>NZ_REFD01000001.1:405000-4132500 GCF_003688355.1 Acidovorax sp. 100 | reverse complement strand
AAACTATTTAGGTAGTGCCTCAAGTATTACCTGCGGGGGTAGAGCACTGTTTAGGCTAGGGGGTCATGGCGACTTACCAAACCTATGCAAACTCCGAATACCGCAGAGTACAGCTTGGGAGACAGAGCACCGGGTGCTAACGTCCGGACTCAAGAGGGAAACAACCCAGACCGCCAGCTAAGGTCCCTAAAATTGGCTAAGTGGGAAACGAAGTGGGAAGGCTAAAACAGTCAGGATGTTGGCTTAGAAGCAGCCATCATTTAAAGAAAGCGTAATAGCTCACTGATCGAGTCGTCCTGCGCGGAAGATGTAACGGGGCTAAGCCAGTTACCGAAGCTGCGGATTTGCAATTTATTGCAAGTGGTAGGAGAGCGTTCTGTAGGCCTGTGAAGGTGTCTGGTAACGGATGCTGGAGGTATCAGAAGTGCGAATGCTGACATGAGTAGCGTTAAAGGGGGTGAAAAGCCCCCTCGCCGTAAGCGCAAGGTTTTCTACGCAACGTTCATCGGCGTAGAGTGAGTCGGCCCCTAAGGCGAGGCAGAGATGCGTAGCTGATGGGAAACAGGTCAATATTCCTGTACCGATCAATAGTGCGATGTGGGGACGGAGAAGGTTAGCTCAGCCAACTGTTGGATATGTTGGTTCAAGCCTGTAGTCGTGCTCGGTAGGCAAATCCGCCGGGCTTAGATGAGGGGTGATAACGAGTCTGCTTGCAGACGAAGTGAGTGATACCCTGCTTCCAGGAAAAGCCACTAAGCTTCAGCTATTGACGACCGTACCGCAAACCGACACTGGTGCGCGAGATGAGTATTCTAAGGCGCTTGAGAGAACTCAGGAGAAGGAACTCGGCAAATTGATACCGTAACTTCGGGAGAAGGTATGCCCCAAGTAGGTGAACTCGTACAGAGGGAGCCCAACGGGGTTGCAAAAAATCGGTGGCTGCGACTGTTTAATAAAAACACAGCACTCTGCAAACACGAAAGTGGACGTATAGGGTGTGACGCCTGCCCGGTGCTGGAAGATTAAATGATGGGGTGCAAGCTCTTGATTGAAGTCCCAGTAAACGGCGGCCGTAACTATAACGGTCCTAAGGTAGCGAAATTCCTTGTCGGGTAAGTTCCGACCTGCACGAATGGCGTAACGATGGCCACACTGTCTCCTCCTGAGACTCAGCGAAGTTGAAATGTTTGTGATGATGCAATCTCCCCGCGGAAAGACGGAAAGACCCCATGAACCTTTACTGTAGCTTTGTATTGGACTTTGAACAGATCTGTGTAGGATAGGTGGGAGGCTTTGAAGTGAGGACGCTAGTTCTCATGGAGCCAACGTTGAAATACCACCCTGGTGTGTTTGAGGTTCTAACCTAGGTCCATTATCTGGATCGGGGACAGTGCATGGTAGGCAGTTTGACTGGGGCGGTCTCCTCCCAAAGCGTAACGGAGGAGTTCGAAGGTACGCTAGTTACGGTCGGACATCGTGACGATAGTGCAATGGCATAAGCGTGCTTAACTGCGAGACTGACAAGTCGAGCAGATGCGAAAGCAGGACATAGTGATCCGGTGGTTCTGTATGGAAGGGCCATCGCTCAACGGATAAAAGGTACTCTGGGGATAACAGGCTGATACCGCCCAAGAGTTCATATCGACGGCGGTGTTTGGCACCTCGATGTCGGCTCATCTCATCCTGGGGCTGTAGCCGGTCCCAAGGGTATGGCTGTTCGCCATTTAAAGAGGTACGTGAGCTGGGTTTAAAACGTCGTGAGACAGTTTGGTCCCTATCTTCCGTGGGCGCTGCAGATTTGAGGAAGCCTGCTCCTAGTACGAGAGGACCGGAGTGGACACACCTCTGGTGTATCGGTTGTCACGCCAGTGGCATTGCCGAGTAGCTAAGTGTGGAAGAGATAACCGCTGAAAGCATCTAAGCGGGAAACTCGTTTCAAGATGAGATCTGCCGGGGCCTTGAGCCCCCTAAAGAGTCGTTCAAGACCAGGACGTTGATAGGTCAGGTGTGGAAGCGCAGTAATGCGTTAAGCTAACTGATACTAATTGCTCGTGCGGCTTGACCCTATAACTTTGATAGCCAACACGCAACCAGCGTGAAGCTCAAAGTCTGTTATGCCAAGTTAGACGCAGTCAAAACACAAACATCTGATTCCAGACTCTATGAATTCGCCAGGCAGTTCACAAAAACTGCCCAGCACCAAGTTATGCCTGATGACCATAGCAAGTTGGTCCCACTCCTTCCCATCCCGAACAGGACAGTGAAACGACTTTGCGCCGATGATAGTGCGGGTTCCCGTGTGAAAGTAGGTCATCGTCAGGCTCTTACAGCCCAGAAAACCCCAGTCAGATATGACTGGGGTTTTTTGCTTTGGAATAACAATAAATCATCCCCTCTCGCTGACCCTCCCGGGCATTGACCATGCAACTACAAGACATTCTGTATTCACAAGGTTTTGGTACGCGTCGTGTTTGCGCAGGCCTGATTCAGCAGGGGTGGGTCTCGGTGCGTGAGGCATCTTCGCCCAATGCCGAATACGTGCTCTGCACGGAGGCTACAGCAGGCTATGAGCCCGAAGGACTGCTGTTACGTGTGCAGGGTGTGGATTGGCCGTTCCACGCCAAGGCCTACGTGCTGCTTCACAAACCCGCCGGCACGGAGTGTTCTCAGAAGCCTTCTACGTACCCCAGCATCTACACGCTTCTGCCTCCGCCTTTGCGACAGCGGCCCACGAAGAGTGCGGTACAAGGAGTGCAGGCTGTGGGGCGCCTTGATCAGGACACAACGGGTATGTTGCTATTGAGCGATGACGGGCAATTCATTCATCGCTTGAGTTCGCCCAAGAAGCATGTTCCGAAGGTTTATCAAGTGACGACCAAACACCCGGTGGACGAGACACAGGTGTCGAAATTGTTGGCGGGGGTTGTGCTGGACGATGATCCCAAGCCGGTGCGTGCTGCAAACTGCTCCATCGTGGATTCCCATCGCTTGGATATGACGCTGACTGAGGGCAAGTACCACCAGGTCAAGCGGATGATTGCAGCGGTTGGCAATAGGGTGGAGGGGCTACATCGCTCTCGCATTGGAAGTATGGATTTGCCTGCGGATTTGGCCCCCGGCCAATGGCGATGGCTCAATGCTTCCGATCTGGCACTGTTGAACAGCAGTGCTTGAGCATGTTATCTGGGGAGGAGTGGCCTCTTTTAACTGGCTCAGAGCGCGCGGCCAGGGCACTGTGCCTCATGTCGTTGATTCCTTGACTGCTGACGCTGGGAGAGCTCTGCTGGCAAGTTGTGGTCTCGCCCTGCGATATGGCTTGGCACCCCAGGCAGCGCAATACCGGGATGACCTGAGTCAAAGAGAGCACGATCGTCCTGATGTTACTTGTTGTCGCTCGGGTCCGCGCTGGGCGCGGCGCTACACTTCAAGGCTGTGTTGAAAGTGGTTTTGTGAAGATTCTCTCGATTGCACGCATCTGCGTTGTGGCCCTTGGTGGGTGGTGTTACTCCTTGGCCAGTGTGGCGGCGGGCGCTCCGCCGCTTTTTGTACTCAATTCGCTGGAGGCCAACGTCAGCGTCATCGACCCGGTGACCTGGACTGAGACGGCCCGCATACCCACAGGTAAAGAGCCGCACCATCTGTATCTGACCCCCGATGAAAAGTCGATCATCGTGGCCAACGCGCTCGGTGACACGCTGACGTTTGTGGACCCCCGTACCGCCGAGGTGCAGCGTACCGTACGTGGGATTGTGGACCCCTACCATCTGCGATTCAGTCCCGACATGAAATGGTTCATCACGGCCGCCAACCGTCTGAATCACGTGGACTTTTACCGCTGGGACGGCAAGGACCTGACCCTGGTGCAGCGCGTGGCCACATCGCGCACCCCCAGCCATCTGTGGATCGATAGCCGCAGCACCACCGTCTATTCGACCATGCAGGACAGTGACGAACTGGTGGCGATTGATATTGCCACCCAGACCATCAAATGGCGTGTCAAAACAGGTCCCATGCCTGCGGATGTCTACGGCAGTCCCGATGGTAAGCACCTGTTTGTGGGACTGACGGGCGGTGACAGCGTGGAGGTGTTCGATATCTCAGGGCGTGAAGCGGTCAGCGTCAAGCGGATCAAGACAGGCAACGGTGCACACGCCTTTCGCGCTGCTGGCGACGGGCACCACCTGTATGTGAGCAATCGCGTGGCCAACTCGATCAGCAAGATCGACATGAACACCCAGCAAGTCGTCGAGTCGTACCCCGTGCCGGGCGGGCCCGATTGCATGGATGTTTCGGCGGATGGCCGTTATATCTACGTCAGTTCGCGTTGGGCCCGGAAGCTGTCTGTGTTGGACACCCAAGCAAAGAAAGTGGTGCGCCAAGTCAACGTGGGTAAATCGCCCCACGGCGTATGGACCCTGCAACACGCGCCACGTTGAGCGCGGTGTAGCCGGTGAGAGGTATGTTTCTCAGCGCTTTTTGTGGATCACGCAGCAGGCGTCGCGATGCTATTGTATTGATAGCTGTTTGGGCATGTTTCACTAGCGCTACCGCCCAAAATGACTGCAAAAAGCCCCTGTACCTGACCTTTGACACTGGCCACATGGAAGTGGCGCCTTTGGTGGCTGAGGTGCTCAGGCGCCAGCAGGTGCACGTGACCTTCTTTGCTGCAAACGAGCGCACGAAAGAAGGCGATGGAAGTCTTGGAGACCATTGGGCCCCGTGGTGGCGTGCACGCGCCGCGGAGGGCCATGAGTTTGCTTCCCACACCTGGAACCACACCTACTGGCGTGCCGATGCCGGCAGCGCGCCGCATCCGGCATTTCGGGTCCGTCCCTCTGCGGGACAGCGTGAGGGTCAAAGCTTTGTGATGTCCGCAGCTGAATACTGCGAAGAAATTGCCCGTGCTGCGGATCGTTTGAAGGCCATTACCGGCAAGACGCCTTTGCCCCTGTTCCGCGCGCCTGGCGGCAAGATCTCTGCACAATTAATTGCCAGCGCGAAGGCCTGCGGTTATGCGCATGTGGGGTGGTCGCCTGCCGGCTTCTTGGGGGATGAGCTGCCCAGTGAGACGGCCAGCAACACCGCGCTGCTGAACAAGGCGCTGCGTGATGTGCGCAGTGGCGACATCCTGCTGGCGCACCTGGGGATCTGGTCGCGCAAGGACGCCTGGGCGCCCGCTGTGCTGGAGCCTTTGATTGAAGGGCTCAAGCAGCGAGGGTTTTGCTTTCGCACCTTGCGGGATCATCCTGACTATGCGGCCGCAGCGGCTCAGGTTCGCTAGATGGGCTGTGGGATCAAGTTGGATTGCGTGCGCCGTGGCTGAGGGCGCACGCGCCGCATGTTTGCATGATTAACCAGGTGCCAGGGAGCGCGACACGATGGGATGGCTAGGCGGTGTATTTGACAGCGTGCAGCAATGGCTTTTTGAGAGCGTGCTGCAGCCGCTGATGTTCACCACAGGGCTGGCCAGCCTGCTGGAGAACGGCTATGAGGCATCCGGCTGGCTGCTGGTGGGATTGCTGCAACTGGTGGTCATCGTGGCTGTGATTGGCCCCATGCAGCGCTGGTGGCCGGTGGAGCAGATCAATGACCGCGCCACCATCCGCACTGACATCCTCTACACCCTGATTCACCGGCTGGGACTGTTCCGGCTGGCGCTGTTTTTCACGGTGGATCCGCTGGCGGATTCACTGTTTGGTGCCTTGCGTGTGGCGGGTGTCAGCACGTTCCAGCTCGATGGCCTCTGGCCGGGTGTGACGGACATCTCCTGGGTCAGCTTGCTGCTGTATCTGGTGGTGTTCGATTTTGTGGACTACTGGATCCACCGGGGGCAGCATCACTTTGAGTGGTGGTGGCGCCTGCATTCGCTGCACCATGCTCAGCAGCAGATGACGATGTGGAGCGACAACCGCAACCACCTGCTTGATGACCTGCTGCGCGACGTGATTCTGGTGACGGTGGCGCAGCTGATTGGCGTTGCGCCGGGGCAGTTCATTGCCATCGTGGCCATCACTCAGCTCAGCGAGAGCTTTCAGCACGCCAACGTGCGGCTGTGGTTTGGTCAGGTGGGTGAGCGGCTCTGGATCAGCCCCCGGTTTCACCGCCGGCACCACAGCATTGGCATTGGCCACGAGACGGTCAAGCCTTCGGCCGAGGCAACATCGGGCCAAGCAGCAACGCCGCCGCGTGTGGTGCTCGGCGGGCACAACTTCGGGGTGCTTCTGCCTTGGTGGGACATGCTGATGGGCACCGCCAACTTTGAAAAGCGCTTTGACCCTACGGGCGTGCGCGACCAGGTCGAGCCGGGCCCCGATGGCCGTGTGCGCGACTACGGCGCGGGGTTCTGGTCCCAGCAATGGCGGGGCGTACTGAGGTTGCTGGGCAAGGCCTGAGCGGCTTGGCGGGCGCTGCCTGTATGCTTGCCGCCATGGGATTACTGCTTGATTCTTTCTGGCGTGCCGCTGCCTATTGCCTGCGTCCGCGGGTGATTGCGCTGTCGCTCTTGCCTCTGTTCTTGATGGCCGTTTTGGCACTCGGCCTGGGTTACTTCTACTGGGACGCGGCGGTGCAGGGGATGCGCGCGTTGCTCGATGCGTCCTCGTTGCTGGCCAGCGTCTGGGGTTGGCTTCAGGGCTGGGGCCTGGGGGATGTGACTGCTGTCATGGCGCCGTTGATGGTGGTGCTGGCCGTGGCGCCTGTGCTGGTGGTGGTCTCGCTGCTGGCCGTAGCGGTACTCATGACCCCCGCCCTGGTGGCATTGGTGGCTGCGCGGCGGTTTCCGGATCTGGAGCGCAAGAAGGGCGGGTCCTTCATTGCGAGTGTGGCCTGGTCGATAGGGTCCACGGTGTTGGCGCTGGTGGCGCTGGTGGTGTCCGTTCCGCTGTGGCTGGTGCCGCCACTGGTACTCATCCTGCCGCCGCTGATCTGGGGTTGGCTGACCTACCGGGTGATGGTGTTCGACGCCCTGGCAGACCACGCCAGCAAGGAAGAGCGCCTGGAGATATTCCGCCGCCATCGCAGCAGCCTGCTGGGCATTGGCATCGTCACGGGCTACCTCGGGGCAGCGCCCAGCATTGTGTGGGCATCGGGCGTGGTGTTTGCCGCCGCGTTTTTTGTGCTGGTGCCGCTGGCGATCTGGATCTACACCCTGGTGTTCGCGTTGTCCTCGCTGTGGTTCACGCACTACGGTCTGGCCGCCCTGCAGCGCTTGCGTGCCGAGCGGGCCACCATGGCGCCGATGACCGGGCCCGCCCCATTGACCGAAGCGGCTGTGCACCCCAAAGAAGCGCCAGCATTGAACATGGCGGCACCCCCAGCCCCCGCGCTGCCGCCCCCTGCAAATCCGAACCCTGGAGACAATCCACCATGACCCCCACCTTTGGTCTCATCATCGTCGGTGACGAGATACTGTCAGGCAAAAGGGCCGACAAGCACATGCCCAAGGTGATCGAACTGTTATCGGCGCGGGGCCTGTCGCTGGCCTACGCCGACTATGTGGGCGACAGCCCGGACCGCATCACGGCCACTTTGCAGCGGGCGTTCGCGTCGGCCGATGTGGTGTTCTCGTGTGGCGGCATTGGCGCAACCCCTGACGACCACACGCGGCAATGCGCTGGACGTGCCCTGGGCCGGGATCTGGCCCTGCACCCAGAAGCCGAGACGCTGATCCGCGAACGCATGCAGGATGTGGCGCGCGAGCAGGGCGTGCCCTATGAGCCCGACCGGTCCGACAACGTGCACCGCCTCAACATGGGCATGTTCCCGGTGGGCGCGCGCATCATTCCCAATCCCTACAACAAGATTCCCGGCTTCAGTTGCGACGGGCCAGGAGGTGGTGCCGTGCACTTCGTTCCGGGCTTCCCTGTCATGGCCTGGCCCATGATCGAGTGGGTGCTGGAGCAGCACTACGCAGCCCATTTCAACCGGGCACCGCAGACCGAGCAGTCGGTGGTGGTTTATGGTGCGATGGAGGCAGCCTTGACGCCCCTCATGGAGCAGATTGAAAAATCGCACCCGGATGTGCGGGTGTTCAGTTTGCCCAGCGTAGATCATCCACAATACGGGCGGCATATCGAACTGGGTGTCAAAGGGCCCGCGTCCTCGGTGCCTGCTGCATGGCAGGCTTTGAAAACAGGATTGCACGAATTTGGTGCAAATTGCGGCCCTGAATTGGTGCGCAACCTGTGAGACTCAGATTTGGTAGATGGATTGCACCGTATTGGTGCTTTTTGGCGCGTGCCACGCCGACCTGTCGCGGGTAGCGCTCCTTCATAGTGCGGTGCTGCACTCGGCTGGCACGCAAACTGCTTTTATTTCGGCAAACTCTTTTTTCAACAAGCGCTTTATCCAGGAGAACCTGATGGCCAAGACCGTTGCAGACGTGATGAAGATGGTGAAGGAGAACGAAGTCAAGTTCGTTGACTTCCGTTTCACCGATACCCGTGGCAAACAACAGCACACCACGGTGCCCGTCTCTCACTTCGACGAAGACAAGTTCACTTCGGGCCATGCCTTTGACGGCTCGTCGATCGCCGGTTGGAAGGGCATTGAAGCCTCCGACATGCAGCTGATCCCCGACCCGAGCACGGCCAACATCGATCCGTTCTTTGAAGAAACGACGCTGATCCTGACCTGCGACGTGATCGAACCCACCGACGGCAAGGCCTACGACCGCGATCCCCGCTCCATTGCCAAGCGCGCTGAAGCCTACCTGAAGGCCTCCGGCCTGGGCGACACGGCCTACTTCGGTCCCGAGCCAGAATTCTTCATCTTCGACGGCGTGCGCTGGAGCACCGAACCCAACCACACGTTCTACGAAATCGAAGAGTACGAAGCCCCCTGGAACACAGGCGCCAAGCTCGAAGGCGGCAACCGTGGCCACCGTCCCACCGTCAAGGGCGGCTATTTCCCCGTGCCTCCCGTCGACAGCACGCAAGACATGCGCGCCGAGATGTCCCTGATCCTCGAATCCCTGGGCATTCCAGTCGAAGTGTTCCACCACGAAGTGGCGGGCGCTGGCCAGAACGAAATCGGTACCCGTTTCAGCACCCTGGTTGAGCGCGCCGACTGGACCATCCTGCAAAAGTACGTGATCCACAACGTGGCCAACGCCTACGGCAAGACCGCCACTTTCATGCCCAAGCCTTACCACGGCGACAACGGCTCCGGCATGCACGTGCACCAGTCCGTCTGGAAGGACGGCAAGAACCTGTTCGCTGGCGACGGCTATGCTGGTCTGTCGGACTTCGCGCTGTACTACATCGGCGGCATCATCAAGCACGCACGTGCCCTGAACGCCATCACCAACCCCGGTACCAACAGCTACAAGCGCCTGGTGCCTCACTTCGAAGCCCCGGTGAAGCTGGCCTACTCGGCCAAGAACCGTTCCGCTTCGATCCGTATCCCTTACGTGGCCAACCCCAAGGGCCGTCGCGTGGAAGCCCGCTTCCCCGATCCATTGATGAACCCTTACCTGGGCTTCGCAGCCCTGCTGATGGCCGGTCTGGACGGCGTGGAAAACAAGATCCATCCTGGCGAAGCCGCTACGAAGGACCTGTACCACCTGCCTCCAGAAGAAGACAAGCTGGTGCCCACCGTGTGCCACAGCCTGGACCAAGCCCTGGAACATCTGGACAAGGACCGTGCGTTCCTGACCAAGGGTGGCGTGTTCACCGACAGCATGATCGACGCCTACATCGATCTGAAGATGAACGAAGTGACCCGCTTCCGCATGGCAGTGCACCCTGTCGAGTACGACATGTACTACTCCCTGTAATCGTCTGCCTGAAGACCATTGCTCAAGAAAAGGCGGCGCAAGCCGCCTTTTTTCATGGGCGGGCGGCGGCGCTACCTGCGCCGAACGCGTGCGGCGGAACCAAGACGTCAGGTGTTGCATCCGTATACACAGCCCTTCAAGGGTCTGCCCTTGTTGGATTGGAGATGTAGGGTGATTGGGAGATACTCCCCTGTCCCCTGCATGTCAGTGCGAGGAAACCGAATGAATAAAACGCTCATCACCCTGCTCCTCATCGCCGCCACCGTCCCCGCAGTCCAGGCGCAAGACCGCATCTACCGTTGCGGCAACGAATACACCAACAACGCCCAGCAAGCCAAGGAGCGCGGCTGCAAACTGGTGGAGGGCGGCAACGTTACCGTGGTGCAGGGCACCCGCCCAGCGTCTGCCGCAGCTCCTGCAGCGGGTGGTGCTGCAGCCCCGTCGTCTGCGACCTCGCCCGCCAACGCTCCACGCGTCAGCAATAACGAACAAAAATCCCGCGACTCGGATGCCCGCGCGATTCTGGAGTCCGAGCTGCGCAAGGCGGAAACGCGCCATGCCGAACTGCTCAAGGAATACAACAACGGCGCCCCCGAGCGCAACGCACTCGATCTGCGCAACCCCCAACGCTACACCGAACGCACGGCCGAGCTCAAGGCCAGCGTGGCCCGCAGCGAGAGTGACATTGCGGGTATCAAGCGTGAGATTGCCCGCCTGCCTGCCCCTGCTGCACCCACCAACTGATAGCGGTGATTGCGTGTGAGTGCCCCTTCTTCCTCCGACCTTCCCGGCACTGACACCGGGCGTTTTCATTCCCTGGACCTGATGTCCACCCTGGTGGCGGTGCTGCGCGCTGACGATGGCGCGGTGCAGTTTGCCAATGCCGCGCTGGAAAACACACTGGGCCTCTCGCGCCGTACCCTGGAAGGGGCGGACTTCTCTACCTTCTTCACCGACCCGGCACTGCTGCAGACGGCACTGGCGGGAGCCCGGGGCAAGGACTTTGCCGCGCTGCGCTACGAGGCCAGCCTGAAGCGCCTGCACCAGGACCCGGTGCCCGTGCATGTCAACGTGGCCGATGCCGAGCAGGTCGGCGAAATCCTGGTGGAGCTGTGGCCGCTGGAGCAGCAGGCCCGCCAGGACCGCGAAGAGCGCCTGCGTGACCAGGCCCAGGCCAACAAGGAGCTGATCCGCAACCTGGCCCACGAGATCAAGAACCCGCTGGGTGGCATTCGGGGCGCGGCACAGCTGCTGGAGATGGAACTCGACAACCGGGAGCTCACCGAATACACCCAGGTCATCATCCACGAGGCCGACCGCCTGCAGAGCCTGGTGGACCGGCTACTCGCGCCCCATCGCCACCCTCACCTGGTGGGCGATGTGAACATCCACGAGGTGTGCGAGCGCGTGCGTTCGCTCGTGCTGGTCGAATACCCGCAGGGCCTCAGGGTGCAGCGCGACTACGATACCTCCATCCCTGAGTTTCGCGGGGACCGCGCGCAGCTCATTCAGGCGGTGCTGAACATCGTGCAGAACGCAGCCCAGGCGCTGTCAGAGCGCATCGCCAAGGGGGATGCCGTGATCACGCTGCGCACGCGTGTGGCCCGCCAGGTCACGTTCGGCCGGCAGCGCTACCGGCTGGCACTGGAATTGCATGTCATCGACAACGGACCGGGCGTACCCGATGCCATCAAGGAGCGGATTTTTTATCCACTGGTATCGGGGCGGGACGGCGGATCAGGGCTGGGGCTGACGTTGGCGCAAACCTTCGTGCAGCGTCACCACGGGTTGATTGAATGCGACAGCGTACCGGGTCGCACCGACTTCCGAATCCTGATCCCCTTGCCCTGACAGCGCATGACGGTCCCTGACACGCAACCACAGGGAAGGTAAGAAAAATATATGAAGCCGATCTGGATAGTAGATGACGACCCCTCGATCCGCTTCGTCCTGGAAAAGGCGCTGGCCCGCGAGAACCTGCCCACGCGCAGCTTCACGCACCCCCGCGAAGTGCTGGACGCACTGGCCGATGTCACCGCAGGCGACCCCGCGCGCCAGGGCCCCCAGGTTCTGGTGAGCGACATCCGCATGCCCGGAGGTTCGGGCCTGCAACTGCTGGAGAAGGTGCGCGAGCTGCAGCCCGGCCTGCCTGTCATCATCATGACGGCGTACTCAGACCTCGACAGCGCTGTGTCGGCCTTCCAGCGCGGCGCGTTCGAATACCTGCCCAAGCCGTTTGACCTGCCCAAGGCGGTGGAGTTGATCCGCCGCGCGGTCGAAGAAAGCCAGCGCGAAGAAGTCACCGAAGAACGCCAGACCGCGACCCCCGAAATGCTGGGCCAGGCGCCCGCCATGCAGGACGTGTTCCGCGCCATCGGGCGGCTGTCGCAAAGCCAGGTCACGGTGCTCATCACCGGCGAATCGGGCTCGGGCAAGGAGCTGGTGGCGCGCGCGCTGCACAAGCATTCGCCCGTGGCAGACGGCCCCTTTGTGGCCATCAACACCGCAGCCATTCCCAAGGACCTGCTGGAGAGCGAACTCTTCGGCCATGAGCGCGGCGCCTTCACCGGCGCCCAGACCCAGCGGCGCGGCCGCTTCGAGCAGGCCGAGGGCGGCACGCTGTTCCTCGACGAAATCGGCGACATGCCGTTTGATTTGCAGACGCGCCTGCTGCGCGTGTTGTCCGACGGCCAGTTCTACCGCGTGGGCGGCCACGCAGCCGTCAAGGCCCATGTGCGCGTGATTGCCGCCACCCACCAGAACCTGGAGCAGCGCGTCAAGGAAGGCGGCTTCCGCGAGGACTTGTTCCACCGCCTCAACGTGATCCGCCTGCGCCTGCCCGCGCTGCGCGAGCGGCATGAAGACGTGCCCATGCTCACGCGCCACTTTCTGCAGCAAAGCGCGCGGCAGCTGGGCGTGGAGCCCAAGCGCATTGCCGATTCGGCACTGGCGCGGCTGGAGCAGTTTGCCTTCCCGGGCAATGTGCGCCAGCTGGAGAATATCTGCCACTGGCTCACGGTGATGGCGCCGGCCCAGGTGATCTCGCTGCAGGACCTGCCGCCCGAGGTGCTGGAAGCCCCGGTGTACCAGCCGCCAGTGCGCGCCACGGCGGGCGCCGAGCCTGCGGCGGCCACGGTCACATCGATGCCGGTGGCCCCGCTGGCGCCTGTTGCGCCAGTGGCGCAGCCTGCACCCGAATTGGTGGGGGGCCTGCACCCTGCAGCGCAGGTGTCTGCTCCGGTGTCGGCGTCTGCACCTGCGGCCGTTGCGTCCTGGTCGGCCGACGCCGCCGCAGCCCCTGTGGCTGCCGCCCACAGCTGGGAGCAGGCACTGGAAACCGAAGCGCAAAAACTGCTGGCAGGCGGCCAGCCCGAGGTGTGGGACGCGCTCACGCGGCGCTTTGAGTCGCGCCTGATCCGCACGGCCCTGGTGGCCACCCACGGCCGTCGCATGGAGGCCGCGCAGCGCCTGGGCATTGGGCGCAACACCATCACCCGCAAGATCCAGGAGTTGGGGCTGGACGCGCCGGATGAAGCATGAAAATGGCCGCAGGTGCATGTTTATCATGCCTCTGAAGCTATTGAAATCGTAGCAATGCAAGGTGCTACTACATCGCTGGTGGCATCGCTGTAACCCGGCCCGGATGCGCGCTGCTCATCGCACTGCATGGCGGGCCATGTCCTACATGCAGGCCCTCCCTGGGCCGACCCGGCACTCCGGAGGTGGCTTCAACAATGAAGTCACTGTCAACCAACCGGAGATGTTCCTATGTCGGATTTCAACGATGCCAACCGTGACCCCTTGACCAATGAGCCAGGTGCTCACCCCGTCGGAACGGGCGTGGGCGCCGCCCTCGGGGGCGCCGCTGCCGGGGCTGCTGCAGGTGCTTTTGGCGGCCCGGTCGGCGCTGCCATTGGTGGCGTGGCGGGTGCTGTGGCGGGCGGCCTGGCAGGCAAGGCGGCTGCCGAGGCCGTCAACCCCACCGAAGAAGACGCGTACTGGCGCGAGACCTACCACCGCGAGCCCTACTACGTGGGCGGCCGCACGTACGACCAATACCGTCCTGCCTATGAGCTGGGCTGGTCGTCGGTAGGCCGCTACGAGGGCGACTTTGACGCCATCGAGCCGCGCCTGGCCGACGACTGGCGTGCACGCCACGGCAGCGATGGCCTGGCCTGGACCGATGTGCGCCCCGCCACCCGCGCCGCGTGGGAGCGCGCCGCCAACCGCACTGCGCTGGCCAGCGACCGTCCGATGGACGTGATCGACGCCGAAGACGTGGTCGATGTGCTCAACGACCTGCTGGAGTCTGCACGTGACGGCGAATACGGCTTCCATGCCTGTGCCGAGCACGCAGAGTCGGGCCAGCTCAAGGGCATCTTCCAGCGCCACTCGCGCGAGTGTGCGGCTGCCGCCGTGGAGCTGGAACACGAGATCCGCCGCCTCAATGGCGACCCCGCGCAGGGGGGGACCGTGGCGGGCGCGTTGCACCGGGGCTGGGTGTCGGTGAAGACCGCTTTGTCCACCCAGGACGATAAGGCCGTGCTCGAAGAGTGCGAACGTGGCGAGGACGCTGCGGTGGCCCGCTACCGCAAGGCGCTGAAGGCGACGCTGCCTGCCGATGTGCGCGCTCTGGTGGAGCGCCAGGCCCAAGGCGCCCAGCGCAACCACGACGAGGTGCGTGCGCTGCGCGACGGGTTCTCGCCCCGGCCCTGATCCCAGGTGCCAAGGGCGACCCTTGGGTAAACCGCACCTGACCGGGCGTCGGTTGCTGCGCTGAGGGCTGACCCCAAGAAAAAGGCTGCCAGAGCATTCCTCTGGCAGCCTTTTTTTACGTCGCGTGCGGAGCGGCTCAAGGGTGCATCAGTCGCTCATCGTGACAACCACCGGCGCATGGTCGCTGGGCTGTGGGTTCTTGCGCGGGGCGCGGTCCACCACGCAGGCCGTCACCGTGGGCTTGAGGGCCTCGCTCACCAGAATGTGGTCAATGCGCAGGCCCCGGTTTTTCTGAAAACCCAGCATGCGGTAGTCCCACCACGAATAGCTCTTCTCGGGCTGCTCGAACATGCGGAAGGCATCGGTCAGCCCCAGGGCCAGCAGGGCCTGGAAGTGGTTGCGCTCTTCGGTGGTGTGGTGGATGGTCTCGCGCAGGCCCTCGGGGTCGTACGAGTCGCGGTCTTCGGGCGCCACGTTGAAGTCGCCCACCAGCACCAGGCGCGGGTGGGCGGCCATCTCGGCGCGCACCATGTCCTGCAGGGCCTGCAGCCAGCGCATCTTGTAGGCGAACTTTTCCGAGCCCGGCTCCTGGCCGTTGACGAAGTAGCCGTTGAGCAGGCGCAGCGGGCCTGCCGGCGTGTCCAGCGTGGCGGCGATGACGCGGGCCTGCTCGTCGCCAAAGGCGGGGATGTTGCGCACCACATCGCGCAGCGGGTGGCGGCTCAGGATGGCCACGCCGTTGTAGGTCTTTTGGCCGAAGGCCACGGCTTCGTAGCCGGCCTCTTTCAACGCGTCGTGGGGAAACTTGTCGTCGGTGAGCTTGAGCTCCTGCAGGCACAGGGCATCGACCGGGTTGGCGGCCAGCCAGGCCAGCACCTGGGGCAGGCGCACCGACAGGGAGTTCACGTTCCAGGTGGCAATTTGCATGGTTTTTGGCCGGTAGCGCTAGTGGATCATGCGCTGGCAGCTATCAAAATGTGAGTAAAAGAGTGATGGGGCTGCGCCGTCAGCTGCGGCGTACACGGGTCACAAAGCTGAACGGCAGCCCGTTGGTGCTCACGTGGTGCTCGCGGGCGGTTTCTACCCATTCTGCGCCCAGCACAGGGGCATAGGCATCGCCGTCAAAGTCCTGGGCGATCTCCGTCACCTCCAAGCAGTCCGCCAGGGGCAAGGATTCGGCATAGATCTGCGCGCCGCCAATGATCCACACGGTTTTGCCTGCGTCGCACAGCGCCAGGGCTTCGGCCAGGCTGCCTGCGCGGTGGGCACCCTCGGCCTGCCAGTCGGCCTGCCGCGTCACCACGATGTTGGTGCGGCCGGGCAGGGGGCGAAAGCGCGGGGGCAGCGAGTCCCAGGTCTTGCGGCCCATGACCACCGGGCAGCCCTGGGTGAGCTGCTTGAAGTGCGCCATGTCCTCGGGGATGTGCCAGGGCAGGCGGTTGTCCTTGCCGATGACGCCGTTGGCCGCGCGGGCGTAGATGAGGTGCAGGGGCATGGGGCTCGCTCTGTGCGTGAGTGGGGAGGGGATCAGATGTGCAGGAACGCCAGCGCGCCCACACCCAGGCCCACGGCGGCCACGCCGTACATGCCGTATTCCAGCCACTTCTTCTTGGTCAGCAGCGCAATCGCGGCCAGGGCAATCGCGACCTGCAGCGCAGTGGTGGCCTGGGCCCAGCGGTGGTGCTGGTGCATCTGGGCTTCGCTTTGCTGGTCGAACGCGTGGGCATCGGCCTCCAGCTTTTCGGCTGCAGTCTTGATCTCGTTCTTTTCTTTTTCGTAGCGGTCGATCTTGGCCTGGTATTTGACCTTCTCGGCTTCGGCCGGGGTCAGGTCACGGGCCAGCTCGGCCAGGCTTTGTTTGGTGCTTTTGGACTGGAAGTAATTCCACTGGTTGGAGGCCTCGGTCTTCTTGATGGCCGCATCGTTTTTCATCAGGCCCGCATTGGCCTGGGTGGCGCCGCCCATGTAGGCAAAGATGGCACCCACCGTGGCCACGATGGCCGTGAACATGGCGATCTTGTTGGTGGACGAGCCGCCGCCATGGTCCGCGCCGTGGTGCGCAGCATCGTGGCCGTGGGTGGCATGTTCGACCGCGTGGTCGTGGGGGCCGTGTACGTGGAATCCGCCGGAAGACATAGATAGAAGCTCGTTGTATTGGTTATGGGTGAAAACGGGGCCTGTGCGGCAGGCTGGCCTGGTGCAGTGGTCAGGTCAGACTGCCACGGGCGCCTTGATGGCAGGGTGGCACTGGTAGTCCACCACTTCAAAGTCTTCGTACTCGTAGTCGAAGATGCTGTCCGGCTTGCGTTTGATGTTCAGCACAGGGTAGGGGTAGGGCGTGCGCGCCAGCTGGGTCTGCACTTGCTCGTGGTGGTTGCTGTAGATGTGGCAGTCGCCACCCGTCCACACGAAGTCGCCCACCTCAAGATCGCACTGTTGGGCCACCATGTGGGTCAGCAGCGCATAGCTGGCGATGTTGAACGGCACACCCAGAAAGATGTCTGCACTGCGCTGGTACAGCTGGCAAGACAGCGTGCCGCGCCCGCCGGGCTCTTGCGCCGGGGCTACGTAAAACTGAAAGAAAGCGTGGCACGGCATGAGCGCCATCTTGTGCAGCTCGGCCACGTTCCAGGCGCTCACGATGATGCGGCGCGAGTCGGGGTTGGTCTTGAGCGTTTGGATGACGTCGCTGATCTGGTCGATGTGCCCGCCGTCCGGCGTCGGCCAGCTGCGCCACTGCACGCCGTACACCGGGCCCAGATCGCCGTCCTCGCGCGCCCATTCGTCCCAGATGGTCACGCCGCGCTCTTTCAGCCAGTTGTTGTTGCTGGAGCCGGTCAGGAACCACAGCAACTCCTGGATGATGGACTTGAGGTGCACCTTCTTGGTCGTGACCAGCGGAAAACCTTCCTTCAGGTCAAACCGCATCTGGTGGCCGAACACGCTCTTGGTGCCGGTGCCGGTGCGGTCCGACTTGTCCACGCCGTGGGTGAACACATGGCGCATGAAATCTTCGTACTGGGAGCGCACGGGGCGGGCGGGCAAGGCAGAAGCTGCCGGGGCAGCAGAAGGCTGGGTCATGGGATGGATCACTCAGGGTAGGGCGCCGCCATCAAGGGGTGGCCGTTGCCGACGGCGGATTTTATGCGGAGCGGGAGAATGCCGGACTCGCCATCCATCCACTGCACTTCCCATGACGACTTCCGATACCCCCGTCACCATCCGCCCCTTCCAGTCTGCCGACTGGCCCGCCGTATTGCCCATCCTGCGCACCACCTTCCAGGCGGGAGACACGTATGCGTTTGCCCCCGACAGCACCGAGGCCGAGATCCACAAAGCCTGGGTAGAGCTGCCTGCTGCGACCTTTGTCGCCCTGGGCGTGGGCGGGGAGATTCTGGGCACCTACTTCATCAAGCCGAATCAGCCTGGGCAGGGCGCCCATGTGTGCAACTGTGGCTACGTGGTGGCGCCGGCCGCGCAGGGGCAGGGCGTGGCCTCGTTGATGTGTGAGCACTCCCAGCAGCAGGCTGTGGCCATGGGCTTTCGGGCCATGCAGTTCAACCTGGTGGTGGCGAGCAACGTGCGCGCCGTGCGGCTGTGGCAGCACCTGGGCTTTGCGATCGTGGGCACGCTGCCCGGGGCCTTCCGGCACCACACGCTGGGCTATGTCGATGCCCACGTGATGTTCAAGACACTGGTGGCCTGAGCTTGTTGCCAATGAAAAAAGGGCTCCCACATGGGAGCCCTTTCTGAGAGTCCGGGGGCACACGTCCACAACCGTGAGAGGCCGCCACCCGGGAAGGTCCGCGTTCTTACATTGCGCTGATTTCGCCCGATGGGATCTTGCCGGTGCGCACGGCTTCGGCCGCTGCGGCGCGCACTGCAGCACGGTCGGCAGTCGACTTGTAGGTCACGACACGCGAACCAGCGGGTTCGATGCTGCGTGTTTGGGCCACGGTAGAGGCTTCAGCAGCCACTTCGGCACGGGTGCGGTTGGTGTCGAACTTGAGGGCGAATTGCGAGCTGTCGGCTTCGTCAGCGTGGGCGCCGAAAGCGGAGAAAGCAGCCACAGCAGCGATGGACAGGAAACGTGTTGTCTTGTTCATGGTGATCTCGATTCTTGATGGGGTGGGGGCGAAGTCCGTTGATTCCGGGACGGCTTACAGAGCGCCGAGTTCGCCGGAAGGGATCTGGCCAGTGCGCACTGCTTCAGCAGCCTGGGCACGCACGGCAGCGCGGTCGGCCGTGGACTTGTAAGTCACTACACGCGAACCAGCGGGCTCGATCGAGCGGGTCTGGGCCACAGTAGCGGCTTCGGCGGCCACTTCAGCGCGGGTGCGGTTGGTTTCAAACTTGGTGGCGAACTGCGAAGCATCGGCTTCGTCAGCCTGGGCACCAAAAGAAGCGAAAGCGGCGACAGCGGCGATAGACAGGAAACGTGCGGTGTTGTTCATGATGGATAAGTCCTTGAAGTTGAAAAAGCGTCTCAAAAAAGCCGGGTCAAAAACCATTCCTGAACCGGGTTCGGTGAGTCGCCTTGCGGGTTCGGCTCATCGATGGGTTGAACTGTACGCCGATGGTGTTTAGAGAAAAACCACTGAGTCGCAAACTGACTGTTCCAGTTTTGGAAACAGTAGACCCACTCAGGACGCGCCCTTGGGTCAAATGTGTGCAGCGCCCCGCAGCGCCAGGGCGGGCACCCCAGGCCCACAATGCACATACCCAATTGATGCGACTAGGTATAAATCCTGAGATTCTGGCGAAATTTAGTATGTGTAGTGCTTTTCAAAGTATCAACTGAGCATCAGAGCATCGGTATCGTTCAGTCCATCAATGCCGCAATCCGACTGGCGTTGAATGGCAGATCCATACCAACTACGCAGGAGACGTTCCGATGCCCCGTTCCACCCGTCCACACACTCGCTTGGCTCTGGCCGCTGCTGCCCTGGCGGCATCGCTGTGCGGAGCCGCTGCGCATGCGCAGACCGAACTCGTGATTGCCACCGTGAACAACGGCCACATGATCGAGATGCAAAAGCTCAGCAAGAACTTCGAGCAGGCGAACCCCGACATCAAGCTCAAGTGGGTCACGCTCGAAGAAGGTGTGCTGCGCCAGCGCGTGACGACCGACATCGCCACCAAGGGCGGCCAGTTCGACGTGATGACGATTGGCATGTACGAAGCGCCCATCTGGGGCAAGAAGGGCTGGCTGCAGGAGCTGAAGACCGATGCTGCCTACGACGTGGATGACCTGCTGCCCGCCGTGCGCAATGGCCTGACGGTGGACGGCAAGCTGTTTGCCGCGCCGTTCTATGGCGAAAGCTCCATGCTGATGTACCGCAAGGACCTGGCCGACAAGGCCGGCGTGCAGGTGCCTGAGCGTCCCACCTGGCCGCAGATCAAGGACTTGGCCGCCAAGATGCACGACCCCAAGAATGGCGTGTACGGCATCTGCCTGCGCGGCAAGCCAGGCTGGGGCGACAACATGGCGTTTTTGACCACGCTGGTCAACACCTTCGGCGGCCAGTGGTTTGACATGCAGTGGAAGCCGCAGCTCGAATCCAAGCCCTGGAAGGACGCGATCACCTTCTACGTCGACCTGCTCAAGAACTATGGCCCGCCCGGCTCGTCGGCCAACAGCTTCAACGAGATCCTGGCGCTGACCAACTCCGGCAAGTGCGGCATGTGGGTGGACGCGACCATCGCCGCATCGTTCGTGGCCGACCCCAAGCAGTCCAAGGTGGCCGACCAGATGGCCTTTGCCCAGGCGCCCACCATGAACACGCCCAAGGGCGCGAACTGGCTGTGGTCGTGGAATCTGGCCATCCCGGCTGGTTCCAAAAAGGTCGACGCCGCGCAGAAGTTCATCACCTGGTCCACCAGCAAGGACTACATCCAGCTGGTGGCCAAGACCAACGGCTGGGCCAACGTGCCCACCGGCACGCGCAAGAGCACCTACGCCTCGCCGGAATTCCAGAAGGCCGCGCGTTTTGCCGCCGCAGAGAAGACCGCCATCGACTCGGCCAACCCCACGGATTCGACCTTGCCCAAGAGCCCGTATGTGGGCGTGCAGTTCGCGGCCATTCCGGAGTTCCAGGCCATCGGTATCGCCGTGGGCCAGCAGATGAGTTCAGCGCTGGCAGGCAAGACGACGGTGGACGCGGCACTCAAGGCCGGCCAGGTGGCGGCTGACCGCGAAATGAAGAAGGCCGGCTACTACAAATAGGCATTCATTCGGCTACTGCGCGGGCCGATCCGGGGCCGGTGTTCCTCGCCGTACGGGAGTACGGCTGCGGTACAGCGACCCCGCCTCGGCCCGCTCGCGACGCCGACTGAACGCCTATTTTTGCTGGACTATTTTCTGAGGCTTACATGAACCGCCGCCTGCTCCCTCGCCTGCTGCTCACGCCTGCCATGGCCACGCTCTTCCTGTGGATGATCGTGCCGCTGGTGATGACGATCTACTTCTCGCTCATCCGCTACAACCTCATGCAGCCGGACCAGACGGGCTTTGCCGGGCTGGAGAACTTTGAGTATTTCGTCACCGACCCGTCGTTTGGCACGGCGGTGGTCAACACGCTGCTGCTGCTGGGCAGCGTCATTCTCATCACGGTGGTGTTCGGCGTTGCGATTGCGCTGCTCATCAACGAGCCGTTTGCGGGCCGGGGCATCGTGCGGGTGCTGTTGATTTCGCCGTTTTTCGTCATGCCCACGGTGAACGCGCTGATGTGGAAGAACATGATGATGAATCCCATCTACGGCGTGCTCGCCCAGGTGTGGATGTTGTTCGGCGCGGCTCCGGTGGACTGGCTCACGGACCACCCGTTGTTCTCGGTGATCGTCATGGTGTCGTGGCAATGGCTGCCGTTTGCCACGCTGATCTTCATGACCGCATTGCAGAGCATGAACCACGAGCAGCTCGAAGCATCGCGCATGGACGGCGCCAACTACCTGCAGCAGCTGCGCTACCTGTATGTGCCGCACCTGGCGCGCTCGGTGGCGGTGGTGGTGATGATCGAACTCATCTTTTTGCTCAGCATCTTTGCCGAGATCTACACCACCACGGGTGGCGGGCCGGGCGATGCGAGCACCAACGTCACCTTCCTGATCTTCAAGCAGGCGCTGCTCAACTTCGACGCGGGCGTGGCCTCGGCAGGTGCGCTGTTCGCAGTGTTGCTGGCCAATATCGCGGCGGTGTTTCTGATCCGCATGGTCGGCAAGAACCTTGACAAGTAAGACGGGGCAACGCTCATGACAACGACAAAACGACGCCGCTCCAACTTCCCGCTGGGCCTGCTGGCCCTGCGCACCGCCGCTGCCTGGGGCGTGGCCCTGCTGCTGTTTTTCCCGCTGGGTTGGCTGTTCCTCACGGCGTTCAAGACCGAGTTGCAGGCCATCGCCGTGCCGCCGCAGCTGTTCTTTGTCCCCACGCTCGAAAACTTTCACGAGGTGCAGGAGCGCAGCGACTACTTGCTGTACGCCAAGAATTCGGTCATCACCAGCGTGGTCTCTACCCTGGTGGGGTTGATGCTGGCTGCGCCTGCGGCCTACGCCATGGCCTTCTTCAAGGGCAAGTACACCAAGGACATCCTCATGTGGATGCTCTCGACCAAGATGATGCCCGCCGTGGGCGCGCTGGTACCCATTTATGTGCTGGCGCAAAAGAGCCACCTGCTCGATACGCAGCTTGCGCTCATCATCGTGTTCGCGCTGTCCAACCTGCCCATCATGGTCTGGATGCTGTATTCGCACTTCAAGGACATCCCGCGCGAGATCCTGGAAGCCGCGCGCATGGACGGCGCCACGCTGTGGCAGGAGGTGCGCCTGGTGCTGCTGCCGCTGGGCATGGGCGGCCTCGCGTCCACCGGCCTCTTGTGCCTGGTGCTGTCATGGAACGAGGCCTTCTGGAGCCTGAACCTCAGCGCTGCCAAGGCCGGCACGCTGGCCACGCTGATCGCGTCGTACTCCAGCCCCGAAGGCCTGTTCTGGGCCAAGTTGTCTGCGGCTTCGCTGATGGCCATTGCGCCCATCGTGGTGTTCGGCTGGTTCAGCCAGAAGCAGCTGGTGCAGGGCCTGACGTTTGGTGCGGTCAAGTAAGCCGCAGTTTTCCTCCCAGTTTTCAAGATTTCAGGAACCCGATTCCATGGCCTACCTTCAACTGCGCGGCATCGAGAAATTCTTTGGTGAGCACCGCGCCATCAAGGGCATCGACCTCACCATCCAGCAAGGCGAGTTCATCGTCTTCGTCGGCCCCTCGGGCTGCGGCAAGTCCACGCTGCTGCGGCTGATCGCGGGGCTCGAAAACATCGACGGCGGCACCCTGATGCTGGACGGCCGCGACATTACCGACCAGCCATCGAGCAAGCGCGACCTGGCGATGGTGTTCCAAAGCTATGCGCTGTACCCGCACATGAGCGTGTACGAGAACATGAGCTTCGCGCTCAAGCTCGCCAAGGTGGACAAGCAGGTGATCGACGAGAAGGTGCAGAACGCCGCGCGCATCCTCAACCTCACGCAGTACCTGCAGCGCACGCCCAAGGAGCTGTCGGGCGGGCAGCGCCAGCGCGTAGCCATCGGCCGCGCCATCGTGCGCGCGCCCAAGGTGTTTTTGTTTGACGAGCCACTGTCCAACCTCGACGCGGCGCTGCGCGGCCAGACGCGGGTGGAGATCGCCAAGCTGCACCGCGACCTCGGGGCCACCACCATCTACGTCACGCACGACCAGGTGGAGGCCATGACACTGGCCGACCGCGTGGTGGTGCTGCGCGACGGCGTCATCGAGCAGGTGGGCACGCCGCTGGAGCTGTACGACAAGCCCGCCAACCAGTTCGTGGCCCAGTTCATCGGCACGCCGCAGATGAATGTGGTGCCCTTGCCGCAGCTGCCATCGCCCGTGCAGCAGCAGGCACCCGCCGGGGCCGAGGGCGGCGCCATCGGCCTGCGCCCCGAGAACATCACGGTGCGCAACACCGGCGCGACGCCGGTGCCGGGCCAGGTGGACCTGGTGGAAGCATTGGGCGCAGAGACGCTGATCTACGTGAGCACGCCCAGCGGCGCGCAGTTTGTGGCGCGCCAGAACGACCGCACAAGCCTGCGTGCGGGCGATGCGGTTTGCCTGGACATCGATGCCTCGCAAGCCCATTGGTTCGACCCGAACGGCCGCGTGGTGGCCCGCCAGACCGCATGACCGCCATGACTGCTTCCATGCCACGCGGACAAGAACTTCAAGGCAAGGTGGCGGCCGTTACCGGCGCCGCATCGGGCATCGGCTTTGCCAGTGCCCAAGCCATGGCCCACGCTGGCGCGAGTGTGGTGCTCATCGATCGCGACGAGGCCGCGCTGGCCAAGGCGTGTGCAGCCATCGGCCCCGGCGCCTTGCCGCTGGTACTGGACCTGCTCGATGCCAGGCAATGCGCCAGCCTGCTGCAGCGCACGCTGGCGCTCGCGGGGCAGCTCGACATCTTCCACGCCAACGCCGGGCTGTATGTGGGCGGCGACCTGGTGGATGCCGACCCCGACGCCATCGACCGCATGCTGAACCTGAACGTCAACGTGGTGATGAAGAACGTGCACAACGTGCTGCCCCACATGATCGAACGCGGCACGGGCGACATCATCGTCACCAGCTCGCTGGCCGCGCATTTCCCCACGCCGTGGGAGCCCGTCTACGCATCGTCCAAGTGGGCGGTCAACTGCTTCGTGCAGACCGTGCGCCGCCAGGTGTTCAAGCACGGCATTCGTGTGGGCTCCATCTCGCCCGGGCCCGTCATTACCTCGCTGCTGGCCGACTGGCCCGCGGAAAAGCTGGCCGAGGCCAAGGCCAGCGGCAGCCTCATCGAGGCGTCCGAAGTGGCCGACGTGGTGCTCTTCATGCTCACCCGCCCGCGCGGCATGACCATCCGCGATGTCGTGATGATGCCCACGAACTTTGATCTCTAGAAACCCGCAGTCACGCACCATGAATTTCATCCTGCACCTGGGCCTGGGCTCGTTCCACCGCGCCCACCAGGCCGTTTACGTTCACGCATTGCGCCAGCAGGGCGACACGGGTTGGGCCATCGCAGGCGGCAACCTGCGCCCCGACATGGCCGACACCATCGCGGCGCTGCAAGCGCAGGATGGGCGCTACACGCTCGAAACCGTCACCCCCCAAGGCGAGCGCAACTACACCGTCATCGAGTCGATCCAGCGGGTGATCCCCTACCAGGACGACCTGGCCCCGCTGATTGCCGTGGGTGCCGACCCCGCCACCCGCATCATCAGCTTCACGGTGACCGAGGCGGGCTACTACCTGGATGCCCAGAACCAGCTCGACTGGCCCACTTTTGCCGACCTGCGCGCCGACCTGGCGGCCGTCAAGGCGGGCCAGGCAGGCCACACCATCTACGGCGGCCTGGTCAGCATCCTGCGCGCGCGCAGGGCAGCCGGTGCGGGCGCTATGACGCTGATGAACTGCGACAACCTGCGCCACAACGGCGACCGCTCGCGCGGCGGGCTGCTGCAGTTCATCGAGGCGCTGGGCGATGCGCCACTGAAAGAGTGGGTAGAGCAGAACACCACCAGCCCCAACGCCATGGTGGACCGCATCACGCCGCGCCCCACGCCCGATGTGGCCGAGCGCGTGAAGGCTGCAACGGGTTGGGGCGACAAGGCCGCGCTCATGGGTGAAAGCTTTATCCAGTGGGTCATTGAAGACGACTTCATCGCAGGCCGCCCCGCGTGGGAAACGGTCGGCGTCGAGATGGTGCAGTCGGTGCAGGCGCACGAAGAGGCCAAGATCCGCCTGCTCAACGCCACCCACAGCTGCATTGCCTGGGCGGGCACGCTGGCGGGTTACCAATACATCCACGAAGGCACACACGACGCGGCCATTCGCCAGATGGCCTACGACTACGTCACCGACGACGCGATCCCGGTGCTCCACACCCCAAAGCAGCCATGCCCCATCAACCTGGAGCAGTACCGTGATGTGGTGCTGGACCGCTTCGGCAACCCTGCCATTGCGGACACCAACCAGCGCGTGGCCATGGATGCGTTCTCCAAGATCCCCGGCATGATTGCGCCCACCATCCGCGACCGACTGGCGCGCAACGCGTCGTTCGACAGCGTGGCCATGCTGCCCGCGCTGTTCCTGGCCTACCTGCAGCGCTGGCACGCGGGGCAGATCCCCTACAGCTACCAGGACCAGGCCATGGACCCCGCCGTGGCGCATGCCATCTGCGATGCCGCTGACCCCGTGGCGGCCTATGCGGCCGACACGACCCTGTGGGGCGAGATGGCCGGCCACCCCCAACTGGTGGACGCGCTGCGCAAAGCCTATGCCCGCGTGTTGGCTTTTGTGGCAGAGCGGACAGGCGCCTGATGCTGGTGTAATTTGAGCCCACTACCGCCATGACCGTGAAGATGCCCATCGCCCCGCGCCAGACCAAGCCCGAGCTGGAGCACGACTATGTGCGCTCGCCCGCGTTGGGCTACGAGTCGCCCGAGACGGCGGGCTTCATCCGTTGTTTGTCGCACGGGTTTCCCACGCCGCTGGCGCGCTGGCATTACCACGACGAGTACGAGCTGCACCTGATCACGGCCACTTCTGGCAAGGTCTTTGTGGGGGACTGGATCGGTCAGTTCCAGCCCGGCCACCTGGTGCTGACCGGGCCGCGCCTGCCGCACAACTGGATCAGTATGGATCTGCCCGAAGGCGGCGTGCCGCTGCGCGACCTGGTGATCCAGTTCTCGCACGCGCCGCTGGTGGCCAGCAGCGAGACCATCCCCGAGCTGCGCGAGGTGCTGCCTCTGCTGGAGCGCGCGCGCCACGGTGTGGAGTTCTTTGGCATGGAAGCGCAGGCGCAAGAGCACTGGCACCGCATCAAGGCGCGCCAGGGGCTCGCCCGGTTCGGCGCTTTCTGTGAGTTCATGAGCGACCTGGCGCGCTGCACCGACTTTCGCCTGCTGTCGAGCACGCAGCTGCAAAGCGAGGACAACGATACCCAGCTCGACCAGATCAACGCCATCGTGAGCCGCATCACCGACCACCTGGCCGACCCGCTCTCGGCGGCCGACCTGGCGCAAGAGCTGGGCATGACGGAGAGCCGCTTTTCGCGCTTCTTCCGCCGCGCCACGGGCAATACCTTCACCGACTTCGTGAACCTGGTGCGCGTGAACCGCGCGTGCCAGCTGCTGATGGAGACCGAGCGCTACATCACCCACATTGCATATGACGTGGGCTTCAACAACATGGCCAACTTCAACCGCCGCTTTCTGGACATCAAGGGCATGACGCCCAGCGAGTACCGCAAGCAGGGCGCAGGAAGGTTTGGAAAGACTTCCTGATCCCCGGCCGGATCTGCACCCTGAGAGGCGGGGGGAGGCCTTGTTGCGTGACCCCTGCACGCAGCCCGCCAAAGGCGAAGGCCGGGCCATGGCTTTCACTGTGAATCACTGACATCTGTCCATCACCCATGTACCTCGGAATCGATTTAGGCACCTCGGGTGTCAAGCTCCTGCTGCTGGACGATGCGCACACTGTGGTCGCTACGGCAGATGCCGCCGTGCCTCAGCTGCGCCCCCAGCCCACCTGGAGCGAACAGCACCCCGCCGACTGGTGGGCCGCTGTGGAGACCTCCGTGGCGCAGTTGCGCGCGCAGGCTCCCGCAGCGTGGGCGCAGGTGCGGGGCATCGGCCTCTCGGGCCACATGCATGGCGCGGTGGTACTGGACGCGCAGGGCCAAGTGCTGCGCCCGGCCATCTTGTGGAACGACGGCCGCGCCAGCGCCGAATGTGCGCAGCTGGAATCGGCTGTGCCCACTTCGCGCCAGATCACCGGCAATCTCGCCATGCCCGGCTTCACCGCGCCCAAGCTGCTGTGGCTGCGCACGCACGAGCCCGCCGTGTTCGACCAGATCCGCACCGTGCTGCTGCCCAAGGACTGGCTGCGCCTGCAACTCACTGGCGATGCAGTGAGCGACATGTCCGACGCATCGGGCACGCTGTGGCTGGACGTGCAGGCCCGCGCCTGGAGCCCGGCCATGTTGCAAGCCTGTGGGCTCGATGTTTCGCACATGCCGACGCTGGCCGAGGGCAGTGCGCCCACCGGCACACTGCGCAGCGATGTGGCACGCCGCTGGGGGCTCGGTGACAGCATCGTCGTGGCTGCTGGCGCAGGCGACAACGCCGCCAGTGCCGTGGGCGTGGGCGCCCGCACTGCGGGGCAGGGCTTTGTGTCGCTGGGCACCTCGGGTGTGGTCTTTCGCGTGACGGACGCTTTTGCGCCTGCCACAGAGCGCGCCGTGCATGCCTTTGCCCATGCGCTGCCGCAGCGCTGGCACCACATGTCCGTCATGCTCAGTGCAGCGAGTGCGTTTGGCTGGGTCACCCGGCTCACGGGGCGTGGCGACGAGGCGCAACTGTCTGACGCCGTCAGCGTCCTCAACACCACCCGCCAGGCGCAGGCGCCGCTGTTTTTGCCGTACCTGAGTGGCGAGCGCACACCGCACAACAACGCGGCTGCCACCGGCGTGTTCATGGGCCTGCGGGCCGAGCACGAAGCGGCGGACCTGGCCTATGCCGTGATGGAAGGCGTGGGCTTTGGCCTGCTCGATGGCCTCAATGCCATGCGTGCCGCCGGGGCCGGGCAGGGTGGTGCTGCCCGCCGGGATGATGAAGCCCTGGCCTTGGTCGGTGGCGGTGCCCGCAGCAACCCCTGGGCGCAGCTCTTGGCCAGCGCGTTGGGCACCCCGCTGCAGCGCCCGCAGGGCGCGCACGCCGCAGCCGCCCTGGGGGCCGCGCGCCTGGCGGCCATGGCCTGCGGTGGTGACGAACCCCACTGGTGCCAGCCCCTGCCCGCTGACGCCACCTTCATGCCACAGCCCGCACAACAAGCCCAGCTGGCCGAACGCTATGCCCGCTTTGTCGCGCTGTACCCCGCGCTGCAATCGCAGTTCTGACGCACTGTCTGCTTCCTTCCAAACGTCCATGACTTCCGCATCCACGATTTCCAACGGCATAGCGCCCATCCACGCCGCCATTGCCGGCGAGGCCCTCATCGACCTGATCCGCCGCCCCGATGGCAGCTACCTGCCGTGCCTGGGCGGCGCGCTCTACAACCTGTGCCGTGCGCTGGCCCGCCAAGGCGTGGGCACCCAGTACCTCAACCCCCTGTCGCGCGACCGTTTTGGGCGTGAACTGGCGGCGCAACTGGTGGCTGACGGCGTGGTGCTGGCCCAGCCCGAGCCCGTGCAGCAGGTCACGTCACTGGCCGTGGTCAACCTCGACGCACATGGCCACCCTGACTACGCCTTCTACCGCGAAGGCGTGGCCGACCGCGCCGTGTCCGCCGCAGGTCTGGGCGATAGCTGCGCCGCCTTGCCCGCGCTGCAGTTGGTGTGCACCGGCGCGCTGGCGCTCGACGCGCGTGACACGGCCATCTACCTGCCGTGGCTGGCCGCCCAGCGCGCCGCAGGCCGCTGTGTGGTGGTCGATGCCAATCTGCGCCCCTCCGTCATGCCCGACCTGGCGGCCTACCGCACCACGGTGCAAGCCGCGCTGGCCCATGCCCACATCATCAAGGCCAGCGACGAAGACCTGGAGCATCTGGCCGTGCCTGGTGTGGATGCCCTGGCCCGCGCACAGCACCTGCTGGCCGCCAACCCACAGGCCCATCTGCTGGCGCTCACGCTGGGCGCGGAAGGCGCCTGGCTGCTGCACCGCAACGGCGTGCAGCGTTTTGCCAAAGAGGCCCAGCCGCTGCCAGTGGTGGACACCGTGGGCGCGGGCGACAGCTTTCTGGCCGGGCTGCTGGCGCATTTGCTGCGGCAATTGCAGGCTGCCGGTGGTGCGAGCTTTGTGCGGTTTGTCGAAGCGCTGGCGGCCGATGCGTGCCAGCAGGCGCTGCGCCATGCGCTGGCCAGCGCCAGCTTGTGCGTGATGGCGCAAGGCTGCGTGCCGCCGGGCTGGGAGGCTGCCCGCGCATGGAGCCAGCAGCATCCCGCAGCCCAAGACCCGCGCTGACACGGGGGTTCGGTCACCGTCTCTGGAGTGGCAGGCCGTCTATCATTTCGCGTCGCTGATTTGCGGAGGATGCCGATGACGGAGTTTCTGGTTGCGATGCTGTGGTCAGTGGTTGAAGTGCTGATCGTCTGCACGGGGGCGCAGGTGGTGAGGGTGGTCAGCCTGGGCCGCTGGCGCTCTGAGCGCTGGGGCAGGAACGAAGCGCGGACCTGGAGCGCGGCGGGCGCACTATCGTTCCGGCATGAAGGACAACGTGTGGTGACGACCAATGGCCTTATATTCGTGGGCTTGTTGTTCTATGGGGTGCTCGCTGTGCTGGCTGTCGCGCTTGCGGGGCTGATTTCGGCGTGATTGCGGGTAGCGCAGTGCCTCAAGACACACAGATCTTCCCTGTGGGCCCCGATGCCGCAGAAGCCGCCTGCACGGTCATCCGCCAATCCATCACCCACTGCTGTGCGCTTGACCACAGCCATGACCCCACCATCCTGATGGCCTGGCTGGCCAACAAGACGCCCGAGAACCTGGCTGCGTGGATCTCCGCGCCGGGCGCTGCAGCATGGGGGGCATACCGAGGCGACACGATGGTGGGCTTTGCGCTGCTGGCGCGGCCCACGCTGGCGCTTTGCTATGTGGTGCCAGAGGCCTCGCACCAAGGGGTGGGGCGGGGCCTGCTGCAGCACGTGGAGGCCCATGCACGCGGGGTGGGGCTCGCAGCTTTGGGGTTGGAGAGCACGCGCACTGCGGAGGCCTTTTATCGCCGCCATGGCTATGTGCCGCATGGAGCAGTGCAAACCTGGGCGGGGCTACAGGCACAGCCAATGCGCAAGGTGTTGTGACTGCACCTTTTCGGCGGCGGCGTCACCCCTCAGGTCACGGACGGGAGGGCGAATGTTCTAGTAAAAATGGCCTCTGGCGCCCAATTTATAAGCGCTAAAAGCTCTCATTTTTATAGCGATGGGTGCTCCCAGCCCTGCCGCAGCTCACACGTCGGTACGCACCCGGTGGCCCTGGTTGTCGCTCATTTCCAGAATCCACCACTGCGTCCCCGTGTTCTTGTCGATGAAGCGCATGTGCGAAGCGATGTTGGCCAGCGTGGGGCTGTCGAGGTGGAGCAGGCGCTGCACATAGTCCACCAGGTCGTCGGCCGCGTAGGTGAATTCAAAACCGTCGTGGTCGAACTCGAAAATCTGGCCGGCGCACTCGCCATCGGTCGCCATCAGGATGTAGTTGCCCGAATGGGGTGTCTCGCCAATCACTTGGCAGTGCTCGATCCAGTCGGGCAGGATCTCTTCGCGTTCTTCGTCGCTCAGGTGTTCCGTCCAGCCCTCAAACGCCTCTTGCAGCGTGGGCCATTCAGCGGGCGGGGCGATGTAGCGGGCGGCGTCGCCCGAGTCGGCATCGTGGTACAGCAGCACGCCGCCGAACGTGGCGTAGAAAGCGGCGAGCTGACCCACACCGGGCAGAGGTGCATCCAGCGCGGCGGGGGGCTGTATGTGGTGCTGAAAATTCACCGTTTTGGTCTCTTGCGGCTTGTTGATGCGCTCACAGGAGAACGTGCCTTTGTGTTCGGCGATGGCGCGGTGCAGATCAGGCAGTGTCATGGGCAGACCTTGGGTGGCTGTCAAAGTTCTTGTGCGTACACGATGAAACCATGGTGCTTGGCCAGCTTGTCGTACAGCTGGCGCCCGGCGGCATTGGTCTCGTGGGTTTGCCAGTACACGCGGGACGATTGGGCGGCGCGCGCTGCGCCGTAAACCGCTTCGATCAGCGCCCGTCCCACGCCCCGGCCGCGCGCGGCTTCGCGGGTGAACAGGTCGCTGAGGTAGCACACGGGCTCGATGCGCGTCATGCTGCGGTGAAACACATAGTGCGTGAGGCCCAGCAGCTCGCCGCTGGCATCGTCCTGCGCCACCAGGCAGAACATGGGCTCTGCCGCGTCATGAAACCGCTGCCAGGTGGCTTGCGTGATGTGCTCCGGCAGCGCGGTGGCGCCAAAGCGGCCATAGAACGCGTTGTAGCCATCCCAGAGCGGGCGCCAGGCGGCGTAGTCTTCGGGTTGAACCGGGCGCACAGTCACGGCAGCGGTCATGGGTCAGCTTTCTGTGGGTTTACTGCAGCACGCGCTTCGGGTTCATGATGCCCTTTGGGTCCAGCGCCTGCTTGATGGCGCGCATCATGCCAAGCGCCACGGGCGACTGGTACTTGGCGAGCTTGTCGGCCTTGAGTTCGCCGATGCCATGCTCGGCCGAGAACGAGCCGCCAAACTCGGCCACGGCCTCGTAGACCAGGTGGTTCACATGCGCCTCGTGCTCGCGCAGGAAGACCTTGGGGTCGCCTTCTGCCGGTGCCTGCACGTTGTAGTGCAGGTTGCCGTCGCCAAGGTGGCCGAAGTTGACCAGGCGCACGCCGGGGATCTCGCGCTGCAGCACCGCGTCGGTGTGGGCCACAAAGGCGGGGATGCGCGAGATCTGCACCGAGATGTCGTGCTTGATGTTCAGGCCCTCTTCGGCCTGGGCGAGCGGAATGCTCTCGCGGATGTGCCACAGCTGGTGTGCCTGCGTGAGGTTCTCGGCCACCACGGCGTCGGTCACGCAGCCCATTTCAAACGCGGTCTCCAGCAGCGATTCAAACCGTGCACGCGCGTGTTCTTCGGATTCGCTGTCGGAGTTTTCGAGCAGCACGCACCAGGGCGCGTTGTCGTCGCCCAGGAAGGGTACGCGCAGCTGCGGCATGTGTTTGCCCACCAGGCTCAGCGCAAACTGGCCCATCACCTCAAAGCCCGTGAGGCCCGCGCCCAGCTGCTTGTGCGCCAGGCCCAGCAGCGCCACGGCGTGCTCCATGGATGGCACGGCAGCCCAGGTGGTGAGGCGTGCGGCGGGCTCGGGGTAGAGCTTCATCGTCGCGGCGGTGATGATGCCCAGCGTGCCTTCGCTGCCGATGAACAGGTCGCGCAGGTCGTAGCCGGTGTTGTCCTTGCGCAGGCCCTTGAGGCCGTCCCACACCTCGCCCTGCGGCGTGACCACTTCGAGGCCCAGGCACAGGTCGCGCGCATTGCCGTAGCGCACCACCTGCGTGCCGCCCGCGTTGGTACCCAGGTTGCCGCCAATGGTGCAGCTGCCCTCGGCAGCGAGGCTCAGAGGGAAGAGCACGCCGGCCTTCTCGGCCACGTCCTGCAGGTTCTGCAGGATGCAGCCCGCTTCTACCGTCATGGTCAGGTTGTCTGTGTCCACGCTGCGCACCGCGTTCATGCGCGTGAGGCTCAGCACGATCTGTGTGCCGCTGTCATCGGGCGTCGAGCCCACGGCCAGACCGGTGTTGCCGCCTTGCGGAACGATCGCGGTGCCCGCTGCCGCACAGGCCTTGACCACAGCGGCCACCTCTTGCGTATTGGCAGGGCGCACCACGGCCAGGGCCTTGCCGCGCACGCGGCGGCGCCAGTCCTGTTCCCAGGCGGTGAGGTCGCCTTCGTTGAGTACATGGGCGGGGCCGACGATGGTGCGCAGGGTCTCGAGCAAGGTGGTCATGGGTGAAGCGACGGGTTCAGTGGGTTGATCGGATTGCGGAGGGCTGCGCCATGGATATCAGGGGGCGGGTGGCGCAGCGCTGGCTTCTGCCGCAGCGGCGGCTGCCTTGGCGTTGCGCTGGCGCACGCGCACATGTAGCGTGCAGGCGGTGAACAGCACGAGGCACAAGGCAACTTCGCCCCAGGCCAGCCATTGCGATGGGGGCTTGTCGCCCCAGCCGCGCACCACGCCTTCGGTGAAGTACAGCCAGATCACCAGGCTGACCCAGCGGTAGGTGTACATGCGGTTTTTCAGGATGCCCGCCAGCGGGATGCACAGCGGCAGGGCCTTGATCGCCAGCCAGGTGCCGCCGGGGCGCAAGGGGGCCAGCACCAGCTCCCAGGCCAGGCACAGAACAATCAGGGCGAGCAGGCTGCCAGTGGCAAGCCAGCGGGTGGCAGCAACACCGCTGTCGGACGGTGGGAGAGGGATGGCGGGGGAGGCAGTCATTGGGGTGGCATCATATCGGCCATGCCTTTTTCCATACAGACAGTAGCGTCGCGCACCGAGGCGTTGATCAATGAGCTGTCGCACTTCCCATGGAAGACCACGGCCCAGACGCTGCGTGAGCGCTTTCGTGAGGACCACCTGGGCCTCACGGCCAGCAGCCTCACCTTCACCACCATCCTGGCGCTGGTGCCGTTTTTCACCGTGGCGCTGGCGGTGTTCACCGCATTTCCCATCTTCGGCAAGCTGCAGGATGCGCTGCAGGGCTGGCTGGTCAGCAGCCTGGTGCCCGACAGCATCTCGCGGCAGGTGCTGGGCTACCTCACGCAGTTTGCGGCCAAGGCCAGCAGCCTCGGCGTGGCGGGGTTCAGCATCCTGCTGGCCACGGCGCTGGCGCTGATCCTGACCATTGACCGCACGCTCAACGACATCTGGCGCGTGCAGCGCCTGCGGCCGCTGGGCCAGCGGGTGCTGATCTACTGGGCGGCCATCACGCTCGGCCCGTTGCTGATGGGCGCGAGCCTGGCCCTCACTTCGTATGTGATGTCGGCCTCGGGCGGGCTGGTCAAGCGCCTGCCGGACGGCGTGCAGTTGCTGTTCGATTCGATCCAGTTTGTGGTGCTGGCGGGCGGCATGGCGTCGCTGTACCACTATGTGCCCAACACGCCGGTGAAATGGCGGCACGCCTGGACGGGCGGCTTTTTTGTCGCGGTGTGCATCGAGCTGGCCAAGAAGGTGCTGGCGGTGTACTTGGGCAAGGTGCCCACCTACTCGGTGGTGTACGGCGCGTTTGCCACGCTGCCCATCTTGCTGGTCTGGATCTATGTAGCCTGGGTCATCGTGCTGCTGGGGGCGGTGGTGACTGCCTACCTGCCCAGCCTGCTGGCGGGGGTGGCGCGGCGCGGCACGGTGGCGGGCTGGACGTTCCAGCTGGCGGTGGAGGTGCTGCAGGCGCTGCACCGTGCGCGCCAGCAGCCCATCAAGGGCCTGCGCCCCAGCCAGCTGGCCCAGTTGCTGCGGGTCGATGGACTGCAGCTGGAGCCGGTGCTGGAAGCCCTGACCGCGCTGGACTGGGTCGGACAGGTGGCCGATGCTGCGGTGAGTGCAGCCGACGTGCCCGAGTCCCGCTATGTGCTGCTGGCCGACCCGGAAAGCACCTTGCTTGCGCCCCTGGTGCAGCGCTTGCTGCTGCAGCGCGTGGACAGCCTGGGGCCGCTGTGGGTCAACGCCAGGCTCGAAAGCTTGCACATGGCGGATGTGCTGCAGGCGCGTTGACCGCGGTGAATGACTGCCTTCAAATAGCGGCTAATTGCTATACAAATAATAGCTAAAAAGGCATGTTGCACTAGCGCTTCCAGCCTCTGTGGCTCCAAATCATCTCACAGGGGCACTTTACCCGTCCAGATGTCCTTGTACATGACCCAGTCGCCCATGAAGCTGTACAGCGGGCGCTTGAAGCTCGCGGGCTTGTTCTTTTCAAAGCCGAAGTGCCCCACCCAGGCAAAGCCGTAGCCGCAGAGCAGGCCGTACAGCAGGTACTGGGGCTTGCCCGTGGCCACCAGCATGGCCAGGCAGACCAGCGTGAGCGTGGAGCCCACAAAATGCAGGCGGCGGCATGTGCGGTTGCTGTGTTCGCTCAGGTAGAACGGGTAGAAGTCCGCGAAGCGCTTGAAGGCCCGAGGGTCCGTGCTGGGCGCTGGTTGCGGGGTGGCAGTCGGGGTAGTCATGGCGTTGTCTCCGGGCGGCGTTGGGGCTCTGCCCGCGTTATACGCCGTGACCCCGGTGCGCACCAGCGGGGCAGTGCGGGTGTGGTGTCGCCAACGGGTCTGCCGCTTTGAACAGGTTCTGAAAGCCCCGGCGGGCCTGCCAGCGCGCCGGGGTTTGGGAGTCACCGGGCCAGGAAGTCCCGGATGGCGGCCAGTGTCTCTTCAGGCGCCTCGGTCATCTGGTTGTGCCCCACGGGCAGATGTGCGATCTGCACCTGCTTGCCCGCCGCCTGGGCGGCCTTGACGAGTCCCTGTGCGGCCTTGGGCGCCGTCATCTGGTCCTGGCTGCCCAGCGCAAACAGCACGGGGCAGGTCAGTTGCGCCATGGCCGCTTCTCCACCGGCATAGCTATCACAGGCCACAAATCCCCGGTGGAACACGTTGACTGCCGTGTTGCTGCGCAGCACCTTGCGCCCCAGCGCCATGCCTGCACCAAACACCCAGGTGCCCGGGCCCAGGGCCGACGGGGGCGCAGACAGGGTGCTGCGCGAGAACACGTTGACCATGCGCATCGCCTTCTCCGGGTCGGTCTGCGAGGCCTCGATGAGTGCGGGCGATACCTTCATCGGGAAGGCGGTGCCCACCAGCACCAGGTGGCTGATGCGGTCCTTCAGGCGCGCAGCGGCTTCCATGGCGATGAGGGAGCCCCAGCTGTGGCCTACCAGCGCCGCGCGCTGCACGCCCGCGGCATCCAGCAGCGCGCCGATGAAGTCCGCGCCTTGCTCCACCGTGGCGGGGGCATCGCCGCCACTGCGGCAGTGGCCGGGCAGGTCGATGGCCAGAACGTTCCAGCCGTGGTTGGCCATGTAGCGGCTTTGCAGTGCCCACACGCTGTGGTCGTTGAGCACGCCATGGATGAACACCACGGTCGGTTTGGCGGCATCAAATGCCTTGCCGCCGGTGTAGCAGTAGATGGCGGCACCGTTGACTTGGATGTGCATGGTCAGGCCCCCGCCTTTTCTGCGGCTTTGAGCGCGCGTTTCAGGTCGTCAATGAGGTCGTCGGCATCTTCGAGGCCGATGGACAGGCGGATCGTGCCCTGGCTGATGCCTGCGCCCGCCAGCGCTTCGTCGCTCATGCGGAAATGCGTGGTGCTGGCCGGGTGGATCACCAGGCTGCGGCAGTCGCCCACGTTGGCCAGGTGGCTGAAGACCTTGAGGGTTTCGATGAATTTCTTGCCCTGCTCGCGGTTGCCCTTGATGTCAAAGCTGAACACTGAGCCCGCACCGCGTGGCAGCAGCTTTTGCGCCAAGGCGTGGCTGGGGTGAGACTCCAGCAACGGGTGGCCCACGCGCGACACAAACGGCTGCGCCGCCAGAAACTCCACCACCTTCTCGGTGTTGCGCATGTGCTGTGCCATGCGCAGCGGCAGGGTCTCGATGCCTTGCAGGATGAGCCAGGCGGTGTGCGGGCTCATGCAGGCGCCAAAGTCGCGCAGGCCCTCGCGCCGCGCGCGCAGCAGAAAGGCGCCTACGGTGCTCTCTTCGGTGAACACCATGTTGTGAAAGCCGTCGTACGGCTGCGTGAGTTCGGCAAATTTGCCGGCCGACTTTGGGCCGTCCCAGTCAAAGCTGCCTCCGTCCACCACGATGCCCCCCACCACCGTGCCGTGGCCCGAGAGGAATTTGGTGGCCGAGTGGTAGACCAGATCCGCTCCATGTTCAAAAGGCTTGATGAGCCAGGGCGAGGTGAGGGTGGAATCCACCAGCAGCGGCACGCCCGCTTCATGGGCGATAGAGGATACGGTAGGGATGTCCAGCACATCCAGGCCGGGGTTGCCCACGGTTTCGCCAAAAAACAGCTTGGTGTTGGAGCGCACAGCGGCGCGCCAGCCGTCGATATCGCCGGGCTTCACAAACGTGGTCTCGATGCCGAAGCGCGACAGCGTGTAGTGCAGCAGGTTCTGCGAACCGCCGTATAGCGCCGTGCTGGCGACGATGTGGCTGCCCGCGCCCATCAATGTGGCAATCGCCAGGTGCAATGCAGCCTGGCCGCTGGCGGTGGCAATGGCGCCCACGCCGCCTTCCAGGGCGGCCACGCGCTGCTCCAGCACCGCGTTGGTGGGGTTGCTGATGCGGCTGTACACATGGCCGCCGCGCTCCAGGTTGAAGAGGGACGCGGCGTGGTCGCTCGACTCGAAGACGAACGAGGTGGTCAGGTGGATGGGCACGGCGCGCGCGCCGGTGGCGGGGTCGGGGCTGGCGCCTGCGTGCAGCGCCAGCGTGTCAAAGCCGGGGTCGGAGTAACCGGGCATCTGTGTGTCTCCCATGTTGTCAATGCAGGCGGGCATTGTGGGCTATATTTGCTGACAAACAGCCTGCAGCACCTGGGCAACCCCAGCGGATGTGCTGGTGTGTGCGGGCCCACACATACTCTTACCGATTCTTCCCGATCCCCCGGAGACTCCGCACCATGAAAGTCAGCGACATCCTTCGCGTCAAAGGCAACACCCTCTACACCGCATCGCCGGACGAGCCGCTGGCGGGTGCCGTGAGCCTGATGGCAGAGCGCGACATTGGCTCGCTGGTGGTGATGGAGCATGGCGACCTGGTGGGCATGCTCACCTTCCGCGAAGTGATCCAGGCGCTGGTCAAGAACGGCGGCAGCGTGGGCACGATGCTGGTGCGCACGGCCATGGACGATGCGCCCCTGACCTGCACGCTCGAAACCGACATGGACGAAGTGCGCCGCATGATGCTGGACCGCCACGCACGCTACATGCCCGTGATGGACCGCCGCATGCTGATGGGCGTGATCAGCTTCTATGACGTGGCCAAGGCCGTGGTGGACAGCCAGAACTTCGAGAACAAGATGCTCAAAGCCTACATCCGCGATTGGCCGGAAGAAGAACCCCGTACCTGAGGTTGTGGGCGGGGCGCGAGGCCCACGCCCCGGCGTGACGGCACAGATGTGCCTCTAGCCAAGTCAGCGATAGGGGCGAGGCGCCTGGGCGCAGAGCCAGGCCTCGATCTCATCGGGTGGTAGCGGCTTGCCGAATAGGTAGCCCTGCATGACCGGGCAGCCGTGAGCCTGCAGCCACTGCTGCTGGCCGGTGGTCTCCACCCCCTCGGCCACCACCACCATGCCCAGGCTGTGCGCAATGCTCAGCACCGACACCGTGAGGGCGCGCGCCGTGGCGCTGGTGGTGAGGTCCTGCACAAAAGCCATGTCGAGCTTGAGCTCGCTGATGGGCAAGCGGTGCAGGTAGCTCAGGCTGGAATAGCCGGTGCCGAAGTCATCCAGCGACAGCTTGAAGCCCTGGTGGTGCAGGGCCTCGATGTTCTGCAGCGTGACGGGCCGCGCATCCATCATCACGCTCTCCGTGATCTCCAGCAGCACATCGCTGGCGCGCAGGCCATGGCGCTGCAGCGCATCGCTGATCTCCTGCGCAAACTCCGGCCGGTGGAAGCTGCGGCCCGACAGGTTGATGGCCACGCAGGGCACGTCGTGGCCTGCAGCGCGCCAGGCCGCCAGCTGGCGGCAGGCTTCGTCCAGCAGCCACAGGGTCAGCTCATGGATCAGCCCGGCGTCCTCGGCCACGGGGATGAACTGCGACGGCGGCACCATGCCCCACTGCGGGTGGTTCCAGCGCGCCAGAGCCTCCACACCGTGCAAGGTGCCGGGGGAACTGCTGAGAACCTGCGGCTGGTAGTGCAGCGTGAGGCTGCGGTCGGACAGCGCCTGCTGCAGCGCGCGCTCCAGCGAGGCGCGCTCCTGGGCACGGCGGTTCATCTCGGCGCTGAAAAGCTGCAGGCTGTGGCGATGGTCGCTTTTGGCCTGGTGCATGGCCTGGTCGGCATGGCGCAGCAGGGTGTCGATGGTGTCTCCATCGTTCGGAAACATCGCAATGCCGATGCTCGCGTGGGGCACATGGGTCTGCCCGAAGATGTCCAGCGGCTGGGCAATGTCGTGCAGCACGCGGTGGGCACTTTGTACAGCCTGTTCGGTGGTGCATTCGGAGAGCAGCAGCACAAATTCGTCGCCCGACAGGCGCGCGATCAGGTCGCGCGCGCGCAGGCCTTGTGTGAGGCGCTGGGCCACCTCGCTCAGCAGCGCATCGCCTGCGGCGTGCCCCTGGGTGTCGTTGACCTGCTTGAACCGGTCCAGGTCCAGGAACAGCAGGGCGCCTGTGTGGCGCCCTCGCTGCAGGTCGGCCAGTGCGCGCTCCCCGCTGCTGCGAAACAAGGCCCGGTTGGGCAGCCCGGTCAGCACGTCAAAAAACGCGAGCTGGTGGATGCGCTCGTGCGTGCTGTTGCGTTCGATGGCCAGTGCGCACAGGTGCAGGCACACATCCACCAGGCGGCGGTGCAGTGCATCGGGTGCGCGGGGCTCGCGAAAATAAAACGCAAAGGTGCCGATCGGCTGGCCCCGGTGGTCGCGAATGGGACTGGACCAGCAGGCGCGCAAACCGCTGTCGGCAAACAGGTCGCGGTAGTCGTCCCAGAGTGGGTCTGTGGCCATGTCGGTGACCACCACGGGCGCGTTGCGGAAGGCCGCGGTGCCACACGACCCGGCCGTGGGGCCAATCGCCAGTTCGTCCAGCGCATGACTGATGGTGGGTGGCAGGCTGGGCGCCGCCAGCGGGCGCAGCCGGCCCTGGGCATCCACCGTCAGGATGGTGGCGGTGACCTCGGGCGCGATGCGTTCGACCTCGCGGCAGACCAGGGCCATCAGCTCGGGCAGGGGCAACTCGTTGACCATGCCCTCCAGCACATGCGTCTGCAGGACCTCGTGCATCTTGGTGAGCGTGATGTCGGTCAGGATCGAAATGCTGCCCCCCGGTCCGCCGGAGCTTTCGTCGGACGCATTGATCACCAAGGACACCCAGCGTGGTTGCCCCGTCTTGCTGTAAAGCAGGGTATCCGTGCGAAAACTGCCTTTGGTCAGCACATTGCCCCGGATGCTTTCGAGCAGGTCCGGATCGGAGTGGGGGCCGAGCAAGACCTCGCTCAGGTGCCTGCCCAGCACCTCGGCGGGCTGGTAGCCAAACAACCGCGTGAATCCTTCATTGATATACACCACACGCTTGGAGCTGTTGGTCATCACCACCGCGTTGTCGCTGGCGTCCAGTGCGCGGCGAAGGGGGGCGTCTGCCAGGGCCGCGGGCGCGGAGGTACAGGTCGGCGATGCTGGACCCGGAAGAGGCGGCATTAAAGCGGGCATGAATGTCCCAAAAATCGATGCTGGATGCTAGCAAGCACCCATGGCCCTGCCAAGCAGGATGTGTCCAACCGTCCTGCTTGTGAAGCTGTCCTTTTGCCGCACCACGTATTCGTGATGGGGGCGCGGAAGATCGGTTGTTCCAGAGGGCCTTGAACGCCGCGTGGATTTTTACGGACCATTCGGCAGTTGACCGGCAGGTACCTTTTCAGGAGCATGGAATCCGAACTACCGTGGCTTGTGGATGCGTACTACTTCCCGCGTCCAACTGTTGTCCCGTGTCATCCCGTTGTGCAAACTGACTTTGGCCCGTCGGACGTACTTTGCGATGGTTCCGCGGCTATCAACCCAATAGGTGACTTTTCCAGACAGCCCCCTGTATGACCGCAAGCTGGCCTCGATGCGGTAGGCGTACATCGTGCCCGCCGGCACGGTGATTTGTTCGTAGGCTGCCACTTTCATTTCCTGCTCTACCCATCCCACGTCGCCAATCGGCGTCTGGATGTTTTTGGGCATTGTTTCTTGCGACCGGCTGACCCATTTTTTTCCGATCTGAAACTCATCGGCGGGCAGTGACTGGAGGGGAGGGTCAAAGTCGATGCCCATGTCATTGCGGACGGTGCCCCCCGCGAGGGTCACGATTTGCTTGCCGTTGTTGATTTCGACGAGGCCATCCTTGATCGATGTGACACGGAGTGTTTCCCGGCGTGTCTCCAGGTTGGTGAGATAGTCCCGGTAAACGTACTCGATCTCGTCGCCGACCTGCACATCTCGCTGCACAGAGTGGCGCCCCTGTACGGGAGTTGCCGTGACCAAAGGCTGGGATATCTGGTTGAGCCGGCTCTGAGCGGCTTCACTGATCGCGCCAGAGGGGTAGGCTTGCAAAAATGCGTAGAAATCGTCCGGGTTGTGTGACTGCTTGATGCGGTCCCACTCCACTTTTTCGCGGAGAAATATCTGGTCGCGCTCTTCTGGCCGGGGCTTGGGCGGGGGCGCGACGGCAACCACCGAGCCTGCGCCCCGACCATCATTGAAGACAAAGTCTTCCTCCAGACTTGTGCTCTCCCATGGAATCTGGTTGCCACGGCTCTTTTGCCGTACCTGCAGGCGCACGCGTTTGAACACATCCTCGATGCGGGAGATGGGCTTGGCCATTTCCTGCAGCAGGTAACCTGTGTACAGGCCGTTCTCGCCTTCTCCATCGTCCGCGACATTGCCTGGCGCGGTGGCGTAGGCGAGAAACGTCCCTGGCACAGCATCGAGCTGCGCCAGCCCCTTGACAGACGCCGTACCTTCGAAGGGGTTGTTGCGGCAGGCATCGAGTACCAGGATATTGACGCGGTTGCCCGCCTGCTTGAAAGCGTTGATCACAGATTCCACATCGACCGCCTGTGCCACGACTTCAGTTTGGCTTCTAGGACGTGCGTCGACAGGCACCATGTAGTTGCGCCAGTCAATCTGGACTCCGTGCCCCGCGTAATACAGCATGCCCACGCCGCTCCTGCCGTGAAGCCGCTTGCGCGCATCTTCAATGGCCTCCGTCATCTGGCTGCGAGATCCATCGCGCAACTCAAGCACCTGGAAACCCAGCTTGCGCAGTTGTTCCGACATGGCCTTTGCATCATTGGCGGGATTCGACAGGGCTGCAGAACCAGAATAGGCCGAATTGCCTATCACCAAAGCAATGCGCACGTCCAGAGGTGCGTTGGCCTGCGCGGAGGCCGCCAGCGCCGCCAAGGCTAGCGACGCGCGTGCCAGAAGCCGTTTTGCGTACTGCGACGCTGCGAAGACTTGGATCAATGGTGGCCTCCCATCTTGCTCTCCGGTTCACTATATCGTTGGCTGGAGCATTCGCCAATTGGGAAAAGGGCTTGGCACTTCCGTCCTTGGTGCTGCGTGTCTGGAATAATCCCGCCCCATGAGCGGCAACACCATCGGTACCCTATTCGCAGTCACCAACTTTGGTGAATCCCACGGCCCGGCCATTGGCTGCGTGATCGACGGCTGCCCGCCCGGCATGCCGCTCACCGAGGCTGACATCCAGGCCGACTTGGACCGGCGCCGCCCTGGCACCAGCCGCCACGTCACGCAGCGCAACGAGCCCGACGCGGTGGAGATCCTCTCTGGCGTGTACGAGGGCAAGACCACCGGCACCCCCATCGCCCTGCTGATCCGCAACACCGACCAGCGCAGTAAGGACTACAGCAACATCGCCGAGAGCTTTCGCCCCGGCCATGCCGACTACACCTACTGGCACAAGTACGGCATCCGCGACCCACGCGGTGGCGGCCGCTCGTCGGCCCGCCTGACGGCGCCCACGGTGGCCGCAGGCGCCGTGGCCAAGAAGTGGTTGGCGCAGCAGTATGGCGCCCAGTTCCGCGCCTGCATGACGCAGCTGGGCGAGCTGCCCATCCCGTTCGAGAGCTGGGATCACGTACGCGCCAACCCCTTCTTTGCCCCCGTGGCCGACGTGCAGCAGTACGAGGACTACATGGACGCCCTGCGCAAGGCCGGTGACTCGTGCGGTGCCCGCATCCGTGTGCAGGCCACGGGCGTGCCGGTGGGCCTGGGCGAGCCGCTGTATGACAAGCTCGACGCCGACATCGCCCACGCGATGATGGGCTTGAATGCGGTGAAGGGCGTGGAGATTGGCGCGGGCTTTGCCAGCGTGGCCCACCGGGGCACCATGCACGGCGATTCGATGACGCCGCAGGGTTTTCGCACCAACAACGCCGGTGGCGTGCTGGGCGGCATCAGCACGGGGCAAGACCTGGAGGTGAGCATTGCGATCAAGCCCACCAGCTCCATCATCAGCCCGCGCGAGTCCATCGATATCCACGGCAAGAGCACCGAGGTGATCACCAAGGGCCGCCACGACCCCTGCGTGGGCATTCGCGCCGCGCCGATTGCCGAGGCGCTGCTGGCGCTGGTGGTGATGGAGCACGCCCTGCGTCACCGTGCCCAATGCGGCGATGTGGTGCCGCCTGTGCCGCCGATCCAGGCCTCGTTTCTGTAACACCAACTCCCACCGTCCCCAGGGCGGTGCCTCTGTATGAGCAACCGCTTGTTCCGGGCCTTTTACCGCAGGGCGCTGGCCGCCTTGGCGGTGCCGCTGTGGCTGGCTGGCTGTAGCGGCATTGCGTCCACCGCCCCTGCGGCGGGTAGCGCGCCGGCCCACATCGACATCACCCTCATCGGCTTCAACGACCTGCACGGCAACCTGGAGCCGCCCCACATGGCGCATCGGGTGCAGGGGCCCACAGGCCCGGTGCTGGCACCTGCCGGGGGCATGGCGTACTTCGCCAGTGCCATGGCCGCCCTCAAGGCCCAGTCGCCGCACCATGCGGTGGTGTCGGCGGGTGACATGGTGGGCGCCTCGCCGCTGGTGTCGTCGCTGTTCCTGGACGAGCCCACCATCGAGGCCGTCAACCGCATGCAGATCGACTTCAACGCGGTCGGCAACCACGAGTTTGACCGGGGCTGGCGAGAGCTACTGCGGCTGCAGAACGGTGGCTGCGAGAAATTCACCTCGCGCGAGCCTTGCCGCATCAGCAAACCTTTTGAAGGCGCCCAATTTGGCCTGCTGGCGGCCAACACGGTGCGTGAAGACGGGCGCACCCTGCTACCCGCCACGGGGCTCAAGCGGTTTACCGAAGGCGGTGTCACCGTCACCATGGGGTTTATCGGCCTCACGCTGCAAGCCACACCGACCATGGTCAGCCCGTCCGGGGTCGCTGGGCTGCGTTTTGAGGACGAGGCGGCCACGGCCAACGCGCTGATCCCTCAGCTCAAGGCCCAAGGCGCCGATGTGATTGTGGTGGCCATCCATGAAGGCGGGGGCACCACGGCGGGCGTGCAGGAGACCAGCTGCGCAGGTCTGTCGGGCGACATCGTGCCCATCTTGGAGCGCCTGGACCCGGCCGTGGATGTGGTGGTCTCGGGCCACACGCACCAGGCCTATGTGTGCGACTACAGCCGCGTGAACCCGGCCAAGCCGTTTTTGCTGACCAGCGCAGGCCAGTACGGCACGCTGCTCACCGACATCCAGCTGCGCGTGGATACGCAGACCCGCCGTGTGGTGAGCAAGACGGCGCGCAATGTGGTGGTGCAGGGCGAGGCCTTCACGGGCGCCCAGGGGCCGGTGCCGCTGACCACGGCCGTGCCGACGTTCCCTGCGGATCCCGGCGTGCAAAAGATCATCGACACCTACCGCGCTGCCGCCATTCCGCTGGCCCAGCGTCCAGTGGGGCAGGCCCAAGGGGCCATGCGCCGCCAGCCCAACGCGGCGCTGGAGAGCGTGCTGGGCAATCTGGTGGCGGACGCCCAGCTGCTGGCCACACGAGCGCCTGCGGATGGTGGTGCGCAGCTGTCCTTCATGAACCCGGGCGGCCTGCGCGCTGACCTGGTGCCGGATGAGCAAGGGCTGGTGCGTTACGGCCAGCTGTATGCGGTGCAGCCTTTTGGCAACCAGCTGGTGATCAAGACCTTCACGGGTGCGCAGATCCGCGCGGTGCTGGAGCAGCAGTTCGCCAGCGGTGGCAACACCGTGCAGCGGCCCCGGGTGCTGTCGGTGTCCAGCGGGTTCAGTTACCGCTACGACCTGAGCCAGCCCGCCGGGGCGCGCATCAGCCACATGGTGCTGAATGGTGCGCCAGTGACAGACATGCAGTCCGTGCGTGTGGTGATGAGCAGCTTTCTGGACAGCGGCGGTGACAACTTCACGGTGCTGACGCAAGGCCAGGACCGGCGCGTGGGTGAGCTGGACCTGGATGCGCTGGAGGCGTACTTCCGGCTGCAGAGCCCGGTGGCACCACCCGCTACCCACCGCATCACCCGCGTTGCGCCTGCCGCGCGCTGAGGAGCACCAAAGGCGTTGGGTGCACGCTGGGTGGGGGAGTCCGCCGCTTAGTCGTCTGTGCGGCGCAGCGCGCCCAGCCATTGCAGCGGGTTGAAGCCGGTGACCAGCCCGGTCGCCACCAGCACCAGCGCGCCGCCCCAGAGCATGCCCGGCCCCAGTGCCTCGCCCAGAAAGATATGGCCCCAGGCCACGCCGAACAGCGGGATCATGAAGGCGGAACTCATGGCGGCCACGGGCGAGACATGTTTGAGGACCCGCAGGTTGAGCCAGTAGGCGAGCCCCGAGGTCACGATGCCCATCACGGCTACGGCGGCCAGCGCCTCGGGAGTGAAACGTGCGGTGGGCAATGTCCAGGCCGCCCCGGGCAGCAGCAGCACCAGGGCAGCAGCGTGGATACCGGCCGCGATCGACAGCGGTGACATGCGGGTGGTCGCCCGCTTCATCCAGGTGAGAGACAGGCCGTAGCACGCCGCAGCGGTCACGCACGCGCCTGCCGCAAGCAGTACCGCCGAGGTGGGCGCCACAGGCCCCAGCTGCACGATCAGCGCCACCCCTGCAAAGCCGCAGAGGCAGCCCGCCCATTTGCGCGTGCTCAGCGTGTCTTCCTTCATCCAGGCGGCGGCGATCACGCCAAACGGCACGGCCATGGTGTTGAGCAGAGAGCTGTAGCCCGCAGGCAGGTGCAGTGCCGCCCAGGCGTACAGCAGAAAAGGCGCTGCCACCGTCAGCGCACCCAGCCCCAGCAGTTCCCGCCAGTGGCGCCAGGGCCAGGGCTCATCCACCCAGCGCATGATGCCGATCAGCGTGAGAGTGGCCAGCCCAATGCGCAGCGCGGCCATCACATTCGGACCCAGTACCGGGCTGGCGATGCGGATGAACAAAAAGGAAGCGCCCCACAGGGCAGACAGCAGCACCAGCTGCAGGAAATGGCGGGTTTTCACCGCGCGCATTGTCAGGCACCTGCGCAGTGCTTGCCGGAGTGTTGGATGGCAGTTTTGATGCAAAAACTGCTTGAAGCGCTAGTCCATCATGCTGTGATAGCTATCAAATTGGTAGCAATTGCAGAGTAGCTTGCGCGACATGCGCAGGAGCCATGGCCGAACCTGGGAGTGCGCAATGTGTGCCAACGGTGCCGCGCTCTGCATTGGCCAGACAAGGTAGCAGGGGCGGTCATCCGCGTGACGGCCACCCTGGGGCGCGCGTGACTACTTGCGCACCTCATCCACCATGGCGCGAAAGTCGTCGATGTCTTCAAAGCTGCGGTACACGCTGGCAAAGCGGATGTAAGCCACCTTGTCGAGCTTCTTGAGCTCGCGCATCACCAACTCACCAATGCGGCTGGAGATCACTTCGCGCTGGCCCAGGTTGAGCAGCTTTTCTTCGATGCGCTCGATGGCGCTGTCGATCTGGTCGGTGCTGACCGGGCGCTTGCGCAACGCCAGGTTGAAAGAGCCCAGCAGCTTGCTGCGGTCGTATTCAATGCGCCGACCGTCTTTTTTGACGATGGCCGGGAAGTTCACTTCCGGCCGCTCGTAGGTGGTGAAGCGCTTGTCGCACGCGCCGCACTGGCGGCGGCGGCGGATGAAGACCCCATCCTCAGACACCCGCGTTTCAACAACTTGCGTTTCGAGGTGGCTGCAGAAGGGGCACTTCATGGGCGCTGAGGACCGGCTTGTTGCTTAACGGTAGACCGGGAAACGAGCGGTCAGGGCGTTGACCTTGGCACGCACGGCGGCGATGTTGGCTTCGTCGCGGGGGTTGTCCAGCACATCGGCAATCAGGTTGGCCGTGATGCGGGCTTCTTCTTCCTTAAAGCCACGCGTCGTCATGGCGGGGGTGCCAATGCGCACGCCGCTGGTCACCATCGGCTTTTCAGGGTCGTTGGGGATCGCGTTCTTGTTGATGGTCATGTGGGCGGCGCCCAACACGGCCTCCGCTTCCTTGCCGGTAATGCCCTTGGCGCGCAGGTCCACCAGCATCACGTGGCTTTGCGTGCCGCCGGACACGATGCGCAGGCCGCGTGCGGTCAGCGTCTCCGCCACGACCTTGGCGTTCTTGGCCACTTGCTCCTGGTAGGCCTTGAACTCGGGCTGCAGCGCTTCCTTGAAGGCTACGGCCTTGGCAGCGATCACGTGCATCAGCGGGCCGCCTTGCAGGCCGGGGAAGATGGCGCTGTTGATGGCCTTCTCGTGCTGTGCCTTCATCAGGATGATGCCGCCACGGGGACCGCGCAGGCTCTTGTGCGTAGTGGATGTGACCACGTCGGCGTGGGGCACGGGGTTGGGGTATACACCGGCGGCAATCAGGCCGGCATAGTGGGCCATGTCCACCATGAAGATCGCGCCCACGTCCTTGGCTACCTTGGCAAAACGTGCGAAGTCAATGTGCAGGCTGTAGGCCGAGGCACCGGCGATGATCAGCTTGGGCTTGGTCTCGTGCGCCTTTTTCTCCATCGCTTCGTAGTCGATGGCTTCGTTGGCATCCAGACCATAGGACACCACGTTGAACCACTTGCCAGACATGTTCAGCGGCATGCCGTGCGTCAGGTGGCCGCCTTCGGCCAGGCTCATGCCCATGATGGTGTCGCCGGGCTTCAAGAAGGCCAGGAACACGGCCTCGTTGGCCGATGCGCCGCAGTGAGGCTGCACGTTGGCGGCTTCTGCGCCGAACAGCTGCTTGACCCGGTCGATGGCCAGTTGCTCGGCCACGTCCACATGCTCGCAGCCACCGTAGTAGCGCTTGCCGGGGTAGCCTTCTGCGTATTTGTTGGTCAGCTGGGTGCCCTGCGCCCACATCACGGCGGGGGAGGCGTAGTTCTCGCTGGCGATCAGCTCGATGTGGTGCTCTTGGCGCGCGTTCTCCGCCTGGATGGCAGCAAACAGCTCGGGGTCGGTTTGTTCGACAAGAATTTTGCGGTCGTACATGATTGGCAGTCCTATGAACTTGTGTCCCTTGAAACAAGGGCTGCCCAGGCGAACGGCTGAACGCATGGGGCAGGGCCCCTGCGGCACGCTTCCCAGTGGTTCACAAGAAGTAGGTTCTTGCTGGTTTCCACGTCAGCGGCAACATCCAGTGGCTGGATGCTGCGCCTATCGCCAGTCGCGTACCCCGTTAGTGTAGCCGACACGGCGCCGGTGCTGCACCGTCCGAACCGCTGGGCGCCAGGGTCGTTGCCTGGGTGCCGGGAGCCTGCAGGGTTACAGGCCAGGTGTCAGCAAAGCCACCTTGTCGCTGGCTGCTGCAGGGGCTGTGGTGCGGGGCACCGCTGCGGGGATGCTCTGCACGGGAGCCTGGGTAGACAAGGAGGGTGGAGGATTGAAAGGCACTGCGCGACCGCCGGCCACCTGGCGCAGGCGCAAATGTTCCGCCATCACCTTGGCGGCATAGCCTCCGTCGTCGGCCATGTTGCCTGCACCCACATAAAAGCGCAGGCCGCCTTCGAGCGAGCCAGCGCGAGCGATGCATTCCTGCAGCACCTTCACACCGACCCGCAGGTTGCTCACCGGGTCAAAGGCTGCAAAGTGACCGCCAAAGTTCTGGTACTTGTCTGTGTGCACGCGGGTCATCACCTGCATGAGCCCCTGTGCGCCCACGGCGCTTTCGGCAAACGGGTTGAAGCTCGACTCAATGGCCATGATGGCCAGGATCAGGGTGGGGTCGATCTTGGCGCGGGTACCAATCTCGTAGGCCTCGGCCACCAGAGCGCTCAGGGGCTCAGGCGCTACGCGGTACTTTTTGCTGAGCCAGAAGGCCACGGCTGCCTGCTCCTTGGGCAGGTCCTTGGGGTTCACCGCCGTAGCGCGCTCGCTGGCTTCCGGTTCGATGGGCATGCCCAGCATTTCAACCTGACGGGCTTGCAGCCAGTTCATCAGTTGCTCTTCACCAGCCTGGCGCAGATCCGGCCGTGCAGTGAGGGCAATGACGACAAAGGCAACGGCCAAGCCGATGAGGGCGAAGCTGTTGTGGGTGATTTCAAGAAAACCTTCGGTCACGTCGGCCGCGAAGGTTCGCACGCCGGAGACTATTTTTCCTGACGCTGTCATAGCTCTTCCTTTCTGAAGCGGGCCAGTGGAGCGGGGCAGTCGCGGGGGACTGTGCTTTGCTGGCAGATCGCCTGGATTGGTACGCCATCAAGTCCGGGCTGCACGTCTGTGGAGTGCTTGGCGCCCTGGGTTGACTTAGCCGGGTTCGGCAGCGATTGGGGTTTGTACTAGCCCTGTTTTTGGGGCTGGCGGATTCTAGAAGCTCACTAAATGCATAGTCAATACTAACAAAACTATTTTTAAGACATAAAAATTATGAAAAACATGTGAAAAATCACAGTTTTTGTGGGGTCAGGGGCTGTTCAGCGCTGTGGGTGGGCCGGTGGTGGCTGACATCTCCATGTCAAATTCAATCGGTCTTTTCTCCGCCATTGAGAATCCGATTTGAGTTGGCCGCGTGAGTTTGATAAGGTGGAGGCGCCTGTAGATTTCAGGCATCGCCAGACGAAGCGAAGTCTCCCTCCGAGGGCATTCAGTGCCAAGGTGCAGCAGATGCCGCTTCCATGGCAACCCCTGGAGGCAATACCTTGCCTCCTCGCCATGCGGACCTTTCTCTCCGCATCGCGACCGATGGCAAAGACCGTTGTGTCAGCCGTCAAGCCCGGCGGGCAGGCCCTTCAGGCACTGCTCGTCGGGCTTTCTTATTGGTGCTTCGCCTTGTGGGTGGGCGGCGCTGTCTTATATATAGATAATGGGGGCTGTTCCCTAGAGCGGCGACCCTTCGCCCGGAGTGTCGCGCGGCGTTCTCGCAGAGGTCCATCAGCGGGGCGGCCTGCCTCGCAAAGCCTTGTGCCAGATCACCTGGCTGGTGTGGACGATGCTCCCCGCCACGGCTTGTTGGCCCAATCCGGTGAAAATAGCCCTTTCGTTGCCCTGGCGTGCGCATGGTGCGGTCGCTCGGGCACGGCCCCAGGCCCTGCGCCAGGGATGCCTTCGTAATCCATTGGATCCATGTTTCCATTTTTTTCCCGCAGCAAAATGTCCGACGCACCTGAAGTGAATCTGGCCCCGGCCAAAACCCACGAGCCGCACCCGCTCGATGCGCTGACCGGCGGCGCTTTTTCTGCCGCTACGTCGGGTGAGCGCGCTTCCCGCATCCGTGACTGGCTGGCCACGCAGCCAGCGCCTGAGCAGCTGCAGGAGGTGTTCAAGGAGTTGAGCGGACGTGACAAGGGCGCAGCCCGCGCCGTGCGCGAACGGCTGGACGAAATCCGCCGTGCCAAGGGGCAAGAGGCTATTGCGGCCGAATGGGCGGACAAGGCCCAGGCACTGCTGGCGGCCCCCAAGCTCAATATTGCAGATGCCCTGGCCTGGCAGCGGGATGCCGCCAAGGCGGGTGCGCCTCTGTCGCGCGAGCCGCTGTCGCTGCTCAAGGTGCAGCTGGCGGACCGTGTGAAGGTCATTGAAGACCTGCAGCACCGCGTGCAGGTGCAGCGCGAGGCCGCTGTGCTGCTGGCGCAGCGCATTGAAGTGCTCTCCACCAAACCCTGGCGTGATGCCCATGCTGCGCTGGAGCTGCTGCGCGCCGATGTCGCGCGCTGGCAGGAGCAGGCCCAGGAGCTCACGGGCGATGCGAGCTGGGCGAGCGTCGAAGCGCGGTTCCCCCCTTTGCTGGATGCCTCTCGCACCCAGTTGCTGGTGGTGTGGGAGGCTTTTCAGCCCGCAGTCGCCCAGGCGGCTGCAGCGGCAGAAGATGTCTCCGCGCCCCTGCCTCCCGTGCCGGTGTGGGCGGACGAATTGCGCGCTGCCCGTGGCCTGCCCACGGAGGCCGCCGCCGCTGCGGCTGCTTCAGCAGCGGCCAGCAAGCCAGCCCGTGTCGCCAAACCCAAGGTGGCGCCAGAGGTGATCGAAAAAGCGCACCAACTGGTGCGCGATGCTTTGGCAACGCTCGAAAAAGAAACCGCTGAAGGCCATGGCAAGGCCAGCGCTGGCGCAGCGGCTGCGCTGCGCGCCGTGCTCAAGGTGCATGGCAAACACATTGACAATGCCCTGGAGCAGCAGGTGCACACGGCGCTGGTGGCTGCCGGTGAGCTGGAAGGCTGGCAACGCTGGAGTGCCGACCAGGTGCGTGAAGACCTGGTGGCCAAGGCCGAAGCGCTGCTCAACCGCCCCGAGGGCCAGGCCCTGGGTGGCCGCAAGATGCAGGAGACCCTGCGCAATCTGCGAGACCAGTGGAAGCAGGCAGACCAGGGTGGTGCGCCTAACCACGCCCTGTGGAAGAAGTTTGATGAAGCCTGCAACGCGGCGCACAAGGTGGTCGAGGCCTGGCTGGACAAGATCCGCGCTGAAGCGGCCGAGCACAAGGCTCAGCGCCTGGCGCTGATCGAGGAGGTCAAGGCCTGGGCGCAAGAACACGCTGCATCGGGCGACTGGAAGGCCATCAACCGCTCGCTGTATCAGTTCGGCGACCGCTGGCGCGAAGGCGGGCATGTGGGCGAGAAGATTTTTGCAGAGCTGCAGCCCCTGTGGAAACAGGCCATTGCCCTGGCCGCGGCCCCCCTGGAGGCCGCACAGAAGGAAAGCCTGGCGCGTCGCCACGCGATGATCGACGAGGCCACAGCCTTGGGCGCGGCACCCGCTTTGCGCATCGATGCCGTCAAGGCGTTGCAACAGCGCTGGCAGGCTGAGGCACAGACCGTGCCGCTAGACCGCAAGCACGAGCAAAAGCTGTGGGACGCTTTCCGAAAGCCCATTGACGAAGCGTTCAACCGCAAATCGGCGGATCGTGATCGTGCTGTCACCGAGCTGAGTGCGCGAGACCGCGTCGTGCTGGATGCCTCCAAGGCGCTGGAGGCTGCCAACGCCACGGGTGATGCGCAGCAGATCCGTGCTGCGATGCAGGCGCTGGAGGCTGCATTGCGCGGCCAGGCCCAGGCGGCTGAAGCGGTCGCCACGGCCAACAAGGATGCCCAGTCGCATGCTGAAGCGCAGACAAACGCTGCTCCGGCTGCTCCAGCTGCTACTGAAATTGGAGCGGAGGCCTCTGCCGAGGCTGCGGAGGGTGGTGACACCGCTGCAGCCGCGCCTGCGCCGGCACCTGCAGCCCCCAAGCCTGTCGCAAGACCTGTTGTGGCGGTGCGTGGGGATGACCGCCCTGGCATGAAGAAAGACGCTCCGGTGGCCCCCGGCCGTGGTGCGCGACCGGGTGACCGCCGCGATGGTCGTCCTGGCGACCGTGACGGTGCCCGCGGCCCACGCACTGATGGCCGCATGGGCGATCGCGCTGACCGGGGAGGTCGTTTTGGTGATCGTCCAGCCTTCGAGGACCGTGGCCCTCGCTTGGGGGACACGGCATTCCGTGCTCAGCGCGAGGCGATGGAGCACGCGCAGCTGGCTCTGAAGAAGTTGGCTGCACAGGCCCACGGCGAAGCCTTGACCCAGCTGTTGACCGCATGGGAAAAGCGCGATGCTGCGCTGGTCCCCGGCACGCAAGATTTGGGTTCGGGTGTGACGGCGTCGGTGCGCAGTGCCTGGACACAGGCATTGTCGGCTGCGCCCAAGGGCGATGCGGCAGAAGCGCTGCTGCGCCTTGAAATGGCGGCCGAGGCCCCAACGCCTGCCGAGCACATTGCTGCGCGGCGGATGTTGCAACTGCAGTTGCTGACGCGCCGCAACGACCCTGCGCCCACCCAGACCTGGGGTCAGGATGTGGCGCGCGTGCTGGCGAGCAATAGCGATGCGGCGAACGCACGCCGTTTGCAGAACGTGCTCAAGACGCTGCTGCGCAAGTAGTTGAAGGGCTGGGGCGCGCGCCGCGGCGCGTGTACTCTCAGGGCAGCAGACAGAACGAAAAACGAGACCGCTGGCGGTCTCGTTTTTTTCTTTGCTTTGATGGTTTGAAAACAAAAAAGCCGTTGCGGATGCAACGGCTTTTTATATGTTTGGTGCCCAGGAGAGGACTCGAACCTCCACGATGTTACTCGCTAGTACCTGAAACTAGTGCGTCTACCAATTCCGCCACCTGGGCTTTCAGATCAGCCTTGAATTATAGGACAAGAAATTCGGGCTTCTGAAGAGTTTTCAAAAAAATGTGCCGTCGGCTCAAAAATCTTTGGCCGCAGCAGAGCACGCAAAACATCTCAGCAAATAAAAAAGCCGCTGGGTGTACAGCGGCTTCGATATTTTGAAAACCAACGCTGGTTCTCGTTAAACTTGGTGCCCAGGAGAGGACTCGAACCTCCACGATGTTACTCGCTAGTACCTGAAACTAGTGCGTCTACCAATTCCGCCACCTGGGCATTTCAGGAAAGACTAAGATTGTATAACAAAAAATCCACCCCCGGCACGCAGCCAGCCACACATTTGTCGCAAGAGATCGAAGGCAGCGTGCAAGGGCACCGTGATGGACACGGTTTCGTCATCCGCGACGATGGCGAAGGCGACATCTATATTCCCCCGAACGAAATGCGCGCAGTCCTGCACAAGGACCGTGTGCGCGTGCGCATCGTGCGCCAGGACCGCCGTGGCCGTCCCGAAGGTCGCGTTGTGGAAATCATCGAACGTCCACCCCAGCCCATCATCGGCCGGCTGCTGCAGGAAAGTGGTGTGTGGCTCGTGGCTCCCGAAGACAAGCGCTATGGCCAGGATGTACTGATCCCCAAGGGCGCCACGGGCGCCGCGAAGCCCGGGCAGGTCGTGGTGGTTGAGCTGACAGAACCTCCGGCCCTGTTCGGCCAGCCTGTGGGGCGTATCACCGAAGTGCTCGGCGAAGTGGACGACCCTGGCATGGAGATTGAGATCGCGGTGCGCAAGTACGGCGTGCCACACGAGTTCTCTGCCGAGTGTCTCGCCCAGGCCAAGGAGCTGCCCGACAAGGTGCGCGCGCAGGACAAGAAACGCCGCGTGGACCTGACCGACGTGCCATTGGTCACCATCGACGGCGAAGACGCGCGCGACTTCGACGATGCCGTGTACTGCGAGCCCGCCAAGGTCGGCCGCAGCAAGGGCTGGCGTCTGCTGGTGGCGATTGCCGACGTGAGCCACTATGTGGAAACGGGCAGCGCCATCGACATCGATGCCTACGACCGTGCTACCAGCGTGTACTTTCCGCGCCGCGTGATCCCCATGCTGCCCGAGAAGCTCAGCAACGGGCTCTGCTCGCTCAACCCCGAGGTGGAGCGCCTGTGCATGGTCTGCGACATGCTGGTCACCGCCAAGGGCGAGGTGCACGCATACCAGTTCTATCCAGCCGTGATGTTCAGCCACGCGCGCTTCACGTACACCGAGGTCGCAGCCATCTTGGCCAATACGCGCGGCCCGGAAGCCAGCAAGCGCAAGGACCGCGTCAAGGACCTGCTCAACCTGCATGACGTATACCGCGCGCTGCTCATCGCGCGCCAGGCGCGCGGCGCCGTGGACTTCGAGACCACCGAGACGCAAATTGTGTGTGACGAAAACGGCCGCATCGAAAAGATCGTGCCGCGCACCCGCAACGACGCGCACAAGCTCATCGAGGAGGCCATGCTGGCCGCCAACGTGTGCAGCGCCGACTTCATTGCACAGGGTGGCCAGCCGGGCCTGTTCCGCGTGCACGAAGGCCCTACGCCCGAGAAGCAGGAGATCCTGCGCAACTACCTCAAGGCCATGGCTGTGGGCATGACGATTGGCGACGATCCCAAGCCGGGCGACTTCCAGGCGATTGCTACGGCGACCAAGGATCGGCCCGACGCACAGCAGATCCACACCATGCTGCTGCGCTCCATGCAGCAGGCCATCTACACGCCCATCAACAGCGGCCACTTCGGCCTGGCGTTCGATGCCTACACCCATTTCACCAGCCCCATTCGTCGGTATCCCGACTTGCTGGTGCATCGGGTCATCAAGGCCATCCTGAGCAAGACGAAGTACGCGCTGCCGTCCTTGCCCACACCCGGCGAAGCCCATGCCAAGCTGGCCAAACGGCTGGCGGCCCGCGTGGCTGCACCTGGCACCAAGCCACGCAAGGATGTGAAACCGCCAAGCCGCGATACCCAGGCCTGGGAGGCCGCCGGCCTGCACTGCAGTGCCAACGAGCGCCGCGCCGACGAGGCCAGCCGCGATGTGGAAGCCTGGCTCAAGTGCAAGTACATGCGCGAGCACCTGGGCGAGGAATACAGTGGCGTGGTCAGTGCTGCGACGAGCTTCGGCATCTTCGTGACGCTGGACGCGATGTACGTCGAGGGGCTGGTGCACATCACCGAATTGGGCGGCGAATACTTCAAGTTCGACGAGGCGCGCCAGGAGCTGCGCGGCGAGCGCACCGGTATCCGCTACGCCATCGGCGCGCGGGTGCGGGTGCAGGTGAGCCGGGTGGATCTGGACGGGCGCAAGATCGACTTCCGCCTGGTGCGCGAAGGCGAGGAGCTGCTGGGCCGCGCGCTCAAGGACAAGGGCGTGGGCACCGAGGGGACTGGTGGTGGCGCCCGCAAGGCGGGTGGTCGGTCCGGCGGACGCAAGGCCGACAAGGCCGCAGGTCCATCTGCCACCGAGCAGGCCGGCCTGACCCGCGAGCGGGCCGCGCGTTCGCCGATCCAGTCGCTCAAAGCATCGGTCAAGAAGGCGGTGGCGGGTAAGTCCAGCAAAGGCAAAGCGCGCAAGCCACGCCGCGGCTGAGGTCGTCGAGCTGGTGGGCCAAGGCCCTCCAGCTCGCCTCACCATTGCTATCTAATTAATAGCTGCTAGCGCATATAGAACATGCGCTTGCGGCTATTTTTTATTGAAATGTGCATGCTTGGCGGCTTGAGGGGCGCTCGATTGCTCCACAAAGCGCGCATACCGTTGTGCCGTGTCGGTGGGGGTTTCCATCATGGGTAGGTGCCCAATGCCAGGCAGCGCGGCGATGTGTGCCTGCGGAAGCAGCTTCTGCACTGTTTGAAGGCCGCTTCGGTCGAACACGCGGTCGCTGTCGCCCCACAGGACCAGGGTGGGGTGCTGCTGCAGGCGGCCCAGGTGTTGTTCCAGCAGATAGCGGTCTTTCAGCTGCGCGTCCCACAGGCGGGTGTTGGATGCAGCGTTGCGCAGCGCGTCCTGCTCGGAGGCATGCAAGATGGGGTAGGGCAGGAAGGGGCGCTTTTCAAACACCAACTCCATCATCGCTTTGAAGGCGGTGGCATCGTGGGCCACCAGCGGGCGTTGCCCGGCGTCGATGAGGCGGTCCATGGTGCTGGGCTGGGGCGAGCGTATGCCGTGGGGCGCGCCGATGAAGGCCACGCTGGCTACGCGCTCGGGGTACCGCAGGGCAAAGAGCGCTGCGATCGTGCCACCCATCGAGTTGCCAGCCAGATGCACTTGCGCCAAGCCGAGTGCGTCCAGAAACGCGGCGAGGCGCGTCACGTGGGCCGCATAGTCGTAGGCTTGGTCATCGCGCCGCGTGCTTTCGCCAAAGCCCGCGATATCTGGGGCAATCACCCGGTACTGGCCGGTGAGGGGGCGCGCAAAATCGACCCAATGGTCCTTCTCCGCAAAAATGCCGTGCAGCAGAACAATGGGCGTTCCAGCATCTGCTCCACTGCCGACGGCCAGCGCGGGGTTTGGGGGCGTGCCGTTGTCCAGGTAGTGGATGGTGTGCATCGCCGCGTTGGTGGTTTTTTCTTCCAGGCCAGACAGATGGCGATTGGCCCTGAGCAGGGGCTCTTTGAACAGTGAAGGGGCCCCGTAGTAGAGGCCGGCTGTGCCCAGTACCAGTGCCGTTGCAACAGAAATAGCGATGCGTTTCAAGAAGCGTTCTCCAGGGATATGGCTGCGTACACGTCAGGGGCCCTGCTTGCACACCGGCAGGCCCCCTGGCAGGAGAAGCGAGACTACGGAGATTTCGGTAAAAAAACTTGTAGGTTTGGGCTATGCCGGCACGCAACACACTGACCCTGGGCACTGACCGCGCGCTCTACGTCGGAGAGATCCCGGCCACGGGCTGGCACTGCCATGCATCGCCGGTGCTGCTGATGGGGCTCTCGGGCCGGTTTGCGGTGCACTGGGGGGCAGGGCGTGTGGAGACCTGCCACAGCGCGTTGGTCGATGCCGGGGTGGAGCACCTGTTCGACCCCTGTGGTGAAGTGGTGGCGCTGGTGTATCTGGAGCCGGATTCGGCGCAGGCGCGCGGCCTGCGGGGGCTGTTCGGGCAAGAGGGGGGTGTGGTGGTGGACGTCGCAGTCCCTGTGGGTGCGCGCAGTGCCATGGAGGGTTATCTGCATCACTTCGATCTGCCCGCCTTGCTGCGGTGCCCGCTCGATAGCGAGGTGGCGCCGCTCGACCCACGCGTCGTCCGCAGCCTGCATGTGCTGCGCCATCCGCAGGCGGGGCGGGTGGCGCGGGGTGACTTGGCCTCGGGCGTACAGCTTTCGGCATCGCGTTTCAACCACCTGTTTCGCGCCGAGATGGGCGTGAGCTTGCGCACCTATCGGGTCTGGTCCCAGGTGCGGTTGGCGATGGCGGGGCTGGCGGTCAGCCCGCGCCTGACCGACGCGGCGCTACATGGCGAGTTTTCTGATTCGGCACACTTCAGCCGCATGTTCCGGCAGACCTTTGGCATGACACCGTCGAGCGTGCTCAAGCCGCTCAAGAAGGTGACCTTGCTGGCCTGAGGCTCAGCTTCCGCCCACGCGCCGCGCCAGCGCACTGGCCGTCAGCGCCTGGCGCACTGGCCAATCATCAGCCGCCTGGCCATGCTGGTACACCGCTTCACTCGCCGCGCGCAAGGCGCTGGCACCGCCGGCCAGGTGGGCGCCCACCATGCCTGCCAGCACATCGCCCGTACCCGCCGTGGCCAGCCGCGCATTGCCCGTGGGGTTGATGGCCGGGACGCGGTCGGGTGCAGCGATCACGGTGCCCGAGCCCTTGAGCACGGCCACGCAGTTGAACTGGTTGGCCAGTTGCTGCGCGGCATCCAACCGGTGGGCCTGGACCTCGGCTGTGGTCAGGCCCAGCAGGCGCGCAGCCTCCAGCGGGTGCGGTGTGAGCACCGTGGGTTGCCCGTGCTGTCCGCGTGCCACCACCAGCGCGTGCAGTGCGGCCTGGGTGGCGATGGTGTTGAGCGCGTCGGCATCCAGCACCAGTCGGGCCGCGCGGGTGATGACCTCGGGCAGCGCGCGTGAGATGGCCTGCCCGCCGCCACAGCCGCAGACCACGGTGAGCTGTTCGAGCGCGAGGGCGTCAAAGCGGCGGAACATCAACTCGGGCTGCTGCAGGTCCAGTTGCAGATGCCCATCGTCCAGCAGGGCCACCAGCACCCGGCCCGCGCCGCTGTGCAGAGTGGCCGAAGCGGCCAGCAATGCGGCGCCCGCCATGCCCATGCCCCGCGCTGCCAGTCCTTCGCCACCCACCACGGCCACGTCGCCATAGCTGCCCTTGTGACTCGCATGGGAGCGGCGGGCGGGCAGGGCGGGGCCGGAGAGCCAGGCGTTGGGCGGCTCGTGCCCGGGTTCTACGCCCAGATCATCCAGCCAGACCTGGCCTGCTGCGTCCCGCCCGGCGGCGCTGAACAGGCCGGGCTTGAGGGTGAGCAGACTCAGCGTGTGGCGTGGCGGGGGCGCTTGGTGGTGCAGGTGGGGTGGGGTGTCGGGCGCCAGGCCTGCGGCAAACTGGCCGGTGTCCGCGTCCAGCCCGCTGGGCAGGTCCACGGCCAGCACGGGGGCCGGGCTGCGGTGCAGGGCTTGCAGACATGCTCTGAGCCTTGCGTCGGGCGCGCGTGCGGGGCTGTGGGGTGACGAAGAGACGCCAATGCCCAGTAGCGCATCAATGCACAGGTCGTTGGCCCCCAGATCGTCGGGGGCAGTGTCTGCCCAGGATACGCCCGCATCCCGTGCGCGCTGCCAGGAGGCCCTGGCATCCGCCGGGGCCGTATCGGGCTGGCCCAGCCAGGTCACGACCACTCTGCGGCCACCGCGCTGCAGGTGCATGGCAGCCTCCAACCCGTCACCCCCGTTGTTACCGGGGCCGCAGGCAATCCACACGGTGCGTGCGTGGGGTGCCAGCGCCTGGGCCAGTTGCGCGGCGGCTAGGCCGGCGCGCTGCATGAGCGTGTGCGGGGGCAGGGCGGCTGCCGCCGCTTTTTCCAGGCGGCGTGTGGCGGCCGTGTTGAACAGGGGATAAGGCTGGTGGGCGGTGACGCGGTGCATGGGCTGCAAGGGGCAAGGGCTGCTGCCAGCGGCAGCGCGCCTGCCATTGTGCGCCGATGCCCCGTGGGGGCAAAGCGCAGGCTCTTAGAACCGCCGCATGCCCAGCCCGTCCAGCGACACCTCGGGTTCCCGCTGCGCGATCAGGTCGGCCAGTGCCCGCGCGCTGCCGCAGGCCAGGGCCCAGCCGCCAGCGCCATGGCCGGTGTTGAGCCACAGGCCCGGCACGCCGCTGGCGCCCACCACCGGGGCACCGTCTGGCAGCATGGTGCGGGCACCACGCCAGATCTGCAGGTTGGATGAGAGCTGCGCGCCCCCGGGGAACCAGTCGTTCAGCGTGCGGTACAGGCGCTGCAGTGTGGGGGTGTGGTGCTCGGCATCGGCCCCGGCCAGTTCAGCGCCACCGGCAATGCGCACGCGCTGGCCCAGGCGGGTGATGGAGATTTGCTGGCCCGCATCCACCACGCTGGCGCGGGGGGCGTGGGTGGATTCGCGCAGCGGGGCGCTCACGGAGTAGCCGTACACAGCCGCCATGGGCAGCCTCAGGCCCAGTGCGGGCAGCAGCGTGGCCGATGCCATGCCGGCGCACAGCACCACGGCATCAAAGCGTCGCAGGTCCGTTTCGCCCTGCAGCACCACGCCCGTGGGGCTGGTGCCGACGCGGTCTACACGGGTGTTGAACACAAACTGCACCCCTGCGCCTTGGATGCCCTGGCGCAGCAACTGTGCAAACAGACGGCAGTTGCCGGCGCGTGCATCGGGCAGGTGGATCGCGCCGGCCAGCGGGGCTTCGGGCGAGAGGCCTGGCTCGATCTGGCGCGCCACATCGGCGTCGATCTCACGCAGGGCCACGCCGCTGTCGCGCAGCACTTGCAGCGCGGGCTGCAGGCGGGCGCGGTCTTCTTCGGTGCGCAGCAGCACCAGGCGGCCGTCGCTGGCTTCAAAGTCCAGCTCATGCTGGTTCGCAATGGCCTGTAGTCGAGCTTGGCTGTATTGCGCCAGGCGTTCGACCGCGGCGGCCGGGGCGCTGTGGCTGCGCGCCATGCTGCGCCAGCGCCGCAGCCAGGCCCAGTTGGCGCGGGTCAGGCCGCCAGCCAGCCGCAGGGTGGCCTGTGTCCCCATCAGCCGCAGCGGCTGGCCGAATCCCGGCAGCGCCCAGGGGCTGAGCAGGTGGGGCGCCAGCAGCCCGGCGGTGGCAAAGCTGGCCTCTTCGGCGGCCGCACTGCGTTGTTCAAACACCGTGACTTCGTGGCCGTCGCTGGCCAGTTCGTACGCGGTGGTGACGCCGACAATGCCGGCGCCCACGATGGCAATCTTCATGAATTTGGGTGTTTTTGGCTTGTAGCGCTAGTGAATCATGCGCTGGTAGCTATTATTTTTGTAGTGTTTGCTCGATCTGCAGGCTGATGTTGAGCACCGTGTCATCCCTGAGCGCCCCATGCCAGACCATCAGTCCGACCGGGAGTTCCCCTTGCACGTGGCAGGGCAGCGACAGCGCACAGCCGTCCAGCAGATTGACCACACTGGTGTTGCGCAGCAGCAGGTTGTTGACGCGGAAGAACTCGGCATCGCGGGCGGCGTCCTGGTCCTTGTCCGCACCATCTGCAGGAGCAACATCGGACAGCAGTGGCGCCAGGATGGGCACGGTGGGGGACAGCAGGGCGTCGTACGGCTGCATGTCGGCGATCATGCGTGCAATCCATTGCTGGCGCGCCTGCAGCAGGTCGATGTATTCCCAGGCCATCAGCGTGGCGCCTTTTTCGATGCGCATGCGCACCCGGGGGTCGTAGCGGTCGCCTGCGCGCTGCAGCAGCTCGCGGTGCCAGGCGTAGGCTTCGGGGGCGGCAAAGCCGTAGGCGGGCTGCTCCAGCACGGCGGGCAATGCGATGGTGTCGATCTGTGCGCCCGCCTGGCGCAGGGCTTCCACGCTGCGCTCAAAGGCGCGCGCCACGGGGGTGTCCAGCCCGTCCAGGAAGAGGGTGGACGGCACGGCCAGCCGGTATTGCGACAGCGGCGCCAGACTGCGCGTCACGCGCCGGGCGGCCAGCACCTCGTGCGCCACGATGGCGTCGCGCACGGTGCGCGTCATGGCGCAGGCGGTGTCCAGGGTGGTGGACAGCGGCACGGCGCCGGCGGTAGGCACCAGCCGGGCGGTGTTCTTGAAGCCCACGATGCCGTTGAGCGCCGCTGGAATGCGGATGGAGCCACCGGTGTCCGATCCCAGCCCGATGAACGCCGCGCCAGTGGCCACCGATACCCCGGCGCCGGACGAAGACCCGCCGGGCACGCGGGGCGCGCCGGGCAGGGCGCCAAAGCGGGCATCCCAGGCAGCAGGCGTGCCGTAGTGGGGGTTGACGCCCACGCCAGAGAACGCGAACTCCACCATGTTGGTGCGGCCGATCAGGCTGGCGCCCGCTGCGCGCAGGCGGGCCACGGCCGGGCAGTCCTCGGCTGCTGCGGGAGCGTCTGCGAGCGCGGTAGAGCCCGCCGGGGTGGGTTGGCCGGCCACGTCAAACAGGTCCTTCACCGACACGGCCAGCCCGGCCAGGGGCAGCTGGGCCACACCCGGCTGCACCGCCCTGGTGCGTGCCTCGTCAAACAGCGTGCGCACAAAGCTGTGGGTGTTGGGTGTGGCCTGGGCGGCGTCGATGCAGCGCTCCAGCTCGGCGGGCGCGGTGGTGGCGCCGTCCCGCAGTTGCTCACGGGTGGCGATCAGGTCAGGGAGCATGGGTGTGCTAGAATCTTTGGGTTTTGCTGGGAGCAGTAGCGCAGTGGTGCAAGGTTTGCACAACCGGCGTGGCCGCTGCGGCAAGACCAATCGCAAAGCAGCCCTGTCAAGGTGTTGCAGTGTTCGTGAGGATCACGGCGCTGCAAATATTGGGGCTGATTTTAGACCTAACCTTTGGAGTATTTTTATGTCCGTTACCATGCGCGAAATGCTGGAAGCCGGTGTCCACTTCGGTCACCAAACCCGCTTCTGGAACCCCAAGATGGCCCCCTACATCTTCGGCCATCGCAACAAGATTCACATCATCAACCTGGAAAAGTCGCTGCCACTGTTCCAGGAAGCCCAAAAGTTCGCCAAGCAACTGGCTGCCAACCGCGGCACGATCCTGATGGTCGGCACGAAGCGCCAAGCCCGTGAAATCCTGGCCACCGAAGCGCAACGCGCTGGTGTGCCTTTCGTGGACCAGCGCTGGCTGGGCGGCATGCTGACGAACTTCAAGACCGTGAAGACTTCGATCAAGCGCCTCAAGGACATGAAGGCCCAGCAAGAAGCTGGCCTCGAGAACCTGAGCAAGAAGGAGCAACTGACGTTCTCCCGCGAAATCGAAAAGCTCGAAAAGGACATCGGCGGCATTCAGGACATGGCTGCTCTGCCCGACGCCATCTTCATCATCGACGTGGGTTTCCACAAGATCGCCGTGGCCGAAGCCAAGAAGCTGGGCATCCCGCTGATCGGTGTGGTTGATACCAACCACTCGCCCGAAGGCATCGACTACGTGATCCCTGGTAACGACGACTCGGCAAAGGCCGTGACGCTGTACGCCCGTGGCATCGCTGACGCGATCATCGAAGGCCGTGCCAACGCCGTGAATGAAGTCGTGAAGGCTGCAACCGCCGAGAGCACCGACGAATTCGTGGAAGTGCAAGAAGCCGCTGCCTGATAGCCCGGCTGCGCGATCCGTCGCGAACAAAAGCGGGGCCCCTGGTGAGCCCCCTTTTTTTTAGCCCGAATCTGAACTGACTGAACTGAATACTGAAGGAATAAAGATGGCTGCAATTACCGCAAGCATGGTGGCTGAACTGCGTGGCAAGACCGACGCCCCCATGATGGAATGCAAGAAGGCGCTGACCGAAGCCGACGGCGACATGGCCAAGGCGGAAGAGCTGCTGCGCGTCAAGCTGGGCACCAAGGCTGGCAAGGCCGCATCGCGCGTGACTGCTGAAGGCGTGGTCGCCAGCTACATCGACGGCACCACGGGTGCTCTGGTCGAAGTCAACAGCGAAACCGACTTCGTTTCCAAGAACGACAGCTTCATTGCCATGGCCAACGCCGCTGCCAAGCTGGTGGCACTGCACAACCCCGCCACGGTGGAAGCCCTGGGTGCACTGCCCTACGAGCAAGACAGCTTCGGCCCCACGCTGGAAGATGTGCGCAAGGGCCTGATCGGCAAGATCGGCGAAAACATGTCGTTCCGCCGCTTCAAGCGCTTCAGCGGCTCCAACCTGGCAGCCTACCTGCACGGCTCGCGCATCGGTGTGGTCGTCGAGTTCGACGGTGACGCCACTGCCGCCAAGGACGTTGCCATGCACGTGGCCGCCATGAAGCCCGTGGCCCTCACCAGCGCCGACGTGCCTGCCGATCTGATCGCCAAGGAGCGCTCGGTCGCCGAAGGCAAGGCTGACGAAGCCAACAAGGAACTCGTGGCTGCCGGCAAGCCTGCACAAAGCGCTGAAATCACGGCCAAGCGCATCGACGGCGCGGTGCAGAAGTACCTCAAGGAAGTCTCGCTGGCCGACCAGGTCTTCGTGAAGGCTGCCGACGGCAAGCAAACCGTGGCCCAGATGCTCAAGGCTGCCAACACCAACGTGAAGGGCTTCACCCTGTACGTGGTGGGCGAAGGCATTGAGAAGAAGGTGGACGACTTTGCCGCCGAAGTGGCTGCCCAGGTGGCTGCTGCCAAGGCTGCTGCCTGATCGTTCCCTGTAACCACCCCACCAAAGCCTCGTACCACTTACTGGAGAAATTTCCCATGTCCAACGCTGCACCAGCCCACAAGCGCATTTTGCTCAAGCTGTCTGGTGAGGCGCTGATGGGGGATGACGCCTTCGGTATCAACCGCGCCACTATCGTGCGCATGGTCGAGGAGATCGCCGAAGTGACCCGCCTGGGTGTCCAGGTGGCCGTGGTGATCGGTGGGGGCAATATTTTCCGTGGTGTCGCCGGGGGCTCGGTCGGGATGGACCGTGCCACCGCCGACTACATGGGCATGCTGGCCACCGTGATGAATGCCCTGGCCCTGGCCGACGCCATGGATAAGCAGGGCCTGGTGGCCCGCGTGATGTCTGCCATTGCCATCGAGCAGGTGGTCGAGCCCTATGTGCGCCCCAAGGCGCTGCAGTATCTTGAAGAGGGCAAGGTCGTGGTCTTCGCGGCCGGTACGGGCAACCCGTTTTTCACCACCGACACAGCAGCTGCCCTACGTGGCGCGGAAATCGGCGCCGAACTGGTGCTCAAGGCTACCAAGGTGGACGGCGTTTATACTGCCGACCCCCAGAAGGATCCCACGGCGACGCGCTACACCAAGCTCAGCTTTGACGAGGCCATGTCCCGCAATCTGGGCATCATGGACGCGACTGCCTTCGCTCTGTGCCGTGACCAGAAGCTGCCCGTGAAGGTGTTCTCCATCATCAAACACGGCGCCTTGAAGCGCGTGGTGATGGGCGAAGACGAAGGTACGCTGGTTTACGCTTGATCACGATGGAAAGGCCTGCATCGCATGCAGGTCGGCCCGAGGAGAAAACATGACGATTGCCGACATCAAGAAGACTGCTGAAACCAAGATGGACCAGTCCATCACCGCGTTCAAGAACAACCTGCAGAAGATTCGCACCGGTCGTGCCAATCCGGCCCTGCTCGATACGGTGCAGGTCGAGTACTACGGCTCCCTGGTTCCACTGAGCCAGGTGGCCAACGTGGCGCTGATCGATTCGCGCACCATCAGCGTGCAGCCCTGGGAAAAGGGCATGGGCGCCAAGATTGAAAAGGCCATCCGCGAAAGCGATCTGGGCCTGAACCCCGCCTCCATGGGCGACCTGATCCGCGTGCCCATGCCCCCCATGAGCGAAGAGCGCCGCAAGGAAATGACAAAGCTCGCGCGCAACGAGGGCGAGAGCGCCAAGATCGCCGTGCGCAACCTGCGCCGCGATGCCAACGAATCCGTCAAAAAACTGGTCAAGGACAAGCTGGCGTCCGAAGACGACCAGAAGCGCGCCGAAACGGAAGTGCAAAAATTCACCGACAAGCACATCGCCGAGATCGACGCGCTGGTGGCCGCCAAAGAGCAGGAAATCATGGCGGTTTGAGCCCCCAGGGCTTGAACATTCCCATGTCTGTATCTCCGGTGGTGCCGCACCACATTGCCATCGTCATGGATGGCAACGGCCGCTGGGCTACGCGTCGCTTTTTGCCGCGTCTGGCTGGCCACAAGCAAGGGGTTGACTCACTTCGCCGCTGCGCACGCGCTTGCGTGCAGCGCGGCGTCGGTGTGCTCACGGTGTTTGCGTTCTCTTCCGAAAACTGGAACCGCCCCGCCGACGAGGTCTCCGGCCTCATGGAGCTGCTGGCGATGGCGCTGGCGCGCGAGGTGCCCCAGCTCAAGAAGGACGGCGTGCGTCTTCATTTTGTGGGCGAACGTGGCAGCCTTTCGCCCAAGGTGCGAGACGGCCTGGGTCAGGCAGAAGCCGCCACGGCGGACAACACCCGCTTGGTGCTCAACGTCTGCTTCAACTACGGAGGCCGCTGGGACATCGCGCAGGCGGCTGCATCGCTGGCTGCCCGTGGCGAGCCCATCACCGAGGCCAGTCTGCACAATGCGATGGGATTGGCCCACGTGCCCGACCCCGATCTCGTGATCCGCACCGGGGGAGAAATGCGGATCAGCAACTTTTTGCTCTGGCAATCGGCATACTCCGAGTTCTTCTTCAGCGACCGACTGTGGCCCGATTTCGATGAGTCCGCCCTGGACGAGGCCATTGACGCCTTCAGCCGCCGCGAGCGCCGTTTTGGCAAAACCTCTGAACAGATTCTGTCCGCGCATCCTGATCCGATGCCGGGTTGAGAACCTGAACAGGTTCTGAAAGCCCCCATGCTTCAACAGCGCGTCATCACAGCCCTTGTTCTGCTGGCCATCTTGTTGCCCGCGCTTTTCTACGCCAACACCATACCGTTCACGCTGGTCGTGCTGGTTCTGATGGCTGCCGGGGCTTGGGAATGGGGTCGTCTGAGCGGCTTTGGCCAAGCAGGTTCCGTGGCGGTGGGTGTGGCCTGTGTGGCCTTGTGCGCCGGGTCGTGGGCGCTGGGCTGGGTCGATCGCCCGTTGACTGTCCTGTGGGTGGTGGGCGGCGGGCTGTGGGTCCTGGCGGCTGCCTGGCTGCTCAAGGCCGGAGTGCCCGGCTGGCCCCGCATACCAGCCGGTGTGCGTCTCGTGGCTGGCGTGCTTGCCTTGTGGCTCGCGTGGCTGGCCGTCGTGCAGGCCCGCAATGTGGGCATCAATTTTTTGCTGTCGGTGCTGCTGCTGGTGTGGGTGGCCGACATCTTTGCCTACTTTGCGGGGCGCGCATTCGGATTGCGGTTTACCAAGGGCAAGCTGGCGCCCTCGATCAGTCCCGGCAAGAGCTGGGAAGGTGTGTGGGGCGGCCTGGCAGGGGTGATGGTGATGGCTTTGGTTTGGGCGGCAGCGGATGCCCACTGGCAGGCCTCGGTGCCCAGTTTTTACAGCCGCATGGCGCAGCAGGGCTGGTGGTTGCTGGTGATTGCGGCGTTGTTCATGGTGGCCATGAGCGTGTCGGGTGACCTGGTGGAGTCGCTCATCAAGCGCAGCGCCGGAGTCAAGGACAGCAGTGGCCTTTTGCCCGGACACGGCGGCGTGCTTGACCGCGTGGATGCCTTGCTGCCCACACTGCCCCTGGCCATGATGCTCACGAGCCTGACGACCCCATGATGAAACAACGACTCACCGTTCTCGGCTCCACCGGCTCCATTGGGACCAGCACGCTGGATGTGGTGGCACGCCACCCGGAGCGCTTCGAGGTGTTTGCCCTCAGCGCTGCGACGCAAGTGGATCTGCTGCTGCAACAATGCGCGCAGTTTCGCCCTCGCTACGCGGTGATGGCCAGCGCATCCCATGCGGCGGAGCTGGCAGAAAAATTGCAGGCCAATAGCCTCCCGACAAAAGTGATACAAGCGCAAGATGCTCTTGAAATCATAGCGTCTCATGATGAGGTCGACGCCGTAATGGCGGCTATCGTGGGGGCTGCCGGTCTGGCTCCGTGTCTGGCTGCGGCGCGCGCGGGCAAACGATTGCTGTTGGCCAACAAGGAGGCCCTGGTGGTGGGTGGCGGGCTGTTCATGCAGACCGTGCGCGACGGCGGTGCCACACTGCTGCCCATCGACAGCGAACACTCTGCGATCTTCCAGTGCCTGCCAGAAGACCCTGCCACCTGGTCTGACCGGGTGGACAGCATCCTGCTCACAGCCTCGGGCGGTCCCTTCCGCCAGCGGGATCCGGCCACGTTGGCGCAGATCACCCCTGACCAGGCCTGCGCGCACCCCAACTTCTCGATGGGACGCAAGATTTCCGTGGATTCGGCCACGATGATGAACAAGGCCTTGGAGGTCATTGAGGCGCGTTGGCTGTTTGATCTGCACCCAGACCAGATCAAGGTGGTCATCCACCCGCAGCAGATCATCCACTCCATGGTGCAGTTCAAGGATGCTTCCATCCTGGCGCAGTTGGGGACGCCCGACATGCGCGTGCCGATTGCCTGCGGCCTGTCCTGGCCCGAGCGCATTACCAGCGGGGCCAGCAAGCTGGATTTCTCGACCCTGAGCGCCCTCGCGTTTGAAGACGCGGACGCCATTCGCTTCCCGGGCCTGCACCTGTCCTGGCAGGCGCTGAAGGCGGCCGAGGGGACCACTGCCGTGCTGAATGCGGCCAACGAGGTGGCGGTGGGCGCCTTTTTGTCGGGTCGGCTGCGTTTTGACCATATTCATGCGGTCAACCTTGCAACTTTGGATGCAGTTTCGCCCTCCAAGCCTGATTCGCTCGCCGCGTTGCTGGATCTGGATACCCAGGCCCGCCATGCGGCTGAACATGTGGCGGGCCGTCTGGCTGCCTGACTGCCGGCCCACTCAGGAACCATCCATCCATGCTGCTTACTATCGCTGCCTTCATCGTTGCCCTCGGTCTTTTGATCGCAGTGCACGAATACGGGCACTACCGCGTGGCGGTGGCCTGTGGGGTCAAGGTATTGCGGTTCTCTGTGGGTTTCGGCAAGCCGCTACTGCGCTGGCAGCCCCAGGGGTCTCCCACGGAGTTTGTACTGGGAGCCTTCCCATTGGGGGGCTATGTGCGCATGCTGGACGAGCGCGAGGCACCCGTTGCCGCAGAGGAGCGGCATCTGGCCTTCAACACCCAGCCCCTGCGCTCGCGAGCAGCCATCGTTGCGGCTGGGCCCATCGCCAATTTGTTGTTGGCAGTGCTGCTGTATTCGGTGGTGAACTGGAACGGTGTCGAGGAGCCCCGGGCCATTCTGGCAAGCCCGGTCGCAGGGTCGGTCGCACACAGTGCCGGGTTGCGGGGCGGTGAACTGGTAGAGCGCGCCGCATTGGGTGCAGAAGATCTGGAGCCGGTGCGTTCGTTTGAAGACCTGCGGTGGCTGCTGACCCGTGGTGCGCTTGAGGGGCTGAACGTGCGTCTTGACGTCCAGTCCGCCCATGGTGCGGGCCATCGTGAGGTTGTGCTCGACATGTCCCGGATCGACAGCCGTGAGGCTGATGCCCAGCTGTTTCGCAAGGTCGGCATCCTGGGACCTTGGACCCGCCCTGTGTTGGGCGAGGTCATGGCGCAAAGCGCGGCTGAGCGCTCTGGCCTGCGCCAAGGTGATGTGGTGCTCAAGGTGGGGCAGACCGATGTGGTGGACGGCCAGCAACTGCGCGAGTTGATCCGGCAGTCGGTGCGGGGCAACGAGCCATTGGCGCAGCCATGGCGCGTCGAGCGCGGTGGTCAGGTGATGACACTGGATGTGTTGCCCGAGGCTGTGACCGAACCCGCTAATACGGTGGGGCGCATTGGCGCCTATGTGGGAGCTGCACCAGAATTCGTCACTGTGGACTACGGGCTGGTTGAGGGTCTGTGGGGTGGTGTGGTGAAGACCTGGGATGTGTCGCTGCTGACCCTGCGCATGATGGGCCGCATGGTGATCGGCGAGGCGTCGCTCAAGAACCTCAGTGGCCCCTTGACCATTGCTGACTACGCAGGCCGCTCAGCCAGCATGGGGCTGACGCAGTACCTCATCTTTCTGGCCCTGATCAGTGTGAGCCTGGGGGTGCTGAACCTGCTTCCGCTGCCAGTCTTGGACGGTGGGCACCTGATGTATTATCTTTGGGAGGGTGTCACGGGCAGGGGTGTGTCGGACGCATGGATGGAGCGATTGCAGCGTGGAGGCGTTGCTGTCCTGCTTGTCATGATGTCCATAGCTCTGTTCAACGATATCACCCGGCTCTTTGGCTAACACTTTTGCCGCGCTTGCCCTGCAACTGCGGCTCCCGCTTCATTCATGAAAAAACACATCAATCGCCTGGGCGTGCGTACCGCATCGGCCGTTGCAGCCATGATTTTTGCCGCCAATGCGGCATGGGCTCTGGAGCCATTCAAGGTGCAGGACATTCGCGTGGAGGGCTTGCAGCGTGTGGAGCCGGGTACCGTGTTTGCATCCATGCCCCTGCGGGTGGGTGACGACTACAACGACGAAAAAGGCGCCGCAGCAATTCGTGCGCTGTTCGGCCTGGGACTCTTCAAGGATGTGCGCCTGGAGGCCAGCGGCAACGTTCTGGTGGTGGTGGTCGAAGAGCGCCCCACTGTCGCTGACGTGGACTTTGCCGGTGCCCGTGAATTCGACAAAGATGCGCTCAAAAAAGCCATGCGCGAAGTGGGCCTGACGGAAGGGCGTCCTTATGACAAGGCGCTCACCGACCGCGCCGAACAAGAGCTCAAGCGCCAGTACATCAACAAGAGCCTGTATGGCGCCGAGGTGGTGACCACGGTCACGCCCATCGAGCGCAACCGCGTGAACCTGACCTTCACGATCACGGAAGGTGAGCCCGCACGCATCAAGGAAGTGCGCATCGTGGGCAACAAGGCGTTCAGTGAATCGACGCTCAAGGGCCTGTTCGACCAGGACACGGGGGGCTGGCTGAGCTGGTACACCAAGTCCGATCGCTACTCGCGCACCAAGCTCAACGCCGACCTTGAAACCCTGCGCTCGTATTACCTGCAGCGCGGCTACCTGGAGTTCCGTGTGGACTCGACGCAGGTCGCCATCTCGCCGGACAAGCAGGACATCTCCATCACTGTCAATGTGACGGAAGGCGAACGGTATGTGGTGTCGGGCGTGAAACTCGAAGGCAACTATCTGGACCGCGAGGACGAGTTCAAGTCGCTGGTGACCATTCGCCCCGGTGAGCCCTACAACGCGGACCAGGTGACCGAAACCACCAAGGCGTTTTCCGAGTACTTTGCCCGCTTTGGTTTTGCATTTGCCCGCGTGGAGGCTGTGCCCGAAATTGATCGTGAGAACAATCGCGTCAATTTTGTGTTGCAAGCCGAACCAGCACGCCGCGCCTACGTGCGCCGTATCAACGTCAGTGGCAACAACCGCACGCGTGACGAAGTCATTCGCCGTGAGTTCCGCCAATACGAGGCCTCCTGGTACGACGGCGACAAGATCCGCCTGTCCCGCGACCGCGTGGACCGTCTGGGCTTCTTCACGGAAGTGAACGTGGAAACCCAGGAAGTGCCCGGCTCGCCCGACCAGGTCGATCTGGTGATCAACGTGGCAGAAAAGCCCACCGGCTCGTTGCAACTGGGCGTGGGTTTTTCCAGCGCTGAAAAAGCGTCTCTCTCGTTCGGTATCAAGCAGGAAAACATCTTTGGCTCGGGCAACTACCTGGGCATCGACGTCAATACGAGCAAGTACCGGCGCACGCTGGTGTTCAGCACCACCAACCCGTACTTCACGCCCGAAGGCATCTCGCGCACGCTCGATGTGTACTACCGCACCGACAAGCCGTACGAAGACCAAGGGGGCAACTACCAGCTGGTTACCACCGGGACCTCCGTGCGTTTTGGCGTGCCTTTCAGCGAGACCGATACGGTGTTCTTTGGCGGCGGGCTGGAGCAAACCCGCATCAAGCCCGGCACGAACATCCCGGCCACCTACCTGTTCTATGCCGACAAGTTCGGCTACAGCAGCACGTCAATTCCATTGACCGTGGGCTGGTCCCGTGACGACCGGGACAGCGCCTTGGCGCCCAACTCCGGCCGGTACCAGCGCCTCAATTCCGAATGGTCTGTGGCAGGCGATGCACGCTACGTGCGGGCCAACTATCAGTACCAGCAGTACATCCCCCTCAACAAGCGCTTCACCATTGCGTTCAACGGCGAGGCCGGTTATGGCAAGGGCTTGAACGGCCGTCCGTTCCCGGTATTCAAGAACTTCTACTCGGGTGGTCTGGGCTCGGTGCGTGGTTTCGACCAGGGCACCCTGGGACCACGTGATGTGACCGGGGCCTCGTTGGGTGGGCCCAAGAAGATCACGCTGAACACCGAGCTGATTGCTCCGTTCCCGGGTGCTGGCAATGACCGGACCCTGCGTGTGTTCACGTTCCTGGACGTGGGCAATGTGTACGGCGAGAACGACAAAGTTACCTTCAGTGACATGCGTGCCTCCGTGGGCCTGGGTCTGAGCTGGATTTCGCCGCTCGGTCCCTTGCGTTTGGCGTTTGCGCAGCCAGTGCGCAAGTTCGCCGGCGATAGAATCCAGAAACTGCAATTCCAGATTGGAACGTCTTTCTAATGAAATCCTTTTCTCGCCATCTCTCTGTGGCCTTGCTGCTCGGCACCGTTGCCATTGCAGCCCCTGCACAAGCGCAAGAGTTCAAAGCCGGTTTCGTCAACACCGATCGCATCTTCCGAGAAGCCACCACAGCCAAGGCTGCGCAGGCCAAGCTGGAGCAGGAGTTCTCCCGTCGCGAGAAAGAGCTGGTGGATCTGGGCAACACCCTGAAGACTGCCAGCGACAAGTTTGAGCGTGAAGCACCCACCATGGCGGAGAGCCAACGCACCGCGCGCCAGCGCCAGCTGGTGGACCAGGACCGCGACTTCCAGCGCAAGCGCCGTGAATTCCAGGAAGACCTGAGCGCCCGCAAGAACGAAGAGCTGTCGCAAGTGCTGGAACGCGCCAACAAGGTGGTCAAGCAGGTGGCCGAGGCCGAAAAATACGACGTGATCCTGCAAGAGGCCGTCTACATCAATCCCAAGCACGACATCACCGACAAGGTGATCAAGGCCCTGAATGCCGCTGCTGCTGCCAAGTAAGCCGCTGCGCAAGACAGGTGGCGCGTGAGCAGCTTGCTTCTCGGGCACATTGTTGATGCGCTCGGTGGTTCGCTGGAAGGGGGCGCGCGGGAAACCGTCATCGCCCGCATTGCGCCACTGGAGGTCGCGGGCCCGGGAGACCTCAGTTTCCTGAGCAATCCCCGCTACCAACAGCAACTGGCCGCCTCCCGGGCGGCCTGTGTCATTGTGGCGCCTGCCATGCGCGATACCGCATTGGCGCGCGGCGCATGCATCGTGGCCGACAACCCGTATGTGTACTTTGCCCGCGCCACCCAGTTGTGGCGCCAGCGCAATACACCCGCGCGGACGTCCGGTGTGCACTCCAGCGCAGTGGTTGATCCCTCGGCGCAGGTCCACCCCTCGGCCACCATCGGTCCTCTGTGCGTGATCGAACGGGGGGCCTCGGTGGGCGCAGATACCGTGCTCAAGTCGCGCGTCACCGTGGGCGAGGGCTGCAGCATCGGCGCGCGTTGCATCGTCCATGCGGGTGTGGTGATCGGCGCCGATGGTTTCGGCTTTGCGCCTGAGAACGGGCAGTGGGTCAAGATCGAGCAACTGGGTGCCGTGCGCATTGGAGATGACGTCGAGATTGGCGCCAACACCTGCATCGACCGGGGTGCGCTGCAGGACACGGTGATCGAAGACGGCGTGAAGCTCGACAACCTGATCCAGATCGGGCACAACGTGCGCATCGGCAAGCACTCGGCCATGGCTGGGTGTGTAGGCGTGGCGGGCAGCGCCACCATCGGGGCGCATTGCACGGTGGGCGGTGGTGCCATCGTGTTGGGGCACCTGGAGCTCGCTGACAACGTGCACATCTCGGCCGCGACGGTGGTCACCCGATCTCTCACGCGGCCTGGCCAGTACACCGGCATGTTCCCCATCGACGACAATGCGCGCTGGGAAAAAAACGCTGCCACACTCAAACAATTGCACAGCCTGCGCGAGCGCATCAAGGCGCTGGAGCTGGCCCTCAAGGCAGCATGAACGGAAGAACAACTCGATGATGGATATTCACGCAATTCTCAAACAACTGCCCCACCGCTACCCGTTTTTGCTGGTGGACAAGGTGATCGAGTTAGAGAGCAACACCCGCATCAAGGCCATCAAGAACGTGACGTTCAACGAGCCCTATTTCATGGGGCATTTCCCCGGCCGTCCGGTGATGCCGGGTGTGTTGATTCTGGAAGCACTGGCCCAAGCTGCGGGCCTGCTGGCGTTCGATGCCATGGGCAAGGTGCCCGATGAGAACAACATTTACTACTTTGTCGGTATCGATGGCGCGCGGTTCAAGCGCCCTGTGGAGCCCGGCGACCAGTTGATCCTGACCATCACCATCGACCGCGTGCGCGGTGGCATCTGGAAGTTCAAGGGCGTGGCGAGCGTGGGCGAAGAGGTGGCCTGCGAGGCCGAACTCATGTGCACCATGCGCAACGTCGGTTGACCGGTTCAGGCCTGTTGGATCGTGAGCAATATCCACCCCACAGCCATTGTTGCGGACGGCGCCCGCCTGGACCCTACGGTCACAGTGGGGCCCTACGCGGTCATTGGCGAGCATGTGTCCATCGGCGCGGGCACCACAGTTGGCGCGCATTGCGTGATCGATGGGCGCACTACGATTGGCGCTGACAACCGCATTTTCCAGTTCAACTCCATCGGCGCCATCCCGCAGGACAAGAAGTACGCAGGCGAGCCGACCGAGCTGGTCATCGGTGACCGCAACACCATCCGCGAATTCTGCACGCTGAACCTGGGCGTGCCCCAGGCCGGCGGCATCACCACCGTGGGCCATGACAACTGGATCATGGCGTACACCCACATCGCCCACGATTGCCATGTGGGTAACCACACCACACTGGCCAACAACACCACGCTGGCAGGGCATGTGCACCTCGGCGACTGGGTGACGGTGGGCGGACTCACGGGCATCCACCAGTTCGTCAAGATCGGTGCGCACGCCATGGTGGGCTTTGCCAGTGCGGTGTCGCAGGACGTGCCGCCTTTCATGCTGGTGGATGGCAATCCCCTGGCCGTGCGCGGCTACAACGTGGTGGGGCTGCGCCGCCGTGGCTTTTCGGCCGAGCGCATTGCCGCGGTCAAGCAGATGCACAAGCTGATTTATCGGCAGGGCCTGACGCTGGAGGCCGCGCGTGCCGCCATTGCAGAGTTGGCGCAGTCCGCACCACAGGCCGGTGACGATGCGGCGATGATGGAGCGGTTCCTGGCCGACGCCACGCGCGGCATTGCGCGCTGAGGGCTGGGCGATGGCAGATTCCCCTCGCGTCGCCATGGTGGCGGGCGAGACGTCGGGCGACTTGCTGGCGGGCTTGCTCATCGATGGCATGCAGGCGCATTGGCCCGGGCTGCAATCCTGCGGCATTGGCGGGCCGCAGATGGCGCGCCGCGGTTTTACTGCCTGGTGGCCCAGCGACAAGCTGGCAGTGCACGGCTACAGCATGGAAGTGCTGCGCCGGCTGCGCGAGCTGCTGGGCATTCGCAAACAACTGCGCGAACGCCTGCTCAAGGACCGCCCCGACGTGTTCATCGGCGTGGACGCTCCCGATTTCAACCTGGGCCTGGAGGCCGATTTGCGCGCTGCCGGCATCAAGACCGTGCATTTTGTGTGCCCGTCCATCTGGGCCTGGCGTGCGAATCGCGTCGACAAGATCTGCCGCAGCGCGGACCATGTGCTGTGCATCTTCCCGTTTGAGCCAGAGCTGCTCGCGCAGCACGGCATTGCCGCCACCTACGTAGGTCACCCGCTGGCGGGCGTGATTCCCATGGTGCCGGACCGTGCAGCCGCGCGTGCGCAATTGGGTCTGAAGGATGAGGACGAAGTCCTGGCCATCCTGCCGGGGAGCCGCTCCTCCGAGATCCAGTACATTGCCCAGCCATTCTTTGAGGCTGCAGCGCTAGTACTTCAAGCGCGACCAGCTATTAAATTGATAGTGCCTGCAGTGCCCGCACTGCGTGACCGCATCGAGCAGTTGGCGCGCGCGTGCGGTTTGGGCGATGCCTTGCAAATCACCACGGGCCAGTCGCACACGGTGCTCGCAGCGTGTGATGCCACGTTGATAGCCAGCGGCACCGCGACGCTGGAGGCCGCGCTCTTCAAGCGGCCCATGGTCATCGGCTACCACATGCACCCGCTCAGCTGGTGGCTCATGCGCCGCAAGCAGTTGCAACCCTGGGTGGGCCTGCCCAACATCCTGTGCCGCGAGTTTGTGGTGCCCGAGCTGATCCAGGACGCCGCCACGCCCCAGGCGCTTTGCGCAGCCACGCTGGACTGGCTGGACGCAAAGCACCAAGATCCCCCAAAAATTGCAGCCCTGGAGCAGCGCTTTACGGCGCTGCACGAGAGCCTGCTGCGCAACACTCCCCAACTGGCTGCCGATGCGATCCAGAAAATCCTCGCTCCCGCTGCCTGAGCAGGCCTGCCTGCCCTGGCATCCGCCCGGCCTCGTGGCTGGCGTGGATGAGGCTGGCCGTGGCCCCCTGGCCGGGCCGGTGGTGGCGGCGGCCGTGATCCTGGACGACCTGCACCCCATTGCTGGACTGGCCGATTCCAAGAAACTCACCGCCGCGCGGCGCGAGAAGCTCTACGACGAGATCCGTGCCAAGGCCCTGTGCTGCAGCATTGCCGAGGCCAGCGTGGAAGAGATTGACCAGCTCAACATCCTGCAGGCCACTCTTCTGGCCATGCGCCGTGCCGTCATGGGGCTGCGGCTCAAACCGGCCATGGTGCTGGTGGACGGCAACCGGCTGCCCGTGCTGGACGTTCCTGCGGAGGCCATCGTCAAGGGCGATGCGCTGGTGCCGGCCATCTCGGCGGCCTCCATCCTCGCCAAGGTGCACCGCGACCGCTGGTGCGCGCAGGTGCATGACGAGTTTCCGCAGTACGGCTTTGCCGGCCACAAGGGGTACGGTACGGCCGTGCACATGGCCGCCTTGCGGGAGCACGGTGCCTGCATTTACCACCGGCGCTCGTTTGCGCCGGTGGCCCAGAACCTGCGCGCCGGATCCTGACCGCGCGCTGAAAATTTGCCATGACCTCCTCGTCCGTGACCTCCATCCATTCCCGCGATAACACCTTCGTCAAGGATTTGCGCCGTTTGGCCCAGGATACGACGGCCTACCGCAAGCAGGGCCGTGTCTGGCTTGAAGGCGATCATTTGTGCCGCGCTGCGCTCGCACGGGGGCTGCGGGCATCGGTGGCGGTGTTTTCGGAGTCTTTTTGGCCGCAAGCGCAGGTGCAATATGCTGGTGCAGCTACAAAATTCATAGTCCTTGCCGATGCACTTTTTGCGGACGTGAGCGGGCTGGAGTCGCCCGCCTCGATGGGTTTTATCCTGGACTTGCCCGCACCGGCTTCACTCCAGGCCAATGCGCCCACCGTGGTGCTGGACAGGGTGCAGGACGCGGGCAATGTGGGCTCCATCCTGCGCAGCGCCTCGGCGTTCGGGTTCCGTCAGGTGGCCGCCATCAAGGGCAGTGCCGCGTTGTGGTCGCCCAAGGTCTTGCGGGCGGGCATGGGGGCGCATTTCGCACTCGACCTGATCGAGGGGCTGGCGCTGGACGACCTCGCCGCCCTGCAGGTGCCGCTGCTTGTCACCAGCTCCCACGCGGGCGACTTCTTGCACCGCGCCGCCTTGCCCTGGCCCTGCGCCTGGGTGATGGGCCACGAAGGGCAGGGTGTCAGCCAAGCTCTGGAAGATAGGGCTTCGTTGCGCATCCGCATCGCCCAGCCCGGTGGCGAGGAGTCGCTGAATGTGGCTGCGGCTGCGGCCATCTGCCTGCACGCGAGCGGAGCAGGGCGCTGACGCTGTCTGCGCCCGCATCGGTGCTGTGGGCGTCCAAGGCGAGCTTGGGGATCGCAGGTCATAGACGCTGGTATCAGGGTTATGCAAGGCGTGCATTGCAGAGGTGTCAGCGACGGAGGGTATAATCGGGAGCTTTTCTCGCAACAGCGTCGCCCGACCGCACCCAAAGCAACAACCCATCTGAGAGCAGCCATTGGCACCATCGCGCTTCGAGTGTGCGAGTGGTCTGCAGGCGCCGGGCGACCGTAACCATCCGGAGAACCCAGTGCTTTTGTCTCTCAAGGGAAACTTCCCGCCCGCCATCCTGGCGCTCGCAGACGGCACGGTCTTTATCGGTAACTCGATCGGTGCCATCGGCACCACGGTCGGTGAAGTGGTGTTCAACACCGCCATCACCGGCTACCAGGAAATCCTCACCGACCCCAGCTACTGCCAGCAGATCGTCACCCTGACGTATCCGCACATCGGCAATTACGGCGTCAATGCGGAAGACATCGAAGCCGACAAGGTCCATGCTGCAGGCCTGATCATCAAAGACCTGCCCCTTCTGGCCAGCAACTTCCGATCCACCGAAACGCTTTCGCAGTACCTCGTGCGCGAGAAGACGGTGGCCATTGCCAACATCGACACCCGCAAACTCACCCGCCTGCTGCGCGACAAGGGCGCGCAGAACGGCGCCATCCTGGGCCTGGCGGCTGGTGAGGCTGTGACGCAGGCGCGCATCGACGAAGCCCTGGCGGCTGCCAAGGCCGCGCCCAGCATGAAGGGTCTGGACCTCGCCCAGGTGGTGACCACCCCTGCGACCTATACCTGGGACCAGACCGAGTGGAAGCTGGGCGAAGGCTATGGCACACAGGCTGCCCCGCGCTTCCACGTGGTGGCGTACGACTTCGGCGTCAAGAAGAACATCCTGCGCATGCTGGCCGAACGTGGCTGCAAGCTCACCGTGGTGCCCGCCAAGACGCCCGCGGCCGACGTGCTGGCGATGAAGCCGGATGGTGTGTTCCTGTCCAACGGTCCTGGTGACCCAGAGCCCTGCGACTACGCCATCGAAGCCACCCGCCAGATCGTTGATGCAGGTGTGCCCACCTTCGGCATCTGTCTGGGCCACCAGATCATGGCACTGGCCAGCGGCGCCAAGACCTTCAAGATGGACAACAGCCACCATGGTGCCAACCACCCGGTGAAGGACCTGGACAACGGCCGCGTGAGCATCACCAGCCAGAACCACGGCTTTGCCGTGGACATGGCCTCGCTGCCCGCCACGCTGCGCCCCACGCACATCAGCCTGTTCGACGGCACGCTGCAAGGGCTGGAGCGCACCGACAAGCCTGCGTTCTGCTTCCAGGGCCACCCCGAGGCATCGCCCGGCCCGCACGACATCGCCTACCTGTTTGACCGCTTCACCGCGCTGATGGAGAAGAAATAATGCCAAAGCGCACAGACCTCAAATCGATCCTCATCATTGGCGCCGGCCCGATCATCATCGGCCAGGCCTGCGAGTTCGACTACTCCGGCGTGCAGGCCTGCAAGGCCCTGCGTGAAGAAGGCTACAAGGTCATCCTGATCAACAGCAACCCTGCGACGATCATGACCGACCCGGCCACCGCCGACGTCACCTACATCGAGCCCATCACCTGGCAGACGGTCGAGAAGATCATTGCCAAGGAACGCCCCGACGCCATCCTGCCCACCATGGGCGGCCAGACTGCGCTGAACTGCGCGCTGGACCTGTGGCGCAACGGCGTGCTCGACAAGTACAAGGTCGAGTTGATCGGTGCCACACCCGAAGCCATCGACAAGGCCGAAGACCGCCTGAAGTTCAAGGACGCCATGACCAAGATCGGTCTGGGCTCCGCGCGCTCCGGCATTGCCCACAGCATGGACGAAGCCTGGGCCGTGCAAAAGACCGTGGGTTTCCCCACCGTGATCCGCCCCAGTTTCACGCTGGGCGGTACCGGCGGCGGCATTGCCTACAACCCCGAAGAGTTCGAGACCATCTGCAAGCGCGGCCTGGAAGCCTCGCCCACCAACGAGTTGCTGATTGAAGAGTCGCTGCTCGGCTGGAAGGAGTACGAGATGGAAGTGGTCCGCGACAAGGCGGACAACTGCATCATCATCTGCTCCATCGAGAACCTGGACCCGATGGGCGTGCACACAGGGGACTCGATCACGGTGGCCCCCGCGCAGACGCTGACCGACAAGGAATACCAGATCATGCGCAACGCGTCGCTCGCGGTGCTGCGCGAGATTGGCGTGGACACGGGCGGCTCGAACGTGCAGTTCTCGGTCAACCCGAAGGACGGCCGCATGATCGTCATCGAGATGAACCCGCGCGTGTCGCGTTCGTCGGCGCTGGCCTCCAAGGCCACGGGCTTCCCGATTGCCAAGGTCGCGGCCAAGCTGGCCGTGGGCTATACGCTCGATGAGCTCAAGAACGAAATCACCGGCGGCGCCACGCCTGCCTCGTTCGAGCCTTCCATCGACTACGTGGTCACCAAGATCCCACGTTTTGCGTTCGAGAAATTCCCGACGGCCGACAGCCGCCTGACCACCCAGATGAAGTCTGTGGGCGAGGTCATGGCCATGGGCCGCACCTTCCAGGAGTCCTTCCAGAAAGCCCTGCGCGGTCTGGAAGTGGGCGTGGACGGCATGAACGAAAAGACCCAGGACCGCGAAGTGCTCGAAAAGGAACTGGGCGAGCCCGGTCCCGAGCGCATCTGGTACGTGGGCGACGCGTTTGCCATGGGCCTGTCGGTGGACGAGGTGTACGACCTTACCAAGATCGACAAGTGGTTCCTGGTGCAGATCGAAGAGATCGTGAAAATCGAACTCGAACTCGACCAGCTCGCCGCCGACAAGGGTGATGCGGCATTGGCTGCACTGGATGCCGACACGCTGCGCACGCTCAAGAAGAAGGGCTTCTCCGACCGCCGCCTGGCCAAGCTGCTCAAGACCACCGAGAAATCGGTGCGCGAAGCACGCCGCGCGCTGAACGTTCGCCCCGTGTACAAGCGCGTGGACACCTGCGCTGCCGAGTTCGCCACCAACACGGCCTACATGTATTCGACCTACGAGGAAGAGTGCGAAGCTGCGCCGACGGACAAGAAAAAGATCATGGTGCTGGGCGGTGGCCCGAACCGCATCGGCCAGGGCATCGAGTTCGACTACTGCTGCGTGCATGCCGCACTCGCCATGCGCGAGGATGGCTACGAAACCATCATGGTCAACTGCAACCCTGAAACGGTTTCGACCGACTACGACACCTCCGACCGCCTGTACTTCGAGCCGCTGACGCTGGAAGACGTGCTCGAGATCGTGGACAAGGAAAAGCCACACGGTGTGATCGTGCAGTACGGCGGCCAGACGCCGCTCAAGCTGGCACTGGGCCTGGAAGCCGAAGGTGTGCCGATCATCGGCACCAGCCCCGACATGATCGACGCGGCCGAAGACCGCGAGCGTTTCCAGAAGCTGCTGGGTGACCTCGGCCTGCGCCAGCCGCCCAACGCCACGGCGCGTACCGAAGCCGAGGCTCTGGAAAAGGCTGCCACCTTGGGTTACCCCCTGGTGGTGCGCCCTAGCTACGTGCTGGGCGGCCGCGCGATGGAAATCGTGCACGAGCAGCGCGACCTGGAGCGCTACATGCGCGAGGCCGTCAAGGTGAGCAACGACTCGCCCGTGCTGCTCGACCGCTTCCTGAACGACGCCATCGAGTGCGATGTGGATTGCCTGCGCGACCCCGAAGGCAAGACCTTTATTGGTGGTGTGATGGAGCACATCGAACAAGCCGGCGTGCATTCGGGCGACTCGGCCTGCTCGCTGCCGCCGTATTACCTCAAGCAAGCCACGGTGGACGAGCTCAAGCGCCAGTCGGCTGCCATGGCCGAAGGCCTGAACGTGGTGGGCCTGATGAACGTGCAGTTTGCCATTCAGGAAGTGGATGGCAAGGACGTCATCTACGTGCTGGAGGTGAACCCCCGCGCGTCGCGCACGGTGCCGTTTGTCTCCAAGGCCACCGGCATCCAGCTGGCCAAGGTCGCAGCGCGCTGCATGGCGGGCCAGTCGCTGGCTTCGCAGGGCATCACCAAGGAAGTGACACCGCCTTATTTCAGCGTGAAGGAAGCCGTGTTCCCCTTCGTCAAGTTCCCGGGCGTGGACACCATCCTCGGCCCCGAGATGAAGTCCACCGGCGAGGTGATGGGCGTGGGCAAGACCTTTGGGGAAGCGTTCGTGAAGAGCCAGCTGGGCGCGGGCACCAAGCTGCCGACGTCGGGCAAGGTGTTCCTCACCGTGAAGAACAACGACAAGCCCCGTGCGGTGGACATTGCCCGCCAGCTGGTGGCGCTCGGCTTCGACCTGGTGGCGACCAAGGGCACCGCTGCGGCCATCGCCGAGGCGGGCGTCCCGGTGGTGGTGGTCAACAAGGTCACGGAAGGCCGTCCGCACATCGTGGACATGATCAAGAACAATGAGATTGTCATGGTCATCAACACGGTGGAAGAGCGCCGCAATGCGATTGCAGATTCGCGCGCGATCCGCACCTCATCGCTGCTGGCCCGCGTGACCACCTTCACCACCATCTTTGGTGCCGAGGCGGCCGTCGAGGGCATGAAGTACCTCGACAAGCTCGACGTGTATTCCGTGCAGGAACTGCACGCTCAACTGGCTGCCTGACCGGGTTTTTGCGGTGGCTTTTGCCACCGCAAACACGGCATAATTGCAGCCGAACTAACACCGCCGCGCGGCAACGTGCGGCGGTTTCCTTTTGTAGATGTGCCATGTGCACCCGCCCGTGTTTTGCGGGGCGCAGCGTGGCGACAGATCGGTGGAAGTGCATTGCACTTTCACCGTTTTGACTTGTGGAGACTCAATCTCATGGCCACCATTCCAATTACCAAGCGCGGCGCCGAAATGCTCAAGGAAGAGCTGCACCGACTCAAGACCGTGGAGCGTCCCGCTGTGATCTCGGCCATTGCCGAAGCGCGTGCGCAGGGCGACCTGAGTGAAAACGCCGATTACGACGCAGCCAAGGACCGCCAGGGCTTTATCGAAGGCCGCATTCAGGAGATCGAGGGCAAGCTCTCGGTGGCCCAGGTCATCGACCCCAGTGCGGTCGATGGCGGCGGCAAGGTGGTGTTTGGTGCCACGGTCGAACTGGAGGACGAAGAGTCGGGCGACACGGTGAAATACCAGATCGTCGGGGAAGACGAGGCGGACCTCAAGCGAGGCCTGATCAATATTTCCAGCCCCATCGCGCGTGCCCTCATTGGCAAGGAGGAGGGCGACACCGCTGAGGTGCAGGCCCCCGGTGGCATCCGCCGCTATGAAGTGGTGGCGGTCAGCTACCAGTGACGGTGTGATGGCTGCCATGTGGCTGGGCATGCGCCCGCGACTTCCGGCTCTCGTAGCGGCCTTGTGGTGGGGCAGTCTCACCACCATCGGCTTTTTGGTGGTGCCGCTGTTGTTCGCCTCTCTGCCATCCCCTTCCCTGGCGGGACAGATGGCGGCCCGGCTGTTTGCGGCGCAAACCTGGGTGGCTGTGGTGTGCTGTGTGGTGCTGCTGCTGCTGTCCAGACCTCGGCATGGGGTGACCCAATATCCGTGGGCACGCGCTGCCATGCTGTTCGTTCTGGGCGGCCTGCTGCTGGCGTTGCTCAACCAGTTTGGTGTGGCGCCCCGCATTGTGGCCCGGCAGGACTTGCGTCTGTGGCACAGCGTGGGGACAGTGATGTACGCGGTGCAATGGGGTTGTGCCTTGGCAGTGTTCTGGCAAACGCTTCGGCCCGGAGCGCACACGGCAGTGGAAGAGCGGTCCGCCAGCGATTGACGGTCAGGCAAGCGACTCGCTGACAGACCTACTGCGGCGTGGACTTTTCTTTTGAGGACAAGCCTGCCCGCCGCCGCGCCTATTCGTGCCAGTGTTCCGCCACCCAGGTAGCTGGACGGATGTAGCGGAAGCGGCGGTTGCGCCTCCCCGCCAGCGCATCCGGGGGATTGCATTCCCCGTGAAAAATCACGATGCGCGCGCCGTCGGGCACAAACGGAGCGCGCCAGTAATTGGTGGGCCACGGCGGTATCCCGTGGTACTTGAAACTGGGGCACCATGCAGCGGGCCAGTATTGCAGCTTGCCCTGCTTGTGCAAGAAGTCGGACAGGTAGGCCTGTTCGTTGCGAAACTGTGCGCGGATCTCCGCGAAGTGTTCGCGAAAATACGCCAGCACATCAGGATGGGCGCCAAGCTCGAAGCGGTAGACCGACGAGTTTCCCGTGATACGCCATGGGCGCTTGTAGTCGTGAATGATCAGGAATTCGCCGGGCTGGGTGAAAAAATCATCCAGGCTGCCGGTGATGACCACATCCACGTCCAGAAACAGGGCGGTGCCCCGCAGGCCATGCAAGTCTGCGCTGAACGTGGCCAGCTTGGTCCAGCCCCGCTCGGGAATGCCGGGCGGTAGATCCAATGCAGGAATGGGCAGGCATTGCACTTCGCTACGGATTCCGGTGCTGTCATCGGTGAGGCAGACAAAACGGAAGTCTCCGCTCAGATGCCGGCGCACCATGGCGTACAGCCGGTTGACGTATTCGGGGCCGTATTTCGTGCCCCATTTCATGCAGAGGATGTGGCGCGTCGGCGCCATGCCGGCAGGTGCTGCAATGGTTGCAGATGCTGCTTCAGCGGTCATCAGTCAGCCTGGCGCTTCTTGATGGATTTTTGCTTGGGCTTGGCGCGCTTGATTTGGCCGCCTGACGTGAGGCGCTGGTTGCCGAGCACACGCAACTGCTTGATCTCGGGGCGCTGACCACCCCGTTTGCTGTACTTCAGCACCTTGACATCGCGTGGGCCGGGCATCCGGTCTTCGTCGATGGTTCGCTCTTTGACAGGCTGGGGCCGCCACAGCACCAGCAGTTTGCCGATGTGCTGAATGGGTGCGGCGTTGAGTTCGGCAGTCAGCTCCTGGTACATCAGCTCGCGCGCCACGCGGTCGTCGTTGAAAACACGCACCTTGATCAGGCCATGGGCGTTGAGGGCGGCGTCGATTTCCTTCTTCACGGCAGGGGTGAGGCCATCGCCGCCGATCAGGACCACGGGGTCCAGGTGGTGGGCATTGGCGCGTTGTTCCCGGCGCTCGGCAGGAGTCAGTTGAATTTGGGGCATACCCGTATTATGTCTGCGGCCCGTGGTGGGGTGACTCCACCTCCCGAGTGCGGCAAGGCTTTCAAGTCACCAGCTACAGCGATTGTCGAGAGACAATACCGCCATATGAAAGTCAAAACCCAGAGCAAGAAGGTGAACAAGGCGTGGCTCAACGACCACGTGAACGACACCTATGTCAAATTGGCACAGAAGGAGGGTTACCGCGCCCGTGCCGCCTACAAGCTCAAGGAGATTGACGAGCAACTGGGCCTCATCAAGCCTGGTTATACGGTGGTCGACCTGGGCTCCACACCGGGGGCGTGGAGCCAGTATCTGCGCAGGCGCATGTCGCCCGCGGGCGCCGCAGCGGGGCAGCTCAACGGGGTGATCATTGCGTTGGACATTCTGCCCATGGACCCCATTGAAGGCGTTACCTACTTGAACGGAGACTTTCGCGAGCCCGAGGTGCTGGAGCGCCTGGAGCAGGCGCTCGACGGCCGGGTGGTGGACGTGGTGGTGTCTGACATGGCGCCCAACCTGTCGGGCATCGAGTCGGCCGATGCAGCACGGATTGCGCATTTGGTGGAGTTGGCTGTGGATTTTGCGTGCAACCATTTGAAACCGGAAGGCGCCCTGGTGGTCAAGCTGTTCCATGGCAGCGGATACAGCGATCTGGTCACACTGTTCAAGCAGACCTTCAAGGTCGTCAAACCCTTGAAACCCAAGGCGTCGCGCGACAAGTCGTCAGAAACCTTCCTGGTGGGCATGGGGCTGAAAAAGCAGCCTGTCTAGGCTTGCCTCAGGTCAAGAATCCGTGAACTTTGGCTGCAAAGCCCGTGCTGATTCCATGGGCGTGAGGGGGAATAGAGCTGGTCCCGTGGCTTGAAAGACCTAAAATGGGCCGCACATGCGTGCCATGACGGCAGTGTGTCCGTTTTCTGTTCCCTGCAACTGGAGCCCCGCTTGAACAATCAGTGGTTTTCAAAAATTGCCGTATGGCTGGTCATTGCCATGGTGCTGTTCACGGTGTTCAAGCAGTTTGACACTCGCAGCGGCGCCAGTGCAGGCCATGTCGGGTATTCCGAGTTTCTGGACGAAGTCCGCAACAACCGCATCAAAAGCGCCACCATTCCCGAAGGGCTGAGCGGTGGCGAGATTGTTGCGGTCACCACCGATGATCGCAAGATCCGCACAAACGCTTCGGTGCTGGACCGTGGTCTGGTGGGTGACCTGCTGAATCACAACGTCAAGTTCGACGTGAAGCCTCGTGAGGAAGGCTCCTTGCTCATGACCCTCCTGGTCAGCTGGGGGCCCATGTTGCTGTTGATTGGCGTGTGGGTGTACTTCATGCGCCAGATGCAAGGTGGCGGCAAGGGCGGCGCGTTCAGCTTTGGCAAGAGCAAGGCTCGCATGCTGGACGAGAACAACAACCAGGTCACGTTCGCTGACGTGGCCGGCTGCGACGAGGCCAAGGAAGAAGTCAAGGAAGTGGTGGACTTCCTCAAAGACCCACAAAAGTTCCAGAAGCTCGGCGGCCGTATTCCCCGTGGCCTGCTGCTGGTGGGGCCTCCCGGCACTGGCAAGACCCTGCTGGCCAAGTCCATCGCTGGCGAAGCCAAGGTGCCGTTCTTCAGCATCTCCGGCTCCGACTTCGTGGAAATGTTCGTTGGCGTGGGCGCGGCGCGCGTGCGCGACATGTTCGACAACGCCAAGAAGAACGCTCCCTGCATCATCTTCATCGACGAAATCGATGCGGTGGGCCGCCAGCGTGGCGCTGGCCTGGGTGGTGGCAACGACGAGCGTGAACAGACCCTGAACCAGATGCTGGTCGAGATGGATGGCTTTGAAACCAACCTGGGCGTCATCGTGGTGGCTGCCACCAACCGCCCTGACATTCTGGACGCCGCCCTGCTGCGTCCAGGCCGTTTTGACCGCCAGGTGTATGTGACGCTGCCCGACATCCGTGGCCGCGAGCAGATCCTGAACGTGCACATGCGCAAGATCCCGATTGGTCAGGATGTGGCGCCTGGCATCATCGCCCGTGGTACCCCCGGCATGAGTGGTGCCGACTTGGCCAACCTGTGTAATGAAGCCGCCCTGATGGCTGCCCGCCGCAATGCGCGCACCGTGGAGATGCAGGACTTCGAGAAGGCCAAGGACAAGATCCTCATGGGTCCCGAGCGCAAGAGCATGGTCATGCCCGAGGAAGAACGCCGCAACACGGCTTACCACGAGTCAGGCCATGCGCTGATCGGCAAGTTGCTGCCCAAGTGCGACCCCGTGCACAAGGTCACCATCATTCCCCGCGGCCGTGCTCTGGGCGTGACGATGAGCCTGCCCGCACAGGACCGTTACAGCTATGACCGCGAATACATGCTAAACCAGATCAGCATGCTGTTCGGTGGCCGCATTGCCGAAGAAGTGTTCATGAACCAGATGACCACCGGCGCCAGCAACGACTTCGAGCGCGCCACTCACATCGCCCGCGACATGGTCACGCGCTACGGCATGACCGATGCCCTGGGGCCGATGGTTTACGCCGAGAACGAAGGCGAAGTGTTCCTGGGCCGCTCGGTCACCAAGACCACCACCATGAGCGAACAGACCATGGAAAAGGTGGACATGGAAGTGCGCCGCATCATCGACGAGCAGTACAACCTCGCCCGCCGCCTGATCGAAGAGAACAGCGACAAGATGCACGCCATGGCCAAGGCCTTGCTCGAATGGGAAACCATTGATACCGAACAGTTGGATGACATCATGGCGGGCAAGGAGCCTCGTCCTCCCAAGGACTGGACGCCACGCACCCCTCCCTCTGGTGGTGATAACTCCAGTGGTGGCACTCCAGCTGTAGCCACGGACACCGCACCGACGGCGGCCTGACCAGGCTCGCGGTCCAGCCGTCTGAACGGGGCCTTGTGCCCCGTTTTTCATGGGGACCATCGATTTTTCTTGCGGAATGCTTTGTCGAGCCGCTATTTCGAAATTTGCATGGGTGTGATCGGCATGATCTGGCAAACCTCTCGCTTCGCAATTGACTTGGTCCGTCCCCAGGTCATGGGCATCGTCAACGTCACTCCCGATTCTTTCTCCGATGGTGGGCGCCATGGCTCCACGGTTGCTGCGCTACGGCATTGCGAACAGCTGTTGAAAGAGGGCGCAGATATCCTGGATATCGGTGGTGAGTCCACCCGCCCGGGCAGCCCTGCTGTGCCGCTGGATGAGGAGCTGTCTCGTGTCGTTCCCTTGGTGCGTGAGGCTGTGGCGCTGGGTGTCCCGATTTCAGTGGACACCTACAAGCCGGAGGTCATGCGCGCTGTGTTGGATCTGGGGGCTGACATCGTCAACGACATCTGGGCCCTGCGGCAGCCAGGAGCTGCGGCAGCGGTGGCTGCGCACCCGCAGTGTGGTGTGTGCCTGATGCATATGCACCGCGACCCGCAGACCATGCAGCAGGCGCCCATGGGGGGGGATGTGGTGCCTCAGGTGCTATCATTTTTGCAGCTGCAGGCGCATAATCTACTAGCGCTTGGGGTCGAAAAGGCTCGTATCCTGCTGGATGCGGGCATTGGTTTCGGCAAAACGGTGGAACAGAACTTTGCGTTGCTGGCACGACAGTCCGAGCTATTGGCCGCTGGCTACCCGCTGCTGGCGGGATGGTCACGCAAGTCATCGCTGGGCACGATCACCGGGCTGGAGGTGAGCCAACGCATGGTACCCAGTGTGGCCGCCGCCTTGCTCGCGGTAGAGCGGGGCGCGTCGGTAGTGCGTGTGCACGATGTACGCGAGACGGTGGCGGCACTGGCAGTGTGGTCTGCGATGCAGCGATCTGGCTGAGGGGCCGGTGATTCGAGAGCAGGTAGTGGGGCGCCAGGTCCTCGCCTTTGACAACAACATACTGAGATCCGTACGAGGAGACGCCAGAACATGACACGCCAATACTTTGGAACCGACGGCATTCGCGGCACTGTGGGGCAGCCGCCCATCACACCGGATTTTGTGCTGCGCCTTGCCCATGCCGTGGGTCGCGTGTTACGCCGCACGGAAGAGCGGCCCACAGTGTTGATCGGCAAGGACACCCGCATCTCTGGCTACATGCTTGAAAGCGCGCTGGAGTCTGGCTTCAACTCGGCAGGGGTGGATGTAGTGCTGCTGGGGCCGTTGCCCACGCCAGGCGTGGCTTACCTGACCCGCGCCCAGCGCGCCAGTCTGGGCGTGGTGATCAGTGCCAGCCATAACGCCTACCCTGACAACGGCATCAAGTTCTTCAGCGCGCAAGGCACCAAGCTGTCGGACGCCTGGGAGCTGGCGGTGGAAGCCGCACTGGCCGAACCACCCGTCTGGGTCGATTCGGCCAGCCTGGGCAAGGCCCGGCGCCTGGATGATGCGGCCGGGCGCTACATCGAGTTTTGCAAGAGCACGTTTCCCCAGGACCTGACGCTCAAGGGCCTGAAGATTGTGGTGGACGCTGCCCACGGAGCCGCCTATCAGGTGGCGCCCAAGGTATTCCACGAGCTGGGTGCGGAAGTGCTGTCGATTGGCTGCGCACCCGACGGCCTCAACATCAACCACGAGGTCGGTGCGACACACCCCGACGCGTTGGTGCGCGCTGTGCGCGCGAACCGTGCCGACTATGGCATTGCCCTGGATGGGGATGCAGACCGGCTGCAGATTGTGGACGCCACTGGGCGGCTGTACAACGGTGACGAGCTGCTGTACCTGATGGCCGCAGACCGCATGGGCCGTGACGAGCACGTGCCTGGCGTGGTGGGTACCCTGATGACCAACATGGCGGTAGAGGTGGCGCTACTGGCCAAGGGAGTGAAGTTTGTACGCGCCAAGGTCGGTGACCGGTACGTACTGGAAGAACTGGCGCGCCACCACTGGGTGTTGGGCGGGGAGGGGTCCGGGCATCTGCTGGCTCTGGACCGACACACCACCGGCGACGGTTTGGTCAGTGCCCTGCAGGTGCTGCAGGCTTGTGTGCGCAGTGGCCGCACGCTGGCGCAGCTGCTGGCAGGCATCACGCTCTACCCACAGGTCTTGCTCAACGTCCGATTGGCGCCAGGGCAGGACTGGAAGGCCAACCGTTTACTGGCAGAGGCCACGCAGGCGGTGGAGCAGCAGTTGGGCTCCTCGGGCCGCGTACTGATCCGCGCCAGTGGGACCGAGCCTCTGCTGCGTGTGATGGTGGAGGCGCGCGACGCGCAGTTGGCCAGCTCTTGCGCTCAGCGCCTGGCCGACGCAGCCCGCGCGGGTTGAGGTCTTGGTCTATCGGCGGAGCGCAGCAGCGTCCGCCGCGCTGGAAGGGGTCTTGAGGCCGCTCAGTGTGCTGGTGTGTGTTGCCGCATGAAGCGTTCCAGCTGCTCCGCGGGCAGTGGCGTGCTGAAGTGGTAGCCCTGCGCTTCGTCGCAACCTTGTTCGTGCAAAAAGGCCAGTTGCCCCTCGGTTTCCACACCTTCGGCGGTAGTACGCATGCCCAGCGCCTGCGCCATGCGGATGATGGCGCTGACGATGGCGCGGTCGTTGCTGTCGTTGCCCAGGTCGCGCACAAAGGATTGATCGATCTTGAGCTTGAAGATCTGGAACCGCTTGAGCTGGCTGAGTGACGAATAGCCCGTGCCGAAGTCGTCCATCGACATCCGCACTCCACGCGCATGCAACTGGTCCATAGTGGCCACCGCCGCATGGGGGTCGTCCACTGCCACCCCCTCTGTCAGCTCCAGTTCCAGCGAATCGGGGGGCAGGTCAAACTCCGCTAGCACCCGGCTCACCAGCTCTGGCAGCTGTGGCTGGCGAAATTGAATGGCCGATAGGTTCACTGCCATTGTGAGTTCGGGAAACCCGCAGCTGCGCCATGCCTTGAGCTGGGCCAGCGCTGTGCGCAGCACCCACTCGCCGATCTGCAGAATCTGGCCGCTGTCTTCGGCGATGGGGATGAACTCTCCCGGAGAAATCGCACCCAGCTGGGGGTGTTGCCAGCGCAGCAGGGCTTCCACACTGCGCACAGTACCCGTGGCCAGGTTCATCTGTGGCTGGTAGTGCAGGTGGAACTGTTCGCGCTCCAGCGCACGGCGCAATGCGTTTTCGAGCTGCAGGGCCCGTACCGACTGGGCCTGCATCTCGGGGGTAAAGAAGCGAAAGGTGTTGCGTCCGTCCAGCTTGGCGCGGTACATGGCCACGTCTGCCGACTGGGTCAAAGTATCGAAATCGTGTCCGTCCTGGGGGAACAGCGCAATGCCCATCGACGGGGCCATGGTCAGTTCGTGGTGATCGATCTGGTACGGCTGACGGGATGCCTCCTGCAACTTGCTGGCGACCCTGGCTGCACCCCGCGCGTCGGCGCCTGGCAGAAGCAGGATGAACTCATCCCCTCCCAGGCGCGACACCGTGTCCTTGTCGCGCACCACCGCACGCAGGCGCTTGGCAATTTCGACCAGCAGCACATCGCCCACCCGGTGGCCCAGAGAGTCGTTCACATGCTTGAAGTGATCCAGGTCCAGGAAGATGACGGCCAGCGGCGTCTGGTTCTCCTGCGCCACCCGAATGGCCTGCTGCGCACGTTCTGCCAGCAGGGCACGGTTGGGCAGACCGGTCAACGCATCGTAGTGGGCCAACCAGTAAATGCGCTCCTGGTCGGCCTTGCGGTCATTGATTTCACGGTGCAGGTTTTCCACTGTCTCGCGCAGCTCGCGCGTGCGGTCTTGCACCTGCCGCTCCAGCTCCTCATGGGCCTGGGCCAGCACCGCCTGCGCGCGTTTGCGGTCGGTGATGTCCATGGTGATCCAGATGGTCCCCTGGGCAGGGTCGGCGGGATCGATGCATTTGCTGCGTACTTCGCAAATCACAGGGGTGCCGTCCTTGCGGCATAGCTCCACCTCGCCCTCGTACGACTGTCCGGCCACCAGCGAGGGGTAGCAGCGGTCGCCCACTTCTTGCCAGGCAGCATCGCTGGCGTACCAGCGACGCGACGAGCTGCCCATGAGTTCGCCCGGCTCGAAGCCCAGCATCTGCTCAAAATGGTGGTTGCAGCGGGTCAGATGCCGGTCTCGCAGAAAGACGATGCCGACCATCGCGCTGTCAAACAGCAACTGCTTTTCCCGCACAGCGGCATTCAGCGCGGCGTGGGCACGCTTTTGCTCATCGATGTCGTCCACGATCCAGATCGAGCCTTCTCCGGTGTCGTGCGGATTGATCAGGCGCCCCGTGAGGCTGCCCCAGAACAGTGTGCCGTCCTGACGACGCAACTGGCGTTCAATCCGGAATGACTGCCCCTGGGCCAGCGCGGGATAAGCCGTGCGCCCGAGGTCCCGGAATGCATCCCGGTCTGGATAGAAGGCTTCGGTGTTGAGCCCTACCAAGTGGGCGGGGCTGGCATACCCAAAGATTTCGGCATACCGCTGGTTGCATCGCACCACGCTGCGCTGGCGCAGGAACACGATACCCACTCCCGCGCTGTCCAGGAGGGTTTGTTGTTCACGCAAGGTGCGTTGCAGGGGGGTGTCAGGGGGCACTCCGGCGCGCTGCGAGGGCGGAGTGCTGAACAGCGAATACATAAGACCAGAACAGGCGGCAGGGCCAGATGGCCTCAGAAAATTGTGCCAAAGTGTAGCAGCGGCAGCTTACAAGCCGTTTGAGGGTATGCGTCAGGTACAGCGCTGCAGGTTCTGCCGTACGGCTGATGCAAGTGCAGTCGCCAAGAGCTCTGGCGCGAGAGGGTGCAGAGACACGTTGCCCGGCTTTTTTTAGCGTCCCAAGTGTTCCCGCAGATAGGCCTCAAAGGCATCGGCTGCCAGGGGGCGACTGAACAGGTAACCCTGGCCTTCGTCGCAGCCCTGCGCGCGCAGAAACTCCAGCTGGCCATCGGTCTCCACCCCCTCGGCGGTCGTCTGCATGCCCAAGGCCTGCGCCATCCGGATGATGGCGCTGACAATGGCCCGGTCATTGGCGTCGTCGTCCAGGTCGCGCACAAACGACTGGTCGATCTTGAGCTTGTAGATCTGGAAGCGCTTGAGGTAGCTCAACGACGAATATCCCGTGCCAAAGTCATCCATCGACAGCCGGACGCCCCGGTCATGCAATTGGTCCATCATGGCCAGTGCAGCAGCGGGGTCGTCTACCGCAGCCCCCTCGGTCAGCTCCAGCTCCAGCCGACGCGCAGGCAGTCCGGCTTGTTGCAGGCAGCGTGTCACCATCTCGGGCAACTGGGGGTGGCGGAACTGCACCGCCGACAGATTGACTGACACAGCCCGCAGTGGCAATTGAAGGTCCAGCCAGCGCTTGGCGTCATGCACGGCAGTGTTCAGCACCCACTCACCAATTGCGACGATCATGCCGCTGCTTTCTGCCACAGGGATGAACTCTGCCGGGGACACCATGCCCAGCTCGGGGTGGCTCCAGCGCAGCAGCGCCTCGGCACCGACCACTTGGCGCGTGGTGAGTGACACCTGGGGTTGGTAGTGCAGCTCGAACTGGTTGCGTTCCAGTGCCCGGCGCAGTGCGTTTTCGATCTGCAAGGCTCGGGCGGTCCGTGCCTCCAGGTCGGCGGTGAAAAAGCCAAAGCGGTTGCGCCCGCTTTGCTTGGCACGGTACATGGCTGCATCAGCGCGCTGGTACAGGGTGTCGAACGACTCTCCGTCCGCCGGATACATGGCAATGCCTACGGACAGGGTGGTGGTGAGTTCGTAAGGCTCCACCTGAAACGGCTGCGCCACGGCCATCAGCAAACGGTTGGCTACGTCGGCCGCCTGCAGGGCCGAGGCAGCGGGTAGCAGCAGCAAAAATTCATCCCCTCCCAGGCGCGATACGGTGTCCTGTGCGCCCAGCAGCGACTCCAGCCGTCGCGCTACCGCCACCAGCAGGATGTCGCCAATGCGGTGCCCCAGCGAGTCGTTGACGTTCTTGAAGTGGTCCAGGTCCAGGAACAGCAAGGCCAGCGTTCCGCCCCGCGCTTGCTCTTGTTCGATGTGGCGTTGGGCGCGCTCTGCCAGGAGCGCACGGTTGGGCAGGTCAGTGAGGGGGTCGAAATGCGCGAGGCGCTGGATGCGGTCCTGAGCCTCGCGTTGCAGGGTGATGTCGCGGAACAGCGTGATGGAGTGGGTGGTGCTGCCATTGCCATCGCGCACGCAGCTGACGGACAGCCACTGGGGGTAGGTCGATCCGTCCTTGCGGCGGCCCCAGGCTTCGCCTTCCCAGTGCCCTTCTTTGGTGAGATGGGTGTACACCAGGTCGGCGTCGAAGTCTCGGGTGGACTCTGCCACCGTGAGCAGGCGCATCGACTGACCTACGGCCTCCGCTTCGGAGTAGCCGGTGATGCGGCTGAACGCCCGGTTGATGCGCACGATGGTCTGGGCCGCGTCGGCAATCACGATGGCCTCGCCGCTCTGGTCAAACACCTGGGCCGTCAGCTGCAGTTGTTCTTGCGACCGCTTGCGTTCAGAAATGTCGCGGGACAGCAAGATGAACCTGGGTTTTCCTCCCGCTGATCCTGCCTTGCGGGCCGCAGAAAGTTCGAACCAGGTGGGCCCCAGGCCAGGCAGGTCCAGCATGATCTGGCGTCCGGTGGACCATCCCTGGGATTGCGCTTCATTGAGCACATCCATCACCGTCAGTGCAGCCAGGGCGGGTAACACCTCGGTGACATTGCGGCCGATCAATTGCTCAGCAGGGCCCATGAGCAACTCGGCACGAGGGCTGTGCACGCTGCAATAGCGGCCGTCCTGGTCGATTTCAAACAAAGGATCGGGAATTGCATCGATGGTGGCGCGCAGCTGCTGCTGTGTTGCCTGGATCTCGGAGGTCCGCTGGGCCACCTGTGTCGCCAGACCGCGCTCGTGCGCCTTCAATTCAACGAGCAAGCGCGCCAGGTAGCCCATCAGCAACGCAAACAGCAAGCCCAAGGCGCAGCGCAGAGCCAGCACATCTGGCGCACCCCATCCCTTGGCGGGTGTCAGGCTGAGCGTCCACTGGCCATTGGGCAGGGTCAGGGACCGGCCAACAGCGTCACCGGTGGGCGGAGGGTCAGACGTCGCGATGGTCTGCTCCTGGTTGTTATCCGGGCGGACACGCCACAATCGATAGTGAAACCCCCGTTCCTTGAGCTGGGGCAGCCGGGCGGTGGCCAGCACCTCGGGCAGACGGATGGTGACGTAAGTAAAACCCCAGAAGCTCCGGCGCCCCAGGTCATCTTCCAGGTACACCGGTTGGCGCCCCACGACGCCCAGGCCGCCCTGGACCAACTCCATGGGCCCCGCCAGCGTCAACACGCCGGACTCGCGTGCACGCGCGGACTCCGCCCCTTGGCGGGGGTCGTTGAGCTGGTCAAAACCAATCGAATTTTCGTTGCCTGCACGGGGAACAACCTGCTGCACTACCCCTCCCGGGGACAGGCCCATGGCCGCGATGCCCGGGTAGAAAGGCAGCATCTGCACGCCGATTTCTTCGAACTGGAGAACGTTCCCGTGGCCCTGGCGCACCAGCGCCACCAGGGTGTTGTTGGCCGACAGTGCCAACTCGATGGCGCGCTGCAGGGCCTGGACATGATCGCCCGCCACATCGGCGGCTTGGGTGCGCTGCTGCGCACGTTCCTGGCGTTCCAGCGTCCAGATCAAAGCACCAGCGCAGGCTGCTGCCAGCACAAACACAGCCACAAAGGCTGCGATGGGGCTGCGTGTGGGGGGCAGGGCGGGGGACGGCACGGCGGAGTTCCTCAGTCAATTATGCAGGCCATTGGTGAGGGCCCGTGCCAATGGAAGGCGCGCATTGTCATGGCGTTGACACGCCGAAGACATGGCGATGTCATGCGCGGCTTTCACACTCCCGGCCAGGAAAGCGGATTCCCGCTCTGTTTGGAAATTCCAGCTGTGCCCGTTCTTACCGAAGGAGACGTTGTCCATGAACGACCTGCCCACTTTGATGCAGTTGTCCACATCGCCGGAGGCTACAGGTACCGGTATTGTTCAGCCTTCTGGTGTTGTGCCGGGCGCTATGCATGCTATCCCGGCGCGTGGTGCTATCGAGGTGACTTGGGCCAGACATCTGGATGAGGTCCGTGAGGCGCAGCGCTTGCGGTTTGAGGTGTTCGCGGCAGAGATGGGCGCTCGATTGACGACCCCCATTCCTGGCCACGACGTGGACCTGTTTGACGACTATTGCGAGCATCTTCTGGTGCGCGACGCTCCGAGCCAGCAAGTCATTGGGACTTACCGGGTGCTGACGCCCGCGCAGGCCAAGCGGGTGGGCGGAACTTACAGCGATACCGAATTTGACTTGACGCGCTTGCGCACGCTGCGCCCGCGCATGGTGGAGCTGGGCCGCAGCTGTGTGCATCCCGACCACCGCCACGGCGGCGTGATCATGGCGCTGTGGAGCGCGCTGGCGGACTTCATGGTGCGCAACGAACTCGACACGATGATCGGCTGTGCCAGCATTCCCATGCTTCACAATGGCGTGGTCAGTGGCGACGCGGCGGCCAGCATCTGGCAGCAAGTGCGAAAGACCCATCTGGCACCCATCGAATACCACGTGCTGCCGCGCCTTCCGTTGCCCGTGGAGCATCTGGACGGATCCATTGCCGTGGACCCACCGGCCCTAATCAAAGGCTATCTGCGACTGGGCGCCCGTGTACTGGGTGCACCGGCGTGGGATCCGGACTTCAATACCGCCGACCTGCCCATGCTGATGCGGCTGGCCGACCTGCATCCCCGCTACCGCAAGCATTTTCTGGGGGCCTGACCGGTGCGTGCCGCGTTCGACGCCCTGGGCCCTTGGTTGAACGAGTCCCAGGTGCCGCAGGATGCAGAGCCCGAGGCCCTTGCGGCGTTTGCCGGTCAACGCCGGTTCCGTGCGGTGTTCATTTCGGATTTGCACCTCGGCACGCCTGGGTGTCAGGCTGAAGCGCTTCTGGATTTTCTGAAGCACCATCCCAGCGACCATCTGTACCTGGTGGGAGACATCGTGGATGGGTGGCAGTTGCGCCGCCGTTGGTTCTGGCCACAGGCGCACAACGATGTGGTGCAAAAGCTGTTGCGCCGCGCGCGCAAGGGGTGTCGCGTGGTGTTTGTTCCTGGTAACCACGACGAATTTGCCCGAGCCTTTGTGGGGCATTCTTTTGGCGGTATCGAGGTGGTGTCCGATGCTGTGCACACCACTGCAGATGGGCGCAGCCTGTGGGTCACGCATGGTGACCACTTTGATGGTGTGATCCAGTGTGCCAAATGGCTCGCCTACGTGGGTGACAACCTCTATGAATTCACGCTCAAGCTGAACCGCCATCTCAACATCCTTCGGGCGCGGATGGGGCTTCCGTATTGGTCTTTGTCAGCTTACCTGAAAGGCAAGGTAAAAAAGGCGCTCAACTACGTCACCGATTTTGAAATGGCGGTGGCCGCAGAGGCCCGTCGCCGCGGGCATGACGGAGTGGTCTGCGGACATATCCACCGCGCGGAGATGCGCGAGATTGGTGGCACCTTGTATTGCAACGATGGCGACTGGGTGGAGAGCCACACAGCACTCGTCGAGCACCTTGATGGTCGGCTGGAGCTGTTGCAATGGCCCGCTGTGCCTGCCGCCAATCTGTCCAGACAGACCACACGGGTGTCCGCATGAAGATTGCGCTGCTAACTGATGCATGGCTGCCACAGGTCAATGGCGTGGTGACCACTTTGGTCGAGTTGGTGCGAGAGCTGGAAGATGCCGGGCACGACGTGCAGGTACTGCATCCTGGTCAGTTTTCTACCCGTCCTTGTCCCGGTTACGCTGGCATTGATCTGGCGGTGCGACCCTACAAGTTACTCACCCAGAAGTTGGACGCCCTGCAGCCCGATGCCATTCATCTGGCGACCGAGGGGCCTTTGGGCTGGGCGGGGCGTCGTTACTGTCTCAAGCGTGGCCTAGCGTTCACCACAGCCTTTCACACAAGGTTTCCCGAGATTCTTCAGGCAGCCTTGCGCATACCACTGGGTTGGGGTTATGCGCTTTTCAGGCATTTTCATCGGCCTTCGTCGGGGGTGATGGTTCCTACGCAGGGTGTCTTGCAAATGCTGCAGCAGCGGGGCTTTCGCCAACTGCGGTTGTGGACGCACGGTGTGGACACCCAGGCGTTTCGCTTTCATGGCGAGGTCTGTCAGAGTCCGCTCACTGGCGTTCTGGCGCATCCTGTGGCGCTGTATGTGGGGCGCATTTCGTATGAAAAGAACATCGATGCCTTTTTGCAGATGGACATGCCGGGCACCAAGGTGGTGTGTGGTGTAGGCCCGCTCGAGGCGCGGCTGAAAGCCAAGTACCCGCAGGTACGCTGGCTTGGCATTTTGGACCGGGAGGCGCTGGCACAGGTCTACGCCTCGGCCGATGTCTTTGTGTTTCCGAGCCGCTCCGAAACCTTTGGGTTGGTCATGCTGGAGGCAATGGCTTGCGGCACGCCGGTCGCTGCCTTTCCTGAAGACGGTCCGCGGGAGGTCCTGGGTGCAGGGGACGGCAGGGTGCCGATGGGCGGCGTGTTACACGCGAGCCTTCTGGCGGCCACGCAGCAGGCCTTGTCCATACCGAGGTCCGAAGCACGAAGCCGGGCGCTGGAGTTCACCTGGGCACATGCGGCCAGGCTGTTTCAACAGTACCTGGTACCAGCCCGCTCCAGCTCGCAGGGAGTTTTCGTGTCTGTCACAAAGTCTGTCACGCAGTTGTCATCTGGGCGTTAAATACTGCAGCGATTCCGCAATTGCTGTACGCGTGTATCCATGCTGCCCCTGCCTCCTGTTGATTCCATCCCTTTGCAGCGCGAGCACCCCGATGCTGTCGGGGACTCCTCGCACGCCGTGTCACATGACAACGATTTTGCGGCTGTGGGGGCTGTCACGGGCGTTGCCCCCCACATGTTTCTGGACCGCGACCACAGCATCCTGGCATTTAACGAACGCGTGTTCGACTGGGCGGTTCGCACAGATGTCCCGCTGCTGGAGCGGCTGCGCTACCTGTGCATCGTGTCATCCAACCTCGACGAGTTTTTTGAAGTACGTGCCGCAGCGCACATCACGGCGGCCAAGAAGGGCGAGACCAAGGGGCTCTACACCGCAGCGTCGTTCGAGGCCCTGTCCGCCCAGGTACACGACTTGGTAGAGCGGCAATACGCGCTGTACAACGACGCACTGGTTCCCGCATTTGCAAAGCATGGGATACGTATCGTGGCGCATGGTGATCGCTCCGCAGAGCAGAGGCGCTGGGTGCACGAGTATTTTGCGCGCGAGGTCCGTCCCTTGTTGATTCCGGTGGGACTCGACCCGGCCCACCCATTTCCGCAGGTGGCTAATAAGTCGTTGAACTTCATAGTGCGTCTCAAGGGGCATGATGCCTTCGGCCGCGAGAACGAAATCGCCATCGTCAAGGTGCCGCGTGCACTGCCCCGTCTGATCCGCATGCCAAAGAAGGTTGCGTCCGACGGGGCGTTGTTCGTTAGCTTGTCCAGCATCGTGCGTGCCCATTTGGAAGACCTCTTTCCTGGCCGCGAAGTGACGGAGTTTTCCCAGTTTCGTGTCACACGCCACTCCGATCTGGCACTGGACGAAGAGGATGTTCGTAACCTGCGCACCGCCTTGCGGCAGGGCCTGCAGCACCGTCATTACGGACAGGCTGTGCGCCTGGAAGTCTCTGCGGGTTGCTCTCGCTTCCTGTCCGACTTCTTGTTGCAGCAATTTGATCTGCCCAACGCGGCCTTGTACCGTGTACATGGTCCTGTGAACTTGGTGCGCCTGAATCAGCTGGTGGACTTGGTGAACGATCCCGCGTTGCTGTTCCCCCCATGGAGTTCCGCTTGGCCACGTCAACTCCAGCCAGGGATGTCCATCATGGGCCAGCTGCGCGAGCGCGACGTGTTGATCCACCAGCCGTTCGAGAGCTTTGATGGTTTGCTTGCGTTCCTGCGGGAGGCTGTGAACGACCCGGACGTGCTGGTCATCAAACAGACCATTTACCGCACGGGCGCCGATTCCGAACTCATGGACCTGCTCAGCGAGGCGGTACGCCGAGGCAAGGAGGTGATGGCGGTGGTGGAGCTGAAAGCACGCTTTGACGAGGAGGCCAACATCAATTGGGCAGAGGCGCTGGAGTCGATTGGGGCGCAGGTGGTCTATGGCGTCGTGGGCCTCAAGACCCACGCGAAGATGCTGCTCGTCACACGCCGAGAAGGGCGGCAGTTACGCCGGTACGGCCATCTCTCCACTGGCAACTACAACGTGCGCACGGCCAAGCTGTACACCGACCTGAGTTACCTCACGGCAGATGAAGAAACCACTGCCGATATGGACGGTGTTTTCAATCACCTGGCCAGCCAGAACCGGCCTCCCAAGCTGCGCAAGCTCATGCTGGCACCGTTCCATTTGCATCGCCGCATGATCGAAAAAATCGAGCGCGTGGGACTGGCCGCCAGCCGCGGGGAAGACGCACGGATCGTTGCCAAGATGAATGCCCTGACCGACGAGGGATTGATGCGGGCGCTGATCCTCGCTGGACAGCGCGGCGCACGCATCGATCTGATTGTGCGCGGGGCCTGCATGCTGGCTCCGCAGGTGCCGGGAGTGACTGACAACATCCGGGTGCGCTCGGTGATTGGTCGGTTCCTGGAGCACACGCGTGTTTTCTATTTCCGCGCGGGGGGCGAAGAAGACCTCTATCTGTCGAGTGCCGATTGGATGAACCGCAACATGATGCGCCGCGTCGAGTTGGCGTGGCCAGTGACTGACCCCAAGCTGCGCCAGCAGATCATTGATGAATGTTTGGTGGCCTACCTGTGTGATGACCGCGATGCCTGGACGTTGAATGCCGCAGGCGTCTACGACCGCGCTGTGCACCCGGTGGACGGTAGTGGTGCCCAAAATGCGTTGATGGTGCGCTATGGGCCACGGCCTGCTCTGGGTCGCGAGGAGCCAGGGGTCGCATGATGGATTTGATCCTTTGGCGTCATGCCGAGGCGGAAGAGGCAGAAGACGGTAGCGATGATCTTGCACGCCCGCTCACGGCCCGGGGCGAGAAGCAGGCGGCGCGCATGGCGGCCTGGCTTGATCGTCAACTGCCGGAAGGCCTGAGGGTGGTGGCAAGTCCAGCGCGGCGGACTGAGCAAACTGCCCACGCTTTGGGCCGCAAATTCAAGATGCGCGCCGAGTTGTTGCCTGGCGGTACACCACAGGATTTGCTAGAGCTCGTGCAATGGCCGCGTGCCAAGGGCGCTGTTCTGGTGGTGGGGCACCAGCCCATGCTGGGCCAGACCGTTGCCCAGCTGTTGCAACTACAGGCCCCCGAGTGCCCTGTGCGCAAGGGCTCCGTGTGGTGGTTGCGCCAGCGCCAGCGCTGGGACCACAGCCAGACCGTGCTCATGGCCGTGCAGTCGCCGGAGTTTCTTTAGCTTGCCCGGCGATGTCCGAGGGCCCGAAGCCGCGCCCCTGGACACGCCGTGTCTCGGGACAGGTTTACTTGCGTCCTGATTTGCCGCTGGACTTGGTCGTTGCCTTGGCAGGGACAGTTGGCGCGGCTTCAGCTGTGTCGGCCTTTGGGCGACCGGTCTTGATGGAAGGCACCGCTTGCAAAGCGCTGCGCAACGCGCTGTCTGACAGACCTGCCAGCACCTTGAGCCCTGCGCGCAACAGCTCGCTTTTCTTGACGGGGTGGGCCAGTGCTGTGGCGCGGTCTTTCAGGGTGTCGAGCACCGCGTACTCGTCTTTGGGGATGGTGAAGCTGTCACGGACCAGCTTGGGCTTTTTACCCTTGGTCTCGGTGGCCTTGCCGGTTTTCACTGCAGCTGCTGCCTTGGCAGGCTTGGTCGCAGCTGCTGGTTTGGAAGTCGGCGCCTTTTCTGCCACGGCCTTTTTGGTGGGCCTGACAGCCTTGGATGCCTTTGGAGCCTTGGGTGCTGTTGCCGGCTTGGTTGACTTGACGGCCTTGGCGGGCTGGGCTGCTGCGGGCGCGGCGGGTGTGACGGAGGGGTGGGGGGTTGTAGTGGCAGTGGTCATGGCAGAGGATTGATAAACGGTATAAACAGTTTATACCGTTTATTGTTTTCCCTCAAGGCATGCCCACAGCCAGCTCCCAGGGGGTTTTTTGCCAGGCTTGAATTTCTTCGCGCAGAAGGTGGGCCGACTGTGGGTAGGCCATGGCCCAGCCCGGGCGAGCGCTGACCTCAAATCGCTGTCTGTCCAGCTGCAACGACAGTCCTTTGGTATCGGGCTCCCGGCGTGCATGGCACAGCGCCACGGCCAAGCGCAAGCACAAGAGCTGCAGCACAAAAATCGGATCGTCGAGTTCCACCCCCAGCTTTCGTACCTTGCCCCGTTGCCCCTGCACCAGCACTCCCAGGCGGTGCAGTTCTGGCACGGCAAAACCAGCGGCATCAGTGTTGTCGAGAATGTAGGCGCCGTGTCGGTGGTAGTCGCTGTGGGAAATGCGGCAGCCAATCTCATGCAGGCGGGCGGCCCAGTCCAGCTTGCGGCTGGCACGTTCGCTCCCGGGTGGGGCAGCCTGCTCAAACAGCGCGCAGGCGGTGCGTGCCACGCGGTCTGCATGCTCCATGTCCACGCCAAACCGCTGCATCAGCCCCTGGACCGTGGTGGTGCGAAGGTCGGTGCCGGGTTGCTCCCGATCCAGAAGGTCATACAATGCGCCCTGGCGTAATGCTCCTTGCGCCACCTGCATCTCGTGGATGTCCAGCAGGTCAAACACGGCGCGCAGCACGCTGATGCCCCCCCCGATGACTGCACGGCGCTCTTCCTTGAGTCCGTCCATGCGCAGCCGGTCGGCACTTTGGGCGCGGAGCAAACGCTCCCGCAGCCAGTTCAGCCCATCGCGGGTGATCTGACCCGGCGAACCTCCTGCAGCGGACAGAATGTCCCCCACGGCGCCCGCCGTACCGGACGATCCATAGGCAACATCCCATGCATCGGGGCGAAAAGTCTCCAGCGCCTCATCGAGTACCGCCTTGGCAGCAATCTCCGCCGCCAGGAAGGCCTGGGCAGAGAACTCTCCCTTGGCAAAGTACCGTTGTGACCAAGCGACGCTGCCAACCCGGAAAGAGGCCACTGCGTGGGGCGTGAACTGCTCGCCGAGGATCAATTCGGTGGACCGACCTCCGATATCCACCACCAGGCGGCGCTCGTCCGACTGAGGCAGCAATCGGGCTACGCCCTGGTAAATCAACCGAGCTTCTTCCGGGCCAGACACCACGTCGATAGGGTATCCCAGCACCTCACTGCCGCGTGACAGGAATTCTTCGCGATTGCGTGCTTCACGCAGTGTTTGAGTGGCCACTGCACGGACCTGCGCGCGGGGAAAGCCCGCCAGGCGCTCGCCAAAGCGCGCCAGACAAGCCCAGCCGCGCTCCATGGCGTCGCGAGTCAGGTTCCGATCTTCATCCAGCCCGTTGCCCTGGCGCACGGTTTCCTTGAGGTATTCCACCCGCTGGACGTGTCCGAACTCATAGCGCCCGATTTCCAGGCGAAAACTGTTGGAGCCGAGATCGACTGCGGCGAGGCGTGTGCCGTTCTGCATGTGTGTTTGGTGGGAGCTGCGTGCGGCATCGTACCGCGATGCGCGTGGCCTGATCCGAAGCGCGGGCCGCCATCCGCTGGGCGGGCAAGTGACCGGGAGATGGCGGGAGTGTGACGAGGTTGTGTGACGCATTCATGACGCCGGCGATGCCGCGTCATGACCGGTGTTGCAATGGTCTGAGGTTGGTTATTTGTGTCACTGAACTGTCACGATAGGCCTCTAGAGTTCGCTCTGTTCCTGTTAACCCCTGCCGAAAGGTACCTCATGAAACGCGTATTTCTCAAAACCGTCGCAGTAACTCTGGCCGCCCTGGCAGTGGGCAACGCCTTTGCGGCAGACATCACCGGCGCCGGCGCTACGTTCCCCTTCCCGATGTATGCCAAGTGGGCTGAAGCCTACAAGAAGGAAACCGGCGTGGGTCTGAACTACCAGTCCATCGGTTCCTCGGGTGGTATTCGCCAGATCCGCGCCAAGACCGTGGCTTTTGGCGCTACCGATGCCCCTCTGTCGGGCGCTGAACTCGAAAAAGACGGCATGGTGCAGTTTCCTGCCATCATCGGTGGCACCGTGCCTGTGGTGAATCTGGACGGTTTCAAGCCAGGCGAACTGCGCGTGACCGGCACCGTCCTGGCCGAAATGTATCTGGGCAAGATCACCAAGTGGAACGATGCCAAGCTGGCAGCCCTGAACCCCGGCAAGACGCTGCCCGACCAGAACATCACCATCGTGCACCGCGCCGATGGCTCTGGCACCACATTCAACTGGACCGACTACCTGAGCTCTGTCAGCAAGGAATGGGCGGATACGGTGGGCAAGGGTGCTGCAGTGAAGTGGCCTGCTCAGTCTTCGGTGGGAGGCAAGGGCAATGAAGGTGTTGCAGCCAACGTGACCCGTGTGAAGGGTGCCCTGGGCTACGTGGAGTACGCCTACGTCAAGAAGAACAACATGACGTTCCTGCAACTGCAGAACGCTGATGGCAAGTATGTGGCGCCCGACGATGCCACCTTTGCAGCGGCGGCTGCGAGCGCTGACTGGTTCAGCGTGCCTGGCATGGGTATTTCGATGGTGAACGCCAAGGGTGCCAACAGCTGGCCCGTGAGCACGGCATCCTTCATCCTCATGTACGCCGACCCCGCAGACAAGGCCCAGTCAGCCGAAGTTCTGAAATTCTTTGACTGGGCCTTCAAGAACGGCAAGACCATGGCTGCTGACCTGGACTACGTGCCGCTGCCTGACGCTCTGACGGCGCAGATCCGTTCCAAGGTCTGGTCGCAAATCAAGAAGTAAGCGGTTTGCCCCAGAATAGTGCCCATCGGCCGGCTGGTCTGACCGATGGGCGCTGGTTTGTGGGGTCTCCAGAAGCCAGATGGGAGTCAACATGAGCGTGGGAACCACCATGAGTTCGCAACCCGTGTCCGTCAAGATGACGGACGCCCCCACACCGTCCATGGTGTCGATTGCCAAGCGGCAGCGCCTGCAGGACATCGTTTTCCATCGGCTGACCCAGAGCCTGTCGCTGCTGGTGCTGGTGGCGCTGCTGGGCATCATCGTTTCGCTGTTCATCTACGCGTGGCCAGCTTTTCACAAGTTCGGCATCCAGTTCATCTGGCGCGCTGAGTGGGACATCATCAATGAAGAATTTGGTGCGGCGATTGCCATCGTCGGCACCCTGGCCAGCGCAGGCATTGCGCTGCTGATCGCCGTTCCGCTGGCGTTCGGCATTGCGCTGTTCCTGACCGAAACCTGCCCTGTTTGGCTGCGCCGCCCGCTCGGCACGGCGGTGGAATTGCTGGCGGCCGTTCCGTCCATCATCTACGGCATGTTCGGCCTGTTCGTGTTTGCGCCATTGTTTGCAGACCATTTCCAGGTACCCGTGCAAAAGCTGCTCGGCTCCATGCCGCTGATCGGCTTCCTGTTTGGCGGCAGTACCAACGGATTTGGCATCCTGGCCGCGGGCATCGTGCTGGCCTTCATGGTGTTGCCTTTTGTGGCTGCCGTGATGCGCGATGTGTTCGAGATTGTTCCCCCCATCCTGCGCGAGTCCGCCTATGGCCTGGGTTGCACGACCTGGGAGGTGGTGCGTCGCGTGGTGCTACCTTACACGCAGAAAGGCGTGATTGGCGGAGTGATGCTGGGCCTGGGCCGGGCCTTGGGCGAGACCATGGCCGTCACTTTTGTGATCGGCAATGCCAACCGCATGCCCACCTCGCTGTTCTCGCCCGGGACGTCCATCGCATCCACGTTGGCCAATGAGTTTGGCGAGGCGGCGGACTTTCATTTGTCCACGCTGTTTGCCCTGGGCTTCCTGCTGTTTGTGATCACGTTTGTGGTGCTGTCGGCCGCCAAGATCATGCTGCTGCGCGCCGAGAAGGCCAAGGGCCTGTAAGCCCTGCAGCCCGCACCCGACCCTCTTCAGAGACGAGCTCCATGGAATTCAATCAACAACTCTACAAAAAGCGCCAGCGCTCCAACGCCATTGGCCTGACCCTGTCACTGGGCGCCATGGCACTGGGCCTGTTCGTGCTGCTCTGGATCCTGAGCGTGCTCCTGTCCAACGGTTTTGCCGCTTTGGACTGGAACATGTTCACGCAGTCCACCCCAGCGCCCGGCTCCGACGGCGGTGGCCTGGCCAACGCCATCGTGGGCAGCCTGCTGATGGTGGGCTTCACCGTGCTGGTGTCCACGCCCATCGGCGTGCTGGCGGGGGTGTACCTGGCCGAATACGGGGACCAGAGCAAGACCGCCGAACTGACCCGCTTTGTGACGGACATCATGCTGTCGGCCCCCTCCATCGTGCTGGGCCTGTTCGTATATGCCATCGCGGTCGCTACCGTGGGCAACTTCTCGGGCTGGGCGGGCAGCCTGGCGCTCTCGCTCATCGCCGTGCCGGTGGTGGTGCGCACCACCGAGAACATGCTGCGCCTGGTGCCCGGCAGCCTGCGCGAAGCGGCTTTTGCCCTCGGTGCACCGCGCTGGAAGGTCTCGACCATGGTCACCCTGCGTGCTGCTCGCAGCGGCGTGATGACTGGCTTGCTGCTGGCTGTGGCCCGCATCAGTGGCGAGACAGCACCCCTGCTGTTCACCGCGCTCAACAACCAGTTCTTCAGCACCAACATGAATGCGCCCATGGCCAACCTGCCGGTCGTGATCTTCCAGTTTGCGCTGAGCCCGTACGAGAACTGGGTTCGCCTGGCCTGGGGCGGTGCGCTGCTCATCACGCTGTCGGTGCTGATCCTCAACGTCGTGGCGCGGGTGTTCCTGCGCGAAAAGAATCGCGTGTGATTCCCTCTGCTGATCCGGCCAACGCCATCGACAAGACTGCCTCCATTTTCAGGAATTGACAATGAACGCCACTGCTACCGCCACTGCCAGCAAGAACGCGCTGGAGCTGCGTAACCTGAGTTTTTTCTACGGCAAGTTCCAGGGCCTGCGCAACGTGAGCCTGGACATCGCCGAGCACAAGGTCACTGCCTTCATCGGCCCCTCGGGCTGTGGCAAGTCCACGCTGCTGCGCACGCTCAACCGCATGTACAGCCTGTATCCCGGCCAGCGCGCCGAGGGCTCCATCAGCTTCTACGGCCAGGACATCCTGGACCCCAAGCAGGACATCAACCTGCTGCGCGCCCGCATCGGCATGGTGTTCCAGAAGCCCACCCCGTTCCCCATGTCCATCTACGACAACATCGCGTTTGGCGTGAAGCTTTACGAGACGCTGAGCAAGAGCGAGATGGACGACCGCGTGGAGTGGGCACTGTCCAAGGCCGCACTGTGGACCGAGGTGAAGGACAAGCTGCACCAGAGCGGCCTGTCGCTCTCCGGCGGCCAGCAGCAGCGCCTGTGCATTGCGCGCAGCGTGGCGGTGAAGCCTTCGGTGCTGTTGCTCGACGAGCCCACCTCGGCGCTGGACCCGTTGTCCACCGCCAAGATCGAAGAGCTGATCGACGAGCTCAAGCACGACTACACCATTGCGATCGTGACCCACAACATGCAGCAGGCCGCCCGCTGCAGCGACTTCACCGCCTACATGTACCTGGGCGAGATGATCGAGTTCGGTGCGACCGAGCAGATCTTCTTCAAGCCCGAGCGCAAAGAAACCGAAGACTACATCACCGGCCGTTTCGGCTAAGGAGACAGCAGATGCCCGATAAACATCTTTCGTCCCAGTTCGACAGCGAACTCAACAGCGTCTCTGCCCGCGTCATGGAAATGGGTGGCTTGGTGGAGTCACAGATTCGCCAGGCGGTGTACGCGCTGTCGCAATTCAGCCTGGAGGCCGTGGAGACGGTGGCCTCGATGGAGACCCGCATCAATGCGATGGAGGTCGAGATCGACCAGGAGCTGTCCTCCATCATCGCCCGCCGCCAGCCCACCGCGCGTGACCTGCGCCTGCTGCTGGCCTTCTCCAAGGCCACGGCCAATCTGGAGCGCATGGGCGACGAAGCCAACAAGATGGCGCGCATGGTGCGCTCCATCATCGAAGGCGGCGCCCCGCGCTCGTTGCCATCGAGCGACCTGCGGGTGGCGGCCGAGCTGGCCTCGGGCCAGCTGCGCAAGACGCTGGATGCGTTTGCTCGGCTGGACGTGAAGGCGGCGGTCGCCATCCTCAAGGAGGACGACCTCATCGACAAGGAGTTCGACGGCTTCGTGCGCAAGCTCATCACCTACATGATGGAAGACCCCCGAACCATCTCGCCTAGCCTGGATCTGCTGTTCCTCGCCAAGGCCATCGAGCGCATTGGCGACCATTCCAAGAACGTGGCCGAGCTCATCATCTATCTGGTCAAGGGCAAGGACGTGCGCCACACAGCCCTCGACGAGATCGAGTCGGCAGTGCTGTAAGTACGGGGCGCTGAAATCACCATGAGAAAGCTTCCCCGTGTCCTCATCGTCGAGGACGAACCCGCGATTGCCGAACTGATTGCAGTCAACCTGCGCCACAACGGTTTCCAGCCCTTCTGGGCGGAAGACGGCGACAGCGCGCAGCGCGAGCTAGATGCCGTGCTGCCCGATGTGATCCTGCTGGACTGGATGCTGCCCGGGCAAAGCGGTTTGTCGCTGGCGCGCAAGTGGCGTGCAGACAGCCGCACCAAGCCCATCCCCATCCTCATGCTCACCGCGCGTGGGGACGAGCCGGACAAGGTGGCCGGGCTGGACGCCGGTGCCGACGACTACATCACCAAGCCCTTTTCCACGCAGGAGCTGCTGGCCCGCATCCGCGCGGTGCTGCGCCGCCGCGCACCCGAGCAGGTGAGCGACAGCGTGAGCATTGGCGAGCTGGTGCTGGACGCCGCGACTTACCGGGTCACCTTCCAGGGTCAGCCCCTGAAGGTCGGGCCCACGGAGTTCAAGCTGCTGCATTTCTTGATGAAGCACGCCGAGCGTGTGCACAGCCGCTCACAGCTGCTCGACAAGGTGTGGGGCGACCATGTCTTCATCGAGGAGCGCACGGTGGACGTGCATGTCAAGCGCCTGCGCGAGGCCCTGGGTGCAGCGTCCGTGATGGTGGAAACGGTGCGCGGCGCGGGCTACCGGCTCACTGCACAACCCCAGGTACCGCTGTCGGCCTGATGGGCAGGCGGCCTGCCGCCTGTGAGTGATGCGACGCGCTCGATGGCTGCTGTGCAGCGGGCCACTGCGGTCGGCGTGCATCGGTGGTGGCGATGGATGGATGTGATGGATCAATGGGCGCGCGTGTCGCGCCCCTGGCGTTTCTGAGAAGGCTTTGCAATCCGCATGCTGTGGCGTATTTCGTTTTTCCTGCTGTGGCAGTTGGCGGGTGGTGGCCTGGGGTGGTGGCAAGGCGGGCCCTGGGGTGCAGCACTGGGGGCCGCCATTGCTGCCTGGGCGTGGTTCGTGTGGGACCTGCTGCGGGGCTTGCGGGTGCTGCGCTGGCTGCGCACGGGCGATCTGGCCTCGGTGCCGTCCATGCGTGGAATCTGGGGCGAGGCGGCGGACCGTGCGCGGCGTCTGCTGCGCAAGCAGGAGGCGCAGATACGAGACAGCCAGGACCGTTTGCAGGAGATACTGGCAGCCCTGCAGGCCTCCCCCAACGGCGTGGTGCTGCTGGATGCGCAGGGCCGCATCGAATGGTGCAACCAGATGGCTGCCAACCAGTTTGGCTTTGACGCGCAGCGCGACGTCATGCAGTCCATCGGCAATCTGCTGCGCAACCCTGAATTCACGGCTTACTTTGCTGCCAAGGACTTCACCAGCGATGTGGTGCTGGAGGGGCGCCTGAGCACGCCGTCGCGGCCCGTACGCATCTCGGTGCACCTGCACCCCTATGGCGATGGCCGCACGCTGCTGCTGTCGCGCGACGTGACGGCGCTGGAGCAGGCCGACGCGATGCGGAGAGACTTCGTGGCCAATGTGTCGCACGAGATCCGCACACCCCTCACGGTGCTCACCGGTTTTGTCGAAACCTTGCAGACCTTGCCGCTGAGCGCCGACGAGCGCTCGCGCTACCTGGGCATGATGGCGCAGCAGGCGCAGCGCATGCAAAGTGTGGTGCAGGACCTGCTCACGCTGTCGCGTCTGGAGGGCAGCCCGCTGCCCGGCATGGCCGAATGGACGCCTGTTCAGTCGCTGATGCAGCGCTGCGAGGAGGAGGGCCGCGCCCTGTCGACGCTGCTCACACAGAACCAGCAGCGTCCCCATACGATGCGCTTTCCGGCGGCCGATTTGCTGCGGGCCGAAGGCGAGATTGCTGGTGTGCCTGCCGAACTGCAAAGTGCCTTGTCCAACCTCGTCAACAACGCGGTGCGCTACACGCCCGGCGGTGGTTCCATCGAAGTGCAGTGGCTGCGCAAGGAGGACGGCAGTGCCGTGTTCTCCGTGCACGACACCGGCCCCGGCATTGCGCCCGAGCATATCCCGCGCCTGACAGAGCGCTTTTACCGGGTGGACCGCAGCCGTTCGCGCGAGACCGGGGGCACTGGCCTGGGCCTGGCCATCGTCAAGCATGTGCTGCAGCGCCATGGCGCCACGCTGGACATCGCGAGCACGCTGGGCAAGGGCTCGGTGTTTTCGGTCACTTTCCCGGCCAACCGTTTGCGGGGTTTTTCCCTGCCGGGCTGATGGCTCGCCAGAGCATGGCGACGAACAGCAGTGCGGTGACTGCGAGCGCCGCCGCGCTGGCCGCCCAGAAGGGAGTGGGCGAAGCCACACCCGACCAAGGCCCGCTGCCCCCATACGCCAGCCAATAGCCGCCCGCCAGGCCAGCCCCCCACAACAGCGCGCAGTACACCACCAGTGGCGCCAGCGTGATGCGATAGCAGCGCAGCACAAACACGCACAGCGTCTGCACCGCATCGGCAGCGTGGTAGGCCGCCACCCAGACCAGCACCGTGCCGGCCACGGCTGCCACGCTGGCGTTGTCGGTGTAGATCTGGCTGATCGAGTGTCTTGCTATCAATAAAATAGCTGCCAAGGCAATACCCACTAGCGCAGCGAGCGAAAAACCCATCAAAACCACCTGACGGGCTCGCTGGGGCTGCTGTGCGCCCAGCCAGTAGCTCACCCGCGCGCTGGTGGCGATGGACAGCGACAGCGGCACCATGTAGAGCACAGCAGCCATGTTGGCGGCGATCTGGTGGGCGGCCGCCGAGGTGGTGCCCTGGCGCGCGATGAACAAGGCCATCAGGGTGAAGGAGGTCACCTCCACCATCACGGCCAGCCCTGCTGGAATGCCGAGCCTGGCAAAGCCTGCAATCGTGGGCCAGTGCGGGGGCTCCATGCGGCGCCACAGCCCCAGGGGGGTATAGATGTCCTGCGTGCGCAGCAGCCACACAGCCAGCGCCAGCATGCTGCAGTTGACGACCAGCGTTGCCCAGGCGCAGCCCACCACCCCCTGCGCGGGCAGGCCCCCGCCGCCAAAGGTGAACCACACCGACAGCGGCAGCTTGATCAGCAGCGAGCCCACCTGCAGCCAGGTGACCAGACGCGGATGCCCCAGGGCCTGGTTGAGGGTGCTGTAGATCCGGAACAGCAGGGCGGGTGGGAGTGCCAGTGCCAGCACAGCCAGGTAGTTTTCTACCTGCGGGCGAAGCGCAGGGGGTACTTCCGTCCAGCGCAGCAGCGCGCCTGGCGATAGCAGCACCGCCATGCCCACCACTGAAGCAGCAGCGCACAGGTACAAGGCCTGTCGCAGTGATCGGCCTACGGCCTCAGGCTGTTGCGCGCCGCGCTGTTCGGCCCACACGGGGAGGAGTGCCTGCAGCACGCCTATCAGCGCGACGTACACACTGATGAAGATGGCCGACCCCACGGACAGCGCGGCCAGCGACGATTCGCTGTAGCGCCCCGCCACGATAGTGTCCGTCACCCCGAAGGCCATGACCGCCAATTGCCCCGCCAGCACGGTCACGGCGTGCCGGGTGATGGTGGACAGCTCCGACATCAGCGGGCCGGGGCCGCACGACGGAACAGCAGCAGGTTCTCGTTCTTGTCGGTGGGGCGGGGCAGAGTGGCCCGGGCTTCCCACAGCTCAGCGCGGACCATGCGCTCGGACGCGGGCCAGGAGGCGCTGTCCACCAGCAGCCACTGGCATTCATCCTGCAGACCCGCGCGCTGCAGCGACAGCTGTCCATGGAACTGCAGAGCCGCCACCTGAGCACGGTTCAGCCCCACGGTCTGAATGCACCCGGGCTCCGGCCCCAGGGCTGCCACCACACTGCGCACCTGCGGACCATAGCTGCGTGCGTAGTCCAGCAGGGGCAGCCAGAGGGTCATCAGCAAAAGCCAGCCCAGGGCAGCACCACCTGCGGGCAGCACCAGGCTCTTCCAGATGGGGGCCCGGTTGCGGGATGCGCGCCACCACGCCAGACCACACCAACCCACAGTGGCCGCCACGGCCACCAGCAAAGCCAGTGCAGAAAACTGCGGCACGAAACCGGGCGCCAGCTTGGCCACGTTGGCGGCAGGTTTGGCAGGCACCCCGGTCTGCATGGCAATCCAGATCACCCAGATCGCGAGGGCCGATGCGGTGAAAAACAGCAGCGTGAACCAGTCGATCAAGGCTCCTACGCTGCGGCGCAGCGTAGGCAGGGCAAAGGCTGCCAGCGCAGCCAGGGCGGGCAGGCCCAGCAGCAATGCCCGGTCGGCCGGTTGGGTGGTGATGGTGGCGCCAATCGACACCAGAGTGAACCACAGGGGCAGCAGCAGGTGTCGTTGGCCGGGGCGGCTGAAGATCTGCTGGCGCCAGCGCCACAAGGTCCACAGTGCCAGTGGCCAGGCCGGCCAGCCAAACCACAGCAGCAGGCGCGCCAGGCTCAGCCAGTCCTTGCCACCACCATCGAACCCCACAACACGCCAGCGCCACAGGTCCAGCCCTTGGGCCAGAGCGGCCGCTGCCAGCGTGGCTGCGGCCAGCACGGCGGCCCAGCGCCAGCGGCGGTCGGTGTTGCCAGCGGGCGCAAACAGTGCCAACAACGCGCCACCCATGCCCAATAAGGCCGTGAGGGCGGGGGCTCCGGACAGCGTGAGCCCGGCCATGCCCAGCACCAGGGCCACGGCGGGTGCCACGGTACGGTGGGGCATGGCGGCCACCGCAAAAAACAGCAAAGCGGTGCAGCCAAGCTGTGCCAGATAGCTCGTGACCTCATGCGATAGCTGCGCCAGTCCCAGGCAGGCGATCAGCGCCAGCAAGGCGCCATCGGCAATCGCGCGCGCATAGTCGAGGGGAGAGGCCTCACCCCCAAAGGCAAATGCGACCGGTTGGGCGCCCGGGCTACGGGCCAGGTAGTACACGCCATACCAGGTGGCCATCAGGGTGATGACCAGGAGCGCGATGAACGGTATGCGGGCCGCCATCTCTGGCGACAGCCAGACCGGTGCCATCTGCACGGCCCAGGCCCCCAGCCAGTAGGGCAGCAGCCCTTCGGTTTCGGGGGGCATGCCACCGAGCAGCGGACTGAGCCAGGGAGTGCGTCCCTGGGCGAGCTCCAGCATGTAGCCAAAGGCGGTGACGTCTGCGTTCTTCCACGGATCCCGGCCCACAAAGCCGGGCACTACGTAGGCAATGCACAGCAGCAGCAGCGCCCAGCGGGGCAGTGGGCTGACGGCGTTCTGGGTAACGATGGCGGGGGTGGGTGGAGTCACGCGGCAGTGGGCGGCTGGGCAAAGGAGCCACCGAGAATAAAGGCAAAACCCATGAAAAAAGGCAGCCCGGTTGCCCGGGCTGCCTTTTTGGCGGGATCGCAGGGGCGAATTACTTCGCTGCGGTCTTGCCGAAACGGTTGCGGAAGCGCTCCACGCGGCCACCCATGTTGTCCACGGACTTTTGCGTGCCGGTGTAGAAGGGGTGCGATTCAGAAGAGGTATCCAGCTTGAACAGCGGGTATTCCTTGCCTTCGTGGGTTTCGGTTTCCTTGGTGTTCACGCACGAGCGGGTCACGAACTTGAAACCGTTGGACAGGTCCACGAACAGAACTTCGCGGTAGTTGGGGTGAATGCCTTCTTTCATGATCTTCCTTTGAGTCAACTGCGGGAGCCGCACCGGCCAGTCCGATGTACTTTCCGCAAGAAAAAGCCCTCTATTATTGCACAGGCTGAGAATTAGCCCCCGCGACGCATCATGTCGAAGAAGTCCACATTGGTCTTGGTGGCCTTCATGTTCTTGATCATGAGCTCCATGGACTCGATCTCGTCCATGTTGTACATGAACTGGCGAAGGATGCGGGTCTTTTGCAGGATCTCGGGGGCCAGCAGCAGTTCTTCGCGGCGTGTGCCGCTCTTGTTGAGCTCGATGGCAGGGAACACGCGCTTTTCGTACAGGCGGCGGTTCAGGTGGATTTCGCAGTTGCCCGTGCCCTTGAATTCTTCAAAGATCACTTCATCCATGCGGCTGCCGGTATCGACCAGCGCCGTGGCGATGATGGTGAGCGAACCACCTTCCTCAACCTTGCGCGCAGCGCCAAAGAAGCGCTTGGGGCGCTGGAGTGCGGCGGCATCCACACCACCGGACAGCACCTTGCCGCTCGACGGCACGACGTTGTTGTAGGCGCGGGCCAGGCGGGTGATGGAGTCGAGCAGGATGACCACGTCCTTCTTGAGCTCGACCAGGCGCTTGGCGCGCTCGATCACCATTTCGGCCACGTGCACGTGGCGTGCGGCGGGCTCGTCGAAGGTGGAGGCGATGATTTCGCCTTTGACCGTGCGCTGCATTTCGGTCACTTCTTCAGGGCGCTCGTCCACCAGCAGCACCATCAGGTGCACGTCGGGGTTGTTGGCCGTAATGGCGTGGGCGATGTGCTGCATCATCACCGTCTTGCCGCTCTTGGGCGGCGCGACGATCAGCGCACGCTGGCCGCGGCCAATGGGCGCGATGATGTCGATGATGCGGCCGGTGATGTTCTCTTCGCTTTTGACGTCGCGCTCCAGTCGCATCTGCTCCTTGGGGAACAGGGGCGTCAGGTTCTCGAACATCACCTTGTGCTTGTTCTGCTCTGGTGGGCCGTCGTTGACCTTGTCGAGCTTGGTCAGTGCAAAGTAGCGCTCGCCGTCCTTGGGCGTGCGCACTTCGCCTTCGATCATGTCGCCGGTGTGCAGGTTGAAGCGACGCACCTGGCTGGGGCTGATGTAAATATCGTCCGTACTGGCGGTGAAGCTGGTGTCCGGGCTGCGCAGAAAGCCGAAGCCATCAGGCAGGATTTCCAGCACGCCGTCTGCAAACACCTGCTCACCCGCCTTGGCGCGCTTCTTGATGATGGCAAACATCAACTCCTGCTTGCGCATGCGGCCCGTGTTTTCGATTTCGAGTTCTTCGGCCTGCTTCAGGACTTCAGACACGTGCAGTGCCTTGAGTTCGTTTAAGTGCATGGATTGACTCCTTGGCGGAGCTGGTGTGAATCTTGGGGGAGGTGGGCTGATGCCGAATGGGCTGCTGTTTGCAGGTCCGGCTCGCCAGGGATCTTGGTCCGGCTGCCAATGCATGCAGCCCGGTGATCTGTGGGAATTATGACAGGAAAAAATGCGGGGGCCTCAGGGGCGCAAGGTGCGGGCTTGCGCAACTGCCAGCGTGTTGTTTCCCCGCAGGTCTATCGCTTAACAAAAAAGCCCCATCGGCATTCGTACCGAGGGGGCTGAGGCAGTGGGTCAGGCCAGTTGTTGGTCGATGAAGGCGGTCAACTGTGCCTTGCTCATCGCGCCGACTTTGGTGGCTGCCAGTTGGCCATCCTTGAACAGCATCAGGGTGGGGATGCCGCGGATGCCGAACTTGGCGGGAATCTCGCGGTTCTCGTCCACGTTCATCTTGGCGATCTGTAGCTTGCCTTGGTAGGTGCCTGCGACTTCGTCCAGGATGGGAGCAATCATCTTGCAGGGGCCGCACCACTCAGCCCAGTAGTCCACCAGCACGGCGGAGCCCGGTTGGAGCACGTCGGCTTCAAAGCTGGCGTCGGAGACATGTTTGATGAGTTCGCTGGCCATGGCGGAATTCCTTGATTTTGGGCGGGTTGCGACCGGTGTACGTTTAAAGTCTGGGCATTGTGACAGAAACCAATCCCACGTTCACCGTTGTGGCCGGGTCTTGCGACGCTATGACAGTCATAGCGAAAAGCGATCAAACCAGTGGATTTGCGGCCGCAAGCACCGCCCTGTGGCAACGCGCACTGGCCCGGGTGGCCGCGCATGCCCAAGCCCATGGTGCCCATTTGGCGCGCACGGTGGTGCTGGTGCCCTACGCCCAGCTTATGCCCTGGGCGCAGCGCCATTGGGTTCAGCAGTTCCCGCAGAGCTTTGCACCACGTTTTGAAACCACCCGCAACTGGGCCCGCCAGCTGCAAGCGTTTGAGCCCACGGGCGACGACCTGGCGGGCGACGTTGCGCGCGACACGCTCACGGCCCGCACTTTACTTGACCGCGTGGGGCAGGGCGGGCAGCGCGAAGTGCTGGCCACGCCACTGCAGGAGGCTGCAGCCCAATTGGCCCCGGTGATTGCTGCCGTGCCCACAGCCCTACGCGCTGCCTGGGGTGACGAGGCTCGGAAGCTGCTGACCACGCCGGAAGAAGGTACCGCCCTGCATTACGAGGCCCTGGTGGCTCGCCTGGCGCTGGAATGGGCACTGGCATCGCGCTACGCGACCGATGTGCTGTTTGAGCCCGGCGTTCGCGGGGCGGTGGATGCGCTGGTGGTGCTGGAGGGATTTCAGTCTGACACGCTGACCCGGGCCCTGCAGGCGCATTGGGGCGAGCAAGGTGTGTGCATTGCGCTCCCCGCGTTGGTCGGTGATGCGGGTTCACCACCGCAGTGGGCCCTGCACGCCGCAACGGACGCCGAAGACGAGGCGCACCGCGCTGCGGCCTGTGTGCTGCGTCATGTCGAGCAGGGGCGGGTGCCCGTGGCCCTCGCGGCCACTGACCGCGCACTGATCCGCCGTGTCCTGGCCCACCTGGACAGCAGTGGCGTATTGGTGCGCGACGAAAGCGGCTGGATTCTGTCCACCACGCGCGCCGCTTCACGGGTCATGGCCGTGCTGCAGGCCGCTGCGTGGAATGCCTCTTCCAACGAGGTGCTGGACTGGGTCAAACACACCCCAGCGCTGATGCCTGGCGAGGTCAATCGCCTGGAGCAATGGCTGCGCAAAGGTGTGGTGCAGCACTGGAGCGCCGCCGCCCAGTGGGGTTTGAAGGGCGACGTGGGTGCGCAGCCCCACCTGGCCCGCACCGTGGCCACCGTAGAAGCATGGCGCAACACCCTGCGCGCTGCACGGCCGCTGGCGCAGTGGCTAACCGACTTGCGCACGGTGCTGGAGCAGGCCGGCCAATGGCAGGGTCTGCAGGCCGACCCTGCTGGCATGCGGGTGCTGGCAGCCCTGCGCCTGCAGGACGGTCAGCAGTCAGAGCTGGACGGCTGGGGCGACAGTGCGGGCCGCCGCATGACACTGGCCGAATTTACCCGTTGGGCCAAAGACGTGCTGGAGTCCGGGCGCTATGTGGCCGCGCAGGCGGCTGGTGCCCCCGTGGTGGTGGTGCCTATGCCGCAACTGCTGGGCCGCCCTTTCGCCGCCGCCGTGTTGCCGGGTTGCGACGAAAAGCGCCTGCAACCTGCTCCCGAACCCGCTGGCGACTGGACACAGGCCCAGCGCGAGGCCTGGGGCCTGCCTACGCGCCAGTCGCTGGAGGCTGCCCAGCGTGCCGCCTGGGCCCATGCCCTGCGCACTCCGGTGGTGGATGTGCTGTGGCGCACCGGTGACGAAGGCGGTGAGCCCCTGCTGGCCAGCGCGCTGGTGCTGGCCCTGCAATTGGATGGTGCCGCCCTGCCGGGAGCCGATGAGCGCGGTGCGCGCGAGGTGGTCGCCACTCCCACGCTACGCCCCTTGCCCGTCGGCCACGCGCTGCCGGTGACCCACCTGTCATCCACGGCGTATTCCGATTTGCGCCACTGTCCTTACCGCTTCTTTGCCCAGCGTCAACTGGGCCTGCGCGAGGCCGACGAGCTGGATGCCGAAGTGGACAAGCGGGACTTTGGCACCTGGCTGCACGCGGTACTGCAGCATTTTCATGAAGCCTTGCTGGCGGAGCCGACCGATGGTCTGGATGAGCGCCGTGTGCGCATGGACGCCGCCGCCGAGGCCGTCACCCGCGAGCAGCGTTTGCAGGACGGCGACTTTCTGCCCTTTGCCGCAGGCTGGACGCAACTGCGCGACGGCTACCTGCAATGGCTGGCAGGGCATGAGCAACAGGGCGCCACCTTCCGCCAGGCCGAGGTCAAGGCCCGCCAGCCGCTGGGCGATCTGGAACTCATCGGCACCATCGACCGCATCGATGGGGTCTCGTCCACCGGCGAGCCTGCGGTACTGGTGATTGACTACAAGACCGAAAGCGACAGCGTGACCCGCCAGCGCATCAAGGCTGGAGCGGAGGACACCCAACTTGCTTTTTACGCGGCCTTGTTGAGCCACGACACCCTGCGTGCGGCTTATGTCAACGTAGGCGAGCGCGGCGAGACACAGCTGCACGAACAGGACGAAGTGGTGCACCTGCGCGATGTGCTCATCGAAGGCATCCAGCACGACATGGCCCGCATCGCCGCCGGCGCGCCGCTGCCCGCGCTGGGCGAGGGATCGGTGTGCGAGTTCTGCGCCGTGCGCGGCCTGTGCCGCAAGGACTACTGGGCGGACGCTGAACAGGCGTTGCCCGCGCAAGAGACGCCATGACCGAGAGCCTTTCCCCACCCGCCCAGGCCGCTTACGAACACAACGGCCGCCCCGTATCGCGCGAGGCCTTCTACGCCATCGCCTGTGACCCCGCGCGCAGCGTGGCGGTGGAGGCCTGCGCCGGTGCGGGCAAGACCTGGATGCTGGTTTCGCGCATGCTGCGGGCGCTGCTCGACGGCTGCGCGCCGCACGAAATCCTGGCCATCACCTTCACCAAGAAGGCGGCCGGGGAGATGCGCCAGCGTTTGCAGGAGTGGCTGGAGCAGTACAGCCACAAGCCGCTCGAAGAACTCACTGCCGAGCTGATTGCAAGGGGAATCAGCCCCCAAGGTGCGCTGGAAAAGCGCGAGGCGCTACAAAACCTATACCGCCAGCTGCTCACTGCAGGCCGCCCGGTGCAGATCCGCACCTTCCACAGCTGGTTTGCCGCGCTGCTGGGCACGGCGCCGCTGGCGCTGCTGCAACAACAAGGCCTGCCCGCGCACTTTGAGCTGCTCGAAGACGATGCCGAGGCGGTGCGCGAGGTCTGGCCCCCGTTTCTGCAGACCGTGGCCGACAGCGCCAGCCTGCGTGCCGACTACGAAGCCGTGGTGGCCCGCCATGGCCGCTCGCAAACGCACAAGGCCCTGGCAGCGGCGCTGGCCAAGCGGGTGGAGTTCGATCTGGCCGACGAGGCGGGCGTGGTGGATGCCTCGGTGCCGCCGTTCCAGCAGGCCTACCCCGAACTGGCCGCGTTGGCCGAGCCCGCCGATGCTTTGCAGACCGACGCTGCTCTTCAGCGCTGGCGCAGCCGTGCCAGCGCGCTGGGCGCAGAGGCCAACAAGACCCCCCAAAAGGCGGCCGACGCCATCATCGACGCGCTGGGCTGCACCGACCTGAACCAGCGCCTGGACCAATTGCGCCGTGCGATGTTCGTGGCCAAGGAAGACCGCCTCTCCAAGAACCTCGAGAAGTTCCCCGCTGCGCAAGAAGCCGAGCCCGAGCTGCAGCGCCTGCTCACGGCACGCCGCCAGCACGAGGCCTGGCAGCACCAGCAGCGCATGGCCCGGCTGGCGCGTTGCCTCATCGCGCAGTTTGTGGCCGTCAAGCAGCAGCACGGCTGGGTGGACATGAACGATGTGGAGCGCACGGCCCTGGTCATGCTGGCGGACCCGGTGCTGTCGGGCTGGGTGCAGGAGCGGCTCGATGCCCGCATTCGCCACCTGCTGGTCGATGAGTTTCAGGACACCAACCCGCTGCAGTGGCAGGCGCTGCACGCCTGGCTGTCGGGCTATGCGGGCTCGGGCGGCGGGTCTACCGCGCCCAGCGTGTTCATCGTGGGCGACCCGAAGCAGAGCATCTACCGCTTTCGCCGCGCCGAACCCCAGGTGTTCATCGCTGCGCAGGCGTTTGTGCGCGATGGGCTGCGCGGCGACCTGCTCAGCTGCGACCACACGCGCCGCAACGCACAGGGCGTGATTGCCGCGGTCAACGCCGTCATGGGCCAGGCCCAGGCGCAGAACGAGGCCACTGGCTTCCGCGACCACACCACCGAATCGAAACACCCCGGCCAGTTGCTGCGCCTGCCCGCCATCACCGATGCGGACGACGACAGCCAAGGCGCAGCCCGCGACGCCTTGGCCTGGCGCGACAGCCTGACCGAACCCCGGCACGAGGCCGAAGAAACCCAGCGCATGCGCGAATGCACCCAGGCCGCCGCCTGGGTGGCCGCGCAGATCGCCAGCGGCACGCCGCCCAAAGAGGTGCTGGTGCTGGCCCGCAAGCGCGACCGCCTGGCCAGCATGCAAGACGCCCTGCGCGCCCTCCACCTGCCCTGTGTGCAGCCCGAAAAGGCCGACCTGTTTGACGCGCCCGAGGTGCAGGACATGGTGGCGCTGCTCGACGTGCTGGTGTCGCCCACACACGACCTGTCTTTGGCCCGCGCGCTCAAGTCACCCCTGTTTGGCCTGGGTGACGACGCGCTGGTCGCGCTGGCGTTGTTGCGCCGCCAGCCGGAACACGCGGGCTGTAGCTGGTTTGATTTGCTATTGAAAAGTGAGCTGATGGCGCATGAATATCAAGCGCTTGGAGCCGTTTTGGCCCAATATCAGACGTGGGTGGGTACTTTGCCGCCCCACGACGCGCTGCACACCATTTACGAACACGGTGACGTGCTGGCCCGCTTTGCTGCCGCAGCACCTGTCACCCAGCGCCAGTCCGTGCAGGCCAATCTGCGCGCACTGCTGGCGGCATCGCTGCAGCACGACGGGGGGCGTTACCTCACGCCCTACGCCTTTGTGCGGGCCATAAAAAAGGGCGGTGTGCGCGCCCCAGGCCGGGCGGATGCGCAGGCCATCCGCTTGCTGACGGTGCATGGTGCCAAAGGGCTGGAGGCCGATTGCGTGCTGCTGCTCGATACCGACACCCGTCCACAAAAGGCCGAGACCATGGGCGTGTTGGTGGACTGGCCTGGCGAGCAGGCCGTGCCGTCTGCCTTCGTCTTTTTGGCCAGCGAATCGACCCCCCCACCCAGCGCAGTGGATGCGATCGCCGCCGAGCAGCAGGCCCGCAGCCGCGAGGAACTGAACATGCTCTACGTGGCCATGACGCGTGCCAAGCATTGCCTGGCCCTGTCGTCCGTGCAGCCCGGTAACTCGGTCCCCGGCAGTTGGTGGAATCGGCTCGCTCCCTTGGTCACTGAAGTGGATACGCAGGCGTTGGCCCCCGCAGAACATGCCGTGGCGGCCGTAGCGCCCGCGCAGACCTTCACCATTCCCTGCCTGCCCGCGCTGCCCGAGGCGCTGCAAAGCGCGCGCGTGCAAACCGATGCGGGATTGCCGGGCGACAGCCCTGTGGCCATGCCGGGTGACGGAGAATCTACCCCCTTGTCGCGCCAGGGCGATGCCATGCACCAGCTGCTGGAGCAAGCCGGCGTGGCTGGTGCACCACTGGCCGACTTGCGCGCCCAGGGTTGGGCTGCCGCGCGCATTGCCCGCCTGGCTCTGGACCACGACATTGCCCCCGCTGCCGCCGAGTTGGCCGCCCGCATGGCGCAGGCCATTCTGGCGGGCGAGGGGGCCTGGGCGTGGGACGCTGCCCTGGTGCAGACCGCCATCAACGAAGCCCCGCTGCACTACCAGGGGCAGAGCCTGCGCATCGACCGCTTGGTGCAGCGCCGCGCGGCACACGCCGGCGATGCAGAGGCCGGCTGGTGGGTGCTGGATTACAAAAGCGCCACCCAACCCCAGCGCCAGCAGGCACTGGTGGCCCAGTTGCAGCGTTATCGCGAAGCCGTACAGGCCCTGATGCCGGGCGAGGTGGTGCATGCCGCGTTTCTCGCGGGCGATGGGCGGTTGGTAATGGTGGGCGATGCGCCGGGCTCAGCAGGGGCATCGGCGGCCCAGGCCCCCGCGGTGGGGCATACTCGCCCGCCCGTTGCCCCCATTGCGCCGGTTGCTCCAGCACAACCAGAGCGCGCGCCCACCTCGCCAGGCCCTGCGGATTCTCCGCAAGGCTCCCTGTTCTGACGTGCCGCCCCTGCGACGCGCTTCTTTATTCAGCAAGGCCCTCACGTGTCCCACCCCCTTCCTCCTTCCGATACATCCCCTGCACTTGCCCAGTCTGCGGAGGCTTTGCAGTGCGACGTGGCCGTCGTCGGCGGTGGCCCGGCGGGTCTCATGGCCGCAGAGGTGTTGGCCCAGGCGGGGGTGGTCGTGCACGTGTTTGACGCCATGCCTTCGGTGGGCCGCAAGTTTTTGCTCGCGGGCAAGGGCGGGCTCAACCTCACGCATTCCGAGCCCCACACGCCTTTTGTGAGTCGCTATGCCGGGCGCGAACCACAGATTGAGCCTCTGATTCAGGCTTTTGGCGGCCCCGAGATGCGCGCTTGGGCGCAAGGGCTGGGGGTGGAGACCTTTGTGGGCACTTCGGGCCGCGTGTTCCCCACCGACATGAAGGCCGCGCCGCTGCTGCGCGCCTGGCTGCAGCGCCTGCGCGGGCAAGGGGTTCTGTTCCACATGCGCCACCGCTGGCTGGGCTGGGCCGAGGAGGGGGCTCTGCGCTTTGCCGCACCGGCAGGCGAGGTGCGGGTGGCCGCCAAGGCGGTGGTGCTGGCGCTGGGCGGCGGCAGCTGGGCACGCCTGGGGTCTGATGGTGCCTGGGTGCCGCTGCTGGCGCAGCGCGGCGTGGTTGTGGCTCCGCTGCGCCCGTCCAACTGCGGCTTTGATGTGCTGCGTGCAGACGCACCTGCGGGCGAGACGCGCCGCGCCTTTCTGCAGGAGCTGCTGGGCCGCACGCCTGCGCCCACCGTGGGCTGGACGCCGCATTTTGCCGAGAAGTTTGTGGGCCAGCCCTTCAAGACCGTGGCGCTCAGCTTTACCGACAGCCGGGGCCACAGCTTCAGCCGCCGGGGCGAGTTCGTGGTCACGGCCACAGGCGTGGAGGGCAGCCTGGTCTATGCCGCCTCGCACCTCTTGCGCGACGAGGTGGAGGCCCATGGCCACGCCACGTTCCACCTCGACCTGCTGCCTGACCATGCGCCTGAGCGCGTGCTGGTGGAAGTGCGCCACCCGCGCGGTTCCCGGTCGCTCTCCAGCCACCTCAAGAGCCGCCTGGGCCTGGATGGCATCAAGGCGGGCATCCTGTACGAACACCTGGGCAAGGACGGCATGAACGACCCCGTGGCCCTGGCCCATGCGATCAAGGCGCTGCCCATCACCGTGGTGGCTGCGCGCCCGCTGGACGAGGCCATCAGTACGGCGGGCGGTGTGGCTTTTGAAGCGATGGACGCACACCTCATGGCGACGGCGTTACCAGGTGTGTTCTGCGCGGGAGAAATGCTGGACTGGGAGGCGCCCACCGGGGGCTATCTGCTGACCGCCAGCATGGCCAGCGGCCGTGTGGCGGGAGAGGGGGCGCTGCGCTGGCTAGGGCAGTCCGCAGGGGCTTGAGCGGCCGCTGAAGCGCACGGCTCGCTGTGGAAATACTGGAGAGAGGGAAGTTTTTGCGCGACCGCGCAAAAAGAAAGAAGAAGTTGACGAGCCTTACCCCCGGCACTGACTCCACAGTTAGGGCTGCTTGGTTCCCCACCTGACCCGGTTGGCCGCTTCACCATGCGAGGAGGCCCGTCACCGCTGATTGTACGTCGGATGGAGGCCCTGATTTTTCAGTGGCTGTTTTGTTTGCCCTGGTGGCGCCAGGGGCGCATGGCCCAGCCCGTAGAATCGACAGCATGTCCTACCTCGTGCTCGCCCGCAAGTACCGTCCCCGCAATTTCACCGAGATGGTGGGGCAGGAACATGTGGTCCAGGCCTTGTCGAATGCGCTGACCCAGCAGCGCCTGCACCACGCCTACCTGTTTACCGGTACGCGCGGCGTGGGCAAGACCACGGTGTCGCGCATCCTGGCCAAGTCGCTCAACTGCCAGGGGGCGGATGGCACTGGCGGCATCACCGCTACGCCCTGCGGCGTGTGCCAGGCCTGCACCGACATCGACAGCGGCCGCTTTGTGGACTACACCGAGCTGGACGCGGCCTCCAACCGGGGCGTGGACGAAGTGCAAAGCCTGCTGGAGCAGGCGGTCTACAAGCCGGTGCAGGGGCGCTTCAAGGTCTTCATGATCGACGAAGTGCACATGCTGACCAACACGGCGTTCAACGCCATGCTCAAGACGCTGGAAGAGCCGCCTGAGTACCTCAAGTTTGTGCTGGCCACGACCGACCCGCAGAAGGTGCCGGTCACGGTGCTGAGCCGCTGCCTGCAGTTCAACCTGCGCCCCATGGCGCCTGAAACCGTCCTCTCGCATCTCACGCAGGTGCTGGCGACCGAGAACGTGCCTGCCGAGCCCCAGGCCTTGCGTCTGCTCTCGCGCGCTGCGCGGGGCTCCATGCGCGACGCACTGTCGCTGACCGACCAGGCCATTGCCTTTGGCAGCGGCCAGCTGCAGGAAGCCGGTGTGCGCCAGATGCTGGGTGCGGTGGACCGCTCCTATGTGTTCCGGCTCATCGAAGCGCTCGCCCAGGGTGACGGGAAAACCGTGGTGGAGACCTCGGACACGCTGCGCATGAACGGGCTGTCTGCCGCCTCCACGCTCGAAGAGATGAGTGCCGTGCTGCAGCGCATGGCCGTGTTCCAGGCCGTGCCCCAGATGGCCGGTGCCGTGGACGCAGACGACCCCGAGGCTGCTGAAACAGCCCGCCTGTCTGCACTGATGCCCGCCGATGAAACGCAGTTGCTCTACAGCCTGTGCCTGCACGGGCGCGGCGAGTTGGGCCTGGCGCCCGACGAGTACGCGGCACTCACCATGGTGCTGCTGCGTCTGCTGGCCTTCAAGCCAGCCAGCGGCGTCGGCGAATCGGCTGAAAAAAAAACTCTGACGCGGGCTGAAACGCCCCCCTCAGGCGCTGTTGCATCAATTGCAGCAGCCCCTGCTGCAGTGGTGGCCACGCCGGGGCCTGTGGGGGGGGCAGCGGTGAAGCCCCCCCAGGCCCTGCCTGTGCCGTCGGCGCCTGCAGCTCCGGTGCGTGCTGCCCCGCCGGCCCCGTCTGCGGCCCCCGCGCCTGCAGTCCCGGCCCCCGTTCCGGCAGTGGCTGCAGGCACCGCATCTTCTGGCGCCGGAGACCATCCATCAGAGTCGTTCAACGATTCTGAGCCACCTCCATGGCCGGGTTCTGACGAGTCCGGTACGGTGACCACTGCGGCTGCGCCCGCTGCCACGGCGTTGCCGGTACGCACCACCGAGAGGTTTGATCAAAATCCCGGTGTAGCGCAATCATTCAAAGCACAGAATGCTCCTGAATATGTAGCAATCCCAGTGCGTGAGTCCCCGGAGCCCGGCGAACGGTTGCAGCCGCTTCCACTGTCTGCCCCGACCCCGGTATCTGCCCGCTACACCCCCACCGAAGAGGGGGACGTCTGGCATGCCACGGTGCAGCAACTGGTGGCAGCAGAGGCCATCACGGCGCTGGTGCGCGAACTGGCCCTGCAGTCACAGCTGGTGGCGCGCGACGGTGGTCACTGGCTGTTGCGCGTCGAGCGCGAGTCGCTCAACCAGCCCACGGCGCGCGAGCGCCTGCGTGCGGCCCTTGAAGCTGCGGGCCATGCGACCCAGATCAGCGTGGAAGTGGGCGTGGTCATCGACAGCCCCGCCCGTCGCAACGCCGCCGCCGCCGCCGAGCGCCAACGCCGCGCGGAAGAAATCGTGCACAACGATCCCTTCGTGCAATCGCTGATGCGTGACTACGGCGCGAGAATCGTGCCGGGCAGTATCAAGCCTGCGTGAGATGAAACACCCCCTGAGTCGCCTTCGGCGCCTTCCCCCTCTCTCGCTTCGCGGGAGGGGAACGCTCCCAGCGCGGCGGGGCGGCCCTTGCGCGGGAGCACTGGTCTGGGCAGCGGCAGTTTCGATGGCCGCTAACGGTGCAAAGCACAATACCGTGAATTTCGGATACTGAATTTCAGTCCCCACGTGGGAATCGATCAACCAGAAAGAAAGCAAAGGAAACCACACCATGTTCAACAAAGGACAACTCGCCGGCCTCATGAAGCAAGCCCAGGCGATGCAGGACAACCTCAAGAAGGCCCAGGACGAACTGGCTTTTATCGAGGTGGAGGGTGAGTCGGGCGCGGGTCTGGTGAAGGTGGTCATGACCTGCAAGCACGACGTCAAGCGCATCACCATCGACCCGAGCCTGCTGGCCGAAGACAAGGACATGCTGGAAGACCTGGTGGCGGCTGCGTTCAATGCGGCGGTGCGCAAGGCGGAGGAGACATCTTCGGAGAAGATGGGCAAGCTGACGCAAGGTATGCCAGGCCTCCCCGGCGGCATGAAATTCCCTTTCTGAGGGTTGGCTACCGAGCGGGCCATCTGCGTCGTTGGGCGGTGCTCGCCATCCTCACGTACTTCAAGTACGTTCCGGTGGCTGTGCTCCGTCCGCCTAGCAGCTGATCCCGCTCGCTACGCCCTTGAGGGCGGGGTGTGAAGGCAAGGACCACATGCCTGTTGTTTTGCTGGCATCCTTTGGGGCTGAGCTTGTCGAAGCCTTGCCCCGCTCGTTCCTCACATCTTTCCTGCATCGCTCGTTTCCATGTCCACCACCAACTCCCTCGACGTTCTGATCCAGGCGCTGCGCCGGTTGCCGGGAGTGGGGGTGAAGTCTGCGCAGCGCATGGCGTTCCATCTGCTGCAGCATGATCGCGAAGGGGCGCAGGCCCTGTCGCGGGCGCTCTCGGAAGCGGTGGGCACGGTGCACCACTGCGCGCGTTGTCATACGTTCACCGAGGCGGAGGTGTGCAGCACCTGTCTGGACCCTGACCGCGATGCCACGCGGCTGTGCGTGGTGGAGACGCCCGCTGACCAGTCTGCGCTGGAGCGCACGGGGGCCTTCAAGGGGTTGTACTTCGTGTTGATGGGGCGGCTCAGCCCGCTCGATGGTGTCGGTCCCAAGGAGATCGGCCTGCACAAGCTCATGGAGCGCGCCACGGATGGCACCGTTCAGGAGGTGATCCTAGCCACCAACTTCAATGCCGAGGGGGAGGCGACTGCGCATGTGATCAGCGAGGCGCTGAAGAGCCGTGGGTTGCATGTCACGCGGCTCGCGCGCGGCGTGCCTGTCGGCAGTGAGCTGGAGTACGTGGACCTGGGAACGATCGCGCATGCGCTGGTGGATCGCCGGTGACGCCAGGGCGCCTGCCAGCCCGTCGTCCCGACAATGTCTGCGGCTAAAATACTCTCAATTTAATAGCTACCAGCGCTTGTATTTGCTGCGCTGTTGCCCTCAAAAGCCTCGAAAATGAATACCACCTTGCACGTCGCGCGGTTCACCGTGGCCTATTGGTGCGTGCTGTTCGCAGCACTGCTGCCCATCGCTTGTGCCTGGTTGGCCAAAAGTGGCAACTTTGGCAAGTCCCGCAAAGAAGGCGGTTTTGACAACCACGATCCGCGCGGCTGGCTCTCGCGGCAGACCGACTGGCGCGGACGTGCCAACGCAGCGCAGGCCAACAGCTTTGAAGCGCTGCCGTTCTTCATCGGCGCGGTCATCATTGCGCACCTGCTGGGCGCTGGGCAGACGTTGCTGGACCTGCTGGCGTTGTTGTATGTCTTCCTGCGCATCTTCTACGTGATGATGTACGTGGCCGACATGCCGATGGCCCGCAGCGCAGTCTGGGCCGGTGGTTTTCTGGTCAATATTGCCATCCTGTTCATCGGGTACCGTTGAGCGCCCCGGGTGCGCGCCATCCGTCTTGCGGTGTGCTGCGGTTGAAGGCTGTCTATCGCGGTACGTAGTAACCCGCAGGGATTCACCCTGATGCGGTTTCGTCTGTGCTGCGGCACGATTGTTGCAATGCAGCATTGTCTTTTTGCCTGATTCCATGTCCCTGCCTCCACTCACCCGCCGCGCCTTTGGCGCTGTATCTGCCTTGTCGGCGGCTGCGGTGTGGGCGCCTGCCATCCGGGTGCGTGCGCAGACCGATGGTGCTGCTCTCGGGCGAGTGACCGTGGCGGTCGGAGGGCAGGGCGTTCTGTACCACCTGCCGCTGGCGCTGGCCGATGCGCTGGGGTACTTCCGCCTCGAAGGCCTGGACGTGGTGGTGCGGGACTATTCGGCGGGAGCGCATGCTTGGCAGGCGGTACAGGACGGTGCGGCAGATGTCTGTTCCGGTGCCTTCGAGCACGTGTTGCGTGCGCAGGCGCGAGGTCATGCGTACCGCGCGCTGGTGCTGCAGGGGCGGGCCCCGCAGCTGGCGCTGGGTGTGTCACTGCGGTCGGTGCCTGCGTACAAGGACCTGGGTGACCTCGCGGGGCGCAAGGTGGGTGTGTCGTCGGTGGGCTCATCCACTCATCTGGCGGCCAGCCTGATGCTGATGCGTGCGGGCGTGCCGTTGCGCGATGTGGGTTTTGTGGGGGTGGGCTCGGGTACCAATGCCATGAACGCGCTGCGTTCCGGCCAGGTGCATGCGCTGTGCCATGCCGATCCCATCATGACCTTGCTGGAGCAGAAGGCAGATACCCGCATCGTGGGCGATCTGCGCTCTCTCAAGGCAGCGCAGGACATGTTCAGTGGCACCATGCCCGCCAGTTGCCTGTATGCCCCGCAGGCCTTCATCCAGAAGCAGCCTGCCCAGGCCCAGGCATTGGTCAATGGCGTTGTGCATGCGCTCAAGTGGCTGCAGACGGCAGCACCGGCAGACCTGGTGAAGGCGGTGCCTCCGGCCTACCTGATGGGCGACCGGGGGCTCTATCTGGCGGCGTTCAGCCGGGTGCGCGAGACCTACTCCACCAACGGACTGATGCCGGACGAAGGTCCGGCTACCGCACTGCGCGTGTTGTCGCGCGTGCTGCCCGAACTGGCCGAGGCCAAGGTCGAACTGGCGCGTACGGCCAGCAACGATCTGGTGCGCAAAGCCCGCCAAAAGTACAGCGTCTGACAAGCCGCTGCGGCGGGAGATCCCAAGAGCCTGCTTACCTCTCCTGCGAGATCGTCAACAGGCTCTGAGGGCCCTGGCATCGACTACAGTGTCAGCCGCCTGCCCACCTGCCACTGCACCGCAATCGCACCGTGCGATACGCATTGCGCAGGCTACACACGCAGCACTTGTGCTGCCCCATTCCCGTGCCATTTTTCAAGGACTATCCACCATGTCGCTGAGCCTCAGCATCGGCCCGCTCGTCTCCCTGATCGCAGGCATCCTCATTCTGGTCATGCCGCGTTTGCTCAGCACCATCGTGGCGCTTTATCTCATCATCATGGGAATCCTGGGGCTGCTGGGCATGCACACGCTCCGGTTCTGATGCATGGGCCCAGCGACCAGCCAAGCAATGCCGGGCTTCGCCGGGCCCAGGTGGCTTTGCTGAGGCGCCTGCGTCTCAGCGGCGCTTGACCTTGGAGGGGGATCCGCCACGCCGCGCAGGCGCTGGAGCCTGGCGTTTGCCCGCGGTGGCGGCCGATGCGCGAGCGCTGCCGCCGCTGCTGCGCGCCTGACTCTGGCGCACCGGCAGGTACACCACAATCTGCTGGCCCACCTTGAATGCAGCATTCGCCCGCACATCGTTCCAGTCCGCCACGTTGGCGGCTGCCAACTTGTAGCGCCGCGCAATGCTGGCCACCGTGTCGCCCTTGCCGGCCCGCACCGTGGTGCGGCGGGTGACGATCTCGGGGGTAAGGCTCAGTTGGCCGTTGTCGGCCAAGTGGGACGACACGTCTTGCCGGGTGGTGGTGGAGCGGGGCACCATCAGCGCCGAGCCTGCTTTGATGAGCATGCGCGGCGGGATGTTGTTCATACTGCGCAGATCCGCCTCGCTCATGCCGGCACGTTGTGCCGCCTCGGCCACCGTCATGGTGGTGGGCACAGACCACACGGTCCAGCTCGCGTACTGGCCTTCACGCTTGGCCTCCAGGTTGCGCTGGAAGACCTTGGCGTTGTCCCAGGGCAGCAGGATTTGCGGCGTCCCGGCGGCGAGGATCACGGGTCGCTTGTACGACGGGTTGAGGGCACGGAAGTCTTCCTCGCGAATACCCGCCAGTGTGGCCACCAGCGACACATCGATGTCGTGCGTGATGTCCACGGTCTGGAAGTAGGGGTGGTTCTCGATCAGTGGCAACTCTGTGCGGAAGGCATCGGGGTTGGCCACGATGTTCTTGACCGCCTGCAGCTTGGGCACATACATGCGGGTCTCCGCAGGCATGTTCAGGTCGGTGTAAGTGGTGCCCAGGCCCAGCTTCTGGTTGCGGGCAATGGCCCGGCTCACGCTGCCTTCACCCCAGTTGTAGGCGGCCAGGGCAAGGTGCCAGTCGCCAAACATGCCGTAGAGTTTTTGCAGGTAGTCGAGTGCCGCCCGGGTGGAGGCGAGCACGTCGCGGCGGTCGTCGCGGAAGGCGTTCTGCTTGAGGTCGAAATAATTGCCCGTAGCGGGCATGAACTGCCACATGCCTGCGGCCTTGGCGCTCGATACCGCTTGGGGGTTGAACGCGCTTTCAATGTAGGGCAGCAGCGCCAGTTCGGTCGGCATCCCCCGGCGTTCCAGCTCTTCAACAATATGGAACAGGTACTTGCTGGAACGCTCCGTCATGCGCTGCATGTAGTCGGGGCGCGTGGCGTACCACTGCTCGCGGTCCTGTACCAGCTCATGCTGCAGGTCGGGCATGGCAAAGCCGCGCCGGATGCGGTCCCACAAGTCGGCGGGGGCCGAGAGCGATGCCACCTCGCCACTCGTGGCTTGCGCGGCAGTGATGGGTTTGAGCGGGCCGTTGGGGATGACAGGGGTGTGGGGCGACGCAGGGCCCTTAGTGCCGGTGGTGTTTCCGCTGGCGGACGCCTGGTCGGGCGTCGAGCCCGTAGTGGCGCAGCCTGTCAGCCACAAAAGGCCGGCCAGGCAGGCAATGTGCAAAATTTTCATCGGAACTCGTTTTTCCATTGACGCAGCGCGGCCAGCACCGCTACGGCGTCGTCAAGGGGCACCTGCGCGTCGTAGCCCTGGGCGGCTTGCGCCACCGGGCCCTGCCGCACGCGCAGAAAGGGGTTGATGTCTCGCTCCAGCGCCATGTGCGAAGGCAGTGTGGGCTGGTTCTGCGCCCGCAGGGCTTCGCATTGGCTGCTGTAGTGGAGCAGGGCTGCGTTGCCAGGTTCCACGGCCCGCGCAAACTTCAGGTTAGACAGTGTGTACTCGTGGGTGCAACACACCCGGGTGTTACCAGGCAGTGCCGCCAGCCGCTCCAGCGAGTCGAGCATTTGCGCAGGTGTGCCTTCAAACAGCCGGCCACAACCGCCTGAGAACAGCGTATCGCCACAAAAAAGCAGGGGCGCTCCGTCCATCTCGCGACAGTAGTAGGCAATGTGGCCCGCCGTGTGCCCTGGCACGTCGATGACCTGGAACTGCAGCCCCAGCGCGTTGACGGTATCGCCTTGCGCCAGCCGCTCCAGCGGCTCGGGCATGCGCTCCCGCGCTGGGCCATACACCTGTGCTCCGGTGGCTTGGCGCAGGGCATCGACTCCGCCGACATGATCGGCATGGTGGTGCGTGACTAGAATGGCTTGCAATGACAGGCCCCAGCGGTGCAAGGCCTGCTCCACCGGCGCGGCTTCTCCCGGGTCCACCACGATGGCCTGGCGGCCGTCGTGCAGCATCCAGATGTAGTTGTCGGTAAAGGCGGGCAGCGGTAGCAAGTTCATGAGCGATCAAATTATAGGTTTGCACCACTGGTTCGACTCCCCCCCTGGCCGCTACCTGCTCGCATGGGAGCAGGCACGCTTTGACGAGGCGGTGGCCGATATTTTTGGCTATCACAGTCTCCAGCTCGGCATGCCGCTGCTGGACGGGCTGCGCGCCAACCGCATGCCCCATCAGTGGCTGGCCATGGGGCAGGAGGCCGTGGAGGGCTCCATCGCCTTTGTGGAGACCGGTGATGACGATGGGCCGCTGCAGCGCCGCGCGGTGGACCTGCTCACCGAGCCTGTGGCCTTGCCCTTCCCCGCAGCGAGCCTGGACCTGCTGGTGTTGCCCCACACGCTGGAGTTGAGCATCGACCCCCATGCCGCGCTGCGCGAGGTGGAGCGGGTGCTGGTCCCTGAAGGGCGTGTGGTCATCAGCGGCCTGAACCCCACCAGCCTGTGGGGCCTGCGGCAGAGGCGCGCGCGGCTGTACCAGCGCCTGGGGCGAGGCACGCTGTACCTGCCCGACGTGGGCGAGTTCATCGGCTATCGCCGCCTGCGCGATTGGCTGCGGCTTTTGAACTTCGAGGTCGAATCTGCCCGGTTTGGCTGTTATCGTCCAGCGGTACGCAGCGCGCAGTGGCTGGAGCGTTTTGGCTGGATGGACCCTCTGGGTGAAAAGTGGTGGCCCATTCTGGGTGCCGCGTATTTTCTGGTCGCCGTCAAACGGGTGCATGGCATGCGTTTGCTGGAGCCCGCCTGGCGCACCCAGCGTCAGCGTGCTGCGGGCACCGTGCCCGTCGCCAACCGGGTGACCCAACGCGTGGACAATCCTTCGCGGGCTGCGCCTGCTGCGGCTCGACACAAGCCTTGAGCATAGCCTTCTGCGGTTGCCACGGGCTTCCATGCCCGGTCGTAGCAACCAATCACCACATTGTCAGGAACAGAGTTTGAACCAGGTAGAGATTTACACCGATGGTGCCTGCAAGGGCAACCCAGGCCCCGGCGGGTGGGGCGTGTTGCTGCGCTCTGGCGCGATCGAAAAAGAGCTGTTTGGCGGCGAACTGGGTACCACCAACAACCGCATGGAGCTGATGGCGGTGATTGAGGCGCTGTCGGCCCTCAAGCGCCCCTGTGCCGTGACGCTGTACCTGGACAGCGAGTACGTGCGCAAGGGCATTACCGAGTGGATCCATGGCTGGAAGGCCAAGGGCTGGCGCACGGCCTCCAAGCAGCCGGTCAAGAACGTGGAGCTGTGGCAGCGGCTGGATGCGCTGGTCAGCACCGGCGGACACCGGATCGAATGGCGCTGGGTAAAAGGGCATTCGGGCGACCCGGGCAATGAGCGGGCCGACGCGCTGGCCAACCGGGGCGTGGACCAGGCCCTGGGCCGCAGGTAGATCCATCGCCAGCTGCTCACCGCATGCAAGCCTCTTCGGAGGCTTTTTTTGTGCCCGCGTCCGATGCGGCCAGTACGGCCATCACACACCAGCGGCGAATGCTCCGGGGATATTGCTGCGGGTGGCTGCGGCTGCACACACCCACTGTTACATTGTGTGACTGCGCATCCCACCTCACTGGATTGATTGACCCATGGCGTCCAAGAGCAAGTACAAGTACCTCGTTTTCGCCGTCATCGGCATCGCTGCCGCATCGGGCGCTGCCTGGTGGCTGCAGAAACCCGTGCAGCCGCAGCAGCGCGCCGAGGCCGGGGCGGGCGGTGCAGGCGCTGGCGCATCGGCTGGTGGCACGACGCCCGTTGGTGCTGGCCGCCCCGTGGCCGTAGAAACGGTGACCGTGCGGCAGATGGCGCTGCGCGACGATGCCGAAGCCGTGGGAAGCCTGCGGTCGCGCCAGAGCGTGATGCTGCGGCCCGAGGTGGGCGGGCGTATCACCCAGCTCAACTTCCGTGACGGCCAGCGTGTGCGGCGCGGGCAAGTGCTGGTGCAGCTGGATGACCAGTTGCCGCGTGCGCAGATCCAGCAAAGCCAGGCCGAGTTGTCGATTGCGCGGGCCAACCACAAGCGCAATCAGGAGCTGGTGGCCCAGGGCTTCATCAGCCAGCGTTCGGTGGACGAGAGTGCGGCCAACCTCGAAGTGGCCCAGGCCAAGCTGGCTTTGGCCCAGGCCACGGCCCAGCGCCTGAAGATCCTGGCCCCGTTCGATGGCATCGCAGGCATTCGGGGCGTGAACGTGGGCGACTACCTCAAGGACGGGGCCGATATCGTCAACATCGAAGACCTTGATGCGGTGTATGTCGATTTCCGCCTGCCCGAGCGGTTGCAGGGCAAGGTGCGCCCGGGGCAGACCGCGCAGGTCACCTTTGATGCACTGCCGGGCGCGCGTTACGCCGCCGTGGTGCAGGCCATCAGCCCACAGATCGATGCGGATGGGCGGGCCATCGCGGTGCGTGGCTGCATCGACAACCGCCGCCTGCAGCTGCGCCCCGGCATGTTCGCGCGGGTGACGACCGTGTTTTCCGAACGCAGCGACGCGCTTGTGGTGCCCGAGGAAGCCATCGTGCCCGACGGCACCAGCCCCTATGTGCTCAAGGTGGTGGAAGGCAAGGAGCCCAGCAGCAAGGTGACGCGCCGCACGCCGGTCAAACTGGGCGTCCGTTCACCTGGGTGGGTGGAGGTGGTGGACGGCTTGAGCGCCGGAGACCTGGTGGTCACGGCGGGCCAGCAGCGCATCCGCAAGGATGGCACCGAGGTGCGCGTGGTGGAGCTGGGCAAGCAGGGCAACGGTGGTGCGGCGGCCGCAGCAACGCGGCCGGCTTCGGCCGCTTCAGGTGCTGCGACTGGGGCGGGCCAAAAGGCATCGCCGGTGGCTGATGCGCCTGCGCCGAGCACCTCTGCGGCATCGGCATCTCCATCTCCTGCTGCCGCCCCCTCGGGAGGCCGCGTGATGGCGGCTCGCAGCGAAACCGATCCGCTGCCCGGCCCCAACCCTTGCCAGCTGGCCGGAACCTCCAGCCGGTCCACGCCCACTGGCAGCCGCCCTCCCGTCTGACGGACTGCCTGTCCTTACCCTCTGATGCCTCTGGACTGCCATGCAACTCGCTGAAATCTCCATCCGCCGGCCGGTGTTTGCCACCGTGCTGTCACTGCTGGTGCTGTTGATTGGCGCGGTGAGCTTCACACGCCTGTCGGTGCGCGAATACCCCAAGATCGACGAACCCGTGGTCACCGTCAGCGTGCGGTATGCGGGCGCGTCGGCCGAGGTCATCGAATCGCAGGTCACCAAGCCGCTGGAAGACTCCATCGCCGGTATCGACGCCGTGGACGTGATCACCTCCATCAGCCGGGCGGAACAAAGCCAGATCAGCGTACGCTTTCGGCTGGAGAAGGATGCCGACAACGCGGCGGCCGAAGTGCGCGACCGCACGGCCCGCGTGCGCAACCGCCTGCCGCTCGCGGTGGATGAGCCCGTGATTGCCAAGGTGGAGGCCGATGCATCGCCCGTGCTGTGGCTCGCCTTCAGCAGCGATACACGCAGCCCGCTGGAGATCAATGACCTGATCAACCGCATCGTCAAGCCCCGGTTGCAGACGGTGACCGGTGTGGCGGATGTGCCGATTTATGGCGAGCGCAAATACGCCATGCGCGTGTGGCTGGACCCCGAGCGCATGGCCGGCTATCGCTTGACCACGCAGGACGTGGAAGACGCCATCCGCCGCAACAACCTGGAACTGCCGGCAGGCCGCATTGAATCGCAGCAGCGCGAGTTCAGCGTGACGTCCCAGACCGACCTGAAAACCCCGGCGCAGTTTTCCGACATCGTGATCCGCACGGTCAACGGGTTTTCGGTGCGCGTGCGTGATGTGGCCCGGGTTGAAGAAGGCCCCGCCAGCGACCGCAGCCGCGTGCGGCTCAATGGCCGCGATGCGATCTCGGTGGGTGTGATCCGCCAGGCCACGGCCAACCCGCTGGAGCTGTCCAAAGGCGTGCGCGCCATGATCCCCTTGCTCAAGGCCGACCTGCCGCCAGACATCGGCATCGACATTGCCAACGACAACTCGCTGTTCATCGACCGCTCCATCAAGAGCGTGTACTCCACCATCATCGAGGCCGTGGTGCTGGTGGCCCTGGTGATTTTTGTGTTCTTGCGTACGTTCCGTGCGTCCATCATCCCCATCATCACCATCCCGGTCAGCCTGGTGGGCAGTTTTGCGCTGATGTCGCTGGCCGGCTTTTCGATCAACACGCTCACGCTGCTGGCGCTGGTGCTGGCCATTGGCCTGGTGGTGGACGACGCCATCGTGATGCTGGAGAACATCTACCGCCACATCGAAGAGGGGCTCGACCCGTTTTCTGCCGCCATCAAGGGCGCACGCGAAATCGGCTTTGCCATCGTGGCCATGACGCTCACGCTGGTGGCGGTGTATGCGCCACTCGCATTCACACCCGGCCGCACGGGGCGCTTGTTCGTGGAGTTTGCGCTGGCGCTGGCCGGGGCCGTGGTGGTGTCGGGCTTTGTGGCGTTGACGCTCTCGCCCATGATGTGCTCGCTGCTGCTCAAGCACAACCCGAATCCCAATTGGTTTGACCGCTCCATGGAGCGTTGGCTCACCGCACTCTCGGATGCCTATGGCCGCCTGCTGCGCTGGATCGTCACGGCCCGCTGGGGTGGTGCGGGCGCCGGGCGCAGTGGCGTGCGGGGTGCGCTGTTCCAGGCCCGCTGGATCGTGCTGGGCGTCATGGCGCTGAGCGGCGCGGCGCTGGTGCTGGTGTTCCCCAGCATGCGGCAGGAGCTGTCGCCGCTGGAAGACCGGGGCACCATTTTGGCCAGCGTGACTGCGCCCGACGGCGCCACGCTGGACTACACCAACCGCTATGCGCTGGAGCTGGAAAAGATCGGCAACACCTACCCCGAATTCGACCGCGTGTTTGCCAACATCGGCAACCCCACGGTGGCGCAAGGCAGCGTGATCTACCGCACCGTCGACTGGGAAAAGCGCGACCGCACCACGCTGGCCCTGGCCAAGGAGCTGCAGCCCAAGGTGGCGGGCCTGCCCGGCGTGAATGCCTTCCTGATCACGCCGCCATCGCTGGGCCAGGGCTTTCGCTCGCGGCCACTCACCTACGTGATCCAGACCTCGGACAGCTACGAAAACCTGAGCAAGGTGGTGGCTGCCTTCATGGCCGAGATTGCGCAGAACCCTGGCATCGTGTCCCCCGACGTGGACCTGCGCCTGAACAAGCCCGAGCTGCGCATCGAGGTCAACCGTGAACGCGCCGCCGACCTGGGTGTGAGCGTGGAAGTGGTGGCCAAGGCCATCGAGACCATGCTGGGCGGCCGCACCGTCACCCGCTACAAGCGCGATGCCGAGCAGTACGACGTGATCGTGCAGACCGAGGCGCGGGGCCGCACCACGCCCGAGAACATCGACACCATCTATGTGCGCGGCCGCAACGACGCGATGATTCCGCTGACCAGTCTGGTCAAAGTGCGGGAGAGCGTGAGCCCTCGCGAGCTGAACCACTTTGGCCAGCGCCGCTCGGCCACCATCACGGCCAACCTGTCGTCCGACTACTCGCTGGGCCAGGCCATCACCTTCATGAACGAGACGGCGGCCAAGGTGCTCAAGCCCGGCTACACCACTGACCTGAACGACACTTCGCGCGAGTTCAAGAACTCGCAGGGTGCCCTGGGCGTGGTGTTTGTGCTGGCGCTGGTGTTTATCTTCCTGGTGCTGGCGGCGCAGTTCGAAAGCTTCATCGACCCGCTCGTCATCATGGTGTCGGTGCCGCTGTCGATGATCGGCGCGCTGCTGGCGCTCAAGTGGAGCGGCGGCTCGCTCAACGTGTATTCGCAGATCGGGCTGATCACGCTCGTGGGGCTGATCACCAAACACGGCATCCTGATCGTGGAGTTCACCAACCAGCTGCGCGAAGAGGGCATGGAGATGGTGGACGCGCTGGTCAAGGCCTCGGCCCAGCGACTGCGCCCCATCCTGATGACCACGGGGGCCATGGTGCTGGGCGCTATTCCCCTGGCTTTGGCCACGGGCGCTGGCGCCGAAACGCGCACCCAGATCGGCTGGGTGATTGTGGGTGGCATGTCGTTGGGCACGCTGCTCACCATTTTTGTGGTGCCCACCATGTACACGCTGTTTGCCCGCAAGGCGGTGCCAGGGGCCAACACAGCCGTGGCCGTGGATCAGCCGGCCCACCCGCTGCACCCGCACGACTATGTGGCCAAGTAGCCTTCAGTGGGAGAGCAAAGCGAGCTGCCAAAACAGCAAAAGCAAAGCAAGACAAGAAAGGGCCCGGCAGGGCCCTTTCTGCTTTCTGATGTGCAGTGCCAGCGTGAGGACGGTCTGGGTCCAGCGGGTTGCAGTGCGGGTGGCTTAGGCCAGCACCGCCTGCACAGCGTCCTGCAATTCCTGGCCGCCTTGCGGGCGCACCAGGCGTGCCACCTCCTTGCCGTCCTTCATAAAGACCAGTGTCGGCCACAGCTTCACGCCGAACGTGCGGCCCAGGCGCTGGCCAGGGCCGTCTTCCACCTTGACGTGGGCAATGTCCGCGCGGTCCTTCAGGGCGGCTTCGATCAATGGCTGGGCGCGCTGGCAGTGGCCGCACCAGGGGGTACCGAACTCGACCACTGTGGCGCCGGGCAGGCGGTCCACATCGTCTCGGGATGGGGGTTGTGCAAGGTGTTGGGCGGCGTAGGGCATGGCGCGATACGTTGTCTGGGATTGTTGTGGAAGGCAGTTTTCAGGTTAATCCGGCGGCGGATGACATGCACCAGCTCGCGGCGCATTGCCGTGTCAGATCACGCCCTCAAACACCATCACATCCACGGCGTCGCCTACCGCCACATTGCCCTGCCCGTGGTGCAGCACGATGAGCCCGTTGGCCTGCACCATGGAGCTGAGCACGCCCGAGCCCTGGTTGCCGGTGGTGCGCACCTGCAGCGTGCCGTCGGCCGCGGTGGTGACCAGGCCACGCTGGTATTCGGTGCGGCCGGGCTTCTTGCGCATGGGCTCGGTGCTGATGGCGCGCAGCAGCGGGGGCGCCGCGCGGGTGCTGCCCATCATGCGCAGCAGGGCGGGGCGCACAAAGGCGAGAAAGGTCACCATCACCGCCACGGGGTTGCCGGGCAGCCCAAACAGCACAGCGCCACCGGTGGGTTCGTTGATATCATTTTGATAGCTTTCGGCGCATGATGCACTAGCGCTTGAGGCCGAAATGGCTTGATTTTCTGCGTTGCCGATGCGCCCCACGGCCATGGGGCGGCCCGGGCGCATGGCGATGCGCCAGAAGGCCACGTCGCCCAGCTTTTTCATCATGGTGCGGGTGTGGTCGGCCTCGCCCACACTCACGCCTCCGCTGGTGATGATGGCGTCGGCCTGCTGGGCCGCCTGGCGAAAGGCAGCTTCGAGCAGTGCAGGCTCGTCACGCACCACGCCCAGGTCAATCACCTCCACCCCCATGCGCGTGAGCAGGCCGAACACGGTGTAGCGGTTGCTGTCATACACGGCGCCTTCGCGGGGAGCCTCGCCCAGGCTCAGGATCTCATCGCCGGTGGAGAAGTACGCCACCCGCAGTCGGCGGACCACCGTGACGGTGGGCAGGCCCAGGCTGGCCACCAGGCCCAGGGCGGCGGGCGTCAGCAGTTCGCCACGGGCCAGGGCCACGCGGCCTTCCATGATGTCTTCGCCCTTGAAGCGGCGGTTGTCTCCGGCGCGCAGCACATCGGCTGCGATGGTGATCTGGCCGTCGGCAGCGGTGGTGGTGAACTCCTGCGGCACCACGGTGTCCAGCCCGGCGGGCATGATGGCGCCGGTCATGATCTTCACGCATTCGCCCGCAGCCACCGTGCCTGCCCAGGCCTTGCCCGCCAGGGCGGTGCCCACCACGCGCAGGGTGAGCGGCTGCCCAGCCACCAGTTGCGCGCCCGCAAAAGCGTAGCCGTCCATGGCCGAGTTGTCGTGGGGCGGCACGCTGACGGGCGAGATCACATCCTGCGCCAGCACGCGGCCCAGCGCGCTGAAAAGCGGCAGCACTTCGGTGGCGGCAACGGGCTCAACCAGCCGGTCCAGAAACTGGTTCACATCGGCGGCGCTCAGGGCCTGCGGGTCGTAGCCTTGCAGCTCGGCGGCAATCTGGGCAATGGTTTTCATGGGTGGGATTCGCTTGAAGTCAGTGGGAGAGCAGCCGCACCATGTGCAGCTTGTCGTAGCCCACGCCATCCACCACGATGGCGTTGGGCAGCAGGCCCCAGGGGCGGAACCCGGCCTGCTCGTACAGGCGCACCACGTGCTGGTTGGACGCGGTGACGGTGAGCACCAGTTGGGTCAGCCCCGGCACCTGGCTGGCGGCCTGCACGCAGGCCTCCACCAGCATTCGGCCAACGCCCCGGCGCTGCGCAGCAGGCGACACCATCATGCCGACCACCACCGCACAGTGGCGCTGTTTGGTGCGTTGCTCGCGCTCGCAGCCCAGGCAGCCAAGCAGTTGGCCCGCCGTGTCGAAGGCGCCCAGGAAAAACTGGCCGGACTCCAGCGCGCCGAAACGCGCCACGTACTCGCTGGCATCGCGGCCCACGGAAGATTCGTAGTCCGAGGTGAAGGCATCCGGCGCTGTGCGCAGTGCCTCGTCCCGCAAAGCCTTGTAGGCCAATGCGTCTGCGGCGACCAGGGGGCGGATCTGCACCGCGCCAGCGTCCACCGGGGGGCGACTGTTCATTGGGGTTGGCGCGCGGGTCAGGCCTGGGGCGCGCTGCTGTTTTCCAGCGCGTGCAGCTCGGCCAGCGTGTTGGCGTTGAAAAAGGCCTGGGGGTCGTCGCCCGGCCGGTCGAACGGCACGATGGCGCAGCGTTGCTGGCCGGTCCACGCGTCGATCTTGCGGCCACCGGCCTGGGTGAAGGCGACCAGGCTTTCCAGCAGGTCCACGCGCAGCAGGCAGAACACCGGCTGCGGGCGCACGGTGATCTGGCCCTTGCCGTCGTCTTCCGGGGCTGCGGCCATGGCAATGTCGGCGCCCTCGGCGTCTGCCGCTGCCGCCAGGCGCTGGGCGAGGTCCAGCGGAAACAGCGGCGTGTCGCAGGGCACCGTGAGCAGCCAGGGGGTTTCGCAGCGCTCCAGCCCGGTCAGAAAGCCTGCCAGGGGCCCGGCGTAGTCGCTCAGCACGTCCGGCCACACCGGCGTGCCAAAGGCCTCGTAGGCCGCCAGATTGCGGTTGGCATTGACCATGGTGGCGCCGGTCTGCATCTGTAGCCGCATCAGCGTGTGCAAGGCCAGTGGCAGGCCGCGAAAGTTCTGCAGGCCTTTGTCCACCCCGCCCATGCGGGAGCCGCGGCCCCCTGCGAGGACCAGGCCGGTGATGTCTTGCTGATTGATCAATTGAATTCCTGTGGGCAATGGGTAGTTTGCTAGATAGCCGGCGCTGTCCATAAGCACAACGCTTTTTCTACAGAGCTGCTAGTGTGCTGTCCCGTAAATAGCTGCACGAAATGAAATCGATGGCATCGCGCCCAGGGCAAGGCGCAAACCGCAGTGATAGCCGTAGCTATCGCGAGGATTTGCAACGCAGCCCTGGGGGTGAGGACGCGATTTCATGTGCAGTTATTTGCGGGACAGCACACTAGCCCCCGATGTAGCTCATCTCAACGCGGCGCGCACCCTGGCCGGTGTCAGCGGGCAGGCTGCTGCGCAACTCGGAGTAGCGGTCGTTGCGCTGCTGCCAGATGGGGGCGATGGCCGCGGCAATCTCTGCATCGCTCGCGCCCCCGCGCAGCAGGCTGCGCAGGTCGTAGCCCTGGCTGGCAAACAGGCACAGGTAGAGCTTGCCTTCGGTGGACAGGCGTGCGCGGTTGCAGTCGTGGCAGAAGGCCTGGGTCACGCTGCTGATCACGCCGACCTCGCCCAGTGCGGGGTCGTGCCGGCCCTGGGCATCGGCATAGCCCCAGCGCTCGGCGGTTTCGCCGGGGCTGCTCGGGTCCAGCGGTACCAGCGGCAGTTCGGCGCGCAGGCGTTCGATGAGTTCGGCCGATGGCAGCACCTCGTCCATGCGCCAGCCGTTGGTGGCGCCCACGTCCATGTATTCGATGAAGCGCAGCGTGGTGCCGGTGCCGCGAAAGTGCCGCGCCATGGGCAAGATCTCGTGGTCGTTGGTGCCGCGCTTGACCACCATGTTGACCTTGATGTGCGACAGGCCTGCCGCGTGTGCGGCCTCGATGCCGGCCAGCACATCGGCCACCGGAAAGTCCACATCGTTCATGCGGCGAAAGATGGTGTCGTCCAGGCCGTCCAGGCTCACCGTCACGCGGTTCAGGCCCGCGTCCTTCAGGGCCTGGGCCTTGCGCGCGAGCAGCGAGCCATTGGTGGTGAGCGTGAGGTCGGGCGCCACGCCGTCCACGGTGCGCAACTGGGCCAGTTGCGCCACCAGGTCTTCGAGGTTCTTGCGCAGCAGGGGTTCGCCGCCCGTCAGGCGGATCTTGCGCACGCCATGCGCCAGAAAAAGCCGCGCCAGCCGCGTGATTTCCTCAAAGCTCAGGAGCGCCCCGTGCGGCAGGTAGGGGTAGTCCTTGTCGAACACTTCCTTGGGCATGCAGTAGTTGCAGCGGAAGTTGCAGCGGTCCGTCACGCTGATGCGCAGGTCGCGCAGCGGGCGGCCCCGGGCATCGGTGAGCAGCCCTGTGGGTTTGACCAGCTGCGCTGGCACTTTGGCCGCCAGCGAGGCCAGCCGCTCATCGACCAGCGGGATCACGCGTTCAGACATGGGTGGGCTCGTTCAGCAGGGCGGGAGGGCGCATGGCCCGCATTTTCTCACTCCAGCCAGCGCACGTTCTGCAGGATCTCGTCGAAGAAGCTGCGCAGCATCAAGGTGCTCATGCTGAAAGGGTCGAAATCCGGGGTGCTGGAGTATTTGAGGAACAGCTGCCGGTTGGCGTCCACCGAGCCCAGAAGCCCCATCGACCAGCTGGTGAAGCGGCGGTGCGGGATCTCGCCAAAGTCCAGCACGGCCGTGTCCTTGTGGCGCGTGTCCTTGAGCAGGCGGTGGTACAGCGCGTTGACGGCAGCGCGGTCGCCTTCGAGCTGCTGCAGGAAGATGCCGTTGTTCAGGCACAGCGCGCCGGTGATGCCCGCGCGGGCATTGTTGCGCTGCGAGGCGCTCAAGATGTCCTTGATGTCCGCAGGGCCGAGCACGCGGGAGGTGCGGCTGGCATAGGTCAGTTGTATCAACATGTTCGTCTCCTGAGCGGCGCAGTGTGTCAGGTTTGGCGGGGAGGTGTGGGCCCTGCTGCGAATGACCTTGAAGGCGGATTTGTTGCTGCAGCGCAAACGATTGCGGCGGATGGCGGGGCGCTTTGATCTGGCGCAGGGCATGGAAATGCTGCGTCGCAACAATGCAGGCATCCGATTTCAAAGGGTTCCCATGCCAGTTCGCGACGTATTGAACAGGTTCTCTGCCGACGCCATGCCCTGCCAGCGCCGTGTGGCGGTTCAGTGGGTGGCGGCAGGCATCCTGCTGCCCACCTGGGCGAGTGGGGCCGGTGGGGCCCAGTCACAGATGGGGTTGTCCGGCGCCATCAACTATGCGGGCTGGTTCCGTGCGTTGTCGCAACGCATGGCCAAGGCCTATTGCCAGCAGTACCTGCAGGTGCTGCCCGGCGCGGCGGTGGACGTGATGGGGCTGGCCCGCAAGATGGCGCAGTCGGGCAGCAACGAGCTGGCCCGGGGCATGCAGACCGGGCGCTGGCCCGCCGATGTGGGGCGCCAGCTGGAAGAGGTGCAAAAGCAGTTTGCGCTGCTCAACCAGCTGACTGCAGCGCCGGCCACCCAGACCGCCCTGGTCGTGGCGGCCTCCGAGCAGGCTGACCGCACGCTGCTGGTGGCCCAGGCTGTGACCGAGTCCATCGAGAAGATGGCGCAGGCGCCCAGCGCTCGCCTGGTCAACCTGGCGGGCCGCCAGCGTATGCTGTCGCAGCGCCTGGCCAAAAACTATTTCTTGAGTGCGGCCAAGGTGGAGTCGAAGGTGGTGCACGCGCAGCTGGCGGCCGATGCGGCCGACTTCCGGCAGGCGCTGCAGACGCTCAAGGCGGCCCCCGTGTCCACGCCCGCCATCCGCAGCGAGCTGGAGCTGGCCGACTCGCAATGGCTGTTCTTCGACGCGGCCCTGCGCCGTCCGGCCGACGACGCCGGGCTCAACGCGGTGGCAACGACCAGCGAGCGCCTGTTGGGTGTGATGGACAAGCTCACCGGCCTGTACGAGGCCGCCCTGCGCGAGGTGCTGGGCTGATCGGCTCCGCGCGGCTCGGCCCATCGGGTCACTGGCCGTTGCAGGCAGCGGGCTGCGTGAAGTCCGCCAAGCGGCAATCGCGCCCCACCAGTACCAGCCGCGTGTCCAGCGCGTCAAAAAATCCTGGCTGTGGGGGCAGTTGCAGGCGCTGCACACGCTTGTTTGCATCGATTCGCACGGCGGCCAGCTCATAGTCGCGCGCCAGGGCCATCCACAGTCCGTGCGCGCCGGCGGACTGTCGCGCCCCGGTCATGAGGCAACGGCCCGAGTCCAGCCACCAGCGGTAGATGGCCGTGGCAATGCCCATGCGACGGTAGCCGTGCGCCACCTTGGTGTGGGGCGCGCGCAGGTGGCGGTCGGTGCGCCGGTCCACCTCCACCAGCCGGTTGAACACGGTGTAAGCCACTATGCGGTTGCGCAGCGGGTCGATGGCATACACAAAATATTCGCCGTCGGCCTCGCGCAGGCGAAACACCAGCCCGCGCAGATGCAGGGGCAGCGGCCGCATGGCGTCGCGCGTGCGGTGATTGGTGCGAATGCGGTCGTACAGTGCATCGAACTCGCGCTGGATGTCACGGCCCGACAGGTCCACGTCGATGCGCAGCTCGGTCAGCCACTGGGCCCAGCGGTCCCGCAGGCCTGGGCTGGACTGCGCTTTGGTGGCGGTGGCATGGCCTGGAAGCTGCAGGCAGAAGGTGCTCGCCGTCATGGCGTGCTCCCCGGGCCGCCAGCCCAGCAGCCGCTCAGCAGGCGCGCGGGTTGTTCGCGGGCGCTGACCTGGGCGCTGTGGGGCCAGTCGGGCAAGGGCACATCCAGGCCCGCATACACGCCATAGGCTTCTCCCGCGGCAATCGTGTCGCCCGCCCACAGGCTTTCGCCCGCGCGTATGGCTCCACCGGCGTGGATATGCCCGCCGGCCCGCACCCCCCAGCCCACCTGCAGGTGGCCCTTGCAGTCCACGTCGCCCATCACCCACAGGCCCCGGGCGGCCTGCAGGGCGGCGTCGGCGTGCAGGTGGCCGCCGACCTTGATGCCGCCCTCGCAGCCCAGGTCGCCTGCCACGCGCAGATCCTGGGCCACCCGGCAGTGGCCGCCGATCTGGGCGGCGGCGCCGCAGTCCAGCTCTCCGCCCACGCGCAGGCTGCCCGTGCATTGCAGCCGCTGCGCCACGGTCAGCGACCAGCCCACGCGGGCGTCGCCCTGCAGCCGTGCGCTGCCCTCGCAGCGCACCGCGCCCGCCACACGCAGGTCTTCGCCCACGCGCAGTGCACCGCCCACCCGCAGGCCGCCCAGCACGCTCAGGCTGCGGCCCGTGCGCAGCACACCTTCTACGTCGGCATGGCCCCGGCAGCGCACGCTGCCGGCAAACACCAGCGCGTCGGCCTCCAGGTGGTCTACCTCCAGCACATCGTTGGTGGGGCCGAACTGGTCCAGCATCCAGCACGCGTCTTCCACGCGGCCTTCGCGCACCAGGTCGTCCAGCAGCGCCTGGTAGTTGCTGGCGCCCTCCTGGCGGCGCAGGTACCAGCGGTAGCCGTCGGCGCAGGGCTGCTTGGCACGGATGAACTGGCGGGTGATGTCTGCGGCGGCTGCGTGGGCCGCGGCCTGATCGACAGGACCCTCGCGCGCGAGCGCAGGGGCAGCAAGTGGGTGCGCGGGCGCGCACGGGGCGAGCGAAATCTCGCCCGAAGGAAACGGGGGCATGGACACTCCTGACGTCCGCGCCCCGGCCGTGGCCAAGGCGCGAACTGGCGCTGGGCGTGGGGCCCGGCGACAGGAGGTGCGCGAAAAGAATGCGGAGGGGAGGGGGTGTCGCCGGGCTCAGGAATCTGCAGCAAGGGTGCAGAGAGCGCGGTCACCGGCCTGAAGCGTGGCCTGCGAGCGCACGCCACGGCGCAGCGGCGCGGTCGCGCTGGCAACGGTGACGAATGGCTGGCTCGCAAACATCGGCGGCACTATAGGCAGCTGGGCCGCCACGGTCAAATCAATCCGCACTGTCCTAGTGCGGATTGGGGCGCTCAAAAAAGGGGCGTAGTGGCTGCTTCAGGGCGTGCCAGGACGCCTGTTGGCGTGCTTGCTTAAACGCAGCGCCCGCCATCCACTTCGATACACACGCCGCTGATGAACGATGCCTCTTCGCTCGCCAGGTACAGCGCCGCATTGGCCACATCCAGCGCGGTGGAGAAGCGGCCCAGCGGAATGGTGGCCAGGAACTTGGCGCGGCGCGCATCGTCCACCGGGCCGCCTGCAAACTCGGCTGCCAGGCCCGTGTCGGGGTTGAACACGGGGTTGATGCAGTTCACGCGGATGTTGTCCGGGCCCAGCTCGGCGGCCATGGACTTGCTGGTGATGATCACGGCGCCCTTTGAGCCGTTGTACCAGGTGAGGCCCGGGCGGGGGCGCAGCCCGGCGGTGGAGGCGATGTTGATGATGCTGCCGCCGCCCGCTTGGCGCAGTGCGGGCACGGCGTGGATGGCCGAGAGGTAGATGCTCTTCATGTTGATGGCATAGACCTTGTCGAACTCTTCCTCGCTCACTTCGAGCATGGGGCGGTTGCGGTGCGTCCAGCCCGCGTTGTTCACCACCACGTCCAGGCGGCCGTACAGGCGCACGGCTTCGTCGACCATGGCCTTCACTTCGGCAGACTTCGTCACGTCGGCCTTGAAGAATGCGGCCGTGCCGCCCGCGGCCGTGATCTCGGCCACCACGCGCTGGCCGCCCGCTTCGTTGATGTCGTTGACGATGACCTTGCCGCCCTCGGCCGCCAGGCGCTTGGCAATGCCTTCGCCAATGCCGTTGCCGGCGCCGGTGACGATGATGGATTTGTTCTGCACACGCATGGGTGTCTCCGATGGGTTGGGGTGATATATCAAAATTGATAGCTACCAGCGCATATTCAACTAGCGCTAGCGCCCGATGGGGCTGAAATTTCAGTGGCCGAACCCGTATCGGCCGTAGAGGGAGCCGGGGCGGGTGCCTTGGGCTGCCGGCCATAGAACTGGGGGAAAAACTCTTTCACGCCTTGGCCGTTGAAGTCCCATCCCGTGCACTGGCCCAGGTGGCGCGGCGGCTCGTCCGGGTTGGCAGACGAAAACACCGCAGGAACCGACTGGAACGCTGCCGTGGCCAGGTTGAACAGCAGCTCGCGCAGGTGCGTGCAGCTTTCCACGCCGCCCAGATGCTTCTGGATGGCCTGGCGCCAGCCGCGCGCCATGCTGCAGCCCACCATGCGCTGCAGCGCTGCCTGGGCCTCGGTGCAGCCTTTGAGCGGATGCGAATCCATGGACACATCCACCGCCTGCACCACCAGCTGGCGGTTCACGGTCACGCGCAGCCACATGTGGTGGATGGCTTCGCCCGCCAGGCGCGTGCGCGTCGGGTCGCGGTGCGAGGGGGCGTCGTAGGCCTTGCTGTCATGCAGCTCGCCTTCGATGTCCCACAGGCCATCGTCGCGTTCAAAGCCCTGGTAGTTCACCCGGCGGACATGCTTCAGGGTGCGGGGGGCGGGGGGGCTCAGGGGCATGGGGAAGAAAAATCGTCGTACAGAAGCAGCTGAGGTTAGCGGGGCCTGCCAGCACCGTCGCGCGCCAGCGGGACACCCTGCAATGCCTCTTCAACCGTACTTGATGGCGACGGTCTTCAAGGTGGTGAAGCCGTACAGCGCCTCAAAGCCCTTTTCGCGCCCATAGCCGCTGGATTTGACGCCGCCAAACGGCAGCTCCACACCGCCGGCCGCGCCGTAGTTGTTGATGAACACCTGGCCGCTGTGCACACGCTTGGCCATGCGGAACTGGCGCGCGCCGTCGCGTGTCCAGATACCGGCCACCAGGCCGAACTGCGTCGCGTTGGCCAGCTCCACCGCATGGTCCTCGTCCTGAAAGGCCATGGCCGACAGCACGGGGCCGAAGACTTCTTCCTGCGCCAGGCGGTGGCCCACGGGCACATCGCGCAGCAGGGTGGGGGCCTGGTAGTAGCCGGTCTCGGGCGCGTCGTCCACCACCACGCCCTGGGCCACCATGGGGATGCCGGCCACTTGCGCGTCCGATAAAAAGTCCCACACGCGCTGCTGCTGCGTCTGGCGGATCAGCGGGCCCACATCCAGGTCCATGGCCGCGGGGCCGACGCGCAGCTTTTCAAACGCCTTGCCAAGGCGCTCCAGCAGCGGCTCATAAATCAGCGAGTCGATCAGCACGCGCGAGCCGGCCGAGCAGGTCTGCCCCGCGTTCTGCACGATGGCGTTGATGACCACGGGGATGGCGGCGTCCAGGTCCGCATCGGCAAAGATGATTTGCGGGCTCTTGCCGCCCAGCTCCAGCGTCACGGGGCAGTGGCGCTCGGCCGCCACCTGCTGGATCAGCGTGCCGATCTTGGGGCTGCCGGTGAAGCTGATGTGGTCGATGCCGGGGTGGCGCGCCAGCGCGTCGCCCACTTCATGGCCGTAGCCGGTGACGATGTTGAGCGCCCCCGAGGGGAAACCCACCTCGGCCGCGAGTTGCGCCACGCGGATCAGCGACAGGCAGGCGTCTTCGGCCGGCTTGACCACACACACATTGCCCGCCGCCAGGGCGCCGCCCACGCTGCGGCCAAAGATCTGCATGGGGTAGTTCCAGGGGATCACATGGCCCGTGACGCCGTGGGGCTCGCGCCAGGTCAGCACGCTGTAGCCGTCGGGGTAGGGGATGGTCTCGCCGTGGAACTTGTCGCACGCACCGGCGTAGAACTCGAAGTAGCGGGCCAGTGCAATGGCGTCGGCGCGTGCTTGTTTGGTGGGCTTGCCGCAGTCGCGTTGCTCCAGCGCCGTCAGCTCGTCCGCATGCTCCAGGATCTTGGCCGAGAGCTTTTGGAGCAGGCGGCCGCGCTCCACCGGGGCCAGCTTCTGCCACACCGCGTGGTAGCACTGGCGGGCCGCATGCACCGCCGCGTCGATGTCGTCGGCGTTGCTGCGCTGGATCTCGTCGAAGGGCTGGCCGTCGGACGGGTCGATCACGGGGATCGTGCGGCCCGAGGACGAGGGCACCGAGGCGTTGGCGATGTAGTTCAGTTGCATGGCCGTCATTTTGCCCGGAAATGGAATGTGTGCTTAGTATTTGTGTGAAAACACGCTGATGTGCTAGTGCAATATGTCTTGGTTGCTATCGATTTAATAGTAATCAGGCGCAGGCATCCCGCAGGCCGGCCAGGTCCAGAATCTCCACCTCGCCGCGCTGCACGCGCACCAGGTGGCGCGACTCCAGGTCCTTGAGGATCTGGTTGGTGGTCTGGCGCGAGATCGCCAGCATCAGCGACAGCTGCTCTTGCGAGATCTCGATCACGCGGCGCGACTGCCCCTCTGCCGTCCACTGGCCGTAGCCCTCGGCCATCATCACCAGGCGCCGCGCCAGGCGCTGCGGGGCGGGCAGCAGGGCCAGCTCTTCCATCGCAACAAAGGCCGAGCGCAGCTTGTCGGTCATCAACAAGGCCAGCGCATGCCAGTGCTGCGGGTGGGCCTGCAGCCAGTGCTGCAGCCGTTCGTGCGGGATGTGCACCAGGGTGGTGGGTTCGGTGGCCTGCGCATCGTGGGTGCGGGCCGAGTTGTCAAACACCGAGATCTCGCCAAACCAGTGCGGCGGCTCCAGGCGGATCAGCAGCGCCGCACGCGCCTCGTCGGCCCGCCCCCCGGTGCCCGAGATGCTGACCGCGCCGCGCACCACCGCATACAGGCCACAGGGCGCATCGCCGCGCCGGAACAGCACCTCGCCCGTAGGCAGATGGCGCAACTGCGCCATGGCAATCAGCGGCTGGGCAAAGTCGGGCGGCAGGTGGGCAAACCAGCGGCCAGACTGGAGGACAGGCAGGTAGGCGGAAGGGGTGGACATGGGATGCGATTGAACGGGGCAGGAGGGCGCGGCGGCTTTTTGTCGTCTGCACGACAGACGCTGGCGCGGCCTGAGAGCGAGTATTGATGCTGCGCAAAACACATGCTGGAGACACCCATGAAAACCCTGATCGAGCACCTCTCCCAATACGCCGACTACCACCGCGACCCGCGCAACATCCACACCCATTTTGTGGGCGTGCCCATGATCATGTTCGCGGTCGTCATCCTTCTGTCGCGCCCGACCTGGATGGTGGGTGCGCTGCCGCTAAGCCCGGCGCTGCTGGCAGCGCTGGTGGCCAGTGTTTTCTACTTCCGGCTGGACATGCGTTTTGGCCTGGCCATGGCCGCGCTGCTGGCCGCCATGCTGGTGGGCGGGCAATGGGTGGCCGCACAGACCCTGGCCGTCTGGCTGGCCACGGGCATCGGCCTGTTTGCCGTGGGCTGGGTGATCCAGTTCGTGGGCCACTACTACGAAGGCCGCAAGCCCGCTTTTGTGGACGACCTGGTGGGCCTGATCGTGGGCCCGCTGTTTGTGGTGGCTGAGTGGGCGTTTGCACTGGGCCTGCGCAAGGAAGTGCAGGCGGCGGTGGAAGAGCGCAGCGGCCCGGTGCGCTTGCGTACCGGGCAACAGGCTGCTGCCCACCCTCAGTAAGCTCTGCGCTCGCGCTCCGCCGCGTTTGTTGATTGAGCGCTAGGGCTTGACGGCCTCGCAAGGGCCAGCACGGCCCCTGCGCACACCGCACCCAGCGCCACCAGCGCACATAGGTAAGGCAGCGCGGCGGACAGCGGCGCGCCCAGCTGGTTAAGCCGCAGCGACGCCTGCACGCCCGAGGTGCTGGGCAGCAGCCAGCGCAGCCACTGCAGCGGCTCGGGCAGCGCCTCCACCGGCCACGAGAAGCCTGCGACGAACGCGATGGGCAGTGTGGTGAACAGCAGCACCTGCAGCGCGCGTTCACGGTTGCCAAACCACAGCCCCAGCAACACACCCAGCGCAGCGATGGCCGGGATGTAGCAGGCCAGCAGCGCCAGTGCGCCCAGCGGGTTGCCGCCGCGCGGGTAGTCGTGCAGCACAAAGATCCAGCCAAAGTAAAACAGGCCACTGGCCCAGCCCAGCGTGCACAGCGCCAGCAGGCGGCCCAGCCAGGTGGTGGCGCGGGCGCGGTGCTGGCCGATTTCCACCCAGGTGCCGGTGAGCATCGCAGCGCCCATCAGCAAGGTCTGCTGCAGGATGAGCAGCGCCACCGCGGGCACCACAAAGCTGCCGTAGCCCTCGGTGGGGTTGAACAGCGCCACCATCTGCAGTTGCACCGGCGCGCGGCTGGCGCGGGCCTGGGGGGCGCTCTGGCCGCTGGCCTGCAACTTGCGGATCTCGACTCCGGCAGACACGGTGCCGACGGCCTCTGCGAAACCGTATTGCACGGCCTTGTTCAGCAGCGCGTAGGCGCCGTTGGCCTCGATGCTGACCACGGCGTTTTCGCCGCGCACCACGCTGCGCTTGAGCCCGGCAGGGATCACCGCGTAGCCTTCGATCTCTCCGCGCCACAGGGCCTCCTGTGCCTCGCGTTCGCTGGCGGCGACGAAACGCACTTCAATGCGGGGGGCGGCGTCGGCAAAGCGGGTGATCTGGCGCGACAGGCTGGTGTGGTCCCTATCCACCACGGCCACAGGCACGCGGGTCAGTACCTCGTCGGCATAGAACCAGGGGTAGAAAAAACCGTAGAGCACAGGCGCTCCTACCAACAGCAGCAGCACGCCCTTGTCGCGCACCACGGTGGCCAGCGCTTGCAACCAGGCGCCCAGCAGGCTCTGGTGGGGTGGCGTGGTCACCGGCATGGGTTGCATCGGTGTGTTCATCAGCGGCCTCCCCAGGTGTCTGGGCGCTTGTGCGCCAGTGTGAGCGCGGTGGCGCCTACAAGCCACAGCGCGGCGGTGGCGATGGTCAGCGCCACCATCGTCGAGACGCTGGTAGCCACCGGTGCGCCCATTTGCAGCTGCTCGATCTGCAGGCGGATGTAGTGGGTGAACGGCATGGCTTCGGCCCACGCGCGTGCGCTGCCGGGCATGCCCGAAAGGGGAAACGCCACGCCGCTGAACGCAAATGCCGGTGCCGCAAAAAAGCCCGCACCCGACAGCGCAGTGCGCAGCGACCGCGTGATGCCCGCCAGCGCAGCGCCTGCGGTGATCGACACCGCTATCAGCAGCGCCAGCGCCGCAGCCACCCACCACAGGTTGCCCGGCGGGTGCCAGCCCCGGCCCCAGGTGATGCCCACCAGCGCCAGCAGGCCCACCAGCGTGAGTGTTACCCAGGGCACGGCGAGCTTGCCGACCAGCGCGCCTGCAGTGCGCACCCAGCCCCCTGCGCCCAGCCACTCGCCCAGCGTGCGGTCGCGCAGCTCGCGGCCCACCGTCCAGGCACCGGCCGTCATGGCCAGGATGTGCAGCAGCGCGGGGATCAGCGCTGCGCCCAGAAACTGCTCGTAGTTGCTGGACACATTGAACAGCGCCACCATCTGAGTGTGGATGGGCTCCATGCTCACGTGTACGGCCTGGGCGCTTTCGCCGCGCTTGTTGCGCGCGGCCATCTCGATACCCGCCGACAAGGTGCCCACGGCCGTGCGCACATCGCGCTGCAGCAGGCCCGAGTGGGTGGACATCTGCGCGTTGTGCAGCAGCGTGACCTGCGCTGCGCGGCCTTCCTTCACGGTGCGCGCGAAGTCGCGCGGGATGGAGACCACGGCGTACACGTCCACCGCGCGCAGCGCGCGTTCGGCCTCGGCCGCGTTGGTGAAGTGCTGGGTGATCTGCACGCCCGGTGTGTCGTCCAGCATGCGCACCAGCTGGCGCGACAGGCTGGAGTGGTCGTCATCCACCACGCCCACCGCCAGGTGGCGCGGCAGGCCGGCCGAGAAGATCCACCACAGCAGCGCCACGCCCAGCAGCGGCACCCAGGTGACCATGGCCAGGTCCCACGGATCGGCCGCCAGGCGGCGGGCTTCGCGGCGAAGGCTGTTTGCTATTGAATTCATAGCTTTGTGCGCATAGTGCACTAGCGCTACCGGTACTTTTGACTCAAATCGCTGTGCATCAGGCGCATGTCACTGCACCAGCACCGTCATGCCGGGGCGTGCGCCTTCGATGGGGGCCGCCGGGCGCGCGCGCACTTCAAACGTGCGGGCGTCAAAGCCCTGGCCTGCGCGTGTGGCGCGCCAGGTGGCAAAGTCGGGCAGCGCAGCCGTGTGGTAGACCTTGAACTTCACGGTTTTGCCGCCCAGCGCGGGCAGGGTGGCGTCGAACTCGTTGCCGATGGCAAAGCGCTGCAGGCGGTCTTCGCGCACATTCAGCACCACCCACTGGTCCTTCAGGTCCACCACCGTGACCACGGCCACGCCCTGGGGCGACAGCTCGCCCGTGCGGGCCAGCACCTTGGCCACTTCGCCGGCGACGGGGCTCTTGAGCTCGGTCTCGGCCTGGGCCGCCTGCACCTCCGCCACTACACCCGCCACCTGGCGCGCCTGGGCGCTGGCGGCGGATCGGTCTTCGCTGCGGGCACCGGCGCGGGCCAGGTCGTACTGGGCCTTGGCCGCCAGTGCCTGGTCGCGCGAGGCCTTGAAGTTGGCCTCGGCCTCGTCGCGTTTTTGCGCCGCCACCAGGCCCTCGCGGGCCAGGCCATCGACGCGCTTGAAGGACGATTCGGCCAGGTCGGCGGCGGCCACGGCGCGCTGCCAGTTCAGGCGGGCCATTTCAATCTCTTGCGGGCGCGGGCCGTGCTGGGCCTTGTCGGCCACGGCCTGGGCAGCCTCTTGCGCCGCCGTGGCCTGGGCCAGCTTGGCTTTCACCTCGGGGCTGTCCATGCGGATCAGCGGGGCGCCCACGGCAATCTGGTCGCCTTCCTTCACAAGGATCTGCGCGATGCGCGCAGTGACCTTGGGGGCGATGTCGGACTCTTGTGCTTCGATCTGGCCCTGGAACACCTCGGGTGCAGGCTGCGAGGCCTTCCACAGGCCAAAGCCCACAAAGCCTGCCACGGCCACAAAGGCCACCGTGCCGATCACGGCCGCTTTTTTGCTGTTGTTCTTGCTCATGTTCGTTCCACCTTTACTCATTCCACCCGCACCGCATCAGCGCGCGCCATGTATTTGCCAAAGTCTTCCGACAGGCCGCAGGCCTCCAGCAGATCGGCCAGCGCCTTCACGTAGTCGTGGGCGGCCTGCGCGCGTTCGGTCTGGGCCTTGGCCTGGTTGACCTGTGCGTCGATCAGGTCCAGCGTGGTGCTGGTGCCCGCCTTCAGGCCGGAGATGCGCAGGCGCAGCACTTCGTCGGCCAGCTCCAGACCCGGCTGCAGCGCAAAGTAGGCGCGGCGCGCCTGCTCCAGGGCCAACCAGCGTTTTTCCACCAGCAGGGCAATGTCGTTCTGCGCCTGTGCGCCGGTGCGCTCAGCCTGCTCGATCTGGCGGTTGGATGACTCGGCCAGTGCGTTGCGGTCAATGGAGTCCCATAGCGTCCAGCGCACGCCCACGCCGGCCACCCAGTCGGCATCGCGGCCGGTCTTGAGCTGGCGCTGGCCAAACGCAAACACCTGGGGCTTGCGCAGTGCCTCCTGTGCGGCATGCAGTTGTGTGGCTTGCTCTTTCTTGGCGGCCACCTTGTCCAGCCCGGGGTGGTGGGCAAAGGCGGTGTCGATGAAGTGGGGCAGGGGCTCGACCGGCTGGCTCAGCACAAACAAGGGGCTGGTGGGTGTGACAGGGTCGGTCGCCTTCAGGGTGCGGGTCAACGCCGTGGCGGCCAGGTCGGCATCGTCGCGGGCCTTGCGCGCGTTGCGGCGGGCCTCTTCCAGCGCGGAGCGGGCCTGCAGGCGTTCGACGCGTGCGATCACGCCAGCGTCCAGCATCTTCTGTGCGGCGGCGTCGTGCTGCTCAATGGTGGCAAGGGCCGATTCGCGCAGCAGGGCAGCGCGCTGCGCCAGCTGGGCGCCAAAGTAGCGCTGCACCAGCAGGGTGGTGGCCTCATGGCCGGTTTTGGCGGCGTCGGCCTGGGCTTCTTGCGCCTGGGCATCCAGCAGGCCCCGGGCCGCATTGCTGGCGCCGCCCATGTAGATCGGCCAGATGGCAGAGACCGAGGCTGTGGTGTCGCTCTTGCTGCGGTTGAGCGTGTAGCTGGACGGCAGATGCGGCAACTGGGCCAGCGAGCCCGCCAGCTGGGGTGGCAGCTGCGACAGCACGCCGGGCAGTGCGCGGTTCAGCGGGTTCAGGTCCACGTCCAGGTTGGCGTTATAGGTGTAGGCGGCGCCGCTCAGGTTGACCACCGGGCCGCCCAGGCGCTGCATGGCGTCGCGGCGCAGCTGGGCGCTTTCGACGGCGCTGCGCGATGCGGCCAGCAGGTCGGAGCGCTGCTGCAGCTGCTGCAGCGCTGCGTCAAACGCCAAAGGGGCGGCGTGGGCCTGCAGGGGCAGCAGGGTCAGGGTGGTAGATGCAAGCAGGCAGAGCAAAGCCGCGCCTGCCCGGCCTGTGTGCCGGGGCGTGGTGGGATGGGTCATGGTGTCAGGTCGTGGTTGTCAGCGCGCACCCACCGGGGTGTAGGCGTTGCTGTGCTCTGCCAGCCAGTGTGCCGACAAGTCGGTGCCGTGCTGGCTGGGGTGAAAGTCGGGGCGCAGGTACTCGCGCCAGGGGCGCCAGGTCTCGCGCACCAGGCCGCCCTTGCCGAACAGCGTGCGTGCGGCGCTGGTCCACGTGCTCCATTTCCACAGCGAGCCATCGCGGCGCAGGTTCAGCACCGTCTGGCGCAGCACATCGCCGAGGAACACCACCGTGATGCGGCGGAACCAGGTGATGCGCCACTCGTGGTTGCCGCCCAGCGCCTGGTAAAGGTCGAAGGCCGTGTTCTTGTGCTCGGACTCTTCGGCGCAATGCCATTGCCACATCGTGGCCAGGCGCGGCTCGGCGCCCTGCAGTACCTCGGGGTGGGCGAGCAGCCATTCGGCGAGCAGGGCGGTGAAGTGCTCGTTGGCAGCGGTCACAGCCAGCGGATGGCGTGGGTCGGCGCCCGCAAACAGCTTCATGCGTTCTTGCGCACGCGGGGCCCATTCATTGGCGAGGCCCTGCTGGTCGAGGTGGCCGTTGAACAGCGCATGGATGCGGCGGTGTGTGGCCTCCTGCCCGATGAAGCCACGCACTTCATCGGCAAACTGCGCTTGCCTGTCGGGGGGCAGGGCCTTGTGGCCGTCACGCACGGCGTCGATAAAGAACTGCTCGCCCACCGGAAAACTCATCGACAGCGCGTTGAACAGCGCAGAGCGAAACGCGTCGCCACCACACCAGTGGCGCGCAAACGGCGTCTCCAGGTCGATCAGCAGGCGGCGGACAACGAGTTCGGTCATGAAGAGGGCTCCTGGCGCAAGGGGGCCGCGCGGTGGCGCATGGATTTGGTACTTTGCAGTACCGGTGGATTTGTATGATGCAGATCAACTATGGTACTGTCAAGTACCTCGTCGAATTTTCTGCATTGCGATCAGCCTCCATGAGTGACGTTACCGCCCCAATTGCCGCGCCCGCTGCACCCGCTGCGGGCACCGAACACCGCGCCCGCCTGCTGGAGGGCATGGCGCGCGCCGTGGCCGCCAAGGGCTATGCCGACACCACCATTGCCGACATCGTGCGCGAAGCCAGCGTGTCGCGCCGCACCTTTTATGAAAATTTTGCCGACAAGGCCGAGTGCCTGACAGCGCTGTACGAGGCGGCCAGCGGCAACGCGATTGCGGTGCTGCGCGCTGCCATCGATCCGCACAGCGACTGGGAAGCCCAGGTGGAGCAGGCCATGGCCGCCTACTTTGGCGTGTTGGCGCGCAACCCCGTGCTGCTGCGCACCTTGTTCATCGACATCCTGGGCCTGGGCCCGACGGGCCTGGCCGCGCGCCGCCGCGCCAACCAGCAACTGGCCGACCTGATGCTGGACGTGGTGAACAACCGCCCGGGTGAGCGCAAACGCAAGACGCCCCTGCAGCCGATGATGGCCATGGCGGTGGTGGGGGGCATCAACGAGATGGTGCTGCACTCCATCGAGCAGGACCGGGCCGGGCAGTTGCAAGAGCTGGTGGAGCCCGCGGCAACTTTGTTGCGGGCGGCGATCTCGGCCGAGTTCTGATCGTTGTGTGGGAGACCGTACCGCGATCGGTGCAGCCAGCGCCTCACACCTCGTTGGCAATCTCGATCAGGTTGTCGTCCGGGTCGTAGATGTAGACCGAGCGCAGCCGGTGGCGGGCGCCCGTTGCGCCCACCGGGCCTTGCACGATGGGGACGCCTTCGGCCTGCAGGTGGGCGATGACGTCGTCCAGCGGCATCTGGGTGAGAAAGCACAGGTCGCCGGAGCCCGCCGTCGCGTGGCGCACATTGGGGTCCACCACCGTGCCCACTTCGTGCAGGTTGATCTTTTGCGCGCCGAAGTGCAGCGCGTACCGCTGGGGCTTGAACTCCCGCGCGGTCATGCCCAGCACACGCTCATAAAACGCAATGGTTTTGTCGATGCTGGCGACGGTGAGCACGACGTGGTCGATGGATTCCAGAACAACGGGCATGGTGTAGGGCGGGAGGATCAGGCGAGAGAAGTATGGCGCGCCGGTGTGGCGGGCTGCAGCCAGCGCTTGTTGGCCGTAAACACCACCGTGAGCAGCAGCCCGGCCAGCAGGGCCATGAACCAGTGCAGGGGCGATAGCGGTACAAACCTGAAAGCGTTGGCCAGCCACGGCACGGTGGTGATGGCCGTCAGCGCGGCCAGCGTGCCGCCCGCCACCCACAGGCTGACCGGGGTGAGTCCCGCCCACAGGCTGCGCCACACCGTCTGGCTGCTGCGGCTGGGCAGGATGAGCGCGGCGTTGGCGGCCACCAGCACCACAAACGCGGCCGTGCTGGCGGTGGCGGCATGTGCGGGCTGGCGCAGCAGCCAGGCATACAGGCCCACCACGGCAGCGGTCACCACGCTGCCCTGCAGCACGCTCAGCAGGATGTGGCGGGCGGACAGCAGGGGTTCGTCGGCCGCGCGCGGCGGCTGCTGCATGAGGTCGGCAGCGCCTTCTTCGGCCTCGAACACGATGGAGCAGGCCGGGTCGATGACCAGCTCCAGAAACGCGATGTGCAGCGGCGCCAGCACCAGCGGCAGCCCGAACAGCACCGGCAGCAGCGCCAGCCCAATGATGGGCACGTGCACCGCCAGCGTGTAGACCATGGCCTGGCGCAGGTTGGCAAAGGTCTGCCGGCCCCGGTGAATCGCCAGCACGATGGCCGCGAAGTCGTCGTGCAGCAGCACCAGGGCAGCGGCCTCACGGGCTACGTCGGTGCCGCGCTGGCCCATGGCGATGCCGATGTGTGCGGCCTTGAGGGCCGGGGCGTCGTTCACGCCGTCACCGGTCATGGCCACCACCTCGCCCTGGGCCTTGAGGGCTTCGACCAGTGCCAGCTTCTGGTGTGGCTTGATGCGCGCAAACACGCTGACCTGCCGGACATCGTCGGCCAGCACCTGCGGCGGCATGTGGACCAACTCGTCGCCGGTGATCACGCGGTCGTTTGCGATGCCCGCCTGGGCTGCAATAGCGCGCGCGGTGCGGGGGTGGTCGCCGGTGATCATCACCACGCGAATGCCCGCCTGGCGGCACTGCGCAACGGCCTGGGGCACCTCGGGGCGCAGCGGGTCGGCCAGGGCCACCAGGCCCAGCCATTCAAAGTCAAAGTCGTGCTGGGCGTCAGGCCAGGTGTCTTGCGTGTGGTGCCGGGCCTTGGCCACGCCCAGCACCCGCAGGCCCCGATCCGCCAGGCGCGCGGCCTGGGCGCTGACGGCAGCGCGCTCGGCGTCGGGCAGGTGGCAGAGGTCGGCCACGGCTTCGGGTGCGCCCTTGGTGGCCACCGTGTCGTGCGCGGAGGTGCCGTCGCGCCACAGGTGGCTCATGGCCAGCAGCTGTGGCGACAGCTCGTACTCGCGCGCCAGCGACCATGCGGTGTGCAGGTGCTCGGTGTCCACCAGGTGGTCCGCCGCCATGCGATGAAAGGCCTGCTCCATGGGGTCGTGGGGTTCTATCTCGCTGGCCAGCACGGCGTATTCGAGCAGTTCGTGGAAGGCATCGGGCAGCGCGCTGCCGTCGGCTGCGGCTGGCAGGTGTTGCACATCCAGCTCCTGGCCCGCAACGCACAGCGCTGCCACTGCCATGCGGTTTTGGGTGAGGGTGCCAGTCTTGTCCACGCACAGCACCGTGGTCTGGCCCAGCGTCTCGATGGCGTTGAGCCGCCGCGTGAGCACCTGCTGCGCCGCCAGCCGCCGCGCGGCCAGGGCCAGGAAGATGATCATGATCACGGGCAGTTCTTGCGGTAGCACCCCCATGGCCAGCGTGATGCCCGCCAGCACGGCCTGCAGCCCATCCCCCCGCAGCGCCCAGAACAGGGCCACCAGCAGCGCGCACAGCGACAGGCCAATGACCACCAGCTTGCGCGTGAGCCGCGCCATTTCCTCGCGCAGCGGCGAGGCCTGCAGAGCAATGGTGTCGAGCGACTGGCCGATGCGGCCCAGTTCGGTGTGGCGTCCCACGCCGGTCACCCGCAGCAGGCCCTGGCCGCTGACCACCAGCGTGCCCGCAAACACCTTGTCGGCAGGTTGTTTGGCCACAGGCTCCGACTCTCCGGTCAGCATCGACTCGTTGGCGGCCAGTTCGTGGGCCTGCAGCAGCGTTCCGTCGGCCGGGATGCGGTCTCCCTCGGCAATCATCAGCAGGTCTTCGCGCACCACGTCGCGGCCGGCAATGTGCACCATGGTGCCGCCGCGCAACGCCAGGGCCCGGGGGCTGGAGAGGTCGCGCAGGGTGTTGAGCGCGTTGTCGGTACGACGCTCCTGCAGCACCGTGATCGCCATGATGATGACCACGAAGCCCAGCAGGATCATTGCCTCGTGCGCGTCGCCCATGGCGAGGTAAATGGCCCCTGCACCCAGCAGGAGCAGGAACATGGGCTCGGTGACCACGTCCCAGGCCATGTCGCGCAGCGTGCGGCGCTGGCTGATGCCCAGTTCGTTGGGGCCTTCTTCACGCAGGCGTTGGGCGGCCAGTGCCGGGTCGAGGCCAGTGGGGGAGTCGGTAGTGGGCATGTGGGGCGTGACGCTGCGTTGCAAGGAGGGTTGCAGCGGTGTAACAGTTATACCGCGCGCTGGTGTCAGCCGCCCTGACGGAGTGCAGTGCGCCGCATCCCATCCGCCTTCTTCACACTTCGCACATCACAAAGTCTGCCTTGCCGACATTGCATTCGGGGCAGCGCCAGTCGTCGGGCACGTTGGCCCAGAGGGTGCCGGGCGCGATACCGTGGTCGGGCAGGCCCGCAGCCTCGTCGTAGATCCAGCCGCAGACGGCACACATGTAGATTTTCATAGGGCGGTTCCTTCGTGTTCGGTGGCTCTGCGTCAGTCGTCATCGTGGTGCCGTTGGCGTTCGGTCGATGTGCCGTTGGCAACCCAGCCGCTGGGCGACTGCTGCCACTGCCAGGCGCCAAAGGCCAGGGTTGCGATCAGCAGCAGGGCTGCGAGCCAGGTGCGGTTCTTCGGAACCAGGTCGGGTCCCTTGCCCTCCACCCGGCCGGTGAGCATGGGCAGGGCTTGGTTCTTGCGGCGCAGCACGCTCAACCCTGCAATCAGCGCGATGTGGGCCAACACCACAAACAGCAGGGCGTTGCCGAAGAACTCATGCACTTCTTCCATCGCTTCTCCCATCCAGTTGCCACCCAGCGCGGCACCCCAGTCGTTGTACGTTGCATATCCGCTGAGGGTGAGGGGCACCACCAGCGCCAGCAGCAACACGATGGCCAGCGCCATCAGCAGGTTCTGGCCCTGACGCCAGTTGATCTGCGTGACCGATGGGGCCTGGGGCAATGTGCGCAGCCATGCGGGCGCCCCCGCCAGCTTGCGCCACAGCAGGCCCAGGCCCGAGGTGCGTGGCCCGAAGATGCCGTACAGCAGTCGAAAGCCCAGCAGCCCCGCCATGGCGTAGCCCAGCGTGACGTGCAGCAGCCGCCAGTGTTCGCCGTCGGCCGTGGCGTAGGCCCCCGCAAAGCACAGTGCAAACAGCCAGTGGAACATGCGCGTGGGCGCATCGGTCACCCGGCGACTGGGGGCCTTCGCGGGGGCGGGTTGCGCCGAGGCATCGGCGGGATGGAGGGTAGGTGTGTTGTTCATCGTATGTTCCTTGACCGGATACAGATCAGATTCAATGCAGATCGAGAGCGGCGAACAGGGCTCAGCGAAGCGGTTCTGGCTAGGCGCTGTGTCGCAGGCAGTACGGTTAGTACGACAAGACACAGCAACGACGCCAGAAGAGTTCTGTTCACCGCTCTCAGTCGTTCCAGGCGCGGCGAGAGCGGACATCGAGCCCCGCCGGCATGCGCAGGTTGTGTTCGTCAAACTGCCCCTGGTCTGCGCCTGTGTGGCAGGCTGCACAGTTGGCAGCGCTTTTCACGCTGGCGAGCTTCCAGGTGGTGGGTTCGATCTTTCGGTGCTTGCGTTCAAACCAGGCCGAGCGGGTGATACGGTCCTCGGGTGGCTCCTCATTCACCCGCTTGTAGGTGCCTGCGTGGGCCTGCAGCCATTGGTTGAGTTGGCGTACGGTGGCGGCGTCCAGCGATGCGTCGGTGCCGTAGTGCTTGTCCAGGCCCGTCATCACGCGGTTCCAGGATGCAGCGGGCAGCAGGCCGGGCGGGTAGGCGGTGTGGCAAGCGGCGCATTCCTGTGTGTAGGCACTGGGCACGTTGCGGGGCATGGCGCGCCCGCTGTCTGCATGGGCGCTGGAGAGTGACAGCAGGGTCAGTGCGCACACAGCGGCGGCCAGGGCCGCAGGGCGCAACGGGGCTGGTTTTTGCATGGTGTCGGTCTCAGGGCTTGAGGGCATTGAGGTAGGCCAGCACGTCGGCTTTTTCCACTGCTGTGCATTCGCGGCTCACCACGTCGTTGCAGTTGCGGCGGAACCACTTGTCCACCTTGGCGGTGTCGGTAAATGCCTTGGGGTTGAAGGCCGGAGCCAGGGGCGCAATCGACTTGCCGGTGCTGGCGTGTTTGCCCTGTGCGGTGGGCGGTGTGCCGTGACAGGATGCGCAAGACCATTCGCCACCATGGCGTGCGTTGAAGAACACCTTGCCTTTGTCGGCATTGCCTGGGCTGCCGGCCTGTGCGCTCCAGTGGGCGAGCTGCTGGGCTGCGGTGGTGTCAGCGGCGTGGCTGATGCTGGTGGCTGCAAGTGCACAGAGCGCCGCCAGAGTCAGGGTGCGAAGGGAAGTCATGCTGTGGTCCTTGTGGGTTTCATCGCTTGTGCAGCCATTGTTGAAATCCCCGCCTGAACGGCGCGTGAAAGGGCTGTTCATCGGCTGTTCAGATATCGCGCAGGACAATGCGCCCATGCTTTTCTCCTTCCACTCTGCTTGTGCGGGCCGCCATGTCCGGCGCATGTGCTTGGCGGCGTGTGTGCTGTGGGCTGCGCTGGCCGTGCCATCTGCCTGGGCCAGCGGCAAGGAAGACCACGACCGCGCCCGGCAGGCCGTGCAGGCGGGCCAGGTGCTGCCACTGCCCGTCGTGCTCGATCGCCTGAAGCGCGAGGTGCCTGGTCAGGTGCTGGAAGTGGAGCTGGAGCAGGAGCGCGAGCGCTGGATCTACGAGATCAAGCTGCTGACGCCTGCCGGGCAGTTGACCAAGGTCAAGCTCGATGCGCGCACGGCGGAGGTGCTGCGTGTGCGATCCCGAGAATCGCGCGAAGATCAGCAGCGAAGCCGTGACAATCGCTGACGCCCCTCCGACCACGACACCTCCATGCGCATCCTCCTGGTAGAAGACGACACGCTGCTGCGCGCCCAGTTGCGCAATGCCCTGCACGGCGCGGGCTACACGGTGGACGAGGCAGACAACGGGCGCGACGCGCAGTTTCTGGGCGACACCGAGGCAGTGGATGCCGTGGTGCTGGACCTGGGCCTGCCGGTGGTGGACGGGCTCACGGTGCTCAAGCGGTGGCGGGCCGAGGGGCGCAACATGCCGGTGCTGATCCTCACCGCGCGCGACAACTGGCACGAAAAAGTCGCAGGCATCGATGCCGGTGCCGACGACTACCTGACCAAGCCCTTTCACCTCGAAGAACTGCTGGCGCGCCTTCGCGCACTCATCCGCCGCGCCAGCGGGCAAGCGTCGGCCGTGCTGCAGTGTGGAGACTGGTCGCTGGACACACGCAGTGGCCGCGTGACCTGTGCGGGCCAGCCGGTGACGTTGACAGCGCATGAATACAAGGTGCTCGACTACCTCATGCACCGGCCTGGCGTGCTGGTGTCACGCGCGGAGCTGACCGAACACATCTATGCGCAGGACTTTGATCGGGACTCCAACACCATCGAGGTCTTTGTGGGGCGCTTGCGCAAGAAGATGTTGCCTCCTGCGGCTTCGTCGGCTGCCCTGGCGGATTCGGCACGCATCGAAACCGTGCGTGGCATGGGCTACCGCCTGGTGCCGCCATGAGCGCGCAGGCTGTGCCACCTGCGCCTGCCGTGCACTGGTCCCGGTCGTTGCGGGTGCGGCTGCTGGCCGTCACGCTGGCGGGGGCGGCCGTAGCCATGGCGCTGGCTGGGCTGGTGCTGAGCGGATTGTTCCGCGAGCATGTGCAGCAGCAGTTTCAGGCTGCGCTGCAGCTGCAGCTGGACCAGATCACGGCGCGGCTGGAGTTTGACGCCCAGGGGCGGCCGGTGATTGCTGCCGAGGCGCTGTCCGACCCGCGCTGGCTCAAGCCTTACTCCGGCCTGTATTGGCAGGTGGACGCCATGGCGCCCGATGGGCGGGAGCGGGCAGGGGTGTTGCGATCGCGCTCGTTGTGGGACACCAGCCTGGCGCTACAGGTGGATGCGTTGGCCGATGGCACCGTGCATGTGCATGAGATAACAGGCCCGCAGGGCGCGCCTTTGCTGGTGCTGGAGCGCACGGTGCGCGCCGGGGGCGTGCATGCAGCGCGCTGGCGCTTGATTGTGGCCGCCGACCTGCAGGCCACGCAGGCAGCCACGGCCCGGTTCACTGGCGTGCTGGGGCTGTCGCTGGCAGTGTTGCTATTGCTGCTGGTCGCCGCCGCCTGGGCGCAGGTGGCGGTGGGGCTTAAGCCCCTGCAGGCGCTACAGCGCGCGGTGCAGGATGTGCAAGAAGCGCGGGCTTCGCAATTGCAAGGCAGCTTCCCTGCGGAAGTGCAGCCGCTGGTCGACGACTTTAATGCCGTGCTGCGCCGGCATGGCGAGGTGGTGGAGCGGGCACGCACCCAGGCGGGCAACCTGGCCCATGCGCTCAAGACGCCCCTCACGGTGCTTGAGAACGCGGCCCGCACACAACCGCCCACTGATGGCCCGGAGCTGGCGGCGCTGGTGCGAGAGCAGGTGGTGGTGGCCCGCAGGCACATCGACTGGCACCTGGCGCGGTCGCGGGTGGCGGCATCTGCGCGCTTGCCCGGGCAGCGCACGCCGCTGCAGCCGGTAGTGGATGGGCTGGTGCGCGTGATGAACAAGGTGCATGCGGACCGGTTACTCGATATCAGTGTCGAGTCTTCAGCGGTGCCGCTTTTCTTTGCGGGCGAGGCGCAGGACCTGCAGGAAATGCTGGGCAACCTGCTGGACAACGCCTGCAAGTGGGCGCAGGCTGCGGTGCGGCTGCAGATGCAACTGCTGCCCGCCGGATCGGGCGCTGCGCAGCCCCAACTGGTGGTTGCGGTGGAAGACGACGGCCCCGGCATTGATGCCGCGCAACGTGATCAGGCGCTGGAACGCGGCGTGCGCCTGGATGAAACCGTGCCCGGCACGGGACTGGGCCTGGCCATCGTGCAGGGCCTGGCAGCTTTGTATGAGGGGCGGCTGGATCTGGAGCCCACAGGCCTTGGCGGCTTGCGGGCGACGCTCACCCTGCCTGCTGCGAGCGCTCACTGAGCCGCAGTGGCTGCGGCTGATCGACACGCCAAAAAGGTCCTGCTGGGCGGGGCGCTTAGAGAAAAACCGCCAAAGCGGAAACCCATTAAAAAAGCCCGCCAAAGCGGGCTAAGGCCCTGACAAATTCCCCTGAATTTTACAAAGCCTTGGAGTGATGGAGACAGGGTATCACCGTCTGCCGTGTTTGACCACTTTTGTTGTGCAAGCGGCGTTCAGTGCCTGCTTTCCACGCTGTTTTGCATGGCTGTCTGAGCGACGGCGTCCAGGGCGTTGTCCACCACGGTGTGCTCGGACAGCACCTGCATCGCTCCCTGTTGCAGAAGCCGGTCCAGCAGCCGCAGGGTCATCGACTGGGTGCGGCCAGCGGCGCTGGTAAAGAGGAACAGGTTGCCGTGCGAGCCGATCCAGGACAGCTGTGTGCGCTCCCACTGGCCCGCCACCTGCAGATTGACCCAGGTGCCCACCGTGATGGTGGCGGCGGGCAGCGGCAGGGGCGCAGCACTGCTGGGGGCAGCCTCGGGGGCCGTGTCTGCGCCCTCGCTCTCGGGCGATTGCGAGATATCGATGTAGCCGGACTCCCTCGCTTCGGAGGGCGCAACCCAGGGGTCGTCGTCGTCAAGGGGCGCCGGTTGTTGCGGCTCTGCCGCGGGCGTTGCAAAAGTCGCTGCGGCTGCAGGGGCTGGCGCAGCCACCCGGGGCCCGGGTTTGAAGGCCTGCTGGTGCAGTTGCATCAGCAGCTCAAAAACAGCCTCCGTGCGGTCTGCAGGGTAGTCGATGGACGCCAGACCTTCGCGCAGTTTGGCCAGCAGCTTGGGCAGCAGGCGAGCCAGCTGGCCCGTGTTGGCGCGCGTCAGTTCGGGTTGTACGCTCCAGATCAGCGCGTCCACCAATTCCTGGTAGCGGCCCGGGTCGGTCGTGCCTGATTTGTCCGAAAGACGCGCCTCCGCCATGACCTGGGCCCAAGCGCCCAGCAAAAAGCGCGAGATGGCGTCCGGCACCTTGCCGATGTCGGGCAGCAGCCAGATTTCGCGCGATATCTGTGCGGCCAGCAGATGGCGCTGCTCTGCGTGCTGCAGGGCCTCGATGGCGCGCAAGCGCTCCTGCTTGAGCGCCTGGTCCTTCTCGGCCCATTTGGCGTGCAGTTGCTGCAGCACTTGTTCAAAGTCATCAGCGCTGTCGATGGTGGCGGTGGCCAGCGGGCCTGCGATGTGCATGAGCGAGCGCATGAAGCTCTGAAAACCAGGGGCTTCGGGGCTGTTGAAGGCCTGGCTGCGGTCGGTGATGTCCTGCAGCAGGCGGCGCGCGGCATGCTCCTTGTGGCTGAAAAAACGGGGGTCGGCCAATGCCAGCTGCATCAGCGCAGGCTCCAGCGCGCGGATGAACTGTTGCACCGGCCACAGCAGCCGGGTGTCGCGCGCGATGTTGTCCACCATCAGCGCCACCACTTCCATGCTCAAGGCCTGGCCCAGGCCCTGCGCCTGCGCTCGCTGCGCGGCAGCAGGGCTGCCGTCTGCATCGTTGCCGGCTGGCGCGCGTGGCGTACCCAGGCGCTCCATCATCTGGCCGACCTGGTTCATCTCTTGCAGCGCCTCAAACGCTGCGGGCACCGTCATCGCGAAATCCGTGGCCGGTGGGTCGATCTGCGGCAAGCCTTGTGACGGGTGTTCAAACTCCCGGTCAAACCGGGCTGCGAAAGATTCCTGGGGGTTGTCGCCGCTGGCGTGCATGTCCGCAGGGGCGGGTGTGTCATTGAACTCGCCCAGCAGCAGGCGGCGCAGGCGGTCCAGCGTCAGCAACGGGTCGCCCGCGCTGGTGGACGACACGTACAAGTCGTTGTCGGCTGCAAAACCGGGGGACGCCCCGGCGTCGGCCGGCGCCACATAGACCACTTCACCCGTGGCCTGCCGCATGGCATAGCCCACAGGCTTCACACCACTTTGCTTGAGCTGGTCGATTTGCGCGAGGTACAGGCTGCGCAGCTCGGCGCCCAATGCCTGTGCCATCAGCCCTACCCAGTCGTGGCGCACCTGGGGTGTGACCTGCATTTGCGACACCACGGACTGCAGAGCCTGCAAGAACACGTCGGGGCGCAGCGGGTTGTGCTCCGGCTGCACCCGGGACAGCCCCTGGGCCGCACACACCAACGCGTCCAGGTCAGCCAGCGGACCTTCCACTGCAGAGATCAGTACCTGACGGGCACGTGCGCGCTCCACGCTGTCGTTGATCTGCGCCTCGTCCATCAGTTCGAGGTCGTCAAAGTGCACGGTGAACAGGGACCGCGTGGGCTTGTCGTCGCCCTTTGCCGTGTCCTGGTCCAGCGCCTTGCGCAGTGCGTCGGGGTAGCGATCTGCCATCACCGATGCCAGCCGCACCAGTTGCTGCCGTGCCTCCTGCATCGCATGGTGCTCGCCGGGGGTGCGGGCACTGTCCAGGCGCGCTTGCAGGGACACGCGCGTGGCCTCAATGACGCGCTCCACCACAGGCCGGGCCTGGGCCAGCGCGATCTGGACGATGCGCTGCTGGGGCGCAGCGGGGCTGTCGGTCGGGGCCGGGGCGGGCAGGGTGGTGTGTGTCAAGGCCATCTTCAGTGGAACGCTATACCAGTGGCTGCTGCAGTGGATGCGATGTTACGCGTCAAAAAGGGGCCAGAGGCCCCTTTTTGACGATGGTGGGGCGGTTTTACCCGCCGTGGAACTTGACCACCAGCGGCACGATGAGCAGTGCCACGATGTTGATGATCTTGATCAGCGGGTTGATGGCCGGGCCGGCCGTGTCCTTGTAGGGGTCGCCCACGGTGTCACCGGTCACGGCGGCCTTGTGCGCCTCGCTGCCCTTGCCGCCGTGGTGGCCGTCTTCGATGTACTTCTTGGCGTTGTCCCACGCGCCACCGCCGGTGCACATGCTGATCGCGACAAACAGACCTGTGACGATGGTGCCCATGAGCAAGCCGCCCAGCGCCTTGGGCCCCAGCAGCAGGCCCACCACAATGGGAACCACCACCGGCAGCAGGCTGGGGATCACCATTTCCTTGATGGCGGCGGTGGTCAGCATGTCCACGGCCTTGCCGTATTCGGGCTTGCCCGTGCCGTCCATGATGCCCTTGATGGTGCTGAACTGGCGGCGCACCTCCACCACCACAGCGCCTGCGGCCCGGCCCACAGCCTCCATGGCCATGGCGCCGAACAGGTACGGAATCAGCCCGCCGATGAACAGGCCCACGATGACCAGCGGGTCCGACAGATCAAAGGTGATGGCCTTGCCGTAGCTCTCCAGCTTGTGGGTGTAGTCGGCAAACAGCACCAGTGCAGCCAGGCCGGCGGAGCCGATGGCGTATCCCTTGGTCACGGCCTTGGTGGTGTTGCCCACGGCGTCCAGCGGGTCGGTGATGTCGCGCACACTGCTGGGCAGCTCGGCCATTTCGGCAATGCCACCCGCGTTGTCGGTGATGGGACCATACGCATCCAGCGCCACCACAATGCCCGCCATGCTCAGCATCGACGTGGCTGCCACCGCAATGCCGTACAGGCCAGCCAGGCCATAGGACACGATGATGGCCGCGCACACAAACACCACGGGCCAGGCCGTGGAACGCATCGAAACGCCCAGGCCCGCAATGATGTTGGTGCCGTGGCCGGTGGTGGAAGCCTGGGCAATGTGCTGCACGGGCGAGTACTGCGTGCCGGTGTAGAACTCGGTGATCCAAACCAGCGCGGCCGTCAGCACGAGGCCGGTGGCGCAGGCGCCAAACAGCCGCAGCTGGGTGCCCGTGGCCGTGACCGCGTTGTCCGGCATGATCCACAGCGTGACGAAGTAGAAAGCGATGAGCGACAGCACGCCCGCGATCGCCAGACCCTTGTACAGCGCAGGCATCACGTTCTTCATGCCGGGCGTTGCCTTGACGAAGAAGCAGCCAATGATGGATGCGACGATGGACACCGCCCCCAGCGCCAGCGGGTACACCACCGCATTGACCTGGGCCGTGGCAACCATCAGGGCGCCCAGCACCATGGTGGCGATCAGTGTCACCGCGTAGGTCTCGAACAGGTCGGCCGCCATGCCCGCGCAGTCGCCCACGTTGTCGCCCACGTTGTCGGCAATCACGGCCGGGTTGCGCGGGTCGTCCTCAGGGATGCCAGCCTCCACCTTGCCCACCAGGTCGGCCCCCACGTCCGCGCCCTTGGTGAAGATGCCACCGCCCAGGCGTGCAAAGATCGAGATCAGCGACGAGCCGAACGCAAAGCCGATCAGCGGGTTGAGCAGCGTGGCCAGATGGGTGGTGGGCGTGTGGTTGCCATTGCCCGCCAGGAACCAGTAAAAGCCCGTGACACCCAGCAGACCCAGCCCCACCACCAGCATGCCGGTGATGGCACCGCCACGGAACGCGACATCGAGCGCCGGGCCAATGCCTTGGGTGGCCGCCTGCGCGGTGCGCACATTGGCGCGCACCGAGACATTCATGCCGATGAAGCCGCAGGCGCCCGAGAGCACGGCGCCCACCACGAAACCGATCGCCGTGGTGCCGTCCAGAAACACGCCGATGAGCACCGCCAGCACCACGCCCACGATGGCAATGGTCTTGTACTGGCGGGCCAGGTAGGCGGCGGCGCCGGCCTGGATGGCGGCGGCAATCTCCTGCATGCGGGCGTTGCCCGGGTCTTTGGAAAGGATCCAGCCCCGGGCCCAGATGCCGTAGGCCACCGCGACGAGCCCGCAAACGAGGGCGAGGATGAGAGGGGATGTCAGTGCTGAACTTGCAGCCATTCAATTCTCCTTGGTGTGTTGCACGGAGGGGGACCAACGCATCGGTGGCTTCCCCGCTGCGTTGCTTCCTCGTGCTACCCATGCGTTTCGCGCAGGAGCCGATTGGCCAACAGACCCAATTTACAGGCAAACGCCGGTTTGCAAGCGGGCAGAAAGGGGCGTGCGCCTAAAATCAGGGTTAATCCCGACGCTTCGTTGCGCTGCATCAGTGCCGAAGGCCTCGCGGGTTATCGTTAACAAACCACTATCCAAAGACATGTCCCTCAACAACGTCCCCCCAGGCAAGAACGTTCCTGACAGCTTCAACGTCGTCATCGAGATTCCGATGAACGCCGATCCGATCAAGTACGAAGTGGACAAGGAATCGGGCGCCATTTTTGTGGACCGTTTCATGACCACCGCCATGCACTACCCCACCAACTACGGGTATGTGCCGCAGACGCTGTCGGGCGATGGCGACCCGGTCGATGTGCTGGTGATCACGCCTTACCCGCTGTTCCCCGGCGTGGTCGTGCCCTGCCGCCCCCTGGGCATCCTGATGATGGAAGACGAGGCCGGTGTGGATGGCAAGGTGATTGCTGTGCCCACGTCCAAGATCCTGCCCATGTATGACCACTGGAAGACCATCGACGATGTGAACGCCATGCGCCGCAACGCCATCGCCCACTTCTTTGAGCACTACAAGGACCTGGAAAAGGGCAAGTGGGTCAAAGTGCTGGGCTGGGAAGGCATCGACGCCGCCAAGAAGGAAATCACCGACGGCATCGACAGCTACAAGAAGTCGCAGGCCTGATAGGTCAGATAGGCCGGTAGCGCTGGTGCCGATTGCGCTAGCTGCTATCAAAATAAAAGCACGCCATCCGCCATGGATGGCGTGCTTTTTTGTGGGCGGTGCCCCGGTGGGGTAGGGAAAAGCCGCGCAATGTGCGGTCAGGCCCGCTGATAGACTGCATTTGGTTACACACCCGGGGTGGTCCCGGTGTCACGAGGTACTTTGAGGTGATTCATGAAAATTTCTGATCTGCGCATCGGCGTGAAGCTGGCGGCGGGTTTCCTGGCGGTGGTGCTGCTGACCGCCTTGCTCGGCGCCATTGCGCTGGTGCAGATGTCCCGCATCCACGCCAACGCCGAGGAGATCGCTACCAACCTGCTGCCCAGCGTCACGCAAACGGGCGAGCTGCGGGTGCTGCTCAACCGCATGCGCCGTGCGGAGGCGGGCATGGTCACGGCGCGCAGCGCGGCCGAGGTCAAGGCGTTTGCCGAGCAGGTCGCGCAGCGCCACAAGGACCTGACCCGAGTTGAGGCGATCTACGAGCCGCTCATCGACATGCCCAAGGAGCGCGAGGTGTTCAACGCCTACAAGGCGCGCAGGGCGGCCTATGTGGCGTTGCAGGACAAGCTGGCGGACATTGCCAAGGGCGTGGACTTCAGCACTGCCGAGACCATGGAACTCACGGCAGATGCGTTGAGCATGCTGTATGCGGGCGAATCGGAGTCAGCCTTTGTGGCCACCGCCGAGACCCTGGGCGAGCTGCAAAAGATCAATGCGGACGCTGCATTGAAGGCCAATGAGGAAGCGATGACAGTGTTCAATGCGGCACGCATCTGGGTGCTGGGCACCCTCGCGCTGTGCGTGGCGTTGGCGGCCGTACTGGGTGTGGCCATCACCCGCGCCGTTACGCGCCCCGCCCATCACGCCGTGTTGGCCGCCCGCGCGATTGCCGATGGCGACCTGGCGACCGAGGTGCCCCCCGGCGGCAAGGATGAAATGGGCCAGCTGCTGAATGCGCTGGGCGACATGCGGGCCAACCTGGCGCGTGTGGTGTCGGGCGTGCGCAGCAACGCCGAAGGCGTAGCGTCAGCCAGCGCACAGATCGCCTCCGGCAACAACGACCTGAGCGCGCGCACAGAACAGCAGGCCAGCGCGCTGGAAGAAACCGCAGCCTCCATGGAAGAACTGGGCTCCACTGTGCGCCAGAACGCCGACAACGCACGCGCCGCCAACCAGCTGGCCGTGAGCGCCAGCACCGTGGCCGTCCAAGGCGGAGACGTGGTGGCCGAAGTCGTCGAGACCATGAAAGGCATCAACGCCAGCAGCAACAAGATTGCAGACATCATCAGCGTCATCGACGGCATCGCCTTCCAGACCAACATCCTGGCACTCAATGCAGCCGTCGAAGCCGCCCGTGCCGGCGAACAAGGCCGGGGCTTTGCCGTGGTGGCCGGAGAAGTACGCAACCTGGCAGGACGCAGCGCAGAAGCCGCCAAGGAAATCAAAGCCCTCATCACCGCCAGCGTGGAACGCGTGGAACAAGGCACCGCCCTGGTCGACAAGGCCGGAGCCACCATGACCGAAGTCGTCAGCGCCATCCGCCGCGTGACCGACATCATGGGAGAGATCAGCGCCGCCAGCAGCGAACAAAGCGCAGGAGTCGGCCAGGTGGGAGAAGCCGTCACCCAGATGGACCAGGCCACCCAGCAAAACGCCGCCCTGGTGGAAGAAATGGCAGCGGCTGCCAGCGCCCTGAACGCCCAGGCCGGCGAACTGGTCAACGCCGTGGCCGTGTTCAAGCTCGACGCCAACAGCACATCAAGTCACAGCCCGGCGCGCAGCAGCGCAGCCCCCGCCCGCGCCCCCATGGCAGCGCCCAGCTACAAAGCCCCGGCCCGCAGCAGCCTGGGCAGCAGCGCCAAGAGCAGCAGCAGCAAACCCGCCGCCAGCCTGGCAGCGCCTAAGACCGGAAGCGCAGCGCCAGCGGCCCCAGCAGCCAGCGCCGCAGCCCCCAAACCGGCAGCGCCCAGCCCGGCACCGGCCAAGGCAGGGGGCAACGACGACGACTGGGAGAGCTTCTGACGAGGGCCAGACAGGCCCCTGGATACAGAGTTCAGGTCAAAACGGCTGCAAGCGCAGGTGGTGCATGCGCTGACAGCTATCAAAACAGAAGTGAAGAAGCACGCAGAGGGGGCGCCTTCTGCGTGCTTTTTTTGCGTGGCACCTTTCAATGTGCCTTCCATTCAGCCCGGCCAGTGGACTGTTCTGTGCCCTCGTCAGCGGTGCGGGTTGGGGTACACCAGATGCAGCCCTGGCAGCTGCGGGCGCTGGAAGGGTTGCCACACCACGCCCGGCCCGTGCGGCTGGCCCAGGCGGTCGGCCACGGCCCACCAGGCGCTCGGGTTCAGGCCGATGCCAAAGTGGCTGGCCACCACTTCGATGTTCTCGGTATGCGGGTTGTGGTCTGCGGGAGCCTGGATGCTGCCGCGCCAGGCCACCACGCCGTCGGTGCGTGAGTAGATGCTGGTGGTGGGCACCGGGGGCGCCTCGGGCAGGTTGTAGTTCTCGGTTTCGCGCTCGATGCTGCGGCCGCTGGCGAACTGGTAGATGCGCCATGCGTTGGTAGAGGTGTGAGGCCCGGCAAAGGGCGTGCCCAGGGTCACCACGCAGCGCACCAGGTCAGGCATTTCCTTGGCCAGCTCGCGGGCGTAGATGCCGCCCAGGCTCCAGCCCACCAGGCTGACCTTGCTGCCGCTGGCATCGGCCGCTTGCTGCAACTGGGCCTTAGCGTTTTCCAGCACGCCCTCGCGGGGCCCCAGGTTCAGGCCCTGGCCCCAGCCCAGCGTGTTGTAGTTGCGCGATTCGAGGTAGCGGCGCAGGGGCAGGGTGGTGGCGTCGCCAGCTGTCAGGCCCGGAAACACGATGACCGTGTGGCCATCGCCCAGTGGAGCGCGCTGCAGAACGGGCCATGCGGGCAGCACGGCGCCAAATTCCCAGGGGGCCCGCAGCTCCAGCGCCAGCAAGGGGAGGCTGGGCGGTGGCATGTGGTCAGGGGCAGCGGATTTGCGGTCGGAGAAGAGAGGCATCAAGTCGTCGTTCCAAAACGGGCGCCTGCCGGGCAAGGCAGGCGGGTCGTGCGACGGTAGCAGTTTTTGCGCACCAAGGCGGGGCGCGAAATGGAGCAAGCTCTCCAATTGCCCCCGCCCGGACCGGGGGAGTCCCCTTCGGATTGCGGGGGGGATTGCCCGCGAATGTCACATTTTGCAACCGTGCGCTGCTATGCTTTGGATAGCTTTTGCGTTCGTCGCGTTCTGGCGCTGTTCGCAACCCTCCCGTTCCAACCGCCTGAAAGCCCGCGCCATGACCGCTATTGCCGACGCCGCTGCGCCTGCCGCCACCCACTCTGCGCACCGCGCGCTGGCCCCAAGCCCTACCGCAGCCCCTCGTGAATTCCTGACCTTTCGCCTGGGTGCGGAGGAGTACGGCATTGACATCCTGCGCGTGCAGGAGATCCGCTCATACGAGAGACCCACGCGCCTGGCGCAATCGCCCGACTTCATCAAGGGCGTGATCGATCTGCGCGGCCGCATCGTGCCCATCCTGGATCTGCGGGTGAAGCTGCAATGCCCTGAAGCCAGCTACACCGACTTCACCGTGGTGATCATTCTGGACATCGGCTCTACCGTGATTGGCGCGGTGGTGGACGCGGTGGCCGATGTGGTCTCGCTCACTCCCGACCTCATCAAGCCCACGCCCCAGTTCGAGCGGCAGGGCCATGTGGACCCGGCCTTTGTCACTGGCATTGCCAGCCTGGGCGAGCGCATGCTGATCGTGATGGACATCGAGGCCCTGCTCAGCAGTGACGAAATAGGACTGGTGAGATCAGCTGTGCACAGGTAATGTGGCAACCCACTACACAAGATCAACACAGAGGAGAAGAAGGATGAATCAGTTAAAGATTTCAACCCGGCTGGCTGTGGCATTCGCCGTCATGGTGCTTCTGTTGGTCGCTTTGGGGGCTGTGGGCCTGGTGCGGTCAGCCAACCAGCGCGAAGAACTCAAGGATGTGATCGATGTCCGAATACCCATCGTCAAAGCGCTGGGTGCCCTCAACGACGGCGTGAACGAGCAGGCGATTCAGCTCCGCAACCTGGCGATCTTCACCTCGGATGCGATCGTGAAATCGGCGACAAGTCAGATAGCGGCTGCAGCGACGGATGTGGACGCGCAGTACAAAACACTGAACACGTTGGTCAGCTCTGAAAAGGGCAAGGAACTGATGGCGCGCATGCAGCAGCGGCGCGGTGATTTCTTGAAGCTGAGAGATCAATACCTGGCGGCACTCCAGCAAGGGCAGCGCGACGAAGCCCTGAAGCTGCTGGAAGAGCAACTGCGCCCTGCGCAGCGGGCCTACATGGCCGCCATAGACGAACAGTTTGAATTTCAATCGCAGAGAACTGTGGACGCCGGCGCGCGCGCCGAAGCTGCCGCCGTGTCGCTGCAGCGCGATGTACTCATCGCGGGTGCGCTGGCCATCGCCATCGCCATCTTTCTGGCCATCACCATCATCCGCTCCATCACCCGCCCCCTGGCGCAGGCGGTGGAAGCAGCCGACCGCGTGGCCGGTGGCGACCTGAGCGGCCAGATCGTCGTGCAGTCCAAGGACGAAACCGGCCACCTGCTCAGCGCCCTGCAGCGCATGCAGCAAAGCCTGGTCAACACCGTCAGCTCGGTGCGCCAGAACGCCGAAGGCGTAGCGTCGGCGAGCGCACAGATCGCCTCAGGCAACAACGACCTGAGCGCACGCACAGAGCAGCAGGCCTCGGCCCTGGAAGAAACAGCCGCCTCGATGGAAGAACTGGGCTCGACCGTGCGCCAGAACGCCGACAACGCACGCGCCGCCAACCAGTTGGCCGTGAGTGCAAGTACCGTGGCCGTACAAGGCGGAGACGTGGTGGCTGAAGTCGTCGAGACCATGAAAGGCATCAACGCCAGCAGCAACAAGATCGCAGACATCATCAGCGTCATCGACGGCATCGCCTTCCAGACCAACATCCTGGCGCTCAACGCAGCCGTCGAAGCCGCCCGCGCCGGCGAACAAGGCCGAGGCTTTGCCGTGGTGGCCGGAGAAGTGCGCAACCTGGCAGGGCGCAGCGCAGAAGCCGCCAAAGAAATCAAAGCCCTCATCACCGCCAGCGTAGAACGCGTGGAACAAGGCACCGCCTTGGTGGACAAAGCCGGAGCCACCATGACCGAAGTCGTCAGCGCCATCCGCCGCGTGACCGACATCATGGGAGAGATCAGCGCCGCCAGCAGCGAACAAAGCGCAGGAGTCGGCCAGGTGGGAGAAGCCGTCACGCAAATGGACCAGGCCACCCAGCAAAACGCCGCCCTGGTGGAAGAAATGGCAGCGGCTGCCAGCGCCCTGAACGCCCAGGCCGGAGAACTGGTCAACGCCGTGGCCGTGTTCAAGCTCGACGCCAGCAGCACGAACAGCAGCTACAGCCAGAACCGCCACACGGCAGCCCCCGCCCGCACCCCCATAGCAGCGCCCAGCTACAAAGCCCCGGCCCGCAGCACCAGCCTGGGCAAAAGCGCCAAGACCGGCAGCAAACCCGCCGCCAGCTTGGCGGCGCCCAAGGCCAGCAGCCCGGCAGCCTCACCTGCCGCCAAGCCTGCAGCGCCCAGCCCGGCCCCGGCACCCAAGGCTGCGGGAAGCGACGACGACTGGGAGAGCTTCTGACCAGGGCCCGCAGGCCCCTGGGTGAAGAAATCGGGTCAAAACGGCTGTAAGCGCAAGTAGAGCATGCGCTGACAGCTATCAAAAACAAAGCAAGAAAGCACGCAGAGGGGGCTACCTTCTGCGTGCTTTTTTGGTGATGGCTGAAGGCATGCGTGGGGCGGGTCTGCCACCCGCTGGCGCGATGCTTGCTGCAGGTGCGTGATGGCGAGTTGCCGTTATGGGCAGCGGCGCGCCAATGTTGGCGGGCGATTTGTACGCAAACGTAACGGAAAGCGCTATGCTGAGCGGGCCCGCCACGGCGCGCGGCTCGTCGGTGGGTGGACATTCCTTTTTTGGCGCCGTTCTCCACAGGAGTTCTGCAATGGACCGAGGTTTCAACGCGTCGCGCACGTGCATGGGTGGCCGCCCCATCATCACCAGCGCGAGTTGCTGTGCGCCTGCCGTGTGGTCTGCGACGCCAACCGTGGCGCCGCCCAGGCCACGCCTGAGTCTGCTGCGCGCTCCCCATATGCCCCTTTCCAACCGCTGGTGCGCTGCCAGCCGGGCGCAGCCTGTTTGCTTGTTTCCCTCAGGAGTGTTGTCATGAACCAGTTCAAGATTTCCACCCGCCTGGCGGGTTTGCTTGCGGCCTTGTGTCTGCTGGTGTTGCTGGTGGGCGTGGCGGGGCTGTATGGCATGGGCAATTCCAATGCCGGGCTCAAGTCGGTATACGACGACCGGGTGGTGCCGCTCAAGCAGATCAAGGTGGTGGCGGACATGTATGCGGTCAACGTGGTGGACACGGCCCACAAGGTGCGTGACGGTACGCTGACACCCGCACAGGGCCTGCAGTCGGTGGCCGATGCGCGCAAGGCCATCGATGCCAACTGGAAGGCCTATCTGGCCACCCAGCTGGTGCCGGAGGAAACGCAGTTGGTCGAGCGCTTCAAGCCGCTGCAGGCCAAGGCAGATGCGGCCACCGATGTACTGGCGGGGCACTTCAAGTCGGGCGATGTGGCGGCCCTGACCGCGTTTGCGGCCAAGGAGATGTACCCCGCCATCGACCCATTGCAGGAGGTGCTGGGCCAGCTGATGCAGGTGCAGCTGGACCGTGCCAAGGCCGAGTACGACAGTGCGGCCGCCAGCTACCAGACCATCCGCGCACTGGCGGTCACGGCCGTGGTGGCGGGCATCGTGCTGGCGGTGCTGATGGGCGGCGCCATGATCCGGCAGATTTCGCGTGCGCTGGGCGATGCGGTGCAGATCACTGACGCGGTGGCGCAGGGCGACCTGACCGTGGCGATCCATGCGCGGGGCAAGGACGAGATCGCCCAGTTGCTCAGCGGCCTCACCGCCATGCGGGACAACCTGGCGCATGTGGTGTCGGGCGTGCGTGGCAATGCCCAGGGCGTGGCGTCGGCCAGTGCCGAGATCGCATCGGGCAACAACGACCTGTCCATCCGCACCGAGCAGCAGGCCAGCGCGCTGCAGGAAACCGCTGCGTCGATGGAGGAGCTGAGTTCCACCGTCAAGCAAAACGCCGACAACGCGCGCCAGGCCAACCAGCTGGCGATGAGCGCATCCACCGTGGCGGGGCAGGGCGGCGATGTGGTGGCCGAGGTGGTGACCACCATGAAGGGCATCAACGACAGCAGCAAAAAGATCGCCGACATCATCAGCGTGATTGACGGCATTGCGTTCCAGACCAACATCCTGGCGCTGAATGCGGCCGTGGAGGCCGCCCGCGCGGGCGAGCAGGGCCGGGGCTTTGCGGTGGTGGCGGGCGAGGTGCGCAATCTGGCCCAGCGCAGTGCCGAGGCGGCCAAAGAGATCAAGTCGCTCATCACTGCCAGCGTGGAGCGGGTCGAGCAGGGCACCCAGCTGGTGGACAAGGCGGGCATCACCATGACCGAGGTGGTGGGCGCCATTCGCCGCGTGACGGACATCATGGGCGAGATCAGCGCCGCCAGCAGCGAGCAGAGCACGGGCGTGTCGCAGGTGGGCGAGGCCGTCACGCAGATGGACCAGGTCACCCAGCAGAACGCGGCGCTGGTCGAGGAAATGGCGGCTGCTGCCAGCAGCCTGAGCCACCAGGCCCAGGCCTTGGTGGGGGCGGTGGCGGTGTTCAAGCTCACGGCCGACCAGGCACGGGCATCGCGGCCTGGCGGCGCTGTGGACCCGGTGCCGCGCCCTGCGCCTGCAGCGGACACGCGCAAGGCGGCGATGGGTGGCCATGCCGCGGGCAGCAAGGCAACCCTTGCTTTGCGCTCTCCCTCTGCTCCTGCCGCCAAAAAGGCACCTGCTGCCAGTGCCACCACCAAGGCCGCGGGCGCCGCACCCAAAGCAGCCCCACAAGCAGTGGCTGCCGGTGCCGAGGACGACTGGGAGAGCTTTTGACCGACGGCAGGCCATGCCTGCACCGTTTGTAAGCGTGACGCCCCGTTTTGGGGCGTAGACTTCCCCAAGTTGGTTCAGTGCTTGGCACTGCGCCGACAGCGCCCGCGATGTAGCACTCCAGCCCGTGCGTGCGCTGCACGCACGGGGCCTTGTGCGCTGTTTTGATATCCCCACGGCTGACACAGGGGGCCGCACCCATGCCCCCACCGGCGCAGCGCTTGCGCAGTGGGCCGTCGACTCTCTTGTGATGATTCAAATTGATAAAATCATATTTATCATAAATATGATATAATTATCACATTCCAGCCGCTGATTCCTTGTTGTCCCGCGCAGGTGCGTGGCACCACATCGGCGCACCCATGGCTGGCAAAAGCCCCCATAAAAACCACGAAAGATTCCCATGAGCAACCTGAAAATCGGAGCGCGTCTGAGCCTGGCCTTTGGCCTTGTGCTGTTGATCACCGCCACCATCGCCGCCACCGGCGTCTGGCGACTGGCGGTACTCAAGGAGGCCAGCAGTCGCATTGCCACTGTCGAAATGGAACGCAACGCCCTGGCGCAGGAGTGGAAGGCGGCCATCGACCTGAATTGGGTGCGGGCGTCGGCGTCGCTCAAGGCCACGGACGCGGGTTACATCCAGTCGCTCACGGCGGACATGGCCACCACGTCCCAACGGGCCAGCGAGGCGCAAAAGAAGCTGGAGGCGCTGGTGGACGACCCCACCGAAAAGGCGCTGATGGAGCGTGTGGCGGTGACCCGCAAGGCCTATGTGGACGCGCGCGCCAAATTGCTGGAGCGCAAGAAGGCCGGGGAAGACGTGTTTGCGCTGGTGGACAGCGACCTCAAGCCCCTGGCCACCGCTTACCTGCAGTCGCTGGCCGATGTGGCGGACAACACGCACAAGCAGCTCGATGAGTTCGAGGGCGCCATCATCCAGGCCGCAGGCACCAGCCAGTGGGTGCTGGCGCTGGGGGCGGTGGTGTCGGTGGTGCTGGGCGCACTGTTTGCGCTGTGGACCACGCGTTCCATCGTGGGGCCGGTGCAGCGTGCGGTGCAGGCGGCCGATGAAATCAGCCACGGCAATCTGTCGGTGCAGATTCCCGACGTGGGCAACGGCCGCAATGAGATGGCCCAGCTGCTGCGCTCGCTGGACGAAATGCAGCAAAACCTGTCGCGCATCGTGGGGCATGTGCGCTCCGGCTCCGAGAACGTGGCCACGGCGTCGTCGGAGATCGCCCAGGGCAACAACGACCTGAGCGCTCGCACCGAGCAGCAGGCCAGCGCCCTGCAGGAGACGGCAGCATCCATGGAGCAGCTCAATTCGACCGTGCGCCAGAACGCCGACAACGCCCGCCAGGCCAACCAGCTTGCGCAGAGCGCATCGACGGTGGCCGTGCATGGCGGAGAGGTGGTGAGCCAGGTGGTGGACACCATGAAGGGCATTCACGACAGCAGCAGCAAGATCGCCGACATCATCGGTGTGATCGATGGCATTGCCTTTCAGACCAACATCCTTGCGCTGAACGCGGCCGTCGAAGCGGCGCGTGCGGGTGAGCAGGGCCGGGGCTTTGCGGTGGTGGCGTCCGAGGTGCGCAGCCTGGCGGGCCGTTCGGCCGACGCGGCCAAGCAGATCAAGACCCTGATCAACGACAGCGTGGAACGCGTGGCCGCAGGCACCACGCTGGTCGATCAGGCGGGTGCAACCATGACCGAGGTGGTGGGCTCCATCAAACGTGTCACGGATTTGATGGGCGAGATCAGTGCCGCGAGCTCTGAACAAAGCCAGGGTGTGGCCCAGGTGGGCGAGGCTGTGACACAGATGGACCAGGTCACCCAGCAAAACGCTGCCCTGGTGGAAGAAATGGCCGCTGCCGCTGCCAGCCTCAACAACCAGGCGCAGGACCTGGTGAGCACGGTGGCGTTCTTCAAGCTGTCGCCAGCGCAGGCTGCGCAGCCGGCTGCGTCTGCCTTTGCGTATGTGCCCAAGGCTGCAGTCCCATCTCCGGCCTTGGCCGGTTCCAGCCGACCAGCCCCCGTGGCCCAGTCCAAGGTGCCGCCCCTGCGTGCGGCCGCCAAGCCCGCACCGGCTCTTGCGTCAACGGCGCCAGCTCGTTCGGGCAGCGGCAATGATGCTGACTGGGAGAGTTTTTGACAGTGACTCGCCGCCCTCGGCAGGCGTGACGGGCCCTGCCTTCGCCATGTGTTGGTTCAAACCTGGCTTTGATCTTGTCCGCGCGTCCTGCCTGACCGTTGCAGGTCAGGCGGCCTTGAAGGGGCTTCGCGCTTGCAGGTCGCCGAGGTAGCTTTCCACGCCAGCGCCTTCGCGGTCCAGAAAGCGCTGCACCGCCTCAGCAAATGCCGGGTGTGCCAGCCAGTGCGCGCTGGTGGCCTGCACGGGCAGCAGCGCGCGGGCCATCTTGTGTTCGCCCTGGGCGCCCCCCTCAAACCGCACGGCACCGTGGGCGATGCACCACTGCAGCGGCTGGTAGTAGCAGGCCTCGAAGTGCAGGCAGTCCACGCGCTCCAGCGCGCCCCAGTAGCGGCCGTAGGCCACCAGCTCGGAGCGTGATTCGGGGCCTGATTCAGCGTCTTTTTGGGCTGATGCGCCAGATGCATATGCGCCGATAGCTATCAAACTGCTAGCAATAGGCCTCCCGTCCCGCTCCCCCACAAACAGCAGCCAGGCCTCGGGCATGTCCGCTGCCATGCGGGCGAAGAAGTCGCGCGTGAGGTAGGGCGGGTTGCCGTGCTCCAGATAGGTGCGCTCGTAGCAGCGGTAGAAAAAATCCCAGTCTGCAGCGCTGATGTCCGCCCCGCGTGACCAGCGGAAGGTGACTCCGGCATCGGCAACGCGGCGGCGCTCCTGGCGGATCTTCTTGCGTTTGTCTTGCGACAGGCTGGCGAGGAACTGGTCAAAGTCCTGGTAGCGCGGGGTTTCGCCGTCGGTGGCGGCTACCCCCTGGGCCGCAGGGAGCGTGGGCCGTTCATTCTTCCAGTGAAACTGCACGGTGTGCCGCAGCATCAGGTCTTGTTGTGCGCTGGTCAGCACATCGTCATCGCTGGCAAACAGCACATGCACGGACGACACGTCTTCTTGCTCACACCACTGGCACACCGCCTGCACCAGCAGGGCGCGCGTGGCGGCATCGCGGGCCAGCAGCCGGCTGCCTGGCACGGGCGTAAAGGGCACGGCAATGACGGCCTTGGGGTAGTAGGGCACACGGTGCTGCTCGTAAGCGCTGGCCCAGGCCCAGTCAAACACATATTCGCCGTACGAATGGCTCTTGAGGTACAGCGGGCAGGCGGCCACCATGGTGTCGCCATCCCACAGCGTCATGAAGCGGGGTGTCCAGCCAGTGCGCGGCGTGGCGCTGCCGCTGCTTTCCAGCGCGGCCAGGTATTCATGCCGCATGAAGGGCGTGGGGTGGCTTTGCTGCGCCAGCAGGTGGTTCCAGGCGGTAGTGTCCACGTCCAGCACGGAGGGGAGCACGCGGGCGATAATGGCAGCTTCAGCCATGCAGGCCCCTGTGATGCACCTTTGATTGCGGGCCTGCAACGGCGGTATTCAACCTGGCCGCAGGGGCCGATTCCAGTTCCATGACGCTCTCCATTTGCACTGCGCAGCTCAACTTTGTTGTGGGCGACATGCCCGGCAACGCCCAAAAGATCATTGCGGCAGCCCGCGAGGCCTATGCCCAGGGCGCTCGCCTGTTGCTGACACCGGAGCTGGCCATCTGCGGCTACGCGGCCGAAGACCTGTTCCTGCGCCCTGCCTTCATTGCGGCCTGCGATGATGCCGTGAAAACCGTGGCCCGCGAGACTGCGGGGTTGAAAGGCCTGGCCATCGTGCTGGGCCACCCGCAGGCCATGGTCCCTGGCGCCCAGGCCTTCAGCGTCTGCTTCAACGCCGCCAGCGTGGTGCGCGACGGCAAGATCGAGCAGACCTACGCCAAGCGCGAGCTGCCCAACTACCAGGTGTTTGACGAGCGGCGCTACTTCGTGCCCGGCAGCAAGCCCTGTGTGTTCGAGGTGGAAGGCGTGAAGGTGGGTGTGCTGGTGTGCGAAGACGCCTGGTTTGCCACCCCCGCGCGCGATACCGCTGCCGCCGGTGCGCAGTTGCTGGCAGTCATCAATGCATCGCCTTTCCACCTGGGCAAGGGCACGGAGCGCGAGGCCACCATGCGCGCCCGTGTGGTCGAGACGGGCCTGCCGCTGGTTTACGCCCACCTGGTGGGCGGGCAGGACGAGGTGGTGTTCGAAGGCCGCTCGTTTGCGCTGGCCGCCGACGGCTCGGTGGCGGCGCGGGCACCTGCTTTTGTGGAAAAACTGGTCTATGCGCTAGTCGAATCTGCCCAGGGTGCTATCAAAATTGCAGCAGAGGTTGCCCCAGAGCGCACGCTGGAGGCCGACCTGTGGGATGCCCTGGTGCTGGGTGTGCGCGACTATGTGGGCAAGAACGGCTTCCCGGGCGCGCTGCTGGGGTTGTCGGGCGGCATCGACTCGGCGCTGGTGCTGGCGATTGCGGTGGACGCGCTCGGTGCCGACAAGGTCCGCACGGTGATGATGCCGTCGCCCTACACCGCCGACATCAGCTGGATCGACGCGCGCGACATGGCCACGCGCATGGGCGTGCGCTACGACGAGATTTCGATCAAGCCGCAGTTCGAGGCCTTCAAGGCCGCGCTGGCCACCGAATTCGCCGGGCTGCCCGAAGACACCACCGAAGAAAACCTGCAGGCGCGCATCCGGGGCACGCTGCTGATGGCGCTGTCCAACAAGTTCGGCGCCATCGTGCTGACCACCGGCAACAAGAGCGAGATGTCCACCGGCTACTGCACGCTGTACGGCGACATGGCCGGCGGCTTTGCCGTGATCAAGGACGTGGCCAAGACCCGGGTGTTTGACCTGGCCCGCTGGCGCAATGCCAACGACCCGTATGGCACCTGCGCCAGCCCCATCCCTGAGCGCATCATCACCCGGCCGCCCAGTGCCGAGCTGCGACCCGACCAGAAGGACCAGGACAGCCTGCCGCCGTATGAGGTGCTGGACGCCATCGTGGCCCGCTACATGGAAAACGATGAGCCCATCGAGTCCATCATCGCCAGCGGTTTCGCCCGGGCCGATGTCGAGCGCGTGACGCGCCTGATCAAGCTCAACGAGTACAAACGCCGCCAGGCGCCAGTAGGGATTCGTGTCACGCGCCGCAGCTTTGGCAAGGACTGGCGTTACCCTATCACCAGCAAATTCAGGGCGTGACGCTTCGGCGCCGTGCCCCCAGCCCGATTTTTTACATCCTCCAGGAGACCCGCCATGAAAATGATCACCGCCGTCATCAAGCCCTTCAAGCTCGAAGAAGTCCGCGAAGCCCTGGCCGAATGCGGAGTGACCGGCCTCACGGTGACCGAAGTGAAGGGTTTTGGCCGCCAGAAAGGCCATACCGAGCTGTACCGCGGCGCGGAATACGTCGTGGACTTTCTGCCCAAGGTGAAGGTCGAGGTCGTCGTCAAGTCCGAGGATGTGGACCGCTGCGTGGACGCGATCGTGAACGTGGCGCGCACCGGCAAGATCGGTGACGGCAAGATCTTTGTGACCGCCGTGGAGCGCACGGTGCGCATTCGCACGGGCGATCTGGACGACGCAGCGGTCTGAGGTGACAACCCTCTGAGTCGCTTCTTACCTTGCCCTTTCTCTTGAACGGCTGCGCCATTGGAGAAAAGGGAGGTAACGCCAGCGCAAGCAAGCGAAGCGCCGCATGCGCAGTCTGTTGGCCCTTGCTCGGTGGCCTTGGCTTGTGGGCCGCTCGAGTTTCGGAGTGCGGGGAGTCAGATCACCGAGCGCAGCGGGACGGGCGCTTGGTCGGGCCCCGCGTCTTGCACCAGCGCGCGCAGCAGGGCTTCTGCATCGGTGGATGCGTGCAACAGGCCCATCTGCCATTCACCCATGAAGCCACTGGCCACGCTGCCCTGCAAGAAACCCAGCAGGCCGTCGTAGTAGCCCGCCACATTCAGCAAGCCCAAGGGCTTGTCGTGGTAGCCCAGCTGGCGCCAGGTCCACACTTCAAACAGTTCTTCAAAGGTGCCGATGCCGCCGGGCAAGGCGAGGAAGGCATCGCTGCGCTCTGCCATCATGGCCTTGCGTTCGTGCATGGTCTGCACGATGTGCAGCTCGTCACATTGGCGGTTGGCCAGCTCCTTGTCCACCAGCGCCTGCGGTATCACCCCCACCACCCGACCGCCCGCCAGACGCGTCGCCTCGGCCACCGTGCCCATCAGGCCACTGCGGCCACCGCCGTATACCAGTTGTCCGTTGTGGGCGCCGATCCATTGGCCCACTGCCTGCGCCGCCTGGGCATAGGCGGGGTTGTCGCCGGGGCGCGATCCGCAATATACGCACACAGAAAAAGTGGGTTCAGCCATGGAAAAACCTCTGAAACAATGCGGCGGCCCAGATGCCGATGCACAGCAGCAAGGCCAGCAGAACCGCTGCGCTGCCCATGTCCTTGGCGCGTTTGGACAGGTCATGCCACTCGGGCCCGATGCGGTCGATGGCGGTCTCGATGCCCGTGTTGAGCAACTCCACAATCATCACGATGACCACGGAGCCCGCCAACAAGGCGACTTCGACCCAACTGCGGCCCAGCCAGAGCGACAGCGGCAGCAGCACCATGGCGGCGATGGCCTCCTGGCGAAAGGCCTTCTCGTTCCAGCCGGCCCGCAGCCCTTCCATGGAATAGCCGGCGGCATGCCAGATGCGGTTGAGACCCGTGCGCGCCTTTTGGGGGTTGGCCGGAGCGTCCGGAGAAGGAGGGGAAGAGGGTTGCATGCGCTTATTTTTTGGGAATTTCGTAGTGCACCAGCCGGGTGCCGGCCAGCGCGTCGTGCCAGAACTGCCGCGTGGGGTGGAACCGGCTGAGCAGCGCCCAGATGGCCACCCAGCCCAGCACGATCACGGCCGACTCACCCCCCGACAGGGAAAATGGTGCGATTGCCGCCAGCGGCGGCAAAAACCATAGCCAGCTCAATACATACCGCAACAAGGCGCGCGGCTGGCTGATGGGTTGCCCTGCAGTGCCCACCACGCGGATGTGCCAGGTTTTCTGTGCGAGGGTCTGGCCTTTGGCCCAGAACCAGGTGAAATAAATACCGAACACCACAAAGAGAAAGGCTTGCAGCGCATGGCGGTTGTCCATCGCATTGCGCGTCTGGCTCAGCGTGCCAAACAGGTACCCGGCGATAAAGACCACGCCGAACATCAGCATGCCTTCGTACAGCCAGCAGGCCATGCGCCGCCACAGGTTGGGCGTGGGGCCGCCCGTGAGGACACCGCTTGATGCGTTGGCCGCAGGCTGGGGCGTGGTGGGAGAGGGAGAAACAGACATTCCAGGTCAGGCCCGTCGGGCCAGGGCAGGTTGAAACCTACTGAGGATACAGGCCGGAGGTGTCAGGTGTTACCGCGGGGGCGCCGGGCGAGCCCGTGCTGTCGGCTCCGCCAGAGCCCAGGGGCGGAAGTACAGCAGGCACCGCACTGGGGATCGCCACGGGCGCTGTTTCCACGCCACCCGTCGAGGTTGCCGGCGCTGAGGATGCGGGGGCGGATGGCATCGCAGGCGCCATCGGTTGAGGCACTGGGGCCGCAACGCGGGGCGAGTGGTCTACCACCGGTGGAATCTTGGGGGCGTTGGGCCGATCAGGGTTGGCTTGCGTTGCTGCGGGCACCTGGGCCAGCTTTTTGGGCGAGACAGGGCGCAGGGCCGTGGCAGCCCCATGGGGATTGGGGGTCGCCTTGGAGGCCAACGCCTTGCGTTCTTCGTCAGACAGTGCCTGGTAGGCCTCCCACTGCGCCCGTTTGTCGTCCCCAGCCAGGCGCTTGGTGACCGCGTAGTTCAAGCGTGCCTGGTTGCGCTGCTGGGCACTCAGATTGGCCCAGTCGGTGATGCGGTCATGGAACTTGCGTTGTTCCTCTTCCGAAAGACTGGGGTAGTTGATGGCCAAGTCCAGCCAGCGGCGTTTTTGGGCTTCGCTGATCAGCGCCCAGCGTTCCGACAGCGGATACAGCGCCAGTTTTTGCGCCGTGGTGAGCGTGCCCCAGCCTGGTCCTGATTCCGTGGCTGGGGGCATGTTCACCGCAGACAGGTCTGTGCGGGCGTTATTGGGGCGGGCCACTGCGGCCTCAGCGCCCGCCTGGAGCACTGTGCTGGGGGCCATGCGCATCTGCACCAACGCCTGCCAGCCACCAGCGGTAAGCGCACCCAGAAGCGCCAATGCCAGCACGAAGGCTGGCAGCGTGGAGGGAGCTTCAGAGGGGCTTGGGTGCATGCAGTCCAGAGTCAGGCAGGTCAGTTTGACTGCGCGGAGGTCTTGAGGAATTGTACGAAGCCCGGGTCCGAATAAGCGGCGGGAGGCAGGTCATCGGTCAGCAGAGCGGCATCTACCTCGGCCACATCGTTGGCACTGCGTTCGTCCTGCGCGATGTTGATGACCACCAGTCCCACGACCAGCGCCAGCAGAGGCACGGCGGACACCAGGGCATTCCACCAGCCACCGCCTTCGCCGCCACGGCCCAGTGTGGCGGTGCTGCCTGCGTTGACCACCACTGCTGCGGGGGCGGTGCGATGCACCGGCGCGGTGACTTTGCGTTTGGCCAACGCCTGCATGCGCGAGGCGCGCAGCCGCTCGGAGATGTCATAGGGCAGGGCGTCGGTGCCGCTGGACAGGCGCGCCGTGACGCGCAGCGCAAAGCGCTCGGCAGCAGCTTCAGCTTGGGTCGGTGGGGTCTGTACAGTGTTCTTCATGGCTCGATTCCTTTGGCCTTCAGTGCCTTGCTGAGGGTTTGTATGGCGCGAAAGCAGTGTGTTTTGACACTGCCTTCGGAGCAGCCCATGGCGGCAGCCGTCTCTGCGACGTCCATTTCCTCCCAATAACGCATCAGGAACGCTTCCCGTTGACGTGGTGGCAACTCTGCAATTTCTTCTTCAATGCCCTGGAATATCTGGGCCCGGCGGGTCAGGTCTTCCGCGCTTTCGGCTTTGTCGCCGTCTTCTGTCCCTGAGTACGCTTCGAGCAGATCAAAATCCGTGCCATCTTCACCTGGGCCTTCGAAGTCGCTCATGCTCGAAAACAGTGCATTGCGCGTCTTCTGGCGGCGAAACCAGTCCAGGGTGCAGTTGGAAAGAATCCGCTGGAAGAGCATGGGCAGTTCGCCCGCCGGTTTGTCCCCGTAATGCTCGGCCAACTTGAGCATGCTGTCTTGCACGATGTCGAGCGCCGCTTCCTCGTTGCGAACGTGGTAGACCGAGCGCTTGAACGCGCGCTTTTCTACGCTTTTGAGGAAATCGGAAAGTTCTTGTTCGGTTGCCAAGACGGGTCAGCCCGGGAGGAGATCGGCGCAGATATCTGCAGTTTCGCAACTCAACGGCGCCGTAAAACCGCAGATTATCGCACCCGCCGGAGTTTTTTTCGGCTGCGGAGCGTTTTGTGAGTGTTGCAGTGCGATAATCGGGTTGCAATTCAAAAGGCAAACGGGTCACGGTCCGGCGCGGCAATCATCCCGCCCATGTCCTTGGCCTCAAGTTCCAAGCTGGCTTCAAAAGAGCGCGTGCGAGGGGCACCCAAGGTTTTTCGTCAGAGAAATTCACAAAGGTTGATCGATCATGGAAATCTCCAAGGCTGAAATCTCTTCAGCAGCTGCTGCTTCGCAGGGCAACACTTCTCCCGCTTCCGGTTCGCAGGACCTCATGGGTTCTGAGATCCTCATCAAGGCCCTCCAGGCAGAGAACGTCCAGTACATCTGGGGCTACCCTGGCGGCGCGGTTCTGTACATATACGACGCGCTCTACAAGCAAGACACCATCCAGCACGTGCTGGTGCGTCACGAACAGGCCGCCGTGCACGCTGCCGACGGCTACGCCCGCGCCACGGGTGAAGTCGGCGTAGCCTTGGTCACTTCGGGTCCCGGCTTGACCAACGCCGTGACCGGCATCGCCACCGCGTACATGGATTCGATTCCCATGGTGATCATTTCTGGTCAGGTGCCCACGCCCGCCATCGGGCTTGATGCCTTCCAGGAGTGCGATACGGTCGGTATCACCCGCCCCATCGTCAAGCACAATTTTCTCGTCAAGGACCCGCGCGACCTGGCCGCGACGATGAAGAAGGCCTTCCATATTGCCCGTACCGGCCGCCCAGGCCCTGTGGTGGTGGATGTGCCCAAAGATGTTTCCTTCAAGAAGGTGCCTTACACCGGCTACCCGCAAACGGTAGAAATGCGCTCGTACAACCCCGTGCGCAAGGGCCATGGCGGACAGATCCGCAAGGCCCTGCAGTTGCTGCTGGCGGCCAAGCGCCCTTATATTTACACGGGCGGCGGCGTGCTGTTGGGCAACGCTACCAACGAGCTGCGCACGCTGGTGGACATGCTGGGCTACCCGGTCACCAACACGCTGATGGGCCTCGGAGCCTACCCCGCATCGGACCGCAAGTTCCTGGGCATGCTGGGCATGCACGGCACCATCGAAGCCAACAACGCAATGCAGAACTGCGACGTGCTGCTGGCAGTGGGTGCGCGCTTTGACGACCGGGTGATCGGCAACCCCAAGCACTTCGCGCAGAACGACCGCAAGATCATCCACGTCGATATCGACCCGTCGAGCATCTCCAAACGCGTGAAAGTCGACATCCCGATCGTCGGTGACGTGAAGGACGTGCTCACCGAGCTGATTTCCATGATCCGCGAGAGCAGCACCCGCCCTGACGCCGGTGCCCTGGCTGCCTGGTGGGACACTATTGAAGGCTGGCGCAAGCGCGAGTGCCTGAAGTACAGCATGGGCAGCGGCGATGTGATCAAGCCACAGTATGTGGTAGAGACGCTGTGGAACATGACGAAGGATGGTGATACATACATCACATCCGACGTGGGGCAGCACCAGATGTGGGCGGCGCAGTACTACCGCTTCGACGAGCCGCGCCGCTGGATCAATTCCGGTGGCCTGGGCACGATGGGTGTGGGCATTCCCTATGCCATGGGGATCAAGCTGGCCAAGCCACAGTCCGAAGTGTTTTGTATTACGGGCGAAGGCTCGGTGCAGATGAACATCCAGGAACTGTCCACCTGCCTGCAATACAACACGCCGATCAAGATCTGCTCGTTGAATAACCGTTATCTGGGCATGGTGCGCCAGTGGCAGGAGATCGAATACTCCGGTCGGTACAGCCACAGCTACATGGACGCGCTGCCCAACTTCGTGAAGCTGGCTGAGGCCTATGGCCACGTAGGGATGCTGATCGAGCACCCCAAGGACGTGGAGCCAGCATTGCGCGAAGCCCGCAAGCTGAAGGACCGCACGGTGTTCATGGACTTCCGTACCGACCCCACCGAGAACGTGTTCCCGATGGTGCAGGCCGGCAAGGGCATCACCGAAATGCTGCTGGGGTCGGAAGACCTTTAAGTCAAATCGGCCTCAGGCGCATGTTTTTCATGCGCTACCAGCTATCGAATAGATAGCATCTAAATTTTTGACGAATCTATTGCCTGCCAAGCCCATGCATTACCGTGCATGGGGGAGGGCAGCAAAAAGAGGAATCTCTTCATCATGAAACACATCATTGCTGTCTTGCTGGAAAACGAGCCTGGTGCTCTTTCCCGCGTCGTGGGTCTGTTCTCGGCCCGTGGCTACAACATCGAGTCGCTCACCGTGGCGCCCACCGAGGATGCATCGCTGTCGCGCATGACCATCCAGACCACGGGCTCCGATGACGTGATCGAGCAGATCACCAAGCACCTGAACCGCCTCATTGAAGTGGTCAAGGTGGTTGACCTCACCGAAGGTGCCTACACCGAGCGTGAGCTCATGATGGTGAAGGTGCGCGCGGTGGGCAAAGAGCGCGAGGAGATGAAGCGCATGGCGGATATCTTCCGTGGCCGCATCATCGACGTGACCGAGAAGAGCTACACCATCGAGCTGACGGGCGACCAGTCCAAGAACGACGCGTTCCTGCAAGCCATCGACCGCACGGCCATCCTGGAAACCGTGCGCACGGGCGCCAGCGGCATCGGCCGGGGCGAGCGCATTTTGCGTGTGTAAGACAATTCACCCCGTTTTTCCCATTTCAATCCCCCCAACAACGCATTTCAACCGGAGCGACCCATGAAAGTTTTCTACGACAAAGACACCGACCTGAGCCTGATCAAGGGCAAGACCGTGGCCATCATCGGCTACGGCTCGCAGGGCCATGCCCACGCACAAAACCTGAACGACAGCGGCGTGAAGGTGGTGGTCGGCCTGCGCAAGGGCGGTGCCTCGTGGGACAAGGTTGGCAAGGCCGGCCTGAATGTGCTGGAAGTCAACGACGCCGTGAAGGCCGCTGACGTGGTCATGATCCTGCTGCCCGATGAAGACATCGCAGCCGTGTACAAGAACAACGTCGAACCCAACATCAAGCAAGGCGCTTCGCTGGCCTTTGCCCACGGTTTCAACGTGCACTACAACCAAGTCGTGCCCCGTGCTGACCTGGACGTGTGGATGGTCGCCCCCAAGGCCCCAGGCCACACTGTGCGCAACACTTACACCCAAGGCGGCGGCGTGCCTCACCTGGTGGCCGTGCACCAAGACAAGTCCGGCAAGGCCCGTGACCTTGCCCTGAGCTACGCAGCAGCCAACGGCGGTGGCAAGGCCGGCATCATCGAGACCAACTTCAAGGAAGAAACCGAAACCGACCTGTTCGGCGAACAAGCCGTGCTGTGTGGCGGTGCCGTCGAGCTGATCAAGATGGGTTACGAAACCCTGGTCGAAGCCGGCTACGCGCCCGAAATGGCCTACTTCGAATGCCTGCACGAGCTCAAGCTCATCGTGGACCTGATCTACGAAGGCGGTATTGCCAACATGAACTACTCGATCTCGAACAACGCCGAATACGGCGAGTATGTGACCGGCCCTGAAGTGATCAATGAGCAGTCGCGCGCTGCCATGCGCAATGCCCTCAAGCGCATCCAGAACGGTGACTACGCCAAGATGTTCATCCAGGAAGGCCGCCTGAACTACCCATCGATGACGGCCCGCCGCCGCAACACGGCCGACCACAGCATCGAAAAGGTGGGCGGCCAGCTGCGCGCCATGATGCCCTGGATCGCCAAGAACAAGCTGGTCGACCAGACCCGCAACTGATGTTTCGTTTCTGAAGCGTCAAAAGGCCACTTCGGTGGCCTTTTTCATTGGCGGGCGGCATGGTGGGCAGGCGCTACACTGCGGCCTTCGCCTTTTGCGCGCTTGGCAGTCGGTATTCCTGCGGGAAATGGTTCAATACTATAAATTTAATAGCTGCTTGTGCAATACTTGCAAGCGCTGGAGGTCTGTTTGATGCATGACGGCAATGAGTCCACCGAGAACCCCGGTGTGATGGTGCGCAAAAGGCGCAAAGGCATCTACATCCTGCCCAATCTGTTCACGCTGGCGGCCCTGTTTGGGGGCTTTTACTCCATCGTCATGGCCATGAATGGCCGTTTTGATCAAGCGGCGGTGGGCGTCTTCTGCGCCATGGTGCTCGACAGCCTGGACGGGCGCGTGGCCCGCATGACCAATACCCAGAGTGCGTTTGGCGAGCAGATGGACTCGTTGTCCGACATGGTGTCCTTTGGTGCTGCGCCTGCCCTGATTGCCTATGAGTGGTCCCTGCAGGGTCTGGGCCGCTGGGGCTGGATTGCTGCGTTTGTGTACTGCGCCTGTGCGGCGCTTCGCCTGGCGCGCTTTAACGTGAATACGGGCGTTGTGGACAAGCGCTATTTCCAGGGGCTGCCTTCGCCAGCCGCTGCGGCCTTGGTGGCAGGGTTTATCTGGTTGATGACCGAGCTGGGCGTGCGTCCCGGCGAAGATCACTGGCTGACATGGAGCCAGGTGACCTGGATCATGTTCTCCTTCACGCTGTATGCAGGGCTCACCATGGTGACCAATGTGCCGTTCTACAGCTTCAAGGATGTGCAGATGAAAAAGAGCGTGCCTTTTGCTGCCATCGTGCTCATCGCGCTGGGCATCGCTGTCATCAACATTCACCCCCCTATCGTGCTGTTTGGTGTGTTCGTGTTCTATGGCCTGAGTGGTTATGGCGTGTACGCCTGGCGCAAGGCCAAAGGGCAGCACAGCAGCGTGATCAGCACCTCTACCGACGAACCCGACGAGCGCGGTCTGCACAAGTGATGGCCGTGATATCCGGCCAGTTGTGCTACATTGCGCCATATGAATTTGTTTGCTTTGGCGCTACTGCTACCTCCCCACGGGCGGAGACAGTAGGCGCACGCGCACACTTTTCCACAAAGGCCCGTTTGCACCTGCGACGGGCCTTTTGTTTTGGGCGCCAGATTTCTACGTTGCGGGGCCCCACCCACTGATACCAGGAGAACAACATGGCTGACAAACTGATCATTTTCGATACCACCTTGCGCGATGGGGAGCAGTCTCCCGGCGCCTCGATGACCAAGGACGAGAAGCTGCGCATTGCCCGCCAGCTCGAGCGTCTGAAGGTGGATGTGATCGAGGCCGGTTTTGCAGCCAGCTCCAATGGCGACTTTGAAGCCGTGCAGGCGATTGCCAACGCCATCAAGGAGTCCACCATCTGTTCCCTGTCTCGGGCCAATGATCGTGATATTTCACGCGCTGCCGAGGCCCTCAAGGGTGCGGCGAGTGCCCGTATTCACACCTTCATTGCCACTTCGGCGCTGCACATGGAGAAAAAGCTGCGGATGACGCCTGACCAGGTGCTGGAGCAGGCCAAACAGTCGGTCCGTTTCGCCCGCAACCTGGTGGGTGACATTGAGTTCAGCCCTGAGGACGGCTACCGCAGCGACCCCGATTTTTTGTGCCGCGTGCTGGAAGCCGTGATTGCAGAAGGTGCCACCACCATCAACGTGCCCGATACCGTGGGCTATGCCGTTCCGGAGTTGTACGGCAACTTCATCAAGACACTGCGCGAGCGCATCCCCAATAGCGACAAGGCGATCTGGTCGGTGCATTGCCACAATGATCTGGGCATGGCGGTGGCCAACTCGCTCGCCGGTGTGAAGATTGGCGGTGCGCGGCAGGTCGAATGCACCATCAACGGTCTGGGTGAGCGCGCCGGTAACTGCTCCCTCGAAGAGGTGGTGATGGCAGTCAAGACCCGCCGTGACTACTTTGGCCTTGAACTGGGGATTGATACCCAGCACATAGTCGCAGCCAGCCGCATGGTCAGCCAGACCACTGGTTTTGTGGTGCAGCCCAACAAGGCCGTGGTGGGTGCCAACGCATTTGCTCATGCCAGCGGTATCCACCAGGATGGCGTGCTCAAGGCACGCGATACCTACGAGATCATGCGGGCGGAAGATGTGGGCTGGAGCGCCAACAAGATCGTGCTGGGTAAGCTCAGTGGTCGTAACGCCTTCAAGCAGCGCCTGCAGGAACTGGGTGTCAGCCTGGACAGCGAAACCGAAGTCAACACCGCTTTCACGCGCTTCAAGGAATTGGCCGATCGCAAGAGCGAGATCTTTGACGAAGATATCTTGGCACTGGTGAGCGACGAGAGCGTGACTGCTGAAAAAGAGCAGTACGGGTTCGTATCGTTGTTCCAGCAAAGCGAAACCGGTGAGCAGCCCCGTGCACGTATTGTGTTCACTGTGGATGGGCATGAAGTGCGCGGCGAGGCCGAGGGCAACGGTCCTGTCGACGCCTCGCTCAAGGCCATCGAATCGCATGTGAAGAGTGGCGCCGAAATGGTGTTGTATTCCGTCAATGCCATCAGTGGCTCTACCGAGAGCCAGGGCGAGGTCACGGTGCGGTTGCAGAACAGCGGGCGTGTGGTGAATGGGGTGGGCGCGGACCCAGACATCGTCGTGGCGTCGGCGAAGGCCTACCTTAGCGCTTTGAACAAGTTACAAAGTAAAGCCGATCGGGTGGCCGCACAAGGCTGAGTGATCAATTTATAATTCACTCACTTTCTCGGAAAGTCGCGCAAGGTATTGATCTTGCGCGACTTTTTTTGATTCTGTACACTGCTCAATAATTCTTACCGTTTGGAGCACTTTGATGCACCATCGCCGCAACGCTGCAGTGAATCGATTTTTCCAGTGGATGGGTTTCGCGCTCGTGAGCGCTGCCCTCATTTCGCCCTCTGTGCATGCGGCAGATGTCAAAAAGCCAGGGGTCAAAAAACAGCAGGTCAGCGCAAGCAACGCCAAGCGTGCCGTGGTAACACGCAAGGTGGCCGCCAGCATCAAGCCCACGCGCGTCGCTGCCCGGACTGCCAAAGCACCTACCAAGGTGGCGTTTGTTCCAGCCAAGCCCTCTTTCGGCCAGATGGCGGGCTTGCACGAGGTCAATGATCCGCTGGACCTCAAGTCCAGCGTAGCGCTGGTGGTGGACCAAGACACCCATGAGGTGTTGCTCCGCAAGAACGATCAGGCTGTGCTTCCCATCGCCTCGCTGACCAAGCTCATGACGGGCATGCTCATTTCGCAGGCCAAGTTGCCCATGGACGAACCTGTCACCATCACGCAGGACGATGTAGATACCGAAAAGGGGAGCCGGTCGCGTCTGACCGTGGGTACCACGCTAACGCGTGGCGAGATGCTGCACTTGGCGCTGATGTCCAGCGAGAACCGGGCAGCCCATGCACTGGGTCGTACTTACCCGGGTGGGTTGGAGGTCTTTGTGACGCAAATGAACGCCAAGGCCAAGTCGCTGGGCATGAACGATACCCACTATGTGGAGCCCACGGGTCTGTCCAGCCGTAACCAGTCCAGTGCCCGCGATCTTGCAACGCTGGTGGGTGTGGCGCATGGAGATCCTTTGTTGCGCGAGCTGTCCACTTCCCCCGGCTATGAAGTGGCGGTGGGGCATAAGACGCTTCAGTACAACAACACCAACGGTCTCGTGAAAAATCCTACCTGGGACATCGGTCTGCAGAAGACCGGTTATATCTCCGAGGCAGGGCGTTGCTTGGTGATGCAAGCCCAGGTGGCGGGACGCAAATTGATCATGGTGTTCCTGGACTCTGCAGGTAAATTCAGTCGACTGGGCGATGCCGAGCGGGTGCGCCGCTGGGTGGAGTCGAATCCTTCGCTGGCCGCACCTTTACAGGCGGTACGGAGCAACAACGGCTGATAGGCAGACATCTCCCCACATGCGCCTGACAGGCTGGTCCTGTCAGGCGTTTTCTTTTGTAGTGCGAGCCCGGCCTTGCAAACGGTCTTGGGTAAATCGGGTCAGCGGGTATCTCTTGTCTTGAATGGGTTGGGATGCGATGAGCTGGCAAGACCATGCCGGAGGCCTGCTGCGCGTGTCCCTCCCACACCGTGCAGCGCCTGCCTCGATGCCTCAATACGCCACTGCGGCCCCCCCCCATGGCGCCATTGGCAAATGGGGTGTGGATGCAGAATATCAGCGCAATTCGGTGCGTTGGTTGGTGATTGGGTTATGACTGGCGTCGGTACTTGGCGTATGGCCCAGGGCCAGTGAAATTTCGTTCGCCGTTGCTTGCAGCTTGGGCAGCCAGCCTTCATCCAGTCTGTCAGCGGGGGCAGAAATGGACAGGCCTGCTACCAGTTTTCCCTGGTCGTCATACACACCGGCTGCCATACAGCGCACGCCCAACTCAAGCTCTTCGTTATCGCGGGCAATGCCGTATTGCCGGGCCTTTGCCAGTTCTCGCTCCAGCACGGGCAGCTGGGTGATGCTGTTGCGGGTGTGACCTGCAAGACCGGTGCGGGTGGCGTAGGCACGAACGCGCTGGGGGTCATCCAGTGCGAGGAAGAGCTTTCCTGTAGAGGTCAGGTGCAGTGGTGCCCTGCCGCCAATGGCTCGCACCACCTGCATACCCGACCGCTCACTGTAGGCGCGCTCCACATACACAATCTCATCGCCCTGGCGCATGCTCAGGTTCACGGGCTGCTGGATCAGCTTGTGCAGACTGCGCATGGGGGTCAGCGCCGCATCACGAACGCTCAGGCGTGCCTTCACCAGGTTGCCCAGCTCCAGCAGTCGCATGCCCAGCCGGTAGCTGCCCGATTCGGGGCGGTCCACAAACCGTCCGATGGTCAGGTCGTTCAGGATGCGGTGAGTCGTAGAGGGGTGCAGCCCTGTCTTTTCGCTGATTTCCTTGAGGGAAATCGCCTCTTCACGAGAAGCCAGAACATCGATCAGAGTGAACATGCGCTCAAGCACCTGAACGCTGGGTTTGAGAGGGATGCTGGAATCGGTTTTTTTCATGAGCGGCTATGGTGCGAAGGCCGCTACATTTTATCTTGTGAAATGTTAACGCGTATTCAGGTGCTCGCGTGGCCGGTGTCTGCTACCCGGTGCCATAGCCCATCGGTACGGATTTCATGGGGCACAAAGCGTGCCTTGTAGTTCATCTTGGGGCTGGTTTCTATCCAGTACCCCAGGTAGACATGGGGGAGGCCTAGTGCATGGGCTTGCGCAATTTGCCACATGACGTTGTAGGTGCCGTAGCTGCAATGGGGCTCGGGTTCGTAAAACGTATACACGGCAGACAGGCCGTCATCGAGCACGTCAAGAATGGAGACCATCTTGAGCGCACCGGGTTCGCCTGATGCGTCTGTCTCGCGGAACTCCACCAGTCTTGAGTTCACCCTGCTTTGCAGCAGAAACTGTGTGTACTGGTCGATGCTGTCATGGTCCATGCCACCGCCTGCATGGCGGCCGTTCTGGTAGCGCAGGTACAGCTGGTAATGTTCGGACACAAAACACAGCCGTAGCACCCGGGCCTGCAGTTTGCCGTGGCGTGTTGCCGCGCGTCTTTGGCTGCGATCAGGCTTGAATTCGTTGACCAGGACCCGCAGCGGTGTACACGCCTGGCATCCGTCGCAATAGGGGCGGTAGGTGAACATGCCACTGCGGCGAAACCCTTTGGTTACGAGGTCGGAATAGAGATCGCTCTGGATCAGATGGCTGGGGGTGGCGACCTGCGATCGTGCCTGACGGTCCGGCAGGTAACTGCAGGGGTAGGGGGCTGTGGCGTAAAACTGCAGGGTCTGCAGTGGAAGGTCATTGAGTTGCGTCATGCCGGATCGATCTTGGTTGGCAGCAGCTCGTTCCAGTATACGGGCTCAAATCTCCAGGGGATGGCAGGCTGTTGTCGCGCTTTGTCCACATGTACCAGGAAATCGGCGCGGGGTATTTCCCGGCCGCCCAGGGAGGTCAGGTGCCGCGTATTCTGCTGGCAGTCAATCAAGGTGATGCCATGGCGGCGGCACAGGCAGACCAAGGCTGCAAGAGCGATCTTGGAGGCGTCGGTCGCATGGGCAAACATGGATTCTCCGAACACCGCACGACCCAGTGCCACGCAGTACAGGCCCCCTATGAGCTGGTCGTCCACCCAGGTTTCCACGCTGTGGGCATGGCCTGCTCGGTGTAAATCAGTGTAGGCGTTCACCATCTCCGGCACGATCCAGGTTCCAGCCTGGCCCTCGCGTTCCTTGGTGGCACAAGCCGTGATGACGTCGTGGAATGCGCTATCGACGCGTATTTCGCAATGCGCCTGTCTGCGAAACGCCTGCAGCCGTTTGTTCAGTGATCGATGCAGCCGAAATTCCGACACTGGCAGCACCATGCGCGGATCGGGTGCCCACCACAGGATGGGTTGCCCAGGGCCATACCAGGGAAAGGTACCCTGCGCATACGCGGCACGGAGGCTGTCCACATCCAGTGCACCACCTGCGGCCAGCAGTCCCGGCGCAGGGTCGCCCTCTCCCCACGCAAGGGTCGGGGCGGGAAGGGGGTCGTCAGGTTCGAGCCAGGGTAGTTGCGGGGGCATGCGGGTGTGTGTCGCAAAGGCACTATTGTCTGGCACGCACTGGCACGCTGCGTGGTGGGGGCGGCCAACAAAAAAGCCCCACACTCACAAAGTGTGGGGCTTTTTCAGATTGGCTCCTCGACCTGGGCTCGAACCAGGGACCTACGGATTAACAGTCCGGCGCTCTACCGACTGAGCTATCGAGGAATGATCGGTATCTATCAACTGACTAATTAAAAGGCCCCGCTTTTTTCATGCAGGGCCTGCAAATTCTTGGCTCCTCGACCTGGGCTCGAACCAGGGACCTACGGATTAACAGTCCGGCGCTCTACCGACTGAGCTATCGAGGAACAAGACTTAGATTATATACACAAAAATTGTGCCGAATCCACAAAACTGACTGCATCGGTTCGCAAACCCACGCGCCAACCTGAAGCCGTATGGCGCGATATGCTGGGCATCCTGCTGCCAATTTGGCAGTCTGTGCCTTGTCTCCAAGCCTGTCTCATATTTCATGACCATCCACACTATTTTGAAAATGGGCGACCCCCGCCTGCTGCGCGTGGCGCAACCTGTCACTGCGTTCGACACTGACGAGTTGCATCAGCTGGTGCGGGATATGTTCGAGACCATGGCCTCCGTGAATGGAGCCGGCCTTGCCGCGCCGCAGATTGGGGTGGATCTGCAACTGGTGATTTTTGGTTCCAACGACCGCAATCCGCGCTATCCGGATCGGCCGCTTGTGCCGCCCACCGTACTGCTCAACCCGGTGATCACGCCCCTGGGGGTGGAAGAAGAGGAAGACTGGGAGGGCTGCCTCTCCGTACCGGGCTTGCGCGGCAAGGTGCCCCGCTGGTGGCGCATCCGCTACACAGGCTTCGATCTGTACGGCGACCCCATTGACCGCACGGTAGATGGCTTCCATGCGCGCGTCGTACAGCACGAATGCGACCACCTGATCGGCAAGCTGTATCCCATGCGGGTGCGTGATTTCACGCAGTTCGGGTTTACCGAGGTGCTGTTCCCGGAGATCAGTGCCACCGAAGACGACTGATAGAGATCCTCTCCTGGGCCTATCCCTGCGCGGTCAGGACGACAGTTCCTGCAGCAGCTCGGTCTCGATCTGGATCTGGCGGGCGTTGTTTTGCAGCTCTGGGCCCTGGATGAGAAAGGTGTCTTCCACCCGCTCGCCCAGGGTACTGACCTTGGCCAGTTGCACGCTCAGGTGGTGCTGCGCCAGGATGCGTGCCACGAGATAGAGCAGACCGGCACGGTCGCTGGCCGAGATCGCCAGCAGCCAGCGCTGCGCCTTTTCGTCGGGGCGCAAGGTCACCCGGGGCGCTACCGGAAAGCTCTTGACCCGGCGTGACACCCGCTTGCGGGTGGGTTCTGGCAAAGGGCCGCCTTCCTCGATCACGCGCATCAGGTCGCTCTCGACCATGTGGGTCAGCTCGCGGTAGTGCCCTGGCTGCTCCGATGCCGAAGAGGCCACGACCTGAAAGGTGTCCAGCGCATAACCGTTGTTGGCGGTGTGCACCCGCGCATCGAGGATGCTGAAACCCACACGGTCGAAGTAGCCGCAGATGCGTGCAAACAGGTCGGCCTGGTCGGCGGCGTAGACCATCACCTGCAGCCCATCACCCGCCAGCGACTGGCGGGCGCGCACCACCGGCTTGGCCGTGCCCACATGGCGCGACAGGTGGCGTGTGTGCCAGGCAATGTCGGCAGCGTCGTGGCGCATGAAATAGCTCACATCCAGCGTGGCCCACAGCGCCTTGTGCGCTTCAAAGGGCAAGGCGTTGAGCGCCAGCAGCACCAGCGCCTCGCGCTTGCGAGCCTCGATCTCGGCGGCTGCGTCGGGTGCGCGGCCACCCAGGGTGCGCAGCGTGGCGCGGTACAAGTCTTCCAGCAGCTTGCCTTTCCAGGCATTCCAGACCTTGGGGCTGGTGCCACGGATGTCCGCCACCGTGAGCAGGTACATGGCCGTGAGGTTGCGTTCATTGCCCACGCGGCGTGCAAAGGCAGCAATCACATCGGGGTCGCTCAGGTCCTGCTTTTGCGCCACGGTGCTCATGGTCAGGTGCTCACGCACCAGAAACTCGATGAGCCGGCCATCTTCGCGGTCCACGCCGTGCTGGCGGCAAAAGCGCCGTACTTCTTCTGCGCCGATTTGCGAGTGGTCGCCACCGCGTCCCTTGCCAATGTCATGGAAAAGCGCCGCCACATACAAAATCCAGGGCTTGTCCCAGCCGCCCGCCAGCTGCGAGCAAAAGGGGTATTCGTGTGCATGCTCCGCCATGAAGAACCGGCGTACGTTGCGCAGCACCATAAGGATGTGCTGGTCCACCGTGTAGACGTGGAACAGGTCATGCTGCATCTGCCCCACGATGCGACGGAACGGCCACAGGTAGCGCCCCAGCACCGAGGTCTGGTTCATCAGCCGCATGGCGTGCGTGATGCCCGAGGGCTGCTGCAGGATGCGCATGAAGGCATCGCGGTTGACCGGGTCTCGACGGAAGGCGCTGTCCATCACGCCGCGTGCGTTGTACAGCGCGCGCAATGTGCGCGCCGACAGGTCCTTGAGTCCGACCGTGGTCTGGTAGAGCAGGAAGGTCTCCAGGATCGCGTGCGGGTCGCGGGTGTAAAGGTCGTCGCTGGCCACCTCGATAAGCCCCGCCTTCTCAAAGAACCGTTCGTTGATCGGACGCGGCTCGTGGGTCGATGGGTTCAGGCGCTCTTCGATGTTGAGCAGCAGGATCTGGCTGAGTTGCGACACGGCCTTCGCTGCCCAGTAGTACCGCCGCATCAGACTTTCGCTGGCCCGCATGGGCAGGCGCGAACCATCGGGTGCTTGCGAGCGGTAGCCGAACGACTCGGCCACGGCAGTCTGCAAGTCGAACACCAGCCGGTCTTCGTGCCGCCCGGCAGCCGCATGCAGACGGGCGCGAATCAGGCACAGCAGTGCCTCGTTGCGCTCGATCTGGCGCACTTCAAAGGCCGTGGCCAGGCCACTGGTGGCCAGTTCCTTCCAGTTGCTGCCCAGCCCGGCAGCCTGCGACACCCACAGGATCATCTGCAGGTCCCGCAGCCCGCCGGGCGACTCCTTGCAGTTGGGCTCCAGCGAATAGGGCGTGTTCTCGTACTTGGTGTGGCGCTGGCGCATCTCCAGGGTCTTGGCGACCAGAAACGCCTGGGGGTTCATCTGCGCGCGGTACTGGCGCTGGAATTCTGCAAACAGCGCGGCGCTGCCGCACACCAGCCGCGATTCGAGCAGCGAGGTCTGCACGGTGACATCGCCCGCGCTTTCGGCAAGGCATTCGGCCACCGTGCGCACGCTCGATCCGATCTCCAGGCCCGTGTCCCAGCAGCTGCCGATGAAGCCTTCCAGCTTCGTGCGCAAGGCACTGCCGGCCTCGGGCGCCGTGCCGTCGGGCAGCAGCAGCAGGACATCGACATCGGAATAGGGGAACAACTGGTCGCGCCCAAATCCACCGACGGCCACCAGGGCCATATCGTCGGGCAGCTCAGCACGCTGCCATAGGGTCTGCAGCAGGTTGCCCGCCAGCGACGACAGCTTGCGCAGCAGCACACGGATGCCGCGTGTCGATGCGCCGGTGGATTGCATGGCCGCCAGCAGCGCGGCCTTGTCGCTGCGGTAGGCGTCGCGCAGGGCATGGAGTTCAGTCATGGTCGGTAAGTATCGTGGGAGGCCATGAAAAAGCCATGCAAGAGTTGTGCAAGCGGCTGCCTTTTTGCGCGGGAACCGGTGGCCCGGCGCTCGCCTCAGGTCTTGGTGGCTGTCACAAAGGACGGCAACGGGGGCGAACCCGCTGACAACGTCATCACCTCGTACCCCGTGGGCGTGACCAGTACCGTGTGCTCCCACTGGGCCGACAGGCTGTGGTCCTTGGTCACGATGGTCCAGCCGTCGTTGCCAAATTCCTTCACTTCGCGGCGGCCGGCATTGATCATGGGCTCGATGGTGAACACCATGCCGGGTACCAGTTCTTCGAGCGTGCCGGGCTTGCCATAGTGCAGCACCTGGGGTTCTTCGTGGAACTTTTGGCCAATGCCGTGGCCGCAGAACTCGCGCACCACCGAGAAGCCGTGCCCTTCGGCAAACTTCTGGATCGCGTGGCCGATATCACCCAGCCGCGCGCCAGGCTTGACCTGCACGATGCCATGCCACATCGCTTCAAACGTCAGCGCTGACAGGCGCTTGGCAGCGATCGAGCATTCGCCGATCAGGAACATGCGGCTGTTGTCACCGTACCAGCCGTCCTTGGTGATCACGGTCACGTCCACATTGACAATGTCGCCCTTCTTGAGCGGCTTGTCGTTGGGGATGCCGTGGCACACCACATGGTTGACCGAGGTGCACAGTGAAGCCGGGTAGGGCGGGTAGCCCGGTGGCTGGTAGCCCACGGTGGCCGAGATGGTGCCCTGCTGGGCCATGCATTCGGCGCCCAGGCGATCGATTTCTTTGGTGGTGATGCCGGGCTTGATGTGCGGTGTGATGTAGTCCAGCACTTCGGAGGCCAGACGGCAGGCCAGGCGCATGCCCTCGATGTCCTCGGCGCTTTTGATGGTGATGCTCATGCCGCAATTATCCCATTGGCCCCCCGGCTGCGCAGGCGGCCCGGCCATGCCCGGTAAAATGGAGGGCTCCGGTGCTGGTTGCACGCTGGCGCCCGGAGCCACCCTCTACCCCTGACACCCCCCAACAGGCCGCTACCGTGACCTTGCACATGACCACGCTGGCGGGCGGCAACGCCCTCAGCTCCTTCCGCGCCCAGCAACTTCAACCCGCCCTGGAGGCGATCCACCCCAAGATCAGTGGCATTGCAGCGCGTTTCGTGCACCTGGTCGCCACCGATGCGGCCCCCACTCCTGCAGAACAAGAACGCCTGGCCGCGCTGCTGACCTACGGCGACCCCTACGCGGGCCCTGAAGACGGCGCCGCGCTCATCGTCACGCCCCGCCTGGGAACGCTGTCGCCCTGGGCCTCCAAGGCCACCGACATTGCGCGCAACTGCGGCATCGCCATCCGCCGTGTTGAGCGCATCACCGAGTACCGCATCAGCCTGAAATCCGGCCTGCTGGGCAAGACACCCGAGCTGACGGCCGAGCAACTGGGCCAGATCGCGGCCCTGCTGCACGACCGCATGACCGAATCGGTGGTGGCCGACCGCAGCGCCGCAGCCGCCCTGTTCACCGAACTGCAGCCCGCCCCCATGGAGCATGTGGATGTGCTGGCCGGTGGTCGCGCGGCACTCGAAGCGGCCAACACCCGCTTCGGCCTGGCCCTCGCCGACGATGAAATCGACTACCTCGTGACCGCCTTCACGGGCCTGAAGCGCAACCCCACCGACGTGGAACTGATGATGTTCGCGCAGGCCAACAGCGAACACTGCCGCCACAAGATCTTCAACGCCGAGTTCACCATTGACGGCGTGGCGCAGAGCAAGAGCCTGTTCGGCATGATCCGCAACACGCACCAGTTGGCGCCTCAGCACACGGTGATCGCGTATTCAGACAACGCCTCGGTCATGGAAGGCCATCAGGTGGAGCGTTTTGTGGCAAAAATGGCCGCAAGTGCCAGTGAATCAAGCGCCAATAGCTATCAAAAAAGTAGCGTTACCCAGCATGTGCTGATGAAGGTGGAAACGCACAACCACCCCACGGCCATCTCGCCCTTCCCAGGCGCATCGACCGGCGCGGGCGGCGAGATCCGCGACGAAGGCGCCACGGGCCGTGGCTCCAAGCCCAAGGCGGGCCTCACGGGTTTCACCGTGTCCAAGCTCTGGGGCAGCACCGTGGGCAAGCCTGAGCACATTGCCAGCCCGCTGCAGATCATGGTCGAAGGCCCCTTGGGCGGCGCGGCGTTCAACAACGAATTCGGCCGTCCCAACCTGAACGGCTACTTCCGCGAGTACGAGCAGAACGTCGGCGGCGTGCAGCGTGGCTACCACAAGCCCATCATGATCGCGGGCGGCGTGGGCGTGATCGATGCAGAGCTGACGAAAAAGATCGAATTCCCTGCAGGCTCGCTGCTGATCCAGCTGGGCGGCCCCGGCATGCGCATCGGCATGGGCGGCAGCGCGGCGAGCTCCATGGCCACCGGCACCAATGCGGCCGAGCTGGACTTTGACTCGGTGCAGCGCGGCAACCCTGAGATCGAGCGCCGTGCACAAGAGGTCATCAACCACTGCTGGGCACAGGGCACGAACAACCCCATCCTGGCCATCCACGACGTGGGCGCGGGCGGTTTGTCCAACGCCTTCCCCGAGCTGACCAATGATGCTGGCCGCGGCGCGCGCTTTGACCTCCGTGCCGTGCAGCTCGAAGAGTCCGGCATGAGCCCGAAGGAAATCTGGAGCAACGAGTCGCAAGAACGCTACGTGCTGGCGATTGCGCCCGAATCGCTGGAGCAGTTCAAAGCCTTCTGCGAACGCGAGCGCTGCCCGTTTGCGGTGATCGGCACAGCCACCGAAGAGCGCCAGCTGGTGTTGCACGACCCCGCTGCCACGGCCGACGACCAGAAGCTCCCCGTGGACATGCCCATGAACGTGCTGCTGGGCAAGCCGCCCAAGATGCATCGCGACGTGAAGACCGTGGTGCGCGAATTTGCACCGATGGACTTGACCGGCGTGCCGCTGCAAAAGGCCGTGATCGATGTGCTGGCCCATCCCACGGTCGCCTCCAAGCGCTTCCTCATCACCATTGGCGACCGCACCGTGGGTGGCCTGTCGCACCGCGACCAGATGGTCGGCCCCTGGCAAGTGCCCGTGGCCGATTGCGCCGTGACGCTGGCCGATTACAAGGGCTTTGCGGGTGAAGCGATGAGCATGGGCGAGCGCACGCCGCTGGCCGCCATCAACGCGCCCGCCTCGGGTCGCATGGCCGTGGCCGAGGCTATTACCAACTTGCTGGCCGCGCCCATTGAGCTGCCGCGCGTGAAGCTGTCGGCCAACTGGATGGCCGCCTGCGGTGAGCCCGGCGAAGACGCTGCGCTCTACGAAACCGTGAAGGCCGTGGGCATGGAACTGTGCCCCGCGCTGGGCGTGTCCATTCCCGTGGGCAAGGACAGTCTGTCCATGCGCACGCAGTGGAATGAAGGTTCCGACAAGAAGAAAGTCACCTCGCCCGTCAGCCTGATCGTGAGCGCCTTTGCTTCGCTGTCCGACGTGCGCGGTACGCTCACTCCCCAGCTCAACGCCACCGAGGCCGATACCACGCTGGTGCTGATCGACCTTGGCAAGGGTCAGAACCGCATGGGCGGCAGCATCCTGGGCCAGACGCTGGAGCAAAGCGGCGACGTGGTGCCCGATGTGGACGACCCCAAAGACCTGGTCAACTTGGTCAACGCCGTGAACGCACTGCGCGCCAAGGGCCAGATCCTGGCATACCACGACCGCAGCGATGGTGGCCTGCTGGCCGCAGCAGCCGAAATGGCCTTTGCAGGCCATGTGGGCGTGGCGCTCAACGTGGACATGCTGGTGACTGAAGGCGACGGCATCAGCGACAGCCGCATGGAAACCGGTGACGCCAAGAACTGGGCGCAGCAGGTCAGTGCCCGCCGTGAAGAACTGACGCTCAAGGCGCTGTTCAACGAAGAGCTGGGTGTGCTGCTGCAAGTGCGCACCGCCGAGCGCAACGATGTGATGCAGGTGCTGCGCGAGAATGGCCTGTCCAAATTCAGCCACTTCGTGGGCAAGACGCGCCCAGTGTCGTCCGAAATCGACGCAGGCAAGGGCGAACTCCAGGTCTGGCGAGATGCCAAGGCCGTGTTCAGCGCCTCGCTGGCCGACCTGCACCAGGTGTGGGATGCGGTGAGCTGGAAGATCTGCCAGCAGCGCGACAACCCCGCCAACGCCGATGCCGAGCACGCTGCAGCGGGCGAGCCCACCGACCCGGGCCTGCACGTGCACCTGACGTTCGACGCGGCCAACAACGTGGCCGCGCCGTACCTCAACCTGGCCAAACCCAAGGTCGCCATCCTGCGCGAGCAGGGCGTGAACTCGCACATCGAGATGGCCTACGCCTTCACCGAGGCGGGCTTCGAGGCCTACGACGTGCACATGACCGACCTGCAGACCGGCCGCGTCCAACTCGAAGACTTCAAGGGCGTGGTGGCCTGCGGCGGCTTCAGCTATGGCGACACGCTGGGCGCTGGCATTGGCTGGGCGCGGTCCATCACCTTCAACCCGGTGCTGGCCGCACAGTTCCAGGGCTTCTTCGGTCGCACCGACACGTTCGGCCTGGGCGTTTGCAACGGCTGCCAGATGTTTGCTGAGCTGGCGGACATCATCCCCGGTGCACAAGACTGGCCACGCTTTACCACCAACCAGAGCGAGCGCTTCGAGGCCCGCCTGTCGCTGGTGGAAGTGCTGGAATCACCCAGCCTGTTCCTGCAAGGCATGGCAGGCAGCCGCCTGCCGATTGCGGTGGCGCACGGCGAGGGCTATGCCAACTTCAAGTACCGGGGCAACGCCGACAAGGCCATTGCTGCGATGCGCTACGTGGACAACCACGGCCGCGCGACGGAGCAGTACCCGTTCAACCCCAACGGCAGCGCGGGTGGCTTGACGGCAGTGACCACGGCCGACGGCCGCTTCACGGCCATGATGCCGCACCCCGAGCGCGTGTTCCGCAACGTGCAGATGAGCTGGACCAGCGAAGACAAGGCGCAGTACAGCGGCTGGATGCGCATCTGGCGCAACGCGCGCAAGTGGGTGGGGTAGCAGGGGGCATCCCCCTGAGCGGCTGCGCCGCTTCCCCCTTCTCTCGATTCGCTGCGCGAATCGGGAAGAGGGACGCAGCCCTCGCTGCGGGGCGGCCCTTGCTCGGCAGCCCTGGCGCTTAGGGTGCGCGGGCTCGGCGGTCTGATGGTGGCGCTATCGCGCCGGGCCAACCCTTCAAAGTCGTGTTCAGGCCGCTGTTAAGGTGCGCTGGTAAATCAGCAGCCGCCCTTTGTACGCCGGCACATCGGCCAGGGCGGGGTGGTCCAGTCGCTCTTCGATCACATCGAAACGGTGCACAGCCATCTGCTTATGGAAGGTGGAGCGATTGCCCCTGTTCGGGTCCACGATCCAGATCTGTGCGCCGTCGCCTGCGTGGTGGTCCAGAAAGGTGGCCAGGGACGCACGAGCGTCGCGTTGGTACAGCACATCGCTGCCGATGATGAGGTCGAACTGGCCTTGCACCGCGTTGGCCGGTGCTGGCGCGTCCGAGCCCCACTGACCCGTGCGGTACTTCACGGGTGACAGGCCGTTCAAGCGCGCGTTTTCCTGCAGAAACTGTTGGGCCAGAGGATGGCAGTCGCTGGCAGTGACATCGATACCGCGCCGGTGGCACACCAGGCTGGCCAGGCCCAGTCCGCAGCCGATCTCCAGCACACGTTCGCCCGCCAGCAGGGGGCGGCTGGCCATGCGCTGGGCCAGCTGCGCGCCCGACGGCCACAACAGGCCGAAGAGGGGCCAGGCGGCTGATGAGATGCCCAGCGCCTCGGCGGCGCCCAGCGGGTCGGCAAACTGCTGCTTGTCCAGCAGCGACTGGATGATCAGGTCTGCCGCGCCGGTGATGGCGATGTCTTCTTGCTTGGTCAGGTAGCCGGGCATGGCGGGGCGGTGAAGCCCGCAGAAGGCCCCATAGCGGGTAGTGGATGAGGGCGCGAGTATGCGCCTTGTGGCTGGGCAGGCATGCCCGCAGGCAATGTGGGGCTATCTGCGAATGGCATGGCCGCTGCACGACGATGGGGGCTTGCGCGGCGGTTGCCTGTGCGTTGCTATAGTGCGGCGCACACCGGCGGCTTGTTCGCCGCATTTTTTTGCGACTCATCCCAAGGACTTCCCATGGCCGCTGGCAGCCTGCTTGCTTTGCTCGACGATATCGCCACCATCCTCGACGATGTGGCCTTGATGACCAAGGTGGCGGCCAAGAAGAGCGCTGCCATGGCCGACGATGTGTCGGTGATGACCAAGGTGGCTGCACAGAAGACGGCGGGCGTGCTGGGGGACGACCTGGCGCTCAACGCCCAGCAGGTGACCGGGGTGCGCGCTGAGCGCGAGATTCCGGTGGTGTGGGCGGTGGCCAAGGGCTCGTTCATCAACAAGGTCATCCTGGTGCCCGCTGCGCTGCTGATCAGCGCCTTTGCGCCGTGGGCCGTGACGCCGCTGCTGATGGTGGGGGGCGCCTTCTTGTGCTTTGAGGGCTTTGAGAAGGTGGCGCACAAGCTGCTGCACGCCCAGCATGAGGATGAGGCCGAGCATGAGAGCCACGCCAAGGCCAATGCCAATCCGGCGGTGGATCTTGTGGCCTTTGAAAAGGACAAGATCAAGGGTGCCGTGCGCACGGACTTCATCCTGTCGGCCGAAATCATTGCGATCACGCTGGGCACGGTGGCTGCTGCGCCCTTCGTGCAGCAGCTCACGGTGCTGTCGGGCATCGCCGTCATCATGACCATCGGTGTCTATGGGCTGGTGGCGGGTATCGTCAAGCTGGACGACCTGGGCCTATGGCTCAACAACAAGGCCAGCAGCGCTGCGCGCGCCCTGGGATCGGGCATCCTGCGCGCAGCACCCTGGCTGATGAAGGGGCTGTCCATTGCGGGCACTGCGGCGATGTTTCTGGTGGGCGGTGGCATTCTGGTGCACGGCGTGCCTGCGTTGCACCATGCGGTTGAGGCTGCAGGCACGGCAGCGGCGCAATGGCCCGTGGGTGGGCTGTGGGCGGTGCTGGTGCCCAACCTGCTGAACGCCGTGGTGGGCATCGTGGCGGGTGGCCTGGTGCTGGCCGGGTGGACGCTGGTTCAGCGCCTGCGGGGCAAATCCACAGCTTGATAGTGGGTATTCCTTGATCTAGGTCTAAGGGTTACTACCGAGGGCTTGAGGTAAGGCAAGGCCGGGTCGTGGCCGCAGCGGTTCAATGCATGCACGGGGGTCGTCCCCGTCCAACCGATGCGAAATACCATGAAAAAGAACCTGCTGGCTGTCGCCGTTCTCTGTGCCCTCTCTTCTGGCGCTGCCCTGGCGCAACAGGCTGAAGGCCCCTGGATGGTCCGTGCACGTGCGGTGCACCTGGACAGCGCCAACAAGGACAGCACACCGCTGGGCCTGTCGGTCAACAATAAGACCATCCCTGAAGTGGATGTCACCTACTTCTTCAACAAGAACATCGCGGCCGAGCTGATCCTGACCGTGCCCCAGAAGCACACGCTCAGCGCTGGCGGCGCAGCCATTGGCACGCTCAAGCACCTGCCCCCCACACTGCTGGCGCAGTACCACTTTGATGCCCCCGGCTTCAAGCCCTACGTGGGCGCGGGCCTGAACTACACGCGTTTCTCGAGCGTGAACCTGCCCGCAGGCGTGAGCATTGACCGCAACAGCTTCGGCCCCGCGCTGCAAGTGGGTGTGGACATCCCGCTGGCCAAGAACCTGTACCTCAACTTCGACGTGAAGAAGGTTTTCATCAAGACCGACGTGAGCGCAGGCGGTGCCAAGCTGGGCACCTTCAAGGTGGACCCCGTTCTGGTGGGCGTGGGTCTGGGCTGGCGCTTCTAAGGGCACAGGGCCCCAGGCGGGCCCTGCGTTCCTGACAATAAAAGTTCTCCAAGGGTCTGAAGGGCTGGCGCCTGCGCCAGCCCTTTTTTTGTGGGTGCGGAAATGGCCTACACACGGCAGTCAGCGAGGCAACGCACAATGGGGCAGGGGAGCGTGTGGGGCGTGCCGCAATGTGGGCGCTCCAGGTGCCTCTGCTTTTGACCACCCGGCGGCGCTGCCGCCCCAACGTCCTGACGATCCATGCTCCTGCCTCGCTATTCCGACATCACCCGCGGTCTGACCCAGCGTCCCGCACGCATCTCCCCCAAGTATTTCTACGACCAGCATGGCTCGCAGCTGTTTGAAGCCATCACACGCCTGCCGGAGTACTACCCCACACGCACCGAAATGGCGCTGATGCAGACACATGCAGACAGCATCGCGGGCGCAGTGGGCGCAGGCCGCACCCTGATCGAACTGGGCGCGGGCAACTGCCAGAAGGCCCGCACCCTGTGCCGCCTGGTGCAGCCGGCCTGTTTTGTGGGCGTGGACATTTCGGCGGATTTTCTGGAACAGGCGGTGCAAGGGCTGCGCGACGACTTCCCGGCGCTGGATGCCCGCGCGCTGGCGGGCGACATGACCCTGGGGGTGTCACTGCCTGACGACATTCCCCGCACCGGGCGCCTCGTGTTCTACCCGGGCTCGTCCATCGGCAACTTCGACCCGCCGCACGCGCTGGAGCTGCTGGCCCACATGCGCGAGCTGATCGACGACGATGGCGGCCTGCTCATCGGCATCGATTTGCCCAAGGATGTGGCGGTGCTCGAAGCCGCCTACGACGATGCAGCGGGGGTCACCGCCGAGTTCAACCGCAATGTGCTGAAGCATGTGAACCGCCTGATCGGCAGCGACTTTGACGTGGCGCAGTGGCGGCACCGTGCGTTCTTCAACACCGAGGCGTCACGCATTGAAATGCACCTGGAGGCTGCCTCTGACACCGAGGTGTGCTGGCCCGGCGGCGGTCGCAGGTTCGACCAGGGCGAGCGCATCCACACCGAGAACAGCTACAAGTACCCGTTGCCCGTGTTCACCGACATGCTTGCGCGCGCCGGTTTTGCGCAGGCACAGGCGTGGACGGACGAGCGGGGCTGGTTCGCGGTGGTCCACGCCCGTCCTTGATCGGTGGCCGCCATGACCGTGACATCCCCCGCATTTGACACGCTGCTGGCGCGCTACACCGCGGTACGCGGCCGCTCGCTGGCCCTGGCGGCTCCGCTGTCGCCGGAGGACTGCGCCGCGCAGTCCATGCCCGACGCCAGTCCCACCAAATGGCACCTGGCCCACACCACCTGGTTCTTTGAGACCTTTGTGCTCGAAGCCCACGAGCCCGGTTTTCAGCCGTTTGCACCTGCGTTCCGGGTGCTGTTCAACTCCTACTACAACGGTGTGGGCGCCAAGCACCCGCGTCCGCAGCGCGGGCTGCTCACACGACCCTCGCTGGATGAGGTGCTCGCCTACCGGGCCGACGTGGACGCCCGCATGGCGTGCCTGTGGCCCACTGTGGCGCACGACACTGCGCCGCGTGGCCTGATCGAGCTGGGCCTGCAGCATGAGCAGCAGCACCAGGAGCTGATGCTCACCGACATCCTGCACCTGCTGTCCTGCAACCCCTTGTTCCCCGCCTATGCCAAGGCTTCAGACGCTGTGGCGCCCGAGGCTGGCCAAGCACTGGCGTGGCACTCCTTTGACGGGGGGCTGGCCGATATCGGCCACGCTGGCAGCGGCTTTGCCTTTGACAACGAGGGCCCGCGCCATCGTGTGTATCTGCATCCCTACGCGCTGGCCTCGCGGTTGGTGACGCAGACCGAGTATCTGGCGTTTGTGGAAGCGGGTGGCTACCGCAACCCGCTGCTCTGGCTGGCCGAAGGCTGGGACTGGCGAGCGGCGCAGGGCCTGGAGCAGCCCCTGTACTGGCATCGCATCGATGGGGCCTGGCACCAGTTCACGCTGGCCGGCCTGCAGCCGCTGCAGGGCAACCAGCCGGTGGTGCATCTGTCGTACTACGAGGCCGATGCCTACGCGCGCTGGGTGGGCGCGCGCCTGCCCACCGAGGCCGAATGGGAGCATGCGGCCGCGCAGGGTGCCGCTGGCATGGCGCAGTGGCACGGCGCTGCCTGGCAGTGGACGCAGTCGAGCTACGCGCCGTACCCCGGCTTCCGGGTGGCCGAAGGCGCCGTGGGTGAGTACAACGGCAAGTTCATGGTCAACCAGTACGTGCTGCGGGGCTCGTCCAGCGCCACGCCGCCGGGGCACGAGCGACTGACCTACCGCAACTTCTTTCCGGCCACGGCGCGCTGGCAGTTCACCGGCATTCGGCTGGCACGCGACCTCGGCTGAAGGCCGCCAGCGCCTGGCGCTGGCCGCCATCGACCCGCCGCGCTGGGGCCAGCATGACGGTGTCGCTGCGTGCCGTGGTCTTTGTTGCTATTAAATATGTAGCTGGCGGCGCATATTCCACTAGCGCTTGGGCGCAAAAAGGCCTCAAAAGTACGGTGACAGGTGCCTGGCCATGCGCTTTTGGGGGCGCATGGCCATTCGCACCTCACACCTTGTCGAGTGCCTGCGCCAGGTCCGCCCGCAGGTCGTCGATGTGCTCGATGCCGACCGACAGGCGCACCATGCCTTCGCTCACGCCCGCCTTGGCCAGCTCTTCGGGATTGAGCTGGCGGTGGGTGGTGGATGCTGGGTGGGTGGCCAGCGACTTTGCATCGCCAATGTTCACGAGGCGCGTGAAGAGCTGCAGCGCATCCAGGAAACGGGCACCGGCCGCACGTGGGTCGGCGTCGCTGTTCTTCACGCCAAAGCTCAAAATGCCTGACGCCTTGCCGCCTGACTGGCGCTGCACCAGCGCGTGGTCCGGGTGGTCGGGCAGACCGGCGTAGCGCACCCATTCGACCTTGGGGTGGCTTTGCAGGTACTGGGCAATGGCCAGCGTGTTGTCGCAGATACGGTCCATGCGCAGCGCCAGGGTTTCGATGCCTTGCAGGATCAGGAAGGCATTGAGCGGCGCCAGCGCCGCACCCGTGTTGCGCAGCGGCACCACGCGTGCACGGCCGATGAAGGCGGCGGGGCCCAGCGCCTCGGTGTAGACCACGCCGTGGTAGCTCACGTCGGGCTCGTTCAGGCGCGGGAAGCGTGCCTTGTGCTCCGCCCACGGGAACTTGCCGCTGTCCACAATCGCGCCGCCCACGCTGTTGCCGTGGCCGCCCAGATACTTGGTGAGCGAGTGCACCACGATGTCGGCGCCATGCTCGATGGGGCGCAGCAGGTAGGGGCTGGGCACCGTGTTGTCCACGATCAGCGGCACGCCGTGGTCATGCGCCACCTTGGCCAGCGCGGCGATGTCGGTCACGTTGCCCAGCGGGTTGCCGATCGACTCGATAAAGATGGCCTTGGTGCGCGCATCGATGTGCTGCGCAAAGCTGGCAGGGTCACGCGGGTCGGCAAAGCGCGTGGTGATGCCTTGCTGCGGCAGCGTGTGGGCAAGCAGGTTGTAGGTTCCGCCGTAGAGCGTGCTGGCCGAGACGATGTTGTCGCCCGCCTCGGCAATGGTCTGGATGGCATACGTGATGGCGGCCATGCCCGAGGCCACGGCCAGCGCGGCGATGCCGCCTTCCAGCGCCGCGACGCGCTTTTCGAGCACGTCGGTGGTGGGGTTCATGATGCGGGTGTAGATGTTGCCCGGCACCTTCAAGTCAAACAGGTCGGCGCCATGCTGGGCGCTGTCAAACGCGTAGGCCACCGTCTGGTAGATGGGCACGGCCACCGCCTTGGTGGTGGGGTCGGGGCTGTAGCCTGCGTGTACGGCCAGGGTTTCGATCTGCATGGGTGCTGTCTCTTTCATTCAAGGGATGGGAGTGGAACAACCGGGCTCGGCCCATGGCTGGACGAGGCCCGATGTGCCGATGGCGCGGGCCATTCTGGCACCCTGGACCCCTGGCGTCATCGAATCGTTGGCTATGTGCTTATGACGTTCTTGTGCGCCCTGGACTCTTTCAGGCCGAGGGCTCGTCCATGGCGCTGTCCATGGGCTCTGGGGTGGTGCGCCGCGCCTGCTGGCTACGGCGCCAGGCCTTCTCGACTTCCACGACCACCAGCACCACCAGCGCGGCGCCGATGCACAGCACCAGCTCGCTCGGGCTCAGCGGCTCGGTGCGGAAGATGGGGTTGAGCCAGGGCACATAGATGGTGGCCATCTGCAGCGCAAAGGTGAGCAGCACGGCACCCAGCAGCGGGCGGTTGCTCAGCAGGCCCAGGCGCCAGATGGGTTCGGATTCGGAGCGGATGGCGATCACATGCGCCATCTGCGCCAGCGTGAGCACGGTGAACACCATGGTCTGCCAGTGCGTGTGGCCGGTGTGCAGGGCCCAGGCCTGCACCGCCAGGCACAGCCCACCAATGAGCAGGCCCACGCCCAGGATGTGCTGCCACATGCCGTGGGCAAACAGGCTTTCGCGCGGCGCGCGGGGCGGGCGCTGCATGATGCCGCGCTCGGCCGGTTCGGCCGCCAGCGCCAGGCCGGGCAGGCCGTCTGTAACGAGGTTGACCCACAGGATGTGGATGGGCAGCAAAGGGATGGGCAACAGCAACAGCGGCGCCAGGAAGATGGTCCAGATCTCGCCTGAGTTGCCCGTCATCGCGTAGCGCACAAACTTGCGGATGTTGTCGTAGATGCGACGGCCCTCGCGCACCGCCGCAACGATGGTGGCGAAGTTGTCGTCCAGCAGCACCAGGCTTGACGCCTCGCGCGCCACGTCGGTACCGCCCTGGCCCATGGCCACGCCGATGTCGGCACGCTTGAGCGCCGGGGCATCGTTCACGCCGTCGCCCGTCATGGCCACAAAGTGGCCCTGGGCCTGCAGCGCCTCGACGATGCGGATCTTCTGCGCCGGGTCCACGCGGGCGTAGACCTGCACTTGCTCCACGTGGGCGCGCAGGGCAGCATCGTCCAGTGTGGCCAGGTCGGCGCCGGTAAGCACCGGGGCATCGCTGCTCTTCACAATGCCCAGGCGGTGCGCAATCGCGCGCGCAGTCGCAGGATGGTCGCCTGTGATCATTACGGGCGTGATGCCCGCGCTGATGCAGTCGCGCACTGCGGCCTGGGCCTCGGCGCGGGGCGGGTCGATGAGGGCGATCAGGCCCAGCAGCTCCAGCTGGTTTTCTACCGCGTCGATGTCGTTGGTGTCCGGCAGGCGGGCGTGGCTGCGGCGGGCGAGGGCCAGCACCCGCAGGCCCTGGGCGGCGAGCTGCTGTGCGGTGGCGAGGACCTTGGCGGTGTCGAGCGCGGCAGCGCCTTCAGGCGTCCAGTGGGCGGTGCAGCGGGGCAGCACGGATTCGGGCGCGCCTTTGGTGTAGGCCACAAAGCCTGCGGCCGCGCGGTGGAAGGTCGTCATGCGCTTGCGGTCGGAGTCAAACGGTTGCTCCTGCACGCGGGGGCTTGCAGCGTCGAGCTGGGCCTTGTCCAGCCCGCCCGCGTGGGCGGCCAGCACCAGCGCGATCTCGGTGGGGTCGCCCAGCCAGTGGATGCCCGACTGGCCCTCTTCGTTGTGGACCTGCAGCGTGGCGTCGTTGCACAGCGCGGCGGCACACAGGGCTTCGGCATGGGCGGGGCCGGGCAGGGGATCGCCGGGCACCCAGCGCACACCGTGGGCCAGCAGCAACTCTGCATGCATGCGGTTCTGGGTCAGGGTGCCGGTCTTGTCCGAGCAGATGGTGGTGACCGAGCCCAGGGTCTCCACCGAGGGCAGGCGCCGCACCAGGGCATGCACCGCCACCATGCGGCGTGCGCCCAGGGCCAGCAGCACCGTGACCACGGCGGGCAGGGCCTCGGGGATGGCGGCCACCGCCAGGCTGATGGCGGTGAGGGCCATGAGCAGCGGCGCCTCGCCGCGCAGCACGCCCACCACAAAGATCACCGCGCAGATGCCCAGCACCGCTATCGCCAGGCGCTTGCCAAACGCCGCGAGGCGCAATTGCAGCGGCGTGCTGCGGTCGCCGGTGTCGAGCAGCGTGGCCACCTTGCCCAGCTCCGTGCGCATGCCGGTGGCCACCACCAGCCCGCGTGCGCGGCCATGGGTGGCGGTGGTGCCCTTGAAAGCCATGTTGGTGCGGTCGCCCAGCGCGCCCACGTCTTCGGCTGCCAGGGCTTCGGTCTGTTTGGCCACCGTGACGGACTCGCCCGTGAGGGCCGATTCATCCACCTGCAACTGCGCGATCTCAATGAGCCGCAGGTCGGCCGGGATCTGGTTGCCCGCCTCCAGCAGCACGATGTCACCGGGCACGAGCACGGTGGCAGGGACCACCTGCACCGCACCGCTGCGCAGCACGGTGGCGTGCGCCGCCGCCAGCTGGCGCAGCGCCGCCATGGCCTGGTCGGCGCGCCAGGCCTGCACAAAGCCGATGACGGCATTGAGCACCACGATGACGAGGATCACCAGCGTGTCGGTGACCTCGCCCACCAGCCCCGAGATGACGGCCGCACCCAGCAGTACCAGCACCATGAAGTCCTTGAACTGGTCGGCCAGCAGGCGCCACCATGGGCGGTCCTGCGATGCGACCAACTCGTTGGCGCCATGGGTGGCGCTGCGGCGCAGCGCTTCGTCGGCATGCAGGCCTGCGTCAGGGTTGACGCCATGGGCCTGGGCCACGGCGTCGGTGGGGTGCAGGTGTGGCGCGGTGGATGGGGACATGCGGCGATCGGTGAAACGGGCCGCACGCCCGCACAAGGACTTCTTCGGCGTTGCCTTAGTGCGCGACTTGCGGCCGGGCTTTGTAGAACTGGAGCGGGGCTTCTGGCACCTGGTTCAGCACCTGGCGCTTGATCTTGCCCACCACATGCATTTCACAGGGCTTGCAGTCAAAGCGCAAGGTCAGCTTTTCCTTGCCATTGATCAACATCAAGGGTTCGGCCTTGATGGTGCCCTGCACACCCGTCACGCCCTTGGCCTGCTTGGGGCACAGGCTCATGGAAAAGCGCACGCAGTGCTTGGTGATCATGAGGCTGACCTCGCCTTCCTCTTCGTGCGCCTCGTAGGCCGCGTCGATCACCTTCACGCCGTGGCGCACGTAGAAGTCGTGGGCCTTGTGGTTGAACACATTGCCCAGGAAAGAAAGCGTGTCCTCTGGGTAGGGCGCAGGCGGCTCCACCGGCGTGGCGCGCGGCAGGCGGGCAAAGTTGTGGGCCCGGTTGGCTTCCAGTTCGGCCACGGCATCGCGGCGCAGGGCGTTGAGCACCGAGGCGGGCACAAACCACGGCTGCGAGAGCTGCAGCGCAATGTCATGCACCGCAAACACCGTGGCGCCAAAGCGGCCGAGCTGCTCGCGCAGGCTGGCCTCGGCCTTGGCTGCGTCAGTGGCTGGCTGGTGGGGTTGCTGCACGGATGCACAGCCCACGTTGCCGTCCTCGTCGGTCAGCATCAGGCTGAAGCCGGTGGGCGTTTCGCTCAGGTGTGCCCACAGGCCGATGCGGCGGTCGCTGGACTTTTTCTCCAGCGTGCGCACCCAGTCCATGTCGCGGTTGCGGTTGACCTCGGTGCCCTTGCGCAGGTCCTTGAAGCCGTCCATCGGGTCCTTGGGGTACACGCGCCACTGGCCCACGCTGCGGGCCGACGCCGGCTCGGCCACGTTGATGGCCATGCCCACCAGCTCCTTGTGCAGGTCGTAGTAGCAAAGCCCGTCGCCGTTGTGCAGCACGGTGGCAGGGTCGCTCAGTTCCAGCTCCACAAAGTCTGGGCCCAGCTTGGTCACCCAGCCGACGGCCTGGCCGGGGTTCTTGGGGGTGTCGAACGCGCCGATGTCTTCCTTGCGGCCCGTCACGAAGTAGTCGGTGAACTCGCGGTTGAAGTTCTGCAGTGGGTCGGGTGTGAAGGTGAAGGTGGTGCGACCGCTGGAAGAGCGGGAGAGCGGCCGGCCTTGGGCCTCGCGCTCTTCGATGATCTCGTCGAGCAAGGTGCGGTAGTGGGCGGTGATGTTCTTCACGTAGCCCATGTCCTTGTAGCGCCCTTCGATCTTGAAGCTGCGCACTCCGGCGTCGATGAGCGCGCGCAGGTTGTCGCTCTGGTTGTTGTCCTTCATGCTCAGCACGTGCTTGTCGTGCGCGATGAAGCGGCCCTGCGCGTCGGTCACCTGGTAGGGCAGGCGGCAGGCCTGGCTGCAGTCGCCGCGGTTGGCGCTACGGCCCGTTTGCGCATGGCTGATGTTGCACTGGCCGCTGTAGGCCACGCACAGCGCGCCGTGGATGAAGAACTCGATGTTGGCGCGGCCCGGCGCATCCACGGGCCCCAGCGCCTTGTGCACGGCGGCGATCTGCTGCACCGTCAGCTCGCGTGCCAGCACGATCTGAGAGAGGCCCGCGTCCTGCAAGAAGCGTGCTTTTTCGGGCGTGCGGATATCGGTCTGGGTGCTGGCGTGCAGCTGGATGGGCGGCAGGTCGATTTCGAGCAGGCCCATGTCCTGGATGATGAGGGCGTCGGCACCGGCTTCGTACACCTGCCAGGCCATCTGGCGCGCGGCTTCGAGCTCGTCGTCGCGCAGGATGGTGTTGAGCGTGATGAAGATGCGGCTGTTGAAGCGGTGCGCGTGCCTGACCAGGCGCTCAATGTCCCGGATGTCGTTGCCCGCGCTGGCCCGCGCGCCAAAGGCCGGACCACCGATGTAGACGGCATCTGCGCCGTGGTTGATGGCTTCGATGCCAATGTCTGCGTCGCGCGCGGGCGAGAGCAGTTCGAGCTGGTGGGGCAGGAGGGACATGGGGCGTGATTATCTCAGCGTGCCTGGCCGGGCGGTAGGCGCCGGACTCATTAGCCCGGTTAATGCCGGAGCAAATTGCTAAGTTTGCTTAGTAATTTTGCGAAAACGAGGGTTGAGGTGGCTACGATGCGGGGTTTGTTGTGTACAAGTTCGGTGCACAACAGGATGCTTTGACCGACCAAGGAGACTTTGTACCGTGCTGCGCCCCGTTTTCGCTTCTTCGCCCCTGTTCCGAATTTCTGCGCTGACCGCCCTTGCGCTGGCGGCCCATCTGGCCTCTGCCCAGGACGTACAGACCGTCAAGATCGCCCATGCGGGCCCGGTGTCGGGCGGCATTGCCCACATCGGCAAAGACACGGAAAACGGTGTGCGTCTGGCCATTGACGACCTGAACGCCCAGAACCTCGTCATCGGCGGCAAAAAGATCAAGTTTGAAATCGCGGCCGAAGACGACGCGGGCGACCCACGCCAGGCCACCGCCGTGGCCCAGAAGCTGTGCGACCAGAAGGTGGCGGGCGTGGTGGGGCACCTGCAATCGGGCACGTCCATTCCCGCCTCGGCGGTCTACGCCAAGTGCGACCTGCCGCACATCACGGCCTCGGCCTCCAACCCCGACCTGACCAAGCCAGGCCACAAGACCACCTTCCGCCTGATCGCCAACGACAACGCGCTGGGTGCTGCCCTGGCCTTGTTTGGTGCAGACCACCTCAAGCTCAAGAGCGTGGCCATCATCGACGACCGCACGGCCTATGGCCAGGGCGTGGCCTCGGTTTTCAAGGCGACGGCGCAACAAAAGGGCCTGAAAGTGGTGGCCGAGGAGTTCACCAACGACAAGGCCACCGACTTCATGGCCATCCTCACCGCCATCAAGAACAAGAAGCCCGACGCGATCTTCTACGGCGGCCTGGACGCCCAAGCTGGCCCCATGCTGCGCCAGATGGAGCAGCTGGGCCTGGGCAACGTGAAGTTCTTTGGCGGTGATGCGCTGTGCACCGAGAAGCTGCCCGAACTGTCGGGCAAGACCCCCGCGCTGAAGAATGTGACCTGCGCGACGGGCGGCGCGTCGGTGGACAAGATGCAGGGCGGCTCGGACTGGAAGAAGCGCTACGACGCCAAGTTCCCCGGCCAGTTCCAGATCTACAGCCCCTACGCCTATGACGCCGCCATGGTGCTGGCTGACGCGATGAAGCGCGCCAACTCGGTGGACCCCAAGGTGTTCGCGCCGTTCCTCGCCAAGACTGAATACAAGGGCGTGACTGCCAACATCGCCTTCACCGCCAAGGGCGAGCTGACCACGCCCGCCGTGACCTTGTACACGTTCAAGGACGGTAGCCGCGTGGCATTGAACTGAGGTCACTCTCCGGCGTTGCTTCAGCGACTCCTGACCCAACGGCCGCTCCCTGCGGCCGTTTTTGCGTGCGGCGTTTGGCTTTACAGTCAGATCCCATCGCAAGAACGCGCGGGCCGCCGGTGCCCGCCAAGGAGCCCAGGTATGCGCGCAATGTTTGGATTGGTCGGACTGGTGGTGGTGCTGGCCATCGTGGGCCTGCTGGCCAAGAAGCAACTGGCGGCCACGCGCGCCCCCGTGCCCGCATTGCAAACCGCCACAGGCGCAGCGGGGCCTGCGTCGGTGCCGACCGGAACGGTGCGTGAGCAGAGCCAGCAGATGCAGCAGCAGGTCAAGCAGCAGGTAGAAGGCCTGATGCAACAGGCACGCCCCATGCCCGAAGACGAGAAAAAATGAGCCAGATCGGCTTCAAGCGCTGATACTTCATGCCTTGGATGCTATTGAAAATATAGTGATGAAAACCGCCGACGATGCGCACTGGATGCGACTGGCCCTGGCCGAGGCGCAAGCCGCAGCCAGCGCGGGCGAGGTGCCCGTGGGCGCCATCGTGGTCAAGGACGGCCAGGTCATCGCCACCGGCCGCAATGCCCCGGTGGAAGGTCACGACCCGACGGCCCATGCCGAGATCGTCGCCCTGCGTGCGGCAGCCCAGCGCCTGGGCAACTACCGGCTGGACGGCTGCAGCCTGTATGTGACGCTGGAGCCTTGCGCCATGTGCAGTGGCGCCATGCTGCATGCCCGCCTGGCACGGGTGGTGTTTGGCGCGATGGAGCCCAAGACGGGTGCGGCAGGCTCGGTGCTCAACCTGTTTGGGCATGCCGAGATCAACCACCAGACCGAGGTGCAGGGCGGGGTGCTGGCCGAGGAGTGCGGCGGCCTGCTGAGCCGCTTTTTTGCGCAGCGGCGCCGCCAGCAACGCGCCGAGGCATTGGCCCGCCACCCCCTGCGTGACGATGCCTTGCGTACACCCGATGCGGCTTTCGCGAACCTGCCCGGCTACCCCTGGGCTCCCCACTACGTCAGCGACCTGCCGAGTCTGGCAGGCCTGCGCCTGCACTACCTGGACGAAGGCCCCCGCGATGCGCGCCGCACCTGGCTTTGCCTGCATGGCAATCCGGCCTGGAGCTACCTCTATCGCCGCATGCTGCCCACCTTTCTGGCTGCAGGTGACCGCGTGGTGGCGTCCGACCTGATCGGCTTTGGCAAAAGCGACAAGCCCAAGAAGGAAGGTGCGCACCAGTTCGAATGGCACCGCCAGGTGCTGCTGGAGCTGATCGAGCGGCTGGACCTGCGCAATGTCGTGCTGGTGGTGCAGGACTGGGGCGGCATCCTGGGCCTCACGCTGCCCATGGCGATGCCTGAGCGGTTTGGCAGCCTGCTGGTGATGAACACGCTGCTGGCCACAGGCGATGCACCGTTGCCCCAGGGCTTTTTGGACTGGCGTGCGATGTGCCGGGACAAGCCGCTGTACGGGGTAGGGCGCCTGTTGGCACGCGGCAACCCGCACCTGCATCCCGACGAATGTGCGGCGTACGATGCGCCCTTTCCGGACAAAGGCTACCGGGCTGCGCTGCGCGCGTTCCCCGAACGTGTGCCTGCCGATCCCGATGACCCCGGCGCGGCGCTGTCGCGTGCAGCCCGCGATTTCTGGCAGCAGCAGTGGCAAGGCCGCAGCCTGATGGTGGTGGGGGCGCAAGACCCCGTGCTGGGGCTGCCCACCATGCGGGCGCTGCAACACAACATCCGTGGATGCCCCGAGCCGGTGGTGCTGCCCCATGCGGGCCACTTTGTTCAGGAGCACGGCGAGGCCATTGCCGCACAGGCTGTGGAATACTTCACGCACTGATGTGCCCGCTCGTGCCCCTTGACTGCATGGGGCAGCGGGCATCCCCCCTGTTTACGGAGCAGGCCCCCCCGGGGCCTGAGCGCTTTGCACGACCACCATCACGATCCCTCGCAGTGCGACCACGACCACGGTCCCAAGCACATCTACATCTACTCGCCTTCCAGTGCAGTGCGCGACAAGGCCGCCTTCAAGCGGGGCATCGCCCGTCTCAAGGCCCAGGGCCATGAGGTGGAGGTGGATGTGGACGCGCTGGCCACACACACACGCTTTGCGGGCGACGACGCCACCCGGTTGGCCGCCATCCACCGTGCGGCGGCCAGTGGTGCCGATGTGGCGCTGATCTCGCGCGGGGGCTATGGCCTCACGCGCATCCTGCCGGGCATCCGCTACAAGGCGGTGGCCAAGGCCATCGAAAAGGGCACCCACTTCGTGGGCGTGAGCGACTTCACCGCCTTCCAGCTCGCCGTGCTGGCCAAAACCGGGGCCACCACCTGGGCGGGGCCGTCGCTGGGGGCCGATTTTGGCGTAGAGGGCGCGCCTGACGACATCATGGAAGCCTGCTTTGACGACCTGCTGACCGGCCATGGTGAAGGCACGGGCTGGCGCATGCACAAGGAAAAGCCCCATGCCACTACCGGCAAGCCTGCTGTGCCCAACGTCTATGTGAAAAGCGCCACCCTGTGGGGCGGCAACCTGGCGGTGCTGGCTTCGCTGGTCGGCACGCCGTACTTCCCGCAGGTCAAGGGTGGGGTGCTGTTTGTGGAGGATGTGCACGAACATCCCTACCGCGTTGAGCGCATGCTGACCCAGCTGCTGCACGCCGGTGTGCTGGCCCAGCAGAAAGCCGTGGTACTGGGGCAGTTCACCAACTTCAAGCTGGCGCCGCACGACAAGGGCTACAAGCTGCAGTCGGTGGTGGACTGGCTGCGCACCCAGATCAAGGCGCCCGTGCTGACCAACCTGCCGTTTGGGCATGTCGAGACCAAGGTGCTGCTGCCCGTGGGTGCAACGGTGTCGTTGTCGGTTGAAGAGCGCGATGCGCTGATCTATTGGGGCCACCAGCACTGAACAGGCGGCGCTAACCCGGGGCCGCTGCGTGGCACGATGCCGGTGCGGCGTGGTGACCGGCCCCGGCCGTCAGGGCTGCAATCTCAGGGTTTCAGAGGTGCGCGCGGGGTGCGTTGGGCATTTGTGGCACCCGCAGCGACAGCGGCAACTGCCCCTGGAACATCGGCGTCACCCGGTCCAGCACCGTCTGTGCGATGGCCTCGCCGCGCAGCAGGGTGAGCGTGTCGAGCAAATCGCTGCGCAGGTACCACAGCGCTTCAATGTCGCCCGCATAGCGCAGGCGCATGTTCATGCGCGCCACTTCGCAGCCGGTCAACCCCATCAGACTTTGCAGCATGGCACGCCGCACCTCTTCCAGACCCTGGTCGCGCACCCAGGCCGTCGATGACGGTTTGTCACGACCGAGCAGGTCGTGCAGGTTGTTGCGGAGATTGGGCTTGTTCCAGCGCATGGACGGTGAGCTGTGCAATTTTTGTAACAGGGTCGATCAAAGTAAGCGGGAGTGAGGATTGACGCAAGGGTGACGCTCCTGTTTTTGCATAAAGACAACACGGCGCCCCCGTTTGTTGCGAACTTTTACGCAATTCATCGCGAAGGCTTGCGGCGGCCTGACGCGAGGCAACCGGGTGAACAGGTGCGCTGCTCGGCGTGGGCTTTGCCGGGTCTTCAGGCACCCAAGGTGCGCGCCCTCTACGCCTACTGCCACCACCAGCGCCTGCAGTGAGGCCGCAAGTACTGGCGTGCGTGGCCCGCAAAGACCTTGGCGAAGGATTGTTGACGCTTTGATAGATGCGTCTTCGTTGAGCTTGCACTAAACTGGTTCACATGATGTTACTAATCGGCCATCGTTCATGAGTGTGTTGTCAACGGTGGTCTTCGCCGACATTTCGGGCAGCACCTCGTTGTATGAAACGCTGGGCAACGAGCGCGCCACCGAGGCAGTGACCCAGGTCACGCAGTGGATCAGTGACACCATCGAGGCGCATGCGGGCCGCGTGGTCAAGAAGCTGGGCGACGGGGTGTTGTGTGTGTTTGGTGATGCGGCCAGTGCCGTGACTGCCACCACCCACATGCTGCGCCAGCACCAGGCGCGTCTGGACCGGTGGCCGCAGCCGCTGCGCATGGACATCCGCGTGGGAGTGGCCAGTGGCGAGGTGGTCGATGTGGATGGCGACTGCTACGGTGATGCCGTCAATGTGGCCTCCCGCCTGTGCGAGCGCGCGGGCCCCGCCGAAATCTGGGCCACCGAGACGACTGTGCTGCTGGCTGGGGCCGCTGCCGATGTGTGGTACCGCAAGCTGGGCCTGATGGAAATCCGCGGCAAGGCCGAGCTGCAGATGCTCTACCAGGTGGAGTGGCGCGAGAACGAAGAGCCCGATTCGCTCACCATGCAGGCGGCGCTGGTCAGCAGTTTTGCTCCGGCCGATTCCATCCTGGGGCAGATCCAGTTTTCCTGGCATGGGGTGGACATGTCGTTCACCTCGTCGGATGCGCCGGTGCATGTGGGGCGCGCCAACCATGCCCAGCTGTGCATCAATGACCCCCGCGTTTCACGGCTGCATGCGCGCATCGACTGGCGCAACAGCGGCTTTGTGCTGACCGACATGAGCAGCTTCGGCACCTGGGTGCGGTTTGACGGCAGCGACTCGCCCGTGCGGCTGCGCCGCGATGCCTGCATCCTGCATGGCACGGGGCAGATTGCGCTGGGGGTTCCCTTTACCGAGTCCAGTGCTCCGATCATGAACTTTCAGGTCGCCGGCACCAGCGTTCATCTGGGCTGAGGCCTTCGGCTGCCGCCGACAGCTGTCACAGCGCGGCGGGCTCCCGGTCGGCGCGCAGCCCTTTCACTTCCGAACCCACACAAACAACCCAGAACAAGCAGGAGACACGAGACATGGCGTGGATGAAACGAACGGCCGTCGGGCTGGTGGTGGCGGCCTTGCTGGCTGGCACGGGGGCCGCCGTGTATGTACAGCGCAGCTTTGCGACACTGGATGGCAAGCTGGTCGTGAAGGGCCTGCGGCAGGCCGTGCAGGTGCAGCGCGATGGCGCAGACGTCACCCACATCCGCGCGCAGAGCCCGCAAGACGCCTGGTTTGCGATGGGTTACGTGCATGCGCAGGAGCGCACCTGGCAGCTGGAGTTCAACCGCCGCGTGATGCACGGCGAGCTGTCCGAAGTGTTTGGGCCGGCCACGCTGGAGACCGACAAGCTCATGCGCACGCTGGACATCATGGGCACGGCCAGGCGGCAGTATGCAGGCCTGCCGTTGTATGCCCAGGAGGCCCTGCAGGCCTACAGCCAGGGCATCCACGCCTTCCACCAGAACCGCCCCCAGGCGCTGCCGCCGGAGTTCCATATCCTGGGCGTTCAGCCCGGCGGGACCACGGGCGCCGTGTGGGAGCCCGAGGACAGCGTGGGCTGGGCGCTGATGATGGCGCTGGACCTGGGCGGCAACTGGGGCAACGAGTTTGCGCGGCTGTCCATTGCGAAAACGCTGGACACCGAGCGCTTGTGGCAACTGATGCCACCGTACCCGGGCGAGCGCCCCGCAGCCTCGGCCGACCTGGCCGCGTTGTACCGGCAGCTGGGGGTGTACCGGGCCACCGATGCCAGCGCTTCTGCTGCACCGGCGGCCGCCGCTGAACCGGTCGACCGGGGAGCTGCATCTGCTGCGATGGGTGACGGGCCTTTGTCCCGCCAGATCAGTGCCGGCATGCTGGCCTGGGCTGACGAACTGACCCGCAATGCGGGTACCAACGAGGGCAAGGGCAGCAACAACTGGGTGCTGGCGGGCACCCGCACCGTCAGTGGCAAACCGCTGCTGGCCAACGACCCGCACCTGGGCCTGTCGGCACCTGCCATCTGGTACTTTGCAGGCTTGCAGGCTCCCGCAGGCCAGGCGTCTGACGGCACCCCCATCGGCGCCATCGACGCGGTGGGCGCCACCTTGCCCGGCATGCCCTTTGTGGTGCTGGGCCGTACGGACAAAGTGGCCTGGGGCTTCACCAACACCGGCCCCGATGTTCAGGACCTGTACCTGGAGCAGATCAACCCCGCTGATGCTTCGCAGTACCGCACGCCCGAAGGCTGGGCACCCTTCACGGTGCGCAACGAAACCATTCGCGTAAAAGGGCAGGCCGACGTCGCCCTGAAAGTGCGCAGCACCCGGCATGGCCCTGTGTTGAGCGACGCGCAGAAGTCGCATGCGGACGTGCTGGACCTCGGCAAATACGTGCTGGCGCTGCGCTGGAGCGCGCTCGATGCCGACAACCAGACGGTGCTGGCGGGCCTCCAGACCAACCAGGCGAAATCGGTGGACGCGTTGTTCGCGGCCCTGTCGCACTACCACTCGCCGATGCAGAACGTGGTGGCGGCCGATGACCAGGGCAACATCCGCTTCAAGGCCGCAGGCCGCGCGCCCGTGCGAGACCCTGCCAACGACATCCGGGGCGTGGCGCCTTCGCCGGGCTGGGACGCCCGGTACGACTGGAAGGGGTGGCTGCCGTACGACCAGACGCCGGAGGACAACGGCGCCCGGGGCTGGATAGCCACCGCCAACCAGCGGGTGACGGCGCCCGACTATCCCCACTACCTGACCCAAGACTGGGCCTTGCCTTACCGCTACGAACGCATTGCGCAGCTGATCGAGGCCACCGACAAGCACGATGCCGCGAGCATGCAGGCCATTCACCGCGATGTGACCTCGCTGGCCACGCGCAGGCTGCTGCCCTACCTGCAGCAGGCCAAGTCATCACACCCCCTGGCCGCAGCTGCGCAGGAGCAGCTCCAAGGCTTTGACGGTGTGATGGATGCGGGCAAGGCTGCGCCCCTGGTGTTTGCCGCATGGACCGACGAGCTGGCGCGGGGCCTGATCGTGCCGCGCATCGGTGACGCGCGGTTTGCCGCCACTTACGGCAAGCGCGACTACCGGGCCGCGCTGGAGGGCATCCTGGAGCGCAACGACACCTGGTGGTGCCAGCCCGCATCGTGTGCAGAGCAGTCGGCCGCAGCCCTGGGACGCGCGCTCGATCGGCTGCAGGCGGCCTACGGCGCAGACCCCGCGCAATGGCGCTGGGGCGCGGCGCACCCGGCACTCAGCGTGCACCGGCCGTTTGGCAATGTGCCTGCACTGGCCCGCTTTTTTGACGTGAGCGAGCCATCGCATGGCGACGCCTATACCGTCAATGTGGGGCAGTACAACGCGGGCGAAGCCAAGGGCCCGTTTGTGAACCGCCACGCCGCATCGCTGCGCGCGGTGTACGACCTGGCCGACCTGGAGCAGTCGCGCTTCATTTACCAGACCGGACAAAGTGGCCTGGTGTTTTCGCCGCGTTACCGCGACATGAGCAGCACCTGGGCGCAGACGGGCTACCGCGCCCTGCAGCGCCAGCCAGCACGCTGGGCCCATGAGCTGACGCTGGCCCCCGCACCGGCTGCACCGTAACCCCGGGGCCGAAGAATCTCAGCGGGTGGGGTCCTGGAGATCGAGCAGATTTGAGGCATGCAGGCCAACTACCGGCATTGGGAAGACGTCACGGTGAATCACTGCACTTCCGGTCTGCGGGCGCAGATGCCTGACCCGTACATGGTCACTTGAATGGGCTTCGTCATCGCGCCTTTTCAGGCCTGACCGGGAGCCGCAACGGATGGAGCCCACTGCATGACCGTGCGGAATGGCCGTTTTATTGTGCAGTGGCTCCTGGGTGCACATTTTTGAGAGAAATGAGCCGGTAGCGCATTACTCATATGTGCTGGCTGCTTCAAAAAATGTAGCAAAAGGCTCGGTGTCCGGCAGCACGTAGATTACCCCTGGCGCTCGCCCGAACCAGGGCGCGATGAATTGGTCGTAGAACGCTGCGGGTGCGTTCACACAGCCATAGCTGATGCGTTTTTCTTGGGTGCTGGAGCTTGCCAGGCGCTGTAGGCGGCGCTCTGCGGCGCTCACGCTGCGCACCCGGTGCAGTGAGACGGCAGCGTCGTAGTCGATCCACACAATGTCTTCACCCTGCAGGTTGCGGCCGGGCTCGGTCACAAAGCGGCCTGCAGGGGTGGTGCGTTCGTGCGGGCGGATGTGGGACAGAGGCTTGGCCCCGATGCCCGGGGCTGAGCGGTCACCCGCAGCGGCCCCCAGCAGCACGGGCGCGCTGCCGAGCCACTGGGCCTGTGCCGAAAACACGTGGATGCGCGCGGCAGGCTTGTCGATCACGGCAAACGGCAAGCCCTGGTGGTCGGCCGTTGCGGTGGACCAGCGCACCAGCTGGCGTGCCCGGGCCGATGCATCGTCGGGCAGCGCCAGGGCGGTCCCCGGAGCGGCGATCGCACCAGCCACGGTGATGAGGGCAAGTCTGCGGTCCATAGAGAAGAGCATGTGGGCTGTTCAGATCGCCAAAAGTGAATGCGGCAGGGGCGCTCCGGCGCGGTGCGGTGCCCATGCGCCTAGGCAGTGGCCGCTCCAGCCGTTCGCCACTTTGCCCTTCCGGTATGGTGAACCAGGTCACAGAAGGCGTTCCGCCGGTTTGCCGCAGCGGCCGATGCCCCCAATAATGCCTGCATCCGTGACTTCCGCGAAGCCTTGGGCTTCGAATCGCCATGTTTGACCGTCTTCGCAAAGCGCTGCATCTGCCCGGTGGCCCGAATGCCGCACGGCCCGTGTCCAACCAGGAGGTGGTGCGTTGGGCGGCCACCCAGCGCCTGGCGGTGGTGCCGCAGGCGGTGGACGGGCATTTTGACCTGGGGGGCGACCTGAATGGCCACCCGTGGCGGCTGGAATGTGGCAATCCCACGCGTGACTATGTGCGCGGCCTGGAGTTGCGGGGGCGCGCCGATCTGGGGGTGGACCCGGACGCGGCGGTGATGGTGCTTAACCGCCCCTTGCAGGAGTCCTTGGAGGGCAATGCCTACAACGCCATCACCGACACCCTGCAGACCACGGTGAATGCCAGCCTGCCCGAGGAAATGCGCTGGCTGGCGATGTTTGAAGAGGTGACCTGGCCGGGCCTGCCCGCCTCGTTTCGCCAGCACTTTGCGGTGGTGGCGGAGCGCATGGAGACAGCGCAGCGCTGGATCCATGCGCCGGTGGTGTCCCAGTTGCTCAACATCGTGGAAGGTGAGGGCGGGGAGGTACGGGCGCAGTCGCCGTTGCTGTTGATGCTAGTACGCGGCAAGGTGTATCTGCGCATGGAGCACACGCAGCGCAGCCTGACGGAGATCGCCCAGGCCACGCAGCTGCTGCTGGCGGCCGCCCAAGGGGCATTGCAGAACCTGCCGCCCCCTGCGGCCGCAGGCGGGGCGACGGGAGACGCTGAAGACCCGCAGTAGAGCGTCTGCGGGTCCTGTGTCCTGTGCCGTGGAGCGTCAGCTACCGCGGGTCACCGGCACGGCGGCGTCCCGGCCGTAGGTGCCGTACTTGCCCAGCTCCCACTTGGCAATGGCGTTGCGGTGCACTTCGTCCGGGCCGTCGGCAAAGCGCAGGGTGCGCGCACCGGCGTAGGCGTAGGCCAGGGGGAAGTCGTCAGACATGCCGCCACCGCCGTGCACCTGCATGGCCCAGTCGATGACCTGGCAGGCCATGCTGGGGGCCACCACCTTGATCATGGCAATCTCTGTCTTGGCGACCTTGTTGCCGGCCACGTCCATCAGCCAGGCAGCCTTCAGGGTGAGCAGGCGGGCCATGTCGATCTTGCAGCGGGCCTCGGCAATGCGCTCCTGTGTCACGGTCTGCTGGGCCACGGTCTTGCCAAAGGCCACGCGTGACGATGCGCGCTTGCACATCAGCTCCAGCGCACGTTCGGCCAGGCCAATGAGGCGCATGCAGTGGTGAATGCGTCCAGGGCCCAGGCGGCCCTGGGCGATCTCGAAGCCACGGCCTTCGCCCAGCAGGATGTTGGAGACGGGCACACGCACGTTTTCGAAGGTCATCTCGACGTGGCCGTGTGGGGCGTCGTCGTAGCCCAGAACATTGAGCGGACGGATGATCTTGATGCCAGGGGCGTCGGCGGGCACCAGCACCATGCTCTGCTGCGAATGGCGCGGGGCTTCGGGGTCGGTCTTGCCCATGGTGATGAACACGGCGCAGCGCGGGTCGGCGGCACCAGAGATCCACCACTTGCGGCCGTTGATCACGTACTCATCGCCCTGGCGCTCGATGCGGGTCTCGATGTTGGTGGCGTCGCTCGATGCCACATCGGGCTCGGTCATGGCGAAGGCCGAGCGGATCTTGCCTTCGAGCAGGGGCTTGAGCCAGCGGGCCTTGTTGGCTTCGTCGCCGTAGCGGGCAATGGTTTCCATGTTGCCGGTGTCGGGCGCGGAGCAGTTGAACACCTCGCTGGCCCATGGCACGCGGCCCATGATTTCGGCCAGCGGTGCGTATTCCTGGTTGGTCAGCCCGGCACCTGCATAGCCGGATGCTGCGGCGCTGTCGACCGGCAGGAACAGGTTCCACAACCCGGCGGCCTGGGCCTTGGGCTTGAGGTTCTCGATGGTGTTCAGCGCGCTCCAGCGCTTGCCTGCGACGGTGTTGGCGGCCAACTCATCCTTGTAGGCAGACTCGTTCGGATAGATGTGGTCATCCATGAACTGGAGCAGCTTGGCCTGCAGTTCCTTGGTTTTGGGCGAGTAGTCAAAGTCCATGGGTTTCTTCTCCGTTGGTAATCGTGGGCGGCGCTGGTGTTGCGTCGTGTGTTCAGCCGCGTTGCGCGAAGGACCAGGCCAGCTGGGCCATGGGTCGCGCGGTGTCGCCCGAGGCCTTGGCCTGGGCGCTGGAGGCCGTGCCAGCCTCTACCCGCTTGGCGATGCCCTGCAAAATGGCGGCGATGCGGAACATGTTGTAGGCGAGGTAGAAGTTCCAGTCGGCACGCAGCGCATCGGGGGTGGTGATGCCGGTGCGCTCGCAGTACAGGCGGATGTAGGTGTCTTCGTCGGGAATGCCCAGCGCGCCCAGGTCCAACCCCGCAATGCCACGCCCCAGCGAGGCAGGAATGTGCCAGCTCATGCAGTGGTAGCTGAAGTCCGCCAGCGGATGGCCCAGTGTGGACAGCTCCCAGTCGAGCACGGCGATCACGCGGGGCTCGGTGGGATGGAACATCAGGTTGTCCAGGCGGTAGTCGCCGTGCACGATGGACACATGGCCCTCGTCGCGTGCGCTGGCGGGCATGTTGGCAGGCAACCATTCCATGAGGCGGTCCATCTCTTCGATGGGCTGCGTGATGGAGGCCACGTATTGCTTGCTCCAGCGGCCGATCTGGCGGTCAAAGTAGTTGCCGGGCTTGCCGTAGTTGGCCAGGCCTCGGTCTGCAAATTTCACCGTGTGCAGCGCCGCGATCACCCGGTTCATCTCGTTGTAGATGTCACCGCGTTCAGCTGGCGTCATGCCGGGCAGGGACTGGTCCCACAGCACGCGGCCCTGCATGCACTCCATCACGTAGAAGGCGCGCCCAATCACCGACTCGTCCTCGCACAGCACAAACATGCGCGGCACGGGAACGTCGGTGCCATACAGGCCGCTCATCACCGCAAACTCGCGCTCGATGGCGTGGGCCGAAGGCAGCAGCTTGGCCACGGGCCCGGGCTTGGCGCGCATCACGTAGCTGGCGCCGGGGGTGATGAGCTTGTAGGTGGGGTTGGACTGCCCGCCCTTGAACATCTCTACCGTCAGCGGGCCCGCAAAGCCCTCCATGTTGCTGGAGAGCCATGCAGTCAGCGTTTCGATGTCAAAGGCGTGCTGATCGGAAACAGGGCGGGTGCCGACGAAATGGTCAAAGTTGCTCATGGAGGCGGATGAAGGTTCTGGCTGTCAGTGATGGGGTAAGTGAGTCAGTTGTCGGCTTCAGCGATGCGCATCAGGGCTTCGCGGTCCCGCACCACCAGGCCGCCCGGCTCGATGCGGATGGCGTCTTCGCGTTCCATGGCCTTGAGTTCCTGGTTCACGCGTTGGCGCGAGGCACCTAGCAGTTGTGCCAGTTCTTCCTGCGCCAATTGCAGGCTGATCCGCATTTCGCTGCCGTCCGACAGGCTGGGCACGCCGTAGCTGCGCACCAAGTGCACCAGCTGCTTGGCCAGGCGCGATCGCAGGGGCAGCGTGTTGAGGTCTTCCACCAGCCCGAACAGCTGGCGAATCCGCCGCGCATGCAGGCGCAGCATCGCTTCGTACAGCTCGGTGTGTACGGCCAGGATCTTGCGAAAATCGGCCTTGGCCACACACAGGATCGTGGTGTCGCCGTGCGCGTAGGCGTCGTGCGTGCGCCGGTCCCCATCGAAGATCGCCACGTCGCCGAACCAGATGCCCGGCTCCACATAGGTCAGCGTGATCTGCTTGCCCGAGATGGATGTGGAGCTCACCCGCACTGCACCGCGCGCGCAGGCAATCCACTCCTCGGGCGGGTCGCCGCGTGCGGCGATGAGGCCGCCGTCCTTGAAGCGTTTGACGTATGCACATCGCAGGATGTCGTGGCGTAGCGAAGGTGAGAGTGATGAAAACCAGCGACCGGAGTTGATCGCTTCACGTTCTTCGATAGTAAGAATCGGGTCGTCCATGGCCTGTCTTTTGGGTGACTAGAAACAGGCCCATTGTCGCGTCAGGGACCTGCGCAATGCGTCAGGGTTGTCACCTGCGTGTCTGCGCGTAGGCCAAAAGAAAACCCCCGGCGCTGGGTGGCAGCGTACCGGGGGTTGCTGGGTCTGCGACGGTGGATGCGTCGAGGCGTTTGTGGTGTAGCGCTACTCGTAGCGGGGAACGCGCTTTTCCAGAAACGCTGAGATGCCTGTGCCGCCATTGGCGTGGTGCAGGTTCTTCACGAAGTGGTCGCGCTCATGGCCCAGGTGGTGCGTGAGCTGGGCATGGGGAGCCTCGTTCAGCAGCTCCTTGATGCTGGCCAGTGCATTGGGTGCACGGGCATTGAGCTGCTCGGCCAGCGCCAGGGCGGTGTCGAGTGCATTGCCTGCTTCGGCAAGGCGGTTGACCAGGCCCAATGCGTGCAGGCGTTCTGCGCCGATGCGGTCCCCGCACATGAGGATCTCGGTGGCAATCTGGCGGGGCAGCGCGTGGGCCAGGCTCCAGCTGGCGCCGCCATCGGGCGACAGGGCCACGTTGCTGTAGGCCATCACAAACACGGCATTGCGGGCCGCCACGATGAAATCGCAGGCCAGTGCCAGCGAAAACCCTGCACCGGCCGCAGCGCCTTCCACGGCCGCAATCACCGGCTTGGGATAGGTGCGGATGGTCTCGATCCAGTTGTGCAGGCCTTCGATGCTCTGTGCCTGCACCTGCGGCGCTTCCTGGCGGTTGGCCAGCAGGCGCTGCAGATTGCCGCCCGAGCAGAACATGCCATCGGCGCCCGTGATGACCACGCTGCGGATGTCAGGGCTGCTTTCGGCCACGCCCAGTGCTTCCACACCCGCGGCATACATTACCGGGTCGATGGCATTGCGCCGCTCGGGGTTGCGAAGGGTCAGGATCAGGGTCTGGCCCTGGCTGGTGCTCTGGAGTTCTGCGGGCATGGTGGTGTTCAGTGAGGTGGCCGTGGTGCTTGGCAATCAGTCTTCTTCGACATGGCTCAGGCTCAGGCCAATTGCACCCCTTCGGCGCAGCCACGGGCTGGGGCGGTAGCGCGTGTCGCCATACACGGTCTGCATGTTGAACAACACTTCCAGAATGTTGGTGGGGCCCCAGCGGTCGCCCATGGCCAGGGGGCCCAGCGGGTAGCCCAGGCCCAGGGTGACGGCGGTCTCAAGATCTTTGGGGGTGCAGATGCCTTGCTGGCAGATGTCGCTGGCGATGTTCACGATGGTGGCCACCACGCGCTGCGTGACGAAACCACCGCTGTCACGGGTCACACTGACAGCCTTGCCGTCGCGCGCAAACAGCGCATGCGCCGCGTTGCGGATGTCAACGCGCGTGGCGGGGTTGGTGGCCAGCACGCGGCGCTTGGTCGCGGCGTCATCGATGAGCATGTCGATGCCGATGGTGCGGGCTGGGTCCAGCCGCTCCACCACGGCGACGGTGGTCACGTCAAAGCCCAGCGGGGCAACCAGCGTGATGGCCTGGGGGGAGGGGGATTGGCCGGTCTCGATGGTGGCCCCCAGGTCCTTGAGCAATTGGTACAGCTCGGCCCGGCGTGCAGCGCGCGGGGACACCCACACGGGCGGAATGTCGTTGACCACGGGGGCAGGCGCCTCGGCAGGCACCTGCGCTGTGCCCTCCACGTAGCGATAGAAGCCTTCGCCCACCTTCTTGCCCACCACGCCCCCCGCCAGACGCTGCGCGGTGATCACGCTGGGGCGGAAACGGGGTTCATCGTAGTACTGGCGGTAGATGGACTCCATGACCGGGTGCGACACGTCCAGCGCCGTCAGGTCCATCAACTCGAAGGGCCCCAGCTTGAAGCCGACCTGGTCGCGAAGGATGCGGTCGATGGTAGCGAAATCGGCCACGCCTTCGCCCGCGATGCGCAGGGCCTCCGTGCCGAAGCCGCGCCCCGCGTGGTTCACGATGAAGCCAGGGGTGTCCTGCGCCTGTACAGGGGTATGGCCCATTTCCTTGGCATACGCGGCCAGCGCATTGCAGATCGCTGGATCTGTCTTGAGGCCCGCGATCACCTCCACCACCTTCATCAAAGGGACGGGGTTGAAGAAGTGGAACCCGGCCAGGCGTTCGGGGCGCTTGAGGACTGCGCCAATGGCCGTCACGGACAGGGAGGACGTGTTCGTGGCCAGCACCGCATCGGCGCGCACCACCCCTTCCAGTTCGACGAAGAGGGCCTGTTTGGCATCCAGCCGCTCCACGATGGCTTCCACCACCAGATCGCAGGCCGCCAGGTCTGCCGCTGTTTTGACGGGGTGCAGCCGCGCGGTCAGTGCTGTGGCTTGGTCCGCTTCGATCCGGCCCTTGGCGACCAGCTTGTTCCATTGCTCCTGCAGGGCGGCCCGTGCGGCGTCGGCGGCTCCGGGGTTGGCGTCCAGCAGAAAAACCTGACTGCCAGCCTGGGCAGCAATTTGTGCGATGCCTCGGCCCATGGCACCGGTACCCACGATGGCGATGTTGGGAAACTGAATTTTCATAGCGGCATTATGGCTCTGGCCTTATCTGGGTCTTATGTGCAAGAATCCTCCGGACCGAAAAACAGAATTGATTGTGAAAATCCGTAACACCGTTTTTGGACCAGGATTGTGGGCGCTTGCAGCCGGTGCTTCGGCGCTGTCCCTGGGCAATGGTAGTGGTACGGTCGTGTTGGGCGCCCCGGTCGATCTCTCGTTCGAGTTGCAGCCCGACCCGGGCACGGATGTCGCATCGTCCTGCGTCACGGCCAAGCTGGTGGCAGGCGACAACGCCATCAGTGACAACAAGGTGCGCGTGGTCCCATTGCCCGAGGTGCGTGGGCGTCCTTCAGGGGTCCGCGTGCTGGCCTCGGTATCGCTGGATGAACCGGTTCTCACCGTGACCCTGACCGCAGGGTGCAACGGAAAAACCACGCGCAGCTACACCTTCCTCTCGGATTTGCCGACCACCGTCACCCGGTCCGCCTCTGCATCCCCGGTGGACTTGGCGCGGCTTCCTGCAGCAACCCCCAGCGCAGCTTCAGAGTCACAGCGTTCGCCTTCACAGGGCAGTGGCAGTGCATCTGCGGCTGCCGCCGGTGCTATGCAGGCCACCAGGCCCCGTGACAAGGCGCCTGCACTGGCAAGGGCCTCGGGCTCGCCCTCCGCTGAGAGCCGCCCTCCCGGCTCTGCAGCTGCCGCACGGCCTTCCGTGCGTGTGGGCACGGCAGCACCTGGCAAGTCGGTGGTGGCCGCTGCACCTGCAGCGCGCTCGCGTTTGGTGGTTGAGCCCCTGGATACCTGGCTGGACAGTCCTGTGGCGTTGCGCTCTACCGCGCAGCTACCCACGGCGCCTTCTGAAGAGATGTCGGCCCTGCGCACCCAGGCCGCTGCGTTGTGGAGGTCGTTGAACGCGCAGCCGGAAGAATTGCAAAAAGACGGCGAACGGTTGAAGGCGCTGGAATCAGACACCGCCGCATTGCGAGCACAGGCCGCCAAGGACCGTGCAGCCGCTGGCCAGTTGCAGCAGCAGCTGGAGGCGATGGAGCAGGAGCGTTTTCCTGCGACGGTGGTATATGCCTTGGGCGGTCTGCTGGCCTTGGCCTTGGCGGGGGTGGCATGGATGTGGTCGCGGATGCGCAGCGCCTCTGACAAGGCAGTGCGTTCGTGGCGCGATTCTGTGGCCTTGGGCGCACGTGGCGATGCAGCATCGGCGCATGAAGAAGCGGTCAGTCTTACCCCCCATCCCGGCGACACCTGGCTGCCGTCTGAAACCCAGCCTCATGCCGTCGCGGCGAATCCCGAGTCCGGTGCCATGCCCCTGCGCAAGGCAGCCCCTGCGGCCGTGGAACCACGCTTCGTAGCGACCAGCCCGGCGGCGAGTGCTCCCGCTCCCTTGCAGGCGAAGTCGGTTTCCGCGCCGGCCGCCGCCTCGGTAGCGCCCCACATCGTCAACCCTGAAGAGCTGTTTGACATCCAGCAGCAGGCTGAATTTTTTGTTTCGGTGGGCGAGCACCAGCAGGCCATCGAGGTGCTGAAGAATCACATTGCCGAGCACCGCCAGACCTCTCCGTTGGCCTACCTGGAGCTATTGCGGCTGTACCACACGCTCAGCCGTGTGGATGAGTTTGCGCAGCTGCGAACGCAGTTCATGCAGTCCTTCAACGCGCAAGTGCCGGAGTTTGCGGGCTTTCACCGCACGGGCCGCATGCTGTACCACTACACCGACGCACTCGCCGAGATCGAGGCCGAGTGGACAACGCCTGCGGTGCTGGGCTTGCTGGAGAAATTCCTGTTCCGCCGCACGGGCGCTGAAGCGGTGGAGCCGTTTGATCTGGCGGCCTATGACGATCTTTTGCTGCTGCTGGCGATTGCACAGACCACGCCCGCCAGTGCGCGCGGTGCAGCGCCCCCGCGCAAGCGGACGACGCCCCTGGCACCGCCCCGGTCCGAGACCCTGGTGGCACCTGCAGCTCCGGAACCGGTGGCGCTGCACGACGACCAGCCGCTTGATTCACTGGCAGCCAGCCTCGAGTTCGAGTTTGCGATGAAGGCCCAGCAGGAGCCCGAGCCCGTGCGCTCTGCAGCCACTCCCTCCAGGCCTGCAGCAGCATTAGGCGAGGATTCGCGGGGCATTCCGCTTGACCTCGATCTGTCGGACCCACCCCACCTCACGCTGAGCGATCTGCCCCCGGTGCCCGTGACGGCGCCGCCGCCAGCGGGCCAGCCGGTCGGCTTTGGCATGGAGAACGATCTCATGGAGCTCCGCCTTGAGCTGGAGCAGATGAAGAAGCCCGACAACAAGTAGCGAGCAGGCGACCAATCGGCCTCCCGGCGACTATCCAGGTGGCGCTGCGATGGTCGTGAGGGATGCGCGATAACCGCCGTGGCAGCTATCGCCACCGAGCCGTCACCGCATCAGCGCCATCAGCTCTGCGGCCGATGCTTCAGGGTCCGGTGCATTGACCAAGGCACGCACCACGGCCACGGAACCCACGCCAGTGGCCAGTACCCTGGGGAACTGCTCGGCGCTGATCCCACCAATCGCCACCTGCGGGTAGTGCCGCATCAGCCGCGCATACACGCCCAGCCTGCCCACGCCCTGGGGAGCGGTGGCCATTTTTTTCAGGGTCGTGGGGAACACTGCACCCATCGCGATATAGCTGGGCCCCACGGCGTCGGCACGCACCATTTCGGCATATCCATGGGTGCTCACGCCCAGGCGCAGGCCCGAGCGATGAAGCGTTTGCAGTTCCTCGGCGGTGAGTGCGTCCAGGTCTTCCTGGCCCAGATGAATGCCGTAGGCGCCAGCTTCGATGGCGTCCCGCCAGTGATCGTTGATGAACAACAGCGCGCCCGTGCCTTGCACCGCCTGGACGGTGGCCTGAACTTCGGTCCGGATGGCCTGGGCGTCGTCCGACTTGAAGCGCAATTGCACCGTGGGCACCCCGGCACGTGCCATGCGGCCCACCCACTGGGCGTCGGGCAGTACGGCATACAAGCCCAGGTGCTCCGGGCACGCGGCGAACTGCTGGGCGCGCGGAAGGCGCTGCAGGCCAAAGTCCTGGGGCTCGTCCGGCCATTGCTCGGGCTGTGCACTGCCAGTGCGCAGCGCGCGCACCTGCCAGGCGCGGGCCAGGCATTCTGCGTCATGGGCGATGAAGCCCAATTGGCTGCAGGCCTGTAGCGCGGCGAGGTAGACAGGGTCCTGCAACGTGGGGGCTGGCACGGGCTCGGGAGCAAACCCCGCAAAGGTGGCCGCGTGGTGGCTCAGGATGGCCTGCGCCAGGGTGGTGGTGTCATGCATGGGCGTGGTGCCAGAAAGGGGTGCCCAGCACGGGGGTGCTGGGCTGGGCGGCGTCTTGTGCGGCCATGGCACCGGCCAGGCGGGCTGCGCGCCCGGCGCTGACGGCATCGGCAAATGCGCCGGCCATGGTCACGGGGTCTTGGGCCAGAGCCACGGCGGTGTTCAGCAGCACGCCGTCGTAGCCCCATTCCATGACCTGGCAGGCGTGCGAAGGCAGGCCCAACCCGGCATCCACCAGCATGGGCACGTTCAGGCGCTCGCGCAGCGTTTGCAGCGCATAGGGGTTGACCGGGCCGCGCCCGGTGCCGATGGGGGCGGCCCAAGGCATCACGGCCTGGCAGCCCACATCGACGAGGCGCTGGCAGAGCACCAGGTCTTCGGTGCAGTAGGGCAGCACCTGAAAACCTTCTTTGATGAGGTGCTCGGCCACGCCCACCAGGTTCAGCGTGTCGGGCTGCAGGGTGTAGTCATCGCCGATCAGCTCCAGTTTGATCCAGGGGGTGTTGAACACCTCACGCGCCATCTGGGCGGTGGTGATGGCCTCTTGCGCGCTGTGGCAGCCAGCGGTGTTGGGCAGCACGGGCACGTTGAGCTTGCGCAGCAGATCCCAGAAGCTGCTGCCGCTTTCGGCCGGGTTGCTGCCCTGGCGGCGCAGGGATGCCGTAACCATGGCGGGCTTGGCGCGTTGCACAGCGGCTTCGAGCACGGCGGGCGATGGGTAGCGCGAGGTGCCCAGCAGCAGGCGGCTGGCGAACGTCTGGCCATACAGCACCAGCGGGTCTTGGGGCGTCGGAGTGGTCATTGGTTTACTATGATTTTTGTAGCTGCTAGTGCATGATTTATAAGCGCTTACAGCTCTTTTGATTGAATTTTGGCTGATTCAGCCGCCCGTGACCGGCGAGATGATCTCCACACGGTCGCCAGGCTGCAGCGCATGGGCGGCGTAGCGGGTGTTGGGCACAAAAGTGGTGTTCACCGCCACGGCAAACGGGGGGCGCGCTTCGATGGCGGCCACAGCATCGGCCACGGTGGCGCCTTCGGGCAGTTCGTGCGGGATTTGGTTGATCGAGATGTTCATGCAAATGCGGGGGCTGCAACGCCGGTCGGGGCGGGTGCGGCTGGCTCCAGTTCCAGCCGGAGGTCAAAACGTTCGGACAGGGTCGATTGTCCCGTGTTCAGCACCTCCAGGGTCACATCCAGCATGGCGGGCGAGATCATGAAGCCGTGGCGGTACAGACCGTTGATCTCCAGCACGCCCGGGCGGGTCTGGCGGATGGCGGGCAGGTTGTCGGGCAGCGTGGGGCGGCACTGCGTGGCCAGCTCGAGGATGCGGCCCTCGCCAAAGCCGGGGTGCACCGCATAGGCGGCGCTCAGCAGTTCCAGGGTGGAGCGAACACTGGCCGGGGAGCGGTCGTCGGACTCGATCTCGGTCGCGCCAATGACAAACAGATGGTCTTCCTTGGGCGCAATGTAGATGGGGTAGCGCGGGTGCACCAGCCGGGTGGGGCGCTGCAACGTGACGTCGGGCGCATGGATGCGCACCACTTCGCCACGCACGCCGCGCAAGGCACTCCACTGGCCCTTGGCGCCCAGGCCCCGGCAGTCCAGCACCCGGTCTGGCTGGCCGGGTGCGCCGGGCGTAAAGGCTTCGGGCGACTGGGGCGTGTGCCAGTGCATGCGCACTCCCAGGCGCTCCATTTCCACCACCAGGGCGGCCAGCAACTGGCGGTTGTCTAGCTGGCCTTCGCCGGGCAGGTACAGGCCCTGGTTGAAGCGGTGCGTAAGGGCGGGCTCCACCTGCTCCAGGGCGCCACTGTCGAGCTTTTGCAGGGCGGGCAGCTCGGGCAGGCCGCGCTGGTTGTTTTCGAGCTGGCGGGTGAAACGCTGGGCTTCGGCCGCGTCCTGGCGGTGCCACACGATCAGCGTGCCGGCTTGCTGAAAAAACACCGCTTCTGACAGGGCTGCCAGCAACTCGGGCCAGCGGGTCAGCGCGTGGTGGCCCATGCGCACCACGCCGGGGTCGGTGATCGCAGACTCTGCCAGCGGGGCCAGCATGGCCGCAGCCACGGTGGCGGCCGAGTTTTCGGCGGCGGGGCTGCCCGCGTCGTAGATGTCTACACGGTGCCCCAGACGCGCAAGCTCCACAGCCAGCAGACGGCCCATGAGCCCTGCGCCCAGGATGGCAAAGGAAGAAGGTGGAAGTGACATAGCTCCGTCAGTGTGTCCATGTAGTGGCAAGCAGCCATGGACAAAACGGGGTCACCGTTGATGGAAACTCCCCACGCCAGCATGACCTGGATCGGGTAGCGGGGCTGCTGCGTGTGCCGCAGTGCACAGGGTTCTGTGCGGGCCCCAGGGTATTTCTCAGTCGCGTGCCAAGAGCCGGTTCCAAGTCTTTTTGGAGTTGCACAAGTACCTTGCCGGGAAGGGGTGCTAGGCGCGGTGCGCAGTTGATAGCTCGGCTATCAACAAGCGCCGCAACGCCGCAGACCGCCCGGCAAGGCACTTGCCCGAAGGGTTGGAGTGAAATCGGGCGATTGGACGCCCCGGCTGCTTGCATGGGCATGAGCCCATGCGGCGCACCCGAAGCATCCACTCATCCCGATTGCACTCCAATGCAGTCTCCAAAAAGACTTGGAACCGGCTCTAGGGTGGGACACCCCTGTTTCGTCCGGAAAATGAATTACAGCACATCCCTTAAGCGCCCCGTTTTGACGTGGCGCATAGGCCATAATTTTTGCCATGATTTCACCGACGACCTCCTTGCCCTCCACGGGCCACCGCTACGCACGCGTGCTCTCCATTGCCGGGTCTGACAGCGGCGGCGGCGCGGGCATCCAGGCCGATCTCAAGACCTTCAGTGCGCTGGGCTGCTACGGTATGACGGCCATCACCGCCATCACGGCCCAGAACACCTGCGGGGTGACGGGCATCCACGGCATTCCGCCCGAGATGCTCAAGGCCCAGATCGATGCGGTGGTGCAGGACATTGGCGTGGACGCCGTCAAGATCGGCATGCTGCACTCACCGGACGTGGTGCACGTGGTGGCAGAAGCCATTCGGACCTATCAGCTGCCGCACGTGGTGCTGGACCCGGTGATGGTGGCCACCAGTGGCGATCGGCTGATTGCCCAGGAGACGGTGGCCGTGCTGGTCCAGGAGCTGTTTCCGCTGGCCGAAGTGGTCACGCCCAACCTCGATGAGGCCGGCTGGCTGCTGGGGCGCAGCATCGAGGGCGTGGAGGCGCTGGAGCTGGCCGCGCAAGACCTGCTGCGACTGGGCGCCCGCGCCGCGCTGCTCAAAGGCGGGCACCTTCCGGGCGACTGGGTGGTGGATGTGCTGGCCGTGCAAGGCGGGGAACACGCACAAGGACAGGGCCACCGGTTGCAGTCACAGCGCATTGCCACCCACAACGGGCATGGCACCGGGTGCACCCTGTCGTCCGCGATTGCCGCGCAGCTGGCACTGGGCCAGCCGCTGCAGCAGGCCGTGGAGCAGGCACGGGCCTACATCCTGGGGGCCATTGCTGCCGGGGCGGATGTCACCACCGGCCACGGCCATGGCCCGCTCAACCACGGCTACGCGCCCGTGGCGCAGCGGGTGTTTCAGGCACTGTAGAGCGATTTTTGGGTGTTTTGAGGCTCAAGCGCTAGTCAATCATGCGCTGAGCGCTCATCTTTTTATAGTGATTGATTGGTTCAGTGTGCCTTGGGCCTCGTGGCCCAGGCGAGCACAAAGCTGAACACCAGCGCGGGCAGCGCAGAGCCCGCATCAGGCAGCACCTTGGGCGCCAGGTGGTACACCGCGATGCCGGCCAGCCAAATGGCTACGGGCGCTGCATTCACCTTGCGCGCCGCCGCCAGCAGGGCGGGCGCATCGGTGCCAAAGGCCAGACGCCCGAGGATCACGCCAAACAGCGGCACGAACACCGAGCTGAGCAGCAGCAGAAACGGTTCCAGGCTGTGCATGGGCAGCACCAGCGCCAGCCCGGTGCACAGCGCGGCCACCAGCAGGCCCCAGGCGCGCACACCCCAGCGCGGCAGCAGGCTATGGGCCGACACGGCGCCTGAATACGCGTCGCCATAGGCGTTGTCCACCTCGTCGATCAGGATCAGCGACAGCGCAATCAGCCCGCCCTGGGCCAGCAGCAGCGCCTGCACCAGGTCTTGGCTGGGCAAGGTCAATGCCACCAGCACACCCAGGCTGTAGCACCAGATGTTGGCCAGCGCATAGCCCAGCCACGTGCCGCGCAGCGCTGAGCCACCGTTCTTGCCATGGCGGGCGTAGTCGGCCACCAGTGGCAGCCACGAGATGGGCATCGCAATCACCAGATCCAGCGCGGGCAGCACGCCCATGCCGCCCGCACCCTGGCGTGTCCACAGCGCTTCAAAACCTTGGGTTTGCGCCAGCGAGAGAAACTGCCACGACAGCCACAGCAGCGACAACACCACCAGCGGCAGGGCAATGCGCGCAATCAGCTTGCGCACCAGCTGCACCATCGATCCGCTGATCAGCAGCATCACCACGCCGCCCCACAGCAGCGTCGCCAGCACCGGCCAGTGGGCACCGGCCATGGCGCCCGACTGCTGGCCGATGGCCACGGTGGCATCGCGCATCACCACCAGCTCGAACGTGCCCCAGCCCACCAGCTGCACGATGTTCAGGATGATCGGCAGGCTGGCAAACGTGCGGCCGTACACGGCATGCATCAGCCCGGCGCTGGCCAGGCCGCTGTCGCATCCCAGCTTGGCCACCCAGCCCAGCAGGCCCGCGCCCACGATGGAACCGGCGACGATGGCGATGAGTGCCTCTTTGGTGCCCAGCGCAGGCATCAGGTAGGCACCCACCTGCATGACCAGCAGGCCCACGCCCAGGCTGAACCAGAGCGAGGCGTGGTCATGCCACAGGAAAACGCGGCGGTCGGGGGAGACGGGAGCCAGCGCTTCGTTGGTGGCGTGCGTGGCAGGCGATGAGGACATGGAATGGCTCCGTAAGCAGATACAGAGCAGGGGCCGCCCACCAGTGCGCCCTGACGTGTTCAGGGCCGTGCCATGGCGGACTTGCTTCCCTGCGCGAGGATGACCTCAATCAGGTTCAAAGGGACTCTCTCAGTCGAAGCGGGCGGGCCCACATCGACACCCCTAGCGGTAGCGCTTGCAAAAGCAGCGCGCTGCGGATTGTAGTGGTGTGTGTGGCCGCTGTGCGCCCGGTCAGGCAGCAGCAGGGGCGAGCGCCACGCCCAGCAACTGGTGCAGGCGCGGACTGGTGGTGGTGTATTGCAGCGCCACCTTATCGCCCTTGAGCACCTCGGCCGCACCAAAGGCCGCCAGCGTGGCTTCGTGGAAGCCGCACAGGATGAGCTTGCGTTTGCCGGGGTAGGTGTTGATGTCGCCCACGGCGTAAATGCCGGGCACGCTGGTGCGGAAGGCTTCCGTGTCCACCACCAGTTGTTTGCGGTCCATGGCCAAACCCCAGTCCGCAATGGGTCCGAGGCGGGGCGAGATGCCCAGCACGGCCACCAGCAGGTCCAGCGCCAGGGCGCGGGTGCTGCCGTCGGCATCCACCACCTGCAGTGCGGTGAGGCGGTCGCCCGCAGTGTCAATGCCGGTTATCTGTGCGGCCTCGACGTGGATACGGCCCGCATCGCGCAATTGCTGCAGGCGTTGCAGCAGGGCTTCAGGCGCCTGGAACACGTCGCGGCGGTGCAGCAGGCTGACGCGTGCGGCCTGGCCTTGTTCGGCCAGATCCACGGCGCGGGCCACGGCGGGCTCGTCGCCGCCGTGCACGACGACGTGGCGCCCGGCCACATCCGCAGTCGCGGGCAGGTGTTGGTAGTGGACCTGGGTGCCCACAAAGCGCTCGATGCCGTCCACCTTGAGCGTGCGCGGCACAAAGGCGCCCACACCTGCGGCAATGAACACGCTGCGGGCCAGCAGTTGCGCACCTTGCGAGGTTTCGACCAGCAGGCGCCCATCGGCCTGCCCGGTGAGCGCCGACACCAGCGTGTTCAGGTGCCACTGGGTCTTGAACGGCGCAATCTGCTGCAGCAGCAGACCCGCCAGCTCACGCCCGGTGCACACCGGGATGCCCGGGATGTCGTAGATGGGTTTGTCGCCGTACAGCTCGACGCACTGGCCGCCGGCATGGGGCAGGGCATCGATGAGGTGGGCGGTGATGCCTTGCAGGCCCAGCTGGAAGACCTGGAACAGCCCCACGGGTCCCGCGCCGATGACGACGGCGTCGGTATCTTGAATCATGCTCAAGCCACGCGCGCAGCGCCCGAAACTGGCGCTGCCAAAGACCTGTGCCACCGTGGAACTGGCTTTGCCAGGCCACTGGTGGCGTCCCCCTTGGGGGATGGCGCGAAGCGACTCAGGGGGGTCACTTGACTAGTTCGTTGACCTTGCCCGGCTTGCCATTCCATTCGTCGGCGTCGGGCAGCGCCGGCTTGCGCTTGGTGATGCTCTTCCAGCCGTCGGCAAAGGCCAGGTCGGCGTTGAGCTTGATGAAGGCGATCTGGTCGGCCGGCAGGTCTTCTTCGGCAAAGATGGCGTTGGCCGGGCACTCGGGGATGCAGACGGCGCAATCGATGCACTCATCGGGATCGATGACGAGCATGTTCGGGCCTTCGCGGAAGCAGTCCACGGGGCACACGTCCACACAATCGGTGTACTTGCACTTGATGCAGTTTTCGGAAACGACGTGGGTCATGACAGGAGTTGTGTGGGTCGGTGAAAACCCTCGATTTTAAAAGCTTTCACCGACCTTTGGTTGCAGGGTCCCTCACCCCGATGGGGTGACTGGGGCTTGGGGCGCTGATCTGGATCAGTTGACGAGCACGGCGCCAGCGGTTTTGTGGCTGGCGGTGTCCACCAGAATCAGCGAGCCCAGCACGCGGGCCTGGCTGAATGCTGCGGCGGGAATCGCCTCCTGCAGCAGCAGGTCCACATGGCCGATGGCATTGGGATCGAGCTGCGTGGCGGCTTCTTCGGCCAGCGTGTTGATGTTGAGCTTGTGCACCACGGCCTTGACCTTGGCCTTGACCCAGCGGTGGCCATGCAGCGCCCAGTACACGCGGCCTGCGACCAGGGGCTCGTCGTCCATCCAGGCGACGGTAGTGCGCAGCTCGCGGCTGGCGGGCCAGGCCGGGGTGGCGGCGGGCGTGTCACCAAAGTCGTCATCGGCTGGGGCTGCAGCGGGTGTGGGCGCTGCCAGAATCCAGTCGCCGCGCGATACGTCCACCTCGCGGTCCAGGATGATGCCCGCGCTGGTGCCTGCGGGCACGTCCTTGGGGCGGCGGGCGTGGTCCAGCACCTGGGCCACGGTGGCGAGCTGGCCGCTGGGGAAGATCTGCACCGCCGTGCCGGGCGCAAAACTGCCGGCGGCCACGCGGCCCCAGAACACGCGGCGGCCCTGGCTGGTGTCCGACGAGGACGAGAACTTCTCGACCCACTGCACCGGGAAGGCCGGTGCCAGTGCGGTGTCTGCCGGGGTGTTGGGCAGTTCTTCCAAGACTTGCAGGAGGGTAGGACCGTCATAGCCGCACCAGCCTGCGTGGGCGTCCACCACGTTCCAGCCCTTGAGGGCGGAGACCGGCACCATGGCGCGCACGGTGATGCCTGCCGCCTGGGCAAAGGCCTGCAGTGCGCCTTGAATATGCTTCCAGGCCAGCGCGGGGTCTTCCACCGCGTCCAGCTTGTTCACGGCAAACACCAGCGAGTGCACGCGCAGCAAATGTGCCAGCAGGCTGTGGCGGCGTGTCTGCGGCAGCAATGCGAGGCCAGGGTTCTTCCAGTCGAGCTTGGTCGCATCGACCAGCACCACGGCGGCGTCGGCGCTGCTGGCGGCCGTCACCATGTTGCGCGTGTACTGCTCGTGGCCGGGCGCATCGCCAATGATGAATTTGCGCTCTTCCGTGGCGAAGTAGCGGTAGGCCACGTCGATGGTGATGCCTTGCTCGCGCTCGGCGGAAAGGCCGTCGGTCAGCAGGGCCAGGTCGGTCTCACCCTGGCGCTGAACGCCGGCCAGGTGGTCTTGCAGCACGGCCTTGCTGTCCACCAGCAGGCGGCCGATCAGCGTGCTCTTGCCGTCATCGACGGAGCCGCAAGTGATGAACTTGAGGGCGGAAATATGGTCGTTTTGGCCGGTAGCGCTAGTGTTGTTTGCGCCAGTAGCTATTGAATTGATAGCGGTCATCAGAAATACCCGTCCTTCTTGCGCTTCTCCATCGAAGCATCCGATGTCTTGTCGTCCATGCGTGTGGCGCCACGCTCGCTCACGTCGGCGGCCAGGGTCTCGATGACGATCTCGGCCGGGGTGGCTGCGGTGCTTTCCACGGGGGCGGTGCAGGTGATGTCGCCCACGGTGCGGAAGCGCACATCGCGCGTTTCCACCACATCGCCCTCACGCGGCGGGGTCAGCTCGGTCACCGGCATCAGCAGGCCCTTCTTGTTCACCACCTGGCGCTTGTGCGTGTAGTAGATGCTGGGCAGGCCGATCTGCTCGCGGTCGATGTACTGCCACACGTCCAGCTCGGTCCAGTTGCTGATGGGGAACACGCGGAAGTGCTCGCCGGGCTGCAGGCGGGTGTTGAACAGGGTCCACAGCTCGGGGCGCTGGGCCTTGGGCTGCCATTGGCCGAAGCTGTCGCGGTGGCTGAAGATGCGCTCCTTGGCGCGCGCCTTTTCCTCGTCGCGGCGGGCACCGCCGATCAGGGCGTCAAAGCGGAACTCTTCAATCGCTTCGAGCAGAGTGACCGACTGGTGCACGTTGCGCGACTCGCCGGGGTGGGCCAGGCGCACGGTGCCACGCGCCATCGAATCTTCCACGCTGCGCACGATGAGTTCGGCGCCCAGTTCCTTGGCCCGGAAGTCGCGGAAGTCCGTCACTTCAGGGAAGTTATGGCCCGTGTCGATCATCAAGAGCGGGTAAGGGATGCGGCCCGCGCCAAAGGCCTTTTCGGCGCACTTGAGCATGACCAGCGAATCCTTGCCGCCCGAGAACAGCAGGGCGGGGCGCTCGAAGGCGGCGGCGACTTCGCGCAGGATGAAGATGGTTTCTTCTTCCAGGGCGTCGAGGTGGGAGTTGTTGAGGTGGTAGCTCATGTTGTTGGTTTTCTCAAGCAGCGCTGAGTCGGTGCGGGCATTCATGGTCGGACCTGGGGTCAGTGGGCAATGTGCAGGCCACACTCGCGGTTGTCTTCGCCCTTGGTGGGGTCCACGTAGTCGAAGTTGTTGGGCAGGCCGTGTTTCACGCAGTACTCGTGCAGGTCTTTGGACGACCAGTGCAGCAGCGGAGCCACTTTGATGAGGCCGTCGGGGTTGATGCTCACCGGGTCCATCTGCGCGCGCACGGCGGTGTCAGTGGCGCGCAGCGCAGTGAACCAGACTTGCGGTGCGGTCTCGCGCAGGGCGCGGGCAAAGGGCTCCAGCTTTACCTCTTCGGTGAAGGCGGCGTGGCGTGGGTCGTCCAGCGCGGGCGTAGGGCCGTCCACCGCTTCGCGGTGGGCGCGCGAGCGCAGGGGCAGGTAGATCTTCAGCTTCAACCCCAGCTGCTGGGTCACTTCGTCGGCAAAGCGGTAGGTGGCTTCGGTGTTGTAGCCGTTGTCCATCCAGACCACGGGCACGTCAGGATTCACCTGCGTGACCATGTGCAGGATCACGGCTTCGAAGGGGCGGAAGTTGGTGGTGACGATGCTGGTCTTGCCCAGGCCCAGGGCCCATTCCACCAGGGCGGGCGCGTTGCGTCCCAGGTCGGTGTTGATGCGTGCGAGATCGATTTGGCTCATGGTGAGGGGGCTCGTGTTTTGGTGCAGCGGGCGCGCGGGCAGTGCGCCTGTCAGGCGGACTGGGCGGCAAACAGGGGTTGGGGGTTCACGGCGTCGCCCTGGTAGAAGCCAGGGAAGCGTTCAAACTGGCGCTGCGCATCGGCAGCGTCCACGCCCTCGCGCAGCACGGCGCTCGAAAAGCCCGTGCGTTGCATCTGCACCAGCTGATCGATCAGCACATCGCCGGTGGCGCGGATCTCGCCCGTAAAGCCACGGCGGCGGCGCAGCAAGAAGGCCTGGCTGAATGCGCGGCCATCGGTGAAGTTGGGGAAGTGCAGATCCACACGGTCCACGCCATCGAGCGGCAGGGCCAGCGCATCGGCATCGTTGGGCAGGGCCACGGCGCGGGCGTCGCCATCGGCAGGCGGCTGGTGGTCTTGGGCGGCGATTAGTTTCAACATCATGTCTGTGGGGCTGTGCTGTACGGCGCTGCGGGGCTCAGGCGGCAGCGGTTTCTGGTTCTTTGTGGCGTGCTTGCTTGGCGGCTTCCTTGAACGGGTCGAGGCCAGTGCGGCGCACGGTGTTCTGGAAGGTCTCGCCGCTTTCGCGCAGGTCGCGGTAGGTGCCGAGCACGGCCTCGATCACATCCGGCACTTCGGCCGCCGAGAACGATGGGCCAATCACCTTGCCGGCCACGGCAGCGCCCGACAGGTCAGAGCCGTCGGAGCCGCCCAGCGTGACCTGGTACCACTCCTTGCCGTCTTTATCGACGCCCAGGATGCCGATATGGCCGCTGTGGTGGTGGCCGCAGCTGTTGATGCAGCCGCTGATGTGCAGGTCGATCTCGCCGATGTCATCCAGCTCGTCCAGGTCCTGGTAGCGCTGGGTGATGGCCTCGGCAATCGGCAGCGAGCGGGCGTTGGCCAGCGCGCAGAAGTCGCCGCCGGGGCAGGCGATCATGTCGGTCAGCAGCTGCACGTTGGCGCTGGCCAGGCCCAGGGCCTTGGCTTCTTGCCACAGGTCGAACAGGCGGCTGGCGTGCACCCAGGGCAGCAGCACGTTCTGGTCGTGCGTCACGCGGGCTTCGCCGGCGGAGTATTTGTCCACCAGGTCGGCCAGTGCGATGAGCTGGTCGCTGGTGGCGTCGCCGGGCGATTGGCCGGGGCGCTTGAACGATAGGGTGACCGCGCGCAGCTGGGCGTTTTGGTGGGCGTGCACATTGCGCTTGAGCCAGCGGCCAAACATCACATGCTCTGCCGCCTGTGCGTCCAGCGATGCCTGCAAGGCTGCAGGGGCCACGTCGGCGATGTCGGCCAGCTTGGGTGGCACAAAGCAGGCGGCCACGCGGTCAAATTCGGCCTGCGGGATGGTGTGGGGGCCGCCGTCGATCTCCAAAATCTGGCGGTATTCGGCTTCCACATCGTCGATGTACTGCTGGCCTTCGGACTTCACCAGAATCTTGATGCGGGCCTTGTACTTGTTGTCGCGACGGCCGTGCTCGTTGTACACGCGCACGATGGCCTCGATGTAATTCATGATCTGGTTCCACGGCAGGAACTCGCGGATCACGGTGCCGATGACTGGCGTGCGGCCCATGCCACCGCCCACGAACACCTTGAAGCCGATCTCACCTGCATCGTTCTTGACCAGGTGCAGGCCCACATCGTGCCAGCCGGTGGCCGCGCGGTCGTCCTTGGCGCCGGTGATGGCGATCTTGAACTTGCGGGGCAAAAACGCGAACTCGGGGTGTAGCGTGGACCACTGGCGGATCAGCTCCGCATAGGGGCGGGGGTCCACGATCTCGTCCACGGCGATGCCTGCCAGCGCGTCGGTGGTGGTGTTGCGGATGCAGTTGCCGCTGGTCTGGATGCCGTGCAGGTTCACGCTGGCGAGCAGGTCCATCACGTCGGCGCTTTTGGACAGCGGAATCCAGTTGAACTGCACATTGGTGCGGGTGGTGAAGTGGGCGCAGTGCGTGGGCAGGAACGTGGTGCCCAGCTTGCCCTGGCCTTCCATGGCGGCCTTGAAGACGGCGGCTTCGGGCTCGTCGTATTCGCGGGCAATCTGCGCCAGCACGCGCAGCTGGCGGCTGGCGATCTCTCCGTAGGGCACGGCCACGCGCAGCATGGGGGCGTAGCGCTGCACGTACCAGCCGTTTTGCAGGCGCAGGGGGCGGAAGTCGTCCTCGCTCAGCTTGCCCGTCTGCCAGCGCGTGAGCTGGTCACGGAACTGTGCGGCACGCTGTTTCACGAACTGGGTGTCGAAAGAGGTGTATTGGTACATAGGGGCTCAGATCAGAATCAGTTTGAAGCCTGCCCAGGCCAGCAGAATGGACAAGGCGGAGCGAATCAGGCGCTCAGGGGTACGGGCGACGAGGCGAGAGCCCAGCCAGATGCCCGGCAGCGAGCCAGCCAGCAATTGTGCAAGCAAAGGCCAGTCCACCGAGCCCAGGGATGCGTGGCCCAGGCCCGCCACCAGGGTCAGCGGCACGGCGTAGGCAATGTCGGCACCGATGATGCGTGGCAGCGGCAGCATGGGGTAGACGAGCAACAGCACCGTGACGCCGATGGCGCCTGCGCCCACCGAGGTAAAGGTCACCAGCGTGCCAATCACGGCGCCCAGCAACACGGGCAGGCTCCAGTGGCGGGGGCGGGTGGGGTCTCCGGTGTGGCTTTTGCGGGCAGCGGCTTCAGCCGCCTGGCGCTGGGCAGAAAACGCCACCACCTTGTAAAGCGTGGCCGCCGCCGTGAGCAGCAAGGCAAAGCCCAGCGTGGTGGTCATGATGGCCTGCGCCGTGCCGCTGGCGGGCCCCAGGACTTTCAGCGCCCACAGCGCCAGCAGCGCCGCCGGAATGCTGCCGGCGCACAACTGGCCCACCACTTTCCAGGGCACCAGCCGTTGGCGGGCCAGGCTCACGGTGCCGCCCATTTTGGTGAAGGCCGCAAACAGCAGGTCGGTGCCGACCGCCATGTGGGGCTTGATGCCGAAGAAGAAGATCAGGATCGGCGTCATGAGCGAGCCGCCGCCCACACCGGTCAGGCCAACGACGAGCCCGACGGCAAAGCCCGCAAAAACAAACGCCAATTCATGCATGGGGGTGAATGTAGGGGACGTGCTTATGGATGCAAACTATTGTTTTGCTCTGCCAATATGCCTATTTGCTTATAAGCAAGTGCTGGTGTGGTTTTCCAAAAGGCTTTTGAACCGCTTACAAACGCTCAGTGCCCAAGGCCCGGGCCAGCTTAGCGTCGAGCGGCAGGGGCTCGCCCTGCACTCGGGCAGCCAGCAGTTCGCCGCACAACAGCGCCAGTGTCAATCCCCGCGCGCCCATGGCCGTGCTGGCCCACAGGCCCGGCAGGTGGACCGCATCCACCGGGCCCACGAGAGGCAGCCGGTCGGGCGCGGTGCAGCGCACGGCGGCCCATGTGCGCAGAGCGGGGGACTCGCCCGGGGCGGGCTGAGGCGCCGACATGGCCAGCGCCTGGGTGAACAAAGGCTCCAGCTGGCGCGCGATGCCGGGCAGCAGGCCCTGCAGCTTGGCCCAGTTGGTGGCATGGGCGGTGTGGATGTCGGCTGCGCTGGGCGGCAGGGCCTGCACATCGCGTTCGAACGTCGAGCCCATCACCCAGCCTTGGCCGTCGTCGGCTTGATCGCCCGTGGGGAAATGGGGCACCAGGTTGCCGTTGCCGTTGGCCGGGAACGGAATCAATGGCAGCAGCGGCGCTGCCGGGTCGGCATGCACGCCCCACGACACCTGGCCGCGCACCGGCTGCAGGGGCCAGCGATGGTTCAGCAGTGCCGGGCTGCCTGCGCCTGCGGCAATGACCACGGTGGGCGCCTCGGCCAGCACCTGGCCCTGGGCATCGAGTGCCTGCCAGGCGGTGATGGCCGGGCTGTGTGCCGTGGCGGGTGTCTCCACGCGCCGCAGCTGGGCCACCGCGCAATTCCCCCGCCATTGGATGCCAGGCTGGCCCAGCAGGGCCCTGGCCAGGCGCGCCGGGCGCACCCAGCCCGCCTGGTGGTGCCAGCAGGCGGTTGCGTCGGGCGGTAACTGGGCAGCAGCCAGGGCTGCCGGGGGCGCAGGCTCGCTCCAGGCGGCACCCGGCCCTTGTGTCCAATCGGGTGACAGGCCAGGGCTGCCGTCAGTGCGATGCTCCAGCGCGCCGCAATGCGCCCAGTCCACCCCCTCGTTCAGCAACCAGCGGGCCTGCTCCAGCGTGGAGCGGATGCCGCTGCGCGACAGGCGCGACAGCACACTGTCGTCGGGCGACACATGGGGCGCGAAGACCCCGACGGGCAGGGCGGACGCGCCTGCGGCGGGCTCGGCGGCCTGGTCCAGTGCCGTGACCTGCCAGCCGCGTCGGGCCAGGCTGGCGGCGGCGGCGGCACCTGCAATGCCGCCACCGATCACGATGCAGGGGCCGGGCAGAGAGGGTTCCGGCGTTGCCCCGGGCTGGCGCGGGGTGCGCGGCTCCCAGCGTGGGTTGTAGGTGGCGTGCAGGTTGTCGCGCTTGGGCGGCACGCCGGGCACGCGGGTCACTTCAAAGCCACATTGCGCCAGGGCATCGCGCACGGCGCGTGCGATGGTCCAGGTGGCGAGCTGTGTACCGCGACGGCAAGAGCGCGCCACGGCTTTCAGCGTGTGCAGGTCCCAGCTTTCGGGGTTGCGCTGGGGGCTGAAGCCGTCGAGGTAGATGGAGTCCACCGTCAGGTTCTGCTGGCGCAGCATGGCCTGGGTGTCGCCCACATACAGGGTGAGCAGCACCCGGCCTTCATCAAACCGCAGGCGGTGCACGCCCGGCAGCAGGCCCCACCACTGGCGATGCAATGCCTCAGCCAGCGGCGCCAGCTCGGGGTGGACCGAGGTGGCGCGCAGCAGGTCGGCTGCACTCACGGGCCAGGCTTCTGTCGATACGAAGTGCAGCAGCGTGGGGCGCTTCGGGTCGGCGCGCCAGGCGGCCCAGGTCACCAGGAAATTCAGGCCAAAGCCAAACCCGGTTTCCAGAATGCGCCACTGCGATTGCCCCGCCCAGGCCGCGGGCAAGCCACAGCCGTGCAGAAACACGCGGCGGGCCTGGGTGAGGCCGCCGTTTTCGCTGTGGTAGCGGTCGCCGAAGCGGGGGCTGTAGGGGGTGCCATCCGGCAGCCACTCGATGGGTTCAGTCATGGAAACGGCAAAAGGCCGGCGTGGCGCCGGCCTGTTGGAAAGAGAAGGCGGTTTTTACCGCGAACCGCTCCGGGGTGTGTTGCGCTGCGTCACGTGCCGGGCGGGACGTATCCCGCCGCGGCGTCTGCGCCGCCGCCAAAGAAATGGTTTTAGCGAAACCACTTTTTGCAGCGCTGCACTTCGCGTCGCTCCGTTACGCGCTGGGCGGGACGTAGCCCGCCGCGGCGTCTGCGCCGCCGCCGAAGAAATGGTTTTAGCGAAACCACTTTTTGCAGCGCTGCACTTCGCGTCGCTCCGTTACGCGCTGGGCGGGACGTAGCCCGCCGCGGCGTCTGCGCCGCCACCAAAAAAGTGGTTTTCCATCTGGCGTGCCAGGTACTGACGGGCCCGCGCATCCGCCAGGTTCAGGCGGTTTTCATTGACCAGCATGGTCTGGTGCTTGAGCCAGCCGGCCCAGGCTTCCTTGCTCACGCTTTCCCAGATGCGCTTGCCCAGCTCGCCAGGGTAGGGCGGAAAGTCGAGGCCTTCGGCTTCTTTGCCGAGCTTGATGCATTGAACGGTGCGTGCCATGGGATGTCCTTGGTGTGGGGCGAGCGAAAAAGGCTTCGCTCAGATGATTTGGATATTAAGAACTGAAATCTCAGTAGTTCCAGTTTTGAAGAGGGCCTTCCAGAATGCGTTCCATCGGTGATTTGCACCGCAACACATTCACAAAAAAGAGGCCCTTCCATGAACTTTCGCCGCGACTTTATCAAGTTTCCCTTCGCCGCTGCCCTGGTGAGCAGTTTGGCCCTGACGGCATTGCCGTCGTTTGCACAGTCTGTGACGCTGCTCAATGTGTCGTACGACCCGACCCGCGAGCTGTACGTTGAGTTCAACCAGGCGTTTGCCAAGCACTGGAAGGCCAAGACCGGCCAGGACGTGACCATCAAGCAAAGCCACGGCGGCTCGGGCAAGCAGGCGCGCTCCATCATCGACGGGCTGGACGCCGACGTGGCCACCCTGGCGCTGGCGGGCGACACCGATGCGCTGCACACCAACGGAGGCTGGATCCCGAAAGACTGGCAAAAGCGCCTGCCGCACAACAGCTCGCCCTACACCTCCACCATCGTGCTGGTGGTGCGCCAGGGCAACCCCAAGGGCATCAAAGACTGGGACGACCTGGTGCGCCCCGATGTGAAAGTGATCACGCCCAACCCCAAGACCTCGGGCGGTGCGCGCTGGAACTACCTGGCAGCGTGGGAATTTGCCAAGCGCAAGTACGGTGGCGACGCCAAGGCCAAGGACTTCGTGGCCAAGCTGTACGGCAACGTGCCCGTGCTCGACACCGGCGCACGCGGCTCCACCATCACGTTTGCGCAGCGCAACCAGGGCGACGTGCTGATTGCGTGGGAGAACGAGGCCTACCTGCTCGAAAAGGAATTCGGCACCAAGTTCGACGTGATCGCGCCGTCCATCTCCATCCTGGCAGAGCCCGCCGTGTCGGTGGTGGACAAGAACGTGGACAAGAAGGGCACGCGTGCCGTGGCCGAGGCCTATCTGCAGTACCTGTACACCGAAGAAGGCCAGAACATTGCGGGCAAACATTTTTACCGCCCCGCAGTCTCTGACAAAGCCAAGGCCAAGTACGCCAAGCAGTTCCCCAAGCTGAACCTGTTCACGATCAACGACGCGTTTGGTGGCTGGGACAAGGCTGCCAAGGACCATTTTGCGGACAACGCGAGTTTCGATCAGATCTACACGCGCAAGTAAGCAGGCCCAACCGCCCCAAAGGTGGCTGGGGCGATGCTCCAGCCTCCATGGAAGAACCCTGGCCCCAACGGGCCGGGCGGGGCGTTGTTTGTCCTTTTTATAAGAAAAACAAGCTCAAGCGCTAGTCCGTTATGCGCTGGTAGCTATCAAAACAGTAGTAACAAAGGAACCAACACCATGTCCGCCTTGCTCATCGCTGGTAGCCCTTCAGAGCGCTCCCGCTCCGCCGCCTTGCTCGACGCCGTGGCCCAGCGCCTGTCGGTGCGCGGCGCGCTGGTGGATCGCGTCCATATCCGCGACCTGTCGCCCCAGGCGCTGTTGCTGGCCGATTTTGGCCATCCCACCGTGGTGAAGGCGATTGACCAGGTGGCAGATGCCAGCGTGCTGGTGGTGGCTACGCCTGTCTACAAGGCGGCGTACAGCGGCGTGCTCAAGGTGTTTCTGGATTTGTTGCCGCAGACAGCACTCAAGGGCAAGACCGTGCTGCCCCTGGCCACGGGCGGCAGCCCGCACCACATGCTGGCGCTGGACTACGCGCTGCGCCCCGTGCTGCAGTCGCTGGGTGCCAAGAGCATCCTGCCCGGCATCTATGCCACCGACGCCCAGGTCACGCTGACGCCTGAGGGCACCTACCACGTGCAGGCCGACATTGCCGCCCGGCTGGATGACGCGGTGAACGTGCTGGTCACCGAAACCCTTCGCCCATCGCCCGCCCAGGCCACACGGTTCGCACCCGTGCATTTCTCGCAAGTGCGATGTAGCGTCTGACGGACCACGCGCCTGCGGCCCTGGCCGCAGGTGCCCACGCTCCGCCCGCCTTCCTCCTTTCCATTGTTTTCCTGGTAATGCCCGCTGAGCGCAGGCAGGGCGGGCTGTTGCCTGCTTGTACAAAAAAAGGTGCTGTTCATGTCCGGTGACGCAATCCCTCTGTCCGCAAAGCCACAGGCTCCATCGGTCCTTGAAGACCGACCCCTGGGTTTGCGCGACGCCCTGCGCTGGCTGGGTGTTGCCTTGCTGGTGGTGGCCTCGCTCGTGGTCATCGGTGCCTTCTTGCTCATGCCGGTGGTGCCTGTCGCGGGCTGAATTCCCGCAGTCTTGGCCTCTTTTTGCCGCCCCATTTTTCTAGAAACAAACCATCACCATGACGACACATTTCTCTCTTCATCGCCGCCAGGCGCTGCTCACCGGTCTGGCCGCCGCCGCTCTCGGCGTCACGGGGGCCCCGGCCCTTGCACAAACGACTGCGCCCGGCCGCGTGCTGCGCGTGGGCCACCAAAAAGGCTGGCTTTCCATCCTCAAGGGCCGTGGCACGCTCGAAAAGCGACTGGCCCCGCTGGGCGTGAAGGTCACCTGGACCGAGTTCAACGCCGGCCCTGTGCAGCTGGAAGCGCTCAACGTCGGGTCCATCGACTTTGGCGATGTGGGCGAAGCCCCGCCCATCTTCGCCCAGGCCGCTGGCGCGCCGCTGGTCTACGCTGGCGCCACGGTGCCGCGCCCCGCGCTGGAGGCCGTGATCGTGCCCAAGGACTCCCCGATCCGCAGCGTGGCCGACCTCAAGGGCAAGCGCGTGGCCTACAACAAGGGCTCCAACGTGCAGTATTTCCTTGTCAAGCTGCTGGAGAAGAACGGCCTGAAATACGGCGACGTGCAGTCTGTCTTCCTGGCCCCAGCCGACGCGCGCGCCGCGTTTGAAAAGGGCGCTGTCGATGCCTGGATCATCTGGGACCCGTTCCTCGCTGCCGCCCAGAAGACGCTGGATGCCCGCCTGCTGGCCGACGCCACGGGTGTGGTCAACAACCGCGCCTATTACTTCACCTCGCGCGACTTCGCGACCAAGAACACCGATGTGTTGCGCATTGCGATTGAAGAGGTCAACGCGATTGACACCTGGGCGTCCAAGAACAAGGCGGCTGCAGCCGCAGAGCTCTCTGCCGTGCTGGGGCTGGACAAGTCCATCACCGAGCTGTACCTGAACCGCGCGCAGTTCGGCACCGCCCCGGTCACGCGCGAGATCCTGGCCGAGCAGCAAGGCATTGCCGACACCTTCTTCGACCTGAAGCTGATCCCCAAAAAGCTCAACCTGCTGCACGCCGCGCCGGTCGATCTGCTGTAACCCCACCACCCAGACCACAAACACGTTCCAAGGAGCTTGCCATGCCTGCGCCCATGCCTTTCCCGTTGCACGCCCAGCTGCGACGCGTTCTGTGCGTCACGGCCACCGCCTGGGGGCTGGACGGTCAGCAGCGGCGCGCGGTCTTGCGCTCGCCCCAGTTCGGCTTTGCCATCTCCTACTGATTTCGTTCGGACCTCGTTGAGATCCCGTTTTGAAAAGACCTGTCCCATGCAAATCTTCTGGTTCATTCCCACCCACGGCGACAGCCGCTACCTTGGCACTGCCAAAGGCGCACGCCAGCTCAGCCATGACTACCTCCAACAGGTGGCGGTTGCCGCTGACAGCCTGGGCTACGAGGGCGTTCTGATCCCCACCGGCCGCTCCTGCGAAGACCCGTGGGTGGTCGCGTCCAGCCTGCTTGCCGTGACCAAGAAGCTCAAGTTCCTGGTGGCTGTGCGCCCCGGCCTGCACCAGCCCGCACTGGCTGCACGCATGGCCGCCACGTTCGACCGGCTCTCGGGCGGGCGACTGCTCATCAACCTGGTGACCGGGGGCGACCAGGCCGAGCTGGAGGGCGACGGCGTGTTTCTGGACCACGCCACGCGCTACGAGCAGTCGGCCGAGTTCATCCGCATCTGGCGAGAAATCCTCACGCGCAGCCACCAGGGCGAAAGCCTCGACTACGAGGGCAAGCACCTCACGGTGAAGGGCGCAAAGCTGCTGTTTCCGCCCTTGCAGCAGCCGCACCCACCGGTGTATTTCGGTGGGTCGTCCGACGCCGCCCACGACCTGGCGGCCGAGCAGGTGGAGACCTACCTGACCTGGGGTGAACCCCCCGCCGAAGTGGCCAAGAAGGTGGCCGACGTGCGCGCCCGCGCTGCAAAGCGGGGCCGCACGGTCAAGTTTGGCATCCGCCTGCACGTCATCGTGCGCGAAACCGAAGACCAGGCCTGGGCCGCTGCAGAAGAACTCATCAGCCATGTGGACGACGTGACCGTGGCGCGTGCCCAGGCGGTGTTCTCACGCATGGATTCCGAAGGCCAGCGCCGCATGGCACAGCTGCATGCGGGTGGCGTCAAGCGCAGCCGCGCCGACCTGGAGATCAGCCCCAACCTGTGGGCTGGTGTGGGCCTGGTGCGCGGTGGTGCGGGCACGGCGCTGGTGGGTGACCCGGAAACGGTGGCGGCGCGCATCGAGGAATACGCGGCGCTGGGGCTGGACACCTTTGTGCTCTCGGGCTACCCGCACCTGGAAGAGGCTTACCGGTTTGCCGAGCTGGTGTTCCCGCTGCTGCCCGTGGGCGTGCGCGAGAAGCTCTCTGGCGGCAACCCGCTGGGGCCGTTTGGCGAGACCGTGGCCAATGACTTTGTGCCCCGTGCGTCGCAAAGCTGAATCGGCACCGCAGGAGATATGCCATGAGCATCCAGTCCATCAACCACGTGCAACTGGCCTTCCCGGCTGGGGCCGAGGCGCCCATCCGGCGCTTTTACGCCAGCCTGCTGGGCCTGCCCGAGGTGCGCCTGCAGGCCGGTAACACGCTGCGGTTTGCTGCGGGCACCCAGCGCATCGATCTGGTGCCTACCGAGCACTGGCAACCGGCGCCTGCGGTGTCGCACCTGGCCTTCGAGGTGCAGGACCTGCCCGCGCTGCGCCACCGCCTGCTGCAGGCCGAGCTGCCACTGGTGGAAAACCGCGCGCTGCCCGGCTACCTGCGCTTTTACGTCAAGGACCCGGCGGGTAACCAGCTGGAGTTCCTGGAGCCCGATAACGAACAGGACATCACACCATGACACAGACCACCCGAGAGCTGCAGATATCGCCTGTGGCGGACTCCGTCGATCTCCCGCTCGAAGGGCCTTTGCTCCCAGCGTCGCTGGTCCGCTTTGTGGCCAACGTGGCGCAGCGTCTGCTGCCCTGGGCCGTGCCTGTAGGGCTCATCGTGTTGTGGCAGATCGCCTCTTCTTCGGGCTGGCTTTCCACCCGCGTGTTGCCTGCACCGCTGGAAGTGGTGAAGGCAGCCTGGACGTTGACCCTGTCCGGCGAGCTGTGGACCCACGTCAAGGTCAGCGCAGGCCGGGCGCTGGCGGGTCTGGCCATCGGGGGCGGGCTGGGATTGCTGCTGGGTCTGCTCACCGGCTCGGTCAAGCTGTTCGAGACGCTGCTCGACTCCACCATCCAGATGGTGCGCAACATCCCTGCGCTGGCGCTGATTCCGCTGGTGATCCTGTGGTTCGGCATCGACGAGTCGGCCAAGCTTTTCCTCATCAGCGTGTCGGTGTTCTTCCCGATCTATCTCAACACCTTCCACGGCATCCGCAATGTGGACCCGGGCTTGATTGAGATGGGCCGCACCTACGGACTGGGGCGCTGGCAGCTGTACCGCCAGATCATTCTGCCCGGCGCCTTGTCGAGCATCCTGGTGGGACTGCGCTTCTCGCTCGGCCTGATGTGGGTGATCCTCATCGTGGCAGAGACCATTTCGGCACAGGCGGGTATTGGCTACCTCACGATGAATGCGCGTGAGTTCCTGCAAACCGACATCGTGCTCGTGGGCATCTTGCTGTACGCGTTGCTGGGCAAGCTGGCTGACGTGTTTGCCAAGGGGCTGGAGCGCTACTGGTTGCGCTGGCACCCCGGCTACCAGACGGCTTGAGCTGCGGGGCCCTGACTCCGACATTCCTACAACGCATTCATCACGACCATGACCCTTCCTTTCCTGATTCATCGGCGCACCGTGCTCGGTGCCCTTGCGGCCCTGGCCAGCGGCCTGGCTGCGGCGCAAGGCAAGCCGGAGACCTTGCGCATTGGTTTGCAGAAATCATCCACGCTCACCACCATCCTGCGAACACGGGGTACGCTGGAGCAATTGCTGGCACCGCTGAACGTCAAGGTCTCGTGGCACGAGTTCACCAGTGGCCTGCCTTTGCTCGAAGCCCTGAACCTGGGCAACATCGATGTCAGTGCCGACGTGGCCGACACCGTGCCCGTCTTCGCCCAGGCAGCCGGCGCCAACCTGACCTTCGTGGCGCAGGAATCGCCATCGCCCGCCGCCCAGGCCATCGTGGTGCGTGCCGATTCGCCCATCAAGACCGTGGCCGACCTCAAGGGCAAGAAGATCGGTTTTGCCAAGGCGGCGGGCGTGCACTTCTTGCTTATTGCAGCGCTGGAGAAGTCCGGCCTGACGTTCAAGGACATCGAGCCCGCCTACCTCACGCCGGCCGACGGCCGTGCAGCCTTCGAGCGTGGCGCCATTGACGCCTGGGTGGTGTGGGACCCGTTCCTGGCCGCCGTGCAAAAGCAGTCGGCGGTACGGGTGCTGGCCGACGGGCGTGAGCTGGCGTCTTACCAGCGCTATTACCTGGCCGGGACTCCCTATGCCAAGGCCCGACCCGATGTACTCGGTGTGTTCTTCCACGAGCTGCAGAAGGCCGGTGCCTGGGTCAAGCAAAGTCCCAAGGACGCAGCCGCGCTGCTGGCACCGGTGTGGGGGCTGGATGCGGGCGTGATCGAGCTGGCCAATAGTCGCCGCAGCTATGAGGTGCGCGCCGTGGTGCCCACGGCCCTTGCCGAGCAACAGCGCATTGCGGACGCCTTTTTGGCCGAAAAGTTGTTGCCCAGGCGCGTGAATGCCCTCGATGTGCCTCTCTTCAAACCCGGAGCCTGATGCCATGAGCCAGAACGATCCCAACACAGCGCAGGGCGTGCGCCTGGAAGTGCGCAGTGTGGACAAGCGCTACGGCACGCGCGATGTCCTCAAGAAGACCGAACTCACGATTGAACCCGGCCAGTTCGTTGCGATTGTGGGCCGCAGTGGCTGCGGCAAGAGCACGCTGCTGCGCCTGGTGGCGGGCCTGGAGTCAGTCTCTGGCGGTGCGATCCGCCTGGACGGCCAGGACATCACAGGCCTGAGCGGTGACACCCGCATCATGTTCCAGGACTCGCGCCTCTTGCCCTGGAAGCGTGTGGCTGACAACGTGGCCCTGGGCCTGCCGCCCGAGCGGCGCGGAGCCGCGGCCGATGTGCTGGCGCGCGTGGGCCTGGGCGACCGGCTGGGCGAATGGCCGGCACGCCTGTCGGGCGGCCAGCGCCAGCGCGTGGCCCTGGCGCGTGCGCTGGTGCACAACCCGCGCCTGCTGCTGCTGGACGAACCCCTTGGTGCGCTCGACGCACTGACCCGCATCGAGATGCACCGCCTCATTGAAGGCCTGTGGCGCACCAGCGGCTTTACGGCATTGCTGGTCACCCACGACGTGCAAGAGGCCGTGGCCCTGGCCGACCGCGTGATCCTGATCGAAGACGGCCAGATCGCGCTGGACCAGCGCATCGACCTGCCACGCCCCCGTTCGCACGGTGACGCCGCGTTTGCTGCCATCGAAAAACGCATCCTGGACCGCGTGCTGCAAAAGCCCGATGGCGACCCCGCACACGAGGCGCCATGGCCAGGTGTGCCAGCGCATGGCCTTCGCTGGGCGGTGTGATTTTTCTGTTTCTCTCACCCACTGTTTTCATTTTTCAACGGACTATTCAAGGAGAACCCCATGTCCATTCAAGCCATCAACGTACGCAACCAGTTCAAGGGCAAAGTGCGCGAGATCATTCGCGGTGATGTCGTCTCTGAGGTCGATGTCGAAACCCCCTGGGGCATCGTCACCTCCGTCATCACCACCCGTTCGGTGGACGACCTGGGCCTGGTCGTGGGTTCCGATGTGGTCGCACTGGTCAAGTCCACGGAGGTGTCCATCGCCAAGCTGTGAGGGAGCACTGCCCGCCGTCATCACTGGTGTTGCGGCTGAATCGCGCACAAAGCGGGCGCTTGAGGCGACCCGCTGCGTGCGGGGGGCTGCGGTGCTCTGGATGAAGACTGCGACAGGCAAATAGCTCGTTTGGAAACGGTCGCATCGCAGGAGGGGAGGGCTGGGGCTCATCAAGACGGCCGCAGCCCGCCTTCTTTTTGACTGCCCATCACGTACCTGTTGATGGCACTGCTCGCATTCCAGGCCCCACAAGGGCCTGTTTTTTTGGGGGGGAACGATGCACGGGCGTGTGTGTAACCCCGTGGACGAAGCGCAGTTGCACTGGATGGTGAATTTATGTATGATGAACATCATGCGAAATAAACAGTCCAATGCTCGAGCCGCCGCCAAAGAAGCGACCCATGAGCGCATCGTGTCGGTGGCGGCGCGGGCGATCCGTCGTCAGGGCTACCATGGCACCGGGGTTGCGGACATCATGAAGGAAGCAGGCCTGACGCATGGCGCCTTCTATGCGCACTTCGAGTCTCGCGAGGCCATGCTGGCCGAAGCGGCAACGCAGGCGTGCGCTCAGTCTGTGGCGACGGTGGCGGGCGCTGTGGCGGGGGAGCCCGCCTCGCAGGCGATGGCAACCGTGCTCAAAGCCTACCTTTCGCGCGAACATGTCGAGAGCATCGAAACGGGTTGCCCTCTGGCCGCGTTGGGCTCCGAAACCTCGCGCCAGTCGCCTGAGGTGCGGCGCGTCTCCACCCGGCACATCAAGGAAATGGTCGATCTGATTGCGCGCCAGTCACCCCAGTGGGGCCAGCCAGAAACCCATGAGCAAGCGCTTGTCACCTTGTCCACCATGGTGGGAGCGCTCGTGCTTGCCCGTGCTGTGGACGACGCCGCGCTGTCCGACAGCCTGCGCGAAGCCGCGCTCAAGCACCTGTTGCCGGCGGAAACGGCATAACGCGGATTCACACCCAGCCTCTTCTTGATCGTGCGATGGCACGCATTTTTTTATCATTACATATGATGTTTATCATGCGAAATTGCGGGCCAAACTCTGCACAGCATCTGGCGCGTCATGGATGGACGGCGTTTTTGGTGGAGCCTCGCCAGTCCGCGTGGCATTGCTGTGCAGCCATGCAATCCCTTGCAGCAAAGGAAACCCCATGAAAGCGTTTGTTCTGGATCGCTATGCCAAAAAGGGCGTACTCCGGCCTGCCGATGTTCCTGCTCCCTCCCTGCGCGACGATGAGGTGCTGGTGGAGGTCCATGCAGCGGGCGTCAACCCGCTCGACGCCAAGATCCGAGATGGTGAGTTCAAGCTCCTCCTGCCTTACAAGATGCCGCTCATCCTCGGGCACGATGTGGCGGGCGTGGTGGTGCGGGTAGGGCCGCGCGTGCGGCAGTTCAAGCCGGGGGACGAGGTCTATGCCCGGGCGGACGACTTTCACATCGGCACCTTTGCGGAGCTGATTGCGGTCAAGGAGTCTTCGCTGGCCTTCAAGCCCCGCAGCCTGACCATGGAAGAGGCAGCGTCGATCCCGCTGGTGGGCTTGACGGCATGGCAGGCGCTGGTGGAGAAGGCCCAGGTCATCAAAGGGCAGAAGGTTTTCATCCAGGCGGGGTCGGGGGGGCTGGGCAGCATCGCCATCCAGCTGGCCAAGCACTTGGGCGCCACCGTGGCCACCACCGCCGGCGCGGGCAGTGCCGCACTGGTCCAAAGCCTGGGCGCGGACGTTGTCATCGACTACCGCCAGCAAGATTTTGAGAACGTGCTGCGCAACTATGACGTGGTGCTGCACAGCCAGGACAGCAAGGCGCTGGCCAAGTCCCTGCGTGTGCTCAAGCGCGGAGGCCAACTTGTCTCCGTCTCGGGCCCGCCCGATCCCGCATTCGGCGAAACCCTTCATGCGTCGGGCTTCTTGCGGATGGTGTTCCGGCTGTTGAGCGCCGGTACCCGGCGCCGTGCCCAAGTGCTGGGCATTGGCTACTCGTTCCTGTTCATGCGTGCACAGGGCAGCCAGCTGCAGGAGATCACGCGTCTGGTGGATGCAGGGGCCATCCGCCCGGTGATCGACAAGGTGTTTCCCTTCGACGCAACCAACGAAGCCATCGCCTACGTGGAAACCGGCCGTGCCAAGGGCAAGGTCGTCGTCAAGGTGCGCTGAGCTGCTCGCTTACTGCTGCCTCGCACCCGTCTCGCGTCCGTCTCGCACCTATCGAGCCCTCACTCCATATCCATCCCTTGCACAGCCCGTGCATATCCCTGTTCAGTCCCACCCCAACCTTGGAGATTCCCATGAAGATCGAAAACGCTGTTGTCCTCGTCACCGGTGCCAATCGCGGCATTGGCCTGGCCTTTGTTCGCGAGTTGCTCGCACGCGGTGCGCGCAAGGTCTACGCCGCCGCGCGCGATCCGTCCACCATCGTCCCGCAACCCGGCGTGCAGGCTTTGCGCCTGGACGTCAACAACCCCGAAGAGGTGGCGGCCGCCGCCGCGCAGGCGTCTGACGTGAGTTTGGTGATCAACAACGCGGGCATCGCCCAGCCCGGCGGGTTTCTGGCGGCCGACAGCGAAGAGGTGATGCGCCGCATCTTTGAGACCAATGTCTTTGGCGTGCTGCGTGTCAGCAAAGCCTTTGCCCCGGTCCTACAGTCCAACGGAGGCGGGGCGCTGCTCAACGTGCTGTCTGTGGCGTCGTGGGTGAATGGCGGCGAGCTGGCTGCTTACTCGGCCAGCAAGTCTGCGGCCTGGTCGCTCACCAATGCACTGCGCCATGAGCTGGCCGCGCAAAACACGCAGGTCCTGGGCCTGCACATGGCATATGTGGATACCGACCTGACGCGCGGCTTTGACGTGCCCAAGACCAGCCCGGTTCAGATCGTTCGGCGCGCGCTGGATGGCCTGGAAGCAGGCGCGGACGAGGTGCTGGCCGATGAGCTCACACAGCATGTCAAGCTCGCGATGACAGCCACGCGACCCAGCTACCTGCCGCAAGTGGCCTGAGTACGCCGCGCAGGGGCCACCCAGCTGGCGTGACGCTCTGGGTGGTCCCTGGTGGCGACAAAGATTGGCCACCCAGCCGCCGGGTATCTGGCAAGAACCCTGGGGCTATTGCCCCCAGAACCGCCCGTGTTGCCTACACTCGGGCCCATGACGACTCTTCTGGTTTGCCCTTTTGCCGCCCTGGCTGTGCTGCCCCGCGCAGCGGCCTGCGCGCGAGCGGTGGCCAAGAAGAACGCGCGTCGTCAGCTGACGCCAGCACATTCCTGAGCCCGGCGGCACCCTCTCTCCTCATCCCCTTGTAGCGCAACCATCCACCGCCGGGCACCAGCCAAGCGCGGTAGCGGCCGTCTTGTCCCCACGGGGCACCGCCGCATTCGATGGAGTGCTTTGTATGCATGCAGTTGTGACCCCTGGCGAGCGCACGCTCACCGACCTGGACTATTCGCGCCTGACCAAGCTGGTCGGCAACCGGCCAGCCCCCTTGCTGGACGACCTGCTGGCCAACGCCGATATCACCAGCCCGCGCACCGTGCGGGCCGACGTGGTCACCATGAATTCACGCGTGGAGCTGGTGGACCAGCACACCCACCGGCGCCAGGTGCTGACCCTGTGCTACCCGCAGGACGCCGAGCCTGCGGCGGGCTTCATCTCGGTGCTGTCGCCGGTCGGCATCAGCCTGCTGGGCTTGCGGGCCGGGGACGTGGCCCGTTGGCAAACGCCCCATGGCGAAGAGTGCTCCGCCACCATCGAGAACATCCAGTACCAGCCCGAGGCCACGGGCGACTACCTCACCTAGTCGCCTTTGCACGCCGGCCCGCTGCGGGCCGTACCACCAGATCACTTCTCACCAGACCGGCGCCAATCGCATTGGCAGCCGTTGGAGGAGTGCGCGTTGTTCACCACAGAAGGACGTACCCCCATGACCCCTCGTTCCATCCTTGCCGTCACCGATTTCTCCGAACAGGGAGGGCACGCGCTGGCGCGTGCGGCGCTGCTGGGCGCAGAGCATCGGGCTGCGTTGCAGCTGGTGTATCTCTCCCAACCCGGCGAAGTGCCGCCACCCGACGTGGCCGTGCGACTGTCGCACCATGCGCTGCAGATTCGGCAGCGCCACCAGATTTCTGTTCATGCCGGAACACGCATGGATTGCTCGGTGGCGGATATCGCCCGCGCGGCAGCGGGTCACGACCTGGTGGTGTGGGGCATGGCCCCGCAGCGCGGGTTGCGGGCCTGGTTCGTCGCGCACCCTGCCATCCAGTTGCTCCGTGCCTGCCAGCGCCCCGTGATCGTGGTGCGTAGCGCAGCGGCACAGCCCTACCAGAGCCTGACGGTGGCGGTAGACTTTTCTCAGGCTTCGCATCGCCTGGTGGAGCTGGGCCTGGCGCTCCACCCCCGCGCACGTGTGGAACTGTTCCATGCCGTCAGCACTGCCAATGAGGGCAAGCTGCGTTATGCCGAAGTGTCGGAACGCGCCATCCAGATCTACCGCGAGCAGTGCAGGCGCCATGCGCAGGACCGCATGTTCACGCTGACCGACTCGTACGATGCGCGGCGCAACCGGCTTTCATCCTCCGTCGGCCGGGGCGACCCGGCGCGGCAGGTGCTGGTAGCGCAGCAAGGGGCCGGGGCCGACCTGATCGTGGTGGGCAAGCATCCCGCGTCCCGGTGGGCAGACTGGCTGTTCGAGAGCGTTGCGCAACGCATCCTGCGTGAAGCCCGCACGGACGTGCTGGTAGTACCGCACGGCTTTCAGTCCGCATCCCGGGGGGCCGCCCTGAAACGCCTGGCGACCGATCTGCCCGTGCGCCGTGTCAAGGCAGGCCAGCCGCGCCTGCCGAGCCATCCCAACCCTGCGGCGCTGCAGGGAGGCGCATGAAGAAGGAGCCCTGTGGACAGCCAGCCCTGCCGAGGTCATTGGGCTCGCCGTGCATGAGGCCTAGGCCGCCTTCGCGAGCAGCGTTGTGTACCGGCTCGCGGGCCGTGCCAAGCCCAGGTTTTCCCGCAGGGTGGTGCCTTCGTAGGCGGTGCGAAACAGGCCGCGCCGCTGCAGTTCAGGCACCACCAGGTCCACAAACTCGTTGAGTGATTGGGGCAACACAGGCGGCATCACGTTGAAGCCGTCCGCCGCCCCGTTCTCAAACCATTCCTGCATGCGGTCGGCAATGGTCTCGGGTGTACCGATCACCACCCAGTGGCCGCGTGCACCGGCGAGGTATTCGTACAGCTGACGCACGGTGTACTTCTCTCGCCGGGCCAGCTCCAGCACCACGTGGGCGCGGCTGTTGATGCCCTTGGGTGGCTCGGGTATGTACGGCGGAGGTGCGTCAAGGTTCCACTTCGACAGGTCCTCTCCGGGCCAGAAGGGTGTGAGAGTGGCCAGGCCCACGCTGGGGTGGATCAAGGCCTGCAGCTCGGCCCACTTGGCCTGGGCTTCTGCCTCGGTGCGGCCAATCACGGGGGAGATGCCGGGAAGCACCAGCAGTTCTTCAGGACTGCGGCCGTACTTGGCCATACGACCCTTCACATCCTTGTAGAAGGCCTGGGCCTCGGCCAGGCTGGTCCAGGCGGTGAAGATGGCCTCGGCCGTCGCGGCGGCCAGTTCCTTGCCGTCTTCCGAAGAGCCGGCTTGCACAATCACTGGGTGGCCTTGCACCGAGCGTTCGATGTTAAGCGGCCCTTGCACCTTGAGGTGTTTGCCCACGTGGTTGAGTGCGTGCAGCTTGTCGGGGTCAAAGTAGATGCCGCTTGCCTGGTCGCGCACCAGGGCGTCGTCGTCAAAGCTGTCCCACAGCCCCTTGACCACGTCCACAAATTCGTGGGCGCGCTCGTACCGCGTGGCGGGGTCCGGGTGCGTGTCCAGGCCAAAGTTGCCGTGCACGTTTTCGGCGCTGGTGGTCACTACGTTCCAGGCGGCCCGGCCCTTGCTGATGTGGTCCAGCGACGCAAACTTGCGCGCCAGCAGGTAGGGGTCTTCGTAGGTGGTGGAGGCTGTGGCCACAAAGCCGATGTGCTTGGTGGCGACCGACAGCGCCGCCCACAGCGTCACGGGCTCGAAGTGCGAGATGCGTCCCTGGCGGCTGAAGGACTCGCGGTCGCCCTTGTGCCACACGCCGGGGCTGTCGGCCACGAACACCTGGTCAAACAGGCCACGTTCGGCGGTTTTGGCGACCTCGATGTAGTGATCGATGTTGACACCCGAATCGACCTGTGAGCCCGGGTGGCGCCAGGCGGCTACGTGGTGGCCCGTGGCCATGATGAAAGCGCCGAGGCGCAGCTTTCTGGATGTGTCGGGTTGGGTCATGTGAGATTCCAAAACTTGTGGAGATGGCTCGCGGCCTTCGACACTGGCGCGGCCCAGGCCAGTGCACCCGTGGAACCGGCTTCGCCGGGCCTCCGGGTGCGTCCCCCCTTGGGGGATGGCGCCGAAGGCGACTCAGGGGGCTATCTCTTGGGGTTACTCCGTGATAGTGATGCGATGCAGCTTGCGGTGCTGCGGGAAGAAGTCGCCCACCGCGTAGTGCTGGGTGGACCGGTTGTCCCACACGGCCAGCGTGCCGGGCTGCCAGCGCAGGCGGGCTTGGAATTCGGGCACCTGGGGCAGGGCGAACAGCTGGGTCAGCAGGGTGTCGCTCTCCACACGCGACAGGCCCTTGATGTGGCTGGTGAAGGTGGAGTTGACGTACAGCACCTTCTTGCCCGTGACAGGGTGCACGCGCACCACGGGGTGCTCTACCGGCGGGTACTTGGCGCGGGCGGCCTTCAGCTCGTCGCCGCTCGCGTCCTTGCGCAGCAGGTACTCGGTCCAGCCGCTGATCTCCCAGGTGTGCACGGCCGTCAGGGTCTCCAGATAGGCCTGGAACGCGGGCGGCAGGCTGGCATAGGCGGCGGTGAGGCTGGCCCAGAGCGTGTCGCCGCCGCTGGCAGGGATCACCTGCGCATACAGGCTGGTGCCCAGCGGTGGCTGCTCGCGCCAGGTGATGTCGGCGTGCCAGTTGCTCGATGCCTTGGGGCGCTCGGCCGTGCTCTCCACGATCTCGATCTCGGGGTGGTTCTCCAGCCGGGGGAAGAACGCCTTGACCTCGGCCACGTTGCCAAAGCCGCGGGTGAAGTCCACCTGCTGCTGCGGCGTGATGTGCTGGTCGCGGAAGAACAGCACCTCGTGCAGGGCCAGGGCCTGGCGCAGCTCGGCCTGCGTGGTGGCATCGAGCGGCTGGCGCAGGTCCAGGTCGTGGACCACGGCGCCGATGGTGGGGGTGTAGGGCTCGACCGCGAAGCGGGTGAAGGTGGGGTGCAGGTCGTTGAGGTTGGACATGGTGCTGCTTTCTGAAACGAGGGTGGATGAAAGAGAACGCCCATGGGATTGGGACAGTGCACGCGCAGCGCATCAACGAAGCAGTTCGTATATGGATAGTCGGAAATCCGCGCTCTGCAGCGGCGTGTGGGGCGCTTGGCGCGCCCAAATTTGCATATCTGTTTTTGGTCGTTGGTGGCGCTGCCTGGCCTGCCTAGAGTGGCTGTCAATCCATGACAACAAGCACGAAAGGTCCACACATGAATAGAACGCTATGGAGCGCAGCGCTGCGCAGGGCGGCAGCGGGAACGGCAATGGCTTTGGGCCTGTGGGTGGGCAGTGCCGCCGCGCAGGCACCCGAGCCGCTGAAGGTCATCCGCATCGGGATTGCCACTGGCGGCGTGGGCAGCGACCCGGTGCGCCACGGTGGCACCTCGGCCGCGCTGGCCTATACCGATGGCGCGCTGGAGGAGGAGTTCAAGAAAGACGGCGTGAAGGTGCAGTGGACCTTCTTCAAGGGTGCAGGCCCCGCCGTGAACGAGGCGCTGGTCAACAAGCAGCTGGACTTTGCCTGGCAGGGCGATCTGCCTTCCATCGTGCACCGGGCTAGCGATGTCAAGACCAAGATCATCCTGGGCAGTGGCGTGCGTGGAGGGTTGTACCTGGCCGTGCCGCCCGACTCGTCCATCCGCCGCCTGGAAGACCTCAAGGGCCGCAAGGTGGCGGTGTTCAAAGGCACCAACCTGCACCTGGCGGCGGTGCGTGCGCTGGCCGACAAGGGGCTGAGCGAGCGCGATGTGAAGCTGGTGAACCTGGACTTCCCCAGCGCCGACGCCGCGCTGGTCAGCAAGGACGTGGATGCGGCATTTGGCTACGTGGGCCTGTTTCGCCTGCGCGATCAGGGCCTGGCCAAGGTGGTGTGGTCGGCGGCGGAAGATTCATTCAAATACACGCGCCAGACGGCGCTCCTGGTGAGCGATGAGTTTGCGGCGCGGCACCCGCAGGTGGTGCACCGGGTGGTGAAAACCGTGGTGCGTTACGCCCACAAGTACTCCGACGAAGACCGCCGCGCCGAACTGTTTGCCCAGTGGGGCAAGGCCGAGTACCCCGAGAAGGTCTGGCGCGAAGACTTCATCGGCCAGCCGCTGCGCGTGCGCCTGTCGCCGCTGCTCGATCCCTTCCTGGTGGCGCGCTACAAGGATGCGGCCGATGAGGCGCACAAGCTCAAGCTCATCCGCAAGAAGCCCGAGATCGACAGCTGGTTTGACCGCCGCTACCTGGACGCCGCGCTCAAGGACCTGAAGCTCGAAGGCTATTGGCCCGTGTATGGCCGCAACGGAGAACTGGCCGCTGCACTCTGAGCGCAGGCCAGCCGCCGTAGGCAACGATTGATAGGTCGTAGGGGGACGGGCCGGCGAAAGCCGCCCTTTGCAGCCCGCCCGCACCTGGTGTGTGGCGGGCTTTTTTGTGCCCTGGCGCGACCCTGCTCATAACGCGTGAGCCGCAGCTCATGCCGCAAACATCTTTGTCATTGCATATGAGTATTAACCATTTATTTTTATAACAAACGTCTTTTACATTCCTTTTGGTTGTTATTGATGGTGTGCAGCTCGCCTTCGTGGGCTGCAGCGCCACCACACAAAAAAGGACATGCAAAAGATGGCGATACCCGCACTGAACGCTGCCGGGCCCGGGGGCCCCGCAGCGCTGCCCGCAGGGGCCCAGGCGGCCCCGGCACCCCGGGCTGCAGCCGCCCCGGCCACCCCCCAGAGCCCGTCACGTGCCTGGGCCTGGCGCTGGCTGTGGGCCTGGCCGTTTCCGCTGGCTGTGCTGGCGTTATGGCAGCTCTCGGCCGTGTGGGGCTGGGTGCCCGAGCAGGTGCTGCCGCCGCCTGCAGCCGTGTTCAAGGTGTTTGCCGAGCTGCTGGCCAGCGGCGAGCTGTGGGACCACCTCACCATCAGCATGGTGCGCGTGGCCGGGGGCTTTGGCATTGGCCTGGTGCTGGGGCTGTTGCTGGGTGGGGCCATGGGCCTGTCGCCCACCTTCCGCGACTACGTGTTTCCGCTGTTCAAGGCCTTCAGCCAGGTGCCGGTGATTGGCTGGCTGCCGCTGCTGATCCTGCTGGTGGGCATTGACGAGGGGCTGAAGTTCTTGCTGATTGCCAAGGCCGCGCTGGTGCCCGTGGCCATCAACACCTGCCAGGGCATTCAGAACGTGCCCAACCGGCTGGTGGAGGTGGCGCGTGTGTATGGCTTCACCCGCTGGCAGATGCTGCGCAAGGTGGTGTTTCCGGCGGCTACGGCACCCATCTGGAACGGCGTGCGCTATGGCCTCACCCATGCCTGGCTGGCGCTGGTGGTGGTGGAGCTGCTGGCGTCATCGGAGGGCATTGGGTTCCTCATCGTCTATGGCCGCCAGCTCTTTCAGCTGGACGTGGTGCTGGCCGCCGTGCTGGCCGTGGGCATCGTTGGGTTTGTGATCGACAAGCTGCTGGCCGTGTCCGAGGCCTGGCTGCTGCGCTGGCGCAAGCCGGGTTTGTGAGCGGGGTGTGCCCATGTCTTCTGTGAACGTACAACGCAACGTGTTCCAAAAAGTGCCCGCACGCCTGCGGGGCTGGGTGCTGCCCGTGCTGATCCTGGCCGCGTGGTGGGCGGTGGTGGCTTCGGGGGCGTCCGATTCGCCCCTGCTGGTATCGCCGTTGGCCGTATGGCGGCGCGGTGTGGGCCAGGTGGTCAGTGGCGAACTGTGGGTGGCCCTGTCGGCCAGCCTGTGGCGCATGGCCTGGGGGTTCGGCATTGGCTCCGGCATCGGGCTGGCGGTGGGTGCGCTGCTGGGCTGGTCGCGCTGGGCCGAGCGGCTGGTGGGGCCCACGTTCCACACGCTCAAGCAGATCTCGCTGTTTGCGTGGATTCCGATGCTGTCGATGTGGTTTGGCCTGGGCGATACCGCCAAGGTAGCGTTTGTGGCCATGGCGGCGTTCTTTCCGGTGGTGCTCAACACGCTGGAGGGCCTGCGCAGCGTGCCGCGTGAGTACCTGGAAGTGGGCCGCGTATACGAGTTCAGCGTGTGGCAAACGCTGCGCCGTGTGGTGGCGCCTGCCGCCGCGCCCTCACTGTTCACCGGTATCCAGCTCTCGCTTATCTACAGCTGGCTGGCCACGCTGGGGGCTGAATACCTGCTGGCCTCGGGCAAGGGCATTGGCAACACGCTGATCGATGGGCGCGAGCATTTCTGGATGGACCTGGTGCTGTTTGGCGTGGTGGTGGTGGGCCTGGTGGGCTTTGTACTGAACGCGCTGCTGGCCGCACTGGAAAAGCGCCTGCTGGCCTGGCGTGATCGCACGATCGCCAGGTACTGATGCCGCTGACGCATCGCATACGCATACGCATACGAACACAAGGAAATCAACATGGCACACGCCGGTACCCTGGCCATTCGCGGCCTGAATAAGCAGTACGAGGTCAAGGGCGAAGCCCTGCCCGTGCTGCAGGACATCCACCTCACCATCGAGCCCGGCGAGTTCGTGAGCATCGTGGGCTCGAGCGGCTGCGGCAAGTCCACGCTGCTCCGGCTGGTGATTGGCCTGGAGGGCGATTACCAGGGCGAGATCCTGCTCAACGGCCAGCGCATTGTGGGCACCAGCCTCAACCGGGGGATCGTGTTCCAGGAGCACCGCTTGTTCCCCTGGCTCACGGTCGAGAAGAACGTGGCGCTGGGCCTGCTCAACTCCAGCCTGACCGAGGGCCAGCAGCGCGCCACCGTGCGCGAGCACATTGCGCTGGTGGGCCTGCAAGGTTTTGAGACTGCCTATCCGCACCAGCTCTCTGGCGGCATGTCGCAGCGCGTGGCCATTGCGCGGGCGCTGGTCAACCGGCCCGACATCCTGCTGCTGGACGAGCCCTTTGGCGCGCTCGACGCCATGACCCGCGCCCACCTGCAGCAGGAGCTGCACCGCATCTGGCAGCAAGAGGGCATCACCATGATTTTGGTGACCCACGACGTGGAAGAGGCCGTGTACCTGGGCGACCGCGTGGTGGTGATGGAGCCGCGTCCCGGCCGCATCCGCCGCACTGTGCCCGTGGGCTTGCCCCATCCGCGCGAGCGGACATCGCACGCGTTCACCGCCATCAAGGACAGCGTGCTGCGCGAGTTCTCCGGCCACCCGGCGGCCGACCTGGCCGAGCCGCCGCTCAAGCGCGGCGAGCAGCTGGCGCCTGCCGCGCAGTGGCAATTTGCCGTTTGATTGTTTGTTCCCCTTTTACCGATCCCCGAGATTCCCATGACACAACAAACCCCCCTCGCTTTTTCCACGCGCCGTTCGCTGCTGGTGGCTGGCGCTGCCGCATTGGCCGCCCCCATGGTGCTGCGCGCACAGTCGCCCGCCAAGGTCATCCGCATCGGCTCGCCTGACCTGGGAACGGCCGGCAAGCCCTCGCCAGGCGGCAGTGTGTTTGCGGTGCTGCAGGCCAACAAGTGGCTGGAAGATGAATTTGCCAAGGACGGCATCAAGATCGAGTGGAACTTCTTTCGCGGCGCAGGACCGGCCGTGCACGAGGCGCTGTCGGCCAAGCAGCTCGACATCGTCTCGCTGGGCGACCTGGCTGCCGTCATTGGCCGCGCGCGCGGTCTGCCCACCCGCTTCGTTGCGGCCACGGGCCGGGGCAGCAATAGCTATCTGGCCACGGCGCCGGGCGTGAGCATCAAGACCGTGGCCGACCTCAAGGGCAAGAAGGTCACGGTGCTCAAGGGCACCGCCTACCAGCGCACCTTCGACAACCTGCTGGCCACGGCGGGCCTGACCGAAAAGGACGTGAAGCTCATCAACATGGACTGGCCCACCTCCAAGGCCGCGGTGGTGGCCGGGCAGATCGACGCCACGTTCGGCGGCTCGGACCTGTTCCTGCTCAAAGCGCAGGGCGCGCAGATTGCGCTGAGCACCAAGGGCCGTGGGCCGGACTACACCATCAACTCCGGCATCCTGGCCACCGAGGATTTCGCTGCACAGAACCCGCAGCTCACCCAGCGCCTGGTGACCCAGCTGGTGCGCGCCGCCCACTGGTCTTCGCAAGAGGGCAACCGCGAGGCGCTGATCAAGCTGTATGCCGACAACAGCGGCAACCCCGAGCTGTCGTTCCGCGAAGAGCTGGCGGGCGACAACCTGAACGCCCGATATTCGCCGCTGCTCGACGAGGGCTTCATCGCCGGTTACCAGGGCGTGCTGGACGACGGCGTCAAGCTGGGGCTGATCCGCCAGACGTTTGACGTGAAGGCCTGGTTCCAGCCCGCCTTCGTGCAGCAGGCCGTCAAGGACCTCAAGCTCGACAAGCAGTGGCGCGAGACCGATGCCGCCGGCAAGGCCAAGGGGTCTGCATGAGCATCACCACCAATGTGGCCGCCTCCGCTTCCACCCAAGCGCCCAACATCGTCTTTATCCTGGCCGACGACCTGGGCTGGGCCGACCTGAGCGTGTACGGCCAGGCCGACTTCACCACGCCGCACCTCGATGCGCTGGCGGGCGAGGGCGTGCGCCTTACCCAGGCCTATGCCAACTCGGCTGTGTGCTCGGCCACGCGGTTTGCGCTGATCACCGGGCGCTACCAGTACCGCCTGCGCGGCGGGCTGGAGGAACCCCTGGTGCGCAAGGCCCATGTGCACGGCCTGCCGCCGGAGCACCCCACGCTGCCATCGTTGCTGCGCGATGCGGGCTATGACACGGCGTTGATTGGCAAGTGGCACCTGGGCAGCCTGCCCACCTTCGGCCCGCTCAAGAGTGGCTACGACCGCTTCTTTGGCAACTATGGCGGTGCCATCGACTACTTCACGCACAAGCCCGGCGTGGGCGATGCCGTGGCGCGCGATTTGTACGAAGGCGAGGTGCCGGTGGAGCGCGTGGGCTACTACACCCAGCTGCTGGCCGATGAGGCCACGCGCTGGATCGGCGAGCGCAGCGCGGCCAAGCCGTTCTTTCTGTCGCTGCACTTCACCGCGCCCCACTGGCCCTGGGTGGGGCCGGAGGACGAAGAAATCTCGCTGGGCCTGAAAGACCTCTTTCACTACGACGGCGGCAACCTCGCCACCTATGCGCGCATGGTGCGCTCGCTCGACAAGGCGGTGGGCCAGGTGCTGGATGCGCTCAAGGCACAAGGCCTGGCCGACAACACCATCGTCGTCTTCACCAGCGACAACGGCGGCGAGCGCTTTTCCAAGACCTGGCCCTTCACCGGCCAGAAGACCGAGCTGCTCGAAGGCGGCATCCGCGTGCCCACGCTGCTGCGCTGGCCTGCGCGCATTGCACCGCAGGTGAGCGACCAGGTCACCGCCACCATGGACTGGTTGCCCACGCTGCTGGCCGCTGCGGGCGTGGCGCCGTCGGCCGACTACCCGCCCGACGGCGAGAGCATCCTGCCCGTGCTGGAGGGCCATGCGCTTGCGCACCCGCGCACGCTGTTCTGGCGTTACAAGTCGCAGCGCCAGCGCGCCGTGCGCGAGGGCCGCTTCAAGTACCTGCGCATCAACGACAACGAGTTTTTGTTCGACGTGGAAGACGACACGCTGGAGCGCGCCAACCTGCGCCACAAGCACCCCGAAGTGTTTGAACGCCTGCGCACGGCGTGGGAGCAGTGGAATGCGCAGTTCCTGCCCATCACCGACGAGGTCATCACCCACGGGCTGTCGCCCGACATCCAGGCCGACCGCTATGTGCCCGACCTGTCCCAGCGGGGCATGTAAGGCCCGTACGGGCAAAAAACCAAAGAAAAGTGACTGATGCGCTAGTGGAATATGCGCTTGATGCTATTAAAAACATAGTATTTACAGGCCCCTGCGCTACGGGCTGTCTGGCTACGGAACGCATGGGGCCGTCGCCAACACGGTCACCGCGCGGTGGCAGTCACATCGACATTGTGAGACCGGCTTTTCATCCATGAACTTTCAGCAACTGCGCTCTGTGCGCGAAACCGTGCGGCGGGGCTTCAACCTGACCGAAGTGGCACACATCCTGCACACCTCGCAGCCCGGGGTGAGCCGCCAGATCCGCGAGCTGGAGGAAGAGCTGGGCGTGGAGATTTTTGTGCGGGCGGGCAAGCGCCTCACGGGTCTGACCCCGCCTGGCGAAGTGCTGTTGCCCACAGTCGAGCGCCTGCTGCTGGAGGCCGACAACCTCAGGCGTGCCGGCCAGGACTTCAGCGACAGCGAGCAGGGGCGCCTGTCGGTGGCGGCTACGCACTCGCAGGCGCGTTATGCGCTGCCCCAGGTGGTGCGCGACTTTCGGGCGTTGTTCCCGCAGGTGTCGCTGCACCTGCACCAGGGCTCGCCCCGCCAGGTGGCGGAGATGCTGTTGTCCGGCGAGGCCGACATCGGCGTGGCCACCGAGGCGCTGGCCGGCTACGACGCCCTGGTCACCCTGCCGTGCTACCGCTGGACGCACAGCATCGTGGTGCCCCCGGGCCACCGCCTGCTCGACCTGCCCGGCCCGGTGACGCTGGAGCAATTGGCGCAATATCCCATCATCACCTACGAGCTGGGCTACACCGGCCGTGCGCACATCGACGAGGCCTTTGCGCGCGAAGGCATTGCGCCCGACATCGTGCTCACCGCCATGGACGCTGACGTGATCAAGACCTATGTGGAGCTGGACATGGGCGTGGGCATCGTCGCGTCCATCGCGGTCGATGAAGAGCGCGACCGCCACCTGCGGCTCATCGACGCGGGCCATCTGTTCGAGGTCAACCTCACCCGCCTGGGCCTGCGGCGCGGCGCCTGGCTGCGCGGCTATGCCTACCGGTTCATTGAAAGCTTTGTGCCGACGCTCACGCGCGAAGCGGTCGAAAAAGCGGTGCAGCAAGGCGGCGATGGCGTGGTGGATGACACCGACGGGCGCAGGCTGGAATGACGCCGGCGACGCCGTCGGTTTCTTGTTCTCCTCAGGCCCGCCCCCGGACATCCCCCGTTCAGGGCAATGACTTCACGCCCTCAAACGCCGCGTTCAGCGCCGCCTCGGCGGCCAGCAGGCGCTGCCGGGCTTCACCCGACCAGGCGCGGTCCTTGGCCAGCGTGTCTTTGGCAGCGGCCACCATGCGCGCGACCTCCTGGGGCTGGGGGCCGCCTGTGCCGGTGCGGGTCTGCACCATCTCGGCGGGGGACAGGGCGCGGCGGAATTCCTTTTCCGTGAGCGGCAGGCGCTGGTCCTTGATGTCGTACTTTTTGCCCGCTTCGCGGTAGATGCGCACGGCTTCGGCATACGGAAAGTCCTTGGGCCGGATGTTGCGTTCCTTGGCATACACCACCACGTCCGACGCAAAGTGGTGGCCCACCCGGAACGGAATGGCATGGGTGCGCTGCAGGGTTTCGGCCAGCTCCATCGATGTGGTCCATTCGGATTCCAGTTCGTCCAGTGCGCGGGCCGGGTCGATGCGCAGCGAGTCCAGCACGTCGGCCAGCTGCTGCAGCATCTCCACGCCCTGGACAAAAGTCTTGGCGCTACCGGGGCTCCAGGTGTTCTTGTAGTCGATCATGCCGGGCGTGACGTTATGGGCGCGCCACAGCGATGCCTGGGCCGACGCCACCACATCGCTGGCCTTGGCGCGGGTGTTCTGGATGATGCCCGGGTTCGCTTTCTGCGGCATGGCGCTGCTGGTGTAGGTCTTGGAGCTCGCCAGCAGCAGCCATGGCCGAGTCTGGTGGTACTGGGTGTGCACATCCTGCATCAACGCGCCCACGCGTATGGCGGTGGAGCTGGCGATGGATGTGGCCTCGATCGGGATGTCATACGTGCTGATCTGTCCGGCATCCAGCGAGTTGACGATGAGCCCGTCAAACCCCAGCAGTTGCGCCAGGCGCTCCCGGTTGATGCCCCAGCTGGAGTTGGCCAGCACCGCCGTGCCCATGGGGCTGAGGTTGATGCGGGCGTAGGCCTCGCGGATGCGTGCCGAGTCGCGGGCGAACGAATCGGCAAACGCCATGAGGTAGTGCCCATAGCTGATGGGCATGGCCTGCACGCCATTGGTGTAGGCGGGCACATAGGTGGCGGTGTGCGCCTGTGCGATGGTAATGAGCCGTGCGCGCACCTGGTCCAGGGCATCGGCAAAGTCCAGCATCTCCAGGCGCAACTGCGCGGCGTTCAAGGTGGAATGGATGTCCTGGCGACTGCGCCCGGTGTGGATCAGCGTGGCCTCGGGGCCCACGGCGTCCGTGATGATCTTCTCGACCTGCAGCACATCGGTGGGGCGCTTGCCACCCGGGGCCGTCGCCTGCGTGATCGACAACTCCACGCCCCGCGCAATGCGGCCCGCCTGGGCTTTGGGGATGATGCCTTGCTCCACGTTGACCACGGTCGATGCCATGTTGATGCGGCCAAACCAGTAGAAGGTGTCCTGCGACTTGGACAAGGCGCTGGTGGCGTCCCCCTTGACCAGCCCCTGGATCTTGGCGACCTGTGCCTGGCATTCGGCGGTGGTCTTGCAGGCGGTGTCCAGGGTGTCTGCGGCCTGTGCTGGGCCCATGGCCAGGAGGGCGCCCACGACCGGAGCGAGCAGGAAGTGGGTGGGGTGCAAGGTGATCGTGCGCAGGGGCTGGCGCTGAGGTGATGGCATGGTGGTTTGTCTCCTGAGATCTCTCGCATCCAGCGGCGGGCTGGTGCGGGAATAAGATTCGTTAATTGAATGCATCTGGCGTGGGTTTGCCCCTTGCCAGCGCGAGATCGTTCCATAGCAGGCTCCACAAGGCCAATGCTTCTTTTTCAAGTGAATTCAATTTTTGAATAAGTCATGCCGGATTTGACGCCTTCCGTCCTGTTCAACCGCATCCTGGGGCGGGTGCGCCTCAAGCACCTGCAGCTGGCCATTGCGATCGCCGACCTGCAGAGCCTGCACCGGGCGGCTTCCTCCATTGGACTGAGCCAGCCCGCCGCGACCCATGCGCTGGTCGAGCTGGAAAGCTCTCTGGGCGGCCCTCTGTTCGAGCGGCACTCCAAGGGCATGCGCTTGACCCGCCTGGGAGAGGCGGTCCTGCCGCTGTTGCGCGCATCGCTGGTTCCGCTCCAGGCCGCCGCAGGCAATGCTGCGCTGTTGCAGCAGGGCGCAGCGTCTGCGCTGATCCGCATCGGCAGCATTGCGGCGGGCATCAACGGCCTGCTCACGGTGGCCATCCCGACCTACGTTGGCGTACATCCGGATGCGGCCATCGATGTCCACGAGGTCACGATCAACAACTTGCTGGAGAGCATCCAGGAGGGGACGCTGGACCTGGCCATCTGCCGCGAACCGACCCCGCTGCCGCAGGGGTTTGCGTTTTGCGCCGCGCTGCAGGATGGGTTTGTGGTGGCCTGTCGTCCGGAGCATCCTCTGACCCGGCAGGCCACTGTCACGGCCGCAGAGCTGCTGGCCCAGCGCTGGCTGGCCCCACCCCTGACCGGGCTGGGACCCCAGCAGGTGGAGAGCCTCTTCGATGAACTGGGTGGTGTGCCCGAGCTGTGCCGCGTGTCGAGCCGTTCGACGGAGATCGCATACGCCATGCTGGCCGACAGCGACATGCTGATGTGCGCGCCCGCCAGCCTGCTGCGGCCGCTGGTTCAGCGTGGAGAGCTGGCGGTGTTGCCGTGGAAGTCACAGGCGGTGGGGCCGCTGGGCATCTTGGTCAAAGCGGTTGTGTTGGAGCACCAGAGCCACCCGTGTCACAGCTTCATCGAGCATGTGTTGGCCGTTGGGGCGGGGCTGGGTCGCTGACCGCCATCAGCCAAGCGCTGCGACGGCGCTCCCAGCGTTTTGTCAGCCGCCCTGGTCGCCTGCATCGCCCTGAGCAGGGCCCAGCGCTTGCATCAGCATTTCCACCAGCGCGCGCAGCCGGGGGACCCGGCGCAGGTCCCGGTGGTAACCCAGCCACACATCGCGCCCTGGCGGCGCTGGGGCGACCTCCACCCTTTGCAGGCCGGGGTGTGAGTCACCCAACGGGCAAGGCAGTACCGCCAGGCCCGCGCCCGATGCGCAGGCCACGGCCTGCACGTGCCGGTTGTTGCTGCGAAACGCGATGCGCGCCGAAGGAAAGGCCTCGCGCAACCAGGCCGCGTCCGGCATCTCGCTGAATCCCAGGTCCATCGTGACGAGGCGGGCGTCAGCACCGTCTGTGGGCATGTCTGCGCCCCGCTGCATGTACAGCGCGTAGGGCACATGCATCAGCCGCCGCTGTATGACGTCGGGCTCGTCAAAAGGAACGATGCGCGCCACCAGGTCCGCCTCGCGGCGCGCCAGGCTGAAGAGGCGCGCATCGGTCAGGAGTTCGATGCTGACGCGGGGGTGGTGGTGGGTGAACGCGGCGCACAGCGGCGCCAGCACATGCAGTCCAAACCAGTCAGAGGTCGATACCCGCAGCGCGCCTTCCAGCTGCTGGTCTGCGCCGTCCAGTTGGCGGGAGAACGACAGCGCCTGCGCTTCCATGCCCTCGGCGTGGCGCAGCACGGCGGCTCCTTCGTCGGTCAAGATGAAGCCCTCGGAGGTCCGCTGGAACAGGGTGTGGCCCAAAGAATGTTCCAGCGCCTTCAGCCTGCGGCCCATGGTGGGCTGGCTTTGTTGGAGGGCGCGGCCTGCCGCACCCAGCGTGCCGTGCCGGGCAATGGCCAAGAACACCTGTACGTCATCCCAGTTCATCGGCTGCATCATACAAAAGTGAATGACAAGGTTTCAATCTTGTGGCTTTCCATTCAAAAGCGAAAGGTGAAAACTGGCGGCACTGTTCAACCCCACGAAGGAAAACGCCATGTCCACCTCTCCCGTCCCCACCATGCAGGCCCTGGTGCTCGCATCCCCCCACGGCGCACTGACCCCCACCTGGCTGCCCCGGCCCCAGCCCGCGGCGGGCCAGGTGCTGGTCCGCATCCACGCCAGCGGCGTGAACCCGCTGGACACCAAGATCCGCGCGGGCGCCGCCGAGCACGCCCAGCAACCACTGCCCGCCGTTTTGGGCATGGACCTCGCCGGCGTGGTGGAGGAGGTGGGGCAGGGCGTCTCTCGCTTCAAGGTGGGGGATGCGGTGTATGGATTTACAGGCGGCATTGGCGGGCTGCAAGGCAGCCTGGCGCAATACGCGGCGGTGGATGCACGCCTGTTGGCCCACAAGCCGGGCCGGCTGACCATGCGCCAGGCAGCGGCCTTGCCGTTGGTCTTCATCACCGCCTGGGAAGGACTGGTGGACCGTGCCAACGTGCGCAGCGGGCACAAGGTGCTGGTGCACGGTGGCGCCGGGGGCGTGGGCCATGTGGCGGTGCAGCTGGCCCGCGCGCGGGGTGCCGAAGTGTTCGCCACGGGCACGGCGGCGCAGGCCGATTACATCCGGTCCCTGGGCGCCACGCCGATTGACCATGAAACGACCTCGGTCGAGGCCTATGTCCACGCGTTTACCGACGGCCAGGGCTTCGATATCGTTTACGACACCGTGGGTGGGCCAGTGCTGGATGCGTCGTTTGTGGCGGTCCGCCGCTACTCGGGCCGTGTGGTGACTTCGCTGGGCTGGGGCACCCACAAGCTGGCGCCGCTGTCGTTCCGGGGTGCTACTTTCTCTGGGGTGTTCACGCTGCTTCCCATCCTCACGGGGGAGTTCCGTGAACACCACGGCGAGATCATGGAGCAGGCCACCTTGCTCGCGGAAGCGGGGCAACTGGAGCCATTGCTCGACCTGACCAGCTTCACGCTGGACACGGCCGAAGCGGCGCACGCCCTGGTCGCCAGCGGCCGCGCCCTTGGCAAGGTGGTGGTGAGCGTGCTGCCATGAGCCAGCCGGGTCAACCTTTGGCAGAAAGCGCCAGCGGGCCAGCCAGCAGGGACGACGCTGCAGGCCTGCGGCATGGTGCGGTGGTCCCCACGCACGAACATCTGCGCCACGTGGCGGATGCGCTGATCGCGGCCACCAACGCATTGGCGGTGGAGCGGGTGCTCGCCCTTTTTGCACACGATGCCGTGATCGACGACCCCTCCACGGGCCACCGTTTTGATGGCCATGCCGGAATACGCCGCTATGTCGAACAGTACTTCGTCGGTTACCAGACGGTGACCCGGTTCCTGTCGATGCAACGCCTGGGGCCGCAGCGCGCGAGGGTGCGGGTGGACTTCACGGGGGATTTTGGTCACGAGATCGGCAACCTCGACATCACCGTGAATGCGCAGGGCCTTATCGCCCGGCTGGATGCCGACCTGGAATGAGCGGTGTGAATGGCTTGGCTGCGCGACGGCCCTCAGGGCCGGCGTGCGGCACCAGGCTGCACGAGGCGGAGGTGGGCGGCGCTGTGCTGTTTTGATGCGGAATTTGATCAAAAACAGCCGGAAGCGCTAGTGAATCATGCGGCAATAGCTATCAAAAAGAGAGCGTGTTGATCCGACTCAACGCGGCAAGCACCCCGCAAACCCCCTGGGCCCTGCTGCCGAGACATCCGCCAGCGCCACGGCCTCCAGCCGGTCGTTCTGCCCCGGTATCTTGGTCAGCCGCTGGCCGTTCTGCCAGCGCCACTGGGTGCCGTCAAAACTGTAGATGAAGGTGTGCGTGCGGTTGGACAGCAGGTGCGCGGGGGTGAGGGTGATGGCCTGGGCGGCGGCTTCGGTGGGTGCGTGGGCCTGGGCCTCGTTGTCCTTGATGACGAGCTTGCCTACGTAGGGTGTCACGGTGGATTCGGTGCGCGTGACTTCGGGCTGGACCAGGGCAGGGCTGTAGCCGGTCAGGGTCCAGTCGCCCGCGGCGCCAGGCAGTACATGGGGTTGCCGTGCGGCCAGGAACTGGGTGCACGCGGTGGTGATGGCATCGAAGTTGGTGGTGGCGGGGCCGGTGGCTTCGGGCTTGCTGCAGCCTGCCAGGCCCGCCACCATGGCGGCAGCGGCTGCCAGGTGGAGGGGGGCACAGGAGCGGAGGGTGGGCTGGGTCATCAGGCGTGAGGCGGGGGGGCGTCGAGAAGTTCGGCCGCACGGCCAGGCGGCTGCGGGGCTGGCTGCATTGTGGGCGGCTGGTTGCGGTGGGTCTTGACGGACATCAAGGCGCGTGGGCTTTCACGGCAATGTGGTGGGCAGGGCCAGCGCGCCTTCGTCACCCCGGTACCAGCGCAGCAGAGCGCTGGGTGCGTGGAGCGGCGTGCCGTCCAGGGCTGCCAGCACGGCGGCGTTGAGTTCGTGGGCGCTGGCGGGCAAGGGCTGGTCGCGGTAGGCCAGGGCGGTGCCGGCCATCAGCGCTTCGGCGTCCACCAGCAGGCGCAGGTTTTGCGGGATGGTGGGCGATTGCTCTGCACAGTGCACAGCCGACAAGGAATGCGCCTTGCGGCAGGCGGCAGGGCGCACGCTGTAGATGGCACACCGATCATTGACGAGAAAGCTGCAGGGCTGGCGCGTGGCGCCCGCGCTTGCCGCCGCGACGTGCTGCTGCAGGCGCAGCAGGGTTGTGGCCTGGTCCGCGCCGGGCAGCGTGTGCAGGTGCTGGGCGATGCGCAGCACCTCGGGCTCCGTCGCCTCCACGCGCAGGTGGCAGCAGTGCGCGCAGCCCGCCTGGCACGCTGGCTGGGGGCCGGTGGCGCGGGCTTGTTCTGCCACGGTATCCAGGCCCTTGTGCAGTTGGGCGATGAAATCGACGGCGGCCTGGGCGGCGGCGTTGGCCTCGGTGCCATGGGCTGCAGCGCCCTGCATGGCGTGGGCCTGCACCGCCCGCAAGGCCCGCCCGGCCGCGCTGCGCACGCGGGCGATGGACTGCAGGAAGGCCGCTTGCTCTGCCTCGGTCAGTGCTGGGTCGGGCGGGCTCGTCATGGGGTTGTGGGGAGCGTGCTGGAGGGGGCAGGCGCATTGGGCGCTAACGGCAGCCACACGCTGGCCGCGAGGCCAGATCCGTCGGTTGTGTCGCTGGCTGCCGCCAGTTCCAGCCGTCCTTCCATCAGCTGCACATACCGCGCCACGATGGCCAGGCCCAGCCCTGCACCCTGGCCCAGGCGCTGGCCCTGGTCGCCCTGCGCCCAGCGCTGTTGCAGCTGCTGCGCCAGCGTGGCGTCCACGCCGGGGCCGTTATCGGTCACGCGCAGCACACCAAAGCCGGGCTCGGTGTGCAGCGCCACGGTGATGCGGGGTGGCGTGCCGCGCCCGTAGCGCAGTGCGTTGTCCAGCAGGTTGTTCAGGATGCCTTCGACCAGCGCTGTGTTGCCCCGCACCACCACGGCCTGGTCCAGCCCCTCGGCGCCCAGGTCCACCCCCAGGGCATCGGCGCGTGGCAGGTAACGCAGCAGCACGTCGCGCACCAGCGTGTGCAAGGCCAAGGGCTGCAACGTCAGCGCGATGCCACCCTCGGCCGCGCGGGCCAGGGCCAGCAGCTGGTCCACGGTGCGGCTGGCGCGCTGTTCGGCTTGGGCGATGCCCTCGATTTCGCTGCGCCAGACGGCCGGGTCGTTGTGGGCCAGCGCGTGGGCGGCCTGCGCGCGGATGCCTGCGAGCGGTGTGCGCAGCTCGTGCGCCACGTTGCCCGCAAATTCGCGCTGCGCATGCAGGCTTTGCTGCACCCGCGCCAGCAAGCCGTCCAGGGCCACGCCCAGGCGTTGCACGTCGCTGGTGCTGGCTTGTTGCGTCAGCGCGGGCGGCAGGGGTTGCAGGTCGGCAGCGTCGCGCTGGTCCATGGCGTCCTGCAGTGCACCCAGCGGATGCAGGTCGCGCTCGATGCCACGCAGCAGCCACGACCCCAGCACCACCAGCAGCCACAGCTGGGCCAGGCCCGAGTACACCAGCAGCCTGCGCAGCAGCTGCGTGCGCTCGGCGGTGGTCTGCGCCATGACGACAGTGAAAGAGGGCGGCCCCGCAATCTGCAAGGTGGCGCGCCGCAGCTCGCGCCCATCTTGCGAAAGCTGCGAAAAGGCGTGGCTGCTGCCCGCCGCCACCACGCCCGGAGCCAAGTGGGGGTCGCCTGCGATGAAGCTGCCATCGGGCGCGTACACCGCAAACCATACGGTTTCGCTCTGGTCAAAACGCAGCAGACCCACCTCGCGCGGCGTGAGGTCCAGCCGCAAAGGGTCGCGCGCAGGATCTGTCGGCTGGCCGCCGCGCACATGGGCGGCCACGGCGTGTGCGTCGTCGAGCAACGCTCGGTCAAATGCCTCGGCCACAAAGTGGTTGCCCACGCCCAGCACCACCGTGCTGCCCAGCCCCCAGATCAGCACCAGTGACAGCAGCACGCGCCGGCCTATGCGCTGGCGCAGGTCGGGCGGCTGCTGGTGCAGCGGTGCGGGGCCGGGTTCAGGACTGGCCAACGTCATCCTCTAGCACGTAACCCAGCCCACGCAGCGTGCGGATGGCCGCGCCGCTGCCCGCAATCTTGCGCCGCAGGCGGGAGAACGAGGCCTCCAGCGCGTTTTCGCCCACCACCTCACTGCCGTCCGACAGGCGCGAGGACAAGTCGCCCTTGCTCAGCACACGGCCGGGCGGGGTCATCAGCTCCCACAGCAAATCGAACTCGCGCGCAGGCAGCTCCAGCGGTTGCCCGGCCACGCTGACGCGGCGCGCCTGGCGGTCGAGCACCAGCTGGCCCACGGTGACGATGTCGGCGGTGCCGCTGGCGCGCCGCAGCAGCGCGCGCAGGCGCGCTTCCACCTCTTTGAGTTCATAGGGCTTGCCCAGATAGTCGTCGGCGCCGGCGTCCAGCCCGGCAATGCGCTCCTCGGTGCTGTCGCGGGCACTGAGCACCAGCACGGGGGTGCGGTCGCCGCGCGCACGGGCGCTGCGCAGGGCGGTGAGGCCGCTGCCCAGGCCGCTGCGCGCGTGGGCAGCGTGGGGCAGGTTCAGGTCCAGCAGCACAGCGTCGAAAGCCTGTACGGCCCACCAGTGCTGGGCTTCTTCGACGGTATGGGCCAGCTCGACACGGTGGCCCGCGTTTTCGAGGCCCTGGGCCATGGTGCGGCTGAGCACCGGGTCGTCTTCCACCAGGAGGAGGCGCATGGAGGTCGGGGTTCTACGTGAAATTACGCATGGCCAAGATCAGCCTGCGATCAGGTTCGATGGAGATAGTCTGCCCGTCAGCATACCCCAGCCCTGCGCGCTGTTTGCACCGCCGGATGGGGTCGTCCAGCCTATCAGGAGACAACCTTTACATGATCAACCGCAATCTACTCAGAGGCTTTGCCCTCATGGCGTTGGCGCTGGGCTTTGGCCTGCCGTCCATGAGCTATTCGCTGGGGACGCTCGGCCGCGCAGGGCCGGGCATGTTCCCGTTCATCGTCAGCTGCATGCTGTTTGTGATCGGGGTCATCACCGTGGTGCGCGCACGCCTGGTGGCACCGGTGCCCATGGACTTCCAGGTGCGCAACATCGCCATCATTCTGGGCAGCCTGTGCGGCTTTGCGGCGCTGTCGCACTTTGTGAACATGATCGCAGGCATCGTGTTTCTGGTGTTCTGCTCGGGGTTTGCGGGTACGTCGTACTCGTGGAAGCGCAACCTGAAGATCGCTGCGGTGCTGGTCGGCATCGCGTTTGCATTCCAAAAGCTGCTGGGCGTGAGCCTGCCGCTGTACTGAGGTCGCCGCCATGGAAGTCTTGAACAACCTCGCGTTTGGCTTCAGCCACGCGCTGACGCTGCAGAACCTGATGTTCTGCGCCCTGGGCTGCACGGTGGGCACCCTGGTGGGCTTGCTGCCGGGCCTGGGCCCGCTGGCCACCATCAGCCTGCTGCTGCCGCTGACCTATTCCATCGACACCACCGGCGCACTCATCATGCTTGCCGGTATTTACTACGGTGCGCAATACGGCGACAGCGTGAGCGCCATCACCATGAAGATCCCGCATGCGAGCAGTATCGTGGCGTGTATCGACGGGTATGCGATGACGCTGAAAGGGAAAACGGGGCTGGCCCTGTTCACCGCCGGGTTCTCCAGCTTCATCGGGGGCACGGTGGCCATTGTGGTGCTGGCGTTCCTTGCGCCCAGCCTGGGCGAGGTGGCCTTTTTGTTCGGCCCTGCCGACTACTGCGCGCTGATGCTGGTGGGTTTTGTGTGCGTGAGCTTCGTGACCACGGGCAGCCTGCTCAATGGCCTGGCCATGTGCATGGTGGGCGTGCTGCTGGGCTCCATCGGTACCGATGTGAACAGCGGCCTGGCCCGCTTCACCTGGGACGCTCCGTTCCTGGCCGACGGCGTGGGCATTGTGAGCATTGCGCTGGGCTGCTTCGGCATTGCAGAGATCGCCAAGAACCTCGACTCGCGTGAAGAGCGCTCGCCCTTCAACGGCAAGATCAAGCTCATGCCCACCTGGCCCGAGTTCAAGCGCATCATCCCCAGCGCGCTGCGTGGCAGCGTGGTGGGCTCCATCCTCGGCATCCTGCCCGGTGGCGGCCCCGTGATCGCCCAGTTTGCGGCCTATGCGCTGGACAAGAAGGTCAGCAAGTACCGCCACGAAATCGGCACCGGCTGCATCGAAGGCGTGGCCGGCCAAGCTGCAGCGGACGAAGCGGCTGCACGCACCAGCTTCATCCCGCTGATGAGCATCGGTATCCCCGAGAACGCCGTGATGGCGCTGATGATGGCCGCGTTCATCATCAAGGGCATCCAGCCCGGCCCCAACATGATTGCCGGCCACCCCGAACTTTTCTGGGGTCTGGTCGCCAGCATGTGGATCGGCAACTGCTTCCTGCTGGTGCTGAACGTGCCGCTGGTGCGCTACTGGCTGTCGGTGTTCAAGATTCCGTACAACGTGTTGTTCCCCGCGATCTTGTTCTTCTGCTGCATTGGCACCTACAGCATCAACAACAACCTGGACGACGTGTTCATCACCGTGGCGTTTGGTGCGCTGGGCTACCTGTTCATGCGGCTGGAGATGGACCCCTCGCCGCTGATGCTGGGCTTCATCCTGGGCCCCATGCTCGAAGAGAACTTCCGCCGCTCCATGCTGCTGTCGCGCGGCAGCTTTGAGGTGTTCATCAACCGTCCTATCAGCGGCACGCTGATCAGCCTGATCGCCGCATTCGTCTTGTGGCAAACGGTGGCGTTTTTCCGCCAGCGTGGCAAGGCCAAGGAGCTGGTGGTGACGGAGCCCGTTGCATCCTGAAGATTGACTCTCTGTGTGCCGCTTTGGCGGCCTTTGCAAGGCCGGTCCCCAACGGGTGACCGGCCTTTTTTTGTGGCTCAGCCTCTCAGTCCACCTGCCACCATGCAGGCAGCAGCGCACGCACCTGGGCCTGTGCAAACCGGTCGTCCATCAGGTGCACCACGCCCTCGTCGCTGGGCGTGCGGATCACGCGGCCTGCGGCCTGCACCACCTTTTGCAGGCCGGGGTAGAGGTAGGTGTAGTCGTAGCCCGCGCCAAACAGCACCTGCATGCGCTCGCGGATCTGCTCGTTGACGGGGTTGACCTGCGGCAGGCCCAGCGTGGCCAGAAAGGCGCCAATCAACCGCTTGCCCGGCAGGTCGATGCCCTCTGCAAACGCGCCGCCCAGCACAGCAAAGGCAATACCCTGGCTGCTGTCGGTAAAGCGCGCCAGAAACTCGCGCTGCTCGCCCTCCAGCATGCGGCGCGACTGGCACCAGTGCGGCACGTCGGGGTGTTGCTGCGCAAACAATGCGGCAGCCTGCTGCAGGTAGTCATAGCTGCTGAAAAACGCCAGGTAGTTGCCGGGCCGCTCGCGAAACTGCTGCGCCATCAGCGTGGCCATGGGCGCGAGGGACGCCGCGCGGTGCGGGTAGCGCGTGGAAATGTGGCGCGCCACCTGCACCTGCAGCTGGTGCGCGGCAAAGGGCGATTCCACGTCCACCCACACATGATCGTCGGGCAGGCCCAGCAGGTCGGCGTAGTAGCGCGCGGGCTGCAGCGTGGCCGAAAACAAGGTGCTGGTGTGCGCGGCTTGCAGCCGGGGCTGCAAGAAGGGCGCTGGCACCACGTTGCGGATGCAGACCACGGAATCGCCGGGTTTGGAGGACCGCTGGTGGTGGGCGGCAGAAGCCTGGGTGATGTCCACCATCGAATGCGCATCGAGCAGGTCGGCCATGCGCTGCAGGTGCAGGGCATCGAAGTAGAACGTTTGCAGTGCGCCGTCCGGCTCGGTGGGGTGATCGGTAAAGTGTTCGGTGAGCGTGGTGGTGCACTGCTGCAGCGCGGCCAGCAGCTTGTCGGGGAAGGTTTCGAGCACCGTGTACGGGGCCGGGTGCGCCTTGTCCAGCGCCACCCAGGCGCGGCGCACCTTGTCCAGCGCCTTCTTCACCGGCGCATGCTGCGCAGCGGTGGGGCTGCTGCGGGCCTGGGCCAAGGAGGCGGGGTGCAGCTCGGCGGTGAACATCTTGCGGCCGCGCTCCACCAGGTTGTGGGCCTCGTCCACCAGCAGCGCCGTGCGCCACTGGTTGGCCTGGGCCAGGCCGTGCAGCAGCCCGCCCAGGTCAAAGTAATAGTTGTAGTCACCCACCACCACATCGGCCCAGCGGGCCAGTTCCTGGCTCAGGTAGTAGGGGCAGACGTCATGCTGCAGGGCTACGTCGCGCACACGGGCTTGTTGCAGGACGGGCGCGGGGTTGCCTGCGCTGGCGGGGGCCACGGCGGCAGCGCGGGCGGCAGGCAGCCGGTCGTAAAAGCCCCGGGCCAGCGGGCAGGATTCGCCGTGGCAGGCCTTGTCTGGGCGTTCGCACGCCTTGTCGCGCGCCACCAGCTCTAGCACACGCAGGGGCAGCGCCGGTGCGCTGTCGGCCAGGCGCGCCAGCGCATCCAGCGCCATCTGCCGCCCCGAGGTTTTGGCGGCCAGAAAGAACACCTTGTCGATGCGCTGCGCAGGCGCAGCCTTGAGCAGCGGGAACAGCGTGCCCATGGTCTTGCCAATGCCCGTGGGCGCCTGGGCCAGCAGGCAGCGGCCCGCCACTGCCGTCTTGTACACGGCCTCGGCCAGCGGGCGCTGGCCGGTGCGAAAGTCGCCAAACGGAAATGCCAAGGTGGTCAGCGCAGCATCGCGTGTCACGCGGTGGGCCACCTGCTGTTCGGCCCAGGCAATGAAGCGCTGGCACTGGGCCTCGAAGTGCTGGCGCAGGTCGTCGGCGTTGCAGCGTTCGGTGAACACCGTCTCTTGTTGCGTGCCCACGTCCAGGTAGACGAGTGCCACGTCGATGTGCGCCAGCTGCTCCTGCTCGCACAGCAGCCAGCCATACACCTTGGCCTGCGCCCAGTGCAGGTGGCGGTGCGATGCGGGTTGGCGGTCCAGCCGCCCTTTGAAGGTCTTGACCTCGTCGATGCGCTGCTGCGCGGGGTCGTAGCCATCGGCCCGGCCGCGCACGCGCAGGCTTTGGTAACTGCCGCTCAGTGCCACCTCGGCGCGGTAGCCTGCGCCCCGGCGCGACGCTGCCACCGCATGGCCTGCCATACCTTCCAGCGCGGTGGGTGCGGGCGTAAAGCGCAGATCCAGGTCGCCTTGCTTGGCGGTGAACTCGCACAGCTCGCGCACCGCCACGGTGTAGGTCATGGCGGGGTGGTCGGGGTGTCAGTGGCGGGAGGAGCAGGCTCGCCCAAATGGGTCTGAGTCATGTCGCCATCGCTGCGCAGCGGCGTGGCCTTGCACAGCGCCATCCACACAGAAAAGGGCAGGGTGCAGCGGTTGTGCCGCGCGGGGCGCAGCAGCTCAAAGCGCCCGTCCTCCACACTGCCATGTAGCACCCAGATGCCGACGTGCTCGGGGATCTCTTCGGGCTCGGCAATGCCCGCCGGGAAGACGTAGTAACACTCCTCGCACAGCCACTGGTAGGCCTGCCGCTTGGCATCGTGCCGCAGGTCCGACAGCAGGTCGGCCCGGCTCGCCTTCACCTCATGCACCATGGGCTGCAGGTAGGCGGGCACCGAGGTGTTGCGCACCGAGAACAGATCGGGCCGGGCCATGCGCCACACGTTGGCGGCGGCGCGGGCAGCGGGGGCGTGGTCATCCTCGGCCCACAGCGGTGCCATGGCGGGCGCGGTGTTGGCGGGTGCATCGGCCGTGGCCGCAGGCGGCACTACATCCCCCATCGGCACGGTGTCGATCACCGCGCGCAGTGACAGTTCGGTCCATACGATTCGCCCCGAAGCCAGCAACTGCGCCGCAAACTTCTGCCCCAGCCGGTCGTGCAGGCTCAGCGCCCGCACGCCACGCTGGCGGGCCTGCGCCAGGGTGCGGATGCCTTCGTCGGTGAGGCGCAGGGTTTCGCAACCATCGGCCGCAATGTGCAGGCGGATGAGGCCCGCAGCCAGCAGGTCAATCTCCAGCCCATCCTTGCACGGCCAGCCTGCCGAGCGCCAGATCTGCATCAGGCGCGCGCGGTGAAAGCGGGTGATCGGGGCGGAGCGTGGGGAGTCCGAAGTGGGGGAAGGCAGCACCGTCATGGCGGGGTGGGTGGGCTGGCGGAATACTGAATTTAATCACAGTATCCTGCTGGGCTGCTCTTCGGATGGGCGGGAGGGGAGCGCAGACGTAATTAGGTCAGATTGGCATCTGGTGCACGATGAATATGCACTGGTAGCTATTCCGGGCTGCCAACCCTGCGGCTTGCACCTGATGACCTCCACGCTGTCCCGCAGGTCGGATTCACCTCAGTCCACAGGCATGCCCGACGGCTCTGTAAAAGACTGGACTTCTTGGCGGGCATCGGTGTGTCGACCTCCTGACTAGGTTTGGGTTGATTTCTCAATTTCTATTCAACCTAAACAGGAACATTCCTATGAAGAACAAACTTTTGAAGTTCAGTGTGGCCGCTCTCTTGCTTTCGATTGCAGGCGTGGCCATGGCCCAAACCGATTGCTGCTCAGAACTCGCTAAGTGCTGCATGGAAATGCTGGGCTGCTGTGATTGATAGGTAAAGCCTGGCTTTCTCAAGAAGGGCTGGCGTCCATGGACACCAGCCCTTTTTTTGTGCTCACAGGGATGCTCAGGCAGCGGCCCGTGAATCCACGCAGGCAATCGACACAGCCGTCGCAAGATAGGTGCGAAACCACTGAAAAAATCCGTGCCAATTGTCTCGACCCGTTGCCTCATATCCACATACGCGGGGCGGAGTTTCAAGTGCCGCGGCCGAACCGGATACCTATAGCTATCTAGCCAGACCCGCCAGTCAGCTTGGCGATACCATACGGTCAGAATGGAGCGCATCCCGCAAACGGCTGCGGGGGACCGACCGAGGCCTGGATGCAGATCTCCAATACGTGCGTAACTACGTAGGACCCGGCATGGCTTTCTCACCTCAGCCCCCCAGTGCGGCGCCTTTGCCTCATCGTTGGCTGAGAATTTCGACCAAGGGCGCTCCCAGTATCCGTGCCACGCTGGCGCTATTGGTGGTTGTTTGTGTCCTCCCAATCTCACTTGTCGCGGGTCTACTGTTCCTCAATTACTACGAGCGAGAACAGATCCAGCTTTCCAAATCTGCGATCAACCGAGCGCAAAGCTTGGTGCTTTCGGTAGACCGGGAGTTTGCAGCAGCCCAATCGGCGCTTCTGGCCCTCAGCACCTCTCACCGCTTGGCGACAGGTGACCTGGAAGGGTTTCACCGTCGCGCACTCGAGGCGCTGGCGAACGTGCGAGCGGACAGCATTCTCGTCCTCGACAGATCCGGTCAGATTCTTCTCTCCACACGCGTTCCATATGGTGACTCACTGCCTAAGGTAGCGGACGCCAAGCTCCTGGAGAGAATTCTGGAAACAGGAAAGCCTGGTGTTTCAGACCTGTTCGTGGGACCGATCACCAACCAGCGGATCTTCACCGTTGGCGTACCGGTGCGGGTCGATGATTCAATTGCCTACTCGCTGAACGCCACCTACACACACCAGCAGTTCATGGCCTTGCTGAAGGCCAACGCTTTTCCCGAGTCATGGCGCGTTGCTATCACCGACGGTAACAATAGGATCGTGGCTCGGTCACATGAGATTGAGAAGTTTCTTGGCAAACCCGTCGCTCCAGCCTTGTTAGCGCGGATGCAGACGTCCGGCGAAGGCAGTCTGGAGTCCGTCACGCTTGACGGCGTCCCCGTACTGACGGCCTACAGCAGATCGCCGACCTCACACTGGGGCGTCGCCGTGGGGATTCCCAAGGCGGAACTGACAGCAGGTCTGCGCCAGACATTGCTTCGATTGGTTCTCGCAACACTGGGAGCGCTCGGCCTGGGTTTGTGGCTGGCCTGGTTCGTGGGCGGAAGGGTGGCAAGGTCGATCACTGCGTTGGCCCAGCCTGCAGTGGATATGGTTTCCGGTGTTCCATTGGATATCCCTCTGTTGCACTTCAAGGAGGCCAACGCCATGCGCCAGGCGCTCTTGGACGCATCCGATTCGCTTCGGAAGTCTCAGTACGACGCACATCACGATAGCCTCACGGGGTTACCCAACCGGACGCTGTTTCGTCTCTCAGTTGCACAGAATTTGGCTCTTTGCGAGCGCAACAACGACGAGCTTTGTGCTCTTTTCATCGACCTGGATGGGTTCAAGGCCGTGAATGACACGCTAGGCCACGCAGCTGGAGATCAACTGCTGCGCGAGGTGTCTCAGCGCATCGCCAAGGCCTGCCGGACATCTGATATCTGTTCGCGACTCGGGGGGGATGAGTTCGCTGTGGCTCTGATCCATTCGAGTCTGGAGCAGTCGCGTGTATTCGCCACCCGGTTGGTGGAGTTGATTTCACAACCCTATTTTCTGGACGGACACCGTGCAGAGGTGTCAGCCAGCATTGGCGTATCTCACTTTCCGGGCACTGCGACAGACGTGGATACGTTGTTGCGCAAAGCCGACCAAGCGATGTATGGCGCCAAGGCCGCCGGCAAGCGGCGCGTACGAACCGCCATTTAGCTTGCAGGAGCTTTCCGTCGCCATCCAGGACCTGGGACGGAACGGACTCCTTCCAAGCTGTCATCTGCTTTGATGCGCACTGGGCTCACGGGGGCAGCCTCACTAAAGGATGAAGATTTCCGCCACCGCCGTAGTTGGAAGCAACAGGAGGAGACCGCAAACGATGCGGCCATCCGCGTCTCCGTCCTTCTGTGAGCAGAGTGGAGGTGTCAACGATTGAGTTCAAAGAACTTCTCTGCGGCGATTTTGAAAGACAACCTTCGCATTGAACGGCTCTTATCTCACGGCGGCATTGAAGGCGGCTTGCACTCTAAAGCAGCCCCTCGCCACCGAATCCGCTGGCGAAGATCCCAACCCGCTCACCACTCCGCAAAGCTCCCATCCCGGTGCCGCCACACCGGGTTCCTCCACCGGTGCCCCTCCTGCGCCCGCTCGCGCACATAGTCTTCGTTCACCTCAATCCCTAGCCCCGGCCCGGTGGGGATGGCGACCATCCCGTCCTGGTACGCAAACACCCCGGGTTTGGACACATAGTCCATCAGGTCGTTGGCCTGGTTGTAGTGGATGCCCAGGCTCTGCTCCTGGATGAAGGCGTTGTAGCAAACCGCATCCAGCTGCAGGTTGGCCGCCAGTGCAATCGGGCCCAGCGGGCAGTGCAGGGCCAGGGCTACGTCGTAGGCCTCGGCCATGCTGGCGATCTTGCGGGTTTCGGTGATGCCCCCTGCGTGCGAGGGGTCGGGCTGGATGATGTCCGCATAGCCGCCTTGCAGCACGCGCTTGAAGTCCCAGCGCGAGTACAGACGCTCGCCCAGGGCAATGGGGGTGGATGAGATGCGGGCGATCTCCTTCAGCGCCTCTTCGTGTTCGCTCAGCACAGGCTCTTCGATGAACATGAGCTTGTAGGGCTCCAGCTCCTTGACCAGCACCTTGGCCATGGGCCGGTGCACGCGGCCGTGGAAGTCCACGCCAATCCCCACATTCGGCCCCACGGCCTCGCGCACGGCGGCCACGTTCTGCAGGCAGCGCTCCACCTTGTCGTAGCTGTCCACGTACTGCACCTCTTCGGTGCCGTTCATCTTCACGGCCGTGAAGCCGCGCGCCACGGCGGCCTGGGCGGCGGCGGCCGTCTCGCTGGGGCGGTCTCCGCCAATCCAGCTGTAGACCTTGATGTGGCTGCGCACATTGCCACCCAGCAGCTCGGACACGGGCACGCCCAACGCCTTGCCCTTGATGTCCCACAGGGCCTGGTCGATCCCGGCCAGTGCGCTCATGTGCACGCCGCCGCCCCGGTAAAAGCCGCCCCTGTACAGCACGGTCCAGTGGTCTTCGATGTGGCGTGGGTCTTTGCCAATGAGGTAGTCGGCCAGTTCATCGACCGCAGCAGCCACGGTGTGCGCGCGGCCTTCCAGCACAGGCTCGCCCCAGCCGGTGATGCCTTCGTCAGTTTCTATTTTGAGGAAGCACCAGCGCGGCGGGACGATGAATGTGGTGAGTCGGGTGATCTTCATGGGGGCTGGGTAGTCGGTTCAGAAATGCTGGGTTGTCCGGAACGAGTAGGGGGGCGGTTCAGGCTGTGGCGGGCGCGGTGCCAAAGGACGCCTGCCACGCCCGCGCAAACGCTGCAGCCTTGTGCGCCACCTCGGGGGCCTGGTCACCGGGCCGGTACAGGGCCGATCCCAGGCCAAAACCGCTGGCGCCAGCGGCGGCATAGGGCGCAATGCTCTCGGGCACGATGCCGCCCACGGGCACCAGTGCCATGGGCGGCGTGATGACGGCGCGCCAGGCCTTGAGCACATGGGGCGGCAGCGCCTCGGCCGGGAACAGCTTGAGCATATTGGCGCCCGCTGCCAGCGCGGCGTAGGCTTCGGTCAGCGTGGCCACGCCGGGCGCGCAGGCCATGCCAGCGGCGCGGGCAGCGCGGATCACATCGGGGTCGCTGTGAGGCATGACGATGATCTGCCCACCGGCTGCGGCCACGTCGGCCACGGCATCGATGGAGAGCACGGTGCCCGCGCCCACCAGGCAGTCGGCGGGCAGCGCATCGCGCAGCGCGCGGATGCTGGCCAGCGGCTCGGGGGAGTTGAGCGGCACTTCGATGATGCGGAACCCTGCGTCGTACAGCGCGTGGCCGATGGCCACCACCTCGTGCGGCTGCACGCCGCGCAGGATGGCGATGAGTCCGCAGCGCTGCAGGATGTGGAACAGGGTTTTGTCGATGGGGTTCATGCGGGCAGGCTCCCGGCGGTGATGGGGGATAGAGAAGTCGAGGATGTGGGCGCAACGACCAGCCCTGCCGCCAGTGCGATCTGCCACAGCCCGGTGGCCGTGGCTTGCGTGGCGATGGTGGGGGCGGCAAAGCCGTAGGTCTGCAGCGCGACGGCGTAGCGGCGGCACAGGTCGGGCTCGCCGCAGAGCACCAGCGCTTGCGGTGTTGGTGCGGTTTGATCCTGTGCGCGTGCAAGGCTCGCCACCTCGTGCCCGATCAGCAGGCCCGAGAGGTAGTCCGCTTGCGCGGTAGGCGCCAGCGCGCCGGTCAGCCCCAGCGTGCGGGTGCTGAAGATGTGCGAGAGCAGTCCCAGCGTGGCATCGCTGCCCCGCGCCACCTCCAGCCCGCGCGCAAAGGCATCGTCGTCGGGTGCCGCTGCAGCCTGCATGGTCTTGCCCAGAATGGTGTGGCTGCGCAGTGCGGCAAACACCTCGCCGGTCATGAAGGTGTAGAACTGCTCGATGCGGCCCCGGCGTGCCAGCACCCATTTGCTGTGGGTGCCGGGCAGGCCGATGAGCACGGGCGCATCCGCAGGCAGTGCAAGGCCTGCCAGCACCCCCAGCACCTGGGTTTCTTCGCCGCGCATCACGTTGGGCAGTGCACCCTGCTGCAACAGGCCCGGCACGATGTGCAGCGGCGGGCCGTCGCGCCGCTCCACCAGTGTCAGGCCCCGCGCCAGTGCATCGAGCGAGGTGGGCGCCGGCAGGTACTTGGCCTCGCGCCAGCCTTGGGCGCTGCCCACCATGCCGCAGGCCAGCAGTGGCAGGCCGGGTGCGGCGGCCAGCCAGTCGCCGCAGGTGTCTTGCAGTGCGCGTTCAAACGCGGCGCCGGGCTCGCCGTCTGCCGCGCTCGCGGTGGCGGGGGGCAGGTTCATGATGCCCCAGGGGCGGTGCCGCGTCTCCAGCACCTCGCCATGCGCGCCCATGCGGAAGGCGCGCAATGCGCTGGTGCCCCAGTCCAGGGCGATCAGGCCCGCCTCGGCGGGCACCAGAAAACGTGCAGGCACCATGTGAGTCCTGCTTAACGTGCCCAGCGCAGCACCAGCGGGTCCAGCCGCCGCGCGATGTCGATCAGGCCGCGTCGCACCTCAGGGTGCATGGTCGGGAAGGGGTGGCGGCCCGCCTCGCAGGCGATCACGCCGCCTTCCTTCATCAGTGCCTTGGCCGTGAGGATGCCGCCCTGGCGGTTTTCGTGGTTGATGAGGGGCAACCAGCGCTGGTAGAGCGCAAACGCCTGGTCCATGTCACCCTGGCGGTGCGCCTCGATGATGGGGCGAATGCCGTCGGGGAAGGCGCCGCCCGTCATCGCACCCGTGGCGCCGGCATCCAGGTCGGCCAGCAGGGTGATGGCTTCTTCGCCGTCCCACGGGCCTTCAATCGCATCGCCGCCCAGGCGGATCAGCTCGCGCAGTTTGCTGGCGGCGCCGGGCACTTCGATCTTGAAGTAGGCCAGGTTCTCGATCTCTTGCGCCATGCGGGCCAGGAAGGGGGCCGACAGCACAGTGCCGCTGGCGGGTGCGTCCTGCACCATGATCGGGATGCGGATCGCATCCGACACACGGGCATAGAACTCGTAGATCTGCGCCTCGGGCACACGGAAGGTGGCACCGTGGTAGGGCGGCATGACCATCACCATGGCCGCGCCCATGTCCTGCGCGGCGCGGCTGCGCTCGGCACACACGCGCGTGCCGTAGTGGGTGGTGGTGACGATGACTGGCACACGGCCTGCCACATGCTCCAGCGATGTGCGGGTGAGGACTTCGCGCTCGGCGTCGGACAGCGAGAACTGCTCGGAGAAGTTGGCCAGGATGCAGACGCCATCCACGCCCGCATCGATCATGAAGTCGAGGCAGCGCTTCTGGCTGTCGAGGTCGAGGCGGCCGTCTTCATGGAACGTGGTGGGCACCACGGGGAAGATGCCGCGGTAGCGAGGGTTCTGGAGGGAATGGGTGGCTGGCATGGCGGGTGCGGGTAAGAATTTGAGTGAAATATGCCTCTGGCGCTAGTTGAATAAGCGCTGGCTGCTATTGGATCTGTAGTAATTGACTGCGACGAGCGCCTCAGTGGGGCACATCAATGCGAGTGGCGGGGCACAGCAGCCCCCCGGCAGCCGACCAAGAAGTCAAAGTCACAGCCATCGTCCGCCTGCAGTACGTGGTCCACATACAGCCGCTGGTAGCCGCCGCGTCCGCCGTTGTCCGTGCCAGCCAATGCGGCCAGGCGTGCTGCCAGTTCCTCGTCGCTGATGTCCAGGTGCAACCGGCCGTTCTCGCAGTCCAGCTCAATGAAGTCGCCATCGCGCACAGCAGCCAGCGGGCCACCGGCTGCCGCCTCGGGCGCCACGTGCAGCACCACGGTGCCGTAGGCGGTGCCGCTCATGCGGGCGTCGGAGATGCGCACCATGTCCTTCACGCCCTGGCGCAGCAGCTTGGGCGGCAGGCCCATGTTGCCCACCTCGGCCATGCCGGGGTAGCCCTTGGGGCCGCAGTTCTTGAGCACCATCACGCAGCTGGCGTCGATGTCCAGGTTTTCATCGACGATGCGCTCCTTGTAGTGCTCCAGGTTCTCGAACACCACGGCGCGGCCCCGGTGCTTGAGCAGTTCGGGCGAGGCGGCGGAGGGCTTGAGCACCGCGCCACGCGGCGCCAGGTTGCCGCGCAGGATGCAGATGCCACCGTCGGCAATCAGCGGGTTGCTGATCGGGCGGATCACCTCGTCGTTGTACTGCGGGGCTTCGCGCACGTTGTCCCACAGGCTCTTGCCGTTGACGGTGAGGGCGTTGGGGTGGGGCAGCAGGCCGTTTTCGCCCAGACGGCGCAGCACGGCAGGCAGGCCGCCCGCGTAGTAGAACTCTTCCATCAGGAAGCGGCCCGAGGGCTGCAGGTCCACCAGCGTGGGCGTGCCACGGCCAATGCGCGTCCAGTCCTCCAGGTCCAGCTGCACGCCGATGCGGCCGGCGATGGCCTTCAGGTGGATGACCGCGTTGGTCGAACCGCCAATCGCCGCGTTGGTGCGGATAGCGTTCTCGAAGGCTTCGCGCGTGAGAATTTTGGAGAGCGTGAGCCCTTCGTGTGCCATCTCCACAATGCGCTTGCCCGACATGTGGGCCAGCACATAGCGGCGCGAGTCCACCGCCGGGATGGCTGCGTTGTGCGGCAGCGATGTGCCCAGCGATTCAGCCATGCAGGCCATGGTGCTGGCCGTGCCCATCGTGTTGCAGGTGCCCGCCGAGCGCGACATGCCGGCCTCGGCCGCGAAGAACTGGTGCTCGTTGATCTCGCCGGCTTTCAGTGACTCGTGCAGGCGCCACACGGCCGTGCCCGAGCCGATGTCCTTGCCGTCGAGCTTGCCGTTGAGCATGGGCCCGCCCGTGACCACGATGGCGGGCACATCGCAGCTGGCCGCGCCCATCAGCAGGGCAGGCGTGGTCTTGTCGCAGCCCACCAGCAGCACCACCGCGTCGATCGGGTTGCCGCGAATGGCCTCTTCCACATCCATGCTGGCCAGGTTGCGCGTGAGCATGGCCGTGGGGCGCAGGTTGGATTCGCCGTTGGAGAACACCGGGAACTCCACCGGAAAGCCGCCCGCCTCGTAGATGCCGCGCTTCACATGCTCGGCGATCTTGCGGAAGTGGGCGTTGCACGGGGTCAGCTCGGACCAGGTGTTGCAGATGCCGATCACGGGGCGGCCGTCGAACGCGTGGTCGGGGATGCCCTGGTTCTTCATCCAGCTGCGGTACATGAAGCCGTTCTTGTCGGCCGTGCCGAACCATTCGGCGGAGCGGAGTTTGCGCTTGGGGGTGGTCATGGTGGGGTGCGAGAGAAAGAGAAGAAATGAAGAGTCAACGGGCCTTGCCCGAGCGGCGCGAAAGCAGCCGCTGCAGCAGACAGAAAGCGAACAGCAGCACACCAACGACGATGCGCGTCCACCAGGAGCTGAGCGTGCCGTCGAAGGAAATCAGGGTCTGGATGATTCCGAGCATGAGCACGCCAAACAGCGTGCCCGCCACATAGCCCACGCCACCGGTGAGCAGCGTGCCGCCAATGACCACGGCGGCAATTGCGTCCAGCTCCATGCCCACGGCGTGCAGGCCATAGCCCGACAGCATGTAGAACGTGAACACCACGCCCGCCAGCGCTGAGCAAAAGCCCGACAGCGTGTAGACGCCAATGAGCGTGCGGCGCACCGGCAGGCCCATGAGCACAGCCGAGTGCTCGCTGCCGCCCACCGCATACACGCTGCGGCCAAACGGCGTGCAGTGCGCCACGAACAGGGCCACCAGCAGCACGGCGATGGCAATGAGCGCGCCCAGCGATAAGGACGCGCCTTCCCACAGCGGCAAGCGCCACTGGGCCAGCTCGGAGTAGCCCTCGTGGGTGATGCTGATGGAATCGATGCTGATCAGGTAGCACAGCCCCCGCGCCAGGAACATGCCTGCCAGCGTGACGATGAAGGGCTGCAGCCGAAAGCGCTCGATGAGGAAACCCATGAACGCGCCAAATGCCGTGCCCATCAGCAGCACCAGCGGGATGGCGACTATCGGGTTCCAACCCCGGTGTTCCACCAGCGCGGCCAGCACCATGGTGGTCAGCGCCACCACCGATCCCACCGAGAGGTCGATGCCGCCCGACAGGATCACGAACGTCATGCCCACCGCCACGATGATGAGGAAGGCGTTGTCGATCAGCAGGTTGAGGAACACCTGGGCCGAGAAGAAACCGGTGTACAGCACCGAGCCCAGCGTGGCCATGGCCACGAACAGCGAGATGGTGGCTGCCAGCGGCAGGTACTTGGGGTTGAACCGCGCGTGCGCAGCGGCGGCCTGTGGGACAGGAGAGCTCACGGTGCCGAAGCCTGCGGTTTTGGGTACGGCGCTCATGGCAAAGCTCCCGCGCCGGGGCGGCGTGCCAGGGCGCCCACTTGCACCCGGAACTCGGGCGACTGCAGCAGCATCACGATGAACACCACCACGGCCTTCACCACCAGGTTGATCTCGGGCGGCACGCCCAGCGAGTAGATGGCGTAGGTCAGCGTCTGAATGATGAGCGCGCCAATCACGCTGCCCACCAGGCTGAAGCGGCCGCCCGTGAGGGCGGTGCCACCCAGCGTGACGGCCAGGATGGCGTCCAGCTCCAGCAGCTGCCCAGCGTTGTTGCCATCCGCGCTCTTCACGTTGGAGCTGATCAGCAGCCCCGCAATGCCCGCGCACACGCCGCAGAACACATAGGCCGCCACGATAAGCCGCCCCGCCTGCACACCCGCCACCCGCGCCGCCGTGGGGTTGATGCCCACTGCCTGGATGAACAGGCCCAGCGCCGTGCGAGTGATGGCGAGGTACAGCACCACGAAGACTGCGGCCACTACGAACACAGAGAACGGCAGCCCTGCCAGGTACCCGCCGCCCATGAAGAAGTAGGGCGTGTAGTAGATGGTGATGATCTGCCCGTCGGTGATGAGCTGGGCAATGCCCCGGCCCGCCACCATGAGGATCAGCGTGGCAATGATGGGCTGCATGCCCACCTTGGCGACCAGCACGCCGTTCCACAGCCCGCACAGCAGCGCCACGCCGATGGCGCCCAGGATGGCGACCGGCAATGGGAACCGGCTTTCAGTGCCCGATACCGATCCGCCGATCATCCAGGCCGCCACCGCCGCTGCAATGGCCACGGTGGCACCCACCGAGATGTCGATGCCGCGTGTGGCAATCACCAGCGTCATGCCCAGCGACACCAGCACCAGCGGTGCGGCGCGGTTCAGGATGTCGATGAGGCTGCCGTAGAGGTGCCCGTCGCGCCATTCGATGTGCAGGAAGCTGCTGTTGAACACCGTGTTCACGATGAGCAGCAGCGCCAGCGTGATCAGGGGCCAGGCCAGACGGTGGCGCAGTAGCGCGGAAACAGGGAAGGTGGTGCTACGTTCAGACATACAGGTCATCCACGGCGCTGCGCCCGATACTGGCGCGGTCCAGGCGAGGGCAGCCAAGCAAGGGCCGCCCCGCAGCGAGGGCTGCGTCCCCCTGCCCGCATCGCGAAGCGATGCGAGAGCGGGGGGAAGCCGCGAAGCGGCTCAGGGGGGTGTTCTTTATTTCAAGCATGTTCGGCAGCAATCAGGTCGTAAACGGCGTCTTCGCTGCTGCCCGCAGGCAGCTCACCCACCTTGTGGCGGTCGCGGAGCACCACGATGCGGTGCGCCACGCGCACCACCTCGCTCATTTCGGAAGAGATGAACAACACGGCCATGCCCGCCTGGGCCAGGCGCAGGATCTGGTCCATGATTTCCTGCTTGGCGGCCACGTCGATGCCGCGTGTGGGTTCGTCCAGGATCAGCAGGCGCGGCTCGATGGCCATCCAGCGCGCAAGGATGGCCTTTTGCTGGTTGCCGCCCGAGAGCAGGCCGATGGGCTTGTCCACGGTCTCGGTCTTGATGCCCAGCAGCTTCACATAGCGTTCGGCCAGCGCCGTCTGCTCGGCACGCGAAAGAAACTTGCCCACGCCCATGCGGGCCTGCAGCGCCAGCGCAATGTTTTCGCGCACTGACAGTTCGGCCACGATGCCGTCGGTCTTGCGCTCTTCAGGGCACAGGGCCAGGCCATGGCGGATCGCATCCATGGGGTTGGCAAACTTCACCACCTGCCCGTCGATGCGCAGCGCGCCCCGGTCGGGCTGCTCCAGGCCAAACAGCAGACGCGCCAGCTCGGTGCGGCCCGAGCCCAGCAGCCCCGCCAGGCCCACCACCTCGCCCGCGCGGATCTGCAGGTCCAGTGGCTGCAGTTGCGTGTCCTGCCCCAGGCCCTCGGTTTGCAGCAGCGTGGTCTGGCGGGTGTCGAACACGGGCGACACCGCTGGCTCGGTCGATACGGCGGCCAGGTCGCGCCCCAGCATGGCAGCGATCAAAGCCTGCGGACCCAGGTCTTGCGCGCGCCACTCGCCCACCCAGCTGCCGTTGCGCAGCACGGTGATGCGGTCGGACACGGCATACACCTGGTTCAGGAAATGCGTCACAAAGACGATGGACAGCCCCTCGCTGCGCAGGCGGCGCAGCACCTCGAAGAGCTTTTGCACCTCGTCGTCGTCCAGGCTGGAGGTGGGCTCATCCAGGATCAGCACGCGCGATTCGATGCTGAGTGCGCGCGCAATCGCCACCAGCTGCTGCACGGCCACGGGGTAGTCCGACAGCAGGCGCGTCACGTCGATCTGCAGGCCGATGCGCGCCACCAGATCGCGGGCGCGCTGGTGCAGCGTGGCCCAGTCGATGCGAAAGCCCTGTGCAATGCCGCAGCGCGGGTAGCGGCCTGCAAAGATGTTCTCGGCCACCGAGAGGTTAGGGCAGAGGTTGACCTCCTGGTACACGGTGCTGATGCCCAGGCGCTGCGCGGCCAGGGGCGAGTCGGGCCACACAGTGATCTGCCCCCACGCTCCGCCGCTGCGCGGGTCGCTGCCCCCCGAGGGGGCGTCGCCTTGCTTGGGGCGGCCCGGCGCTGCGGCGTTCCCTCCCAGCCGCATCTGCCCGCCGCTGGCCTCCAGCACGCCCGTCAGCACCTTGATCAGCGTGGACTTGCCCGCACCGTTCTGCCCCATCAGCGCATGGATCTCGCCAGGGTAGAGGTTGAGCTGCACGTCGCGCAGCACGGGGATGCCCGCAAACTGCTTGTGGATTCCCGAAAGCTGCAGCAGCGGAGCTGCGGCTGGGGCGTGAGCGGTGGACGCGTCCATGGGGGTCATCACGCTTTGTTCTTGTTGTAAACGTCCACGAGCACGGCGGCCAGCAGCACGACGCCCTTGATGACCTGCTGGTAGTCGATGCCGATGCCCAGGATGGACATGCCGTTGTTCATCACGCCCATCACAAAGGCGCCAATGACCGCGCCCATCACCTTGCCCACGCCGCCCGATGCCGATGCGCCGCCGATGAAGCAGGCTGCAATCACGTCCAGCTCAAAACCCAGGCCCGCCTTGGGCGTGGCGGTGTTCAGCCGCGCCGCAAACACCAGCCCGGCCAGGGCGGCCAGCACGCCCATGTTGATGAAGGCATACAGCGTGAGCCGCTCGGTCTTGATGCCCGAGAGCTTGGCCGCCTTCTCGTTGCCGCCCATGGCATAGATGCGGCGGCCGACGGTGGTGCGGCTGGTGACGAAGTCGAACAGCACGATCAGCAGCGCCATCACGATGAGCACATTGGGCTGGCCCTTGTACGAGGCCAGAAGGTAGCTGAAGTACACCAGCAGCCCACCAAACACCACCGTGCGGGCGATGAACAGACCTGCAGGCTCTGTCTGCACGCCGTGGCGCAGCCGGTTGGCGCGCTGGCGCAGGCCAGCCACGGCCAGGGCCGCAGCCACGGCAGTGCCCAGCAGCAGCGAGGTCAGGCGCAGGCCTTCGACACTGAACAGGTCGGGGATAAAACCCGAGCTGAGCATCTGGAACGCCGAGGGGAACGGCCCCACCGACTGACCCGCCAGCAGCGCCAGCGCCAGGCCCTTGAACACCAGCATGCCCGCCAACGTGACGATGAACGAGGGGATGCGCGAGAAGGCCACAAACCCGCCTTGAATGGCGCCGATGAGCCCGCCGCACAGCAGGCACACCAGCGTGGCAGGCACGAAGTGCCAGTTGTATTCGACCATCAGCACCGCTGCCAGCGCGCCGATGAAGCCACACACCGAGCCCACCGACAGGTCGATGTGCCCGGCCACGATGACCAGCAGCATGCCCAGCGCCATGATGACGATGTAGCTGTTCTGCAGCACCAGGTTGGTCAGGTTCAAGGGCTGCATCAGCGTGCCCTCGGTCATGTACTGGAAGAAGCCCATGATGGCCACCAGCGTGATCAACATGCCGTATTCGCGCAGGTTGTGCTGCAGGTGCTGCAACAGCGATTTGTCGTGCCGCGCCGCTGCTGTCGTGCTGCCGTCGGCCAGCGTGCTGGCGGGTGGGTGGGTGGTCTGGCTCATATCAACTGGCTTTCACAATCGCTCGCATGATCTTTTCTTGCGAGGCGTCTGAAGTTGGCATCTCGGCCACAAAGCGGCCTTCGTTCATCACATAGATGCGGTCCGTGATGCCCAGCAGCTCGGGCATTTCGGAGGAGATCACGATCACGCACTTGCCCTCGGCCGCCAGCTGGGCGATGAGGGTGTAGATCTCGTACTTGGCGCCCACGTCGATGCCGCGTGTGGGCTCGTCGAGGATGAGCACTTCGGGGCTGGTGAACAGCCATTTGCTCAACACCACTTTTTGCTGGTTGCCGCCCGACAGGTTCAGCGTTTTCTGGTCCACACCCGAACAGCGGATGCGTAGCTTCTCGCGGTAGTCCTGTGCCACGCGGTGTTCCTGGCCGCTGTCGATCACGCTGGCGAACGAAACGCCCGGCAGGTTGGCCAGCGAGGTGTTGAACTGGATGTCTTCGTTCAGCACCAGGCCATTGCCCTTGCGGTCTTCGGTCACATAGGCCAGTCCGTGGCGCACGGCCTTTTCCACCGTGCTCACGTCGATGGGCTGGCCGTGCAGCCGCACTTCGCCGCTGATGCGCTGGCCCCACGAGCGGCCGAAGATGCTCATGGCCAGCTCGGTGCGGCCTGCGCCCATCAGGCCCGCAATGCCCACTATCTCGCCGCGCCGCACATTCAGGTCGATGCCCTTGAGGTGCTCGCGGTCGCTGCGCTGCGGGTGGTGGGCGCGCCAGTTGCGCACCTCAAAAACAATGTCGCCCACTTGCGGCTGGCGCTGGGGATAGCGGTCGCTCATCTCGCGGCCCACCATGGCCTGGATCACGCGGTCTTCGCTCACCGGGCCCTCGCGGCAGTCCAGCATCTGCACGGTGCTGCCGTCGCGCAGCACGGTGATGGCATCCGCCACGCGCGAGATTTCGTTGAGCTTGTGCGAGATCAGGATGCAGGTGATGCCCTGGGCTTTCAGCTCCAGGAGCAGGTCCAGCAGGGCCTGGCTGTCGTTCTCGTTGAGGCTGGCGGTGGGCTCGTCCAGGATCAGCAGGCGCACCTTGCGCGACAGCGCCTTGGCAATTTCCACCAGCTGCTGCTTGCCCACACCCAGCTGGCCCACCGGTGTGTCGGGCGATTCGCGCAGGCCCACCTTGTGCAGCAGCGCCTGGGCGCGACTGTGCGCAGCCATCCAGTCGATGACGCCGTGCCGCGCGGTTTCGTTGCCAAGAAAGATGTTCTCGGCAATCGACAGCAGCGGCACCAGCGCCAGCTCCTGGTGAATGATGATGATGCCGAGGTGCTCGCTGTCGCGGATGCCCGCAAATTCGCGCTCCTGCCCGTCGAACAGGATCTGGCCGCTGTAGCTGCCGTGTGGGTACACACCCGACAGCACCTTCATCAGCGTGGATTTGCCCGCCCCGTTTTCGCCGACGATGGCATGGATCTCCCCGGCCTGCACCTGCAGGTTGACCTGGTTCAGCGCCACCACGCCGGGGAAGGTTTTGCGGATGTTCCGCATTTCAAGAAGCATGGTCTCTCAGTCTGTTGGTGGGGCCTCTGACCCCATCCCGGTTGCAGGCCGCCTGCGCTGCCCCGGTGGCATTCGCAGGCGGCGGCTTTAGATGCAGAAGCCGCTCGCGCTCACTTGATTTGGGACTCTTTGTAGTACCCGCTGCCCACCAGCACCGTGTTCCAGTTGGATACGTCCACCGACACGGGCTTGAGCAGGTACGAGGGCACCACCTTCACGCCGTTGTTGTAGGTCTTGGTGTCGTTGATCTCGGGCTGCTTGCCCGTCAGCACGGCGTCCACCATGTTGGCGGCCACCTTGGCCAGCTCGCGGGTGTCCTTGAACACGGTGGAAGACTGTTCGCCCTTGAGGATGGACTTGATGGAAGGCACCTCAGCGTCTTGGCCGCTGACCACGGGGCAGGGCTGCTGGGCGGTGCAGTAGCCCACGCCCTTGAGGGAGGACAGGATGCCGATGGAGATGCCGTCATAGGGCGACAGCACCGCATGCACCTTGTCCTTGCCGTAGTAGGCCGACAGCAGGTTGTCCATGCGCGCCTGGGCCACCGAGCCATCCCAGCGCAGCGTGCCCACCTTGTTCATGCCGGTCTGCTTGCTGCGCACCACCAGCTTGCCGCTGTCGATGTAGGGCTGCAGCACGCTCATGGCGCCGTCGTAGAAGAAGAAGGCGTTGTTGTCGTCCGGCGAGCCGCCGAACAGTTCAATGTTGAACGGGCCCTTGCCTTGCTTGAGGCCCAGCTTGTCCACGATGGAGGTGGCCTGCAGCACACCCACCTGGAAGTTGTCGAACGTGGCGTAGTAGTCCACGTTCTTCGAGCCCTTGATGAGACGGTCGTACGCAATGACCTTCACGCCCTTGTCGGCCGCGTTTTGCAGCGCCTTGGACAGCGTGGTGCCGTCAATCGACGCGATCACCAGCACCTTGGCACCCTTGGTGATCATGTTCTCGATCTGCGCGAGCTGGTTGGGGATGTCGTCTTCGGCGTACTGCAGGTCGGTCTTGTAGCCCCGGTCCTTGAGCACCTTGACCATGTTGTCGCCATCGGCAATCCAGCGCGCCGAGGACTTGGTGGGCATCGAGATGCCAATGGTGCCCTTGTCCTGGGCCGATGCCACTGATGTGGCGCCAATCGCCGCCAGTGCCACGGTGGCCAACACGGCCTTGAAAATTGCACGCTTCATTTGAGTCTGTCTCCTGATGTTGTTTTGATTTGATTGCCCCTTGGATGCGTCACGGCCTTACGAAACTGTCGTGGCCCAGTGCCAGAGCCACCGCCCAAGGGCCGCCCCGCCGGGCCGGTGGCGTCCCCCTTCCCGCATCGCGCAGCGATGCGAGAGAAAGGGGGAAGGCGCGCAGCGCCTCAGGGGGTTAATACTTGCGGTTAGGCATTTCCTTCGCCGCCACTTCCATCGGGAAGATGCCTTCTTCCGTCACGATGCGCTTGGGCACCGCCTTGCCAGCCTTGATGTCCTTGACAGCGCTCATCAGCTGCGGGCCCAGCAGGGGGCTGCATTCCACGCTCACATTGAGCTTGCCGGCGATCATGGCTTCGAAGGCGCCCTTCACCGCGTCGATGGAGATGATCACGATGTCCTTGGCGGGCTTCATGCCGGCCTCTTCGATGGCCTGGATGGCGCCGATCGCCATGTCGTCGTTGTGCGCGTACAGCACATTGATCTTCTTGCCCTCGGCCTTCAGGAAGGCTTCCATCACTTCCTTGCCCTTGGCGCGGGTGAAGTCGCCGGTCTGGCTGCGGATGATCTTGAACTTGGAGTCGGCCTTGATGACTTCCTCAAAGCCCTTCTTGCGGTCGATGGCAGGGGCCGAGCCCACGGTGCCTTGCAGCTCGACGATGTTGACCTCGCCCTTCTGGTCCTTCATCTTCTCCACCAGCCAGCGGCCGGCCTTGCGGCCTTCTTCCACAAAGTCCGAGCCCATGAAGGTCACGTACAGCGACGTGTCCTTGGTGTTCACCGCGCGGTCGGTCAGCACCACGGGGATCTTGGCGGCCTTGGCCTCGCGCAACACGGGCTCCCAGCCCGACTCCACCACGGGCGAGAACGCAATCACGTCCACCTTCTGCGCGATGAACGAGCGGATGGCCTTGATCTGGTTCTCCTGCTTTTGCTGCGCGTCCGAGAACTTCAACTCGATGCCGGCCTCCTTGGCGGCCGACTTGATGGACTCGGTGTTGGCGGTGCGCCATTCGCTCTCGGCCCCCACCTGGCTGAAGCCCAGCACGAGGGGCTTTTGCGCCCAGGCGGCGCCGGGCAGCAAGGCGGCCACGGGCACGCTGGCCAAGGCGGCAGCAACGGTGCGGCGGTTCATTTTCATCATCTTGTCTCCTGTCTGTAATGGTTGGTTGACGATGGTTGCGGGATGGAAGGAAGGAACGCTCGAAAAGGGCAGGGCTCAAGCCAGCATGTAGCCGGTCTTGACGGTGGTGTAGAACTCGGCGGCGTAGCGCCCCTGCTCGCGGGCGCCGTAGCTCGATTCCTTGCGGCCGCCAAACGGCACATGGAAGTCCACGCCCGCCGTGGGCAGGTTCACCATGGTCATGCCCACGGCAGCGTGGCGCTTGAAGTGCATGGCGCGCTTGAGCGACGTGGTGCAGATGCCCGCACACAGGCCAAAGGGCGTGTCGTTGGCCAAGGCCAGTGCGTGCTCGTAGTCGTCAGCCCGCAGCACGCAGGCCACGGGGCCAAAGATTTCCTCGCGCGCCACGCGGTGCTCCGGGCGGGCCAGGAAGAGGGCGGGGCTCATGTAATGGCCTGGGGTGGCGCGCTCCAGGCGCTCGCCACCCCAGACATGCTCCGCTCCCTCGCTCTTCGCAATGTCGATGTAATCCAGGTTTTGTGCCAGCTGGTTGTCATCCACCACCGGGCCCATCTCGGTGCCACGCTCCAGCGCGTGGCCCACCTTCAGGCTGACCAGCCGGTTGCGCAGGCGCGCCACAAAGGCGTCGTGCACCTCGGCCTCGACGATGAGACGGCTCGATGCGGTGCAGCGCTGGCCGGTGGAGAAATACGAGCCCTGCAGCGCGCAGTCCACCGCCTGGTCCAGGTCGGCGTCGGCCAGCACGATGAGCGGGTTCTTGCCGCCCATCTCCAGCTGCACCTTGGCGCGCCGTGCTGAGGCCGCGCGCAAGATGCGCTCGCCTGTGGAAACAGAGCCGGTAAAGCTCAGCGCATTGACCAGCGGGTGGTCCACCAGCGTCTGCCCCACCTCGCGGCCGCTGCCCATGACGAGGTTGAAGGCACCGGCGGGCAGGCCGCTGCGGCTGATGATTTCGGCCAGCGCCCAGCCACAGGCGGGCACCAGCTCGGCGGGCTTGAACACCACGGTGTTGCCGTAGGCCAGGGCCGGGGCGATCTTCCAGGCCGGGATGGCGAACGGGAAGTTCCACGGCGCGATGATGCCCACCACGCCCACGGGCTCGCGGGTTACGTCCACCTGCACGCCCTGGCGCACAGAGGCCAGCAGCTCGCCCTGAATGCGCAGCGCCTCGCCCGCAAAAAACTTGAAGATCTGCCCGCTGCGCGCCACTTCGGCGATGCCTTCGGGCAGGGTCTTGCCTTCTTCACGGGCCAGCAGTGCGCCCAGCTCGTCCTTGCGTGCCAGCAGCTCGCTGCCAATCATGTCCAGCACGTCGGCGCGGCGTTGGGGTGTGCTCTGGCTCCAGGTGGGCAGGGCGTCGGCCGCCGCGCGCACGGCCAGCTCGGTCTGGTTGCGGTCGGCGCGGGCGTATTCGGCCACCACCTCGCGGGTGTCCGAGGGGTTGGTGCTGATGCCGGTGGTGGTGCCGATTTCCCACCGGCCGTTGATCAGGTGCCGGGGGCTGAGCTGGAGATCGCCGAGCTTCATGGAGAGAGGCCTTTGTTGCAGTTGCGGCGAAGTCTATGGAAGGTTTAGATATCAATCCAATCGTTTTTTAGACAAAATACATATCGTTCTTTGCATTCTGGAAAACCCCTCCCTTTTTTTTCCCGTCCTTCGCTATCCATGAGCACCTACAACCACTGGTTCATTCGCGCCCGCCTCAAGACGCGCCAGCTTCTGCTGCTGGTGGCTCTGGCCGAAGAGGGCAACATCCACCGCGCCGCCCAGGTGCTCAGCATGACCCAGCCGGCCGCCTCCAAGCTGCTCAAGGACCTGGAGGATGTGCTGGAGGTGTCGCTGTTTGACCGCCTGCCGCGTGGCATGCGCCCCACTTGGTATGGCGAAACCATGATTCGCCACGCCCGCATGGCCCTGGCCAACCTGAACCAGGCGCATGACGAGATTGGTGCGCTCAAGCGTGGGCACTATGGCCAAGTGGGCATCGGCGCCATCACCTCACCCGGCCTGAGCCTCCTGCCCGCCGCCGTGGCGCTGGTCAAACAGGAGCATCCCAGCCAGCGCATTTCGCTCGACATCGAGACCAGCCCGGTGCTGCTGGAGCGGCTGGAGCAGGGCAAGCTCGACATCGTGGTGGGCCGCCTGTACGAAGAGCACGACAAGGAGAACCTGCGTTATGAGTCGCTGACGGAGGAGCTGGTCTGCGCCATGACGCGCCCGGGCCACCCGTTGTCGAGCATGACGGGGCTGACGCTGCGCGATGTGGTGTCGGCCAGCTGGATCGTGCCGCCTGCGGGCAGCGTGTTGCGGCACCGGTTTGACCTGATGTTCCAGCAGGACGGGCTGGCGCCGCCGCTGCACACGGTGGAGACATCGGCGCTGCTGTTCATCACGCGCATGCTGCAGCAGAGCGACATGATTGCGGTGGTGGCGGAGGATGTGGCGCGCTATTACGCGGCGCATGGGATCGTGACGGTGTTGCCGCTGGCGATGCCGTGCCATATGGATGCGTTCGGAATCATCACGCGGTCGGACCGGCTGCTGTCGCCGGCGGCGAAGGTGATGATGAAGGCGTTGAAGCAGACGAGTCTGGTGCAGTATGGGCGGAGGTTGGAGGTGGGGGATTGATGGTTTTGAATTGATATTGGCTGGATGCGCTAGTAGGATATGTGCTGGTAGCTATTGATTTTGTAGTGCTTTTTTGATTGTTGCGTTGGGTATGGGTTGCACATCTCGCTGCGTGTCTGGTTCTAAGGCGGAGGCTGGGAGTCGCCCGGCATGCGAGTAACTTTCTTTTGCTTCGCCAAAAGAAAGTCACCAAAGAAAAGGCGCCCCCCAGTCTGCGACCCCTGCGCTTCGCTCCGGGGCGAACCTGCGTCGTGTCGGTTGCGGGGTGCGCCGTGGAACTCGCTCTGCGCTGGCGCGCGCCGCTCTGACATCCACGGCGAGTCAGTTCACGAAGCATGGGCGCTCCGACGCCCATGCTCACCCCGCAACCGCCCCGCCGCAGGCGCAGCCAGCAGGGGTGGGACAGCCGAACAACCGAACAACCGAACAGCCCTCGGGCCATCGCTGCGCTCGGCCTGGCCTGCGCAGCGCGTGGCGCTTGCGCCCGCGAGACGGGGCCGAGCGTAGCGCAGCGAAGCAATGGCCCGTGTGGATGTCCGCTCCCCGGGTTCCCTTCTGGATGCGCCTGGGGCGCGCAGGGCGCGGGGTGGCATGTGTGCCGAAGGACACACATGCTTCGTGAACTGACTCACCGCAGTTGTTCGAGCGAAGCGCCGCAGGCGCGCAGCGAGTTCTGCGGTGCACCCCGTGACCGAGCACCCCAGGTTGCCCCGTAGCGAAGCGAAGGGGTCGCAGACAGTAGGGTCGCCCTTTCTGTGGTGACTTTCTTGTCGAGCAAGCGAAAGAAAGTTACTCGCACGCCGGGCGACTCCCGGCCTCCGTCCTCAACCCGAGCACGCCGCCAGACCAGCACCCACACTCACACTCACACTCACAAACTACAAAAACAATAGCTGCCAGCGCTTAATGGATAAGCGCCAGAGCCCAAAAAGACTTCAAAAAATCAAACCCACCCAGCATCCACCTTGAACTCCTGCGCCGTACACATCGCCGCATCGTCCGACGCCAAAAACAACACCATCCGCGCAATGTCATGCGGCCGCAGCTTGTCCGGTAAACACTGGTTGCGCGCCAGCTCCTTCTCGCCCTCGGCGTCCAGCCACAGTTTGATCTGCCGCTCCGTCATCACCCACCCCGGCGACACCGTGTTGATGCGGATCCGGTCCTGCCCCAGCGTCTTGGCCAGCCCGCGCGTGAGGCCGTTCACCGACGACTTGGCAATCGCATAGCAGGGGTAGCCCGTGCCCTTGCCCTGCCAGCCCGTGGAGCCCAGGTTGATCACCGAGCCCGCGCCCAGCCTGCGCATGCCCGGCACCACGGCCTGGATGGCGAAGAAGGCGGGGCGCTCGTTGATGGCCATACGCTCGTCGTAGTACTCGGGCGTCACGGACTCCAGCGTGTGCCGGTCATCGCTGGCCACGTTGTTCACCAGCACCGCAAAGTCGCTGCCCAGCTCGGCCGCCGCTTCGGCCACACAGGCTTGCAGTGCGTTCACATCGCGCACATCACACACACGCCACCAGGGGCGGGGCAGGCCTGCGTCGGCAATGTGCTGGGCCAGGGCTTCGCTGGCATTGCGCGCCACGTCCACAAACGCCACGCGGGCACCTTGCTCGGCAAACGCCGCCACGATGGCCGCGCCAATGCCGCTGCCGCCGCCCGTCACAAACACGGCGCGGCCTTGCAGGCTGGGGAATTTCGCCAGGCCCTGGGGGGCGCCGGTGGCGTCGGTCGACGAAGAGGAGGGGATAAAAAGCTGTGTCATATCAATATTGCAATCAATCAATGGCAAAAAAATTCATTTCAAGCATCAATTGGCGTTGATAAGATGCCGCTCGTCAAGTGCCTGGCGGCAGGCCGATGCAAAAAAACGACCGGAGACAACCAACGTGCGCCCTTCGCTGGATACCCCCATCCCACCGTCCAGCGGCGCGTCCGCCTCTGCTCCCACAACAACCGGCGCCGTGCGCTGCGTGGTCGCACTGGGCAACGCACTGGGTGAGGGGGTGATGTGGTCCGTGCGCGAGCAGGCCGTGTACTGGGTGGACATCCTGCAGCGCGAGCTGCACCGCTGGGACCCGGCCACCAGCGCCCACCAGCGTTGGACGTTTGACGAAGAGATTTCTGCCATTGCCGAACGCGCGCACGCCCCGGGCTTCATCGTCACCCTGCGCCGGGGCTTTGCACTGTTCGACCCCGCTGCCGACATCGCCCCGCGCTACCTGCACCAGCCCGAGCCAGAGCGCACAGACAACCGCTTCAACGACGGCAAGTGCGACGCCCAGGGCCGCTTCTGGGGTGGCAGCATGGACTTTGCGTGCGAGGCTCCCACGGGCGCGCTCTACAGCTACACCGCCAGCGGCTACTGCGTGCGGCACGACGATTTTTTTGCCGTCACCAACGGCCCCACCTGGGCCCCTACCGCGCAAGGCACGGCCATGTTTTTCAATGACACGGTGCAGGGCACCACCTACCGCTACCGCTGCGACCCGGCCACCGGCACCGTGAGCGACAAAACGCTGTGGAAGCGTTGGCCCGCGGCTGACGGCGTGCCTGACGGCATGACCACCGATGCGCAGGGCCGCCTGTGGGTGGCGCACTGGGGCGGTAGCTGCGTCACCTGCCACGACGCCGACACGGCCGAGGAGCTGGCCCGCATCCCGCTGCCCGTAAGCCAGGTCACCAACTGCGCCTTTGGCGGTGCGGACCTGTGCACGCTGTACATCACCTCGGCCCGCACCGGTCTCACGCCCGAGCAGCTCGCGACCGAGCCGCTGGCCGGGGCACTGTTTGCCGTGGACATCAGCACGCCCGGCCTGCCCGCGCATCTTTTCGGCGGCTGATGCCGGCCGCGCGCGCAGCAGCGAGGCCCATGGCTCCGCCTCCTTTTTTCTCCATCCCGCAGAAAGCAAACCGCCCATGACCGAGGCCTCTTCATCCCACCCCATCGTCTGGCTGCACCACGCGGGGCAGCACCTGGGCCTGGTGCCCACACTGGGCGGCAGCGTGGCAGCCTGGCAGATCGACGACCCGCAAGAGGCTGATGCGCGCATCGACCTGTGGCGGCCGTGGGACGGCGCCACGCCCGACCTGTACCAGCTTGCATCCTTTGCCATGGTGCCCTGGTCCAACCGCGTCAGCGGCGGCGGGTTTGAGCATGCGGGGCAGTTCCACCCCATGCGTCCCAACCGCGTGGGCGAGCCGTACCCCATCCACGGCGACGGGTGGCTGCAGCCCTGGCAGCTGACCCAGACCGCGCCCGACACGCTGCAGATGCAGCTGCGCTCCGAGCGCTTTGACGGCAACCCTTACGAGTACGAGTGCGTGCAGACCTTCCGGCTGGTGGAGGGCGGCCTGGAACAGTCGGTGCAGGTGCGCCACCTGGGCGCGCAGCCGCTGCCGTACGGCCTGGGCCTGCACCCCTGGTTTCCGCGCACGCCCGGCACGCGCATCGCGGCGCCGGTGCAGGGCGTGTGGCTGTGTGGCGACGACCCTTTGCCCACGGAGCACACGCAGCAGTTTCCGCCTGGCTGGGACTTGAACACCGGCGCCCCCGCCAACGGCGGCCTGATCGACAACGCCTACACCGGCTGGGGCGGCACCGCGCAGATCGACTGGCCCGAGCGCGGTCTGCGCCTTACCGCCCACATGCCAGACTTTGCCAAGGACGGCGGCGCGGCTCACCACTACTGCCTGGTGTACCGCCCGCCACAGGGCCCGGCGTTCTGCTTTGAGCCCATCACCCAGCCCATCGATGCTTTCCACCAACCTGGCCAGCCCGGCCTGCGCACCTTGGCGCAGGGCGAGGTGCTGGCGATGAACGTGTCGTGGCGGTACGGGGCGTTGTGAGCGCCCCTCGGGCGCCCCAGGAGAGGGTTTGCAGCGAAATCAGCCGGTAGCGCTAGTGAATCATGCGCTGGCAGCTATTAAATCGATAGTGGATCAGATCACCCGGAACCCGTGGGTGCCGTCGCGCCCCAGTTGTTCCACCAGCCCGAACTCCCAGTCCAGGTAGGCCTGCATCGCTTCGCGCGGGCTGTCGGTGCCTTCGTACGGGCGGCGGTAGCGGTCGATGCGGGGCGAGGCCAGGCGCGTCTCGCCATGCTCCAGCGGCAGGCCCTGGGCGATCCAGGCCAGCGTGCCACCCTCCAGCACCACCACCTCGGCACCACCCGTCAGGCGGGCCAGGTCCTGCGCGGCATAGCGTGCCAGCAGGCTGCTGCCGCAGGTCAACACATAACGCTGCGCCTTGGGAATGCTGGCCACGGCCTGCGCCAGTTGCGAGCGGATCACGAACCACGCGCCGGGGATGTGGCGCTGCACGTAGTTGGCGCTGGTGGTCAGGTCCAGCACGGCGGTGTGGCCGGGGCGCTCTTTGCTTTCTTCGTTCAGCCAGGCCGCCAGTTGTGCGGGCGTGACCCAGGCAATGGGGCCTTCGGGCTCGGGCACGGTGTTGGCCACGGCGCCGGTCTCGCTGAAGTCGGCGGCGGGCGCGTCGTCCAGCACCCACACGTCCCAGCCCATCTGCGCCAGCCACGATGCACTCATGTTCGCGCGCACGCCGTCGTCATCCACCAGCACGATGCGCGCGCCACGCACGGCGGCGGTGTGGTCGGTCTCCTGCACCAGCTGGCCGCCGGGCGCGTTGCGAAAGCCGGGCAGGTGGCCAGCGGCAAATTCTTCGGGCGTGCGCACGTCCAGCAGGTAGGTGGTGCGCTGCGCCTCGGCCCCAAAGCGCGCCAGGTCGGCGCGGGTGGCGCGCTGCACGCCCGCGCGGTCGGCCACGCTGCGCGCCTGCTGGGGCGCGCGCTCGCGGTCGGCATGCACGGCGGGGTCAAAGCGGCGGGTGGCGCCGCGCTCCAGCGTCTGGCCGGCCAGCAGCCAGCCGATGGTGCCGTTGCGCAAGGCCGCCACCGGGTTGGGGATGCCCGCGTTCACCAGCGACTGCGTGCCGATGATGCTGCGCGTGCGGCCCGCGCAGTTCACGATGATCTGCGTGGCCGGGTTGGGCGCCAGTGCCTGCGCGCGCAGCACCAGCTCCGCGCCGGGCACGCTCACGCCGGTGGGGATGTTCATGGTGTGGTACTCGTCATACCGGCGCGCATCCAGCACCACGACATCGGCCTGGGCGTCGATGAGCGCCTGCACCTCTTCGGCCGCCAGCGAGGGCGTGTGGCGCTCGGCCTCCACCAGCTCGCCAAACGATTTGCTGGGCACGTTCACGTCGATGAACAGCTCGCCGCCCGCATCGCGCCAGCCCTGCAGGCCACCGGCCAGCAGCGTCACCTGCGTGTAGCCCAGCTGCTGCAGCTTGCGCGCGGCGGGCTCGGCCAGGCCTTCGCCGTTGTCGTACACCACGATGAAGGTGTCGCGGCGCGGAATGCGCGTCCACGCCTCCAGCTCGATCTTGCCGGCGGGCAGGTTGGCGGCGAACAGCGGGTGGCTCTGGGCAAACGGGTCTTCCTCGCGCACGTCGAGCAAGGCGATTTCCTGGCGGGCGAGCAGGGCCTCGCGAACCTGGTGGAACGAAGTCTGGGGCAGGGCGGGAGCGGTCATGGTCTTGGTGTTGGGTCGGATCGGCTTCAGGCAGCCGGTGCAGGGTTTTTGGACAGGTCCCAGAGGTTGGGCAGGGTGCTGTTGCTATAGCCCGAGATGAATGGCTTGCGCGTGCCGTCCTCCAGGTACACGCTGCGCTGCACCGCGCCAATGTTGGCGCCGTACACGTGGATGCTGATGGAGGTGTGGCCCTCCCACGCGTTGCTTACGCGGTGCACATCGCCTATTGCGGGGGCGTTGGGCGAGACGGCCTCCACCTGGCCCGGCTGCAGCCGCACGGGCGCGCCCTGCGGTGCCCAGCGGCCGTCGGGCGTGCGGGCATAGGCCTGCGAATCCTCGGCGCCGCGCAGCATGCCGATCAGGCCCCACACGGTGTGGTCATGAATGGGCGTGGCCTGGCCGGGGCCCCACACAAAACTCACGACCGAAAAGCGCCCCAGCGCATCGGCATGCAGCAGGTACTGCTGGTAGCGCTCGGGGTGGGGCTGGGCATAGGTGTCGGGCAGCCAGTCGTCGTGGGCCACCAGCGCGCCCAGCAGCGTGGCGCCCTGGGCCAGGGTGTCGGGCTCGGGCAGGCGCTGCTCCACCAGCGCGGCCAGCTGCTGCACAAAGTGGCGCAGGCGGGCGGTGTGGGGGGCGGAGGGGGACGTGGGTGGGGTCGATGGGTTGGGCAATGCACTCATGCCCGGTATTGCACCAGCGCTCGGGCTGCCCGTGTGTTGCGTGTTTTGCATATGCATCCCTGTTTTTCTTCGTTCTGTTGCGAGGCGTCTTTCAGTTCAATGCCAATCCATCGTAACGGCGGTGCGGACCGACTCGCAGGCATCCACAGGAATTCACGGGCAATCGCAGCGCCGATCAGGATTTGACAACCAAAAGGGCACAACATGAGCAAGCTTCAAAACCAAGGTGGGGTGGGAGGGCGCTGGACGCGCCGGCAGCTGTTGCAGACAGCGGGCGCGGCCAGCGTGGTGGGGGCGTCGAGTGTGGTGGGCAGCCACGTGCTGGCCGCCGGCAAGCTGCGCGAGGTAAAGCTGGCGTGGAACGCCAACGCCATCTGCCTGTCGGCCGCGCCGGTCGCCATCGAGCGCGGCATTTTTGAAAAACATGGCCTCAAGGTCGAGCTGATCAACTTTGCGGGCTCCACTGACCAGCTGCTGGAGACCATCGCCACCTCCAAGGCCGACGCGGGCCTGGGCATGGTGCACCGCTGGATCAAGCCGCTGGAGTCGGGCTTTGACGTGAAGCTGGTGGGCAGCTCGCACGGCGGCTGCTCGCGCCTGGTGGGCTACGAGGCCGCGGGCGTGACCAGCCTGCAAAAGCTCAAGGGCAAGACCATTGCGGTGTCGGACCTCAACAGCCCTGGCAAGAACTTCTTTTCGGTGCTGCTGACCAAGGCCGGGCTGAACCCCGAAAAGGACGTGACCTGGCGCCAGTTCCCTGGCGACATGCTGGGCCTGGCGGTGGAAAAAGGCGAGGCCCAGGCCATTGCCGATGGCGACCCCAACCTGCTGCTGATCCAGCGCCGCACCAAGGGCCTGGTGGACCTGGCGTCCAACCTGTCGGGCGAATATGCGGCCAAGACCTGCTGCGTGCTGGGCGTGAGCGGCGCCATGGTGCGCAACGACAAGGGCACGGCAGCCGCGCTGACCCGCGCCATCATCGAAGCGTCGGACTTCGTGGCCGACAACCCCAACGAAACGGCGCGCATCTTCAGCCCGTATTCCAAGGTGCCGCAGGAGGACCTGCGTGCTGTGCTGGGCACGCTCACGCACCGCAGCCACCCGGTGGGCACGGCGCTGCGGCAGGAGATCGAGTTCTATGCCCGCGACTTCAAGCTGGTGGGCGTGCTCAAGCCCGGCACCGACCCTGCGCGCTTCGCGGCCCACGTCCACGCTGACGTGCTGGTGTAGCAAAGGGCACCCCCCTGAGTCGCTGCGCGCCATCCCCCCGCTCTCGCAGTGCTTCGCATTGCGGGCAGGGGAACGCAGCCCTCGCTGCGGGGCGGCCCTTGCTCGGCAGCCCTCGCATGGGCCGCGCCCACCTCGCGCGGCTATGGCCAAACATTCACCGTGATGAATGAATACCACTGGACCTGAATCGATCTGACTGGACCCGACTATGAGCACTGTTGCCGACAACATCCTGGGCGCCCCGCCGGGCATCAGCCCCAAGCCTTCGCAGCCCCCGCTGCGTGCGCCCAGCCCATCATCCGGTGCGCCCCATGCTGCGGGTGCGCAGCCTGTCACCGCGCCTGACTTCAAGGCGGCCAAAGCGGCCCAGGGGGTCTGGTGGGCGGGGCTGGCCGCCGCCGTGGCTTGGGCGGGGCTGGCTTTGCTCACGGGGCTGTGGCCCAACAAGCCTGCGGGCTTCAGCGAATGGGCGTTTACCGAAGAGTTCGCCTGGGGTGCGGGGGGCGTGTCGGCACTGCTGCTGGCGCTGACCGTGCTGGCCCGTCCGCTGGCTGCCGTGGTGCGCCGCGTGCGTGCGGCTGGACCGTGGCTGGTGGCCATTGCCGTCGGCCTGGCGGTGTGGGAGGTGTTCACCGCCAAGCTGGGCACGCTGCCGCCGCCCTTCTTTGCACCGCCCCAAAGCCTGGTGGAGGTGTACGCCACCGACTGGCCGCGCCTCCTGGAGAGCGCGGGCGCTTCCATCCGCCTGCTGGCGCTGGGCATTGCGATTGGAGCAGCTGCAGGTTTTGTCACGGGCGTGCTGATCGGCTGGTCGCGCCAGGCCAGTTACTGGATCCACCCGGTGCTGCGCATCCTGGGCCCGGTGCCCACCACCGCGCTGCTGCCGGTCAGCTTTTATTTCTTTCCGTCCAGCTGGTCCACCGCGATCTTTTTGATTGCGCTGGGCACGGCCTTCCCGGTGGCCATCCTCACCTGGTCGGGCGTGGCCGGGGTGCACAAGAACTTTTATGACGTGGCCCGCACCATGGGCGCGTCGCCCTGGTTTCTGGTGCTGCGCGTGGCCATCCCTGCGGCGCTGCCGCAGGTGTTTGTGGGCCTGTTCATGGGCCTGGGCGCGGCGTTCTCCACCCTGGTGGTGGCCGAGATGCTGGGCGTGAAGGCGGGCCTGGGCTGGTATCTCACCTGGGCGCAGGGCTGGGCGGCATACCCCAACATGTATGCGGCGCTCATCGTGATGGCGCTGCTGTTCTCAGGCGTGATCACACTGCTGTTTGTGCTGCGCGACAGGGTGCTGTCGTGGCAGAAGGGGGTGGTGAAATGGTGAGTTCCGCGACGGTTCCCGAAATCTCTACGGCGGCCCGTGTGAACGGCGCACGCATTGACGTGCGCAATGTCAGCCACTGGTTTGACCTGCCTGCAGGCCCGCTGCACGTGATCGACGAGCTGGATTTGTCCATTGCACCCGGCGAGTTCGTGGCCCTGCTGGGCCCCAGCGGCTGCGGCAAGAGCACGCTGCTGCGCCTGGTGGCGGGGCTGGAGCCAGCCACCACCGGCGAGCTGCTGCAGAATGGCGCCCCCATCACCCAGCCCGACCCGTCGCGCATCGTGGTGTTTCAGGACCCCACGCTGTTCCCCTGGCGCACCGTGTGGGACAACGTGGCCCTGGGGCTGCAGGCGCGCGGCATCCTCAAATCCCAGCGCCATCGCGTGGACGAAGCGCTGGCCCTGGTCGGGCTGCAGGACTTTGCCAAGGCCTTCCCGCACCAGCTCTCGGGCGGCATGGCGCAGCGCGTGGCGCTGGCGCGTGCGCTGGTCAACGACCCCACCTTGCTGGTGCTGGACGAGCCGCTGGGCAAGCTCGACTCGCTCACGCGCCTGTCCATGCAGACCGAGCTGGTGCAGCTGTGGCAGCGTGCAGGCTTCTCGGCCTTGCTCGTCACGCACGATGTGGAAGAAGCGCTGTTCATGGCGCAGCGTGTGGTGGTGTTCTCTGACCGGCCTGCGCGCGTCAAGCAGGTGCTCGTCAACGACCTGCCATACCCGCGCCACCGGGGCGACCCACGCCTGGCGGCCCTGCGCCACGAGGCGCTGGCGTTGCTGGGGCTGGACGCCAGCTGGTAGCCGCCGCCTTGGCCTGGCTGTCGTTGCCGCCCGAGTGGCTGGCCGCTCTGCTCGAAGGCCTGCAGGCCACCCAGCAGTGCCTGCGCGCGCTGTTGCACGCGGTGGGCCTGGCGCCCGATGTGCACGGCCAGCCCGCCTGGCCGTTTGCGCACCGTGTGGCCGCCGAGATGCTGGTGGTGGATGCCGGCCACGCGCGGCGCGTGCTGCTGTCGCTGCTGTGTGTGGGTGTGGCGCTGCTGGCGCTGGCGGTATCTGTGGCGTGGCGGCGCGGCCGCAGGCCGCTGTGGTGGCTGGCCGCTGCACTGGTGGTGTTTGCGCCCTGGCCCCATCGCCACCTGCTGCTGACGCCCGCCGTGGCCACCAGCCTGCACCAGTCACCCACGGGCTTCACTGCGCAGGGCATCGTGCGCGGCCAGGCGGTGTACCAGCAGCATTGCGTGCGCTGCCATGGCGCCAGTGCCAACGGCGAAGGGCCCGATGCAGCCCGGCTGGCCATGTGGCCGCCCAACCTGAACGGCGCGCTGCTGTGGAAGCGGCTGGACGGCGAACTCTTCTGGCGCGTGCGCCACGGCATGCAGGGCCGCAACGGCGTGCAGACCATGCCCGGCTTTGGCACCACGCAGCTCACCGACGCCCAGGTGTGGGAGGTGCTGGACTACCTGCGAGCCCATGCCGCAGGCCAGATGCTGCGCGAATCGGGCACCTGGGACCGCCCCGTGCGCCTGCCCGACGTGGCCGTGCTGTGCCGCCAGGGGCGCCAGCACACGGCGCGCAGCCTGGTGGGGCAGCGGCTGCGCGTGGTGCTGCCAGGCAGCGGCAGCCCCTTGCCTGCCGATGATCCACGCCTTGTTTCGCTGGTGGTGGCGCACCCCGGGCCCGGCGCGGCGCACACTCCCGATGCTGCTGCTACTGCCGATGCGGAATGCCTGACCACCGATACCGCAGCGCCGTTGGCACTGGCCCTGGTGCTGGGGGTGCCCGCCAGCGACCTGCCCGGCCACCAGCTCATCGCAGACCGCGCGGGCTGGCTGCGCGCACGGGGCCAGCCGGGCAAGGCCGCATGGTCGGAGGACGATCTGGTCTGCCGCACTGCGCCAGCGGCCCAGCTGCCTTCTGTCGACATGACAGCCAACGCTGCGGGCGATGGCCTGCAGGCGCTGATTCGCCGCATGGACGCAGAGCCCGTGCGGCTGGTGCGGGGCGGCTTCCCGCACTGACAGCGCCTGCCACCAGCGTGTTGGCACCGCGCTGCGAGCGAACGCCTGGGTCGCGTTCAGATTGCTCTCAAAAGAATAGCGGCCAGCGCTTTATCGACTAGCGCTTGAGGCCATTTTCCCTAAATATGCAGCGCATGGGGCTTCCGCCCGCCCGGTGCCACCCTGCGCTACGCCTGTTCGTGCGACGCCACACACAGCTTGTTGCCGTCCGGGTCCCGAAAATACGCGCCGTAGTAGTTGGCGTGGTACTCGGGCCGCAGCCCGGGGCGGCCCTCGCACTGGCCGCCCAGGCTCAGCGCCAGCGCATGGGCCGCGTCCACCTGGCTGCGCGTGGCGGCCATGAAGGCCACCATCAGCCCGTTGCCAGGGTGGGGCACCTCGCCGTTGAACGGGCGGGCAATCACAAACAGCGGCCGGGGGCCGGGGGTGGATTCCCAGCCCGCCCAGGGCCGCTCGGCTTCGCAAAAGCGCTCCTGAATGCCCAGCGAGGCCAGCACCGGCCGGTAGAACGCCAGGGCGCGCTCGAAATCTGTGATGCCAACAAAAACGTGCGAGAGCATGGTGGGTGGGGGCCTTTCTGGATGCGAAGTGGGCTGGCCATTGTGAGGAGTGAGGAGCGAGGCGCCAGCGGTCAGAGGTCAGAGGCCAGGGCCAGGCGTTCAGGTCGGCAACGCACTGGCCGACCATGCCGACGCTGACGGCCAGGCGGCGGAGTCTGGATGACAACCCGCCACAGCATAGCGGCGCGCACGGCGGCGGTGTACCCCCTTCGCCTTGCACAGCGGGGCCTATGCGCCGCACAACTTTGCAAACGCGTTTTTCTTCGTTGGCGCGCGCCAGGGGCGGGCAGATCATGGCTGCAGTCCCGCACGCGTGACGTTGCCAACCATTCACCCAACCTTGTTTCACCCCATCGCCACAGGAGCCCGCTATGCCCGTCCAGTTCATCGGCATGATCCAGCCGCACGAAGTCTCTGAAACCATCGCCCGCAAGGGCCCGGCGGTGGACCCCGCCTATGTGCGCGTGTTTGCCCAGGCGCACGAGCACGCGGGGTTTGACCGCATCCTGGTGCCTGCCAGCTCGTCCAGCCCCGACACGCTGCTGACCGTCACGTACGCGGCATCGGTCACCGACAAGATCAAGTTCCTGCTGGCGCACCGCCCCGGCTTTGTTGCGCCCACCCTGGCCGCGCGCCAGCTGGCCACGCTGGACCACTACACCAACGGCCGCCTGGCCGTGCACTACATCAGCGGCGGCTCGGACGAAGACCAGCAGCGCGATGGCGACTTCCTGAACCACGACGAGCGCTATGCGCGCACGGACGAATACCTCACCATCCTGCGCCGCGTGTGGGCCGAAGACAAACCCTTTGACCACGAAGGCACCTACTACCGCGCCAAGGGGGTGGTGTCGGAAGTCAAGCCCCTGCAAGGCCAGCGCGTGCCTATCTACTTTGGTGGCGCCTCTGCACCCGCGCTGCAGGTGGCCGGCAAACATGCCGACGTGTACGCGCTGTGGGGTGAGTCGCTGGCCCAGGCGGGCGACCTGGTGCGCCGTGTGCGCGCCGAGGCCACCTTGCAGGGCCGGCATGTGGACTTCAGCATCTCGTTCCGCCCCATCCTGGGCAAGACCGAGGACGAAGCCTGGGCCAAGGCCGAGCGCATTCTGGAAGACACGCGCCGTTTGCGTGTGAGCCAAGGCTACTCGCGCGGCGTGGGCCCGCAGCAGAGCGAAGGCGCGCAGCGCCTGCTGGCCGACGCCGCCAAGGGCGACCGTGTGGACGAACGCCTGTGGACGGCCATTGCGCGCGAGCTGGGCGGCCGGTCCAACTCCACATCGCTGGTGGGTACGCCCGAGCAGGTGGCCGACGCACTGCTCAAGTACTACGACCTGGGCATCACCACCTTCCTGATCCGTGGCTTTGACCCGCTGGTGGACGCTATCGAGTACGGCCGCGAGCTGCTGCCCCTGGTGCGCGCCAAGGTGGCAGAGCGCGACGGGCATCAGACACCGGTGGCGCCCGCCGCGCTGCGCAAGGCTGCCTGAGCGATTGGCTGCCTGGCGCCCCGGCCTGGATCGCGCCCCGGCTGGGGCGTTGCCGCTAACGCAGCGGCCTCGCCCGTGCGGTTACCCCACCATGCGCGCCAGAACGTCGCGGGCTTGCGCTGCCGTCACCACGGGGCCGCCAGCAGGCGCCGTCCAGGCCACAAACTGGTCGGGCCGCACCAGCACCAGCGGTGCGCCATAGCGCGCAGGCTCGGTGCCTTCGCCCCCGTCACCACAGTCCACCAGCCGCAGGGGCAGGCCCAGGCCCGCCGCCGCCTCGCGAAAGGCCTGCACCGATGGCGCGTGGGCGCCGTCGCCGCCCACCACCAGCAGCGAAAAGCCCGGGCCCAGTTCCTCAAACACATTGCGTCCGGTGGGCAGCGTGGCGGGCGCCAGGTGGTGGCCAGGACGCGCCTCAAACCGGTGCGATCCCTTGGCGCTGCTGGCGCGGCCCTCGCTGCCCCACACGATGCCCGAGCCCTCATAGTGCGGCTCAAACGCATGCACCTCGCCCACGGCGCCTTGGGCGCGCGCTTGCCACGCGACCTCAAACGCGGCCTGGTCGCGCGCTGGGTCGTAGGCGTCCAAAAACTCCTTGTCTGTCTCGATGGACCGCGCAATGAAGTCATTGATCGTGGACGCAAACACCGGGCGCCGCTCGGCGTCGTACGAGTCCAGCAGGCGCACGCCGCCCCAGCCTTGCAGCGTGGCGGCCAGCTTCCAGCCCAGGTTGCGCGCGTCTTCCAGGCCCGAGTTCACCCCATAGCCGCCGTAGGGCGGGTGGCTGTGGGCGGCATCACCCGCGATGAACACCCGGCCCTTGCGATAGCTGTCGGCCAGCATGAAGCGCAGGTCCCAAAAGCCGATGTGCTCAAACTCCACCTCAAACTCCGCGCCCACCGCCTCGTGCAGGTAGGCGGCAAAGTCAAAGTTGTCTTTGGTGGTGCCTGGCGGCACCGGGGCGTGAAAGAACCAAGTGCTGCCCAGGTCCACCCGGCCCAGAAACTTCCAGTAGCCCTTCAGCTCGGGCTGCAGCACGTTGTAGTAAGACTTGCCGGGGTAGCGCTCCAGCAGCTGGTGCAGGCCTTGCGACTTGAACACCAGCAGCACCATCATGCGGTCGTGGTCGGTGCGGGTGTGAGTGATGCCCGCCTGCTCGCGCACCACCGACCGCGCCCCGTCCGACCCCACCACATAGGCGCCGCGCAGCACGCGCTGGGCCTTGCCGTCGCCGCGTTGCTGAATGGTGACGGACACGCCCGCATCGTCCTGCGCCACGGTGCTTGTCTCCCAGCCGTAGAGGGTCTGCACCGACGGCAGCTGGGCCACGCGCTGGCGCAGCACCGCCTCGGTGGCGTACTGCGGCAGCCGCTCGTTGGCAGTGAAGTAGTAGGGCTTGACCAGGTCGCGTTGCAGCCAGTCGTAGCTGTAGGGCCCCAGCAGCGTGCCATGTGCGGTCAGGCCGCCAATGCCGTATTCGACCGGTATGGTGCGCGCCGCACGCAGCTGCTTTTCAGCCCCCCAGAAATGAAAGTGCTCCATGGTGCGCTGCGTGAGGTTCTGGCCCTTGGGAATGGGCTGGGGCTGCACATAGCGCTCCACCACAATCACGCTCACGCCGCGCTGGCCCAGCTCAATGGCCAGGCCCATGCCGACGGGGCCGCCGCCCACGATGATCACTTCGGCGTCCTGCTGCGGCGCCACGGTTGCTTGCTGGTTCATGTTGTTGGTTTTGTTCGATTCGGTTCGGTACGGGTCGCGATGCGGGGTTGCGCAGTGCTGTGCTGCGCTGCGCGCTGCTGTGTGGTGCGGGGCGAGTCGTAGTTACTCGGCGGTGATGCCCTGGGCCTTGATGAGGTCGGCCCAGCGCTTGGCGTCAGCCATCACGAGCTTCTGGAAGGCGTCTGGCGAGCTGTGGGCGGGCGTCATGCCCTGGGTCTCGAACGACTTGGCCACGGCGGGCGATGCCAGCACATCGCGCAGCTCGGTGTTGAGCCGGTCCACCATCGCGCGGGGCGTGCCTGCGGGGGCAAACACGCCGTACCACATGTCCACGTTCAGGTCGCCCAGCTTCAGCGTGCCCAGCGACGGCACCTCGGGCAGCAGCGGGTGGGGCGTGTCCGAGCTGATGGCCAGCGCCTTCAGCTTGCCCGCCTTCACATGCTGCAAGGCCACGTGGATGGGCAAGAACATCGCGTCGATCTGCCCGCCCAGCAGGTCTGTCACGGCCGGAGCGGTGCCCCGGTAGCTGATGTGGGTGAGCGAAATTTTGGCCCGGTTCTTCAGCAGCTCCATGGCCAGGTGGTGCGGCGTGCCCGCACCGGGCGAGCCGTAGTTGAGCGAGCCGGGCTTGGCCCGGGCACGGTCCATCAGGTCCTTGAGCGATTCGATCTTGGACCCGGCCGACGCCACCAGCAGCAGCTGCCCCCAGCTCGTCTGGCTCACGGGCACCAGGTCCGTCAGCGGGTTAAAGCCCTGCTTGGGGTACAGCGCCATGTTCATCACCAGCGTGTTCACGCTGACCAGCAGCGTGGTGCCGTCGGGCGCAGCGCGCACCACCTCTTGCGTGCCGATGATGCCGGACGCACCCGCCTTGTTCTCCACAAAAAACGGGCGCTTGAGCCGGTCAGACAACGGCTGCGCAATCTGCCGCGCAATCAGGTCAATGCCCGTGCCGGGCGTGAACGGCACCACCAGCCGCACCGGCGCATCGGCTCCTGTCTGCGCCCAGGCCTTGGGCGTGGCGGCTGCAGCCGTGGCGGCCAGCGCGCCCAGCACCAGGCTGCGGCGTTGGGGGGAGGGCGGTTGCGCGTTGGCACGCAGGGTGGGCAGCTGGGGCATGGGGCTTGTCTCTTTAGTCGTTGAAAGGGCGTTGCGGGTCGATTACAACGACACTCTTGACATTGATCAAACGGAAAATTCTGATGAATTCTTCATCAAAGCTGATGAATGTCAGCACCCGCCAGCTCCACGCTTTTCTGGAGGTAACGCGCCTGCAGAGCTTTGCCAAGGCGGCCGAGCAGGTGCACCTGTCGCCCTCGGGCATGAGCATGCTGGTCAAGGAGCTGGAAGACCAGGTGGGCGCCCGCTTGTTTGACCGCACCACCCGGTCGATCACGCTGACCGACGCCGGGCGCCGCCTGCAGCCCGTGGCCGAGCGCGTGGTGGGCGAGTTGCGCGCCCTGGGCGCCGTGCTGGACGGCAACGAGGCCGCCGTGCGCTCGCGCCTGCTGGTGGCGGCCACGCCCATGATCTCGGCCAGCCTGCTGCCCGAGGTGATTCGCGGCTTTGCGCAAAGCCACCCCGGTGTGCAGGTGCAGCTCAGCGACGTCGAGGTGGGCACCGTGCGCCAGCGCGTGCTCGACGGCGAGGCCGACATCGGCTTTGGCTTCTTCGTCAAACCCGCCGTGGGGCTGTCGCGCCAGCCCTTGTGCAAGTTCCGCCTCATGCGCATCAGCCCGCCCGATGCGGCGCACACCAGCGGCCAGCTGTCAGACAGCCAGCCCTGGAGCCGCCTCAAAGACGTGCCCCTGGTCAGCCTGCCGTCGGGCAACCCCATCCAGGTGGTGATTGAAAAGCAGCTCTCCCGCCTGGGCCTGGCCCACCAGGAGCGCCCCCGCATGAACTTGATTGGCACCCTCATCGGCATGGTGCGCGCAGGCCGTGGCAGCGCCATCGTGCCCTCGTTTGCGCTGGAAGAATGCCTGCGCCAGGGCCTGGGCGTCGCCATGCTGCGCGAGCCCGTGGTGCACCTGGACCTGTACCTGGCCTACCGCCGGGGCACGCAGCAACAACCGGCGGCCATGGCGTTTGCCGATGCGTTGCGAGAGGCAGCGGTGCGGTTGCCGGCGTAGTCGGGCGATCCTGGGGCGTCCATTCAGGCTGTTTTATCTATTCTTTTATATATTCAATTTTCAATTCAAACGGCGTATCCTTAGGGCATGCCATCCGCCGCCCAGACCTACGCCAACGCCATCCGCCCCCTGCTGCGCCCCGGCCCCGCCAAGGCGCAGGCGCTGGCCCAGGCGCTGCAGGTCAGCCAGCCCACCGTCTCCCGGGCACTTGGCGCGCTGGGCGATGAGGTGGTGCCTTTTGGCGCCGCCAGATCTATTCAATACACGCTCCGCGACCCCCAGCGCGCCGATCTGCAGGCCACCGTGTACCGCGTCACCCCCCAGGGCGCGCTCGAAACCCTGGGCACCCTGGTGCCGGTATGCCCGCAGGGCTTTGTGATGGTCGAGGTGGGCGGGGCCCGGCTGCACAGCGACGGCCTGCCGTGGTGGATTTTTGACATGCGCCCGCAGGGCTACCTGGGGCGCGCGTACTGCCAGCGGCACGGTCAGCGCCTGGGCCTGCCCGAGCGGCTGGGCGACTGGAGTGACACCCACGCGCTGCGCGCCATCCTGGACCAGGGCGACGACATGCCCGGCAACCTGCTCATCGGCCCCACCGCGCGCGACCAGTTCGTCAACGCGCCCGACCCCGTGCCGATTACAGCGGCGCAAAAGCTGCACACCTACGCCCGGCTTGCCGACCTGGCCGCGCGGGGCGAAGTGGCGGGCTCGTCAGCTGCTGGCGAGCAGCCCAAGTTCACCGCCTACGCAGAGCAAGCCGATGGCACCGCCGCCCATGTGATGGTCAAGTTCACCGCAGAACTCGACACCCCCGTGAGCGCCCGCTGGCGCGACCTGCTGCTGGCCGAACACATCGCCCTGCAGGTGCTGCGCGACCACGGAGTGCCTGCCGCGCAGTCGGTGACCTGGATGCACGGCACCCAACGATTTCTGGAGGTGCAGCGGTTTGACCGGCTGGGCGCGCGTGGGCGCAGGGCGCTGCACTCCTTCGCCGCGCTGGATGCCGAGTTTGTCGGCAGCGGCGGCAACTGGCCGGTGATTGCCAAGGCGTTGCTGAAGACCGGGGTCATCACCCCCCAGGCCTTTGACACGGCCTGTCTGCTGTGGGCCTTTGGCACCCTGATCGGCAACACCGACATGCACAGCGGCAATCTGTCGTGCTTGTCTGAGGGGTGCAGGCCTTACGAGCTGGCCCCTGCGTATGACATGACGCCCATGGCGTTTGCACCTACGGCGGGGGGAGGTTTGCCGGAGCGGGCGCTTGAATTGACGGTGGGGGAGCAGGTCAGCGCGGCGGCTTGGAAAGAGGCGCTTGCGATGGCGCAGGTGTTTGTTCGTCGGTTGGAGGACGAGGAAGGATTCAGCGTGGGTTTTGACGCTTGCAACGTTGAGTTGCTGCGTCATGTGGCGGTGGCTGCTGAGCGTGTTGGGCGGCTTGCGATTTAGGGCAGGATGCCGGCGTAGTGCGTTGCAGAGTTGGCGGCGGTGGCGAGGTCGTCGCCGCTTGCAGCCTTCACCGAAAGCGGTCAGGCAGGTCCGTTTGTGTGTTGCGCTGCATTGCTCCTGATTCTTTCAAGGGACTCAGTGACATGTCGCGGGTATTCACCACTGAAGTATTCGAAAGTAAGTGGGTTAGCGGTGTAGAAGTGACAACAAAATTCGACCCAGCTTGCAGTTTTCAGCGGGCCATTGATTTTGAATACCTTGCTCGATCTGGCTTTTATATGCGCTGGGTTCTTCAACGTCATATTGAAGTCGGAATCGCGCCTATGTAGATATTCTTCGTTCGTGAAAAGCTGAATCGCGCCATCGAAGTGTCTAAAACAATTGGCAGCAATGTCGAACTCGGCATGCAGGTAGCGGGCTGGGAAGTAATGCTGCCCACCGATCTCGATACGGATGTCCTCTGTCTTGATTTCCAGGGCCTGGAACGACTTGATGCCGTCCGACTCACTCCACTTGATGTCAAGGCAGTAGGTGTTGGCAAAGAGGTAGGAGGCAGCTCGAGATTCAATGTCCAGGGGTGGGCGCAGCTTGGCGATTCCGGGCTTGATGTTTCGTATGTCCTGATCGAAGGGGGCACCGTACCAAGTGTCAGCTTCGAAATAGCCCAAGCCGTCAACGTCGATCCGGACTCGGTCTTCATCGAGGGCAATGTACTTTTCTACACCGGGTTCATCGAACCGCCAGAATAAGTCTATAAACCTCGGTGCCCAATTGTTGACCGGGTGCATTCCACGCCGGTAACAGGGATGGGCCATCAAAATAAAGTCAGGTCCCGCAAAGCACCCTTCGGAATAGGTGCTGGGAGGGAATCGGCTCGCGATCTCTTTGAACGAAAGTAATCCGTCGCGCTCGATCTTTATCGGCCCCAAGAGCGCCTTTGCAATGCCCTGTGCCTTTGCGACGATGCCGGTGGTCTGGATGTACTCGAATGAATCCGTGCTGAGATTCACGCCGTTGGATGCGGCGAGAGCCGTGAACTTCGCAATTAGATCTGCGGAGGCAGACAACCGTTCTCGGGAGAATCTTTCCATGTCCTCAAGGTAACGCATCAACCATTCTTTGTGTTCTTGGTCAGTCATCAAAATCCCCCTTGTAGGTGACAGGATTCCACCATATCAGCGCAGTCTTTCGCAGGCCGATTGCGCTCAACTCCCCACCGCCCGCATCCCCACCAACCCCGGCATCGCCCCCCGCATCGCCTCCAAGAACAACCGCAACCTAGCCGGATAAAACCGCGCATACGGGTACACCAGGTACACCGGCAGCGGCGCCGCGTGCCAAGTGGGCACCAGGTGCAGCAGCTTCCCCTGCCGCACATCGTTGTCCACGATCCACGCCGATGAAATGCATGCCCCCAGCCCGGCCAGGGCAGCGCTGCGCAGGGCGTACAGGCTGTCGGTGGCTAGGCGCGGGGTGATTCCGAATGTGTGGGCTTCGCCGCCGGGCTCTTGGGTCAACGTGACCTCGCGGCGGTAGAAGGTGCTCAGGGCCAGCCAGGGCAGGGGTTGCAGGTCTTGCGCGTGCCGGGGCGTGGGGCGCCCGGCCATGAGGGCGGGGGCGGCCAGCACGATGCGGGGCACTTCGGCCAGGCGCACTGCGACCACGCTGGGGTCGTCCACCGCGCCGACCTGGATGGCGCAGTCGATGCCTTCGGCGATGAAGTTGGGGCGGCGGTCGTGCAGCATCCATTCCACGTCCACCTCGGGGTAGCGGCGCAGGTAGGCCATCAGCGGGGCGATGAACTGGTCTTGCCCAAAGGCGTGCGGCGCCAGCACGCGCAGGGTGCCGCGCGGGGTGTCGGCGGTGCCGCGCAGGTCGTCCTCCATGGCGCGCCAGTCTTCCAGCAGGGCCTTGGCGTGGGCAAAGCAGCGGTCGCCGTCTTCGGTCAGCTTCATCACATGGGTGGATCGCTGCAGCAGCTTGATGCCCAGGCTGCGCTCCAGCGCTTGCAGGCGGCGGCTCACGGTGGGCTGGCTGGTGCCCAGTTGCTGGGCGGCGGCAGACAGGCTGCCGGCCTCGACGATGCGGACAAAGGTCTGCATCAGCTCGATGCGGTCGGCGCCGGGTTGCAGGGCTGGCAGGGTGTTGGTCATACGCCAAGCGTATAACGAATCTGCAATTCAGCCTACTACCCAGCGCGGCGGTGGGCTAGAACAATCGCACCATTCCTTTCTAACCAGTGGTGTTGTGATGTCTGCCATTCAAAATGTGCATGCAAGCGGTGCAGCGGGTCCGGCCCCGGTGGCGCCGCTTGCGGGGGGGGCGGTGAGTGCGCCGCTGCTGTTGCTGCTGGCCACCACGGCGGGGCTGAGCGTGGCGTCGCTGTACTACAGCCAGCCCATGCTGGGCGTGCTGGGGCCCGACATGCAGGCCGACAGCCGCGTGGTGGGGTTGGTGCCTACGCTCACGCAGCTGGGGTATGCGCTGGGCATCTTGCTGCTGGCGCCGCTGGGCGACCGGTTTGACCGGCGCCGCATCATCGTCATCAAGTCCATCGCGCTGATGCTGGCCCTGCTGCTGAGCGGCCTGGCGCCCGGCATGGGCGCGCTGCTGGCGGCCAGCCTGGCCGTGGGCCTGGCAGCCACGGTGGCGCAAGACGTGGTGCCCGCCGCCGCTACGCTGGCCCCGGCCGCACAGCGCGGGCGCATGGTGGGCACGGTGATGACGGGGCTGCTGCTGGGCATCTTGCTGTCGCGCGTGGTCAGCGGCTTTGTGGCGCAGCAGTGGGGATGGCGCACGGTGTATGTGGCGGCGGCGGTGGCCATTGCGCTGCTGACGGTGGCGGTGTGGCGCGGGCTGCCGCGCTTTGCGCCCACCACGCAGCTGGGCTATGGCGCGCTGATCGGCTCGATGGTGGCGCTGTGGCGCCAGCACGCAGCGCTGCGCCGCGCAGCCTGGGCGCAGGGGCTGCTGGCCGTGGGCTTCAGCGCGTTCTGGTCCACGCTGGCGGTGATGCTGCACAGCCAGTTCAACCTGGGCACTGCGGCGGCAGGTGCGTTTGGCCTGGCCGGGGCGGCGGGGGCACTGGCTGCGCCGCTGGCCGGGCGCCTGGCCGACAAGCGTGGGCCTGAGGTTGTGACGCGCTATGGCGCGGGGCTGGCCGCCGTGTCGTTTGCGGTGATGGCGCTGGCGCCGCTGCTGCCTGCTCAGGCCCAGCTGGGCTTGATTGTGGTCAGCGCCATCGGCTTTGACTTTGGCGTGCAGGCCACGCTGGTGGCGCACCAGACCATCGTCTACGGCATCGACCCTGCGGCGCGCAGCCGGCTCAATGCGCTGCTGTTCACCGGCATGTTCATCGGCATGTCGGCCGGGGCGGCGCTGGGCAGCCTGGCGCTGGCGCAGTGGGGCTGGTTGGGGGTCGTGGGCTTGGCCACGGTGGGCTCGCTGGCGGCGCTGGCGGCGCTGGCGGTGCGCATGGGGCGGCGCTGGGGCTGATTTGGGGCGAAATATGGCTGTAGCGCTAGTGGATCATGCGCTGGCAGCTATACAAATGAGAGCGAAATCCGCGCAAGGCAAGGGTTACGCTTTTTGCAGCAAGCGGTCCATCCAAACCAGGCAAGCCAGACCCAAGGGGCCAGACAGCGCCACATAGCCCCGCGAGGCGACCAGTTTGGCCCACCGCGAGTAGCGTGGCAGGTTAGTGATGACATACAGCCCGGGGATGAAGATGAACAGAGCCAGTATGGCGGCCACTGCCGGGGGAGGGGCCCCAAGCCAGATCATCACCAAAGGCGGCACCCACAAAGGGGCCAGCAGCGACGTCCAGCGAAATGAAGCGCTTTCCAGAACATAGGGAGGCAGACCCCAGCCCGCTTCCCTGGGGCTGAGGTCATCTTGCGACGCGGAAGGACTGCCCCCTGCCCACCGGCCGCATCTGAGGCACCTGGATGTACCTGGCGGGACGCTGGCGCGGCAGTTGAAGCAGGTGGGAAATGACACGCGTCCGCTCAGGCCTTCTTCACCTCAATGTGGTACAGCCCCCAGGGGCACAGGCCAAAGCGCTCCTTCACGGGCTTGTCCTTGAAGGCGGGCAGCACGTCGGCGTCGTACACGGCCCACTGCGGGCCCAGGCCGCCCAGGGCCATGGGCTGGCCGTCGATGTGGGTGGCGACGATCATGCGGTAGGCCTGGGCGTCGGCCATGCTGATGTTGACGTTGTAGCCGTCCACCGCGCGCAGGCCCAGTTGCACGGGGCTGCCAGCGGCCACACCGGCGGCGGCCAGCACGGTGGTGAGCAAGGGGCCCTTGAGCGTGTGGGGCTTGCTGTCGTATTCCAGCGTGGGCTTGATGGTGACGGCGGGCATGCGCGCCAGGGCGGCGGCGTCCAGCGCAAAGGCCTTGTCAAACTGGATGCCGTGTTTGCCCATCATCTGGTCGATGGTGGTGTCCAGCGCGCCGCGGTTGGACTGGGTGATGGCGCCGCTGATGGTGAGCAGCGTGGGGCCGTTGGGGCCTTTGGCTTGCGTGGCGGCGTGGCTGCTGCCCGTGGCGGTCCACAGGCCTGCCAGGCCCATGCCGGCGGCGACGAAGTTGCGCTTGTTCATGCTCATGGGAGGGTGCTCCTTGATGGAAATCAGGGGCGCATGGTAAGCGCAAGATGCAGGGGCGCCATGCAAAAAAATGCCGTGGTCCAGCCATCGCTTGCAGTGCGCCAGAGTCCGCCGGGTCCGGCTATCGCGCGCGAAGCCCATGGCGCAGCGTCAACATGGGGCAAACGCAGCGCTCGCTGCGTGGTCTCCGGAAAACATGCGTCGCGGTGTGCTCCTGTGATTCAGGTCAAGCTCTCGTGCACGCGTACCTGCTATGGACCCAATGGCCCGACGCTTCAATCGAAAAGGCGCGGGCGTACGATGGGGGCCACGGCGATGTGGCCTGAAGCGCTGGTCTGCACCTTGTGTTGCGCAAAGCGTCATTCACGGAAATCCCGAGACTGAACAAATTGTGACTGGCCCAGAATAGAACGAAGCCAACCAAGCAATCAACGGGCTTACCATTTTTTATCGCAACTATATTCCTTTGCAATGCAATCATCTAGCCGGATAAATATCATTTGTGTAGTGGGTACCCGGCCGGAAGCCATCAAAATGGCGCCACTGATTATTGCGCTGCGCAACACCCATTGGGCATCGGTACGGATTGTTTCGACAGGACAACACCCTGTCTTGGTCGAAAAAATGCTGTCGCATTTTTCGCTGACTCCGGATTTTATTTGCGACGTCATGGAGCCAAATCAGAGCCTGGCAAAACTGACCATCCGGTTGCTTGGTGAACTAGATCGTTGCTTTCAGGCTGAAAAGCCTGATATCGTGATTGGACAAGGTGATACAACGTCAGTCACAGTGGCCGCACTCGCTGCATTCTATCTTCGCATTCCCTTTGCTCACGTGGAGGCGGGCTTGCGAACGAGAGATTATAAAAATCCATTTCCCGAGGAAATGAATCGCGTACTGGTTGGAAATTTGGCGCAATGGCATTTTGCGCCAACTAATACGGCTAAAAAAAATCTCATCGAAGAAGGGAAATCTGCCGATACCATTTACGTGACGGGCAATACGATAGTGGATGCCTTGCTTTATACTGCGGATCGTTGCCCGCCCTTCGTGCTTCCGGAATTCGCGAATTGTAGAATGATATTATTTACCGCGCACAGACGAGAAAACATTGGGCAGCCATTTGCTGAAATATGCCGGGCGGCGCGATATCTGGCTGACGTGAGGGACGATGTATTTATTCTCTTCCCGGTTCATCCTAACCCTGCTATAAAGGATTCGGCATATTTGTATCTTTCGAATCATTCACGGATTCGTTTAATCCCACCGCTCGACTATATTGATTTCATTGCAGCCATGAAATCTTCGTTTTTTATACTCACTGATTCGGGGGGAGTCCAGGAGGAGGCCCCATCTTTGCGCAAGCCGGTGCTGGTGTTGCGCAACGAAACCGAAAGGCCCGAGGGCATAGAAGCCGGCGTTACCAAATTGGTGGGGCGTGATTTTGAATCCATCGTCAATTCATCGCTGCAACTGCTTGATGATGATGCTGCGTACAAATCGTTTTCACGGGGCGATTCCCCTTACGGCGATGGCAGGGCATCAGAAAAAATCGTGGATATATTGCACAAGGCACTGACAAAGCACAGTTATGCGCATTCTTCTGATTGCCTATGAGTTTCCTCCCATCATCGCAGCCCAATCACTACGATGGTTCTATCTTTCGAATGAGCTGGCAAAGCTCGGTGTGGAAGTGCATGTGCTTTGCTCCGACATGCCTTCACTGCCGCCTTTTCATGAGGATTTCGCGCCCGGGGTTATCGTCCACCGGGTCTGGCCTGGTCCATATGTCGGTTTTTCGCAAAAAGCCTATTTACATTTATCCAGATGGACACTAGGTGGTGGCGCGGTTGGGCCGCTGGGTGGCGATTCGGTTTTGTTAAAAATGCACCGGTGGGGGCGTCGGGTACTCGATCAGATTATATTTCCAGACTTACGTACCGAATGGGTACCCAGCGCGTCCTTGCGTTTGATTCAGTTGCTCCGAACAACCCGGTACAGCGCGGTAGTGGCGTCGCACGAGCCCGGCGTAGACCTTCTGTTGGGTCTCTTGGCCAAACGGATCACTCGAATTCCGCTTATCGTCGACCTCGCTGATCCTGTAGTTGCGCCCTATACGCCGCGCTGGCGCCAGCGCATCGACCTCGCCTTTGAAGCAAAAGTTATTGCCCGTGCCGACGCTATCGTGGTAACGACGATGGCTGTTGTCGATCTCCTGAAAAGGCGCCACGAATTACAAGACGCCGACAATAAATTCACCTGCATCGCACAGGGGTTTCCCAGTCGAAATAGCGGACGTGTAGAAAATAGCCATCATTCCAAGGCCCTGCATCTTGTTTATACCGGGAATTTTTATGCGGACTTCCGTTCTCCTGTCGAGTTTGCAAGGGCGCTGCGGTCGATTCGTGATCTGGATATTTCAGTCACATTTTATGGAAATCACGCTGCATACCAAGCACTTTTCGATGGCATTCCGGGGGTTAGATTTCACGGGATAGTCGATCATGGCACGTGCATTTCCGCGCAGCAGAATTCCGATGTGCTGCTTAGCGTGGGCAACAGCCAGCCGTTTCAAGTTCCAGGAAAAATTTATGAGTATCTCGGCATAGGTTCACCTATCTTGCATATTGCCAATACCCCAATGGACGAGGCCGGCGCACTGATCATGCGCGTCCGGGCAGGATGGGTTGTCCAGAACCAGGCAGATTCCATCGAACGCATCCTCCGCGAAATTCATGCGCGATGGACAAGCGGGGCATTGCAATCGATGTTTCTGCGTGATGAAAACACCATTGCAGAGTTTGCTTGGGATAAAAGAGCCATTCACTATAAGAGCGTAATCGATGAGTGCATAGGGGCGCATGAAAATGCCGGTCGTATAGAGCGCAGCATGAAAAACAAGGAAAAGGGAAGGTATTGATGCGTATAGCCGTTGACATCAGCATGCTTGAGGTACCTGGTTCAGGCATCGCGAGGTACATCAAATGCCTGCTGCCAATCATGATAGAGCAGAGCGAGGGTCGGCATCATTGGTTGCTTTATGGTAGGGCATGCCCGTCAGGGGATTATGCTCATCTGCCAAATGTGACTTGTCGGTCTGATTATTTACCTCGGGATGCCGGCCGCATCGCCAGTTTGTTTTGCTCCCAAGTCATTTGGGGGAGTATTGATAGACCTGATGTTTACTGGAGTCCTGCGCACAGGCTGCCATGGTTCTTGCCGCGAAAAACAGCCACCACCGTAACCGTTCATGATTTGTGCTGGTTGAAGCAACCAGAAACGATGCGTCGCGTCACGTATCACCTTGACCGCGTGCTGATGCCCCGAAGCCTTGCCTCCACCCAACAGATCATTGCGATTTCTGAATCGACGGCGGAAGACATCAGGCTTCATTTTGATGAGACAGTCTGGAAAAAAGTGTCCATCGCAACCGAAGGCGGAGCGCATATGCCATCCCCCTTGCCGGTCACCCATTTAAAGACCCTTGGCATTGAAATGCCCTATGTACTCTTTGTGGGTAGTTTCGAGCCACGAAAGAATTTGGCAAGATTGTTGCAAGCTTTCCAACAGGTGATCGAGCGTAGCGGCACGGAAATACTTTTGGTATTGGTGGGGGGCGCGAGCTGGGGGCAAAACTCTGTCAAAAGTGACATTGCAGCCTTGGGGATTGCGGGCAAGGTGCTTGTCCTGGATAACGTTGATGATCAGGTGCTGTCGACGTTGTACCGTCATGCGCAATGCTTGGCCGCGCCTTCTCTCTTGGAAGGTTTCTGTTTGCCGGCAGCCGAGGCAATGTCGCTTGGAACTCCGGTGCTAGCCTCCATGTCCTCAGCCTTTCCAGAAGTGGTAGGGCAAGGAGGTGTCCTTGTAGATCCTCTTAGTGTGGATTCCATTGCCGAAGGTCTTACCAGGCTCGTCACCAATGAGGAATTGAGACGGGAACTTGGTGCGTATGCACTCCAGCATTCCCGTGGTTTCTCATGGGAGCGGGCAGGACTGGCCACGTTGAAGATTCTGGAAAATGCGCATGCAAGTAAAGAAATGGATCTGGATCGCAGTGGAGCCCGCTAGATTTTTAGAATTTCTCTAGCGCGAATAATCAGATTGGACTGAAAGTGCGGGCGCCCAGTTTTTATAACCCTAAAAATGAATGCAACTGATTCCGATGCAATGAAGAACCAACGCTCTTGGCGCATTGGCATCTTTGGCACGTTTGATGTCCAGAATTATGGTGATCTGCTTTTCCCGATCATTGCAGAACTGGAGTTGTCCCGCAGGCTGGGACGCATTGAACTCATCCCGTTTTCCTATCACGCGAAATCCTCGGAGGATTGGCCATATGATGTTGAGTCACTGGCGGAATTGCCTCGCATGGCCAGTGATCTTGATGCAATCCTGATTGGCGGTGGGTTCATTGTCCGTTTTGACAAATTCATCGCTCCAGGATATGGGCCACCGGCAACGTGGATTCACCATCCCACGGGATATTGGCTGGGACCAGCATTGGTGGGTGCGCAGCATGGCGTGCCTGTCATATGGAATGCTCCGGGCATGCATTGCAACGAGATTCCAGATTGGAGCTACCCGCTGCTGTCCCTCGCGCTTAATTCCAGCTCTCATATTGCAGTGAGGGACGAACCGTCGAAGGCAGCACTCAGATCATTTGTTGAGCCGCAGCGTGTGCATGTGATGCCTGATACCGCCTTTTCTATCGGGCGCTGTTTGGAATCCCATGTCGCGACCGATGAGGCGGCTGCGATTCGCGACGCTCTGGGCCTGAAGGCCCCGTACCTCGTGATTCAGGCAACCCAGAATCTTGAGCGGCTTACTGATTATTTGAAGAAATTCCGTACAGAGCTGCCCAATCTCAGCTTGCTTCTGCTTCGTCTCGGACCGGTGCTTTGCGATCATGAATCGTTCATTGACAGGGAGCTGCCGGGGACGTTTTATCTCAGCGAATGGCCATCTCCGATGGTGCTGGCATCGCTGATAGGCGGATCCGAAGCAGTTGCGGGACACAGCTATCACCTTGCGATTACTGCACTGTCCTGTGGTGTTCCGGTATTCAGCTCCAGCGATCTCTCCCAAGGGAAGTTCACCGCGCTATCCAGATATGACACCGTGCATCCGTTGCCGCCTGCAGGCTGCGACGATCCCCAATGGTTGTCCCAACGAATGGGCCGTAAAGAACCGTCGCACGCGGTGGTCGAGGCAAATGACGTGCTGGAAAACTACTGGAATCATGTTGCAGCTGTGGTTCGGGCGGGAAAGACGGATTCCACGACCTCGATGAATGCTTTTTTGATGACGCTGCCTGGCATTCTTGAGCATGGGCAGCGGCAGGCGGGAGCAGGCGATCCGGAATCCGCCGACCATCTGCGGGATCTGGAGACTCGTTTGATGGGCTGCGAGTATTCGCTTGGTGAAGCAAAAGCGGAGTTGTCGGAGGTAACGCGACGATCGCTCGATCTTGAAAACCAACTGCTGGAGGTGCACAAATCTATGTCCTGGACAACGACAGCCCCCTTGCGCAGGGCGTGGCGCTGGTTGCAAGGCCTCTCCGCTTGAAGCAGATTCATACTATTTTCTTATGAAGCCAGAATCAGACGAATCGAAAAACCTACTGCCCACCCCTGCTAGCGTGAATGCCATCGGGGAGCGCGAAGGCCCGCCTGAATGCCCTTCCTGCGGCGAAATGGCAGTGATGCGGCAGGCCATTACTCAACTCGAGCAAGAGTTGATTACCAGCAGGGAAACGGTTTCGTCCCGAGACATCGCCATTGATTGGCTGAAAAAAGAAGCAGAAGCTGCAAAGATGACGCTGGAGTGGCGTCGGAAAAGTCTCAAATATCTGCTGATCGATTTAATGTATCTGCTGGCCGACCGCTCACCGATTGCCCGTACGCTTGGAAATCTGCTTTTACCAAGGCGCCTCAAAAGAAGACTCCATGCAGAATCACTGCGCAATCAATTCCAGGAAGTTCCGCCTCTCCGGCCGCTAGCTGCGCCCCTCGTTGACGAAAAACGCAACGATAAAATTGATATTGTCTGTTTTGCCAACATCGAATGGTCTGCCCGGTATCAAAGACCGCAGCAGATGATGTCTCAGTTTGCCGCTCATGGTCATCGTGTGTTTTATATCGTACGCTCGGGAATGCCTGAAAGGAGGGCTCCCTACGAGTTGAGGCAGGTTGCCGAGAGAATATTCGAGGTATGTCTGGCTTTCAGTGAGTATGAAGATTTCTATTCTGTAAAGATGTCAGCTACCAATCTTAAGGTTGGGAATGAATCATTTTCCCGGCTGGCGCTGGATGCAAAGATAAGAGCCGCTCTGATCGTGGTCCATCTTTCTTACTGGACCGGGTTGGCCCTCGACTTACAGAAGTCCCGGTCATGGCGCGTTCAATACGACTGCATGGACGAATGGGCTGACTTCCCTGATATCGGCGAGCAACTTATCAAAGAAGAAGAGGTACTGGTTCGCAGCGCAGATCTGGTTACGGTAACTGCATCTGTTTTAAAGAAAAAATGGATGGACCAAGGAATAGATTGTCTGCTCGTGCGAAATGCTGTGGACTATGATTTCTTTTTTGATCGATGTACTGAAAACAATCTGCTTTCCCATCTAAAAAAGCCCATCATTGGGTTCTACGGCGCCTTGGCTCCCTGGATTGATTTTTCTTTGTTATATTTCCTGGCAGAAAAACGCCCAAGCTGGAATTTTGTATTGGTCGGGGATCGCTTTGTAAAAGATCTGGCGGGCCTTGACCGGATGTCCAACGTGCACCTTACGGGCCGAAAGCCCTATGAGGACATGCCACGCTATCTTCACGGCTTTGATGTATGCCTGATCCCATTCAAGTTGAACAAAGTGACGCATGCGGTGGATCCAGTGAAATTCTACGAATTCATGAGCGCCGGGAAGCCGGTGGTGAGTGTGCCACTTGAAGAGATGGCAATATACCAAGATTATGTATATTTTGCCACTGAATTCGAGGATTTTCTCGCAAAAATAGAAATCGCGTTGACTGAAAAAGATTCCGTACTGGTTGAACGAAGAAGGGAGTTGGCCAGGGAAAATGATTGGCGGCATCGCTATATCGCAACTCAGGAGGCCATAAAGGGGTTGTACGGGAAATGCTCGATTGTAATAGTGAGCTTCAATAATTCTGAACTTACCAGGCAATGTATTGAGAGCATTGTTTCTAGGACTACATATCCCAACTATGAATTGATCATTGTTGATAATGCTTCTTCCGATGGTACCGGAGCCATGCTCCATGAAATTCAGAGCCGGCATGCGATGGTGAAGGTGCTTATCAACAAGAGCAATAGAGGCTTTGCGGCGGCAAACAACCAGGGAATTGCGTTGGCTGAGGGTGAATATATCGTGTTGCTCAATAATGATACGGTGGTCACAGGCGACTGGCTGGAGGCAATGCTCCGTCATTTGGAGGATGAGAAAATTGGCATGGTGGGCCCGGTGACCAATTCAATCGGTAACGAAGCAAAGATCAATACAAGCTATATTAATCTGGAGCAGATGCATGAATTCGCTTCAGGATATACCGTCGCGCATGCCGGCCGCCATTTCGACATCTCGATGCTGGCAATGTTTTGTGTGGCGATGCGGCGCCATGTTTTCAATGAAATCGGGGACCTGGACGAGATGTTCGGCCTCGGAATGTTCGAGGATGATGATTACAGCCGGAGAATGCACGCGGCCGGTTATCGAACAGTATGTGCTGAAGATGCCTTTATCCATCATTATGGCCAAGCATCGTTTGGGAAATTGATCGAGACGGGTGAATATCAGGCCATCTGGGACCGAAACCAAGCTTACTTCGAAAGCAAATGGGGTGCCTGGAAGCCGCACACGCACAGCCGCCAGCCAGGAAGGCCAAAATGAGATCCGATAGTGAGATCACCGCCGACCATTGGTCCAAGAATGTGGCGAGTTCCGATGCCTTTTCGCCCCAGGTCTACTGGCTTGCTGTGCCGGCTGTTCAGCAGCGCTTTCAGCGGCTGGCCTGTGGAGGGACCGATCATCGCTGGTGGGTGCAATACTGCCTTGGTGAATTCCTAAATCGTTCGATATCCCCGATCAGGATGTTGAGCATCGGTTGTGGCAGCGGTACTCTGGAGCGGGACCTTTTCCGACTCAATGCCTTTTCCGAGTGTGATGCAATTGATATTGCGCCCGGCGCTATTGATATTGCCCGGAAAGAGGCGAATTTAATTGGTGCTTCCAATATTAAGTATCACGTACAGGACGTCCAAAAAACGCCGTTGGAGAAAAATGCTTACGATGCCGTCTGGTTTAATGGGTCGTTGCATCACATCAAGGAACTCGAGTCAGTTTGTGAGTCGGTTCGCAACGCCTTAAAGCCGGGGGGCTGGGTGTTCTATAATGAATATGTAGGAGCCAATCATTTTGCTTTTCCAGAGCGCCAGCGGGAGGTTGTCGAAAGTGCTTTCCGCCTTTTGCCTCCGGAGTATCGCCGCTCATTTCAGCTGGAACACTTCGGCAAGGTACAGTTCAACGTGCAACTTCCCGAGCCGGCAGAAGTAATCAAGGTCGATCCGTCAGAGGCAATTCGGTCACAAGACATACGCAGGGTGCTATCTGATTATTTTGTCGAACATGCTTTCAATCCCTGTGGTGGCAATATATTGCAGTTCGCCTTGCATGGGATTGCGGGTAATTTCGTAGAAACAGACCCGCGTTCGATGGCTTTGCTCCAGATGCTGTTCGATATTGAAGACACTCTCTTGAACAGCCGATTTTTTGAAACCGACTTTGCAGTGGGAGTTGCACGGGTTCCGTAATGGAGTGGAGATTGATCCAAAATTTCATCCGCCATGAAAGCTGGTTGCCTGGTTTTTTGCTTCGATTCCCAGATCGACGATACCAAGAAAAGGGTCATTTCCGCGCGCTACCGTATCAAAACTCAGTATCCCCACTTGCTTGTCAATCAGGAGTGAGGTCTCCTCGGTGCGACCATTCATCAGCTTGATGGTGATGTAGTATCGACCTGCTGCCAGTATCGCTGGGACGTGAAAGGTGACTGTTCCACTTTCCCCGTCGATGTCAGAATTGGTGAGGGGAAGCACAAAATTTTTTCCACCAACGACGAGCAGCCGTGCTTCCTGGATGGTAATGCTGATATTGGGTAATGAGACTGACTTGCTGATTCTATAGCTGACGACGATCTCGATTGTCTCACCATAGACAAATGACGAATAGTGGCTTCCGGTGTTGGTGAATTTGGCGGAAATTACCTCTCCTTCCGTTGTCCCAAATGCAATGCGTGCACCGTTGACCTCCTGTTTCCTCGTCACTGGAATCTTTCCGCCGCTTGCCCAGCGGCGTTGCTCGTCCCGCATGTCCAGCAGGTACATTTCGGAAATCGTCTCAGGAGATCCAAATGCCTTTAACATTCCTTCATGGAGATAGATCGCGGTGTTGCAGAATCTTTTGACCATGCTCATGTCATGGGACACAAACAGAAGAGTTGTTCCTTTTCCTGCCAAGTTCTCTAGCCGACCCAAGCATTTGAACTGAAAGGAGGCGTCACCGACGGCAAGAGCCTCATCGATGACCAGTATGTCGGGCTCCACGCAGACGGACACCGAGAATGCCAGGCGCACAAGCATCCCGCTGGAATATGTCTTGGTCGGCTGGTCGATGAAGTCTCCGATATTGGCGAAGTCGGCTATTTCGTCAAACTTTGCATCTATTTCCGCTCTTTTCAATCCAAGCAGTGCTCCATTGAGATAGACATTCTCACGGCCTGTGAATTCTGGATTGAATCCTGACCCAAGCTCGAGCAGTGCCGCTATCTTCCCTCGGGCTTGAATCTGCCCCGACGTGGCGCGCAGCGTGCTGCAGATCAGTTGGAGCAAGGTTGATTTTCCGCTTCCATTTCGTCCGATAATACCGAGGGATTCTCCCTTGCGGACACGGAATGAGACGTCTTTCAGTGCCCAGAATTCGCGGAACCGCTGCTGCCCGACAAAAGGGAGCATCTGCAGCAGTCGGTCACGTGGCTTGTCATAAATTTGATAGCACTTGCTGATTTTGTCGACTTCAATGGCGAATTCAGAGGACATCGGAAAATCCCTCGCGGCTTTTCTGAAAAAACCAAAGACTTGCTATCGCGAAGACGCCGGAAAATAGGATTGATGTGCCCCATTTTATGATATTTGGCATGCCTCCCCAGAATAGTGCCGTACGTGCATCTTCAATCGCCTGTGCCAAGGGGTTCAAGCCCATTGCTTGGTGCCATTCAGGAGGGAGTGCACTGATTGGATAAAATACAGGGGTCAAGAACATGATCGGCAGTAAAAGTGCACCAATAATGTGATTGATATCACGAAAGTATACGCCGAGTGCGCTCAGGATCCAGGAAATGCCGAGTATGTAGAGGCAGATTGGAATTAAAACAAAAAGATAGATGAAAGAAGATGCGGGCGGAATTCCAATTGTCAATCCATAGAAAGCAAGCCATACGATTGAACTCACAAGCATATGAAATAGGCCTGCCCCCAGATTGATCCAGGGCATAATTTCAAGTGGGAATTGAATTTTTTTTACATAATTTGTATTGGATACAATCATTGTCGGTGCGCGGAGCGCGCATTCCGAAAAAAAATTGAAAATCGTCATACCGATAAAAATAAGCAGTGCAAATTCAGTAGGGGATTCATTGCTACCGGGCCAGCGAACAGTAAATACCTTGGTGAATACTGTGGTGTAGACAAGAAGGGTAAATGCAGGGGTGATGATTGACCAGATCAATCCCATGAGTGAATTTCGATAACGTGAAGTGATTTCACGTTGAATCAATGAGAATATAAGCTCTCTATGTTCCCAGGGAATAAATAGATGGGCGGATCGCAGAAATGACTGCCTGGTCATGTATTTACGGTAATTGAGGATTCAATGCAAGAGCCGCTTGACGGCAACATCGCCAAATGCTCAAGTTGAGAAATTGGCTGCGCCAAAGATGCCAGCGCGCGGCACGCGGCCTATTCAGCCTTGGTAGTCATGCAGTTCCATATCCACTCCTGGTGGCCACATTGAGCTGATGGATCCGGGTTGGTAGAACGTCACGGTCACGCTGCGTCGGGATTGAGTGGCTAGCTCCGATACCCGTGTCACTTCGTGCCAGGAAGTGTCCGACCTGACAAAGGTGGCCGAATTCCCAATGGTCGGGTTTACCAGAGCAGCAACGTCCTTTGCATCGGAAGAATTCAGGATGGCCAGACAGCCACCGTCCATGGGATGCCACTTGTCGTTGAAATAAAAAACGTGGGTGACAATTTTCTCGGGGAGATCGCGATGGGGGCCCAGAAGTGCGCCAGGGCCGTAGTGATAAACATGCGCCTCCATCGGCAGGCTAGTCAGGTCAATGCCAGTAATGGACGACATGGCAATCCGGTATTCTGCAGAAAGCAGGTCTTGTGCCAGTTGGTACCAATAAGGGCTCAGGGATTCGGCGTGCGATATGGTTTGCTCTCCCATCGGAATCAGGGATCGGGCGTCGTATCGATAGTCTTTTTCTCCCCCATAAGCCTCGACGGTGCGGAAGTGATCGTGGGGATAGGTCTTGGAAAGTGCGGCGCAGTCAGCCTTTGAATAGAGGTCCGAAATTTCAGCCCATCTGAATGGCTGCATTTTCATACTGCATTCGCGAATTTTCGAAAAATCGATCATGGGTCAATAAAAATTTGTGAAGGGGGCAATTGGTGAGTACGTAAGGCTGAGCTGACTCAGGACTTTTTTCGTGTGACTGGGAACAGTATGCACTCCACTTCGTAGTTAGCTAGAGGCCTCAGATCCGGAAAGCGAGATGACTGCGTGAGGGCTCCTCTGATTGACTAGTCGAGACCGAGTGTTGTCCATCCGCCCGGCTGTCTGGGATGCCGTTGTCACCGGAACGCGGCCATACAGCAGGGGTAAATGGTGAACATGCCCACACGCACGCTTGATCAATAGACTCTGGGCGAGCTTTTCTGATCTGTAGTGGTTTCGAGAGCTGGGGCTTCGCGCAGAGGGGGTTGCGTAGATGCCTTTGCTGCGACTGGAGAGCTCCCGTCCTAATGTGGTGTCCGTACGCAGATGCCCACACGATGACTTTCGCACCGAGGGGATTTGGGCTCCAGAAGGCCGAATGTGTTTGATCAGCCGGGGCTGAGGCAGTTTGTGACTGAGCTGGCTGCGGTAGCCTCCTGCCGTGCAGGCTCGTCACTTTCGGCGCGCCATGGCGTCAGAACCGGTCGGTGCATGTCGCCCTCCGCGAGTCAGCGCATTCGACAGCCGTTCATGGTGTCTGGCTCAAATCGGGGAGTGTGCTGCCTGCGCCCCCTTGCTTCATACAGAAACTGTATGTGGTCACGCGGATTTCTTCGTTGGCGCGGGGCGGGGGCGCCCCTATGGTGGGTGGGTTCGTTTCTCTTTCGTCCACCTCACCGATCTGGAAAGCCGCCGCCCATGTCTGCCGTCCTCAAGCCCCTGCCCGCCACCGACCTCGCCCGCAACCCCACGCCGCAGCGCAAGGACTGGTTTGATGCGCCCAGCCCGCGCCCCACGGTGCAGGCCGAGCGCCGCTACCGGCAGGAGAACCTGGCCGTGGCCTTTCGGCTGTTTGCACAGCAGGGGTTTGACTACGGGCTGGCAGGCCACATCACTGCGCGCGACCCAGAGTGGACGGACCACTTCTGGGTGAACCCGCTGGGCGTGCATTTTTCGCAGATCAAGGTGTCCGACCTGCTGCTGGTGAACGCGGCAGGCGAGATCGTCATCGGCCAGGGCCCGCTGAACCGCGCGGCGTTTGCCATCCACGCGGCGTTGCACGAGACGCGGCCCGACATCATTGCTGCGGCCCACACCCATTCCACATACGGCAAAGCGTGGTCTGCGCTGGGCCGCAAGCTCGACCCGCTGACGCAGGACTCGTGCATCTTCTATGAAGACCACGCGCTGTTCGACGATTTCACGGGGGTGGTGCTGGAGACGGACGAGGGCTTTCGCATTGGCAAGGCGCTGGGGGCGCAGGAGGCGGTGATCCTGCAGAACCACGGCATCCTGACGGCGGGGCCGTCGGTGGAGGCGGCAGCGTGGTGGTACATCGCGCTGGAGAACGCCTGCCAGGCCCAGCTGCTGGCCGAGGCGGCGGGCACGCCCCGACCCATTCGCCATGAGATCGCGCAGCACACGCATGCACAGATCGGCGGGCCCGGCGGCGCGCAGTTTGCCTTCAGGAGCCTGTTCGACATCCTTGTGCGGCAGCAGCCCGAGGTGCTGCAATGAACGCGCCGCTGACCTGGGGGCAGGTGGCGCGCACGCTGGCGGTGGAGTTTGCCGAGCGCGCCGTGGCGCACGACCGGGACGGGAGTTTTCCGCACCAGAACTTTGCCGACCTGCAGCAGGCCGGCCTGCTGGCGCTGGCCGCGCCGCGCACGCTGGGCGGGCAGGGCGCGTCGGCCGCGCAATTGGGCGAGGTGATTGGCGCGGTGGGCCAGGGCTGCCCGGCCACGGCGCTGGTGCTGACCATGCAGTACATCCAGCAGCGCGGCATGGGGCGGCCCGGCTCCCCCTGGTCGCAGGCGCTGGCCCGGCAGCTGGTGCACGAGTCGCACAACGAGGTGTCGCTCATCAACGCGCTGCGCGTGGAGCCCGAGCTGGGCTCGCCCGCACGCGGCGGCCTGCCTGCCACAGTGGCACGGCACACATCCGAGGGCTGGCGCATCAGCGGGCACAAGGTGTATTCGACCGGCGCGCCCATCCTGCGCTGGTACGTGGTGTGGGCCCGCACCGATGAAGAGGTGCCGCGCGTGGGCTCGTTCCTGGTGCGGGCCGGTTCGCCCGGCATCCGCATCGACGCCACCTGGGACCACCTGGGCCTGCGCGCCAGTGGCAGCCACGATGTGATCCTGCAGGACGTGCTGACCCCCCACGACCACGCGCTCGATGTGCGCCTGCCGCAGGACTGGGCCCGTGGCGAGCCCGCCATGCTGGCCGAGATGACGGTGATGCTGGGCGCGCTGTACACCGGCGTGGCCCGCGCGGCGCGCGACTGGGTGGTGCGCTTTCTGCGCGAGCGCACGCCCGCCAACCTGGGAGCACCCCTGTCCAGCCTGCCGCGCGCCCAGGAGGCCGTGGGCCGCATCGAGGCCCTGCTGCTCACCAACGACCGGCTGATCGCCAGCGTGGCGCATGACCTGGACACCGGCACCCTGGTGCCAGCAGTGGACAGCGGCCTGGTCAAAACCGTGGCCACGCAGAACGCCATCGACGTGGTGCAGGCGGCGCTGCAGCTGTCCAGCAACCACGGCCTGGCACGCAAAAACCCGCTGGAGCGCCACCTGCGCGATGTGCTGTGTGGCCGTGTGCACACCCCGCAGGAGGACAGCGCCCACATTGCCGCAGGCCGCCGCGCGCTGGGCCTGTGCTGAGACGATGAGATCGGATACGCCATGAATGCCGTGCTGGCCCCCCGCCCGCTGGTGGTGTTGAACCAGACCGGTGCCGAGGCCGATGCCCTGGTGGCCGCTGCGGGCTTGCCCGTGGCCCTGGCCGACGATGCCGCTGTGCCTGCCTGGGAGCGTGCCGCTGATGCCGATGTGCTGTTCACCGGCCCGCGCAATGGCTGGCGCAATGCGCCCGCGCAGCCCCCGGCGGGCTGGCCGGGGCGCCTGCAGTGGGTGCATGTGGCGTCGGCGGGCATCGACTTCTTTCCGCCGTGGTTGCTGCAGGTGCCGCTGGTGACATGTTCACGCGGTGTGGCGGCTGTGCCCATTGCCGAATATGTGATCACGGCGCTGCTGGCACACCAGCGCGACTGGGACACACTGCGCGTGCAAGGGGCAGACCCATGGCGTGAGACCTTTGCGCGGGTGGACCAGCACCTGCCTGGCACCCTGCAGGGCCGCACCCTGGGCATTGCGGGCTATGGCGCCATTGGCCGAGCAGTGGCCGTGCGCGCACAGGCGCTGGGCATGCAGGTGGTGGCGCTGCGGCGTGGGGGTGCGCCGGTGGATGGAGGGGGTGAAGGGGGTGAAGGCGTGCAGGCGGTGGGCTCCATCGAGCAGCTGCTGGCGGCGTCTGACCACCTGGTGCTGGCCCTGCCCATCACCGCGCAGACCTACCACCTCATCAACGCGGCCACGCTGGCCCATGCGCGGCCGGGGCTGCACCTGGTGAACATCGCGCGCGGCGCCCTGGTGGACCAGCAGGCACTGCTGCAGGCGCTGGATGCGGGCCGCCTGTCGGGTGCCACGCTGGATGTGACCGACCCCGAGCCTCTGCCCGACAGCCACCCTCTGTACCACCACCCGCGTGTGCGCATCACGCCGCATGTGTCGTGGGCCGCACAAGGGGCTGCGGAGGTGACGGCGCGCAAGTTTGTGGGCAACCTGCAGCGCTTTGTGGCCGGGCTGCCGCTGCACGACGTGGTGGACAGGGAGCGCGGCTACTGAGCGCCGCAGGCCAGCGGGCCACCCCCACCCACACCCCGCGCGCGCATGCGAAAACCGCATATGGATGCTTGCAAGCCTTCGTTGGCGCCGCGTGGGGTGGGTGATGCAATGAATGCCGAATCAACCTTGCCTTCATTGACCACACCATGCTGCGCCGCCAATTCCACCATCTGCTGACCGCCTCGGTCGCTGCCAGTTCGTTCCTGTCGCCCGTCCTCACCCATGCCCAAACCTCGTCGCGCGTGCTGCTGCGTGCGGGCGACCAGAAGGGTGGGCTGCAGGCGCTGCTGGACGCAGCGGGCGAGCTCAAGAACCTGCCCTACGACATCAAGTGGAGCGAGTTCCCGGCGGCTGCGCCGCTGGCCGAGGCGCTCAACGCCAACGCGGTGGACTTTGGCCCCATTGGCGATGCGCCGCTGCTTTTTACGCTGGCGGCGGGCAGCCGGGTCAAGGCGTTTGCGGCCAGCCGCTCAGATGCCTACGGCACGGCTGTGCTGGTGGCGCCCCACTCGCCGCTCAAGACGGCGGCTGACCTCAAGGGCAAGAGCATTGCCACCAACCGGGGCTCCATCGGCCATCTGGTCACCCTCAAGGCGCTGGAGTCGGCAGGCCTCAAGGCCGACGATGTGCAGCTGCGCTTCATCCCGCCGCCAGACGCCAAGTTGGCGCTGACGCAGGGCTCGGTCGATGCCTGGGCCACGTGGGAGCCCTACACCGCGCTGGCCGAGACCAGCGGCCATGCGCGCGTGCTGGTCAGCGGCCGGGGCCTGTGGTCGGGCCTGAGCTTCTTGGCGGCCACCGATGCGGCCCTGGCAGAAAAGCGTGCTGCGCTGGCGGACTTCAAGGAGCGCGTGGCGCGCGCGCAGGTGTGGTCGTACCAGAACGCCAAGCCGTTTGGCCAGTCGCTGGCGCGCATCGTGGGCATTCCGGCCGATGCGGCGCAGCTGCAGTTTGAGCGCCGCGCCACCCGCTGGCAGGACATCGACGCTCAGGTGCTGGCTGACCAGCAGAAGACGGCTGACTTCTACCTGGCGGCGGGTCTCATCAAGCAGCGGCTGGATGTGCGGGGCACGTTCGACACCAGTTTCAATGGGGGCAAGGGCTGAGGACGGCTGCTCCCGACCTTTCGCCGTTCGGCATTCACCGTTTGCAGCTCGTCCGTCCCGGTGGGCGTTGGGTGGGTTGAAGCGCTGGATGTCGTTCGCCAACCATCAACGGAACACGCTGGTGTGTCCAACGCGCCCCTCCCTGACCTTGAGCCACCGGGGTGCATGCCACCCCGCGCCAGCAACCTTGCGCTGGCCGCACCACAATCGGGTCATATGACCTCTTCTTCGACGATGCTGCGGGTGATCAGCCTGGCAGCCTTTTGCAGCATGGCTTCCATGCGTGTCTGCGACCCGATGCTGGTGTCCCTGGCACGCGAGTTTTCTGTCACCACGGGCGATGCGTCGGCCGTCATCGCGGCGTTTGCCGTGTCTTATGGCGTGCTGCAGTTGTTCTATGGCCCCCTGGGCGACCGGCTGGGCAAGGTGCGCGTGGTGATTGGCGCCACGTTTGCCTGTGCGCTCTTCAGCGGCGTGACGGCGCTGGCGCCCACGCTGCCGGTGCTGGTGGCGGCGCGGGCTGCCATGGGGGCGTCGGCGGCAGGCATCATCCCGCTGTCGATGGCATGGATTGGCGACAACGTGCCGTACGAGCAGCGGCAGGAGACCCTGGCGCAGCTGATGGTGGCCACGGTGTCGGGGATGATGGCCGGGCAGTGGTTTGGCGGCTTTGCGGTCGAGGCGCTGGGCTGGCGGGCTGCGTTTGTGGTGCTGTCGCTGCTGTTTTTGACCGCCGCCAGCCTGCTGTGGCGGCAGGCCCGCGCCATGGCGGCCAGCACGCCGGCACCTGCGGCTGGCGGTGCGGTACCGCCCGCTTTTTCGCTGTCGGCGTACCTGGCCAACACGGCCGCGCTGCTGCGCATGCCCCGGGTGCGCTGGGTGCTGACCGTGGTGGCGGTGGAGGGCGCCCTGGCCTTTGGCACGCTGGCTTTTGTGCCCGCACGCATGGTGGACGGGTTTGGGCTGTCGGCCTCGGCGGCCGGCGGGGTGATGGTGCTGTATGGCGTGGGCGGGCTCATCTACAGCCTGCTGGCGCGCCGCTGGCTGGCGCTGCTGGGTGAGCGGGGCCTGGCGCTGATGGGCGCCTCGCTGATTGCTGCCGGGCTGTTGCTGCTGGCCTGGGGGCCTGTGGCGGCCTGGGGCGTGCTGGGCTGCTTCTTTGCCGGGGTGGGGTTCTACATGCTGCACAACACGCTGCAGGTGCAGGCCACGCAGATGGCGCCCGAGGCCCGGGGCACAGCGGTCACGCTGTTTGCGTGCCTGCTGTTCCTGGGGCAATCGCTGGGTGTGCTGCTGGTGGCGGCCAGTGTGGATCGGGGCTGGATCGCGCCCGTGTTCTCGGTGGCCGCACTGGGGGTGCTGGTGCTGGGCGCGCTGGTGTCGCGCAAGGTGAATGGCCGGGTGGCGGTGCCCGCGGGAGCGTAGTCTGGAGTCGGCCGCACCGTGTAAATAACTTTGATGTCTTATTACTTTATTTTTTGATAGTTTGATTCTTTATGGCGCAATAGTACATTCCCTGATCTTTGTGTCTTTTGGGGCCGAACCCGCGCCGCCCGGCGTGTGGCGGCCCTTTGTGTTTCATGATCGAACTACGGGGTATCACCCAAACCTACCAGGGCTCACAAGGCCCGGTCGAGGCGCTCAAGGGCATCGACCTCACCATCCAGCCGGGCGAAGTGTTCGGCATCATCGGCAAGAGCGGCGCGGGCAAAAGCTCGCTGGTGCGGGTGATCAACCTGCTCAACCGGCCCACCACGGGCCAGGTCATCGTGGGCGGGCAGGACCTGACCCAGCTGAACGACGCGCAACTGCGCGAGGCGCGCCGCGAGATCGGCATGGTGTTCCAGCACTTCAACCTGCTGTCGTCACGCACCGTGTTTGACAACGCCGCGCTGCCGCTGGAGCTGGCGGGCATGGACAAGGCCGCCATCCGCGAGCGTGTGAACCCGCTGCTGGAGCTGGTGGGCCTGTCGGCCCTGGCCGACCGTTACCCGGCGCAGATCAGCGGCGGGCAAAAGCAGCGTGTGGGCATTGCGCGTGCGCTGGCCAGCCGCCCCAAGGTGCTGCTGAGCGACGAAGCCACCTCGGCGCTGGACCCGGAGACCACCCGCTCCATCCTCGACCTGCTGCGCCAGGTGAACCGCGAGCTGGGCCTGACGGTGGTGCTCATCACGCACCAGATGCAGGTCATCAAGCAGGTGGCCGACCGCGTGGCCGTGATCGAGGCTGGCCGCATCGTGGAGCAGGGCCGGGTACTGGACGTGTTCACCCGCCCGCAGCAGGCCATCACCAAGAGCCTGATCGACGAGATCCTGCCGCAAGAGCTGCCCGCCAGCGTGCTGGACCATGTGCGCAAGCTGGCAGGCCAGCTGAGCGCAGGACGAACCGGCCAGCTGCTGCGCCTGTCGTACGCCGGGGACAGCGCTTACCAGCCCATCCTGTCGCAGCTGATCCGCCAGTTTGGCGTGGACATGAGCATCCTGCACGGGCAAGTGGATGAGATCCAGGACGAGACCTTTGGCTCGCTGGCCGTGTACGCCAGTGGCGAGGCCGAGAGCGTGCGGGGCGCCGTGGCGCACCTGCGCGCGGGCGGGGTCGAGGTGGAAGAAGTGGCCGTGGCCGGTTAAGAGGGAGCACACATCATGTTCAACAACTTCACGCCAGCCATGCTGGATCTGTTTGCTTCGTCGCTGTGGGAGACGCTCATCATGGTCGGCATCTCCGGCCTGGTGGGCGGCTTGCTGGGGGTGCCGCTGGGCGTGTTCCTGCGCCTGACCGATGACGGCGGTGTGCTGGAGAACGGCCCCGTCAACAAGCTGGTGGGCTGGCTGGTCAACGCCGTGCGGTCCACGCCCTTCATCATCCTGCTGGTGGCCATCATCCCGTTCACGCGGCTCATCACCGGCTCGTCCATCGGCACAGCCGCAGCCGTGGTGCCACTGACCATTGCCGCTGCCCCGTTTGTGGCCCGCCTGGTCGAGGCCGCGCTGCGCGAGGTGGACCACGGCCTGGTCGAAGCCGCGCAGGCCATGGGCGCCACCACCAGCCAGATCGTGTGGAAGGTGCTGCTGCCCGAGGCGCTGCCCGGCATCGTGGCGGGCCTGACCATCACGTTCGTGAGCCTGACCGGCTACTCGGCCATGGCCGGTGCCATTGGCGGCGGCGGCCTGGGCGACCTGGGCATCCGCTATGGCTACCAGCGCTTTCTGCCCGAGATCATGCTGGCCGTGGTGCTGGTGCTGATCTTCTTTGTGCAGGCCGTGCAAAGCCTCGGCGACTGGGCAGTGCGCAAGCTGAGCCACCGTTGAGTGGTGGATGGTTTGCTATTGAATCAATAGCTGCTGGCGCATGATTCACTAGCGCTTGTGGCCTTTTTGGCTTCAAACCCACGCGTGGAGGCACTGCGCGGGCCTCTGCGGGGGGCTCTGCGCTGGTCCTGGCTCTCTCGCACCCTCTAGGAGAGGTGCAGAAGCCAATCTCAGCCCGGCACCCGGTAGTGGTAGCCGTAGGCCGTCGTGAACCCCATCGATTCATACAGCCGCAGCGCAGGCGTGTTCTGCGCCCGCACCTGCAGGTAGGCGCTGGTTGCACCGGCCTCCATGCCCCAGTGCAGCAGCGCCTGCACCAGCGCGCGCCCGCGTCCGCCGCCCCGGTGTTCAGGCGCCACAGCCAGGTCGTACAGGCCCACCGCGCCGCGCTCCAGCACCGCCAGGCCAAAGCCCACGGCGTGGCCCTGGGCGTCGTGTTGCAGCGCATAGCCCACCGGGTGGGCGATGGCGTCGAGGATGCTGCGGTGCAGGTTGCGGTGGTGCGGCGCCACGCCGTTGGCCGCCGCAAAACCTTCCAGCCACGCGGGCGATGGCGAAGTGCTGACCACGGTGCTGCCATCGGGCCGAGGCACCGCGCCCGGCGCCAGCAGCCGGTGCAGGACCAGCGAGGGGTCAAAGTGCTGGTAGCCCGCGTCCGCCAGCTCCTGGTCGGCCTCGGCCGGGGCCAGGGGGGAGATGCGGAACACGGCGGGCAAACCATGCCGCGCATACAGCGCCGCCGCCGCCTCGCGCACGCCGTCGAACGGCGCGCCGGGCACCAGCGCGTTGACCGAGTTGGCGCGCTTGGTGTAGCCGCCCGACAGCCGGAACACCCAGCCCCGGTGAAACACCGTCTGGTGCGCGGGCCAGGCGTTGAAGGCGCGCTCTTCCAGTGCGCGGACGAGGGCAGCGGGTGCGGTGTTGGCAATGGGGGCGGCGGTGTCGGTCATCGCAGGTTTATACCAACCCACCTTGACCATTCAACTCGCCAGCCACCTTTTGCTATCACCTTGTACGACGACTCTGTGCAACCGCTCTTTACCACCGGGTCAGTCGGTGGTGATCTTGTTGTCTGCCACCAGCTTGGCAAAACGTGCGGTGTCGGCCGCAATCTGCTCGGCCATCTGCGCAGGGGTGTTGCCGATGGGTTCGGCGCCAATGTCCTGCATGCGCTTTTGAAAATCGGGCGACTGGATGACCTTGACCATTTCGGTGTTCAGCCGCGCCACCACATCGGCGGGCGTGCGGGCGGGGGCCAGCACACCAAACCAGGTGCCGATGTCAAAGCCCGCAAAGCCGCTTTCTTGCAGCGTGGGCACGTCGGGCAGGGTGGACGAGCGCTTGGCCGTGGTCACCGCCAGGGCGCGCAGCTTGCCCGCCTTGATGTGCGGCAGCACGGGGGTGACGGTGTCGAACGACATCGACACCTGCCCGCCCAGCAGGTCGGTGGTGAGCGGGCCGCTGCCTTTGTAGGGCACATGCAGCAGGGGCTGGCCGATGGACGTGGCGAACTGCGTGCCGATCAGGTGCTGCGCCGTGCCCGCGCCGTTGGAGCCGTAGGAGAACTTGTTGGGCGTGGCCTTGATCAGCGCCACCAGCTCCTTCACGTCCTTGGCGGGCGTGGCCGCACTCACAGCCAGCACGTTGGGCACCAGCGCCACGGTGGTGATGGGTGCAAAACTCTTTTGAAAGTCGTAGTTGAGCTTTTTGTACACGCTCGTTGCAATGGTGTGGTGCACCGCGCCCATCAGCAGCGTGTAGCCGTCGGCAGGGGCCTTGGCTACGTAGTCGGCCCCGATGGTGGCGCCCGCGCCGCCCCGGTTTTCCACGATCACGGGCTGGCCTAGGGCTGTGCCCAGTTTTTCGCCCAGCGCACGGGCCAGCACATCGGTGGTGCCGCCCGCTGCAAAGGGCACAACGATGGTGACGGGCTTGGCCGGCCAGGCCTGCGCGTGCGCCGGTGCGCTGGGCAGGGCACAGGCAGCGCCAGCCAGGGCGGCCAGCGCCAGCAGGTGGTGCCGGCGGGTGGATGGCGTTGTGGGCGGCGTTGATGGTGGGTGGTGCGGGGTTGCAATGCGTGTCATGGTTGTCTCCGTTGGGTTGTGTTTCTTGTGGTTGCTGGGCTAGGGACGTCGGTGCATGGCGTCAGCCCGTGGCTGCGATCAGGATCGCGCGGAAGTCGTTGACGTTGGTGCCCGTGGGCCCGGTGACCACGGCGTCGCCCAGCGCGCCAAAAAAGGAGTGGGCGTCGTGTGCGTCCAGCGCGGCGGTGGGGTGTTGGCCCAGCGCGGCGGCGCGCTCCAGCGTGTCGGGCGTTGCGATGGCGCCTGCCACGGGCTCCAGGCCATCGATACCGTCGGTATCCCCGGCCAATGCGTACACGCCGGGCAAGCCCTTGAGCGACAGGGCCAGGGACAGCAGGCATTCCACATTGCGCCCGCCGCGCCCCGGGGTTGGCATGGCTTGCCCTGGTGCCAGTGCGCGCAAGGTGACAGTGCTTTCGCCGCCACTCAGCAGCACGCGGTGCCGTGGTGACGGGGTCTTGGCGGCGTAGCGGGCGACACCGGCCAGCACGGTGCCCATGTCGCGAGCTTCGCCCTCCAGTGCATCGCCGAGCAGCGTGGGCTCGATGCCCGCCTGGCGCGCCACCTGGGCGGCTGCCTGCAGGGCCAAGTCGGGTGTAGCAATGACGTGGGTGGTGATGGGGCCCAGCCGGGTGTCGCCGGGCTTGATGCTTTCGCTGGCGGCAGTGTCCAGTGCGGCCAGCACGGCGGGCGGCAGCGCAATGCGGTAGCGCTGCAAGATGGCCAGCGCCTGTGCACGGGTGGTCGGGTCGGCCACGGTGGGGCCCGAGGCCACGTCCAGCGGGTCGTCTCCCGGCACATCGGACATCACCAGGTTGACCACGCGGGCGGGGCTGCAGGCCAGGGCCAGCCGCCCGCCCTTGATGGCCGAGAGGTGGCGCCGCACACAGTTCATCTCGCCGATGCTGGCGCCGCTGCGCAGCAGGGCCTGGTTGAGCGCCTGCTTGTCGGCTAGCGTGATGCCCGGCAGCGGCAAGGGCAGCAGCGCCGAGCCGCCGCCCGACCACAGGCCAATCACCAGGTCTTCTGCTGTGAGGCCCGCCACTGCGGCCAGCATCTGCTGCGCAGCAGCCAGGCCCGCCGCATCGGGCAGGGGGTGGGCAGCCTCCAGCACGCAGACGTGCTGGCAGGCGGCAGCATGCCCGTAGCGTGTGACCACCACGCCAGACAGCGGCGTGGGCCAGTGGGCCTCCAGCACCTGCGCCATCTGCGCCGATGCCTTGCCCGCGCCGATCACCACCGTGCGGCCCCGGGGCGGGGCAGGCAGGTGCAGCGGCAGGCATATCGCGGGCTGCGCGGACGCGATGGCGGCGTCGAACATGCTGCGCAGCCAGTGGCGGGCCTGGGTGTCGATGTGCGTGCTCATCGGGTCGTGGTGCAGGGCGCAGTGCGTTGAGGCCACGCAGCTCAGGCGGCCTTTTGCAACGGCGTGCTGCCGATCAGCGCGCACACGGCGTCAGTCACCTGTGCCGTGGTGGCCGTGCCGCCCAGGTCGCGGGTGTGCAGGGCGGCGTTGGCGGTGACCTGTTCGATGGCCTGCATCACGGCGCGGGCGGCTTCGGCCTCGCCCAGGTGCTCCAGCAGCATCACCACCGACCAGAAGGTGCCGATGGGGTTGGCCAGGCCCTTGCCCATGATGTCGAACGCCGAGCCGTGGATGGGCTCGAACATGCTGGGGTAGCGGCGCTCGGGGTCGATGTTGCCGGTGGGCGCAATGCCCAGGCTGCCCGCCAGCGCGGCGGCCAGGTCGCTGAGGATGTCGGCGTGCAGGTTGGTGGCCACGATGGTGTCGAGCGTGGCTGGGCGGTTGACCATGCGGGCCGTGGCAGCGTCCACCAGCTCCTTGTCCCACTTGACGTCGGGGAACTCGGTGGCCACCTGCGCGGCAATCTCGTCCCACATCACCATGGCATGGCGCTGCGCGTTGCTCTTGGTGATGACGGTGAGCAGCTTGCGGGGGCGGGATTGGGCCAGGCGGAAGGCGTAGCGCAGGATGCGTTCCACCCCCACACGGGTCATGATGGACACATCGGTCGCCGCCTCGATGGGATGGCCCTGGTGCACGCGGCCGCCGACGCCCGAGTATTCGCCCTCGGAGTTTTCGCGCACGATGACCCAGTCCAGGTCCTTGGGCGTGCAGCGCTTCAGGGGCGCATCAATGCCCGGCAGGATGCGCGTGGGCCGCACGTTGGCGTACTGATCAAACCCCTGGCAGATCTTCAGGCGCAGGCCCCACAGCGTGATGTGGTCGGGGATGTCCGGGTCGCCCGCCGAGCCGAACAGGATGGCATCCTTGCCGCGCAGCGCATCGAGCCCGTCGGCCGGCATCATCACACCGTGGGCGCGGTACCAGTCGCCGCCCCAGCCAAAGTTTTCGAACTGGAACTGCAGGCCCGCATGGCGGGAGGCCAGGGCTTCGAGCACGCGCTGGCCGGCGGGAATCACTTCCTTGCCGATGCCGTCTCCGGGGATGGTGGCGATTTGGTAGGTTTTCATGAAGGTCTTTGGTCTTGGTATGTGAAAGCGTCGGGAAAGGCCTGTGGGGATGTCGTGCCGCGAAAAGCGGGTGGAACAAAAACAGTGAGAGCGACTGTAGGCATCCGCTCGTTGTAAAAACGGCGCTCAAGTGAATCTATCGTTAACCTGCAGTTGATAATGCGGCGATGAGCTCTACCATCCAGCCCGCAGAACTGGGCTTCTTCTCGGCACTGGCGGCCAGCCCCAGCCTGAGCGCCGCCGGGCGCGAAATGGGTGTCTCCACCGCCGCCGTGAGCAAACACCTGGCGCAGATGGAAAAGCGCCTGGGTGTGGTGCTCATCAACCGCACCACCCGGCGCATGAGCCTCACGCCCGAGGGCGAGCTGCTGCTGGAGCACGCGCGCCGCATCCTGCGCGAGATCGATGCGCTGGACGAACTCATCGTGCAGTCCAAGGCCAGCCCCAAGGGCCTGCTGCGCGTGAATGCCACGCTGGGTTTTGGCCGCATGCACATCGCCCCCGTGATCTCGGACTTTGTGCGCCAGTACCCCGAGGTGGATGTGCAGCTGCAGCTGTCGGTGCACCCGCCACCGATCACCGACGATGCCTATGACGTGTGCGTGCGTTTTGGCGAGCCGCCCGACGGCCGCGTGATTGCCCGCCGCATGGCTCCCAACCGGCGCGTGCTGTGCGCCGCACCCGCCTACCTGGAGCAGCATGGCAGGCCCCGCGTGCCGCGCGACCTGATGGAGCACCAGTGCATCGGCATCCGCCAGGGCGACGAGGCCTACGGCCTGTGGCGCCTGACCACCGGGCGTGGCAGCAAGGCGCACACCGAGTCGATCAAGATCACCGGCAACCTCACCACCAACGACGGCGAGATCGCCGTGTTGTGGGCGCTGCAGGGCCACGGCATCGTGATGCGCGCCGAGTGGGACGTGAACCGTCATCTGGCCCAGGGCCTGCTGGAGCCCGTGCTGCCGCAGTACCACACGCCTGCGGCCGACATCTACGCGGTGTACCCGCAGCGGCACCAGTTTTCGACGCGGGTGCAGGCGTTTGTGGGGTTCCTGGCCGAGGCATTGGTCGCGTCAGGCACGCTGGCAGGAGTGGGCGTGGGTGGCCGCACGGACAAGCGGCGGGCCGCGCGGGTTTCTTGACCTGGTGGGTGGCGCGCGGGCCGCTGCCGGGTTAGGGTGTTGCCAGGGCACCCCGTGGTGTCTCCCTGCCCCCCGGACCTGTACCTGGCTTTCATTGCCCCTGCTTTGCCCATGAAAACATTGTTGCCGCTCATCCCCCCGCTGTTGGTTGCCCTGTTGGCCGGGCCTGCGCAGGCCGCCGATTCGCAGGTGGCCGCCGATTGGTCCCTGTCCGCCGATGGCGCTTATGTGTTGGACCAGCGTGCCGGCCTGGCCTGGCCACGCTGTGTGGAGGGCATGCAATGGACCGGCAAAACCTGCACGGGCCAGCCCCTGCTGCTGGACCGTGCCGAGGCCACGGCCCTGGCCTCTGACCGCTGGAAGGCCGAGGGTGTGGGCTGGCGCCTGCCCCGTGCGACAGAGCTGCAGCGGCTGGTGGACAAGGCGCTGTCGCCCCCGGGCCTCAACCCCCTTCTGTTCCCGGCGGCGCCGGGCCAGTGGCACTGGACGTCCACCGCCAACGTGAGCGCGCCCAGCGTCAACCAGTACACCTACGGCAACATCGCCCAGAGCCGGGCGGGTGATGGCGCGCGGCAGGCGGCCATGATCAACGGCTGGGCGGTGAACCTGTCCACCGGCGAGGCGCGCGGCGATGCCGCTCGGGCCAGCAAGCTGCCGGTGCGGCTGGTGCGGCCGATGCCGGTGGGGGCCGCCAAATAGGCGGTCGCCCCGCTGCAGCCGCATCCGGCAGGACAGGGCGGGGCGGCAGGGCGCTTCAAGCGGCCTGTGGTTGTGCGTCGGCCGCTGCAAACACCTCGCGTGCCGCGGCCAGTCCGTTGAGCGCGGCCGGAAAGCCTGCGTACACCGCCATCTGCATCAGCACCTCCACGACCTCTTCGCGGGTGACGCCCACATTGAGCGCCGCCTGCAAATGCACCTTGAGCTGTGGCGTGGCGTTGCCCAGCGCGGTCAGTGCGGCGATGACTGCAATCTCGCGGCTGCGCAGATCGAGTCCGGGGCGCGAATAGATGTCGCCAAACGGAAACTCGATCAGGTAGCGTGCAAAGTCGGGGGCGATGTCGGCCAGGCTGGCGACGACACGCTCACCCGCGTGGCCGTCGATTTCGCGCAGCTTGGCGAGGCCCTGGAGATAGCGGGGTTGGGTTTGGGGGGACATGGGCGCTTCCTTGGTGGGTGGATGACGGGGTGGACCGAAGGGAAGCTTCCAGGCCCTGGTAGTGCGCGATCTTGGCTTGCAGCGCCTGTGCGGCTTGCTGCATCGTGGTGATCGTTGCCAGCACCTGCGCCAGGTGCTGTTCCAGCAACTGGCGCCGCTCGGGGGCGGTGGCGTTCCCTTCGCTGCGCAGCCGCGCAAAGGCCTGCATCTGCCCGATGGGCATCTGGGTCTCGCGCAGGCGCAGCAGGAATCCGATCCATTCCATGTCCGACGCCGCATAGCGGCGCTGGCCACCGGGTGCACGGGCTACCGGCGCAATCAAACCGGCGCGCTCGTAGTAGCGCAGGGTGTGTGCGGTCAAGCCGGTGCGTCTGGCGACTTCGGCAATGGTGAGGAGGGATGCCATGGGAACGATTCTGAAAGTTGGAGTGCACTCTAAGTCAAGCGCCGCGTGCATGACTGGGGGCTGGGCGTGTGAGAGCATGGGGTAGCCCCGTGGCTGGAGCCTCTTTTTGGCATCGTTCTTCCCGGTGCATGGTGGCCTGCCGCCGTGAACCGAGGGGACAGCGTGGTGGCGCAGCTTGGTCAAGAATGCGGGTTGGTGGTGCTGCGGCGCCGTGGAGTGCAGCACCGTTTCACCACACTGCGCAGTCCAGCGCATAGGCCCTTTGTCCCATCTTTTACCTGCGAGTCCTCCATGAACCCCTCCATCCCTACCACCGCGCTGCAGTTGCGCTCGCTTGTGCAAGCCGATGGCACCTTGCAGATCAGCCTGGAGCCGACACCCGTGCCCACACCAGGGCCCGACGAAGTGCTGATCCAGGTGCAGGCCACGCCCATCAACCCGTCGGACATCGGCCTGCTGCTGGGCCCCGCCGACTTGTCCACCGTGCAGGTCACGGGCACGGCCGAGCGGCCGGTGGCCACGGCCCGCATCCCCGAGCGCGCCATGCCGGGCATGGCGGCACGTCTGGGCCAGAGCATGCCGGTGGGCAACGAGGGCGCGGGCCTGGTGGTGGCGGCAGGCAGCTCGCCAGCAGCGCAGGCGCTGCTGGGCCGCACGGTGGCGGTGATTGGCGGCGCCATGTATTCGCAATACCGCGCCATGCCTGCGTCGCAGTGCCTGCCGCTGCCGCCAGGGACCACGGCGGCTGAGGGTGCATCGTGCTTCGTCAACCCGCTGACGGCGCTGAGCATGGTGGAGACCATGAAGCGCGAGGGCCACACCGCGCTGGTGCACACCGCGGCAGCCAGCAACCTGGGCCAGATGCTGCTCAAGATTTGCCAGAAAGACGGTGTCGGCCTGGTCAACATCGTGCGCAAGCCCGAGCAGGCGGCGCTGCTGCGCGAGCTGGGCACCCAGTATGTGTGCGACAGCAGCGCGCCCAATTTCATGGCCGAACTGACCGACGCGCTGGCCGCCACGGGCGCCACCATTGCGTTTGATGCCACGGGCGGCGGCACGCTGGCGGGGCAGATCCTGCAGTGCATGGAGGCGGCCATCAACCGCAGGGCCAAGGAATACAGCCGCTACGGCTCGGCCGTGCACAAGCAGGTGTATCTGTACGGCCACCTGGACACGCGCCCGACCGAAGTGCACCGCACCTTTGGCATGGCCTGGGGCATGGGGGGATGGCTGCTGTTCCCGTTTCTGCAGAAGATTGGCGAAGAGGCCACCCAGGCGCTGCGCCAGCGCGTGGCGGCCGAGCTGAAGACCACGTTTGCCAGCCACTACGCGCGCACCGTGTCGCTGGCAGGCGCGCTGAGTGCCGAGTCCATTGCGTTCTACGGCCCGCGCAATACTGGGGCCAAGGTATTGATCGACCCGTCGCTGTAAGCGACGTTGCAGGGGCTCTTGCGGCGCCTTGAGGGACGGTCCATTACGGCAGGCGCCAGGCAAGCTCGGCAAGTGCCATGTAGCCAGCCGGCGCCGCGTGCGCCAACAAAAAGGGCTCCCAAAGGGAGCCCGATCTGCCTGCCCGCCCCTGCGGTTCAGTTAACACTCCCCATGGCAGCGCCACCCGCAAATGCAAAGTGCCACCACCATGGGAAGTCCCGCAACTGCTTCAACCAATCTCAAGCAGTTGGTCTGCCAATTACATGGCGCTGAATTCGCCCGAAGAGATCTTGCCGGTGCGCAGGGCTTCGGCAGCCTGGGCACGCACGGCAGCGCGGTCGGCGGTGGAGGTGTAGGTCACCACACGCGAACCAGCAGGTTCCTGACTGCGGGTCTGGGCCACGGTAGCGGCTTCAGCGGCCACTTCAGCGCGGGTGCGGTTCGTGTCGAACTTCAGGGCAAATTGCGAGCTGTCGGCTTCGTCAGCCTGGGCGCCAAAAGAAGCGAAAGCGGCAACAGCAGCGACGGAGAGGAAACGGGCGGTCTTGTTCATGATGAAAATCCTTGAAGGTTAAAAAGCGTCTCAAAAAAGCCGGGTCAAAAACCATTCCTGAACCGGGTTCGGTGAGTCGCCTTGCGGGTTCGGCTCATCGATGGGATGAACTGTACGCCGATGGTGTTCACGGAAAAACTACCTGGTCGCGAACTAACTGTTCCAGTATTGAGAACAATCCTTCCATCATCCCGCGCTCCCGGGTGATCTTTCAGGGCTCGAATTCTGCTGGAAAAAACTGTATATTCATACAGTATCAAACCACAGGAGTAGCAGTGCCATGCAAGTCATCGAATCCACTTTCGTCGTCAACCTCCGCGACTATCCCGAGGAGCTTCCGCCCAAAGAGCGCATTGCCGCAGAAACTCGGTACGCCAGGGCCCTGGAAAAGCAGCTTGGCGGCCCTGAACAGGTAGCAGCTGCGCTGGACACCATGCAGAGCCTGGAGGAGTCGCCCCCCGAGGTGGTGTCCCCTGGCGATCTCACTTTGCTCAAGGCCTGGGGCAAGGCCAGCGTGGCAGCCCGGCAGGCCGGGTTCCGGGATTTGGGGGAAGGAGAGGGCGCGTACTTTGAAGTAAGGCTGGTCTGAGAGGCTGAGAGTCCTTCATCCATGCCCGCCTTGCACGCCAATACGCCCCAGCTCGTCGTTACAAATGCTCGCCATAGCCTGAGCTATGGCTGTGCTTTGCGCCTAGATCCGAGGCGTATTTGCGCGCCTTTCGGGCCCGGCTAAAAAACTCTCAGCCTCTGAGCCTGAAAGCCCGCAGCACGCAGTGGGGCTGACCGAGCCGCTGTGCAGGCGCGTGCTGGGTGTGAGGGCCGGGTCACCCCGGTGCTTGCGCACCCGCCGTGTGGGCAGATACTGTGTGTACATTGCATTACCTGCACGATCAACGCCGGAGACACAACACCATGACCCTGCCGCTTCACCCCCTGGACCCTGACCTGTTTGCCCGCGCATTGCCGCTGCTGGACGAAGAGTGGCTGACCCGCGACCCTGAACTGGCGCCCGTGCTGCCCACGGTGCTGGCGCGCAATGTGGGGCAGGACTGGCACAAGGCGGGCACGTTTCGCCACCACCTGGTGGGCGTGACGCGCACGCTCACGGTGTGGCAGCAGCCGCGCGATGTGCGCCTGCTGGGGCTGCTGCACAGCGTGTATGGCAATGCCTTTGTGGACCTGGTGAAGTTCGACCCCGCCAAGGAGCGCGCCCGGGTGCGCGAGATTGCGGGCGAGTCGGCCGAGCACCTGGTGTATTTGTTCTGTACCCAGTCGCGCACACAGTTTGTGCAAAAGGTGCTGGCCCATGCGCTGGAGGCGGACGGCAGTCTGGTGCTACAAAAAGACGGGCAGGACCACGTGCTTACACCCTACGAGGTGGCGGCTTTCATCATCGTGAGCATGGCCGACACCATCGAGCAGTGGTTCAGCTGGCAGGACGATATCTTCTCGCGCTTTCCGGACGTGCAGCATCGCAACCAGAAGGCGCACTGGGCCGCATCGCTCTGGCCCGGGCCCATGCGGCCGTCGGGGCGCATGGTGCACCAGATCAATGGCCTGGCCAAGGCGCTGCAGCACCCGGGGCTGAAGGATGTGCTGCCCATGCCGCCCGTGTTTGCGCACTGCTCGCAGCACCTGTCTGCGGCCAACGAGGCGGCAGCCACGTCGCTGTACTGGTCCGTCATCCAGCAAGACCAGCCGCTGGTGGATCTGGACGTGGCCACCGGCGTGCTGGAAAGCGCCGTGCGCCACAACCCCTGGGTGGGCGAGCCGCAGATGGTGCTGGCCCAGCTGTATCTGTCCGCTGGCCGCAAGGACGACGCCAAGGCCGCTGCCGAAAGCGCGCTGCACCTGTTCAGCGCCTGGGGCAATGCATGGGACAAGCGCGTGCAGTGGGACGCCTGGGTGGCCTGGACGCGCATCCTGCTGCAGGGCGCGACGGTGGAGGGCACGTGGCCCGAGCGGCTGGACAAGCTGAACAACGTGGCGCTGCGCGGTTGACTGGGAACATTCCCCTGAGTGGCTGCGCCACTTCCCCCTTCTCTCGAATCGCTGCGCGATTCGGGAAGGGGGACGCAGCCCTCGCTGCGGGGCGGCCCTTGCTCGGCTGCCCTCGCCGGTCGCGCGCCAGTCTCATGAGGTGGGGGGCTCGGGTCTTGTCTTCTTATTCGATTGAGTTGTAATGAAATGAAAACTTAGTTGTTCCGGTTTTAACGGGAAAACCCTAGGATGCGAGCCATCTCTTTACGAAAGGTTTTTCCTGTGAACAACAACAAGCGCCTCCTCCTGCAATCTGCCCTGGCTTTGGCTGCTGCCGCCGCTTTCTCTACCGGCGCGATCGCCCAGGACAAGCCCCTCAAGATCGGCGTGACGGGCGGCCCCCACGCGCAGATTTTTGAGCAGGTGAAGAAGGTCGCCGAGAAGGACGGCCTGAAGATCCAGATCATCGAGTTCAGCGACTACGTGCAGCCCAACGCCGCGCTGTCGGCGGGCGACCTGGACGCCAACAGCTACCAGCACAAGCCTTACCTGGACGCCCAGATTGCCGACCGGGGCTACAAGTTTGCGGCGGTGGGCTACACCGTCAACTTCCCCATCGGCCTGTATTCCAAGAAGGTCAAGAAGCTGGAAGACCTGAAGGAAGGCGCCAAGTTCGGCATCCCCAACGACCCCACCAACGGCGGCCGCGTGCTGCTGGTGCTGCAGGACAAGGGCCTGATCAAGCTGCGTGACGGCGCGGGCCTGAAGGCCACGCCGCTGGACGTGGTGAGCAACCCCAAGAAGCTCAAGTTCGTCGAACTTGACGCGGCCCAGCTGCCGCGCTCGCTGGACGACCTGGACGCCTCGGCCATCAACACCAACTTTGCGCTGTCGGCTGGCCTGAACCCTGGCAAGGACGCGATTGCACAAGAAAACGCCAAGAGCCCCTACGTCAACCTGATCGCCGTGCGCGAAGCCGACAAGGACAAGCCCTGGGTGGCCAAGCTGGTGAAGGCCTACCACTCGGAAGAAGTCAAGAAGTTCATCCAGACCGAATTCAAGGGCTCGGTGCTGCCAGGCTTCTGAAGCTGATCGCAAATGCGCCCTGCAATGAGGGGCGCTGTGGCTCTGCGGACTGGTTGCTGCTTCGCCCTCCCTCCCGCAAGGGGAGAGGGGCGGAAAAAGCGGCTGCGACAGCAGTCAAACATCCAAGTATTTTTGGCGTTTTGCGCTTTTTCGTAAGGCGCAAATAGCTATCTAAATGATAGCGGTCCGCCAATACCATTCCCCTGCGTTGCGCTGGGAAAACTGTGGTGTCGCGCTTGCATACACAATGAGAGGGTAACGTCCAGTAACACCATCCCCTCCACCATGCCCTTCGCGGAACGAATCCTCACAGCGGTCTGGTTGAGTGCGACCACGCTGTTGTTCGTTGCGTCACTGTGGGCACCGGCCCCGGGCGTGCGGCTGTTTCTGGACAACGCCTCCTGGACGCTGGCGTTTGGGCTGTCTGCCTTCTGGGCCTGGCGTGGCTGGCGGCTGGCGCCGCCCACCGACCGCGCGCTGCACACCGGCCTGCTGATCTTTGCGGTGCTGGTGGCCTTGGGGCAAATGGTGTGGAACGTGCAGGTGGCGCTGGACTGGAACCCGTTCCCCGCGCCCGCCGACCTGCTGTTTCTGGCGGGGGGGCCGCTGTGGGCTGCCACCGTCATCCGCGCCACTTTTGCGCGCCTGTCGCGCGACCGGGCCTACCCGGCGGCCCTGGACTTTGGCGGCACGGTGCTGGCGCTGCTGGCGTTCACGCTGGTGATCTACCTGCCCTCTGGCGAGGTGGACTCGCTGGCCGTGGGCACGGTGCTGGTGCTGTACCCGGCCGGGTTTCTCGCTGCGGCGGGCGTCACGGCGCTGGCTGTTCCGACGGTGGGGGTGCGCATCGACCGGTCCCATGCAATGGTGCTGCTGGGCCTGTTGGGCTTTGGCCTGAGCTGGATGCAGTGGAACCTCATGGTCATCAGCAACACGGTGCAGCCGGGCATCTGGTTCAACGCCAGCTTCAGTGTGTCGGCGCTGGTGCTGGGCTGGGGTGCACGCTGGCTGCGGTTTGAGATGTCGGCAGATGCGGCCTACCGCCGCCAGTGCGACCAGGTCATGAACTACGTGCCACTGCTGTCCATGACGCTGGCGGCCATCACCCTGGTGCTGCTGTTTGTGGCGCCCGATGGCAGGGCAGGCATGCAGGCGCTGATCCTGGTGTGCTGCCTGCTGGTGCTGCTGCTGGCGGCACTGCGCCAGACCATTGTGGTGAGCCTGCTCAACCGCCTGCGCACGGCCGAGGCCGCCGTGCTGCGCAACGAGGAGCAGCTGTACCGCGTGGCGCACTTTGATGCGCTCACCGGCCTGCCCAATCGACGCTACTTTGAAGACGCGCTGGAGCGTGCCGTGGCCGAGGCCGCGCGCGACACGCACAGCACCAACCGCCGCGTGGCGCTGATGCTGATCGACCTGGACCACTTCAAGAGCGTGAACGAAACCTATGGCCACCGCGTGGGCGACGCGCTGCTGAGCGAGGTGGCGCAACGCATCACCCAGCTGCTGGCGGGGCAGGGCCTGGTGTCGCGGCTGGCCAATGACCAGTTCACGGTGATGCTGCTGCGCCCCGCGTCGCGCACCGAGCTGGCGCAGCTGGCGGCCTCGCTGGTGGAAGGCCTGGCGCAGCCCTGGGAGCTGTCGGAGGTGGGCGCACAGTACATGGGGGCCAGCCTGGGCATCAGCCTGTACCCGGACGACTCGGCCAACAGCGTGGAGCTGGTGCGCCACGCGCATTCGGCCCTGCACGCCACCAAGAGTGCAGGCCGGGGCTCGTACCGCTTCTACATCGAGGAGTTCACGCAGATCACGCGCGGGCGGCTGGAGCTGCGCCGGCGCCTGCACAACGCATTGCAGGCGGGCGAGTTCGCGCTGGTCTACCAGCCCCAGCTCAACCAGCAGCGCCAGACCGTGGGTGCCGAGGCGCTGCTGCGCTGGTCGGTGGATGACAAGGCGGTGCCGCCCGACGAGTTCATCCCGCTGGCCGAGGAGAGCGGACTCATCGTGCCCATCGGGCTGTGGGTGTTCGAGACTGCCTGCCGCCAGATGGCACAGTGGCGTGCCGAGGGCTGGCAGGTGCCCGTGGTGTCGGTCAATGTCTCCACCATCCAGCTGCGTGAGCCGGGTTTTACCCAGACCCTGCTGGGCGTGACCCAGCGCGCCGGGGTGGCGCCCGCCGGCCTGGTGCTGGAGATCACCGAGTCGCAGCTGCTGGACGAGTCCCTGTACGCCATCGCGCTCGATCTGAAGAACGCGGGTTTTGCGCTGTCTATCGACGACTTTGGCACCGGCCACTCGTCGCTCATCAAGCTCAAGCGCCTGCCGGTGAGCGAGCTGAAGATCGACAAGGTGTTTGTGCGCGACATCGTGGTGGACGTGAACGACCGCGAGATCTGCGCCACCGTCAACGCGCTGGCCCGTACGCTGGGCCTGGAGGTGGTGGCCGAAGGCGTGGAGACCGAGGAGCAGCTGCAGTTGTTGATCCGCATGGGCTGCGAGCGTTTTCAGGGCTGGCTGTTTGCACCGGCCCTGGCGCCCGGGCCACTGGCCGAGCAATGGCTGCAGCGGCAGGCGCCGCCCGCTGCGCAGTGACTGCTGGCACGGTGTGGCGTGGGGGCGGCATGGTCCGTGTGTGGCATATCAAAAATGATAGCTGCTCAGGCATGTTCCACTAGCGCATCCGGCCGTTTTGCCCTGATAAAAGCCCAAACCCGGCACAGGGCCGGGTTTTGGGGGGGCTTGCAGGGCTTGTGCCCTGCGCGCCGTTGTTGCCGCTAGGCTTAGGCGGCCTGCGACACGCGACCCTGGTTGGCCGCCACGCTGGTGTGTGTGGAAATTTCCACGTTGGCCGAGGCCAGTGCGGCCGCCTTGGCGTCCGGGCCCATGGCCACGCCTTCGGCACGCACAAAACGCACGTCGGTGATGCCGAAGAAGCCGAACACCACCTTCAGGTAGCTCTCCTGGTGCTCCATGGCCTGACCGCCTTCGCTGGTCGAGTACACGCCGCCACGGGTGGAGGCCACGATCACGGTCTTGCCACCGGCCAGACCCACGGGGCCCTTCTCGGTGTACTTGAAGGTGCGGCCCGCTTGCGCAAGGCGGTCGATCCAGGCCTTGAGCTGGCTGGGGATGGAGAAGTTGTACAGCGGCGCGCCAATCACGATCACGTCGGAGGCCAGGAACTGGCTCACCAGGGCTTCGGACAGTGCGTTTTCAGCGCGCTCTGCCTCGGTGGCAGCGGCCTGGCCGGTGCGGAACCCCAGCGACTGGGCCGACAGGTGCGAAGGCGCTTGCTGGGCCAGGTCCAGGTATTGCACGGTGGTGCCAGGGTGAGCGGCTTGCCAGGCGGTCACGGTGCGGGCAGTCAGTTGGCGGGACACGGATTGATCACCGGTGATGGCAGAGTCGACGTGAAGCAGTTGCATGAGGGAACTCCTGGGGTTCTGTGGATCGGAGCCACAGCGTGTGGCCATGGGATCAATTGTGGGGATGGATCAATTTGTTGATAAGGTAGTGAACTTGCGATAGATTGTTCTATCCATAGGACGATGAAGCCCATGCAAGATCTCAACGACATGCTGTATTTCGCCGAAGTGGTGGAGCGCGGTGGCTTTGCCGCTGCGGGCCGCGCGCTCGGCATTCCCAAATCGCGCCTGTCGCGCCGGGTGTCCGACCTGGAAACGCAGCTGGGCGTGCGCCTGCTGCAGCGCACCACCCGCAAGCTCTCGCTGACCGAAGTGGGCGAAGCCTATTTGCGCCACTGTCAGGCCATGCGCGAATCGGCCCAGGCTGCTGCCGACACGGTGGCCCAGGTGCAGACCGTGCCGCGCGGCACCATCCGCGTGAGCTGCCCCGTCACGCTGGCGCAGACCGTGGTGGCCGAGCTGATCCCCCGGTTCCTGGCCAGTTGCCCCGAGGTGCGCATCGACATGCTGGTGAGCAACCGCGCGGTCAACCTGGTGGAAGAGGGCATCGACGTGGCGCTGCGCGTGCGTCCCTCGGTGGACGACAGCGGCAGCATGGTCGTCAAGCGGCTGGACCACACCACGCAGATCCTGGTGGCCAGCCCCGAGCTGCTGATCCGCCAGGGCGCGCCCCAAACGCTGGACGACCTGGCCAAGCTCGACAGCATCGCCATGTCGGCCCCCGATGGCCGATCGACCTGGAACCTCATCGGACCGGGCGGCGTGCACCAGGTGGTGCAGCACACGCCGCGCTATGTGGCCGACGACCTGCTCACGCTCAAATACGCGGCCGTGGCCGGCACGGGGGTGTGCTGGATGCCCGACTACATGTGCCAAGAAGAAATGCGCGAGCGCAAGCTGGTGCGGGTGCTGCCCGACTGGGCGCCGGCGCCCGCCATCGTGCATGCCGTGTTCCCCTCCCGCCGGGGACTGTCGCCCGCGGTGCGGCGCTTTCTGGACTACCTGGGCGAGGCCATGCCCGGCCGCAGCAGCCTGAGCACACGGCAGGCCCTGCAGGGGCTCGACGGCGCCAATATCTGAGAACCTGTTCAAAGCACAGGTTCTGAGGCGCTGGGCGCAAAGCCTGCGCTTGTGCACGGGTTCGGTGGGCAAAGCGCTTTTTGGCGCCACAATGCAACGAATTGCAACTGTGCGGGCTGCGCCCGTCCGTGTGGTCGGCACACGCGGCGGCCCGGGGACTTTTTGTGACCGCTCCACACCCCATCGACCAAGACATCCGGCAAGCCCGCGTGCACCCTGCCGTGCGCGCCATCGTGATCCCGCCGTGCCCCGAATCGTTGCTGCGCCTGCAGCAGATCGTGGCGGCGCCCGAGCTGGACTCGACCGCGCTGGAGCAACTGGCATCCTCCGACGTGGCCCTGGCCGCCGCCGTGATGCGGCTGGCCAACAGCCCGCTGTACGGCCTGGCCCAGCCGGTGCAGACCGTGGGCATGGCGCTGACGGTGCTGGGGCTGCAGCCGGCCGTGGAGCTGCTGTCCGCCTTCATCACGCGCAATGCGCTGCAGGTGCGCTCGCCGCTGCTGGAGCATTTCTGGGAAAGCTCGCAGCGCCGCGCCATTGCGTGCGAGCACATCGGCCACCAGCTCTACAGCCTGGACCCAGGGCTGGGCTACAGCTTCGGGTTGTTCTGCCATGTGGGCATGCCGGTGCTGGTGAAGGCGGTGCGGGGCTACGCGGGCACCGTGACCGAGGCCCTGGCGCGCAAGGACCGCACCTTTACCCAGACCGAGAACGCGAGCCACCGCACCGACCACGCGGTGATGGGCGCCATCGTGGCGCGCACCTGGCACCTGCCGGGCGACGTGGCACAGGCCATCTGGCTGCACCACGACTTTGCCTGCCTGAACGACGAGCTGTTTGATCCCACCGTGCGGCACCTGGTGGCGCTGGGGTTGCTGGCCGAGTTTCTGGTCAACCAGCACGACGGCCTGGCCCCCACGCGCGAGTGGACCCAACACGGCCAGGCCTGCATGGACCACCTGCATGTGACGCAGGACGAGCTGGACCACTGGATCGATGCGCTGCACCCCGCGTTTGAGGCGGTGCGGTTCTGATGATTCCGACGAGCAACTGACTCGCCGCTACCGCCGAGCGGGGCAGCTAGGCCCGCCCCCTGCGGACATGACGTGGGCCCTGTGAGACCTGCCGGTGCGCTTTTCAGCGGGCCGCTTCCAGCAGCTCTGCCAGGCGCGTGTGCCCCCGCTGTGCCGCGAGCTGTGCCGCATTCAGACCTTCGCGGTCCACCAGCGCCGGGTTGGCGCGCAGCGCCAGCAGCCGCTGCACGGTGGCGGTGTGGCCGTTCAAGGCGGCCAGCATCAGGGCGGTTTTTCCTTCGGGGTCGCGGGCATCCACCGGAGCGCCCTGTTGCACGAGGGCTTCGACCTGCTGAGGTTGGCCCGTGCGGGCGGCCTCCCAGATGGTGTTGGGCGAGGCCGCGCCCAGATTTTTTGACATGGCAGGGGCTGCAGCCGCCGTCTGGTGGTCGCGCGCTGCAGAGTCCGCCAGCGGGGCGCGGGTGGCTGGTGCAGCTGCTGCGGTGGGGGCTGCCGGAGCGGTTTCTTGAAGGGCTGGTGCAGTGGAGACTGATGCGCGTTCGCGTCTTTCGGTACTGGATTCGGCGCGTGGGGCTGCGGCCGTCGAGGGCAAGGGGGGTGATGCGGGGAAGCCGGACGGGGCCCCGGCGGCGCGGGGCGCTGGCAGGGCCTGCGCTTCGGTGGCTGAGGGCGATGTGGTGGCCTCCTTGGCCACAGGCTGTGCGGGTGCGGGTGTCTGCGCAGGCGCGGGGGGAGCTACCGTGGCGGGCTTGGGGGGCATGGCGTCGGCCGACGGGCCGGCGCTGTTCCGCGTACTTTTCTGCGCGCTTTCCGGTGCAGGCGGAGTGACCGATGGGGGCTCTGCCGGTGGCGGGAGCGTCGGTGTGGCCGCAGGGGCAGGGACCGTGGGAGCCTGCGCAGGCGACTCGGTCCGGCGGTGACTGAAAGCGGTGTCCCGCTCTTCGGGCGTGCCGCGCTCAAACTGCAGCATCAGCAAGCCAGTCAGCCCCACCACGGCCAAGGTGGCCAGGGCCGAAATCTTCCAGCGTGCCTGGTTGGCGGCAGGGGCTGCTACCGGGGTGGCTGATGCCGCAGCCGCTGCCACCATCTGTGCATGCGCACGCACGGCATCGCGCACATGCACGCCGGGGCGGGCGCCTTCCTGTTCGCTGGCCTCGTGGTAGCGCCGGACCAGTTCGTCATCCTGCCGGGTCATACAAACTCCTTGAGGTGCTGGCGCAGGCTGGCCCGCGCGTAGCGCAGGCGGCTTTTGGCGGTTTCAAAGTTCACGCCGGTGGCCTCGGCAATCTCCTGCACGCTCAGATCTCCTTCGGCTTGCAACAAAAAGGCCTCGCGCTGCTCTGGCGGCAACTGCTCTACGGCGGCGATGAGCGCGGCGGCCTGCTCGCGCGACTGCAGCTGGCGCACGGGCCCAAAGCCCGAGTCCGCCACCAGCGTGTCTGCCAGGCTGCGCGCATCGTCGTCGCTGGCATCCAGGCTGGCATGGTGTTTGGCGGTACGCAGGTGGTCCACCAGCCGGTGGTGTGCCAAGGTGAACAGCCAGGTGCGGAACCTGGCCTTGACCTCGTAGCGGGCAGCGTTGCGCGCCACTGCAAACCACACGTCCTGCAGCAGGTCGTCGGCCACGGCCTGCACCTTCACGCTGCGAAACACAAACCGCCACACGGCCAGCTCGTGCCGGGCGTAGAGCCGGTCGAACGCACCCAGGTCGCCGCTGGCGTAACGCAGCATCAGCGTCTCGTCGGCATCGTCGTGGGGCGGGGCGGATGGCACCCGCGGATTATGCGAGGCCCGCATGCACCAGCGGGAGCGTACCGGTAGATGCTCTCAAGGCCTACCTCGGGTCGGGAACGTACGACAGGTTGTCGGACTGTGGAAACGCGCGGGGCACAGGGGGCCGCGCGATGGGCTCGCGGATCACGCCCGCAGCTATCAGGTTTTCGCGGCTGTCATAGCGGATGCTGATGATTTCGTTGGGGCGGAGTTGCAGCCGGGTGAAAGTGGTGTGCGACACAACGGATGTCTCGCGCTGGCCGTGCGCCGTTCCCAGCTTGGCCGACGGCATAGGCGCCGCCTTGGCCGCACTGTCGGCAGACATTGAGCGGGCCGAGGACTCGGCCTCTGATGCTGGCGACGGTGCGGCGGCGGCTGGTGCGGGTGCCGACTGTGCCGAGGGCAGCGCAGGGGCAGGCTCTTCGCGCAAGCGCCCCAGGCTGTTGGCACTCCCGTTGCTGCCATCACGGCGCTGGCTGTATGGCTCGGGGACGACGGCGGGCGAGGGCACCGGTGGCTGTTCGCGGAACAGCGCTACGCCAATCACGCCCACGTGACCGGGGCGGCCTGTTCGGGCGGCATACGAGTTGGCAATGTGCGAGAACTCGAACGCAGCGACTTCGCTGTTGCTCTTGCGCCAGCCGGTGATCTGGTAACGCTCATAGGGCGAGAACACATACCCGCCCTGGTCCCACGCAGCGGTTTCGCCGCTGAGCACGTTGACCCCGTCCACCGAAGGCACGGCCAGTACCCGCTCGCCCAGCCGGTTGCGCACGGTGATGGCATACCGCGCGCCCGGGCGGCCGGCCACCCAGTACTCGCCTTGGGCGTAGTGCACCGGCAACGTGGTCCCAGTGTCGCGGTCCACGATGGTGACGTCGGCCAGGCGGCCAATGGCATGGGCAGGCAGGTGGCTCAGGCCCAGCAACGCGGCCAGTGCCGCGAGGGCGGGCAGGGTGAAAAGGCGGGGTTTCATGGCAGCTCCATCAAAAAAGTGGTGGTGCTGGGTGAAACGAACGGGATAGCTAAATGGGGTTAAGTGGATGCAAAAAATCTAAAAATGTTCTTTGGGGCTTATCTCTTTCGGGCCACTTGGCCATTTCGCGGGAAAACTGGGGGCCATCGAAGAGACCTTTTGCCCAGTGAGCTAAAAGTCCGCGCGGCCCGTTAGCATGAGCGCATGCTTGCCGCCAAACCCTATCTCCAAAGCGCTTGCATCCGCCCAGATGCAGATGTGGACTACGAAACCTATCCCTACAACGTACCTTCGATCCGAGAACTGGGTCTGCTGCAGTTTCACCCGGACGTAACCTTCTTTGTGGGAGAGAACGGTTCTGGGAAATCCACGTTGTTAGAGGGCATCGCGTTGGCCCTGGGCTATAGCCCGGAGGGTGGCACTCGCAATTTCAGACTGGCTACGGCGGATTCAGAATCATCGTTGCATGAGGTGCTGCGGTTGGCGCGGAGCTACCGCAAGCCGCAAGATGGCTATTTCTTGCGGGCTGAGAGCTTCTTCAATGTGGCCACCTACATGGATGAGGTTGGCTACCTGGATAACTACGGCGGAAAATCGCTACATGCTCGGTCTCATGGCGAGGCGTTTATGGCGCTGCTGACGCACAAGTTCCAGGGCAAAGGGTTGTACTTGCTGGACGAGCCCGAGGCAGCCTTATCACCCAACCGCCAACTCGCTGCGCTGTATGCAATCCACCAATTGGTGGAAGACAAATCTCAATTCGTCATTGCCACGCACTCCCCCATCCTGCTGTCCTATCCCAACGCCAAGATCATCCAATTCGATGGCGCTGGTCTGTCCGAAGTGGCCTTCGAGGACACGGAGCACTACGCGGTAACTCGTGACTTCCTCAACAACTATCCCCAGCGACTGAAGCGCTTGCTGGCCGACGATTAGATGGTATGGCTTGCAGCGGACGACACTAGCGCATGCGATTTTTTGTCTCCGGATTGTCTTTGATTAGATGATTTGGCGATTAAATAACAAGAATTAAGTCGTTTGGGTTTTAAAGGCTGGCTCGCAGAATCCCTGCCTGTGACCACCACCACCTCCATCATCATCGTCCCCGGCTGGCGCGATTCGGGCCCCGGCCACTGGCAAAGCCTGTGGGCCGAGCGCCTGCCCCACGCGCGCCGCGTGGTGCAGGACGACTGGATCACGCCCACGCGTTCAGCCTGGGTGAGTCAGCTGGAGAAGACGGTACTGGCCGCAACGCACCCTGTAGTGATCGTGGCACACAGCCTGGGCTGTATTGCCACCACCCACATGGGGCCGGAGGCTGCAGCCAAGGTGTGCGGCGCCTTGCTGGTGGCTCCCGCCGACCCCGAGCGCCGCGCCATCCTGAGCGACTTTGCCCCCGTGCCCTACGCGGCGTTGCCTTACCGCAGCATCGTGGTGGCCAGCAGCAATGACCCGTTTTGTCCCATTCGCCTGGCGGGCGCCTATGCCAGGGCCTGGGGCAGCGAGTTTGTGCGCATGCAGAACGCGGGGCATATCAATATCGACTCGGGCCATGGCGAATGGCCGCTGGGCTGGGCGTTGCTGCAGTCTTTGGAGGGCGACCACAGCACCATCCAGCCAGCGGCAGGGTACTCGCAGGTTTCTCCGGCCGCCGCCTGATTGCTATCTAATCGATAGCTTTCGGCGCATGTGTTAGTAGCACTTGGAGCCTGCAGGACCCGAAATGCCCGGCCCCGGGCTGCTGATGTGCGGTTTGGGGTCATGGCCCCGGCACGCCCTTCGAGATCTTTATATGCCAATTCTCGATTAATTAACAAGAATATATTCTTTTGAGTTTTAAGGGGTGATCCGCACAATGCGGAATCTCCTGCATTTTTTGGGCGACTTCACCATGACTTCTTTGAAACTCAAGACCCTCCTGGCCTCTCTGGCCCTGGCCGCGAGCGGCATGGCTGCCGCTCAAAATTCGCTGCTCAATGTGTCGTATGACGTGGCCCGCGAGTTCTACAAGGACTACAACGTGGCCTTCGCCGCACACTACAAGAAGACCACCGGCCAGGACGTGAAGATTGACCAGTCGCACGCCGGCTCCAGCGCCCAGGCGCGTGCCGTGAACGACGGTTTGGCTGCCGACGTGGTGACCATGAACACCACCACCGACGTGCAGTTTCTGGCCGACAACGGCGTGGTTGCCAAGGACTGGGCCAAGAAGTTCCCGCACGACGCATCGCCCACCACCTCGACCATGCTGTTCCTGGTGCGCAACGGCAACCCCAAGAACATCAAGGACTGGGACGACCTGATCAAGCCCGGCGTGCAGGTGATCGTGGTCAATCCCAAGACCGGCGGCAACGGCCGCTATGCCTACCTGGCCGCCTGGGGCGCCGTGCGTGAAAAGGGCGGCACCGAGGCGCAGGCCGCCGAGTTTGTCGGCAAGCTGTACAAGAACGTGCCTATCCTGGCCAAGGGCGGCCGCGATGCCACGGCCACCTTCTTGCAGCGCAACCAGGGCGATGTGCTGATCACTTTCGAATCCGAGGTGGTCTCCATCGACCGCGAGTTCGGCGCGGGCAAGGTTGATGCCATCTACCCCTCGGTGAGCGTGGTGGCCGAAAACCCCGTGGCCGTGGTGGAACGCACCGTGGCCAAGAAGGGCACAGCCCAGCTGGCCAAGGCCTACCTGGACTACCTGTACTCGGAAGAAGCGCAAGAGATTGCAGCCAAGCACGCCATCCGCCCCCGTTCGGAGACCGTGCTCAAGAAGTACGCCGATACCTTCAAGCCGCTCAAGCAGTTCACGGTGGCCAAGTACTTTGGCTCGCTGACCGAAGCGCAGAAGGTGCATTTCAATGATGGCGGCCAGTTTGACAAGCTGTACACGCCCGGCGCCAAGTAAGTAGGCGCAGCGCTTCTCCCGACTCACCACTGCATCTATGACCACTGCGACCGCTGTGGCCGCAGCCCCGGCCGGACGGCGCGCGCCCAAGCGCGTGCTGCCCGGTTTCGGGCTGTCACTGGGCTACACCCTTTTCTACTTGAGCATCATCGTGCTGATCCCGCTGTCGGCACTGATCTTCAAGACCTTCACCCTCACCTGGGAGCAGTTCTGGGCCGCCATCAGCGCGCCGCGTGTGCTGGCCTCGTACCGGCTGACCTTTGGCGCCTCGTTCCTCGCGGCGCTGGTCAATCTGGTGTTTGGCCTGCTGATCGCGTGGGTGCTGGTGCGTTACAAGTTCCCGGGCAAGAAGATCGTGGACGCGTTGGTGGACCTGCCGTTTGCGCTGCCTACGGCTGTGGCGGGCATCTCGCTCACGGCCTTGCTGGCGGGCAATGGCTGGGTGGGCAGCATTCTGGAGCCCATGGGCATCCAGTTGGCCTTCAAGCCCGCAGGCATTGTGATTGCGCTCATCTTCATCGGCCTGCCGTTTGTGGTGCGCACCGTGCAACCGGTGCTGGAAGACGCTGAGAAGGAACTGGAAGAGGCCGCCACCTGCCTGGGTGCCACACGCCTGCAGACCTTCACCAAGGTCATCCTGCCCTCCATCACGCCTGCGCTGCTCACCGGCTTTGCCATGGCGTTTGCGCGGGCGGTGGGTGAATACGGCTCGGTGATCTTTATCGCGGGCAACATGCCCATGGTGTCGGAGATCACGCCCCTCATCATCATCGGCAAGCTGGAGCAGTACGACTACGCAGGCGCCACCGCTGTGGCCGTGGTGATGCTGGTCATCTCCTTCATCCTGCTGCTCATCATCAACGCGCTGCAAGCCTGGCAGCGCCGCCACGCGGGGGCTCCAGCATGAGCGGCAACAACTCCCGAACCATTCGCCGCGCACAAGCAGGCACGACCGAGGCGCCGTGGGTACGCTGGACGCTGATCGGCGTTGCGTTGGCCTTCATGCTGCTGTTCCTGGTGCTGCCGCTGGCCGCCGTGTTTGCCGAGGCGATGCGCAAAGGCTTTGGTGCGTATCTGGAAGGCTTGCGCGAGCCCGATGCCTGGTCGGCCATCAAGCTCACGCTGATCACTGCGCTGATCGCTGTACCGCTGAACCTCGTGTTCGGCGTGGCAGCCGCGTGGTGCATTGCCAAGTACGAGTTCAAGGGCAAGGCCTTCTTGACCACGCTGGTGGACCTGCCGTTCTCTGTGTCGCCCGTGGTGGCGGGCCTGATCTATGTGCTGATGTTTGGCGCCCAGGGCTGGTTTGGCCCCTGGCTGCAGGCGCACGACATCAAGATCATCTTTGCTGTGCCGGGCATCGTGCTGGCCACCGTGTTTGTGACCTTTCCGTTCATCGCCCGCGAACTGATCCCGCTGATGCAGGCCCAGGGCAACGATGAGGAGCAGGCCGCCATCGTGCTGGGCGCTACCGGCTGGCAGACTTTTTGGTATGTGACGCTGCCCAACATCAAGTGGGGCCTGCTGTACGGCGTGATCTTGTGCAACGCGCGGGCCATGGGCGAATTTGGCGCGGTGTCGGTGGTGTCGGGCCACATCCGGGGCCAGACCAACACCATCCCGCTGCACGTTGAGATCCTCTACAACGAATACCAGTCGGTGGCCGCGTTTGCCGCAGCCTCACTGCTGGCCTTGCTGGCCTTGGTCACCCTGGTCATCAAGACCATTGCCGAACACCGCAACGAACAAGCCCTGAAGGCCGCCGCCGAATTGCCGCCCGAGCGCCCCGCGCCCGCTGGCGTGTGAAGGAACACAGAACATGAGCATTGAAATCCGTAACGTCAGCAAGCAGTTCGGCGACTTCCAGGCGCTGCGCGACGTGAGCCTGGACATCGCCTCGGGCGAACTCATCGCACTGCTCGGCCCTTCGGGCTGCGGCAAGACCACGCTGCTGCGCATCATTGCCGGTCTGGAGACGGCCGACGTGGGCACCATCCACTTCAGCGGCGAGGACACCACCGACGTGCATGTGCGTGAGCGCAATGTGGGCTTCGTGTTCCAGCACTACGCGCTGTTCCGCCACATGACCGTGTTCGAGAACGTGGCCTTCGGCCTGCGCGTCAAGCCGCGCAGCGAGCGCCCGAGCGAGGCACAGATCAAACAGAAGGTGATGGACCTGCTCAAGCTCGTGCAGCTGGACTGGCTGGCCGAGCGCTACCCCTCGCAACTGTCTGGCGGCCAGCGCCAGCGCATTGCGCTGGCCCGCGCCCTGGCGGTGGAGCCCAAGGTGCTGCTGCTGGACGAGCCCTTCGGCGCCCTGGATGCCAAGGTGCGCAAGGAACTGCGCCGCTGGCTGCGCCGCCTGCACGACGAACTGCATGTGACCAGCATCTTCGTGACCCACGACCAGGAAGAGGCTCTGGAAGTGGCCGACCGCGTGGTGGTGATCAACCAGGGCAAGATCGAGCAAAGCGGCTCGCCCCAGCAGGTGTGGGACCAGCCTGCCAGCCCGTTTGTCTACGGCTTTTTGGGCGACGTGAACCTGTTCCATGGCCGCGCCCATGAAGGCCTGGTGCACCTGGAAGGCATGCAGCTCGACTCGCCCGAACACCAGGCGGCGCAGAACGCCAAGGCCTTTGCCTATGTGCGCCCGCACGACCTGGACGTGGAGCGCTACTCCCCCGGCGCAGGCCTGGACGCCGAAGGCCGTCCCCGTGGCATCGTGGCCCAGCTGAGCCGCGCCATTGTGGTGGGCCCCATTGCGCGCCTGGAACTTATTCCGACCGACGATCACAAACCAGCGGACAATGCGTCCCCAGAATCCCTGATCGAAGCGCAGATCCCTGCGCAGCAGTTCAAGGACATGGGTTTCAAGGAGGGTGAGACGCTGGTGGTGACACCACGTCGCGCCCGCGTTTTTCTGGATCACGCCGCCGGTATCTGAGTTGCTTCTCCTTCGAGGCCTCTCTGGGTAACCTGCGGTTTCGAGGGACAAGAATGATGGTGTTGAACTGGATTGATCAGGCCCCGCGTCGCGTGCTGGCGCTGATCAGCGTGGCCTGTGTGGCGATGCTGGCGTTTGGCATGTACCTGCAGCATGTGGTGGGCCTGGAGCCTTGCCCTATGTGCATCGTGCAGCGGTATGCGCTCATTGGTGTTGCTGTATTCACGGCCCTGGCGAGTGCGCGAGGCAATCGGGGCTGGTGGATGACCTGGGCGGTGCTGGCCGTGATCACTGCCGGGTTTGGCGCCTTTGTGGCGGCTCGCCAGAGCTGGCTGCAGTGGTACCCGCCGGAGATCGCTACCTGCGGCCGCGACTTCTACGGCATGATCGAAAACTACCCCATCAGCCGCGCCATCCCCATGATCTTCCGGGGCTCGGGCGATTGCACTGCGATCGACTGGACCTTCCTGGGTGGCTCGATTGCCAACTGGTCGTTCATCTGCTTCGTGGGGTTTGGCTTGGTGCTGCTGGCTGTGTTGGTGCGGGCGCTGAAGGGTGGCAACAAGCGAGGCTCTGGTTATTCGATGGCTTGATGCCTGTGAGGCATGGGCTTGCATGAAAAAGGCGCTCCAGGGAGCGCCTTTTTCGTTATGGGAAGGGCTGCCAGCGCCGGTGTTCCTGCTCCGAGCGCAGTCCCACCTGGTCGCATGAAAGCGCACAGGTTGGCTATCCAAGCACCATGTCCCTTGCGTCCAGCGAAGGAGGACGCAAAAGGTCTTCGTTGATGCCCATGGTCTGACTGGCGCGTTCTACGGCCTGCCACAGTGGCGCAGGCATTTGCAATATCTCTTCCGGCGACGCGGAGCGTGCGATCCATGCACTGATTTGCAGGTGCTGCTCTTGGGTGAGCAGGTCCAGGTTCAACATTTCATCGATGATTTTCATGCAGGGGCTACAGGGTCGATGGGGTGGCTTGGAGATGGCTCTGCGCGGTAAAGCCCCGAGGAGGCTGTGCTGTGCATGAAGCGAAGAGGGGTTGCTCCGTGACAACCTCTAGCGTCACGGAGCATGGTGTTTTGTAGAAGAGATGGTACCCAAAGCACCGATCTCAAGCGGGCCAGTGCGACCGCTTCAGCCTGGCATAACGGTGCCATGCGGGAACGGTACGCCTTGTGTACCGTCAACCCATGCGGGCAGTTTGGGCATCACCTGGCCAAACAGCGGACTGGCCTGCCATTGCGCCAGCCAAGCCTGCAGGCGGGGCCACGGCTGTGCGGTCCACCAGTCGGCATCAATGCCTGCAAACTGCCGCACAAAAGGCGCAATCGCCATGTCGGCCAGGGCCGCGTGGGTGCCGAACAGGTAAGGCTGATGTGGTGAGAGACGCGCCTCCAGCGCACCCAACCAGGCCACGGCTTGGGCGTGTTCCGCGTCCATGTCAGCGTCCGGGTATCTGCTGGGGTACTTGCACCGGTCCAGCGCCTGCTTGAACGGGCCATCGCATTCGGCAATCAGCGCGAGCATGTCTTCCAGGCTGCCATGGCTGGGGGTGAGCCAGCCTTCAGGGTCGTGTTGTCGCAGCGCCCACAGCATGATGTCCAGGCTCTGCTCCAGCACCTGGCCGCTAGGGAGCACCAGTACGGGTACCGTGCCCTTGGGGGATGCTTGCAGCAGGCCCTGGGGCTTGTTCTTCAGCACCACCTCGCGCAGTTCGCACACATGGTCACTCACGGCCAGGGCCAGGCGGGCGCGCATGGCATAGGGGCAGCGGCGGAACGAGTACAGGACGGGCAGGGCGGTCATGTTGTGCCATCCATGCCATCGTCCTCCGCGTGATTGGCCACAGCGCGTGTGGGGCGGCCGGGTTGCTGCGCGCCGATGTGCTCTTGCCCACGCTGCCGGGCCAGCTGCATCTGCCGCTCGCGCTCGGCCAGGGCGCGTTCCTGCTCGGGCGTGCGGGTGCCGTGGCAATACGGACAGCTCACACCGGGCACGTAGTGCGGTGATTGCAACTCGGCTTCGCCCAGCGGCATGCGGCAGGATCGGCACAGCTGGTGGTGGCCCGGTGCGAGGCCATGGCCTACGGACACGCGTTCGTCGAACACAAAGCAGTCACCGTGCCAGCGGCTGGATGCTTCGGGCACGGTTTCCAGGTACTTGAGGATGCCGCCTTCCAGGTGGTACACCTCGTCAAAGCCTTGCGACTTGAGGAACGCGGTGGACTTTTCGCAGCGGATGCCGCCCGTGCAGAACATGGCGACTTTGGGCTTGCCCGCCAGCACGCCGCCGGGTTGTTTCTCTTTTTCGACCCAGGCCGGAAACTCTGCAAAGGTCTGCATGTGCGGGTTGATGGCGCGCTCAAACGTGCCAATGCCTACTTCGTAGTCATTGCGCGTGTCGACCACCACTACGCCCGGGTCGTCGATGAGGGCGTTCCAGTCTTCGGGCTTCACATAGGTGCCGGCGTTGCGTGCGGGGTTCAGGCCTGGCACGCCCAAGGTGACGATCTCGCGCTTGAGCCGCGCCCGCATGCGATAGAAGGGCATGCGCTCGGCCAGCGCCTCCTTGTGCTGCAGGGCGGCAAAGCGCGCATCGCTGCGCAGCCAGGCCAACACCGCATGCACGCCCTGTGGTTCGCCCGCAATGGTGCCGTTGATGCCCTCGGGCGCCAGCAACAGCATGCCGCGCACGCCGTTCGCGTCGCACAGGGTCTGCAGGGGCTCGCGCAGTGCGGCAAAGTCTGGCAGGTCCACAAACTGATAAAGCGCGGCAGTGAGATAGCGGGGTGTGACCGAGTCCACGAAAAAGGCGTTTTTGAAACAGGAAGGGGGATGATAGCTGTCACCTTTCGTTACGATGCGGGGTTACCAACGCTGCTTGCAAGGTGGTCGCATGAGCAAGGAATCCACTCTCAATCTGTTCCGTCGGCTGGAGCAGCTCAACGGCATTGGCGCTGCGCTCTCGCGCGAGCGGGACATCGACCGGCTGCTGGAGAACATCCTGGAGGCCGCCAAGACCATCACCGGGGCCGACGGCGGCACGCTCTACAGCGTGACGGAAGACCAGTCGGCCCTCAAGTTCGAGATATTGCGCACCGACTCGCTGGGCATCAACCTGGGGGGTACCACGGGCAAACCCATCGACCTGCCGCTGTTACCGTTGCGCACGGCCGACGGCGGGCCCAATGATTCGCTGGTGGCGGCCCACGCGGCTATCCACGACCGCACGGTGAACATTGCCGACGCCTACAGCGCGGCAGGGTTTGATTTTTCGGGCACACGCGCGTTTGACCAGCGCACGGGCTACCGGTCGCAGTCGTTCCTCACGGTGCCGATGAAGAACCACGACCTCGAACTCATCGGCGTGCTGCAGCTCATCAATGCGCGCGACCCGGACACGGGCGAGGTCATCACCTTCTCGCAGGCCGACCAGAGCCTCGCCGAGTCGCTGGCCTCGCAGGCGGCCATTGCGCTCACCAACCGGCTGCTCATCACCCAGCTTGAACGCCTGTTCGAGTCGTTCGTGAACCTGATCAACCTGGCCATCGACGAAAAGTCCCCCTACACCGGCGGCCACTGCCAGCGCGTGCCCGCCCTCACGATGATGCTGGCCGAGGCTGTGGATGCCACCCGCGAAGGGCCGTTGGCCGCGTTCAAGATGAGCGACCGCGACCGCTACGAGCTCAAGATGGCGGGCCTGCTGCACGACTGCGGCAAGATCACCACGCCTGTGCACGTGGTGGACAAGGCCACCAAGCTGCAGACCATCTACGACCGCATCGGCCTGGTGGACACGCGGTTTGAAGTGCTCAAGCGCGATGCCGAACTGGCCGCGCTGCGCCGCCAGCTGGCGTTGCGTCCGGTGGTGGATGCACGGGCTGAAGGCCAGGAGCTGCAGGCCCTGCAGCACGAGATCCATGCGCTGGAGGAAGACCGCGAGTTTCTGCGCCGCAGCAACACCGGCACCGAGGCCATGCGCCCCGAAGACCAGCAGCGTGTGCGCGATATTGCCGCCATGCGCCACTGGCGCAACCCGCAGGGTGTGCAGACGAGCTTTTTGACGGCCGAGGAAGTGGAGAACCTCACCATCCGCTCCGGCACGCTGAACCAGGCCGAGCGCGACACCATCAACTACCACATCGTCGCCACCATCAAGATGCTGGAGACGCTGCCCTGGCCGCGCCACCTCCAGAACGTGCCCGAATATGCAGGCGGCCACCACGAACGCATGGACGGCAAGGGCTATCCGCGTGGCCTCACGCGCCAGCAGATGTCGCTGCAGGCCCGCATGATGGGCATTGCCGACATCTTTGAGGCGCTGACGGCCGCAGACAGGCCCTACAAGAGTGGCATGACCCTGTCGCAGGCGCTGGCCATCATGTGCAGGATGCGGGACAACGGGCACATCGACCCCGACCTGTTCGAGGTGTTTGTGCGCGAAGGGGTGTACCTGCGCTATGGCCAGCAGTTTCTGGATGCGGGGCAGGTGGACGGGGTGGATGTGGCGGCGATGGGGTTTTGACACCGCTGCACCCCGCGCATCACGGCCTACGTTTGCTATGTAATTGATAGCTTCTGGCGCATGATCCACTAGCGCTACCGGCCAAAATCATCCCAATTCTTCAGCCCCGGCACCCACTGTGACGCTGGCCTGTGACATCAGCCAGTCCCGGAACGCTGCCATGGCCCCCGTGGTGGTGCGCGATTGCAAGCGGGTCAGCCAGTAGGCGCCCCGGTGCAGCTCTTGCGCAAAGGGCTGCGCCAGGCGGCCCTGCTGCAGTTCGCGTGCGAACATCTTCACTGGCAACAGTGCCATGCCCGCGCCCTGCGCCGCCGCCTCGGCCAGCGTCAGTGACGAGTCGAACACCGCGCCACGCACCACGGGGCATGGCGCACCCGCAGCCTCGAACCAGGCCGTCCATTCGTCGGTGCGGTAGCTGCGCAGCAAGGGCTGGCGCGCCAGGTCGGCCATCGTGCGCAGGCCGTGGGCCAAGGCGGGCGAGCACATCACGGACATGGGCGCATCCATGATGCGGTCGGCCTGCGTGCCGTGCCAGGCCCCGTCGCCAAAGCGGATGGCGTAGTCCAGCCCTTCGCCCGCCATGTCCACCCGGTTGTTGTGCGTGAGCAGGCGCAGGTCCACAAAGGGGCAGGTCTGCTGAAAGTCGCGCAGCCGGGGCAGTAGCCAGCCCACTGCAAACGTGCCCACGGCGCCCACGGTCAGCACCTCGCGCGGCCGGGTGTCGCCCAGCTTCTCCAGGGCGCGCTGCAAGTTGCCAAACGATTCCACCACCACCGGCAGCAGGGCCTGGCCTTCGTCCGTCAGCGCCAGGCCGCGTGGCAGGCGGCGGAACAGCGGCTTGCCCAGACGGTCCTCCAGCTTGCGGATGTGCTGGCTCACGGCGGTCTGGGTCACGTGCAGCTCCTGGGCGGCGCGCGTGAGGTTCAGGTGGCGGGCCGAGGCCTCGAAGGCCCGCAGGGCGTTGAGCGGCAGGTGCATATTGCCAAAAGGTCAAAGTTTTTCTTGGGGCTTTTGGCAATTATTGTCGATGGTGCTGGGGGCTGAACCTCCGTATCGTTCGGGCCTTGTTCCCCACTACGCTTTCAATCGATATGCAAAGAAGACAGTTTTCCTTGGGTTTGATGGCCGCCACGGCCATGCCTTTATGGGGTTGTGCAGCTGCCAGCAACTCAGACCGCCGCGAGCAGACCGCCAGCGCATGGAACGATGCCCTCGCCAGCATCGAACGCTCCGCCCAGGGCCGTCTGGGGGTGGCCATGCTCGATACCGGGTCGGGCCTGGCGCTGGGCTGGCGGCAGGACGAGCGTTTTGCCATGGCCAGCACCTTCAAGCTGGTGTTGGCCGGCTGGATGCTGGCTCTGGTAGATCAGGGCAACGAGCGACTGGATGCGCGCGTGCATTACCCGGCCACCGACGTGGTGGCGTACTCGCCCGTCAGCGGCCCGCGCGCGGGCGATGGTGGCGGCCTGACGGTGGGTGAGCTGTGCTCTGCCACCGTCAGCCTGAGCGACAACACCGCTGCCAATGTGCTGCTGGCCCGCCATGGCGGCCCGGCCGGGTTCACCGCGTTCGTGCGTTCGCTGGGTGACGAGGTCACGCGGCTGGACCGCACCGAGCCCACGCTGAATGAGGCTGCCGTGGGCGACCCACGCGACACCACCACGCCGCTTGCCATGCTGCAGACCATGCAGAAACTGGTGCTGGGCAACGCGCTCAGCCCCATGTCCCGGGCCTGGCTGCAGCGGTGGCTGGTGGAGACGAGCACGGGCGACAAACGCCTGCGCGCCGGTGTGCCGGGCTGGAGGGTGGGCGACAAGACGGGCACGGCGGGCGAGAGCGGCACGGCCAACGACATTGGCGTGTTGTGGCCGCAGGACGGCGGCGCGCCGGTGCTGGTGACCTGCTACCTCACGCGCTCCAAGGCGTCGCCGGAGCAGCGGGATGCGGCGATTGCGCAGGTGGCGCGCGCCGTGGCGGCCGCGCGCGAGACTTTCACCCGCTCTTAGAGCTTCTTGACCAGAACCTGGCTCTTGCGGTCCCAGTTGTACTTGCGCTTGCGGGCGTCGGGCAGCCAGTCCGGGTCCACCGGCGAGAAGCCGCGCTTGATGAACCAGTGCATGGTGCGTGTGGTCAGCACAAAGATGCTGTCCAGCCCCAGCAGGCGCGCGCGCTGCTCGATACGCTTGAGCAGCTTTTCGCCGTCGCCCGTTCCCTGGCTTTGCGGCGATACCGTCACCGCGGCCATCTCGGCGGTCTTGGCTTCGGGGTAGGGGTAGAGCGCCGCGCAGCCAAAGATCACGCCGTCGTGTTCGATGATGGTGTAGGTGGCGATGTCGCGCTCGATCTCGGTGCGGTCGCGCTTGACCAGCGTGCCATCCTTCTCGAAGGGCTCGATCAACTGCAGGATGCCGCCCACGTCATCAATCGTGGCCTCGCGCAGCTCTTCGAGCTTTTCGTCGATGACCATGGTGCCGATGCCGTCGTGCACATACACCTCCAGCAGCAGCGAGCCATCCACCGCAAACGGCAGGATGTGGCTGCGTTCCACGCCGGCCTTGCAGGCCTTCACGCAGTGCTGAAGGTAAAAGCCCGTGTCGGTGGGCTGCTGCGCCGGGGGCAACTGGGCCAGCAGCGCCTGCGCGGCGGCCAGCGGCAGCTCGGTGTCGATGGGGTTGTCGTCGCTCTCGGGCTCGGTGGGCGACATGCGGATGCCCTGCACCTCGGTCAAAAAGATGAGTTTGTCGGCCCGCAGCTCAATGGCCACGCTCGTGGCCACTTCTTCCATGCTCAGGTTGAAGGCCTCGCCCGTGGGCGAGAAGCCAAACGGCGACAGCAGCACCAGCGCGCCCATGTCCAGCGTGCGCTGGATGCCGGCCACGTCCACCTTGCGCACCAGGCCCGAGTGCTGAAAATCCACCCCATCCACAATGCCCACGGGCCGCGCCGTGAGAAAGTTGCCCGAGATCACCCGCACCGTGGCGCCCGCCATCGGCGTGTTGGGCAAGCCCTGACTGAACGCTGCCTCGATCTCGTAGCGCAGCTGTCCGGCGGCCTCCTGCGCGCAATCGAGTGCCACGGAGTCAGTGATGCGGATGCCATGGGAGTACTTGGCCGCATGCCCCTTGGCCGCCAGCTGCTCGTTCACCTGCGGGCGAAAGCCGTGCACCAGCACGATCTTCACGCCCATGGCCTGGATCAGCGCCAGGTCTTGCGCAATGCTGTGCAGCTTGCCGGCCGCAATCGCCTCACCCGTCAGCCCGATCACAAACGTCTGGTTGCGGAACTTGTGGATGTAGGGCGCCACCGAGCGGAACCAGGGGACGAAGGTGAAATTGAAGACGGCGGACATGGAGAAAGGTGTTTGGGGCAGTGGTGGTAATGCGCGAGGAGCGAATGATAAGTGTCCTTAGGGACCGGGTGCTGGGATTTGCACGCTCAGCCAGGGTGACCCTCGAACAGCGCCGCGATGCGGCTTCGCCAGCCTTCGGCATCTTCCCGCCGGTCAAACCCGCCCAGGTGCATGGGGCGCTCGCCACGCACTGTCAGGCGCAGCACATGGTAGGGGCCGTCTTCTGAGGTGCGTTCCACCACCTCTGGTGGTGCAAAGCGATCAAACGCAATGTGCACAGTGCGGCCCACCAGCGGCCAGCGCGAGGTGCGCCGCACCTGGCGCCTGGCTGGGTCGAAATGTAGGGTCAGCACCCGCCCCAGAGCAATCGCCAGAAACAGCGCACCCATGGCGCAGGCCGCCACCACACACGCGGCGGCCAACAGCAGGTGCAGCCACGGGGTCCGGGCCGTGGCGTGCATCACAAAGGGAACAGGAATCAGGAACATGCCCAGCGCAATGGCGCCCACAAAGAGGCGCATCGGCACCGAGATGTGCTCGGCGTAGTGCAGCCCGTCACCGGACTCGGAAAACCCGCTGGCCATGTCGATCCTTGGTCCTTCGCCTTCGTGCTGGGTGTTACGCCAGCTGGGGTGCAGCGGACGCCGCCCCGCGCGCGCGAAACGCGCTGAGTTTGGCACCAAAAGGCTCCAGCACCAGGCCTTCTTCGGGCAGGGTGCCTGCGGCATCTGAGGGGGGGGCCAGCGCAATGCGGCAGCCCTGGAGCAGCGCCACCATCTCCGCGGGGGCGATGGTGCCGTGTTCCAGCAAGGCGTCCACCGTGCGCCCCAGTGCCTCGTGGTGCGTGGTCAGCAGCGCCTGGGCGCGCTGGTATTGCTGCAGCATCAGCGCCTCGATGGCCTCGTTGCTCGGGCCGATGTCGGTGTTGACATGGTTGTCCATCTCCACGGTGACATCGGTGCGGGCCAGCCGCGCGCCAAAGCCATGGTGGCGGATGTATCGCGCCGCCTCGGCCGTCACCTGCTTGAAGTCCTGCTCGGCCCCGGTGGTGCAGGCCATTTCGCCAAACACCAGCTCCTCTGCCACGCGGCCTGCCAGGCCTACGCACATCATGTCGAGCGCGTTCTGGCGCGTGGTGGCCTTGAGGCTGGAGAAGCTGTTGTAGCCGCCCTCGAACGAGGCGATGTTGATCTTCACCTCTTGCGGAGCATGGCCGAACAACGCGCAGTACGCCAGCCCGTGGCCCGCCTCATGCACTGCCAGCAGGGCCCGAAAGTCTGCATTGGCACGTTGCTTGAGCCGGTTCAGCTCCAGCGTCACCGCAAACGCGGCCTGCACTGCGCCCTCCGGCCCCTGGCCCGACACCAGCAGGTGGCGCTTGTCGGGCGCCAGGTGAATGGCGAACTCCTGGTCCGTTGAGAGCTGCTCCTGCACCACCCACAACGCCGCGTTGACCAGGTTGGCGCTCAGGATCGCATGCACCGACGAGAACAGTGGCCGCGTGCCCTGCGCAGGAAACACCGCGTTGGCATACAGCTCGCTCAGCACATCCTGCCCGATGGCAAACCGCACGCCACACTGCGCTGCAATATCGTCCACATAGCGTGTGCACAGGTTATGGATGAGGCGCTCATACGTCGCCTTGCTGAACGACGGGTAGACCACATGTTCATTGCCCAGCCGTGCGATCTGCTCGGGCTTGAAGCGCTCGCCCAGCGCCTTCTTCACATCGATGAGCGAGAGCTTGCGCGTCAGGCGGTGAAAGATGTCGGCATCGGTGTCGCAGTCTTCCACGCGCTGTGCGGTCTCGTGGTACATCTCGTCGAGGTTGCCGCATACAAACACCAGCAGCTTGCTGTAGTCGGTCTCCCACGCATGGCTGGACTGCTGAAAGCTGGCAAACAGCGCCTGCACCTTGGCGGGCGGCCACTGCATGATGGCGGACAGCGGCTCCTGCAGCTTCAGCATGCGCTTGAGTTCTTGCGCATCCCAGGCGTCCAGCTGAAAGCGGTAGGGTTTCTTGCCTGCGCGGTCGTCGTCGCCATCTTCGGCGCGCTCAGCCTCGTAGTGCGCATCGGCCAGCTTGCGCTCGATGTTGGACAGCGCGCTCAACGCGGGTGGCAGGCGCCCGTCGGACAGCAGCGTCCACACGTCCTGGTAGCGCTCCACCTTCACGTCGGCGCCTTTGGTGTCCACCGTGCGAAACCGCTGGAACTCGTCCAGCACCAGGATGCCCGGCATGCCTTCATGGATGCCCGAGTCGCCCAGCATGCCCGAGATGGACGAGCTGCGGTAGCTCGCGCCGTGGCTGAAGCCGTCCATCTGCACTTCCACAAACCGGTCGTAAAAGCCCAGCAGCTGGGCCAGCCGCCGAGTGAGCTGCGTCTTGCCCGTGCCGGTCAGGCCCCACAGGCAGACGATGACCGGCCGGGTGATGAGCTGCGGCAGCACGTACCAGGCGCGGATGGCATTGATCACGCGGTCGATCACGTCGTCGATGCCGAAAAGCTCGGCTTTCAGTTGCAACGCCGCGCGGGCCAAAGCCTGCTGGCGCTGGGCCAGCTCTGCGCTGCTGGCAACTGGCGCGATGGGCGCGGCTGTCTGGGCACGCACAGGGTGCGCTGAGTGCATCGGGGATGGATGCGCTGCCAGCGTTGGCGCACCGGCCAGCGTCGGATGCGGCGTGGGATGCCGCTGGTGTGGCGGCAGTGGGTTGTTGAAGGGATTCATGTCAATCGTTCAAAAAGGGGTTCTGGATCGCCTTGCGCAGGGCGACGTTGTCCGCACGGCGCTGGGCCCCACGGGTTCGGATGTGCTTGCCTGCCGCGCTGGACAGGCTGCGTTGGGCCAGCGCTGCGGCCACAGGGTTTCGGGGCGGGCCCGAGGCTTCGAGCTTCAGCACCAGGGGCTGCTTCATGCGACGCAGCTTCTTGATTTCACCCTGGGCGAAGGCCCGAGACAGTTTTTTGGCACTCATGGTGTGCACGTACTCCACAAACAAAAAACCCCGGCGATGGAGCCAGGGCTTGCGGAGCGCGTGAAAGAGCGCGCGGGTGCATTTGCCATGGCTGAACTGTGTGTGCACAGTCCAGCCGGGGCGGTGGACTGTGGTCAGACGGGTGCGGCGTAAAGGGCAGACATGTCGGGGACCTCCAGGGGTTCGTTCGGGCCGTGCGCCGAGGGTGGCGCTGAACAGGGGCTTGCGAAGAATGGGCGCGATTTTGGCGGCGCTGGCGGGCTTTGGCAACGAAAAGCGCTGAAAACGCGGCGAAATGTCGTACCAAAAGCACAGATGCAGCGCAGGGGGCAGGGTGCTGCTATCGATAATGCGGGCCTATGTCTTCTTCTGATCCGCGTTTGCCTGCGTCGTCCCGCGTTCCTGCTCCAGCACCCGTATCTGCACCTGCACCTGCCGCGCCGCCAGCGCCGCTGCGCATCACGTTCCCCGAGTCGTTGCCGGTGTCGGGCAAGCGCGACGAGATCATGGAGGCCATCACCAAGCACCAGGTGATCATCGTGTGCGGTGAAACGGGGTCGGGCAAGACCACCCAGCTGCCCAAGATTGCTCTGGCGCTGGGCCGTGGCAAGTGCAATGCCAAGCCGGGACAGAAAGGGCAACTGATTGGCCACACCCAGCCACGCCGCATTGCGGCCAGCAGCGTGGCCAAGCGCATTGCCGAAGAGCTGAACACGCCGCTGGGCGACGTGGTGGGCTTCAAGGTGCGCTTCCAGGACCGTCTCTCGCGCGATGCGTCCGTTAAGCTCATGACTGACGGCATCTTGCTGGCCGAGACGCAGACCGACCCGCTGCTCAAGGCCTACGACACCATCATCATCGACGAGGCGCACGAGCGCAGCCTCAACATCGACTTTCTGCTGGGCTACATCCGCCAGATCCTGCCGCGCCGGCCGGACCTGAAGGTCATCGTCACGTCGGCCACGATTGATGCGGACCGGTTTGCCAAACACTTTGAAAGCGCCAAGGGTCCGGCCCCGGTCATCATGGTGTCGGGCCGCACGTTTCCGGTGGAGCAGCGCTACCGCCCGTTTGAAGAGAGCCGCGACTACGGTCTGAACGAGGCCATTGCCGATGGCGTGGACGAGCTGTGGCAGGGGAATGCGGCGGGTGACATCCTGGTCTTTTTGCCCGGTGAACGCGAGATCCGCGAGGCTGCCGACCACCTGCGCAAGCACCTCTCGCACCAGCCCGTGATGCGCAATGCCGAGGTGCTGCCGCTGTTTGCGCGCCTCAGTCAGGCCGAGCAGGACCGCATCTTTGACGGCCACACCGGCCGTCGCATCGTGCTGGCCACCAACGTGGCCGAGACCTCGCTCACGGTGCCGGGTATCCGCTACGTGATCGACGCAGGCACAGCGCGCGTCAAGCGCTATTCATTCCGCAGCAAGGTGGAGCAGCTGCTGGTGGAGCCCATCAGCCAGGCCGCCGCCAACCAGCGCGCGGGCCGCTGCGGGCGCGTGGCCAACGGCATCTGCATCCGCCTGTACGACGAAGCGGACTTCAACAGCCGCCCGCGCTTTACCGACCCCGAAATTTTGCGCAGCTCGCTCGCGGGCGTCATCCTGCGCATGAAGTCGCTGCACCTGGGCGATGTCACGCAGTTCCCGTTCATCGAGGCGCCTTCGGGCCGCGCGATTGCCGACGGCTACCAGCTGCTGGCCGAGCTGGGTGCGGTGGACGATGCGAACGAACTCACCCCCATGGGTGTGGAGCTGTCGCGCCTGCCGCTGGACCCGCGCGTGGGCCGCATGATCATCGAGGCGCGCGACCGCAAGGCGCTGGACGAGGTGCTCATCATCGCCAGCGCACTGAGCGTGCAGGACGTGCGCGACCGCCCCATGGAGGCACAACAGCAGGCCGACCAGGCGCACGCCAAGTTCGACGACGACAAGAGCGAGTTCAGCGGGTATCTGAAGCTGTGGAAGTGGATCAACGAAGCCCGGGGCGGGGCGCCCAGCCTGCCGTCGGCCCGCGCGCAAAAGGCCATGGCCGCGCAGAAGGCGCCTTCGCAGGCGTACCTGCCGGTGGCGCAGCGCAGCGGCGGGGGCAGCCCAGCGGCAGCGCCTCGTGCACCTGCAAGCGCCGCTGTGGCCCCGGCCGCCACCCACAAGCTCAGCAACCGCCAGTACGAGCAGCTGCTGCGCCAGAACTTCATCAGCATCCGCCGCCTGCGCGAGTGGCGCGACATCCACACCCAGCTGCTCACGGTGGTGACCGAGCACAAGTGGCAGATCAACACGCAACCCGCGAGCTACGAGCAGCTGCACCTGTCCATGCTGGCCGGGCTGCTGGGCAACGTAGGCTGCAAGAGCGACGAGGAAGACTGGTACCTGGGCGCGCGTGGCATCAAGTTCTACAAGCACCCCGGCGCGCACCTGAACAAAAAGCCCGGCCGCTGGATCATCGCGTCGGAACTGGTCGAGACCACGCGCCTGTTTGGCCGGGGCATCGCCGCCATCGAGCCGCAGTGGCTGGAGCAGATTGGCGGCCATTTGCTCAAAAAGCAGCTGCTGGACCCGCACTGGGAGAAGAAGTCCGCCGAGGTGGTGGCGCTGGAGCGCGCCACGCTCTACGGCATCGTGGTCTACAACAACCGCCGCGTGAACTTTGGCAAGGTGGACCCACACGCTGCGCGCGAGGTGTTCATCCGCGAAGCCCTGGTGGGCGGTAACTGGGAGACGCGCCTGCCCTTCCTGGCTGCCAACCAGAAGATGATCGCCAAGGTGGAAGAGCTGGAGCACAAGTCCCGCCGCCAGGACGTGCTGGTGGACGACGGACTCATCTACGCCTTCTACGACCAGCAACTGCCGCCCGAGGTGTGCAGCGGCCATAGTTTTGAGGCCTGGTACCGCGAAGAAAGCAAAAAGCAACCCGACCTGCTCAAGCTCACCCGCGAGGAGCTGATGCGCCACGAGGCTGCAGGCATCACCACCAACGCCTTTCCCAAGACGGTGCGCCTGGGCGGTGTGGACTGCGCTGCAAGCTATCTGCACGAGCCCGGCGATGCGCGTGACGGCATCACCGTGACCATCCCGCTCTTTGTGCTCAACCAGGTGAGCGACGAGCGTTGCGAGTGGCTGGTGCCCGGCATGCTCAAGGACAAGATCCAGGCCCTGCTCAAAAGCCTGCCCCAGCGCCCGCGCAGCCGCTTTGTGCCGCTGCCCGACAGCGCCACGCGCCTGGCCGAGCTGCTGGGCGCACCCGAGCGCTTTGGCACGGGCAGCCTGACCGATGTGCTGCTCAAGCAGGTGCGCGACGAAACCTCGCTCGACGTGAAGCGCGCCGACTTCAAGCTCGACATGCTCAGCCCCCACCTGTTCATGAACTTCCGCGTGGTGGACGAGCACGGCCGCCAGCTGGGCCATGGTCGCAACCTGGGCGCGCTCAAGGCGGAGTGGGGTGCCAAGGCGCGGGGGGCCTTCCAGGCGCTGGCGGGGCTCAAATTGGGCAGTACAGCCGCCGATACAGCGGATTCGAAGCAAAAAGCGCCGCAAGCGCTAGAGAATCATGCACAAGGTGCTATCAAATCAGGAGTAAAGGGTGCGCCCCCTGCCGCCGTCAAGCCTGCCAACGCGCCCCCATCGGCACCCGCTGGCCAGCGCTACACCACCTGGACATTCGGCGAGCTGCCCGAACTCATGGAGATCAAGAAGGCTGGCCAGACGCTGATCGGCTTTCCGGCCCTCATCGATGGCGGCGACGCTGTGACCATCGAGGTCTTCGACGAGCCCGAGGTGGCCGCTGCCAAGCACCGCGCCGGCCTGCGCCGCCTGTTTGCGCTGCAGATCAAGGACGCGCTCAAGTACCTGGAAAAGAACATTCCCGACCTGCAGAAAATGGCCGTGGCCTACATGCCCCTGGGCACGCAGGAAGAGCTGCGCACCCAGATCATCGACGTGGCGCTGGACCGCGCCTTCCTGCTCGACCCGCTGCCCACCGACGAGTTCGCCTTCAAGCGCCGTGTGGAGGAGGGCCGGGGCCGCCTCACACTGATCGCCAACGAGGTGGCCCGCCTGGCCGCCACCATCCTCACCGAATACGCCGCCGCTGCCCGCAAGATCAAGGACACCAAGAACGCCCCAGATGCGACGGCCGACGCGCAACAACAGTTGCAACGCCTGGTGCCCAAGAACTTCATCGCGGTGGCCCCCTGGGCGCAACTGGCCCACTACGCCCGCTACCTCAAGGCGATCACCCTGCGGCTGGACAAATACCGCGCCGACCCTGCCCGCGACGCCGCCAAACTGGCCGAACTGCGCCCGCAAGAGCAGCGCTACTGGCGCCTGGTCGCCGAGCGCAAGGGCGCGGTGGATGCGCGCATGCAAGAGCTGCGCTGGCTGCTGGAGGAACTGCGCGTGAGCTTCTTCGCGCAAGAGCTGCGCACGCCGCAGCCGGTGAGCGTCAAGCGGCTGGACAAGCTGTGGGCGCAAATTCAGAGCTGAAATGGAGAAAAGAAGCCTTCGTCTCGGCCCGGGGTGGGAGAACGTTGGCTCAGTGAACCGATCGCGACCGGCGCCTGCATAAGGTGTGTGCGTGCTGCTACGGGGCGGGCGGCTGCAAGGTAGTGCCAGTTGTCTGCGGTGGCCCCACCGCCGCACTTCGGCATCTTGGCGGCTGGTAGTTGCCGCCCTCGGCGTGCGGCATTGAGGCGCTTGTATCGCAGTTTTGTTCAAGACGCAGGCTGAACCAGAAGTTCAGGCCAGCCACAACGTCAATCGTCTTCCTTGCGTGGCTTCTGCCGTCCATACTGCGCTCCATTGACTCTGTTTGGGGGCATGCAATGAACCGACTGAAGACAGGCATTGTGGTGGGCGTGCTGACGATACTGACGGCTTCGGCCGGGGCACAGACCACCTATCCGAACAAGCCCATTCGGCTGATCGTTCCGATCATCGCTGGCGGTCCGAGCGATGCCGCGGCGCGTGCGCTGGCCAAGGGTTTGAGTGCGGGGCTCGGCCAGCAGGTACTGGTGGAGAACCGCCCTGGAGGCAACACCGGGATCGGCGCGGGTGCGGTGCTGGGTGCTGCTCCGGACGGCTACACCTTGCTCTTTGCCCTGGCCTCCAACGCGGGCCTGCCGCACTTGAGCAAGGCGGCACCCTACAAGTCCCTCATGGAGTTCTCGCCGATATCGACCCTCGGTGGCAACACGCAATGCCTGGTTGTGCCCGGCAGCTTGCCAGCCAAGACGCTGACCGAGTTTGCGGCCTACGCAAAAGCCAGCGCGCAACCGCTGATGCGTGGCTCTAACAATGTCTCGGAGGACATGGTGGCGGGCCAGATCACTGGCGCGCTGGGCTTCAAGCTGGAGCGTGTGCCTTACAAGGGCGCTCCGCAGATGATGCCGGACCTGCTGGAGGGGCGCGTGCAGGCGGCCGTTTTGCCGCTGGGGGCGAGCATGCCCCATGTCCGGTCAGGACGTCTGACGATGCTCGGCTGCAGCATGGCCGAACGCATCGCCTCGCTGCCGGCGGTACCTACATTGGCCGAGTCCGGGGTCTCGGCGGGCCCGCTGATCACGGCGCACTTCCTGCTGGGACCTCCCAAACTGTCTTCGGAAATCGTTGAACGCCTGTCCGCTGCTGTGCGCCAAGCCGTTCAGACGAGCGACTTCAGGCAGGAAATGGAGCAGCTGATGATCTTTGGATCTGCACGCGCACCGTCCGAGACCCGCGAACTGATGTTGCAAGCGGAGGCCCAATATGTTCAGTACGTCCGGGAGACTGGCGCCAGCATCGATTGATTGCGTGAAGGTGTTCAGCGCTGGGTCAGCCAGCTCGATGCGCGCCGACTGCTGCCATGGTGCCATGCGGGCCTGCTGTCAACGCTCGACTGTCCCAGGGCCGTTGTCTGTTGCGCCAGATCGGCGCAGCGGGCCGCAACAAAATCTGCAAAGACACGCAAGCGCAAGGTTCTGCGCAGTTCGGGGCGGGAATACAGGGCCAGCGGCGGTGGGTCAAGCACTTCCCAGTCCAGCAGCACCGGCACCAGCAACCCACGGGTTGGATCAACGTGCCCTGAGACATGTGCAATCCGCATCACCCCTGCGCCCCCCAAAGCCAGTTCAAGCAGGTGGTCACGATGGTTCGAATGCAGCCAGCCCCGCACAACCACCTGCTCGACAACGTGGCCCTGTTTGCCAGTCTGGCCATATCGCCAAAGGTCCAGCAGCTTGCCGTAGGGGTTGCGGTAGCAGAGGCAATTGTGGTCGGCAAGATCACTAGGGTGACGCGGCGTGCCGTAGCGCTTCCAGTATGCGGAAGTGGCTGCCGTGACCTGAGGCATTACCGGCAACTCTCTTCGAACCCAGTCGCGGGCCTCGAACCATCCATGCAGAGCAAGGAGATCGCATTCGCGCGCGGCGGTCTCTTCCAGATGGACGACGGTGCGCACATCGATCGTCAGGTCTGGATGGTTGGCGTGAAAGGCCGGCAGTGCCGGCACGACAAAGTGCTGCAGGAAGAAAGGCGTACCGCCGATCACCAGCGTGCCCTGCGGGCGCTGCCGGGCCTGACGCAGCCCGTCATCGGCAGCCTGCAATTGCGCCAGCAACGGCGCGCAGGCCTCGGCGTACTGCACGCCGTCGGCGGTCAGCGCGAGCCCGCGACTCCCACGCTGGAACAGCTTGGTGCCGAGCTGTGCTTCGAGCGCTCCCACCAGCTTGGCCACGGCTTGCAAACTCACATTCTGCTGGCGCGCAGCAGCCGACAGGCTGCCTGCCTGCGTGGCGGCGAGGAAATACTGAATGGCTTTGAGCTTGTCCATTTCGAGGGAGTGTGCAGTGACCATGCAGACATTGGCAACTGCCGAGCAGCGCGCCGCTGCGCACCAGCTGTTGGAGCTGATTGGCGGTAGCTGGGCCATGCAAGCGATCGGCGTGGCGGCCAGATTGGGTCTGGCGGACCATGTGGCCTCGGGCGTGACGCAGGTGGTCAATCTGGCCAAGGTCTGTGACTGCGATGCAGACGCATTGCATCGGTTGTTGCGCGGCCTCGCCGCGCTGGGCGTGCTGGGTCTTGACGGCCACGGGCAGTGCAGACTGACCACAACCGGCGATCTGCTGCGCCGCGATGCCGCACTGGGACTGAGTTCGCATGCGCAGTGGTGGTCGCAGCAAGCCTTGGGAGTCTGGTCGGACCTGATGGGCAGCGTGCGCACGGCGACGGATTTTCACAGCCTGCTGTTAGCCGCCGGCTTCTCGGTTCGGCACGTGCTTCTGGCGGGGGCTCGTTTTCAGTGATCGAGGCCCGTATCCTGCCCGCTGGAGAGGTGAAGACGATCACCGGATAGTGCTGCGGCGGGCATGATCATTGGGGCCTGGGGTCACTTTGGTGACGCGGGCGCGGGGCATCCCCATTGCCCGAGCAGGGCGGGGCATCTAGGCTGGAGGGCACAAGGAGTCTGTCTGCCCCATGCGCCCTCACTACAAATTCTGGCCCCGCCGCCTTCCCCACGCCATCACACTGCCTGCCACCTCGCTGTGGGACAACCTGGCCACCAATGCACGCCGCTACCCTGACAAGGCGGCGCTGGTGTTTTTCGGCACCACGGTCAGCTACCGGCAACTGATGGAAGGCGCGGAGCGCCTGGCTGCGCGGTTGGCCCAGCTGGGGGTGCAGCGTGGTGACCGTGTGGTGCTGTGCATGCAGAACTGCCCGCAGCTGGTGATGGCGCATTTCGCCATCCTGCGGGCCAATGCGGTGGTGGTGCCGGTCAATCCGATGAACCGGGCCGAAGAGCTCAAGCACTACATCACCGATCCCGATACCAAGATGGCGATCACCACCGGTGATCTGGCCCCGGAGATGGCCAAGGCCAGCAATGCGTTGGCCCCTGGCGAGCGGCTGGCGCATCTGGTGGTCACGCAGTTCTCGGATACGTTTGACGTGGCCGTGACCGGCATGGATGCGCCGCCCGAGGCGTGGATGGACTGGCTGGGCACGCGCCACCCCTTGCCGGCACTGGAGGGTGGGCAAGCCCACGCCTGGGCAGATGCCCTGGCTTGTACTGATGCGCCCCCCGCTTTGTTGGTAGGCCCGGCCGACCTGGCGCTGTTGCCCTACACCAGTGGCACCACGGGGCTGCCCAAAGGTTGCATGCACCTGCACAAAAGCATCATGCACAACACGGTGGCCGCCAGCCTATGGGGCAATGGGTCTGCCGACAATGTGACGCTGGCGGTGGTGCCCATGTTCCATATCACCGGCATGGTGAGCGTGATGCACACGTCGATCTACTGCGGCGCCACGCTTGTCATCATGCCTCGCTGGGACCGCGACCTGGCCGGGCGCCTGATATCGCGCTACCAGGTCACCACCTGGACCAACATTCCCACCATGGTCATCGACCTGCTGGGCAGTCCGAACTTTGCCAGCTATGACCTCTCCAGCCTGGCCTATATCGGTGGCGGGGGGGCGGCCATGCCGCAGGCCGTGGCGCAGCGCCTTCTGGAGCAATATGGCCTGCGGTATGCCGAGGGCTATGGCCTGACCGAAACGGCGGCGCCGTCGCACGCCAACCCGCCGGACCACCCCAAGCAGCAGTGCCTGGGCATTCCGTTCATGAGCACCGATGCGCGGGTGATCGACCCCGACACGCTGCAGGAGCTGCCCGTGGGCGAGCAGGGCGAGATCATCATCCATGGCCCCGAGGTGTTCGAGGGCTACTGGAAGCGGCCCGATGCCACGGCGTCAGCCTTCATCGAGTTCGAGGGCAAACGGTTCTTCCGCTCGGGCGACCTGGGGCGCATGGACGAGGACGGTTACTTCTTCCTGACCGACCGGCTCAAACGCATGATCAATGCCAGCGGCTTCAAGGTGTGGCCGGCCGAGGTCGAGGCGTTGATGTTCCGCCACCCTGCGATCCAGGAGGCCTGCATCATCGCGGCCAAGGACAGCTACCGGGGCGAGACAGTCAAGGCGGTGGTGGTGCTGCGCGCTACCCACAAGGACACGACCGAGCAGCAGATCATCGACTGGTGCCGCGACAACATGGCCGTCTACAAGGTGCCGCGCATCGTGCAGTTTGTGCCGGCGTTGCCCAAGAGCGGCAGCGGCAAGGTGATGTGGCGCGCGCTGCAGGAGCACGAAGCGCAGTGACGGGTCGGCACCCGCCGATTTGACAAACGCGCCAAGAAGAAAAGAGGTGCCGCGGCGGCGGCGGTGACGAGCCCTGCGGCGGCCGTCAGTGCGCCGCCCCAGCCATGGTCAGTTCGCCCAGGTCCCGCTCCAGCAGGGCGGGGTCGCCCAGTTGCAGCTCGATCAGACGGCGCAGGTGGGTGACGCTGTCCAGGTCAATGCCCTTGCACAGCAGCCCGGTGTGCAGGCCTTGCACGTGGGCCACCTCGGTGGACATGGCGATGTGGTTGCCGGTGTCGGCCAGGGGGATGGTCAGTTGGCACAACGTGCCTTGCCCCAGCGTGGCCTGCGCGGGCACCATGATCAACGCGCCCTTGAGCGACAAATCCAGCACATGCACGCTGAATGCGTCGGTGGCCGTGGTCAGCAGGGCCGGCGCATCAAAACCAACGCGGACGAAGTGGCGGCGTTCATGGGGCATCGCTGTCTCCTGGGCGGGGCGGGGGTGTGGCACATGCTACCCCAACCGGCACACGGTAGTTAATTTTTGGAGGTTTTTGCAAGCATTCGTTAACATGGTTTCTCCATCACCTGGGGGGTCCGGTGTGAAACCTGGCGTGAACTGGCTGGTGCGGCGCTGTGCCGCGTGGCTCAAAGGCATTGTGTGGGCGGCCGTATTGACGGCCAGCGCCAGCATTGCTGCGGCGCCCCGCGAGCTGCGTGTGGGCGTGTACTCGAACGAACCCAAGGTGTTTGTGGATGCCGACGGCAAGGCCGCAGGCATTTTTGTGGATCTGCTGCAATTGGTGGCTGCGCGCGAGCAGTGGACCATCAAATATGTGCCCTGCAGCTGGCAGGACTGCCTGGATGCGCTGCGCGAGGGCCGGCTCGACCTGATGCCCGACGTGGCACGCTCGCCCGAGCGCGAGATCCTGTATGACTTTCACCGCCTGCCAGTGCTGCACAGCTGGTCGCAGATCTACCGGACATCAGGCGCGCCCATCTACTCGTTGTTTGACCTGCAGGGCAAGCGGGTCGCGGTGCTCAAGGGCTCCGTGCAGCGGTCCACATTCCTGAACATGGTGGACAGCTTTGGCATCCAGGTGACTTTGGTGGATGCGCCCAGTCTGATAGATGCGTTTGCCATGGTGCAGCGTGGCGAGGCCGATGCGGTCATCTCCAACCATCTGTTCGGCAATTTCCATTCGGCCCGCTATGGCGTGGTGGACACGGGCATTGTGTTCCAGCCCGCTACGCTGTTCTTTGCGACCGGCCCCGGTCGCAATGCAGATGTGTTGGCGGCCATTGACCGATCCGTCGAGAACTGGCGCAGTGGCGCCGACCCGGCCTATGCCCAGGTGATGCGCCACTGGGGCGGGCAAGACCCTGGCGTGCAGATTTCCCCCTGGGTGTGGCGGGGGCTTGCGGGCTTGGTGGCGTTCAGCTTGCTGGCTGCGTTGATGGTTGCGATCTTGCGTCGCCAGGTCCAAGAACGTACGCGCCACTTGCGGGACAGCGAGCAAAAGCTCACCACCATTTTGGACAGTGTTGGCGCGTTCATCTACATCAAGGGCAAGGACTACCGTTACCAGTACGCCAACCACCACACGCTGCATTACTTTGGCAGGCCGGCGCACGAGGTATTGGGCCATGACGATGCGGCGTTTTTCGACTCAGCCACGGCGCAAAGGCTGCGAGCCAATGACCGCAGGGTGCTGGAGGACGGCGAGACGCTGGAGGCGGAGGAGGTGAACACGCCCGCCGCCACGGGCGAGACACGCGCGTTTTTGTCGATCAAGATTCCGCTGCGCCACGCGGATGGCAGCATTTATGCGCTGTGTGGCATCTCGACCGACATCACCGAGCGCAGCAAGGCCGAAGAATCGCTGCAGATTGCTGCCACGGTGTTTGAGTCGTTCGAGGGCATGATCGTGACAGGGCCCGACCAGAGGATCCTCAAAGCCAACCAGGCCTACGCGCGGCTGACCGGCTACACGGTGGACGAGCTGGTGGGCCAGACACCGCGCCTGCTGCACTCGGGCCGCCAGGACGCGTCTTTTTACGCGGCCATGAAGAACACCTTGCACTCCAGCGGCATGTGGCAGGGCGAGGTATGGAACCGGCGCAAGGACGGCACCGAATATCCGGCCTGGATCACCATCACCACCGTGCGTTCGCCACGCGGCGAGATCACCCATTACGTGGGCACGCAGACGGACATCTCCAGCCGCAAGGCTGCCGAAGAAGAAATTCGCCTGCTGGCCTTCTACGACCCGCTCACGGGCCTGCCCAACCGTCGGTTGATGAATGACCGCCTGCAACACAGCCTGGCCGCCAGCGCACGCTCAGGCGCGGGCGGTGCGTTGCTGTTTGTGGATCTGGACAACTTCAAGGACCTGAACGACACCCAGGGCCACGAGCTGGGCGACCAGCTGTTGCGCCAGGTCGCCGCACGCCTGGGGGGCTGCGTGCGCATGGGCGACACCGTCGCGCGTTTGGGTGGGGACGAATTTGTGGTGCTGCTGGAGGGGCTCAGCCCGCAGGCGCACGAAGCGGCCGCCCAGGCCGAAACAGTGGGGCGCACGGTGCTGCAGGCTCTCAGCCAGAGCTACCAGCTCGACGGCCATTCACACCACAGTTCTTGCAGCATAGGTATTGCGCTGTATGCCGATGCACGTGGCTCGGTGGACGAATTGCTCAAGCACGGCGACATGGCCATGTACCAGGCCAAGGGCGCAGGCCGCAACACCTTGCGGTTCTTTGACCCGCGCACCCAGGCCAACGTGACCGCGCGCACGCTGCTGGAGGCGGGCTTGCGCGACGGGCTGCGCGAGGGGCAATTCTTGCTGCATTACCAGGCGCAGATTCACCAGCAGCGCGGCATTGTGGGCGCCGAGGCGTTGGTGCGCTGGCAGCATCCGCAGCGCGGGCTGGTGTCGCCCGCCGAGTTCATTCCAGTGGCCGAAGCCTCGGGCCTCATCGTGCCGCTGGGCGTGTGGATTCTGCGCACGGCCTGCCTGCAATTGGTGGAGTGGGCCCGCGACCCGCAGACTGCCCACTGGACCTTGGCCGTGAACGTGAGCGCACGGCAGTTCCGCCACAGCCACTTTGTGGACGAAGTGCTGGGCGTGCTGGAAGAAACCGGCGCCAACCCGCACCGGCTGAAGCTGGAGTTAACCGAGACCCTGCTGCTGGACGATGTGGAGGACACCATCCAGCGCATGGACACCCTGCGTGCGTCGGGCCTGGGCTTCTCGCTGGACGACTTTGGCACGGGTTATTCGAGCCTGAGCTACCTCAAGCGCTTGCCACTGGACCAGCTCAAGATCGACCAAAGCTTTGTGCGCGACCTGCTCACCGACGCCAATGACGCCAGCATTGCCCGCACCATCGTGACCCTGGCCCAGAGCCTGGACCTGGGGGTGATTGCCGAGGGGGTCGAAACCCAGGAGCAACGCGACATGCTGGCTGGGCTGGGCTGCCACACCTGGCAGGGCTACCTGTTCGGGCGCCCCGGGCCGGCGGAAGCACTGCTGCAGGCGGCTGCCAGTGCAACGGCGTCGTGATGCCGGTGGACGTATATCGGGCTTGGGCGCCGGCAGCCAAGGCCTTGCGGTACCTCATCTCGCGCCAACAACTGTCGCCATTGGCTGACATTTTGTAGCGTCTGAAAGGTGTAAGGTACAGGAAGCCTTGTGACTCACACGGGGCCGCCCTCCCTGTGCACGCACTGTTTGTGTGCACGGCGTGGCAGTCAGCAGGAGCTTTCCATGAAAAACACCATGTTTCCCACGATCCGTCTTCTTGTTTCGGGTGCGGCTGCGGCCGCGCTCCTCGGCCTGGCGGGCGGCGCGCATGCGCAGGCCTACGTCAATGCCACCGTGGGGGGCGAACTGGCACCCGGCGTGTATGGCCGCATCAACATTGGCAATGCACCGCCACCGCCGCTGATTTACGCAGAGCCGGTCATCATCCAGCGCCCTGCTGTGGTGGTGCCGCGTGCGCCCATTTACCTGTATGTGCCGCCCGGCCACGCCAAGAACTGGGGCAAACACTGCGCTCGCTACAACGCCTGCAGCCAGCCGGTGTACTTTGTGCAGGAGCCGCCCCCACGCCGTGGCAACCCGTACCAGGGTCCGCGCGGGCGCGATGACCATCGCTGGGATGACGACCGTGGACGCGGCGGCAAACACGACCGTGACCATGACCGCGGGCATGGCAAGGGTGAAGGCCGTGGCAAGGGCCATGGCAACCGGGACTGAGCGGCTTGCGACCACGGGGGCTGGCCGGTTGCGTGGATCCGGATGCGGCCCCCACACTGCACCCACCCTGTTTGCGCCATCGCAGAACCCGTGGTGGCGGCTGCGGTTAAGCTCGGGCCTCTATGGCCCAAGTCTCCTTTTCTCCCCCTTTTACTACACCGGCTGACGTCGCCAGCCAGCTGCAAAGCAGCGGCTTTGCCGTGCTCAGCCCTGAGGCCGTTGCCGAGTGGGTTGGCTGTGACCTGTCGGCGCTGCTGGCCCTCAACAGCGACTGGGCAGCCTTGCCGCCCGATGAATTCCTGAAGGACGGTGGCCGCTACCGCCGCCGTCGCCACGCCTGCTTTGTGCTGCAGGAGGGCCGGATGGAGCAGGTGCCGCACCGTGCCCACTGGCAGCCCGTGGAGTACAACGCGCTGCACGGCGGCATGGAGCGCTGGTTTGCCCCCATGGAGCCCGCCACCGTGGCGCAGCCCGTGTGGCAGCAATTGCTGGCCGCGCTGGCGGGCGTGTCGGACGCCGTGTTTGCCAGGCCGCAGGCACCGGTGCCCTGGTTTGTAGAGGCGCACCAGTTCCGCATCGACACCACCGACGGCATTGGCCGCCCCACACCCGAAGGTGCCCACCGCGACGGGGTGGATCTGGTGGCGGTGTTTCTGGTGGGGCGCGAGGGCGTCAAGGGTGGCGAGACGCGGGTGTTTGAGGCCAACGGCCCTGCCGGGCAGCGCTTTACCCTGACGCAGCCCTGGTCGCTGCTGTTGCTGGACGACGCGCGCATGATCCACGAGTCCACGCCCATCCAGCCGCTCAAGGACGGAGGCTACCGCGACACCCTGGTGGTGACCTGCCGCCGTGGGAACTTCCAGGGCGCGGACGTGGTGGGGCTGGCGCCGTCGGGCGCCTGAGCGTCGCAGCCGGAGTGCATCCGATTTGATGCGAATCAAGATGCGCGGTATGGTAGGCGTTCACACTGGTCACTGTGGGGCCACAAGCCCGTCACACCATTCAACCCAAGGAGAAGCACCATGTTCAAGCACATTCTGGTTCCTGTCGATGGTTCCAAGACCTCGATGCTGGCCGTGTCCAAGGCCGCAGGCCTGGCCAAGACCTTTGGCAGCGCCGTCACGGCGGTGTACGTGATCGACCCCTATCCCTTCACCGGCGTTGGCGCCGACTTTGCTTACGGCCAGGCGCAATACATCAGCGCCGCCACGGCCGAGGCCAATGCCGCGCTGGATGCCACCAAGAAGGCCATGGCCGATGCGGGTGTGCAGGTCACCACCGTGGTGGGCGAGGGGCATGCGGTGCACGACGGCATCCTGCGCGCGCTGGAAGGCTCCGGCGCCGACCTCATCGTGATGGGCTCCCATGGCCGCCGCGGCCTGGAAAAGCTGGTGCTGGGCAGCGTCACACAGCGTGTGCTGGGTGTGGTGCACATCCCCGTGCTGGTTGTGCGGGACTGAACACGCTCCCCCATGAAGAACGGCTCCGAAAGGAGCCGTTTTTTATTTCAGTTCTCGATGATGTCGCGCATCACCCGCTGTCCGTTGTTCGTGGACCAGGCGCTCTCCAGGCCAGTCCACCGGGTGCGTCCCCCTCAGGGGGAAGGCGCAAAGCGCCTCAGGGGGTCACTCAATCTTTGCGCCCGAGGCTTCCACAATGCCCTTCCACTTGGCGTAGTCGGTCTTGAGCAGGGTGTTGAACTGAGCGGAAGACATGGCCTCCGGCTCGGCACCCTGGGCGTGGATGGCGGCCTTCATCTCGGGGGTGGCCAGCAGCTTGTTGATTTCTGCGTTGACGACGTTCACCACGGTGGCCGGTGTACCTGCGGGCGCAAACACGCCGTACCAGGTGCTCACATCAAAGTCCTTGAAGCCCGACTCGGACACGGTGGGTACTTCGGGCATGGACGAGCTGCGCTTGGCCGATGTCACGGCCAGCGGGCGCAGCTTGCCCGACTTGATCTGGGCCATGGCCGATGGCACCGAGGACATGAGCAGGTCCACGTTGCCCGACAGCGCATCCATCAGCGCAGGGTTGGAGCCCTTGTAAGGGATGTGGCTGAGCTTGATGCCCGCAGCCTTTTCGAACAGGTCGCCTGCCAGATGGATCGAGGTGCCGTTGCCGGGCGACCCATAGGTGATGGTGCCGGGCGCTGCCTTGGCAGCAGCCACCACGTCGGCCAGCGTCTTGAACTTGGAGTTCGCGCTGGTGGCAATGACCACGGGCGTATAGGCCACATGGGCCACGGCGGTCAGGTCCTTGGTGGGGTCCCAGGGCAGGTTTTTATACAGCCAGGGGCCGATCACCAGGTTGTCTTTCTGGCCCATGACCAGGTCATAGCCCGTGGGCGCAGCCTTGACGGCCTCGCCAATGCCGATGGTGCCGCCTGCGCCGGCGCGGTTGTCGGCCACCACGGTCCATTTGGCGCTTTCAGTGAGCTTGGTGGCCACCAGGCGCGACAGGATGTCGGTGCCGCCGCCGGGCGGGAAGGGCACGATAAGGCGGATGGGCTTTGCGGGGTATGCCGCAGCGGGCGCAGGCGCCTGGGCGTAGGCCGTGGAGCCCAGCGCGAAGGCGAGGGCGGTGAAGGAAAGCAGGGTGCGCATCATGGTGAGAGGTGTCTCCGTCGGTTCAGTGGTGTGCGGGTCGCCGCCAGGCCGCTGGGTGCGGCTGCGGTTGCCCGGCTGATCTGGGGCAGCGGGCGCCAATGATCGCTGATCGACTGTGGCGCTCGCATTGCCAATAGTAGGTGGCAGCATCGCGGGTGGCGATGGCAGTGTGCGCACCCGCGTGCAGGTCAGAGGCGCTCAAAAATCGCCGCAATGCCCTGGCCGCCGCCAATGCACATCGTCACCAGCGCATAGCGGCCCTGGATGCGTTGCAGCTCATGGATGGCCTTGACGGTGATGAGAGCACCGGTGGCGCCGATGGGGTGACCCAGCGAGATGCCCGAGCCGTTGGGGTTGACCTTGGCCGGGTCCAGGCCCAGGTCCTTGGTCACGGCGCAGGCCTGGGCGGCAAAAGCCTCGTTGGCCTCGATCACGTCCAGGTCGTTGACGGTGAGGCCCGCTTTCTTCAGCGCCAGCTGCGTGGCGGGCACGGGGCCAATGCCCATGTACTTGGGGTCTACGCCCGCGTGGGCGTAGGCCACCAGGCGGGCCAGGGGCTTGGCGCCACGGGCCTTGGCGGCACCGGCTTCCATCAGCACCACGGCGGCGGCGGCGTCGTTGATGCCGGAGGCGTTGCCAGCAGTGACTGTGCCGTTTTCTTTGATGAAAACGGGCTTGAGCTTGGCCAGGTCGTCCATCGTGGCGCCGGGGCGGAAGTGCTCGTCGGTGGCGTACAACACGTCGCCCTTCTTGCTCTTCAGGGTGACGGGCACGATCTGGTCCTTGAACACACCGGCCTGCGTGGCGCGCTCGGCGCGGTTGTGGCTCTCGACCGCCAGCTTGTCCTGATCTTCGCGGCTGATGCCCCACTTGGCGGCGATGTTTTCGGCCGTCACACCCATGTGGATGTTGTGGAAGGGGTCGTGCAGCGCGCCGATCATCATGTCCACCATCTTGGTGTCGCCCATGCGGGCGCCCCAGCGCATGTTCAGGCTGGCAAAGGGCACGCGGCTCATGTTCTCGGCACCGGCGCCAATGGCCACGTCGGTGTCCCCCAGCAGGATGGACTGGCTGGCATTGACGATGGCCTGCAGGCCCGAGCCGCACAGGCGGTTGACGTTGTAGGCGGGCGTGCCTTCGCCGCAGCCACCGTGGATGGCTGCCACGCGCGACAGGTACATGTCCTTGGGCTCGGTGTTGACCACATGGCCGAACACCACGTGGCCCACGTCCTTGCCTTCCACGTTGGCTCGGGCAAGCGATTCGCGCACGACGAGTGCGCCCAGTTCGGTGGGGGGCACGTCCTTGAGGCTGCCACCAAAGGTGCCAATGGCGGTGCGCACTGCGCTGACGACGACGACTTCACGGGTCATGGGGAGGTCCTTTCAGAGAAATTCAGGTCAAAACGGCTGCAAGCGCTAGTGAATCATGCGGTTGCAGCTATCAAAGTAGGAGTAAATGGGCTCACGCCTCGCGCACATCGGCCACCGGGTTGGTGCCGAAGTCTGCGCGCTCCAGCCAGGCGAGCACGCGGGTGGCGGCGTCGGAAGGCGATGTGAGCTGGCCACCCGTCTTGAGGTTGGCGAAATTCTGGCGGTCCGGGAAGGCAGCCGGGTCGGCGCCGCGCAGCTGGACCTGCATGTCGGTGTCGATCACACCGGGCGCCAATGAGCATACCTTGGCCCCATGGGGCTTGATGGCCTCGTCCAGCGCCACGCAGCGGGTGAAATGGTCCATGCCCGCCTTGGCGGCGCAGTACGCCGCCTGCGAGGCCATGGCCCGGCGGCCGAGGCCTGAGGAGATGTTGAGCACCTTGCGTGGCACGGTCCAGGTGTCCGTCGCGCCCAGGAAAGCAGCAGTGAGCTGCATGGGCGCCTCCAGCCCCACGCGCAGGGCGGTGGCCAGGTCTTCCGCGTCGCTGGCCGACAGCGGGGCGATGCGCGGGATCATGCCCGCGTTGTTGATGAGGGTGGCGCTGGCAAACGCCTGCGGGCCTTGGGCCTGCAGCCAGGCTTGCAGCTTGTGGGCCGCCTGCTCGCCCTGCGACAGGTCTTGCTGCCACTGTTCGATGGCGACGCCTGCGGCCCGGGCCTCGGCGGTCAGGTCATCGTTGGCGCTGCGGGCGATGCAGATCAGGGTATTGCCGCTGCGCAAGAGCTGCTGGGCCATGGCAAGGCCCATGCCGCGCGATGCGCCGGTAAGGATGTAGAGGTGGTTTTGAGGCATCCCGCCATGTTACTGCGCAGTACAAAGGGCCGGGTGTCTTCACTGGCCTCTGCGTGACTCCAAAGCGGACAGCAGCAGGGCCAGCCGCGCATCCAGCGCGGCCAGATCGGCCGCCTTGAGATCGGAAAGGATGCGGTGTTCGTTGGCCACATGGGCTTCCACGGCGCGGTCGATCAGCTCCAACCCTTGGGGCGTGAGCTGCACGAGCGAGCTGCGGGCATCGGCCGGGTTGGGCAGGCGCTCGATCCAGCCCTGGGCTTCGAGCTTGGCCATGCGGTGCGTCATGGTGCCCGACGTGACCATGAGCGTGGAGAACAGCGTGGTCGGCGCCAGGCAGTAGGGCGCGCCACTGCGGCGCAGCGTGGCCAGCATGTCGAACTCCCAGCGGCTCAGGCCGAATTCGGCAAAGGTTTCATCCAGCCGCCGCTCCAGCAGCGCGGCGCAGCGCTTGATGCGCCCGATGGGGCCCATGGGGCTCGCGTCCAGGTCGGGGCGCTCGCGCTTCCACTGGGCCAGGATGGCGTCGACGGCGTCGGGTTGGCGTGGGGTGGCCATGGGCTTGTGGTGGTTGATTTGTCTTGAACTCGAGATTGTATGGTAGAGTTTTTTTCTTGATTTGAAGATAAATATATGGCTGCTTCACGTGCTTCTGCAAGTTCCTCAACCTGGCTGGATGCGCTCACCACAGCGCTCGGACCGGTCATCTGGGGCTCGACCTACATCGTCACCACCGAGCTGCTGCCGCCCGACCGGCCCTTCACCGCCGCACTGCTGCGCACCTTGCCCGCGGGCTTGCTGCTGGTGCTGTGGTGCCGCCGCTGGCCGGCCTGGGGCGACTGGGTGGGGTGGCGGCGCCTGATGGTGCTGGCGGCGCTGAACATTGGTGTGTTCCAGGCGCTGCTGTTTGTGGCGGCCTACCGGTTGCCCGGTGGCGTGGCTGCGGTGGTGGGTGCCGTGGGCCCGCTGGTGGTGATGGGCCTGACCTGGGCACTGGACCACCGGCGCCCGCCCGCACTGGCGCTGGCGGCCGGGGCGCTGGGTGTGCTGGGCATGGCGGCGCTGCTGCTGTCACCCGGTGCGCGCTGGGACATGGTGGGCGTGGCTGCCGCGCTGGTGGGCACGCTGTGCATGGCGGCGGGCACGTTCTGGTCGCGGCGCTGGCGGTCTGACTTGCCGGTGCTGGCGTTTACCGGCTGGCAGCTGTTGGCAGGCGGCGTGATGCTGGCGCCGGTGGTCTGGGCGGTGGACCCGCCTTTGCCCGCACTCACCCCCACCCACATCGCGGGTTATCTGTACCTCAGCCTGGCAGGCGCGCTGGTGGCCTATGCGCTGTGGTTCCGTGGCATTGCGCGCCTGCCGTCGGTGGCGGTGTCGTCGCTGGGGCTGCTGAGCCCGGTCACGGCGGTACTGCTGGGCTGGGCGCTGCTGGGGCAGGCCATGACGGGGGTATCGCTGGTGGGCATGCTGGTGGTGCTGGCCAGCATCCTGGCCGTGCAGTGGGCCATGTCGCGCGCCGTGCCGCCGGGCGGGCGCTGATCAGCAACTACTTTTTGCTATTGAATGGATAGCGGTTGGTGCATGTTCCACTAGCGCTGTCGGGCCATTTGGCTAGAAATCGGCCGCCCACTCCAGCGCTACCTGCTCCCCGGTGGTGGGGTGCGCAAAGGCCAGGTGACTGGCATGCAGCAGCAGGCGCGGGGCCTGTGCCTGCGTGGCGGCATCGGCATACAGTCCGTCGCCCAGGATGGCGTGGCCGATGGCGGCCAGGTGCACGCGCAGCTGGTGGGTGCGGCCGGTGATCGGCTCCAGCTCGATGCGCGTGGTCTGAGCCGTAGCGTCTTGCGCCAGTGCGCGCCAGTGGGTCAGGCTGGGTTTGCCGACGGCGTGGTCGATGACGCGCAGCGGGCGGCGCTCCCAGTCGGCAGCAATGGGCAGGTCGATCTCGCTCCAGTCGCCGCCCGCTGTGCCCAGCAGCCCTTGCACCACCGCCTGGTAGCGCTTGTGCACCTGGCGCTCGGCAAACGCGTGGCCCAGACGCCGCTGTGCGTCGATGTGGCGCGCCATGAGCACCAGGCCCGAGGTCGCCTGGTCCAGCCGGTGCACGATGAGCGCGCCGGGCCAGCGCTGCTGCGCGCGGGCGCTCAGGCAGTCTTGCTTGTCGGGGCCCCGGCCGGGCACACACAGCAGCCCGGAGGGTTTGCACAGCACCAGCAGGTCGTCGTCTTCGTGCAGCGCCTGTACGCCATCTGCCACGGGTTCAGGCAGGGTCATGGCCCACGATCAGCCGCTGCACGGTGGCGCAAAGTTCTTCCACGTCATTGGGTTTGTGGATCAAGGCTTGCGCGCCTTCGGCCAGCGCCGCCTGTTCGATCTCGGCCGTGACGTAACCCGAGGCCAGGGCCACGGGCAGGTCGGGGCGGATGAGGCGGGCCTCACGCACCAGGTCCACGCCACAGAAGCCGGGCATGTTGTAGTCGGTGACCAGCAGGTCATAGGCCTGCGGTGCTGCCCGCAACGCAGCCGTGGCCTCGTGCGGGTCGGTATAGCCGCTCACCTCGTAGCCCCGGCGGCGCAGCAGGCGCTGCACCAGGAAGACCAGGGCCTGGTCGTCGTCCACGTACATCACGTGGTGCTTCTTGCCAGGCGCACCGCCGGGTGGTTCGGCAGGCTCCGGTGCAGACGTTGCGGCGGCCAGTGGCACGGCCTGCGCGGCGGGGCTGGGCTGCGCACCAGCAGTCGCATCGGTGGCGACCGGAAAGTACAGCGTGAATCGGCTGCCCTGGCCCGGCGCGCTTTGCACATCCACCCCGCCTTCGTGTGTGCGCATCACGCCATGCACCACCGCCAGGCCCAGGCCGGTGCCCTGGCCCACGGGCTTGGTGGTGAAGAAGGGCTCGAAGATGCGCTCCAGTGTGGCAGCGTCCATGCCGGGGCCGGTGTCGCGCACTGTCAGGGCCACGTAGTCGATGGGCGCGAGGCCCAGGCGCTCGGTCAGGCGCTGGTCGGGCTGCACGGTGGCGGCCTCCACATGGATGCTGCCGCGCTCGGTACCAATGGCATGGACGGCGTTGGTGCACAGGTTGAGCAGGGCCTGCTCGACCTGCGTGGCATCGGCCAGCACGGGCGGCAGGCCCGCCTGCAGTTGCATGTGCAGCTCGATGGCCGGAGGCAAGGTCACGCGCAGCAGGCGCTCGGTGTCGTGCACCACCTCGGCCAGCGACACGGCCGAGCGCTGCGGGGGCTCGTTGCGGCTGAAGGTGAGGATCTGGCGCACCAGGTCGCGCGCGCGGCGGCCGGCCTTGTCGATCTCCAGCAGGCTCTCCAGCACGGGCGAGCCGGGCGCGTGGGTGGTGCAGTCGGCCTTGGCCAGCTCCACATTGCCCAGAATGGCGCCCAGGATGTTGTTGAAGTCGTGCGCGATGCCCCCGGCCATGGTGCCCACGGCCTGCATCTTGTGCGACTCGCGCAGCTGGGCCTCCAGCTCGTTGCGGTGCGCCTCGGCCTTCTTGCGGCCGGTGAGGTCGCGGGCAAACACGGTGGTGGTTTCCCCGTCGGCATGGCGCTCGAACGACACGCTCACCTCCACGGCCAGCTCCTTGCCGCTGGCGGTGAGGGCCGTCATCTCGCCCAGCAGGGCCTGCGTGGTGAGCTGGGCAAATGCCAGCGCCTGTGCAGCGTCGGGCAAAAAACGGTCGAGCGTGCTGCCCAGCGCGTCGCTGGCGCTGCACTGGAACAGCGCGGCCGCCGTGGGGTTGAAGACGGTGATGCGCTGGTGCTGGTCCACGCAGATGATGGCGTCCAGTGCGGAGTTGATGACGGCCTCCAGCCGCTTTTCGCTGGCGCGGATCTGCTCATTGCGCTGCTGCAGGGTCTCGGCACTGTGCTGCAAGGCCTGGCGCTCGGCCAGCAGCGGGCCTTGGTCGATCACCGCGCACAAAAACTGCGACAGCGGTGGGCCGCTGGTCTGCGGTGCATCGATGTGGGCAATGTGCAGGTCGCCGGTGATGCGCGTGGCATTGCTGATGGTGAACACCACCTCCTTGACCTCGCTGTGCCCCAGGTCCTGCGCCTGGGCAAAGGCTTCGCGCACGCGCACAGCATCTTGCGGGCACACAAAGGGCATCAGCGCGGTCAGGGGCCGGTCGCGCTCGGTGGGCTGGAAAGAGCGGTGCGCCATGGAGTTGGCCTGCACCACCATGTCGTGGTCGTCCACCACCATGAGGGCCAGCGGCACGCTGGCAAACAGGGTTTCGAAGCGTTCGTACGCGCTCTCGGCCACGGCCTGGCTGTAGCGCAGCACCTTGTTCTGGTTTTCCAGCTCGGCCTGGTAGGCGCGCAGCTCGGCCACCAGGCCCTCCGCCGAAGCGCCGGGCGTGCGGGAGTGGGGGACAGGTGGGCGAGGCATGTGCTCTGCGGCTGCGGGCTGGCGGCCTGCAGGGTCCAGAAAAGACAGGTCGGGTTCACTCATGAAGGGGCGCGGTCAGCCGGGTGCGTGCCCGGGCGCTCGCCCAGGCTTTCTCAAGTGTACGCCTGCCCATCTGGCACCACGCAATGGCGGCTGCACCCTCAGAGCGCGGTTGCAAAGCGCTTGTGGGTCGATTGTTGATGAATTGCGAACAATCCGTTTCTTTGGCAGGGCTTACCGAACCACCGTGGGGTGCCTACAGTTCCACCATCGATACATCCCTTGATCCACAACTTCTTTCAGGACGCTGCCATGACCACAGACACCACTCTCGCCCAACCCCTGCTGAACAAGCTGCAATGGCGCTACGCCGCCAAGAAGATGAACCCCGCCAAGAAGGTGCCGCAAGAGAAGGTGGAGCGCATTCTTGAAGCCGCCCGCCTGGCGCCTACCTCCAGCGGCCTGCAGCCGTTCGAGATCATCGTGGTGACCGACCCCGCTGTGCGCGCCAAGATCCAGCCCATTGCCTGGAACCAGGCCCAGATCACCGACGGCTCGCACCTGCTGGTGTTTGCGGCATGGGACAACTACACGGCCGACCGCATCAACATGATGTTCGACCTGACCAATGACCAGCGTGGCTTCAAGAACGAAGGCTGGGAAAACTACCGCCAGATGCTGCTCAGCAGCTACCCCCAGCGCGATGCCGAAGTGAACTTCCAGCACGCAGCCCGCCAGGCCTACATCGGCATGAGCGCAGCCCTGATCGCTGCGGCCTTTGAAGAAGTGGACTCGACGCCCATGGAAGGCTTCGATCCCAACGCGCTGGATGAAATCCTGGGCCTGCGTGCGCGCGGCCTGCGCAGCGTCGCCATCTTGCCGCTGGGCTACCGCGCCGACGAAGGCGACTGGCTGGTGAACCTGAAGAAGGTGCGCCGCCCCCGCGAGCAGTTCGTGACCGAAGTCTGAGGATCTCCTCCTCAGGCACAAAAAAGGCTGGACAGTGGTCCAGCCTTTTTTGCGTGGGGAGCCTCAGCGTGTGGCGGGCGCTGCATCCGTCACGCGGCGCATGGGTGTGAGCACAAAGGCCAGTGCCGCCAGCACCACCAGCGTTCCGCCGCTGGCCGCGAACAGCTGGGTGAGCGTGATGCTCTTCATCACCCAGCCCGTCACAGCGGCAGAGATCGGCGCCAGGCCCATGAAGATGAACATGAACAGGCTCATCGCGCGGCCCAGCAGGGCTGGGGGGACCCGGTGCTGGATCCAGGTGAACACGCTCACCTGCATGAAGCCGCCGAGCAGTCCGATGACCAGCATCAGCACCGCGCCTTGCCACACGGCGGTGATCAGACCCAGCGGCATGAACAGCGCGCCAATGATGGCGTCGAACGCAAGAATGGTCATGCCCAGGCTGCCGAACCGCAGCCGGGGCACCATGCCCGACACCACCATGCCCAGCAGCGTGCCCGCGCCGTGGGCGCCCACGATGATGCCGAAGGCGGCGGCACCGAGCTGCGGGCTGCTGCTGGCCAGCACCGGAATGGCGATGTGGATGGGTCCCATGATGAACAGGGCAATGGCGCTCCAGTACAAAAAGCAGGTGCGCAGCTCGCTGTCACGCCAGAAGTGACCGAGGCCCTGCGCCACCGAAGCGAGCACCGCCTGTGGCGCGGCCGTGGGGGCAGAAAGGTCCGCAAGGCCCGCACGCGTCTGCACCTTGGACAGCGTCCAGGCCGACACGGTGAAGCTCAGCGCATCCAGCGCGAAGGCGATGCCGATGCCAGTGGCGTTGGCGTGTGCTGGCGCATCCGCAGCGGTGTGGGCTGCGCCACCGGCGCCAAACAGTGCAATCAACAGCCCCGCGAGCAAGGGCCCCAGGAACATGGTCAGCTGCCGCAGGCCGAGGCTGATGCCGTTGGCGGCCTGCAGCTGGGGGCGTGCCACCACCGACGGCATCATGGCCGTGCCCGCCGGAATGCTGAAGGCCGTGGCGAGCCCAATGCCCAGCGACAGCGCGTACACCATCCACAACGACAGCGTGCCCGCAAACACCAGCCCCGCCAGCGCGGCCAGCAGCACCAGGTTGACGTATTTGGTGATCATCAGCACCTGCTTGGGCGAATGGCGGTCTACCAGCGCGCCGCCGATCAGGATGAACAAGGCGCGCGGCACGCTGATGAGGGCCAGCACAGTGCCCAGCACCAGCGTGTCGCCGGTCATCTGCAGCACCAGCCAGGGCAGTGCGATCAACGTGAACTGGTCGCCCAGCATGGACAGGGCCGAGCCGCCAATCATCCAGCGGAAGTTGGGGTCCTGCAGCAGCGCGGCGCGCGGGTCTGCGGGTGGGATTGCAGGGCCTGCGCCGGGTGGGTGGGCAGGACGGGGTGAGGTGTCAGGTCGCATGAACGAGGTCTCCCAAAGAATGACGGGTGTGCGTGCGCCCCGTGAGCAAGCGGCCCACTGCGGTAAAACGCAAGCAAAGGTGGTAACTGGCCAGGCACAGGGCGGTTGTGGCCAGCACATTGATCAGCATCTTGGCCAGGGCTGGAACGGGCAGGCCGTACAGCAGCGCACCCAGGCCCATCGTGAGTGGCAGGTGCACCAGGTACACCCAGTACGAGCTGTCAGCCAGGTAGGCCAGCCAGGCGCGGGGCTGGCCGACATGGCGCAGAAACAGCCCGATCAGCGCAAAGCTCCAGAGCCACGACGCGCTGTTGTAGGCCAGTGCCATCCAGAACTGCAGGTGGCGCGTGGCCGATACGGGCGCGGCCAGCAGGTCGGTAAACGCCCCGGTGACCAGCACCAGCACAAAGGCCGATACCTCGGGCTGAGCCAGCACTTCCGAGAGCAGTGCAGTGACCAGAAAGCCCACCAGCCCCAAGCCGGCCAGCGCAGGCCAGTGCCGTTCGTAGTGCGCCATCAGTGCCTTGCGGTGCACGTGCAGGCACAGGCCAAAGCCGTAGAACAGCCCGTTGTGTATCCATTCCGCCATTGGTGGCAGGAAGGACCCGCTGGGCGTGACGATGCCGTGGTCGTAGCCCGCGCCAATCCACGCCAGGGGCAGCGTGAGCATCAGCAGGCCCGCAGGTGTGCCGCCGAGCCAGAGGGCACCGCGTTGCAGGGCCTGCTGCAGCCCTGCGGGCAATGCGCGTACCGCCCTCCATGCCACGGGCGTCAGCAGCGCCAGCCACAGCAGCATCCACAAGAACCACAGGTGCATGGTGGCTGGGCCCTGGGGCACGTTGGGGCCTCGGGGCAGCAGGCTGCGGTCTACACCCCAGGTGCCATAGGCCATGCGGTGCAGGAACATCAGCCCGAGCAGCGCACAGGCCACGAACAGCGGCGGCCATAACAGCGCAAAAGGCAGACCGAGACGGCGCAGGCGGTTGCGCACCATGCCAGCCAGCCCCTGGCGTTGGACCAGCGCCGCTACAAAGAACCCGGCGAGGATAAAAAACAAGGGCATGCGAAAGGCATGGATCACCGCCACCAGCAGGTCCGCCAGCGGGCTGGACCGGTCGTCGTGCCAAGGCAGGGGCGATGGCCGGCTCATGTAGAGCACCGAGACATGCAGCACGATGCCCAGCCACATCATGGTGGCGCGCAGGTTGTCCAGGGCGTGCAACCGCCGGGTGGGGGCGGAGGGGCTGGAAGAGGGTGTCGATCCATTCATGGGGACCGACTGTGGGGCCTCACGTTGCGTGAGGGTCAAGCACTTTCCAGTGGTTTTTTTGCAGACGGTGTGAGTGTCTCAGCGGCGCGCAGCGACTGTCGCAGCCATGGCGGGAGAGGGTGTGGCCAGCGCGAGCGCCGCCTGCAGGTAGGCGCGCACGGGCGCGCTCAGCGGCGAGCCCGCCTGCAGCAGCGGCTCGTTGGCCGACGCTGTGAGCAGCTTCTGGCGCAATTGCGCATCGCCGCGGGTCAGCTGGTCGAACAGCGTGTTCCAGCGCAGGGCCGCAGCCGCTGCGTCGGTGTGGTTCGTGGGGATTTGGCGGTCCAGCAACTGTTGTACGTCACGTTCCAGTGCCGCCCACGCGGTGTGCGGCACATGGCCCAGCGTGCGCAGGTCGTCGCGGGTCAGGTACTTCTCCAGCAGCGCCAGCCGCAGCTTGATGGCGGTTTCCACGTATTCGATCATGTCGCCGGGCGGTGCGTGGTTGCGCCCCTGCGCGCTGGGCTCGGTGCGAAACATGTGGCCCCAGCGGTCCAGCAGGTCCAGGTCCCCCCCCATCCAGTGCAGCATCAGCGCCATCCAGCGGTAGGCCAGTGCCTGCACCTCGGGCGCATCGGGAGGTAGCTGGCGGTCCATGGCGCTGCGCACCAGGTCTTTGACAACGAGCCAGTCGGCCTCGATCAGGCTCCAGTTGGTGAAGATCTGCTTGAGTTCGGTGGTGCTGAAGTATTTGCCGTAGGTGGTCATCAGCGCCAGCGCCTCGAGCCAGTTGCCCATGTCGGGCTCAGCACCCGCCATGAGGCCGTCGCGCAGCATGGTCAGGCGCCCGCGCAGTTCTGTGGCCTGCGTGATCTGCTGGTCCAGCGCCCGGATCTGCTGGCCGATGATGCGCTGGGGTGCCACCCCTTCGCCCGCCAGCAGCTCGGCAATGTCGCTGAGCGCCAGGCCCATCTGGCGCATGGTCTGGATGCCATGCAGCCGCTGCACGTCGGCCTGGCTGTACAGGCGGTACCCCGCGTCTGACCGGCCCGAGGGCTTGAGCAGCCCCACCTCGTCATAGTGGTGCAATGTGCGCACCGTGAGGCCGGTGCGCCGCGCGAGGTCACCGACCTTCAGCAGCATGGGGTCAGCGGCCCACGGAGATCAGCTCGATCTCGAAATTCAGCGTGGCGTTAGGGGGAATGACGCCACCTGCACCCCGGGCACCGTAGGCAATGCCGGGGGGACAAGTCAGCTTGGCCTTGCCGCCCGGCTTCATGCGCTGCACGCCTTCGGTCCAGCAAGGGATCACGCCATTGAGTGGGAACGAGGTGGGTTCGCCGCGCTTGTAGGAGCTGTCGAACTCCTTGCCGTCGAGGAACGTGCCCTTGTAATGCACCTTGACCGTGTCGGTGGCCTTGGGCGATTCGCCCGTGCCGTCTTTGAGCGATTCATAGACCAGGCCGCTGGCCGTGGTGACGGGTTTGGAGTTCTGGGCCATGGCGGCGGGAGCCATCACGGCGGTGGCGAGCAGAAGGCACAAGAGGTTTCGCAAAGGAGGCTCCTAAAAGGGTGAATCACAACGCAGCCCGCGATCTTATGCGTGTTCCTGCACCTGCCTGTACGGGCCCCCAACGAAAAAAGCCCTGGGCGAGCGGGCTCCAGGGCTTGCAAGAGCAATGGCTGTGGCGGCAGACGATGCAGCCGTGGCCTTGGCTGCAGGGTCAGGCGTAGTCGCTCACCGGGATGCAGCTGCAGCTCAGGTTGCGGTCACCCCACACGTTGTCCACGCGGCCCACTGGCGACCAGTATTTGTTGCTGCGCAGCGCAGCCACGGGGTAGGCAGCTGCCTCGCGGGTGTAGGGGCGGTTCCAATCGCCGCTCAGCAGGCTTTCTGCGGTGTGCGGGGCGTTCTTGAGCGGGTTGTTGTCCTGCGGCAGCTTGCCTGCTTCGATCTCGCGGATCTCTTCGCGGATGGCGATCATCGCGTCGACGAATCGGTCCAGCTCTGACAGGGTCTCGCTCTCGGTAGGTTCCACCATCAGCGTGTTGGGCACCGGGAAGCTCAGCGTGGGCGCGTGGAAGCCGTAGTCAATCAGGCGCTTGGCCACGTCTTCGGCCATCACGCCGCTGGTGTCCTTCAGGCTGCGCAGGTCCAGGATGCACTCGTGTGCCACATGGCCGTTCTCGCTCGCGTACAGCGTGGGGTAGTGATCCTTGAGGCGCGCGCTGATGTAGTTGGCGCTCAGGATGGCGGTCTCGGTAGCAGCCTGCAGGCCTTCGGCGCCCATCATGCGGATGTACATCCAGCTGATGGGCAGCACGGCTGCGTTGCCCAGCGGCGCGGCGCTGACCGCACCCACGCCACTAGGTACGCCCGCCGTGGCATGGCCCGGCAGGAAGGGCACCAGGTCCTGCACCACGCACACGGGGCCCACGCCGGGGCCGCCACCGCCGTGGGGAATGCAGAAGGTCTTGTGCAGGTTCAGGTGGCTCACATCACCGCCGAACTCGCCGGGGGCCGCCACGCCCACCAGGGCGTTCATGTTGGCACCGTCCACGTACACACGGCCGCCGTGGCTGTGCACCAGGGCGCACAGCTCTTTGACGCTGGTCTCGAACACGCCGTGCGTGCTGGGGTAGGTGATCATCACGGCGGCCAGGTTGGCGCTGTGCTGTTCGCACTTGGCTTTCAGGTCCACCAGGTCCACGTTGCCGTTGGCATCGCAGGCGGTCACCACCACTTGCATGCCCACCATCTGGGCACTGGCGGGGTTGGTGCCGTGTGCACTGCTGGGGATCAGGCAGATGTTGCGGTGGCCTTCGCCACGCGATTCGTGGTAGCCCTTGATGGCCAGCAGGCCGGCATATTCACCTTGCGAGCCTGCGTTGGGTTGCAGGCTGATGCCTGCATAGCCCGTGGCCTGGCACAGCCAGGCGCGCAGTTGCTCGTCCAGCTGCTTGTAGCCCTGTTGCTGGTCAGCGGGGGCGAAGGGGTGCACGTTGGCAAACTCGGGCCAGGTGATGGGGATCATCTCACTGGTGGCGTTGAGCTTCATGGTGCACGAGCCCAGCGGGATCATGCTGCGGTCCAGTGCCAGGTCCTTGTCGGACAGCTGGCGGATGTAGCGCAGCATGCCGGTTTCGGAATGGTGGGTGTTGAAGACGGGGTGTGTGAGGTAGCTGCTGGTGCGGCGCAGCTCGGTGGGGATCAGCGGCTCCACGCCCTTTTCAAACGCATCGAAGGTGGGCAGCGCCTGGCCGTCCTTGGCGAAGATCTTCCACAGCAGCTCGATGTCGGCTCGTGTGGTGGTCTCGTCCAGCGAGATACACAGGTACTCTTCAAAGTAAATCCGTAGGTTGGCGCCCAGGCTGATTGCCTTGGTTGCTATGGATTGTGTAGCGCCCTGGGTGTGCAGGCTTACGGTGTCGAACGTGGCCTGTGCACGCACAGGCGCACCCAGCTGCTGTAGCCCTTGCGTGAGGATGGCGGTATAGCTGGCCACACGCTGTGCGATGCGCTTGAGTCCTTCGGGGCCGTGGTACACCGAATACATGCTGGCGATCACGGCGGGCAGCACCTGGGCCGTACAGATGTTGGATGTGGCCTTTTCGCGGCGGATGTGCTGTTCGCGGGTTTGCAACGCCAGCCGGTAGGCAGGTTTGCCATGCACGTCCACGCTCACACCCACCAGGCGGCCGGGCAGGCTGCGCTTGTATTCGTCGCGGCAGGCCATGTAGGCGGCGTGGGGGCCACCGGCGCCCATGGGCATGCCAAAGCGCTGGGTGGTGCCCACCACGATGTCGGCACCTTGTTCACCGGGCGGGGTGATGAGCGTGAGGGCCAGCAGGTCGGCCGCCACGATGAAGGCAGCTTGCTTGGCATGCGCCTTTTCCACGTCGGCGCGCAGGTCGTCAATGCGGCCGCTGGTGGCGGGGTACTGGGCCAGCACGGCAAAGTAATCGCCGTCCAGCAGGGTGTTCCATTCCTCGGCCGAATTGGCCAGGCGCACCTCCAGGCCCAGGGGCTTGGCGCGGGTCTGGATGACTTCAATGGTTTGCGGGTGCGCGTCGCCTGCCACCACAAACACGTTGCTCTTGCTCTTGACCGAGCGCTTCGCCAGCGTCATGGCCTCGGCGGCGGCAGTGGCTTCGTCCAGCATGGATGCGTTGGCAATCGGCATGCCCGTCAGGTCGCACACCATGGTCTGGAAGTTGACCAGGGCCTCCATGCGGCCTTGGGAGATTTCGGCCTGATAGGGCGTGTAGGCGGTGTACCAGGCGGGGTTCTCCAGAATGTTGCGCAGGATGACGCCAGGCGTGTGCGTGCCGTAGTAGCCCTGGCCGATGAAGCTCTTGAGCAGCTGGTTCTTGCCCGCGATGGCCTTGAGTTCTGCCAATGCGGCCGCTTCGGTGAGCGGCGCAGGCAGGTCCATGCCCCGGCTGCGTGCAATGGAGCGCGGCACGATGGATTCGATGAGCGCACGGCGCGAGGCCTCGCCGATCACCGACAGCATGTGCGCTTCGTCGGCCGCGTCGATGCCGATGTGGCGGGGCAGGAATTCGGTGGCGTTTTCAAGCGCGCCAAGGGGGGTGGCGGATTGCATCAGCATGGGGCAGTCTCGTAGGTCGCAGCGGGTTGGGGGCGTTGCCGGGGAGAGGGCTCGCACCCAGCAGGGCGGCGTGCCGGGCATGGCCCGGCGCCATGCCCTCTCAGTCGGCAGGGATCAGGCGTTCTTGGCGAACTCGGTGTATGTGGCTTCGTCCAGCAAAGCGTCGAGCTGGCTCGCGTCGGCCAGCTTGACCTTGAAGAACCAGCCAGCGCCCAGTGGGTCGCTGTTGGCCAGCGACGGGTCGGCGCGCAGGGCTTCGTTCACTTCCACCACTTCGCCGGTGACGGGCATGTACACATCGGCGGCGGCCTTCACGGATTCGACGACGCCGGCCACTTCGCCCTGGGCAAAGCTCTTGCCCACTTCGGGCAGGTCCACAAACACCACGTCGCCCAGCGCGTCTTGCGCGTGGACGGTGATACCCACCACCGAGGCGTTGGCATCAGCGGCGTTGATCCACTCGTGGTCTTTGGAGAATTTGATCGTCATGGGAAGCTCCTCAAGCAAAGGAAAAAAGTAAAGGAATCTGCAATGTAAGCGGGTGCGAGCGCATTCCGGTCGATGCGCCTGGCGAAATCAGCCGCGGTAGTAGTTGGCGGGAACAAACGGCATGGCGCGCACTTCCATGGGCACCACCTTGCCGCGCACGATGGCGTTGACGCGGGTGCCGATGGCTGCAAAGGAGGGCGTGACGTACCCCATCGCCACGGGTTCGTTCACGGTGGGCCCCAGCAGGCCGCTGGTGACCTCGCCAATCTTTTGGCCGTCCGTGCTTTGCAGTTCGGTGTGTTCGCGCACCGGCACACGCTCCAGCGCCACCAGGCCCACGCGCTTGGCGGAAAGGCTGGCAGGGTTGTCGATTTGCGCCAGCACCTTGTCGGCGCCCGGGAAACCGCCCGCACGCGCGCCGCCGGTGCGGCGGACCTTCTGGATCGCCCAGTTCAGTGCGGCCTCGGATGGCGTGGTGCTGGTGTCGATGTCATTGCCATACAGGCACAAGCCAGCCTCCAGGCGCAGCGAGTTGCGAGCGCCCAGGCCGATGGGGTTGACCTCAGGCTGGGCCAGCAAGGCGCGGGCGAGTGTTTCGGCCTGCGCTGCGGGCACGGAGATTTCAAAACCGTCCTCGCCGGTGTAGCCGCTGCGGGTCACAAAGCAGTCGCAACCAGCAATGTTGAATGCTCCACCGGTCATGAACACCAGCTTCTCCACGCCGGGCGCGAGGCGGGTGAGGGCGACGGCGGCCTGTGGGCCCTGCAGCGCCAGCAGGGCGTGGTCGGGCATGGGCACCACCTTGCAGCGCTGGCCAATGCGGGTTTGGATATGGGCAATGTCGCCGACCTTGCAGGCGCCGTTGACGATGACAAACAGGGTGGGTTCGCCATCCACCACGCCCTGGTTGAAGAACATCAGGTCGTCGATGATGGTCCCCTCATCGGTGAGCAGCAGGCCGTAGCGCTGTTTGCCCACTGGTAGGTCGATCACGTCCATGGGCACCAGGGTTTCAAACGCCGCAGCAGCGTCGGCGCCGACAAGCTTGAGCTGGCCCATGTGCGACACGTCAAACAGGCCGGCTGCGGTGCGGGTGTGCACATGCTCGGCCATCAGGCCTGCGGGGTACTGCACGGGCATGGAGTAGCCGGCGAACGGCACCATGCGGGCGCCCAGCTCGATGTGCAGGGCGTTCAGGGGCGTGGTGAGCAGGGGGGCGGTGGCTGACATGGCGGAACTCCGGGGCAAATGAGGGCCGCAGCCACAAGGTGGCTACGGGATTTGCCCTGCTGTCCGCTTTACCTGAGAGATTCACCGCAGCGCCCTGGCTGGCCGTGCGGTTTGCTCCTTCGGTGGATGGCCTCAACACGCGGTGCGGTGGGCCATCTCTCTCCAGCAAGGGAACGCCCGCATCGCTGCGGGCGGTTGTCAGTCCTTTTGCCTGAGCGTTCGGCGGGTGCCTGCGCCTTCGGCGGTGCTGCGCGTCCTGAGGACAAGACGGAGCACTCTCTCCTGACCCGACGATTCTAACTACTTTGCGTAGACCAGATCCCGAAGTGCCAGCGAGATCGATGGCACATAGGTGATGATCATCAGGCACACCAGAATCACTCCGACAAAGGGAAGCAGGTGCTTGATGATCCGGTCCAGCGAGATTCTGGCCACCGTGCAGGCTGCGAACAGGTTCACTCCAAAAGGCGGCGTGATCATTCCAAGTGCCAGGTTCACCACCATGATGAGACCGAAGTGCACAGGATCAATACCGAAGTGCATGGCCACGGGCGCCAAGATGGGGGCCAGCACAATGATTGCCGCGCTGGTCTCGATAAACATGCCAATCACGAACAGCGCAGCGTTCACGCCCAGCAGGAAGAGGGCGGGGGACTGCAGCACCGCCTCTAGCCAGCGGCCAATCGCGTCTGGCACGCCAGCCCGCGTGATGAGGAACGCAAACAACCCTGCGTTGGCAATGATGAACATGATCACTGCCGATGAGATGGCCGACTTGCGCAGGATGGCGAACAGGTCCTTGAGCTTGATCTCGCGGTAGATGACGATGCCGACAACCAGTGCGTAGAACACGGCGACGGCAGATGCCTCGGTGGGGGTGAACACACCGCCATAAATGCCGCCGAGGATGATCACGGGCATCAGCAATGCCCAGCCCGCCTGCAGCGTAGCTTTGCCAAAGGGCATGCGCCCATCGCCGTCGTTTTTGCCCCAGCCCTTGTACTTGCAGTACAGCCAGACAAACAGCATCAGAGCACCGCTGATCAGCAGCCCGGGGCCGAAGCCCGCGATGAACAGCTCACCAATCGACACCTCGGCACTCACGCCGTACAGGATCATCGGGATGGAAGGCGGGATGATCACGCCCAGCTCGGCACTGGTGGCCTGTAGAGCAGCGGCGTAACTCGTGGGGTAGCCGTGCTTGATGAGCGCAGGAATCAGGATGGCGCCAATCGCAAACGTGGTGGCGACCGACGAGCCCGACACGGCCGCAAAGATCATGCAGGTCAGCACACAGGTCATGGGCAGGCCGCCCTGCACGCCGCCGACGATGCTCTTGGCAAACTCCACCAGACGGCGCGAGATGCCGCCAGTTTCCATCAGGTTGCCCGCGAGGATGAAGAAGGGGATGGCTGCCAAAGGAAACTTGTTGATAGCTCCGAACATCTCCTTGACGGAGATGAGCATGTTCGCATTGGAGGCCTGGATGCCCAGGATGGAAGCCAAACCGATGGACACAGCCACTGAGACGGTGAGTGCAAAGCACAGCACCATCGTTGAAATCATGACCAAACTCATTGAGCAGTCTCCAGTTCCATACGCAGAGGATCAATGAGGTTGCCGATGATGCCGACCACACAAAAAAGGCCACCCACAGGCATGGCGAGGTAAGCCCAGAACATGGACACGGATTCCAGCCCGGCCATGCTTTGCACGCCGCCCCGGCGTGCATAGTCCCAGCCGTACCAGATGATGATGCCGATGAGGACCAGGGCTGCCAGTGCGACCACCCAGTCCAGCATCCGTTTGATGCGCGGCGGACTCCAGCGGTACAGCACGTCCACACTCACCATCGCGCCCTGGCGAAACGCGGCCGGAATGGCCAGGAACACCATCCAGATCAGGCTGAAGCGGATGAGCACTTCGGTCCATTCAGCAGGCTGCTCCAGCACAAAGCGGGTCACGATCTGGAACATGCCCAGGGCCGAAGCCAGGGTCAGCATGGCGCAAGCGCCCAGCATGGCGATGAAGGTGGTCCATCGCTCAAAGGTAAGAAAAGCGTTTTTCATGGGGCGGTGCCAACCATGGGTAGGTGGGAGGTGATCAGAACCATCGATCGTTCAAGAATAAAAACGCCCGATAGCGCAATGGCTACGGGCGTTATCAGCTACAAAGGTAATAGCAATGAACAGGATTATTTGACGTCGCGGATCTTGTCGATGGCAGCCTTGCCGAACTGCTTTTCAAACTCGGCGTTGACGGGGGCCAGTGCCGCCACAAACTTGGCCTTGTCCACGTTGTCGATCACGGTCATGCCCTTGGCGCGGAGGTCGGCCACGCCCTTGGCGTCGTCTTCGTCCACGCGTGCACGGTTGGCCTTGGTACCTTCTTTCGCGGCATCGATGAAGGCCTGCTTGTCCGCCGCCGAGAGCTTGTCGAAAGCTGCCTTGTTCATCACGAAGATGCAGGGCGAGTACACGTGGCCGGTGAGCGTGAGGTGCTTTTGCACCTGATCGAACTTGGCCGAGATGATGACGGACAGCGGGTTCTCCTGACCGTCCACCGTGCCTTGTTGCAGCGCCGTGAACACTTCAGGGAAGGCCATGGGCGTGGTGATGATGCCGAAGCCCTTATAGGCGGCGATGTGCACGGGGTTCTCCATCGTACGCATCTTCAGGCCCTTCAGGTCGCCGGGCTCTTTCACGTCGCGCTTGCTGTTGGTCATGTGGCGGAAGCCGTTCTCGGCCCATGCCAGCGCCTTGAAACCCTTGGCGTCAAACTTGGACAGCAGGTCCTGGCCGATCGGGCCGTCCAGCACGGCCCGTGCGTGCGCCTTATCGCGGAACAGGAAGGGGACATCCAGGATTTTGGTCTCAGGCACAAAGTTGGGCACTGGGCCTGTAGAACTGAACGCCAGCTCTTGTGTCCCCAACTGCACCGCTTCAATCGACTCTCGCTCGCCACCCAGTGCACCGTTGTAGAAGGTCTGTACCTTGTAACGGCCCCCTGTGCGTTTTTCGACCTCTTTGGCAAACGTGTCGATGGCTACACCCTGGTGGGAGTTCTGGGCCGTCGAGATGCTGATGCGCATAGTGGTCTGCGCAGCAGCGGTGGCCACAAAGCCGAGCGCAAGGCTCAGTCCAACGACGAGTTTGGTCAATTGCATGGTGTCTCCTGTTGATGTTGGGGCAGGGGAACGGGGCACTTGGGCTCCTTGCAGAGCAACCCCTGGCCTCAGTCAAATTATGGCGGTGCAGCATGGCCGCAGGCATCCGGGTTTGTGCTGGTAAGCGTGCTTATCAACTGGTCAACCCCGCGTTTGCAGTTGCATTGGCGACACCTCTTTGGAATGGGGCGCCGAGGTTCGTACACAGGACGCATGCCGCCGACGGATGCAAGCGGCTATTCAATCTGGGGAGGCATCTGGAATGCCAAGGGCCCCGTGCTGGCGGTAACCAGCCGGGGCCTTGTCAATTTGTGCGCTCCGGTAAGAGCGCCTTGATGGAAGAAGTATGCGCCGGGTGTTGCAGATGAATTTGCTGAACTTGGTGCATTTCGCCGAATGTGCAGAATAATTTTCTGTATTCGCACGATTTGCTGAATAATCCGGCCGATGGATCGACTGGATAGGAAAATTCTCGCTGTCTTGCAGGCCAACGCTCGCGCCAGCCTGCAAGAGATAGGGCAGGCCGTGGGCTTGAGCCCGTCGCCCTGCTGGGGGCGCATCAAAAAGATGGAAGAGGCCGGTGTCATCCAGGGCTACACGGTGCGCATCAACCCCCAGTCGCTGGACCTGGCCGACACGGTGCTGGTGCAGGTCACGCTCGACAGCCACTCCGACAACACGCTCGAAAAGTTTGGCGAGACACTGGCAAGCATTCCCGAAGTGATCGAGGCGCACCTGGTCTCCGGTGACTACGACTACCTGCTGCGCATCGTCGTCAAGGACACGCGTGATTACGAGCGCTTGCTGCGCGAGAAGCTCTACAAGATCAAAGGCATACGGCACAGCCGCTCCAGCTTTGTGCTGCGGACCTTGAAGAAGGCAGACCTGCCCTTGTTCACCGGGTAGGCCGGTGGTGTGGCGTTGCAAGACGCCGCAGATTCCTTGCAGAAAACTGGCAATGCACTTTTAGCCAGCGCCCCCACTGCGAGCAGTTCTGCGTTGTGTCCTTGAAATGCGACGGCACAATGGCTTTTACAGCGCGGTGTCTGCCGGAAAAAGGCGGGTGGATTCCGACACCGTGCACCATCGCAGTGCGCCCGTCTGGGCAGTGCGCAGAGCCGTTGGAGCAAAAGCATACCCAGCCCTTCCGAAGAACACCATGAACCTGCGTTTTGTCGAAGCCTTCTACTGGGTGGCCTCTCTCAAAAGCGTGACACGCGCCGCCGAGAAGCTTTTCCTGACCCAGTCAGCCATGTCCAGCCGCATCTCCGCGCTCGAAGAAGAGCTGGGCGTGCTGTTGCTGGACCGGCGCGATAAGCACTTCAAACTCACGGTGGCCGGTGCCCGGTTCCTGGTGTATGCCAAGCGCATGCTGGAGCTGCAGCGCCAGCTCAAGTCCGAGATGGGATCGGGCGGCCCGTTGGAGGTGTCGATCCGCCTGGGGGCCATCGAATCGGTCTTGCACTCGTGGCTTATTCCGTGGGTGGAACAGCTGCGCAAGGACAACCCTTTGCTGGAGCTGGAGCTGACGGTGGAGACCACGCCCGTGCTGCTCGACCAGATACGCCGCGGCACGCTGGATGCCGTGTTCGCTGCCCTGCCGGCGGCGGCGGATGGCATACGCAGTCAGGCGGTGACGCCCATGGAGATGGTGTTTGTGGGCAACAGCAAAACGCACCGCAAGCGCCGCTATGCGCTGGAAGACTTTGCAGGCGCTGACATCCTGACGTTTCAGCGTGGCTCGCAGCCGCACGTGTCCCTTCTCGATACGCTGCGCCAGGCCCAGGTAGAGCCGCGTTGCGTGCACACCATCTCGTCGATTTCTGCGATGGTGCAACTGGTGCAGGGCGGCTTTGGTGTGGCCACTTTGCCGCGCCTGGCAGTGCAGCGCCTGCTGGCGTTCCCCGACCTGCGTGCACTGGCTTGCGACACCGCACTGCGGCCGCTGCCCATCCATGTGAGCTACCGCGAAGACCCCTCGTCACCCGCCATGGAGGCCGTGGTGCGGTCGGCGCTGGACTTCATTGAGCAGCAACAGCCCGCGCCAGCCCGCCGCCCTCGCAAGGGCTGAGCCTTTCGTCAAAAAGCTTCGGTGCACCCTGTCGGGTGTGCGCGGCGCATGCCATTTTTTCATGCAATCCAGGGATTCGTTGGTTTCAGGGTTTACCCGTAAATTTTCTCTCAGGGTTTTCCCTTGGCACCAAGTTGGTTCGACTCTCCCCAATGAAGTGCATGGAAAAAATCGATGAGCTGATAGAAATTTTTTGAATTTGCCAGGGGCTGCCGCCCCCCAACACAATCTGCCCAACGTCATGCAATTGACTTTTCTCAATGCAAGGAAAAACGGTGGACTTCGTTCAAGAAAATTCGCTCGCGGTGTTTGGTTCCGAAGGTGCCAGCAACCCGATCCATGTCCGTGACACCATCCGCAAGGGCCTGTGGACATCGCATACCAGTGGTCTCGCGGATGGCCATGTCCAGGGCAACGTGGTCATCCTCCCCGAGGTGCTTGCCAGTGACTTCCTCCGGTTCTGTCAACGCAACCCCAAGCCTTGCCCTGTGCTGGCGGTCAGCGAGCCCGGACAGTTCACCTTGCCTTCACTGGGCAAGGGCATCGACATTCGCAGCGATGTGCCGCTATATCGCATCTGGCGTCACGGTGAAATGTCGGAAGAGGTGGCGGACATCGCCAGCCTCTGGCGATCTGACTTGGTCACCTTCGTTCTCGGTTGCTCGTTCTCGTTCGAGTCCGCGTTGATCGAGGCAGGCATCCGCCTGCGCCATATTGACGAAGGAAAGAACGTGGCGATGTTCCGCACCAATGTGCAAACTGAGCCCGCTGGCCCCTTCGGGGGCGCCATGGTGGTGACCATGCGTCCCATGCCGGCAGCAGATGTGATTCGGGCCGTGCAGGTCACCTCACGGTTTCCCAATGTGCATGGCGCGCCTGTGCATATCGGAGACCCGGCACTCATCGGCATCGCCGATCTGGCCCATCCCGACTACGGGGATGCCGTGGCGCTGATGCCCGGTGAGATCCCTGTTTTCTGGGCCTGCGGCGTGACACCGCAATCGGCCATCCTCAATGCCCAGCCGGCCTTCTGCATCACCCACGCCCCGGGTTGCATGCTGGTCACCGATCTTCTTAACCACCAACTCGCCAGCTTCTAAGCGGCTTACCCCCAGGAGTCTCCCCATGAAAAAATTTGCACTCTGCATGACGGCCGCCCTCAGCGTGTGTGCGGCCCAGGCCCAGGTCAAGTGGGACCTGCCCACCGGCTACGGTGCCAACAGCTTCCAGACGCAAAACGTGCAGCAGTTCGCCGATGAAGTGGACAAGCTCACTGGCGGCAAGCTCAAGATCACCCTGCACCCCGGTGGTTCGCTGTACAAGGCCAACGAGATCAAGCGTGCGGTGCAGACCGGGCAGGTGCCTTCGGCAGAGTTCATCCTGTCGGGCGCCACCAACGAGAACCCGTTGTTTGGGGTGGACTCTATCCCTTTCCTGGCGACCACCTACGCAGAGTCCAAGCGTCTGTACCTGGCCGCCAAGCCCGCGCAAGAGAAGCTGCTCGCCGCCCAGGGCGTGAAGGTACTGTTCTCGGTGCCATGGCCTGGCCAGTCGCTGTATTCGCTCAAGCCGGTGAGCACGCCCGCAGACTTTGCGGGCACCAAGATGCGCGCTTACAACCCTGCCACCACGCGCATTGCCCAGCTGCTCAAGGCGCAGCCCGTGACGATCCAGCTGTCGGAGCTGGGCCAGGCCCTGGCGACCAACACGGTGCAGAACTTTCTGACATCGAGCGCCAGCGGCGTGGAGTCCAAGCTGTATGAGCAGGTCAAGTACTTCTACCCCGTCAGCGCATGGCTGCCGCGCAATGCCACGGTGGTAAACCAGAAGGCCTTTGACGCCCTCGACAAGTCCCTGCAGGACGCCGTGCTCAAAGCCGCAGCTGCCGCCGAAGAACGCGGCTGGGCCACCAGCGAGCGTGTGGACAAGGAATTCATCAAGGAGCTGTCGGCCAAGGGCATGACGGTGGCCGAGCCCAGCGACAGCATCAAGAGGGAGCTGGCCAGTATCGGCGAATCCATGACTGCCGACTGGGTGAAATCGGCCGGGGCCGAGGGGCAGGCCATCATCGACGCCTACCGCAAGAAGTAGTCGCGTCTGAACGTGTCTGAAGGCCCCCACGGGGCCGGGTAGCGCGCCGCGCGCTACCCCCGCAATCTCGTTACCGATCCCCCTCTTTTTCAAGCGTTACAGGAGTACGCCATGGACAAACTCGTCCGAAATTTCTACAGGCTGCTGATGCTGCTGTCCGGCCTGTCGATGCTGGCCGCGTTCGGCGCAGTCACGCTGGGCGTTTTTGCCCGCGAAGTCATCCACCTCAACATCGACGGACTCGACGCTTACGCGGGTTACGCCATTGCCGCCGCCTTGTTCTTTGCGCTGCCCAGCACGCTGCAAAACGGCGATCACATCCGCGTGACGCTCATCCTGGACAGGCTGCCCGCCCGCTGGCGCAGTGCCTTCGAGTGGTTCTGCCTGGTCAGCGCGCTGGTGCTGTCGGTGTACATCGCCTGCTATGCAGTGCGATCGGTATGGATCTCCTACGTCACACACGACATCTCACCGGCAGCCGACGCCTCGCCGCTGTGGATTCCTCAGATCAGCATGGCCATGGGCTGTATTGGTTTTGCGCTGGCGTTTGCCCATGCGCTGGTGCTGCGCTTCCAGGGTGTGGCGTTCATGGCTGTGTCCGAAGCAGCCCGTTCCGAATAACCCGATCCAGGAGAACTCATCATGGACGTCATCATTGCTCTGGGTCTGATCGTGGTGCTGTTCGCAGTGCTCGGATCGGGCCTGTGGATCGGCCTGTCACTGCTGGCAGTGGCCTTGGTCGGCATGGAGTTTTTTACCAACCGCCCGGTGGGCGACAGCATGATGCTGACCATCTGGGGGTCTACCTCCAGCTGGACGCTGACGGCTCTGCCGCTGTTTTTGTGGATGGGCGAGATCCTTTTCCGCAGCAAGCTGTCAAGCAGCATGTTCAAGGGCCTGGCGCCGTGGCTGGAGCGCCTACCAGGCCGACTTTTGCATGTGAATGTGGTGGGCTGCACCATCTTTGCCGCGATCTCGGGCTCGTCGGCCGCTACCTGCGCCACCATCGGCAAGATCACGCTGCCTGAACTCAAGCAGCGCGGCTATCCCGAAGATATCTCCGTGGGCACGCTGGCTGGTGCGGGCACCCTGGGTCTGTTGATTCCGCCGTCGATCATCATGATCGTCTATGGCGTGGCGGCCAACGTTTCGATCTCTAAGCTGTTCCTGGCAGGGGTGATTCCGGGGCTGATGCTGGCTGCGCTGTTCATGGGCTATATCATCGTGTGGGCCCTGTTCAACAAAGACAAGGTGCCTGCGCCTGACGCGCGCCTCAGCTTTGTGCAAAAGCTGTATGCCTCCCGCCACCTGATTCCCGTCGTGTCGCTCATCGTCGTGGTGCTGGGCGCCATCTACAGCGGCATTGCCACCGCCACCGAAGCTGCCGCGCTGGGTGTGGCCGGGTCGTTGATCCTGGCCAAGATCGAGGGCTCGCTGAACTGGGAGCGTTTCAAGGAAGGGCTAGTCGCCGCCTGCCGCGTGTACTGCATGATCGGCCTCATCCTGGCGGGTGCCGCGTTCCTCACGCTGGCCATGGGCTTCATTGGCCTGCCACGGCACTTGGCCGAGTTCATCGGCGCGCTGCACCTGTCGCCCTTTGCGCTGATGCTGCTGCTCATCGTGTTCTTCATTGTGCTGGGCTGCTTCCTGGACGGCATCTCCATGGTGGTGCTGACCATCGCGGTGTTGCTGCCCACGGTGGAGGCCGCAGGCTTTGACCTGGTGTGGTTCGGCATCTTCATCGTGCTGGTGGTCGAGATGGCGCAGATCACGCCGCCTGTGGGCTTCAACCTCTTCGTGTTGCAGGGCATGACGCGGCGCGAAGTGACCTGGATCGCACGCACGGCGCTGCCTCTGTTTGCTCTGATGATCGTTGCGGTCGTGATGACGTACTTCGTGCCGGATGTCGTGCTCTGGCTGCCACGCCAGATGCAGGGCTGACCCCCAGCACCCACGCCTGAAACGTCCGCGCAGGAGTTCCCCATGAAAACTTTGGTGTTGTTGGCTGCGTTCGCCGTGGCCCCGGTGCTGCACGCCCAGACCCAGTGGAAGCTGGCCACGGGCTACCGCGCGGAGTCGTTTCATACCCGCAATCTCGTGCAGTTTGCGCAGGATGTGGAGCGTGCTTCGGCCGGTGCGTTGCGCATCGAGGTTCACGCCAACAACGCCTTGTTCAAGCTGAACGAGATCCCCCAGGCCGTGCAGGAGGGCAAGGCCCAGGCGGGAGAGACCATCATGACCAACCTGGTGCGGGACATCCCCATCGCCGGGGCGGATGCCGTGCCCTTTGTGGTGCGCAGCTATGCCGACGCGCGGCGCATGTGGGACGTGCAGCGCCCTTTGATCGAGTCGCACATGGCCAGCAAGGGGTTCAAGGCGCTGTACGCGGTGCCCTGGCCGCCGCAGGGGCTGTTCTCCATCAACCCCGTGCGCTCGTCCGCCGACTTCAAGGGCACGCGCATGCGCACCTACAACCCCGGGACCGTGCGCATTGCCGAGCTGCTGGGCGCCACGCCCGTGGATGTGCCCATGGTGGAAGTCAACCAGGCCCTGTCGGCTGGCAAGCTCGATTCCATGATCACCTCGGCCCTCACCGGGGTCGAGAACCAGGTCTGGGGACAGATCAAGCAGTACTACGGCATCAATGCCTGGTTTCCCAAGAACATCGTCTTTGTGAACCAGCAGGCTTTTGACGCACTGCCTGCACCCGCACGCCAGGCGGTGACCAAGGCCGCCGCCGAGGCAGAAACGCGCGGCTGGGCCATGAGCGCTGCGGTGGCCGAAGAGTCGGTGGCCGAGCTGCAGCGCAAGGGCATCAAGGTGGATCGTGCGCCAGCGGATTTTGATGCCGAACTCAAGCGCCTGGGCGAACGGTTCTCGCGCGAGTGGGTGCGCTCGGTGGGCAGCGAGGCCAACCAGATCTTCATCCCGTACTACACGCAGCGCTGACCTTTCCTGCACGCCTTTCAGGAGAAGCACCATGCACACGCCCTCGGACACCATCGAGATGTACCTGCGCGCCAAGGATCTCAATCGCCCGCACCTCATCGCGCAAGCCTTTGCCGGTGGCGCGCTGCTGCAGATGGAGATGCGCCAGGGCGATGGGCAGGCCCTGGCCTGCACCCTGGGCCGCGAGGCCATTGCCGAGACCCTGGTGCGCAACTTTGGCCGCGCTTATGAAAACGCCTACACCTTTTGCCTGACCGATCCACCGGCACCGGCCTGCACAGACTTTCACTGCCTGTGGCTGTCAGCCATGACGGCCAAGGACAACCGCGCCGTGTGCGTGACTGGCGGCCAATACCACTGGCGATTTGCCCCTGGCAACCGCCTGGCGCAAGAGCTGCGCATCGTGATCGACACCATGCAGACGCTGCCACCCGCCGACATCTTGCCCGTGATGGCCTGGGCTGCCGCGCTGGCCGGTCCCTGGTGCCCCGTGGAGCGGGCTCTGGCCACCGCACCCCCCATTCCTGCCGTGTGGCAGGTCATGCAAAGGCTGGCCCCCGCCAGCCTTGCCATCGCCTAGCCACATCGCTACCTCTTTTTCAACTTTCTATTTCGGAGCCACTACACATGACCACCATGACACCCCAAACGCACACCCCACGCTGGCAGTTCTGGATCGACCGGGGCGGTACCTTCACCGATATCGTGGCCAAACGGCCCGATGGCTCCCTGACCACCCACAAGCTGTTGTCCGAGAACCCCGAGCAGTACAAGGATGCTGCCGTGGCGGGAATCCGCCACCTGCTGGGCCTGAAGCCCGGCGAGCCCGTGACCCCCGCGCTGGTGGAATGCGTGAAGATGGGCACCACGGTGGCCACCAACGCGCTGCTGGAGCGCAAGGGCGAGCCCACGCTGCTTGTCACCACACGCGGCTTTCGCGATGCACTGCGCATCGCGTACCAGAACCGCCCGCGTCTGTTTGACCGCCACATCCAGCTGCCCGAGCTGCTTTACACCGAAGTCATCGAGGCCCGCGAACGCATGGGCGCCCATGGTGGCGTGCTGCAGAACCTGGACGAAGCCACCTTGCGCGGTGACCTGCTGGCCGCTTATGGCCGCGGCCTGCGCAGCGTGGCCATTGTGTTCATGCATGGCTACCGCTACACCCAGCACGAGCAGGCGGCCAAGCGCATCGCACAGGAAGTGGGCTTCACGCAGATCAGCACCTCGCACGAAACCAGCCCCATGATGAAGTTCGTGAGCCGGGGCGACACCACGGTGGTGGATGCCTACCTCTCTCCCATCCTGCGCCGCTACGTGGAGCAGGTGGCCAGCGAGATGCCGGGCGTCAAGCTGTTCTTCATGCAGTCCTCCGGTGGTCTTACCGATGCAGGCACCTTCCAGGGCAAGGACGCGATCCTCTCCGGCCCGGCGGGCGGCATTGTGGGCATGGCGCGCACGGCGGGCCTGGCCGGGCATGAAAAGGTCATCGGCTTTGACATGGGCGGAACGTCCACCGATGTGAGCCACTACGCCGGTGCGTTCGAGCGCGAGTTTGAGACCCACGTGGCCGGTGTGCGCATGCGCGCCCCCATGATGAGCATCCACACGGTGGCGGCTGGCGGTGGCTCGGTGCTGGCCTACGACGGTGCTCGTTTTCGCGTCGGCCCTGAGAGCGCAGGCGCCAATCCAGGCCCGGTGAGCTACCGCCGCGGCGGCCCGCTGGCTGTGACCGATGCCAACGTGATGGTCGGCAAGGTGCAGCCCCGTTACTTCCCCAGTGTGTTCGGCCCCGCAGCCAACGAAACGCTGGACGCCGATGCGGTGCGCGCGCGATTTGAAGAAATTGCTTCGCAGACGCAGCGCAGGCCCGAAGAAGTGGCCGAAGGCTTCATCCAGATTGCCGTGCAGCAGATGGCGAACGCCATCAAGAAGATCAGCGTGGCGCGCGGTTACGACGTGACGCGCTACACCCTGCAGTGTTTTGGTGGCGCCGGTGGGCAGCATGCCTGCCTGGTGGCGGATGCCTTGGGCATGTCGCGCGTATTTGTACACCCGTTGGCTGGGGTGCTCAGCGCCTACGGCATGGGCCTGGCCGACCAGACCGTGATCCGCGAGCAGGCGGTGGAGATGCCGCTGGCGGCTGAATCCCTGCCACTGATCGCTGAGCGCCTGGATACGCTGGGTTCTGCCGCGCAGGCCGAGCTGGAGCGCCAACAGGTCAGTGCGAACCCGGTGCAGGTACGCCACAACGTGCATGTGCGCTACGAGGGCACCGACTCGGCTCTGGTGGTGCCTTTTGGCGACATGGCCAGCATCCAGACGGCCTTTGAGGCCGCCTACCGCCAGCGTTTTGCGTTCCTCATGGCGGGCAAGGGCCTGGTGGTGGAGGCTGTGTCGGTCGAAGCCATGATTGCCGGTGACGCCCCCGCCGAGCCGCGCCTGCCCGTGCACCCACACCGCAAGCACCCGCAGCGCGAGGTGGTCAAGATGTACTCGGGCGGCGCCTGGCACGATGCGGCCCTGGTGGTGCGCGAGGACCTGCACCCTGGCGACGTGATCCCCGGCCCGGCCATCATTGCCGAGAAGAACACCACCACCGTGGTGGAGCCCGGCTGGTCTGCGCGCCTGACCGACCTGGACCACCTGGTGCTGGACCGCGTCACCGCCCGCAAGGTGCAGTACGCCGCAGGCACCACGGTGGACCCGGTGCTGCTGGAGGTGTTCAACAACCTGTTCATGAACATCGCCGAGCAGATGGGGCTGCAGCTGCAGAACACGGCGTATTCGGTCAACATCAAGGAGCGTCTGGACTTCAGCTGCGCACTGTTCGATGCAGCCGGCAACCTGATTGCCAACGCGCCCCACATGCCCGTGCACCTTGGGTCCATGGGCGAGAGCATCAAGACCGTGATCCGCGAGAACGCGGGCAAGATGCACCCGGGCGACGTGTACATGCTCAACGACCCGTACCACGGCGGCACCCACCTGCCCGATGTGACAGTGATCACCCCGGTGTACGTGGCCGAGGGCAACGAGCCCACGTTTTATGTGGGAAGCCGGGGCCACCATGCGGACATTGGCGGCACCACGCCGGGGTCCATGCCACCGTTCTCCACGCGCATTGATGAAGAAGGTGTGCAGATCAACAACGTGAAGCTGGTGGACCGGGGCATCTTTCTGGAAGAGGAGGTGCGCACCCTGCTGGCCACGGGCGGCGGCACCACGCCATACCCCAGCCGCAACCCGCAGCAGAACCTGGCCGACCTGCGCGCACAGATCGCGGCGAACGAAAAAGGCGTGCAGGAGCTGTCGAAAATGGTGGACCAGTTTGGCCTGGATGTTGTGCAGGCCTACATGTGCCATGTGCAGGACAACGCCGAAGAGTCGGTGCGCCGTGTGATCACCCAGCTCAAGGACGGCAGCTTCACCCTGCCGCTGGACAACGGCGCGCAGATCAGCGTGTCGGTCAAGGTCAATGTGGCCGAGCGCAGCGCGGTCATCGACTTTGCAGGCACCAGCCCGCAGCAGATGAACAACTTCAACGCCCCGCGCGCAGTGTGCATGGCGGCCGTGCTGTATGTGTTCCGCACGCTGGTGGACGACGACATCCCGCTCAATGCCGGGTGCCTCAAGCCCCTGCAGGTGATCATTCCGCAAGGCTCCATGCTCAACCCCAACCCGCCGGCCTCGGTGGTGGCAGGCAATGTGGAGACCTCCACCTGCATCACCAATGCGCTGTTTGGCGCCCTGGGCGTGATGGCGGGCAGCCAGCCCACCATGAACAACTTCACCTTCGGCAATGCGCAGTACCAGTACTACGAAACCATTGCCGGTGGTAGCGGTGCGGGTGCGGTGCTGGACGCGTCGGGCCAGGCGGTGCGCGGCTTTGACGGCACCAGCGTGGTCCAGACCCATATGACCAACTCGCGCCTCACCGACCCCGAGGTGCTGGAGTTCCGCTTCCCGGTGGTGCTCGACAGCTACGAGATCCAGCGCGGCTCGGGCGGCGCAGGCCGCTGGGCGGGTGGCGATGGCGGCGTGCGGCGCGTGCGCTTCCTGGAGGCGATGACGGCCAGCATCTTGTCCAACGGGCGACTGAACCCCGCCTTTGGCATGGCGGGCGGCCAGCCCGGCAGGCCTGGTGCCAACCGCGTGCTGCGTGCCAACGGTCAGGTGGAGGAGCTGGGCCACATTGGCGCAGCGCTGATGGAGCCCGGCGATGTGTTCGAGATCGCCACCCCCGGCGGTGGTGGCTTTGGCGAATGTGTCACGTCCTGACGTGATGGCCCGCTGACCCCGGTGGGGCAGGCGTTGTGTGCTGTGAGCCTTTGGGGGCGCACGGTGCACGGCGCACGGCGCTGGTCACCACCGACTTCGCCCCCCGCACGGTGCGGGAAATGAAACAGGAGAACGCTCATGAACTATTTGCCCGCCACATCCGGGGCGCCTGGCGGCGCCGCCTTCTCCGCCGCACCGGCCGACGCGGAGTTCAGCCGTGCCGTGCCAGACGCTGCCGCTCAGAGCCCTGCACCTGCGCGGCACCGCCGGACTCTGAGCGTGGGACAAAAGCTGGCGGCCAGCTTTGGCATTCTGGGCTTTGCGGTGGCGCTGCTGGGGGCCACCACCTGGCTCACAGGGCAGGACACGAGCCGTCAGGCCACGCTGCTGACCACGGAGCAATTGCCCATTGAGCGCACCGTGCGCGACTGGAAAACCCAGTCGGTCTACATCGGCCAGATTGCATTGCGGGCCACGTTGTCGTCCGATGTGTTCCCCCTGGTGGCCGAAATGCGCAATCAGATCGCCGCCGAAGACGCCATGCGCAAGCGCATTGATGAAGCGCTGACCAAGGCGTCTTCCAGCGAGAGCGCGAGGCCGCTGTGGGCACAGGCCCAGGCCGAACGCCAGAAATATGCCGCGCTGCGGGACGCACTGGTGCAAAACGCCCTGGAAGCCAAGATCATCAGCCAGAAAGAGCTGCAGGAGCACGCCGCTGCGTTGACCCAATACCTGCGGTCCATCGACCAGTTGCTTGCAGCGTCCGAACAGTCCTCCCTGAAGGCGGGCGACAGCATGATTGCCGACGCGTCCCGTGCGCAATGGGTCAGCGCCGTGGCGGTGCTGGTGGTGGTGGCGCTGTCGGCGCTGTTTGGCTGGCTGCTGCGGCGCTCCATCGTGCTGCCGCTGCGCCAGGCGTCCGAGGCGGCTGCTGTGGTGGCGCGTGGCGACCTCACGGTGCGCATGCAAACCCAGCGCACCGACGAGATCGGCCAATTGCTCACTGCGCTGGACAAGATGGTTGAGTCGCTGCACTACGTGGTGACCGAGGTGCGTGACTCGGGCGAATCCATCCATGTGGCCAGTTCGGAGGTGGCAGCGGGCAACACTGACCTGAGCATGCGCACCGAGCATGCCGCCAGCAACCTGCAGCAGACGGCGGCCAGCATTGCCCAGCTGGCGCAGATGGTGGCCGCCAATGCCGACAGCACGCGCCAGGCCAATGCCCTGGCGCTGAACGCCACCGAAGTGGCCAGCAAAGGCGGCGAAGTGGTCAGCCAGGTGGTCAAGACCATGGAAGAGATCAACGCCAGCAGCAAGAAGATCGCCGACATCGTGGGCATCATCGACGGCATTGCTTTCCAGACCAACATCCTCGCACTCAACGCGGCCGTGGAGGCGGCCCGTGCGGGCGAGCAGGGGCGTGGCTTTGCCGTAGTGGCCAGCGAGGTGCGGGGCCTCGCAGGGCGCAGCGCCAATGCGGCGCGCGAGATCAAGGCGCTGATCTCCACCAGCGTGGACAAGGTGAGTGACGGCGCCCGGCTGGTGGTGACCGCAGGTTCCACGATGGGCGACATCGTACAAAGCGTGGAGCGTGTGACCACGCTGATGTCCGAGATCAACGAGGCCAGCAGCGAGCAGAGCACGCAGATCGGCCAGGTGAGCCAGGCGGTGGACCAGCTCGACCACATGACCCAACAGAACGCCGCGCTGGTGGAGCAGGGCGCCGCAGCGGCCCAGAGCCTCAAGGACCAAGCCAACCGGCTGGCGGGTGCGATGGGCCAGTTTCAGCTCACACGCGCAGCCGCATGAGGAGGGGTATTGCGCTGCAGATCGGACTGATTTTCATGAAAAAGGGCCTGCAGTGCAGGCCCTTCAAGCGCAAGGTGCTATGAATTTTGACGGTGCTTACATGCCCGCGTAGTTAGGGCCACCGCCGCCTTCCGGCGTGACCCACACGATGTTCTGCGTGGGGTCCTTGATGTCGCAGGTCTTGCAGTGCACGCAGTTTTGCGCGTTGATCTGCAGGCGCTGGGCATCGCCGCCCTTGGTGGTGTCGGGCACAAACTCGTACACACCCGCCGGGCAGTAGCGTGCCTCGGGGCCGGCGTACTTGGCCAGGTTGATGTTGACTGGCACGCTCGGGTCCTTGAGCGTGAGGTGGGCGGGCTGGTTCTCTTCGTGGTTGGTGTTGCTGATGAACACGCTGGAGAGGCGGTCGAACGTGAGCTTGCCATCGGGCTTGGGATAGACGATGGGCTTGCACTCGGCGGCGGGCTTCAGGTACGCGTGGTCGGGCTTGTCGCGGTGCAGCGTCCAGGGGATGTGGCCGCGCAGCACGAACTGCTCAAAGCCGTTCATCAGCGTGGCCGTGGTCAGGCCGTACTTGAACCAGTTCTTGAAGTTGCGGTCCTTGTTCAGCTCGGTGTGCAGCCAGCTCTTTTCGAAGGCTTCGGGGTAGGCGGTCAGCTCGTCGTGCTGGCGGCCTGCCACCACGGCGTCGTAGGCGGCTTCAGCGGCCAGCATGCCGGTCTTGATGGCGGCGTGGCTGCCCTTGATGCGACCGACGTTCAGGTAGCCAGCATTGCAGCCCACCAGGGCGCCGCCTGGGAACACGGTCTTGGGCAGTGCGTTGATGCCGCTGGCGTTGATGGCACGTGCACCGTAGGACAGGCGCTTGGCCGTGATCTCGCCCTTCTCATTTTCGAAGTAGTAGCGGACGTTGGGGTGCGTCTTCCAGCGCTGGAACTCCTCGAACGGGCTCAGGTAGGGGTTGGCATAACCCAGCCCCGTGACGAAGCCCAGTGCCACCTTGTTGCCCTCCAGGTGGTACAGGAAGGCGCCGCCGTAGGTGTCGTTCTCCATGGGCCAGCCGGCGGTGTGCATCACAAAGCCGGGCTGGTGCTTCTTGGGGTCGATCTCCCACAGTTCCTTCACGCCAATGCCGAAGCTCTGCGGGTCGCGGTCCTTGTCGAGGTGGAACTTGGCAATCAGCTGCTTGCCCAGGTGGCCGCGTGCGCCTTCGGCAAAAACGGTGTATTTCCCCAGCAGTTCCATGCCGAGCTGGAAGTTCTCGGTGGGCTCGCCATCCTTGCCAACGCCCATGTTGCCGGTGGCCACGCCCTTGACGGAGCCGTTGTCGTTGTAGAGCACTTCAGCCGCAGTGAAGCCGGGGAAGATCTCCACGCCCAGAGCTTCGGCCTGTTCGCCCAGCCATTTGGTCAGGTTGCCCAGGCTGATGATGTAGTTGCCGTGGTTCTGCGCAAAGGGCGGCAGGAACATGTTGGGCACGCGAAAGCCCGACTTTTCAGACAGGAAGATGTAGGCGTCGTCGGTGACGGGCTGGTTCAGGGGCGCGCCGCGCTTTTTCCAGTCGGGGATCAGCTCGGTGAGGGCCTTGGGGTCCATGATGGCGCCCGACAGGATGTGCGCACCGGGCTCGGACCCTTTTTCGAGCACAACCACCGAGACGTCCTGGCCTTTTTCGGCCGCCAGTTGCTTCAGGCGGATCGCAGTGGCAAGGCCGCCAGGGCCGCCGCCAACGACCACCACGTCGTATTCCATGGATTCGCGGGGGCCGTATTGGGCGAGGATTTCTTCGTTGGTCATGGGCTTCTCGTCGGGCGTTTGATAATGGATTATTTTCTACAGAGCGCCGACCGCGCCCTGTCTGTCTGGCGACTGATTGTATTCACGGAATATAGACAATCGAACGACCGTTCTATTTTGATCAGTAGGGAGACTCTAAATGGCATACAGCATCGACTTGTCCGGCCGCGTGGCCTTCATCACGGGCGCCTCCAGCGGCCTGGGCGCGCAGTTTGCCCGCACCCTGGCCCGAGCGGGCGCAGGCGTCGTGCTGGCCAGCCGCCGGGTGGAAAAACTCAAGGAGCTGCGCGCGCGCATCGAAGGCGAGGGCGGTGACGCTCATGTGATCGAGCTGGACGTGACCGACCACGACTCCATCAAGGCCGCCGTGGCCCATGCCGAGACCGAAATGGGCTCCATCGACATTCTGGTCAACAACTCGGGCGTGAGCACCACGCAGCGCATCCAGGACGTGACGCCCGAGGACTATGACTTCATCTTCGACACCAACGTGAAGGGCGCCTTCTTTGTGGCGCAAGAGGTGGGCAAGCGCATGCTGGCCCGCTCCCGCGGTGCAGCGCCGGGCAGCTTCACCGGCGGTCGCATCATCAATATCGCTTCGATGGCGGGCCTGAAGGTGCTGCCGCAGATCGGCGCCTATTGCATGAGCAAGGCCGCTGTGGTGCAGATGACCCGGGCGATGGCCCTGGAGTGGGGCCGGTTCGGCATCAACGTGAATGCGATCTGCCCCGGCTACATCGACACGGAAATCAACCACCACCACTGGCAGACCGAGCAGGGCAAGAAGCTCATGGACATGCTGCCGCGCAAGCGCGTGGGCCAGCCGCAGGACCTGGATGCGCTGCTGGTGATGCTGGCCAGCGACCAGAGCCATTTTGTGAATGGCGCGGTGATCGCAGCCGACGACGGCTTCGCGGTCTGATCCCTGGGGCACGAGCGGGTATGAAGATCGAAATCCCTGAGGTCAAGAAGCTGGTCTTTGAGATGCGGTTCCCGGTGCGCTGGGGCGACATGGATGCGATGGGCCATGTCAACAACACCATGTACTTCCGCTACCTGGAAACCGCGCGCATCGAGTGGATGGTGTCGGTGGGCTGCAACCCCGACCCGCGCGGACAGGGGCCTGTCATCGTCAATGCGTTCTGCAATTTCTACAAGCAGCTCGAATACCCGGCCGACGTGTTGCTCAAGCTCTACGTGAGCGACCCGGGCCGCACCACGTTCGAGACCTGGGGCACGATGGAGCGCGTGGACCAGCCGGGCGTGATATGCGCAGCGGGCGGAGCTACGACGATCTGGGTGGACTTTCCGCAGCAGAAGGCGGCGCCGCTGCCCGACTGGATGCGGACGCTGGTGACTGCCAGCTGACCGTCCGTCTCGTCACTTGAGCCCTGTGGCGGGGGCTGGCGGCTCATTTTTTGGGTTATTCGGCCGGTAGCGCACGTGATACATGCCTTGATTGCTATTTAAAAGATAGTATTTTGGGGATTTGCACCGGTGGTTTGACGGCACGGTGGAAGGCGAGCCTCTACCCGCACCCAGCACCCGTGCCACTTCTTCCCTCTGCTGGTGGCCCTGCGGTAGCCAGTGAATACGGTCCCACTGGCACCGAGGCGCGGAGCACTGTGCCCATACCGCCGACCCCATACCGCGCCTTCTCATTCAACCTCCTGTTCTTTTTGTTACCTGTTAGGATGACTTCGGCAACGATAGAAGAAAACGAATAGAGCTGGGGAGGGGATTTCCAATACCGCACCGACGTGCTGCTTAGTGCTTTCTGAATGAATTCGACCATCCCAGCAAGCGTGGCTGCCAGCAGCATCAACAAGGTGACCAATCTGGTCATCGCGTCGGTTCTCTTCATGTTTGGCCTGTACGCCTTTGACGAATGGGGGCAGGTCAGGGACCGTGAAGAGGAGCACATGCAGTCCAACCTGGTGCTGCTTACGCGGACGCTGGACACCTTCTTTCTTTCCAAGCGCGCGGGCATGCTCAGCCTGGCTGAGACCATTGCGATTTCACCCGGGGGAATCGACAACCTGGCCCAGGTGCAGCAGTTGTTGGTGGACTACCTCAAGTACCGCCCCGAAGTCAGCCAGACCTACGTGAGCGACATGAACGGCCAATTACTGGCCTCGTCGCACACGCCCAGCCTGCAGGGCCTCCCCAGTCTGGCTGCTCAACCCAGCTTTCAGGACTTTGCGCGCGATGCCCGGGACCTGCGCGATATCTACCTGGGGCGGCCGCAGCGCGATGCGCTGGACAAGGACTGGGTTTTCACCCTGCGCTATGTGCTGCGGGATCAAAATGGCCAGGCGCAGGCCGTGTTGACCGATGTATTCCCTGTGGATTTTCTGGAGTCGCTCTGGAAAGACGCGCCACTGGTGCAGCAGCTCACTGTGGGCGTGCTGCGTGACGATGGCTATCTGATGACCCGCTTTCCGGTGCCCGCCGCAGTCACCAAGGACGAGGTATACGGCACGCGCCGTGCCGGGGCGTTGATCCGGTATCTCACGCAACAACAGTTTCCGGTGCAAGGGCGGGTGGAAGGGCCCAATGCGCTGCTCAACGGCCAGCACTTCGTGAACCTTTTTCACCGGCTCGAAAAACTTCCAGTGACGGTGTTTGTGGGCCAGTCCGAGCGCCGGTTCTGGCAGGTATGGGCCCGCAGCATCGACACTCCACTGGCGCTGACGGCCCTGTTGCTGGCGTTCATCAAGTTTGTGTCGCTGCGCCTGGCGCGCCGCGAGAGCGAAAGTGCGCAGCAAAGGCTGGTGGTGGAACAAGTGCTGCGCGACAGTGAAACCGAGCAGCGGTCGCTCATCGACAACCTGATGACGGGCCTGGTGATCCACGATGCGACGGGTGCGGTGGTGCGGTGCAACGCCGAGGCCAGCAACCTCCTGGGGCTGAGCTTTGAGCAGATGACCGGCAAGCAGCTGATGGACCCGGCCTGGTCCTTCCTGAACGAGGAAGGCCAGACCATGCCCGTGTCTGACTACCCCGCCTCGCGCGTGGTTGCCACCCGCGAACCAGTCAACGGCATCGTGGTGGGCATTGTTCGCTCCAAAGACGCCGACATATGCTGGGTGCTGTGCCGTGCCGACCCCTGGTTCACGCCGGTGGGAGCGCTCGACAAGATCGTGGTGACCTTTGTCGACATCACCATGCGGCGCAAGCTGACGTCGCAGTTACAGGACCGCGAACTCAAGTTCCAGGCGCTGTTTGACAACAGCATGGACGCAGTGTTGCTGACCTCGCCCGATGGCACCGTGCTGGCCGTGAACCAGGCGGCTTGCCGACTGTTTGACTTGAGCGAGGCACAAATCATCGCCCGGGGGCGCATGGGGCTGGCCGACCCTGCCGACCCCCGGTTGCAGGAGCTGCTGGTACAGCGCCAGCAGAGGGGGCAGGCGGCCGGCCTGCTGACCATGGTCCGGGGTGATGGCAGCCACTTCACCGCCGAGATCAGCTCCAGCATTTATGGCGACAGTGAAGGCCGCCAATACAGCAGCATGATTGTTCGCGACATCACGGAGCGCCTGCGCAGCCAGGCCGAGCTGGAGGCTGCCAATGCACAGATGCGCCGCATCAACGAGCAGTTGGCCGAGGTAGCGCACTTTGACATGCTGACGCACCTGCCCAACCGCGTTCTGCTGGCCGACAGGCTTCAGCAGGCCATGGCGCACTGTGTGCGTCGCAACAAGTCGCTGGCGGTGGCGTTTCTGGATCTGGATGGCTTCAAGGACATCAACGACCGGTATGGCCATGCGGCGGGCGACGAGTTTCTGGTGGCGATTGCCAAGCGTCTGCGGTCTGCACTGCGCGATGGCGACACGCTCGCGCGCATTGGTGGGGACGAGTTTGTGGCCGTCATGACCGACCTGACGGCCGAGCAGGACTGCGAGCCCCTGCTGTTGCGGCTGTTGCAGGTGGCGGCCGAGCCGTTGCTTGTGAACGGGCAATCCCTGCAGGTGTCTGCCAGCATTGGCGTCACCATCTACCCGCAGGATGGTTCCAGTTCGGAGCAGCTCATCCGCCATGCCGACCAGGCCATGTACCTGGCCAAGCAGGCGGGCAAGAATCGGTTCCACCTGTTTGATGTGGCCAGCGATGCGGCCATCCGGATCAAGCGCGAAAGCCTGGAGCAGATTGCCACCGCCATCGCGCAGCGGGAGCTGGTGCTGTACTACCAGCCCCAGGTCAACATGCAGACAGGTGAGGTGGTGGGGATGGAGGCGCTGGTCCGCTGGTTGCATCCGCAGCGGGGCCTGCTGGCCCCGAGCCAGTTCCTGCCGGTGATTGAAGACCACGACATGGCGATTGCGATTGGCGAGCGGGTGCTGGACATGGCCCTGTCGCAAATGGCGCAGTGGCTGGCGGTGGGGCTGCGCATGCCGGTCAGCGTCAACGTGTTCTCCAAGCAGCTCCAGCAAGAGGACTTTGTGCACAAGCTGCGCCAGGCACTGGCCGCGCATCCCTCGGTGCCTTCGTCGGCGCTGGAGCTGGAGATTGTGGAGACCAGCGCGTTGCAGGACATGGCCCAGGTATCTGGCCTGATGCACGCATGCGCCGAACTGGGCGTGCGGTTTGCTCTGGACGATTTTGGGACCGGTTATTCGTCGCTGACCTACCTGAAAAAGCTGCCTGCAGAGCTGCTCAAGATCGACCAGAGCTTTGTGCGCGACATGCTCGAAGACCGGGATGACCTGGCCATCGTCCAGGGCGTGGTCGGCCTGTCCAAGGCCTTCAACCGCAAGGTGATTGCCGAGGGCGTAGAGACTGTGGCCCACGGTCGCAAGCTGCTGGCCATGGGCTGCGTGTTGGGCCAAGGGTATGGCATTGCGCGGCCTATGCCTGCGCAGCAGATGCCTGGCTGGCTGGACCAGTGGCGGGCGCAGCAGCCCTGGGTGCCTCAGGAAGACGTTGGCTTGCCTGCCTGACGCCTGATGACTGATGCGGAGATGGTGAGCACAGGGGAGGGGCGCTACCTGCGGCGACCGAGCGGCAAGGAATACAGTCAACCGGGCGGCAGGGCTACGCAGTGCGCCATGGGCATGCCCTGTGCCTCGGAGGCACCCAGCAAGAGCAGGCGCTGCAGCTCAGGCAAATACCGGATGGCTGTCTGCGGTGCGCTGTAGCCGTTGCTGTTGTTCAGGCGTTCTTGCATGCGCAGCACAAGACGGCTGGGCAGGTGTTCGATGCTGAGGGTGCGCACGCCTGTGTAAAAGGTGGTGTCTATGGTGCCTTCGGTGCCAAAGAAGCCGCCACCCACGCGCGCCGCGCGGCGCCGGCCCTCGAAGGTCGTGGTGATGCGCAGTTTGTCGTCACGGCTGGTACAGCTCCCCTCGAAGGCCGCAGCGCACTCCATGGGCAGCGGATTCTGTTGCACCAGCACTGCCTGCACGGATGGGGTGTGCAGCAGTGCGGGGGGCACGGGCTCCAGGCGTACGCAATCGGCGGTGGGTATGACCTGCCACGCCGTAGCGCCCGGCGAGTCAGGGATTTGCAGGCGCGAGCCTGCAACACCCGCACCGAGGTAGTAAGTGGGCGCCGCCCCCGTGCTGGACTCTTCGCGGAAGAGCGAGGCGGACCGCAACGGCGACAGCGCACCAGCAGGCACGGCCACAGTCAAAGGGTGAAGGGGCAGCGTGCCCTCCGGTGGCCCAAACCCTGCGGCCTGTACCGCAGGGGCGGCCAGCACCCAAAGCCAGATCGTTCGTGCGGAGCGCATGGTTTGGATCAGGCCGCAGGCTTGGCCTTGGGCACACGGCCCATCAGATAGAACTCAGGGTTGGGCTGCATGCCCGCAAAGCTGGCCATGCGGTTGGACAGGCCAAAGAATGCCGTGATGGCGGCGATGTCCCAGATGTCCTCGTCATCGAAACCATGGGGGTGCAGGGCCTCGAAATCCGTGTCGTCGATCTCGTGGGCGTTCTGGCACACCTTCATGGCGAAGTCGAGCATGGCCCGCTCCCGGGGGCTGATGTCCGCCTTGCGGTAGTTCACCGCCACCTGGTCGGCGATGAGCGGCTTCTTCTCGTAGATGCGCAGGATCGCGCCATGCGCCACCACGCAATACAGGCACTGATTGGCCGCGCTGGTGGTGGTGACGATCATCTCGCGCTCGCCCTTGGTCAGGCTGCCTTCTTCCTTGAGCATGAGCGCGTCGTGGTACGCAAAGAATGCACGCCATTCCGCTGGCCGGCGGGCAAACGCGAGGAACACGTTGGGGATGAATCCCGCCTTCTCCTGCACTTCAAGAATCCGCGCGCGGATGTCGTCGGGCAGGGTATTCAGGTCAGGGAAGGGGTAGCGGCTCACGGCAGTCTCCTCGGTTTTTGTGTGGGGTGGATAACGGATGCAAGTATCAGGGATGCCATTGCGTCGCCCGCACGGGGGCATGGGCCGGCGCGGCCGAACTGCCAGCCAGCGCGTAGGACAACTGTGTCGCTGCAGCGACCACGGTGTGCGCCAGCGCTTCGAGCTTTTCGGCGGGCAAACGCGAGGCCGGGCCTGAGATGCACACCGAGCCCATGAGCCGCCAGTGCATGCCAAACACCGGCGCCGACACGGTGGCCACGCCCTGTTCCCGTTCACCAATGGACCAGTGGTAGCCCTTCTTGCGGATCTCTTCATAGGCCTTGCCCGGCTCGCCCGAAAACGCCAGGATCACGCGGCCCGGTGAGCCCTTGTCCAGCGGCAGTCCTTCGCCCATGCGGGCGTGGTGGCGCAGCGCTTGCGGGCCTTCCACGCGCACGAGGCAGGTGCGCACATTGCCTTCACGCACGTAAAACGCAGCGCTTTCGCCGGTGGCAAGGGTCAGTTCACGCAGCGCGGGCTCCAGCACGTTCTGCACGTCAAAGCCTGCCTGGTAGCGCGCACCCAGCCAGCCTGCGGCCGGGCCCAGGCGCCAGTCGCCGTCTTCGCGCTGCACCATGAACCCAGACTGCGCCAGCGTGCGGGCCAGGCGCAGTACGGTGGTCTTGTGAAGGCTGCAGCGGCGGCTCAGCTCTGCCAGGGACAGGCTGGACTCGCCCAGCGCAAAGGCCTCCAGCACCTGCAGCGCACGCGTCACGGCGATCACGCCACCGGTGTCCTTGGTCGCCGCATCGGTCGGCCCGTCTGCGCTTTCATCGGCCCCGGCAGTGGTGGCATTTGGCTGGGTGGCCTTGCGCGGGGCAGGGCGCGCGGGCGACGAGTGTGGGTTGCTCATGGCGCAATTCGTTTCATTGTGTGCAACTGCATTGTATGGGTTGAAACGCGTGCGTACATTCGCACTCCACGGCGCCAGGCCCGAACAGGCCCTTGCAGATCGGCGTGACGAACCACCATAACGGAGACAAATCCATGATCGCTCTTTCATCGCTTTCACGTTCTTTGAGTGCGCGCCTGTGCGCCGCTTTCCTGGGCCTTGCGGCCGTGGCCGTGCCCCACGGCGCTGCGCAGGCGCAGACGGCTTACCCCGCCAAGGCCATCCGCCTGATTGTTCCGTTCCCCCCCGGCGGTGGCACCGACATGATCGCCCGCGCCGTGGCGCAGAAGATGGCCGACCAGAACAAGTGGAGCGTGATCGTGGACAACCGCCCCGGCGCCGGTGGCAACCTGGGGGTGGACGCTGTGGCCAAGGCCGACCCGGACGGCTACACGCTGGTGATGGGGCAGACCAGCAACCTCGCCATCAATCCTACGCTGTACAAGAAGCTGCCCTACGACCCGCTCAAGGACCTGGCGCCGGTGGCGCTGGTGTCGTCCTCGCCCATCGTGATGGCGGTGCCGGTCAACTCGCGCTTCAAGACCTTTGCCGATGTGGTGGCTGCCTCCAAGGGCAAGCCTGATGCACTGACGCTGGGCTACTCAGGCAACGGCACCGTGGCCCATCTGGCCGGCGAACTGGCCGAAAACGCTGCAGGTATCCAGCTGCGCCACATCCCTTACAAGGGTGCGGCCCAGGCCATGACGGACCTGATGGGCGGGCAGATTGATCTGTACATGTCGTCGGTGCCCACGCTGCTCGGCCATGTACGCAATGGCAAGCTCAAGGTCATTGCCATCACCTCGGCCCAGCGCTCCGCGCAGCTGCCGGATGTGCCCACGCTGGCGGAGTCCGGGTTCAAGGGCTTTGAGGCCGTGACCTGGTTCGGTGTGCTGGCCCCTGCGGGCACGCCTGCAGCCATCGTGGCGCAGCTGAACAAGGCCATCAACCAGGCCCTCAAGCAACCAGACGTGGCGGACAAGCTGCGCTCTGAAGGCGGCGACATCCTCGGGGGCACGTCCGAGCAGTTTGCGGCACTGCTGCGCACCGAAGTGCCGCGCTGGTCCAAGATCGTGAAGGACTCTGGCGCCAGCCTGGACTGATCGAGCCGCCACGTTCATCCCCCGCTGACTGCCCGTCGCCATGACCCGCGATCGCCTTGTCACGCCCGTACCGTTCTCGCTGGGAACGACGGCGCCCCGTACCGCACTGCCTGCGGCGGCGTGCGACTGCCACGTGCATGTGTACGACCAGCGCTTTCCTGCTGCGCCCGGCGCCCGGCTGTTGCCGCCCGACGCGTCGGCCAGCGACTACCGCGCGCTGCAGCAGCGCCTGGGCACCGAGCGCACGGTGCTGGTCACGCCATCCACCTACGGTTCGGACAACCGCTGCATGTTGCAGGGCCTGGCCGCGTTGGGTACGCAGGCCCGGGGCGTGGCCGTGATCGATGGCAGCGAGAGCGATGCCCAGCTGCAAGCCCTGCACGACGTGGGCGTGCGCGGCGTACGGCTGAACCTGTCGCTGGGCGTCACGGGCTCGGTGGACTCCATCCTGCCGCTGGCCCGGCGCATTGCCCCCTGGGGCTGGCATCTGCAGCTGCTGATGGCGTCCGATGTGCTGGCTTGCCTGGGCGATGTGCTGCGCAGTGTGCCCGTGCCCTTGGTGTTTGACCACCTGGGCCGCATCGCCCCCGAGCAAGCCGGGACGCACCCGGCCCACGCACTGCTGCTGCAGCTGCTGGGCGAGGGCAGGGCCTGGGTCAAGCTTTCGGGCGGCTACATCGTCAGCGCCACCCATGCGGTGGACGACCCGGCGCTCGATGCACTGGCCGCCAGCTACTTGCGTGCGGCGCCTGAGCGCGTGCTGTGGGGCAGCGACTGGCCCCACGCCACCGCCAGCGCTGGCCTGCACCCCGTGCCGGACGACGCATTGCAAATCGACACCCTGGCGCGCTGGTGCGATCAGGCCGGTGCGGATGCCCTGCGCCGCGTGCTGGTCACCAACCCTGCCGCGCTTTACGGCTTCCCGCCGGTCTCGACTTCTTCATCCCCCACCCCTGTCTGAGGGCCTTGCACCATGACCTCTTTGGTATCTCCCCTATCCACGCACGGCGCGCAGCGCCGCCACCTTCTGACCACCCTGGCCCTTGCGGGCGCTGGCGTGGGCACGGGGCTGCCCGCTTGGGCGCAAAACGATTGGCCTGCGGGCAAGCTCATTACCTGGGTGGTGCCTTACCCCGCCGGTGGCAGCACCGATGTGCTGGGCCGCAACATCGCCCTCAAGCTGGGCGCGGCCCTGTCCACCAACGTCATCGTGGACAACAAGGCCGGGGCCACGGGCACCATTGGCGCGGCCTACGTGGCCAAGGCGGCGCCAGACGGGCTCACGCTGCTGGGCACGTCCATCGGCCCGCAGGCGATTGCGCCGCACCTGATGGCCAAGCTGCCCTACGACCACATCACGGCGTTCGAGCCCGTGATCACCGTGGGCACCATCCCCCACATCCTGGTGGTGGGCGCCAACCAGCCCTTCAAGACGGTGGCCGACTTGCTGGCCGCCGCCAAGGCCCAGCCGGGCAAGCTGGCGTTTGCCTCGGGCGGCAACGGCACCATTTTGCAAATGCAGGGTGAGCTGCTGCAGCAGCAAACCGGCGCGCGCTTCATCCATGTGCCCTACAAGGGCGACACCCCCGCGCTGCAAGACACTTTGGCCGAGCAGGTGCAGTTCATGTTTGCCCCCGCAGCCGCCGCGCTGCCGCATGTGCAGTCGGGCAAGTTGCGCGCCCTGGCCGTCACCTCTGCCCAGCGCCTCAAGGCCCTGCCTGCCGTGCCCACCATGGGCGAGGCGGGGCTCAAGGACTTTGTGGTGGAGCAGTGGCAGGCCGTGTTTGCGCCCGCCAAGACGCCCGCCGCCATCGTGCAGCGCCTGAACCGCGAGATCGCTGCCGCGCTGAAAGACCCCGCCCTCATCGCCCTGGCCGACAAGCTGGGCGTGACGCTGGTGGGCGGCACGCCCCAGCAGCTGGGCGACCTGCAAAAGGCCGACTCGGCCAAGTGGGCCAAGGTCATCAAAGAAGGCGGCATCAAAGCCGACTGACCACCGCAGTTCTCTTATTTCCTTTCTTCATTCCATCGTTCAACCGGACCACTCCCATGAGCCAACTCCCTGAAATCATCCGCACCATTGACCGCGTGAGCGGCGACGTTGTTGCCCAGGCCGCTACCTACCAAGCCGCCATCCTGGCCGACGTGGCAGGCCGCCGCGGCACCATGCATGGCCGCGTGGCGCCTGTGCACCAGAACATGAAGGTGGCTGGCCCCGCCTTCACCGTGGAAGTGCGCCCCGGCGACAACCTCATGATCCACGCCGCCATCGCCCTGGCCCAGCCAGGCGATGTGCTGGTGATTGACGGCAAGGGCGACCAGACGGCGGCGCTGATGGGCACGCTGATGCTCAGCGCCTGCAAGAAGCGCGGCCTGGCGGGTGTGATCGTGGACGCCTCCATCCGCGACAAGCTGGAAATTCTGGAGCTGGACTTCCCCGTGTTCAGCGCGGGCTTCAACCCTGCAGGGCCGACCAAGTACGTGCCCGGCCGCATCAACCACCCCATCAGCGCCGGCGGCGCGGTGGTCAACCCGGGTGACCTGGTGGTGGGCGACGCCGACGGCGTGGTCGTCATCGAGCGCGAAAAAGCCCCCGCCATGCTGGCCCTGGCCGACAAGAAGGTGGCCGACGAAGCCGCCCGCATCGAAGCCATCGCCCGTGGCGACACCGCATCGAAATGGCTGCCCGCCGCCCTGCGCGCTGCGGGTGTTTTGAAGGAAGGGGAATCGCTGTGAGCAACGCTACCCACCCCGTCATCATCGTCACAGGCGCCGACCTGGCGCAACAAGCCCTCGACCTGCTCACAGGCTACGAGATCGTCTACGCAGGCAAGACGCCGACGGAAGAGGACATGGTGGCCCTGTGCCGCGCGCACAACCCCGTGGCCATCATCGTGCGCTACGGCAAGGTGGGCGCTGCGGTGATGGACGCGGCCCCCGCGCTCAAGGTCATTTCCAAGCACGGCAGCGGCACCGACACCATCGACAAGGTGGCTGCCAAAGCCCGTGGCATTGAGGTGGTGGCCGCCGTGGGCGCCAACGCCGCCGCCGTGGCCGAGCAGGCCCTGGCCCTGCTGCTGGCCTGCGCCAAATCGGTGGTGGCATTGGATGCGCGCATGCACGCTGGCCACTGGGACAAGGCCACGCACAAGAGCCTGGAGCTGGGTGGCCGCACGGTGGGCCTGGTGGGTCTGGGCGCCATCGGCCTGCGTTTTGCCAAGATGGCCGACGCCCTGGGCATGCGCGTGATCGGCTTCGATCCGTTTGCCAAGAACCTGCCCGCCTATGTGCAGGCAGTGGACCTGGAGACGATCTGGCGCGAATCGGATGCCATCTCGTTGCACTGCCCGCTGACCGACGAAAACCGCAACCTGCTGAACGCCACCACGCTGGCGCAATGCAAGCGCGGCGTGATTGTGGTGAACACGGCACGTGGTGGCCTGATCGACGAGGCCGATCTGCTGGCCGCCGTACGCTCAGGCCAGGTCATGGCGGCCGGGCTCGACAGCTTTGCGGTGGAGCCGATGACGGCGGGCCACCCCTTCCAGGGCGAGAAGCACTTCATCCTCAGCCCGCACATCGGCGGCGTGACGAGCGACGCCTACGTGAACATGGGCGTGGGCGCGGCGAAGAACCTGCTGGCCGTGCTGGCACGTGCACCGCATGCAGTAGCCGTCGCCTGAGCGCCGGCCTGCCCCAAGAACATGGCCGGGCAGGGTGCCCGGCTGCACAGGAGACAACAGACCATGGCACGCAATTTCAAGAAAAATAGGCCTCTTGCGCTAGTCAATCATGCGCTGGCAGCTATTGTTTTAGTAGCGTCTGGCGCCGCCTGCGCGCAAACGGGCGCAGCAGCCTATCCGACCAAGCCCGTGAAGCTGGTGGTGGGCTTTGCGGCGGGCGGCCCCACCGACGTGGTGGCGCGCGCCTTTGCCGACCACGCCAGCAAGGCGCTGGGCCAGCCCTTCATCATCGACAACAAGCCGGGCGCGGGCACCATCATTGCCGCCCAGGCCGTGGCCAGTGCCCCGGCCGATGGCTACACGCTGCTGTTCGGTGCCACCAACCACACCATGATTCCGGCGCTGTACCAGGGCCGCGTCAAGTTCGATGCGGTGAAGTCCTTCCGCCCCCTGTGCACGGTGGCCAGCAGCCCCACGGTGCTGGTGGTGGCCCCCAGCCTGCCGGTCAAGACGCTGGCCGATTACCAGGCCAAGGCCCGCGCCGAGCCCGGCCGCGTGACGGCGGGCACTGCCGGGGTGGGTAGCTCGGGCCACTTTGCCACCGAGATCTTTGCCCGCGCCCAGGGCCTGCAGCTCAACCACGTGCCCTACAAGGGCGCCGCGCCCGTGGTGACGGACCTGATGGGCGGGCAGCTCGACAGCTCCTTCGCCACCCTGGGCTCGGTGCTGCCGCAGATCAAGAGCGGCAAGCTGCGCGCGCTGGCCGTGGGCGCGCCCCAGCGCTCGGCCCTGGTGCCCGAGGTACCCACGTTTGCCGAAGCGGGCGGTGGCCACTACGCTGCCGACGTGTGGTACGGCGTGCTGGCCCCGGCGGGCTTGCCCGAGCCCATCGCCCAGGCGCTGGAGCGCACGGCCGCCGACTTTGCCAAGAGCGAATCGGCCGCTGACAAGCTGCGCGGCCTGGGGATGGATGCCGAATCGGTGTGTGGCAATACCTTTGCGACCCGTGTGGCCCGCGAAGCTGCGACGTATAGCCAGATTGCCAAAGCGCTCGATCTCAAAGCAGATTGAGCTGCCCTGTTGTAGAACCTAGAACTGATTGGAGACACGTATGTTTCGCTTCCTCAAACCCCTGATCGCCGCCTGCGCCCTGGCCGCTGGCGTGGCCCACGCCGCCTTCCCCGAGCGGCCCATCACCATCGTCGTGCCCTACGCCCCCGGTGGCGCGGCCGATGCCGTGGCCCGTGTGGTGGCCACCCGCCTGGGCGCCAAGCTCGGCAGCAGCGTGATCGTGGACAACAAGGCTGGTGCCAGCGGCACCATTGGCGCCAGCTTCGTGGCCAAGGCCCCGGCAGATGGCTACACCATGCTGTACGACGCCACGCCGTATTCCATCAACCCGCACCTGTTCCCCAAGATGCCGTATGCCGCCAACGCACTGCAGCCGCTGTCGCTGGTGCTGCTGGCGCCCAATGTGCTCATCGTGAAGGCCGATGCGCCCTACAAGAACGTGGGCGAGCTGATCGCCAAGGCCAAGGCGCAACCGGGCAAGATCAACTTTGCCTCTGGCGGCAGCGGCACGGTGCAGCGGCTGGCGGCGGAGCTGATGGCCCAGAAGCTGGGCCTCGATATGGTGCATGTGCCCTACAAGAGCGGCGGCCCCGCCATCACTGACGTGATGGCCGGCCAGGTGGATTTCATGTTCGGCACCGTGGCCGCCACTTACCCGCATGTGGCGGGCGGCAAGCTGCGTGCGCTGGCCGTTTCGGCGCCTGAGCGTTCCAAGCGCCTGCCCGATGTGCCCACGGTGGCCGAGGCGGCCATTCCCGGCTACGAGGCCTATGAGTGGAACGGCGTGTTCCTGCCTGCGGGCGTGCCTGCGGACGTGGCCACCAAACTGCAGCAAGCCCTGCAAGAGGTGCTGAAAGAAGACGAAGTGAAGCAGCGCCTCGCCGACCTGGGCGCCCAGCCCATCGGTTCGACGCCCGCAGACTTTGCCGCCTTCCTGAAGAAGGAAGATGCGAAGTGGGGCGAGGTCGTGAAGAAGGGCAATATCAAGCTGGACTGACTGATGCCTTTGCTAGCGCTGACCACGCCCGTGCCGCATTCCGTGGGCCTGAACCGCCCGCAGCGCCAGTTGCCGCCCGGCGCGTGCGACAGCCACATGCACATCTTTGACCCGCGCTTTGCGCCGTCAGCCCATTGGCCGCGTACTCCGCCAGTGGCGCCCGTGGCGGTGTACCGGCAACTGCGGGCGCGCCTGGGCACCACGCGCACGGTGGTGGTCACGCCATCGACCTACGGCACCGACAACGCCTGCACGCTGGATGCGCTGGACCAGCTGGGCGACGCTGCACGCGGTGTGGCCGTGGTGGGCGACGGCGTGGGTGCCGACGAGCTGGCCCACCTGGCTGCACGCCGTGTGCGCGGGCTGCGCGTCAATTTCGTCTCGCCCCAATCGTGGGGCACCACCACGCCCGCCATGCTGGCCACGCTGGCGCGCAAGGTGGCCGAGCACCCGGCCTGCGCGGGCTGGCATCTCCAGATCTTTGCGCAGCCGGAGCAACTCATCGCGCTCGCGCCCCAGCTGCACACCCTGCCCGTGCCCCTGGTCATCGACCATCTGGGCCGCATCAATCCCGCCGAAGGCCCGGCTGCGGAGGCCTATGGCGTGGTGCGTGGTTTGCTCGATGGTGGCAACACCTGGGTCAAGCTCTCGGGCGCTTACATGCGCTCGACCGTGCATGGCCCCAGCTACGCCGACACCCTGCCGCTGGGCCAGGCCCTGGTGCAAGCCGCGCCGGATCGCCTGGTGTGGGGCAGCGACTGGCCGCACACCACCGAGGCGCCCGGCACCGTGAACGATGCCGATTTGGTGGACCTGCTGCAGGCCTGGGCCGGCAGCGACGCGGCCATGGACCGCATCCTGGTCGACAACCCGGCGCGGCTGTATGGTTTCGATACCGCCGCCCTCGCCTGAATGAATTGGAAAGACCCGCCATGTTTTTGTTGCAAGCCCCTGAGGTCCGCGATCTCGACCTGTTCACCACCATGCCCGAGCCCTTTCGTCGCCGCGAGCGCAGCGACTGGGCTGACGCCAACCGGGGCGGCACCATCACCGATTCGTTTCTGGAAGGCCCGGTGTTCGACGACGCAGGCAACCTCTACGTCAGCGACATCCCCTGGGGCCGGGTCTTTCGCATTAACCCGCAGGGCGACTGGGCGCTGGTGGCCGAGTACGACGGCGAGCCCAACGGCCTGAAGTTCTTGAAGCCCGGCACGCTGCTCATCACCGATTACAAGAACGGCCTGATGCAGCTCGACGTGACCACGGGCGCCATCACCCCGTACCTGCAGCGCCGCAACAGCGAGCGCTTCAAGGGCGTGAACGACCTGATCTTTGACGCCGAAGGCAACCTCTACTTCACCGACCAGGGCCAAAGCGGCCTGCACGACCCGAGTGGTCGCCTGTACCGCCTGCGGCCCAATGGTCAGCTCGACTTGCTGCTGCACAACGTGCCCAGCCCCAACGGCGTGGCCCTGTCGCCCGACGGCCGCGTGCTGTATCTGGCCGTGACGCGTGGCAACTGTGTGTGGCGCGTGCCGCTGCTGCCCGATGGCAGCGTGGCCAAGGTCAGCCAGTTCTTCAGCTCGTATGGCCCCAGCGGCCCTGACGGCCTGGCCGTGGATGCCGAGGGTCACCTACTGGTGGCCAACCCGGGCCTGGGCTATGTGTGGGTGCTCAACCACCGGGCCGAGCCCGTGCAGGTGCTGCGCGGCGCACCGGGCAGCTCCACCACCAACCTGGCGTTTGGCGGGGCAGGGCGTACCACGGTGTATGTCACCGACTCTACCCATGGGCGCATCCTGAGGGCTGACATGGGTGCACCTGGGCTGCCGCTTGCGCGTTCGCGTTGACGCTGCCCCAGCCTCAACTTGTCTGGGTATCGCAACGAAATCAATGAAAGGATGATGATCTATTGATATTGGCTATTGATGAGATTCAATCGATTCAATTTACCTGTCATCGTTTGCTTCCTACCATCTGCCCTGTCGATACGTTTTGCCGACGCGATTTCACAGGAGATGACCCATGACGACCGAAGCCAAATGCCCCTTTGACCACACCAAGGCCGTGCCCACGGGCCCCCGCAATGCCGACTGGTGGCCCAACCAGCTCAATCTCCGCCCCCTGAACCAGAACTCCCCGCTCACCGACCCGATGGGAGACGGCTTCAATTACGCCGAAGAATTCAAGAGCCTCGACCTTGCTGCTGTGAAGGCCGACCTGCGCGCACTGATGACCGACTCGCAGGACTGGTGGCCCGCAGACTTTGGCCACTATGGACCGCTGTTTGTGCGCATGGCCTGGCACAGCGCGGGCACCTACCGCCTGGCAGACGGCCGTGGTGGCGCCGGGGCCGGGCAACAGCGTTTTGCGCCGCTCAACAGCTGGCCCGACAACGCCAACCTGGACAAGGCCCGCCGCCTGCTGTGGCCCGTCAAGCAGAAATATGGCCGCAAGATCTCTTGGGCCGATCTGATGATCCTGACGGGCAATGTGGCACTCGAATCCATGGGCTTCAAGACCTTTGGCTTTGCCGGCGGACGCCCTGACGTGTGGGAACCCGATGAAAACGTGTACTGGGGCGCTGAATCCACCTGGCTGGGCAGCGACAAACGCTACAGCGGTGAGCGCGACCTGGCCAACCCGCTGGCTGCTGTGCAGATGGGCCTGATTTATGTGAACCCCGAAGGCCCGAACGGCAACCCCGACCCCATCGCCGCCGCGCGCGACATCCGCGACACCTTTGCGCGCATGGCGATGGACGATGAAGAGACCGTGGCGCTGATTGCTGGCGGCCACACCTTTGGCAAGACCCACGGTGCTGGCGATGCCGCGCTGGTGGGCAAGGAGCCCGAAGGTGCAGGCATCGAGGACCAGGGCCTGGGCTGGAAGAGCGGCCATGGCTCTGGCAAAGGCGGTGACACCATCACCAGTGGCCTGGAAGTCACCTGGACCACCACGCCCACGCAGTGGAGCAACAACTTCTTCGAAAACCTGTTCGGCTACGAGTGGGAGCTGACCAAGAGCCCGGCAGGCGCCCACCAGTGGACGGCCAAGGGGGCTGCAGCGACGATCCCGCACGCACACGACCCGTCGAAAAAGCTGGTGCCCACCATGCTCACCACCGACCTGTCGCTGCGCTTTGACCCGGCCTACGAAAAGATCTCGCGCCGCTTTTTGGCGAACCCCGAGCAGTTTGCCGATGCATTTGCGCGTGCCTGGTTCAAGCTCACGCACCGTGACATGGGGCCGCGTGCCCGCTATCTGGGGCCGGAGGTGCCCGCCGAAGTGCTGGTCTGGCAAGACCCTGTGCCTGCCGTGGACCATGCCTTGGTGAACGCGCAGGACATCGCTGCGCTCAAGGCCAAGGTGTTGGCATCGGGCTTGTCGATTTCGGAACTGGTATCCACGGCCTGGGCCTCTGCCTCCACGTTCCGGGGCGGCGACAAGCGGGGCGGCGCCAACGGCGCGCGCATCCGTCTGGCTCCTCAGAAGGATTGGGAAGTGAACCAGCCTTTGCAACTGGCCAAGGTGCTGGGCCAGCTCGAAGCCATCCAGCGCGACTTCAATGCGGCGCAGACGGGCGGCAAGAAGATCTCGCTGGCGGACCTGATCGTGCTGGCCGGTGGCGCTGCCGTGGAGGCTGCCGCAAAGCAGGCAGGGCAGGACGTGACCGTTCCCTTCACGCCTGGCCGCACGGATGCCTCGCAAGAGCAGACCGATGTGCCGTCGTTCGAGGTGATGGAGCCCGTGGCCGATGGCTTTCGCAACTACGTGCGCCCTGGCCTGGAAGGCGCCGTGGCCGAGCTGCTGGTGGACCGCGCCAACCAGCTCACGTTGACGGCGCCCGAGATGACGGTGCTGGTGGGTGGCCTGCGCGTGCTGGGTGCCAACGTGGGGCAGGCAACCCATGGTGTCTTCACGCAGTGCGTTGGTACGTTGAGCAATGACTTCTTCGTGAACCTGCTCGACATGCGCACCCGATGGCAGAAGTCGTCGGGTGCAGCGGGTGTGCTGGAAGGTGTGGACCGCAGCACAGGTGCCAGAAAATGGACCGGCACGGTGGCCGACCTGGTGTTTGGCTCCAACTCGGTGTTGCGTGCGCTGGCCGAGGTCTATGCCAGCAGCGATGCACAGGCAGTGTTTGTGCAGGACTTCGTCAAGGCTTGGACCAAGGTGATGAACCTGGACCGGTTTGACCTGACCGCAGGCGGTGCCAGCGCCTGATCAGTGAGGCCTTGCTCCCATGTCGTCAGGGGATGGCATGGGGCGAGCCGTTCACGAAGCCATGAAGCCCGGCGTGTGCAGTGCATGTGCCGGGCGTTCTGTTGTTTGCGCGGTGGAAGCCCTGCGTGCGCTCGCTACCATCGGGCCTTGATGTTTCAACCCTTCAAGGAGAGCCCGCGTGACACCAACCCCGACCAAAGACTACGAAAAAGGCCTGGCCACCCGCCGCGAGGTCATGGGTGACGATTTTGTGGACCGTGCGCTGGGCAACGCCACCTCTTTCACGCAGCCCATTCAGGAATACATCACGCGCAACGCGTGGGGCGATGTCTGGCAGCGGCCCGGGCTGGACCGCAAGACCCGCAGTCTCATCACGGTTTCCATGTTGATCGCGCTGGGCAAGCAGCATGAACTCAAGGGCCATGTGCGTGGCGCGCTGAACAATGGCGCTACTGCGGAGGAGTTGCAGGAGGTTTTGCTGCACGCCAGTGTCTACTGCGGCCTGCCGACGGCGGTAGAGGCGTTTCGCACCGCCGCCGAAGTCATCGACGGCCCGGCCAAGTAGGCAATAGGGCGGTAGTGCTGTCCTTCGAGGGCAGGTTCAGCCGCCTGCCAGCAGCTTGTGTACCAGGTCGGCGGCGGTGGAGGCGTTGTACTTGCGCATGAGGCGCGCACGGTAAATTTCTACCGTGCGGTGGCTGATCTCCAGCGCCCGACCGATCTCCTTGGAGGTCAGGCCTTCCAGCAGGCGGGCGGCTACCTCGCGCTCACGACCCGTCAGCTCCGCCTTCACGGCGCGCTGCGAACTCAGATCTTCGAAGCTCCAGATGCCGGACTCATGCGGGGCATCGCGGTTGAGTGCGCGGCCGGACACGTGGCACCAGAACACTTCGCCATTGGCGCGCTTCATGATGCGGTTGTCCGCATAGTGGCCCTTGGCGTTCAGGATGGGCTCCATGTGCGCCCCAAGCCGCTCATATTCGTCGGCGCTGGGATAGAGTATCTGGAACGACTGGCCGATCAGCACTTCGCGCGAGGCGCCGAACATTTCGCAGACATGGCGGTTGCAGTCCACCATGGTGCGGTTGCGCGAGAGCACCAGCCCCACAGGGGCCATGTCGAAAGCCAGTCGGTAATCAACGTCCATAGTGCTAATCTTTACGGAAAACTACTTATTTAAGTACGTAGTATCGTAGCGCATCCCATTCATAAGGAGATCGTGGTGAACAAGTTATTCCCCTCCGCAGCCGAGGCCCTGAAGGGCGTGGTTGCAGATGGCCAACTCATGGCTGTTGGTGGCTTTGGACTGTGTGGCATTCCTGAAGCCTTGATCGACGCGCTGCGCGATTCGGGCGTGAAGAACCTGACTGTGATCTCCAACAATGCGGGCGTGGACGGCTTCGGCCTTGGCAAACTGCTCGAGACCCGCCAGATCAAGAAGATGATCTCGTCGTATGTGGGCGAGAACAAGGAGTTCGAGCGCCAGTACCTCGCTGGCGAGCTGGAGCTGGAGTTCACCCCCCAGGGTACGCTGGCCGAAAAGCTGCGTGCGGGCGGTGCGGGCATCCCGGCCTTTTTCACCAAGACCGGCGTGGGCACCATCGTGGCCGAGGGCAAGGAACTGCGCGAGTTCGATGGCGAAAACTATGTGATGGAGCGTTCGCTGGTGCCCGATGTGTCGCTGGTCAAGGCCTGGCGTGCCGACAAGTCGGGCAACCTGCAGTTCCGTCTCACGGCGCGCAACTTCAACCCCGCTGCGGCCACGGCCGGCAAGATCACCATCGTGGAGGTGGAAGAGGTGGTGGAAACCGGCGCCATTGCGCCTGACCAAATCCATCTGCCTGGCATCTATGTGCACCGCATCGTGCACAACGCCACGCCCGAGAAGCGCATTGAAAAGCGCACCATCACCGAAAAAGCGGGCGTCTGAGCCGCTGCCGCACAACCGTACAGAACAAGCTGGAGAAGTATCTATGTCGTGGAGTCAAGACCAAATGGCGGCCCGTGCCGCCCATGAACTCGAAGACGGCTTTTATGTGAACCTGGGCATTGGCATCCCCACGCTGGTGGCCAACTTTGTGCCTGCCGACAAAGAGGTGTGGCTGCAGTCCGAAAACGGCATGCTGGGTATCGGCCCGTTTCCCACCGAAGACGAAGTGGATGCCGACCTGATCAACGCCGGCAAGCAGACCGTGACCACCATCAAGGGCTCGTCCATCTTTGGCAGCGACCAGTCGTTTGCCATGATCCGTGGCGGCAAGATCAACCTGTCGATCCTGGGCGCGATGCAGGTCAGCGAAAAGGGCGACCTGGCCAACTGGATGATCCCCGGCAAGATGGTCAAGGGCATGGGTGGCGCGATGGACCTGGTGGCTGGCGTCAAGCGCGTGATCGTGCTCATGGAGCATGTGGCGCGCAAGAAGGATGGCACTGAAGACCTGAAGATCCTGCCCCAGTGCACGCTGCCCCTCACGGGCGTGGGTGTGGTGGATCGCATCATCACCGACCTGGCCGTCATGGACGTGACGCCCCAGGGCCTGAAGGTGGTGGAGCTGGCTCCCGGCGTGACCTTTGAGGCCCTGCAGGCCAAGACCGGCGTCAAGCTGATCCCATAAGCATTTGAGCCACCCCTGCAGTGGAGTGGCATCACAAAAAAGGCCGGGGCCCCTCACAGGGCCCCGGCCTTTTACATTGGCAATTTTCACAAAGCCCTCATGCAGTCCGCATGGGGCCTCTGGCAATTACATTGCGTTGCCGATTTCGCCCGAAGAGATCTGGCCCGTGCGCAGGGCTTCAGCAGCCTGGGCACGCACAGCAGCACGGTCAGCCGTGGACTTGTAAGTCACCACACGCGAACCAGCGGGTTCGATCGAGCGGGTCTGGGCCACGGTAGCAGCTTCTGCAGCCACTTCAGCACGGGTGCGGTTGGTTTCGAACTTGGTGGCGAACTGCGAAGCATCGGCTTCATCAGCGTGGGCACCAAAAGCGGCAAAAGCGGCGACAGCAGCAACGGACAGGAAACGGACAGACTTGTTCATGGTGAAACTCCGGAAAATTCTAAAAAGAGGACTTGGGTACTGAGAGATACGGCACAACCAGGGCGGCAGATTCAGCCGCCCCTGGTGAATCAGCCGCGCTCACCCGAAGAAATCTGGCCGGTACGCACTGCTTCAGCAGCCTGTGCACGCACTGCAGCACGGTCAGCCGTGGACTTGTAAGTCACCACACGCGAACCAGCGGGCTCGATCGAGCGGGTCTGGGCCACGGTGGCAGCTTCGGCAGCCACTTCAGCGCGGGTGCGGTTGGTTTCAAACTTGGTGGCGAACTGCGAAGCATCGGCTTCGTCAGCCTGGGCACCAAAAGAAGCGAAAGCGGCGACAGCGGCGATAGACAGGAAACGTGCGGTGTTGTTCATGATGAAAAATCCTTGAAGTTAAAGAAGCGGCTCAAAAAACCGGGACAAAGCGCCAAAAACAAAGAAAGCTGCTTGGGACCGGGTTCGGTGAGTCGCCTTGCGGGTTCGGCTCATCGATGGGATGAACTGTACGCCGGTGGGGTGCAGAGAAAAACCACCGGGTCGCGAACTAACTGTTCCAGTATTGCGAACAATCAATGCGGAACTTTTCAGGGTTTACCCAAGCCTGACTGTCCAGGATCACCAAAAAGCAGGCTATCGGCGACATTGTTTAATGGAAACCCTGACGCCTATTTGGGACAATGACATTGAGGTGGCAGGGGGCTTTGTCACCCCGGCGAGCCCGGGCGGGTCCAGGTCTTGGTCATGGGAATCCGGACGTGTGATCTCTGCCATGCGGCAAAAAACGAGCACGGGTAGCAGCGCCTGCTGCTTGATGTGCATCAAGATTGCATGTCTGTATCGCGTCACGCGAGTCAGTGCCCCGCAAGAGAACCCCCTATAGTGCGAAGTAACGATTTGTGTTGCTTGCATGACCGATATTCTTCTTTCAGCGGATGCCGAGGACGCTGACAGTCCCCATTACTTGCGTGCGCTGACCGACATGGCCGACCGGCGTACGGTGGTCACAGATGCTGCCATCTACACCGACAACGGCATCAAGCTGGTGGAGAAGGGCGCGCGCATCGACAGCCGCCTGTACGACCGCCTGGTGCAGCACAAGCTGCGCGAACCCATTGACCGCCATCTGTCCATCGAAAACCCGGTGGACGTGCCATCACTGCTGGCCCTGGGCCAGACGCTGATCGAGCAGGAAACCCTGCCCGCCATGCTGGCCGAGGCCCTGGGCTCAGGTGCCCGGTTGCTGGCGCCCCTGAGGTCCCTGCCGTTGCCTTCTGCCATGGCCTGCAAGCTCACCGTGATGCGTGACCAGCGGCCCACGCTGTTCCAGCACAGTCTGGTGATGACCACCGTGGCGGTATTTCTGGCGGTCAAAAGCGGGCTGAGCGAACGCGATTGCAGCACGGTGGCGGCAGCTGCGCTGCTGCATGACCTGGGGGTGCTGCACATGGACCCGGCCTGGGACGACCCGGACCACAAGGTGGTGGGGGTAGGGCGCAAGCACCTGGTGGCCCATCCCATCTCGGCCATGCTCATGATCCGCGACACGCAGGCCTATCCACGTGCTGCCGAAGTGGCCGTGCTGGAGCACCATGAGCGCATGGACGGCAGCGGCTATCCGCGCGCCTTGCTGGGGGCGGACATCACGCCCATGGGCCGCATCCTGCTACTGGCCGAAGTGGTGGCCGCTTTCTACGAGAAATACGACGACATGCCCGCGCAGCGGCTGTCGCTGGTGCTGCGGCTCAATCACCGCAAGTTTCCTTCGGCACTGGTGGCGTTCATCCTGCCGCTGCTGCAGGAGGAAGTGGCCCGCGAATCGGCCTTGATGCCCCTGGGTAACGATGCGCCCCGCCAGATCGAATTGCTGGCCGAAGCCTTTGCCTACTGGGACCAGCTCAAGGCGGCCTTGCCCCCAGACACGGCGGCCAAGTCTTCTGCGGGCACTGCCTTTGCGTTTACCGATTCCCGTCTCATGGCATTGCAAAAAGCCCTGATCGAAGCGGGCTCGCACCCCCGGCACCAGGGCGAGCTGCTGGCGCAATTGCAAGGCGACGCCATTGGCATGGCCGAGGTCGCCCTGGTGGGACGCGAGGCCCTGTGGCAACTGCAAAGCATCCTGAACGCCAGCCACCGCCGCTGGCCCCAGCTCTCGGACCGTGCCACGCCCGCCGATGCGGCGGTGGCGGACTGGTGCGACTGGGCGATGCGTACGCTGTAAGCAGACTTTCGGATCGACTCCGCCAGGGCGCGGGGTTTGCCTCTTCCACTGGGTACTCCGGCGCGCGGCGTTTGCTGGGCATCGCAACCCGAAGTGAAGGTCTCCCCCGCCACGCCACTCGTCGTTGCGTTCCTGGCCAAGGCCCTGGCCTTGGCGTCGTCGCGCGCCTGGATTGGCGTGGCGGGGGAGGCCTTCGCACTGGCAAAAATAGTGTGAACAAGCCCTTGCCTGCGTGGGCCTCCTCATACCGACGTCCTTGGTGGGTCTTCGCTTCCAGGTTCGCCCATCCGGCAAAATACTGGTTATATTTACAGTATTCGTGTTGCCTCAACTTCTCTCACCACCATGCCTGCGCCACGCCCCTCTTTGCGGGTCGCGTCCGATTTGCCCATCCCCGTGCCTGGGGTGTGGCATGCCGACGCGCTGGGGGCCAGCGCGCAGCGCGTATTGCCTTCGGGCCATGCCGCGCTGGATGCCCAGCTGCCGGGCGGCGGCTGGCCAGTGGGGGCCCTGAGCGAAGTGCTGCAGCCCCTGGCGGGCCTGCACGAATGGCAACTGGTGCTGCCCGCACTGGTGCAGGCCACGGCCCGGCAGAGCGGGGCCGTGGTGCTGGTAGCGCCGCCGTGCGAGCCTTTTGGCCCGGCCCTGCAGTCGCAGGGGTTGCGGGCAGAGCGGGTGTGTGTGGTGCATGCCGACTCGCCCATGGTCGCCTTGTGGGCGGCCGAGCAGGCGCTGCGCTGCCAGGGCGTGCTGGCCGTCATGGCCTGGCTGCCCCAGGCGCAGCCTGCCGCCTTGCGGCGGTTGCAATTGGCGGCGGCCCAGCAGCAGCAATTGTTGTGGGTGTTTCGTCCGGTCGATGCCCCAGGGCCCGCATCACAGGTGTCTCAGGCGTCGCCGGCCCAATTGCGGCTGCAGGTGCAGGGGCTGGCTTTGCCAGGGGATGCCGCAGCAGCCCCCGGCATGCAGGTGCAGATCCTCAAGCGCCGAGGGCCTCCGCTGGCGCAGGCGCTCCAACTGCCGGGCTGCCACCCTCAACTGGCGCAGGTGCTGGTGGCACAGGCCGAGCGGCGCCGCGCTGCGCAAGAGGCTGCCATTGCCCAGGTGGCGGGGCGCCAGGCCGCGGCCGCCCGTGTGGCCGGGGTCTTGGCGGGTTCGCTGGCGCGCCATGTGTCCCCAGTCCAGCCCCCAGTCCAGCCCGTATGCGAGCCAGGAGGCCGGCCCGGAGGCCGACCAGAAGGGAGCAGGCATGCACTGGATCGCCCTGCCATTGCCCTGGTGCGATGAGGCCGCCGCCTTGGCGGGTACAGGCACGGATAGAAATACCGGAGTGCTGAACGCCGCCGCCGGCTGGTGGGCCTTGCGTTTCACGCCGCGTGTGGTGCTGGCCGATGGCGAGGCGGTGTTGCTGGAGGTGTCCACCACCGAACGCCTGTGGGGCGGGCGCGATGCGCTGCAGGCACTGGTGCTGCAAGCCTGGGCTGATGCGTCGGCCCGATGCAAAGGGGAGGGCGTTGCCCCTCCGCCCGTCCGCAGCACTGAAGAGCCTGCCCATTCCTTTGGATCGACCACAGCCCCTGTGTCCCATGCACCGACTGTGTGGGGCACAGGCCCCACCGCCCTGGTCGCCCAGGCCAGGCTGCGCATGGCATTGGCAGGGCGCCCCTGCCCACCGCAGGGCAGTGCAGAGAACCTGCCTTTGCACACGCTGACGGCGCTGCGTCCCCATGTGGCCAGCCTGGAGCGCATGGGGTGCCGCACCTGGGGGGCACTGCTGGCCTTGCCGCGTGCGGGCGTGGCGCGGCGCCTGGGGGCGGGCGTGCTGCAAGTGCTGGACCAGGCCCTGGGCGATGCCCCCGAGGCCCATGCCTGGCTGCAACTGCCCGAGCAGTTTGTGTTGACCACCGAGCTGCCCGCCTTGGCCGCGTCGGCCGACGCACTGCTGTGGAGCGCCAGCCGCAGCCTGACGGCCCTGCAGGCCTGGCTGCAGGCGCGCCAGCAGGGCGTGCTGGCGCTGGAGCTGGCCTGGCGCCACGACCTGCGGCGCCTGGATGGCGTGGCGCTGCCCCCCACCCAGGCGCTGCAGGTGCGCACCGCCCAGGCCACCCACGACCTGGTGCACCTGCGGCGCCTGCTGGCCGAAAACCTGGCGCGCACCACGCTGGCAGCGCCGGTCAACCAGATCACGCTGCGGCTGCTCGACGCGGCCCCGTTGCCGCACCGCAGTGCCAGCCTGCTGCCCCCGGGGGAGGTGGGCGGGCGTGACCCCACAAGCCATGGCAGCACCGACCCGGTCGGTACCCCCGGCGAGGCCCTGCACCAACTGCTGGAGCGCCTGTCGGCCCGCCTGGGGGCCGACCACGTGGTGGCCCCGGTGCTGCTGGCCGACCATCGGCCCGAACGCATGCAGCAATGGCGACCGGCCGCTGAAGTGCTGGGCATGCCCTCGGCTGCGACGCGCAATGCAGCCACGCGGACACCCACCAGTCCTGTGTCCGCGCGTGCGGACGGTGCTTCGCAGGGCATCGTCCCGGATGCCCCCCTGCTGCCCACCTGGCTGCTGAACCCGCCCCGGCAGCTGGCCGTGCAGGGCAACCGCCCCTGCCACCACGGCCTGTTGCGCTTGCTGGCCGGGCCCCACCGGTTGGAGGCGGGCTGGTGGTCTGCCACCGACGATGCGGTGGACCCAGCACACCCCAGCGCAGGCCTGGCCTTGCGCGACTACTTTGTGGCCCACAACGATGTGGCGGGACTGGTGTGGGTGTTTCGCGAGCGCCTGGCGCCTGCGCTGGATGGCACGCCAGCGGTGGCTCGGCCACACCGCTGGTTCTTGCACGGAATCTTTGGGTGAACGGGCAGGGTGGTTGTCCATGGGTTTGATGCACCGACATCCTTCACAGGCCACTGCGGTGCCAGGCCCCGCAGCGAGCGCAGGCGAGCTGCCGGGATATGCCGAGCTGCATTGCCTGTCCAACTTCAGCTTTCAGCGCGGCGCATCGCACCCGCAAGAGCTGGTCACGCGCGCTGCCCAACTCGGCTATCAGGCGCTGGCGTTGACAGATGAATGCTCGGTGGCCGGCGTGGTGCGTGCCTGGGGGGCGGCCAAGGAATGTGGCCTGCACCTCATCGTGGGCAGCGAGTTTTTGTGGGGTGACCTGCGGCTGGTGGCACTGGCACGCGATGCCGAGGGCTGGGGCAACTTGTGCGAGTTCATCACCGCCGCCCGAGCCGCTGCGCCCAAGGGGCAATACCGCGTGGGTGTGGACAGCCCCTGGCACTTGCTGCAGGGGTGCGAGCTGCTGCTAGCACCATGCCGTCAGCGCTTTGATGCTTCTGATTTTGTAGCAATCAGCGCATGTATCACTAGCGCTACCAGCCAATTGGGCTCTCAAAAGGCTCCGCATGTGTGGCTGGCGGTCGAATTGCACCAGGCCGCCGACGACAGCCTGTGGCTGGCCACGCTGCAGCGCGTGGGCGCTGCACTGCAGCTGCCGCTGGTGGCGGCGGGCGACGTGCACATGCACGCCCGCTCGCGCAAGCCGCTGCAGGATGTGATCACCGCCGTGAAGCGCGGCTGCACCGTGGCCGAGTGCGGCTTTGCGCTGCAGCCCAACGCCGAGCGCCACCTGCGCCAGCGCGTGCGGCTGGCGGGCATCTACCCGCCCGAGTTGCTGGCGGCCACGCTCACCGTGGCCGGGCGCTGCACTTTCAGCCTGAGTGAGATCCAGTACCGCTACCCGCTGGAGACCGTGCCCGAGGGCATGACACCTGCCCAGGCACTGGCCTGGCTGGTAGAGCTGGGCGTGCGAAGCCATTACCCGCTGGGCGCGCCCGAGGGCGTGCAGGCGCAGATCCGCAAAGAGCTCGATCTGATCGCGCACTGCGGGTATGAGATGTATTTCCTGACCGTGCACGACATCGTGCGGTTTGCGCGCAGCGTGGGCATCCTTTGCCAGGGCCGGGGCTCGGCGGCGAACTCGGTGGTCTGCTACGTGCTGGGCATCACGGCGGTGGCCCCCGAGCAGTCCCACCTGCTGTTCGAGCGCTTCATCAGCAAAGAGCGCAGCGAGCCGCCTGACATTGATGTGGACTTCGAACACGACCGGCGCGAAGAGGTCATCCAGTACATCTACGACAAATACGGCCGCGACCGCGCCGCCATCGCCGCCGTGGTCACCTGCTACCGCACGCGCAGTGCCCTGCGCGACGTAGGCAAGGCCCTGGGCGTGGCGCCCGCCCTGGTCGATGCGTTTGCCAAAGACCACCACTGGTTTGACGAAACCTTTGCCACCGACCGCCTGCAGGAGCTGGCCCAGGCGGTGGGCGTGTCGCTGCACCGGCATACCGCCCGGCTGTGGTTGGAGCTGGCTGCCGACCTGAAGGATTTTCCGCGCCACCTGAGCCAGCATGTGGGCGGCTTTGTGCTGACCCATGGCAAGCTCACGCGGCTGGTGCCGGTGGAGCCCGCCAGCATGAAGGACCGCTCCGTCATCCAGTGGGACAAGGACGACCTGGATGACATGGGCCTGCTCAAGGTCGATGTGCTGGCCCTGGGCATGCTCAGCGCGCTGCGCCGCTGCCTCAACCTGCGTGCAGCCCTGCGCGGCGAGCACTGGGGTCTCAAGGAAATCCCGCGCGAAGACCCTGCCACCTACGACATGATCTGCGCCGCCGACACCGTGGGCGTTTTCCAGATCGAAAGCCGCGCCCAGATGAGCATGCTGCCCCGCCTGCAGCCGCGCGAGTTCTACGACCTGGTGGTCGAGGTCGCCATCGTGCGCCCCGGCCCCATCCAGGGGGGCATGGTGCACCCCTACCTACAGGCGCGCGAGCGCCGGCGCAAGGGCGAGCCTCTGCAACTGGAAAAGCCGGAGCTGGAGGACGCCCTGGCGCGCACGCTGGGCGTGCCCATCTTCCAGGAGCAGGTGATGCAGATCGCCATGATCGCGGCGGGCTTCACCCCCGGCATGGCCGACGACCTGCGCCGCTCCATGGCCGCCTGGAAGCGCAAGGGGGGCGTGCATCGCTTTGAAGAGCCTCTCAAACAAGGCATGAAAGACAGGGACTACCCCGCCGAATTTGCCGACCGCATCTTCCAGCAGATGCTGGGCTTTGGCGAATACGGCTTTCCTGAAAGCCACGCCCACAGCTTTGCGCTGCTGGCCTATGCCAGCAGCTGGCTCAAGTGCCACGAGCCCGCGTGCTTTTTGGCGGCGCTGCTCAACTCGTTGCCCATGGGCTTTTACAGCGCCTCGCAACTGGTGCAGGACGCCCGCCGCCACGGCGTGCGCGTGCTGCCCATCGACGTGACCGTGAGCGACATCGACTGCACGCTGGAGGGCAACCCCGAGCCGCTGCGCCCCGCACGCGGCCTGGGCGCACCGCCGCTGCCCCAGCCCGCCGTGCGCCTGGGCCTGCGGCTGGTAGGCAGCCTGCACACAGACGCCGCCAAACGCCTGCTGCACGCCCGCGCCACAGGCCCCGCCTTTGCCACCACCGAAGACCTGGCCCTGCGTGCCCAACTGAGCCAGCAAGACCTGCAAGCCCTGGCAGCCGCCGACGCCCTGGCCAGCCTGTCGGGCCACCGGCGCCAGCAGATGTGGGACGCCGCCGCCCAGCACAGCGCGCCGCCCCTGTGGCGCGACGTGCCCGTGCACGAGGCCCCGCTGCAACTGCCCGAGGCGCCCGAGGGCGAAGAAATCCTGTTCGACTACGCCGCCACTGGCCTCACGTTACGCCTCCACCCTCTGGCCCTGTTGCGCCCCCGCCTGACCCGCTGGCGCCTGCAAACCGCCCTGCAACTGCACAGCGTCGCCCACGGCCGCAAGGTGCGCGCCTGCGGCATCGTCACCGTGCGCCAGCGCCCTGGCACCGCCAAGGGCACCATGTTCGTCACGCTGGAGGACGAAACCGGCCCCGTCAACGTCATCGTCTGGCCCGCCCTGGTCGATGTGTGGCGCAATGCGCTGCTGCGGTCACAGCTGCTGGCGGTGGAAGGGGTGTGGCAATGCAGCGCCGGCCCACCCGGCAGCACGGCGGTGGTGCGCCACCTGGTGGCCCAGCGCTTCAAGGACCTGACACCCCTACTGGGCCGCATGGGGCAGGCGCTGCAGGGGAGCCGGGATTTTCATTGAAGGAGAGTTTCCGAGGCTCGTAGTGGGGATGGCAGTCAGGCTAAACAGCGGCCCATGGGGCTTGCGCGCCGCCAGTCCCTCCAACGCCTGGCACTCTAGATAGAGCGCTTGGCTGCTGTATGCAGCCGTTGAAGACGGGGCTCCAAAAGAAAGCCCGCACGAGGCGGGCCAAGAGTGAGGGTGTCGGCAAAGGGCAAAGCCGACGGCCGATGGTAGCGGTCTTGGCGTGCCAAGCCCACCCGACGATGGTCGTATTTCGCAGGTTGTAATCCTATTGAAGGCGAGGCGCAGCGAACGATAGCCCAGGCATGCGTGCCAAAGCTCCGCGGCCACCAGGCAATTTGAAGAACGCGACCGCACTGACAAGTTCTGCAGCCTGATTGTTCAAGCTGCTGGCCGCGGCTGCCATCTCTTCCACCAACGCGGCATTCTGTTGGGTGACCTGGTCCATTTGGGTCACAGCTTCGCCCACCTGCGCCACGCCCTGGCTTTGCTCTTGGCTGGCGGCGCTGATCTCACCCATGAGGTCCGTCACCCGCTTGATGGAGCTCACCACTGCCGTCATCGTCGTGCCTGCTTGGTCCACCAGGGTTGTGCCCTGACTCACTCTCGAAACGCTGTCATCGATCAGCGTTTTGATCTCTTTGGCCGCTTCTGCGCTGCGCTGTGCCAAGTTGCGCACCTCGGTGGCCACCACGGCAAAACCGCGGCCCTGTTCGCCGGCCCGTGCTGCTTCCACCGCTGCGTTCAGTGCCAGGATGTTGGTCTGGAACGCAATGCCATCGATGACGCTGATGATGTCCGCAATTCTCTTGCTGCTGTCGTTGATGCCCTTCATGGTCTCGACGACCTGACCGACCACCTCTCCCCCTTGTATTGCGACCGTAGAGGCGCTCATTGCCAGCTGGTTGGCCTGGCGTGCGTTGTCTGCGTTTTGCCGGACGGTGGAGTTCAGCTCTTCCATGGACGCCGCAGTCTCTTCCAGCGCGCTGGCCTGTTGCTCCGTGCGGGCGCTCAGATCGTGGTTGCCCTGGGCAATTTCTGAAGACGCTGTAGACACGTTCTCAGAGTTTTGCCGAACCATGCTCACGGTGTTCACCAGGCTTTGCTGCATGCGCTCCAGCGCTGCCATGAGCTGGCCCGTTTCGTCCGTGCTGGTGACCTGGATGGTGGTGCTCAGGTCACCACCAGCCACATGCTCTGCCAGTTGCACGGCTTGGGCCAATGGGCGGGTGATGGAGCGCACCAGCAAGAGGGCTGTCACCACGGCCAGCACTATCGCAAGGGTCGAGATCATCAGCAGCGTTGCGCGCGCATTGGCATAGGTTGCCTCCGACTCTGCCCGGGATGCCTCCGAGCCATCGCTATTGATCTTTACCAGCTGGTCCAGCGTCTCCATGGTCAGATCAAACAGCTTCTTGGAATCACCCTCCACGAGACTCCGTGCCTGATCGTTTTCGTTCTTGCGCGAGAGTGCAAGCACGCGGTCATCCACCTCACGGTACTGCTTCCATTGCTGCACGAGCTGGTCATAAGCCTTGCGTTCGTTGTCCCCGCTGATGAGCTTCTCGTAAGCCTTCAATGACTGATCCAGTCTCTGCCGGTCGGTCACTACCTTCTTGTCAATCGCCTCCATCGCCGCTGCGTCGGTATTCATGACATGACCCAATACGGTCATGCGTGCCACCAACAGCTGCGAGTCCATCTCATTGGCCGCTCGAACGCTCGGGAGCCAGTTGTCCGCAATTTCCACGGTGGCAGCCCGCATGGTGGAGAGCTGGAGGGCAGCCAGCCCCGCAAGCCCCATCAGCAGCAATATCAGGGTGGCAAATGCACCGTACAGGCGGGTCGAGATTTTCAGATTTTTCATGTCGGCATCTTTCTGGATGGTCTTGTCTCGACGGGATTCCTTGAATCCTCTCCAACCCGGGCAGTCATGGCAGGGGCGTTGGGCTTGACCTTCAACGGCCTGTTTTCACCTGCCGCTAAGGTTGTTGTTTGTCGATTTAATCAAATATATCATATTAATCATTTGTCAGCAAAGGCCAAGATCATTTTTCGGTGTCTGTCGGCATTCGGACCGACCCTTCAGGTGTGCTCCGCGAGCCGGAATCGAGCGTCTTCTGTTCCTGGGCCCTCGTTCTTGGCAGCATGAAGCGGCTGGATTAACTTGGTCTTAAGAAATTTGTCTGTCGCCCACGCAGCCGTGCGCCGCGCGGGGCCCCTAAGATGGCCAGGGTGTGTCGCATTCACCCGCCACCATGGCGCAGCAGGAGGAACCACACATGGGCATGGAGTTTCAGCACGCGCGCAGAAGTGCGCTCATTTGCGCGGCGTCCGCCGTCCTGACCGCCTGCGGAGGCGGAGGGGCCGACGACGGTGCAGGGCCCGCCGCATCAGGCCAGGTGATCAACTCCACCATCAAGTCGGTTGCCAATGGCAACACGTACGCCATTCAGGTTTTCTTGCCCGAGTCGTACGCCAACAGCACGACCGTTTTGCCTGTGATCTACGCGACCGAAGGGGACGCTCCGTACGGGGGCGCCAATCGCTCGCGCTTTGACACGTTCAAAGAGGTCATGCAGCGCCGGGGTACCCAGGCTGTTTTGGTTGGCATTGGGGGAACGGCCTGGAGGGGCACTGACTTCCTTATGCCCGGCGCAACGAAGTACCTCGACTTTCTGGTGAAAGAACTGGCGCACACCATTGAGAGCCAGTACCGGATTGATCGCAAACGAAGGGCGTTGTCGGGCTTGTCTCATGGTGGCTACTTCGTTCTGGCCGCGCTGATACTGGAGGCGCGTGCAGGTGTGCCCCCCAGTTTTTCACACTACCTGTCGACAGAGTGCAGCGTGGGGGAGCACACCAGCCCGGCGGGGGTCTTAGCGTTTGAAAAGCAGATTGATGGAAAGGCTGTGCCAGCGACCTTGTTCCTTGCGGGTGCGAGTGGCGGCAACCACCCACTGATCGGTATCCCTGTTTTCAATCAGATCGCCTCTCAAAACCTACCGGGCCTGGTATCGCTCAAGGCCGAGTACAACACTTCGCATGTCGGTGCGGATGTGCCTGCATTTGAAGATGCGTTGACGCGGTTCTTTTCCTAGGCGGGCGTTGTGCTGCGGCGCCTGCGCCAGCGTCCGGCGTCACGAACCAATGCACTTTTCTCGGTCATTGCCGCATGCAGACATCGGGTCATCCCTTCATGACTCCAGCTTCACCAGGCGATGCAGCTGTGCCCCTTTGGCTCCCGCAACCACCGCCTCCATCAACGCCCGTGCGGGCACTGACAGCGCTCGGTCCCTCTGCTGCATCACAAACACCTCGCGCTGCACGGTAGGGCGCAGGGGCGAAAAGCGCAAATCGGCAGCATCCCTGTGCGATGCGCCCAGTGCGGACATCACCGCAATGCCCACGCCAGCCCGCGCCATGGCCAATTGCAGGGCGAGGCTGGAGACTTCCACCCCATGGTCCATGTGTGCCACCAGGTCAGAGCCTTGCGCGCGCAGCACGCTGACGATGCTGGTGTCGCTGCCTTCCTTCAGCAGAGGCAGGTCGCCCAGTGTTTCGGTACGGACCCAGGCCTTGAGCTGGTGCAGCTGTGGGTTGAACAGAAGACCCAGCGGTGCGCTCAGCAGCTTGGTGCAGCGCAGGGCCTCGGTGCGGCCAACGGGGGAGCCAATGCCAAAGTCCACTTCGCCTTGTGCCACGCGGCGGGTGATGCCTTGACTGTTGTCGTTGACCACGCGCACCCGCACGCCAGGGTGTGTTTTGACGAAGGCATGCAGGATGTCGGGCAACACCGTGCAGCCAAAGGCCTCGCCCACCGCCAGGCTGACCGAGCCGCGCTGGCCCGTGGCTTCACCCTGGATCAGGGCGGCGGCCTCCGTCAGGTCGTGCAGCAACCGCTGGGCGACGGGCAGGAATCTCTCGCCCTCTGGCGTCAAGGCCAGTTGGCGGGTGGTGCGCAGGAAGAGCGCGACCCCCAGCTGGCTCTCAAACTCTTGCAGCGCGCGGGTGAGCGCGGGCTGGCTGATGTGCAGGGCCTCGCTGGCGCGCGAGATGTTGCCCACGGCGGCGGTGGTCACAAACATGCGCAGCTGGCGTTGGGTGAGATTCATAATGATTGGCTATGAATTGCATCAATTGATGCATTGGACAGGAATTGTGCCGCTTTCTACAGTGCAACCCCAAAGGAGTTGCACCATGAAAAAAATATCGACCCTGTCTCTGGCCATCCTGTTGTCTCTGGGCCTCAATGCTGCCCAAGCCCAAACACCGGTAGGGGAGGTCAAGGGCACAGCGACAGTCCACACCGAGGCGTCTGCCAAAGGCGTGATGGCTGGGGCGCTGCTGGTGTTACCCGCCCAGGCCACCGGAGGCGCCGCCTATGTGGGGGCGTTCAAGGATGCGCCCGCCACGATGCGCAACAAGGTGCCGGTGGTGGTGTTCCTGCATGGCTCGTCGGGCCTGGGGCTCAAGGCCATTGGCGAATGGCAGCAATGGCTGGGCAGCCTGGGCATTGCCAGCGTGGCGCCCGACTCGTTTGCGCTGCCCGACCGCGTGACCTACAAGTCGCCTGCCAGCAAGGAGGTGTACGAAAAAATCCACGCGCTGCGCCGGTCAGAGATCGCCCTGGCACTGCAGGCCCTGCAGTCCCAGCCCTGGGCGGACATGCAGCGCCTGGTGCTCGCAGGCACCAGCGAGGGCGCGACGGCCGTGGCACGCTATGGCGGCGCCGAGTTTGCGGGCCGCATCATCTTTTCGTGGAGTTGTGAGGACAACTACTTTGTGGAGCGGCCCGACACGGCCGTGGTGCCGGGACAGCAGGTGCTGAACATCATCAGCGCAACCGACCCCTTCTTTTCACCCACCAACACCTGGCTGGGCAACGCATCGGCCAGCGGGCATTGCGCCCGGGCCTTCAAAGACCATCCGCAGGCCAGCGTGGTGTTGATCCCCGGCGCGCCCCACACGCTGCTGAATCTGCGGGCGGCGCGGCAGCCGGTGCAGGGCTTTCTGGTGAACTTATTGAAGCCCTGAAAAACACGGGCGACCTGCAGGTGCCGTGCGGCCTTCAGGGCGCCTGCAGCTTCTGCAGCAGCTCCAGCGTCGGATACCCGTCGGCCACAGTGCCCAGGCTGCGCTGGTAGCCGCGCAGGCCTGCGCGGGTGGCGGGGCCCATCACGCCGTCGGGGGTGCCTGCGGCAAAGCCTTTGCGGTTCAGGGCTTCTTGCAGCGTTTGCAACTGTGCACGCGACAGCGGCTCGATGTGGCGGGGCCACGGGGTGGCCACCGGGCCGCCGCCGTCGATCTGGCGCGCGAGCAGGGCCACGCCCAGCGCGTAGTTGACCGAGTTGTTGTAGCGCAGGATGGTGCGAAAGTTGTTGCCCACCAGAAACGCCGGGCCCCGTGCACCCGCAGGGGTGACGATGGAGGCCCCGGCCATATCGGGCAGCGGCGCCCTGTCGATGGACCGCACCCCTTCGGACTCCCACTGGGCCGTGGTCTGGCGCACGGCGGGGTCGGCGCGGGCGTGGTCGAACGTGGGGGGCAACTGCACTTCGGCTCCCCATGGCTCGCCAGACTTCCAGCCCGACCGGGCAAGGAAATGTGCGGTGGAAGCCGTCACATCCGGTACGCTGCCCCAGATGTCGCGGTGCCCGTCGCCGTCGGCATCCACAGCGTAGGCCAGGAACACCGAGGGCAGGAACTGGGTGTGCCCCATGGCCCCGGCCCACGATCCGATCATGCGGTCGGCGGCGATGTCGCCCTGGTCGATGATGCGCAACGCTGCCAGCAGCTCGGTCTGCGCCCAGGCGCGGCGGCGGCCTTCATACGCCAGGGTGGCCAGTGCATCCACTGTGCGGAAGGTGCCAAAGTTGCTGCCGTAGTTGCTCTCCATGCCCCAGATGGCGGTGATGACGCTGGCCGGCACGCCGTAGCGGGCGGCTGCCGCCTGCAGGGCGGTGCTGTGCGCCGCCAATTGCGCTTGGCCCTGGGCGATGCGCTGGGGCGAGACGGCGCTGTCGAGGTACGCCCATGGGGTGCGGGTGAACTCGGGCTGGGCGCGGTCCAGCTCGACCACGCGGGGCAGCCACTGCGCCTTGCCCAGCACGTCGCGCACGGTGGCGGGACGAATGCCCGCCTCCAGCGCCTGGGCCGAAAAGGTGGTCAGCCATTGGGCAAAGCCGGCGGTGTGGTCGGCATCGGGATCGGGGCTGGCCTGCGGCTGTGTGGCGGCTGGGGTGGGCGAAGCTGTCTGTGCTGGGGCCGCCGCCACGGGTTTTGCTGCGGGCGTAGGGGTGGAGCTGGGGGCTGACGCGCAGCCCGCGAGGGCGAGGGCGGCTGCCAGGGCCACCCCGGCAACGCCTGCGGGGGCGTGGGCGCGCTGGGCAGCGAGGGGCAGGGCGGTGGCGCGCCCCACGGGGCGAGGGGAAGCAATGAAACTGGGCATGCGCCATTGTCCCGCGTGCCAGTCCGCGTACAGGGGGCGAATGTGCATCAGTCCGTATGGTGAATATGCTTACTATGTTTTTGATAGCTGCTTGCGCATGTTCCACTAGCGCTTGCGGCCAAAAACACTGAAAAATGCGGTTACAGTGACGGCTTGATCGCCTTGCGCCCCGCCCGCCGTGCGCGAGCCTCCGCCTGCAGCCCCCTGTTAGCCTACCGACCATGGCGCCCCACACCTTTCTCTGGCACGACTACGAAACCTTTGGCGCCAACACGCGCCGCGACCGGCCTGCGCAGTTCGCGGCCATCCGCACCGATGCCGAGCTGAACGAAATCGGCGAGCCGCTGATGCTGTATTGCCAGCCCGCCAACGACTATCTGCCCGACCCGGTGTCGTGCCTCATCACCGGCATCACGCCCCAGCAGTGCCTGGAGCAGGGCGTGCCCGAGCACCAGTTTGCCGCGCGCATCGAGTCCGAGTTTGCGCAGCCCGGCACGATTGGCGTGGGCTACAACACCATCCGGTTTGACGACGAGATCACGCGCTTCATGTTCTGGCGCAACCTCATCGACCCCTATGCGCGCGAGTGGCAAAACCAGTGCGGCCGCTGGGACCTGCTGGACGTGGTGCGCATGACCTATGCGCTGCGACCCGACGGCATCACCTGGCCCAAGAAGGAAGACGGCGTGACGCCCAGCTTCAAGCTGGAGCACCTGTCCAAGGCCAATGGTTTGCAGCATGATGCCGCGCACGATGCGCTGTCGGACGTGCGCGCCACCATTGCGCTGGCACGGCTGATCCGCCAGCACAACACCAAGCTGTTTGACTTTGCGCTGAGCCTGCACAAGAAGGACCGCGTGGCCGCCGAACTGCGGCTGCCCGCCACCACGGCCACGGCGCGCGCGTTCTTGCATGTGTCGGGCATGTTCCCCACCGAGCGCGGCTGCCTGGCTGTGATGTGGCCGCTGGCCAGCCACCCCACCAACAAGAACGAGCTGATCGCCTGGGACCTGGCCCACGACCCACGCGAGCTGGCCACGCTGAATGTGGAGGACATCCGCCTGCGCATGTTCAGCAAGGCCGACGCGCTGCCCGAGGGCGTCACGCGCCTGCCCATCAAGACCATCCACCTGAACAAGTCGCCCATGGTGGTGGGCAATGTGAACACGCTCACGCCCGCGCTGGCGCAGCGCTGGGGCATCGACCTGGCCCAGGCCGCACAGCACGCCGAGGTTGCGCGCGCGCTGCCCGACATGAGCGGCATCTGGCCGGCGGTGTTTGCCCGCCCGCAAGAGCCGGCACCGGATGTGGACCAGGACCTGTACGGCGGTTTTGTAGGCAACAACGACCGGCGCCTGCTGAACGACCTGCGCACCCTGAGCGGCGACCGACTGGCCAAGGCGCGTGCGAACTTTGATGACCCGCGCCTGGCCGAGCTGCTGTGGCGCTATCGGGCGCGCAACTTTCCGCAGACGCTGTCGCCCGAGGAGCAGGAACGCTGGGAGGCGCACCGCGCCGCCTGCCTGTTCGACGGGCAGGGCGGGGCGCGCACGGTAGAGCAGCTGTTCACCGAAATCGACGAACTCTCGGAGACCGCCGACGATGAGCGGACGCAGGACATCCTGGGCGCCTTGTACGATTACGCTGAACACATCGCACCGGAGCGGTAGCCCCCTGAGGCGCTGCGCGCCTTCCCCCGGAGGGGGACGCACCCGGTGGCCTGGCAAAGCCAGTTCCACGGGTGCACTGGCATCAGGGCGCGCCAGTAGTGATCGCCCCGTCTTGTAAGTAGCCACGCAGAAACAGCGCAGATTTTTATGACGACAACGCAGAACCACAGTTTCACCACCCAGATCGTGCACGCCGACCGCCTGGGCGGCGCCGAGCACGGGGCCATCCACAAGCCCATCCACACCTCGGTGCAGTACGGCTATGAGAAGGTCGAGGACCTGATCGCCGTCTTCCAGGGCACCGCCAAGGGCGGCTTCAACTACGCGCGCCAGGGCACGCCCACCACGGCGGCGCTGGAGGCCAAGATCACGCAGATGGAGCGCGGGCATGGCTCCATCGTGTTCTCCACCGGCATGGCGGGCATCTGCGCGGTGTTCCTCACCCTGCTCAAGGCGGGCGACCATCTGGTGGCCAGCCAGTTCGTGTTTGGCAACACCAACAGCGTGTTCGGCACGTTGGCCGACCTGGGCATTGAAGTGACCACGGTGGACGTGACCGACGCGGCCAACGTGGCTGCCGCGCTGCGCCCCAACACCCGCATGGTGTTTGTCGAAACCATTGCCAACCCCGGCACGCAGATCCCCGACCTGGAAGGCATTGGCGCGCTGTGCAAGGCGCATGGCGCGCTCTACGTGGTAGACAACACGGTGGCATCGCCCTACCTGTTCCGCGCAGCCACGGTGGGCGCGGGGCTGGTGGTCAACTCGCTCACCAAGAGCATTGGCGGGCAGGGCGATGCGCTGGGCGGCGCCATCACCGACACGGGCCTGTACGACTGGTCCGGCTACCCCAACATCTTTGCGGCTTACCGCAAGGGCGACGCGAAGGGCTGGGGCCTGCAGCAGCTGCGCAAAAAGGGCCTGCGCGACATGGGCGGCACGCTGTCGTCCCACGCCGCCCACCAGCTGGCCCTGGGCGCGGAGACTTTGTCGCTGCGCATGGACCGCACCAGTGCCACCGCCCTGGCGCTGGCGCAGCGGCTGGAGGCGCACCCGTCCGTCTCGCGCGTGCTGTACCCCATGCTGCCCTCGCACCCGCAGCACGCGTTTGCGCGCAAGCACCTCAAGGCTGGCTCGTGGCTGCTGTCGTTCGAGCTGCGCGACCCCGACCAGTGCCTGGCCGTGTGCAACCGCCTGCAGTTGCCCATCAAGGCCACGGGGCTGGCTGACACGCGCACGCTGATCATCCCGGTGGCGCACACCATCTTCTGGGAGGCCGGCCCCGCCGTGCGCGCCACCATGGGCATTGCCGACAGCATGATCCGCCTGTCGGTGGGTCTGGAAGAGGCGGAAGACCTGCTGGCCGACTTTGAGCAGGCGCTGGCCGGAGCCTGACCCCACCTGAATTGCCCACCCTGACCGGGAGCCCCGCCATGGCCACTGCCACCTCTGCACCGCCCGCCAACATCGGCAAGTACCGCATCGAGCGTGAACTGGGGCGGGGCGCCAGTGGCATCGTGTACCTGGGGCTCGACGGCTTCCGGGGCCGCAAGGTGGCCATCAAGCAGACCCACGCGCACCTGCTGAAGGTGCCCGAGCAGGCCGAGCGCTACCGCAAGCTGCTGCGCAACGAGGCAGCGCTGTCGGGCCGCCTGCGCCACCCCAACATCGTGCGCCTGCTGGATGCGGACGAAGAAGCGCTGCCGCCCTATCTGGTGCTCGAATACGTGGACGGCCAGCCGCTGTCCGACTTTGCAACGCCCGACACCTTGCTGCCCGTGCCCCAGGTGCTGGACATTGCCTTCAAGTGCTGCAACGCGCTCGAATACGCCTACCGCGAGGGCCTGGTGCACCGCGACATCAAGCCCGCCAACCTGATGCTGGCGCGCGGCGGCGATGTGAAACTGACCGACTTTGGCGCCGCCCTGTCGTTGCGCAGTGATGCTACGCAGTTGTCCGGCCTGGTGGGGTCGCCCTCGTACATGTCGCCCGAACAGGTGCGTGAGCAGGACCTCACCCACCACAGCGACATGTTTTCGCTGGCCGTGGTGGTGTACGAGCTGCTCACCGGCCGCCGCCCGTTTGATGGCGACACCGACTTCGCCACGCTCTACAAGATCAGCAACGAGACGCCCACCCGGCCCAGCCTGCTGCGGGCGTCGTTGCCTGCGCATGTGGACGAGGTGCTGCTGCGTGCGCTGGCCAAGCAGCCCGTCGACCGCTTTGCCACCTGGGCCGACTTTGCCCAGGCGCTGCTGGCGGCGCATCGGGGCCTGCCCCGCCAGAAGTCGCAGGACACCGAGGCCGAGCGCTTTGCACGCCTGCGGGCGCTGCCGTTTTTTGCCGACTTTCACGACGTGGCGCTGTGGGAGCTGATGCGCCTGGGCAGCTGGCGCCGGCTGGAGCAGGGCACCGTGCTGATGCGCGAGAACACGCCCGGCGACTCGTTCTGCATCCTCATCGAAGGCCAGGTGGCCGTCAGCCGCCAGGGCTGGAACCTCAGCACGCTGGGCCCCGGCGTGACCTTGGGCGAGATGACCTACCTGCGCCCCGACAACCGCATCCGCACCGCCACCGCCGTGGCCGAGACCGAGGTGCTGGTGCTCAAGGTGCGCAACCCCGCGCTGCGCGAGGCGTCGGAGGATTTGCAGTCGCGCTTTGACAAGGCCTTCATCAAGCTGCTGGTCGGACGGCTGATTGCCACCAACGAGCAGCTGGCTGAGTGGGAGCTGGTGGCGGCGCCAGGGCCCGCTGGCGGTTGATGCCCTGATTGCTACTTAATTGATAGCTGCTAGGGCATATTGCACTAGCGCTATCAGCCAAAACTATCCAAAAAACCGGTAGCACACCACAATGGCGGCCACTACCCCCGCCAGCTCGGCCAGCAAGGCGCAGCCCACGGCGTGCCGGGCGCGCTGAATGCCCACGGCCCCAAAGTACACGGCCAGCACGTAGAACGTGGTTTCGGTGCTGCCCTGGATGGTGGCGGCGGCCAGGGCGGCGAAGCTGTCTACGCCCTGGGTCTGCATGGTCTCAATCAGCATGGCGCGCGCCGCGCTGCCCGAGAACGGCTTGACCAGGGCGGTGGGCAGCGCGTCCACAAACCGGGCGTCGGCGCCCAGCGTGGTCACGCACCAGCGGATGCCATCCAGCACATAGCCCAGCGCGCCCGAGGCCCGGAACACGCCCACGGCGCAGAGCATGGCCACCAGATAGGGCAGCAGGCCCTTGGCCACGTCAAAGCCCTCGCGCGCCCCCTCGATAAAAGCCTCGTACACCGGCACCTTGCGCCACGCGCCCAGCGCCACAAACAGCACGACCAGCGCAAACAGCGTGAGGTTGCCCAGCAGCGACGACAGCGACGCCAGGGCCGCAGCGCTGAGCGTGGTGAGCAGCGCCATGAAGCCGCCCAGCACCAGCGCCACGGGCAGCAGGTAGGCCAGCACCACGGGGCTCCACAGCGGCAGGCGCTGCACCACGGCCACGCTCAGCAGCCCCACCAGGGTGGAGGCAGACGTGGCCAGCAGGATGGGCAGGAAGACCAGCGTCGGGTCGGGCGCACCCTGCTGCATGCGGTACATGAAGATGGTCACCGGCAGCAGCGTGAGCGACGAGGCGTTGAGCACCAGGAACAGGATCTGCGCGTTGGTGGCGGTGTCGGGCTCGGGGTTTAGCTCCTGCAGGGCCTTCATGGCCTTCAGGCCCATGGGCGTGGCCGCGTTGTCCAGCCCGAGGGCGTTGGCGGCAAAGTTCAGCGTCATCAGGCCCAGGGCAGGGTGGCCCCGGGGCACACCCGGCATCAGGCGCAGGAACAGCGGGGCCAGCCACCGGGCCAGGGCATCGACCAGGCCCGCCCTCTCGGCAATCCGCAAAAAGCCCAGCCACAGCGTGAGGGTGCCAAACAACAGCACCATCACCTCGACCGACAGTTTGGCCATGGCAAACAGCGCTTCGACCATGGCCGCAAAAATCTGGGCGTTGCCCCCCACCAGCCATTGGGCCAGGGCCGCGATGGCCGCCGTGAGGAAAAAGCCCAGCCAAAGGGTGTTGAGCATCAGTGCACCGGGCAGGGGTCAAAAGAAGGAGCTTTGCGCATGTCGCCGAGGTTAACTGCACCGCTGCGTGCGGCTGATAGAGAGCGTGGCGGAAGGGCAACGATAGTGTCCTTGGTGGTCAGTGGTACCCTATAGGGTTCGGTCTGAAGTTGCACTCCCATCCTCTGGGGGCTGTTCGGGAGGCGTATTTCCTCCCGGCGGCTCCTGCATGGCTGCAGCAACTCCCACACACGGCGCCCCAGCGCGCCGCATTCACATCAAGGAAAAGAGATCCATCATGGGCGCGCAGTGGAAAGCAAAAGGCAAGGCACAGGTGGCCGACGCCAAGGGCAAGCTGTTTGGCAAGCTGGTCAAGGAAATCACCGTGGCTGCGCGCGGCGGTGCCGACCCGGCCAGTAATGCCCGCCTGCGCCTTGTGGTGGAGCAAGCTCGCAAGGCCTCCATGCCCAAGGACACGCTGGAGCGTGCCATCAAGAAGGGCTCGGGCACCGGCGCGGACGCGGTGAACTACGAACGCGTGATCTACGAAGGTTTTGCCCCCCATCAGGTGGCTGTGATGGTTGAATGCCTGACCGACAACGTGAACCGCACGGCCCCCGAGATGCGCGTGCTGTTCCGCAAGGGCCAGCTGGGCACCTCGGGCTCGGTGGCCTGGGACTTCAACCATGTCGGCATGATCGAAGCCGAGCCCGCCACCCCCGACGCTGACCCCGAACTGGCCGCCATCGAGGCCGGTGCGCAGGACTTTGAAGCGGGCGACGAAGAGGGCACCACCACCTTCTGGACCGACCCCACCGACCTTGACCTTGTCAGCCGCGCGTTGCCCGCCCACGGCTTCACGGTGCTGTCCGCCAAGCTGGGGTACAAGCCCAAGAACCCGGTGAACCCCGCCAACCTCACGGCTGAGCAGCTGGAGGAGGTTGAGAACTTCCTGGCCGCCATCGATTCGAACGACGACGTGCAAAACGTGTTTGTGAGCCTGGGTGGTTGATGTGCGCGCGCAGGCGCCGACACAGGTGCTGAAGAGGGTGCCGTGGATGGCGCCCCTGGCTTTGACGGACGGACTGACTGTTTCATGACTGCTGACCACTACGCAGCCCTTGGGCTGGCGGCCAACGCATCGCTGGCAGACATCAAGAAGGCTTTTCGCCAGAAGGCCTCGTTCTACCACCCCGACCGCAACACGGCGCCCGACGCCGCACAGCGCTTTGCCGAGGTGCAAAAGGCCTATGAGGTGCTGTCGGACGACGACGCCCGCCAGGCCTATGACGACAACCGCCGCCGCAATCTGCTGGACGACCCGCTGCAGACCGCCCAGGAGATCTGGCAGGCCTACAGCGCACGCATTCTTTCTCATCCTTCCGCCCTGTGAAACTTTCTCCCTATTTTTATGACCTGCGCTCGGCCTACCAGGCCGAGCTGGACGACTTGGTGTCCGACTCCGAGGGCAACGACGTTCTGCGCAAGCGCCTGGCCGAAAAGCGCAACGAGATGGCGTTTTTGGTGCAGATGATGGAACTGGCCCCCGAAATGGTGGCCGTGGTCTTTCACCGGGGCTTTCGCTTTACCAAACCGGCTGCACTGGAGCACCTGCTGGGCTTGCCGGTGAACGAGCTGCCCGACTGGCACAGCCTGACCCATGCCGTAGCGTTGGAGCCCTGGGCAATGAGTCTGGCCCAGACCGTGTTGCGCGAGCCCCAGGGCGCACGCTTTCTGACGGTAGCCGCCGGCCTGGAATACCTGCAACAGCACGCGCGCCTGGCTCCGGCCGCAGCGTCGCATGGCGACAGCGATGCCGAGGACGATGGTGAAGATGCCGCCGAACACGACGATGACTACAGCGCCCTGAGTGCCGACGACGCGGTGGACCCGCAAAACAGCCGTACGCGCGAAGAGTCCAGCGCCAACTGGCTGGCCGATGTGGGCTTTGAGCGCAAGGAATGACGACCATGAGCAGCAGCAACCAACACCTGGCCCTGATCACCAAGACCACCAGCCTCATCGCGGCCGGTGACATCGTGGGCGCCGAGTCGGCGCTGGCCGAACTGGCCGACAGCGATGGCGACGGTGCGCTGATGGTGGTGCTGGACCAGCTGGCGCCCAAGGACATCCTGGCCGTGATGCGCGAGTACGACGACTCCAAGGCTTCGGTGGTCAACATGCTGGTCACGCCCGAGCAGTTTGCGCGCGCGATGGTGCTGGAAAAGCAGTACAAGGACCTCACCCACACCCACCTGCGCAACATGGTCAACGCGGTGGTGTTCCGTGACGATGCCGATCCGGTGGAGTTCCTCACCGCGATTGGCGACCTGGAGGGGGGCGCCGAGGCCCTGGCCAACTACTTTGCCGAAAAGTGGAGCCGCATCGAGGCTTTTGCCCGCACCGGCACCTTTGACGCCACCGAAGACTACGGCGTCACACTGAGCGACGACGAGCTGCTGGCCTCGGGCTATGTGCAGCCGCGCATCGACCTTGATGAAGTGGCCGACCGCGACTGGATGCAGATGGCCTGGCTGCTGCGCTATGAGTGCCGCGACCTGTTCATCGAGATGCTGCTGGTGCTGCGTGCCAAGGCCCGCGCGTTTGACCAGGGACTGGAAGAGGGCGAAGAGACGTCCGAAGAAGACGATGGGAAGTTCGAGACCAGCGAAACCGACCGCGGCAAGGCCACGCCTGCCGCACGGGCTTCCGACGAAGAGTCTGCCATTTAGTGAACAACCCCCTGAGGCGCTTCGCGCCTTCCCCCTTCTCTCGAATGGCTGTGCCATTCGGGAAGGGGGACACCGCCAGCGCGACGGGGCGGCCCTTGCGCGGCGGTCCTGGTATGGGCCGCGCCAGTTTCATAGCCCATGAGCAGCGCGAAGCGCGATAGATTCAGACATGACCGTGCCTCCCACGCCTTCCTCAATTTCTGCACCAGTCGCTACTGCCAATGCCCTGCAACTGCACGACGCGCGCCCTTTCTTTGAAAAGGCGCTGGTCTACGGCGTGCAGCACGGCCTGATTGACGCGGACCGGCTGGCGGCCATCAATGCCGATGCGCCCAAGGGCATGGTGCAGATCGCGCGTTACTTTGGCAGCGAGTTTCTGCGCCCGGAGATCGAGAAGGCGCGGGACCGCATGGTCAACCTGATCAGCCTTTACCTGCTGGAGACCACGGACGGTGATCTGGCCAAGGCGGCGGTGTCGCTGCGCGACAACTCCTTTTTGTCGCGCTCCAAAGGCGGCTCGGACATGCTCAAGCGCCTGATCGCCATGCCCGAGAGCAGCAACTTCGGCATGGGCGGCTATGCGGATGCCGAAACCCCACTGCTGGCTGCCTGGTCGCTGCGCAGCCATGCCGACTACCGCGCCGAGCTGGCCCGCCGCAGCCACATCGCCCAGGCCATCGCCGCCGCCGAGTGGCTGGCCGCGCAGTACGACCTGGACACCGAAGAGCTGGAAACCGCCGGGGCCGACGCCGAGGCCGTGATCCGCACAGGGCTGCTGATGCAGGCGCTGAACCCCAAGGCCATGGCGGCGAGTGAGTGGCCCAGCGCCCCGGTGTTTGAAAAGCTGGTGACTGCACTGCGCAAAAAGAAGGCACCACTGCCGACGGCGCTGCGCCTGCCCGCCGGCGTGCCGGCAGAGCTGCGTGACGTGCTGCAAGCCCAATGCGCCACCGTGCTGGCCGACCTGCCCAAACTGCTGCAATCCGCTGCGCCGCTGCGCACCCTGCTGCGCCCCATGGGCGCTTTCAGGGCACGCTACTTCCTGCTGGACGACCCTCTGGCCGAAGTGGACAGCTTTCACCGCAGCCTGGATGTGCTGGAGGACGACGATGAGCCTCCACAGCCTGCCACCAAGACATGGACCAAGGCGACCGGGGGCAACGACGATGAGCACTCGCTGCTCACGCTCTTCCTGTGCCTGGCCGCCGGTGCGCCCAAGAAGACGCTGCTCACCGAGAAAACCGCCGCCAGCCTGGTGCGCAAGATCCGCAAGTCTGGCCTGCAACCCGAGCTGGCGTCTGACTTCATCCGCAGCCACGCGGCTGCCGCCTTCCAGCAGGACTACCTGGCTCTCTGGTCTGGTTTTGTGCAAGACGCCCAGGCCACGCTGACCAGCGACCGCGACTACCAGATGCACGATGCGCTGGCGCTGCTGCGGCGGGAATGCCACGTGGTGGGTTAACAGGTGCTCCCAACCGCCACGCGAGGAGGTGAGGCAGGAGCGACCCCTGCAGCGGGCTCAAGGACTGCATTGCTGCCCGCAGACTGTCGCGTGGCGGTCAATGCTCTCGGTTACCATTGTTCACGTTGATGAGGGGCCCCATCTGCCTGGCTTGCCATAGCTGCCACGCATGCAAGATGAAGTTGCCTGGCCAGTCCCGATTGCTCCGTCCCTTCCCACAGTGCACAGTCCCACCCTCGTTATCGTAGCGGCCATTCTTGCAGCGCTGGTTACCACTGTGCTGTCTGCCGTGTGGTTCTTCAACAGGAACATCCCAGGGCTGCGCTTGTGGGCGCTAGCACTGTTTTGCACCACCGTGTTTTGCGCCAACCTGATGTTGCGCGACCATGTCCCGCAGTTGCCTTCGGTATTGCTGGCGCAGGGCTCTATTGCGTTGACGGCCTACCTGTGCCTGCTGGGCGCGCGTGAATACATGGGACGAGCGCCGCTGCGGCATGGCATGGCTGCGGTTGCCATGGTGCTGCTGCTGGTAACGGTGGCGTATTTCACCGTGGTGCAGCCCCATCTGGGGGTGCGTTTTGTGCTGTCGGGGCTGGTGCCCGGCACGTGCTTTCTGTTCGCGGCGCACACCATGGCCAAAGGTGGCTTTCGCAAGGTGCCGGCCCGGTATTTGTTTGCGGGCACGGTGGGTGTGCATGGCGTGTTTTTGCTGGTGCGACCCTTGTTGTTCAAGCTGGCCGCACCGGCCGATGCGTCGCAACCCGAAACGGGCATGGTGGCTGCGCTGTCGCAGTTTGTGGTGCTGGAGTCCACCATGGCGCTGGTGCTGGTGGCGTTTGGCGCGTTGATGCTGACCAATGAGTTCATCACCAACGAACTGCGCCACCTCGCCGAGGTGGACCCGCTGACCAATGTGTTCAACCGCCGCGCGTTTCTGACCTTGTTGGACAAGGCCATCAGCAACGCCCAGCGCACGCAGACGACGTTGCCCGTGCTGGTGATGGACCTGGACCATTTCAAGAAGGTCAACGACAGCTGGGGCCACCGTGCGGGCGACGATGTGCTGCGCCATTTTGTGATGCTGGCCCAGCGCTGCCTACGCAAGGAAGACGTGATGGGCCGCCTGGGGGGGGAGGAGTTCGCGATCTTCTTGCCCAATGCAGGGGCCGGTGGCGCCATTGCGGTGGCCGAGCGCTTGCGCGCCATGGTGGAAGCACACCCTGTGGTGACCGAGCAGCGCAGCATTGCGCTCACGGTGAGTGTTGGTGTCACCCTGTGCGCGGGCAGCGAGTCGGCGGGTACGGCCTTGCAGCGTGCGGACGAGGCCATGTACCTGGCCAAGGAGCGGGGGCGCAACCGGGTGGAGATGACGGTGGCCCCAGCAGCGCCCTTGGTCCCCGTTACCGCAACCCCCGCGCCGGCCGCACCAACCACCCTGGCGGCCTAGGAGCGGCGGTGCGCCGGGAAGGCGCCCAGGCCTTGCAGCTGTGCGCCATGGCGGGCTGTGTCGGCTGCCCGACCCTGGCGATGGCTGCAGGGGGCACAAGGCAGCCGCGGCCCGGCACAATCAAAGCTTTCACACCACCCCCGGTGATGCGGACAGACAACCCCATGGCAGTTCCACCCCCTCCTGGTGCACCCAAATCCGCTACCCCCGCGGCCACCCGCCTCTCGCCCTCTGCGCCGTCGGCAGCGCCCGACCGGAGGGTGTTTCTGGCCATCGGCACGGGGGTGGCGCTCGCAGCGGCTGGTGCTGCCGGGTATTTTCTGCACCAGCCGGACAACGACAGGCGGCTGGTGTTCGCCACGCTGCACGATGCGATGCGCGAGGCCGAGCGGCTGAACACAGCTTCCGTCCACGCGCTGGAACCCGCCACGGCCTGGACCTGGGCACAGACGCTGGTGCATTGCGCACAGAGCATCGAGTATTCGCTGCAGGGCTTTCCATCGCCCAAGTCGGCGCTGTTCCAGAACACCCTGGGGGCTGCGGCGTTCAAGGTGTTTACCCTGCGGGGACGCATGAGCCACAACCTGGCGGAGCCTATTCCGGGCGCACCGTCGCTCGATGCGCAGACCAAGGACGCCTCGGCCGCCATGGCCCGCCTGCGCCAGGCGGTGCAGGATTTTGCGGTCCACACCGGTGCGCTGCAGCCCCACTTTGCCTACGGTGCACTGAGCCGGTCGCAGTACGAGCAAGCGCATGCCATGCATCTGGCCAACCACCTGTCGGCGTTCGACGGGCGCGGGTAGGTCAGTCTCCGGCAACCGACGCAATGCCTCTCAGAACCTGCAGCGGCTAGCTTGTGTCGCGGGCGGAAGCCCCACGCAATTGCAGCCAAATTGATGCAAGTCAAGTGAGGCGACTGGCCACAAGCTGCCCATGAAGGCGCTGCGCTTACGATGCATTTTGAGGTGAGGCGCCTTTGCTGACGTGACTGAAAATGCGCTCCTGCCTCCGCATCAAAAGGGATCAGAGCCATGGGCAGCAAGTGGAAAATTTATGCGGCCGCCGCAGCGCTGTTGTTGCTGGGCACCGTACTGGTCGTGCGGTGGGCGCCCTGGCAGCCCAAGGGGCCTGGCCCTGGGTTTGTGAGCGGCAATGGCCGCATCGAGGCCACCGAAATTGCCGTGGCCACCAAGCTGGCGGGGCGTGTGCTCGATGTTTTGGTGGCCGAGGGCGATTTTGTGAAGGCGGGGCAGCCCCTGGCCCGCATGCAGATCGACAGCCTGCAAGCCCAGCGCGAAGAGGCCGTGGCCCGGCTGCAGCAGGCACAGCTGGCCATCAGCAGTGCCCAGGTGCAGGTGGCCCAGCGTGAGAGCGACTACCAGGCCGCCTTGGCCGTGGTGGCCCAGCGCGAGAGCGACCTCGACACTGCCCGCCGCCGCCTGCCGCGCTCTGAGCAGCTGGCGCGCGAAGGCTTTTTCTCCAGCCAGTTGCTCGACGATGACCGCGCCAAGGTACGCAGCCAGCAAGCCGCTGTGACGGCTGCCAAGGCCCAGGCCAAGGCCGCACAGGCGGGCATTGGCGCGTCGCGCACGCAGGTGACCAGTGCCGAGGCCAATGTGCGTGCGCTGGAGGCCACGCTGGCGCGCATTGATGTGGAGCTGGCTGACAGCGAACTCAAGGCACCGCGCGACGGGCGGGTGCAATTCCGCGTGGTGCAGCCCGGCGAGGTGGTGGGCGCAGGTGCGCGCGTGCTGCAGCTGGTGGACCTGAGCGATGTGTACATGACCTTCTTTTTGCCTGAGACCGTGGCGGGCCGGGTAGCACTGGGCAGCGAGGTGCGCATCGTGCTCGATGCCGCACCGGGCTTTTTGATCCCGGCCACCGTGTCGTTTGTGGCCAGCACCGCGCAGTTCACGCCCAAGACGGTGGAGACCGCCAGCGAGCGCCAGAAGCTCATGTTCCGCGTGCGCGCGCAGATTGACAAGGCGCTGCTGCTGCGCCACCAGGAGCAGGTCAAGACCGGTCTGCCTGGCGTGGCCTGGCTGCGGGTGGACCCCGCCGTGGAATGGCCCGCCAACCTCGCCATCAAGGCCGACCAGTGAATCTCCCTGGCGGCGTTGCACCCGTGGCGCGCCTGCGTGGCGTGGGCCAGCGCTACGGTCGCACGGTGGCGCTCGCAGACATCGATTTGGAAGTGGCCGGGGGGCGCATGGTGGGCCTGATCGGGCCGGATGGTGTGGGCAAGTCCAGCCTGCTGGCGCTGGTGGCGGGCGCTCGTGCAGTGCAGCAGGGCACGGTAGAAGTGTTGGGCGGCGACATGTCCCAAAGCCGCCACCGCAGCCGGGTGTGCCCCCGCATCGCCTACATGCCGCAGGGCCTGGGCAAGAACCTGTACCCGACGCTGTCGGTGGAAGAGAACCTGCAGTTCTTTGGCCGCCTGTTCGGGCACGACGCAGCCGAGCGGCGGCGCCGCATTGTTGAACTCACGCGCAGCACAGGGCTGCACCCGTTTCTGGCGCGGCCTGCGGGCAAGCTCTCGGGCGGCATGAAGCAAAAGCTGGCCTTGTGCTGCGCGCTCATCCACGACCCCGACCTGCTCATCCTGGACGAGCCCACCACCGGCGTGGACCCGCTGGCGCGCGCGCAGTTCTGGGATTTAGTCGGCCGCATCCGCACCGCGCGACCCGGCATGAGCGTGATCGTGGCCACCGCCTACATGGAAGAGGCGCAGCGTTTTGAATGGCTGGTGGCCATGGACGAAGGCCGCATTCTGGCGACCGGCACTCCCGCCGAGCTCATGGCCCGCACCGGGCACGGTGCGCTGGAGCAGGCCTTTGTGGCCCTGCTGCCCGAGGCCAAACGCCGGGGCCACCAGGCGGTGCAGATTCCGCCGCTGGACCGCTCGCAGGCAGATGACGCCACCAACGTGGCCATCGAGGCGCGCGACCTCACCATGCGCTTTGGCGACTTTGTGGCGGTGGACCATGTGAGCTTTCGCATCCAGCGCGGCGAGATCTTTGGCTTTCTGGGCAGCAACGGCTGCGGCAAGTCCACCACCATGAAGATGCTTACCGGCCTGCTGCCCGCCAGCGACGGGCAGGCCTGGCTGTTTGGCCAGCCGGTGGACCCCAAGGACATGGCCACGCGGCGGCGCGTGGGCTACATGTCGCAGGCGTTTTCGCTGTACAGCGAGCTGTCGGTGGAGCAGAACCTGGTGCTGCATGCCCGGCTGTTCCACGTGCCCGAGGCCGAGGTGCCCGCGCGCGTGACGGCCATGCTGGAGCGCTTTGACCTGCAGGCCGTGCGCGGCGTACTGCCCATGAAGCTGCCCCTGGGCATGCGCCAGCGCCTGTCGCTGGCCGTGGCCATGGTGCACCAGCCCGAGCTGCTGATTCTGGACGAGCCCACCTCGGGCGTGGACCCGATGGCGCGCGACAACTTCTGGCGCCTGATGGTGGAGCTGGCGCGGCGCGACAAGGTCACCATCTTCATCTCCACCCACTTCATGAACGAGGCCGAGCGCTGCGACCGCATCTCGCTGATGCACGCAGGGCGCGTGTTGGAGAGCGCTGCGCCGCAGGACATCGTGGCCAAACGCGGCGCCGCCACGCTGGAAGAAGCCTTCATCGGATACCTGGAAGATGCTGCGGGCACGGCTCAGGCTCCTGTGTCCGAGGCGGCTTCGGGCCCCACTGCGCTATTGCCGGTGTCCGCGCCCAACACTCCCACCTGGCCCACCCGCCTGCGCCAAAGCCTGGCCCGCATCCACAGCACCCAGTGGCGCGAAGCGCTGGAGCTGCGCCGCGACCCGGTGCGGGGCGCCATGGCGCTGTTGGGCTCGCTGATCCTGATGTTCGTGATGGGCTACGGCATCAGCATGGACGTGGAGAACCTGCGCTTTGCCGTGCTGGACCGCGATCAGACCGCGCTGAGCCGCGCCTACACGCTGAACCTGGCGGGCTCGCGCTACTTCACCGAGCAGCCGCCGATTGCCACCTACGCAGAGCTGGATGCACGCATGCGCTCCGCCGAGATATCGCTGGCGCTGGAGATCCCGCCCGGCTTTGCCCGCGACGTGGCACGCGGCCAGCCGGTGCAGATCGGCGCGTGGGTGGACGGCGCCATGCCGCAGCGCGCCGAAACCGTCATCGGCTACGCCCAGGGCCTGCACCAGCAGTGGCTGGTGGAGCAAAGCCGCATCCGCACAGGCACCGTGCCCCGGGGCCTGCTGGAGGTGGAGCCACGCTACCGCTACAACCCCGACGTGCGCAGCCTGCCGTCCATGGTGCCTGCCGTGATCCCGCTGCTGTTGCTCATGCTGCCCGCCATGCTCACGGCCCTGGCGGTGGTGCGCGAGAAAGAGCTGGGCTCCATCATCAACCTGTATGTCACGCCCACCACGCGCACCGAATTCATGCTGGGCAAACAGCTGCCCTATGTGCTGCTGGCGCTGTTTAATTTTGGCCTGATGTGCCTGGCGGCGGTGACGGTGTTTGGCGTGCCGATGACGGGAAGTTTTGCCACGTTGACATTGGCCGCCGTGGTGTTCAGCCTGTGCTCCACGGGCATGGGCCTCCTAGCATCCACCGTCACGCGCAGCCAGATTGCGGCGATGTTCTTTGCCATGGTGGGCACGATTATTCCGGCCGTGCAGTTCGCCGGGCTCATCAACCCCGTTTCGTCCATGACGGGCTTTGCGCGCCGGTTCGGAGAGGCCTACCCGGCCAGCCACATGTTCACCATCAGCCGGGGCGTGTTCAACAAGGCGCTGGGCCTGCAGGATCTGCAGGCCGAGTTCTGGCCCATGGTGGTGGCGGTGCCTGTCATCATTGGCACCGCCATCCTGTTGCTACGCAAGCAGGAGACCTGACATGGCGCTGAGAGGTCGTTGGTCGAACATTTTCAGGTTAGGCATCAAGGAGCTGTGGAGCCTGTGGCGCGACCCGGCCATGTTGTTCCTCATCGTCTACACGACCACGCTGGCGGTGTATTCGGCGGGCATGGCGCAGCCCGAAACGCTGCACCATGTGCCCATTGCCATCGTGGACGAGGACGATTCGGCGCTGTCCCAGCGCATCGCCACCGCGTTCTACGCGCCCCAGTTCACACGCCCCGCCATGATCAGCATGCGCGAGGTGGACCCGGGGCTGGACGCTGGCCGCTTCACGCTGGTGCTGCACATCCCCGCCCATTTCCAGCGCGATGTGCTGGCGGGCCGGGTGCCGCAGGTGCAGCTCAACATCGACGCCACGCGCATGGGGCAAGCGTTTGCAGCCAACGGGGCGGTGCAGCAGATCGTGCAGCTGGAGGTGGCCGAGTTTGTGCAGCGCGACCGCGCCGTGGCCGCCCAGCCCATCGAGCTGACGGTGCGCTCGCGCTTCAACCCGGCGCTCAATCCCGCGTGGTTCGGCTCGCTGATGGAGCTGATCAACATCGTGACCATGCTCTCCATCATCCTCACCGGCGCCGCGCTGATCCGCGAACGCGAGCATGGCACGGTGGAGCATTTGCTGGTGATGCCCGTCACCCCCGGCGAGATCATGCTGGCCAAGGTCTGGGCCATGGCGCTGGTGGTGCTGGTGGCTACCTGGGTGTCGCTCACGGCGGTGATTCGCTGGGCGATTGGTGTGCCGATCGAAGGCTCGGTACCCCTGTTCCTGCTGGGGGCCACGCTGCATCTGTTTGCCACCACGTCCATGGGCATCTTCATGGCCACGGTGGCGCGCAGCATGCCGCAGTTTGGCTTGCTGATGGTGCTGGTGATGATGCCGCTGCAGATGCTGTCGGGCGGCGTCACCCCGCGCGAGAGCATGCCGCTGTGGGTGCAGTACGGCATGGCCCTGGCGCCCACCACGCACTTCACCGAGCTGGCCCAGGCCATCCTCTACCGGGGCGCGGGCTGGGCGGTGGTGTGGCCGTCGCTGGTGTGGCTGCTGGGGATTGGGGCGGTGCTGTTCAGCCTGGCGCTGGCGCGGTTTCGCAAGACGATTGCGCGCATGGCCTGAACGTCAGGATGACTGTGTGCTATCGAATATATAGCTGCCAAGGCATGATCCATTAGCGCTTGAGGCTAGTTGGACGAAAAATCCACGCTGCCGGGCCGCCCAGGCAGGTGCAGCTGCGCCACGGGCGCCGGGCTGCTGGCCACCCGTTGGCCGCGCCGCCACACACCCAGGCGCGTGGCCCGCAGGCGGATGGCGTCCACCGGGTTGCGCGCATGCAGCAGAACCAGGTCGGCATGGCAGCCGGGGGCGATACCGTAGCCCTCCAGCCCCAGCAGCTTGGCGGGATTCACCGTCACCGCATCAAAACACTGCCGCATGGCGGCCTGGCTGGTCATCTGGCCCACATGAAGGCCCATGTGCGCGGCCTCCAGCATGTCGGCGCTGCCGCCGCTGTACCAGGGGTCGAGCACGCAGTCGTGGCCAAACGCCACCGTCAGGCCCGCAGCCATCAGCTCGGGCACGCGGGTCATGCCCCGGCGCTTGGGGTAGGTGTCGTGGCGGCCTTGCAGCGTGATGTTGATGAGCGGGTTGGCCACCACGCCCAGGTCTGCCTCGGCCATCAGCGCCATCAGCTTGCTCACGTAGTAGTTGTCCATGCTGTGCATGGAGGTGAGGTGCGAGCCCGTCACGCGGCCCTGCAGTCCCAGGCGCTGGGTTTCGTACGCCAAGGTTTCCACGTGGCGCGAGTGCGGGTCGTCGGATTCGTCGCAGTGCATGTCCACGCGTTTGCCCCGTTCGGCCGCCAGTTCGCAAAGGATCTTCACGCTCTCGGCCCCTTGGGCCATGGTGCGCTCGAAGTGCGGAATGCCGCCCACCACGTCCACACCCATGTCCAGCCCGCGTTTCAGGTTGGCCAGCCCTCCGGGCGCGCGCAGCACGCCGTCTTGTGGGAAGGCCACCAGTTGCAAATCCAGGTACGGCGCCACGCGCTGCTTGACATGGAGCAGCGCCTCTACCGGCAGCAGGCTGGGGTGGCTGGTGTCCACATGGCTGCGGATGGCCAGCAGCCCGCGCGCCACGGCCATGTCGCAGTACTGCAGCGCGCGCTGCACGATGGCGTCGTGGGTCAGCGTGGGCTTGAGTTCGCCCCACAGCGCAATGCCTTCGAGCAGCGTGCCGCTCTCGTTCACGCGCGGCTGGCCGTAGCTCAGGGTCGAATCCATGTGGAAATGCGCGTCCACAAACGGCGGGCTGACCAGCAGGCCACCGGCGTCCACCGTCTCATGCGCAGGGGCTTGCAGGCCTTCGGTCACTTCGGTGATGCGACCGCCTTGCACGGCGATGGACATGTTCTGGCGGCCGTCGGGCAGGCTGGCGTGGGTGATGAGCAGGTCGAGCATGGTGGGGGAGTGTAGATATTCGTCGGGACGCGCTGGCACACTGCGGGGTCTCAAGAAGAAAGGGTCATCCGATGAACGCACATGAAAAGTTGAACTACGTCGAATTTGCCGCGCGCGATGTGCCCGCCACCAAGTCGTTCTTTGAAAAGGCCTTTGCATGGACCTTTGTGGACTATGGCCCCGAATACACGGCCTTCTCGGGCCAGGGGTTGGACGGCGGCTTCTTCCGCGCCAGCCTTTGTTCCACTCCAGCCACTGGCGGCGCCTTGCTGGTGTTCTACAGCGCTGACCTTGAAGCCACCTTGGCCAAGGTGGAGGCGGCGGGTGGCCATGTGGTCAAGCCGGTGTTCGACTTTCCGGGAGGACGGCGCTTTCATTTCACAGAGCCCAGCGGCAACGAGTTTGCGGTGTGGTCCGACCAGAGGGTGTGAATGAATCGGGCGTGGTGGGCTCATTCGCATCTTCTCATCGCTCCCCCTTGCGGTAGGGCTTCATCAGCGCCTGCGGATACGCCGCCTTGCGTGCCACCAGCACCAGCGCCAGGATGGACAGCAGGTACGGCAGCATCAGATACACCTGGTACGGCAGCCACGCATCGCCCGCCTGCTGCAGCCGCAGCTGCAGCGCGTCAAAAAAGGCAAACAGCAGCGCACCCAGCAGCGCCTTGCCAGGCCGCCACGAGGCAAACACCACCAGCGCCACGCAGATCCAGCCGCGCCCGTTGATCATGTTGAAGAAGAAGGCGTTGAACGCCGACAGGGTGAGGAAGCTGCCCGCCACGCCCATCAGCGCCGACCCGGCCACGATGGCGCCGGTGCGCATGGCCGCCACCGAGATGCCCTGGCCCTCGGCCGCCTGCGGGTTCTCGCCCACCATGCGCACGGCCAGGCCCAGCGGGGTGCGCATCAGCACCCAGGCCAGCAGGGGCACCAGCAGCACGGCCAGCAGCGTGAGTGGGGTCTGTGCCGACAGGATAGGAATGCCCAGCCACTCCATCGGAGCAAAGGGCTCAATGGTGGGCGGCGTGTTCACTTTGGGAAAGCTCACGCGGTAGCCGTAGTAGCTCAGCGCCGTGGCCAGCAGCGTGATGCCCAAGCCCGACACATGCTGCGACAGCGCCAGCCCCACGGTGAGCCACGCGTGCAGCAGCCCAAACACCGCACCCGTGAGCGCCGCTACCAGCACCCCGGTCCACAGCCCATGGCCCGCATACACCGTAAGCCAGCCGGTGAAGGCCCCGGCCACCATGATTCCTTCAATGCCCAGGTTCAGCACGCCTGCACGCTCGCACAGCAGTACCCCCAGCGTGCCCAGGATGAGCGGGGTGGCAACCCGCAGGGTGGCAATCCAGAACGCGGGGTTGGCGAGGATGTCGAGCAGTTCGGTCATGCGGCTGCTCCGTGGAGTTTTGCTTTTATTTCGATAGCTGCTAGCGCTTTATTCACTAGCGCTACAGGCCAATTTGGCTTGAAATTGTGGTGTGTATGGGTTGTCATGGCTGCTTCACTTCCACCGCACGCGGTACTGCGTCAGCAGCCCGGCCACCAGCACCGCAATCAGCGAAGTCGCCACGATCACATCCGCAATGTAGGTAGGCACGCCCACCGCGCGGCTCATGCTGTCAGCCCCCACCAGCACGCCCGCCACAAAGGTGCCCGCCGCTATCACGCCCAGCGGGTGCAGTCCGGCCAGCATGGCGATCACGATGCCGCTGTAGCCGTAGCCGGGCGACATGTCGAGCGTCACATAACCAGTGCGACCAGCCACTTCGATGGCGCCGGCCAAGCCTGCGAGCCCGCCGGAGAGCAAGGCGACCAGCACCACCGTGCGGGTGATAGGCACGCCCGCAAAGGCAGCAGCGCGTGCATTGGCCCCCGCAGCACGAATGTCAAACCCCGGCACCGTGCGTGCCAGCAGCACCCACAGCATCACGGCCAGCGACACGGCCCACAGCAGGCCCGTGTGCAGCCGCGTCTGAGGCACCAGCTTGGAGAGTTCCAGGTCGCCCTGCAGTGCCACGCTCTGCGGCCAGCCCATGGAGAGCGGGTCTTTCATCGGCCCATCGAGCAGAGCTGACACCAGCAGCAGCATGATGAAGTTGAGCAGCAGTGTGGTGACGACCTCGTCCACGCCCAGCCGCGCCTTCATCAGCGCCGGGCCCAGCAGCAGCGCTGCGCCTGCCAGCGCGGCCGCCAGCATCATCAGTGGAAAGAGCACATAGGGCGACCACTCCAGCCCCGTGCCCCCGTGCATGCCGCCCACGGCCACGGCGGCCAGCGCCCCGGCGTAAAGCTGCCCCTCGGCCCCAATGTTGAACAGCCGCGCCCGGAAGGCCACGGCCGCTGCCAGTCCAGTCAGGATCAGTGGCGTGGCGCGGGTGAGGGTTTCGGTCAGTGCAAACACCGAGCCGAACGCGCCTTGCAGCAGCAGCGCATAGGTCTGGCCCACGGGCGCCCCGGCCCACAGCACCAGCAGGGCGCTGACGATCAGTGTGAACACCACGGCGCCCACCGGCGCCAGCACGTAGGCGGCTGGGGAGGTGTGGTTGCGTTTTTCGAGTCTCATGCTGGGTTGTTCTTGTTGTTGTCGCTCAATGTGCAGCGCCTGCCATGGCCAGGCCGATGGCTTCGCGTGTCCAATCTTCGGCGCGTCGCGCCTCGCTCAGTTGTCCGTCGTGCATGACGGCCACACGGTCACCCAGTGCCAGCACTTCGTCCAGATCGTCCGAGATCAGCAGCACGGCCGCTCCCGCATCGCGCGCGTTGATGAGCTGCTGCTGCACAAACATCACTGCACCAATATCCAGCCCCCAAGTAGGCTGGTGGGCCACGATGAGCTGGGGCGCGGGGGCCGAGTTACCCGCCGCGTCCTGTGGCGGCATCAGCGCCCGGCCCAGGATGAGCTTTTGCATGTTGCCGCCCGACAGCGACCGGGCGGGGGTGTCCGGCCCGCCGCCGCGCACGTCAAAGGTCTCGGCCACACGCTGTGCATGCTGGCGCGCCGCGCGGCGTTTGACCCAGAAGGCGCGGAACCACGGGTGCGCAAACCAGGGGCCGCGCAGGCGTTCGGCCACCGCGTTCTCCCACATGGGCAGGTCGCCCACCACGCCCACGGCGTGGCGGTCTTCGGGGATGCGGGCCACGCCCTGGCCGACCAGCCACGCGGGCCGTGGTTGCAGCGGTGCGCCACGCAGCGTGACCTGGCCGGTGGTGGCGTTGCGCACGCCGCACAAGACATCGGCCAGCGCCACCTGGCCGTTGCCGCTCACGCCCGCAATCGCCACGATCTCGCCTGCGCGCAAGCTGAGGGACACACCGTTCAGCCGGTCGCGCCCCGTGGGGCCGGTGCTGACGTTGGTCAGGGTGCAGATGGGCTCGCCCACATTCTTGGCGGGGCGGCGCTCTGCCGCCTCAATCGCATGGCCCACCATCCATTGCGCGAGCTGCCCCTGGGTGGTGCCCTGCGCAGGCGCCTCTGCCACCAGCTTGCCCTGGCGCAGCACGGCCACGCGGTGCGATACACGCAGCACCTCGCCCAGCTTGTGGCTGATGAAGATGATGGACAGGCCCTGCGCCACCATTTGCGCCAGCGTGTCGAACAGCGCCTCGCTCTCCTGCGGGGTGAGCACGGCGGTGGGTTCGTCCAGGATGAGGATGTGGGCACCCCGGTAGAGCGCCTTCAGGATTTCGACGCGTTGGCGCTCGCCCACCGAGAGGCTGCCCACCTTCGCATCGGGGCTCACTGGCAGGCCAAACTGCTGCGACACCGCCAGCAGCTTGGCGCGCGCCACGCTGCGGCGTGAGAAGGGCTGCCACAGCGGCTCGCTGCCCAGCAGCACGTTGTCCAGCACCGTGAGGTTGTCGGCCAGCGTGAAGTGCTGGTGCACCATGCCAATGCCCGCCGCCAGCGCCGCACGCGGCTGGCCGGGCGGCAGGGGCTGGCCAAAGACTTCGATGCTGCCTTCGTCGGCCACGTAGTGCCCGAACAGGATGGACATCAGTGTGGACTTCCCTGCGCCGTTTTCGCCCAGCAGGGCCAGCACTTCGCCGCGTGCCAAGGTCAGACTGATAGTGTCGTTGGCGACGAGCTTGCCAAAACGCTTGGTGATGCCCGACAGTTTCAGGACGGGGGCGTTGGTGGAGGCCATCTACTTCCACGCCGCCAGAAACGCCCGCAACACCTTGGCCGAGTTGGCCGCCGCCAGGCCCATGAAGGTGCCCATTTCGTTCTCACCCTCGCCACCTCCCGCCAGGTCGCTCAGCGAGCGGAAGGCAATGTAGGGCACGCCGTTGCTGTGCGCCACCATGGCGGTGGCGGCGGTTTCCATGTCGAGCACGTTGGCCTCGAAGGTCTTGAAGGCGTATTCGCGGAAGGCGTTGTTGTCCACAAAGGCCTGGCCCGACACGCCGTTGCCGCCCACTACCAGTTGCGGGCGCTGTTTCAGGCAGGTGGCGGCCAGGCAGTGTTCCAGGCCCACGTTCTGCAGGCTGCGGGCGGTGGCCAGCATCTTCGGGTCTGCTTCGAACCAGAACTTCTTGCTGAGCTGGGGGTTTGCAGCCGATCGCACCTCCACCGGGCGCGGGTGCATCATGCCGAAGGCGGGCATCGTCAGCTCGCTTTTCATCCACGCGGGGGCGCTGTACTGGCCGGGTTTGTCTTCACGCGCCATCAGCCATTCCATGTACTGGCCCCACTGTGCGGGCACCGTCACGTCGCCAATGTGCAGGCTAGGGTTCACTCCGCCCGCAATGCCGCTGAAGACCACATGGCTCACGTGGAAGCGGTCCAGCACCAGCTGGGTGTTCATGGCCGCGTTAGTCATGCTGATGCCCGACAGGAACACCACCACGGGCTTGCCTTCTAGCGTGCCGGTGGTGAACTCCACGCCGTTGATGCTGTGTTTGGCGGGCTGCTGCACCTGGGGCAGCAGCACGGTCAGCTCGGGCGCAAAGGCAGAGATGACGGCGATGCGGGGTGTGTCGTCCAGCCGGACCGCCGTCTTGCCTGTCGGGCCGGATGCACAACCGGCGAGTGCGCCAGCCAGTGCCAGTGCTCCCAGCAGGCGGGTGAAATGAGAGGCGACGGAGTGGCGCAATGGGATGGACGAGGAGGTGGTCATGGACATACCAGGCAGGGACAGAGACGTACGAATAACGACAACAAAAAAGGGCCACCGCGATGAGTGGTGGCCCAGGTATTTACCCGCTTTGTCTCGCATTGGTGATTTGGAGTGGCTGACAAAGCTCAGCGCAGCGGTTCTGGCTAGGCGCTGTGTCGCAGGCAGTACTGCAAGTACGACAAGACACAGCAACAACGCCAGAAGAGTTTTGTCATCCACTCCCCTTACTTGGCCGTGGATTTGGGCTGGCTGTCGTCTACCTTCACGGTGAACTTGCCCGCCAGGATGTCGGCCTCTTTCGCCTTGACTTTGGCGACGATGTCGGCGGGGATCTTCTTCTCGAACGTGCCCAGGGGCGCGAGTTCAGAGCCCTTGTGTTTCATCATCGAGTACGGGCCGTAGTCCTCGGGGGTGAACTTGCCTTCCTTGACCAGCTTGAGCGCGCGGTCGATGCTGGGCTCCATGTGCCAGATGGCCGATGCCACCACCGTGTCGGGGTACTGTGGCTGGGTGTCGATCACGTTGCCGATGGCGAGCTTGCCCTTTTCCTTGGCCGCGTCACTCACGCCGAAACGCTCGGCGTAGAGCACGTCGGCGCCTTTGTCGATCATGGCAAAGGTGGCTTCCTTGGCCTTCGGCGGGTCAAACCAGCTGTTGATGAAGGTGATGGTGAACTCGACCTTGGGATTGGTCTCTTTGGCGCCCGCCATGAAGGCGTGCATCAGGCGGTTGACCTCGGGGATGGGGAAGCCGCCCACCATGCCGATCTTGTTCGTCTTGGTCATGCCGCCCGCGACCATGCCGCTGAGGTACGCGGGTTCCTGGATGTAGTTGTCGAACACGCTGAAGTTGGGCGCCTGCGGCTTGCCCGACGAGCCCAGCAGAAAGGACGTCTTGGGGAAGTCCTTGGCCACCTTGCGGGCGGCGGCTTCCACCGCAAAGGCTTCGCCCAGGATGAGCTGGTTGCCGCCCGTGGCGTACTCGCGCATCACGCGCTCGTAGTCGGCGTTGCTCACGTTTTCGCTGGCCTTGTATTCGATCTCGCCACGTGCCTCTGCGGCCTTGAGGGCCTTGTGGATGCGGCTGACCCATTGCTGTTCAAAAGGCACCGTGTATATCGCCGCGACCTTGATCTTGGACTGCGCGAAGGCCAAAGAGGGCGCCATCGCCATGGCGGCCGAGAGGGCCATGGAGGTGCAGAGCAGGCGTCCGGTGAAGATGCGGCGAGTGGTCATGGTGGGGGTCCTTCAGACAAGCAAACAAGGAGGTTGGGTGTGCTGCTACCAAGCAAGGAGCGCGCCAGTCGGTGGCTGTGTAACTGCAAACCAGCGGCAAGTCTGCCAGAGGAAAGCCACCAGTTGGTAAAAAAATGGTGCATGTGTGCAGCGCATCAGGAAACCAGGCTGGGGCACCCCACCAGGGTAGGGCTCCCAATGGGCTGTTATGCAACGCAGAGAGGCCCGGTGATGAAAAAAAAGCCACCGCTGGGCGGCAGGCCCTGCGGTGGCTGGTGCACGGGCGCTGCCGTTGTGCGCTTATTTGGTGCCAAAAATGCGGTCACCCGCATCGCCCAGGCCCGGCAGGATGTAGCCGTGGTCGTTCAGCTCGCGGTCGATGGCGGCGGTGAAGATGGGCACGTCGGGGTGGGCCTTTTGCAGCGTGGCCACACCTTCGGGGGCGGCCAGCAGGCACACGAACTTGATGGAGCGGGGGTTGAGCTTCTTGAGGCGGTCCACACAGGCGGCGGCCGAGTTGCCGGTAGCGAGCATCGGGTCCACCACGATGATGTCGCGCTCGTCCATCTCGGACGGCATCTTGAAGTAGTACTCCACCGGCTGCAGCGTGGCCGGGTCGCGGTACAGGCCGATGTGGCCCACGCGGGCGCCGGGCACCACGTTGAGCATGCCGTCCAGAAAGCCGTTGCCCGCGCGCAGGATGGAGACCAGCACCAGCTTCTTGCCGTCGATCATCTTGCCGGTCATGGTCTCCAGCGGGGTTTCGATCTGCACGTCCTGCAGTGGCATGTCGCGCGTGACTTCGTAGGCCATCAGCGTGGAGAGTTCGCCCAGCAGGCGGCGGAAGCTGTTGGTGCTCGCGTCCTTCTTGCGCATCAGCGTGAGCTTGTGCTGGACGAGGGGGTGGGTGATGACGGTGACGTTGCTCATGGGGAACCTGAAAGGAGAAGGGCAGAGGCCTTTGCGCTGACGAACAGGCGCGCTCTGCCGCGCGGTGAGTGAAAAAGTGGGGGCTAGTCTGCCAGAAACCGTGCCAGCCGCGACAAATCGACGTTGCCACCGCTGATGAGAATGCCGACGCGCGCTCCGTGGATGTCGACGTTGCCATGCTGTGCCCCGGCGAAGGCCAGGGCGCCTGTGGGCTCGACCACGATCTTCATGCGTTCGGCAAAAAAGCGCAGGGACTCGACCAGCTGCTCGTCGGTGGCGGTGACCATGTCGTCGGCCAGGCGCTGGATGATGGGGAAGGTGAGCTGGCCCAGCGCCTGGGTTTGTGCGCCGTCGGCAATGGTGTGGGGCGTGGGGATCTGCACCACATGCCCGGCCTTGACCGACTGCTGGCCGTCGTTGCCCGCTGCGGGCTCCACCCCTACCACCCGGCATTGCGGCGCCAGGGCCTCGGCGGCCAGCAGGCTGCCCGCAAGCAGGCCGCCGCCGCCGACGCAGACGAACAGGTAGTCCAGGTCGGGCACTTCTTCAAAAAGCTCCTTGGCCGCCGTGCCCTGGCCCGCGATCACATGGGGGTGGTCGAACGGGGGGACCAGCGTCATGCCGCGCTCCAGCGCCAGGCGGCGGCTGATGGCCTCGCGGTCTTCGGTGTAGCGGTTGTAGGTGACGACCTGGGCGCCATAGTCGCGCGTGGCGGCCATCTTGGAGGCGGGGGCGTCCTCGGGCATGACGATGGCGGCAGGCATGTCCAGCAGCCGGGCCGACAGTGCAATGGCCTGCGCGTGGTTGCCGGCCGAGAAGGCGAGCACACCGCGTTCGCGCTGCTCGTCGGTGAACTGGGCCAGGGTGTTGAACGCGCCCCGGAACTTGAACGCGCCGGTGCGCTGCAGGTTCTCGCACTTGAAGAACAGCTGCGCGCCCAGCCGCTCGTCGGCGGTGCTGGAGCGCAGCACGGGCGTGCGGTGCGCCATGCCCTTGAGCCGGTGCGCGGCAGCGGCCACATCGTCGTAGGTGGGTGGGGTCAGGCTGGGCAGCGTCATGGTGGCGGCATCCTTGTGGACAGGGCTGGAAGACGGCCATAACTGGCGCAGCCCTTGAAGCCTGATGATAGCCCTTTGCCTCGCCATTTCAAGCAAAAGGGCTTGCAAGCGCTAGTGCTGCATGCCTGGGCAGCTATACATTTTGATGTGGCACATGCCCGTGCGCGCGCCACAATCCGGGCCGCATGGCGCGGCCCGGCGGCGCTCAGCCCAGCTCGCTGAACCGCTGCAATGGTGTGAGCGCCGGGAACTCGCCCGCTCGTTTTTGCTTCATGGCCGTGACGGATTCGCGCACATGCTGGTTGCTCCAGATGGCGCCTTGCAGCCAGCCCATCTGGCGCAGGCTGTCTTCCACGCTGTGGTCGCGCGCGTAGTTCACGGCCTGCTTGGTGCCCCAGATGGCCACTGGGGGTTTGGACGCGATCTCTTTGGCGCACTGCAGCGCGGCAGCCAGCATGGCCTCTTGCGTGTCGAACACCTCGTTGACCAGGCCATAGTCCAGGGCCTTGGCAGCGCTCAGGCGGCGGCCGGTGTAGGCCAGTTCTTTGACCACGCCCAGCGGGATGAGCTTGGGCAGGCGCTGCAGCGTGCCCACGTCGGCCACCATGCCGATGTTGATCTCCTGGATGCAGAAGAACGCATCCTGCGTGGCGTAGCGGATGCAGCCTGCGGTGACCATGTCCACCGCGCCGCCGATGCAGCCGCCGTGGATGGCCATGATCACCGGGATGCGCAGGTTGTCGATGCGCGTGAAGGTGGCCTGCATGTCGGTCAGCAGGTCGAAGATGGCGGCCCTGCCCTCGGGGCTCTGGTCGTCCATCGTGATGGCGCCGCCAAAGGTCTCCAGCGCCATCCCGGCGCTGAAATGTTTGCCGGTGCTGCTGAAGACCAGCGCCCGCGCCTCGCCCGCCTGGTGCAGCTGGGCCAGCACCGTGTCCAGCTCGCGCCAGAAGGTGGGATGCATGGTGTTCATGGCCTCGGGTTTGTTCAGAACCAGATGGGCCACGTGGTCAGTGATGCTGAGGGAAAAGCAGGTGAGGGTGTTCATGGGGTGCCACTGTAGACCGGTGGGTGCAGGCCCGGTCGTCGCCTGGGTGACTGAGCGTGATTTCAGGCCATTTTGGCTGCATGCGCTAGTGCATCATGCCTGGGTAGCTATCAAAAAGAGAGTGATTGGGGCTGGCGTTGTGCCGCCAGTGGGGGCGTTGGACCAGGCGCTCAGTCCCCACCGCCACCACAACCGCCACCGTCGCCCCCGCCATCCCCGCCGCCGTCACTACCTGCATCCGAACTCTCGGCGCCGCCAAAGTCGCCCGAGCTGCCGCTGTAGCTGCCGTCCGAAAAACTGGTGCCGCAGTAGCTGTCGCCGCCGCTGCCGCCCGCGTCGCTTTTGCGGGCAATGTCGGAGCAGTCGGGCACGTAGCTGAAGCCTCCGGCAATCGCGAACTTGGCGTCCAGTGCAAACAGCAGGGGCAGGCGGCTGGGCCCCTTGGGGTCGATGGATTCTTCCTTGCACACCCAGTACCAGCAGCGGCGCAGGCCGTCGTTGTGGCGCGCCTTGTGGCCCAGCGCCTCGGCGGGTGTGTGGTGCAAAAAGAAACCCAGTGCGTTCTGGCACCACAGTTTGTACGCCTGCGTGTGCAGGATGAATTCGTGCCACAGCGCATCGACCGCCTTGGAGGGCATGGCCACAAACTGCTGGTTGCTGCGCAGGCAGGCCATGAAGAACTGGCGCAGGCCGCGTTCCACCAGTTCACAGTCGCGGGTGCTCAGGTGGGGGTAGGTTTCGCGCAGCTTGCGCTGCAGAAAGCGGGGCAGGGGAGCCTCGCGGATGTAGCGCTGGCGCACTGCGTTGGTCCACTGGATCACCAGCGCCGTGAATATCACGGTGGCAATGAAGTACAGGACCCAGGGCCAGCGCAGGCGCCAGGCGCCTGCAAAGATCCCGAGGATGGCTGCCACCCACACCCCAATGGCCAGCAGCATGACCTTGCCGCCCCAGCGCAGCAGAACGTTTTCAATGCGTGTCATCGTCCCTCCTTCTTTTTGTTGTTGTGTATGGCGATTTCACGGCGGTCATGTGACTGATTTGTGACGAATCGCAGGGTGTCGTCAAAAGGTCACAGGCGCCGTGTTGTGCGCTTTCACAGGGAGGCGAGCCAGTGGCGGGAGGGGCGCCGCCGGTCTATGACGCCGGGCGCCGTCCCAACGGCGTCAGCGGCGCTTGCTGCCGCCGCCAAAGATGCCGCCGAGCACGCCCCGCAAAATCTCCTTGCCGATCGTGGTGCCCATGGTGCGCACGGCGGACTTGGCCATGGTCTGCGCCAGGCCGTCGCGTTTGCCGCCTCGCGGGCCGGTGCTGCCAAACAGCACATCGTTCAGACCACCCAGCAGGCCGCCGCCTTCTTCGGTGGGCGTACCGGTGGCCACCTTGCCGTTGCCCCCGCCCGCTGCGTTGCCCGCCTGCCCGCCGGCTTCGGCGGCGCGGCCCTTGAGTTTTTCGTAGGCCGACTCGCGGTCCACCGCCTTTTCATACACACCCGCGACCAGAGAACTGGCCATCAGGGCCTGGCGCTGCTGCGGGGTGATGGGGCCCAACTGGCTGCCGGGAGGCAATACAAACACGCGCTCGGTCACGCTCGGGCGGCCCTTGGCGTCCAGAAAGCTCACCAGCGCCTCGCCCACGGCCAGCTCGGTGATGGCGGTTTCAATGTCCAGCCCCGGTTTTTGCCGCATGGTGGTGGCCGTGGCCTTCACGGCCTTTTGGTCCCGCGGGGTGAAGGCGCGCAACGCGTGCTGCACGCGGTTGCCCAGCTGGGCCAGCACGCTGTCGGGGATGTCGAGCGGATTCTGGGTGACGAAATACACGCCCACGCCCTTGGACCGCACCAGTCGCACCACCAGCTCGATGCGCTCGATGAGTACTTTGGGCGCCTCGTTGAACAGCAGGTGGGCCTCGTCGAAGAAGAACACCAGTTTGGGCTGCTCGGGGTCGCCGATCTCAGGCAGCTGCTCGAACAGCTCGGACAGCATCCACAAGAGGAAGGTGGCATACAGGCGCGGCGAATTCATGAGCTTGTCGGCCGCCAGGATGTTCACCACGCCATGGCCGTCCACGGTCTGCATGAAGTCCTGGATGTTGAGCATGGGCTCGCCGAAGAACTGCGTGCCGCCCTGCTGCTCGATCTGCAGCAGGCCGCGCTGGATGGCGCCCACGCTGGCGGCGCTCACGTTGCCGTACTCGGTGGTGAAGTCCTTGGCGTTGTCGCCCACATATTGCAGCATGGCGCGCAGGTCCTTCAGGTCCAGCAGCAGCATGCCGTTGTCGTCGGCAATCTTGAAGACCAGGTTGAGCACGCCCAGCTGCGTCTCGTTCAGATTGAGCATGCGGCCCAGCAGCAGCGGGCCCATGTCCGACACCGTGGCGCGCACCGGGTGGCCCTGTTCGCCAAACACATCCCACAGCGTGGTGGGGCAGGCCAGCGGCGTGGGCAGGTCCAGGCCCCGTTCCTTGAGTACGGCGGCCAGCTTGTCGCCAATCTTGCCGGGCTGGCTGGCGCCCGTGAGGTCGCCCTTCACATCGGCCATGAATACTGGCACGCCGATGCGCGAGAAGTTTTCCGCCAGGGTCTGCAGGGTGACGGTCTTGCCCGTGCCGGTGGCTCCGGTGATGAGCCCGTGGCGGTTGGCCAGGCCGGGAAGCAGGTGGCATTCAATCGTGTCGTGCTTGGCAATCAGCAGGGGTTCGGCCATTTCGGGTTTCCTCGGGGGTACGGGTTCGGCAAAAAGTAAAATCCACCGACTAGATTAAATCAATACAAAAGGACTTCTCGTGGCAGGACACAGTAAATGGGCGAATATCCAGCACCGCAAAGGGCGCCAGGATGAAAAACGCGGCAAGATCTGGACCCGCATCATTCGTGAAATCACTGTGGCCGCCCGTGCCGGTGGCGGCGACCTGTCAGCCAACCCCCGCCTGCGCCTGGCGGTGGACAAGGCCAAGGCGGCCAACATGCCCGCCGACCGCATCAAGTACAACATCGACAAGGCCACGGGCAACGCCGAAGGCCTGACCTACGAAGAAATCCGCTACGAAGGCTATGGCATTGGTGGCGCAGCCATCATGATCGATACCATGACCGACAACCGCGTGCGCACCGTGGCCGAAGTGCGCCACGCGTTCAGCAAGCATGGAGGCAACATGGGCACCGAAGGCTCGGTGGTGTTCCAGTTCAAGCACTGCGGCCAGCTGATTTTTGCCCCCGGTACCAGCGAAGACAAGGTGATGGAAGTGGCGCTGGAGGCGGGCGCTGAAGACGTGGTGACCGACGAAGACGGCGCGGTGGAGGTGCTGACCGCCCCAGCCGACTTTGAAGCGGTAAAGAACGCGCTGGAGGCCGCAGGCCTGACGGCCGAAGTGGCGGGCGTGACCATGCGGCCTGAAAACACGATCGAGCTGACCGGCGAAGACGCCGCCAAGATGCAGAAGCTGCTGGATGTGCTGGAAGACCTGGACGACACCCAGGAGGTTTATCACAACGCGGCATTGTGACTCCGCCCTCTAGAGCACCGCTTTTTCTTGCCCTGACCTGTTTTCCGACTGATATTCCCCCGAACCCTGCCCGGCAGCGCTGCGCTGCGGGCCAGGTTCACCAAAGGTTCCTATGAAAGTACTTGTGATTGGTGGCGGCGGCCGTGAACACGCGATGGCGTGGAAACTGAGCCAGTCCCCCAAGGTGACCAAGGTGTTTGTGGCGCCCGGCAACGGTGGCACGGCCCTGAACCCCAAGCTCGAAAACGTGGCGATCTCCGACGTGCGCGAGCTGCGCGCGTGGGCCCAGGCCGAGAAGATCGCGCTGACGGTGGTGGGCCCAGAGGCGCCGCTGGCGGCCGGTGTGGTCGATGAGTTCCGTGCCAACGGCCTGCGCATCTTCGGCCCCACCAAGGCGGCAGCCCAGCTCGAAAGCTCCAAGGCCTTCTCTAAGGCCTTCATGCGCCGCCATGGCATCCCCACGGCCGACTACGATACCTTTACCGACCCGGTCGCCGCCCACGCGTTTGTGGACCGGCTGGGTGCACCCATCGTCATCAAGGCCGACGGCCTGGCAGCGGGTAAGGGCGTGGTCGTGGCCATGACGCTGCAGGAAGCCCACGACGCCGTGGATTTCATGCTGGTGGACAACAAATACGGTGTGACGCACAACGAAGGCGGCGCGCGGGTCGTGATCGAGGAGTTCCTCGAAGGCGAAGAAGCCAGTTTCATCGTGCTGTGCGACGGCAAGAACGTTCTGGCCTTGGCCACCAGCCAGGACCACAAGCGCCTCAAAGACGGCGACGAAGGCCCCAACACCGGTGGCATGGGCGCTTATTCGCCCGCCCCCGTGGTCACGGCCGATGTGCACGCCCGCGCGATGCGTGAAATCATCCTGCCCACCATCCGGGGCATGGAAAAGGACGGCATTCCTTACACCGGCTTCCTGTATGCCGGCCTGATGATCGACGCCAAGGGCCAGCCCAAGACGCTCGAATTCAACTGCCGCATGGGCGACCCCGAGACGCAACCCATCCTCATGCGCCTGAAAAGCGACTTCAGCGACGTGATGGCTGCTGCCGCTGACGGCAAACTCGACCAGATGGAACTGCAATGGGACCGCCGCACCGCACTGGGTGTGGTCATGGCCGCCCATGGCTACCCGGAGAACCCGCGCAAGGGTGACACCATCACTGGCCTGCCGGCTGAGGCGGACGATGCCGTGGTGTTCCATGCGGGCACGCAGCTGAAGGATGGTGTGGTCAGCGTGACCGGTGGCCGGGTGTTGTGTGTGACGGTGCTGGCCGACAGCGTCAAGCAGGCGCAGCAACGTGCGTATGACGTGGCACGCGGCATCCAGTTTGATGGCGCGCAGTACCGCCGCGACATCGGCTTCCGTGCCCTGAAGAGCTGATGGCAGACGCTCAGACCTTGAACCCAGCCGACACGGTGACCCGCGTGCGCGGCTACCTGGTGGGCCTTCAGGCCCGCATCACCGATGCGCTGGAAGCCGTGGAAGCCGCTGAAGGTGAGGGCGGCGCACGCTTTCTGGCCGATGCCTGGAGCAAGCCGCCCGGCGAGCCGCTGCAGGGTGACGGCATCACCAAGATCATGGAAGGCGGCCGCGTGTTCGAGCGCGCGGGTTGCGGCTTCAGCCACGTACGCGGCCCGCAGCTGCCACCTTCGGCCACGCAGCACCGGCCCGAGCTGGCGGGTGCGCCGTTCGAGGCGATGGGCGTGTCGCTGGTGTTCCACCCGCGAAACCCTTATGTGCCCACCGTGCACATGAACGTGCGCATGATCGCCGCCGGTCACCCCGGTCAGGCGCCGACCTGCTGGTTTGGCGGTGGCATGGACCTCACGCCGTACTACGGCTTTGAGGAAGATGCGGTGCACTTTCACCGCACCTGCCGTGATGCCTTGGCACCCTTTGGTGACGACAAGTACCCGCGCTTCAAACAGTGGTGCGACGAGTACTTTTATCTCAAGCACCGCAGCGAGCAGCGCGGCGTGGGCGGCGTGTTCTATGACGATTTCTCGGAGCTGGGCTTTGAACAAAGCCTGGCGATGACGCAGTCGGTGGGCGACGCTTTCCTCGGCGCCTACCTGCCCATCGTCGAGAAACGTCGGGGCATGCCTCACGGCGAGCGCGAACGCGACTTCCAGCTTTATCGCCGGGGCCGCTATGTCGAGTTCAACCTGGTGTGGGATCGGGGTACACACTTTGGCCTGCAGTCGGGCGGGCGAACCGAGTCCATTTTGCTGTCCATGCCGCCGCTTGTGTCGTGGTCTTACCAGCGCTCTGACGTAGCCGATTCGGCCGAAGCCGACCTCACGCAGCGCTTTTTGGTGCGGCGCGACTGGCTGGCTGAAGGCCTTGGCGCAGCGCAGTCAATGGCCTGAAAAACGCAAAAGCTATAATTTCAATAGCTGCCAGCGCTTTTCACATGAGCGCAAGAGGTCAAAAACACCTCATATTGCTGCAGCGCCCCAGCACAACACCCGCGCAACACTCAAGGCCCAGCCCGCTGGCTGCGCGATGCGTTGCACGCTATATTGATTCCATTCCCTCTCTATTCACCGCCTGATGACCACCTCCACCAAATCGGAAACCGCTGCCAAAAAAGACGTCACCAAACTCCAGCGCGCCATCGTTGATGGCCTGGAAGACGTCAAGGCGCAAGACATCCAGGTCTTCAACACCGAGCATCTCTCGCCGCTGTTTGAACGGGTGATCGTGGCATCGGGCACCTCCAACCGCCAGACCAAGGCCCTGGCCGCCAGCGTACGCGACGCGGTCAAGGAGGCAGGGTTCTCCAAGCCCCGCATCGAAGGCGAAGACAACGGCGAATGGATCATCGTAGACTGCGGCGCGGCTGTGGCGCACATCATGCAACCGGCCATCCGCCAGTACTACCGCCTGGAAGAGCTGTGGGGCGACACCCCCGTGCGCCTGAAGCTTGGCGCAGCCAAGCCGGTGTCCAGCGCGGCCACAGAGTTGGCCGAGAAGAAGTCGGCCCAGAAGGCGGCCAAGTCGGACGCCAAGGCGGCAGGCAAGGCGCCCGCCAAGAAGGCGGCGGCCCCCACCGTAGCCGCCCGTTCGGGCAAGGCCACCGTCAAGGCGGTCGCCAAGACCGCTGCGAAGACTGCTGCCAAAACAGCCCCCAAGCCCGCTGCAAAAACTGCGGCCAAGGCTGCACCTGCCAAATCGGCTGCCAAGACAAGCACCGCCAAGCCAGCCAGCAAGACCACTGGCGCAGTTGCCACCAAGAAGCCCGCAGCCACCAAGACCCCTGTCAAGACGGTGGTGGTCAAGCCCGGTGGCGCCAAGAAGCCTGCGGCCAAGAAGTCGCCAGCTGCCAAGTCCCCTGCGCGCGCAGCTGCCAAGCCAGCCTCCGCATCGGGCTCCAAGCCCGCGGCCAAGAAGGCACCTGCTCGCAGCAAGGGCTGATCCGTTTCAGCTGCCGCGCGCTCCATCGCTTGCGCGCGGCAGCGGTGACTCCCTCACGCATCCAGGTTGATCCATGAAGCTGCTGATAGTGGCGGTCGGTCAGCGGGTGCCCGACTGGGCGCAGACCGCGTACGACGATTACGCCAAACGTTTTCCACCTGAACTCAAGGTCGAGCTCAAGGCCGTCAAGACAGAGCCACGCGGCTCCAAGACGCTGGAGACGCTCTATGCCGCCGAGCGCGAGCGCATCGAAGCCGCTATTCCGCGTGGCACGCGCGTGGTGGCACTGGACGAGCGCGGTACCAACCTCACCACCAAGGCCCTGGCCGAACGGCTCAAGGGCTGGCAACTGGGCGGTGACGATGTGGCATTGGTCATCGGTGGCCCCGACGGGCTGGACCCCGCCTTTCGCCAGGCCGCGCACGAACGCATTCGCCTGTCCGACCTGACCCTTCCCCACGCCATGGTGCGGGTGTTGCTCATCGAGCAGCTGTACCGCGCCTGGTCGGTGAATGCCGGGCATCCTTACCACCGTGAATGAAGCAGACCCTTTGCGATGATGGTCTGTGCAACTCCTGTTTTCATAGCTGCTGGCGCTTGATGAATAAGCGCTAGAGCCGATTTTTATTCAAAATCCGTTCATGCCCGACTTCATCTACCTCGCCTCCCAGAGCCCGCGCCGCCGCCAGTTGCTTGAACAGTTGGGCGTGCGCTACGAACTGCTGCTGCCCAACGTGGATGGCGATGAGCCCGAAGACGCTGAAGCCATCGAGGTGGTGCTGCCTGGCGAAGCGCCCACAGCGTACGTGGAGCGCGTGACGGCCCTCAAGCTCGACGCGGCCGTGGCCCGGCGTGCACGGCGCCAGTTGCCGGATGCGCCCATCCTGTGTTCCGACACCACCGTGGCCCTGGGCCGCACCATCTATGGCAAGCCAGACGATGCCGCCCATGCGACGCGCATGCTCACCGAGCTGGCAGGGCACGAGCACCGCGTGCTGACCGCCGTGGCTCTTCAGGTAGGCACCAAACGGCTGACGGCACTGTCGGTATCGCGCGTCACTTTCGCGCCCATGGCACCTGTGCAAATCGAGGCGTATGTGGCTACGGGCGAGCCGCTGGGCAAGGCAGGCGCCTACGGCATCCAGGGCCGGGCGGCGGCGTATGTGGAGCACCTGGCGGGCAGCTATTCGGGCATCATGGGGCTGCCGATGTACGAGACCGCGCAGCTGCTGCGCGCAGCGGGCTTTGCGATCTAAGCGACGCCAACCAAAGACAACAACAACGCCATGCAACAAGACATCCTGATCAATTGGTCCCCCCAGGAAACCCGGGTGGCCGTGGTGGAGCACGGCGCCGTGCAGGAGCTGCACATCGAGCGCACGCTGGAGCGCGGTCTGGTCGGCAATGTCTATCTGGGCAAGGTCTCGCGCGTGCTGCCAGGCATGCAGTCGGCCTTTATCGACATCGGGCTGGAGCGTGCCGCCTTCTTGCACGTGGCTGATGTGTGGCAGCGCCAGCCCGATGGCGAGCCGCCCGCATTTGCCCGCAAGAACGAGCCGCAGGTACCGATCGAAAAGCAGGTGTTCGAGGGCCAGGCGCTCATGGTGCAGGTCATCAAGGACCCGATTGGCACCAAGGGCGCGCGGTTGTCCACGCAGATCAGCATTGCCGGTCGCCTGCTGGTGTTTTTGCCGCAGGACGACCATGTGGGCGTGTCGCAGAAGATCCCGCCCGCCGAGCGCGATGCGCTGCGCGCGCGGCTGCAGGCGCTGGTAGGCGACAAATCCACGGGCGGTGGCGGCGGCTTCATCCTGCGCACCAACGGCGAAGATTCCACCGATGCCGAGCTGGCCGAAGACATCGCCTACCTGCGCAAGACCTGGGCGCGCATCAAGGAGGCATCGCTCAAGCTGCCCGCCATGTCGCTGTTGCACCAGGACCTGGACCTGCTGCAGCGCGTGCTGCGCGATCTGGTGGGCGACCACACGCAGACCATCCGCCTGGATTCGATGGAGCAGTTCCAGCGCCTGCGCGCGTTCGGACAGGAGTTCATGCCCGCAGCCGCTGGCAAGCTGCAGCACTACAAGGGCGAGCGGCCCATTTTTGACCTGTACTCCATCGATGAGGAAGTTGCCAAGGCCCTGGGCCGCCGGGTCGATTTGAAATCGGGTGGTTACCTCATCGTGGACCAGACCGAGGCGCTCACAACCATCGACGTGAACACCGGCGGCTACGTGGGGGCGCGCAATTTTGACGACACCATCTTCAAGACCAACCTGGAGGCCGCGCAAGCCATTGCGCGCCAGCTGCGTCTGCGCAACCTGGGCGGCATCATCATCGTGGACTTCATCGACATGGTGCGGGACGACCACCAGCAGGCCGTGCTGTCGGAGTTCAAAAAGCAGCTGGCCCGCGACAGGGTCAAGACCATGTCATCTGGCACCTTCTCGCAACTGGGTCTGGTGGAGATGACGCGCAAGCGCACCCGCGAATCACTGGCACACATGCTGTGCGAGCCCTGCGAGGTGTGCCAGGGCAAGGGCAGCGTAAAAACCGCGCGCAGCGTGTGCTACGACATCCTGCGCGAGATCCTGCGCGAAGCCCGCCAATTCAACCCGCGTGAGTTCCGCGTGGTGGCGTCCGCGCGGGTGGTGGAGCTGTTCCTGGACGAAGAAAGCCAGCACCTGGCCGGCCTCTCGGACTTCATCAAAAAGCCCATCTCGCTGCAGGCCGAAAGCGCGATGGGGCAGGAGCAGTACGACATCGTGCTGCTGTAGCAGCACTCTTGATCGACTGAGGGCGTCAGGCCTCGATTTGCATCGCAGGGCGCGCCTGCACCCGCGCCAGCCACGCCTGCACATGCGGGTGTGCATTGACGGGGGCACCCAGGTACACGCTGTAGCCCAGCACCGAGCCCACCACCAGATCCACCAGCGAATAGTCCGCGCCCAGCATCCAGGGTTGGGCGGCCAGGCGGGCATCCAGCAGGGTTAGCAGGTCGTTCAGCCCCGCTGTGGCTGCCTGTGCATGGGCAGGGCTGCGCAGCGCCTCTTCGCCCTGCGTGGCCAACTGCAGGCGCACCAGCACCGTGCCATAGGTCACGTACGCCCAGGTGCACCACGACAGCGCCTGCAACGCCTCGGGCGTGCCGGCGGCAGGCCACAGGCCACGCTCGATGCCGTAGCGATGGCCCAGCCACAAGTGGATGGCCAGGGCCTCGAACATGGGCGCACCGTCCACCGTCAGCGTGGGGACCTTGCCGTTGGGGTTCAGGGCGAGATATTCGGGGCGGCGCTGCTCACCGGTGCGGATGTCGATCTTCACGCGCTCGTGGGGTACGCCCAGCTCGGTGAGCGCGCAGGCAATCGGGGTGGCGCTGGACATGGGGTGCCAGTAAAGGACGATGGACATGGAAAACTCCTTGGTCGTGGTGGAAGAAAAGGTGAAGTCACTGTAAGAACCATTGCGGACAATTTCAGTCCTCGATTCAACGTACAGTGGCGGCATGCTCAGTTCTTCCACACGCCTGTTGCGCCTGCTGTCCCTGCTGCAAACCCGCAGCCACTGGATGGGCCCCGAGCTGGCCGAGCGGCTGGAAGTGCATCCGCGCACGCTGCGGCGCGACATCGACCGCCTGCGCCAGCTGGGCTACCCGGTGCAGGCCAGCAGTGGCGTAGCGGGCGGCTATGCCTTTCGTGCGGGGCAGGCGTTGCCCCCGTTGCTGCTCGACGATGAAGAAGCCCTGGCCGTATCGATTGCGCTGCGCACCGCCACTGCGGGCGCCGTGGGCGGCATTGAAGAGCCCGCTCTGCGCGCCTTGGTGAAACTGGAGCAGGCCATGCCCCTGCGGCTGCGTGAGCAGGTGGACGCGTTGCGCTCCACCATCCTGCCGCTGGACCGCTCCGGGCCGGTGGTGGAGGCCACGTTGCTGGCCACGCTGGCATCGGCCTGCCGCGACCAGTTGCGGCTTGGCTTCTCGTACGAAGACGGCAAGGGGCGCGCTACCCAGCGCTCGGTGGAGCCACAGGGCGTGGTGCACACCGGCATGCGCTGGTACCTGGTGGCCTGGGACTGCGACCGTGGCGACTGGCGCACCTTTCGCATCGACCGCATGGTGGCAAAGCCCGAAGTCGGCGCGCATTTCTCGCCGCGCCCCGGGCCGGACGGCGGCGACCTCAAGGCGTATGTGTCCCGCTCCATCACCGCAGCGCCGCACCCCGACCAGGCGCGGGTGGTGCTGCATGCACCTTATGCAGAAATGGCGCGGCGCATTCCGCAGTCGGCCGGTGTGGTCACGACGCTGGCCAACGGGCAGCAGTGCCAGCTGGCATGCGCCGCCAGCGATGCACTGGTGTTCTGGCTCATGGCGCTGGATGTGGAGTTTGAGGTGCTGGCGCCCGCGTCGCTGCAGGAGCGGCTGCGCGTGGCGGGGGAGCGTGCGTTGCGTTGCACTGGTGCACGCAGTTCGTGAGTTGGCGTCAGGGTACGAACCGGTACCCGATACCCGCCTCAGTCCGCAAGTGCCGAGGCATGGAGGCGTTGTCCTCCACCTTCTTGCGCAGGTTGGCCATGTGCACGCGCACGTAGTGCGTGTCTTCAGCATGGCCTGGGCCCCATACGGCCTTGAGCAGCTGGGCGTGGGTGATGACGCGGTCGGGCTGGGAGGCCAGATAGGTGAGCAGCTTGTATTCGATGGGCGTGAGGTGCAGGGCCTCGCTGCCATCGCCATCGCCATTGCTTTGCGTGCGGCGCTCTACCGTGCGGCGGGCAAGGTCCACGGTGATGGGGCCGAACTGGATGACGGGTATCGCCTCTGGGCTGGAGGCCCGCTGGCTACGCCGCAGCTGCGCGCGCACGCGGGCCATCAGCTCGCCCGAGCCAAAGGGCTTGACGAGGTAGTCGTCGGCCCCGGCATCTAGCGCCGCGATCTTGCTGGCTTCGGCGCTGCGGGCCGAGAGCACGATGATGGGCATGGCCGACCAGGTGCGCAGGTCTCGGATCAAGTCCACGCCATCCCCGTCGGGCAGACCCAGGTCCAGCACCACCAGGTCGGGGCGGCGGGTACCGGCCTCGATCAGGCCGCGCTGCAGGGTGGCGGCCTCGTGCACGGTGTGGCCTTCGGTCTCCAGCGTCAGGCGCACAAAGCGGCGGATGTCGGCTTCGTCTTCGACGATGAGGATGTGGGTGGGTAAGTCGGTCATGGTGGTTGCGGGGCCGTGCCGTCAAACGTCGCTGTTGGTATCGGTATCGGTGCCCAGGTCGGTGGGCGGTGTGCCGCGTGGCAGCAGCAGCGTAAAGCGCGCCCCGGCAGCCTGGCTTTGAGCGTTCAAGATCGTATCGCCCCGGATGCTGCCACCATGCGCCTGCACGATGGCGCGGCAGATGGCCAGCCCCAGGCCCACACCGGGCGTCGCGCTCTCGCGGGCGCCGCGCTCGAACTTTTCAAACAGCAACTCTTCGCGGCCTTTGGGCAGGCCGGGGCCTTCATCGGTGAGGGTCAGTGCCACCGCGTCGCTTTGCGGCTGCGCGCTGATGTGGATGGTGGTGTCTGCGGGTGTGTATTTGGCGGCGTTTTCCAGCAGGTTGACCAGCACGCGCTCCATCAGCACGGCATCGATCTGCAGCAGCGGCAGGTCGTCGGGCAGAGTCACTTCGACCCGGTGCGTTGCTATGGCCGGGGCGCTGGCGGCGAGGGCGCTGCCCACCACTTCTTCCAGCGGCTGCCAGGCCTTGTTGAGCTGCACGGCCCCAGCCTCCAGGCGGGCCATGTCCAGCAGGTTGTTGACCAGCGCGCTCATGCGCTGGGCCGATTGCTGGATGGCGCCGGTCAGTTCTTGTTGATGGGCAGGCAGGGGCGGCTGCACCATGGCCAGTGATTCGGCAAGGCCGACCAGCGAGGCCAGCGGCGTGCGCAAATCGTGCGAGATGGCCGAGAGCAGCGAGTTGCGCAGCCGCTCGGACTCGATCTGCACCGTGCTCTTTTGTGCCACGTCGATGTAGTGGATGCGTTCCAGCGAGATGGCCAGCAGCGATGCACAGGTCTGCAGCAGGCGGCGCGGTTCCACCCCAGGCACCTCTCCTTGGGGCATGGCCACCACCAGCACGCCACGGATGCGCATGGGCGCCTTGAGCGGCAGCACCAGCGTGGGGCTGGAGTGCAAGGTGTCGGTGCCCCGGCCTGCGGGCTCGCCGCGCTCGAATGCCCATTGCGCCACGGCCATGTCCACGGGGGCGGTGCCTCCGGGCAGCACTTGCAGGCGGTTGTCATCGTCAGCCACCACCAGCGTGCTGCCTGCGCTGAACTCGCCCGTGATGAAGCGTGCGCCAATCTCGGCCACCTGTTCGGGCAGCAGGGCGGCAGACAGGTCACGCGCCATGTCGTATAGGCTGCGCACGCGGTGTTCGCGGTCGGTGGCGGCCTCGGCCTGCACCTTGAGCCCGGCGGTGAGCTGGCCCACCACCAGGGCCACCACCAGCATCACCGCAAAGGTGACGACGTACTGCGCGTCGCTCACCGCAAAGTTGAAGCGGGGCGGCACAAAGAAGAAGTCAAAAAACCCCACGCCCAGGAACGCCGCCATGATGGCCGGGCCGCGACCAAAGCGCAGCGCCACCCCCACCACCACCAGCAAAAACAGCATGACGATGTTGGTCAGCTCCAGCACGTTGGCCAGCGGGGTGGCCACGACGGCGGCCATGCAGCAGGCCAGCGCGGCGGCGATGTAGCCGGGCCAGAAGGGCGGGCGCGTGGCGGACGGGGTGGTGCTAGCGATGCGCTTGGCGTTGTCTGCCGGGGTTGTGCTGCCTGCTCGGCCCACCAGCGTGCCGACCTGCAGTAGGTCGAGGTCGCTCGCCAGTTGGCCGACCTGCTCCGCCAGCGTGGCCTGCCACGGCCAGCGCCGGGTGCTGCGCCCCATCACCACGCGCACCAGGTTGTGTTCGCGCGCATAGCGCACCAGGGCTTGTGCGGGCTGGGCTGCGGGCAGCACGGCGCAGGCGGCGGCGCCCAGTTGCTGCGCGATCTTCAGCGTACGCTCCACCTGCGGGTGCAGGGTGGCCGACTGGCCTTGCTGCTCGGGCGTTTCCACATGCACGGCGTGCCACGGCAGGTCGAGCTGGGCGGCCAGGCGGGCGCAGCTGCGCACCACCTTTTCGGCGTTGTCGCCCGTGCCCACGCAGGCCAACAGGGCTTCGCGGTTGGGCCACACGGCCTCTGGCGTGGTGGTGCTGGCGCGGCGGTAGGCGCGCATTTCGTCGTCCACGCGGTCGGCGGTGCGGCGCAGGGCCAGCTCACGCAGGGCCAGCAGGTTGCCTTTGCGAAAGAAGTTGGCAGCGGCACGCTCTGCCTGCTGGGGCAGGTAGACCTTGCCGGCTTTGAGGCGCGCCAGCAGCTCGTCGGGCGGCAGGTCGACCACCACCACTTCGTCGGCAGCGTCAAAAAACTGGTCGGGCACCGTCTCCCACACGCGGATGCCGGTGATGCCGCTGACGATGTCGTTCAGGCTCTCCAGGTGCTGCACGTTCATGGTGGACCAAACGTCGATGCCTGCGGCCAGCAGTTCTTCGGCGTCTTGCCAGCGCTTGGGGTGGCGCGATCCGGCCACATTGCTGTGGGCCAGCTCGTCCAGCAGCACCAGGCCCTCGGGGTGTGCGGCGCCCCAGGCCAGGGCGGCGTCCAGGTCAAACTCGGGCAGGGTGCGGTCTTTGTAGGGCAGGGCGCGCAGCGGCAGGCGCGGCAGGTGTGCGGTCAGCGCCTCGGTGTCGGTGCGGCCATGCGTTTCGACCACGCCGATGGTGACGGGCAGGCCCTGCGCCTGCGCCGCCCGGGCGGCGGACAGCATGGCAAAGGTCTTGCCCACCCCGGCGCAGGCGCCAAAAAACACCTTGAGCCGCCCGCGCTGCTGCTGGGCCTGCTCTTGCTGGATGCGCTGCAGCAGCGCGTCGGGGTCGGGGCGATCCTGCATGGGCACAGTGTATCCACCAATTTGATGTCGAATAGGCCTCAAGCGCTAGTATCAATTGCGCTGATAGCTATTTATTTGATAGCGAATCGAGTGCCAGATTCAAGGCCAGAACGTTCACACGCGGCTCGCCCAGCAGGCCCAGCCAGGGGGTGTCGGTGTGCTGCTGTACCAAGGCTTGCACTTGTCCCACGGGCAGGCCTCTGGCACGGGCCACGCGTTCGCTCTGGTAGGCCGCGGCTGCCGGGCTGATGTGTGGGTCCAGCCCGCTGGCCGACGCGGTGACCAGGTCCACCGGCACGGGGCGGGTGTTGCCCGGGTCGGCAGCGCGGAGCGCTTCAATGCGCGCCTTGACGGCATCGGTCAACGCCGGGTTGGTGGGGCCCAGGTTGGAGCCGCCCGATGCTGCTGCGTTGTACGGCATGGGCGCCGTGGCCGATGGGCGGCCCCAGAAGTGGCCGGGCTCGGTGAACGACTGGCCGATCAGCTCGGAGCCCACCGCCTTGCCACCCTGGGTGATGAGGCTGCCGTTGGCCTGGTGCGGGAAGGCCGTTTGTGCGACACCGGTCACGGCCAGCGGGTAGAGCAGGCCGGTGACGATGGACAGCACGACAAACAGCGTGAGGGCAGGGCGCAACAGGCCGCCTGGGCTGGCGGGCACGTCGTCGCGGGGAATACGGATAGGCATACGATTTTCCTTGTCAGTGATTAGGGCGCTGTGTTGGCGAATGGGCAGCGATCAGGTCAACCCGGCTGCGGCCAGCACCATGTCAATCAACTTGATGCCAATGAACGGCACCACCATGCCCCCCAGCCCATAAATGGCCAGGTTGCGGCGCAGCAGCGCGGCGGCACCCACGGCGCGGTAAGCCACGCCCTTCAAGGCCAGCGGGATCAAAAAGATGATGATCAGCGCGTTGAACACCACGGCGGACAAGATGGCCGACGAAGGGCTGGCGAGGTGCATGAAGTTGAGCGCCGACAGCTGCGGGTAGGTGGTGACAAACGCCGCCGGGATGATGGCGAAGTACTTGGCGATGTCGTTGGCAATGCTGAAGGTGGTGAGCGAGCCGCGCGTCATCAGCATCTGCTTGCCGGTCTCCACAATCTCTATGAGCTTGGTGGGGTTGCTGTCCAGGTCCACCATGTTGCCGGCCTCCTTGGCAGCCTGGGTGCCGGTGTTCATGGCCACGGCCACGTCGGCCTGGGCCAGGGCGGGTGCGTCGTTGGTGCCGTCGCCGGTCATGGCCACCAGCTGGCCATTGGCCTGGTAACTGCGGATGAGCTGCAGCTTCGCCTCAGGCGTGGCCTCGGCCAGGAAGTCGTCCACACCTGCCTCGGCGGCAATGGCTGCGGCCGTCAGACGGTTGTCGCCCGTCACCATCACGGTCTTGATGCCCATGCGGCGCAGCTCGGCAAAGCGCTCCTTGATGCCGCCCTTGACGACGTCTTTGAGCTCCACCACGCCCAGCACGTGGGCACCGTCGGCCACCACCAGCGGGGTGCTGCCACGGCGCGATACATCGTCCACCGCCGTCTGCACGGCGGTAGGAAAGCGCCCGCCCAGTGCCTCCACATGTTTGCGGATGGCATCGGCCGCACCCTTGCGCAGCAGGCGAGGGCCGGGCAGGTCCACCCCGCTCATGCGGGTTTGCGCCGTAAAGGGCACAAACACCGCCTGCAGGCTGGAAAGGTCACGTTCGCGCAGGTTGAACTTCTGCTTGGCCAGCACCACGATGCTGCGGCCTTCGGGGGTTTCGTCGGCCAGCGATGCGAGCTGGGCGGCATCGGCCAGGGCGGCATCCGTGACACCCGGGGCCGAGATGAACTGGCTGGCCTGGCGGTTGCCCAGGGTAATGGTGCCGGTCTTGTCCAACAGCAGCACGTCCACGTCGCCTGCAGCCTCCACCGCGCGGCCTGAGGTGGCGATCACATTGGCCTGCATCATGCGGCTCATGCCCGCCACGCCAATGGCGCTGAGCAGGCCAGCAATCGTGGTGGGGATCAGGCACACCAGCAGGGCCACCAGCACCACCAGGCTCACTGGCTCGCCCGCACCGCTGGCCTGCACGCTGAACAGCGAGAACGGCAGCAGCGTGACCACCACACCCAGGAACACGATGGTGAGCGCCACCAGCAAAATGGTCAGCGCGATCTCGTTGGGTGTCTTGTGGCGCTTGGCGTTCTCCACCATGGCGATCATGCGGTCCACGAAGGTCTCGCCGGGGTTCACGGCCACGCGCACCACGATCCAGTCGGACAGCACGCGGGTGCCGCCAGTCACGGCCGAGAAGTCTCCGCCCGATTCGCGGATCACCGGGGCGGATTCGCCGGTGATGGCGCTCTCGTCCACTGAGGCCACACCATCGATCACCTCGCCGTCGGCAGGGATGGTGTCACCCGCTTCCACCAGCACCACATCGCCCTTGCGCAGGTGGGCGGCCTCCAGCGGCAGCCAGGTCATCTCGGTGCGTGGGGTGTTGCGGTCAAACTGGCCGTCCAGCTTTTTCGCCCAGGTCTGCTTTTTGAGGCCGCGCAGCGAGGCCGCCTGGGCCTTGCTGCGGCCTTCGGCCATGGCCTCGGCGAAGTTGGCAAACAGCACGGTGAACCACAGCCACAGCGCCACGGCAGCCGTGAAGCCCTCGGGCTTGCTGGCGGCCAGTGCGGTGGTGAAGGCGCTGCCCACGTACACCACAAACATCACGGGGTTGCGCCATTGCACGCGCGGGTCCAGCTTCTTGAAAGCCTCTAGCAGCGCGGGGCGCACCAGGGCAGGGTCGAACAGGGTCAATGTTTTGCGGGTCATCACAATCTCCCAGCCATTTCTTAACGGGGTGTGAGCACGAGATGCTCTACCACCGGGCCCAGCGCGAGGGCGGGCACATAGTTCAGCAACCCCACCAGCAGCACCACGCCCGCCAGCAGCGCCACAAACAGCGGGCCGTGGGTGGGCAAAGTGCCATCGGTGGCGGTGGCGCGCTTCTTGGCGGCGAGGGACCCAGCCATGGCCAGCACGGGCACGATCACGCCAAAGCGGCCGAGCCACATCGCCACGCCCAGCAGCGTGTTGTAGAACGGCGTGTTGGCGGACAGCCCGGCGAATGCGCTGCCGTTGTTGTTGGCGGCGGACGACAGGGCGTACAGCACCTCGGAGAAGCCGTGGGCGCCAGGGTTGGGGATGCCTGCGCGGCCGGCCTCGGTCATCACCGCTATGGCGGTGCCCAGCAGCACCAGCAGCGGGGTGACCAGGATGGCGATGGACACGAGCTTCATCTCGTGCGACTCGATCTTCTTGCCCAGGTATTCGGGCGTGCGGCCGATCATGAGCCCGGCGATGAACACCGCCATGATGGCGAACACCAGCATGCCGTACAGGCCCGAGCCCACGCCGCCGAACACCACCTCGCCCATCTGCATCAGCGCCATCGGCACCATGCCGCCCAGGGGCGTGAAGCTGTCGTGCATGGCGATCACCGCGCCGCAACTGGCCGCTGTGGTGATGACGGCGAACAGGGCGGACGTGACGATGCCGAACCGCGTCTCCTTGCCCTCCATGTTGCCGCCCGCCTGAAGGCTGCTGGCCGCCTGGTCCACGCCCAGCGATGCCAGCAGCGGGTTGCCTTGCTGCTCGAAGGCGGTGGTTGCCACTACTGCTACCACGAAGAGCAGGCTCATCGTGGCCAGAATCGTCCAACCTTGGCGCTCATCGCCCACCATGCGGCCAAACACCAGACACAGCGCGGCGGGGATGAGGAAGATCGCCAGCATCTGCAACAGGTTGCTGGCGGCCGAGGGGTTCTCGAACGGGTGGGCCGAGTTGGCGTTGAAGAAGCCGCCTCCGTTGGTGCCCAGCATCTTGATGGCCAACTGCGAGGCCACGGGGCCCATGGCCAGCGTCTGCGTGGCTTGCGTGGCGGGTTCGGTCACCGGGGCGCCCTGGGCGTCCAGCACCGGCTGGCCCGCGCCATCGAGCTTGGGCGCGTCGTAGTGCACAGGCTCCAGTGTCTGTACCTCGGTGTAAGGCGACAAGTTCTGGATCACGCCCTGGCCTGCAAACACCACGGCCAGCACCAGCGACAGGGGCAGCAGCACCCAGAGCGTGGCGCGGGTCAGGTCGGCCCACACATTGCCAATGCTCTGTGCTGAATGCCGCGCAAACCCTCGCACCAGCGTAATGACGACGACCAGGCCCGTGGCGGCAGACAGAAAGTTCTGCACCGTCAGCGCCAGCATCTGCGTGAGGTAGCTCATGGTGCTCTCGCCGCCATAGCCTTGCCAGTTGGTATTGCTGACGAAACTGATGGCCGTGTTGAAAGCCGAATCGGGTGCCACCGCAGCCATGCCCTGAGGATTGAGCGGCAGCACCGCTTGCCAGCGCTGCAGCGCATACACCGCCAGCACGCCCAGGCCGTTGAACACCAGCAGGCCTAGCGCGTAGCGCAGCCAGCCGGTTTCCTCATCGGGCCGCACGCCTGCCAGCCTGAAGAGCGGGCCTTCCAGCCGCCGCCCGAGGGCAAAGCGTCCCGCCATCACGGTGTCGATGTAACGCGCCAGCGGCCAAGCCAGCGCCAGCAGCAGTGCCAAAAACACCGCCAATTGCAGCCAGGCACCGGTGCTCATGAAAAGTCCTCCGGCCGCAGCAGCACGGCGATCAGGTACACCAAAAGCGCAGCGGCGAGCACGGCCGCCAGAATCATCCAGCCGCTGGTCATGACCGCCCCCCTTGCGCTTGGCGTTGCAGCAGCGCGCAACCCTTGGCCAAGCCATAGACGGCCAGCCAGAGCAGGCCTCCCACCGCCATCAATATCCAGTCCATAGCGTCCTCCTTGAGACATGGACCGATGCTAGGAACGGCCGCATCAAGATGGGCGCAAGAGTGCGGTGTGGGGTATCAAGATCGCATCAAGATGCGCGGGCGCCAAGCCTGGCTGGCAGAAAGATGCATGGCAATTTGCTATTTAATTTATAGCTTTATGCGCATGATATTCAAGCGCTACAGACCATTTCTATTCAAAGTTTTGCCCTGTAGCGCGGGTTTGCCGGTTCTCGCACTGGTTGCGGGCGTCAGCACGCTCGGCAGGTGTGGCGCCCCTTGAGGTCTGTCCCTTCTTCCAACGGGTCATTAGAGAACGCTCACATTGGCCTGCAGCAAAAGCGCTCGCAAGCTGCGATCATCCCCACCCTGCATCACGCTTCTGTTCTCCATGACCCAGGCCACACCGCCCCGTCCCAGCGCTTCCAGTCCGCTCGATTCCCTCGTCCCCCTGCTGTTTGTGGCGCTCTGGAGCACCGGATTTATCGGCGCCAAGCTGGGGCTGCCGTATGTGGAGCCGCTGACCTTTCTGGCGCTGCGGTTTGCCATCGTCATCGTGCTCATGCTCGCGGTTGTCGCCGTGGCGCGTGCGCCGTGGCCGCCGTCGGGCAGGGCCTGGCTGCACATTGGGGTGTCGGGCCTGCTGGTGCACGGTGTGTACCTGGGCGGGGTGTTCATGGCCATCGGGCACGGGCTGCCATCGGGCATTACAGCGCTGGTGGTGGGGTTGCAGCCGCTGCTGACAGCCCTGGTGGCCGGGGCTTTGCTGGGCGAGAAGGTGCGGCCTGCCCAATGGGCGGGCCTGGCCCGGGGCTTCACCGGCGTGGCGCTGGTAGTTGCCGGCAAGGTGGCTACCGTGCCGGCTGGTGCTTTGCTGGGCATGCTGCTGCCGGCGGTGGTCGCGCTGCTGGGCATCACGGCGGGCACGTTGTACCAGAAGCGGTTTTGCCCCTCGTTCGACTTGCGCACGGGCTCGGTCATTCAGTACCTGCCCTGTGCGGTGGCCATGGCCGCCGTCGCCTACGCCACCGAATCCATGGCCATATCGTGGACCGGCGAGTTTGTGTTTGCGCTGGGCTGGCTGGTGCTGGTGCTCTCACTGGGGGCCGTGAGCCTGTTGAACCTGCTCATCCGCCGGGGCGGCGCGGTCAATGTGGCCAGCCTGTTCTACCTGACCCCGCCCACCACAGCGCTGATCGCCTGGGCGATGTTTGGCGAGACGCTCAGCGGCTGGGCGCTGGCGGGGATGGCGCTGGCGGCTGCGGGGGTGTGGCTGGCGCGGCAGACGAAGTAAGAGCCCTGGAGGGCCCTGCGGATCACAGCTTGCGCAGCCGCTCCAGCGCCGCCCGCAGCGTCTCATCCTTCTTGGCGAAGCAGAACCGCACCACACGCTGGTCAAACCCGTCGCCATAAAACGCCGACAACGGAATCGCCGCCACGCCCACCTCGCGGGTGAGCCACTGGCAGAAATCAGCCTCGTTCAAATCACTGATCGCCGAGATGTCCACGCACTGGAAGTAGCTGCCCGTGCTGGGCAGCAGCTTGAAGCGCGAGCCTGCCAAGCCCTCGCGGAACAGGTCGCGCTTGGCCTGGTAGAACGCGGGCAGCTGCAGGTAGGGCGTGGGGTCTTGCAGGTAGGCCGCCAGCCCATGCTGCACGGGGGTGTTCACGGTGAACACGTTGAACTGGTGCACCTTGCGGAACTCGGCCGTCAGCGCTGCAGGGGCCGCCACGGTGCCGACCTTCCAGCCGGTGACATGGAAGGTCTTGCCAAAGCTGGACACGATGAAGGCACGCGCGGCGAGGACGGGAAAGCGCGCGGCGCTCTGGTGCTCGACACCGTCGAACACCATGTGTTCGTACACCTCGTCGCTGATTAGCAGGATGTCGGTGGGGGCGAGCAGTGCTTCGAGCTGGCGCATTTCCTCGGCCGTCCAGATGGTGGCGCTGGGGTTGTGCGGGCTGTTGATGAGGATGGCGCGGGTGCGAGGCGTGATGGCCGCGCTGATCTTTGCAAAGTCAGGGCGGAAGGTGCCGGGAGTGAGCGGCACGCGCACAGCCTGGCCGCCGGCCAGCTCGATGTTGGGCACATAGCTGTCGTAGCAGGGGTCGAGCACGATCACCTCGTCGCCCGCGTGCACGATGGCCAGAATGGCGGTGATGATGGCCTGCGTGGCGCCAGCCGTGATGGTGATTTCGGTGTTGGGGTTGTAGGCGCGCCCGTGCAGCGCCTCGATCTTGCGGGCCACGGCTTCGCGCAGGGCGGGCACACCGGTCATGGGCGGGTACTGGTTGTGGCCGGCCTGCATGGCGGCGGTGACGGCGTTCACCAGCTCGGGCGCGCATTCAAAGTCAGGAAAGCCCTGGCCCAGGTTCACCGCCTTGTGTTCGGTGGCCAGCGCCGACATCACGGTGAAGATGGTGGTGCCGACGTTGGGCAGCTTGCTGGGGAAGGCGGGTGTGCGGGCGGTGGTGGAGGTCATGGCGCAGCAGCGTGGAAAACGAGGAAATTCTGGAAGGGTTCAGGGTGCTTCTGGGGCTGGACGGAGGTTACAGCTCGTAGTCGTTGACATGGCCCGTCATCGCGCGGGCAATCAGCTCGCGGCTCAGGCGGTCGCTGAGCAGCTCGGCAAACTTGTAGACAAAGTTGCGCAGGTAGGCGCCGCGCTTGAAGGCCACGCGGGCCACGCTCTGGCCGAACAGGTGGCCCACGGGGCGCACGGCCAGGTCGCCCACCGGGTCGTCGCGCATGGCCATCTCGGCCACGATGCCGATGCCCAGGCCCAGGCGCACATAGGTCTTGATCACGTCGGAGTCGATCGCTTCGAGCACGATGCGGGGCGTGAGCTTGCGCGCTGCGAAGGCGTGGTCGATCTTGCCGCGCCCGGTGAACGAGGGGTGGTAGGTGATCAGCGCTTCGTGAGCGAGGTCGTCCAGACCGATGCGTTCCTTTTGCGCCAGAGGGTGGTCGTTGGGCACCACCAGCACGTGCTGCCATTCGTAGCAGGGCAGGGTGACGAGTTCGGGGTAGTCGGCCAGGGATTCGGTGGCCATGCCGATCTCGGCCACCTCGTCGATGATCATGCGGGCCACTTCGTGCGGTGTGGCCTGGTGCAGGCTCACGTTGACCTTGGGGTAGGCCTCGCGCAGGCGGGCCACAGGCACCGGCAGCACGTAGCGCGCCTGGGTGTGGGTGGTGGCGATGCTGAGGGTGCCGCTGTCTTGCGCGCTGAACTGCTCACCAATGCGCTTCAGGTTGCCTACCTCGCGCATGATGACTTCGATGCTTTTGAGCACATGCTGGCCGGGCTCGGTGATGCGCTTGAGGCGTTTGCCGTGCCGGGCAAAGATGTCCACGCCCAGTTCTTCTTCCAGCTCGATGATGGCTTTGGAGACGCCTGGCTGCGAGGTATGCAGGGCCTTGGCGGCCTCGGTCAGGTTGAGGTTGCGGCGCGCAGCCTCTTGAACGAAGCGGAATTGGTGCAGATTCATATCGAATATCGCCTAAAGGATTGCATCATTATGCTGCAATCGTCTAAGCGAATGAACCGCATCCCAGAAATTTCAGATCGGCGGGCTTTCGCAGGCGATCTTTGCCATCAAGGCCGTCATGCGTGGATCCTCCCCGATGGCGGCCTGGACGTGGAATTGCACGGCGGGGTGGGCGGTACGCAGCTCCTGCACCAGCAGGGGCAAATCCTCCCGGGCATGCTTGCCTGTGCCCAGAAACATCGGAACCACCGTGACGGCGGTGGCCCCGTCGGCCACCAGTTGCCGGACGGCGTCCGGCAGGGCGGGTTCACACAATTCCAGATAGGCGCAGATGGCTCGGCGGTCTGAACTTTGGGACGCAATGCGCGTTGCGACTGCCTCCATGGGGGCGCGCCACAGGGGGTCTCGGGACCCGTGGGCAAACAGGACGATGGCTTGGGTCATGGGGCGGGGCGAGGTCAGGGTGTCAGCGTCTCAGCACCAGCCAGCCAAAGGCCGCTAGCGAGAGCAAGGAGTAGATCAGGCCGGGCGCCGCCGCTGTCAGCCATGGCGACCAGTTTTGCAGGTTGCCCGCATAGCCAAAGACGTTGTTGAGCAGGAAGAAGCTGATGCCCGCCATCACGCCGCCGAACACGTAGCCCGCGATGCCGCCCGAGCGGAAATGCAGGTACGCAAAAGGCAGCGCCAGCACCACCATCACCAGACAGCTCAAGGGGTAGAACACCTTGCGCCAGAACTCGATCTCGTACTTTTGGGCGGACTGGCCGTTGGCGTTCAGGTGCCGAATGAACTGAAAGAGGTCCAGTGTGGCCATGCGATCGGGCTTGAGCAAAGAGGCCGCCACCATGTCGGCACTGATCTTGGTCGGCCACTGCAAGGAGGGGCTCGCCAGGTGCTCCACGCGGGCCTCGTTCTTGTCGCTTTGCTGTTCAAAGTGACTGCGCTGCACCTTCTCCAGGGTCCACGCTCCATCCGAGCCGAACTGCCCTGACGCGGCCCGCGTCTGCGAAGCCAGGCGGCCCTTGTCGTCAAACTCGAAGATGCGCACGTCCAGCATGCCGCCATTGGGGGTGAGCGCGCGCACGTTGACGGCAAAGGAGTGGTCTTCCTGCCGCTCTTTGAGCCATGCGCCCGTGGCGCCTGCTGTCAGCCGCCCCAGGTAGCGCACCTTGATGAGCTGGGCGGTGCGGTCCGTCAGGGGGGCCAGGTAGTCACCGACAGCAAAGGTCAGTAGCACGAAGACGCCACCCAGCGTGAGCAGCGTGCGCAGCGCCCGCCAGGGGCCCATGCCGCTGGTGCGCATGATGGTGAACTCCGAGCTTTGGGCCAGGCGCGCCATCACGAAGATGGTGCCGATCAGCACGGTGATGGGCAGCAGTTCATACAGGTGGCTGGGAATGCTGAGCACCACAAACAGCAGCGCGTGCGATAGCTGGTAGCCATCCTCCCCCGCACGGCCCACCCAGCGGAGTTCATCCACCAGGTCAAAAAAGAAGAACAGGGCCAGAAAGCCCACGGTGACGAAGGTGACGGCGCCCAGCGCCTCACGGTGGATCAGGCGGCGGATGGTTTTCATGCGGACTGCCCTCCGGTGCGCAGGGACTGCCATAGCCGGCCCGTCGTCCATTGGTTGTGTCGGACAGCAAGCACCAGCAGTGAGGCCGCCAGCATGCCGCCGTGCAGCAGCACCATGAAACTGGTCAGGCCCAGCCGGTCCGCGCCCACCCAGCTCTGGCCCAAGGTCATGAGGTTGTAGTAAACGATGAAGGCAAACAGCGCAAACACCATGCTCGTGCTGCGCGCTGCGCGTGGGTTGACGCTGGCCACGGCCAGACCCAGCAGCACAAAGTTGAGCGCGGCCAGTGCCAGGCCGAGGCGCCAGCCCAGCTCGGCGCGGTAGGCCGGCAGCGGCCGCATCACGAGGTCGTAGGTCGTGCGTGTCTTCACCGCCAGTTCTTCCGCCGCACCTGGGGCTGCACTACCGATGCGGGTGCCGTACAGGCTGAACTCGCTGATCTTCACGCCGGGCTTGTCCCGCGAGGTCTCCAGGCGCTGACCGTCGCTCAGCAGGGCCATGCGTTCACCGCCCTGGGTCTCCAGCCGGGCGCTGCGGGCGGAAGTGACGGATTCGCGTTTGCCGTCATTGGCGGCAATGAAGACGTTGTTGGCGGCCTGCGTGTCGGGGGTGTCCTTGTCGATGAAGAACACCCGGCTGCCGTTGGACGACTCCTGGAACTCGCCCGGTGCAATGCGGTCGATGTCGCTGCGCTGCTCGTAGCGGGTCTTGAGTTCCTGGATCTGGGAGTTGGCCCAGGGCCACACCAGCAGCGACAGTACGGCAATCACCACCATCACCGGCCAGGCGAAGCGCAGCAGGGGGCGCACCAGACTGATGAGGCCGCGCCCGCTGGCGAACCAGATCACCATTTCGCTGTCGCGGTACATGCGCGACAGCGTGCCGACCACCGCAATGAACAGACTGAGGCTGAGAATAGTGGGCAATTGCCCCAAGACGGTGAAGCCCATGACGAGCATCACGTCGGACGGGCTGACACTGCCCTTAGAGGCCTGGCCCAGCGTGCGGATGAGCATCATGGTCATGACCACGGTCACCAGCACCACAAGGGTCGCGCCGAAGCTGCGCGCCAGCTCCTTGCGGATGGATGAATCGAATAACATTGGCTGGAAGGAAAACACCAATTATGAACTTTGATCTCAAGACCCTTGAACTTGCTGCGGCAGCCTCGGAGAAATGCGACCTGCTGATCGTCCTGCTTCCCGAGGGCTTCAAGCCAGGCAAGGACGCGCTGTCTGCCCTGGCGGCCTTGGCACTCAAGAACGGAGATCTGACCACCAAGGCGGGCAAACACCTGCAGCTGTACCAGGTGCCTGCTGTTGCAGCCCGCCGTGTGGTGCTGGTGGGGTTGGGCGATGGGTCGGCGCGCGCAACGCGCCAGGCGCTGCAGGCACTGGGTGGTGCCATCAAGGCGCCGCAGACCAAGCGCGTGGTGCTGTGTTTTGCCGGCGCAGCCTCGGCGGCGTCTGTCAGCGCTGCCGTGCAGGCGGTGGCAGACGTGAGCTATGTCTACACCACCACCAAGACCAAGGTGGAGGCACGCAGCCTGAGCCGCTGTGTGGTGGGGGTGCCGGATGCTGCCGGTGCGCATGACGGGTTTGACAGCGGGGTCGCCCTGGTCGCTGGTGTGGAGTTTGCCAGGGAGTGGGGCAACCGCCCAGCCAACCACGCCACCCCCAGCCTGCTGGCGGATGCGGCCAAAACCCTGGCCAAGCTGCCACGCATCCAGTGCAAGGTCCATGGCCCGGCAGAGGTGGCGCGTCTGGGTATGGGCGCTTTCATGGCTGTGGCAAAGGGCTCTGAAGAGCCCCTGCGTTTCATCGAGCTGCGCTACAACGGCGCTGCCAAGGACCAGGCACCCATCGTGCTGGTGGGCAAGGGCATCACCTTTGACACCGGCGGCATCTCGATCAAGCCCGCGCCCGAGATGGACGAGATGAAATTCGACATGTGCGGTGCTGCCAGCGTGCTGGGAACGTTCCGCGCGCTGGGCGAACTGCAGCCTGCCGTCAATGTGGTGGGCCTGATCCCCGCCTGCGAAAACATGCCGGACGGGCGCGCCGTCAAGCCGGGCGATGTGGTCACCAGCATGAGCGGTCAGACCATCGAGATTTTGAACACCGATGCGGAGGGGCGCCTGGTGTTGTGTGATGCGTTGACCTATGCAGCGCGATTCAAGCCTGCTGCTGTGGTGGATATTGCGACGCTGACCGGCGCCTGCGTGATCGCTTTGGGGGGCGTACGCAGTGGTTTGTTTGCCAATAACGACGGTCTGGCGGAGTCCTTGCAGGCAGCTGGTGAGGCCGCGCAAGACCTCTGCTGGCGCATGCCGCTGGACGATGACTATGCAGACGGCTTGAAGAGCAACTTTGCCGATATGGGCAACGTGGCGGGCCGTGCGGGTGGCTCCATCACCGCTGCCAAGTTCTTGCAAAAGTTCGTCGGCGACATGCCCTGGGCTCACCTGGACATTGCGGGCACCGCCTGGAAGGGAGGCGCGGCCAAGGGTTCCACAGGACGGCCGGTCGGCCTGTTGGTGCACTATGTGCTGGAGCAGTCCAGGTCGCAGGTCCGCCAGACCAAGGCACCCAAGTCCGCATCGCGCTCGATGACCAAGACGGCCGCTGCTGGAGCTGTGGGCAAGCCAGCCGCCAAGCGGTCCTCCAGCCCCAAGGCTGCGTGACGCGTCATGACCGAGGTAGCCTTTCACTTCAACGCACCCGACAAGCTGGCCTACGCATGCCGGTTTGCGCGCAAGGTGCAGCGCAGCGGGGCTCGTTTGGTCATTGCCGCGCCTGCGGATGCGCTTCAGGCGCTGGACCGCATGCTCTGGTTATTGGCCCCCCAGGACTTTGTGGCCCATTGCCATGCCGACTCGGACGAGGAGCTGGTTCAGGCCTCTCCGGTGTTGCTGGCGCAGGATGCACGCCTGGCACCGCATCACGAAGTGCTGTTGAACCTGAATGCGGAAGTCCCGGAAGGTTTTGGCCGGTTTGACCGCCTGGTCGAAGTGGTAAGCGCCCAGGACGAAGCCGACCGTGCCCAGGCACGTGCGCGCTGGCGCCACTACGCGTCCCGGGGCTACGCCATTACCCGCCATGATCTGGTGTTGAAAGCGGGCTGATGGCGCTCCCACCCAAAACCCCTCCGCGGTTTGTACCCACGCTCACCGAAGTGGTGCAGGTGCCTGGCGTGGCGCCCCTCGCGCCGGGGGCTTCAAATCCGGCGGTCCGCACCACCGTCCTGTCGCCGTCGCAGTCTGTGGCGTTGGCCAGGCCTGCATTGCCCACTGCGAGACCGGCTAGTGCGGCGCAGGTCGCTGTGCCCCCTGCCACAGAGCGTCCTGTGGCCTCCCCGGTGGCTGCGCCAGCCCCTGTGGCTGCTCCCCAGGCTTCACGTTCTCCGGTATCCCATGTCCAACCTCGCCCGGCGGTTCATGCTGCCACCTCTGCTGGCCCAAAGCCAGGGGCTGCGCCCGTTGCGGCCCGCGCCTTGCCAGATGGGATGGAGGAGTACATGGTGCACCGCGTCATGCAGCGCGTGGATGTAGTGCTGGACCAGCGCTTGCGCGAAGCAATCGCCACAGTGGTGCAGGAGCAGACGCGGTCAGTGCTTCCGCGCCTGCGCGAAGAGATCGAATCGGTGGTGCGGCATGCGGTGTATGAAGCCGTGGCTGACGAGTTGGCCAGTGGTGCGCCGCCTGCGCCAAAGGGATGACAGGGTATTCCCCTGTGGTTTCTCTTGCGTTTAATCGTGTTCCCTAATGATCTGGCCCGTAAATTGCGATATGTTCGCCTGCGTTGAGACACAAGAAGATTCTCAGCGTTTATCTTTACTGGAGATTTGATATGCAATTGAAGTTGAAACTGACCGTGGTTGCTGCTATCGCGGCTGTTGCTGGTGTGGCCTCTGCACAAGAGCAGGTGGTCAAGATCGGCCACGTGGCTCCGGTTTCCGGCGCCCAAGCCCACTACGGCAAGGACAACGAAAATGGCGCCCGCATGGCCATTGAAGAGCTGAACGCTCAAGGCGTCACCATCGGCGGCAAGAAGATCAAGTTCGAGCTGCAGGCTGAAGATGACGCTGCCGATCCAAAGCAGGGCACTGCCGCCGCACAAAAGCTGTGCGACTCCAAGGTCGCTGGCGTTGTCGGCCACCTCAACTCCGGTACCACGATCCCCGCCTCCAAGGTGTACAACGATTGCGGCATCCCCATGGTGACGGGCGCTGCGACCAACCCCAACCTGACCAAGCCTGGCTACAAGACCACGTTCCGTATCATCGCCAACGACAACGCCCTGGGTGCTGGTCTGGCCTTCTACGCTGTGGACACCCTGAAGCTCAAGACCGTTGCCATCATCGATGACCGTACTGCGTACGGCCAAGGTGTTGCCGACGTGTTCAAGAAGACCGCTACGGCCAAGGGCATGAAGGTGGTGGACGAGCAGTTCACGACCGACAAGGCCACGGACTTCATGGCCATCCTGACGGCCATCAAGGCCAAGAACCCTGATGCCGTGTTCTACGGTGGTATGGACCCTCAAGCCGGCCCCATGCTGCGCCAGATGGAACAGCTGGGCATGGCCAACGTCAAGTATTTCGGTGGTGACGGCGTCTGCACGTCCGAAATCGCCAAGCTGGCTGCCGGTGCCAAGACCCTGGCTAACGTGATCTGCGCGGAAGGCGGCTCCTCGCTGGCCAAGATGCCTGGCGGTACGGCCTGGAAGGCCAAGTACGACGCCAAGTACCCCAACCAGTTCCAGGTGTACAGCCCCTACACCTACGACGCCACGTTCCTGCTGGTGGACGCTATGAAGCGCGCCAACTCCGTGGACCCCAAGGTGTACGTGAACGAACTCGCCAAGTCCAACTTCAAGGGCGTGACCTCCACCATCGCCTTTGAACCCAACGGCGAAATGAAGAACCCAGCGATCACGCTGTACGTCTACAAGGACGGCAAGAAGACACCTCTGTAATTGGAGTGTTGCTTTCTGCTGCAGGGCATTTCGGTGCCTTGCAGCAATCGTAAAAAAGGCTTCCCTCGGGAAGCCTTTTTAATTGCGCGGTGTAGTCAGCGTTGCCAACGCCGCAGCGGTTTGATCTGTTAGCGCCTGACTTGTAGCGAGCCAGGATTCACGATGTTGGTAGGCGTGCCTTTGATGAAATTCACCACATTGTCGAAAGCTGCACCAAAGTAGAGCTCGTAGCTGTCCTGCTCCACGTACCCGATGTGTGGCGTGCAGATGCAGTTTTCCAGGCGGAGCAGGGCGTGGCCTTGCAGGATGGGTTCGCTCTCAAACACGTCCACAGCCGCCAGGCCCGGGCGACCCCGGTTGAGTGCTGCGATGAGCGCGTCGGGTTCAATCAATTCTGCACGTGACGTGTTGACCAGCAGCGAGGTGGGCTTCATGCACGAGAGGTCTTCAAGCGAGATGATGCCGCGCGTTTCGTCGTTCAGGCGCAGGTGCAACGAGATCACGTCGCACTGCGAAAAAAACTCTTCGCGCGTGGCGGCAGCCTGGTACCCATCCGTCAGCGCCTGCGCGCGTGAGGCTTCACGTCCCCAGACGCGCACGTTCATGCCAAACGCCCGTCCATAGCCGGCCACCAGCTGTCCGATGCGGCCGTAGCCCCAGATACCCAGTGTTTTACCCCGCAGTACGCTGCCGACTCCGAAGTTGGGGGGCATGGATGCGGTCTTGAGACCGGACTGCTGCCAAGCGCCATGCTTGAGGTTGGAGATGTATTGGGGCAGGCGGCGCATGGAGGCCATCACCAGGGCCCAGGTCAGCTCGGCGGGAGCCACAGGGGAGCCGACCCCTTCTGCCACGGCGATCCCCCGCTCAGTACATGCCGCTACATCAATATGGCTCCCAATCTTGCCAGTTTGGGCGATGAGCTTGAGGCGCGGGAGCTTTTCAACCAGTTGGCGTGTGATCTGGGTCCGTTCGCGGATCAGCACAATGATGTCGGCGTCTTTGAGTCGCACCGAAAGCTGCCCCAGCCCTTTGACCGTGTTGGTGTACACCTTGGCGGTGTATGCGTCGAGCCGAGAGGCGCAATGCAGCTTGCGCACTGCATCCTGGTAATCGTCGAGGATCACAATATTCATGCCGACATTGTGCCTTGGCGGGCGCAGGGGAATGCCACAGGGGCCGTGCTGGGCATACCAAAGCCTGCGGTTTTTTGGTGACTGAGTGCTGCATGGGCCCCGTGGACGTACTTCTTGCACTGCGCGTGCACGGAAGTCCGGACTCAGAGAGTGCCATGCACCACGACTGCTGCAGCCTGGTGCTGTTTTTTGGACCTGCCGGTGCCCCGGTGTTAGACGTTTGCGGATCGAGCACTGCCTGACATTGCCGCAGCCTTGGTGCGCGGGGCGTAGAAGAGGGCTTGGCGCTCGTGGCGCCTGCTGCGCTCTGCGAATCAGGCCCGGAGCGCCTCGGATGCTGCCAGGCGGTCCAGCTCTGCGCACACATCGGCCATGCGGCCGGCAATTACCAGGCGGCAGGTGCCTGCGTCAGAGGCCCGGCGCAGCACCCGGGTGGATTGTGGTGGGCAGTGGTCTGCACCCACCGACGCCAAGAAGGCCTGTCGCTTGCTGCTGGCCATGTGTGTTGGCAGGAAGGAGCGGTGGGTGGCAGAGGGTCTGGTCGGGCTTTCCGGCGTTCGTGCTGGAGGTTTGGCGGTAAAGGGCCAATTTCCGCGCAATGGACGTTGTGCCTGGAGCTCTGTGGAGTTGCTGGGGATCAGGGCTTGGGCTTCATCGCTGCGGGAGGCCGATGCTGGGGCGTTGCCTGGCTTGGCACGTCTCATGCCGACTGGCTGTGCCTGCAGGTCCAGTCGGTCTTTGGGTGCACTGGCTGGGTTGGCAAGCAGCTTTTTAAGACTGCGAAAAGGGTTCTGCACAGCAGACAGGGTGAACAAAGCAATTCCCATGTGAAAACTCCGAAAGTCGGGGGTTGAACATAGGCAGGATTGCAAAGTGGTCGAACACCAGTGCAGACAGACGCAGTGCGAGTTGATCCCTCGACAGTGCAGACAGCTGCTCCGCCGATCCATCAAGCATTGCCTGAGAGGCCTTGGCATTCAACGGGACCTGCACCGCAGGGCTGGTGAATCGGTTGTATCCGTTCACCAAACGCCCGCCACCCACGGTGCGGCCCCTGGGGCACACGCTACATCAGCATGGTGTTGCGGATAAGTCCCACTGCCAGTCCTTCGATTTCGAAAGGCTCGCCGGGCTGCACCACGATCACGGGATAGTCGGGGTTTTCGGGCAGCAACTCGATGGCAGTGGCCGTGCGGCGAAGTCGCTTGACGGTGACATCATCGCCCAGGCGGGCCACGATGATCTGACCATTGCGAGCCTCACGAGTGGACTGCACGGCGAGCAAGTCACCGTCCATGATGCCTGCGTCGCGCATGGACATGCCCCGCACCTTGAGCAAGTAGTCGGGCTTGTGTTGGAAGAGGCTGTTTTCCACGCTGTAGGTCTGGTCCACATGTTCCTGCGCGAGAATGGGCGACCCCGCAGCCACCCGACCTACCAGGGGCAAGACCAGCTGCGACAGACCCGGGATGGGCAGACTGAATTGGTTGCCACGGGCTGCGTTGATGGAGCGCACTGTGTCTCCGCGCAAGCGGATGCCGCGCGAGGTGCCGCTGACCAGTTCGATCACCCCTTTGCGGGCCAGGGCCTGCAGGTGCTCTTCTGCCGCGTTGGCTGACTTGAAACCCAGCTCGGCCGCGATTTCTGCGCGGGTGGGAGGCGCGCCGGTGCGTGCGATGGCGGTCTGGATGAGATCCAGAATCTGCTGCTGGCGGGCGGTGAGTTTGGGGTTGTCGAGCATGGTGGTTTCCGGTGCAGGCGGTTACAGTGGCGAACAACTGTTTTTTAATCCAGTAACTGTATTTTTCACCAGTTTTTCGGAGTATGCAAGTGAGTGGGCAAAAAATTGTGGTTTTGGGCACCGGTGGCACGATCGCGGGCACCTCTGCACAGGCGGGAGACAACATTGGCTACACCGCTGCCCAGGTGGGGGTGGAGCAACTTCTGACGGCCGTGCCAGGCCTGCAGGCACTGGCAGGGGGCGCCTTGGCTGCTGAGCAGGTGGCGCAGATCGACAGCAAGGACATGGATTGCGAGGTGTGGCGCACGCTGGCTCTGCGGTGCGCGCACCATTTGAGCGACCCGGAGGTGAGAGGTGTGGTCATCACCCATGGCACAGACACCCTGGAAGAGACCGCGTGGTTTTTGCACGAGGTGCTGGATGCGCGCAAGCCCGTGGTGCTGACCTGCGCCATGCGGCCCGCCACAGCCCTGACCCCCGATGGACCCCAGAACCTGCTGGATGCGGTGGCTTTGGTGTTGGCACCGGGTGCAACAGGTGTGCTGGCCGTTGCTGCGGGTGAAGTGCATGGCGCACGGTATGTGCAAAAGGTGCATCCCTACCGCGTCAATGCCTTCAGCTCGGGCGAGGCCGGTCCTTTGGGATGGGTGGAAGAGGGCGTGGTCCGCTGGGCATGCAATAGCCCGGTAGCGCATGTCAATCATGCCGATAGCGCTATGAATAATATAGTGAACGCTGTGGCTTGGCCGTGGGTGGAAATCGTCATGAACCATGCGGGGGCATCGGGCAGGGCGGTAGATGCGCTGGTGCGAGAGGGCGTGCAGGGCCTGGTGGTGGCCTGCACCGGCAATGGCACGATCCACTACGATCTGGAGGCCGCTTTGGTGCGTGCGCAGGACGCCGGGGTGCGAGTGGTGCGCTCCACCCGCTGCGCGGAGGGGCAGGTGCTGCCCAAGCCGGGGGATGCGCTGCCCGCCTCGCAGGGCCTGTCGCCGGTCAAGGCGAGGGTTGCTCTGATGCTGGATTTGCTGCGGGCGGATTGATCGAAAAGGACTGCCAGCCGTGTTCACCGCACTCAAGACACACGCCTGGGCTTATCCCGCGCTCGAAGTCGTCCACATTGTGGGCATTGCGCTGTTGCTGGGCAATCTGGTGTTGCTGGAGTTGCGGGTGTTTGGGCGCGGTGCGGCCTTGCCGATGAAAGACCTCGCGCGGCTGGGTCTGACTTTGGCCGTGTGCGGCTTTGGATTGGCGGCAGTATCGGGTCTGTTGATGTTTGCCACCCAGCCTGCGGAGCTGCTCAGCAACCGCGCCTTTACCTTGAAGATGCTGTTGTTAATGCTTGCGGGCTGTAACGCGGCGTGGTTTCATGCACGCGGTTCGCTTGCACGCCTGGACGGGTTGGCACGTCTGCAGATGCTGGTGTCCACCGTGATCTGGCTGTCGGTGGTGGCCTGTGGCCGCTGGATTGCGTACCTTTGATATGGCCCCTTGAACCGGGTTTTATTCCTACGGGAGTCTTTATGGGCTTGCAACGTCGCCATGTGCTGATCGCCGCCAGTGCCTTGCCTTTGGGGGTGCACGCCCACCATGGCTGGAGCAGTTTCGATGCAGACCGACCGCTGTATCTGGAGGGCACAGCGCGCAAAGTGCGCTGGCAAAACCCGCACGCAGAGCTGGAGCTGGAACTGCCCGCTGCGCTCCGGTTGCCAGCGGACCTTGCGCAACGTGCCATCCCCGCGCAGGCAGCGCCCGTGGATGGCCGCGCGCTGCTGGCCAAAACGGTGCTCCCCACCCGCAAGGACCGCGTCTGGGAGATTGAGCTGGCGCCTTTGACCCGCATGCAGGCGTGGCAGGTGCCAGAGATCAAGCCAGGCACCGCCGTATCAGTCGTGGGTTTTGGCCTGCGGGACGAAAAAGGCGAGGCGGTACTGCGTGCCGAGTACCTGTTTGTGGACGGCAAAGCCTACGGCCTGCGGTCCAGTCCTGCCTGAGTCAACGCACAAGCCCGCAGCAGGCGGCTGTCGCGGCTGCCGTGCTTCAAGGCGTCCCATGAAAAAAGCGACGCCCTGGTGCGGTGCGTCGCTTTGATGGGGCTTGACCGCCCAACGTGTGTCAGGCGGTTTTTTGCTCCTGGTTCAATGTATCAGCTGGCCAGCGCCTGCAGCGCGCGTGCGGTGATCTCGTCCACACTGCCGGTGCCGCTGATGGCGCGGTACTTGGGCGCTACAGCGGGTTCATCCTTGGCCCAGTTGCTGTAGTAATCCACCAGAGGGCGCGTCTGGTCGCTGTAGACCTGCAGGCGCTTCTTGACGGTTTCTTCCTTGTCGTCTTCGCGCTGGATCAGTTCTTCGCCGGTCACGTCGTCCTTGCCTTCCACCTTGGGGGGGTTGAACTTGACGTGGTAAGTTCGTCCGCTGGCGGGGTGCGAGCGGCGGCCGCTCATGCGCTCAATGATGGCGTCAAAGGGCACGTCGATTTCGAGCACATAGTCCAGCTTGACGCCTGCGGCCTTCATGGCGTCGGCCTGGGGAATGGTGCGGGGGAAGCCGTCAAACAGGAAGCCGTTGGCGCAGTCTGCTTGCGTGATGCGCTCCTTGACGAGACCGATGATGATGTCGTCGCTGACCAGGGCGCCCGAATCCATCACTGCCTTGGCCTGCAGGCCCAGGGGGGTGCCGGCCTTGACCGCTGCGCGCAGCATGTCGCCGGTGGAGATCTGGGGGATGCCGTACTTCTGGCAGATGAACGTGGCTTGCGTGCCCTTTCCGGCGCCAGGCGCGCCCAACAGAATCAGTCTCATGGATGTCCTCGAAGGTTAGAAATCGGGTGGCGCCGCTGGCGGGGACGTTCGAAGGGCGCCTGAAGCCGTTCTGTGCGCCCGGGATGCGGTGCTCTCGTTACAGTTGAGGATAGCATGTGACCACCTTGCGCTGACTTACATGGGTGACCGTTTCTAGGTCGGCGCCTCCACGTGTGCACCATGGGGCCCCGCTGTACGTCCCCAGTGCGTTGAGAGTGCGCCCGCAGTGCACCCCGCACGGCGGCGCCAGAGCGCTTTCAGCGAAACAGCGCGCGCACCCGCTCCAGGTCCTCCGGCGTATCCACGCCAGGGCCGGGCGCTGCGTCTGCCAGGTGCACGGCGATGTGGTGGCCATGCCAGAGTGCGCGCAGCTGCTCCAGGGCCTCCACCGCCTCGGTCGGTGCTGGCGCCAGCTGCGGAAATTTCCGCAAGAACCCTGCGCGATAGCTGTAGATGCCCACGTGCCGCAGCGGTGCAAAGCCTTGCAGTGCCTTGACGCCGGGCTGGGCGGCCTGTGCCGCGCCCTCCCACCAGGCCGTGCCCGCGTGGTCGCGGCCAAAAGGGATGGGTGCACGGCTGAAGTAATGGGCCAGACCCCGCGCGTCCAGCACCACCTTCACCACATTGGGGTTGGTGTAGTCGGCCTGGGACGCAATGGCATGGGCAGCGGTGCCCATGCTGGCTTCGGGGCGCTTTCCATCTCGGTCTTGCAGCAGGCTTGCCACGGCATTGATGAGGCCGGGGTCTATCAGCGGCTCGTCACCCTGCACATTGACCACGATGTCGTCGCCGTCCAGCCCCAGCTGTAGGCAGGCCTCGGCCAGCCGGTCGCTGCCGCTGGGGTGGTCGGCGCGGGTCATGACGGCATCCACGCCGTGCACTGCGCAGGCTTGCAGGATGCGGGCGTCGTCGGCCGCCACCACGACGCGGGTTGCGGCGCTCTGCGCAGCACGCTGGGCCACGCGCACCACCATGGGCAGGCCCGCAATGTCGGCCAGCGGCTTGTCTGGCAAGCGGCTTGAAGCCATGCGTGCCGGGATCAGCACGGTGAAGGGGGGGTGGGCTACGGCGGGCACTGGTGCGCTCACTGCTCCAGTTCCTCGTCGGTCAGGGTACGGGCTTCGTTTTCCAGCAACACCGGAATTCCGTCGCGCACCGGGTAGGCCAGCCGCGCGCTGCGCGACACGAGTTCCTGCGCCTCGCGGTCATAGGTCAGGGGGCCTTTGGTGACGGGGCAGACCAGCAGTTCAAGCAGTTTGGGGTCCATGGGGGAGGCGCTTTCCGGGAGGTTCGTTCAGGCAGGGGCAGATGATAGCGGCGGCCTTTGGGATCCTGGGCCGGTCGTAATTCGATGGAGCCAGGCATCGAGGGCGGTAAAAAATTGCGGGTCCATCTGCGCGACCAGGGGAACAGCCAGTGCGTCAGGATGGCGGGTCCAGAGCTTTACGGCGTCTTTTTCAGTGCAAACAAGCTGCATGCGCTGGTCGGATATGCGCTGCCAGCTATCAAAATCATAGTGATCTGGCAGGGCCTCGGTGCGCTCCAGCGCCAGGCCCTGGGTGCGCAGCATGGCAAAAAAATCGCTGGGCCTGGCCACGGCTGCCACCGCATGCAGCGGTTGCCCCTGCAATTGGGCCAGCGGCACCTGGTGGCCGTTCGACCGCAGGGCATAGGGCGCCAGGCTACGCTGCAGCTCAAATGCAGGCGCCTTGGTCCCGTGCGGCGGCGCACTGCCTGCGTGCAGCACGATGTCCACGGCGCGGGGCCAGGGCTCCCGCAGCGGGCCGGCAGGCAGCAGAAATCTGTTGCCGATGCCCTGGTCATTGAAGATGCAGATCTCCAAGTCCCGCTGCAGCGCCAGGTGCTGCAAGCCGTCATCGCAAATAAGAACGTCGGTGTCAGGGTGCGCGGCCAGCAGCGCGCGTGCGGCAGCGATGCGGCGCGGGGCCACAAACACAGGCACTGTGCCACCCGCCGCCACGCTGCGGGCAATCAGGGCGGGCTCGTCGCCCACCTCACTGGCCAGGCTGTCAGGCAGTACCGCACGGCAGTCGTGCGTGCTGCGGCCATAGCCGCGCGAAATCACGCCCACGCGCAGGCCGCGCGCCTGCAGGTGTTTGGCGAGTGCGATGACTACCGGGGTCTTGCCGGCGCCTCCGGCAATCACGTTGCCCACCACGATGACGGGGCGGCCCGGGTGTTCGGAGCGAAGCCAGCCCCTGCGATACAGCCAGCGGCGCAGCGCCACCAACGCGCCATACATCAGGGAAACGGGCCACAGTGCCCAAGCCGCTGGACCCCGGGACTGCCAGATGTTGTGAAGCCGTTGTTCGGCCGTGGGCAGAGAGACCTGCGGGGCCGAAGCCCGGGGCGGCTGCGGCCCGGAAGCGGCCATGCCCGTCAGCGGCTGGCCGCGCGTCCCGACGCGGACGACTGCGTGGCAAACGTGATCTGCGTGAGGCCCACGCGGCGCGCGGCTTCCATCACGGTGACCACGGACTGGTGTGGCGACATGGCGTCGGCGCTGATGATGACCACGCTGTCGCGGCCTGCGGTGGCAGCACTGCGCAGAGCCTGGGCGATGGCATCCACACTCTTGCCTTCCACGCCGGTCTTGTTGACGGCGTAGCGGCCGTCTGCGGCCACCGACACGATCACTTCCTTGGGATGGTCGCGCTGCTGCTCGGCATCGGCCACGGGCAGGGTGAGTTGCAGCTCCGTGAACTTGCTGTAGGTGGTGGTGAGCATCAGAAAGATGAGGATCACCAGCAGCACGTCGATGAACGGGATCAGGTTGATCTCGGGCTCATCCTTGGCGCGGGGACGAAAGTTCATGGCGCTTACTTGGCTTTGCGCAGGCGCAGGATATGGCGAACGAATTGCTCCGACGCCAGCTCCAGCGTGAGCAGATACGCGTCCACGCGGGCCCGGAAGTAGCGCCAGAAGATCAGCGAGGGGATCGCCACGATCAGGCCAAACGCGGTGTTATAGAGCGCGATGGAGATGCCATGCGCCAGCTGGGCCGGGTTGCCGCCACCCATGGCCTGGCCCACACCGCCGCCGCCAGCCTGCGAGCCAAAGATTTCGATCATGCCGATGACGGTGCCCAGCAGGCCCAGCAGCGGCGCGGCTGAAGCGATGGTGGCCAGGGCCGACAGGTACTTCTCCAGCCGGTGCGCTACCGCGCGGCCGGTGCCTTCCATGGCGGCGCGCAGGTCGGTTTCGCTGCACTGGGGGTTGCTGTTGAGGGTACGCAGGCCGCTGGCCAGCACTTCACCCAGGGCCGAGTTCTGGGCCAGCTGGTTCACCACGTCGGGGGTGGGCAAGGCCTTGGACGACACCGTGATGGCTTCGTCGAGGAGTTTGGGGGGGGCCACGCGGGCCGTTTTCAGGGCCAGAAAACGTTCAAAAATCAGTGCCAGTCCCAGGACGGAACACGCGATCAGGGGCCAGATGGGCCAGCCTGCGGCTTGTATGATGGACAGCAAATCTCTCTCCGCGCAGATGAAAGCAATCGGCAATTATGGCCCAGCTTGCGGCGGCCGCCGCGTCACAAACCGTTACGTTATCGCGCACGCCACCCATCACCGCGCTCACCCACAAAAACTGTGGATAACTTTGTGGGCAACCCACATCCACAGCCTTGCAAAGTGGCTTCGCGCCGTGCTTGCAACAGATTGATGAAAAATTGTGCAGTGAAAAATGTATATAAATCAACAGCTTGCACGTGCTCTCGTGTTTTGCAGCCGATTGGGGTGCCCAGTTTGAAGGCAACTCCCGCTGGCTCGAAACTGTGGAGTACTCGCCGGGGGGGCGCGGCGCCAACGCGCGCCGTTTCTCATGTTTGACCGCTCAAGCCCAGCAGCGGCGCCCCGTATCTGGGAAGTTGGCGCGCTGTGCCGCGCCATTGCTGATGCCCTGGAGGCGCGCTTCAATCCTGTCGCGGTGCGCGGCGAGATTACGGGCTTCTCGCGCGCGTCCAGCGGTCATTGTTATTTTTCGATCAAGGACGCCAACGGGCAGTTGCGCTGCGCCATGTTCCGACGCGCAGCCACGTTGCTTGACTTTTCGCCGCGCGATGGTGAATTGGTGGAAGTGCGCGGGCGTCTCGGTGTGTATGAGGCACGTGGCGACCTGCAGTTCATCGTGGAAAGCATGCAGCGCGCGGGGCAGGGCGCGTTGTTCGAGCAGTTCCTGCGGCTCAAGGTGCAGCTCGACGCCGAAGGCCTGTTCGACACGGCGCGCAAGCGCCCGCTGCCGCTGCAGCCCCGCGGCATTGGCCTGGTCACGTCAGCCGGCGCAGCCGCGCTGCACGATGTGGTCACGGCGTTGCGCCGGCGTGTGCCGCACATTCCGGTGGTGCTGGTGCCAGCGCAGGTCCAGGGTGTGGCCGCCCCGCCGTCGATCATTGCGGCGCTATCAAAACTGTATCTGCTCGCGCAAGCGGGGCAGGCGCCTGGGGCTGATTCGAACCGGCATCCGCCTATTGACGTGATTTTGCTGGTCCGTGGAGGCGGCTCCATCGAGGACCTGTGGGCCTTCAACGACGAGCAGCTGGCCCGCACCATCGTGCAAAGCCCAGTGCCCCTGGTCAGCGGCGTGGGGCATGAGACCGATTTCACCATCGCTGACTTTTGCGCCGATCTGCGTGCACCTACCCCCACTGCAGCGGCCGAGCTGGTGGCCCAGCCGCGCGAGGTCTGGCTGGGCGCGCTGGGGTTGCTGGCAGGCCGCCTCAGCGATGGAGTGCAGCGCCAGCTGGATACCCGCCACCAGCGGCTGGACCAGGCTGCGGCCCGCCTCGGCCGTCCCTCGGGCCTGGTGGCGCGTCAGCAGCTGCAACTGGCGCGCCTTGCGCAGCGCATGCGCCATGGTGTGCTCCTGAAAATGCAGCGCCTGGCGCAACGCCAGCAAACACTGGAAACCCAATTGCCCCAGGCTTTGCAACGCAGTGCTGCGCAGCACGCCGAGCGGCTGGACCGCGCTGCCTTGCGACTGGAACTGCTGGACCCACGCTTGGTACTGCAGCGCGGTTATGCGCTGCTGACCGACACCAGCGGCCAGGCGGTGACCAGCGTGCGCCAGGCCCAGCCGGGCGACGCGCTGCGGGCCACGCTGGCCGACGGCGCTGTGGATGTGACGGTGTCGCAGCCACGGTTGCTGTGAGCGGATCGCGGAGGGCGAGGGCGGCGGGGCGCTTTTTTGTAGGACAGCGGCGGTTTGTGGCGTTGCGGGTGGGGAACCGGGAGCCCACATGCTGCACAGGTCACCTGATGTTCCTACAATGCCCCCTTCGCGCTGTGTCCGACTGCATTGCTCAGGAAAGCCCGCGTTGCAGACGGCATTCCAGAATTTCAAACCACGAGGAAACACCACCATGGAACACACCCTTCCCCCGCTGCCCTACGCCATCGACGCACTGGCCCCGCACTACAGCCAGGAAACCCTGGAGTACCACCACGGCAAGCACCACAACGCCTACGTGGTGAACCTCAACAACCTGCAAAAGGGCACCGAGTTCGAGTCTCTGACGCTGGAAGAGATCATCAAGAAGGCCAGCGGTGGCATCTACAACAACGCTGCGCAAATCTGGAACCACACCTTCTTCTGGAACTGCATGGCTCCCCAGGGTGGCGGTGAGCCATCGGGCGCACTGGCCGCAGCCATCAACGCCAAGTGGGGCAGCTACGCCGCTTTCAAGGAAGCCTTTGTGAAGTCCGCCGTGGGCAACTTCGGTTCGGGCTGGACCTGGCTGGTGAAGAAGGCTGACGGCAGCGTGGACATCGTGAACACCGGCGCCGCCGGCACGCCCCTGACCACCGCCGACAAGGCCCTGCTGACGGTGGACGTGTGGGAACACGCGTATTACATCGACTACCGCAACATGCGTCCCAAGTTCGTCGAAACCTTCCTCGACAAGCTGGTGAACTGGAAGTTTGCTGAAGCCAACTTCGCCTGATCGACCCGCGCAGTCGCGGTGTGGCGCCCACATCGCGCAGGCAACAAAAAACGGCCCTCGGGCCGTTTTTTGTTGCACGACAGAAAATTTGAAGTGTTTTCGGCTGGATGCGTTAGTGAATTATGGTTCTGTTGCTGCTAAATATGTAGCATCAGCAGCCCTTGGCTTCACTGCCGGGCAAACGGGGTCCCACTGAGTTTGGCCCCGGCCTTGATGCCCTTCTTGGCAAACCAGCCCTGGTTCATCTCCAGCACGTAGCGCACGGGCTTGGCCGAACAGTGTGAATCCAGTGTCTGGGGCTTCATGTCCTCCAGGTTCACGATGGTGCCGTCATCGGCAACGAAGGCCGCCGTGAGCGGCAGCAAGGTGTTCTTCATCCAGAAGCACTGCTGGGAGGGCTGCTCAAACACAAACAGCATGCCTTCGTGCGCGGGCATTTCCTTGCGGTGCATCAGGCCGGTCTGGCGCTCCTGGGGGGTGAGAGCGACCTGGGCGTCGATGCGGTGCATGCCGGCCGTCAGTTCCACGCGCCGCAGGTTCATCTGCGGGCCTTCCTGCGCCTGGGCGACCCCAGCGGGCGCGGCCAGTGCACATGCCGCCAGCCAAACCCCCCAGGCCCCGACGGCGCGGCGGGCACGGCTGGGAACACCGGTCGCCCCGCGCAGGGCGGCGAGCGGGAAGGCTGGGAGGGCGCGTGAGGCGGTCATGGGCGGGACTTTCTGGCAAAAAAAGACAACACAGGGTGCGGCAGCTGCGCCAGGGACGGACTGCAGCGCTCGCAAAAAGTTCAGGCGGTGCGCAGAGTATGCGAAGCACCAAAGAAAACGCCCGCAGGAGCGGGCGGTTTTTGAATCGGCGAAGGCCTGAGGGCCCCGTGGTGGGTATGTCAGGCCTTGCGATCAGGCGGCCTTGTGGGCGGTTTTCTTCTTGGCGACCTTTTTGGTGGTCTTTTTCTTGGCGACCTTCTTGGTGGCCGGTGCTGCTGCCTGGGCCGTCATGGGAGCGGCTGCGGGAGCGGTGGTGGCAGGGGCGGCTGCGGGTGCCTGTGCAAAAGCACCAGCAGTGAACAGACCGGCCACGAGGACAGCGAGGAGTTTTTTCATATATGCCGTTTCCAGTGTGAACGAAGGTTGAAGGGCCGGACGAATTCCGTACGGCTCCACTCGCAACGATAGCAGCGCGCGGCCCGTTGACAGGGTCTTGGACGAAATTTTTTGTCATTAGAATGGTTTGAAACCACACTGGCGCGCCTGCGGCGGTGCTTCTTTTCCTCGCTTTGCCCCTCATCGACCGAATCAGACTCGGCGCACATCGGAGACTCCCCACCCATGACCACCTACCAGCACATCGTGGTGCCTGCCGAAGGCCAGAAAATCACCGTCAACGCCGACATGTCCCTGAATGTGCCGGACGAGCCCATCATCCCCTTCATCGAAGGTGACGGCACGGGCCTCGACATCACGCCCGTCATGATCAAGGTGGTGGATGCAGCCGTGGCCAAGGCCTACGGCGGCAAAAAGAAAATCCACTGGATGGAGGTGTACGCGGGCGAAAAGTCCACCAAGGTGTACGGTCCCGATGTGTGGCTACCCGATGAAACCCTGCAGGTGCTGCGCGAGTACGTAGTGTCCATCAAAGGCCCGCTGACCACGCCCGTGGGCGGCGGTATCCGCTCGTTGAACGTGGCGCTGCGCCAAGAGCTGGACCTGTACGTGTGCCTGCGCCCTGTGCAATATTTCAAGGGCGTGCCCTCGCCGCTGAAGGAGCCTGAAAAGACCAACATGGTCATCTTCCGCGAGAACTCGGAAGACATCTACGCCGGCATCGAGTTCGAGGCCGAGTCGGACAAGGCGAAAAAGCTCATCAAGTTCCTTCAGGACGAGATGGGGGTGAAGAAGATCCGCTTCCCCAACACGTCCGGTCTGGGCGTGAAGCCCGTGTCCATTGAGGGCACGGAGCGCCTGGTGCGCAAGGCCATCCAGTACGCCATCGACAACGACAAGCCCAGCGTGACCATCGTGCACAAGGGCAACATCATGAAGTACACCGAAGGGGGCTTTCGCGACTGGGCCTATGCCTTGGCACAGAAGGAATTCGGTGCCGAGCTCATCGACGGTGGGCCCTGGTGCCGCCTCAAGAACCCCAAGAACGGCAAGGAAATCACCATCAAGGACAGCATCGCCGATGCCTTCCTGCAACAGATCCTGCTGCGCCCTGCCGAGTATTCGGTCGTGGCCACGCTGAACCTGAATGGTGACTACATCTCCGACGCGCTGGCGGCACAGGTGGGCGGCATCGGCATTGCCCCTGGCGCCAACATGTCCGACTCGGTGGCCTGCTTTGAAGCCACCCACGGCACGGCGCCCAAGTACGCGGGCAAGGATTACGTCAACCCCGGCTCCGAGATCCTGTCGGCCGAGATGATGCTGCGCCACATGGGCTGGACGGCGGCTGCCGACCTGATCATCAGCTCGCTGGAGAAGTCGATCGCATCCAAGAAGGTGACCTACGACTTTGCCCGCCTGATGGAAGGCGCCACGCAGGTCAGCTGCTCGGGGTTTGGGCAGGTCATGATCGACAACATGTGATGAGCCTCCGCTGCACCGCGGCCTGAAATGGGCGGCCTTGGATGCAATGGCACCCCTGATCCTTGAGGGGTTCAGGGGTTTGTTTTTTTGCGCGGCCGGGTTGGCATTTCAGTGTTGGTGTTTTGCGGCATTCCCCCCTAATATGGGTTGGCGCTTTCGCCGCAATGCGCTGCCCTGGCCCTCACGACGCAGGGTGATGGGTGTGCCGTGTGGCGAAGGGGTGGTGACCAGGTACAGCACTGCGAGTGTGGTGTGCGCCTTTTCCACCCACACAACAACACCGACACCGGGGCCAACGCGGAGGCACACCAGGCACAGCCGACGCTGTGATGCCACCGCCCCCGGAGCGAGAGGGCTGCATGGCGACTGACTTTTCTGCCGGGTACTGGGAGCAAAACCCCGATGCATTGCTGGTGCTATCACCCCAGGGCGTGGTGCTGGAGTGGAACCCGGCGGCCGAGCTGATCTTTGGCTATTCGCAGGCCGAAGTGCAGGGGCGCTCCATCCTCGACCTGATCGTGCCCCAGGGCCGCGCGCATGAAGAGGATCTTTTCCGTGCCGAGGCCCTGCGACTGGGCACTTCGGTGCAGGAGGCTGTGCGCCGCCGCAAGGACGGCTCGCTGGTGCATGTCAATGTATCGACCAAGGCCGTGTGCGATGCGGCCGGGCAGGTGCTGTACTTCTTGTCGAGCAAGAAGGATGTCACCCAGCTCAAGGTGCAGCGCGATGCCAAGCTGCTGGAGGCACGGTTTCGCGACCTGCTCGAATCCACCCCCGACGCGATCGTGATGGTCAACGTGACCGGGCGCATCGTGCTCGTCAACTCGCAGGCCGAGCGCGTGTTTGGCTACCCCCGCTCCGAGTTGTTGGGCCAGGCGGTGGAGGTGTTGTTACCCCACCGCTACCGGGGTGCCCACCTGGGCCATCGCAGCGGGTTTTTTGGCCAGCCGCGCACGCGCACCATGGGCGCGGGGCTGGAGCTGCATGGCCTGCGCAAGGACGGTGGCGAGTTCCCGGTCGAGATCAGCCTGAGCCCCATCGACACCGAAGAGGGCACCATGGTGATGAGCGCCATCCGCGACATCACCGACCGCAAGCGCGCAGACCAGAAGTTCAAGGACCTGCTGGAGGCCGCACCCGACGCCATGGTCATCGTCAACCGCGAAGGGCGCATCGTGCTGGTCAACTCCCAGGCGGTCAAACTGTTTGGCTGGAGCCGCGATGAGCTGCTGGGCCAGCCCATTGAGTTGCTGGTGCCCCAGCGCTTCAGCGCCCGCCACCCCGACCACCGGCGCAATTTTTTTGCCGAACCGCGTACGCGCTCCATGGGCGCAGGGCTGGAACTGCACGGTTTGCGCAAGGACGGCAGCGAGTTTCCGGTAGAGATCAGCCTGAGCCCGCTGGAGACGGAGGAGGGCCTGTTTGTCTCCAGCGCCATCCGCGATGTGACGGAGCGCAAGCGCATCGAGCAGGTGCTGCGCGACAAGAACCTGGAGCTGGAGAACGCGGCGCTGGTCAAAGACCGTTTTCTGGCCAGCATGTCCCACGAGCTGCGCACACCGCTCAACGCCATCATTGGCTTCACCGGCACGCTGCTCATGAAGCTGCCCGGCCCGCTCAATGCTGAACAGGACAAGCAGTTGCGCATCGTGCAGACCGGCGCCAAGCACCTGCTGTCGCTCATCAATGATCTGCTGGACGTGGCCAAGCTCAGCGCCCACAAGGTCACGCTGAACCTGGAGCCGGTGGACTGCAAGACCCTGATCGACGAAGTGTCTGCGACACTGGAACTGGAGGCGCGGCGCAAGGGCTTGGCCTTTGCCGTGCATTCGCCGCCGGTGGATGTCTTGCTGCTCACCGACCGGCGCGCGCTCAGTCAGATTCTCATCAACCTCGTGGGTAACGCCATCAAGTTCACGCAACAGGGGCGGGTGGATGTGGTGCTGCAGGAGTTGCAGCTGCCCAACGGCCGCGCCGTGCAGCTGCGCGTGCAGGACACCGGGCCAGGCATACCGCTGCAGGAGCAGCCCCGGCTGTTCGAGGCGTTTTCGCGGGTGGAAAGTGCGGACCGCCGCCACCACGAAGGCACGGGCCTGGGCCTGCACCTGAGCCGCAAGCTGGCCGAAGCACTGGGAGGCACGCTGGGTTTTGACAGCACCGAAGGCCTGGGCAGCACCTTCACCCTGCAATTGCCGGAGCCCCTGGCATGACAACCACCATCCATCCCGCCACCATTCTGGTCATCGAGGACGATGACGCAAGCCGCCTGCTGGTCACCTACCTGCTGGAAGCCGCTGGCCACCGCGTGCTGGCAGCCGAAAACGGTGCCGTGGGGCTGGACCTGGCCCTGGCCGAGAGTCCGGACATTGTGTTGTGCGACCTGCAGATGCCGGTGATGAACGGCTACGAGGTGGCCCGCGGCCTGCGCGCCAGCCCACGCTGGCGGGTGGTGCCACTGGTGGCGGTGACTGCGTTCTCGATGCCCGGTGACCGCGAAAAGGCCCTCGAAGTCGGCTTTAATGAACACCTGTCCAAGCCCATCACGCCCGAGACGTTTGTGCAGCAGATCGAGGCGTTTTTGGCTGGTGCCCACCCGGCTCCGCCCCAATCAGGTTGAATATCCAGCACGTACAGCATGGCAAAGATCCTCGTCGTCGATGACCTCCCCGCCAACCGCGCCCTGGTGGTGACCCTCATCGGGCACAGCGGCCACCAGGCGCTGGAGGCGGCCGATGGCGCCGAGGCGCTGGCCGTGGTCCGTGCCGAACGCCCCGACCTGGTGATCTCCGACATCCTGATGCCGACCATGGACGGCTTTGAGTTTGTGCGGCAACTGCGCTCTGAACATGGCCTGGCGGCCACGCAGGTGATCTTTTGCAGTGCCCACTATCACGAGGAAGACGCCCTGCGCCTTGCCAAGGCCTGCGGCGTGACCCAGGTGCTGTTCAAGCCCTGCGAGCCGCAGGACATCCTGGCCGCTATCGAGCAGGCGCTCACGCAGATCCGCCACCAGCCCTCGGTGGCGCTGGAACACAGTTTTCAGACCCATCACCTGCAGTTGATGACCGACAAGCTCACCGGCAACATGGCCGAGCTGGAGGCCATGAACCGGCGCCTGTCCGCGCTGACCGATCTGAACCTGCAGCTGGCCTCCGAGCGCGATCCGCAGGTGCTGCTGGCCAATGTGTGCCGGGGTGCGCGCGAGCTGGTGGGCGCGCAGTACGCCGTGTTGTGCGTGGTGCGCAAGCACAGCGACGGTGCCATCACCTGCACCAGCGGCATGGACCCGGCCCTGCAGAACGGACCGCTCGATCTGCCTGTGGTGTCGCATGGGCTGTTGGGGCAGCTGCGGGCCGAACGCCGCCCGCAGCGCCTGGTCAATGCCGGCGGCGATCCTGTGGCGCTGGGTTTGCCCGCAGGCTATCCCCCGGTGCACACGGCAGTGATCGCACCCATCGTGTCGTTGTCGTTCTCCTATGGCTGGCTGTGTCTGGCCAACAAGCTGGGGGCCGATGCCTTCAGCGCCGATGACGAAAAAGTCCTCGCCATCCTGGGCGCGCAGGTGGGCCGCATTTATGAGAACGGCAGCCTGTACCAGGAGATTCAGCAGCACGCCGACCAATTGCAGGTGCAGGTGCAAGAGCGCCAGCGGGCCGTGGATGCCCTGCGTGCCAACAAGGCCAGCCTGCGCCGGGCCCAGGCGCTGGCCAAGATATCCCACGTCATCAGCGGGCCCGATGGCGCCTTCGAAAGCTGGCTCGATACCTTGCCCGACATGCTGGGCCTGGACGAGAGCGCCATGCCCCGCTCGGCTCGCGAATGGCTGGCACTGGTGCACCCCGATGACCGCGACATGTTCCGCCACCATGCGCTGCAGGCCGCCCACCTGGGTGCGCGCATGGATTTCACCTACCGGGTCCTGCGTGGAGACGGCCAGCCGCTGTACTTGCGCCAGGTGATGGAGCCGCTGGAGGACGAGGCGGGCCGTGGGGAGCAGGGCCGCTGGTTCAACACCATCCAGGACATCACCAAGGAAAAGCGCGCCGAAGAAGAACTGCACGAAAGTGACCGCCGCTTCAACGACATGCTCGACAAGGTCGAGATGATCTCGCTGATGCTCGACTGCGAAGGACGCATCACCTACTGCAACGACTACCTGCTGCGCCTGACCGGCTGGCAGCGCGACGAAGTGTTTGGCCGCAACTGGTTCGATCTGTTTGTGCCACCCGAGATGGGCGATGTGCGCAGTGTTTTTGCGGACGTGCTGGCCGATCGGCCGTCAGCGTGGCACTACGACAACGAGATACTGACCCGCTCTGGCGGGCGGCGCCTGGTGCACTGGAACAACACCGTGTTGCGCTCGGTGGGCGGGCAGGTGACCGGGGTGGCAGCCTTGGGAGAAGACATCACGGCCCGCCGGGATGCCGAGCGGCGCATCAAGCGCCTCAACCGCGTGTACGCCGTGCTCAGCGGCATCAACACCTTGATCGTGCGCGTGCGCCAGCGCGACGAGCTGTTCCGCGAGGCCTGCCGTGTTGCGGTGGAGCAGGGCCAGTTCAAGATCGCCTGGATCGGCCGCGTGGACCATGCCTTGCAAGAGGTGGTGCCGGTGGCGCTCGCCGGGGCCGGGGCAGACTTCCTGATGCATGTGCGGCGCCGACTATGGCTCAGCGAAACCCCCAGGGAGGGCGAAAGCCTGAGCGCCAGTGTGGTGCGCACCCAGCAGGCCGCGGTGTGTGAAGACATTCAGAGCGACCCACGCATTCTGGTGCCGCAGGAGCTGGCTGCGCGCGGCGTGGCATCCATGGCAGTGTTGCCCTTGCTGGTGGCGCACGAGGTGGTGGGCGTGATCGCCCTCTTTGCAGACGAAGCCGGGTTCTTTGACGATGACGAGATGCACCTGCTGACCGAGCTGGCGGGGGACATCGGTTTTGCCATGGACCACCTCGACAAGGAAGAGCGGCTGAACTATCTGGCGTATTACGACGACATCACCGGTCTGCCCAACCGCACCCTGTTCCTGGAGCGCAGCGGCCAGCACCTGCGGCCGCGCGAAGGGGCCAAGGCGCTGCTCGGCATGGGGCTCATGGACATCAGCCGGTTTCGGTTCGTCAACGACACCCTGGGGCGCCAGGAGGGGGACGAACTGCTCAAGCAGGTGGCGCAGCGCTTGCAACAAGCGGCGGGCGACGCGTACGACGTAGCACGCATTGGCGTCAACAGCTTTGGCATCGCCGTGACCGACGCGCGGGACGCGGGCGCAGTGGCGCTGGCCCTGGATGGCCTGATGCGGGCCTGTTTTGATGCGCCCTTTGTGCTGGGCGGCACCGAGCTGCGCATGGCCGCCAAGGCCGGTGTTGCGCTGTACCCCATGGATGGTGCCGATGCAGAGACCCTGCTGCGCAACGCCGAGGCAGCCCTCAACAAGGCCAAGGCCTCGGCCGACAGCCTGCTGTTCTACACCTCGGAGATGAACACCCGCGTGGCGGAGGCCCTGAGCCTGGAAGGCCGCCTGCGCGACGCGCTGGAGCAAGGCCAGTTCGTGCTGCACTACCAGCCCAAACAGCACCTGGCCACGGGTGCTATCGCCGGGGCCGAGGCCCTGATCCGCTGGAACGATCCCCGCCGTGGACTGGTGCCACCCGCGCAGTTCATCCCCATTCTGGAAGAAACCGGTCTGATCTACGACGTGGGCCGCTGGGCGCTGCGCCAGGCCCTGGCCGACAACCTGCGCTGGCGCCAGGCGGGGCTGGCGCCCCTGCGGGTCGCCGTCAATGTGTCGTTCTTGCAGCTGCGGCACCGGGGCTTCATTGCCGAGGTGCGCGACGCCGTGGCCCACGACGCAGGGGCGGCCGCAGGGCTGGAGCTGGAGATCACCGAAAGCATGGTCATGGACGATGTGCAGCACAGCACCGCCAGCCTGCATGCGCTGCGCGAGATGGGCATCACCATTGCCATCGACGACTTTGGCACGGGGTTCTCATCGCTGAGCTACCTGGCCAAACTGGCGGTGGACACGCTCAAGATCGACCGGTCCTTCATCCTCAACATGGCCTCGGGCCCGCAGGGCGTGGCGCTGGTCTCCACCATCATCAACCTGGGGCATTCGCTGGGCCTGAAGGTGGTCGCCGAAGGGGTGGAGACCGAGGACCAGTCCCGCCATCTGGCACTGCTGGGCTGCGACGAGATCCAGGGATACCTGTTGAGCAAGCCGGTGCCTGCCGAGGTGTTTGAGGCGCAGTTTCTCCAGACCCTGGTGGCGAAATAGCGGGCAAAAAAATGCCGACCTGCAGGTCGGCATTCGGGGGCTACGTAAGGCCCTCGGTGGACGAGTGGGCCGCAAAAAGCAGCAGCGCCCCCAGCCCTGGGTCCTCAGCGTATTCGCTTTCAGCCCTTTTGCACCATCTTGATGATGCTGGAGAAGTCCAGCGCGCCGTGGCCTGCCAGACTGTGTGCTGCATACAGATTGCGCGCCATGCCCCCCAGCGGCGTGGCGGCCTTCACCGCCATCGCGTTCTCCTGCGCCAGCCCCAGGTCCTTCAGCATCAGGTCCGTGCCAAAGCCGCCCGCGTAGCCTTTGCTGGCGGGCGCGGTTTCCATCACGCCGGGGTAGGGGTTGTACTTCTCCAGCGCCCAGTTGCCGCCCGAGCTGCGGCGCATGATTTCGCTCAGCACCTTGGGGTCCAGGCCGTTGGCGACGCCCAGGGCAATGGCTTCGCTGGTGCCAGCCATCAGGATGCCCAGCAGCATGTTGTTGCAGATCTTGGCCGTCTGGCCTGCGCCCACGCTGCCGGCGTGGAAGATGTTGGCGCCCATTTTTTCGAGCACGGGGCGGGCGCGTTCCAGGTCGGCCGCATCGCCGCCCACCATGAAGGTGAGGGTGCCTGCAATGGCGCCGCCGGTGCCACCCGACACGGGCGCGTCGATAAAAGCCACGCCCTTGGCCTTGGCGGCTTCGGCCACCTTGCGGGAGGTGGCGGCTGCGATGGTGGAGCAGTCGATGATCAGCGTGCCTGCAGGCAGCTGCGCCAGCAGGTCGCCCGCGCCGAGGAACAGGCCTTCCACGTGCTGGCTGGCGGGCAGCATGCTGATGACGACTTCAGCGCCTGCGACTGCTGCCTTGGCGTCAGCGGCGATGGGCACGCCGTCTGCGGCCAGCTTGTCGCGGGCGGGTTGGGAGAGGTCGAACGCGCGCACTTCGTGGCCTGCCTTGTGCAGGTTGTGTGCCATGGGGCCGCCCATGTTACCGAGGCCGATGAATGCGATTTTCATGCTGTGTTGCTCCTGGATGTCGTTGTGATGGTGAAAGGAAAAGGGTTGGTGCTTGGTATGAATTTGATAGCTACCAGCGCATATTTATCTAGCGCTTGAGCCCCAAAACATCTGAAATCAATTGGTAATGTCTGCTCCGCGGCCCGCCAGCTCAGCGCGGAGCACCGAGCGGTGGCAGCGGGCTTCGTCCTCGCAGTAGCAGCCCAGCGATAGGGCGCTGTGGTGCGACAGCGCGGCCAGCAAATCCAGCGTGCGGCTGGCCTCGGGCTGGGCCAGTTCCTTGCGGAATTGCTTGGCGAAAGTCTCCCACGCCTTGTCGCCTTCTTGGCCGCTGGGCACCTGCTGGCCCTGGGCCATGAGGTCGGCGCTGGGGGAGAGCAGGGGGTACCACACGTCGTAGTAGTCGCGGCTGGCGAACTCGGCCTTGGGCACGCCGCGCGGCGGGCGGCGCACGGTGCCGATGCGGGTGCCTTCCCCAGCGGCGCGCGGGGTGCCAAGGCGGACGATGCGAAGGGGCATGGTGGGGCTCCGGGTGGGGTGTGGAGGGGCGAGTCAGTCGTCGGCTTCGAAGATGCTGTGCTTCTTGGCTGCGGGCTTTTTGGCAGGCGGCTTGGCGATCTTGGCGGTAGCGCTTGTCGCGCTTTTCGCGCGCGTACCTGTTGCTGCGACTTTCTTGGCAGTAGTTGGCCGGGCTTTGGCGGCATCCCTTTTTTTCTTGGGCGGTGCCGCCTTGGCGTGCGGGTTGTAGGCCAGTGCTTCGTCGATCCAGAAGCTCCATTGCGCCCGGGTGGAAAAGCCGTTGGGCTCCACCCAGAAGTAGCCCTTCATCCCGCCGCCGGGTGACAGCTCGCGTGTGTTCTGCATCTCCTGCAACTCTCCGTGCCGCTCCGGCGGTAACCGCACCAGCAGCTCTTCGCCCTTGACGGCGATGCACATCTTGCCGTCCACGAAGAAGGCGTGCGTTCCAAACAGGGCACGCTCTTCCACGTCGCTGCGGTGGGCGAGCGCCGTGCGCACGGCGTCAATCAGGTGCAGGGTTTCGTCAGACAGCGGACGGGCGGGCATGGTGAGAGCTAAAAATGCCGGTAGCGCTAGTGCAATATGCCTGGGTGGCTATGAATGTTGTAGCTACCGGATGGCCTCGGTGGCATCTCCATCCAGCATGCGCCGCGCAATGATCACCCGCATGATTTCATTGGTGCCTTCCAGAATCTGGTGTACGCGCGCGTCGCGCAGCAGGCGCTCCAGCGGGTATTCGCGGATGTAGCCGTAGCCGCCGTGCAACTGCAGGGCGTCATTGATGACGGTAAAGCCTGCGTCGGTGGCAAAGCGCTTGGCCATGGCGCAGTAGGTGGATGCATCGCGCGCACCGGCGTCGAGCTTGCTGGCGGCCAGGCGCACCATCTGGCGGGCGGCGACCAGCTCGGTCGCCATGTCGGCCAGCTTGAACTGCAGGGCCTGGAAGCTGGCGATGGGTTTGCCAAACTGCTTGCGGTCTTGCATGTACTGCTGCGCGGCGTTCAGCGCGCCTTGCGCCGCGCCCACGGAGCAGGTGGCGATGTTGATGCGACCGCCGTCCAGGCCCTTCATCGCGATCTTGAAGCCTTCGCCCTCGCGGCCCAGCAGGTGGTCGGCGGGGATGCGCACGTTGTCAAAACTGATGGTGCGCGTGGGCTGGCTGTTCCAGCCCATCTTCTGTTCCTTCTTGCCGTAGCTGATGCCGGGCGCATCGGCGGGCACGGCAAAGGCGCTGATGCCGCTGGCGCCCGATTGCGCATCGCCGGTGCGGGCCATGAGCACCAGCACGTCGGTGCTGCCTGCGCCGCTGATGAAGGCCTTGGCGCCGTTGATGACGTATTCGTTGCCGACCAGCTCGGCGCGGGTCTTGAGCGAGGCGGCGTCGGAGCCCGCGCCGGGCTCGGTGAGGCAGTAGCTGGCGAGCTTTTCGCCCGTGGTGAGCAGCGGGCCCCAGTGGTCGCGCACGGTGGGCGTGGCCCAGGTGCCCAGCATCCAGGTGGCCATGTTGTGGATGGTGATGAAGGCGGTGGTGCTGGGATCCACGGCCGCCATTTCTTCAAAGACCAGCGTGGCGTCCAGCCGGGGCAGGGCGAGGCCACCGGCGGCTTCGGGTGCGTACAGGCCACAAAAGCCCAGCTCGCCCGCCTTGGCGATGGCTTCTTTGGGGAAGATGCCTTCCTCGTCCCAGTGCGCGGCGTGGGGTGCGAACTCAGCTTGTGCAAAGTCGCGGGCCGTCTGGGCAAAGGCGCGTTGTTCTTCGGTGAGTTCAAAGTCCATGGTGTTCTGTCTCGTCGTCGGTTCTTGTTGTTCTGGGGGCCTTGCTCAGGGCTTGGCGGACGGGTGGTCCAGCGTGAGCCAGCGCATCAGGCCTTTGCGGCGCGCCTGGGTTTCGGCCGTCAGGCACTCGTGGTACAGACGCGGCCACTGGGGTTGCGATTCGTTGCTGCGCTGCGCCTGCTTGCAGCGGGTGGTGCGCTCGCGCTGCCAGGCCGAGTGCTCCTGCCGCAGCTGGGGCCGCTCGTGGGCCGACAGGGCGCGCATCACGTCGCCGTAGAGGATGGCGATCTCGGTGTCTGCCGCCTGGAAGGCTTGCACGGCGCAGGCGTTGGTTTCTTCCACCGTGCCGCCGGGTTTGCAGGCGGCACCGGCCTGTGCGTGGGCATCGGCACCCATCAGCATCGCGCAAGCAGCACCGAAGACCATGGCCCATCTCTGCATCGTTGTCTGAATAGTTTGCATGCCCTGCTTTTACCACCGCGCACAGCGTTTGAAACCGGCGCGGACAAAAGCGAGGTAGCCGCGCAAGGGCCGCCAGTCACCGGGTCAGGCGCTGGCTGCGTCCCCCTTCCGCATCGCGCAGCGATGCAGAGAAAGGGGGAAGCGGCGAAGCCGCTCAGGGGGTTACTTCAAACTAATCGTGGTGTTCACACCATGCGAGATGGTGCTGTCGTCAAACCAGCGCGCCGTCACCGTCTTGGTCTGCGTGTAGAACAGCACGACCTGCTTGCCGTAGGGGCCCAGGTCGCCCAGCTTGGAAGCGCGCGAGCCCGAGAACGAGAACAGTGGCACTGGCACAGGGATTGGCACGTTGATGCCGACCTGGCCCACGTCGATCTCTTCCTGGAACTTGCGGGCTGCCGCACCCGACTGGGTGAAGATGGCAGTGCCGTTGCCGTTGGGGTTGTCGTTGATGAAGGCAATGGCTTCATCGATGTCGGCAGCGGCCGACAGGCACAACACAGGCCCAAAGATTTCCTGATCGTAGATGCTCATGCCGGGCTTGACGCCGCTGAACACCGTGGGCCCCACAAAGTTGCCCTTTTCGTAGCCTGCCACCACGGGGTTGCGGCCGTCCAGCTCCAGCGTGGCGCCGTCGGCAATGCCGCGCTCGATCAGGCTCTGCACGCGGTCCTTGGCGGCGCAGGACACCACGGGGCCCACGTCCGTGCCTTGTTCCACACCGGCGCTCACCTTCAGGGTCTTGGCCTTGGCGACCAGCTCGGGGATCCACTTTTGCGCCTCGCCCACCAGCACCACCACCGACAGCGCCATGCAACGCTGGCCTGCGGCACCGAAAGCAGCACCGGCCAGGGCGTTCAGGGTCTGTTCCTTGTTGGCATCGGGCATCACGATGGCGTGGTTCTTGGCGCCCATCATGCATTGCACGCGCTTGCCGTTGAGGCTGGCGCGGTTGTAGACATGGGTGCCCACCTTGGTGGAGCCCACGAAGCTGATCGCCTTGATGTCCTTGTGGTCGCAGATCGCGTTCACAGCGGCTTCGCCACCGTGGATCACGTTGAGCACGCCGGGTGGAATGCCGGCTTCAAGCGCCAGTTCGACCAGGCGCATGGTCACCATGGGGTCTTGCTCAGAGGGCTTGAGCACGAAGGTGTTGCCCGTGGCGATGGCCATGGGGAACATCCACAGCGGGATCATGGCCGGGAAGTTGAAGGGGGTGATGCCCGCGCACACGCCCAGCGGCTGCAGCAGGGTGTAGGTGTCCACGCCGCCAGCCACGTTGTTGGCCAGCTCGCCCAGTTGCAGGTTGCCGATGCTGGCAGCGTGTTCGACCACTTCGAGGCCACGGAACACATCACCTTCGGCGTCGGGCAGGGTCTTGCCTTGCTCTGCCGTGAGGATGGCAGCCAGCTCGGCCATGTTTTCGCGGATCAGCTGCTGGTACTTGAGGAAGATGCGGGCGCGGGTGCCGATGGGGGTCTTCTTCCAGGTCTTGAACGCTTCCTGGGCCGAGGCCACTGCGGCATTGATTTCATCGACCGTGGCAAACGGCACGCGGGCCAGCACTTCTTGCGTGGCGGGGTTCACCACGTCACGCCACTCGGTGGACTTGGATTCGACGAATTTGCCGCCGATCAACAGCTTGACGGTGGGGGCCAGTGCGGCCACGTTGGTGGGTGCGTTCATGGGGATGTCTCCGGGGTGGTGAAGGGCCTGCAATGGGGCCAACCCGTGCATGGTATGCGTGCAAATATGTAATTGCAATGCGTTGATTTGCAATTTGGATGTGCTTTTGCGCACATCATTTGCCCTGCACCTTCGCCCTTCAGTTCATGGGCTTCCGGATGTTGGGAAAGCCCTTGGGGCTTGCGCTTCACCCTGTCGACGGGAGGGCTCGCCTCCAAAAAAATAGGGGCAGGCCCTGCGGCCTGCCCCTATTTTTGTGATGCGTGCAGCGTACGTAACGCACTCAATTTCGGGAGGGAAAAATGCCTTCTAAAGCGATGATGAAGCTAACACCCAGGTAGGGTTGCATCACGGAAATGGGTACGTTGTTTCCAGTGCTTCCGGTGTTGTTGTTACCGTTCACCGGTAGGGTCGTATTGGCGCTGGCATTGGGCGCGTACTGTGCATTGCGCTGGTTGGACGCTGCTGGTATGGCAGCTGGGCCTGGTGCCATCAGCGTGCCAAGGTCGGTTGTTGCGGGGGTGGAGAGAGAGACGGGGTGTGTATGTGCAGGCAAATTTGTGGATAGCAACGTGACACTTTCGGTCCCAGAACGCTCGCCTAGGTCTCTGTTTGTAAGTGCCGGGCCCGAACCTTGACCCACGGGAACTCGCCCTCGCAAATCGGGCAAACCGAACGTGTTTTGGCCATCCCCCCCATAGGTAGTTCCTAGAATGGCAAACAAGGCGGTATTCTGGGAAATGCTCATTAGCTGCCCTTGGCAAAAGGCCCATCCGCGAGGGGCGAAATTGCCGGCGAATATTCTGATTTCACCAAGAAGTGGATTACTCATGGGGGTTCCTCATTAAGTCAAAAAGTAGCCGGTCGTCCAGCCGCTGTGTGCGGCTGAGGATGCGGAGAGGGCGGGATAGGCCTGGCGCTCACGCCAAGCCTGGGCATTGAGCTCGGTGGAGCGCTCCCACAGCGGGCCGACGCTGTCACTGGCGGTATCGGCCCACCTGCGTACACCGCGAGGGCCAGTTAGTGAGGCTGTGTGCAGCGTTGCCCAAAGGTCGTGTGCGCTGGTCCCCGGGCTGGCCGCCGCTAGGGCGGTGCCCATGCTGAAGCCCGCCTCGGCACCCAGCAGTGCGCCAGCGGTCCACGCAAGGCCTGCCTGTGCGAAGCCGGCCTTCCAACCAGGTTCTGCGATGTTGGCGGTGGGCCAGCTTGCCACGGTCCATGCACGAACGCCCGTGGCGCCATCGGAAAGCCAGGGAAACCCCGCCAATTCGGTGCGCAGCGAGGCCGTCTGGGCTTGCCACCATTGGGTAAAACGGTCCGCCTGAGAGCCAGAGAACAACGCAATCACCACGTCGGGTTGCTGCGAAACAATCGCCTGTTTCAGGTCACCAAACTCTGGTGAGCGTCCTGGTGCGCCTGCAATGTGGCGGCCCACGATCTGCCCGCCCAATGAGCGCCAGCGGTGCTGGAAGGCCTGGATGAAGTCGTACCCCGACTCGTGCCAGCCCATCGACAGGAAAGCGCGGGGGCCACGTTGCGCATGCACCTTGTCGGCCAGGGCAGATGCCATGGCGCACAGTTCGAGACTGTGGCGAACCTGCAGGGGGTGGTGCTCCGAAGGGGCTGCGATGTCGGCCCCGCTGTCGCTGATCCAGAGGGGCACATCGGCCTTTTCCGTCAGGGCCAATACCTTCTTTGCCAGCAAAGGGGGCATCCACCCCATCACGGCATCGATCTTGCCGTCCTGCAGCGCGGCCCCGATGGCCTTGGCAGGCGCTCCAGGCAAGGGGCCTGCCGACAGCCAGGTCAGCCCGACCTGCGAGGCGCCAGCCTGCGCTAGGCCCAGCTCCACGCCTTGCCGGTAGTCGCGTGCAAGCTGCGGCAGCTTTTCTGATGCGGGCGCGATGCCCAGAATGCGCCACTGGGGGCGAGTCGGGCCGACGGAAGCGAGAACAGGTGCCGAGAGCTGGACGCCGGTGGCCGCCACCGCTCCGCCCGTGGCGAGGAAATGGCGCCGATGCAGGGGCGCGATCATGGCAGTGCCTCCTCAACCAGCGGATGGGAGGCCGCCGGACGGCGGGACTGGCGCAAGTCCTGAATCCTCTGGTAGTGAGGGGCGATCCATTGCGCGGTCAGGGATTGGAGATGGTCGCTTGCCATGCTGTGTTTGGTTTCCGTGTCTGGAACATAGGCTTGGAGGGGGTGCTTGCCGTGCCGCGTGATGCGTTCGCGCATCCGCGCACGGTCATCTGCGGACATTTGCCAGCGCATATGCACGAGCACATTGGTTTCGATGGTGCCGGGCAGCTCGGTATGGTCGAGCAGCAGCGTGCGTGCGGGGTTGAACTCCCGGGCCATGGCCGCATAGATGTCGCCCAGCACCCGTGCGCAGTAAAGCTCAGGCTGCATGACGGTTAGCTCCTGCAGGCTGAGGCCATCCAGGCAGGCGCCCAGTGTGCCTGGCACCAACAAAAATGCGCGCTCTCTCATTTGCGAAACCAGCACAGACAGCGGTTCCCGGGCGAGGAACACCCAGCGCGCTTCGGGCCAAGCCTCGGCCACCAGCGGGGCTTTGTCCGTGTTCCAGGCATCGAGCTTGAGGCTCACGGAATCGAGCCGTGGGCTGGCGCTGTCGCAGCGCTGGGCCCAGGCGCTGACCCATGCGCGCAGTGCACGCAAGACCTGCGCCTTGTCGATGAGCCCGCTGGGCAAGGCCTGGCGCAGCAGAAAGTCCACCGGAGCGGGCTCCGACAGCTGCAGATGGTGCGGACTTTCGGCCAGCGCCTGCGTGATGAGCGTGGAGCCGCAGCGCGAGACGTGGAAGATGACGAGTGATGGATCCAGGCCCGGCGACTGCTCATGCCATGCCAGCAGGTCGCTGAGCGGCGTCTGGCGCCGGAACGCCAGATGGAAAGGGCGCTGCATCTGGCTCTGGATGCCGTGCTGGAAGAAGGGCTCGCGCAGCGGCTCGTCGAGCAAGCGGATCCAGTCCACCATCACCTGGCCTTTGGCGATGTAAAAGCGGATGGGGCGCCAGCCGCTGAAGTTCACAGAATCCATTGTTCCACCCACGCGCGGCGCCCTGCCTTCATGGCCGATTCCACATCCGATGCGTCAAATTGAAAGCCTGCGTCCTGTCCCATGCGCACCGATTCCTGCACGAACTCGGAAGGGTTGGTGATGCCGCTGAGTCTTGTGGAACGCTCTGCATCCGCCCTCACGAAGTCGCGAAACCGGATGAACTGGCTCCACGGGTCGCTGGGGTCGGACAAAGGCTCGCCGCCATCGCTGGCGCGGAAGGCCTCGAACAGACGCATGTCCACCGAGGCGTCCGCCACCAGGTGCACCCGGTTTTGGCTGCCACGGTTGCGAACACGGTGCGGCAGCGATACATCCACATACCAGCACTCGCCAGCTCGCAGCGGAATGCGCTCACCATCGACATGGAAGAACACCTGCTCGCCGGTTTGCAGCGGCACGTGCAGGCGGGCTTCGCCGCGCGCAGCACACACACCCGCATCGGTATGCTCCTTGATTTCGCAGCCGGGCAGCAATTGCATGAGCCGTACGGATTTCCAGGGCAATGCCATGGTCTCCAGCATCGCTCGCAGCGAAGGGCATTGTTCCAAAGCCGGCGTGTCGGCATAGCCCGATGCTGGCACATCAATGGGAACGACATCGATGGGAGCCTCGGGCGCGGAACGCAGTGCAAGTGCCTGCCAACCTCCGTCATGGCGGCCTTCATTGAAATGGGTACGCCAGAGGGAAGCTGGCAGGGCATTCACCTCGGCCAGGGCTGTGGCCGCGTCAAAACGCCAAGGCAACCTGGCGGTCCGCATGCCCTGCACCATCAGGCCATGGGGTTGCAGGTCGGCAAGCGACGAGTCCTGATACGTCATTGCGCGCAGATGGCGTAAGAACTGCAGGCTGTGGTCAACGAGGGTACGCGGTAGGAGTTGAGGAGTCGAACCGACCAGCCCTGGACTCCGGCCGCACAAGCACCGCCCTCGACGGGGCGGTTGGCCGCCACATACACAGCGTCAGCGTCAATTCCGGCAGCGCCGCTTGCGCCCTCGTACCCGCCGCCGACGACTTTTTCACCCACGTTGCAGCAGGAGGTCACTGCGCAGCTGTCTGCCGACCCACTGCCACTTGCCGTTCGAATATTGATGGCAATGGAGTTACTCCCCGCTGGACCCTGGGGGCCTGTCGCGCCTGTAGCTCCGGCAGGACCGGCGGCGCCCGTGGCTCCGGTAGCGCCAGTCAGGCCCGCTACGCCTTGTGCACCAGGGGTTCCTGCTGGTCCGGTAGCACCTGTTGCACCGGCGGATCCAGTGGCCCCAGACGGGCCGGTGGCACCCGTTGCACCCGTCAGGCCGGCTGGACCCGTCGCGCCGGTGGCACCCGTTGCTCCCGTGAGACCTGCTGGGCCTGTGGCACCAGTAGCACCCGTTGCGCCTGTTGTTACTCCGGGGGCGCACTGGCCTAGGCGCCCCGTAGGCCCGTCAAAACACAGCACGCTGGCATTGTTGTTGGCCGTGCCTGACAGACTGGGAACCCTCACTTCGCCGGAGTCTTGCACACGCAGGCGCTCGGTATTGGCGGGTCCCTTGACCACGAATCCGCCGCCGGGAGGCGGTGTGATGCTCACGTCCGCTGCGTGGACGGAAAAAGTTGCCAATGCCAGGCAGGCTTGACCGGCCCACAGCGATTTGTAACGAAAAGTGGTGCGTTTCATAAAGGTCAGGGACTAAGGATGCGGATGGACAACGCAAGCCGGCGCAGGGCCTGCGGCGCAAAAAAGGGAGGCAGTGTGCCAGTGCCTGTGGCCATGGCTAAGTGCGGCAGGTGACTTGCCCTGCGTGTGGCATGTGCATGCCAGCGGACAGCCTCTGGGGCTGCACAAATGTCTTCATTTTTCCTCCCTCGCACTTGACTATTGCTGGCAACCGCTGCGGGTGCCTTGGCCCAATGGGCTCTGGTTATTGCTCGCTGTTCCATTGTCGCGAGCTTCGGCGCGAGCGCAGTGTGCAATAGAAAATATGCGGTGTAAATTATTTTTGTGCGATTTATCTCCCGATGCCCTTGCGCCGTCGCGGGGTTGCGTCTTTGGTCGGCTTTTTTGACCGGTCGTGCGAGTGCACCAGCGCCTGATTTCCGGATTGTCTCGGTCCGGGGCGCCACAATCCGGCTATGGATTGGGATCATTTCCGTTATTTTCTGGAGTTGGCGCGCGCAGGCACGCTTGCGGGCGCCGCGCGCCGCCTAGGTGTGGAGCACACCACGGTGTCGCGTCGCTTGCAGGCGCTGGAGAACCAGATGGGCTCGGCCCTTTTTTCCCGTGAGCCAGGAGGGCATCGGCTGACAGAGGCCGGCCGGCAGCTGATGCCTCAGGTGGAGGCGATGGAGGCCGCTTTTCTTGTGGTTGAAAGTGCCGCTCCCGGTGTACACCAGGGTCTGCATGGATTGGTGCGTATCGGCACCACTGAAGGTTTTGGCAACCTGATCCTAGCGCCCCAACTGGCACAGTTCGCGTCGGAACACCCCGGTTTGGTGGTGGACCTGCTGGCGCTGCCGCGCCTGGTGCACCTGTCGCGCCGCGAGGCGGACATCGTCATCTCGCTGGAGCGCCCGGCGCGTGGCGCGGTGGTGGTCGTGAAGCTGACCGACTACGTGCTGCAACTGTATGGAGCGCGCAGCTACCTGCAGCGCCATGCCCCCATCCACACGCCGGACGACCTGCGGGGCCACACCTTCATCAGCTACGTGGACGACCTGCTGTTCAGCAAGGAACTGCAGATCCTGGACGAGCTGCACCGGCCAGCGCATTTTGCGCTGCGCAGCACGAGCATCCTGGCCCAGTACGAAGCCGCCCGGGTGGGGGCGGGGCTGGCAGTGCTGCCCGCCTTTGTGGCGGCGCAAGACCAGTCGCTGGTGCCCGTGCTGCCTGGGGTGGCGCGCTTTCAGCGCACCTTCTGGATGTCCATGCCGGGCGACAACAAGCACGTGGCCCGCATGCAAGCCACGTGGGCGTTTTTGCGGGAGGCGGTGGCGGCTCAGCAGGGGTTGTTGTTGCCTGCGGTGATTGCTACTTAATTGATAGCTGATAAGTCAATTTCGACTAGCACTACAAGCCCGTTAGATTCCATTTCCTGATTTTTGGGGGCGCTACCTGTGCGGCTGGAGTCCATGGCCCAGGACAGGTTTCGAGGGCGCTCGTGTCGGGGCGGGTATTGGGTGTTTGTCCCCAGCTTTTGGGCCAACCTATCGACGCAACACTTGCCCAGGCGTCCGCCACTGCAGCGGTACCAGGTCATACAGCGGGCTTGGCTCGCGCTGCCAGCCGCTGGTGGGTGCTGCGGTGGTCGTGCTGGTGGGCGAGCCGTTGGTGCCGATGTGAAGACCGGCGAGCTGCTGCATCCACGCGACGTCGATGGCGCCGCCTTGCAAGGGTCTGGAGAAGATCAGCTCCAGCATCTTGCGGCCCTGTGGGTCGCCGCTGCTGGCTGCTACCTGGTACAGGCGCACGGCCTCGGTGTAGTTGGCAGGTACGCCGTCGCCGCGGTGGTAGCGCTGGGCCTCCACGTACCAATCTGCAGCGCTGTAGCGGGCTGATCGGGTGTGGGCGTTGGGACCGCTCTGGATGCGGCGGGCCAGAAGGCGGGCGTTGGCGGCGGCGGCCTCGGATTTTGCAGACGCTGATTGAAACTGGACCATCGCCTGTTCGAGATCGCCGCTGGCGATGAACTCCAGCCCCAGTTCGTTGCCGGCCTGCGCGTTGCCGGCGCGCACGGCTTGCGTCAACAGTTTTTGAAGCGATGGGCTGGTCGTCACTGGGGGCGCTGAGCCGGGATATCGGTCTGGTGAGGACAAACGGGGCTCGGCTAATGGAGCCAATGCCTTGGCCGCATGCCATTCGAGGTATTTGGCAAGCCCCGGATCGGCACGGCCCACCAGCGCAATCCAGTGCATGGCGGTTGAAGGGTTGGGTGCTGCCACGCAGCCGCTGAGCTGGCACCACGCAAGGCCTGCAGGAGCCAGGGGGTGGCTGAGCATTTGCGCACGTTCAAACCAGTGCTGGGCCTGCGCCGGGTCAGCGGGCATGGCCAGGCCATGCAGCGCCAGCAATCCCAACACCCACGCCGCATCGGCAGGCGTCAGGTCGCCCGTTGATCGCGTTGTAGGGGCAGGGGGGGGGCGCGGCTTGCGCGTCGGCACCCCATCGCGTTGCGCGGCGCTGCGAAGTTTTTGCAACATCTTCTCCTGCATGGGGTCGTCAGACCCGGGCACTTGGGGGGACGCGGCGTTCAGGCTGGCGCGATCGATGTCGGTGATTTCCGCGGGCGTGGGCAGCGCCCGCACCGATGCCAGCGCAGGTGCTGCAGTCACCACCGCCATTACCAGGCACGCTGCACCCCAGGCCTGTGCCACGGCGCCATGGGTTGCGCGCCACATGCCCTGCGGTGCATGCAGCGCACCCATGGTGGAATGCGTGGTCGCCGTGGTCGCCGTGGTCGCCGTGGTCGCCGTGGTCGCCGTGGTCGCCGGGGTGATAGTCATCGCGTTCGCCTGCGCAGTGCTTTTCCGACGGTGTTTCACTTGCGCGGGGCGGGTTGTGCAGGCGCACTAGCGGCGGCGGGCAGGGCCCGGCGTGGAATGACTTGCCAGTACACGGCATTGCCGGTGTAGCCATCGGTACCCCAGGCGGTGGCGAAGGCTTCGTTCAAGCGCTCCAGCGCCCGGTAGTTCGGGATGGGCTTGAGCGGCGGTCCGCGCAGCGCCTCGGGCAAACGGGGCGTGCTGTCCTCGTCGGTGGCAAAGCAGGCCACACCTTCGGTGCCGGGGCTGGCTGCGTCCATGATGAAGCCGGGGTTGGGGCTCATCCAGTCGGGGATGCGTATGGCCTGGTTGGCAGACACCCAGCCGGTGGTGTTGGCCTGGTTGGGCAGCAGGCGGATGACTGTGCCGGTGGCATCGGCCAGAAAACACTGCAGGTAGGAGGCGCGCGACACGGTGGCCGACAGGAAGACCTGTTCCCCCACCTCGAATGCAGTGCGCTCCAGCAACACGTTCTCGATCTGCAGATCGATGCTGCGCGCAGGCGGTGGGTCTCCGTACTTGGCCGCCCCCGGATTGCTGCTCACCACATGGATTGCAGTATTGGGAGTGGCAGGACTGGCGGCGATGTGCGGCACAGGCTCTGCGTGCGTGCTAGCCCAGCCAATGCGGGCCAGGGTGCCGTCTGCGGACAGCCCGACAAAGTGGCGCAGCGCCCGTTCGTAGGTCGCAAAGTCCACCACGCCCGTCACCACCATACCGTTGTCCGCCTGAAAGCGCGCCAGGGCTTTGCGCAGCGCCGGGTCGTTGTCCGGCAGGGGTTGCGCGACGGGGGCAAGGTAGCCCCGGCTGACCAGCGAGCGTGCGATGAGCTGGGTGCGCACGGCGGGCGAGCCTTCGTCAAACCAGTCGCGCAGCTGCCGCTGAAAGTCCGGGTGGTTTTGCTCCAGCGTCAGGCATTGCCAGTAAGGCACCCGGGCCCATTTGCCAATGAGTTCTATGGTGGCCAGGTCCACCAGTGTGCGCACTGCACTGCCAGAGCCCTGGGTGTAGTCACGCCCCACGTTGAACTGAACGCCATAAGTGCCGATGCGCCCGGCCAGGTCCACGCCCTGTCCGCCGTTGCCAATGATGACTTCGTTGGCGGAGTCCAGTCCGGGAATCAGAGTGCGGGTGCGAAAGTCGCCCAGGTGCATCTCCAGGCCGATGATGGTGGCGTTGCGGCTCTGGCTGTAGCCCATGTCGATGCGGGGGCCGGAGAGCCCGGTGTCGAACCGGTTGTTGATCACGTTCTGGTCCACGAACGAGATGGCACCCGACAGGTACAGCGCGGGCCGCTGCAGCTGCATCTGGTTGTTGTTGAGCAGGATGGTGGTGAGGTTCTGCACCGTGTCCTGGCGCGCGATGTCCACCTCGTAGTCCACAAAGCGGAAGGCATTGCTCAGGCGCGACATCTGCGACAGGGCCGTGATCACCATGTCCTTGGTGGCCACGGTGACGCGGGTGGAGTAGTCGGGAATCTGCTTGCTCGTGATCAGTGTGGTGGGCAGCTGTGCATCGCGCAGCATGTGGTCCATGCACATCAGCGAGTCGGAGAAGCTGGAGATGGAGCGTGTGGGGCGCACCACGGGGCGGTCGGTGATGGAAGCCAGGCTCTGAAAGGCCTGGTCCTTGCGCGGATCCCTGGGCGTGGCACAGCCAGCCAGTCCCAGTCCGACGACAAGCCAAAACGCTCCATGGATCGCACGCATCACAGGGTGTGGGGAGCGTAGGCGCTGGGGGCGAGAGCATGCAGGCATGGCGGGGCTCGGCGGGGTGGGCGGCATGTTCTCTCTCCTGGCGGCCGGGCGCATGGCGCCTGGCCTGTTATTTGCAGATATTGACGAGATCGCCGCGCAGCACCACCACCTGCGGCGCCTGGTTGGGACCGTACTTGGCCGATCCCGTGGTGTTGGCAGACACGGTGTTGCTGCCCACCTCCTGGACGCAGGTCTTTTGCATGCCCTGTGCATTGGCAGTGGTGACCACGTCGTTGTTGGTCAGCACGCCAGTGGTGTCGTCTGAGAAAGCCTTGGCTTCGTAGCGGGCGATGCGGGCGCGTAGCCACGATGGCATGGTGTTGCTGCCGTCCAGTCCCGTCGAGGCTGCCACTGGCCCTGTGGGCTGCATCTGGACCGAGAGCTTCTTGGTCAGGATGACCGGGTCTTCCCCGGGGGCCTGCGCCCACGCGGGGCCTGGCAGCAGGCCGCAGACCGTGAGCAAAGCTGCGCATGGCGCCAGAAAACGTGTGTTCATGGAACACCTCCTATGGTGAGAATGAGGGGCCCAACCGCGCTGCTGTTTGCAGCCTTGCCGGTGTGCCCCTGGCACGAACTCATCCGGGCACTGATGTGCTGCCGGAATCAGACCCTCGCAGGTCTATTCACCAGCCGAGCTGGTGCCGATCTCAGTAGGGCCAGCCGGCGGGCTTGGTGGGCTGGCAGGTGAAGCAGGCGTTGTTGGAGGCGATGTTTTGCACCGCCTTGCTGTTGCTGCCGCTGGAGAGGTTATTGACCGACGAGTTGATCATCGAGGTGAATTGGCTGGAGTTGCCAATGATGGTGACCTCGCCCACGTTGGATGACAGGTTCTGGCTGGCGTAGGCTTCGCTGCCGCTGGCGGTGTTGGTCAGATTGCCGCCAAAGCCCGTTACCGTCTGGGTCGAATTGCCACTGATGGTGACGTTGCCGGTGTTGGAGGCCAGGTTCTGGAAGGCTTCGCTCTTCGAGCCCGTCGAGTTGTTGTTGACGGACACCGACGTCAGGGATACCGACTGCGTGGAATTGCCGGTGATGGTGATGTCCGGAGTGGAAGGGACCGGACCGGTGGCCATGGCGGCGGAGGCGATGACGCTGAGCGTGATGAAAGCAAGGGTTTTCATGACAGATCCTTCAAGGATGACTTCTACACTGGCTGCAACCGCAGCGAACCTGCGGTGCAGAGGGGGTTGGACGGCGCTTTCAGGCCTGGTTTTTTGAGAACCGGTGGCCGTTAGGCGCTGTCGGAGTTCAGTGTGCGAGCCGATGCGATTCGTGCGAATACGCCGGGCGGGCTACCTCATACAGCGGAGCGGTTCAACCCTTGGACCCGCGCAAAGCCTTTGCCAGCGCGGCTTGGCCGCCCGCACCACATGAGATCGGCCGAAGAAAGTCAGGTAGTAACCAATTGCTACTTGGGCAACATTGCCAAATATATTTGGACCTTGAAATTTATTTGGCGCACTGTGTGCGCTGCCGTACAGAGGGGCATGAGTGCGTTGGAGAACATGCATGTGAACGCAAGAGTTGCATGCAGATGCGTCAACCGAAAGACCCAGTCCATCGGGGCCCACCACCACGTCCGCAGGAGTTCACCCATGAGCAGCAGTTGGCAGGTCGATACACCATCGCAAACGTTGACGTCTTCAGCGTTGCTTTCAAAGCAGAGTGCGCGCGACCTTGCATCGCTTCCCTCGGGCCGGTTTGAAACCTATTCCAATCCGCCATCGGTCTGGCCCGCCTTCCTCACTGGGCAGGAGGCCAACCCGGTGCGGGTCTTGCTGGTGGACGACGATCCGCACATCCGCCTGGTGATTGCACAGGAGCTCATGGCCGATGCCCGCACGTTGCTGGTGGCGCAGGCGGGAAGTGTCCGCGAGGGGCGCAAGGCCATCAAGAATCACGATTTTGATGTGCTCCTGGTGGACCTGAACCTGGGCGACGGTGACGCCTTTGACCTGTTGAATTACGTGAAGCCTGTGCGCCCATCGGCCCAGACGGTCGTGATCTCGGTCATGGAAAACGACGAGCAGGTCCTGCGGGCCTTTGAACTGGGGGCCACGGGGTATGTGGGCAAGAACTCGTGGTTCGGCAACTATTCGCAAGCCGTTTTGCAGGTGGCCAATGGTGGCGCCTCCATCACCCCCAACCTGGCGCGGCGGTTGCTGCAGCGGTTTGACCGCACCCACTCGGCCGAAAACAAGCGACGGCAGCCCGACGAGGCAGATCGGCTGTCCACACGGGAAAAGGAAATCCTGCGCATGGTGGCCAGCGGCTACACCAGCGTCGAGGTGGGGGCGCGCCTGCTCATCAGCAGCATGACGGTCAACACCCACTTGCGCAACATCTACCGCAAGTTGCAGGTGCGCACCCGTGCCCAGGCGGTGCGCTTCGCCTCGCTGCGGGGGCTCTTTTGACGGAGTGATGCAGGTGGCTGCCGCGTGTGTGGGTTGTGCTGTCACCAGGTGTGATCTCGGTTGCCCACGCCACCTAGAAAGCCAGGATTGAGCGGTGTTTCGCACACGTCCCCCGTTGTTCGCCATCGCTTGCATGTGCATGTGGCTGCTGCAATGGGCGCTCCTTGCGATGGCGTTTTATGGCTATGACGAGGAGAGGCCGTCGGATCGGCAATGGTGGGAGCTGGCCGCCCTGGTGATCTCGGTGGGCCTGGGGGCCCTGCTGCTGGTGCAACTGCCGCGGGCCCTGCAGTGGCGCCCCCGGCTGCGGCTGCGCGCCAGTGCCGAGGTGACGGCAGAGCGTCGGCGCATTGCGCAGGACTTGCATGACAACCTGGGCGCACAGCTGGTCTTTGCCATGGCGCTGCTGGAGACTGAGCCGCCCGCAGTGCGTGAACTCCGTTCGCTGCTCGACAAGTGCATGCTGGACCTGCGACTCGTGGTGGACTCCATGGATGCGGCGGACGAGCCATTTGCTGACCGCCTGGCCCGGCTCCGGCACCGCATCCAGCCCGTGCTCGATCGGCGTGGCATTCGCATGGTGTGGGATGTGCAAATTCCGCCGTTGTCCAGTTTTCCGTATGCCGACAGTGCCATGCACCTGGTTGCCATTGTTCAGGAGGCATTGAGCAACGTGTTGCAGCATTCGGGCGCCACCGAGGTCGCGGTGGGTGTGCGTTACCGTGCGGGTGCCGAGTCCTGGTGTGCCGAGGTCAGCGACAACGGGCGCGGCATGCTGCTTCACGCTGGCGAAGGCAGCCCACTGGGAGGCCATGGGGTGGCAGGCATGAACCACCGTGCGCAGATGGCGGGCGGTGACTTGCTGGTGCTGCAGCGTCCGGGTGGGGGCACCTGCATTCGGGTGGTGATGCCGGGCAGAGGGAGTGCCTAGGATCGCGTGGGCTGCTGGGCGCGCAGCCTCCAGCCCGCGGTCCATTCGCAAAACTGGCGTGAAAACTGTTGGTTTATTCGCCCACCGTACGGGCTGCTACCCGCTACCCTTGGTGCATCTGGGCGATGCGGTGACTTGCGGACAGGTCAAAGGTACCGGGCTGTCGCCACACAGGAGTTCATGGCGATGTCCCCTCTCATTTCCGGCCTCGCATCGGTGGCGTCGATGATTTTCAATGCGGCCTCCAGTGGCCCGGGCAAGGCGTCCGCGCGGCGTGGGGGTGAGGCGGCGTCGCCCGAGCCCTCGGCCGTGCTCACCCTCAGCCCCGAGGCGCAGACGCTGGCGGGGATGGCCGGGCAGGGCGCTCTGGCCACCCAGGGCCAGCCTTCTGGCGCGGGGATGACTGTGGGGCGTTCGTCCGGTCAGGCCACTGCGGCATTGCCCGGTGGCCGTGCGGCAGGGGCCGTGTCCAAGGACGATTTCCAGGCGTTGCTGACCCGGTTTGGTGCCACCGAGGATCAGAAGCAGCAACTCACGGCGGGCTTTGACGCGGACAAGGATGGTGTCATCACCCACGATGAATTCCTCAAGGGGCTGGCCCGCACCAAAGGCCAGCAGGCGGGCAGCGATCCGTTCGCGCAAGCCGTGCTGCAGGTGATGGACCGTGCGGGTAACGCCGATGGCACCGTGGCCAAGGACGAGTTTGCAGCGCTGACTTCGGCGTTTGCTCTGGCAGAGCGGCGTGCGCCCTCGACACGGACTGCCTGAACAGCCTGAACCGTGAGGGGGCACCGGTACCTGTACCTGCGCTGTTGCACGTGTGCTGGGGCTGGAGCCGTATCAGGTGACCTTGGGCAGCGGCAGCGAAACCCAAAAGCTGCTGCCCTTGCCAGGTTCGCTCTCCACACCCAGGCTGCCCCCCATGCCCTCGACGAGGCGTTTGCACAGCGCCAACCCCAGTCCCGCACCCTCAAAGCTGCGCGTGGATGACCCGTCGACCTGTTCGAACAACGTGAAGATACGGTGCTGGTCACCGGCCGCAATGCCAATACCCTCGTCCGTTACGCGCAGCCGCCACACCGTCGCATCAGGGGTGTCCTGCTCGGTCTCCAAGGTCAGCTGGATGTGACCCGAGAGGCTGAATTTCACGGCGTTGTCCAGCAGGTGGACCAGCACCTGCTGAATACGGTCTGCGTCCCCCACGTGGCTGGCGTTGGTGCCCACGCCATCGAGGGCCAGGAAGATCTGCAAGCCTTTTTGGCGCGCCTGCGGCTCCAGCAGTTGCACCGCATCTGCGGCCAGCTCTGGGACCGATAGCGGCGCAAACTGGAACGCTACCTGGCGTGTTTCCAGCGCAGCCAGATCGATCAGGTCGTTGAGCATGCGCATGAGGCCTTTGGCCGCATCCATCACATTGTTCAGCACGGGCTTCAGGCGCTCATCCTGCGAGCGGTTGCGCACCAGTTCGGTCATCCCCAGGATCAGCGTCATGGGGGTACGCAACTCGTGCCCAATGTTGGCGAGAAAGATGCTCTTGGTGCGCAGGGCAGCCTCTGCGGCTTCCTTGGCGAGAGACAGCGCCGCCGTTCGTTCCTTGACCCGGGCCTCCAGATGCTCGCGCTCGGCCTGCAATGCCTGCTCCAGCTCCCGTCGGGCGGTCACGTCGCGGCCGATGCTGTGGTAGCCGGCGGGCTGGCCCGAGGCGTCGCGGTACAGGCGGCTGGACATCTCGAACCAGCGGACGCTGCCATTGGCACAGCGCATGGGCAGCGTCAGCAGTTGCCGCCGCTCGCGCACTGCCTGTCTCAGTGCCTCGGCACCCTCGGGCGTCAGGGCCTTGAAGATGGATCTTCCGATGACGTCGCGGGCGGGCACGCCGCGCGCCCGTTCGTCGGCGGGGCTCACGTACGCCACCGTCATGTCGGGGTTGATCCGCCAGATGACCTCTTCGGCGCCCTCGGTCAGCAAGGTGTACTGCTGGTCCCGCTCGGACAGGTGCCGGTACAGGCGGAGGGCTTCACCGACGAACAGGTAAAAACACAGGCTGCTCAGCGACAGCGCGAGCGTGAAGATGATGAGCGCGTGCAGCGAATACGGCGCGCTTTGCATACCGTTGCTACCCACTACCAGCGCCAGTGTCAGGACGGTATAGCAGACGCCCGCGGCCCGCCCCAGCAGCAGATATGCCGCGCCCACTCCGATCAGGAACCACACGGCGCGCAGCTCGTGCCCCAGGGGCTGCCACAGGGCATAGGTGAACAATGCCAGCCCGATGGAGGTCTGGATGAGTGCCACCGGAACATAGACCCGCGGCCAGCAGCGCAAGGCCCACCACAGCGCCATCATGACCGCGGTGCCAGTTCCCAGGGCAAGGTTCCACGACCCTGGGGAGGGAACCAGCCCGGTAGCGCCCACCGCCAGCAACAGCAACTCAAAAGCCACATTGGCTGACAGGATGCCCTGCAGCAGACGGATCTGAACCTGCCGCATGTTGCCAACGGGGTAGGGGGATGAGGGCATTGTCTGGGCGGTATGGCGATGTTTTGTATTTATCGTTTATATCAAATAAATGATTAAAATGTCAATGTTATCAATTTGATTGTATTTTTGCTGCAAATTGATCATTTGCGTGTTTCTGGCCGAGTCCGGGTGGCCGCCATGCCGCGCCACCCTCCTACAAAGCGCCAAAGACAAAGGGCCCTCGGAAGGGCCCTATGTGTGCATTTGAAAACTTCCTCTCGCAGGCGCTGTGTGGCCTGCACCGGAAGTTCAGCTACCGGTCATATCCGGCCCATCAGCAGCAGGATCACCAGGATCAGCACCACCAGGCCAATCCCGCCGCTGGGCCCGTAGCCCCATGAGCGGCTGTGGCCCCAGGTGGGCAGGGCGCCGACCAGGATGAGGATCAGAACGATCAGAAGAATCAGCGAGAGCGACATGGCAGTTCCTTGTTGGAGTGGTTTGCGGTGAGTGCATTGTTGGGTGCACCCCGCGAGCTGCCCGCAGGTGCCGCGCCCGCCGCTGGGTCAGGGATTTCCGACACCCGCTGTGGGATGCCCGGGTTGTGCCCGGACGAGACCCCGCAGATTCATACCAAAAATGATAGCTGCAGGCGCATGTTTGACTAGCGCTTGCAGCTGTTTTCTCTCCAAACCTGTGCCGAAGCCTCTCAGTGGGCCCCCGCCGCGTCTGCCGCGCCCGCACCGCCGCTGCGCGCAGGGCGCTTGGTCAGCCAGATCAGCCCGATCAGCAGCAGGAACAACCCGGCCGAGCCCAAAAAGATGTCGTTGGCCGCGCGGGTGAACGCCTGCTGGTCGATCAGCCGGTTGATCTGCGCCAGCGCCTGCATCTGCGTGAGGCCCGAGGCCACCAGGCCGTCCAGCGTCTGCGCGAACACCCCCTGGCCTTGCACCAGCCCTTCGGTCAGGTGCGCGTGGTGCATGGCGGCGCGGCTCTCCCACAGCGTGGTGGCAATCGACGTACCCATGGCACCGGCGGTGATGCGCACAAAGTTCGACAAGCCTGCTGCCGCCGGGATGCGGTCTGGCGACACACCCGCCAGCGTCAGCGTGGTCAGCGGGATGAAGAAGAACGCCATGGCCGCGCCCTGCAGCAGGGTGGGGATCAGGATGTGGATGAAGTCCGTCTGCACCGTGAACTGCGAACGCATCCACAGCACCGTGCTGAACACGATGAACGCACCCGTGGCCATGCGGCGCGGGTCCCACTGGCCGACCTTTTTGCCCACCAGCGGCGTGAGCAGGATGGCGAACACGCCCACCGGCGCCAGCGCCATGCCGGCTGAGGTGGCCGTGTAGCCCATCCACTGCTGCAGCCACAGCGGCAGCAGCACCACGTTGCCGAAGAACAGTGCGTAGGCCACCGACAGCGCCAGCGCACCAAAGGTGAAGTTGCGGCCCTTGAAGAGCTTCAGGTCCACCACCGGGTGCTTTTCGGTCAGCTCCCACACCAGGAAGACAGCAAACGCCACCACCGCGACCACGGCCATGGTGATGATCTCGCCCGAGGCAAACCAGTCCAGCTCCTTGCCCTTGTCGAGCATGAGCTGCAGCGCGCCCACCCACAACACCAGCAGGCTGAGGCCCACGGTGTCAATCGGCAGCTTGCGGATGGGGGTCTCGCGCTTGCGGTAGATGCCCCAGGTCAGCACCCCGGCCAGCAGGCCCACGGGCACGTTGATGTAGAAGATCCACGGCCACGAGATGTTGTCCGTGATCCACCCGCCCAATAGTGGCCCCACCACCGGCGCCACCAGCGTGGTCACGCCCCACAGCGCCAGCGCCGTGCCGGCCAAGGCACGCGGGTAGCTCGCCAGCAGCAGCGTTTGCGACAGCGGAATCATCGGCCCGGCCACCAGGCCCTGCAGCACGCGGAAGAAGACCAGCATCTCCAGCGACGACGCAAAGCCGCACAGCCAGGAGGTCAGCACGAACAGCAGCACGCTCATGGTGAACAGGCGCACCGCGCCAAAGCGCTGCGTGAGCCAGCCGGTGAGCGGCACTGAGATCGCATTCGCCACACCAAAGCTGGTGATGACCCAGGTGCCCTGGCCGGGGCTCACGCCCAGGTCGCCGGCAATGGCCGGGATGGAAACGTTGGCGATGGACGAGTCCAGCACGTTCATGAACGTGGCCAGCGACAGCGACAGTGTGCCCAGCAGCATGGCGGTGCCCTGCAGCGGCGGATAGGCAGCAGGCGGCCCGGGGGGGGCTGCTGGTGGCGACACCGCAGCAGGCGCCGCCGGAGCGGGGGCCTGGCCTGCGGTGTCTGCAGTGGGGTTGGCGGCACTCATGCTCGGTCAACCCCGCTTACTGCACCACCGGGGACTGCACAGCGGGCTGCGCCGGGGCCGATGCGTGCTTTTGCGCCTGCACTGCGGGCTGGCTGCTCACCTTGGGCGACGCCACGGCCAGAGCGGCCTTGCCATTGCGGCCCAGGTTGGCGGCGATGATGTGCGCCACTTCGTCGTCGGCGGCCTTGAACTGCTCGTCGAACACAGCGGTGGCGGCCACGGGCGTAGTGCGCTGCGTGTCGGCCAGCGTCTTGCCGCTCTGGTCGGCGGTGTCCACCTTGACCTCCATCGACAGGCCCACGCGCAGCGGGTGCTCGGCCACTTCCTTGGGGTCGAGCGCAATGCGCACGGGCACGCGCTGCACCACCTTGATCCAGTTGCCCGTGGCGTTCTGTGCGGGCAGCAGTGCAAAGGCAGCGCCAGTGCCGGCGCCCAGGCCCGTCACGGTGCCGTGGTAGGTGACCTTGGTGCCGTACACGTCGGCTTCCAGCTCGGCGCTCTGGCCGATGCGCAGGGTCTTGAGCTGACTTTCCTTGAAGTTCGCGTCCACCCACAGGTCGTTCAGCGGCACCAGTGTCATCAGCGGGGCGCCGGCCTGCACACGCTGGCCCACTTGCACGCCGCGCTTGGCCACGTGGCCGTCCAGCGGGGCGACCAGCTGGGCACGCTGCACGGCCAGGTAGGCCTCGCGCACGCGGGCCGAGGCGCGCTGCACATTGGGGTGCTGCTCGATGGACGTGCCCTCGGTCTGCGTCTGGCTGGCGGCCAGTTGTTCTTGCGCGGCCAGCACGGCCGACTGGGCGGCGGCCACGGTGCTCTTGGCCGCGGCGAGTTGCGCATTGGCGTGCTGGAATTCTTCTTTGCCCACCGCGCCACTGGCCATCAGCGGTGCGCGGCGGTTCACGTCGTCCTGCATGCGGGCGGCATCGGCCTGGGCGCGGGCCAGGTCGGCGCTGCGCAGGCTGACCTGGGCCTTGAGTGTGGAGTTGTTGGCATACAGGGTGCGCACTTCGCGCACCGTCTGGGCGAGCTGGGCCTCGGCCTGCTCCAGCGCCACGCGGGCGTCAGCGGGGTCGAGCTTGACCAGCAACTGGCCGGCCTTCACATAGTCGGTGTCGTCAGCGCCGATGGACACCACCGTGCCGCCGATCTGTGGCGTGATCTGCACCACGTTGCCTGCCACGTAGGCGTTGTCGGTGGTCTCGACATGGCGGCCATTGGCCCAGTGCCAGCCACCCCAGCCGATGGCCACCAGCGCGACGGCGGCGGCGATGAGGGTGAGGCCGCGGCGGCGGGCGGTGTTGGCTTCGTTGGCGGTGAGGGGTTCGCTGTTGGCGGTCATGGCTGTGGTCTTTCAGGAATGTGTTGTTATGTGTTTTTGAATGAGTGCGGTCCGGTCCGGTGCGGTGGGCCGGTCAGTGCGCGGCGGCGGTGTGCAGCACGGCCGTGTCGTCCGTCCAGCCGCCACCCAGGGCCTTCATCAGCACCAGACGGGTGTCGAGCTGGCGGGCGCGCAGGTCCACGGCCAGGCGGCGCTGGGCCAGCACCTGGCTTTCGGTGGAGAGCACCACCAGGTAGTTGCCCAGGCCCGCGCGGTAGCGCTCCTGCGCAAAACGGTAGGCTGTTTCGGCACTGGCCACGGCCTCGTCCTGCAGGGCCTGCTGGCGGGTGAGCGACTGGATGGAGGCCACGGCGTCGCCGGCTTCCTTTACCGCATCGAGCACGGCGCCGTTGTACTGGGCGATGGCCACGTCCAGCTCGGCCGCGCGGCCGCCCAGCTGGGCGCGCAGGCGGCCGCCGTCAAAGATCGGCAGGCGCAGCGCGGGCGTCACGCCCATCTGGCGCGAGCTACCGTTGAACAAACGGTCCAGCCCCAGCGAGTTCAGGCCAATGAACGCGCCGATGTTGATGTTGGGATAGAACTCGCTGCGCGCGCTGTTCACACCTTGCGTTGCCGCTTCCACGCGCCAGCGCGCGGCCACCACATCGGGGCGGCGGCCCAGCAGGTCGGCACCCAGCACCTCGGGCACGGCAGTGGGCTGCAGGGCGGCAAGGCGGGGCGTGAGCTGGGGCAGGGCGTCGGGCGCCTGGCCGGTCAGCACGGCCAGTTGGCGGCGGCCCAGGGTGATCTGCTCTTCGAGCGCTTCGATTTGTGTGCGGGCGTCGGGCACAGCGGCCTGGGCCTGGGTCAGCTCGACCTGGCTGTCCAGGCCGGCAGAGGTGCGCTCTTGCGTGAGCTTGCGCTGTTCTTCCCGTTGCTCCAGCGCGCGCGTCGCCACGTCGCGCTGGGCCACCAGCCGGGCCAGCGCCACATAGCTGCGCCCCACCTGGGCGGCCAGGGTGTTGGCGGCGGCGGCGGCATCGGCCTGGGCGGCGCGGGCCTGGCCCAGCGCGGCCTGCAGCTCGGCAGCGTGCTGGCCAAAGAAGTCGGGCGACCAGCTCAGCGTGGCCTGCACGGTGCCGCTGTTGTACGTGTTGCCAGCAACGGGAGCAGGCACCAGCCCGTTGGCGGTGTAGCGCTGGCGGGTAGCGTCCATGCCCAGGGTGGCCTGCGGGCCGTTGGCGGCCTCGCGCACCTGGCTCAGGGCCACGGCCTGTTCCAGGCGGGCGCGGCTCACGGCCAGGCTGGGGCTGCCTTGCAGGGCGGTGTCGATCAGGGTGTTGAGCTGTTCATCGCCCAGCGCCTTCCACCATTGGCTGGTGGCCACCACGTCGGTGGTGGCTGCGTTCAGGCCGGCGGCGGCCGGGGTGGTTTGCGCGAGCGGTGTGTGGGCCGGGCCGGGGTTGGCGCAGCCCACCAGCAGCAGCGCGGCGGCCAGGGCAACGGCCGATACCGCCAGATGGGCGGCGAGGGCAGTGCGGGTGGACAGGGAGGTGGGGGCAGTGGCAGTCACGGAAATCTCCAGGGGGCAGGGCAACAGGGCGGGGTCAACCGGCTGCGGGTTCGGTGGGTGAGGGGGGCTGCTGGCGCAGCGCTTCGCCGTTGGCGAGCATGCGGCGCAGCATGGACAGCAGCAGCTGCCACTCGTCATGGCTGAAGTCGCTGAGGTGGCCGTTGAGCACGTCGGCCAGCACGGGCGGCACCAGGGCTGCAATGCGCTGGCCTTCCGGTGTGAGCCTGAGCTGCACGACGCGGCGGTCCACGGTGGAGCGCTCCCGCACCACCAGGCCCTTGGCTTCCATGCGGTCGAGCGACCGGGTCATGGAGGCGGGGTCGGTCTCCAGGTCACGCGCCAGGCTGGCCACGGTGGCGGTCTCGCACAGCGACAACTTGAACAGTGGCAGCCACTGGGCGTAGGTGAGTTCGTGCAACGCCAGCTGGGCATCGGCCTGCGTGCGGATGGACGACATCACCTTGCGCATCAGGTAGCCGACGCTGTTTTCGGGCACCAGCTTGCTGGGGTCGTAGTGCTCGGCGTTATAGAACGCGGGGGCTTGGCTGGGTTCGGGAGGGGCTGACATGGGTGGGAAATTTAATTGACTAGACAATTATTGTCTTTGCATTGATTAAATTCCTGACACTGGAGAGGGGCCTTTGAGCGGGGTGGGATCCCACGAACGGGAGGTAACGGACGGGGGTTCGCGGTGCTGGAAATGGCGCGAGTGAAGGGAATGCGCCCCTGCAAGCAGCCTTGCAGAATGTCAATTTGCTACGTATTTGATAGCTGATAAGGCATGTTCGACTAGCGCATCAGCCCAAAAACCCTTGATTTTTGGTGCGCAGACTGCCGCCGATATAGTGGGGCGCCTTGTGACCGACCCTTCTGTGACTTGCCCACCGGGACACCGCCATGACCGCTGCTGCTGATTCATCTGCCTCCCTGCCCACTGCCTTGGACATTGCACCGCCCCTGCGTTTTGCCGTGATGGGCGCGGGTGCCGTGGGCTGCTACTTTGGTGCCTTGCTCGCCCTGGCGGGCCATGCCGTCACGCTCATCGGGCGGCCCGCCCACGTGCTGGCCGTGCGTGACAACGGTCTGCGGCTGCAGACGGCGGCGATGGATGTGCAGGTGCCCCTGGCGGCCAGCACCGAGGCCAGCGCGGTGCACGGCGCGGACGTGGTGCTGTTCTGCGTGAAGTCGTCCGACTCGGAAGACGCCGCGCAGCAGATTCGTCCCCACCTGGCGCCTGGCGCGCTGGTGCTGACCTTGCAGAACGGTGTGGACAACGACGAGCGCGTGCGCGCCGTGCTGGACGCCAGCACCCCTGTGGCAGCCGCGGTGGTCTATGTGGCTACTGCCATGGGCGGCCCCGGGCATGTGGTGCACCATGGCCGGGGCGAGCTGGTGATTGCACCTTCGCCGCGCAGCAACGAGGTGGCCCGCCAGCTCACGGCGGCGGGTATTCCCACCCAGGTTTCAGACAACGTGCGCGGGGCGCTCTGGGCCAAGCTGGTGCTCAACAGCGCCTACAACGCGCTGTCGGCACTGTCGCAGCAGCCCTACGGCCCGCTGGTGCAGGTGCCGGGCGTGACGCAGGTGATTGCCGACATCGTGGCCGAATGCCTGGCGGTGGCGGCGGCCGATGGGGTGACGATTCCGGGCGATGTGCAGGCGGCGGTGCGCGGCATTGCCAGCACCATGCCCGGGCAGTATTCGTCCACCGCGCAGGATCTGGCGCGTGGCAAACCCACCGAGATCGACCATCTGAATGGCTACGTGGTCAAGCGCGGCGCCGCCTTGGGCGTGCCGACGCCGCTGAACCACGCGCTGCAGGTGCTGGTCAAGTTGGCCGAGATGAAGCGCACTGCGGGCTGAACCGGGGATCCGTCAGGCCAGCGCCGCCTCTTCCAGCAACCGCTCGCGCACTTCCTGCGCGGCCTGCACCATGTGGCGCAGGGCGGCTTCGGTCTCGGGCCAACCCCGGGTCTTGAGGCCGCAGTCGGGGTTCACCCACAGGTGCTCCACGGGCACCACCTCGGCGGCTTTTTCCAGCAGCGCAGCCATCTCCTGCACGCCGGGCACGCGGGGCGAGTGGATGTCGTACACGCCAGGGCCGATCTCGTTGGGGTACTTGAAGTCCCCAAAGCCCTGCAGCAGCTCCATGTCCGAGCGGCTCGTCTCAATCGTGATCACATCCGCGTCCATGGCCGCGATGGCGGGCAGGATGTCGTTGAACTCGCTGTAGCACATGTGGGTGTGGATCTGCGTGTCGTTGCGCACGCCGCTGGCACTGATGCGGAAGGCGCGCGTGGCGCGGTCCAAATAGCTCTTCCACCCCGCGCGGCGCAGCGGTAGCCCTTCGCGGATGGCGGGCTCGTCGATCTGGATGATGGCGATGCCTGCGGCTTCCAGATCACACACCTCGTCGCGGATGGCCCAGGCGATCTGGTCGGCCGTGGTGGCGCGGGGCTGATCGTCGCGCACAAAGCTCCATTGCAGGATGGTGATGGGGCCGGTGAGCATGCCTTTCATGGGTTTGGCGGTGAGGCTCTGCGCGTACTGCGTCCAGACCACCGTCATGGGCGTGGGGCGGGCCACGTCGCCGTAGATGATGGGCGGCTTCACGCAGCGCGAGCCATAGCTTTGCACCCAGCCGTTGGCGGTGAAGGCAAAGCCGTCGAGCTGCTCGCCAAAGTATTCGACCATGTCGTTGCGCTCGGCCTCGCCGTGCACCAGCACGTCAATGCCCAGCGCTTCCTGCTTGCGCACGGCCAATTCGATTTCGGCCTGCATCTTCTGTTGGTAGTGCGCGGCGTCCAGTGCACCGCGCTTGAAGGCGGCGCGTGCGGCGCGGATCTCCGCCGTCTGCGGGAACGAGCCAATCGTGGTGGTGGGCAACAGCGGCAGCTTCAGCCGTGCGCGCTGGGCCTTTTGCCGGGCAGGGAAGGCGCTGGCGCGTTGGTCGGCGCCTGGCGCGGCCGCGGCAATGCGGGCCGCCACGGTGGTGCGGTGCACACGCGGGCTGGCGCGGCGGGCGGCCAGGGCGGTGCGGGCGGCGTGCAGTTCGTCGTCCACCGCCGCCTCGTCTTGTGACAAGGCGGTGGAGAGTACGCGCAGCTCGTCCAGTTTTTCTACCGCAAACGCCAGCCACGACTTCACCTCGGCGTCCAGCTGTGTTTCGGCCTCTAAGCTGAACGGCACATGAAGCAGAGAGCACGACGGCGCCAGCCACAGCTCGCCCTGGTGCTTGTCGGCCACCGGGCGCAGCTTGGCCAGGGCCGCGTCCAGATCGGTGCGCCAGATGTTGCGGCCGTCCACGATGCCTACCGACAGCACTTTGTGCGAGGGCAACCAGTCGGCCACGCCCACCAGTTCGTCGGGCGCGCGCACGGCATCCACATGCAAGCCGGCCACGGGCAGCTGGCAGGCCAGGCGCAGGTTCTCTGCCAGCGGCGAGAAGTAGGTGGCCAGCAGCAGCTTGGGCGCGCTGCGCGCCAGTTGCCAGTAGCTGGGCTCAAAGGCATGGCGCCAGGCGTCGGGCAGGTCCAGGCCCAGGATGGGCTCGTCGATCTGCACCCATTCCACGCCCTGGGCCTTCAGGCGTGCCAGCACGGCCTCGTACACCGGCAGCAGTTGCTCCAGCAGGCTGAACCGGTCAAAGCCCGCCGCCTTGGATTTGCCCAGCCACAAAAAGCTCAGCGGCCCCAGCAGCACGGCCTTGACCCGGTGGCCCAGCGCCTGGGCCTCGGCCACTTCGGCAAACAGGCGCTCGCTGGCCAGGTGGAACTGGGTGTGGGCGCTGAACTCGGGTACGAGGTAGTGGTAGTTGGTGTCGAACCACTTGGTCATCTCCAGTGCGGGCTGGCCTGCGGTGTGGTGCGTAGCCTGGCAACCGGCGCTGCAACCCTGGTGGTCGGCGGCCTTGGCCGATACGCCCCGCGCCATCGCAAAGTAGCGCGCCAGCTCGGGCGTGTGGGCGTCAAAGCCAAAGCGCGCAGGCTCGCAGCCTAGCAACTGGATGTGGTTGGCCACATGGTCGTACAGCGCAAAGTCGCCCACCGTCACACAACCCAGGCCCGCATCGGCCTGCGCCTGCCAGTGTTGCTGGCGCAGCTGGGCAGCGGTGGCCTGCAGCTCGGCCTCGGTGCTGTCGCCGCGCCAGAAGGATTCGAGCGCGAATTTCAGCGCACGCTGCGCCCCCATGCGCGGAAAGCCCAGGGTGTGCGTGAGCACGGGGCGGCGGGTGGCGGCGGTTACGGAAACTGCGGCGAGCGACATGGTGATTTCCTTCTTCTGAATGGAGCAATGCAATGAAGGCACCGATGGTCGCGCGGGCTCGTTTATTATTCAAACGAAAGTTTTAGTCGATCAACTTGAAAATTAATAATGAACCAGTCGATCCTGGAAGTGCGCCACCTGCGCACGCTGGTGGCCCTGCGTGACAGCGGTAGCCTGGTGCGGGCCGCGCAGTTGCTCAACCTCACGCAGTCGGCGTTGTCGCACCAGATCAAGCTGCTGGAAGACCGCTACGGCCAGCCGCTGTTTGAGCGCAAATCGGTGCCGCCGCAGTTCACCGCCGTGGGCGAACGCCTGCTGGCCCTGGCCGATGCCGTGCTGCCGCAGGTGGAAGGGGCCGAGCGCGACATTGCCCGCCTGGTGCTGGGGCAGGGCGGGCAGATGCGCATTGCGGTGGAATGCCACACCTGCTTTGACTGGCTGATGCCCGCCATGGATGCGTTTCGCACCCGCTGGCCCGAGGTGGAGCTGGACATCGTGAGCGGCTTTCATGCCGACCCCGTGGGCCTGCTGCACCAGGGCCGGGCCGATGTGGCCATCGTGTCCGAGGTGGATGCCGATGAGGCGGGCGTGGACTACCACGCGCTGTTTGGGTTTGAGATCCGTGCGCTGCTGGCCAACACGCACCCGCTGGTGGCCAAGCCGCACCTGGTGGCGCAGGACTTTGCCGACCAGACCATCATCACCTACCCCGTGCCCGATGAGATGCTGGACCTGATCCGCCAAGTGCTGGAGCCCGCTGGCGTGCGCCCCCCGCGCCGCACCACCGAGCTGACGGTGGCCATGCTGCAGCTGGTGGCCAGCGGGCGCGGCGTGGCGGCGCTGCCGCTGTGGGCGGTGCAGAGCTACCTGGACCGGGGGTATGTGACGGCGCGGCCCATTGCGGCAGGACCTGGCGAAAAAGGCCTGCGCGGCGAGTTGCACGCCGCGTGCCTGCCCAGCCTGTCGGCCAAGCCGTACCTGCAGGACTTTGTGCAGGTCACGCGCGAGACGAGTTTTGTGACGCTCAAGGGCGTGGAGCTGTTGTGACCGGATCAGGCGCGTACTTGTCGCCCACCTCCTCGCGCAGCGGGTGGGTGTCGTAGACGATGTTCATGTCCCGGATACGCGTGCTGCCCGCGTCGAACGTGAACACATCCACGCAGGTGAAGGTCACCTCGCGGCCATCGTTCAAGGTCCAGTCGTAGCGGAAGTAGGCCGCCACGCGCACCGATCCATCCTGGCTGGGCTGCGCGGAGGCAAACAGATCCAGCACGGTGATCACGCTGCCGCTGGAGGCCTGGGCGAGCTTTTTAAAAAAGTCGCTCGCACGCATGGTGCCCAGAAAGGGCGAGTGCACCACGCCATCGTCTTCAAAGCAGGCGATCAGCCCGTCGGTGTGGCTGGCGTGCAGGTGGGCGAGGTAGGTGCGGACGGTGTCGATGGGGGTAGGGCTCATACGCGGCGTTGCAACGGTCGTGGAGTGGAGTGCGTAGCTTCGCCAAGTCCGCGCCGCGCGACAAGAGAGAATGGTGGCTTATACATAAAAGATGTTTATGTATCTGCGCTACCTGCAATACCTCCATGCGATCGTCGAGCAAGGCTCGTTTGCCCTGGCGGCTAAAGCCTGCGGCGTGTCGCAGCCTGCAATCAGCCATGGCATGAAAGCACTGCAAGCCCACTTTGCGCAGCCCTTGCTGGTGCGAGAGGGGCGCCGCCATGTGCCCACCGACCTGGCCCGGGCCGTAGCCGCGCAGGCCCTGCCCTTGGCACAAGGGGTGGAGGCGCTGCCCCGCGCTTCGGTGACTGCGGCAGACCAGCATCGGCTGCGGGTGGGGCTCACGTCTTCAGCGGCGCTGGTCTGTGGGCCGCTGCTGTATGCCAGCTGGTGCCTGCCCAACGCCCGGCGCTCGCTGGAGATGGCGACGGCCGATGAAGGCAGTCTGCTGGAAGGCCTGCTACAGCGGCGCTTTGATGCGGTCATTGCCCCCAAGCCGCGCAAGTTTGCGCATCCCGATGTGACGGAGCGCCCCCTGTACGAGTTGCATCCCCAGGTCTATGCGCGCAAGGGCCACCCATGGGTCCGGGCCCAGTCGCTGGTGCAACTGCAGGGCGCTGCGTGGGCCTGTGTGGGGCCCAGCGTCAGCGGGCCGGTGGATGTGTTGACGGAAGCGCACCGTGTGCGCCGCATGCCCGCGCCCAAGATGTCCGTGCGCTGCCCCGACTTTGCCAGCCTGTTGCACCTGGTGGCGCAGTCCGATCTGCTGGCTGTTGTGCCGCACCCTGCGTTGCTGGGCGGTGCGTCCACGCTGGTGGCGCCCCTGCGGCTGGCGGAATCTCTGCCGCTGTATGGCATGTGGCTGTTCGAACCCCGGGGCCACAGGTCACGGCTGGGCCCCGAGGTGTTTGCGCCTGCGGGCTGAGTCTGGCGCGCAGGCGCTGACCGAAACATTGCAAGGGGGATCAGTGTTTGAAATTGGTGTTGCAAGACTCCATAATCGCTTTCCTCATCCCTTCACCGAGCCTTCGCACCATGCACCATCCGCAGCGCCGCCCACACTCAGCCCCTTCGTTTGTCCGCCCCCTGATGGCCTCGCTGGCGCTGGCGTTTGCCGCCGCCGTGGCCCACGCTGCGCCGGTGGCTGAGGTCCATGCGCTGGCCCAGAAGGAGCAGCAGCCGCTGCTCGACACCCTGCGTGACCTGGTGCATATCGAGTCGGGCAGCAAGGACATCGAAGGCCTGAACCAGATCGCCGAGCGCATTGCCAGCCAGCTCAAGCAACTGGGCGGCACGGTGGACGTGCTGCAGACCAGCGATATCTACCGCCTCGACGATACCCCCGAGAAGGTGGGCCCTGCTGTGCAGGCCGTGTTCAAGGGCACGGGCAGCAAGAAGATCATGCTCATCGCGCACATGGACACGGTGTACCTGAAAGGCATGCTCAAGGGCCAGCCTTTCCGCATCGATGGTGACAAGGCCTATGGCCTGGGCATCTCGGACGACAAGCAGGGCATCGCGCTCATCATCCACACCGTGGCCTTGCTGCAAAAGCTCAACTTCAAGGACTACGGCACGCTCACCGTGCTGATCAACGGTGACGAAGAAATCAGCTCGCCCGGCTGGCGCAGCACCATCACCCGTGTGGCGTCTGAGCAGGACGTGGTGTTGTCGTTCGAAGGCGGCGGCACCGACGGCACGCTGCGCCTGGCCACCAGCGGCATTGGGGCGGCCTACCTCACGGTGCAGGGCAAGGCATCGCACGCCGGGGCCAAGCCCGAGGATGGCGTGAACGCGCTGTATGAGCTGTCGCACCAGCTGCTGCAAATGAAGGACTTGTCCAAGTCCGACGAGGGCCTCAAGCTGAACTGGACGGTGTCCAAGGCAGGTACCAACCGCAACGTGATTCCGGCCGAAGCCACGGCCCAGGCCGATGCGCGCGCGCTGCGTGTGGCGGACTTCGACGGGCTGGAGAAAGGCCTGCAAGAGAAGGTCAAGAGCAAGCTGCTGCCCGCATCCAAGGTGGATGTGAAGTTTGAAGTGCGCCGCCCGCCGCTGGAGGCCAGCGACGCATCCCGCCGCGTGGCGGGTTACGGCAAGGTCATCTACCAGGAGCTGGGCATGTCGCTCAATGTGGTGGAGAAAGCCACGGGCGGCGGCACCGACGCAGCGTTTGCGGCGCTCAAGACCAAGGGCGCGGTGGTGGAGGGCATGGGCCTGTCGGGCTACGGCGCGCACTCCAACGATGCGGAGTACGTGCAGATCAACACCATCGTGCCGCGCCTGTACCTCGCCACGCGCATGATCATGGACATCTCGCGCGACCGCGTGAAATGACACGCTGAGCCGCTCCACACCCTCCCTGTGAGGGCAGCTGCGTTACACAGCGCGCCGTGGCGGGCTCAAGCGCCCGGCGTGCCTGGCACCGGCGTGCGCACGGTGCCCGTCGCAAAGAAGGATGCCAGGTTCTCCAGCACCAGGTCTGCCATGGCGCGGCGGGTTTCGTGGGTGGCGCTGGCGGTGTGCGGGGTCAGCACCACGCTGTCCAGCGCCATCAGCGCGGCGGGCACGCTGGGTTCGTTCTCAAACACGTCCAGCCCGGCGCCGGCAATGCGGCGCTCGGTCAGCGCATCGATCAGTGCCGCCTCGTCCACCACACTGCCACGCGCCACATTGATGAGAAATCCGTTGGGGCCCAAGGCCTCCAGCACATCGCGGTTGACGAGGTGGCGCGTTGCAGCGCCGCCTGCAACGGTGAGCACGAGGTAGTCGGCCCACTGCGCCAGCGCGGTCACCGACTCGAAGTAGGGCAGTGTGCATTCCTGCGCCGGGCGGCGGTTGTGGTACCCCACCTCCATGCGAAAGCCGCTCGCACGCTCGGCCACGGCCTGCCCGATGCGGCCCATGCCCACGATGCCCAGCCGCTTGCCGGACACGCGGGTGCCCAGTGCGTATCTGGCCTTCGGCCATTCACCACGGCGCACAAAACGGTCGCTGGCGGCCACGTGGCGTGACACATCCAGCATCAGCGCGAACGCCATGTCGGCCACACAGTCGTTGAGCACGCCGGGTGTGTAGCCCACCTGCACACCCCGGGCCTTGGCTGCATCGATGTCCAGCGCATCAAAACCCACGCCAAAACTGCTGATCACCCGAAGGTTGGGCAATGCCGCAATGACTTCGCCCTTGAGGCCGATGGCTGCGGTGGTCACCACCCCCGTGAACTCCGCACCGTGCGACGCCAGCAAAGCCGCCGGATCGGTCTGGTCGGCCAGGCAGGCGACGCTGTAACGGGCAGCCAGTTCGGCTTCCAGTGCGGGAAGGGGCAGGCGGCCGATTTGCAGGATGCGAGGGGGAGTCGTGGTCATGGTTTCGTGGGGCAACAGTGCCAAAAAATGCAAGGGGCGGCATAAGGCGGCACACAGCCGCCCCGATGTGTCTACATCATGCCGCGACGCGCACGGCCTGGCGCGCCAGCAGCTTCCACTGGCCCCCTTGCTGTTGTTGCCACACGCCCAGGATCTTGATCTGCACCTTGCCGGGCTTGCCCGAATCGTTGGTGTCGGCTGTGAGGGTGTGACGCACGATGGCGGTGTTGCCCACCACCTTGATGGTCTGGTCGGTGATGGCGATGGTCACGAAGTCGGACTTGCCAGCGATCAGGTCGCCGATGAAGCTGTCCTTGGTGTCCACGCGGCCGCCCGAATGGCCGTAGCTCAGGTCGTCGGCGACGAGGGCGGTCAGTGCAGCGGGCGTGGGGTCAATCATGGCCACGCGCAGCTTTTCTGCGGCGGCAGCCACTGCCTGTTCGGGCGATGCCGAGGAGGCTGTGGCTGCCGCACCCGTGGCGCAACCTGCGAGCGCGGCAATGGTCACGGCGGCGGCCGCGGCGAGAACGATTTGCTTGAACATTTTGTCTGTCTCCGTTGTTGTGTTGGGGTTTTGGGAATGGGCGTGCCACGACTGCCTCCGGACCTGTGCACGGCCGGGCCCGGGGTGTAGGGGGGGTCTGCAATGGGAGCAAAAAACGAGGGCCTGGTGAACCAGGCCCTGCGCCAGGCCGCGCTTACTGCGGCCCGAGCTTGTCAATCAGCGCCTTGAGCTCTTCCATCTCATGGGGCTTGAGGTCCGTCAGCGGTGCCCGCACCGGCCCGCCGTCATGGCCCACGATGCGCGCCCCCGCCTTGATGATCGATACGCCATAGCCCTCCACGCGGTTGCGGATGGCCAGGTACGGCATGAAGAACGACTTGAGCAGCCGGTGCTGCGTGGCCGTGTCATCGCTGGCCACCGCCTTGTAGAACTCCATCGCCGTCTTGGGGATGAAGTTGAACACCGCCGACGAATACACCGGCGTGCCCAGCGCCTTGTAGGCAGCGGCATACACCTCCGCCGTGGGCAGACCGCCCAGGTACGAGAAGCGGTCACCCATCTTCATGTAGATGGAAGACATGGTCTCGATGTTGCCCACACCGTCCTTGAACCCCACCAGGTTCGGACAACGCTCGGCCAGGATGGCCAGGGACTCGGCCGTGAGCTTGGTGCGGTCGCGGTTGTAAACGATCACACCGAACTTCACGCTCTTGCAGACCTGCTCCACATGGGCGATCAGGCCTTCCTGGCCAGCTTCGGTCAGGTAGTGGGGCAGCAGCAGGATGCCATGGGCGCCCAGGCGCTCGGCCTCCTGGGCATGGGCAATGGCCGTGCGGGTGGGGCCACCGGCCCCGGCAATGATCGGCACCTTGCCCCGGCAGGTATCCACGGCCGTCTTGATGACCTCGCTGTACTCGGAGCCCGAGAGCGAGAAGTACTCACCCGTGCCACCGGCGGCAAACAGGGCGCTGGCGCCGTAGGGGGCGAGCCACTCCAGGCGCTCGATGTAGGTCTTGGGGCGGAAGTTGCCCTGCTCGTCGAAGTCGGTGATGGGGAACGAGAGCAGGCCGGAGCCCATGATGGTTTTGAGTTCTTGCGGGGTCATGGTCATTGCAGCGGGAGAGGATGGTGAATGAAACGGGTGTCTGTGGCGCTCAGTCGAGCTTGATGTTGGCGGCCTTCACCACGCTGGCCCAGCGCGCGCGTTCCTTGGCGAAGAACTGGTCCTGTTCGGTGGAGGTCATGGTCACCACTTCGGCGCCCTGGCCGGCCAGGCGCGAGCGGATCTCGGGTGCGCGGATGGCGGTGATGAGCGCCTTGTTGAGCTTTTGCACGACCGCATCGGGTGTGCCCCGTGGCAGCAGCACGCCTTGCCAGGTGCCCGACTCGTAGCCGGCCACACCTTGCTCGGCAATCGTGGGCACGTCACCGATCAGCGGCATGCGGGTGGACTTGGAAACGCCCAGCACCTTGAGCTTGCCGTTTTGTACCTGGGGCAGGGTGGCCAGCATGCCGTTCATCAGCACCTGGGTCTGGCCCGCCACGGTGTCCTGAATCGCGGTGACGCCGCCCTTGTAGGGGATGTACTGCCAGCGTGCGCCGCTGGCGCGCTCCAGCGCCACGCCCGCCAGATGGGGCGCGCTGCCGGTGGCTGTCACGGCAAAGTTCAGCTCGTTCTTCTTGGAGTAGGCGATCAGCTCCTTGAGGTTGTTGACCGGCACCGAGGGGTGCACCACCAGCAGGTGGGGCGAGTAGGCCAGCATGGTCACACCGCGCAGGTCTTTGGAGGGGTCGAAAGACAGCTTGGTGTAGACCGAGGGGCTGATCGCCAGCGCGCCCACATCACACAGCAGCATGGTGTAGCCATCGGGCTCGGCTTTGGCCACAAAGTCGGCACCCAGGTTGCCATTGGCGCCGGGCTTGTTCTCGACGATCACGCTCTGCTTGAGCGATTCGGACAGCGCCTGGCTGATCGAGCGCGCAATGATGTCCGAGCTGCCGCCTGGTGGGTAGGGCACCACGATGCGCAGTGTCTTGGCAGGCCATTCAGCGGTCTGGGCCGTGGCAGAAGCTGCCGCCAGAGCGGCAGTGCAGGCCAGAAGAATTGCGCGACGTTGCAGGCTCATGGAATGTCTCCGTGTGTTTGTGTTGTTAGTCATCGTACAACTAGATCGAAAAATATGCAATCCATACCGGTGTCATTCAGTGCATGTTTATGGGGATTTCAGGGTTTGTACTGAGATTTCTGACCCAAAAAAATCCAGAGATTGTTGACTGGCGGGTGTTTCGAGGTTGTGCGTGACCTCGGGTAATCCCTTTCTCTGTCAGCGCTGAAGATAGGTCAGAATGCATTCCATGTTGTATGACGACATATCACAATCACACGATGCTGCAGCAATGAATCGCCCTGCGAATGGCGTCTCCGGGCGCAGCAGAACCACCACAACCTCACTGGCGGGCGCGCTGCAGAGTCGCAGTCCAGCCGAAGGCACTACCAGGGGACCGAGCATGACCATCCCATTTCGTATCCATCACCGCGTCGCGCCCGTGATGCTGGCCGTCGCAACCGCGCTGGGCGTACAGGCTGTGCAGGCAGCCACCTGGGTGTACGTGGCCAATGCAGACAGCCAGGATGTGTCGGTGCTGGAGCTGGACCGCGCCGCCGGGACGCTCAAGACCGTGGACACCACGGCACTGGGCGGCGCTGCCATGCCCATGGCCGTCAGCCCGGACAAGCGCGTGCTCTATGTGGCATTGCGCTCACAGCCGTTTCGGTTGGTCAGCCTGGCCATTGACCCGGTGAGTGGCAAGCTGCGCAAGTTGGGCGAGGCGCCGTTGGCCGACAGCATGGCCAATATCGACACCGACGCCACCGGGCGCTGGCTGTTCGCAGCCTCCTACCCCGGACACAAGATCACGGTCAATAGCATTGGCAAGGACGGTGTCGTGGGAGCGGTGCAGCAACTCATCCCCACCGCGCCCAACGCGCACGCCATCCACGCGGACGCAGCCAACCGCTATGTCTTTGCTACCAGCCTGGGTGGCGACCACCTCTCGGCCTGGAAGTTTGATGCAGAGACCGGCAAGCTCACCGCCCACGAGCCCGCGTTGACGCCCGTGGCGCCCGAAAAGTCCGGCCCCCGCCACTTTGTCTGGAGCGGCGACCAGCGCCACCTGTATCTGCTGGACGAACTGGATGCGACCGTGCATGTGATGGCCTACGACAAGGAGCGTGGCACGCTGCGCCCGCTGCAACGCACCACGGCATTGCCCGCAGGTTTTGCGGGCAAGCCCTGGGCCGCCGACATTCACCTATCGCCCGATGGCCGCACGCTGTATGCGTCGGAGCGCACGTCCAGCACGCTGAGCGCATTTCGCGTCGATGCCGCCACCGGGCAGCTGCAGCCCCTGGGGCATGTGCCCACCGAAAAGACGCCGCGCGGTTTTGCAGTGGACGCGTCTGGCCGCTTCCTGATCGCTGCGGGACAGGAGTCGCACCACGTCGCACTGCACCCCATTGACCCCGCGACAGGCCTTCCCGGTGCGCCCACCCGCGTTCCGGTGGGCAAGAACCCCAACTGGATCGAGATCGTCGATATGCCCTGAGCGATTAAGGGCGTGCGTTCACAGGCTGCACCGACAACACGGCCTTTGCAGGCGCCCTCGCTCGTTGCCCCCCTTTTTTCATTGCCCCTAGGAGACAAATACATGCAACGCAGAACCCTGGTCCAATCCGCAGCGCTGGCAGCTGCAGGCGCGCTGATGGCGCTGCCCGCCATGGCCCAGACCACCTGGCCCACCGGCAAAGCCATCAGCTACGTGGTGCCCTTTGCCGCCGGTGGCACCACCGACACCCTGGCCCGTCTGATCGGCCAGCAACTCGGCACAGCCCTGGGCACGACGGTGGTGGTGGAGAACAAGGGCGGTGCGGCAGGCAGCATCGGCTCAGAGGCCGCCGCGCGCTCGGCCCCGGATGGCTTCACGCTGCTGGGTGGCACGGTCAGCTCGCATGCCATCAACATCAGCCTGTACCCCAAGCTGGGCTACGACCCCATCAAGTCGTTCAGCCCCGTCACGCTGATCGGCACCAACCCGGTGGTGCTGGTGGTGTCGGCCAACAGCCCTTATAAAACCCTGAAGGACGTGCTGACGGCCGCCAAGGGCAAGCAGGGCGGCCTGTCGTCTGCGTCCGCCGGCACGGGCAGCTCGCAGCATCTGGCGGTGGAACTGCTGGCCTACAAGTCGGGCGTGAAGTTCACGCACATCCCCTACAAGGGCAGCGGCCCCGCCATCCAGGACGTGATCAGCGGCCAGGTGGACATGATGTTTGACACCACCGTGGTGGCCGCACCGCACATCCAGAGCGGCAAGCTGCGCGCCATTGCCGTCACGTCGCCCAAGCGCCTGGCCTCCATGCCCGACGTGCCCACGGTGGCAGAGTCCGGCGTGGCCGAACTCAAGGACTTTGAGGTGCAGTCCTGGCAGGCCATCTTTGTGCCGGCGGGCACGCCCACCCCGGTGGTGAGCCGCCTGCACGACGAGATCCGCAAGATCCTCGCCCAGCCCGACATGCAGACCCGCCTTAAAGGTTTTGGCATGGAGCCTGCCGACATGAGCGTGGCCCAGATCGCCACGTTCCAGAAGGCTGAAGTGGACAAATGGGCGCAGGTCATCAAAGCGGCCAATATCAAGGTGGACTGATCGCCCGGCCGATCCTGTTTTCTTCCTGTAGAGACTTGGCGGAACTGCCTTTGGGCCGTTCCGCCTTTTTTATTGCGGGTTGGGTGCTGGCGCGCTCGCGGGGGCGTCCGTCGATGGCGAGCGATGTGCGAGCACGAGATCGGGATGCTGTCCGGTGAGCAACAGAAACATCGCAAACACGGGTCCCTGCATGTTGCGCTCGTCGGTCATGCTCTCCAGCGCCTGCCAGGTGCGCGACTGCACGCCGCCCCGGCTGCCGGTCTGCAGTGGGTAGCCCATGAGTTCGGCAGCTTGCGCCTGGCTGAGCGCGGCTGCAACGCGCGCGGCCTTGAGTTGCTCGCCGGTGGGCACAGGCATCGCAAGGGCCATGGCGGAAACGGGTGGTGTGGGCATGATTTGCTATAAAAAGAAGAGCTAATTGGGCATGAAGTACCGGCGCTACAGCCCATTTTTACCCAAAAAGCGGGAGCGTTATCCGGGTGTGGTGCTGGCACATCACTGGACAAAACAGAGAGGTGCCGCGATGCAGGCTGGCGGAGGGCGCTTCTAGAATTTGCTCGCACTTGACGAGCGTCAACACAAACAACAAGCCGCATTCCGAGCGGCATCCGAGGAGGGAGCCGTGAGTTACACCATCCAGATCTGGGAGAAGCCCGCTGATTGGCCCTGGCCAGCCACCAAGGCCGAGGCGGACGCGCAGTACGAGCGCGTGGAGGCCGGCCCCCAGGTGCCGATGAACCCCCAATTCACTGCCTGGGCCCGGGCCGTCGAACAGCGCTTTGCCGGGTTCTGGGACATTTACCTCGGTGGTCCTGACATCACCGACCCGACCTTTGGCGTCGGCATCAACACCCGCTTTCCGGATTGGGGTCCGCCGTTTGACGATGGCTGGGAGCAAGCGGCCCGCCTGGGCCTGAATCTGTATGACCCACAAAGTGGCGTGCACTACCTGGCCAATGGCGACGCCCCTGAGGAGCCCGACTTGCAGGTGCGCCATGCGGTACGTGCGCGCCAGGCGGGCGATGACGCCAAAGCCTGGGCCGAGTACCGGCGCTGGGCCGCGCGGGGCAACCCCCATGCGCTGTATGCGCTGGGTCGGGCCCTGCGTTTTGGCACCATGGGCCAGCGCAGGCACTTTGACCTGGCGGCTGCACTGCAGCTCATGGGCGCGCACGATGCGGAGACCCGCAAGGACGCCCAAGCCTTCTACGAGCGCTTTCCAGACAAGGCGAAGGCCCGCGTTCAGGCTCTGATGGCACGGCTGAAGGCCGCCCCGGGCGAGACACTGCTGCAGGTCGTGGACGAAGAGCGCAAGGCAGTCGATGACGCTGTGGCCCGCAGCGAGCAACTGGCCTTGTACTCGCGCAAGCGCATTGAAGCGGCAGACGCCCTGGAGCCCGCAGCGGCCCAGGGCCACGAGGTGGCAGCCTTTCTGCAGGCGCTGGAGACCGTGATCGGCTGGGAGCAGCCCAACTACGAGAACGCGCGCTCCTGGTGCCAGCGCGCGGCAGACTGGGACCATGAACCCGCCAAACGCCTGTTGGCCGTGATGTTCGAGCGCGGCTGGGGCGGGCCGGCGGACGCGCAGCAGGCCGCCAAGTGGAACGCCGCCGCGCAAACGCAGCGGCAGCGGGCGCAGCAAAAGCAGCAGGCCCAGCAAGCGTCAGAGTCGCCCGGCGGCCTCAGCCTGGCGCCCATGGCCGCGGATTCGTCCGCACCAGGTGCTGCAGCCCCCCTGGTGTGGACTGGCAACCCTCTGCGCGACCTGCCGGGCTGGTACGCCCGCGAGGGCGATCCGCACGCCGCGTTTCACCTGGGCACCAGCGACGAGCATGGCCGCTATGGCGGCCCCGTGAACCTGGCCCAGGCCCGCGCCTGGTATGCCCAGGCGGCCGAGGCAGGCCACGCCGACGCCACCTACAACCTGGGCACCTTCATCGAAAGCGGCAAGGGCGGCCCCAAGGACGCGCTGGTGGCCAAGGCGCTGTTCATGCTGGCCAACACACGGGGCACCACCGTGCAGGTGGCCGACCTGCGCATCAAACCGCAGGAGCAAGGGCCCGTGCGGGCGCTGGTGATGGCGCTGCGCGAGCCGGGGCGGCTGCGCGCCGTGCTGCAAGAGCGTGGACTTGCCCCGAGTCTTCAGGCTCCTGGTGGGGCCGCCGCGCGGGTGGTGGGCGCAGCGGCAGCGGCGGGTCTGTCCGCAGGCGAGTGGGGGCGGGGCGATGGCGCCCCGCCCTCGCCAGGTACAGCCAGGCCGCCAGAGCCACAGACTCCGCGTTCGCAGGCGCCCAGCCCATTGCGCAGCCGCACAGGCCCGACGCATCGCAGCGATGAGGACGACGAGGGCGATGCCTATGAAGGTGCCCGCTACGGGCGCTCCACCTCGGCGTTTGCCTGGCACCTGGGCCATGCGGCGCTGGGCATCGGTGTGGCCAACGGGGCATTGCTCATGGCCTTTTTCAAGCCCGGGGCCAGCTTTCGCGTGGGCATGCTGGTTCTGGGCCTGATCGCCGCGTTGGGCGCGTGGCGCACGGCGCGCGACTTTGACTGGTCGCCCCTGGCGCGTGCCGTGGTGGCGGTGCTGGCCGCCTTCCCCTTGCTGGGCATGGGCGTGTGCCTGGGTCTGCTCTTCAAGGCCTTGCGTGAACGTGGGTAGGGGTGGGTCGCCCACCGCAAACCCACGAGGCCGTCAGGCGGTTAGAGGGTGCTCCAACGCCTGCGCAAAGTATGACTCGGGCTGGATGTTGGTGTAGTTGGGAATGTCGGCCGACAGTTCGGCCATCGTCGCTTTGGCGGCCGTCTGGGCCTGCTTCAGGTCGCTGAAGAACGCGTTGGTCAGCGCCACCACCTGGCCCGGACGCGGCTCGCCGGGGTAGAGAACACGGTCGCTCTCCAGCCGCACCAGGCCCAGCGGCTGCAATGCTGCGCGGGCGATGCGCATGTGCTCGGAGTGGTAGTAGTCGTGGTTGAAGGTGGCGCCTTCACGCCAGCGGTAAACGGCGGTGACTTTGATCATCGGTGCGATTCCATCCGGTGTTGAAACCCGCCACCGTAGGGGCAACACACCCGCCGCACAGCCGCGTGCGCGACAGCGTGTCGCCCAGGCGGCTCGTGTCCGTCCTCGCCGACTCAGTCTTCTTCCGATTCGCCCAGGAACCCGCCGCTCTGGTGGCCCCACAGCCGGGCATACACGCCGCCCTGGCCCAGCAGCTGGGCGTGTGTGCCTTCTTCCACAATGCGGCCCGCGTCCATCACGATGAGGCGGTCCATGGCGGCAATGGTGGACAGGCGGTGGGCAATGGCGATCACCGTCTTGCCCTGCATCAAGCCGTCCAGGCTTTGCTGGATGGCCGCTTCCACCTCGGAGTCGAGCGCGCTGGTGGCTTCGTCCAGCAGCAGGATGGGCGCGTCTTTCAGCATCACGCGTGCAATGGCCACACGCTGGCGCTGGCCACCCGAGAGCTTGACGCCGCGCTCGCCCACATGGGCGTCGTAGCCGGTGCGGCCCTGCAGGTCGGTGAGTGTGGCGATGAAGTCTGCGGCCTCTGCACGCGCGGCCGCCTGGTGCAGGTCGGCCTCGCTGGCATCGGGGCGGCCGTACAGGATGTTGTCGCGCATGGAGCGGTGCAGCAACGAGGTGTCCTGCGTGACCATGCCGATGTGGCGGCGCAGGCTGTCCTGGGTCACGTGGGCAATGTCCTGCCCATCGATGAGAATGCGGCCCGACTGCACATCGTGAAAGCGCAGCAGCAGGTTGACCAGCGTGGACTTGCCCGCGCCCGAGCGGCCAATCAGGCCGATCTTCTCGCCGGGGCGGATGGTGAGGTTGAGGCGGTCGATGACCGGACGGGCATCGGGGCCGCTGCCGTAGGCAAAGCTCATGTCCTCAAAGCGCACCTCGCCCTGGGTCACGACCAGGGGCTTGGCGTCGGGGGCATCGACCACGGCACGCGGTCGGGTCAGCGTGTTGATGCCGTCCTGGATGGTGCCCACGCTTTCAAACAGGGTGGTCATCTCCCACATCACCCAGTGCGCGTGGCCCGATACGCGCAGTGTCATCGCGGTGACGGCCGCCACGGCACCCGCACCCACCTCGCCGGCAGACCACAGCCACAGGGCCGTGCCGCACGCGCCGAGAATCATGGCCACCACCAGCAGCTGGTTGACGATCTCGAACAGGCTCACCAGGCGCATCTGCGCATAGCCGGTCAGCTTGAACGCGTCCATGGCGGCACGCGCGAATTCGGATTCGCGCCGCGTGTGCGAGAACAACTTGACGGTGGCAATGTTGGTGTATGCGTCGGTGATGCGCCCGGTCATCACCGAGCGCGCGTCGGCCTGCGCCTTGCCCACCTGACCCAGGCGCGGCACAAAGTACCAGCAGGCCAGGCCATAGGCCACCATCCACGCTGCAAACGGCAGCAGCAGCCGCGCGTCAAACCCGGCCAGCAGCACAAGGATGGTCACCAGGTAGATGCCCATGCCAATCACCACGTCGGTGGTCGTGAAGATCATGTCGCGCACGGCCAGCGCGGTCTGCATGATTTTGGTGGTGATGCGGCCCGCAAACTCGTCGGCGTAGAACGCCATGCTCTGGCCCAGCATCAGCCGGTGAAAGTTCCAGCGCAGCCGCAGCGGAAAGTTGATGGCCAGCACCTGGTGCTTGATGCTGGTCTGCAAGGCGACCAGCACCACCGATACCAGCAGCAGCGCAGTGATGCCGATCAGCGCCGCTTTGCGTTCGGCCCATAGCGTGCCCGGAGACGCGGACGTGGAGATCCAGTCCACCACCACGCCCAACACGGCAAACAGCAGGGCTTCGTAAATGGCAATGGCTGCGGACAAACCTGCCATGGCGGCCACGTAGCCACGCAGGCCACGGGTGCCGTCCCACACAAAGGCCAAAAAGGCCTTGGGAGGCAAGTGCGGCTCTGCAGCGGGGTAGGGGGGAAGCCGGCTTTCGAAGAAACGGAACAACGTCAAAACTCCTGGGGCCACGCGGTGCGTGCTGCCGCACGGGGCAGCAGCCTGCGGGCCCATCCAATCAATAGACCCTAGACCAGCAGCGTGACCACGACGATCACCACACCCAGCGCCAGGTTCACGCCCACCCAGCTGCGGATGCTGCCCAGGGCCTTGGCGCCGCTGGGCCAGTCCGACGCTGCCACGGCACGCTGCAGGCGCCGGAACAACGCAAAGCGGATATGGCCGAAGATGGCCATCATCACCAGGCCCAGCGTGGCCATGATGGTCCAGTCCAGTGGCATGGAGAACACACCGCCCGTCTGAACTGCCTGCTTGGCCGCGCGGCCGATCATCCACAGGCCGCTGCCCAGCACGAGCACCACGGCGGCAGTGACTGCCGCAAAGAAGCGCTGCAGCACGTCATGCATCAGCCGCACGCGCTGCGGGGGCTCCAGCGACTGCGCGGCAGGCCGCAGAAAAAAATGGGCGAACACCATGCCCCCCAGCCATACGATGATGGACAGGACATGGACAAGCTTCAAGGCGTTGTAGAGCATGGGTGCGTGGCGCTGGGCGCCGAGTGTGGTGAAGTGACCCAGGGATGGGCCAGCGCATCCGGCCGGGGGGTTGCGAATGCCAGGCCGCATTGTGCGGTGATATGCCTGCGGCGGTGGGCCTCGACCCAAGAACCCCTATGTGTCTGCGTGGCCATGTGGCTTGTGCGAGAGTGCCTTGGCCAGGCGCCACATTGGGGGCAGCAGCAGGGCCGTGACCATGGGCACCCACACGGCCAGATAGCACCAGCTGGCCGGCCCGCTGTGGCCCACGCTTTCGATGCCTGTCGTGTGCTCCACCCATGACCACACCGGATAGAGCATCAGCGTGACGGCAAGGGCCACCGGCAAGGCCGCCACCGCCAGACCCAACCGCACCGCGCACTGCAGTACAAGCGGCTTGGTCTCTTTGTATGCCCCCACCGAAGTCGCCTCAGAGCCAGGGACGGACGTGTGCAACACGGACCTCAGGAATGCAGGGGCGCCAGCGCCACACGCACCTGGTTGCCGCCGTTGCGCTTGGACAGGTACATGGCTTCGTCGGCGTGGCCCAGCAGGCGGTGCTCTTCGCCACCATGCTCGGGGTAGATGGCCACGCCAATGCTGGGCTGGATGTACAGACGCTGGCCTTCGAGGTCGAAATCCTGACCAAAGGCCGCGAGTATCTTGTCGGCCACCGCACAGGCGTGCTCGCGGGCCTGGCCGCCTTCAAGCAGCACCACAAATTCATCTCCGCCCAGCCGCGCCACCGTGTCGGACGCGCGCACGCATTCGAGCAGCCGCTGCGCTACCCGCTGCAGCAGCAGATCGCCCATGGCATGGCCCAGGGTGTCGTTCACTTCCTTGAACCGGTCGAGGTCAATGAACAGCAGAGACAGCAGCGTCTGGTCGCGCCGCGCGCGGGCCAGGGCGGTCTTGAGCCGGTCCAGAAACAGCTGGCGGTTGGGCAGGTGCGTGAGCTGGTCGTACTGCGCCATATGTTCAAGGCGCTCATACATCTGCTTGCGTTCAATGGCGGCCGCTACCTGGGTGGAGACGAACTGCAGCAGCTCCTTGTCCTTGTCGGTGTAGCGGCCTTGTTCGGTGTAGCTTTGCAGCACCAGTGCTCCCAGGGGGCCACGCTGCGTCTGCAAGGGCACACCCAGCCAGTACAGCGGCGCCTGCGTGGCATGCGCCGCAGCGCGCCAGTGCGTGGCCTTTGCTACCGATGAGTCCGGCGTGAGCAGCAAGGTGGCGCCGCCCCGGATCACCTCCGCATAGCGCGGGTCCTCGGCCAGCGCCATGGGTTCGGGCGCGGGCAGGTGCTCGTTGACGTGGTACGGAAAGCTCAGCTGGTCATCGTGCGGGTTGTACAGGGCTACCGCAAAATTGGTGGCGGGCAACAGGCCGCCCACGATCTGGTGAATGTGCTGGAACAGGGCCTGCAGGTTGTGTGTGGTGTGCGCGGCTTCGGAGATGGCGTAGATCACCGCCTGCATCGACTCGGTGGCCTTGCGCGCGGTGATATCGTGGGCCACGGCCAGCCGCACCTGCTTGTCGGGCAGCCAGCGGGCCGTCCAGCGGATGTGGGCGATGGAGCCATCCTTGCGCACGTAGCGGTTTTCAAACTGCAGTTGCAGCTCGCCCTGCGTCACGTTGTGGGCCTGTCGTTGCGTGGCGGGCAGGTCGTCGGGGTGCACCATGTCCAGCATGCGCTTGCCGACCACTTCGTCGGGGGTGTACCCAAAAATGCGCTCGAACGCTGAACTGACAAACACAATCGAGCTGTCTCCTCGCACGATGCAGACGGCGTCGAGCAACAGGTCCACCAGGTTCAACGAAGAAATGCTTTGCATGGTGCAGCGCGCACGGTGTGCTGGAAAGACCCATTGTGCCCGGCACCGGAGGCTTGTGCGGCCTTGGAGGCAAAAACGCGACGGGTTCTTGCCCCGGGGGTGACACTAAGGCCTGGCGTACTTCGCTTCCAGCGTATCCCAGTCGGCTTTGCGCACCAGCCGCTGGCGCTCTGCAAACGGCGCGACCAGCGCGGGGTCTTCGTCAATGCGCTGCGCGTCGCGCAGCACGGTCAAGGCCTTTTGCATGCCCGCCACCGCGCCCTGCAGCGCTGCGTTGGCGTACAGCACCAGGCCATAGCCCAGCGTGGCCAGTTCTTCAGCGCCGGTGATGGGCGTCTTGCCGCCGATCACCATGTTCATCAGCTGCGGCGCCGCCAGCCGCTGGGGAAGGGCGCGGATCTCGTCGAGGGTGGTGACGGCTTCCACAAACAGGATGTCGGCACCCGCTTCCTCAAAGCGCCGGGCGCGCTCCACGGCTGCCTCGAAGCCCTGTGTGGCGCAGGCATCCGTGCGGGCCAGAATGAGGGTGCCTGCGTCGCGGCGCGCATCCACGGCGGCTTTGATTTTGCCCAGCATCTCGTCGGTACTGATCACGTCCTTGCCGTTGAAATGCCCGCAGCGCTTGGGGCTGACCTGGTCTTCGAGCTGGATGCAGTCGGCCCCCGCGCGCTCCAGCACACGCACCGCATGGTAGGTGTTGAGGGCGTTGCCAAACCCCGTGTCGGCATCCACGATGAGCGGCAGCTCCACCGCGTCGCGGATGCGGGCGGTGTGATAGGCAATGTCGGTCAGGCCCATGAAGGCCTGGTCGGGCAGGCCGAACCACATGTTGGTCACGCCAGCGCCGGTGACGTAGAGGGCTTCAAAGCCCAGGTCGGCCACCACGCGGGCGGAGAGGGCGTTGAAAGCGCCGGGCACGATGACGCCCCGGCGGGCGTGGGCCAGGGCTTTGAGTTGTTGTCTGGTGTTCATGGTTGGGGGGGTGAGCTGGGTTGCTATATGTTTGATAGCTGTTAGCGCATGATTCACTAGCGCATCAAGCCATTTTTGCTTTAAAAAATGTCGCCCGGCACCCGCACCCAGCCTTCCATCAGGATGCGGGCGCTGCGGCTCATCAGGGCCTTGGTCACCTTCCACTGGCCGTTGATCTGCGTTGCTTCGGCCCCCACGCGCAGGGTGCCCGAGGGGTGGCCAAACCGCACGCTGCTGCGCACGCCACCGCCCGCTGCCAGGTTGACCAGCGTGCCTGGGATGGCTGCCGCCGTGCCAATGGCCACCGCCGCCGTGCCCATCATGGCGTGGTGCAGCTGGCCCATGGAGAGCGCGCGCACCAGCAGGTCGATGTCCTTGGCGTCAATGGCTTTGCCGCTGGAGGCCGTGTAGCTGGCGGGAGGCGCGACGAAGGCGATCTTGGGAGTGTGCTGGCGCGTGGCGGCCTCGCTCACATGCTGGATCAGGCCCATGCGCAGGGCGCCGTATGCACGGATCGTCTCGAAGCGCGCCAGTGCCGCCGCATCGCCGTTGATGGCCCGCTGCAGCTCGGTGCCGGTGTAACCCAGCTCTTGTGCATTGAGAAAGAGGGTGGGGATACCCGAGTTGATCAGCGTGGCGGCAAAGCTGCCGACCCCGGGCACCTCCAAGGTGTCCACCACGTTGCCCGTCGGGAATAACGCCCCCACGCTCCCCACTGCGTGTGGTTCGCTGCCCCCCGAGGGGGCCCTCAGCAGATTGGGGCGGCCCGGCGCTGTCGAGATGGCTTCCCCATCATCGCCATCGTCCGCCGGGGCCATGAACTCCAGCGCCACCTCGGCGGCGGCAAAAGTCACGCCGTCCAGTTCAAAGTCACCCGTTTCTTGCACCTGCCCCTGGGTGATAGGCACATGCGCGACGATGGTCTTGCCGATGTTGGCCTGCCAAATGCGAACCGGAAAGGTGCCGTTCTGTGGAATCCGCGCCGCATCGATCAGCCCCATGTGAATGGCACACGGCCCCACCGCAGCCGACAGGTTGCCGCAGTTGCCGCTCCAGTCCACAAAAGGCTGGTCGATGGATACCTGGCCAAACAGGTAGTCCACGTCGTGGCCCGGCCGCGTGCTGCGCGACAGGATCACCGCCTTGCTGGTGCTCGACGACGCATTGCCCATGCCGTCGATCTGCTTGCCGTACGGATCAGGGCTGCCCAGCACGCGCAGCAGCAACGCGTCCCGCGCCGGGCCGGGTTGCTGGGCGGGGGCGGGCAGGTCGTCAAGGCGAAAGAACACGCCTTTGCTGGTGCCGCCCCGCAGGTAGGTGGCGGGGATGCGGATCTGTGGTGCGGGGAAAATGCTCATGGAGAAATATCAAATTGGATAGCGCGTGGCGATTGCTAGACGGGCGCCAGAGCCTTTTTTGGTTCTGTATTCTTGGCCAAGAAGTCTTGCGCAAAGCGCTGCAGCACGCCGCCCGCCTGGTAGATCGAGACCTCTTCGGCGGTGTCGAGTCGGCATGTCATGGGCACCTTGGTTTCCTCGCCATTCTTGCGGTGGATGACCAGGGTGAGGTCGGCACGGGGTTGCATGTCTCCCTCCACGCCATACACCTCTGTCCCATCCAGCCCCAGCGTGATGCGGTTGACTCCCGCCTCAAACTCCAGCGGCAACACCCCCATGCCAATCAGGTTAGTGCGGTGGATGCGCTCAAACCCCTCCGCCACCACCACCTCCACCCCCGCCAGCCGCACCCCCTTGGCGGCCCAGTCGCGGCTGGACCCCTGGCCGTAGTCGGCGCCAGCAATGATGATGAGCGGCTGGCGGCGGTTCAGATAGGTTTCCATCGCCTCCCACATGCGCATCACCTGGCCCTCGGGCTCCACGCGGGCGAGCGAGCCTTTTTTCACTTTGCCATCCACCACGGCCATTTCGTTGACGAGCTGCGGGTTGGCAAACGTGGCACGCATGGCGGTGAGGTGGTCACCCCGGTGCGTGGCGTAGGAGTTGAAGTCTTCCTCGGGCACGCCCATGCGCGCCAGATATTCACCCGCAGCGCTGTCCCGCAGGATGGCGTTCGAAGGTGACAGGTGGTCGGTCGTGATGTTGTCGGGCAGGATGGCCAGCGGGCGCATGCCTTTCAACGTGCGCGGGTGGGCGGCGAGTGCACCGATGCCCTCGGTGTCCCAGTAGGGCGGGCGGCGGATGTAGGTGGACTGTGTTCGCCAGCCGTACTGCGGCGAAACCCGCTGGCCATCGCCTGGCCGGATTGCGAACATGGGTTCGTATACGGAGCGGTATTGCGCGGGCTTCACGGCAGTTTTCACCACGGCGTCGATTTCCTCGTCGCTGGGCCACAGGTCTTTGAGGCGAATCGCCTGGCCGTCCACCACCGCCAGCACGTCTTTTTCAATGTCAAAACGCACCGTGCCCGCCATCGCATAGGCCACCACGAGCGGGGGCGAGGCCAGAAAGGCCTGCTTGGCATAGGGGTGGATGCGCCCGTCGAAATTGCGGTTGCCCGAGAGCACGGCGGTGGCGTACAGGTCGCGGTCGATGATCTCCTGCTGAATGGCAGGGTCCAGCGCGCCACTCATCCCGTTGCACGTGGTGCAGGCAAAGGCCACGATGCCAAAGCCCAGCTTTTCCAGGTCGGCCAGCAAACCCGCTTCCTTCAAATACAGCTCCACCGCCTTAGAGCCGGGCGCCAGCGAGGTCTTGACCCAGGGCTTGCGCGTGAGGCCCAGCCGGTTGGCGTTGCGCGCCAGCAGCGCTGCGGCGATCACGTTGCGCGGGTTGGAGGTGTTGGTGCAGCTGGTGATGGCGGCAATGACCACGGCGCCATCGGGCATCGTGCCGTCCTGTGGTGCGGGCATGGCCCAGGGGCCCGCGATGCCTTGGGCCGCCAGGTCGGACGTGGCAACGCGCGCATGCGGATTGGAGGGGCCGGCCAGGTTGCGCACCACTCTCGACAGGTCGAACACCAGGTTGCGCGCATAGACAGCGTCCTGGAGGGTGTCGGACCACAATCCCGCTGCCTTGGCATAGGTCTCGACCAGCTTCACTTGTGCCGCCTCGCGGCCCGTCAGCGTCAGATACTCCAGCGTCTGTTCGTCGATGCTGAACAAGGCCGCCGTGGCGCCGTATTCGGGCGCCATGTTCGAGATGGTGGCGCGGTCGCCAATCGTGAGCTTGGCGGCGCCTTCGCCAAAGAACTCCAGATAGGCACCCACCACCTTGGCCTTGCGCAAAAACTCGGTGAGCGCCAGCACCACATCGGTGGCGGTGATGCCGTCCTGGCGATGGCCGGTCAGCTCCACGCCCACGATCTCGGGCAGCCGCATCATCGATGCGCGGCCCAACATCACGTTCTCGGCCTCCAGGCCGCCCACGCCGATGGCGATCACGCCCAGGGCATCCACATGGGGGGTGTGGCTGTCGGTGCCCACGCAGGTGTCGGGGTAGGCCACGCCCCGGTCGGCATGGACCACGGGCGACATCTTTTCCAGATTGATCTGGTGCATGATCCCGTTCCCCGCCGGGATCACATCCACGTTGGCAAAGGCTTTTTTCGTCCACTCGATGAAGTGAAAGCGGTCTTCGTTGCGGCGGTCTTCGATGGCGCGGTTCTTGGCAAACGCGTCGGGGTCGAAACCGCCACACTCCACGGTCAGCGAGTGGTCCACGATGAGCTGCACTGGCACCACGGGGTTCACCTGGGCCGGGTCGCCGCCTGCCGAAGCAATCGCATCGCGCAGGCCGGCCAGGTCCACCAGCGCCGTCTGGCCCAGGATGTCGTGGCACACCACGCGCGCCGGGTACCAGGGGAAGTCGCGGTCGCTGCGCCGCTCGACGAGCTGGCGCAGGCAGTCGTTGATGGTGGCCGGATCGGCACGGCGCACGATGTTTTCGGCATGGACTCGGGCGGTGTAGGGCAGTGTGGCCCAGGCGCCCGGTTGCAGGGCTTCGAGGGCCTCGCGGGCATCAAAGTAGTCGAGCTGCGTGCCGGGCAGCTTCTTGCGATACAGAGTGTTCATGAGCGTGGGGCAGGGGGCTTCGGCCGTTTGGTTTTACTTGCGGTCCTGGATCGGCACAAACGCCAGGTCTTCGGGCCCGGTGTAGTTCGCGCTGGGGCGGATGATCTTGTTGTCGATGCGTTGCTCGATGATGTGCGCCGCCCAGCCGCTGGTGCGCGCAATGACGAACAGCGGCGTGAACATGGCAGTGGGAACGCCCATCATGTGGTAGCTCACGGCGCTGAACCAGTCGAGGTTGGGGAACATCTTTTTGACCTCCCACATCACCGTCTCCAGCCGCTCCGCAATGTCGAACATCTTGGTGCTACCGGCATCTTCTGACAGGCTGCGTGCCACGCCCTTGATGACCACATTGCGCGGGTCGCTCACGGTGTAGACCGGGTGGCCGAAGCCAATGACCACCTCCTTGGCATCCACGCGGCGGCGGATGTCGGCCTCGGCTTCCTCCGGGCTGTCGTAGCGCTTCTGAATCTCGAAAGCCACCTCGTTCGCGCCGCCATGCTTGGGGCCCCGCAGTGCGCCGATGGCGCCGGTGATGGCCGAATACATGTCGCTGCCCGTGCCTGCCACCACGCGGGCGGTGAAGGTGCTGGCGTTGAACTCGTGCTCGGCATACAGGTTGAGCGAAGTGTGCATGGCACGCTCCCACGCCGCGCTGGGTTTGGAGCCGTGCAGCAGGTGCAAGAAGTGCGCGCCAATGGAGTCGTCATCGGTCTCCACATCGATGCGGCGGCCCGAGCTGGCCCAGTGGTGCCAGTACAGCAGCATGGAGCCCAGTGATGCCATCAACCGGTCGGCAATGTCGCGCGCGCCCGGCAGGTTGTGGTCGTCCTTTTCAGGCAGCGCACAGCCCAGGGCCGAGACGCCCGTGCGCATCACGTCCATGGGGTGGCTGGCGGCGGGCAGTTGCTCCAGCGCCTGCTTCACACTCATCGGCAGGCCGCGCAGGGCCTTGAGCTTGGACTTGTAGGCCCTGAGCTCGGCGCGTGTAGGCAGCTTGCCGTGCACCAGCAGGTGGGCGATCTCTTCGAACTCGCAGACCTCGGCAATGTCGAGGATGTCGTAGCCCCGGTAGTGCAGGTCGTTGCCCGTGCGGCCCACGGTGCACAGGGCGGTGTTGCCCGCCGTCACGCCCGAGAGCGCGACGGACTTCTTGGGCTTGAAGCCCGGGGTTTCAACGGTGGTAGTCATGCGGTCTCCTGGTTTACGTATGCGTTGGCGATGGCAGCGGGGCGGCCTTTGCCATCCACCGCCACCATTTCAAAAATTCCCTTCAGCACCTCTTCCGGTGGCGAGCCCAGCGTGGCGGCCAGACCGGTCACGCACACGGTGAGCGAGCTGCGCCCGATGCGGCTGACCCAGGCGCGCAGCGTGAGCACATGGCCCACGGGCACGGGGGCCAGAAAACGCACGTCGGTCACGCCCGCCATCACCACATCGCGCTGTGCGGCGCCGCGCGCTGCCAGAAACGCCGCCTTGGCCATGAGCTGCAGGGCGTTGCCGCCAAACAGCGTGCCGTAGTGGTTGGCCTCTGCGGGGAAGACGATTTCCGTCAGCTCGACGGTGCCGGTGGGGGTTGTCATGATTCGCAATTTACGCACAATGGCAACCCTCTGTAAGGGCTAAATTGGCGAATGGTTGCGAACCCAAAAACCTTGGTATGCAAATTTTGCGAATAATTGTTGGGTCGCTCTCTGCCGCCACCGCGAAAGATCGAATGAAAAAAACCTTCATGGGCGTGCGCCTGCGCCGCCTGCGCGAAGAGCGCGGCATGACCCAGGTGGCGCTGGCCCGGGCGCTGGACCTGTCAGCCAGCTACCTCAACCAGCTGGAGCAGAACCAGCGCCCGCTCACGGTGCCCGTTCTGCTCAAGATCAACGCCGTGTTCGGTGTGGATGTGCAGCGGTTTTCTGACGACGACGAGGCGCGTCTGATTACCGGCCTTCGAGAGGTGCTGGCTGACCTGCCTGCGGGTGTGGGCGGGGAGGGCGCGGGCGATGCCGTGTCTCTGGCAGAGATCCGCGAGCTGGCCGCAGGCATGCCCGCTGTGGCGCGCACGCTGCTGGCGTTGCACCAGAGGCACCGTCAGGCGCTGGAGCGCCTGGCCGCCCTGGGCAATGACCGGGACGGCGAGGGCACCGTGGCCCACCATCCGCCCATGGCTTATGAAGAAGTGCGCGACTTCTTTTTTGCACGCCAGAACCACATTGCCGAGCTGGACGATGCTGCCGAACGCTGTGCCGCTGAATGGGGCCTACTGCCCGGCCGGGCCGATGAGGCGCTGGCCCAACGCCTGCTCGTGGCCCACGGGGTGCGCGTGGTGGATGTGGCCGACCTGCCTGGCCAGGCGCAGCGCGTGTTCCAGGCCGAGGCCGGGCTGCTGCAGCTGGCGGCGGGGTTGGAGCGAGGGCAGCGGGCGTTTCAGATGGCGACGCAGCTGGCGTTTCTGGAGCAGGGCGCCGAGCTGCAGCGCTTGGCCAACAGCGCCGGGTTGTCCAGCGACCAGGCCCGGGCGCTGGCGCGCATCGGTCTGGCCAACTACTTTGCGGGGGCGCTGGTGCTGCCCTACACGGCCTTTTTGCAGGCGGCCGAAGCGGCGCACTACGACATCGACCGGCTGGGCCAGCAGTTTGGTGTGGGCTTCGAGACCGTGTGCCATCGCTTGTCCACGCTGCAGCGGCCCAGTGCGCGCGGCGTGCCGTTCTTCTTCATCCGGGTAGACCGCGCGGGCAACATCAGCAAGCGGCAGTCGGCCACACACTTTCACTTCAGCAAGATCGGCGGCACCTGTCCACTGTGGAATGTGTACGAGGCCTTCGCACAGCCAGGCCGCATCGTGCCGCAGGTGGCACGCATGCCCGACGGCCGCGCCTACCTGTGGGTGGCGCGTGTGGTATCGCGCAGCGGCGGCGGCTGGGGCGTGCCCGGCAAGGAGTTCTCCGTAGCCCTGGGTTGTGACATTCGCCACGCGCCGCAGCTGGTGTATTCACGCGGGCTGGATCTGGCCAACCCCGAGGCCGCCGTCCCCATCGGCATGGGCTGCAAGGTATGTGAGCGCGATGCCTGTCCGCAACGCGCGTTTCCGCCCATCGGGCGGGCGTTGGATGTGAATGAAAACCACAGCCGTTTCGCGCCGTACCCCGTGGCGCCAGGGGCGGTTGTCGGGTAAACCCGTGGGCGTTCTGGTGGCGAAATATGCTCATCATTTCATAGCTTGTGAGGTAAGTCGCTGTGGCGCTAGAGGCACTTTTTTCTTAAATTTTTCGCCGTAACCAAATGTTGGCTCCACAGTGGCTGGATTGCCGCTATCCTGCGCAATTTGCATGGTGTCTGGTCGGCTCCCCGGCCAGCAAAGCAAAGGCACGTCTCTGACTTCTTCCACTTCTTCCCCGCTGGCTGCCCTGGCACCCCCAAGCCGCTATCGGCATTGGGTGGCGGGCATGGGTGTGGCCGTTTTGGGGTTGGTGGTGAGCCTGTGGCTGGCGCAACACCAGGCCGCGTCGATGGCGCAGATCGAAGAAGCGCGCTTCACCCAGGAGACGCGGGCGTTTACCGAGGCGCTGAGCCAGCGCATTGCCGGTCACACCGAGGTGGTCAACGGCCTGCGGGGCCTGTTCACGGCCAACCCCCGCTTGTCGCGCCTGGACTTTGAACGGGCCGCCAGCGAGATGGAGGTGGGCCAGCGCTACCCTGGTGTTCGCAACCTGTCTTTCACGCGCTGGGTGCCTGGGCGTGAGCGCGAGGCCTACGAGGCCAGGGTGAGGGCGGACACATCCTTGTCACCCGACGGTTTGCCCCAGTTCAAGATCCACCCACCCGGCGAGCGTGCCGAGTACTTTGTGGCCGAGTATCTCTGGCCCATGTTCGGCAATGAAGGGGTGCTGGGCCTGGATATCAGTGCCCAGCCCGCCAACCTTGCCGCCATGCGTTACAGCCGCGACAGCGGACAGACCGTGGTGTCTGCCCCGTTCGATCTGCTGCAGGAGACAACACATCGCGCAGGCATCGTCATCCGCGTGCCGGTGTTCGACCCCACCGCCGGCACGGCCGAGCAACGTTTTGTGGGCGCGGTGGCGTCCACCTTGCGGGTCTATGACCTGGTCCAGGGGCTGGGCAGCCAGGGGTTTCTGAACGGCATCGCTGTCGCCATGGCGGACCTGGGGCCAGTGCGCCCGGATTCGGGCGATGCCATGGTGCGCCCCCTGCTGGAGCAGACGGCCCCGGGCCTGCCCGGTGTGCGGCCCCTTGTGCGTGAGCTGGGAGTGCATGACCGGCGCTGGCAGCTGACCTTCTACCCGACCCGGTCGTTCCTGACGGCGTCGGAAACGCGCTTGCCGTGGCTGGCCGGGCTGGCGGCCGCGGTGGTGTCGTTGTTGCTGGCTTCCGTCGTGGCCCTGCTGGTGCGCCAGCGCACCCTGGCGCTGGTGCGCGCCCAGCTGTCCGACGATGCCCGTCGCGAGAGTGAGGAGCGGTTCCGTGCGCTCTTCAACCAGGCCACCGTGGGTGTCGCCCAGGTGGACTCGGCCACGGGCCAGTTTGTGCGCGTCAACCAGCGCTACGCCGACATCCTGGGGTACAGCCCGGAGGAAATGGTGGGCATGACCTTTCAGAGCCTCACCCACCCCGATGACCTGGCAGCGGACATGGCGCAAGTGAGGCGGCTGCAGAGCGGCGATGTGCCCGAGTACCGGCTGGAAAAACGCTACATCCACAAGGACGGGCACGAGGTCTGGGGCGACCTGACCGTGTCGTCGATGTGGGCGTCAGGCTCCGCGCCCGGCCACCACATTGCCGTGGTGCAGGACATCACTGCGCGCAAGCGCATGGAAGAAGACCTCCGGGCTAATGAACAACGCCTGCGCAGCATTCTGGAGCGCCTGCCCATGGGCCTGTGCCTGGTGCAGGACGATGGGCTCATCAGCTTTCGCAACCAGCGGTATGTCCAGATCTGCGGCTACACGCAGGAGGAGGTGCCCGACACTGACACCTGGTGGCAGCGCGCCTACCCCGACGCTGCGGAGCGCGACGCGATCCGCCAGAGGCTGCTCGACACCAGGCACCTGGGCGTGATCCCGCTGGCCGAGTACACGATCCGCTGCGCGGACGGCAAGTACAAGCCGGTGGAGATCTCCGGCATTTTTGTCGAGGGGGGGCGCCTGATCACCATGCAGGACCTGAGCGAGCGCAAAGCCGCCGAGGAAGAGATCAACCAGCTGGCTTACTACGACCCGCTCACCCGCCTGCCCAACCGCCGTCTGCTGATGGACCGGCTGCAGCAGGCGCTGGCCACCAGCGCGCGCCACCAGCGCAGTGGTGCACTGCTGATGCTGGACCTCGACAACTTCAAGACGGTGAACGAAACCCGGGGCCACGACCGGGGCGATGCCTTGCTGTTGCAGGTGGCGCACCGTTTGCGCGGCTGCGTGCATGAAGACGACACCGTGGCCCGACAGGGCGGCGACGAATTTGTGGTGGTGCTGGAAGACCTGGGCGACAGCCCCGAGGAGGCCGCAGCACGCGCCGAGGACGTTGGGCAGCGCATCCTGGGTGTGCTGCGCGAGCCTTACCAGATCGACGGTGCTGCGCACCACAGCTCGCTGAGCATGGGCGTCACCATCTACAGTGGCACGCGTGAGACCGTGGACGAGCTGCTCAAGCGTGCCGACCTGGCGCTGTACCAGGCCAAGAACGCGGGGCGGGACACCTTGCGCTTTTATGACCCCCAGATGCAGGCCGCGGTCAGCGCCCGCGCCACGCTGGAGCTGGACATGCGGGTGGGCCTGGCCCAGGGCCAATTCGAGCTGTATTACCAACCCCAGATCGACCACGGCCGCATTACCGGGGCCGAGGCGCTGCTGCGCTGGCGGCACCCGCGCGATGGATTCATCTCGCCCGCGCATTTCATCCCGCTGGCCGAAGAAACCGGCCTGATCCTGCCGCTCGGCGAGTGGGTGCTGCAGGCAGCCTGTCGGCGGCTGGCCGCATGGGCCCAGCAGCCCGACCTTGCCTTGCTGAGCCTGGCTGTGAACGTGAGCCCACGGCAGTTCCACCAAAGCGGTTTTGTTGCCCAGGTGCTCGCGGCGCTGGCGGGTGCGGGGGCCGACGGCCACCAGCTCAAGCTGGAGATGACCGAAGGCCTGCTGCTGCAAGACGTGGAAGACACCATCGACAAAATGGGCCAGCTCAAGGGCTACGGCGTGGGCTTTTCGCTGGACGACTTTGGCACGGGCTATTCGTCGCTGAGCTACCTCAAGCGCCTGCCGCTGGACCAGCTCAAGATCGACCAGAGCTTTGTGCGCGACGTGCTGACCGACCCCAACGACGCGGCCATTGCGCGCACGGTGGTGGCGCTGGGCACCAGCCTGGGGCTGCGCGTGATTGCGGAGGGCGTGGAGACCGAGGCGCAGCGCGAGTTTCTGGAGCGCCACCATTGCCACGCCTGGCAGGGCTACCTGCTCAGCCCCCCCGTGGCAGTGGCTGAGTTTGAGGCGCTGGTGCGCCGAACCAATGGCGCCCTGGACGGGCGCCTTGGATGACGCGGGGCGTGCGGCGTGCGGCGGGCGCAGGGTGGCGTGCGTTGCGCGGAGTGCAGGTGGCAAACCGCAGCGTGAAACCCTTTGCAACCGCAGTCTGGCTGCGCCACCTATGATGCAGGCGCTCCACCGCTGCCGCCTTCATGTTCTTCAAAAAGCCTTCGCCGCCCGCACCCTCGCCATTGACGCAGGGCTTTGACGCGCAGCGCGAACGCTCGGTGATTGCCGAGATGCTGCTCAAGCGCTCGGCCAAGCTGATCTTGGGGCGCAGCGAGCTGGAGATCATTCGCGGGGTGTGCCAGGCCATTGTGGATGTCTCCAGCCACATCCGCCTGGCCTGGACCTGGTTCGGTCCGACCGACACGCACACCATCCGCCCGCAGGTGTTTGCAGGCCCGGCGGCGGCCTATGCCGAATCGCTGAACATCGAACGCAACCTGCTCACCCGCATTGGCCCTGCCTTTACCACGCTGGACGGCAAGTCTGCGGGCCCTTTCACGGTGTCGCAGTTTTCGCCGTTTGGGCCCTGGCGCGACGCAGCCCGCCACCACGACATCCACCACGTGCTGGCCTTGCCCATCGCCTCCACCTTCAACGGCTACAGCGGCATCTTTGTGCTGTACGCCGACCGTGATGGCTACTTTGACGAAGTCGGCGTCAGCCTGTTTGCAGGGCTGGCCGAGCTGTTCGGCTCCCTCATGACCGTGGCCGCCGAACGCCAGGAGTTGCAGCGCGCCGCCTACCACGATGCGCTCACCGGGCTGCTCAACCGCCATGCGGTGGACCTGATCGACCGGCGCGTGTACCGCGCCTCGCTGTTTGAGCCCGTCTCGTCCATCCTGTTGATGGACCTGGACCGGTTCAAGAGCATCAATGACCGTTTTGGCCACGACGCGGGCGACAAGGCCCTGCAGGCGGTGGCCCGGGTGCTGACCGACACCTTGCGGCGTGGCGACGAGATCATTCGCTGGGGTGGCGAGGAGTTTCTGGTCTGCCTGCCGCAGACCGCGCTGCCCGACGCACTGAAGGTGGCCGAGAAACTGCGCCGCGCGGTGGAGAGCATCACCGATCCCGAGCAGCTCACCGTGTCGATTGGCGCGTGCGAAATCTCTGCACTGCAGCACCTGCCCCAGGCGGTGGCCCGCGCAGACGAAGCCCTGTTCCAGGCCAAGTCGGGTGGGCGTAACCAGGTGTGTGTGCTGCATTGACGTTGCCCGCTTTTGGCTATCAAATTTGATAGCAAACAAGCCATATCACACTAGCGCATCAGGCCGGTTTTGCCGATTTTTCACCTGCGCAGTGCCCCCAGGCGCCACCCACAGCCCTGGAGGCCGGGGGGCGGGCAGGCGGCGCGGTATCATTCCGGCCTTGCCCACACCCGGCCCTGCCGGTGTGTTTTACGCCGGGACTGCGCACCGGCGCCCTGGTTGACCCCCGCGTCCCTCCTGCATTTATCCGCCTTCTGATCCGTGCGTCTTACCTCGATCAAGCTCTCTGGCTTCAAGTCGTTCGCTGAACCCACCAACTTCATGCTGCCAGGGCAACTGGTGGGCGTGGTGGGCCCCAACGGCTGCGGCAAGTCCAACATCATGGACGCGGTGCGCTGGGTGCTGGGCGAGAGCAAGGCCAGCGAGCTGCGCGGCGAGAGCATGCAGGACGTGATCTTCAGCGGCACCACCACCCGCAAGCAGGCCAGCCGCGCGAGTGTGGAGCTGGTCTTCGATAACTCTGACCATCGCGCAGGCGGCCAGTGGGGCCAGTACGGCGAGGTGGCCGTGCGCCGCGTGCTCACGCGCGACGGCACCAGCAGCTACTTTCTGAACAACCAGCCCGTGCGCCGCCGCGACGTGCAGGACGTGTTTCTGGGCACCGGCCTGGGGCCCCGCGCCTACGCCATCATCGGCCAGGGCACCATCAGCCGCATCATCGAAAGCCGCCCTGAGGAACTGCGCCTGTTCCTCGAAGAGGCTGCGGGCGTCTCCAAATACAAGGAGCGCCGCCGCGAGACCGAAAACCGCTTGTCGGACACGCGCGAGAACCTCACGCGGGTCGAAGACATCCTGCGCGAGCTGAACGCCAACCTCGAAAAGCTCGAAAAGCAGGCCGAGGTGGCCGCCAAATACAACACGCTGCACGCCGATGCGACGCTCAAGCAGCACCAGCTGTGGTTCCTGAAGCGGGCTGAGGCCGAGGAGCAGCAGAACAAGGTGCGCCTCGATGGCCTGCAGGCCGTGAACGACCTTGAATCGCGCATGGCCGACCTGCGCGCGGTCGAGTCGGACCTCGAAACCATCCGCCAGGCCCACTACGCCGCGGGCGACCAAGTCAACCAGGCCCAAGGCAAGCTCTACGAAGCCACAGCCGAGGTCGGCAAGCTCGAAGCGGAGATCCGCTACGTGGTCGAGGGCCGCCAGCGCGTGGAGCAGCGCCTGGTGCAGCTGGCAGAGCAGATCGCGCAGTGGCAGACCCGCAAGGAAGAGGCCGACATCGAGCTGGAAAACCTGGCCGGTGCGGGTGTGGACGCCGAAGAACGCGCCGAGCTGCTGGCCGCCCAGGTCGAAGAGCAGGCCATGCAGATGCCCGACCTGGAAGAGGCCCTGCGTCAGGCGCAAAGCCGCACGGCCGAGCAACGGACTGCTGTGGTACAGGTGCAGCAGCAGATTGGCGTGCTCGCTGCCGAGCAGCGCAGCTTTGACGAGCAAAGCCGTCAGCTCGATGCCCGCTTCGAGCGCCTGCGCACCGACCGCAATGCGCTGGCCGCGCCCGACGAGGCCCGCCTGACCAACCTGCGCGAGCAGCTCGAAGAAGCGCAAGAGATCGCCGAAACCACCGCAGCCCGCCTGCACGAGCTGCAGGAGTCAGTGCCCCAGCTGGACGACGACCGCCGCGCCCGCCAGCAGGCCGTGAACAGCGAGAGCGCACGCCAGGCTGAGCTGTCGGCCCGCATGGAGGCCCTCAAGGCGCTGCAGGAAAAGGTCAAGACCGACGGCAAGCTGCGCCCCTGGCTCGCCAAGCACGGCCTCGATGGCTTGCAGGGCCTGTGGAGCCGCATCCACATCGAACCCGGCTGGGAAAACGCGCTCGAAGCGGCCCTGCGCGAGCGCCTGGCCGCCTTGGAAGTAGGGCGCCTGGACATGGTGCGCGGCTTCCTGGGCTCGGGCGGCAACGACGCGCCGCCCGCGCGACTGGCCTTCTACAGCGCCCCCGCTGCGGGCCACCCCGAAACATCGTCGCCCCATGCTCGCCTGTCGGACCTGCTGCGCCTGAACGACGCGGGCCTGCGTGCCGTGTTGGTGGACTGGCTGCAGGGCTGCTACACCGCGCCCACGCTGGACGAAGCCCTGAGCCGCCGCAGCACGCTGCAGCCCGGTGAAGTGGTGTTTGTGCCCATGGGCCATGCCGTCAGCGCCCACAGCGTGAGCTTTTATGCGCAGGACTCCGAGCAGTCCGGCATGCTGGCCCGCGCGCAGGAGATCGAGCACCTCGAAAAGGAATTGCGCGCGCAGGCACTGATCGCCGAAGAATCACGCACCGCTTTGGTCCGTGCGGAAGCGGCCTATGCCGATGCCTCGCAGCGCCTCGTGGCCGCACGCCGCGAAGCGACCGAAACACAAAGCCGCGCCCACGAGCTGCAGGTCGAAACCCTGCGCCTGACCCAGCTGGCCGAGCAGACCCGCGCCCGCAGCGCACAGATCGACGGCGACCTGGCCGAGGTCGAAGCCCAGCTGGCCGACCTGCAGGAACGCCGCGTGGCCGCCGAGGCGCGTTTTGAAGAACTGGACATGCAGCTGGCCGACAGCCAGGAGCGCGAGGCCCAGCTGGGCGACAAGGTCATCGAGGCCGAACGCAAGCTCACCGCCTGCCGCGAACAGCAGCGCACGCTGGAGCGCCAGGCGCAGGAGGCCACGTTCTCGCAGCGCAGCCTGGAGGCGCGCCGGGGCGAACTCAACCGCTCTATCGAAACCGCCACACAACAGGCCAAGGCCCTGGCCGACGAAGAGCAGCGTGCGCGCGATGAACTCGCCCGTCTCTCTGACGCCGCCGCCCAAGGCGGCCTGCAGGCCGCGCTGGAAGTGAAGATGGAGCGCGAAAAGGTACTGGCCGCCCAGCGCAGCGAATACGACGATCTGACCACCAAGCTGCGCGCCAGCGACGAGCGCCGCATGCAGCTGGAGCGCGCGCTGGACCCGCTGCGCCAGCGCATCACCGAGTTCCAGCTCAAGGAACAGGCCGCGCGCCTGGGCCTGGAGCAGTACACCACCTTGCTGCAAGACGCCCAGGCCGATCTGGAAGCCGTGGCCCAGTCAATCACCGAGGGCAATGTGCGCATGGGCGGCCTGCAGAGCGAAATCGACCGCTTGCACCGCGAGATCGCGGCACTGGGCGCCGTCAACCTGGCCGCGCTGGATGAATTGAAGCTGGCCAGCGAGCGCAAGGTGTTCCTCGATGCGCAGACCGCCGACCTGACCGAGGCCATGAACACGCTGGAAGACGCGATCCGCAAGATCGATGGCGAAACGCGCCAGCTGCTCTCGGGCACGTTCGACACCGTGAACGCGCACTTTGGCCGCATGTTCCCCGAGCTGTTCGGGGGCGGCCAGGCCAAGCTCATCATCACCGGTGACGAAATTCTCGATTCCGGCGTGCAGGTGATGGCCCAGCCACCCGGCAAGAAGAACCAGACCATTCACCTGCTGTCGGGGGGCGAAAAGGCCCTCACGGCCATCGCGCTGGTGTTTGCCATCTTCCAGCTCAACCCAGCTCCGTTCTGCCTGCTGGACGAGGTGGACGCGCCGCTGGACGACGCCAACACCGAGCGCTATGCCAAGCTGGTGTCCAGCATGAGCAAGGGCACACAGTTTTTGTTCATCAGCCACAACAAGATCGCGATGGAAATGGCCGAGCAACTGATCGGCGTGACCATGCAGGAGCAGGGCGTGTCGCGCATCGTGGCCGTCGACATGGAGTCGGCCCTCTCGATGGTGGACGCTTGAACCCATTGATTCAAACATGAGCACATTGCAACTGAGTCTCGCCATCATCGGTGGCCTGGTGCTGGCCCTGATCGTGGCCTACAACACCTGGACCTCGCGCCGCAACGCGCCCAAGCGCGCTCTGCCCACGGAGCACGACCCAGCGGCAGAGCCCGCGCAGCGCCTGGAGCCGGGTTTTGATGCCGCTGCGGCGGGGGCAATGCCGCCCAGCGAGTTCCATGGCCTGGACCGGGGGCCGGAGCCGTCTGAACACACCGTGGATGCGGGCGACGCCCTGCAACTGCCCGTGCCACCGTTTTCGTCCGAGCGCCGCCCCGGGCTGGACCCGCTCATCGACGTGATCGCCTCGCTGCAGCCCGAGCATGTGGTGTCGGGCGATGCGGCGCTGGCCGCGCTGCCGCCCACCCGCCGCGCAGGCAGCAAGCCCTTTGCCATCGAAGGCCTGAACGAAGCCACCCAGCAGTGGGAGACCCCGGCCCCTGGCCAGCGCTACCAGTCTTTCCAGGCCGGCGTGCAACTGGCCAACCGCATGGGCGCACTCAACGAGATCGAGTTCTCCGAGTTCGTGGTCAAGGCGCAGGCCTTTGCCGACACCATCAACGCCGCCCCCGACTTCCCCGACATGCTGCAGGAAGTGGCCCGCGCCCGCGAACTGGACCAGTTCGCCAGCGACCACGATGCCCAGCTCATGTTTATGCTGCGCGCCCGCCAGGCCGCCTGGAGCCCTGGCTACGTGCAGCAGAACGCGGCCCGCCTGGGCTTCGTGCCCGGCGCCATGCCCGGCCGTCTGGTGCTGCCCGCCAGCACTCAGGGCCTGCCGCCCTTGCTCACCCTGGGGTACGACACCCAGGCCGCGCTGGCCGAAGACCCGGACCAGTCCGCGATTCGCGACATCACCCTGAGCCTGGATGTTGCCCAGGTGCACCGCACCGAGCAGCCCTTTGCCCGCCTGCGCGACGTGGCCGCCGCCCTGTGCCAGGCCATGGATGGCGTGCTGTGCGACCAGAACGGCACGCCGCTGCCCGCCATGGCCATGGACCCGATCGCTGCGGACCTGGAGCTGCTGTATGACCAGCTCGATGGACGCGATCTGTCGGCGGGGTCCGTGCTGGCGCGGCGGCTGTTCAGCTGAACGCTGGTGCGGCCATGACCGAGAATTTGGATCTTTTTTCGGCCCCAGTGCCCGTGGATCAAGCGCAGCCAGCTATCAAAATCAAAGCACTGCGCGACCAACTCAACCAGTGGGCGCACCAGTACTACGTGCTGGACGAGCCCACCGTGCCCGACGCCGAATACGACCGCGTGTTCCGCGAGCTGCAGGCGCTGGAAGCCGCGCACCCTGACCTGGTCACCCCCGACTCGCCCACGCAGCGCGTGATTGGCGCGGTGATGGAGGGCCTGGCCCCCGTGCGCCATACGGTGCCCATGCTCAGCATTCACACCGAAACCGACACCGAAGCGACGGGCGCCCAGGCGTTTGATGCCCGCGTGCGGCGCGAGCTGGGTCTGACGGATGCTGACCCTGCCATCGAATACGTGGCCGAGCCCAAGTTTGACGGCCTGGCCATGAGCCTGCGCTATGAAAACGGCCGCCTGGTGCAGGCCGCCACGCGCGGTGATGGCGAGGTGGGCGAGGACGTGACGCACAACATCCGCACCATCCGCCAGATTCCGCTGACCCTGCCCGACGGTGTGCCTTCTTTGCTCGAAGTGCGCGGCGAGGTCTACATGCGCCGCGCCGACTTCGACGCGCTGAACGAGCGCCAGCGGGAGCAGGGCGGCAAGACCTTTGTGAACCCACGCAATGCGGCTGCGGGTGCGGTGCGCCAGCTGGACTCCAACATCACCGCCCAGCGGCCCCTGAGCTTTTTTGCCTATGGCCTGGGCGCCATCACGCCGCCTGCCGAGGGTGGGCCCGTGTTCCGCACGCATTTCGAGATGCTGCAGACGCTGAAATCCTGGGGTTTCCCGGTGGCAGCGCAGGTAGAAATTGCGGTGGGTGCTACTGAATTGGTAGCATTTCACCAGCAGGTGGGTGCCAGCCGCGATGCGCTGCCGTACGACATTGACGGTGTCGTCTACAAGGTCAACTCGCTGCAGCTGCAGCGCGACCTGGGCTTCAAGACCCGCGAGCCGCGCTGGGCCGTGGCGCACAAATATCCCGCGCAGGAGATGGCCACCAAGATCGAAGGCATTGACGTCCAGGTGGGCCGCACCGGCAAGATCACGCCGGTCGCACGCCTGGCGCCTGTGTTTGTGGGCGGCGTCACCGTCACCAACGCCACGCTGCACAACCTGTTCGAGATCCGCAAGAAGGGCGTGCGCGTGGGCGACACCGTCATCGTGCGCCGTGCGGGCGATGTGATCCCCGAAGTGGTAGGCGTGATGCCGGGCAACCGCACGGGCTATGTGCCCAATTTTCAGATGCCCAAGGCCTGCCCCGTGTGTGGCAGTGCCGTGGTGCGCGAAAAGGGCGAGGCCAACCACCGCTGCACAGGCGGCCTGTTCTGCGCCGCGCAGCGCAAGGAGGCCATCCTGCACTTTGCGGCGCGCCGCGCCATGGACATCGAAGGCCTGGGCGACAAGCTGGTGGACCAGCTGGTGGATGCCAACGTGATCCGCACGCTGCCCGACCTGTACCGGCTGGGCCTGACCTCACTGATTGCGCTGGAGCGCATGGCCGAGAAATCGGCCCAGAACGTGCTGGCTGCGCTCGAAAAATCCAAGCAGACCACCTTGCCACGCTTTTTGTTCGGCCTGGGACTGCGCCATGTGGGCGAGGCCACGGCCAAGGACCTGGCACGCCACTTCGGCACGCTGGACGCCATCATGGACGCCAGCGTGGAGCAGTTGCTAGAGGTGAACGACGTGGGCCCCGTGGTGGCGCAGAGCCTGCACACTTTCTTCCAGCAACCGCACAACCGCGAGGTGGTGGAGCAACTGCGCGCCTGCGGCGTGACCTGGACCGAGGGGCCGGTGGCCGAGCGCGCTCCGCAGATCCTGGCGGGCAAGACGGTGGTGCTGACCGGTACCTTGCCAACGCTGAGCCGCGACGCCGCCAAAGACCTGCTGGAGGCCGCTGGTGCCAAGGTGGCAGGCTCCGTCAGCAAAAAGACCAGCTATGTGGTGGCGGGCGAAGAAGCCGGCAGCAAGCTGGCCAAGGCCCAGGAACTGGGTGTGCCCGTGCTCGACGAAGCCGGCATGCTGGAACTGTTGTCAGGCCAGGGTGTCTGACGGAGCACGGTGCACCATGCCCGACTCTCTTTTCGCGTTCTCATTCCCCTTTCTCCTTCCTGACCGGCCCCTGGTGGGGCGGTCCTGAAGCGACCCCCAATCTCCCGGCGATTCATTGATGCACAACTGGCTGCTTTCTTTCCGGGCCCGCATGGCGGGCCTGTTGGCCTGGGTTCCCCGGCCCGTGCGGCGCCTGCTGCTGTGGACGGTGGTGGCGGTGCCCGCTGCGCTGCTGGTGTTCACGCTGGCGCTGGTGCCTTTTACTCCCGGCATCAGCGACATCCGCAAGGCCAAGAGCGAGCTGCCGGCGCAGCTCATGTCGGCCGACGGCAAGCTGCTGGCCGAATACCGCTGGGCCAACCGCGAATGGGTGGAGCTGAACCAGATTTCGCCCAACGTGGTGGACGCGCTGATAGCGACCGAGGACCACCGTTTCTACAAGCACTTCGGGCTGGACTGGCGGCGCACGGCGTCGTCGGTGGTGCTGACGCTGCGTGGGGACCCGCAGGGCGGCTCCACCATCACCCAGCAGCTGGCGCGCAACCTGTTTCCGGAGGAAATCGGGCGCTCGCGCACGCTCACGCGCAAGCTCAAGGAGGCGATCACCGCGCTCAAGATCGAGGCGTCGTATTCCAAGGACGAAATCCTGGAGACCTACCTCAACACCGTGCCGTTTCTGTACAACGCCTACGGCATCGAGATGGCCGCGCGCACCTATTTCGACAAGTCGGCCGACAAGCTCAATGTGCTGGAAAGCGCCACGCTGATTGGCATGCTCAAGGGCACGGCCTACTACAACCCGGTGCTCAACCCCGAGCGCGCGCAAGCCCGCCGCAACACGGTGCTGTCGCAGATGGTCAAGCGGGGCAAGCTCGATGCCAAGCAGTTCGAGACCCTGCAAAAACGCCCGCTGCGCATCAACTTCGAACGCCAGACGGAGGTGATGGGCCCGGCGCCGCACTTTGCGATCCAGCTGCGCAAGCAGCTCATCGACTGGGCCGACAGCAAGGGCTACAGCCTGTATTCGGACGGTCTGGTGATTCGCACCACCATCGATTCGCGCCTGCAGGCCTATGCCAATCAGGCGGTGGCACGGCAGGGCCGGCAATTGCAAGGCGTGGCAGACACCGCCTGGTCGCAGCGCAACGGCTGGGGCCCCAAGAACGAGCTGGTGCAGACCCTGGTGCGCGAGAGCGCCGAATATCGCGCAGCCGTGGACAAAGGAGACACCCCTGACGAAGCCCTGAAGGCGCTGATGGATGACGCCTCCTTCATGGCCAAGCTGCGCGCCGAAAAGACGCGTGTGCAGGCGGGCTTTCTGGCGCAAGACCCGGTCACCGGCCATGTGCTGGCCTGGGTGGGCAGCCGCGACTTTGCGCAAGACCCGTTTGACCATGTGCAGGCTGCGCGCCGCCAGCCGGGCTCGACCTTCAAGCCGTTTGTGTATGGCGCTGCGTTTGCCAACGGCGCCACGCCCGAAGACACGTTGGTGGATACTGCCGTCGAAATCCCGCTGGGCGGTGGCCGCGTCTGGCGCCCCACCGATGGCGGCCCGCCCAGCGACCAGCCCATGACGCTGGCCGATGGCCTCGCGCTGTCCAAGAACACCATCACCGCGCAGGTGATGCAGCAGGTGGGCCCGGCCCGTGTGGCCGAAGTGGCACGCGCCCTGGGCGTGCGGCAGTCCAAGCTGGAGGAGGTTCCGTCCCTCGCGCTGGGCACCAGCCCGGTCACGCTCAAGGAGATGATCTCGGCCTACAGCAGCATCGTGAACCTGGGCCGCTATGTGGAGCCCGTGCTCATCACCAGCATCGAAGACCGCCACGGCAAGGTGCTGGAGACCTTTGCCAAGCCTGTGCCGGAAGAGGTCTTCCAGCCCCGGGCTGCCCAGACCCTGCGCAACACCATGCGCGGTGCCGTGGACCGGGGCACTGCCACGGCCATCCGCACGCGGTATGGCATCCAGGCCGACGTGGCGGGCAAGACCGGCACCACGCAAGACAACACCGATGGCTGGTTCATCCTGATGCACACCCGCGTGGTGGCAGGCGCATGGGCCGGCTTCAACGACGGGCGCATCACGCTGCGCAGCGACTACTGGGGGCAGGGCGCGCGCAGTGCGTTGCCCATGGTGGGCGAGTTCATGCAGCAGGCCATCCGCAACAAGGTGATTGATGGCCAGGAGCGGTTCTTCGATGAATTCGATACCAGCCCGCCGCCACCGGCAGACAGCTCGCTCGGTGCCATGCGCGAGTGGATACGCGGGCTGTTCGGCCGCGACACGGCGCAGCCAGCGCCAGCGGCCCCTGCGCCAGCCTGGCCCCTTGGCCCTGCGGTGCCCCGGCCGCCTGGAGGCCAAGGCCAGCCTCCCGTCACGACCGATCCGGGCTACCCGCCCGTGCCCGCCGAGGAACGTGTGGGCGGCTGAAGGCATCGGCCGGACAGGCGAGCGCGCGATTTCGCTCGGACCGGCCACTTTTTTGCTGGCGCCGGCCCAAGACCGCCGCTAGGATGCGCGGCGGTGAATTTGTTCCATGTGCCGTCCCTGGGGGGCTTTTCCGGGCTCCGCGTACCGGCCATGTCCACTCCATTCATCCGCTCATCGCGGCGCGCGTGCCACTGGCCCTGCTGCCTTTGGCCAGGGGCCCATGGCCGCAGCGCTCCGTCCACCGTGTTGCCATGATCCATAGAAAATGACCCCACCACGCTTTCGTTTCTCGCTGTTGGCATATGCCCTTGCTTCTGGTTTTGCGCTGACTCCCTGCGTGGGCCAAGCCGCAGACATCCAGGTGACCCCCCCGCCCGGTGGCGGTTTGGTGGTGATGGATTCGGCAACCCACACCGTGCGCTTTCGCGTGGACGATGCGGGCGGGGTCCGGATGCCTGGACTGGCTGGCGCGCCCGCGCAAGCAAATCTGCTGTGCTTTGCAAGTTCCAGTGGCGCGGTGGGAGGCTGTACGGCAGGTGTTGCCACGGGACCGACCGGACCGATGGGCTCGGCGGGGCCTGCGGGGGCGACGGGGGCCGCGGGCCTTGCAGGCTCTGCCGGTCCTGCGGGTGCGACCGGCCCCACGGGTCCGATGGGCCCCAGCGGGCTGCAGGGGCCTACGGGAGTCCAGGGCCCCGCCGGAGCACCAGGGCCCGCTGGCTCCGTCGCTGCCTATGGTGATGGCTCTGCCGGGGCCTATACCGTGTCCAGCGCCTCGACCATCGATCTGTCCACGACAGCAGGGTTCAACACCCTCAGCGGTCGACACCACATGCAGTTTTCCTCGATCGACATCGCAGGCGTCCTGGTGCTCCCCAGCGGGACCGTGCTGCGCGCCACCGGCGATGTGACCATTTCCGGCACCATCACCGTCCTTGCGGGAACGCAAGGCGCCAGCAATGTCACGCCACACCCCGGCATTGCGCTGTCGGCAGCCGGAACTCCCCAAGGCGGGATCGGTTTGCCAGCGCTTTCTGCCGCGCAGCTCACGAAGCCGCCCGCAGCGGCGGGCGGGGCGGGCAGCCGAGCGAGCCCGCACGACACGGGTAGCAACGGGGGGGGATCGCTTGTGATCCTTGCTGGGGGGGCAGTGACCGTCACGGGCACAGGGGCGATTCTTGCCAATGGCGGCAATGGGCAAAGCGCCATGTCTGCGGTGGTAGACACCGCCGGGTCTGGCGGCGGGGGTGGGGGTGTGATCGTCGTCTCGGCCCAGGGCGGTATCACGGTGGCTGGCGCATTGCGCGCCAATGGCGGTCAGGGCGGAAACGGTGTCAACGGCAACGGCGCGAATACAACGGGCGCGGGTGCCGGAGGCGGCGGTGGGGGGGGCATCATCCACCTGGTGGCTCCCACCACGCCCGTCGTCACCGGAACGTTGCAGGTCAATGGCGGTGCCATGGGCTTCGACGATTTCGCGGGGAGTTCGTCCTTTGCAGGAGGTGGGGGCGGTGCCAGCGGCGGCCACGGTGGCAGCGCGGGCGTGGTGAATGCGTCGGTGAACCAGTCAGCGCAGGCCGGCTTGAGCGGTCACACCATCCTCACCACTGTGCCGGTGCCCGGGAATCTGTTTCACTATTGACGGATGGTCGATGGCTGCATGGCCTCTGGCGAGCGCATCGACCTTGTCCCCATCTTCACGGTGGTCACTGCCAACGGGCCCCAATGGCCCGGTGCGCCCGAGACACGGCCATATGGCCGCGACGGTCCGGGCCTTCATCGACTTCCGGCGCTCGCTCCGAGTTTCATTCGATATCGATGCAGTGCAGCCCAAAGCGGCCAACCCTGCGGTCGGCAAAGTAGCACTCCAGTGTTTCTTTCACGGTGCGGAAGGCCAGCTCGTCCCAGGGCACCTCGTCTTCGGCAAACAGCCGCGCCTCGATGGTTTCGTAGCCCGGGTTGAACTGGTCGCTGAGTAGCGTGGCGCGGTAGAACAGGTGCACCTGGCCCACGCGGCGCACGTTCAGCAGGCTGAACAGGGGGCCAATCTCGATCTGCGCACCGGCTTCCTCATCGGTCTCGCGCGCCGCACCCTGTGCCGTGGTTTCGTCCAGCTCCATGAAGCCTGCGGGCAGCGTCCATTTGCCCCAGCGGGGTTCGATGTTGCGTTTGCACAGCAGAATGCGGCCATCGGGCAGCGCGGGCACCGTGCCCACCACATTGAGCGGGTTCTCGTAGTGCACCGTGTTGCAGGCGGGGCAGACCGCACGCTGTTTGGTGTCGCCGTCGTCCGGCAGGCGGTACACCACGGCGGTGCCACAGGCGCGGCAATGTTTGATGGGGCTGCGGTAGGTCATGCAGGGGTTTGAGGGTCAGAGTGGCTGGTAGCGCTAGTGAAACATGCGCTACCAGCTATAAAAATCGTAGCGTTTTCGGCGTTTGCCTGGCCGGGCAGCAGGGCTGCCCGGTGGTCTTCAGACTACGGTCAGGCGCAAGGGCGTGAGTCCTGCCACGCCGCCTTCGAGCGTATCGCCACGCACCACGGCGCCCACGCCTTCGGGGGTGCCGGTGTAGATCAGGTCGCCGGCCTGCAGCTCCCACGCGGCCGACAGGTGCTCGATGGTCTCGGCAATGTTCCAGATCAACTGGGTCACAGTGCTGCGTTGGCGGTCCGCTCCGTTGACCTGCAGCCAGATGGGCGCGTTGGCCACATCACCTGCCTGGGCTGCCGGCGTGATGGGACCGATGGGCGCGCTGGCGTCGAAGCCCTTGCCAATGCACCAGGGGCGGCCCTGTTTCTTCATGTCGTTTTGCAGATCGCGGCGGGTCATATCCAGGCCCACGGCGTAGCCATAAATGTGGCTGAAAGCGTCGGGGGCCTGGATGTTCTTGCCACCCTTGCCGATGGCCACCACCAGCTCGATCTCGTGGTGCAGGTTGGCGGTCAGGCTGGGGTAGGGCAGTTGCCCGGTTTCGCCCGCGTTGACGACCACAATGGCATCCGCAGGCTTGAGGAAGAAGAACGGAGGCTCGCGGCCGGTGAAACCCATCTCCTTGGCGTGTTCTTCGTAGTTGCGGCCCACGCAGTAGATGCGGTGCACCGGAAACCGTTCGCCGCTGCCCACCACGGGCACGCTGACCACGGGGGCTGGAGGAAACACGTAGCTCATGTCTGCCTTTCAATGGTTCTGGGAATGCTGTCAAAAAACCGGGCGCAGTACCGTGTGCGCCGCAGTGTGGCAGTGTGCCATGGGCGCAGCCCCTCTGCTGGGGGGCGCTACACTCGCGCCCATGGCAAAGAGCTTCGATTTCCACAATACGCCGGGCCACCTGGTGCGCCGCGCCCACCAGCGGACCGTGGCACTTTTCATGGAAGAGACGGCCGGATTTGACGTGACGCCGGTGCAGTTCGCCATCCTGCACGAGCTGCTGGCCCAGCCGGGCGAAGACCAGGTCACCCTGGCGGCCCGCGTGGCGTTCGATGCAGCCACTTCCGGCTCGGTGATCGGGCGCCTGGAAAAGCGCGGCTGGATCCGCCGCGAGCCCGACACCCGCGACCGCCGCCGCAAGCTGCTGTGGATCACCCCCGAAGGCGAAGTGGCCGCCCTGCAGATGCGCGACGCCGCCCAGCGGGTGCAGGAACGCCTGACCGCACCGCTCACCGCCCAGGAAAGCGCCGACCTGATGGTGCTGCTCTCCAAAGTCGTATACAACCACCAGGATCCGGCAGGCACTTCAGGCGCCTGACCGGCACGTCCCGCGCTCTCAGGCCCCAGAGGCTTGCCATCTGCGGCGTGCTGGCACCACGCTGCGCCGGTTCCGTATCTCCACAGACCCCATCACAGGCACCGTTCTTCCATGCAGCTGTACAACTACTTCCGCTCCTCTGCCTCGTTCCGCGTGCGCATCGCGCTGCAGATCAAGGGTCTGGACTATGACTACCTGCCCGTGCACCTCGTCAAGGGCGAACACAAGGACCCCGAGTACCTGCGCCGCATTGGCGATGCACTGGTGCCCACGCTGGTGACCGACGGGGGGACGGCGCTGTCTCAGTCCATGGCCATCATCGAATACCTGGACGAAACCCACCCGACTCCCGCTTTGCTTCCCTCCACGCCGCTGGCCCGGGCCCGGGTGCGGGCGCTGGCGCAGATGGTGGCGTGCGAGATCCATCCGCTCAACAACCTGCGCGTGCTCAAGTACCTGGTGCGCGACCTGAAGGTGGATGAGGATGCCAAGAACGCCTGGTATCACCACTGGGTGCGCGGCGGTCTGGAGGCATTTGAGCGGCAGCTGGGGCTGCTGGCGCAAGAACGCGCAGCGCAGGGCATGGCGCCCTCGGTGCTGTGCTGGGGCGATACGCCCACGCTGGCCGACTGCTGCCTGGTGCCCCAGATCTTCAACGCCCAGCGCTTCAAGGTCAGTCTGGACGGCCTGCCACTCACCATGGGGGTGTTTGACGCCTGCATGGCACTGCCTGCATTCCAGCAGGCGCAGCCCTCGGCTTGCCCGGACAACGAAGCGTGACGCCTGTGTCATCGTCGGTCTCAAGCTGGCACGCAGACTGGCTGGTGCCCGACTGGCCGGCACCGCCCGGTGTGCATGCGCTGTGCACCACGCGCACGGGCGGCGTGAGCCGCGCACCGTACGACCAGTTGAACCTGGGCACCCATGTGGGCGACGATTCGTTGGCAGTGGCTGCCAACCGGCAGACCTTGCAGTCCGCCTTGCAATCCACCACCCCGGACGCCCGCGCGGTGTTCTTGAACCAGGTGCACGGCGATGGCGTGGTGTTGCTGGATGCGAGCACGCCCGATGGCACAGAGGCCGACGCCTGCGTGGCCAGCGCACCCGGCGCCGTCTGCACCATCATGGTGGCCGACTGCCTGCCCGTGCTGCTGGCCCACCGCTCAGGCCAGGTGGTGGCTGCGGCCCACGCCGGCTGGCGCGGACTGGCCGGGCATGCAGGGCAGGGCGTGTTGGAAGCGGTTTTCAAGCATTTTTGCCATGAAGCGCTAGTGCATCATGCCTCGGTAGCTATCAAAAACGGAGCATTGGCGCCAGACTCTCCGGCCGCTTCAGAGCTTGCTGCCCACACGCTGGCCTGGTTGGGCCCCTGCATTGGCCCCACAGCTTTCGAGGTAGGGGCTGAGGTGCGTGCAGCGTTCTGCGACGCGCCGGGCGCATTGGGCGCTGCGGCTGCTCCATGTTTTGTGGCCCGTCCCGACTCACCGGGCAAGTACCTGTGCGATCTGGCAGGGCTGGCCCGGCTGGGGCTGCGTGCCATGGGCATCACGCACATTTACGGCAACGACAGCACCCCGCCGTGGTGCACTGTCACGCAGGCCTCAAGGTTCTTTTCGCACCGCCGAGACAGCGCCGCCCTCGGCGGCAGCGGGCGCTTTGCCGCCTGCATCTGGCGCGGCTGACGCTGCCGGCTCGGCTCCCGCATCGGCCACGCGGGCCGCAGCCTGCTCCGCGTCATACGCAGCCTGTTCGGCCGCCTCCCGTTCCTTGATCTTGCGCTTGCGCGAAGGCGTGCCCAGGATGTACACCAGGATGCCCATGGGCAGTAGGCCGTACAGCGCAAACGTGATGATGGCGCCCAGCACGGTGCCCTGCGGACTGGTGGCCTCGGCCACCGCCATCATGAGAGTGACGTAGGTCCAGGCGATGACGATGAGGTACATTGGTTTGTGTGCACTGAAAGCGTTGAATTCGTTGCCATGCACCATGGCGGTGGGCAACAATGAACCCGCGAAACAAAAATCAGGGCCCAGCCGCTGTGAGCGACCAACCATCGAGGAATGAGCATGACTTCTGAATCACCCTGGGCCGAGAGCGCCCAGCAGTTCCAGCAGATTTTCGGGCAAAGCTGGTCGCAGGCGCTGCAATCGTTCCAGAAACTGGACCTGGGGGCGCAGGTACCCGCCGCCGCACCCCTGAAGCTGTCGCAAACCAAGCTGCAGGCATTGCAGCAGCAATACCTCAAAGAAGCGCAGGACCTCTGGGCGCAGGGCCTGCAGGGCACCCCCGAGGTCAAGGACAAGCGTTTTGCCGGTGAGGGCTGGGCCAGCAACCCCGTGGCAGCGTTTTCCGCCGCCGCCTACCTGCTCAATGCCCGCACCCTGATGGGGCTGGCCGAAGCAGTCGAGGCCGACGAAAAGACCAAGGCCCGCATCCGATTTGGCGTGGAGCAGTGGATGGCAGCCATGGCGCCCAGCAACTTCCTCGCCTTCAATGCCGAAGCGCAGAAAAAAGCCATTGAGACCAAGGGCGAGAGCATTGCCAAGGGCATGCAGAACCTGCTGCACGACATCACCCAGGGCCACGTGTCGATGACCGACGAAAGCCTGTTCGAGGTAGGCCGCAATGTGGCCACCACCGAAGGCGCTGTGGTGTACGAAAACGAGCTGTTCCAGCTGCTCGAATACAAGCCCCTCACGGCCAAGGTGTACGAGCGCCCGTTCCTGCTGGTGCCGCCCTGCATCAACAAGTTCTATATCCTCGACCTGCAGCCCGAGAACTCGCTGATCCGCTATGCGGTTGAACAAGGCCACCGCACCTTCGTGGTGAGCTGGCGCAACCCTGATGACAGCCTGGCCCACAAGACCTGGGACGACTACGTGGAAGATGGCGCCATGGCCGCCATCGACGTAGTGCAGAACATCACCGGTGCCGAGCAGATCAACGCGCTGGGTTTTTGTGTGGGCGGCACCATCCTGTCCAATGCGCTGGCCGTGCTGGCGGCGCGCGGCGACGAGCCCGTGGCCAGTGCCACCTTCCTCACCACGCTGATTGACTTCACCGACACGGGCATTCTGGACGTGTTCATCGATGAAGCCTTCGTCAAGTTCCGCGAGATGCAGATGGGCCATGGCGGGCTGATGAAGGGGCAGGACCTGGCGTCCACCTTCAGCTTCTTGCGACCCAACGATCTGGTCTGGAACTACGTGGTGGGCAACTACCTCAAGGGCGAAACGCCGCCTCCTTTTGACCTGCTGTACTGGAACAGCGACAGCACCAATCTTCCCGGCCCGTTCTACGCCTGGTACCTGCGCAATTTCTACCTCGAAAACAACCTGGTCAAGCCGGGCAAGCTCACCGTGTGCGGCGAAAAGCTGGACCTGGGCAGCCTCGACCTGCCTGTCTACATCTACGGCTCGCGCGAAGACCACATCGTGCCCGCCACGGCCGCTTATGCGTCCACCCAGGTGCTGCCGGGCAAGAAGCGTTTTGTGATGGGCGCCTCAGGCCACATCGCGGGCGTGATCAACCCACCCGCCAAGGGCAAGCGCAGCCACTGGACCCGCGCCGACGGCAAGTTCCCAGGCACGCTGGACCGATGGCTGGAAGGCGCTACCGAGCACCCCGGCAGCTGGTGGACCGACTGGTCAGGCTGGCTCAAGAGCCATGCGGGCAAACAGATTGCCGCGCCCAAGGCCTATGGCAAAGGCACCAAGTTCAAGGCCATCGAGCCCGCACCCGGCCGCTATGTCAAACAGAAAGCCTGATACGCAAAAGTCCTGACTTTTGGCGCTGCGAGAATCACTGAACCACCACTCACCACTACAAGGACATTCCATGGAAGACATCGTCATCGTTTCTGCCGCTCGCACTGCTGTGGGCAAGTTTGGTGGCTCGCTGGCCAAGACGCCTGCGACCGAACTCGGCGCTATCGTGATCCGTGAAGCCATCGCGCGCGCAGGTCTCTCGTCCGACCAGATCGGCGAAGTCATCATGGGCCAGGTGCTGGCAGCTGGCGTGGGCCAGAACCCCGCGCGTCAGGCCTCCATGAAGGCGGGCGTGGCCAAGGAAACCCCTGCACTCACCATCAACGCGGTGTGTGGCTCCGGTTTGAAGGCGGTCATGCTGGCCGCCCAGGCTGTGGCCTGGGGTGACAGCGAGATCGTCGTGGCCGGAGGCCAGGAGAGCATGAGTCTGGCGCCGCACGTGCTGCCCAACTCGCGCGACGGCCAGCGCATGGGCGACTGGAAGCTGATCGACACCATGATCGTGGACGGCTTGTGGGACGTGTACAACCAGTACCACATGGGCATCACGGCTGAAAACGTGGCCAAGCAGTACGGCATCACCCGCGACATGCAGGACGCACTGGCCCTGGCCAGCCAGCAAAAGGCAGCTGCTGCACAAGATGCTGGCAAGTTCGCCGATGAGATCGTCGGCGTAAGCCTGGCACAGAAGAAGGGTGACCCCATCCTGTTCAACACCGATGAGTACCTCAACCGCAAGACCAACGCCGAAGCCCTGGCCGGCCTGCGCCCCGCCTTTGACAAGGCGGGCAGCGTGACCGCCGGCAACGCATCGGGCCTGAACGATGGCGCCGCTGCTGTGGTGGTGATGAGCGCCAAGAAGGCAGCGGCCCTTGGCCTCAAGCCCCTGGCGCGCATCGCCGCTTTTGGCACCAGCGGCCTGGACCCTGCCACCATGGGCATGGGCCCCGTGCCGGCCTCGCGCAAGGCCTTGCAGCGCGCAGGCTGGAACGCCGCCGATGTGGACCTGTTCGAGCTGAACGAAGCCTTCGCCGCACAGGCCTGCGCTGTGAACAAGGAACTGGCCATTGACCCCGCCAAGGTCAACGTGAACGGAGGCGCCATCGCCATCGGCCACCCCATCGGCGCGTCGGGCTGCCGCATTCTGGTCACGCTATTGCACGAAATGCAGCGCCGTGACGCGAAGAAGGGCCTGGCCGCGCTGTGTATCGGTGGTGGCATGGGCGTGTCGCTGGCTTTGGAGCGCTGAGCCTCAGCTTCATCTTGGGGCAACTGGCGTGGTGCCAACGACGCGTTGATCGAAGTCACTGCCAGTCTCAGTCAAAAGGCCGCATTTCCATGCGGCCTTTTTTTATTGATTTTGCTGAACGGACGGTACAGAGAGCGGATTGACAGCGTCTGCGAGTGCTGTGTCCGGATCGCAACCTTTCAACCCAGATAGCTTTGCGACAAGCGAAAGGCTTCGCTTTGCACTGGTGCTGGGAGAGCGCAAGTTTGTACTGATGCGTTACGATGTTTGTCCATGACAGTGACCGTTTTCGCCCAACCCTTCGAACCTGTGGGCTGCCAATCCTGTCGTGACAAGACGCAGCTTCCGTTCGATTTCACGATGGCGTTCCAGCCCATCATGGACCTGGAGTTGGATCGCCCGTTCGCCTACGAAGCGTTGGTGCGCGGTGCAGATGGCGAGTCGGCCGGGACGGTGCTGTCGTGGGTGGATGACACCAACCGCTACCGGTTTGACCAGGCGTGCCGCGTCAAGGCCATTGAACTAGCGTCGCGCCTGGGGCTCGCCAGCCTGCCAGACTGCCGACTGAGCATCAACTTCCTGCCCAATGCGGTGTATCGGCCCGAGACCTGCATCCGCGCCACCATGGAGGCGGCTGAAGAGTTCGATTTTCCGCACAACCGGATCATGTTCGAGGTGACGGAGGGCGAGCAGGTCAGCAATGGTGCACACCTGAAGTCGATCTTCAATGAATACCGGCGCCAGGGCCTCATTACGGCCATCGACGACTTTGGTGCGGGCTACGCGGGGCTGAACATGCTGGTGCAATTTCAGCCGCATGTGCTCAAGATCGACATGGAGCTGATTCGCAACATCGATCAGGACCCCGTGCGACAGGCGATCGTGTGCGGCATTGCGCTGGTCTGCCAACGGTTGTCCATCGACATTGTGGCGGAGGGCATCGAAACCTCGGCTGAGTCCGCCTACCTGAGTTCGGTGGGCGTTCGCTACCAGCAAGGTTATCTGTTCGCCAAGCCGGGATGGGAATCCTTGCCGCTGGCGCCACGGCACGTCTAGCGCAACACAGCGCCTGCATTTCAAGCCAGTCCTTGCGGGAGTGCCGCAGTCCACAGCAGCCAATCCGCTGCCTCCATTTGGTGCATCTGAAGGCGCTACGCCGGTGACGCGTCGCTAAGCGTGCCTCGCGTCAGCTGTGTGACGCATGTGGATATGTCAAAAAGGAAAGGGCTTCAGTGTTTTCCTTCACGGCAGTGCCCAATTTCTTCGGTAGAGTGGGTCCTGAGCCAATCACTAACAAGGAGAAATCACATGAGCCAGAAAGTTGCGTATGTCACCGGTGGCATGGGAGGCATCGGTACCGCCATTTGCCAGCGCCTGCACAAGGAAGGTTTCAAAGTCATCGCTGGTTGCGGCCCGACACGGGACCACGCCAAATGGCTGGCAGAGCAAAAGGCCCTGGGCTACACGTTTTATGCGTCAGTCGGTAACGTGGGTGATTGGGATTCCACCGTGGAAGCCTTTGGTAAGACCAAGGCAGAGCACGGCACCATTGACGTGCTGGTGAACAACGCTGGCATCACGCGCGACCGCATGTTCCTCAAGATGTCGCGCGAAGACTGGGACGCCGTGATCGAAACCAACCTCAACAGCATGTTCAATGTCACCAAACAGGTGGTGTCTGACATGGTGGAAAAGGGCTGGGGCCGCATCATCAACATCAGCTCTGTCAACGGCGAAAAAGGTCAGGCGGGGCAAACCAACTATTCCGCCGCCAAGGCGGGCATGCATGGCTTCTCGATGGCCCTGGCGCAGGAACTGGCCACCAAGGGCGTCACCGTCAATACGGTAAGCCCAGGCTACATCGGCACTGACATGGTCAAGGCAATCCGTCCGGATGTTCTGGAAAAGATTGTCGCCACGGTGCCTGTCAAGCGCCTGGGTGAGCCCAGCGAGATTGCATCGATCATCGCATGGCTGGCCTCGGAAGAGGGCGGATACGCCACCGGTGCAGACTTTTCGGTCAATGGCGGCCTGCACATGGGCTAAAGGCTGTTCCGTCCTTTTGGACCAACAAAAAACCCCGCATCTGCGGGGTTTTTTGTTGGGACTTGCAAGAATCGCGGAGGTTAACTCCGACCTTGCTATGGTCCACCTGAGAAATATGGAGCTAATGTGGCCACATTTCTCATGCCTTGGTATGGTTTATGCTTGATGTGCACTGTGCTACACAACAGAGGCAAGGCCGCAGTGCTTTCAGAAGCGGGCCGGTGCGCGCTTGCGGTCGCGTTCGTCTTCGGGCCAAGCGGACAAGATTGCGGTGGTATTCATGGTGGAAAACTCCTGTGATGTACCAACAACGCGGGCGGTCCACAGTCCGTTGACAACCTTTCGCAAAAAAATGCAACCGCAATAGCCTGTAGATTTACACTAAAAATGGCTACACATTTGATAGCATATAAACGAGATGGATCAATAGAAAGTCCGGAAAATTCTTGAAAGAATTTACAGGACTTTACATCTCTAGCCCACCGAGGCCGCTGAAATTTCTTCGAGTTCGGAAGAAATTTCCAGCCAACGCTCTTCCAGTTTTTCCGTTTCATCGTTTCCGGCTTTCAATCGCCGGCCGCACTCGGCGATCTCTGCGGGAGGCAAGGCTTCCGTCAGTTTTTGCTCCAATTGGGTGCGTTCTGCACTCAGGGCCGTCAAGCGTTTATCGATCTGTTCCAGCTCTTTTTTGAGTGGCCGGGTCTTTTCGGCCAGCTGCTGGCGCGTTTGAGCGTCAAGCTTGCGCTGCTCGCGCCCATCACGCGAAGGGGACAGAGCGGGAGCCGGTGCTGGCGCGGCAACGGAGGCCAGCGTGACCACGGGTGCCGGTGTTGCGGCGGGCGCTGCTGCAGGAGTTTGTGAGGCCTGCGCCTGCTCGGCAAGGCGTGCTTCTTCGCGCAGGCGCTTGGACTCTTCGAGCAGGTAACGTTGATAGTCGTCCAGGTCGCCGTCGAACGGGCCGACCACACCCCGGCCCACCATCCAGAAGTCCTCACAGACCGAGCGCAGCAGGGCGCGGTCGTGGCTGACCAGCATCACAGTGCCATCGAAGTCGTTGAGCGCCATCGCCAGGGCCTCGCGGGTGGCCAGGTCCAGGTGGTTGGTAGGCTCGTCCAGCAGCAGCAGGTTGGGGCGCTGCCATACGATCATGGCCAGCACCAGGCGCGCTTTTTCACCGCCGCTCATGGTGCCAACGGCCTGCTTGACCACGTCCCCGGTGAAGTTGAAGCTGCCTAGGTAGCTGCGCAGATCCTGCTCCCGGCTGGGTTGCTTGGCATCAGGCCCCAGCTCCTTGGCCAAGCGGATCATGTGCTCCAGCGGGTGTTCGCTGGGGCGCAGCACGTCGAGTTCCTGCTGGGCAAAGTAGCCAATGTTCAGGCCCTTGCCCTCGGTGATGCTGCCGCCCAGTGCTTTCATGGTGCGCGCAATGGTCTTGACCAGCGTGGACTTGCCCTGACCGTTAGCGCCCAGGATGCCGATGCGCTGCCCCGCCAGCACCGAACGGTTGACGCCCGTAAGAATGGTGGTGGGCGTGCCCTCGTCGTCCACATAGCCGAACGAGGCGTCGCTGATGGCCAGCATCGGGTTGGGCAAGTTGGCCGGTTCCTTGAACTCGAAAGTGAAGTCCGCCTCGGCGAGCACTGGCCCGATTTTCTCCATGCGTTCGAGTTGCTTGACCCGGCTTTGCGCCTGCTTGGCCTTGCTGGCCTTGGCCTTGAAGCGGTCGATGAATTTCTGCAGGTGGGCCATCTTCTCCTGCTGCTTGGCAAAGCTGGCCTGTTGCAGTTCGAGCTGCTGGGCGCGCAGCTCTTCAAACTTGCTGTAGTTGCCGCCGTAGCGGTTCAACTCGCCTTGCTGGATTTGCAGGGTGACGTTGGTGATGGCGTCCAGGAACTCGCGGTCGTGGCTGATCACGATCATGGTGCCCGCGTAGCGCTTGAGCCAGGCTTCGAGCCAGACCAGGGCGTCCAAATCCAAGTGATTGGTGGGCTCGTCCAGCAGCAGGAGGTCGCTGGGACACATCAGAGCGCGAGCCAGTTGCAGTCGCATGCGCCAGCCACCGGAGAAGCTGTTGACGGGCTGGTCGAGTTCGCTCACGCGAAAACCCAGGCCCAGGATCAGCGCCTGGGCACGCGCCACGGCGTCGTGCGCGCCGGCGTCATGCAGGTCCGAATAGGCATGGGCAATGGCCATCCCATCGTCGCTGGCCTCGGCTTCGGCCAACTGGCGCTGCACCTCGGCCAGACGCGTGTCGCCTTCGAGCACAAAATCGGTGGCCGACTGGTCGGTCTCGGGCATGTTCTGCGCGACCTCGGCCATCCGCCAGCTCGAGGGGATGTGAAAATCCCCGCCATCTTCATGGAGCTTGCCGCTGAGCAGCGCAAACAGGCTGGACTTGCCCGCGCCATTGCGGCCCACAAGCCCGACACTTTCGCCGGGGTTGATGGTGGTGGACACGCTGTCGAGCACGACTTTCGTGCCTCGGCGCAGGGTAACGTTCTTGAGGGTGATCATCCGGAATCAGAAAAAAGCGCACCCGCACGAGGCGGGTGGCATGCAAAACTCTGGGGGCCAGCGCAACTGCCAACGGCACAGCCGCTGCAGCTGCCAAAGGTGGCGTAAAGGGCTCTATTGTGCCGTGAGCCGGGTTTGGGCAGCCAGCGCCCGCCGGGTGACCAGCAAAACCTGGTCTTCTCCTGCACTGGTATCGAGCCAGAAAACCGGCAATTGCGGAAAGGCTGCCTCGAAATAGGCGCGCTCGTTGCCGATCTCCAGAATGATCACAGCGTCTTCGCTCATGCAAGCGGGCGCGGCGGCAAACAGCTGGCGCACAAAGTCCATGCCGTCCTTGCCACCGGCGAGGGCCAGTTCGGGCTCTGCGCGGTATTCGCTGGGCAGCACGGCCATGCTGTCGGCGTTGACGTAGGGCGGGTTGCACAGGATCAGGTCCCAGGGGCCGGGCAGGGCACTCAGTCCATCGGACAACTGCAAGGTGATACGGTCCTGCAGCCCATGTTTGTCCACATTGATGCGTGCCACGGCCAAGGCGTCGGGCGAAATATCGGCACCGGTCACTTCGACTTCGGGCCAGGCCATCGCCGCCAGCACAGCCAGGCTGCCATTGCCCGTGCAAAGGTCCAGCACACGATGGGTGCGGTCGCTCAGGAAATCGTCCACGCTGCCGTCCACCAGCAGCTCTGCAATGAAGCTGCGCGGCACGATGGAGCGCTCGTCCACATAGAACGGCACGCCCTGGAGCCAGGCCTCGCGCGTGAGGTAGGCGGCAGGCTTGCGACTGGCAATGCGTTCTTCAAAAAGTGTAGCAACCAACGCTTTTTCTGCGGGCGCTACCGGCTTGTTTTTGATGGACTCTGGTGCATCGGAGAGGTCGCTATCCAGCGGCAGGCCCAGGCGCCACAACACGAGCCATGCAGCTTCGTCGTGCGCATTGGTGGTGCCATGGCCGAACGAGACGCCGGCCGACTCCAGCTGCTGAGTGCCCCATTCGATCAGTGCGCCAACGGTGTCACCTGCAACTGCCAGTGGATTGTGGCTGGGTGCCTTGCTCATGCGGCCACCGCCTGGGCCGCCAGGGCCTGTGCATGCAGGTTCTCCAGCGTGCGGCGGTAGATGTTCTTGAGCGGCTCGATATCGGCCACCACCACATGCTCGTCGATCTTGTGGATCGTTGCGTTGGACGGGCCCAGTTCGATCACCTGGGGGCAGATCTGCGCAATGAAACGCCCGTCGCTGGTACCACCGGTGGTGGAGAGTTCGGTGGTGATGCCCGTCTCGGAGGCGATGGCCTGCTGCACGGCGCCTACCAGTTCACCGGGCGTGGTGAGGAAGGGCTGGCCGCCCAGCGTCCAGCGCAGGTCATATTCGAGGCCGTGGCGGTCAAGCACGGCGTGCACGCGCTGCTGCAGCCCCTCTGCCGTCGATTCGGTCGAGAAGCGGAAGTTGAAGTCGATCACCACCTCACCCGGGATCACGTTGGTGGCGCCGGTGCCGCCATGGATGTTGCTGATCTGCCAGCTGGTGGGCGGAAAGAAGGCATTGCCGTTGTCCCACGCGGTGGAAGCCAGTTCTGCCAGGGCGGGCAGGGCCTGGTGGATGGGGTTGCGGGCCAGTTGTGGGTAGGCGATGTGGCCTTGGACACCGCGGGCGCTGAGCTTGCCGCTCAAGGTGCCACGCCGTCCATTCTTGATCATGTCACCGGTTTTCTCGACCGAGGTCGGTTCGCCCACGATGCAGTAATCAAGCTTTTCGCCACGCGCCTGGAGCTGCTCGACCACGACCTTGGTGCCGTCAACGGAAGGACCTTCCTCGTCACTGGTCAGCAAAAAGGCCAGCTCGATCTGCGGTGCGGGCGTGGCGGCCAGGAACTCTTCCACCGCGACCACAAAGGCTGCGATGGAGGTCTTCATGTCGCTCGCACCCCGGCCATAGAGCTTGCCGTCCTTATGGGTGGGCACGAACGGGTCGCTGCTCCACTGGGCCAGCGGGCCAGTGGGGACGACATCGGTATGGCCTGCGAATACTACTGTTTTGATAGCGGATGAGGCATGATTCACTATCGCTACCGGTCGCTTTGCCCACAAATTGCTGACACGGAAGTCTGTGGGACCACTGTCCAGTCGTTCGCACACAAACCCGAGCGGAGCGAGCCGTGTGGCCAGCAGATCCAGGCAGCCGGCGTCCTCCGGCGTGATGGAGGGCAGGGAAATGAGCTGTTCAGCCAGGTGCAGGGTACGGGACATGGGATGGGGTCAGGGAATGGAGACAGGCAGCCGGGCTGCGATCATGGGTACAGGCATGGGCGCTGCGTGGCCCAGCCCAGAGCCGCCAAGCAAGGGATGCCAGGCACCGAGCGCGTCGTCTTCCCTGAGGGAGGGCTCCGCAGGCCGCTCAAGGCGCGTCACATCACGCTGCCGGCTTGACGTCCAGCACGATCTCGGTGAACGACGGTGCATCGTCGGGTGCATCGCGTGCTTCTTTCTGGGCCTTGGCGGCGTTGGCGGCCAAGGAAAAGTCGTTTTGCAGGCGCCACATCAGGTTGGTGGGCGAATCGGCGTAGGCCATGCCTTCCTTGCGGTCGATCTGCGCATCCATGATGAGGCGGGCCAGCGCTTCTTCAAAGGTCTGCGATCCTTCGGCCATGGATTTTTCCATGGCCTCGCGTACGCCCGAGAAGTCGCCTTTTTCGATGAGATCGGACACCAGCTTGGTGTTGAGCATGACTTCAACTGCCGGCACCCGGCCGCCGTCGGTCTTGCGCACCAGGCGCTGGGAAACCACGGCTTTGAGTGCCGATGCCAGGTCGCCCAGCATGGTGGGTCGTACTTCGACGGGGTAGAACGACAAGATGCGGTTGAGCGCGTGGTAGCTGTTGTTGCCGTGCAGCGTGGCCAGGCACAGGTGACCCGACTGCGCATAGGCAATGGCGGCCGACATGGTTTCGCGGTCGCGGATTTCGCCGATCAGGATCACGTCGGGCGCCTGGCGCAGCGCGTTTTTCAGGGCCGTTTGCAGGGACTGGGTGTCGCTGCCGATCTCGCGCTGGTTGACGATGGATTTCTTGTTCTTGAACTGGTATTCGACCGGGTCCTCGATGGTGAGGATGTGGCCTGTGAGCGCCTCGTTGCGGGTGTCGATCATCGAGGCCAGCGAAGTGCTCTTGCCTGAACCCGTGGCACCCACCATCAGGATCAGTCCGCGTTTTTCCAAGATGAGTTCGCGCATTACCGGGGGCAGGCCCAGGGAATCGAACTCGGGAATCTGCTGGGAGATGAAGCGGATCACCACCGCATAGCTGCCACGCTGGCGCATGGCGCTGACCCGGAAGCGGCCCACGCCGCTGAGCGGCACACCCATGTTGAGTTCGCCGGTTTCTTCCAGCTCTTCGATACGGTCCGGGGGGACCACTTCGGACAGCAGGTTGCGCGGCGCATCGGGCGGCAGGATCTGGTTGTTGATGGGCACGCACTCGCCGTTGATCTTGATCAGCGCGGGCGCGTTGGCCGACAGATAGACGTCGGAGGCCTTTTTCTCTGCCATCAGGCGAAGAATTCGTTCCATCGTGCTCATGGTGTTTCCCTCTTGTTCTCAGTCTCTGTCGGTGGGGCGAACGGCCCGGGCCGTCCGCAGGTCCCCGTCAATCAGTCGCGCAGCAGGTCGTTGATGCTGGTCTTGGAGCGCGTTTGCGCATCGACCTGCTTAACGATGATGGCAGCGTACATGCTGTAGGGCGTGCCGTTGGCGGCCGTCTTGGGCAGGTTGCCGCTGACCACCACCGAGCCCGAGGGCACGCGGCCGTAGCTGATTTCGCCGGTGGCACGGTTGAAGATCGGGGTGCTCTGGCCCAGGTACACACCCATGCCCAGTACGGAGTTTTCTTCGACCACGACGCCTTCGACCACCTCGGAGCGGGCGCCGATGAAGCAGTTGTCTTCAATGATGGTGGGGCCGGCCTGCAGAGGCTCCAGCACACCGCCAATGCCTACGCCACCCGACAGGTGCACGTTGGAGCCAATCTGTGCGCACGAACCCACGGTGGCCCAGGTGTCGACCATGGTGCCTTCGCCCACGTAGGCGCCGATGTTCACGTATGACGGCATCAGGATCGCGCCCTTGGCGATGAAGCTGCCACGGCGGGCCACAGCAGGCGGCACCACGCGCACGCCAGTGGCTTTCATTTCTTCTTCGGACAGGTGGGCAAACTTGGTCTGCACCTTGTCGTAAAAGCCCAGGTCGCCAGCCTTGACGACTTCGTTGTCCTTGAGGCGGAACGACAGCAGCACGGCCTTCTTGATCCACTGGTGCACCGTCCACTGGCCCACGCCTTCGCGGGTGGCCACGCGCAGCTTGCCATTGTTCAGCTCGGCAATCACATGCTCGACGGCGTCCTGGATCTCCTTGGGGGCGGTGGCGGGCGAGAGGCTGGCGCGGTTTTCCCAGGCGTTGTCGATGAGGGTTTGGAGTTGTTGGGTCATGTTGTTGTCGATCAGATCAGGCAGTACGGGATTGGATGAATTGCACGATGCGCAGCGCAGCTTCCACGCATTCTTCGGCTTCGGCCACCAGGGCCATGCGCACGCGCTGGGCGCCGGGGTTGCTCCCCTGGGCCTCGCGGGCCAGGTAGCTGCCGGGCAGCACCGTGACATTGTATTGAGCCAGCAGGGCGCGCGCGAACTCGGCATCGTCCATCCCCAGGGCTTCCGGTACTTTGGCCCACAGGTAAAAACCGGCATCCGGCAGGGCGACTTCCATCACGCCAGCCAGCAGCGGTGTGACCTGGGCAAACTTCTTGCGGTACAGCGCCCGGTTGTCCACCACGTGCTTTTCATCCCCCCAGGCAGCGATGCTGGCGGCCTGCACGATGGGGCTCATTGCGCTGCCGTGGTAGGTGCGGTAGAGCAAGAACGACTTGATCAGCGCTGCGTCGCCAGCCACGAAGCCGCTGCGCATGCCGGGCACATTGCTGCGTTTGGACAGACTGGTGAAGGAGATCAGGTTCTTGAAGTCGCCGCGCCCCAGCTGCGCCGCAGCCTGCAGGCCGCCCAGGGGCGGCTCGTCGCGGAAATAGATCTCGCTGTAGCACTCGTCCGAGGCGATCACAAAACCGTAGCGGTCGCTCAGCTCAAACAGCTTCTTCCACTCGCTGAGCGGCATCACGGCGCCCGTGGGGTTGCCAGGGGAGCAGACGAAGAGCAGCTGGGTGCGTTGCCACACAGCTTCGGGCACTGCGTCCCAGTTCACCGCAAAGTTGCGGCCGGGGTCGCTGGCCGCGTAGTACGGCTGGGCTCCCGCCAGCAAGGCGGCACCTTCGTAGATTTGATAGAACGGATTGGGGCAGACGACCAGCGGCTGGCCGTGCGAGGGATCGATGATGGTCTGCGCAAATGCAAACAGTGCCTCACGCGAGCCGTTGACGGGCAGCACCTGGGTGCCCGGGTCCAGGGTCAGCGCATAGCGCTGTTGTATCCACTGGGTGAAGGCCTCGCGCAGCTTGGGTTCGCCTGCGGTGGCGGGGTAACTGGCCAGTCCGCCCAGGTGGTTACTGAGTGCATCTTTGATGAACTGCGGTGTAGGATGGCGCGGCTCACCCATGCCCAGGCTGATGGGGCTGTAAGCCGCCGGGAGTGTGACTCCCGCAAAGAGTTGCCGCAGCCGCTCGAAGGGGTAAGGCTGGAGTTGGGAGAGCAGGGGATTCATGGAGCGACATTATGGGCGAAGGGCATACGCCCACGGCACGGTGCAGGGTGTCGCGCCGTCCATGGCGAGGGCAAGGCCAGGTGCGCAGTCAAGCACTGTTTACCCCACGCACGGTTGTCAATCCGACGTAAGAGCGGGCACATAGCATGGCCCACATTCAAAAATGATAACGGAGACAAGATGTCTGGATTCCTACCGCTGCGCCCCGGGCTCTGGTGGATGCGCAGGTGGCACCTGCCGGGCAAACTGGTGACGCTGGGCGTGGTGATGGCTGGCGCCCTGGCGATGGCCGCCGTGGATGCTCCGTGGTGGGCGGTGGCGTTGGCAGCCGCCGTGGTTCTGTATGCACTGTGCGCGTTGTATGCGGGTCTGGCATCCGACCTGCAAGGCTTGGCGCATGCGATGGAGCAGACCACACGCGGTGATTTGTGTGCCAGGGCGGGTGTTTATGGGCGGGACGAGGTCGGGTCCATGGCCCAGTCGCTGGACCGCATGGTGCTCACACTGTCGTCCATGGTGGCCGATATCCGCAGCAATGCCGCATTGGTGGCCCATGCGGGACAAAGCCTGGCGCAAGGTAACCGGTCTCTGGCCGATCGCACCGAACAGCAGGCGGCCAACCTGGAGCAGACGGCTGCCAGCGTGGAGCAGCTATCGTCGGCCGTGCAGAACAACGCACAGACCGCGCGCAGCGCCGATGCCCGCGCCGCAGAAGTACGCAAGGCCGCCGACACCGGCGCCGAGGCCATGGCCCGCGCCGTGCAGTCGGTGGAGGCCATCCAGCAAAGCGCGCGCCGCATGACCGAGATCATTGGTGTCATCGACAGCATTGCGTTTCAGACCAACATCCTGGCCCTGAACGCTGCGGTGGAGGCCGCCCGTGCGGGTGAGCAGGGCCGCGGCTTTGCCGTGGTGGCGGGCGAGGTGCGCACGCTGGCCAAGCGCTCGGGCGACGCGGCGCGGGAGATCCGCGAGCTGATCAGCGCCTCGGTCAGCCAGGTGGAGGCCAGCGCCGGGTTGATCCGGTCGGCGGGAGAGGGCATTGCCAACATGGCCAGCGGCATCCGCAGTGTGGCGGCGAGCATGACCGAGATCTCCGGCTCCAGCGCCGAGCAAAGCACGGGCCTGAGCGAAGTCAGCTCCGCCGTGCAGCAACTCGATCAGATCACGCAGCACAACGCCCAGATGGTGGGCCACGCGGTCTCGCAGGCCGAGGCGCTGGAGCACCGCGCGTCCACCCTGTCGCAAGCCGTGGCGGCGTTTCGCCTGCAGCAGGGCACAGCCGATGAGGCAGTGGCTCTGGTGAGCAAGGCGGTGGCGCTGCACAAGACCAGTTCGCGCGATCAATTCCTGCGCAGCATCACCGACAAGACCCAGCCCTACCATGACCGTGACATGTATGTGTTTGTGCTGGACGCCGGGGGGACCTATCTGGCCTTTGGTGGCAACCCGGCCAAGGTGGGCACGCGAGTGCAAGACATCCCCGGCATTGCAGGCGACCGACTGGTGAGCGACATCGTGACCCAGGCCGACCGCGCCCCGGGGTGGGTGGAGTACGACATCAACAACCCGGCCACCGGCGCGGTGCAAACCAAGATGTCCTACGTGAGCCGGGTGGGGGACTGGTACGTGGGCTGCGGCGTGTACAAATCGCTGGCCGCGCGATAACCGCAGACAGGCGGTTGCTGGTCCAGCGGACCAGGCGCCGTTCTCAGCGCGCTCCCTTTTCACGCAGTTGCCGTGCGCGCTCCATGGCGGCGGCAATGGCCGCCTTGCGTGCCTCCATGCCCTCGGCAGCCACCGCAGCGGCGGCTGGGCTGTGGGTGGCGGCCGATGTCGAATCGGCCTGCGCTCCGGAGCCTTCGTCCTCTACATCCTCCAGCGGCACCCGCTGACGGTGTTGCTGATACCGCTGTTTGGCTTGGAGCGCGAGCGCATCAGACCACGCAGCCCATCCGGTGGCCATGCCGCTGGCGCTGTCGAGCTGGATGCAATCTACCGGGCAGACCGGGATGCACAGCTCGCACCCTGTGCAGTAAGGCTCGATGACGGTGTGCATTTTCTTGTTGGAGCCCACAATGGCGTCGGTGGGGCAGGCCTTGATGCACAAGGTGCAGCCAATGCACCACGCCTCGTCGATGAAGGCCACGCTGCGCGGTGCCTCCACCCCATGGTCGGCGCTCAAGGGCGCCACGGCATGGCCCGTGATGGCGGCCAAGCGGGCCACGCCCTCAGCACCGCCCGGAGGGCACTGGGTGATGGCCGCCTCCCCCTGGGCGATGGCCTGCGCATAGCTGGCGCAGTCGGGATAGCCGCAGCGCGTGCACTGCGTCTGGGGCAGGGCGGCATCAATCCGCGCTGCCAGGTCGGTCAGGGCAGCGTGGGATGGGGTCGTGCTGGCAGAGGCGGGGTGGCTCAAGCCTTGCGCGCCTTGCTCTTGCTGCCGCTGCGGGTGGACGGCGCTGCAGTGGCGCTGGTCTGGGCCGTGGCCAGATCAGCGGTGGGCGCCTGCGCCGCACCTGTGGGCGCCGCAGCGGGCTGCACCCAGCGGGTGGCCACAGCGGTGGCCGCCACGGGCTTGGCCGCAGCGCGGACTGGGGCAGGCTTGGCTGCTGCCGTAGGCGCCTTGGTCGCCTTGATCACCTTGGTGGCGGCGGGTTTGGCTGCCGGTGCGGGCTTGCTGGCAACCTTGGCAGGGGCCGGTGCAGGGCTGGCGAGCCTGGGGGCCGGTATGGACGTTGCGGCCACAGTGGCGGGCTTGGCAGGCAACTCGTGTTCCAGGATGAATGCGCGCACCTTGGGGTACACGATGTCGCGCCAGCGGCGGCCACTGAAGATACCGTAGTGGCCTGCGCCCTTGGCTTCCAGGTGGCGCTGCTCCTTGCGCACGATGCCGCTGCACAGGTCGTGGGCCGCTTCGGTCTGGCCCGAGCCGGAGATGTCGTCCAGCTCGCCTTCCACCGTGAAGAGGGCTGTGGTCTTGATGTCTTGCGGACGCACGCGCTCCAGCTTGCCGGCGGGTGAGCGCACATCCCAGGTGCCGTTCACCAGCTTGTAATCCTGGAACACGGTCTGGATGGTTTCGAGGTAGTAGTCCGCATCCATGTCCAGCACGGCGTTGTACTCGTCGTAGAACTTGCGGTGCGCCTCGGCACTTGCGTCGTCGCCCTTGATCAGGTCCTTGAAGTAATCGTAGTGGCTGGTCGCATGGCGGTCCGGGTTCATGGCCACAAAACCGGTGTACTGCAAAAAGCCCGGGTACACGCGGCGGCCCGCGCCCGGGAATTTTTCCGGCACGCGGTAGATCACGTTGTTCTCAAACCACTCGTAGCTGCGGTTGGTCGCCAGATTGTTCACTGCCGTGGGCGACTTGCGAGCGTCGATGGGGCCACCCATCATGGTCATCGTCAGGGGCGTTTTCTCGCCGCGGCTGGCCATCAGCGACACGGCTGCCAGCACGGGCACCGTCGGTTGGCACACACTGATCACGTGGCAGTTGCCGTAGATGCCCTGCAGATGGCGGATGAAGTCCTGCACGTAGTTGACGTAGTCGTCGAGGTGGAACTCCCCCTCCGACAGCGGCACCAGGCGGGCGTTCTTCCAGTCGGTGATGTAGACCTTGTGGTCCTTGAGCATGGTGCGCACGGTGTCGCGCAGCAGCGTGGCGTAATGACCCGACAGCGGTGCCACGATCAGCACCACGGGCTGGCCCTTGAGCTTGGTCAGCGTGGCAGGGTCGTCCGAAAAGCGCTTGAAGCGGCGCAGCTCGCAAAACGGCTTGTCGACCTCAATGCGTTCATGGATAGCGACGCCGATACCGTCCACGTCGACCGTGTGGATGTCGAAGGCGGGCTTTTCGTAGTCCTTGCCCAGGCGGTAGAGCAGGTCGTAACCGGCAGCCATGCGCTGTGCCGCCGAGGTCTGGCTCAGCGGCGAGACGGGGTTGCTGAACAACTTGGAAGCCGCCTGCGCAAAATCTGTGAAGGGCTCCATCAAGGAGCGCTGGGTTTCGTAGAGGTGGTACAGCATGGGGCGAAACTCCGTTTTGTTGCAGTGCAATATAGCAGCACTTGGTAACAAGCGCATGGAGTAAAACCACCAATGTCCAGTCGCCTATGCGACAAATTGACGTGGCCCCAGGGGCGGCGCGCCGGTTCGGCGACGAAGGCTGCGAAGCTATCAAAAATGATAGCTACTCAGGCAATTAGCACTAGCGCTTGTGCCGATTTTTGCCTCAACCCTGCACTTTGGGCTCCGCGTTGTCGCTCAGCCAGGCCTCGAACGACTCGCGGGCCGAGTTGCGCAGTGCGGGGCGGAACCCCGTCTTGTTACTCAGATACAGGCAGTGCCGGATCACGGTGTACGGGTTGAAGCTGCCCTGCGGGTTTTGCTCTTCAAAGTGCTGCTTGTAGCGTTTGACCACTCCGATCGTCTCGCGCATGAGACTGTTGAAGCGCGCACGTGTCATGCCGGCTGACCAGGCCTGGATGTCGTCCACAAACCCATCGACCTTGGACGGCTCGAATTCGAAGTCCTTGAAAAAATGCGTGGCGATCTTCAAGAACGTGAACGCGTTCAGTTCGCTGCTGGTGGCGGCTGCGCGGGTGGGCGCCTGCAAATCGGCGGCGACATCGGTTGCGGGTTCGGCGGTTTCGTCGGGGGCCTGCAGCAGTTCGGCCGCTGTGGCATCGCGGATCTGGCGGAACTCGCGGTCGGCCAGCTCGAACAGGGCCGACAGCACGTTGATGCGCCGCTTGAGCTGGCCCGGGATGGATTTTTTGTACTTGATCTTGTGGTCCAGCACGCTCCACGAGTCCTGGATGATGGTGCGCACCTGCAGCTCGAAGGGCCACTCGGCATAGGCCGCGTGCTCCGGCAGGTCGCGTTCGGCCACGCTCAGCCGCAGGTCCAGGTGCAGCCCTTTGTAGCCAAAGGACGCCTCGGTGCTTTCCACCGCCGAGACCTTGTCGGTCACGTCGATCACCGCGAAATGGGCGCGCACGATCTGGGCAATCTTCTCCAGCTCGTCTTCATACAGGCACACCACCCGCACGCCAATCAGGTCGGTGATGTAAGTCTCTATGTCGTAGGGGGTGTTGCTCTCTTCCAGCGCCGGACGGTATTTGCGCACGAACTTGCGCACGCATTCGTCCACATCCTTCACGCGGCCCTCCACCTTGGTGATGTCCACGCCGCCCGCCTGGGTCACCACCGCCGCCACCCGCGCGGTCAGCGCTGCGCAGGCGTCTTCCAGCGCAACCGCCTGCGCGGTGTACCAGCTGCGAAATTGGGATTCCTCCAGGTCGAAATCGAGCGATGCCATGCCAGGCCTTTGTGGTGGGTATTGCCAGGGTTGATACGGGAAGTGGGTGCGGGCGCATAGCCCTTGGCCCAGCGGGTGCGAGCATAAACGGCATGCAGGGACCCGGCCTGTGCAGTTTGCGCGCAAATGCCCCTTTTCGGCGCAGGACAGATGCTCATAATGGGGCAGCACCGCCGGTGCACGATGCCGGTGCATCGAAGTCACACCATCCACCATGACACCTCACCCAGCCCCCGACAACGATGACCTCGCCGCGCCAGGGCAGGCGGCATGGGGGTCTGAAGGGGTTGCGGGCACCAGCAACCACCGCTGGTTGCCCGTGGTGCTGCCCCCACTGATCGCGCTGCTGACCCTGGGGCTGACCTTCCTGTACTGGCAGAGCGAAGAAAAGAACACAAGGACCAAGCGCGAGCAGAACTTTGAGGTGGCGGCCGACCAGATTGCCTACAACCTCAAGGACCGCATGGCGACCTACGAGGTGGTGTTGCGCGGCGTCAAGGGCTACTTTGAGGGCTCGGAGCGCATCGATCGCGAGGAGTTTCAGGCCTATGTGAGCGCGCTGCAGCTGCAGGCAACCCGTCCTGGGCTGCAGGGGGTGTCGCTGATTCTGCAGTTTCCTGGCAAGGCGCTCGCTGCCCATCTGGAGGACATGCGCCAGCGCGGTTTTGACCAATATGCAGTGCGACCGCCCGGCGAGCGCGAGTGGCTGGCACCCATCACCCACATCGAGCCGCTGGAGGGCCCCAACCTCAAGGCGCTGGGACTGGATGTGTTGACCATTCCCCCCGCCAAGGAGGCGCTGGACCGGGCCCGTGACACCGGAGCGCTGGCGTTGTCCGGGCGACTGACCCTGATGCAAAACGCTGCCCCTGGGCTGGTGATGTACATGCCCCTGTACCGCGCCGACGCTGACAACAGCAAGGTGGAAGGGCGTCGGCAGGGACTGGCGGGCTGGGTGTCCGCTCCGTTTCGCATGGAGGACGTGATCCATGGCATGTCCCGGGAGTTTGACGCGGACATCGGCCTGCAGATCACCGACAGCACCCCGGACGCGGGTGCGGCATCCCCCGGCACCGGACCAGGAGATGCCGGTGCCGGAGCGGGCGCGCTGCTGTTCAGCAACCTGAAGACACCGGCCCAAGGCGCTGGCGCCCCGGCGTTGCAAGCGCGGCGCGAGCTGGAGCTGGGCGGGCGCCGCTGGACCTTGCACATGGCCCCACTACCGGGCTTTGCGCAGCGCTTTCAGGACGATGGACACCACCCGGTGGCGCTTTTGGGCACGGTGCTGAGCCTGATCCTTGCGTGGTTCACCTGGCTGCTGGCCACGGGGCGCGAGCGTGCGGTGGCACTGGCGCGCGACATGACGGCCGAACTGCGCGCCACCCGGGATGACCTGGAGAGCACGCTCAGCGCCATTCCTGATCTGTTGTTCGAACTGGGGCTGGACGGCTGCATCCACCACTACCGGTCGGCACGATCGGGAGAGCTGGCTGTGCCGCCAGAGATGTTTCTGGGCCGCCTGCTGCGCGATGTGGTCCCCCCCGAAGCCGCCGCCGGCTGCCATGCGGCGCTGCAAGCGGCCCACCAGACCGGGTACTCGTCAGGCCACCAGTTCCGGCTGGAGCTGGGCGGGGTGACCCACTGGTTCGAGTTGTCGATTGCGCGCAAGGAGAGCGCCGCCCCGGGCGACGAACCCCGGTTCATCGCGCTGTCGCGCGACATCACCGAACGCAAGCAGGCCGAGGCGCGCTCACACCAGTTGGCCTACTTTGATGCGCTCACCGGCCTGCCCAACCGGCGCATGCTGCTGGACCGCATGGAACACGCGTTGGCCAACGCGCAGAAGGCCGCCCAGGTGGGCGCTGTGCTCTACATCGATCTCGACAATTTCAAGCAGATCAACGATGCGCGGGGCCACACGGTGGGCGACATGCTGCTCATGCAGGTGGCCCAGCGGCTCACACAGTTGCAACGCACGGGCGACACCGTGGCGCGCCTGGGTGGGGACGAGTTTGTGGTGCTGGTGCACAACGTGGCGTCGGACATGGAGTCCGCCGGGCGCGCTGCGCTGCTGGTAGCCGAAGAAATGCGCGCCGCACTGGAAGCGCCTTACACCATCGACACCCACCTCTACAGCACCACCGGCAGCATCGGCATCACGCTCTTCCCCAAGCGGGACGAGGGCGTGGAAGATCTTCTGCGGGAGGCCGACACGGCCATGTACCGCGCCAAGGACCTGGGTCGCAACCGCATCCGCTTTTACGAAGCCGCGATGCAGGCCGACGTGCAGGAGCGCCTGGCGCTGGAGCAGGACCTGAAAAAAGCGCAAACCCTGGGCCAGTTGGCCGCCTTTGTGCAAAACCAGGTGGACGCTGCGGGCAACGTCGTGGGCGGCGAGCTGCTGATGCGCTGGGACCACCCCGTGCGCGGCAATGTCCCGCCCACCCGCTTCATCCCCATCGCCGAGGCCTCGGGCCTCATCCTGCGCATGGGCGACTGGATGATCCAGCAGGCCTGTGAGACCCTGGCACGCTTGCAGGTGGCAGGGCACGCGCTGTCGCTGTCCGTCAACGTGAGCGAGCGGCAGTTCCGCCAGGACGACTTTGTGGAGCGCGTGCGCCACATCCTGGCCCACACCGGCGCCAACCCGGCCCATCTGATCCTGGAGGTGACCGAAAGCCTGCTCATCGAAGACCTGGACGACACCATCGCCCGCATGACCGAGATCGTGCAGCTGGGCGTGCGTTTCTCCATCGACGACTTTGGCACCGGCTATTCGAGTCTGGCCTACCTCAAGCGGCTCCCGCTCTACGAGCTCAAGATCGACAAGAGCTTTGTGGACGACACGCCCGACGACCCCAATGACACGGCCATCGTGCAGTCCATCATCTCGGTGGCCCGCCATCTCAACCTGCGCGTGGTGGCCGAGGGGGTGGAGACACGCGCCCAGGCCGACTTTCTGGTCGAAAGCCAGTGCGAGTGCCTGCAGGGCTACCTCTTCGGGCGGCCCGAGCCGCTGGCGGCCTGGGTGGGGCGGCTGACTAAGTAGTCACGGAGTCCAGTGTTGCGGGCTCAGCGCTGGGCTCGGACGCTCCACTGGCATAGGCCTGCATAGCCAGCGCATGCACTTCCCGCGCGGGGCGGTCCTTGAGCAGATGGTTGCTCCACACCTGGCGCCAGATGCGGGCGCCGGGCAGGCTGTGGCGCAGGCCCAGCATGTGGCGGGCGATGTGGGGCCAGGGGGTGCCGTGCTGTGCGGCCTCGCGCTCCATGTATTCCACCATCGCCAGCTCCACTTCCTCTCGGGTCAGGGGGCAGGGGGCGCCGCCGTAGTAGAGCTGGTCCCAGCGCGCCAGCCACCAGGGGTTGTGGTACGCCTCGCGGCCGATCATCACGCCGTCGAGATGTTGCAGCTGCTCCTGCACCACCGCGTCGGCGGTGATACCGCCGTTGATGGCGATGGTGAACTGCGGAAACTCGGCCTTGAGGCGGTGGACCACCTCGTAGCGCAGCGGCGGGATGTCGCGGTTTTCCTTGGGAGAGAGGCCCTGCAGCCACGCGTTGCGCGCATGCACGATGAACACGGTGCACCCGGCCTCGGCCACGGTGCCGACGAAGTCGCGCACAAAGCCGTAGTCCTCCACCTTGTCGATGCCGATGCGGTGCTTGACGGTGACGGGCACGCTGACCACGTCCTTCATGGCCTTGACGCCGTCGGCCACCAGCTGGGGGGCCTTCATCAGGCTGGCGCCAAAGGCACCGCGCTGTACGCGGTCGCTGGGGCAACCGCAGTTCAGGTTGATTTCGTCGTAGCCCCATTCCTCACCCAGTTTGGCGGCCTGGGCGAGCTTGTCGGGCTCGTTGCCACCGAGTTGCAGGGCCACGGGGTGCTCTTCGGCGTTGAAGCGCAGGTGGCGCTCGGTGCCGCCGTACAAGATGCCGCCCGCGTTCACCATCTCGGTGTACAGCAGGGTCTGCCGCGTCAGCAGCCGGTGAAAGTAACGGCAGTGGCGGTCAGTCCAGTCCATCATGGGGGCGACGGACATGCGCCAGGGGCTCAGGGTGGTTTCCACAGGCAAACAGCGAAGGCGGGGAGGGGAATGTTCTGCAGCAGAACGCCCCTCTGGTCGGGGGCGCTGCGGGGCTGCAGGTGCGAAACCCGCATTATCCCACTGGCTGCGTGAGGGGCGCCAGAGGAGGGTTTTGGGTCAGAACGGGCGCAGGTGCTAGTGCCGATTGTTCCGGGTGCTATCAATAGAGGAGTGTTGGAGGGGCGGTTGTCGGCCCGCAGGGTGCCTGTGCCCAGTCGCCAGCGCATTCACACTCGTTCTATCCCAGGTCCTGCAACCCGTATTTCCGCACGATCGCGGCCCGCTGGCGCGGGTCGATGTTGATGTGGGCGGCGTCGCGCCCCACCTGGGCCAGCAGGCGCGGGTCCATCACCCGGCGCCACAGGGGCGGCACATAGGCCAGCGTGAACATGCCGAAGTAGCCGATGGGCAGCTGCGGCACATCGTCAAAGTGCCGCAGAGATTGGTAGCGGCGCAGCGGGTGCGCGTGGTGGTCGGAGTGCCGCTGCAGATGGAACAGGGCCCAGTTGGAGAACACGTGGTTGCTGTTCCATGAATGCTGCGGGCGGCAGGGTTCGTAGCGGCCGCTGGCGTCCTTTTGCCGCAGCAGCCCATAGTGCTCGACATAGTTGGCCGAGGTGAGCTGAAAGTTGGCCCAGAAAGACGCCACCAGCAAAAACGGCAGGATGACCACGCCCAGCCACAGCGCCAGCCCTGCCCACAGCAGCGCCGTGATGAGCGCCGGCTGCAGGATCTCGTTGTGCCACGACAGCAACGGCAGGTGCTGGCGGGCCAGGCGGTCTTTTTCCAGCGCCCAGGCGCGGCGTGCGGCGCCGGGCATCTCGCGCAGCACAAAGCGGTAGATGGACTCGCCCATGCGCGACGAGGCCGGGTCGGCCGGTGTGGCCACATCGCGGTGGTGGCCCCGGTTGTGTTCGATGAAGAAGTGCCCATAGGCCGTGGGTGCCAGCACCAGCTTGGCCAGCCAGCGCTCCAGCGGCGTGTTCTTGTGGCCCAGCTCGTGCCCCAGATTGATGCAGAACCCGCCCACCGTGCCCGTGGTTAGCACCATCGCCAGCACGCCATGCCAGGGCAGGGGCTGCGTGGCCACCCACCAGGCGCTGAAGATGAAGGCCGCCCACAGCACCGGCACCAGCAGGAAGGTGATGCGGCGGTAGTAGCGGTCGTCTTCGAGCGCAGGCACGGCGGATTCGGGCGGGTTGCTCTGGTCCACGCCCAGCATCCCGTCGAGCAACGGGGCGACGAGGTAGAAAAACGCCACCGGCGCCCACAGCACCAGCGGTTCGCCGGTCCATGCCATCAGTGCCGGGCCTACGCCCACGGTGCAGGGCACCACCAGGGACAGCAGCCATGCGTACCGCTTGCGGTCGCGGTAGGGCGGGGTGGTGGGCAATAGGGTTGGCAGCATGGGGCGGCAGCGACAACGCGGACCTGCTGGCGGTGCATTCTGGACCGGTGGAGATCCAACGCCAGTTTTATTTGGCATGGCGCCTTTACTCTGACACTTGGAGCAAAAATGGCTGGTAGCGCTAGTGTTGATTGTCCTGATTGCTATGAAATTGGGAGTAATCTGCAGGGGCGCATGCAAGCGGCGGCGGCTCCATTTTGCCTTGCGTCAAGGCGGGACATTGGCACCATCAGCGATACTCGCGGCGCCCTCGATGCCTGTGGAGCCAAGCGCCCACTGTCTGTGTCAGCGCCCCGGGCTCCGTTCTGTCACCCGTTTTCCCATGCACCACACCATTTTTGACACGCCGGTTGTCAACACGCTCCTGCGCGCTTTTTCCCGCTTCACCCTGCGCATCACCGGCTGGAAGGTCGAGGGCGCCTTGCCAGCCCATGCCGCCAAAAGCGTGCTGATCGCCGCACCCCACACCAGCAACTGGGATTTGCCGTACACGCTGATGCTGGCGTTTTCGCTGCGCCTGCGGGTGTACTGGATGGGCAAGCACAGCCTGTTCAAGGCGCCGTTTGGCGGGGTGATGCGCTGGCTGGGCGGCATCCCGGTGAACCGGGAGCAGGCGAACAATTTGGTGGCCAGCTCGGCCCAGGCCATGCGGGAGGCCGAAGGCCCCATGCAGCTCATCGTGCCGCCCGAAGGCACGCGCGGCAAGACGCGGCACTGGAAGACAGGCTTTTATTACATCGCCCAGCAGGCCGGCGTGCCCATCGTGCTGGCCTTTGTGGACTACGGCCGCAAGGTCGGCGGCCTGGGCCCGGTGTTTGAGCCCACGGGCGATGTGGAGCGCGACATGGCGGCCATCAAGGCGTTTTATGCGCCCATCCGGGGCAAGAACCCGACGCAGTTCGAGGCTTGAACGAACTGTAGTCAAATTCGCCTCTAGCGCATGATGAATAAGCGCTAGGTGCTTCAATAAGCATAGCATTCAAGGGCCGTTGCGGGCGCGCTGGTCGTGACTGGCGCAACCCAAGCAAGGGATGCCGAGCAAGGGCCGCGGCGCAGCCGCTCAGGGGGACGTCACCCTGCCTGTCGCCGGTCGATCTTGCGGCTGAGCACGATGCTGGTCTGGGTCTGGTGCACCCCGTCGAGCTGGCCCACGCGGTCGAGCAGGGTGTCGAGCTGCTCGTGGCTGGCGCAGCGTAAGAACACCAGGTAGTCAAACGGCCCGCTCACGGCCGACACCTCTTCGACCTCTGCCATGGCCTCCAGCGCGCGCAGCACGGCGGGTGCTGCCTTGGGCAGCACGCTGATGCTGCACCAGGCCCGCACGGTGGTGGCGTCAAGCCGTGTACCCAGCCGCACCCCGTAGCCAGCCACCACACCCGAACGTTCCAGCCGCGCGATCCGCGCCACCACGGTGGTGCGGGCCAGGCCAAGCTTGCGCGCCAGCGTGGCCGTGCCTTCGCGCGCATTGGCCTGCAGCAGGCTGAGCAGTTGCCGGTCGGTGTCATCTAGGGCCTGGGTCATGCGCATTTCCTCAAAAAGTCATAACGCCCATCATATTCGCCGTTATGGCAAAACAAAGAACCGCTTTCGACGTTTTGAACGCTACACATTGACAGCGCTGTTGCCTAGCATCAAGGCATCCACAACACCTCTCCGTCATGTGCGGAGAGCACTACCGGGAGCATTGCCATGACCACCTTTGACATTTCCTCGCACTCCACCTCCCGCCGCCCCATCACCATCCTGGGGGCGGGCCACATCGGCTTTGCCATGGCGCTCTTGCTGCAGCGGTCGGGCGACTACGACATCCTGGTGGTGGACCGCGATCCGGTGCGGCTGGCCGAGGTGGCAACTCTGGGTATTTCCACCCGATTGGCCACAGACGACGCGAGCCTGCAGGCCGCCATTGACGGCCGTTTTGCCGTGCTGAACGCATTGCCGTTCCATCGCGCCGTGCCCGTGGCCACGTCGTGTGCACGCGCAGGTGTGCATTACTTTGACCTGACCGAGGACGTGGCCAGCACCCAGGCCATCCGCACCCTCGCCGGCAACGCCCGCAGCGTGCTCATGCCGCAATGCGGCCTCGCCCCGGGTTTCATCGGCATCGTGGGCAACGACCTGGCCCGGCGTTTTGACACCCTGCACACGCTGCGCATGCGCGTGGGGGCGCTGCCCCGCTACCCACAGGGTGCCCTGCGCTACAACCTGACCTGGAGCACCGAGGGCCTCATCAACGAGTACTGCAACCCCTGCGAAGCCATTGTGGACGGCGTGCGCACCACGGTGCCCGCGCTGGAGGGGCTGGAAACCTTTGCGCTGGACGGCGTGGAGTACGAGGCCTTCAACACCTCGGGTGGCCTGGGCACGCTGACAGAAACGTTGGCGGGCAAGGCGCGGCAGGTGGACTACCAGTCCATCCGCTACCCGGGCCACAACGCCATCCTCAAGCTGCTGCTCAACGACCTGCGCCTGCGCGACCGGCGCGATCTGCTCAAGGACATTCTGGAAACCGCCATCCCCACCACGGACCAGGACGTGATCGTGGTGTTTGCCACCGCATCAGGCCTCAAGGGCGGGCGGTTGGTGCAGGACTCGTACTCGGCCCGTATCGTGGGCACGCAAGTGGCTGGGCACACGCTGAGCGCCATCCAGCTCACCACGGCCGCAGGCATCTGCACGGCGCTGGACCTGGTGGCGCAAGGTAAGTTGCCGCAGCAGGGCTTTGTCGGGCAGGAGTCCGTGGCGCTTGCGGACTTTCTGTCCAACCGCTTTGGCTCCGCCTACGCCCGGGAGGGCGAGCTGGTGTTGTAAGGAGCAAGCCGAGGCTCAGCGCCCCGGCTTTTGGTACATGCCTTCGATGGCCTCGGCAAAGTGCGCCATCAGGTTGTTGCGCTTGAGCTTGAGCGTGGGCGTCATGAAGGTGTTTTCAATCGTCCAAGGCGTGAGCGTCAGGTGCACCGTGCGCGGCACGGCATAGCGGGCAAAGCTGGCGGTGTTCTTTTCGATGCGCGCCAGCACAGCACGGTGCACGCTGGGGTGGTTCAGGCTGTCGGCGGCCTGGGGGTTCAGGCCCAGGTCAGCGGCCAGGCGCTGCCACTCGCCCGGGTTCAGCACGGCCACGCAGGCGATGAAGGGGCGGTTTTCGCCCACCACAAAGGCCTGCTCCAGCAGCGGGTCGGCCAGCAGGGCCAGCTCCAGGTCGCCCGGCGGGATCTTTTCGCCGGTGGATGTGACGATGATTTCCTTGATGCGGCCCTTGATGTAGATGCGGCCGTTCACGATGTCGGCCTGGTCGCCGGTGCCCAGCCAGCCGTCGGTGCTCAGGATGCGTGCGGTGTCTTCGGGGCGCTTCCAGTAGCCCTTCATCACGATGGGGCCGCGCACCTGCAGCTCGTGGTTGTCGCCGATACGCACTTCCACGCCGGGCAGGGCCTTGCCCACGCAGGCGGGGTCGTTGTCGTCCAGTGCGTTGACCGACACCACCGGTGCGGTCTCAGTCATACCGTAGCCCTGGATCAGCGGCAGCCCCAGACCCAGAAAACACTTGGCAATGGTGGGCGACAGCGGCGCGCCGCCGCTCACCGCCACGCGCACGCGGCCGCCAAACTGGGCCAGCAAAGGCTTGGCCACCAGGGCCTGCAGCACGGGCCAGGGCAAGGCGGCCATCCAGCCTGCGGCCTGACTGCTGGCGTCCGGTGTGGGGGCAGCCAGCCCCTGGGCTGCACAAAACCGGGCCCAACCCTTGCTCTGCGCGGCTTCGTACAGCTGCATCTTCCAGGGCGTGGGCGAGAGTTTTTCGAGCAGCTTGGCCTGGATGCGCTCGTAGATGCGCGGCACCGACACCAGCACGGTGGGGCGTATGGTTTTCAGGTCTTCCGCCAGCTGGGCCACCGAGCGTGCGTAGGCCACGCAGCTGCCCGCCGCAATCGGCAGGTAGTAGCCGCCTGTGCGCTCGAAGGTGTGCGACAGCGGAAGGAACGACAGGAACACGTCGTCCACTGTGGGGGCGATGCGGTCGAGCACCGCCTTCACGTCGCCGACCACGTTGCGGTGCGTGAGCATCACGCCCTTGGGCTTGCCCGTGGTGCCCGAGGTGTAGACGATGGCCGCCAGGTCGTCTGCACCGGGTGGTGTGGGCGCTGGGGCTGCACCGGCCCCCGCCAGCCACTGCGCCAGCGAGCCCACGGCGGGGCCATCGACCGAAGCGGCGGTGGGCGCGAAGGTTGAAGTGTCGTCGTCGGTGATCACCACCGCCCGCAGGGCCGGGAACGGCGTGCCCACGGCGCGGATCTTTTCCCACTGCTCGGCCTGGCCCACGATGAGCATCGAGGCTTCGCAGTCGGCCAGGATGTAGGCGATGCTGCCGGGGTTGTCGATGGCGTGCAGAGGCACGGGCACACCGCCGGCGGCCAGCGTGGCCTGGTCTGCGCACATGGCATTGAGGCCGTTGGGCAGCAAGATGGCCACGCGGGCTGCCGGGGGCAGTTGCAGCGCAACCAGGGCTTGCGTCCAGGTGGCGATGCGCCCTGCGGCTTGCTCCCAGGTCAGGCTCATCCAGGATTGGGTGGTGGGGTCGAAGGCGCGGTACGCCTCGGCATTTGGGGTGCGGGCAGCGCGGTAGGCGAGGAGCTGGGGCAGCGTTTGCACGCTGGCGATATCGGAGGGGATGGGAGACATGGAACCTGCGGTGAAGGCTGTGCGCGCCAAAGGCGCAAAGCCTCAGTGAAAACCCGCAGAATCATACCGATCGAACCTGCTGGAAACGCACGCGCGGAGACCTCTTGTGTTGCAAATGGTGCGTTCCGATTTTCGGAATGCTCCGCGCCTGTGTTTTGGCGCAGCCCTCTGCCAGCCCGTGTATTGGCGCGCTGCGGGGCGGGTCGCTGTGCTTTCTCCGCAGTGCGTTGGGTGACGCCAAGGGGTTCGGGCGCACCCCGGAGCCGGGCTGCCGAAGAGCATTCGCACGATGCGCGGGCTGATTGCAAGCCGGGTCGGCCACAATGTCCCACCTTCCGCCGATATGAAAAGGGGAGGCCACCTCGTCGTTCACCATCCCGCCGCAAACCGCCATTTCGCCCCCGCCGCCATGGATCCCGTCACCATCTTCATTGTTGCCACGCTGATGATGCTGGCCAACGGGTGGGTGCTGGGCCTGATGCGCAAGAGCTTCCCTGTGGCCTTGCGCAACTGCACCGAAACCTGGCGTATCGCTACGCTGCTGCTGGCCGGCAGTGCCGTGATGTACGCGTCGCGCGACCAGATGCCTCTGGGGCTGGCGTCGCCGCTGGCCAACGGGCTGGTGCTGCTGGGGTGCACGGGTTACTGGCGTGCGCTAAGGCAGTTTTATGGCCTGCCGGATCTGCGCTGGATGTTGGCCCCGGCTGCGGTGGGCATCCTGGGAATACTTTGGTTCGCGGTGCTCCGGCCGGACACGCGCATGCGTGTGGTCATTCTTTCGACCTGCTGCGTGTTCTTGCTGCTGGCAAGCTTTGTGTTGCTGGTGTCGCAGAAATCACCCGATGGTGCGCACAGCCGCCGCGTGATGGCGAGCCTGTTTGCCTTTGTGGCGGGGTTCACAGTGTTTCGGGCGGCTTATTTTTTGGGGCGTGGCATAAGTCCGTCCTTTGACATCACGGGCGATGGGGCCTGGATCAACATGGCCAGCCCCATGATCACCGCATTGCTGCCCGTGGTGGGGACGACGGCCTTTTTGCTCATGTGCTCCGAACGCATTGGCCGCCAGTGGGAGCTGGCAGCCTCCACCGACTACCTCACGGGCCTTCCCAACCGCCGCACGCTGGTCACGGTGGGGGAGCGGCGATTTGCCGAGAGGCCGCAACAGGCAAGCGGTCTGGCCCTGGCTGTGATCGATATCGATCACTTCAAGGCCATCAACGACTGCCATGGACATGAAGTGGGGGATGTGGCGCTGCGGCATGTGGCCGTGCACCTGCGTACAGCATGCCGAGGCAGCGATCTGGCGGCACGCCATGGTGGCGAGGAGTTTGTGGTGCTGTGGGAGGGGCTGGACACTACAGCCGCCCTGATGGCCGGTGAGCGCCTGCGTGCACTGGTGGCCGGGGAGCCTCTGAATGCGGGCGGGGTGTTCATCCCCATGACCATTTCCATGGGGGTGGCCGCGGCAAACGCAGGGGACCACAGCTTTCATGACCTGCTGCGCCGGGCCGACGAGGCGCTCTATGCCGCCAAGGCCGGTGGGCGCAACCGCGTGGAGCAGGCCAAAAACTGAGCCGACACAGCTTAAGCCCGCGACAAGCGGGCTTGTGCTGGCGGCTTCCAATCAGGTCGCCGCTTCCAGCCCCTGCGCAAAATGCGCCTGCATGGCCTTCACCGTGCCCTTGGCATCGCGCGCCACCATCGCAGCCAGGATGGCGCGGTGTTCGCCCAGCGAATCCTCGATGCGCCCCTGCTTGAACAACGAGTTGTGGCGGTTGAGCTTCATCACCTTGCGCAGGTCGGCCACCATCTGGCTGCGCCAGCGGTTGTCGGCCATCTCCAGCAGGTGCATGTGAAAGCGTTCGTTGACGGCGAAGAATTTTTCGCGATCAGCCACGGCGGCTTCCAGCTCGGCGTGCAGGTCCTGCAGCGTCTTTAGCTGCGTGTCGGTGGCATGTTCGGCCACCACGCCTGCGGCGTCGCTCTCCAGCAGGCTGAGCAGGTGGTACACGTCGCGCAGGTCTTTTTCGCTCATCTCCGTCACATAGGCGCCACGGCGCACCTTCATCGTGACCAGGCCTTCAGCGGCCAGCACCTTCAGTGCCTCGCGCAGGGGCGTGCGGCTGATGCCGAATTCTTCGGCAATCTTGAGTTCGTCAATCCAGCTGCCCGGCTCCAGTTCGCGCCGGAAGATGCGCTGGCGCAATTGCTCGGCCACTTCTTCGTAGAGCGCGCGGGGAGTGAGGGTAAGGGCAGACATGGGGTGGATTGTAAGCTGTGTGGAATATTTTGAATCAATAATTATGAATGATGTAAACTCGCCGCCACACCACTGCACCTGTGCGGTCACCGCCTGTGCGCTGTGTTGGACGCCCCAACGCCATCTTCGGAGTAGCTTTTGCCATGAGTGACAACCCCACCAACAACGCCCCAGAGTTCGCCGCGTCTTCGCTGGAAGCCTGGGCCAAGGCCGCAGCCAAGTCGGCGCCGGGGGGCGATGTCAGCGCCCTCAACTGGGTCACGCCCGATGGCATCACCGTCAAGCCGCTGTACACCGCCGAAGACACGGCCAGCCTGCCGTACGCCAACACGCTGCCGGGTTTTGAACCCTACCTGCGCGGCCCCCAGGCCACCATGTATGCCGTGCGGCCCTGGACGATCCGCCAGTACGCAGGTTTTTCGACCGCCGAAGAATCCAACGCCTTCTACCGCAAGGCCCTGGCTGCGGGCGGGCAGGGCGTGAGTGTGGCGTTCGACCTGGCCACCCACCGGGGTTACGACAGCGACCACCCCCGCGTGACGGGCGATGTGGGCAAGGCCGGGGTGGCGATCGACTCGGTCGAGGACATGAAGATCCTGTTCGACCAGATCCCGCTGGACAAGGTCAGCGTATCGATGACCATGAACGGCGCGGTGTTGCCCGTGCTGGCGGGCTATGTGGTGGCGGCAGAAGAGCAGGGCGTCTCGCAAGACAAGCTCTCCGGAACCATTCAGAACGACATTCTGAAAGAGTTCATGGTGCGCAACACCTACATCTACCCGCCCAAGCCGTCGATGAAGATCATTGGCGACATCATCGAGTACACGGCCAAGAACATGCCGAAGTTCAACTCGATCTCGATCAGCGGCTACCACATGCAGGAAGCCGGGGCCAACCAGGCACTGGAGCTTGCCTTCACCCTGGCCGACGGCAAGGAATATGTGAAGACCGCCATCGCCAAGGGCATGGATGTGGACGAGTTCGCCGGGCGCCTGTCGTTCTTCTGGGCGATTGGCATGAACTTCTACCTCGAAGTCGCCAAGATGCGCGCCGCGCGCCTGCTGTGGTGCCGCATCATGAAGGCCACGGGCGCCAAGAACCCCAAGAGCCTCATGCTGCGCACGCACTGCCAGACCTCGGGCTGGAGCCTCACCGAGCAGGACCCCTACAACAACGTGGTGCGCACTACCATCGAGGCCATGGCGGCCGTGTTTGGCGGCACGCAGAGCCTGCACACCAACAGCTTTGACGAAGCCATTGCGCTGCCCACCGAGTTCAGCGCCCGCATTGCGCGCAACACGCAGCTCATCATCCAGGAAGAGACCCACATCACCAACGTGATCGACCCCTGGGCCGGCAGCTACATGATGGAAAAGCTGACCCAGGACATGGCCGACGCGGCCTGGAAGATCATCGAAGAGGTCGAGGCCATGGGGGGTATGACCCAGGCCGTGGACAGCGGCTGGGCCAAGCTCAAGATCGAAGCTGCTGCCGCCGAGAAGCAGGCGCGCATCGACAGTGGCAAGGACGTGATCGTGGGTGTCAACAAGTACAAGCTGGCGAAGGAAGACCCGGTCGACATCCTGCAGATCGACAACATGAAGGTGCGCGACGGCCAGATCGCTCGCCTGCAAAAGATCCGTGCAACGCGCGATGCCGCCAAGGTGCAGGCAGCGCTGGATGCGCTGACCGCCGCTGCGGAGAGTGGCGAGGGCAACCTGCTCGATTTGTCCATCCAGGCTGTGCGTCTGCGTGCCACCGTGGGCGAGATCAGCGATGCGTTGGAGAAGGTTTTTGGGCGCCACCGCGCCGATACACAAAAGGTGACCGGTGTGTACGCAGCTGCCTATGACTCGGCCGAAGGCTGGGACAGACTCAAGACCGAAATCAACGCCTTTGCCGAAGAACAAGGCCGCCGTCCCCGCGTGATGATCGCCAAACTGGGCCAGGACGGTCATGACCGGGGCGCCAAGGTGGTGGCCACCGCCTTTGCGGACCTGGGCTTTGACGTGGACATGGGCCCGCTGTTCCAGACCCCCGAGGAATGTGCCCGCCAGGCCATCGAAAACGACGTGCACGCCGTGGGCGTGAGCACGCTGGCTGCAGGCCACAAGACACTGGTGCCCGCCATCATTCAGTCGCTCAAGGACCAGGGTGCGGACGACATCATCGTGTTCGTGGGCGGGGTGATTCCGGCGCAGGACTACGATTTCTTGTATGAGTCGGGCGTCAAGGGCGTGTACGGCCCCGGCACACCCATTCCCGCCAGCGCCAAGGATGTGCTGGAGCAGATTCGCAAGGCGGTGGCGTGACACCTGCGGCGCTTCTTGACGGGGTGGTGCAGGGCACGGCGGCGGTGCAACGCCGCGCCATGTCCAAAGCCATCACGCTGCTCGAATCAACGCGGGTGGACCATCGCGCCCAGGCCGACGAGCTGCTGACCCAGCTGCTCCCGCACACCGGCAAGGCCTTCCGCCTGGGCATCAGCGGCGTGCCCGGCGTGGGCAAATCCACCTTCATCGAAGCCTTGGGCCTGTACCTGATCGGCCAGGGCCACCGCGTGGCCGTGCTCACCATCGACCCCTCCAGCACCGTCTCGGGTGGTTCCATCCTGGGCGACAAGACGCGCATGGAACATTTGTCGGTGCACGAAAAGGCCTACATCCGCCCCAGCCCCTCCAGCGGCACGCTGGGCGGCGTGGCCGAGAAGACCCGCGAGGCCATGCTGGTCTGCGAGGCGGCGGGTTACGACGTGGTCATCGTCGAGACCGTGGGCGTGGGCCAGAGCGAGATTGCCGTGGCGGGCATGACGGACATGTTTGTGCTGATGCAGCTGCCCAACGCGGGCGACGACCTGCAGGCGATCAAGAAGGGTGTGATGGAGATTGCCGATCTGGTGGTCATCAACAAGGCCGACATCGACAAGAACGCTGCCACGCGCGCCGAGGCGCAGATCACATCGAGCCTGCGTCTGCTCAGCCAACACGGCAACCCCGAGAACGCGCACCACGACGAAACGCTGTGGCACCCGAAGGTAGTGCAAATCAGCGCGCTGCTGGGGCAGGGCGTAGACAGCTTCTGGGCCGCTGTCACGCAATTCCGCCAGCTGCAATCCGCCAACGGCCGCCTGGCCACGCGGCGCGAGAAACAGGCGCTGTCCTGGATGTGGGAGCGCATCGACGCGGGCCTCAAGCTCGCGTTTCGCCAGCACCCGCAGGTGCGCGAGCTGTTGCCCCAGATGCAGGCCGACGTGGCCGCCGGACGCATCGCAGCATCCACTGCAGCACGAAATCTGCTGCTAGCGCAATCCAATCATGCGCTGGCAGCTATCAAATAAATAGTAGACACCAACCCATTCACCAAAGGACGACCATGCAAGACATCCTGGATCAACTGGAGAAAAAGCGTGCGCTGGCACGCCTGGGCGGCGGGCAAAAGCGCATCGATGCGCAGCACGCCAAGGGCAAGCTCACGGCGCGCGAGCGCATCGAGCTGCTGCTGGACGACGGCACGTTCGAGGAATGGGACATGTTTGTCGAGCACCGCTGCACCGACTTTGGCATGGAGGACAACAAGATCCCCGGCGACGGTGTGGTGACGGGCTACGGCATGATCAATGGCCGCCTGGTGTTCGTGTTCAGCCAGGATTTCACGGTGTTCGGCGGGGCACTCAGCGAAACCCACGCCGAAAAGATCTGCAAGGTGATGGACCAGGCCATGAAGGTGGGCGCACCGGTCATCGGCCTCAATGACTCGGGCGGCGCGCGCATCCAGGAAGGCGTGGCGTCCCTCGGTGGCTATGCCGACGTGTTCCAGAAGAACGTGCTGGCCAGTGGCGTGATTCCGCAGATCAGCATGATCATGGGCCCGAGCGCCGGTGGCGCCGTGTACTCGCCCGCCATGACGGACTTCATCTTCATGGTCAAGGATTCGAGCTACATGTTCGTGACCGGCCCTGAAGTGGTGAAGACCGTGACGCACGAAGAAGTCACCGCCGAGGAACTGGGCGGCGCCGTGACCCACACCACCAAGAGCGGTGTGGCCGACATGGCGTTTGAGAACGACGTGGAGGCGCTGATGATGCTGCGCCGCCTGTACAACTACCTGCCGCTCAACAACCGCGAAAAAGCCCCGGTGCGCCCCAGCAACGACCCGGCCGACCGCATGGACCTGAGCCTGGACACCCTGGTGCCCGAGAACCCCAACAAGCCCTACGACATGAAGGAACTGATCCTCAAGACCGTGGACGATGGGGACTTCTTCGAGCTACAGCCCGAGTACGCCAAGAACATCCTGATCGGCTTTGCCCGCATGGAAGGCCAGACCGTGGGCATCGTGGCCAACCAGCCGCTGGTGTTGGCGGGCTGCCTGGACATCAAGAGTTCCATCAAGGCCGCGCGTTTTGTGCGCTTTTGCGATGCGTTCAACATCCCCGTGGTCACGTTTGTGGACGTGCCCGGCTTCATGCCCGGCACCAGCCAGGAGTACGGCGGCATCATCAAGCACGGCGCCAAGCTGCTGTACGCGTATGCCGAGTGCACCGTGCCCAAGATCACCGTCATCACCCGCAAGGCCTACGGCGGTGCGTACGACGTGATGAGCTCCAAGCACCTGCGCGGCGACGTGAACCTGGCCTGGCCCAACGCAGAAATCGCCGTGATGGGCGCCAAGGGCGCGGTGGAAATCATCTTCCGCGAGGACAAGAACGACCCCGTGAAGCTGGCTGCGCGCGAGGCCGAATACAAGCAGCGTTTTGCCAACCCGTTTGTGGCCGGTGCACGCGGCTTTATCGACGACGTGATCCTGCCGCACGAGACACGCAAGCGCATCTGCCGCTCGCTGGTGATGCTGCGCGATAAGAAGCTGGAAAACCCATGGCGCAAGCACGGCAACATTCCGCTGTGATCTGAGAGCTTGAGCATGGACACCGCTGATCTTCAGCCTCAAATTCGTGCCGATTGGCAGCCGCTGTCGCAGTTGGTGGTGCCAGGGCTTTGGCGCGGAACTGTGCTTCGAATTACGGCTGCTCAGTGGCCATACGAGCCAGTCGTTGATTTGATGTGTCTGGAGTCACGGGTCTCCGATTGCGGTTTGAGTTTGATTGTCTGTACGGGGCAAAAAGCTGGGCTTACGCTGATCGAACTTCCTCTGGAAGCGAAGTTTCAGCCTGACGCAAGCTCTTTGTCTGTTGAATGGCTCAGGGCGAATTGGGGACGATGGATCTATCCAGAATGCTCGGTGGAGCAAGTTCTGGTGATTCCTCAATACCCAAGCAATATGTGTATCAACCACCGCGAAGCCGCCGCTTCGCGGGACCTCCAAGTTGAGTAGGGCAAAGCAATGTTTACAAAAATTCTCATCGCCAACCGTGGCGAAATCGCCTGCCGAGTGATTGCAACGGCCAAGAAAATGGGCATCGCCACCGTCGCCGTCTACTCCGACGCCGACAAGGAAGCCCGCCACGTCAAGCTGGCCGACGAGGCCGTGCACATTGGTGCCGCGCCCAGCCGCGAGTCGTACCTGCTGGCCGACAAGATCATTGCGGCCTGCAAGCAGACCGGTGCGCAGGCGGTGCACCCCGGCTACGGTTTCCTCTCTGAAAACGAAGCCTTTGCCAAGCGCTGCGAGGACGAGGGCATCGCCTTCATCGGCCCCAAGGCGCATTCGATCGCGGCCATGGGCGACAAGATCGCGTCCAAGAAGCTGGCCAACGAAGCCAAGGTCAACACGATTCCTGGCTACAACGACGCCATCTCGGGCCCCGAGCAGGCGGTGGAGATCGCCAAAGGCATTGGCTACCCCGTGATGATCAAGGCCTCGGCCGGGGGCGGCGGCAAGGGCCTGCGCGTGGCGTTCAACGACAAGGAAGCGTTTGAAGGCTTTGCCAGCTGCCAGAACGAAGCCCGCAACAGCTTTGGCGACGACCGCATCTTCATCGAGAAGTTTGTGCAGGAGCCGCGCCACATCGAGATCCAGGTGCTGGGCGATTCTCATGGCAACGTGATCTATCTGAACGAGCGCGAGTGCTCCATCCAGCGCCGCCACCAGAAGGTGATCGAAGAGGCGCCATCGCCCTTCATCAGCGACGCCACCCGCAAGGCCATGGGCGAGCAAGCGGTGCAACTGGCCAAGGCCGTGAAGTACCAGAGCGCGGGCACGGTGGAGTTCGTGGTCGGCAAGGACCAGGACTTCTACTTCCTGGAGATGAACACCCGCCTGCAGGTGGAGCACCCGGTGACGGAATGCATCACCGGCCTGGACCTGGTGGAGCTGATGATCCGCGTGGCCGCAGGCGAGAAGCTGCCTTTGAGCCAAGCCGATGTGAAGCGCGACGGCTGGGCCATTGAGTGCCGCATCAACGCCGAAGACCCGTTCCGCAACTTCCTGCCGTCTACCGGCCGCCTGGTGCGCTTTCAGCCGCCGGAGGAGTCGATGTTCCAGTCCGATACGACCAAAAAATTGGGCGTGCGGGTGGACACGGGCGTGTATGAGGGCGGCGAGATCCCCATGTACTACGACTCGATGATCGCCAAGCTCATCGTGCACGGCACGGACCGCAACGATGCGATTGCCAAGATGCGCGCGGCGCTGAACGGCTTTGTGATTCGCGGTATCAGCAGCAACATCCCGTTCCAGGCCGCGTTGCTGGCGCACCCCAAGTTCGTGACGGGCGACTTCAACACCGGCTTCATCGCCGAGAACTACGGCAAGGGCTTCCACGCCGAAGACGTGCCACACAGCGACCCGCTGTTCCTGGTGGCGCTGGCCGCGTTCATGAACCGCCGCTACCGTGCACGCGCCTCCGGCATCAGCGGCCAGCTGGCAGGCCACGAAGTGAAGGTGGGCGAGCAGTTTGTGGTGGTCACGCTGGGCGCCGAAGGGCAGAACCAGCACCACGAGGTGACGGTATCCGACTTTGAAGACAAATCGGGCTCCAGCGCAATCAGCGTGGGTGGCAATAGCTATCAGATCAGTAGCACCGCCACGCTGGGCCAGATCCGCGTGCAGGGCGCATGCAACGGCCAGGGCTTCACGGCCCAGGTGGAACGCGGCGTGGGCAAGAACCCGCTGGCGCTGCGCCTTGCGCACAACGGCACGCAGATCGATGCGCTGGTGCTGTCGCCGCTGGGTGCCAAGCTGCACAAGCTGATGCCCTTCAAGGCGCCGCCAGATCTGTCCAAGTTCCTGCTCTCGCCCATGCCCGGCCTTCTGGTCGATGTGGCGGTGCAGCCCGGCCAGAAGGTGCAGGCTGGTGAAAAGCTGGCGGTGATCGAGGCTATGAAGATGGAGAACATCCTCTTTGCCGCGCAAGATGGCGTGGTGGGCAAGATCACGGCGGGCAAGGGTGAGTCGCTGGCGGTGGACCAGGTGATCCTGGAATTCCAGTGATCTCAAGGGCCCCACAACCCATCCAGAGGGGCCTTGCGCCCCTTTTTTAGTCTTTTTGGCCTCTAGTGCTAGAAGAATATGCGCTGGTAGCTATCAAATCAGGAGTAATCATGAGCACAACCCCACGCCCCTTCAAGGTCCTGGGCATCCAGCAGGTGGCCATTGGCGGCACCGACAAGCAGCGGATGAAGACGCTGTGGGTGGACATGCTGGGCCTCGAACAGACCGGCACTTTCCAGAGCGAGCGCGAAAACGTCGATGAAGACATCCTGGCCATGGGCAAAGGCGCCTTCAAGGTGGAGGTGGACATCATGCAGCCGCTGGACATCGACAAGAAGCCCGCCGTGCACACCACGCCGCTCAACCACATCGGCCTGTGGATCGATGACTTGCCCAAGGCGGTGGAATGGCTCACGGCCAAAGGCGTGCGCTTTGCGCCCGGCGGCATCCGCAAGGGGGCGGCGGGCTACGACATCACGTTTTTGCACCCCAAGAGCAATGACGAGTTTCCAATTGCGGGCGAAGGCGTGTTGATCGAACTGGTGCAGGCACCGGCGGATGTGATTGCCGCACTGGGCTGAAACCCAACACCACCACAGCCCGCTGTTGTCCCCATGGTTTCGCTCCCGCGTACGTTGCTGGCTGGCGCCAAGGTGAGCGCCCTGCTGGTCCTCGCACTGGCAGGGCAGGGCGGTGGGGCAGCAGGTGGCACGGGTGCCTATCCGCTTGACTGGGGCCGGGCGGGAGAAACCCTGCAGTACCGGGCCTGCGGCTGCGCGGACCGCTGCTGGGTGGCGGAAGTGAAACACCAGCGGTCCCGCAAGACCCTGGCCTCCCTGCGATGTGACTGCGAGCGCCTGTTCGGTCGCGTCGGCATTCGCGGCGCTGAGGTGGAGCACAGTCCGAGCTGCTCTGCCATCGACGACGCGGACAACAAGCCCCGCGCCATCCGCGAGGCGCTGGAGCAGATGCTGGGGCGCTGAACAGCGCGGCGTCCATGACCTGGCGCGTCATGGTCACCGGGCCCGGCCGGGGCTACAACGGCGGCACCTTGTCTTTGGTGTCACCTGCCCATGCAAAAAATCGCTTCTCTGGCCTTGCTGCTCGCGGGTGCCATCCACCTGATTCCCTTGATCGGCGTGCTCGGCTCAGAGCACTTGGCCAGACTCTACGGCGTGGCCCCTTCCGATCCGAACACGCTCATCCTGCTGCGGCACCGTGCCGTGCTGTTCGGCATCGTGGGTGGGCTCTGCCTGATGGCGGCGTTCAAGCCCGGCTACCAGTGGTTGGGCTTGCTTGTTGGCGCGGTCAGCACCCTTTCTTTCCTGCTGCTTGCATGGCTCACCGGTGGCTTCAATGCGCATTTGCAGCACGTGGTGGTGGCGGATGGCTTGGCCCTGGTGTGCCTGATGGCGGGCGCTGGGGCCTTGACTTGGTCTGGCCGGGGTGCAACGAGCGGCTAACTTTTATGAACGTCGGAGCCTGCGAGGTGGCAAGGGCTGCAAGATAGAAGCCAAAGCCGCCGGTTGTCAGCGCGTTGCGCAGGCGGTTTTGGTGGTGGTTTCAACATGCTCTCTAAAGTGGTCAACAGCCGGCTTTTTTGCCGTTCTCGCACAGCGAGATGCCGGCCGTTGAGCACCGGAAAATAGTGGCACCTTTTGTGACCATGTTGAGAGCAGTTGTGCCGAAATCTCCTTCAAAATCATGGTGATAGCGATGCAGGGCGGTGCTCCGGAAGACTCTGGAGTGGCGCCTTGTGTGATCACCGACGCAATGCCTTGTGCTTGCAGCAGCAGGCTCTTGAAAGGACCCCACCCATGGCCAACGCAACCCTCTCCGCCCCGCAGCCCATCCAGGTCCATCGCCCCGTCTCTGCGCCGGTTGTGCAGGGAGAATGGTCGGTGGAGGCCATCCAGGCGCTGCTCGACAAGCCCCTGATGGACTTGCTGTTCGAGGCACAAACCGTGCACCGCCAGCATTGGCCTGCGGGCGACATCGAGCTGGCCACGCTGCTGTCGGTCAAGACCGGCGGCTGCCCAGAAAACTGCGGCTATTGCCCGCAGGCGGCCGAGTTCGACACCGGGGTAAAGGCCGACAAGCTCATGGAGGTGGATGAGGTGGTACGCGCCGCCCAGGCCGCCAAGGACGCGGGCGCCACGCGCTTTTGCATGGGTGCCGCCTGGCGTGCGCCCAAAGACCGCGACATTGAAAAAGTCAGCGCCCTGATTGGCGCGGTGAAGGGCCTGGGCCTGCAGACCTGCGCCACGCTGGGAATGCTTGAATCGCACCAGGCGCAGGCGCTGAAAGACGCCGGGCTGGACTACTACAACCACAACCTGGACACGGCCCCCGAGTACTACACCGATGTGGTCAGCACCCGCGCCTACCAGGACCGGCTGGACACGCTGCAGCATGTGCGCAGCGCAGGCATCAGCGTGTGCTGCGGCGGCATCGTGGGCATGGGCGAAGCGCCCGTGCACCGCGCAGGCCTGATTGCGCAGCTGGCCAATCTGCAGCCGTACCCTGAGTCGGTGCCCATCAACAGCCTGGTGCGCGTGCCTGGAACGCCTTTGGCCGACAGCGAGCCCATCGACCCGTTTGACTTTGTGCGCGTGATTGCCGTGGCCCGCATCACCATGCCCAAGGCGCGCGTGCGCCTGTCGGCGGGGCGCCAGCAACTGGGTGACGCCGTGCAGGCGCTGTGCTTCATGGCCGGGGCCAATTCCATCTTTTATGGCGACAAGCTGCTGGTGACGGGCAACCCCGATGTGGAGGCCGATGTGCAACTGCTGGCCAAGCTGGGGCTGAACGGCCACCGCACAACGACCACCACCCTCGACGGGCACAGCCACAGCGCTTGATACCCCCCGACGCGGCGGCGTGCTTCTGCAGGAGCCCGCTGCGGCGCCACCGAATGCCGTGCCTCAGTGCTGCGCTACGGTAAGGCGCGGGGCAGTGCCATTCAGAGCGGCTCTTCGCGCGAGGTCAGTTCGATGCGCTCCATGGGCAGATCGGCGGCCAGGCGGTCCACCTGGGCCAGCCGTGCAGGCTCGGCATCGGCAAACTGCTGGGCAATGCGCCGGAACTCCTCGGACAGGGTCAGGAAGGCGTCGACCATGTCGGGGTCGAAGTGGCTCCCCCGGCCGTCGCCAATGATCTCTACCGCCTGCTCGTGGGAGTACGCGGGCTTGTAGACGCGTTCGGAAATCAGTGCGTCGTACACGTCAGCCACGGCCATCAGCCGCGCTGACAGTGGAATGGTGTTGCCCACCAGGCCTTCGGGGTAGCCCGAGCCGTCCCATTTCTCCTGGTGGCTGTAGGCGATCTCCTTGGCATACCGGAAAAACGGGTTGTCCTGTGTGGTCCCTGTCTCTGCCGCGATGATGGCGTCGCGCCCCAGGGTGGTGTGCGTCTTCATGATCTCGAACTCTTCCGGCGTGAGCTTGCCGGGCTTGAGCAGGATGCGGTCGGGAATGCCCACCTTGCCGATGTCGTGCAACGGGGCGGACTTGAAGATGGTCTCGATGGCGGCGTCGGTCAGCTCGTCCTTGAAGCGCGGGTGGTTCTGCAGGTGGCGGGCCAGCGCTTCCATGTAGTGCTGCGTGCGCCGGATGTGGTTGCCCGTTTCGTTGTCGCGCGTTTCGGCCAGCGAGGCCATGGCGCGGATCGTGGCGTCCTGCAGCTCGGCCATCGCCCGGGTGCGGTTGGCGACCTCCTGCTCCAGAAAGTGGTTGTGCTGGGCCAGGAAGTCGCGCGCGCGCTTGAGCTGCAGGTGGTTGCGCACCCGGGCCATCACGATGGCCGGGTTGATGGGTTTGGTGATGTAGTCCACCGCACCCAGCTCCAGGCCAATGCTTTCGTCATCGGCCGCGCTCATGGCGGTGAGGAAGATGACAGGGATGTCTTCGGTGTCGGGGTTGAACTGCAGGCGGCGCAGCACCTCGTAGCCATCCATGTCCGGCATCATGATGTCCAGCAGGATCAGGTCGGGCTTGCTGTCGCCCGCCACGATCTGCAGGGCGCGCTCGCCACTGGGCGCAAGCTTGACCTTGTAGTCGGTGCGCAGGAGGTCGCTCATCAGCGAGAGGTTGTCGGGCGTGTCGTCTACGACCAGCACCGTGCATTTGCCGCTGGGTGCGAATGGGCTATTCATGGACCGGGTCCTCCTTGTTGTCATTGTGCGCCTCGGGGGCCTGGCGCAGTATGGCCAGTGCCTCCACAAAGTCGTAGCTGTCCAGCGACCGCTTCATCTGGCCATACGCCGGCCCCAGCAGGGCCTGCAGGGTGGGCGTGGATTGCCTGAAGATTTCGATGGCGTCGGAATCGTCGTCGGACAGCAGTGCGTCAAGCTGCGCCACCAGCGCACGCGCAGCGGAGGCGTCGATCTGCGGGCCAGGCGCAGCGTCCGTACCCGCAACCTCCTCTGCGGGCAGGGCCTGCAGCAGCGCAGTGACCAGCGCCTGGCAAGCCGCTTCCACGGGCTCCAGCAGTGGCTCTGTCAGCTCGGGCGAGGCCTTCTGGGCGATGGCTTCTTCCGCACGCTGTGCCAGGGCTGCCAGCGCGGTGGCGCCAATGGTGCCGGCCGTGCCTTTGAGCGTGTGCATGGCGCGCTGGGCCTCGTCGTGTAGCCCGGCAGCCAGGGCAGTACGGGTGGCTTGGACCGCCTGCGCTTGCCCCGCCACAAACTTGCGCAGCAGGCCTTCGTAGGCAGGCCGTTTGTCCAGCACACGCCGCAGGCCGGCGGTCACGTCGAGCCCTGGGATGCGGCGCAGTGCGTCATCGGCGGGAAGCGCGGCTGTGGAGTGGGGCGCTGTGTCGGATTTGGAAGGGGCGCTAGCTGGCTGCCCCTGAGGGTCTCCGCCTTCGCGGTCAGCCTCGTCCGCACCGGTGGCTCGGGGTGCAATCCATTGCAGCAGGGCAGCAAACAGTTCGTCCGGGTCGATGGGTTTGGCCAGGTGGCCGTTCATGCCCGCTTCCAGGCACAGGTCACGGTCGCGGCTCATGGCGTTGGCCGTCATGGCCAGCACGGGCAGCTGGGCCCAGGACGGGTTCTGGCGCAGGTGCCTGGTGGCTGCCAGGCCGTCCATCACGGGCATTTGCATGTCCATCAGTACCAGGTCGTAAGGGGCTTGGGCGAGCATGTCCAGCGCCACCTGTCCGTTCTGGGCCACGTCCACCACCAGGCCAGCGCCGCTCAGCAGCTCGGCGCCCACCTGCTGGTTCAGGTCGTTGTCATCCACCAGCAGCACCCGTGCGCCAGCAATGGCGGAAAGGTGCGCAGCGCGCCGGTGTATTTGTGTGCCACGCCCGTCGGACGACCGGACCTGCCCGCCCAGCGCCTGCATGGCGGCATCAAAAAGTTGCGAGGGGCTGACGGGTTTGGACAGCATCAGTTGCAGCCCGGCGCGTTCCAGTTCGCTTTGCACATCGTCGCGGCCTGCTGCGGTCACGATGACCGTGAGTGGCGGATGCTGCAGGCGGGCAAGTGCGCGGTGGGTGTCAAACCCGTCCATGCCGGGCATCTTCCAGTCCACGAATGCGATCTCGCAGGGGCGACCAGCCTGTTCGGCGGCGCGGGCCTGGGCCACCGCCTCCTCGCCGGAAGAGGCCGTGGTGACGGCAAAGCTCATGCGGGCCAGCATCTCGCCCAGGATATGCCGGGCCTGCTCGCTGTCGTCCACTACCAAGACATGCCGCCCGCGCAGATCGGGGGTGGGCAGCAGGGGGGCATGGCTGGGGTTGCCCAGCCCCAGACGGGCGGTAAACCAGAAGGTGCTTCCCACCCCAGGCTGGCTTTGTACCCCCACTTCGCCGCCCATCAAGCCAGCCAGCTTCTTGGAGATGGCCAGCCCCAGCCCGGTGCCACCGTATTTGCGCGTGGTGGAGGTGTCGGCCTGTTCGAACGAGCGAAACAGCCGCGACTGCTGCTCAGAGGTCAGGCCGATGCCGGTGTCCTGCACCTCAAAGCGCAGCAGGACTCCGGTGTCGTCGCGCGACGTTTCGGTGACGCGCACGATGATTTCGCCCTTGTCGGTGAACTTGACGGCGTTGTTGGCGTAGTTCACCAGGATCTGCCCCAGGCGCAACGGGTCGCCGCGCAGGTCGTCGGGCAGGGCCGGGTCCACATCGAACAGCAGCTCCAGACCCTTGTGCGCGCATTTGTCGCTGACCAGGTTGGCCACGTTGTCCAGCACGCCGCGCAGGTCAAAGTCCACCACCTCCACTTCGAGCTTGCCCGCTTCGATCTTGCTGAAGTCCAGGATGTCGTTGATCAGGCCGAGCAGATGCTGGCCGGAGCGCTGGATCTTTTCGACATAGTCGCGCTGGCGCGGTGTGAGGTCGGTGCCCAGGGCCAGGTGGCTCATGCCGATCACCGCGTTCATGGGGGTGCGGATCTCATGGCTCATGTTGGCCAGGAAGTCCGACTTCATCTGCGAGGCGTCCTCCGCACGGGCGCGGGCAATCTCCAGCTCGTCCTCATGTTCGCGCAGGGCTGCGTTGACTTTTTGCAGCTCCACGGTGCGCTCGGCCACGCGCGCTTCCAGCACCTCCTCGTTGCGCTTGAGGGCATCGACCAGCTCGTTCTGCGCCGCCATGGCCTGGGCCGTGGCCTTTTCGCGCTGAAGGAACTGCCGCGCCATGGCAAAGGCGAGCAAAAACGTGAGCAGGGCCTGGAATGCAGTGAGCCCGGTGGTCAGCAAGGTCTGGCGCTTGACCTCTGCGTTGCGCGAGTCACCCAGCAAGGCCGACACGCGCGAAGCGCTGAGCGACAGCTCTTGCACCGTCTCACGCAGGCCGTCCAGCTCGGTGCGCAGGCGCCGCATGTTGGTCTGGCTGGAGAGGGCATCCACACTGGCGCCAAAGTAGCTGTCGCCCGCTGCCACAAACCGTTGCAGGGCGGCCAGCGCATTGCTGTAGACGGGCTCGTCCTGCATCAGCGTGCGCGAGGTGCCGCTTTCCAAGGCGCTGAATCGGCTCAGGAACAGGTCATACCGCAGCTCCAGCCGGTCCATGGTGATGCTGGTGGGGTCCAGCTCGAACTGGTGCAGCGCATGGTCCAGCTTTTCATATTCCACATTGAGCTGCAAGAACGACCACAGCGCATTCACATCGCCGCGCCGCATGACGGCCTCCACACTGCGGTACTGGCTGTACTGCACCGCCGCAATAGCGACATAGGCCAACACCAGCCCGGCAATGATGAGCCGCAGGATGTGTTGGCTGCGCAGCATAGATAGGGCGGGAAGCGGGGAGGGCGGCTACCGGATGTGCAGTGCGTTGAGCTGCCAGGCCGCCCGGTTGTAGTACAGCTCGCTGCGCAGCTCGGCCTTGGTATCAAACGGGTACACGATGAACAGCGGACCTTTTTCGCGGATGGGCATGGGCCGGTTGTTCATCAGGCGCGCCACGATCACGTCATGCCGCGTGGCGTCGTCTGCTGGGATCTCGGTCTTGTAGTCATTCAGGGCCACGGCAGTGATCTTGGTGCCCTTGGCGCCCACCGCCGCCAGCACATCGCGCAGCAGGGGGCCAGTGAACGTGACAGCGCTGGGGTACCAGGGTGTTTGGGTGGAGAAGCTGTGCTGCGGCAGCTTCTCCAGCATCTTCATGTCGAACTGCGCCTGCTGACCCCGGTTGGTCTGGGTGATGGCGCCGTCGATGGTCAGGACGACGGGGCCTGTGGGTGGCTCCAGCGCTTGCACATTGGTCGTTGCCAGCAATGCCGCACCGACGACCCATGCCGCCCATGCTTTGGACAACGCCAATTTCAACCCATGGCGACGATGAGATTGCATGGACACCCCCTCCTGTTTTGGTAACAGTCTCGCGGATAGATGCCCAAAATGTAAACCGATTTATCGCCGCCAGTCTGACGGACGGCATGCCGGGGTGTCGAGCGTGCGACGGGGGCGGACAGGTGGCAGGGCCCCTGCTTCAGGCTGCGGCTGCGGCTGCGGCTGCGGCTGCGGCGTTGGCGGCGACGGCCGTGGTGTCCCAGGCCTTGAGGGCCTCGGCTGTATACATGAGTGCCGGACCTCCCCCCATGTAAACGCACACGGTCAACATTTCTTCCAGTTCTGCGCGGGTGGCGCCGAGCTTTTGCAGCGCCTTGACATGAAAACCGATGCACCCGGAGCAGCGCTGCGTGACGCCGATGGCCAGGGCAATCAGCTCCTTGTGCTTGCTGGTCAACGCACCTTCCGCCATGGATGCCTGGGCGAGCTGCGCAAAGCCCCGCATGGCGTCGGGCTGCGCCTTGCGAAAGGTGGCCAGGTTTTCGTTGATGCCCTGAATCAGGTCGATGTGGTCAAACGTACTCATTGAATGGTTCCTTGCTGGGGCCGGGGAGGGGCCGGGCTCTCTCTGAATCTCTGTGTGTGGCCACCTGCCGGCGGTTTATTTCTTCACGGGGCAGGTATTGATTCCGAGCAGCGCGTAAGCCGGGCAGAAGCGAAACAGTCCGGTGGCCAGTGGCACCACGCCCAGCCAACCCCACCAGCCCACCGTGCCAGTGGCAGCTAGCGCAATCAGGACTAGGCCTGCCAAGACGCGCAGCACACGGTCTGCGGTTCCTACGTTGATGTTCATGATGAGTTCCTTGCTCAAAGGTTGCGGCCCGGGAATAGGCCCTGCTTGCACAAGCGCGGTGAACGCGAAATGCGCTCACCGCCCGGTCAATCGAATGAGGGGGATGCGGGCGCCGCGACGGGCTTGCCCGCAGCCACCCACGCGTCAAAGCCACCGGCGATGGACTGCACCTGCAGGTAGCCCATGTCCTGCATGGCGCGCGCAGCCAGCGCGGCACGGCCACTGGTCTTGCAGTACAGCACCACCTTGAGGTCGCGTGCGCTGAGTTCGGGCGTGCTGCTGAGCCGGAACTCCAGCACTCCGCGAGAGGCGTGAATCGCGCCGGGTATATGTCCAGCCTGGTACTCGTCGGCCTCCCGCACATCGATCAGCACGTCGGCGGTGCGTATGGCTTCGTCGGCCTGGTTCAGCGGTACCTCTTGCACCAGGGCCTTGGCAGCGGTGACGAGGTCGTGGGCTGTTTTCATGTGTGCGTTCCTGCAGTGGGTGTGGCGGTACGGATGTGGCAGTTGTGTCACAGCGCGTTGACAGGAATCTTGAGATAGGTCACGCCATTGGCTTCCGCTGGCGGCATTTCCCCTGCGCGGATGTTGACCTGCACCGAGGGCAGGATGAGCACGGGCATCTCCAGCGTCGCGTCGCGCTGGGTGCGCAGCGCCACAAAGGCGTCTTCGGTCACCCCGTCATGCACATGGATGTTCTTGGCACGCTGGTCGGCGACGGTGGTTTGCCAGGCCACGGCACGCCCTGCGGGTGGGTAGTCGTGGCACATGAACAGGCGGGTTTCATCCGGCAAGCTGAGCAATTTGCGCACCGACTGGTACAGCGTGTGGGCATTGCCCCCGGGAAAGTCGCAGCGCGCTGTGCCCACGTCGGGCATGAAGAGGGTGTCTCCCACAAACACGGCGTCGCCCACCTGGTAGGCCATGCAGGCGGGCGTATGGCCGGGCACTGCCAGCGCCTGGGCCTCCAGCTGGCCGATGTGGAAGACCTCGTTGTCGTGCAGCAGCTGGTCGAACTGGCTGCCATCGGGGTGGAACCCGGGCTCCAGATGAAACACCTTCTTGAATACGTCCTGCACCTGGGTGATGGACGCACCAATGGCGATTTTTCCGCCCAACTTGTCGCGAAGGTAGTGCGCGGCCGACAGGTGGTCTGCGTGGGCATGGGTTTCCAGAATCCATTGCACCGTCAGCCCCTGACTTTGCACAAACTCCACGATCTTGTCGGCAGACCGCGTACGGGTGCGGCCCGACTTCGGGTCGTAGTCCAGCACCGAATCCACCACTGCGCAGTGGCCGCCAGACCGATCGAACACCACATAGCTCACCGTCCAGGTGGAGTCATCAAAGAAGGCTTCTATCTGGGGTTTCATCGAAGGGCTCCGTATTTAATTTCGATGTTGATAGTTTATTGACGTATAGATTGTTAGTCAATAGAATATGAACATCGAATTTGAAAAGGAGCGCGCGACCATGCACGCAGGAGCACAAATGGACCTGGAAACCTTGCGCAGGTCCGCCGACAGCGCTTGTCGCTTGATGAAGGTGTTGTCCAACCCCGACCGCCTGCTGCTGCTATGCCAGCTGACGCAGGGTGAAAAGCGTGTGGGTGAACTGGAAGAGTTGGTGGGCATCTCCCAGCCCACCTTGTCGCAGCAGCTGGGCGTATTGCGCGAGGAGGGCCTCGTCAACACGCGCCGTGACGGCAAAAACATCTATTACGAGATCGCCAGCCCCCAGGCCTTGGCGGTGATGAACGTGCTGTTTGAACAATTTTGTGGCCCCGCCCAGGAGAGCAAGCCATGCTGATCGACTGGACCCATTTCACTCCCTGGGCTGCGCTCGCTGGCGGCGTTTTGCTGGGCCTTGCCTCGGCGCTTTTTGTGCTCCTCAACGGACGCGTTCTGGGCATCAGCGGCATTGTGGGCGGGCTGTTGCGCCCCCGCGCTGGGGACATTGGCTGGCGCTTGGCTTTTGTGCTGGGCATGCTGGTAGCCCCCAGTCTCTATTGGCTGGTAGTCGGCCCCACGCAGCCGCGCATTGATGCGAGCTGGGGCATGGTGGTGATCGCTGGCCTGCTGGTGGGTGTCGGTACCCGCTACGGATCGGGCTGCACCAGCGGCCACGGGGTGTGCGGACTCTCGCGCATGTCGCCCCGGTCCCTGGTGGCCACCCTGGCCTTCATGGGGGCCGGGTTTGTCACCGTCTTTCTCATCCGGCACGCGCTGGGCTGACCCGGCCTACATCGGAGCATTGATCGCTATGAAAAATCGCATTACAGAGTTTGTGGTGGGTCTGATCTTCGGACTGGGCCTGATCGTCTCGGGCATGACCGATCCCGGCAAAGTGCTGGGCTTCCTGGACCTGGCTGGCTTGTGGGACCCGTCGCTGGCGTTTGTGATGGGCGGCGCGATTGCGGTGGGCGTCTTTGCGTTCGCTGCGGCCAAGAAACGCACCACCAGTTTCCTGGGAGGCGCCATGCATCTGCCCACGTCGCGCGACATCGATCGCCGCCTGGTGGTCGGGAGCCTCATCTTTGGTGCGGGCTGGGGCATTGCAGGCTTTTGCCCGGGGCCCGCCATCGTTTCGGCGGGCGCGGGCCAGCCCAAAGCCATCGTGTTTGTGATGGCGATGCTGGCGGGCATGTGGCTGTTTGAACTGGCCGAACGCATGTCCCACCGCGCCCCACCTACCCAGACTGGAGCCCGCTGACATGCCGCTGCAGATCATTGCCCTGACCCCCGACTTCGCAGTGTCGCCCCAGCTGGCCACCACGGACTTTGCCTTTTTGGCCCAGCAGGGCTTCAAGACCATCATCAACAACCGGCCCGACGGGGAGGGCGGTGGCGCACAACCCACCAGCCCTGAAATGGAGCGCGCCGCCACGGTGGCTGGGCTGCACTATGTGTATTTGCCTGTTGTGAGTGGTGCCATCACCCCGGAACAGGTGCAGGCCATGCATAAGGTCTTGATCTCGGCCCCCAAGCCCACGTTGGCGTTTTGCCGTTCGGGTGCCAGGTCTGCCCAGTTGTTTGGACTGACGCAGACCCTGGATGCCGAGGCGTCCTGATCAACCGGGAGCCATCATGAACCTCATACCCGGCTGGGTCCGCAACTACCAGAAGTCCTGGCTCTCCGGGGACATGGTTGCCGGTGTGATCGTGACGGTCATGCTGGTCCCGCAGAGCCTGGCCTACGCGCTGCTGGCGGGCTTGCCCCCCGAGGTCGGCTTGTACGCCAGCATCCTGCCCATCATTGCCTACGCCATGCTGGGCTCCAGCATGACGCTGGCTGTGGGGCCCGTGGCGGTGGCCTCCCTCATGACGGCGAGCGCCCTGCAGCCGCTGGCGGCGGCTGGCTCGCCCGACTACGTGGCGCTGGCCATGCTGCTGTCACTCCTGTCAGGAAGCATGTTGCTGCTATTTGGCGCATTGCGGCTGGGCTTCCTGGCCCATTTTCTGAGCCATCCGGTCATCAGCGGGTTTATCTCCGGCTCGGCAGTGCTCATTGCTGTGGGGCAGGTCAAGCACCTGCTGGGGGTAAGGGCCGGCGGTACCGACGTATTTGACACCGTGGTGCAGCTCGCGCACGCGGCGCCCGCAACCAACCTGGTCACGCTGGGCATTGGTGCGGGCAGCGTGTTGTTTCTAGTGCTGGCGCGCAAGTCCTTGTCCCCTTGGCTGGTCCGCCTGGGCGCCAGCCCTCGGTTGGCAGACATCGCATCCAAACTGGCGCCGATGCTGGCGGTGATGGTGTCCACCGCCTTGGTGGCCGCCATGCGCTGGGACCAGACGGCAGGGGTCAGCATTGTCGGCACGGTGCCCCAGGGCCTGCCACAGCTTGGGCTGCCGGCAGTTTCTATGGCGTCTGTGGGCTCGCTGTGGCTGCCTGCGCTGCTGATCTCGCTGGTGGGCTTTGTGGAAAGTGTGTCGGTAGCGCAATCGCTGGCGCTCAAGCGGCAGCAGCGCATTCAGCCCAACCGGGAGCTGCTGGGCTTGGGAGCGGCCAATGTCGCCAGTGCGCTGTCGGGCGGTTTCCCCGTCACGGGCGGTTTCGCGCGCTCGGTCGTCAATTTTGGCGCCGGAGCCAACACGCCCCTGGCAGGTGTCATTTCTGCCGTGCTGATGGGTGTGGTGATTGCCGCGCTGACCGGGCTGTTTCACTATCTGCCCCATGCCGTGCTGGCGGCCACCATCATCGTGGCGGTGGTGTCCTTGATTGACGTAGAGACACTGCGCGAAGCCTGGCACTACGACAAGGCGGATGCCATGGCCCTGCTGGCCACCGCAGGGGGCGTGATCGCTTTGGGCGTGGAAGTCGGCATCCTGATGGGGGTGGCGTTGTCGCTGGGCACTTTGGTGTGGCGCAGCAGCCATCCGCACATTGCGGTTGTGGGGCGCGTGCCAGGCACGGAGCATTTCCGCAACGTGACCCGTCATACGGTGAACACAGAGCCCGGCCTGATTGCCGTGCGGGTGGATGAAAGCCTGAATTTCGCCAACTCGGATGCCTTGCTGGACCGCGTGGAGGAATTGGTAGCCAACCAACCAGACACTCGATGTGTGCTTCTTGTGTGCTCAGCCATCAACCAGATCGACACGACTGCGTTGGGCGTACTTACAGACCTGGAGCGAAGTCTGGCTCAGCGAGGGGCGGCGCTGCTGCTAGCCGAGGTGAAAGGTCCTGTACTCGACCGTTTGCGGGGCACGGCACTCAGCCAGCGGCTGGAGGGACGAATCTTTCTGAGTACTCATGCTGCCTTTGAATACGCAAGGCGGACCGGCAGCATGGTTGGTCGGTATGGCGATCCGGCGGCGGCTATCTAGCCAATGCGTAGCCTGTTGCCCCACGGGTTTTCCCCGGGATTTTTTTGAGCCCCGGACGCAACTTTGCATCTATTCTGAAATACGTCGCAAACGTCTTTTCGTTTGAAGGCGGCGCATGCAATCACACCGCATTGCACTTGTTTAACAGTGCCCCAGGAGGAACGAGTATGAAGAGGCGAAGTTTTTTGTCCACATTGGGCACCAGCGCCGCCATCAGCGGAATATCGACCATGTCCCACGCCGCGGTTGCTGCTGATGCTGCTTCGTCGGCTGCAAACATCCCCGCTGCGGTCACGATCGACGGGAGTGCCAAGACATCCCGTATTCGTGTACGCCCCGCCGCACGCGGCGGGAAGTATCTTGGACATGACGCGGCAGATGCCAACAATCTCAGCGCACTGATCGCACTGCAAGATCCCCGCACCTCCAAAATCCTGGCCTACGGCTTCGCACAAGCCCCCACGCCTCAAAGTGCTGGGCCAGAACAACTGATGAGCCCTGTCAGCCGAAGCCAGCCTTTCCCCAGTGATGAGCACAGCGTAGAGGTACAGCTCCAGGTCCCCGTTCAATCTCCCTCCCAGTTGCGCTTGCTGGTGTTTGGGCCGTTGAAACATCCTGAACAAGCACGCTTGGTGCAGACAGACATCAACCTACTGCCGGGGGTGGACATTGGCATGGGGCCCGAAACTCCCGAGGGAATGGTTATCGAAATCCCCGGGCTCTGTATCAGCAACGTTAGCGCCCAATGGCAAACCTCGCAGCTCAACTGCACGGCCGAGATCACGATGATGTGCGGATGTCCCATCCACGACCAGCCAGGTTGGTTCTGGCCAGACACCGATTTTTCTATTCAGTTGGTTACCCACATGCAAAGCGGTGCGCAACATTCCTATCTCATGGCCTACGACAAGACAAAGGGGACTGTCAGCACATTCACGGGCAGCTGGGCTAGCCAGGCCCGCAAAGGCGACCGCATACGGCAAGTTTGGGTATATGCCATCCAACCAAAGCTGGGGAATCTGGGGAAATTTCGAGTTTTTCCTCCGCTGCCGACCAGCCCTGAGCTGCCTCCGGAGGTGCGGGAGATTGTCAAATCGCGAGGCAAAAAGCTTCGGTCTTGATCTATTGGCGCCGATTGACTCCGTACAGGGCGGGGCGGCGATAAACACTTGGGCGAGCTGAATCCAGCCGGGTCGCAGCTCCCAACCACAAATGGCTGGCATACATCACGGAGTTCCAGATTCCGGCTGGGAAGGTTTGCCTGTCGCCGGTCATTGCTTGTTTTTACGGTGTGGTGGTAAGTTGTACCGCTGCAACGATGCCGGACGCACCATCGAGATACTGGCCGACACCACTGGCCAGCGTATCGACATGGACGTGGAAACGTAAATTTCTTATTTTACATAATATACATCGTATTTAGTATTAACGATGTCATCCCAACGAAGCGCCAATGCGCCGTCGGCCCTGCATCCTGCTCAAGCCGCTACCATCACCGCCCATGAACCTTCCCACCCAAGCACCTTCTACATCGTCCATCCACTTCGGCCACCGGGGCCGCGTCTGCATCGTCACGGGTGGCGCCCAAGGCATTGGCGAGGCCTGTGTCCGCCGCTTTGCGGCCGAAGGCGCCAAGCCGGTGATCGTCGACGTGGACGATGCGCGTGGCCAGGCGCTGGCGCAGGAGCTGGGCGCGCTATATGTGCGCTGCGATGTGGGCGATAAATCGCAAGTGGATGCACTGGTGGCCCGGACCCTGGCGGCCCATGCGCGCATCGACGTTTTGGTGAACAACGCGGGCATCTTTCGCGCGGCAGACTTTCTGGATGTGACCGAGGCCGACTTTGACGCGGTGCTGCGGGTCAACCTCAAGGGTTCGTTCCTGGTCGGCCAAGCGGTGGCGCGGGCCATGGTGGTATCGGGAGGCGGTTCGATCGTGAACATGAGCTCGGTCAACGGTGTGCTGACCATTCCCAATATCTCCAGCTACAACGTGAGCAAAGGCGGCGTGAACCAGCTCACGCGGGTGATGGCGCTGGCATTGGCCGACAAGAACATCCGCGTGAACGCGGTGGCGCCGGGCACCATCGCCACCGAGCTGGCCGCCAAGGCCGTGCTGACCAGCGATGAGGCCAAGAACAAGATCATGAGCCGCACGCCCATGAAGCGGCTGGGCGAGCCGTCCGAGATTGCCGATGTGGTGGCCTGGCTGGCCAGCGATGCGGCCAGCTATGTGACCGGCGAGATCGTGACCGTGGACGGTGGGCGCATGACGCTCAACTACACCGTGCCGGTCTGACGCACTTCGGGCCACTCCTTTTTTGATAGCTGCCAGCGCATGATTCACTAGCGCTAGCAGCTGTTTTCATCACTTTCAGACCTGGGGCATGCGCTGCAGCAGCCGGGTGGTACTGCGCGGCCAGCCCACCGGACCGAACCAGGCGCCGCCAGCAATCGCCCAGGCGTTGACCAAGCCGTAAAGCACCAGCGCCGCCCCCTGCGCTGCAAACACGGCGGCAAGTCCACCGCCCCAGCGCAGCGCCAGCCAGCCGCCGGTGACGGCCACCGCCAGGCGCACGATGTTGCCGATCACCGGCCAGAGCAGGCGCCCTGCCCCTTGCGAGGCAAAGTACAGCACCAGGCCCAGGCCGAAGAAGCCGTACACGGGGCCGACGGTGCGCAGATACAGCGCACCTGCTTCCAGCATGGCGGGGTCGCTGTTGAACAGGGACAGCCACGCGTTGGGAAAGGCTGCCGCCCACAGGCCAATCGCCTCGGCCATCACAAACGCCATGGCCGCGCCAATCCAGGTGGCGCGCAAGGCGCGCTCGCGCTGGCCAGCGCCGATGCATGTGCCGACCATGGCCACCAGCGGCGCGCCCAGGCCAAACACCAGCGGAACCAGCAGGTATTCCAGCCGCGATGCGGTTCCGTAGCCCGCGATGGCCGCTGTGCCAAAACCACCCACCAATGCGGTCGTGACGCCAATCGCCAGATTGGTGGCGACGGTAGACACCGTGCCCACCAGACCCACCCGCAGGATGTCTTTGAACAGCACCCAACGAAACCGGATGTGCGCCAGCGACGGCCGCAGCAGGCTGCGCGGCGACCACAGGTATGCGGCCAGCACGGCGCTGCCGATCAGGTAATACGTCATCAGCGCAATGGCGCCACCGGCAATGCCCAGGCCCGGCATGGGGCCCCAGCCAAAGATGAACAGTGGCGACAGCGGCACCAGTACAAACGCGCCCAGCACCGTGACGTAGGCTGGCACGGCCATGTTGCCCGTACCCCGGATGACGGCCGACAGCGTGTTGAACAACCAGACCAGAAACGCGCCCGCAAACACCCAGTTGGAATAGACCAGTGCCGCATTCAGTGCGTCGCCCGTGCCGCCCATGCGGGTGTAGAGCCAGCGCCCTCCTCCCACCACGCCCACGGTAAAGACCAGCGAAAACACCGCCGCAATGGCCAGCGCATGCAGCACCAGCGCGTCGGCATCGTCCCGCCGCCTTGCGCCCAGGGCGCGTGCAATGGCCGAAGCAATGCCGCCGCCCATGGCGCCCGCCGAGGTCATCTGCATCAGCATGACGACCGGAAACACCAGCGCCATGCCGGCCAGTGCATCTGTGCCCAGCTGGCCGACAAAGTAGGTCTCGATCAGCCCGACGCCCGCCTGCGCCAGCATCACCAGCACGTTGGGCGCGGCCAGCCGCAGCAAGGTGGGCGCAATGGGCGCCTCCAGCAGCATGTGGGTGCGCGGGTTCAGGGCCTCGGTCACATCAGGCCCCTGCCCCACCGGCTGCAGGCCGGCGCGGCACCACGATGCGCACAGTAGACAGCTGCAGCACATCGCCGTGCTGGTTGCGGGTTTCGCTGCGCACCGTGACCATGCCCCGGTCGGGCTTGGACTTGGAGGGCTGGATCTGCACCACCTCGCTCACCACATGCAGCACATCGGTGGCGCGTGTGGGCCGGGGCCAGCTCAGTTCGCCCCCCGCACCGATGATGCCGCCCGCAATCGGCAGCCCACTGGTCACTTGCAGACGCATGGTCACGGCCGCCGTGTGCCAGCCGCTGGCGGCCAGACCGCCAAACAGCGTCGCGCGCGCAGCAGCGTCGTCCAGGTGAAAGGGCTGCGGGTCGAACTGGGCGGCAAAGGTGGTGATCTGCGCTTCGTCCATGGCGTGTTCGCCGCTTTGGAACTGGTCGCCGACAGACAGGTCGTCCAGGTAAATCGGGGACGTGGGGGCTGTCGAAACGTTGCTGGCGGGGGTCTGCGTCATGTCGATGGCTTTCGTGGAGAGAAGGTGGTTGGTCAGGCCGCCGTGGCGGCGGGGCGCGCCACGCGCGCTTCCCGGATCGGCAGGTTGACCAGCGCTGCGCCTACGGCCAGCACGATGTCGATGTACCAGACCCAGTCATAGCTGCCGGTGGCCTGGAACACGCTGCCGCCCAGGTAGGCACCCAGGAATCCGCCAACCTGGTGCGACAGCATCACGATGCCGAACAGCATCGCCATGTTGGCCGTGCCAAACATCTTGGCGACCAGTCCGGCCGTGGGTGGTACGGTGGACAGGAAGGTGATGCCCATGACGGCGGCGAAGACCAGCACCACGGCCGGCGTCTTGGGAGCAAACAGGAAAATCAGTACCGCCAGACCTCGCGTGGCGTATAGCAGCGACAGCAGCGACTTCATGCGCCAGCGCCCTACCGCCCAGCCCATGGCCAGGCTGCCCACAATGTTGAACAGCCCGATCACCGCCAGCGACCAGCCCCCTACTTCGGGCGCCAACCCGCACGCTGCAATCACGCCGGGCAAGTGCGTGGCCAGGAACGCCACGTGAAAGCCACACACCAGAAAGCCTGCCGCCAGATACCGGTAGCTCGGTGTGGCCAGGGCCTGGGCAATGGCCTCGCGCGCGGTCAATGCCTTCTGGCCGGATACCGCTGCAGCCTGTGCCGCCAGGGCGTTGGAGTTGCCCTTGAGCACCCACACCGCCGGCAGCGCCAGCAGCACCAGCACGCCCAGCCACTGCATCGCACTGGCCCAGCCCACGGCGGCGGTCAGGCTGATGGCGATGGGCGCCATCAAAAACTGCCCGAACGAGCCGCCCGCGTTGACGATGCCGCTGGCCAGCCCGCGCTTTTGAACAGGCACCAGCCGGGCAGTGGCCGCCATCAGCACAGACGGCCCAGCCATGCCTGCGCCGCCTGCGGCCAACACGCCAATCGCAAAAATCAACCCGGCCGTGGTGGTCATATACGGCGTGATGAAGGTGCCCAGCGCCACCAGCGCCACACCGATCAGGATCACACGACCCGTGCCGATGCGGTCGGCCACAGCCCCGGCAAACGGCTGGGTCAGCCCCCACCACAGTTGGCCAAACGCAAACGCCAGGCTGATGCTGCCGATGCCCAGGCCCGTGGATGTGTTGAGTGCGGACAGGAACAGGCCCATGGTCTGGCGCGTGCCCATGGTCAGTGCAAAGGCGCCTGCGGCCGCCAGCAGCACCAGCCACAGGGCCAGCGGTGCGGCGGGCTTGGTGGCCGTCGCCTGCGGGGTGTGGTTATTCGTCATGCGCAGTCTCCTGCACTGGCAGTGCAGCCAGCAAATCGAGCGAGTCGTCCACCAACGCGTGCAAGGCCATCACGCGTTCCACGCCCAGTGCCTCGTTCAGCGCCAGTTGTGCTGCCTTCCAGTGGCGTTGCGCTTCCGCGCGCTTGTCGCGGCCTGCGTCGGTGATGTGCACCAGGCGGCTGCGTGCGTCCGTACCCGCCTTCAGCGTCACCCAGCCCGCATCCACCAACGGGCGCAGATTGCGGGTCAGCGTGGACGCATCCATCTTCATCTCCGTGGCCAGATCACCGGGGCGAATCGGGCCCAGCTTGAGCACATGCGACAGCAGCGAGTACTGCGTGGTCTTGAGTCCACATTTCGCCATTTCGGCGTCGTAGTGGTTGGCCACGCGGCGCATCAGCTGGCGCAGCTTGAAGTTGGTGCAGCCCTGCGGCAGCACAGGGGCCAGGGTGGATGGGTTGGCTTGCATGGATTTGATTGTATCTGCAATAATTGCATATGCAACTCATGCATTTCAACCACGCCACCAACCAGGACAACCCATGACACAGCACAACCACCTTGAACACTGGCTGGCACAGGAGCGCGACATCCTGGCCACGCTGGATGCAGGCCCCGGCCCGGGCGTGGCCCGCCGCGAACAGATCGCCCACCTGAACGGCCTGCAGCAGATGCAGGCCATGCTGCGCGGTGAGCTGCCCTACGCGGCCATTGCCAAGACGCTGGACTTCCTGATCGTCGAAGTGGGAGAAGGTACGGCCATCTTCCAGGGCACACCCCGCGCAGAGCACCTGAACCCCATGGGCACGGTGCATGGCGGCTGGTTTGCCACCTTGCTCGACTCCGCCCTGGGCTGTGCCGTGCACACGCGCATGGAGCCCGGGCGCGGCTACACCACGGCCGAGCTGGGCATCAACCTGGTCAAGGCCATCACGCCCAAGGTACAGCGCGTGCGCGCCGAGGGCCGGGTGATCCACAGCGGGCGTCAGCTGGCCACGGCCGAGGCGCGCCTGGTGGGGCCGGACGGCACGCTGTATGCCCACGCCACCACCACCTGCCTGGTTTTCGATCTGCCTGCACAATCGAAGGGATGAAATTCCTCCACACGATGCTGCGCGTTGGCAACCTTCAACGCTCGATTGATTTCTACACCCAGGTGCTGGGCATGCAACTGCTGCGCCAGTCCGAGAACCCCGAGTACAAATACTCGCTGGCCTTTCTGGGCTTCGAGGGCGGCAACCCCGGCCAGGCCGAGATCGAGTTGACCTACAACTGGGACGTGGAAAGCTACGACATAGGCACGGCCTACGGCCACATCGCGCTGGGCGTGCCCGATGCGTATGCCGCGTGCGAAAAGATCAAGGCCTCGGGCGGCAACGTGACGCGCGAAGCAGGTCCGGTCAAGGGCGGCACCACGGTGATCGCGTTTGTGACCGACCCCGATGGCTACAAGATCGAGTTGATCCAGCGCGCCGAAGGCGCAGGCGGCCAGGGTCTGCGGTAACTTTTACTATCAAATAGATAGCTGCTGGCGCATATTCCACTAGCGCATGCGGCCATTTGGCCCAAAAAACCCGGCAGTACCGGGTTTTTTGTTGGAGAAGCAGGCGGCGCTTACAGGGCGCCCAGCGTCACTTCCACGCGGCGGGCTTCGGCGTTGCTGCCGGTCGCGGTGGTTTCTTCTGGCTTCTTCAGCTCCACCTTGTCTTCGGCCACGCCCAGGGCCTTGAGCGCTTCGGCCACGGCCACTGCGCGCTGCTTGGCCAGTTCTGCATTCAGTGCAGCGTCGCCCGTGGCATCGTGGAAGCCGGAAATGACGGCCTTCTTGCCTTCAGCCACACCCTTGACCACGTCGGCCAGGGCTTCGTTGGCACCTGCGGCCAGTTCGGCCTTGGCGGTGGCAAAGTAGAACTTCACCACGCCGTTTTCCACGCGCACGCTGGCAATATCTTCTTCCACGGCTACGGCGGGTGCTGCGGGCGTGTTGCTGGCCGCAACGGCGGCAGGCCGGACCGGTGCCTTGGCGCCCAGACGCTTGACCACCACGGTGCCCACCACCACGGAGATCACCAACGCAATCAGTGCAAACAGAAAACCGAGGGCAAAACGTTGTTGGCTATCGTCGTCAGAGCTGGACATGGAAGATCCCTGTAGTGATGAATAAAGTGGTTGGACGGCCAATGCAGGCGTTGCGAAAACAAGGCCCCGGCCGCTTGCAGCAAAGCTTTCGATTGTAGAGTGAAGGCATGACGAATCTGCCCGCCCCACTGCGAGACCCGGCGCCGATGCTGGAGCGTGCCCTTCAGGAATGGGGTGGCCATCAGGACCTGTGGATTTTTGGCTATGGGTCGCTCATCTGGCGGCCGGATTTTGACTACGCCGAGCGCCGCCCGGCCAAGGTCCACGGCTGGCACAGGGCGCTCAAGATGTGGAGCCGTATCAACCGTGGCACGCCCGAGTGCCCGGGACTGGTGTTCGGCATGCTGTCGGGCGGAAGCTGCCGGGGCATGGTGTTCCGCGTGGACAAGGTGCATGCGCGGCAGGTGATGATCAACCTGTGGCAACGCGAGATGGTCACCGCTGTCTACGACCCGCGCTGGCTGGTGTGCCACACGCCCCATGGCCCGGTGCGGGCGCTGGCCTTTACCCTGTCGCGCAAAAGTCCCAACCACACGGGCGAGCTGCCCGACCACGAATACTGCCGCATTTTCGAGCAGGCCTGTGGACGCTACGGCACCACTCGCGACTACGCCCAGGCCACCTATGACGAGTTGCGCAAGCACGGCATCCACGACAGGGCTTTGGCTCGGTTGATCGCGTTGGCCCAAAAAGAGGCATAGTGCACTCTTTTGCTGCATACATAGGGTGCTGGCTGGCCGTTGGCCCCTGGCAACTGGTTCAATACCGCGTTCTTTCAACGTATCAAGGAGTTTGAGTCATGAACACTCGTTTTGCTTTTGTGCTTTCATCCGTCGCTGCCCTCGCTCTGGTGGGCTGTGCTGCCTATTCGTCGGGCCCCAGCGCGACCGCAAAACTTGAGCCCACCCGCGGCAACACCGCCGCTGGAACGGTGACCTTTGTGCAATCGGGCGACGTGGTGAAGGTATCGGGCAGCATCAGCGGTCTGAAGCCAGGCGCGGAACATGGCTTCCATGTGCACGAAAAAGGCGACTGCAGCAGCGGTGATGGTATGAGCACTGGCGGCCATTTCAACCCTGGCGGCAAGCCGCATGGCAGCCACGGTGCCGGCGATCACCACACGGGTGATCTACCCAGCCTCAAGGCCGATGCCAACGGTGTTGCCACCTTCAACTTCGAGTCGAAAACCATTCGCGTGGGTTCCACCGACAACAACATCGTGGGCAAGGGCTTGATCGTTCACCGCGACCCCGACGACTACAAGACCCAACCCACCGGCAACGCAGGACCACGCCTGGCTTGCGCGGTGATTGCTTCCAAATAAAGCAAAAGCGGCCTTAGCCGCCGTTACCCGCGCGCCGCCAGCAACTGCGCGGCGCGCTCCAGGTCTTGCACGGTGTCTATGTCGGTCACTGTGCCTTCGTCATCCACCTCCACCTGCCGTACCCTGCCCTGCTGCGCCTGCGCGCGCACCACGCTGGCGGCGCCCTGCTCGCCAGTCAGCGCCAACAGGCTGGACAAGCATGCGGCCGAAAACCCAACTGGGTGACCGCGCTCGCCCTGGTACACAGGCATAACCACGGTGCAGTCGGCAAGGGCCTCAGCAATGGTGCGCAGGGTGTCAGGACGGATCAGTGGCAAGTCTCCGGGCAAAACCATCCAGCCTGGCGCATCAGCCGTAGCGCCTACCGCGGCGGCAATGGAATCCCCCATGCCTGGGTGGCCTGCATCCTCCACGTGCCATGGTAAACCACTGGCGCGAACAGCTGACAACGTGTGCTGCAGCACAGTTTTACCGGCCAAAGAGGCATGCAACTTGTGAATGCTTCCACCCGATTTTTGGAAGCGCTCGCCCCGGCCGGAAGCGAGAACGAGTACGGTAGGTATGTGCTGGAGCATGGCGGAAGTCAACGTCGCAATCGTACTATTTCATGATGCAACCATGTCCCCATTCCAACATTTTTCGCGCCTGCGGGATGAAACCCTGATGTTCTCCTTCAGTCGATAAAAAGGAGGAATTCCATTGGCCCAGCTCGACGCATTCGCGCATTAAACAGTGGTTGCCAAAATGTCAATTCACCCGTTTAGCGGATTGACAAAAGTTAGGCCCCTGGATGGAATGCTCCCCGGAATCAGTGACCTGTATGACTGAGCCGGAGAATGTGTTCATGGTACTTCCCTCAACTGTTCGATTTTTCGCCACTTTGCTGGTATTGCTTGCTTGCCTGTACACAGGGGCTCGCGCCCAGCCCGCGGGGCCGGATAACGCTTTGGCGTTTGATGGCGTGGATGACTATGTCAGCATGTCCGTGCCGGCGCCATTTCAAAACCCTGCCAGCAGCGATTTCACAATCTTGACCTGGGTCCGTCTAGGCGGCACTTCCAGCTTCCAGCGAATTCTCTTTGCGCAGCAAAATAGTTCCAACTACGTCTCGATCGCGCGCAATACCGGTGAAACGATCTATGCTTATGTTGTTGCCAACGGCTTGACCCGCTCCGTCGCAACCGTCAACCCCATAGGGGCTTCGGGCAGTTGGGTTCACGTGGCGGTGGTGTGGAAATCGACGGACCAGTCTCTTTCTGTCTTTGTGAACGGGGTGCAGGCTCCGGGAGTTAGTGGAGGATCGAGTTCCACGGGCATCGACGGCCAAATGGCGTTGGGATCGCGTTCAGGGGGAGCGCAATATTTCGCAGGCAGCCTGGACCGGATGGCCATATACAGTTCTGTGCTGTCCGAGACACAGATTCTGCGTGCTGGCACGCAGTGCATTTACCCACCTAGCGCCTCGCATTCCTATTCCTTTGACGCAGGTGCGGCCAATGGTAACAACGTCGGTGTCACCACTTTGACAGATGGCGTAGGCGCAGCACCAGGAACACTCAACAACTTTGCCTTGACCGGCACAGTATCTAATTGGGTTGATTCCAATGTCAGTTCACTGTGTCTTCCTCCCACATACATCGTGGGCGGTTCGGTATCAGGACTTGCCGGTACTGGCTTGAAACTGCAACTCAACGGAGCCAACGACTTATTGATCACTGGCAATGGCGCATTCCAGTTTCCTGCCATGGCAGATGGAGCGAGCTATTCCGTGACTGTGGCATCGCAGCCGACAACGCCAGCACAGTTTTGTTCTGTCATCAATGGATCTGGAACGTTGTCTGGTGGCGATGTTTCCTCGCTGCAAGTGACCTGCGCGACTGCAGCACCCTCGGCTCAACCCACCAACGCCGTGGCGACGCCTGGCAACGCGCAAGCTACAGTTTCTTGGTCGGCCCCCAGCGACGACGGAGGCGCGCCTATTACTGCGTATTTAGTCACCGGATTACCCGGCGGAACATGTTCGGTGAGCGGGGCACCGCCCGCCACAACGTGCAACGTCCCGAATTTGAACAACGGAACGGCATATACCTTTTCCGTTGTGGCGACCAACGCTGTGGGAAATAGCCCGCCATCTGTGCAGAGCAATTCGGTCACCCCTAGAGCAGACTTGGTTTTTGCAGGCGGCACTTCGGGGACGATTCCTTTGGCTCAAGCTACGGTAGGACAGGCTTACAACGTCCCAATTGGCATTTCTGGCGGCCTCCCGCCGTTTGCGTTCAGTGTCAGCGGTAGCCTGCCCGACGGATTAAGTCTCAATCCGACAACCGGCGTGATCTCAGGCACACCCACTACGGCAGGGACATCGATTTTCTCCGTTACCGTGACCGACAACAGCGAAACACAAACGTTGACCAGTCAGACTAAGGCCACCACCACCCAGAGTTTTAGCATAGCCGTTGCGGCCCCCGTGGCAACGTCTATCCCGACATTGGGCCAATGGGCGCTAATGCTCGTTGCTTGCTGCATTGCAACGTTGGGGATGGGGCAAATGCGAAAACGACCGAGCGGCTGAACAGTGAGCACGACCTCACGATGCCAACCCCCTGCAGGGTGGCTTGGCTTTGTCGGACAAGTGGTGTCAGGTTCTAGCGGGCCTGTGCAGCCGCTTTGAGCCGAGTACACCCCGAATGCCTACGGTTTTTCAAGTGACGGTTGCGACGGTGCAGTTCAGAACGCGCCACTCGCCACCGTGAAATCCGCATGCTGCGCTGCCAGCCCGTGCAGCATGCTCACCAGCGGCCGCAGGTCATCACGCCGACTGTGCAACGCATAGCCGAGCGACCCCAGCGGCACAGGGCTGGGCAACACCTGCAACACATCCCGGGCGTGCAGGGCTTGCGCCCAGCCCTCGGGCAGCAGGCCAATGCCGCTGCCCTGTGCCAGCAAGCCCACGATGGCGCCCCAGTGGTTGCACACCAATCTGCGCGCGGGGCGTGCATCGGCCTGCCGAAGCCAGTCGTCGATGAGATGGGTCACCCCAGAGCCTTGCGGCAGCGTTACCAGCGGTTGCGACTGCATGGCATCGGCATCCATCTGGCGCAGGCCGCGCGTCACGCCTGGGCCTGCGCACCAGGCAAAGCGCGCATGCGCCAGCGGCACCGAGGTCAGCGCGCTGCGGCTGGCGGGGCCGGCGATCACGGCCACATCCAGCTCGCCCTTGTCCAGCCGCTCCGCCAGGGCCGCACCCACATCCACATGCACAGACACTTCCAGCGCCGGGTGCGCCGCCGCCAGGGCTTCCACCAGGCGCGGCAGCCAGGTGATCGCCGTCAGCTCGCCCACCCCCAGGCGGCAGGGGCCCCGCAGGCCGGTGGTGCTACCCATGTCCTGCTGCAAACGGTCTGCCTGTTGCAGCAACGCGCCCGCCAGAGGCAGCAGTCGCGTGCCCGCCTCTGTCAACGCCGCGCGGTGCCCGGCGCGGTCAAAGAGCACCTGGCCCAGCGATGCCTCCAGTTCGGCGATCCGCTTGGACAGGGAGGACACCGACAGGTGCACCCGCTCCGCCGCCATGGCAAAACTGCTGCAGGTGGCGGCCCAGTAGAAGGCTTCGAGCTGCTTAAGGGTCATGTCGTGAATATGTTTTCAATTTGGCGAACAAATCATTAGCAATAAATTCGCTTTCTTGATTATTGCGGTTTCAGGACACTGCTTTCCAGCCCCCGTTTACCGTTGTCTGGAACCACGCCATGTCCACCCCCTCCACCACGCCCCGACAGCCTGCCACCAATGCCTGGAGCGCCTTCAATGGCACGCGTCGGAGTGGCCGCACGGCCCATCTGCTGTCGCTGGACGACTTTGAAGCCGCTGCCCGCCGCGTGCTACCCCGCCCTATCTTTGGCTACGTGGCCGGGGCGGCGGAAGACAACCTGGCCCTGGACGACAACCGTCAGGCGTTCCGAGAGATCGCCCTCGTCCACCGCGTGCTCCGCAACGTGGCCCAACGCGACCAGGGCGTAACCCTGTTTGGCCAGCGCTATGCCAGCCCCTTCGGGATCGCGCCCATGGGTATCGCGGCGCTATCGGCCTACCGGGGCGACATCGTGCTCGCCCGTGCGGCGGCAGCGGCGGGCATCCCGGCCGTACAAAGCGGCAGCTCCCTCATCCGGCTGGAAGAAGTGATGGCCGCCGCCCCCGGCACCTGGTTCCAGGCCTACTTGCCAGGCACCCCCGAACGCATCGACGCCTTGCTGTGGCGCGTGATTGCGGCAGGCGTACAGACCCTCGTAGTGACGGTGGACATCCCCGTGGCGGGCAACCGCGAGAACAACATCCGCGCGGGCTTCTCCACCCCGCTACGCCCCAGCCTTCGCCTGGCGTGGGACGGCATGGTGCGCCCGCGCTGGCTGGCAGGCACACTGCTGCGCACGCTGGCACACCACGGCATGCCGCATTTTGAAAACTCGTTTGCCGAGCGCGGCGCGCCCATCCTGTCCTCACGTGTACAGCGCGACTTTGCCGCGCGTGACCACTTTGACTGGAGCCACATCGCCCACATCCGCCGCCAGTGGCGCGGCCCGCTGGTGGTCAAGGGCATCCTCAGCCCGCAGGACGCCGCACTCGCCCGTCAGCACGGGGTGGACGGCATCATCGTCAGCAACCACGGCGGCCGCCAGCTCGACGGCGCCGTGGCCCCGCTGCGCGTGCTGCCCGCCGTGGCCGAGCAGGCTGGCAGCGGCATGACCGTAATGTTGGACGGCGGCATCCGCCGGGGCACCGACGTGATCAAGGCCCTGGCGCTGGGCGCGCAGGCAGTGTTTGTGGGGCGGCCCTTCAACTACGCAGCAGCAGTGGACGGCGAGGCAGGCGTTACAGCGGCCATCGATCTATTGCGCGCCGAGGTGGACCGCAATCTGGCAATGCTGGGCGCTACCACCTGTGCAGCGCTGGGGCCAGAGCATCTCATGGACCGCCGAGCACCGTAGAGGACTGCGGCGCACGCTTCCCTGCGGGTGCCTGATCAAGCTGGGGAGCAAAGTGCAATCAGCCCAGTTTGAAATGAAGTGATGGCAGCGCCGCCGACGCTCCCCTGTCGATCACTTCAATATTGATAGCTGTCAGCGCTTATCCGCAAAGCGCTAGTAGCACTTTTCATTCAATAGGGTTGGCCTGTAGCGTCACGGACAGCCTCAGGCTGATTTCGAACTTTCACTCGACCACCATTGGCGGGCAGTTTTTGACCCGAACCGTTCGGTTTGCCGCGCACTATGGAACTGCCATGGGTGGCCCTTCAGTTAAAGTCCTCGCCCCGCGGGTGATTTTTGGCCGCCTCGTGCACCCCAGTGACTGGGTTTGAAAACAAAATCTGCGACTTGGGATGGCACCAGGGATCCTCTGAACAAATCACCGCGCCGTGCGCATCTGCGGACTCGGGCGGTCTGCCGCGTTGCAAATGCTCGCAATAGCTACAGCTATTGCTGCGCTTTGCGCCTTGCAGCCCATCCCGATCCACAGCGCACACTTACCGCTCGATTCATGCAGAGGATCCCCAGCTGATTCGGCCAAGCAAACTGCAACTCGCGGAGATAAAAAAATATGCTGTTAATCGATATTGCCGTCGAGCACACTTTGGTGTCTAAAAAAGATGGCGTTCGTCAGACTTTCTTGCTGCATCCTTTCACTGATACACAGCGCGATTCACTGGGAAAATTCGAGCTCGTCCGCGACGTCAGCCAGCCCGGACTCAAAGATGTGAAACGCTCCACCTTCGTATCGTTTCACCAATTGGCGGAGCTGTATGCGAAAGGCCTGCTCGAAGAATTCGGGTTTTCCGTTCGCATGTGTCCGGGTAAAGGCACCTACCCTGCCAAGCTTCCAGCCAAAAAGATATTGCCCACCAGCGTCAAGCCGGGCTCTTCGTTCGATCTGGCGGTGCAAAAAGTGGATATTTCCAAACCGGCCACGCGCGAATTGAAAACGGCCTTGCTTCGCACCAACGTCCAAATTTAGGCGTGACGGCGCCGATCGATAAGGGAGCCGATGTGAATCCAACCATTGCGCATGCTGAACTGATTGCCACATTCAAGCGGGCCGAGGCAGATGCCGCTCACAAGTTCGGACTGATCCAAGCGGCTGCGAACAAGGGCCCCAAGGCAATACAAGCCGCCACAGAAACAGCGGCAAAGGCGGCAAAACGCAGGGACTCTTTTGCGAAAAAGCTGGGCGATCTGGGGGTGGACCTAAAGTATTGAACGCCGCCGAGCGCATGGCGCAACACCCACCATTGGCGACCGCGCACAACAGGCGATGATTGTCAAAACAATCTCCGCAATCTAAAAGCAGAATTGGCCACGGGTCCTGCCCCGATTTGCATGCTTTCCAAGCATGGCAATTGAAGCGTCTTCATTTTCTGGATTACAAAGGTGTTGAGAGAGATGGGAAACCGCTACAGCTGTCTTGCAGTCGTTCAGTGACGGTAAACGAATGAGTACTATCGGCCAGAACCGGACGTAGAACTTGCTACCCAGAGGCTCTCTCGCGGGATTCAGGGTTGGCTTCGTATCTAAGCCATCCTGCAATCGCAGAGCCTCCTCCAATTCGATCTTTCGGATGTGTTCTGCCTTCGTTGACTGGCACTTCCGCGAAGTCAAAAGGACTCATCCCTTCGATGCAGGCCACATTGACTCCGTATTGGTCTGGCGATGAGCGACGCTGGTGGAAGGTGTAAATACCGCACCTTGAGCAGAAATAGTGCTTGGCCTCTCCCGTATTAAACGTGTACAGCGTGAGTGCTTCATTGCCATGTGTGACCTGAATATCGTCTAGGTCGGCCGATACCGCTACTGCCCCTCGCATCCGACAGTAGGAGCAGTTGCATCTACGGGCTGTTCTCAGGCCATCTCTTAAACGCAATGAAAACCGCACAGTACCGCAATGACATGCGGCTTCATACAAAGGCCGTTCTGGGAGATTGCTATCGGTCATTCCTCATTCTCACTTACAAAGTGCGCGTCGGGAGATGACTGTATGGGCCCAAAGCTGAAGCTCAATCCTCGCCGAATGCGCGCGTACAAGTAGTTCTCAACCATACGTCATCGGGCGGACCATTGAAACCAACTAGTGCATCAACGCCGCATCGGAGGCAGATGGCCGTTTGATTCTGTTTGTCTCCAACGCCCCATTCAATGATGGTATTGGGTGCATTGCAGTCATTTCTCTGCCGCTTGAAGTAGGCCGAAAGCTGCGCGCCAAAACACAGCCAGAGCAATGCGATGGTGGACACCGACCTGAAGCAGAGGGATGGAGCATAAAAAAAGCGCCGGGCTCTCCCAAACCCGGCGCTCTCGTTCCAACAAGCTTTATCAAGCCAGCTTGAACGGCAGCTCGCGTGGCGTCTTGCCCATGATCTGCGCGATGGCATTGGCAAACGCCGGTGCCAGCGGTGGCAGGCCCGGTTCGCCCATGCCCTTCGGTGGATCGGCGCTAGGCACGATGTGCACGGTCACCTGCGGCATGTCGGTGATGCGGGGCACGGCGTAGTCGCCGAAGTTGCTCTGCTCCACCACACCGTCCTTGAGCGTGATGGCTGCGCCGGGCAGGCAGGTGCCCAGGCCCATCAGCGCGGCGCCTTGCACCTGGGCTTCGACGCTCTTGGGGTTGACCACCAGGTTGCAATGCACGCCTGCGGTGATGCTGTGCAGCTTGGGCGTTCCGTCTTTGACGGAGGCCTCGACCACATAGGCCACCACCGACTCGAACGACTCGTGCACCGCCACGCCCCAGGCACGGCCTGCGGCCAGCTTCTTCTTGCCGTAGCCCGACTGGGCGACGGCCAGCTGCAGCGCCGCCTTGTGGCGCGGGTGCTTGTCGCCCATCAGGGCCAGGCGGTAGGCCACAGGGTCCTGCTTGGTGGTGCGGGCCACTTCGTCGATCAGGGTCTCCATGGCGTAGGCCGTGTGGGTGGAACCCACGCTGCGCCACCACAGCACCGGCACGTTCACATCCGGGTGGTGCACCGACAGCTTCATGGGCACGTCGTACGGCTCTTTCATGCCCTCGATGGCCGTGGCGTCAATGCCGTTCTTGATCATGAAGGCCTCGAATGGCGAGCCCTTGGTGATGGACTGGCCGACGATGGTATGGTCCCATGCCAGGATCTTGCCCTTGGCGTCAAAGCCGATCTCGGCGCGGTGCACGTGCATGGGGCGGTAGTAGCCGCCCTTGATGTCATCCTCGCGGCTCCACAGCGTGCGCACGGGCGCGGTGATACCGGCAGTGCGGGCCGCCTTGGCCACGCCGCAGGCCTCCACCACGTAGTCGCTGGTGGGGATGGCGCGGCGGCCAAAGCCGCCACCGGCCATCTGCGTGTTGACCTTGACGTTTTGCGGCTGCAGGCCCAGCGTCTTGGCGGCGGCCATCGCATCCAGGCCGGGCATCTGGGTGCCCATCCACAGCTCCGCCTTGTCCCCGTCCAGCTTCACGGTGCAGTTCAGCGGCTCCATGGGCGCGTGCGCCAGGTACGGGAAGACGAACTCGGCACTGATCTTGTGGGGTGCGCCCGCCAGCGGCGCCATGTCGGCCTGCATGGCCACATTGCCTGGCTTGGCGGCCAGTTCGCGGTACTGCGCCAGCAGCGCGGCGGTGTCGGGCTTGGTGACCGCGCTGGTGTCCCACTCCACCTTGAGGGCGTCGCGCCCCTGCTTGGCGGGCCAGTAGCCGTCGGCCACGATGGCAACGCCCTCGCCGCCCCGGTCGGTGGGCACGCGAAGCACGGCCTTCACGCCCTTGATGGCTTTGGCAGCGCTGTCGTCCAGGGACTTTACCTTGGCGCCAAACACGGGCGGGCGGGCCACCACGGCCGTCATCATGCCGGGCAGGCGCACGTCAATGCCGTAGTCCTGCTGGCCGCTCGACTTGGCCTTGGCATCCAGCCGCCCGGTGGGTTTGCCGATCAGGCGGAATTGCTTGGGGTCCTTGAGCGCGACCTTTTCGGGCACGGGCTGCTTCATGGCGGCTTCGGCCAGCGCACCGTAGCCCAGCTTCTTGCCACCGGGGCCGACCACAAAGCCGCTGCTGGTGCGCAGGGCCGACGCGTCCACGCCCCACTGGGCGGCCGCCGCCGAAACCAGCATGGCCCGGGTGCGCGCGCCCAGCTCGCGGTACTGGGTGTACGAGTTCTTGATGGAGTTGGAGCCACCGGTGAGGTGCATTCCAAATGCGGGGTCGGCGTAGGCCGGGTTGGCGTCGCCGTGCACGCTGCGCACCTTGCTCCAGTCGGCATCCAGCTCCTCGGCCAGAATCATGGGCAGGCCGGTTTGCACGCCCTGGCCAAAGTCCAGGCGATTGATGGTGACGGTGACGGTGCCATCGGCATCGATGCGCACAAAGGCCGAGGGCTGTTCGTGCGGCTTGAGGCCAGCGGGGGCCGCAGCGGCTGCGCCCTGCGCAGCAGACACCAGGGGAAATGCGCCCAGCGCAAAGCCCGAGGCAGCCGACACCTTGAGGAAGGTGCGGCGAGCCACACCTTCCGACGCATCAAAAGCTCCTGAATTCATAGCGCCCTGCGCTTTATCCACTAGCGCTTGGAGGTGTTTCGGCATGAAATGTTGTGCCTGGCCCTGCAGGGCATGGGGTTCGAAGTGCATGGTGGTCTCCTTCAATCAGGCCAGGGTCTTGGCAGCGTCGTGGATGGCGGCGCGGATGCGCACGTAGGTGCCGCAGCGGCACACGTTGCCGGCCATGGCAGCGTCGATGTCGGCGTCGGAGGGCTTCTTCTTGCCCTTGAGCAGCGCGGTGGCGCTCATGATCTGGCCGCTCTGGCAGTAGCCGCACTGGGCCACGTCGTGCTTGACCCAGGCGGCGTGCACTGCCTTGCCCACCTTGTCGTCGGCGGCAATGGCTTCAATGGTGGTGATCTTCTGGCCTGCCGCCGCCGAGATGGGCGTGATGCAGGACCGCACCGGCGCGCCGTTCAGGTGCACGGTGCACGCACCGCACAGCGCCTGGCCGCAGCCAAACTTGGTGCCGGTCATGCCCAGCGTGTCGCGCAGGGCCCAGAGGATGGGGGTGGATTCGTCGGCATCCACGGCCGTGTCTTTGCCGTTGATATTGAGGGTGGGCATCGTGGGACTCCTTGGGATGAAGGTCAGCGCTCAAAAGCACAGCGCAATCGGTAGGGCGGCGCGGGCAGACATCACGCCGCTTTGTTGTTTTAAGAGAATAACTATTCGATTAAACCGCAAAATTCGAGTTTCTGCAGCGGCACGATTTACGCCTTGATGGCGTCCCAGCACAGGCCAAACGCCATTTGGTGCACGGCCTCGTCATCGGGCAGCACCTGGGTACGGATCAGGTTGCCGGTCTCCCGCACCGAGCCCACCAGGCTGGCCGTGAGCAGCGGAATGGGCACGGCCTTGAGGATCTCCTGCTGCTGGCCTTCTTCCATCAGCGCAAAAAAGCCCGCCATCAGCCGGGTCGAAAATTCGCGGTTGCCCTGGGTGAACCAGGGCGAGTTGTAGTACTGCTCCTGGAACACCACCTCGGCGTATTGGTCCAGCCGATGGCGCAGCAGGTTGCCCCAGGCGCGGCGCACCCTTGCGCGGTAGGGCATGCCAGGTTCTATCCCGTCCATGATGCGCGCGGCCGTCACGGTCTTGGCATCTTGGTACAGCTGGCTAATCAGTTCGTCCTTGGACGGGTAGTACACGTACAGCGTGCTCGTGGCCACACCCGCTGTCCGGGCAATGTCGGCCAGGGTCAGGCCGCTCAGGCCACGCTGGGCCACCAGGTCAAAGGTGGCCTGGGCAATGGCGCGCTGTTTCTCGTCGTCTTTGCGTTTCATCGGAACCAGGAATATAAACGAACACAGATTCGACCACTGTCAAAATTCACTGCACAGGCCCTGGCGCAATGCGACATCGTACGGGGGATGCACAATCGTGGCCATGACCACGAACTCCATCGCCGACCTCCGCACGAGCTACGAGCGCGCCGAACTCAACGAAGACGCCTCGCACGCTGCCCCCCTGCAGCAGTTTGACCAGTGGCTCAAGGAAGCCATCAGCGCCCAGGTGCCCGAGCCCAACGCCATGACCCTGGCCACCGTGGGCAGCGACCTGCGGCCCAGCACACGCATCGTACTCATCAAGGGTTATGACGAGCGCGGCATTGTCTGGTTTACCAACTACGACAGCCGCAAGGGCCGCCAGATTGCGGGCAACCCGTTTGCAGCGCTGCAGTTTCACTGGGTGGAGCTGGAGCGTGTGGTGCGCATCGAAGGCGTGGTGGAGAAGGTCAGCGACGAGGAAAGCGACGAATACTTCAGCAGCCGCCCCCTGGATTCGCGCATCGGCGCCTGGGCCAGCCCCCAAAGCCAGGTCATTTCAGGCCGCAGCGTGCTGGTGGCCAACGCGGCCAAATACGGGGCGCAATTCATGCTTAAGCCACCCCGCCCTCCACACTGGGGCGGCTACCGCCTCAAGCCCGACCAGTGGGAGTTCTGGCAGGGGCGCAAGAGCCGCCTGCATGACCGGCTGCGCTACCGGCTGGACGCGGGCGAATGGGTGCGGGAGCGGCTGGCGCCCTGACCTGAACTAGGGCCCTGGGCCTTAGCTCAGCCCGCCACCCAGCGCGTCACCGCCACAATCACCACTGGCATCGTCACCAGCCCCAGCGCGGTGGACACCGCCACGCTGGCGGTCACCTCTTCTTCTGCCACGCGGTAGCGCTGGGAGAACAAGAATACGTTGGCCCCCACGGGCAGCGATGCTGCCACGATCATCACGGCCAGCGGCATGCCCGACAGGCCCAGCGCCCAGCCCATGCTGGCCAGCACCAGCGGGTGCACCACACATTTCACCAGCGCAATGCGCAGCGCAGCCTTGAACTGGTGGCCCACCTTGGTGAACGCCAGCGTCACCCCCACCAGCAGCAGCGCAATCGGCCCCAGCGCCTGGCCCAGCAGCTGCAGGGGCTTGCCCACCACCTCGGGCACCACCAGTCCCGTCTGAGCAAACAGCAGGCCCGCAATGATGGGCAGCGGCACGGGGTGCACGATGCCGTTGCGGATGGCCTGCAGCACGGTGCGCCACATGGGCTGCTGCACGCCGCCTGGGCGCTCGGCATGTTCGCGTGCAGCCGCCAGCTCGAACACCACCGTGGCCGCAGTCAGCAGGATGAGCGAATGCACCGAGATCAGGGTGAACAGCGTGACCAGCCCCGCATCGCCAAACACCAGGCCCACCAGCGGCACGCCGATCATCAGCGTGTTGCTGAAGGTGTTGGCCAGCGCCCGGGCGGCGCCCAGCGTGTTGAAGCCCTGCACGGCCAGCGTGGCCGCGTAGACCACGCCAAACGCCACAAAGTAGATGCCCACGGGGCCGAAGTTGAGGTCTTCGATGTGCACCGTGCTCATGGTGCGAAACAGCAGCGCGGGCGTGAGCACCATGAACACGAGGTTGGCCAGGTCCTTGACGGATTCGGCACGAATCCAGCCACGCCGCCCCACATAAAAGCCAATGGCGATGAACAGGATGACGGGGATCAGCGAGGTGAAGACAGGAGAGTTCACGGAGAAAAGCGCGCCAGGTCGGCAAAGGTGGGCGCCGATTGTCTCCCATGATCCCTGCCGACTCGGCGTGCTGCGCCCACCGCACACCCAATTCTTGCTACATATTCAATAGCTATTAGCGCATATTCCACTAGCGCTTGACGCCGATTTCATTCAATTCCCCGGCCTGGGCCCGCTGGGGACGTATCTGCCGCGGCGCGCGGCGCATCTGGTGACAGCAGAGCCAGCAGCCCTTGCAGCCCCTCCACACGGTGGTCAGCCAGAGGCCAGGGTTCGACCCCCGGCCGCACCGTCTGGACGGTGGTGGCCCCCAGCGCGCGTCCGGCCGACAGTTCGGACAAGGGGTTGTCGCCCACCACCAGCATCTGGCAGGGCGCGCAGCCCTCGCGGGCCAGGATCTGCTCAAAGAGGGCCTGCTTGCCATGCGCGGCGCCGGTGGGTGGTGCGTCAATCGCGTCGATGAGCACCTGTTCGAACCAGGGGCGGATTCTCAGCGCATCGATCTTGCTGTCCTGCAGGCGCCGAAAGCCGCTGGTGACCAGATAGCGCCGCAGCGGGATGCGGGGCAGCAGTTCGATGTCGGCATAGCCTCGCAACGGCGTCTTCACCTCCATCTGGCTGAACTGCTGCCACCCCGCAGCGCGCATGGCGGGCGTGAAATGGTGGCGCTCAGCCACCAGGTCGAACGCGGTGAACCAGCAGGCCTGCAGCGCTTGCGCAAGGGCCTCAGGGGCCAGAGCGCCCTGATTGGCTTGCCGCACCGCCTCGAAAGCGGGCTCGAACAAGGGCCCCACCGCCCGGGCATCCATCAGGCAGTTGTCCAGATCAAAAACAGCAACGGTGTAGTCCAAGGGCATCGCTCATAAAAAAAGTATCACTGAACAGCGTGGCGCGTGACGGGCAAACGCCGCCCGCCTCATCCGGCCACGACGGACACCCCGTGGTCAGCCAGCGTCAAGCTGACCGGGGCCCCCACATCCAGCGGCAACTCCACCAGGGGCGACACCACAAAAATGGCGCCCAGGGCGCTGGCAAAGGTGTATTCCATGACGCTGCCCAGATAGGTGCAGCGGGTGACCCGCGCGGCCAGGCCCGCCGATGTGGCTGGTCCGATCACCCAGGCCTCAGGCCGCACGGCGATCTTGACCGGGCCTGTTGGCAGTGCGGCGGGTGACGGCACACGCAGCGGGCCCAGCTGCGCATACCCGGTGACTGCATTGCTGCCCGGGCTGGGCGCGTGGTTCTGGGCCGCGAACAGCATGGCCTCGCCCATGAAGCCCGCCACAAACTCGGAGGTCGGTTGCTCGTACAGCGCGCTGGGCGCGCCGCTTTGGGCGATGGCGCCCCGGTCCATCACCACGATCTGGTCACTGACGGCCAGGGCCTCGGACTGGTCGTGGGTGACATAGGCCACGGTGAGCTTCAGGCGCTGCTGCAGGGTCCGGATTTCCTCGCGCATGGAACGGCGCAGGCGGGCGTCCAGGTTGGACAGGGGTTCGTCAAACAGCAGCACGGCGGGCTCTAGCGCCAGCGCGCGGGCCAGGGCCACACGCTGCTGCTGCCCGCCCGACAACTCGTGCGGCCTGCGCTGGTCCAGACCGTGCAGGCCCACGGTGTCGAGCATGGCACGCGCCTTGTCGCGCACCTGTTGTTTGCCCAGGCCCGACAAATGCAGGCCGTAGACCACGTTGTCGATGACGTTCATGTGCGGAAACAGCGCGTAGTTTTGGAACACCAGGCTCACGTTGCGCTGCGCCGGACCGAGGGGGGTCACGTCCTGCCCGTCGATGAAGATGCGTCCCGATGTGGGAGATTCGAGCCCGGCAATCAGGCGCAGTGTGGTCGTCTTGCCGCAGCCCGACGGCCCAAGGATGGTGGTGAGCGTGCCGCGCGGCACGCTGAAGCTGATGTGGTCCACCACCAGCGGGGCGCCGGGCGACGAGCCGTACCGCTTGCTGACATCACGGAACTCGATGCCATGCGCTGCAGGTGTCTCGGAGGGGGCCGTCACGGGCATCTCATTCTTCCCAGGCCACGACGGCATCCACGCCGATGACCTGCCCCGCGTCCATGCGGTTGAACAGCGTGACCTGGGCGCCCATCGCCTCGGCAATCTGCCGGCAGATGGACAACCCCAGCCCCACCCCGCCCTTCCCCGCCGAAAACGGCTGGAACAGTCGCTGCCGCACGGCGTCGTCGATACCGGGGCCCTCGTCCCACACCAGAACCTCGCGCCGCCCAGTGCTGTCGCGCAGCAGCACACCCAGCCGCCCATGGGTGGGCGTGTGGTGGATGGCGTTGGCCAGCAGGTTGCGCATCAGTTCGCCCAGCAGCGCTGCGTCGCCGGGTGCCCACAGCGTGTCAGGGCCCTCCAGCGCAAAGTCGAGCCGCTTGGCCGCAATCAGCGGGGCCAGTTCCATCACGGCCTCGCGGGCAATCGCGTTCAGGTCCACGCTGGGCAGCTCGCCCATGCGCTTGAGCTGTTCCACCTTGCTCAGGCTGAGCAACTGGTTGGCCAGGCCCGAGGCGCGGTCCACGGTATGCAGCATCTGCTGCAGCGCATCGCCCACCAGCATGTCTCCGGCCATGGCGGCCTGCAGCTGGGTGCGCAGCACGGCCATGGGGGTGCGCAACTGGTGGGTGGCATCGGCCAGAAAGCGCCGCTGCTCCTCGATCCAGCGGCTCTGGCTGTGTTGCAGCTCGGCAAAATGCTGCACGGCGGGCGCGAGTTCCGACGGGCCTTCGTAGATGTGCTCTGCAGTGCCCGTAACGTCGCCGCTGGGCGGCCGCATCAGCGATACATCTGCATGCCGCAACCAGCCCGATGCCGCCCGCGCCAGCAGCACCGCCACGGTGGTCATCGCCAGTGCCAGCAGGACCACCCACCACAGGCCCGAGCCACCGCCCAGCAGGCGGCGCGCACCCGGCAGGCGCTCGCCCAGCGGGCGCGCCGCCTGGCGCACCACGGGCGCAGCCACGGTTTGCCCGTTCTTCGCCTCGGCGGGCTGGTACAGGGTCACGGCCACCCGCACCAGTTGGTCCCCGACCTGCGCCAGGTAGAAGTGCACGGCACCGGGGTCACGCACCACCTCGGTGGGAGGCACTCGCGGCAGGTCGGCGCTGCCAGCCAGGCGTTCGCCGTCCAGATTGCTCTCGCGGTACCAGACACCGGGCACGGGTTGGGCACGCAGGGAGGTGGCGGGCTCTGCTGACAGATCTGCAGGCCAATGCGCCAGCGCCTGGCGCAGGGCCTCATCTTGCGCGGTAGCGTCATGCTGCGCCTGATAGCCCCATTGCACCACGCAGATCACGGCCACCAGCCCCCACAGCGGCACCAGCCAGCCCACCAGCAGCACCCGCTGCAATGAGCCGCCCCGCGGCCGCCAGGGCCGCCGCTGCCACCACCGCAGCGTCACCGGGCCACCCCGCCCTTATCGGACTTGTCGGCTTTGTCCGTCTTGTGGGCGGCCATGCTGTCGGCATCGCACAGCAGGTAGCCCACGCCGCGCAAGGTCACGATCTCGGCGTTGGTGCCCACCAGCTTCTTGCGCAGCCGGTGCACCACCACTTCCACCGCGTCGGCTTGCACCTGCTCGTCCGTGTTGGCAAACACCTGGGTGCGCAGCTCTTCCTTGCTGACCACCCGGTCCACGCGCGACATCAGCAGCCGCAGCAGTTCGGACTCCCGCTGCGACAGCTCCAGCGGCAATGCGTCGTTGTAGAACACGCCACTGCCCGGCTCGCGGTACAGCGCCCCGCAGCGCAACTGCCCGTCGCGCCCCACGCGGCGTGTCAGGGCCCGCAACCGCGCCACCAGCTCATCCAGGTCAAAGGGCTTGGCCAGGTAGTCATCGGCCCCGGCCTCCAGTCCTGCCACTCGGTCCGTGACGGCGGCGCGGGCCGTCAACGCCAATACCGGTGTGGTGCTGCCGCCATCGCGCAGGCGCCGCAGCACCTCCAGCCCGTCCAGGCCCGGCAGCGACAGGTCGAGCGTGATCACGTCAAACGCGGTACGCCGCGCAGCCGCCAGGGCCTCCTTGCCATCGGCGCAGCACAACACCTCGAACCCACGGGCCACCAGACTGCGGCTCAGGGCCCCGGCCAGATCAAAATCGTCTTCGACCAACAGCAGTTTCATCCCCCGATCATGCCGCCTGTGGCGGGCTGGGGCCACTGTGCTTCTACGGACAGGCGATGAAAGCGAAGCGAAAGGCGGTGCACGCCCCTCCACGGCTGTGCCGCTGTACAGTAATGCGCAGTATTTTCGAAACCGCCTCCATGAGATACCTCCGGAACCAGACAGCGCTGCCAGGCCTTCATCAAAGGACCTTGCAGCTGGTGGCAACCGCACTGGCCCTGTGCACGGTGCTGCCGGCCCAGGCCTCGCAGTCCCTGCGCTGCAATGGTTCGCTGGTGGGCAAGGGAGACTCTCCGCTGACGCTGCTGCAAAAATGTGGTGACCCCGTCTACCGCCAGGGCGTGTGCGTTTCCATGCTGCAGCTGGGTTGGGTGGTGACGCCCTACCGCCCGGGCAGTCCCGCAGCAGTGCTGGCCAACCAGTGTGTGCCCATGGAAGAGTGGACGTACGACCGGGGGCCGGGCACCTTCCTGGGGGTGGTTCGCATCTACAACGGCACCATCGAATCCGTGCGCGACGGCGACCGCAGCAGGTAGCGGGGCCCGCTGGTCCGCCTGTCCAATGCGCTGGAAGGCCCTCAACCCTCAGGAAGTCGCGGCGATGACGATGCTGGATTCGTCAACAACCGCCGTGGCTTGCTGGCCCGCTCGAACCTTGGCTCCTTCAGCGGCAAAGCCCACCAGCTGGATGCCGCTGGGCAGCTGCAGCACCACCTCGGGGGCGGCGCCGCGAGCGACGCTCCGCACCACCCCGGCCATGGCATTGCCTGCGGGACTGGACGGGTCCGGTGCCACCTGAACCGCCGTTGCCTTGCACAGCGCCAGCACACCCAGCCCGGCCTTCAAACCCAGCAACTGCGCGCTGACCCGCGTGATGGACGCATGCAGCGCCTGCCCATCCGCCAGCAGCAGCTGCACGCGCACCTGCCCTCCCACGGCCCGCACCTTGCCCACGGTGCAAGGAAACTGGTTGCGCATGCTGGTGCGCAGCGCCAGTGCGGCGCGGCCGGTGGCTGCGTCGTCGTCGCGGTGCAGTCGGCTCAGCACCTGCTGGCGCGCAGCGGCCAGCGCATGGGCAGCCTGCAGCACCCGCTGTCCGGCTGGCGTGAGTGCCGCCCCACCGCCGCCGGTGCCGCCCACCACCTTCTCCACCAGCGGCACCCCGGCCAGGTTGGTCAGCGTCTCCAGCGCTTGCCAGGCGGCCTTGTAGCTCACGCCCGCGCCCCGCGCCGCCTCGGAAATGGAGCCCACCTCGCCAATGCGGCGCAGGATGTCAATGCGCTTGTCCGTGGCCTCGTGGCCCAGCACCTCGGCCAGTGGCAGTGAAGAATTGCTCATGCGGGCATGTTAACTGGGTGGTGCGGGCGTTTGCGGCACCGCTGTTCATCAGTGGAATAGCGTAACGCCGGCCATGCTACAGTCCCGCTATTCTAATGAAGAATAGCGAGTCTGTCGTGAAGCGTTTCCTGTTGTCCCTGGCCGCCTCGTTGGCGATGGCGGTTTCGGCCCAAGCGGGTGAGGTGTCGGTGGCCGTGGCCGCCAACTTCACAGCCCCGATGCAAAAGATTGCCCGCCTGTTTGAGCAGGACACCGTCCACAAAGCCACGCTGGCTTTTGGCTCCACCGGGCGGTTCTATGCGCAGATCAAGAACGGTGCGCCGTTTGACCTGCTGCTGTCAGCCGATGATGAAACCCCAGCCAGGCTCGCGAAGGAAGGCCTGGCGGTCGATGCCAGCCGTTTCACCTATGCCATTGGCAAGCTGGCCCTTTGGAGCAAGCAGCCCAGCCTGGTAGATGCACAGGGCCAGGTGCTCCAATCCGGCACCTTCGACAAGATCGCGGTGGCAGACCCCAAGCTCGCCCCTTACGGAGCCGCCGCAGTGGAGGTAATGACCCAACTGGGCGTGCTGAACACCCTGCGGCCCAAATTTGTGCAGGGCGAGAACATTACCCAGACCCACCAGTTCGTCGCCACCCAGAATGCCCAGCTTGGCTTTGTCGCTCTGTCGCAGGTGATGGCCGATGGCCGCCTGGTGGAGGGCTCGGTGTGGGCCGTCCCTGCAGCGCTCTACACACCGCTGCGCCAGGACGCCGTGCTGCTGACCAAGGGCCAGGGCAACGCCGCAGCGGCGGCATTGCTGCAATACCTTAAGGGCGACAAGGCGCGCGCGGTCATCCGCGGCTTTGGCTACGAGCACTGAGATACTCACACCCCATCCACGCCACCGCCCTTTTCCTTTATGCCTCTGGGCCCTGAAGCACTGCAAGCCATCTGGCTGACCCTGCAGCTTGCCACCCTCACCACCCTCGTGCTGCTGTTGATCGCCACGCCACTGGCCTGGTGGCTGTCGCAAACCCAGTCCTGGTGGAAAGGGCCCGTGGGCGCCTTTTTGACCCTGCCGCTGGTGCTGCCGCCCTCGGTGCTCGGCTTTTACCTGCTGGTGGCTATGGGGCCCGCCGGGCCGCTGGGGCAGTTCACGCAGGCCATGGGCTGGGGCCTGCTGTCGTTCACCTTCACGGGCTTGGTGATCGGGTCGGTGGTGTTCTCGATGCCGTTTGCGGTGCAGCCGCTGCAGCATGCCTTCGAATCGATGGGCCGCCGCCCGATGGAAGTGGCCGCCACTCTGCGGGCCAGCCCGGTGGATGCGTTTTTCACGGTGGCCTTGCAGCAGGCCCGCACCGGTCTGCTCACCGCAGCCATCCTGAGTTTTGCCCACACGGTGGGCGAGTTTGGCGTGGTGCTGATGATTGGCGGCAACATCCCGGGCAAGACGCGGGTGGTCTCCACCCAGATCTACGGCCATGTGGAAGCCATGGAATACGCCCAGGCGCACTGGCTGGCGGGCGGCATGGTGCTGTTCTCGTTCGTGGTGCTGCTGTGCCTGGCGCTGCTCAAGAACCGTGGCTCGCGGGTGCTGTCATGAGTGCGCCCGGCGACCTGCGCATCCGGCTCACTCTGCCGCGTGCCGACTTTGAACTGGCCGTGGACCTGCACCTGCCCGGCAGCGGCATCACGGTGCTGTTTGGCGCCTCGGGCTCGGGCAAGACCAGCGTGCTGCGCTGCGTGGCGGGGCTGGAGCGCGCGCACCCCGGCCTGGTGGTGGTGGCGGGCGAGGTGTGGCAGGACGATGCCACCCAGGTGTTTCTGCCCACCCATCAGCGGGCGCTGGGCTACGTGTTCCAGGAGGCCAGCCTGTTCGAACACCTGGACGTGCTGGGCAACCTGCGGTATGGCCTGAAGCGCGCCCGGTCTGCGCAGGCCGAGGCCACGCTGCAGACGGCCATCGAATTGCTGGGCATCGGCCGTCTGTTGCAGCGCCGGCCCGGCCAGCTCTCGGGCGGCGAGCGCCAGCGGGTGGCCATTGCCCGTGCCTTGGCAACTTCCCCCCGCCTGCTGCTGCTGGACGAGCCCATGGCCGCACTCGACCTGGCGCGGCGCCAGGAGATCATGCCTTGGCTGGAGCGCCTGCGCGACGAGCTGCACATCCCCATGCTGTATGTCACGCACTCTGCCGACGAACTGGCACGGCTGGCCGACCACCTGATGGTGCTGGAGGGCGGTCAGGTCAAGGCCGCCGGGCCAGTGGACCAGGTGCTGTCGTCGGTGCACCTGCCTGTGGTGCTGGGCGACGACGCGGGCGCGCTGCTGCGCGGCCAGGTGTTGGAGCGGGACGCGGCCTGGCACTTGGCGCGCGTGGGTTTTGCCGGTGGCGCCATGTGGCTGCGCGACAGCGGCCTGCCGGTGGGCCAGGCGGTGCGGCTGCGGGTGCTGGCCCGCGACGTGAGCCTGACGGTGCAGGAGCCCACGCAGACCAGCATCCAGAACCACCTGCCCTGCGTGATCGACTCGGTCGCGCCCGACGCCCACCCCTCGCAGGCGCTGGTGCGGCTGCGCTGTGGGGAGTCTTTTCTGCTCGCGCGGGTCACCCACCGGTCCCTGCATGCGCTGGGTGTGGTGCCCGGCAGCGCGGTGTGGGCCCAGGTCAAATCGGTGGCGATTGTTCCTTGAGGTGCCCACCTGCGGCCCTGCAGCCCGGATCCGCACGCCCTCGCAGGGCGTGGCCACGACGCCTTATGGGGCCACGCACACGCCCAATGACTGACTTTTGGCCTGGTACATGGCGGTGTCTGCCGCGCGCAGGTAGTCGTCGACCGTCGCCAGCCTGGATGCGCTGGCGGCCAAGCCAACACTCGCGCCACTGATCACGGTGTGTTCGCCGATCACATAGGGCGCGGCAAGGGCAGCGGCGATCTGCTCTGCCCGTTGGCTGGCTTCAGCGGGGTCAATGGACTCCAGCAGCACATTGAACTCGTCGCCACTCATGCGGGCGACCAGATCCACCGCCCGCACGCAGGATTCGAGCCGCCGCGCCACCTGTTGCAGTAGCTGGTCGCCCACATGGTGTCCGTAGCAGTCATTGACCGCCTTGAACCCGTTGAGGTCCAGCAGCAGCACGGCAAACATCGTGGCCCCACCGCGTATTGGCTCGCCATCACCGTTCACCCCGTCGTTCTGGTGCAGTGCGATGAGTTGCGCGAGGCGATCGCGGAACAACGGCCGACCGGGCAAGTTGGTCAGCGCGTCGTAGGAGCTGCCACGCTCGGCCAGATCACTCAACGATCCCGCCATGCGCACGGGAACACCGTCTTCAAACTCGGCGAGCCCGCGCCAATTGACCCACACCAGCCGCCCCGCCCCGTGGAACGCACGGAAGTCCACCGAAAAGTTCGCGCTGTTTCCGGACAGGTGCCTGCGGTAGGCCTCCTGCACGCGAGCGCGATCCTCGCGATCAATCAGTTGCTCGAGAAAGCGCCAGCCTCCGTCGTACACATGATCGCGGCTACCCAGCCCGACGATCTGGAGAAAGCGCCCGGACACATGCAGGGCGTCCGTTCGCAAGTCCCAATACCAGATGCCGTCATTGGATCCGCGGGTCGCCAGCGAATAGCGGTTTTCGGAGCGCAACAGATCGAGTTCGGTGTTCTTCTGCTGGGTGACATCGATCATCAGGCCGATCATGCGGTTCGGGCGACCGGGCTCGACCACCGCGCGGCACAGGTCACGCACCCACACGACCTTGCCCGACTTGGCAATCAGCCGGTAGCTCATTTCGTAGGCATGGCTGTGCGTGGCGTTGTAGGCAGCATCGTCGATCACCAAGGCCTCGTCCAGATCATCGGGATGCACATGCGCCCTCCAGAAGCCCGGGTCAGCCCGCCACTCCTCGACGGAGTAGCCGAACAAGCGTTCGACCTGTGGGCTCAGAAAGGTATTGCCCACCCCGATTTCAGCCTCCCACACCACGCCATCAATGGTTTCCAGCAAGCGCAGAAAGCGCTGGCGAACTTCCACCAGCACCTGCTCGGTGACCTCGGTGATCTCGATCAGGACACCCTGGCGGCTGATCACCCGCTCTGCCGCATCCGTCTCCGGGTGGAACTGCAGACGCACCCAGCGGTAGTCCGCGTCGGCAAAGCGCAAGCGGAACACCGGCATGCCAGAGCGCATGGTGCCGATGTCGTCGGGATGCACGAACTCCAGCAAAGACCTGCCAAGCGCCGCTGCCACCGAGTGGCCAGTGAGCTTGTGCCACGCCGGGTTCAGGTACGTGATCTCCCACAGCGCATCGGTCTGCACCACCGCCTCAGGAAGCAGTTGCAACAGGTTTGCGGACGGCGTGGGAGTGGTGGGCATGCAGGGCTATTGCAAATGGATCAGATTCATGCGGGGCCGCGCTGAACAAGTCCTTCGCGCGTCGCGCGACCCGGCGTTGGGCGGCCTGCTGCGGTGCCAATCCCATTTCCGAATCGGTTGCGCGCCATCACCGGGACTGAGGCAGCGTCGCCTTGACGGATCGAAAAATCAACCACGTCAAAGCGAGTATGGCATGCATCCAAGTCACCTTTGGACTCGGTGATTTGGGTGGTTTGGGGCCGGGAGGTGTGCAAGCCAGCAACGCCCTCCCCCGCCGCTGGCTCGCTCACATCACGACGGCATCACCCGTCAGAACGCCACCTTCACCCCCACCGTCAGATTGCGCCCCATCAGCGGCGCTGCGTTCTTGATGAACGAGGTGTGCGCGTACGCCAGGCGGTCCGTCAGGTTGTTGGCCTTCAGGTACACCTGCCAGGGGGTGCCGCTGCTGAACTGGCCGTTGTAGCTCACGCCGAGGTTCAGCATGCCGTAGCCGGGCGTGGCGGTTTCAAAGTCGGCCACCCGGTTCTGGCGGGCCACCTGCACCCATTCCACCTGGCCTTCCCAGGCCTGCCAGTTGGCGTCCAGCCGCACACCGGCGCGGGTGGCCGGGATGCGCGGCAGCAGGCCGCCACCGTCCAGCCTGGCGCGCACGGTGTCGCCAAACAGGGTGATGCCCAGATTGCGTGTGAGGCGCTGGCGCACCTGGCCTTCGATGCCGGTGAAGGTGGCGTCGGCCTGGCTGTACTGCAGCAGTTGCAGGCCGTCCAGCTCGTCCAGGGTGCGGCCATAGATGTAGTTCTGGATACGGTTGCGGAACACGCTCACGCCGAAGGTGGTGTCGCCGCTGGTCTTCTTCAGGCTCACATCGATGTTCTGCGAGATTTCGGAGCGCAGGTCGGCATTGCCGCGTTCGTACGTGCTGGTGGCCATGTGCAGGCCCTGGGCGTACAGCTCTTCGGCCGACGGGGCGCGGCTGGCGCGGGTGAACGAGGTGCCCACCTGGTAGCCCGGCGTGAACTTCCACACCGCGCCCAGCGACGCCGAGGTGCCGTTGTGGCTGCGCTCGATGCCACTGGTCTGGGCCTCGGCCGTCTGGCGGTCGTGGCGCAGGGCGGCTTCAAAGCGCCAGTCGTTCCAGCGGTACTCCTCCAGCACGAAAAGGCCCGCCTTGCGGGTCACAGTGGGCTGCACATAAGCCTCCTCGCCCTCGGCGCTGAACTTGCGCTGCGAGGTCTGCAGGCCGATCACGCCCTTGAAGCCGCCGATGGGCTCGTGCTGCAGCTCGACACGCGTGTCGTAGGCCTTGTTCTTGAAGGTGGTGCTGATGGCGCCGTCTTCGACCTCGTCGTGTTTGTAGTCGGTGACACCCGCACGCAGCCGCAGGGCCGAGAAGCCCGCAAACGGGTTGCGCAGCTCGCCCCGCACGTCAAAGCGCTCGCTGCGCAGGTCCACCACCGGCACATCGCCTGCGGCGGCGTCGTGGTCATGGCCGTCGGCTTCGTCGTCCGCGTGGGCGCCGCAGTGCAGGTGGTCGCCATGGGTGTGGCAGCCGTCAAAGCTGTGGTTGTGGCCGGGCAGACCGTACTTGGCGGTCTGGCGGGTGTAGGCCGCACCCAGGTAGCCCTGGTCGCCCACCCACGACAGGCCCACGCTGCCAGTTTCCGTGCGGTTGAAGCTGCCCAGCACCTTGCTGCCGCCCGACCAGCCCTTGCCCACGCGGTAGTCGCCCGCATCCCGCGCCACGCCTTCCACATGCACGGCCAGATTGCCCGCCCCTCCCGTCAGCGAAAAGGCCCCGGCGCCCTCGCCCGCCCCCGAGTTGGCGCGCAGCTCGGCGCTGCCTTCGTAACCCTTTTGCGGAATGGCGGTGGGCACCTTGCCGTCCAGCACGTTGACCACGCCGCCCACGGCGCCGTTGCCATAGACCAGGGCCGAGGGGCCACGCAGCACCTCGATCTGCGTGGCCAGCAGCGGCTCGGACACCACGGCGTGGTCGGGGCTGATGGTGGAGGCGTCGTGCAGCTCGGCGCCGTCGCTCAGCACCTTGACGCGCGGGCCGTCCATGCCGCGGATGATGGGCCGGCTGGCGCCCGCACCAAAGTGGCTGCTGGTGATGCCGGGCTCGCTGTTCAGCGTTTCGCCCAGTGTGGCCTCGCGGCGGCGCACCAGTTCATCCCCTTCCAGCACAGTGGCGGGGGTGGTCATGTCGCTGGCGCCCAGTTGCAGGCCGCTGGCCGACACGGTGACTGCGGGCAGACTGGGTACAGCGTCAGCCGCCGCAGCGGGCGCGGGTGCAGTCTGCGCCTGGGTGGCAACGCTGGTGCCAGACAGAGCCAGCAGGGTCGCCAGGGCCACAGGGTGGAGCGCCGGGCGTGCACGGCGGGAAGCAAAGCGGTGGGTAGAAAAGGTGTGGGTCATGGTGGTGGCCTGCAACAAGGCATGCGCGGCGCTGGCGGTGCCAACGCGCCTGCGCATGCCGACCCGCGCCCTGGGCGCGGGTTGATGAATAAAACCGCTGCAAGCGCTAGTGAAATATGCGCTAGCAGCTATGAAAACAGGAGTAATGATGGGCGGCGCGCCGTGGTACGGCCGCTGGCAGCTGCCAAATCGGCCTGCATACAGCGGCTTGCATACCGCGCCCTGCGCCAGCAGGCACAACACCGCCGCGTTGCCCTGCAAGGCACACAGCGGGTACGCCGGCTGAGAAGGTGGGGCTGGAGGTGCGCTGCGCGTCAGGCGGCCGGTGGGCCGCGCGCGTGGAACAGCGCAATGTGGGGTGTGCTCGCCCGCCCTGCCGCATGCACGGGCGGCGGCAGCGGCGCATCGGCCGCAGGCAGCGCCAGCGGGGCGGCATGCAATGCGTCGCCCAGCGCCAGCTGGTCGAGCAACAGGCAGTCCACCGGCGCGTGGTGGGCCAGCAGATAGGGCAGCCACAGACCGTGGCCGGGTGTGGCAGCGAGTCGCGCAGTGGGGGCCGGGTCCCACGCCGGCTGCCCGGGCAACGAAGAGGGCGCGGCCAGCAGCCCGGCATGCGCCTGGTCCAGCGCGCCGCCGTGCACCACCTGGTGCAGCCGACCCAGCGTGGGCACCACCACCAATGCCAGCAGCAGCCACGCCAACGCCACGCGCCGCACCGCTGCGCCGCGCAGCGCGGCGGACGGCAGGTGCAAAGGGCGAAGGAAAGCGCGGGTCACGTCAGGCCAAAAGGTTAAGGGAGTGCGGCAGGGGCTGCAGCGGCAAAAGCCGTGGATTATTTCACCGGCACCGCGTCCACCACGCGGTAGTACAGGCCATATTGATCATTGGGGAGCACGGTGAACTTGCCTTCCACCACCACGGGCTCCAGCGAATAGCGCACAGGTGTCTTGGCCTTGACCTCGACCATGCTCTCGGGCCCGCCCGGCGTGCAGAACGAGCAGGTCAGCGGCACGGAGGTGAGGATGAAGTGCGTCTGCGTCGGCTTGGCGTCCAGCGGCACCATGAAGCCCTGAATGCGCTGCGTGGTCTTGTCCATGCCCTTCTGGGCGTCGTTGAACACGGGCAGGATGCCGTCCTTGGTGGTCTTTTTGCTCAGGTCGGTCAGCACTGACCAGGGCACCACGTCGTTGCGCTGGGGCAGCGGGGCAATCGGGCTGTTGGGGCTGTGGTAGCCCGCACCCGACCCCGATGGCACGACGGTGCCAGCGCCCGCAGGCAGGGGCGACGACAGCACTGGCGCTGCGGCCGCGCCTTCCTTGGCGCGCTCAAAAGCGCCCGGCGCGGGCTTGGTGGCGCTGCCTTGCTGCGCGTGCGCACCGCTTGCCAGAACCAGCGTGGCGGCCAGACAAGCCACGCGAGCCATCAGGCCGGGGATGGGCAAGGGTTTCAAGGTGCAGGACATGGCGGGGACTCCGGGCGAACGAGCATCAAAAAAACAGGCGCTCAGTGTGCATGTTTCATGCCGCAGTATTTTCCAATGGCCAGGTTCTTGCACGCCGCCTGCAGGTCTTTCTGGCACTGGTCGTGGCCCTTGCCGGACTCCAGGCACTTGGCGGCGGCCTCGTGGGCGGCAGCCATGGCACGGTGGCGGGCGACGTCTTCCTGGGTGTCCTTGTCGTTGTGGGCTTGCGCGTGGGCCAGGGCACCGGCGAGCAGCATGGGGGCCAGGGCGAGAGCAGCGAAAAGTTTTTTCATGGAAAGACTTTCAGGTTGAGTAGCTAGAGGGTTTATGGAGGTCGGAACTCGGGGGCCGCATCAGGGCTGGCTCAACAAGTCGGCCACATCGGTGCGGTAGGCCTGCATGGCGGGCAGCAGCGCCGCCAAGGCCGCAACGCCTGCGGCCAGCAGCGGCACCCCGGCTTCGGCGGGCAACCAGATCCAGCCCGTCACCGGCAGCAAGCCCTGCGCCTGTAACGCCCAGCCCAAGGCCTGCGCCAGGCCGTGGCCCAGCAGCAGCCCCAGGATGGACGCGAGCGCGGCCAGCCACAGCGCCTCCCATAGCACCAGCCCGGCCACCCGGCCCGGCGGCGCGCCCAGCATGCGCAGCATGGCCAGGTCGGCGCGGCGCTCGCGCACGGCATTCCACAGCGCGATGAACACGCTGAGCGCGGCCACGGCCAGCAGCACGCCGCCAAAGGCGCGCAGCACATCGGCACCCACGCCCAGCAGGCGCAGCAGGCGCGTGACCTCGATGGCAGGCGCCGCCGCCTGCATCGAGGTGCCGCCGTTGATCAGGCGTGGCAGCGTGATGGCCGCCATGGGCGTGCGGTAGCGCACCAGGGCCACGGTCACCTCACGCTCTTCCTTCATGATTTCCAGGTCCTCGGCATCGTTGGCCGTGGCGGTCTCGTGCACCATCCAGACGGATTCGGTGCTGGTCAGGATCAATCGGTCCAGCACACAGCCGCAGGGCGCCAGCACGCCGCTCACACGGTAGGGGTGGTTGCCATGGGTGTGCCCTCCTCCACCCAGGCCGTGGCTGCCAATGAAGGTGGCCCCCACCAGCGGCGCGCCTTGATGGCTGGCTTTGACAATGCCCCGCGCCACGCTGGCGCCCAGCACCGCGTCCATGGGCTGCTGCCATAGCGCGCCTTCGGCCAACTGGGCCTCATAGTGCGCCACGTAGTCGGGCGTGGTGCCCACGATGCGAAAGCCCTGGTAGCTGTCGCCCAGGCTCAGCGGGAAGACCTGCGCCACCAGCGGGTTTTTCTGCAGCGCCTGCACCTCTTGCAGCGGGATGTTGCCCGTGGGCACGTCGATGTGGAACACACCCGCCAGGATCAGCTGCAGCGGGCTGCCCTTGGCGCCCACCACCAGGTCGATGCCACTCAGGTCGCGCTCAAACGCCTTGTCGAGCTGTGTGGCCACCAGCAGCACCAAAGTGATGGCGGCCAGGCCCAGCGTGAGCACCAGCAGGTTGAGCACGGCGGCCAGCGGGCGGGACCACAGGTATCGCCAGGACAGGCGGGCGAGTTTGAATACTCCTGAATTCATAGCTGCTCAGGCATATTCAACCGGCGCTCCGTGCCGATTTCATTCAAATTGAGGGTCTGGACACCTGCCAGGGCGGACACCACACGCTGGTCATGCGTGGCAATCACCAGGCTGGCATCGCAGGCAGCGGCGCTGTGCTGCAGCAGGGCCAATGCATCGGCCGCCGCCTCGTCGTCCAGACTGGCCGTGGGCTCGTCAGCCAGCAGCACCTGCGGCGCCAGCAGCACGGCCCGCGCCAGAGCCACGCGCTGCGCCTGCCCACCGGAGAGCTGGTGCGGTTTGCGGGCGGCCAGTTCGGCCACGCCCACTTGGGTGAGTGCGCGGTGAATGGCCGCATCGTCACGCGGCAGCCCGGCTGCAAAGTACGCCAGCGCCAGGTTGTCCGCCACGGTGAGTGCGCTGCTGAGGTACAGCTTTTGCGGCAAGAAGCCAATGGTGCGCGCGCGCCAGGCATCGATCTCGGCCCCCCGCTGCGTGCCCAGCTGGGTGCCCGCCACAAACAGGTCGCCGCCACTGGCACCGCGCAACCCGGCCAGCAGCGACAGCCAGGTGGACTTGCCCGTGCCCGAGCGCCCGCGCAGCAGCAGCGTGCCGCCTTGGCGCAGGTCCACATCCGGAAAGCGCAGCGGCGCGGCGCCACCCGTGGCATAGGTGTAGGAAAGCCCCCGGGTGCGGATCATGCGGCAGCGCCCTCTGCCGGGTGCGCGCAGTCGGCACAGCGCCCGTGCACTGCAATGTCCACCGCCAGGCTCTCGTGTCCTGCGGTTGCCAGCGCCTGCAGCACCTGCTTGAGGGCGGTCTGCACCTTGGCCGAACCCTGCGACAGGCGGAACTGGCGGTGGCAGTCGTCGCATTCAAACCGCGGTGCAGCGCCCTCCTCCCCCTGCGGCGCCAGCGCATACCGCGTCACGCGGGCGGCATCCACCTGCTTGTGCAGCAGGCCGGCGGCGGCAAAACGATCGAGCATGCGGTAGACCGTGACCTTGTTGACCGCAACGCCCGCTGCAGCTAAGGCCGCTTCAACCTCGGGCTCTGACAGGGCTGCGTCCGGCCGGGCTTCGTACACTGCCGCCAACGCTCGCGTGGCGCGAGTGGCGCGCATGCCCGGAGGGAGTGCCCAAGGTCGGCTGTGAGGGGTTGAAGAGGGTGCAATAGGCATAAGAGCTGCGTTGGCTTGTAGCGCTTTTAACGCAATCAGGTTGCATTATGCCCATTCAATTCGCGTCCCTCTACGATCAGGACTCCATACAAAGGGTTCTGCAATGGGCTACGAATACACGTTGAAAGTGCCAAACGAATTCCGAGACACCGTCGCCAAGCACGCAGACGCAGGGATATCCCAGATTTTTGAACGCTTGCCTGCGGATGCTCCAAACCATGTCAGCGTGACAGCGGTGCCTGAAGGCTTGCTCATTTGCGACCATTTGTCGCACGAGAGCATGGCAGCAGTGGCGCTGAAAAGGACGATTCAATGGTTGCTTCGGTATGCCACGGAGATTACTGTTGAAGAGGCGTGACAGCGTTTGATGTCGCGACGTCTCAAGCCTTCAGGTACTTCGCAAACGTCTTCCTGAACTTCTCCACCTTCGGCCCCACCACAAACGCGCAGTAACCCGCGTTGGGGTGGTTGGCAAAGTAGTCCTGGTGGTAGGCCTCGGCCGTACTGTAGTTCTGCAGCGGCTTCACCTCGGTGGTGATGGGCGCGCCAAACAGTTTGTCTTGCGACATCTGGCGGATCATGGTGTTGGCGATTTCGCCGTGCTCGGGGTTATCGTAGTAGATGCCGCTGCGGTACTGCGTGCCCACGTCATTGCCCTGGCGGTTGAGCGTGGTCGGGTCGTGGGTGTGGAAGAAGATTTCCAGGATCTCTTCCAGGCTGATCTCGTCGGCATCGAACGTCAGCCGCACCACCTCGGCATGGCCGGTGTCGCCCTGGCAGATCTGCTCGTACGTGGGGTTGATGGTATGGCCGTTGGTGTAGCCGCTTTCCACATCGGTGACGCCGCGCACGCGGTCGAACACGGCTTCGGTGCACCAAAAGCAGCCGCCGCCCAGGGTGATGGTTTGTGGGTTGTGGGCCATGTGGGTCTCCATGCAGTTTCGGGGGAAAAACGTTCACGGCATGGTACGCGCCCTCACCCGCCGCAGTGCGGGCGGGGGCATTGGCCTTTACCCCTTGGGGGGCTACTCGTACTGGCGACCCTGTGCCATCAGCTCGTGCGTGCCGATCAGTGCATTCAGGCCGTCAAAGTCCATCATCTGGTCCTTGAACGGCGCCGTGGTCTGGTGCGCATGCAGGCTGGCGTAGTAGCCCTGCAGCGTGTGCGCCACGGCGCGGGCGGTGCCGCCGGGAAAGATCACGATGCGAAAGCCGCGCTGCTGCAGCTCGGCCGCGCTCTGGATCGGTGTCTTGCCGCCTTCGACCATGTTGGCCAGCAGCGGTGTGCGGTGGGCAAAGCGCTGGCAGGCCGCGTCCATCTGCTCGGGGGTGCGCAGGGCTTCGATGAACAGCGCGTCCACACCACATTCCAGGTACGCCTCGGCGCGGTCAAATGCGGCGGCGATGCCCTCGACGGCCAGCGCGTCAGTGCGGGCCAGGATCAGGGTGTGGGCGCTGCGGCGTGCGTCCAGCGCGGCCTTGAGCTTGCCGCACATCTCGCCCACCGGCACCACCGACTTGCCGTCCAGGTGGCCGCAGCGCTTGGGAAAACCTTGGTCCTCGATCTGCACCATGGCGGCGCCCGCACGCTCAAAGCCGCGCACGGTGCGCTGGGTGTTGAGTGCGTTGCCAAAGCCGGTGTCGGCATCGACGATGACCGGCGTGCGTACGCGCTCGGTGATGCGTGCCAGGGTGTCTTCCACCTCGGTGTAGGTGGTCAGGCCCACGTCGGAGCGGCCCAGGCGGGTGTAGGCAATCGATGCGCCTGAGAGGTACAGCGCCTCGAAGCCCGCCTGCTCGGCCACCAGGGCGCTCAGGGCGTCGTAGACGCCGGGGGCCAGGATGGTGCGGGGTTCATGGAGGCGTTCTTTGAACGATGAAGGGGTCATGTCTTCACACTTTCTGACGGTTCAGCCCGGCCGCCGTGTTCGCAGCGATGTAGCCACCGGCCACGGCGCTGAGCAGGCCGTTGCCGGAGAGATAACCCCACACCGCATCGCCCGACACGCCACGGGCCGCGCCGCCTGCAGCCAACAGATTGGGAAAAGGCTGGCCGTCCTGCCTCAGCACACGGCACTGGGCGTCGATGTCCAGCCCGCCCTGGGTATGGAACAGCGCGCCGGTCACCTTGACCGCGCAGAACGGCGCCTGCAATGGGCGGGCAAACACACGTCGGTTGTGGTCGTTCTGGCCGCTAGCGCCAGTGGTACTTTCCAGGGTTGCTATCAATTTTGATTCTTCGCAGCCGATCAATGCCGCCAGCGCCTGCACGCTGTCACAGTGCTTTACTGCACCCGCTGCCTCGGCATCGACAAAGTCCGGAAAGCTGCGCGCCAATGCGAGGATGGGCGCATCGAACACATTCCACGCCACGCTGCCCGGTTGCGCCAGCACATGCACCGACGCCTCGGAGTAGCCCTGTGTCTCGTCGTGAAAGCGCTCGCCCAGCGCATTGACCTGGATGCCGCCTTCCATCATCAGCGCCCACGAGATCAGCGCGCCCTGCGGAATGGCCCAGGAGCCGTGGCCCTGGTAGCCGCCCAGGTCCGCCAGCCGTGCGCCCAGCGCCTGGCCCCAGGCGATGGCGCTGCCGTCGTTGCCGGTGTGGCCGGCGAACAGCGCATCGCGCATCTCGGGCAGCAGCTCGCGCACCATGGACGGGTTGCCGCCAAAGCCGTTGCAGGCCAGGATGAGTGCGTCGCAGGCCAGGTGCTCCAGGGTGCCATCAGGCCGCTCGTAGCCCACGCCGATCACGCGCTGCTGGGCATTGACCCACAGCTCGCGCACGGCGGCTTCGGTGATCAGCGGGATGTCGACCGCCGTCACCGCGTTGGCCAGGCGGCCCATCAGGCCCACGCCGGTTTTCTCGGGCGTGGCGTGCATGCGGCGCACGCTGTGGCCGGGGTACAAAAATCCATCGAGCACCTGCCACTGCAGGCCATGGCGCGCTTGCAGTGCATCGAGCGCCGGGCCGATGGCCTGGGCATAGGCCTGCACCAAATGGGGCGCTGCCCTGCCCTTGGCCTTGGCGCTGATGTCGGCAGCAAACCGCTCCGGGCTGTCATCAATGCCCGCCGCGCGCTGCGCCTGCGTGCCGGGCGCGGGGATAAAGCCGGATGAGAGGGCCGACGAGCCCAGCGGGGTGGCATCGCGCTCCAGCACCGCGCAGTCCACACCGGCGTCGTGCAGCATTAGCGCCGCCGTGAGGCCACAGGCGCCGCCGCCCACGATGATTACTGGCACATGTGCGTCCTGCGCCACGGTGCCGGGCATGTGCTCGGCATGGCAGATGCGGGGTGTGCTCATGGGCGCATTCATGCGGAAGGGGCGGCCACAGCGGCAACAAAGTCGGCGCAGGTAAGCACCTGCGCCACGTTGGCCATGTCGGCCAGCGAGGTGTCGTGCACCTCCTGCTTGAAGGCCGCGCAGCCGTCGGACAACACCAGCGTCTGGTAGTCGCGCATGTGCGCATCGCGCACCGTGCTGGCCACGCCCCCGTTGGTGACGATGCCACACACCGCCACGGTGGTGATGCCTGCGCGGCGCAGCACCCAGTCGAGCTGGGTGTTGAAGAAAGCCGAATACGCCACCTTGCACACCGACACGTCCACCCACGGTGCGATCTCGGCCACATGGGCCTGGCCTGTGCTGCCGGGCGCAAAGTCGCCGCGCCGCAGAAACGGGCGCAGAGCCTTGAGGTGGGGCGAGACCATGGGCTCGCCCTGCGCGTCAGGCCACAGGGTGAACTGGCTGCCCACCACCATGCCGCCCGCCGCCTTGAGTGCCTTGGCCACCGCTGCCACCCGGGGTGGCAAGGCCTGGGCGGCAGCGCTCACCGCGCCACCGCGCGCGTAGGCGCCGTCCGGGGCCAAAAAGTCGTTTTGCAGGTCGATGATGACCAGCGCCGTGTGGCGCGGGTTGATGCTCAGGTTAGGTGCGCCGTGGCTCATGCTGCGCCCTCTCCGTCGGCCCGCACCAGCAGATTGCCCAGCGGGTCCACCGTGGCGCTGAAGCCAGGCTCCAGCCACACCGTGGTGTCGGGCTGCTCCAGGATGGCCGGGCCGTCGACGCGGGTGCCAACGGGCAGGTCCAGCCGTGCGTGGCGCACGGCGTCCCACCAGCGGCCAGCGTGGAACACACGCTGCACGCCCAGCGACGGGTTCACGGTAGTGGTCTGCGGTGCCAGCACCGTCAGGTCGAACTTGGGGCGCACGCCCACGCGGGCGTAGCGCAGGTTCATCACCCGCACGGCAATGCCGTCAAGCACACGGCCAAAAGCGGCGCGGTAGGCGGTTTCGAACGCGGCGCGGATGCCCTCGTGGCTCAGCGCGTCGGCTGCTACGGGCACCTGCACGGTGTGGGTCTGCCCGGCGTAGAGCATGTCGAGCGCAATGATTTCCTGCACTTCGACAAACTTCACGCCCGCTGAATCCAGGCGCTGCTGGCAGGTGGCTGCGAGTGTGGCCACGCGCTGGCGCAGGTCGGCCACGTCCAGGTCGACCAGGGGTTTGTTCAGCGTCTGCACCGCGTCGTGGCGCATGTCAGCCATCACACAGCCCAGGGCGGAGGTGACGCCGGGGTAGCGCGGCACGATGCCCGTTCCCACGCCTACCTCGCGCATCATGGCGCACACATGCAGTGCGCCGCCGCCGCCAAAGGGCATGTAGGCAAACTGGCGCGGGTCGTGCCCGCGCTCGATGGACACCACGCGCACAGCGCCCGCCATCTTGGCGTTGGCCACCGTGAGGATGGCTTCGGCGGCTGCCATCACATCCAGGCCCAGGGGTTGGGCCACATGGGTCTCGATGGCGTCGCGCGACTTTTGCGCGTCCATGGCGGCCAGCAGGCCGCCACCCAGGGGCCGGTCGGCGGCGATACGGCCCAGCAGCACGTTGGCATCGGTGACCGTGGGCCGGGTGTTGCCCCGGCCATAGCAGGCCGGGCCGGGGATGCTGCCGGCCGACTCGGGGCCCACCTGCAGCATGCCGCTGGCGTCCACCGAGGCAATCGAGCCACCACCCGCGCCAATGGTCTCGATCTGGATCATGGGCGAGCGCACGACCATGCCAAATTCAATGGCCGTCTGTGCGGCCAAGGCCGCCTCGCCCTTGGCCACCAGCGACACGTCGAACGAGGTGCCGCCCATGTCGCCGGTGATCACATCGGGGAAGCCTGCCGCACGCGCAATGGCCGCGCAGGCAATCACGCCCGCCGCCGGGCCCGAGAGCGCGGTGCGCACCGGCACATCGCAGGCCGTCTGGCGCGACATCACGCCGCCGTTGCTTTGCACGATGAGCAGCTCGCCGTCAAAGCCCTGCGTGCGCAGGTCGCCCTCCAGCCGCTCCAGGTAGCTGCCCACCACGGGCTGCAGGGCGGCGTTGAGCGTGGCGGTGGAGCAGCGCTCGAACTCGCGGATTTCTGGCAGCACCTCGCTGGCGGCCGTCACATGTGGGTTGGGCCACACGCTGCGCACGGCGGCGACGGCGGCCTGCTCGTTGGCGGGGTTGGCGTAGGTATTGATGAAGAACACGCAGACCGCCTCGCAGCCCGCCTCCAGCAGCGCGCGCGCTTGGGCTTTGACCTGCTCCACATCCACCGGTGTGTGCACTGTGCCGTCGGCCAATACGCGCTCGTCCGCCTCCAGGCGCAGGTTGCGCGGCACGATGGGCTCGAAGCTGCCGCGCAGGCCCCAGGTCTGCGGCCGGTCGCGGCGGCGCATCTCCAGCACATCGCGAAAGCCGCGGGTGGTGATGATGCCGGTGCGTGCCACCTTGCGCTCCAGCAGCGCATTGGTACCCACGGTGGTGCCGTGCACGATGGTGGCGATCTGCGCGGCCGAATCGGCCACACGCGCCACGCCGTTCATGAAACCTCGCGCCTCCTCGCCCCGGGTGCTGGGCACCTTGACGATGCGGGCGCTGCCATCGCGCTCGTCCAGTACAAACAGGTCGGTGAACGTGCCGCCCACGTCCACACCCACCACATACGAAGCCTGATCCGAAACCTTGCCGCTGCTCATGCCTTGCCTTTCGCTGTGGCGGGGGCAGTGACGTAGCCCATCGCCAAATCCTTATCACGCGCTGCTGCGGCCCGTGCGGCCGGTACACCGTAGCCACCGCCACCGGGGGTTTCCAGCCGCACGCGCTCGCCGTGCTTCAGGCGGATGCCGATCATCTTGGAGCGCATGGATGGCTGCTTCCATTCACTATTGTTTTCATAGCTGAAGACGTTCATGGAACCAGCGCCACCGCCCGAAATGCCTTGGGGTGCAGCCTTGCCGCGCTCGCCAAAGATGAAGACCTCGGCGTCGTGCTCCAGCAGCTCGATTTCATAGATCGCACCCAGGCCGCCCCGGTGCTCGCCATCACCGCCCGAATCAGGGCGCAGCGCCCATTGCGTGAAGCGCACGGGGTACGCAGCCTCCAGAATTTCGAGCGGCGGGATGGTGGCGGTGGAGATGGGCGCATTGCCGTGGCTCAGGCCGTCGCCATCGCTGTGCCCGCCGTGGCCGCCGCCAAAGAAGCTGAACATGACCCATCGCTGGCCCTTGCGCGCGGCGTCGGTGCGCAGCCCGGCGATGGACAGTGCGTTGATCGTGCCGTAGGCCTGGGCCATGGCGCGCTTGGGGTCGGCCTGCGCTGTGGCGCTGAAGATCACGTCGATCATGCGCAGGATGGTTTCGGTGTAGCCACCCACGGGGCGTGGGCGGGCGGCGCTGATGACCAGGCCGTCGGGCAGCACAAAGTCCACCGCGTCGAGTACGCCGGCGTTGGCGGGTACATCGGGGAACAGGTGCTTGAGCGCCACGTAGCAGGCCGCAATCGCTGTTGCGCGCGAAATGTTGACGGGCCCGGCGCATTGCGGCGAGGTGCGCGAGAAGTCGAGCGTGAGACGCTCGCCCTGCACCGTCATGTCTAGGGCTATGGTCAACGCCTCATCCTTCACGCCGTCGTTGTCCAGGATGTCGCTGAAGCTGTAGCGCCCGTCGGGCAGCGCCGCGATGTGCGACTGCATGAGCTTGACGGCGCGCGTGCGCAGCTCGCCCATGGCCTGCTGCACCAGGGCGTCGCCATACTGGTCCAGCAGGTCGTGCAGGCGGCGCTCGCCCAGGTCCAGGGCGGCCAGCTGGCCGTTCAGGTCGCCCCACAGGCTGTCGGGCAGGCGGGTGTTGGCCTTGAGGATGGCGAGCACATCGTCGTCGAATACGCCGCCGCGCACGATGCGCACGGGCGGGATCTGCACGGCCTCCTGCCAGCATTCGGTGGCGGCCGGGTTGTAGTTGCCGGGCACGTTGCCGCCCACATCGTGCCAGTGTGCCGCCGATGCCAGAAAGCAGTACAGCTTGCCACCGCGAAAGAAGGGCCGCACCAGCTTGAAGTCGTTGGCGTGGGTGCCACCCTCGTAGGGGTCGTTGAACAGCCAGGTGTCGCCCGCCGTGATGCCACCGCGCTCGCCCGCTGCCCGCATGGCAGCGCGCACGGCGAAAGCCATCGCCCCCACAAACACGGGCAGGCCCGATTTGCCCTGCACCAGCGTATCGCCACTGATGGCGTCATAGAGGCCGTGGCAGGCGTCGTGTGCCTCGGCAATGATGGGGTTGAACGCGCTGCGGTATAGCGTGGCGTCCATCTCGTCGGCGATCTGCTCCAGGCGGCCGCGCAAGACGGCCAGGGTGACGGGGTCCATCGAGGGCGGTGCGGTGGTGGTGTTGTGTTCAGCCATTGAGGGCCTCCTTGCCAAAGCGGGTGCGCAACTGGTTCAGCAGACCGCCAGCGCGCACCATGTCCATGAGAAACGGGGGAATCGGGTCGCAGGCCAGCGCACGGCCCTGGGGGGTGATGACGGCGGGCGCCTGCCAGTCGAGCGTGACGGCATCGCCGTCACCCAGCGCACCCAGTGCATCGGCCTCGGCGCAGGTCAGCAGCAGCAGGCCCAGGTTGAAGGCGTTGCGAAAGTAGAGACCGCTGAACGACGGCGCGATGACCGCCACAATGCCCAGCCGCACCAGCACGGCGGCCGCCTGCTCGCGCGAGGAGCCAATGCCGAAGTTGGGCCCAGCCACGATCACGTCGCCCTTGCGCACGCCGCCCACGAAATCGGGTCGCACCGATTCGAGGCAGTGGCGCGCCAGCACGTCCAGGCCGTGCTTCATGGCATGGCCGGGGGCGAGCACATCGGTGTCGATGTCAGCGCCAAGGCTCCATACCCTGTGAATATTCGTCATGTCGTTCATCCAACGCGCGGTGTATGAAACCGGCAAAGCCCAGACCAGTGCCACCGTGGAACTGGCTTTGCCAGGCCACCGGTGGCGTCCCCCTCCCGCGCAGCGAGCGAGGGGGAAGGCGCGAAGCGACTCAGGGGGTGAATCATGCTCATGCGAGTACCTCGCGGGGGTCGGTGATGCAACCGCGCACGGCCGATGCCGCCACGGTGTACGGCGACGCCAGATACACCTGCGCGGTGGCCGAGCCCATGCGGCCCTTGAAGTTGCGGGCGGTGCTGGAGATGACGGTGGTGTTATCGCCCACCGTGTCGCCATAGCCTGCGCAGGCACCGCAAGTGGTAGGGAACAGTTCGGCCCCTGCGTCCTGCAGCACCTGCAGCACGCCCTCGTCGCGCGCGGCGGCCTGGTCCTGCTGGCTGGCAGGGGCCACCATCAGGCGCACTCCACTGGCCACGCGTTTGCCGCGCAGCACCGAGGCGGCAGCGCGCAGGTCGTCCAGCTTGGCGCCCGTGCAGGCGCCGATGTAGGCCACGTCGATGCCCTGCCCTGCGTGCTGCGCCACAGGTGCGGAGTTGGCCGGGCTGTGGGGCGCAGCGACCTGCGGCGTGAGCGTGGTGGCGTCGAAGGTGTGGCGCGTGAGGGCTGCGCCTTCATCCGTGCGCCACGCATCCAGCCCCTGAAGGTCTGCGTCGGGCACGCCCGCCGCTCGCAACCACTCGCGTGTGGTGGCGTCGGGGGCAATCAGCCCGGCCTGGGCGCCCAGCTCGGCGCTCATGTTCGAGAGCGTCATGCGCTCCTGCATGCCCAGAGCCTGCACGGCGGGGCCGGCAAACTCCACGGCCTGGTACTGGCCGCCGTTCATGCCAAAGCGGCCAATCATGTGCAGCATCATGTCCTTGGCGGTCACACCGGGGGCCAGCTGCCCGCTCCAATGCATCTGCAGGGTGTGGGGCACGCGCAGCCAGATTTCGCCGGTCACCACCACGCCCAGCATTTCGGTGCTGCCGATGCCAAACATGTAGGCACCGAATGCACCGCCTGTGGGCGAATGCGAGTCGCCGCCCACGCAGAACATGCCGGGCCGGATGTGGCCGTGCTGGGGCACCACCACATGGCAGATGCCCTGGCCGTCATACACATGGGGCAAAGCCTGCTCGCGCGCCCAGTCGCGGGCGATGCGCACGATGCGGCGGGATTCTTCGTCACGCTCTGGCAGGTAGTGGTCCATGACAAGGACCACGCGCGATTTGTCCCAGATCTGCGCGCCCAGTTCGTCGAGCATGGGCTTGAGGCGCCGGGGGCCGGACGAGTCGTGGAACATGGCGAGATCCACCCGGCAGTTCACGATTTCACCGGGTGTGACGCTGGCGCGGCCGCTGGCGCGGGCCACCAGCTTCTGGGCCAGGGTGCTGGCCACAACATCAGGGGTGGCGGTCATTCGGGTTTGGCTCCGGCAAACTTCACCACCTTGGCCCAGCGCGGGATTTCGGCCTGCACAAAACGCGCAAACTCGTCCGGGCTGTTGCCCACTGGCACGGCGCCCTCCAGCTCCAGCCGCTTTTTCACGTCGGGGGTGGCAATGGCCTGGCGTGCGGCATCGCTCAGGCGCTTGGCCAGATCGGGGTTCATCTGCCCCGGGCCAAACAGGCCAAACCAGGCGCTGGATTCGTAGCCCGGCAGCACCTCGGCAATCGCAGGCACATCCGGAAAGGCGGGCAGGCGCTTGGCACTGGTCACGCCCAACGCCTTGAGCTTGCCCGCGCGAATCTGCGCCTGTGCATTGCCGACAGCGGCGAACATCAGGTCGACCTGCCCGGCCAGCACATCCTGCAACGCGGGCGCAGTGCCCCGGTACGGAATGTTGACGATGTAGGCGCCCGACTGCATCTTGAAGGCATCGCCCGCCAGATGCAGCGATGAACCCACCGCGCCAATCGCAAAGTTGAGCTTGCCAGGCTTGGCCTTGGCCAGTGCGATCAGCTCACGCACATCTTTGGCAGGCAGCGAGGGGTGGGCCACCAGCACCGAGGGCGAGGTGGCCACACAGGTCAGCGGGGTGAAGTCCTTGACAGGGTCGAACGGCAGCGAGGGATAGAGGCTGGCGTTGATGGCATGGCTGGTGAAGCTCATGAGCAGCGTGTTGCCATCGGGTGCGGCTTTGGCCACCGCGTCGGCAGCAATGTTGCCGCCCGCACCGGGCCGGTTCTCGACAATCACGGTGCGGCCCAGCAGGCGGCCCATTTCGATGGACAGGGTGCGCGCCAGGGTGTCGGTGGAGCCGCCGGCCGGGGCGCCGACCAGGATGCGGATGGGTGTGGACTGGGCAAAGGCCCGCCCATCCATCAGCACGGCCGACACAGGGGCGAGCGCTTGGAGGATTCTGCGGCGTTGGATCATGGTGTGGTGTCTCCTTCTTCGGTCACAGAGCAGGCATCACCGTGCCTTGGTCAAACGGGATGGCATGGGCGAGGAGCATGGGATTCAAAGGCCCAGATAGGCGCGGCGCAGGTCGTCGCTGCGCAGCAGTTCGTCGGGCGCGCCGGAAAAGCGGATGCTGCCGTTTTCCATCACGTAGGCACGGTCCGCAATCTCCAGCGACTGGCCCACGTTCTGCTCGACCAGCAACACCGCCAGCCCGGTGGCACGCAGCTGGCGAATCAGGCCGAACATCTCCTCGACCAGCAGGGGCGACAGGCCCAGCGAGGGCTCGTCCAGGATCAGCAGGCGCGGCTCGGCCATCAGGCCCCGGCCAATGGCCAGCATCTGCTGCTCGCCGCCGCTCATGGTGCCCGCGAGCTGGGTGGTGCGCTCCTTCAGGCGTGGAAAGGTGGCAAACACCTTGTCAATGTTGTCGGCCCGGCGCTCCCGTGCGCGGGTGAAGCTGCCCAGCGCGAGGTTTTCGAGCACGCTGAGGTTGGGAAAAATCTTGCGCCCTTCGGGCACCTGGATCAGCCCGGCCTTGACGACCTCGGTGTAGTGCGCGCCGCTCAGGTCCGCACCGCCAAAAGCGACAGTACCGTCCCAGGCCTTGTAAATGCCACACACGACGTTGTTGAAGGTGGATTTGCCCGCGCCGTTGCTGCCCAGCAGGGCCACGGTCTCGCCGGGCTGGACTTGCAGGTCCACGCCCCGCAGGACCTCGACGCGGCCGTAGCCGCCGCGCAAGCCCGCCACGCTGAGCAAGGGGCTGGATGCGGACGATGGGACGGCGCTGCTCATGCGGCCTCCTTCGCGGCAGCGGCACGCAGGCGCGCCGCCGTGCCGTGGCCCAGGTAGGCCTCGATCACGCGCTCGTCGGACGTCACCACGCCCGGGCTGCCCTCGGCAATCAACTGGCCCTGCGCCAGCACCCACACATGCTCGGCCAGGTTCATCACGGCTTGCATCACGTGCTCGATCATCAACACGGTCACGCCACCATCGGCGATGCCGCGCACCACGGGAATCATCTCGGCAATCTCCTGGGGGTTGAGGCCCGCGAGCACTTCATCGAGCAGCAGCAGGCGCGGTTGTGTCGCCAGCGCGCGCGCCAGCTCCAGCCGCTTGCGGCCCGCCACCGTGAGGTCGGCTGCGGGCTTGTCCAGCTGGGGCGAAAGGCCCACGCGGGCGGCCACGTCGCTCGCCAATGCCAGCGCCGCGCGGCGGTTGGGCTCCTTCAGGTGCGCGCCCACGGCAATGTTTTCACGCACGGTTTGTGCCGCAAACGGCTGCACGATCTGGAAGGTACGCGTCATCCCCAGCCGGGCATTGAGGTGGGGCGCCTGGCCGGTGATGTCCTGGCCTGCGAAGCGCACCGTGCCTGCGTCGGGCCGCACAAAGCCCGACATCAGGGCAAACAGCGTGGTCTTGCCTGCGCCATTGGGGCCAATCAGCGCCGTTAACGAACCTTCTGGCACCGCCAGGCTCACGTTTTGCACGGCTTTCAGGCCGCCGAAGGATTTGCTCAGGCCACTGAGCTGCAACAGGTCATTGGCCATGGCGGCCTCCCGAACGTTTCCACACCGCCACCACCGACTGCCCAATGCCTGCGATACCACGTGGCAGGAACATCACGATGAGCACCAGCACCACGCCGTAGATCACCATGTTGATGCCCGGCAGCTGCCCGAACAGGTTGCGCGTGATGTCGGCCAGGATGTGCAGCACCAGGGCGCCCAGCACGGGCCCCCAAACGGTGCCGATGCCGCCCACGATGGCGGCCACCAGGGCCTCTACCGATGTGACGGAGCCGTAGGCAATGCCCGGGTCGATGTACTGGAACACCTGCACATAAAACGCACCGGCTGCGCCCATGAAACCGCCCGACAGTGCGATGGCGCCCATCTTCACGTTGAAAGGATTCACGCCAATGGCGCGCGCCGCGTCTTCGTTGTCGCGCACGGCCTGCAGCCAGGCACCAAAGCGCGAGTTCTTCAGCCACCAGCTCACCAGCAGCGCCAGCGTGACCAGCGCCAGGATCAGAAACACATAGCCTTTGCGCGAGCCGAACTGCATGTTGCCCAGCGACTCCTTGAGCGGCAGCATCAGGCCCACACCCGCCCCGGTGAACGGCACCGACAGCGCCAGGATGCGGAACACCTCGGCAAAGGCCAGCGTGACCAGCGCAAAGTACGAACCCTTGAGCCCGTAGCGGAACGACAGCCCGCCCACGAACAACCCCACCAGCGCACTGCCCGCCACGGCCATGGGCAAGGCCACCCAGGGGTTGATGCCGCCTTGCATCTGCGCAATAGCCTGTATGTAGGCGCCCGTGCCAAAGAACAGTGCATGGCCAAACGAGAACTGCCCGCCAAAGCCGCCCAGAATGTTCCAGGCCTGGGCCAGCAAGGCAGCGTAGAGCGCCATCATCACGAAGTTGAGCAGCACGCCGGAGTCCGACACGCCCGTCACGGCCGCCACGATGGCCGCGAACACTCCAATGGTCCAGAGTTGCTTCATGCCTTGGCTCCAAACAAGCCCTGCGGGCGGAACAGCAACACCGCGATGAAGATGGCAAAGATGCCGATCTGCCCCAGCGATTCGCCCAGATACAGGCCGCCCAGCGACTCCACCACCCCAATCAGCAGCCCTCCCACCAGCGCGCCACTAAAGCTGCCCATGCCGCCCAGCACCACGATGGTGAAAGCCACCAGCACAAAGCCGCTGCCCACCTGCGGATTCACGTAGTAAGCCGGTAGCAGAAAACACGCGGCCGCCCCCAGGCAAGCCAGGCCGATGCCAAAGCTCATCGCGTACACGTGGTCCACGTTGATGCCCATGAGCTTGGCGCCATGCTTTTCCTTGGCCACGGCACGGATGGCGCGGCCCAGGTCCGTCTTGCCGACGATCCAGAGCAACACACCCGACACCACCAGCGCCCCGGCAAAGGCCACCAGCTTCGGGAGCGCAATCATGGCGGGGCCTACAGCGACGGTGGTCAGCGTGTAGGCCGTTTCGATGGTGCGCGTGTCGGACTTGAAGAACAGCAGAGCGAGGTTCTCCATCACGATGGAGATGCCCAGCGTGACCAGCAGGATGTTCTCGTCCTTGCCGTGGCTGGCGCGGTTGATCACCAGGCGCTGCAGGCCATAGCCCAGGGCGAACATGCCAGGCACCAGGATGGGCAGCGCCAGGTAGGGGTCGAGCCCGAAGTGCTGCTTGAGCAGGTACACGGCGTACAGCGCCAACATCAGCGACGCGCCATGCGCGAAGTTGATGATGTGCAGCACGCCGTAGATCAGCGTGAGCCCGAGCGCAATCAGGGCATAGACCGCGCCCGTCGTCAGGCCGTTCAGGAGGGAGGGAAAGAGGATGCTGAGCTCGAACATGGGTGTGGAGTCCGGCGTTCAGGCAAAGGCGCGGCCTGGCGCTCCGCGTGGGAGCGCCCCGCAGCCCCTGCATTCAGGGCCGAAAAGTGGTGGGTGTCAGGCCTTCAGCGGGAAGAGCGGGTCCGCTTCGCGGTAGTCACGCGGGATGATGACCTTGATGTCCTTGTTCAGCACCTGGGTCATGAGCGGCTGGGCACCCTGGTTCTGTCCATTGACGAATTTGGTCGGGCCGTACGGCATGATGTGATCGGCAAAGGTGCTCTTTTCCAGTGCGTCGATGAGGGCGGCACGGTCCATTGACTTGGCGCGCTCCAGCGCATCGGCCAGCAGCCACATCGAGGTGTAGGTCATGAACAGCTCGTAGCTGAAGAACAGGCCCTTGGCCTCGACCCGCTTCTTCAGGTCCTGCGCGCGCTTGTCCTTGGGATTGAACCAGTGGTTGCAGTCGATGATGCCGTTGGCAGCGTCCGGAAACTCCTTGACGAACTTGTAGCTCGACGCGGCGCCGCCCAGCACCGAGTAGATGGCCTTGGGCGTGACCTTTTGTTGCTGCATGGTGCGCACCAGCAGTGCGTACTCGTTGTAATAGTTGGCGGGGATGACGATGTCGGGGTTGATCGCCTTCATGCGCAGCACGATGTTGTTGAAGTCGCGCGTGGGGTTGGCGTGCTTGACGACTTCCTTGACCTCATAGCCGTAGCCGGGCAGCTCACGCGCCAGCAGCTGTGCAGTGCCGGTGCCAAACAGCGATTCTTCATGGATGATCATCACTGTTTTGGCGGGCTTGCCTGCCGCCGTGTTCAGCACATGCAGGTTGGCCACAGCGGTCTCGGCACACTTCTTGTAGCCGGGGCCAAAGCGGAAGGTGTTCTTGAGGCCGCGCTCCACAATCTGGTCGGCCACGCCCACATCCACGATGTGCGGCAGGTTGTACTTGGCGGCGGCCTGCGTAGTGGCCAGGCAGATGGCCGAGGCAAACGCCCCCACCACGGCGGACACGCCCGCTTCATTCATCTTCTCGACCTCGGCGGCACCGGCCTGAGGCTGTGACTGCGCATCGCCCAGCAGGGCTTCGAGCTTGGCGCCGCCCAGAGCCTTGATGCCACCAGCCTTGTTGATGTCTTCAATGGCCATCAGCGCGCCTTCGCGGCATTGCTGGCCCGAATAGGCCAGTGCGCCGGTCACCGGGTGCAGCACCCCCACCTTGACGGACTTGGCCTGCGCCCCGCCCACCAGTGGGAAGGCCAGCGCCGACGCGGCGGCAGCCGACTGGGACATGAAATGGCGGCGAGTACTCATGGGCATTCTCCTGGCAGGTGGGTCGGGTTGAGGTTGGAGGAACGGATTCAGTGGAACTGGGCCGACAGCTCTTTGCTGACCCAGACCTTGGCGTCGATGCTGCCCACACGGGACAGCTGCATTTCGTATTCGTAGCGGTCCGGCCGGTAGAGGCCGTGCAGCCACTGCACAGGGCGCTCCTGGTCGTCATAGATGAGACGGCGCACAGCCAGCAGTGCCGAGCCCACCGAGACATCCAGGTGCCGGGCCACGACAGCGTCAGCCAGCTTGGCCGAGATGGTCTGGTGCGCGCGGCCCACCTTGACGCCCGACTCTTCGAGCAGCACCAGGATGGGCTTGCGCGCCAGCTCGCGCCGTCCGAACTGGCGGGCAATGTCGGCGGGCACATAGGTGGTGATGTGCGACAGCGGCCCCTCTTTGGTGCTCCGCACCCGGACCGCCTTTTGCACGGCGTCGCCCACTGCAATATTCAGTGCACCGGCCACGGCACGCGATGCTGTGACCGTATCCACATCCAGCACCTTGACGGAGGTGCGCAGGCCCATGCTGACCAGGTTCTCCAGCAGACCCGTGAGATGCGCGCGGCTGCTTTCGCCCTCGCCGCCCGCGCCGTTGGCGGTGGCTGGGGCGGGAGCCAAAGGGCGGGTGCCCCGGCCGGGCTCGCGGGAGATCATGCCCTCGCCTTCCAGCAGCTCCAGCGCGCGGCGCACCGTGACACGCGCCACCGCGAACTGCCGCATCAGCGCCAGTTCGCCCGGCAGACCATCGGCAAACCGCCCCTCTTGCAACTGCTCGCGCAGCACCAGATAGATCTGGTGGTACTTGGGGAGCGGCAGATTGTTGGACGGCATGGAGGTCATATTAGGAATAGTTCTAATGTCCTGTCAATAAGACATTTAGGAGCGAAATTTGACTTGCTGCAGACATTTGCGGCACCGGTGCACTGCACCGAGTGCACGCAACCACCGTGCCAGCAAGGAGAGATGTGCACCGCAGCAATGCGAAACGGCGCGCCTTTTTGGCAGCTTGTGACAAAGCCGCATTGACGCGCCCACAGGCACTGGCTACATTACTAACCAGTCAGTCATTAAAAATAGTCGGTTTGACCACTCCCCCCCCACCCTCCTCTGCCACGACCAGCACCAAACGCGAGCGCCGCAAGGAAGCCCGCCCGGGAGAGCTGCTGGAGGCTGCCCTCGACCTGTTTGTCGAGAAAGGGTTTGCCGCCACACGGGTGGATGAGGTGGCGGCGCGCGCAGGGGTATCCAAGGGCACGCTGTTTCTGTACTTCCCCAGCAAGGAAGAGCTCTTCAAGGCGGTGGTGCGCGAAAACATCGCCGGCCGCTTTGCCGAGTGGAACAGCGAGCTGGAGACCTTTGTGGGAACCACCAGCGAGGTCCTGCGCTATTGCTACCAGGTCTGGTGGGAACGCATCGGGTGCACCAAGGCCTCAGGCATTACCAAGCTCATGCTCAGCGAGGCACAGAACTTCCCCGAGATTGCGCAGTTCTACCAGCACGAAGTCATTCTGCCCGGCCAGGCGCTGATTCGCCGCATCCTGGAGCGTGGCATTGCGCGGGGCGAATTCCGCCCCGTGAACCTCGACTACGCCGTGTACCTGGTGCTGGCCCCCATGATCTTCCTCATGATGTGGAAGCACTCAGTGGGCGCCTGCGTACCTGATGCCCAGGAGCTGACACCTGAGCAATACATCGAGACGCAGATCGACAACATCCTGCACGGCCTGTGTGTGCGCCCGGAGGCGCCTGCAGCTTCCGGCGCAGCAGGCACATTGCCGTCTGACAAGCCGTCCCCTCCCCCTTCTTTCACGCGCTCGCGCACACCCTGACCATGAAACGCTGGATTCCCTGGATGGCTGCGGCCGTCGTTGTCGTGCTGCTCGGTGGCGGTGTCTGGCGTGCCATGGCGGCGCGGCAGGCGCAGCAGAAGGCTTTGGCCGAGGCGTCCACACAACGGGCCGAGGCACCGCTGCAGCTGGCGGCCGACGAAGTGATCACCGTGCAATCGTCCCAACTCTCGCTGGGGGTACCGGTATCAGGATCGTTGCGTGCCGTGGACTCGGCCATGGTCAAGGCACGCGTGGCCGGCGAGCTGCAGGGCCTGACTTTGCGCGAGGGCGACAGCGTCAAGGCGGGACAGGAAGTGGCACGCATCGACCCGACCGAAGCCCGTGCACGCCTGCGCCAGGCCCAGCAGCAGGCCGATGCAGCCAAATCGCAGGTGGACATCAACCAGCGGCAGTACAACAACAACCGTGCACTGGTAGACCAGGGCTTTATCTCTGCCACGGCGCTTGTCACCTCGCAGGCCAGCCTGGAAGCGGCCCAATCCAGCTACCAGGCCGCCGTATCGGCCGCCGATGTCGCCCGCAAGGCGCTGGAAGACACTGTCCTCAAAAGCCCCATCAGCGGCCTGGTGGCGCAGCGGCTGGCCCAGCCGGGAGAGCGGGTGCCCATCGACGCCCGCATCATCGAAGTGGTGGACCTCTCCCGCCTGGAACTCGAAGCCCTGCTCACCCCGGCTGACTCCGTCGGCGTGCGTGTGGGTCAGAAGGCCCAGCTCACGGTCGAAGGCGCCTCGGCGCCGGTACAAGCCACCGTCGTGCGCATCAACCCCAGCGCCCAGGCGGGCAGCCGCACCGTGCCAGTCTATTTGCGGGTGGACCAGGCCCCCCACAACGCCAGCCTGCGCCAGGGCCTGTTTGTGCAAGGCCTTCTGGCCACGGGCAGTGCGCAGGTACTGACCGTTCCATTGGATGCCGTGCGCACCGACAAACCGGCACCCTACCTCCAGACGATCAAGGAGGGCCGCGTGGCCTATGCGCCGGTACAGACGGGAGCGCGCGCCGTGGTCAATGGGCAGACCCTGGTCGCGGTGGACGGCGTACCCGTGGGCACGACGGTCATTGCGGGCCGCATGGGTTCGCTGCGCGAGGGCACGCCCGTGGCGGCGGCAACTGCTGCGCCGCAAGCCGCTCCCGCCTCGCGCACTGCGCCCTGACCAGCTGACGCGCCATGTGGTTCACCAAAGTCAGTCTTAAAAACCCCGTGTTCGCCACGATGGTGATGCTCGCCATCGTCGTGCTGGGCCTGTTCTCGTACCAGCGCCTCAAGGTCGATCAGTTTCCGAACATCGACTTCCCGGTGGTGGTGGTCACCGTGGACTACCCCGGTGCGTCGCCTGAAATCGTCGAGAGCGAGGTCACCAAAAAGATCGAGGAAGGTGTCAACTCGATTGCGGGCATCAACGCCCTCACCTCGCGCAGCTATGAGGGCACGGCGGTTGTCATCATCGAGTTCCAGCTCCACATCGACGGCCGCAAGGCCGCCGAGGATGTGCGCGAAAAGGTCGCCACCGTGCGTCCCTTGCTGCGCACCGAGGTCAAGGAGCCACGCGTGCTGCGCTTTGACCCCGCCAGCCGCGCCGTATGGTCGCTGGCCGTGTTGCCCGACGAAAAATCGGGTCGCAGCGCGGTGGAACTGACCACCTGGGCCGAGCAGATCCTGAAGAAGCGCCTGGAAAACGTGCGCGGCGTGGGCGCGGTGAACCTGGTGGGAGCGACCAAGCGCGAAATCAACATCTACCTCAACCCGCAGGCCCTGGAAGCCTTTGGCGTGACACCCGACCAGGTGGCCAATGCCGTGCGCAACGAGAACCAGGATCTGCCCGTGGGCGCGATCCGCTCGCTGGCGCAGGAGCGCGTGGTGCAGATCGACGCGCGCATGCAGCGGCCCGAGGACTTCGGCAGGATCATCGTGGCCCGCAAGAACGGCGCGCCGGTCCGGCTGGACCAGGTCGCCCGCGTGAACGATGGTGCGCAGGAAGTGGAAAGCCTGGCCCTGTACAACGGCCAGCGCACGCTGCTGCTGTCGGTGCAAAAGTCGCAGGGCGAAAACACCATCGAGGTGGTGGACGGCCTGAACGCGGCGGTGGCCGAACTCAAGAGCCAGCTGCCCCCCGGCGTGCGGCTGGAAACCATCGGCGACAGCTCCCGCCCCATCCGCGTGGCGGTGAACAACGTGCGCCAGACCCTCATCGAGGGTGCCATCCTCACGGTGCTGATCGTGTTCCTGTTCCTGAACTCCTGGCGCTCCACCGTGATCACCGGGCTGACCCTGCCCATCGCGCTGATCGGCACGTTCTTGTTCATGAACATGTTCGGCTTCACTATCAACATGATCACGCTGATGGCGCTCTCGCTGTGCGTGGGCCTGTTGATCGACGACGCCATCGTGGTGCGCGAGAACATTGTGCGCCACGTGCAGATGGGCAAGGGTGCGTATGACGCCGCCATGGACGGCACGCAGGAAATCGGCCTGGCGGTGCTGGCCACCACGCTGTCCATCGTGGCGGTGTTCATGCCCATCGGTTTCATGGGCGGGATCATCGGCAAGTTCTTCCACGAGTTCGGCATCACCATCGTCGCGGCGGTGTTGATCTCAATGTTCGTGAGCTTCACGCTTGACCCCATGCTGTCCAGCGTGTGGCACGACCCCAGCATCCACGCGCACGGCCAACGCACGGAGCCGGTCACGTTCTACGACAAGACAATCGGCCGCGTGACAGGCTGGTTCGACCGCGCCACCGATTCGCTGGCCGAGGGCTACCAGCGCATCCTGCGGTGGTCGCTGGTGCACAAGCTGGCCACCATGGGCATTGCGCTGGCTATTTTTGTGCTGAGCATCTTCATGGTCCCGCTCTTGGGCACCGAATTTGTTCCCAAGGCCGACTTTTCCGAGACCTCGATCAATTTCTACACCCCGGTGGGCTCGTCGCTCGAAGCCACCGAGGCCAAGGCACGGCAGGTCGAGGGCATCCTGCGCGAGATGCCCGAGGTGCGCTACACGCTGGCCACCATCAACACGGGCAGCGCCCAGGGCAAGATCTACGCCAACATCTACGTGCGCCTGGTGGACCGCAAGGACCGCACCCGCAGCGTGGACCAGATGTCCGACGTGCTGCGCGAACGCCTGAAGACCGTGCCCGGCATCACCATCACCCATGTGGGCCTGCTGGACGCCGTGGGCGGCAACAAACAGGTGGAGTTTTCGCTGCAAGGACCCGACCTGCAGGAGTTGGAGCGGCTGACCAAGGTGGTCACCGAAAAAATCCGCGACATCCCGGGGCTGGTGGACCTGGACACCAGCGCCAAGCCCAACAAGCCGGTGATCGCACTGGAGGTCAAGCGCGACGTGGCGTCGGACCTGGGGCTGTCGGTGGCGCCCATGGCCGCCTCGCTGCGCACCCTGGTGGCCGGCACCACGGTAGGCAACTGGCGCGCCCCGGACGACCAGACCTACGACGTGAACGTGCGCCTGGCCCCCGAAGCCCGTACCCAGCCCGCCGACCTGGAGCGCCTGCCCTTTGCGCTGGCTGGCGCGGATGGTGCCACCCGCATCGTGCGCCTGAATCAGGTGGCCAGCGTGACCGAATCCACCGGCGCCAACCAGATCAACCGCCGCGACTTAACCCGCGAAGTGGCCGTGAACGCCAACGTGGCGCAGCGCTCGGCGGGCGAAGTGTCGAACGACATCAAGAAGGCACTGGAGGAAGTGACCTTCCCGCCCGGCTACCGCTACCAATTCAGCGGGTCCACCAAGAACATGGCCGAATCGTTCGGCTATGCCATCTCGGCGCTGGCCATGGCGATCATCTTCATCTACATGATCCTCGCGAGCCAGTTCAAGAGCTTTTTGCAGCCGCTGGCGCTCATGACCTCGCTGCCGCTCACGCTCATTGGCGTGGTGCTGGCGCTCTTGATGTTCCGCTCCACGCTGTCGATGTTCTCCATCATCGGCGTGGTGATGTTGATGGGCCTGGTGACCAAGAACGCCATCCTGCTGGTGGACTTCGCCATCCGCGCCCGCGAGGAGCATGTGAACGACGCCGGCCAGACCGTGCCCGGCCTGCCGCGCGCCGACGCGCTGCTGCTGGCCGCCCGGGTGCGGCTGCGCCCCATCCTCATGACCACGCTGGCCATGATTTTCGGCATGGTGCCATTGGCGTTCGCGTTGTCCGAAGGGTCCGAGCAGCGCGCGCCCATGGGCCAGGCCGTGATCGGCGGGGTCATTACCTCTTCGCTCTTGACCCTGGTGGTGGTGCCGGTGGTGTATTGCTACATGGACGACTTGGCCCAGTGGGCGCTTCGCAAGATGGGACGCGCCCCGGCAGCGCCTAAAATCGAAGGTTTGTCCTGATCGCCCCGATCGGCCTTGCATCTGCCCCACGGAGAAATCCCATGAACCTGCCCCTGAACACGTCCGCCAACATCAGCGATCCCATCGCCCAGGCCCGCTACAACATGATCGAGCAGCAGATCCGCCCCTGGAATGTGCTCGACGCCGACGTGCTGGACCTGCTGGCCGTGGTGCGCCGCGAAGACTTTGTCCCCCCTGCCTACCGCAGCCTGGCCTTCATGGACATTGAAGTGCCCTTGCTGGGCAACGACGCTGAAGAAGCCGTGCGCAAAGGCCACAGCATGCTGCAACCCCGCGTGGAAGCGCGCATCATGCAAGACCTGCGGATTTTGCCCACCGACCGCGTGCTCGAAATCGGCGCCGGCTCGGGCTACATGGCCGCTCTGCTGGCCGCCCGCGCCGAACGTGTGGTGTCCCTCGAAATCCACCCCGAGCTGGCCGAAATGGCCCGCGAGAACCTGCGCGACGCGGGCGTGCAGAACGCCGACGTGCGCCAGGCCGATGGCGCCCGCGATGCCATCCCTGACGGCCCGTTTGACGTGATTGTGCTCAGCGGCTCCGTGGCCGAGGTGCCCAGCCACCTGCTATCCCTGCTGCGTGATGGGGGCCGCCTGGGCGCCATCGTGGGTGGCGAGCCCGTGATGCGTTTCACCCTGACCCGCCGCACCGGCGGCCGCTTTGAGACCACATCGCCCTGGGACACCATCGCGCCGCGCCTGGTGAACTTCCCCGAGCCCTCTGGCTTCACGTTCTGACCCCCCTGCCCTTCGGTTGCCTTCGGAGTTTTGCATGATCGATCACGTCCGCCCCGCCCAGCTGTCTGCCTGGTTTGCCGCTGCACCTGAAGGCAGCCAGCCCCTGGTGCTGGACGTGCGTGAGCCTTGGGAGCTGCAGACCGCCAGCGTGCGCGCCGACGGATTTGAGCTGGTGGCCATCCCCATGGGCGAGTTGCCCGCGCGGCTGGCCGAGCTGGAGCCCGCTCGCCTGGCGCAACGCCCTATTGCCTGCCTGTGCCACCACGGCGCCCGCAGCCTGCGCGTGGCCTCGTTCTTGCAGCACCACGGGTTCGAGCATCTGGCCAATATCACCGGCGGTATTGACGCCTGGTCGCACGAAAGCGATCCGGCGGTGCCGCGCTACTGACGCCCTTTGTGGTTGATGGACCGTTGTTGATGGACCGCACTTGCCGCACCCATGCCCCAGTGCTGCCCGCCGCTGCCCACCCCGATTCGATTCGCAGACTCTTCCGAAGGACCCCCAATGACACCGTTTAGGCCCCTGTCCCTGTCCATCCTGTCCCTGGCGCTGGGTGCAGCGCTGTGTGCACCAGCCCAGGCCCAAAGCCTGCTGCAACTGGTCGAATCGGCCCGCACCTATGACACGGCCTGGCAGTCGGCGCGTGCGCAGCTGGACGCCGCAGCCCGCAAGGCCGACCAGGCCCGCGCCGGCCTGCTGCCTTCCGCCGCACTCACCGGGGGCCTCACCCGCTCCAACGTAGAGCTGAGCAAACCCAAGATCGAGAACACCGGCACGGCACAGACCGTGGGGGTCAATGCCTCCCAGCCGCTGTACCGGCCTGCCAATCGCATCACGCTGGAACAAGGCCAACGCGGCGTGGATGTGGCTCAGGCCCAGCTGGATGCCGCCACCCAAGACCTGCTGGTGCGGGTGAGCCAGGCCTACTTCGACGTGCTGGCTGCACAAGACACGCTGACCTTTGTGCAGGCCCAGAAGGCCGCCGTGTCCGAGCAACTGGCCGCCGCCAAGCGCAATTTCGAGGTCGGTACCACCACGGTGACCGATTCGCGTGAAGCCCAGGCCCGTTACGACCTGGTGATTGCCCAGGAGATCGCCGCCGAGAACGATCTGCGCGTCAAGCGCCTGGCGCTGGACCAGCTGGTCGGCATCGCCGGCACCAAGCCGCAGCCCCTGGCACTGCCGGTGCAACTGCCTGGCGTAGTGCCGGACAACCTTGCCACCTGGGTGGACACCGCCCGCGACCAGCAGCCCGGCGTGCGCCAGGCCGCCATTGCGCTGGACATTGCGCGGCTGGAGACCAAAAAAGCCGAAACCGGCCACCTGCCCACGGTGGACCTGCAGGCGGGCTACAACGTCACGCGCAACCTGCACGGCACCATCACCTCGCCCGGCGTCACGGCCCGCAGCAATGCCGCCAGCGTGGGCGTGGCGCTGAACTTGCCCCTGTTTGCAGGCTTTGCCGTGCAAAACCGCGTGAAGGAAACCCTGGCCCTCGAAACCAAGGCCGAGGCCGACCTCGAAACCGCCCGCCGCAACGTGGCCCAGGCCACGCGCGCAGCGTTCTACGGCGTGCAGTCCGGCCAGGGCCAGGTGCAGGCCCTGGAAGCGGCCGAAGCCTCCAGCCAGAGCGCGCTGGACGCCAACAAGCTGGGCTACCAGGTGGGTGTGCGCATCAACATCGACGTGCTCAACGCCCAAAGCCAGCTCTACCAGACCAAGCGTGACCTAGCCCAGGCCCGCTACAACGTGCTGCTGGGCGGGCTCAAGCTGCGCCAGGCGGCAGGCGCGCTGTCGCAGCAGGACATCGAAGCGGTCAACGCACTGCTGGCCAAGTAATTGGTCCTTGCACCCCGCGCCGGGGTGCATCCCGTGCATGAATTGCTGAGGCCTAGTGCAGGCCGCCCTCGGGCTGCACCAGCGCCACAATCGCACGCGCCGTGGCCTGCGCAGCCCCTCGGTGCGTGGCGGCGAACCGGGTGGCCCGCTCGCTGGCCTGTTCATGGGCGCGGGCGTCCCCCGCCAGCGCTGCAGCCTGTGCCATTCCTTGTGCCAGGTCGGGCACCCGCTGTGCTGCCCCCGCCGCGCACGCCAGTTCGGCCGCCTCGGCAAAGTTGAAGGTGTGCGGGCCCAGCACCACGGGGCAACCGCAGGCAGCGGCCTCGATCAGGTTCTGGCCGCCCAGTGGGGCGAAGCTCCCGCCCAGCAAGGCCACATCGGCCAGGCCGTAATACAACGCCATTTCGCCGATCGAGTCCCCCAGCCAGACGTCAGCGGCCGCAGGTGCCGCCGCCCAGGTGCTGCGGCGCGACACCGACAGGCCGGCACGCTGCAGCAGCTGGTGGACCTCGTCAAACCGCTGCGGGTGGCGCGGCACGATGAGCCATTGCACGGGGGGAAAATCGTCGCCAGATGCTTCACTATTGATAGCTGCCAAGGCATGATCCACTTGCGCTTGGGGCGATTTTTGCCGTATTTTCTGGATCTGCTCCAGCCACATGGCCTCCTCGCCCTCGCGGCTGCTGGCCAGCAAGACCACCGGGCGGCCGGTGCGGGTGCGCCACTCGCGGCCCCGCTCCAGCAGCTGTGCGTCGGGCACCACGTCAAACTTGAGGTTGCCCAGCACACCACGCACCGGTGCGCCCATGGCCGCGAGCCGCGTGGCGTCTTCCTGCGTCTGGGCCCAGACTGCCGTCAGGCCGCCATACGCAGGCCGCGCCAGGGCTGACAGGCGCTGCGCCTTGCGCAGCGATATCTCGTTGAAGCGCGCATTGGCCAGCACCAGCGGAATGCGCCGCTGCCGGCAGCCTGCCACCAGGTTGGGCCACACCTCGGTTTCCATCAGGATGCCGATGGCCGGGCGGAACTTGCGCAAAAACCGACCCACGGCGCCCGGCGTGTCCCAGGGCTGCCACACCTGCACATCGCCCGGCAGCAGCAGCTTTTCGCCCTCGGCCCGCCCTGTGGCGGTGCCGTGGGTGAGCAACAGGCGCATGCCTGGCAGCTGTTCACGCAACTGGGCCAGCAAGATGGCGGCGGCCCGGGTTTCGCCCAGCGACACGGCATGCACCCACACAAACCGCCCCAGCGGGTCGGTGCTGCTGTGGGGCATCAGGCTGTCGATGGGGGCCGGGTAGCGGCCAAAGCGCTCTCCCACCGCGTAGGCGTAGCCCGGCTCGGCCACTGCACGGCGGCGCAGCTTGCGGCGCAGCAGCGGCTGCGCGCTCCAGGTCAGCAGCGAATACAGGGCCCGCGCGGCGTTCATGCGGGCACAGACAGGCTCAGCACACCACCCGCCCAGCCGCTGTCGCTGCGCTGTGCCCAGACGATGGAGGGCGCGTCACCCGGCGCAGCCACCACACAGCGGCCACCGGGCGCCCAGAAGGCGCTGCGCCCCGCACTCACGTAGCCACCGGAGGTGCCGCTGTAGTTGGCCGCGACTACGGCCATGTCGTGGTCACGCGCGTAGCCTTCCAGCATGGCCGATTCGGCCGCATAGGCCTTTTCGGAGATCAGCACGCCCGCCGCATACAGGGCCGCGCCCGCCCCACGGGCCGCCTGGGCATGCTCGGGATGGGTGATGTCGGCGCACACAGCCAGTGCCGTGGGCTCGCCGGCCACCAGTTGCACCTGCGCGTCGTCCGTGCCCGCGCTGGCAAATTGCTCTTCGCTGTCGTGCAGATGGCGCTTGCGGTACAACGCCACGCTGCCGTCAGGCCCCAGCAGCCAGGCACCAATGGCGGGCAATGCGCCCTGCTCCGCAGGCCCAGCCGGAGCACCCACCACCAGGGCCATGCCATGGCTTTGGGCGGCCTGGCGCAAGGCCAGCAGCACGGGGTGGTCGGCCGTCAGTACATGGTCTGCCATGAGCGCGGGCTCGTAGCCCATGAGCGACAGCTCCGGGAACTGCAGCAGTTGCACGCCCTGGTGGGCAGCGGCCCGCACGCAGGCCAGGTGCGTTTGCAGGTTGCGCTCCAAGTCGCCCGGCGCCGACGGCGTCTGGGCGGCAGCGACACACAGGGGGGTGGAGAGCGACAGCATCGGGCGTGCGGCAGACAATGTCAGTGGCTGGCTGCGCCCACATGGGCGTCGGGCTTGACCCGGTGCAGCAGCGCCAGCATGGCGGCCTCGATGCGGGCCAGGGCTTCGGGCGTGTGGCCCTCAAAGCGCAGCACCAGCACGGGGGTGGTGTTGCTGGCGCGGATCAGGCCAAAGCCATCGGGCCAGTCCACACGCAAGCCGTCGATGCTGCTGATGGCGGCGGGCGCGGCAAAGGTTTCTGCGGACAGGGCCTGCAGCTCGGCCGTCAGGCGGTGCGGCTCGCCCTCGGCACAGGCCACGTTCAGCTCGGGGGTCGAAAAGCTGGTGGGCAGCGCGTTCAGCACGGCGCTCGGGTCGCTGCTGCGGCTCAGGATCTCCAGCAGGCGGCAGCCGGCATAGGTGCCGTCGTCAAAGCCGTACCAGCGCTCCTTGAAGAAGATGTGGCCGCTCATCTCGCCACCCAGGGGAGAGTTCGTCTCCTTCATGCGCGCCTTGATCAGCGAGTGGCCGGTCTTGAACATCACCGGCACGCCACCGGCCGCTGCAATGGCGGGGGCCAGGCGCTGGGTGCACTTCACGTCAAAGATGATCTCGCCGCCGGGCACGCGCGAAAGCACGTCTTGCGCAAACAGCATCATCTGGCGGTCGGGGAAGATGTTGGTGCCGTCCTTGGTCACAATGCCCAGGCGGTCGCCGTCGCCGTCAAAGGCCAGTCCCAGTTCGGCATCGCTGGCCTTCAGGGCGTCGATCAGGTCACGCAGGTTTTCAGGTTTGCTCGGGTCGGGGTGGTGGTTGGGGAAGTTGCCGTCCACCTCCGAGAACAGCTCGATCACCTCGCAGCCCAGCGCACGGAAAATGGCGGGGGCCGACGCGCCGGCAATGCCGTTGCCGCAGTCCACCACGATCTTGAGCGGCCGGGCCAGCTTCACGTCACCCACAATGCGTTCGCGGTACGCGGGCAGCACATCCACATGGCGGACCGAGCCGCCGGCCAGCAGCTGCCAGCTTTCCTGCTCCATGGTGCGGCGCAGGCCTTGGATCTCATCACCATAGATGGCGCGGCCGTTCAGCACCATCTTGAAGCCGTTGTAGTCCTTGGGGTTGTGGCTGCCGGTGACCTGGATACCACTGGTGCACAGCGTGCTGGCCGCAAAGTAGAGCAGCGGCGTGGTGACCAGGCCCACGTCGATCACCTCGATGCCCGCCTCCACCAGCCCCCGGATCAGCGCCGCCGACATGGCGGGGCCGGACAGGCGCCCATCCCGCCCCACCGCCACGGTGGTCTGCCCTTCCGCACGTGCTGCGGTGCCAAAGGCCCGGCCCAGGCCCAGGGCCACGTCTTCGTTCAGGGTGGACGGCACGATGCCGCGGATGTCATAGGCTTTGAAGATGGCGGGGGTCGGTTGCACGCAGGGGGGCCTTTCGTGATGGGGTTGAAAAGTCCGCTGCATTGTAGGCGGCGGCCCTGGGGGTGATTGTCAGTCGATGCCTCAGGCGCGCGCCCTGCCCTTGCCAAAGGCACAGGTCCGAAAACGGCCAGTGGTGCGAAGCCAGGCTCCTATGATCTGCCCATGACCCCGACCGCTCCCCCCTCGTACACCGCCACGGATGTGGCATCCGACGAAGGCCGCTACCTGGCGCTGCAGGCGCGCGACGCGCGGTTTGACGGGCATTTTTTCACCGGAGTGACCTCCACCGGCATCTACTGCCGCCCCGTCTGCGCCGTGCGCACACCCCGGCGCGAGAACTGCCGTTTTTTTGCGCTGGCGGCGCAGGCCGAAAGCGCCGGGTTTCGCCCCTGCCTGCGCTGCCGGCCCGAGCTGGCCCCCCAGGCGATGGTGTGGTCGGTGCAGGACGCCAGCGGCATTCTGGTGCAGCAAGCCGTGCGCCTGCTGGACGCGCCCGACCTCTGGCCCACACCGGCCGCACCCGGCGAGGGCAGCGCCACCGTGGCCCGCCTGGCCGAGCGGCTGGGCGTGAGCGACCGGCATCTGCGCCGTATTTTTGAGGCGGCCCTGGGCGTATCGCCACTGCAATATCTGCAGACACGGCGGTTGCTCACGGCCAAGCAGCTGCTTACCGACACCGCCATGCCCGTGACGCAGGTCGCACTCGCCAGCGGGTTCGCCAGCGTGCGCCGCTTCAATGCCGCCTTTGTGGGGCATTACGGGCTCAACCCCACCCAGCTGCGGCGCAACGGCGGTGGCAGCGCCGCATCGGGCGCGGGGCGCACCAGCGCCGTGCGCCTGGCGTGGCGCCCGCCACTGGACGTGGCGGCGTTGCTGGCCTTTTTTGAAAAGCGGCAGTTCCATGGCGTGGAGTGCGTTGTGCATGGTGCGGACAGCCCCGGCCTGCGCCGCACCGTGCGGCTGGCCAGGACCTGCACCGGCCTGCCGCAGGAGACCACCGGCTGGCTGAGTGCCCGTTTTGACCTGGCGCGCCACCAGGTGCTGCTGCAGACCAGCGACAGCCTGTACCCCGTGCTGCCGCTCGTCATCCGCCGCGTGCGTGCCATGCTCGACCTGGACGCCGACCCCGCGGCCATCAACGGCGTGCTGCACCCGCACTTTCCGGACGGCGATGGCCTGCGTGTGCCCGGAGCGTTTGACGGCTTTGAGCTGGCCGTGCGCGCCGTGCTGGGCCAGCAGATCACCGTGGCGGCCGCGCGCACGCTGGGCCAGCGGCTGGTGGAGCGGCTGGGTGAACCCATCGCCACGCCCTGGCCCGGGCTGCACCGGCTGTTTCCCACCGCAGCCACCCTGGCCTGCGCCGATGGCGACACGCTGGGCCAGCTGGGCATCGTGCGCCAGCGTCAAGCGGCCATCGTGGCGCTGGCCCGCGCGGTGGACAGCGGCACCCTGCCCCTGCACGCGGGAGCCGACGTGCCGAGCACCACCGCCGCCCTGTGCGCCCTGCCCGGCATTGGTGACTGGACGGCGCAGTACATCGCCATGCGGGTGCTGCGCTGGCCCGACGCCTTTCCGGCGGGGGACGTGGCGCTGCACAAGGCGCTGGGGGTGCAGCAGCACAAGAACCCGGCACGCGCCGCGCAAGAGGCCTCGCAGGCCTGGCGCCCCTGGCGCAGCTACGCGGTGCTGCGCGCCTGGGCTGCTGGTGGCAGCAGTGCCGGAGCGGCTCATCCTACAGATGCTCGGATACTATCAAAACAGTAGCACACCAGGCAATAAACACTAGCGCATGGTGCCAATTTCGCCCCAAAACGGCCTCTACCACTCTTTCAAGACCTCTCAGCATGCAGTTCCACTCTTTCACCGTGCAGGCACGGGCCGACACCCCGCTGGGGCCCGTGCGGCTGGCCGCTTCCCCCAACGGCTTGTCGGGCGTCTGGTTTGAAGGCCAGCGCCACGAGCCCAGCGCCCACTTGTACGGTTCCGAGGCTTGGGCGTTGGCCCCTGGCGACCACCCTGTGCTGCAAGAAGTCGCCCACCAGCTGCAGCAATACCTGGGCGGGCAGCGCCAGCATTTCGACCTGCCGCTGGACCTGTCGGGGGGCACGGCATTCCAGCAATCGGTGTGGCGCGCGCTGCTGCAGATTGGCCGGGGCCAGACCATCAGCTACGGCATGCTGGGCCGCCAGCTGGGCAACCCCAGCGCCGTGCGGGCCGTGGGTGCCGCCGTGGGTCGCAACCCACTGAGCGTGGTGGTGCCCTGCCACCGTGTGCTGGGTGCCGATGGCAGCCTGACGGGCTATGCAGGCGGCCTCGATCGCAAGAGGGCTTTGCTGACGCTGGAGAATGCACCCCTTTTGGCCGCCGCAGCCCATCCCATGAAAGCCACCGCATGAACAGCCCCGCCACCCGGCCCGTCTCCACCTGGATCGGCGAATTCATCCTGCTGGCCGCACTCTGGGGCGCGTCGTTCCTGTTCATGCGCCTGGGCGCGTCCGACTTTGGTCCCCTGCCCACCGCCGGCCTGCGGGTGGCGTTGGCCACGGTGTTCCTGTGGCCCATCATGCTGCGCCAGGGCCACTGGCCTGCGCTGCGCCAGCACTGGCGGCCCATCCTGTTTGCGGGGGTCATCAATTCGGCGATTCCGTTCTCGCTGTTTTCCTGGGCGGTGCTGCACATCGCCACGGGTCTGACCTCGATCCTCAACGCCACGGTGCCGCTGTTTGGTGCGCTGATCGCCTGGGTGTGGCTGGGTGACCGCATCAACCGCCTGCGCTGGGTGGGGCTGGCCCTGGGTTTTGTGGGCGTGGCCCTGCTGGCCTGGCGCGCACCTGCCGGCACCGGGTTCAAGACCGACCACGCCCACTGGGCGATTGCGGCCTGCCTGCTGGCGTCGGCGTTCTATGGCGTGTCGGCCAGTTTTGCGCGGCGCCACCTCACGGGGCTGCCGCCGCTGGCCACGGCCGCCGGCAGCCAGCTGGGTGCCGCGCTGGGCCTGGCCTTGCCCACACTGTGGCTGTGGCCGGCGCAGATGCCCGGTGTACGCGCCTGGGCGGCCATCCTGGCCATTGCCGTGCTGTGCACCGGCATTGCCTACATCCTGTACTTTCGCCTGATCGAGCACGCGGGCCCCAGCCGCGCGCTGGCCGTGACCTTCATCACCCCGGTGTTCGCCGTGCTGTATGGCACGCTGTTCCTGGGCGAGACCATCACGCCGTGGATGGTGGGCTGCGCGCTGGTGATCGTGTGCGGCACCTTGTTGTCAACCGGACTTATCAGGACGCCGCGGCCCGCCCGGCCCACCTCAGAACAGGCCTAAACTTGGCGAATGGTTTTTTTATCGGGTGCATGCCTTCTGAGCAAGGCCACATGCGGCACAGGTCGCGACATGCACCCGCTCCCTCTTTTGGCTTGTTCGCCACTTTTCAGACCCGCAGCCGCCCGCTTCAGCGACCAGACCACCCAAGGAAAACACCATGGGTAACAACACGCTGCTGGCGGGCACTGCCCTCATGCTGCTGCTGCTGGTGCCGGTCTGGCTGTCGCCGCAGGAGTCTCTGCACCCGTCCCGGCGCACCCTGATCCTGCTCGGTGTGGCTGGCGGGCTGGTCTCCACCGCAGCTTTCGAGGCGCTGCGATGGAATGCGCCGGAGCTCCATATCGTGGCCTACCCCACCGCCACGGCGTTCGTGGCGTTGTTTTTTGGCGTGCCGGCGGCGGCCATCACCGCCCTGCTGGCCTTGCAGGCCGCGCTCTGGACAGACACCTCGGCCGTCTGGCCCGCCACCACCGTTCTGGGCGGCGCGCTGGCTACCGGCTGGACGTGGCGCAGCCTGGGCCAGCGCTGGGCCTGGCCCGACTGGGCGCCACTGGCCGGACTGACCCTCACACTGCCGCTTGTGGTTTCGCTGGTCACAACGGCCACCAGCACGGCCCCTGAAGGCGCCAGCAACATGCACTGGCACCACGGCGCGGGCGTGCTGATGCTTGGGATTGGCTGGCTGGTGATTGCCAGCCGGGCCCGCGCCGAGCTGGCGCGCAACGAGATCCAGCAGACACTGGGCCAGCAGGAGCACCAGCTGCGCCTGGCGCTGGACGCCCTGGGCGGCGGCCGCTGGGAATGGGATGTGGTCGAACGCCGGTTTTTCTGTGATGGCCGGTTTTACGAGGCCTACGGCATTACCAGTGCCGACTTGCAGTCGCCCGACCTCTGGCAGCGCTGGTACGCACGGCGCCACCCGCTGGACGCTGAACGCAATGCCGCCAAGCTGACCCGTGCCATGGACGGGCTGGAGGAAAGCTACGAGGCCGAGTTCCGCGTGATGGACACCCAGGGGCGGTGGCGCTGGCTGATGTCCCGTGGCACCGTCGCCCGGCGCGATGCGCAGGGCCGCCCTGCCAGCCTGATCGGCATGGACGTGGACATCACCGCCCACCGCGAGGCCGAGGAGGCCCTGCTGTCCGCCGAGGCCAAATACACCACCTTCTACCAGACGCTGCCCGACCCGGCAGGCATCACCCGCATAGCCGACGGGCGCTACATCGATGTGAACCCGGCGTTCTGCGAGCTGCTGGGCTTCACGCGCGAGGAGGTCCTGGGCCGCACCTCGTCGGAACTGCACATCTGGGCCAACGAGCACGAGCGCAAGCGGCTGCTGGACACCTACCAGCGAGAAGGCAAGGTGGACCGGCTGCCCCTGGTTGCGAAAAGTAAGGGAGTGCAGGTGCCGGGCCTGATGTCGGCACGCTCTGTGCTTGTGAATGGCGAAAACTGCTTTGTTTTCGTTTTCCACGACATGACCGAAGCCCAACGCACCAGCGACGAACTTCGGGCGCTCTACAACCAGCTGCAGCAAGCCGGCCGACTGGCCCGGCTGGGCGCATGGGAGGACGAGCGGGGCCGTGGACTGGTGTATTGGTCGGACATGTGTTTTGACATCCACGGCCTGTCACCCAACCAGCCGCCCCCCAGCGACTACATCGACCGCCATGTGGCCCCGCAGTACCGCGAGCCGCTGCGCGAAAAGTTCCGCCAGAGCATCCGTTCACGCGCTGAGTGGAGCATGGAGATGGAGGTCTATCACGCCGACGGCCATCTTTTTTGGGTGCGCGCCCGGGGCGAGCCGGTGATCGAGAACGGCCGCGTGGTCAGGGTGCGCGGCGTGATGCAGGACATCGACGAAGCCAAGCGTGCCGAGCAGCGCCTGCGCCAGTCCGAGGAGCGCTTCTCGCGCATCTTCCATCTCATGCCCTACCCCATGGGCCTGTCGCACCGCAGCGATGGCCGCTATGTGGACCTCAACCCTGCCTGGGTCGAGATGCTGGGCATTCCCCGCGAAGAGGCCATCGGCCGCACCGCCGTCGAGCTGGGCATCTTCACCGCTGAAGACCGCCAGCGCCTGATGGAGCAGGTCAGCCAGAACGGCCACCTCAGCGATTACGAAGTGACCTTGAACGTGCGCAATGGCCCCCGGCGCACCGTGCTGCAGTCCATGCGCGCCACCGAGTTCGATGGCGAGCCCTGCTGGCTGTTCTCGGTGCACGACATCACTGACCGCAAGCGCAACGAGGTGCAGGTGCGTGAACGCGAGGCCCTGCTGTCGCTCACCATCTCCGCCGCATCGCTCGGCCTGTGGGACTGGGACCTGCAGACCGGCCTGGTCACGGGCGACCGCCGCTGGCGTGCCATGCGCGGGCTGCCGGTCACCGGCGACACCTCTGCGGCTGTGCAATGGACCATGGCCATTGCGCCGGACGACATCGACCGCATCACCACCGAGCTGTCGCGCCACACCGCCCACCTGGGCACCCCGTTTGACGCCACCTGGCGGCTGAACCAGCCCAACGAGCCGGTGCGCTGGGTGCGCAACCTGGGCAAGATCGTGGGCTTTGACGAGCAAGGCCGCCCGGCACGTATGCTCGGTGTGGCCATCGACGTGACCCCCCAGCGCGAGCAGGAGGTGATGCTGCAGCGCCTGGCGCTGTATGACGCCCTCACCGGCCTGCCCAACCGGGTGTTGCTGGCGCGCAAGCTGCAGGAATGCATGGCCCAGGCCCGTGACACCGGCAAGCAGCTGGGTGTGGCCTACCTCGACCTGGACGGCTTCAAGCCCGTCAACGACCGCCTGGGCCACGGGGCGGGCGACCGCCTGCTGGTGGTGGTGGCCGGGCGGCTCACGCGCGCACTGCAGCCGCTGGACACGGTGGCCCGGCTGGGTGGCGACGAGTTCGTGATCCTCATGCCTGGCCTCGGCTCGGTGAACGACTGCGAACGCATGCTGGAACGCGTGATGGAAAGCGTCTCGGCCCCCTACACGCTGGACACCGAGCGCGTGGTCGTCACGGCCAGCATCGGCTACACCATCTTTCCGCAGGACGACGCCGACGCCGACACCCTGCTGCGCCATGCCGACCAGGCCATGTATGCGGCCAAGCAGGCGGGGCGCAACCGCTTCCACCAGTTTGACGCCGCCCAGGAGCGCGCCCTGCAGCTGCTGCGCGCGCAGGGGCACTACCTGCGCGAGGCACTGGCGCAAGCCCAGTTCATCCTGTACCTGCAGCCCAAGGTGGACATGCGCAGTGGCACGGTGGTGGGCGCCGAAGTGCTCTCACGCTGGCAGCACCCCGAGCGGGGCCTGGTGTCCCCCGGCGAGTTCTTGCCGCTGCTGGAGGGCACCGATCTGGAGATCGGCTTTGGCGAATGGGTGGCCGAGGCCGCGCTCACGGTGCTGGAGCAGCTGCAGGACCGGGGCATGCCCATGCCGCTGAGCATCAACATTGCTGCACAGCACCTGCAACAACCAGACTTTGCCGACTGGGTGGCCGGCTGTCTGGCGCGCCACCCCCGGGTGCCCGCGCACCTGGTCGAGATCGAGATCACCGAAAGCGCCGCCCTGTACGACCTAAGCGCAGTCGCCGACACCCTGAACGCCCTGCGCGCCATGGGCGTGACGGTGGCGCTGGACGACTTTGGCACCGGCTATTCGTCGCTGACCTACCTGCGCCGCCTGCCCATGGACACGCTCAAGATCGATCAGAGCTTTGTGCACGGCATGATGGGCGACCCGGGGGATCTGGCCATCGTGCAGGGTGTGATCGGCCTGGCACGCTCGTTCGGCTACCGGGTGATCGCCGAAGGGGTGGAAACCGTCGAACAGGGGCAGATGCTGCTGCAGCTGGGCTGCCTGCAGGCGCAGGGCTACTGCATTGCCCGGCCCATGCCGCTGGAGGATTTCATCGGCTGGACGCCCACCTGGCAGCCGCCTGCGGAGTGGCAGAGAAACCGGCCGGTTTTGTAGCATTAAAACCTTGCCAGGCGCTAGTATCGTATGCGTCAGCAGCTATGAGTTTGGTAGCAACCAAGCATATTCTTCGCCCCCTGGAGGCTGGCCTTGAACATCCGTGAACTCAGCGCCGAAGACCTGGCCCCCCTGCTCAGTCTGTACACCCACCTGCACGCGCAAGACGACCCGCTGCCCCCACTACCCGAGGTGCAGACCGTGTGGGCCGAGGCGCTCGCCAACCCACGCATTCGGTACTTTGGTGGGTGGGATGAGGGTGTGCTGGTCTCGTCCTGCACGCTGACCGTCATCCCCAACCTCACGCGTGCATGCCGTCCCTACGGCGTCATCGAGAACGTCGTGACGCACTCGTCCCATCGCGGCCAGGGCTGGGGGCATGCGCTGCTGCAGCACGCCCTGGCCCATGCCTGGCGGGAGCACTGCTACAAGGTCATGCTGATGACGGGCCGCAAGGACGAAAACACCCTGCGCTTTTACGAGCAGGCGGGGTTTGACCGGCAGGGTAAACAGGCATTTGTTGCCAGGCCACTGCAGTGACCCGCCGGCCCGGGCGGGCCTGAACTCAGCCCACCAGGTCCTTCACCTGCTGCAGCGCCGCCGGGTCTTCCATCGTTGTCAGGTCCCCGGGGTCGCGCCGCTCGGCCACGGCCTGCAGGGCGCGGCGCAGCAGCTTGCCGCTGCGGGTCTTGGGCAGCACGGTCACAAAGTACACGCGCGACGGCCGCGCCACGGCGCCGAGCTGGTGGTCCACCTGCTTCATGACCTCGCCTTCGAGCTTCAGGCGTGCAGCGTCATCGGTAAGCCCTGACGCATCGCGCGCCACGGCAAACGCCATCGCCACCTGGCCTTTCAGGCTGTCGGCAACGCCCACCACGGCTACTTCGGCAATGTTGGGGTGGGAGGCAATGCTCTCCTCGATCTCGCGCGTGCCCAGGCGGTGGCCGGCCACGTTGATCACATCGTCCGTGCGGCCCAGGATGAAGTGGTAGCCGTCGGCATCGCGGATGCCCCAGTCAAACGTGCTGTAGATGAGGCGGCCGGGGATGCTCTTCCAGTAGGTGTTCACAAAACGCGCGTCGTCGCGCCACACCGTCTGCATGCAGCCGGGGGGCAGCGGGCCCTCGATGGCGACCACACCCTTCTGGTTGGCACCGGTCAGTTCTTCGCCCGTGGCCTCGTCGATCAGCTTCACGCCATAGCCATACATGGCTTTGCCGGGGCTGCCGAAGCGTGTGGTCTGCTGCTGCACGCCGTTGGCAAGGGTCAGGATGGGCCAGCCGGTTTCGGTCTGCCAGTAGTTGTCGATGATGGGCACGGCCAGCGCGTCGCTGATCCACTGGGCCGTGGGCTCGTCCAGCGGCTCGCCCGCCAGCCACAGGGCCTTGAGGCTTTTCACGTTGTATTTGGCGAGGTAGGCCGGGTCCTGCTTCTTCAGCACCCGCACCGCCGTGGGGGCCGAGAACATGTGCGTGACCTGGTACTTCTCGACGATGCTCCACCACACGCCCGCATCGGGCCGCGTGGGCAGGCCTTCGTACATGATGGTGGTCATGCCCGCGATCAGCGGGCCGTAAACAATGTAGCTGTGGCCCACTACCCAGCCGATGTCGCTGGTCGCAAAGTACACATCGCCCGCCTTGGCGTCAAAGATGTGCTTCATGCTGGCCGCCAGCGCCACCGTGTAGCCGCCGGTGTCGCGCTGCACCCCCTTGGGCTTGCCCGTGGTGCCGCTGGTGTACAGCGTGTAGCTGGGGTGGGTGGATTCCACCCATTCGCAGGGCACCACGGTGTTCAGGTGCTGCTCGCGCAGCGGCGCCCATTCGTGGTCGCGACCTGCCTGCAGGTGCATGGGGGCCAGGCCCCGGTTCACCATCAGCACGGCGCCGGGCTTGTGTTTGGACAACGCAATGGCCTCGTCCAGCAGCGGCTTGTACGGCACCACCTTGCCGCCGCGCGACCCGGCATCGGCGCTGACCACGGCCACCGGCTCGGCATCTTCGATGCGCGAGGCCAGCGAGCCCGAGGCAAAGCCGCCAAACACCACCGAATGCAGAGCGCCAATGCGCACGCAGGCCAGCATGGCAAACGCGGCCTCGGCAATCATGGGCATGTAGATGAGCACGCGGTCGCCCTTCTTCACGCCCAGGCCTTGCAGCACCGCCGCCATGCGCTGCACCTCGGCATGCAATTCGGCAAAGCTGTAGCTGCGTTCGGTGTCGGTTTCTGTCGATATCGCCACCAGCGCCGCCTGGCTGGCGCGCGTGGCCAGATGGCGGTCTACCGCGTTGTGGCACAGGTTGGTGGTGCCGCCCACAAACCATTTCGCAAACGGCGGGTTGCTGTAGTCGCACACCTGCTGGGGCGGCGTCTTCCAGTCGATCAACTTCGCCTGCTCGCTCCAGAAGGTGTCTCGGTGGTCGATGGACTGGCGGTAGAAGTCGGCGTAGGTGCTGTGTGCGGTCATCGTGGGTGTCTCCTCGGCATCTCTCTCGCCCTGCCAGGACAGCAGGTTTTGAATTCATAATTATTCATGACGGGCTTGCGGCAAACTGACGCAGCCAACCCTCTGCCTCGTCATCCATGGCTCCAGATGCAGTAGGCATATTGATATGTCGGCAAACGTCATACCGGCCTGTCACACTCCCGGACCATGCACCCAGCACCGTCCCCTGCCCCCACGTCCGTCCCGTTCCGCGACGCCTTTCTGTTCTGGCTGAAGCTCGGGTTCATCAGCTTCGGCGGGCCTGCAGGCCAGATCGCCATCATGCACGCCGAGCTGGTGGAACGGCGCCGCTGGATCAGCGAGAACCGCTTCTTGCACGCCCTCAACTACTGCATGCTGCTGCCTGGCCCCGAGGCGCAGCAGCTGGCCACCTACATCGGCTGGCTCATGCACCGCACCTGGGGCGGCATCGTGGCGGGGGCGCTGTTTGTGCTGCCCTCGCTGTTCATCCTGATCGGGCTGTCGTGGGTGTATCTGCGTTTTGGCGATGTGCCGGTGGTGGCGGGCATCTTCTACGGCATCAAGCCCGCAGTGACGGCACTGGTGCTGCATGCCGCGCACCGCATCGGCACCCGCGCGCTCAAGAACGGCTGGATGTGGGGCATCGCTGCCGCATCGTTTGTGGCGATCTTCGCGTTCGACACGCCCTTCCCCGCCATCGTGCTGGCGGCCGGGCTCATCGGCTACTTTGGCGCGCAGCGCTGGCCCGCCGTGTTTGCACTGGGGGGCGGCCATGCCAATGCCCACAAGGGCTATGGCCCCGCGCTGATCGATGACGACACGCCAACGCCTGCCCATGCGCGCTTTTCTCGCGTCCACCTGGTCAAGGTGCTGGCGGCGGGGCTGGCGCTGTGGCTCGCCGCCATGGGCCTGCTGGTGGCCACCCAGGGCTGGCAAGGCACGCTCACGCAGATGGGATGGTTCTTCACCAAGGCTGCCATGCTCACCTTTGGGGGCGCCTATGCCGTGCTGCCCTATGTGTACCAGGGCGCGGTGGAGCACTACCAGTGGCTCAGCGGCCCGCAGATGATTGACGGCCTGGCCCTGGGCGAGACCACCCCTGGCCCGTTGATCATGGTGGTGGCGTTTGTGGGTTTTGTGGGCGGCTGGCTGCAACAGGTGTGGGGGGCAGACGCGCTGTTTGCCGGCGCCGCAGCGGCAGCCGCCGTGGTGACGTTTGTGACCTTTTTGCCCTCGTTCATTTTCATCCTGGCAGGCGGCCCGCTGGTGGAGGCCACGCACGGCAAGCTGGGCTTTACGGCGCCGCTGTCGGCCATCACCGCCGCCGTGGTGGGCGTGATCCTGAACCTGGCGCTGTTTTTTGCCTACCACCTGCTGTGGCCACAAGGATTTGGCGGCCACTTCGATGCCGTGTCGGCGGTGATCGCCGTGGGTGCGCTGGTGGCACTGTTCCGCTTCAAGCTGGGCGTCATGCCGCTGCTGGGCGGCTGTGCCCTGGTGGGCCTGGCAGTGAAGCTGGCAACGCCCTACTTCGCCTGACCGGAACCCGCACCAATTACTATTATTTTGATAGCTACCAGCGCATGAAAATCATGCGCTAGCAGCCAATTTGGCTTGAAAAGCGCTATTTGATCAGCCCGAGCACGTCCTTGAACGCCGGGTGCTCGCAGCTACCCAGCCATTCAAACGCCACCATCTCGGTGGTCACCAGCTCGGCGCCTGCGCCGGCCAGGCGGTCGAAGGCGGCGTCGCGGTTGCGTTCTGTGCGCGAGCCGCAGGCGTCGGTCACCACCCACACTTCAAACTCGTCGTCGATCAGGTCCAGCGCGGTCTGCAGCAGGCAGACATGGGCTTCGCACCCGGCAATGACGATGGTGCCGCGCTCTGCCGCCAGCGGTGCGGGCTTTTGCAGGTGCTTGGGCAGGCTGCGCGCGTTGCCGCCCTGGGGCTTGGCGGGAGGGCGCAGCCATTCGCCCAGGCCTTCTTCAGCGGCGCTGAAGTGCATCTTGGCCAGGGTCTTCTGGCACAGGGCACGCAGCGCGGCGTCGTTGGCGCCCAGGCGCGAGGGGTTTTGCTCGGTGCCCCACACGGGCACATCCAGCATGCGGGCGATCTCGGCCAGGCGGCGGGCGTTCGCCAGCACGGCGGGGCCTTCGTGGATGGCAGGCATCAGGCGCTCCTGGTAATCGACCAGGACGAGTTGGGATTCGGTGGCGTCAAGCAGCATGGTGGGACCGTTTCTGTGTTCGTTGAATCGCTGTGCGGGCGCAGCGAGGAAGGCAATGGCGCATTGTCGCAGCCCGAGCCCGGGGTTTTCAGGTGCGAAGGACGGACTGCAGCGCCGTTGCCAGCGGCCCGGCCATGGCCACGGCGTTGCTCGGGTGCGGGATGCAGTCCGTGCTCCAGACCTCGCCCACCCCGGCTTCATGTAGCACCTGCAGCGCATCGCCCGCAAACAGCGCATGCGTCACCGCCACATCCACCGAGGCGGCACCCGCCTGCAGCAGCAGCCGCGCGGCCAGCGCCAGCGTGCGGCCGGTGCTGGCCATGTCGTCCAGCAGCACCACCGCCCTCCCCTGGGCGTTGAGCGCGGGCAGTTCGATGGCCACATGGCGGTCACCATGGCGCACCTTGGTGCACACGGCATGGTCAAAGCCGTGGCGCGCGGCGGCCTGGTCAATCCACTGGGCGGATTCGCCGTCGGGCCCCACCAGCAAAGCATTGGGGCGGCGCTGGGCAATCAGGTCGGCCAGCGGCTCGGCACCGCTGAGCACCACGGCCTGCGGCACGGGGATGGCCTGCTCCAGCCGTTCGATGCGGTGCAGGTGCGGGTCCACGGTGACCACCGCGTCGAACAGCCCGGCCAGGAACCCGCCCACCACCTGCTGGCTCACGGCCTCGCCAGGGTGGAAGGCGATGTCCTGCCGCATATAGGCCAGGTACGGCGCCACCAGCGTGAGGTGCTGCACACCCAGGCTGCGGGCCGTGCGTGCGGCCAGCAGCAGCTCCACCAGCTTTTCATTGGGCTGGTGCAGGCTGCGCAGCAGCAGGGCGTGGCGTGGGAGGCGGCCAGTGGTCTCGTTCACCGGCAGGCGCAGCTTGAGTTCGCCATCGGGAAAACGGTGGCGTTCGATGGCCTGGGCAGGCAAACCGGCGGCCTGCGCCAGGCGCAGCGCAGGCGCGGCTTCGTCGTCGAAATACAGCAAACAGGCGGCTTCAGGTGCGGACATGCTCAGAACTCCACAAACACGCGTGGCACCTCGTCGGCCGTGCCCAGGCGGTAGCCGCTGTCCCGCTCGCACGCATGGCGCGCAAACTCCAGGTCCGCCGGGTAGCTGGCGTGCACGCGGTACAGCAAGTCCCCCGCCGCCACGGTGTCGCCCAGCTTGTGCATCAGGTCCACCCCGGCGCCGGGCACCTTGGGCGCCCCGGCCAGCCGGGCCACGCGGGCGATCTGGTAGTTGTCGATGCCCGCCACCACGCCGCTGGCGGGGGCCACCACGTCCAGCGTCAGCACACCCAGTGCCGGGTGGTTGTGGTCAAACCCCGTGCTGCCCTGGGCGGCAACGATGGCGTTCATGCGCGCCAGCGCCCGGCCGGAGTCAAGAATGTCACGCGCAATCGCGTAGCCGTCGCCGCCGCGCACATCAGGGTCGCACTCGATCAGGCGTCCGGCCAGGCGCAGCGCCTTCTGCCGCAGGTCGTCAGGCGCGCGCGGGTCGTTCTGCAGCACGCGCATCACATCGCGCGCCTCCAGCACCGGGCCCACGCCGTTGCCCACGGGCTGGCGGCCATCGGTGATGACCACGTCCAGCGACAGACCCATGCGCCGCGCCACATATTCAAACAGGCGGCGCAGGCGCTGCGCGTCGGGCATCGAGCGCACCTTGGCCGTGGGGCCGATGGGAATGTCGAGCACCAGGTGCGTGGCACCGGCCGCCACTTTTTTGGACAGGATGGACGCCACCATCTGCCCGGCAGAGTCGATGGACAGCGGCCGCTCCACCGAGATCAGCACATCGTCGGCGGGCGACAGGTTGGCCGTGCCGCCCCAGGCCAGGCAACCCCGGTAGTCGCGCACGATGTCGGCCAGTTGCTCCAGCGGCAGCTCTACCTTGGCCAGCACCTCCATGGTGTCGGCCGTGCCGGCAGGGGATGTGATGGCGCGCGAAGACGTCTTGGGGCACAACATGCCGTGCGCCGCGACGATGGGCACGACCAGCATGGTGGTGCGGTTGCCCGGAATGCCGCCGATGCAGTGCTTGTCCACCACCAGCGGTTCGTGCCAGTCCAGCCGCCGGCCGCTGGCCACCATGGCATCGGTCAGGAAGAAGACCTCCTCCCGGTCCAGCTCGTTGCGGTGGCAAGCCACCACGAAGGCGGTGAGTTCGATCTTGGAATACCGGTGGTCGGCAATGTCGCGCACGATGGCGCCGAAGTCCTCCCGCGTGAGGCGCTCGCTGGCGATCTTGCGGAACAGCGCGCCCATGGACTCGGGCGGCTCGGCCTGGGCCACCGACACAGTGTGGCCGTTGTCCACGCCGAGCTGGGCAAACGCGTCTTCCGACAGGCCCAGCTCGTGGCAGCCCACGATGGCAGGGTCGTCCACCACGTTCACCGTGGCCAGGATGCGGCGGCCGTTGGCGCGCACCTCGATCTTGGACAGCGCCTGGAAGCCCTCGGCCCGGTATACGGCGCAGTCGCGGTGCAGGTAGGCGACGTTTTCTCGCCAGGTGTCGATTGCCACACGGCGCAGGGCCAGCTGGGACCGGGCGGGCGTGCTCGCCAGATCGTCGGGCGCGGTGCCCGGATTGACCGAGGCCGCAGGAGGAGCGGAGGGCGTGGCAGGGGAAGAGGTGGTGGGCTCAGCATGCATCGCGCCAGCCTATACCGAAAATACGCGCCCAGCCTGCGGGATCACCCCGGGTCCGCCGGATCGGTCACCCATCTCCGGGCTTGCTTGACCTGCATCAAGCAAAACCGGTCATGGGGCCGCAGCGGGCTGCAAGCGCAGCAACCGCCCCTGCGGGCTGTCGGTCAGCAGGTACAACAAGCCGTCTGGCCCCTGGCGTACGTCGCGGATGCGCTCGCCGTTGCCTTGCAACAGCCGCTCCTCCTTTTGCACCCTGCCGCCAGACACTTCCAGCCGGTGCAGGGTGCCAAACTTGAGCGACCCGACGAACAAACTGCCCTGCCACGCCGTGCCGTAGCGCGTGCTGGTCAGAAACGCCATGCCCGAAGGGGCGATGGACGGTGTCCAGTGGTGCAGTGGCTGTTCCATGCCGGAGCGGGCCGTGCCCTCGCCCATCTTTCCGCCGCCGTAGTTTTCGCCGTAGGTGATGACAGGCCAGCCGTAGTTGCGCCCGGGCTGGGGCAGATTGATTTCGTCGCCGCCCTGCGGGCCATGTTCGTGCATCCACAGTTTGCCGTCGGGGCCCATCGTGGCGCCCTGGGGGTTGCGGTGGCCGTAGCTCCAGATCTCGGGCAAGGCGCCGGGCTGCTTCACGTACGGGTTGTCGGGCGGCGCTGCTCCGTCGGGCGTAATGCGGATGACCTTGCCGTGGTGGTTGTCGAGCTTTTGGGCATCGTCCTTGCGGTGGTAGCGCTCGCCCAGCGCCACAAACAGGTTGCCGTCGCTGGCCTGGGCAATGCGGCAGCCAAAGTGCAGCGCGCTCTCCACCTTGGGCCGCTGGCTGAAGATGACGCGCACCTCCTGAAGGCTGCTGGCGTCGGCCGACAAGGTGGCGCGCGCCACCGCCGTGCTGTTGCCTGCCGCGCCGCCCGCTGCGGGCTCGGCAAAACAGAAGTAGATGCGGCGGTTGCGGGCAAAGTCGTTGTCGGTCACCACGTCCAGCAGGCCGCCCTGCCCGCCTGCCGCCACTTGCGTCACTCCCGCCAGCGCAGGCCCCACCTGTCCCGTCGCGCTGACCACGCGCAGGCGCCCCGGCCGCTCGGTCACCAAGAACTGCCCGCCCGGCAAAAAGGCCACCGCCCAGGGGTGGACCAGGCCGGTGGCCACCGGCACCAGCGACACCGACGGCGGGGGCACGGGTACGCCTTGCGCCTGGCTGCCTGCGTACGCACTGGCCGCTATCAAACATATAGCTACCCGTGCTTTTTTCACTATCACTACCTGCCGATTTAGAGTCCAACCCATGCTCTCAAGCTCCTTTTGGCCCGTAGCCTTGCCACCGACCGCACCCGGGGCGGAGGCAAGCCAGTCTGGCGCGCATCTTGCAAGCGGCTTTTGCCTGTGAAAACACTGCGCCCATCGATTTATCTGAATCAAATCAACAGCTTGCAAAAATGCTTATTTTTGATAAATAACCATACCGTGTTACCCTTCGCCCCCATGTCCAGATGGTTTTGCATCCTCATCCTTGCCTGCGCCACCGCTGCGCATGCGGCGCCCCAGGGCACCAATTCTGACGATATGGACCGCTTGCTCGCGGACAAAGGGCTGTTTACCCGACTCGAAGACGTGAGCCACAAGGTGGCTGACAAGGCCCAGACCGTGGCAGGCCGCGCGGGTGACCTGGTGGTCAACGCCATGGGTTTTTTGGGCGTGCCCTACAAGCGTGGCGGCAACAGTGCCGAGACCGGCTTTGACTGCAGCGGCTTTGTGCGCGCTATCTATGAGCAGACGGTGGGGCTTTTGCTGCCCCGCCGTGCTGATCAGCAGGCAGCCGCCACCCAGGTCATCGACAAGAAAGAGCTGCAACCCGGCGACCTGGTGTTCTTCAACACCATGCGCCGCAACTTCAGCCATGTGGGCATTTATGTGGGGGACGGCAAGTTCATCCACTCGCCCCGCAGCGGCTCGGAGATCCGGGTGGAAGACATGGGCGTCGCCTACTGGGCACGCCGCTTCAACGGCGCGCGCCGTGTGACGCCAGGCGAAGGTGTCGAGAGCGCCCAGGCACCCCAGGCGCAGAAATAAATCGTAAAACGCTCCCGGCTTCCTTCATTGGCGGGCCGTGGTGATCAGGGCTTGACCACGTACACCGTCTCGGTGCTGCGGATCGGGCCACCCGTCACATTGACCGGCCCGGCAGACGGATCGCCCCGCAGCAGCGCCTTGGCTGCTGCCATGTCCGCCTGATACCGCGCCCGGGCCTCGGACTCACACCGCTTGCGCTCCGCCGTCGGCATGGACCGGCACTCTTCCATGCTCACCTTGAGCCCACCCCCCGCTTCACGAATGGCCGACTGGTAGCGCTGCTGCGGCGTGGTGTCAGGCACGGCACCACGCGCCAGGGATGCCTCGTCGCTTTGCGCCTGGGCGGCAGTGGGAAACGACAGCACACCGCCCAAGGCCATGGCGGCCACCAATACGGCGGCCGGGCGAGCCACTAACCGGCTCCATGACGAGCGCTGGGCCCCAGCCGGTGCAACGGAGTACGAAATGAATGGGGTGGATGACATAGTGAACATGGTGGGTACACCTTTCTGTCTTGAGAGAAGTCTGCGGCAGTTGTGGGTACGACAAGCACCCCACCACCCTTTGCGAGCCTCACTGTAGCCCCGGGCGCAACCTGCGCGGCGCCAGCACCGGCCGCGCTACCATGTCGGACACCACCCACAGGGCGTTGCCATGCACCACACCCCCGCGCTGCCCCCCGATGCTGCGACTGCGCACGACAAGGGCTATCTCCGGCGCCTGCTGTCAGAGCGCAACCAGACACCAACCAGCGGCACCGGGGCGATTGACGCCGCCATTGAACAGGCGTTTGTGCGCAGTGTCGCCATCCTGGTGCTGGACATGTGCGGCTTCTCCCGCATCACCCAGCGCCACGGCATCATTCACTTCCTGGCGATGATCCACCAGATGGAGCAGGCAGCGCGCCCTGCGATCGAAGGCAATGGCGGTGAGGTCATCAAGCAGGAGGCCGATAACCTGTTTGCGGTGTTCGCCACGCCCGAGCAGGCCCTGGAGGCCGCTCTGGACACCCTGCGCGCCCTGGGCGCCATGAACACCGTGCTGCCGCCCGAGCGGACGCTGAACGTGAGCGCAGGCATTGGCTTTGGGCCCACCCTGGTGATTGCACGCGAGGACCTGTTTGGCCCCGAGATGAACTGCGCCTGCAAACTGGGCGAAGACATTGCCACGGCCAACGAGATCCTGCTCACTGAGGCGGCTTGGGCCAGCCTGCCGAACGGGCGCTACGTGTGCTCGCGCACCGACCACCAGATATCGGGCATGGACCTGCATGCGCACCGCTTTGAGCGCTGCCTTTTTGAACGCCCCCTGCATCCGTGGGACTCCACACGGCACAGCACCACCTTGCCCGGGGGACGCTGACAGGGGGCATTGTCCGACAGCACTTTGACTGCCCCATCTGTAAAGTGACTCTATCGTCTGAACCAACTATCAAGGGGAAAAACATGCTGTCACTTCTGGGGATGTTGCTGATTGGTTTGGTGGTGGGCTTGATTGCCCGTGCCGTTAAACCCGGGGACGACAAGCTGGGCTGGATCATGACGGCGCTGCTCGGTGTAGCGGGCTCGTTTCTGGCCAGCTACGTGGGCATGGCCATGGGCTGGTATGCGCAGGGCGACAGCGCTGGCTGGATTGCATCCGTGCTGGGCGCTGTCGCTCTGCTGGTGGTGTACGGCTTGGTCAAGGGCAAGTCCTGAGAGGTCCTGGATCTTGCCCCGCTCGCTGAGCTGCTCGCCATCTGCGCTTTGAATCACGCACTTTCGTCCTATCACCCTCCATCACGTTGTCACCCATGCCCACCTCATTGCAAATGGCCGCTGGAGACCCTGAACTGGCTGCGGTTGTACGCCGCGCCCGCAAGCTGCTGCACCGCCGCGCCATGGTGGCGGCAGCGGCCAGCGTGGTCCCGGTGCCGGGGCTGGACTGGGCGGTCGATGCTGCCCTGCTTTCCCGCCTGATCCCACAGATCAATACCGAGTTCGGCCTGTCGGCCGAGCAGATCGACCAGCTGGACCCGAAAAAGCGGGAGCAAGTGCAAAAGGCGGTGGGCCTGGTGGGTTCCGTGCTGATCGGCAAGCTCATCACCCGCGAACTGGTCATCCGTGCCACCCAGACGGTGGGCTTGCGCCTGAGCACCAAGCAGGCGGCCAAGTACGTGCCCCTGGCGGGACAGGCCATCGCGGCCACCCTTGGCTACGCCACCCTGCGCTACCTGGGCGAGCAACATCTGCGCGACTGCATCCGCGTGGTGCAACAAGCCCAACTGCGGTTGCCGCCGCCCGTGGAGTCCTCAACGGTCAAGCGCTGACCCCAGGACCCGGGTGTACAGACCCAAAAAAAGGGCCCGAGGGCCCTTTCCGCATTGTTGCAGCGTCGCTCAGGCCGCGCGTCAGCTGGCCGAGCAGACAAAGCTGCTGGCGTCTTCCACGCTGCCCGAGCCCTTGTACTTGGCAAACTGCGGGTAGGGGCACAGCGGACGCGTGCGGTTGGGAAAGTCTGCGTTGGTGGGCAGCGCCTTGGCCGCGATGCTTTGTGGGGCAATGCCCTTCTCTACCCAATCCACCATGGTCTGGATCGAGTCGAAGTTGTCGGTGGCCGGGCCGCCCGAGCAGTGGTTCATGCCCGGCACCAGGAAGGTTCGCGCAAAGTTCTGCGTGGCCGCCATGCCGCCGTTGTTCGCGGCCAGACGTTCGTAGTAGTCCACCGTGTCAAACGCCGAGAAGATCGGGTCAGACATGCCGTGGATGAACAGCAGCTTGCCGCCGCGCTGCTTGTAGGCCGCCAGTTTATCGTCGGCATAGGTGTCGTAGACGGCAGAGTACGCGGCCATGCGTGCGGGGTCGGTATCAAAGTTGAAGGCCAGCGGGTTGAACGAGAGATCCGGCGGTGTGAAGAACTCGTTGACCAGGGCATCCACCATCAGCGTGATGTAGCGTGCGTCGGGGGTGGCCGTGGTCGAGTTACCCAGCGTCCAGGACCGCCAGCCGGGAGCCGCCAGTCCGGCATCCCAAGGCTGGCCTGTATACAGCGTCTTGCCGACGGAGTTGCGGGGCCCGGCGAACACGCTCTTGAGCGCACCCACCTGGGCGGACGACAGGCAGCTGTCGGTCTTGCCGCCCGTGCATTGCAGCACGGCGGGGTCAAACGCCTTGCAGGCATTGACGTTCTGGGCCAGGCCGTCCACCACGCCGTCGGCGGCGTCGCAGGTGGCATTGACTGCAGTGGCCACCAGTTTGAGGTCGCTGTTGCTGAAGGCCTTGGAGAGGATGCGGTTGCCACTGGCATCCTGCGGCGCAATGGCGTTGAACTGGATGGTGTTCCACATGGCGGCCACCGTGGCACCGCTGGACACGCGCATGGCAGGCGCTCCGGCGGTGATGCCGTCAAAGTAGTCCGGGAACCGCTGCGAGAACATCATGCCCTGGCGCCCGCCGCCGGAGCAGCCAGAGAAGTAGGAGTAGTCCGGCTTGCGGCCGTAGCGCGTGCTGATGAGCGACTTGGAGGCCACAGCCGTCTTGTCGTAAGAGTTGTAGGCATGGTCGGTGCGCGCCTGCGGGTCGGCGCCAAAGCTGGCGCTGGTGCCGGTATGGCCCGCATCGGTGGACACCACCGCAAAGCCCTGCCCCAGCGGCGATGGCGTGCCGCCCGAAATGCTGGAGCTGAGCGAGGTGTCTCGCAGGATGCCGTCGTTGCCGCCCCCGCCGATGAACAGAAAGCGTCCGTTCCAGCGGTCGGGCAGGCTCAACTGAAAACCGATTGCATAGTTCTTGCCATCCACACCCACACGCGGGTTGATGGCACCCGTGACCACACAGTGCCCGGGCAAAAAGTCGCCCGTGGCAGCGCCACCGGGGCGGCGCGTGCCCGGTGGCACATAGCTGGTGGACAACTTGGTGTTGCTGAGCTGCGCGTTGGTGCTCAGAGCAGCGCAAGCGGCGGCCGGGTTGGCGCTCTCGGTCACCAGCACAGCGTTGCCGCCGCCGCACGCACTGAGCAATAACGGCAGCAGCACGGCGGCGGGCAGCGCAACGCGTTGCGCGACGGGGGTATCCAGCGAAAGGGATGGCATGGTGGTCTCCTCGGTTGATCGGTCTTGTGGGGTTGAACCTTTGGCGCAGCAACACCCGGCGACGGCCGTCAAGGCGTCGCTGAGGAAGGTGCGCGGATTTTTTGGAAATCGGACGGCGTTGCCCCTGTCGCCTGGCGCAGCCCTGCGAGCGGAATGCGTAGCGCCCGGCAACAACTGGGCAGTGCCGACTCAGTCGGCCTTGAAGCCCGTGGCGGCCACGGCCTTGCCCCAGGTCACCGTGTCGGCCGCGATGATGCGGGCGAACTCCTCGCGGTTGGTGCCCGTCACGCGGAAACCAGCCTCTTCCATCTTGGCCTTGCCCTCGGGCGACTGCACGGCCTTGATGATGTCGGCGCTCAGCTTGGCAACGATCTCGGGGGGCGTCTTGGCCGGGGCCACGATGCCAAACCACGAGTTGAACTCCAGGCTGGGGTAGCCCTGCTCCTTGATGGTGGGCACGTCGGGCAGTGCGTTGGACCGGGTACCGCCGGTGGTGCCCAGCGCCACCAGCTTGCCGGCCTTCACGTTGGGCGCGGCCAGGCCTACGCTGGCAAACACGCCCTGCACGTCACCGCTGAACAGGCCGCCCAGCGCATCGGTGGTGTTTTTGTAGTGCACCGGTTCGGGCTTGAGCTTGACCGCCTCGCCAAACATGAAGGCGCCGAAGTGACCCGGCGTGCCCGCGCCAAAGGTGGCCAGGAACAGGCCCTTTTGTTGCTGGGTCCAGGCCACAAAGTCCTTCACATTGCGCGACGGCACCTTTTGCGGGTTGACCAGCAACGCAAAGTCAGCGGTGACCACCTGGCTCACGGGGGCAAAATCCTTTTGCGGGTCGTATGGCAGCTTGTTGTAGCTGCTGGGCGCAATGCTGAGCTGGCCGGTTTCGCCCAGCATCAGCGTGTAGCCATCGGGGGCAGCGCGTGCGGCCTCGGTCGCAGCGATCAGGCCACCGGCGCCGGGCTTGTTGTCCACGATCACGCCCAGGTTGCCCCAGCCTTCAGACAGCTTTTGCGCCAGCAGCCGCGCCACGATGTCCGGCCCCGTGCCCGCCGGAAAGCCCACGATGATGCGCACCGGCTTGTTGGGGTAACTTGCCGTCTGCGCCAGGGCGCCAGTGGCGGGGGCCAGGCCCGCCACCACCGTGGCTGCCAGGCAGACGCTGCGCAGGGCATGCCGACGGGAGAAGCTGCGGGACAGGGTGCGGGTGAGCGTGGAAAAAGAGGTCATGACAAGGTCTCCAGGGTGTTGTTGTGTGCTGTCGGTCATCAAAAAAGCGAAATGCGGGACTGCTGTGCGGCTACATCAGCTCCCAGAACCGCATGGCTACTGCATCGGGAAACCGCGCACCGGTGCCCGTGAACATGCGCTCCCCAATCCATCGCAACGCGGGAGACGCTGTCTCGAACTGGGGGCTGCAGCGAAAGTAGATCTGCGCCGGGTCCACCACCTCGCCACGCACCAGGCGGGCCATCAGCTCGGGCGGGCCAGACCGCACGGCGCGGTTTTGCACATAGATCAAGTCGCCGCCATCCGCCTCCAGCGTGTAGCGCGCGTCCAGCTCGGCCAGGGTGTCGCTCACGATGAGCTGAAAATCCGCCCCGCCTGGCATCACCCTAGCCTGCCAGCCGTCGCCCTGGGCCTTCCCGCCCAGGATGGGGATGAGCCGGCGCAGGCCGTGTACGGTGCGGCCCACCTCCTGGGGCACGCCCACCTCCACGCGCAGGTCGGCAAAAAATCGCAAACGGGGTTCCACAAAGGGCACGGGTTCGGTCATGGGCTCCATCTTTCGGGTGTCTGGCAGGCAAGCGGCTAGGGGCGGCGTGCACCCAGCCTGCTTGCGGGGTTGCACCTAGCGTAAATCCCGTGGCGCTTGACCCCTGTCATCCCTGAAGATGACAGCAATGACAAAGCCCACCCGGCATACCCCGCGCAACCCATGAGGCACTGGCTCCCTGCAAGCACATCCGGCGGCGGCATCACGCCCCCGCCCAACCTCACGGGCTCGGCCCTGGGCGCCATGGTTCACCAGCTGGGCGACGACGGGTTCGCCTGCGGCATGCTGCAGGAGCTGGCACCCGTGCTGCCCGCAGCGTCGTGGTCGGTGTACCGCACCGGGCGCCATTGCAAACCCACCTTGTTCATGTCGGCCAGTTACGGCATTCCCGACACCACGCAGGACTGCTGGTGGGCCTACCTGTCAGGCCCCTACCGCACCGACCGCACCTGGGGCCGCTCGCTGGACGAAGCCGCACCGGCCGAAGCGCCCACCCAGTTGTGCCACCTGACGGCGCCCGAGGTGGACGCAGAACACCGCGCCCGCGTATACGAGGCCCATGGCGTGGCCGAGCGGGTGTCGGTGGTCGAACACGAGAGCGATGGCTCGGTCTTTGCCGTCAACTTCTACCGCCACCAGCACCAAAAGCCGTTCCAGGACCGGCAGATCAGCGACTTTGAGGGCATGGCCCCGGTGCTGCTGGCGCTGACCCGCAAGCACATCGCCCTGGCCCAGCGCCCCGGGGTGTTGCAACCCGCACTGCAGCCCCCGTCACAGGCCACGGCCCCCGCGCTGTCCCACAGCCTGCCCGCGTTGCGCGAACGCCTGCTGCGCGCCCACGCGGGGCTGACCGAGCGCGAGCTGGACGTGTGCGCCCGCCTGCTGCAAGGCATGACGCAGGAGGGCATTGCCTGCGACCTGGGCCTGAGCCTTCCCACCGTCAAAACCTACCGCAACCGCGCATTCAGCCGCCTGGGCATCCACTTTCGCAACGAGCTGTTTGCACTGGCGCTGGGCACCCAACGCAGCGTTTAGACGAAAGGGCACGCCACGCATGGGCACAATGCCAGCCCATGCCCAGCCTGCCGCAGTCACCCGTTCCACCCACGCCCCCCGCAGGTCGGGCCCATGTGGTCGCGCAATGGGCCCAGGCCCTGCGCAACCGTGCTGACAGTGCCGCCCTGCAGCAGCTGCCCCCGCTGACCGACGCCGAGGCCGCGCAGGTCATGGCCCAGCTGCGGGGCGATGGCAGCCACCCCCCGGGCCACGCCCCGGTGCCCAACACACCCGATGGCGTCGTCCCCGGCCACTTTCGCCCGCGCATCACCCTCATGACGCTGGGTCGGGGCGATGGTCTGCTGGGCATGGCGCCCCAGGGCAAACTGGGCCCGCGTGGTGACAGCGTCACGCTGGTGCAGATTGACTGGACCTACCGCACCGACAGCGGCGCCACCTGGCAGGCGCCCGCGCCCACCTCCATCCTCAACGCGCGCCCGGCCCCCGTGCAAGACCTGTTCGACACCGGTGGCCCGGTGGTGCGCATGCAGCGCAACCTGGCGGCTGAAGCCGACGCCATGGACCGCGTGTGGGACCTGGGCCTGACCCCCGTGGACCCCAAAAGCCTGCAGTGGCGCCACCGCGCAGCCGCCACCACGCTGGGCCCTGCGTGGACGCTGGCGCAGGAGGCGCACTTTGGCGACTTCTGGGCCGACGTGGTTCCCCAGTTGCGAACCGAGGGCTGGAGCGTGGTGGTACACCCCGGCTTTGCGCACGAAAGCGTGCCCGTGTCGCGCTGGAAGCTGGTCGTCGCCCCCGACACTGGCGAGCTGCTGGCCAAGGAAGTCGATGGCCCGCTGGGCACACGCCAGCGCCCCGTGCAAAAACTCATGCTGCCCGAGCGAGAGGGCGCCTGGCTGCTCAGCCTGGGCATAGAGATCGACGGTGAAACGCTGGACCTCGCCCCCATGCTGGCCGACCTGCTGCGCCGCGACGCCCGCTGGCTCAACGCGCGGCAGATGGCCGCCATCGATGACATCGCCATCATTTCGCTGCGTGCGCCCGGCGGCAAGCGCATAGATGCACCCGCCGGGCCACTCAAGGCCATCGTGGGCGCCATGGTGGACTTGCTGACCGACCCCACCCGCAAACAGCTGAAGGACGGCGACCCGCTGCGCCTGGGCGCCTGGGAGGCGCGCCGCATCGAGGCCCTGCGCGCCGGGCTCGTGCAGGTGCACCGCGTGGGCACGGTGAATGGCTGGAACAACGACTGGCAGCTGCAGGGCGACGTGGGCCTGGCGCAGCTCGCCAAGCGCCTGCGCTCTATCGGTGCGCCCCAGCCGGTGGCCGCACCGCAGGGCCTGCAGGTGCAGCTGCGCCCCTACCAGCTTGAAGGCCTGGCCTGGCTACAGTACCTGCGCGCCCAGGGCCTGGGCGGCATCCTGGCCGACGACATGGGCCTGGGCAAAACCGCACAGGCGCTGGCCCATGTGCTGACCGAAAAGGAGGCCGGGCGGCTGAAGCGACCAGCGCTGGTGGTGCTACCCACCTCGCTGCTCTTCAACTGGCAGGCCGAGGCCGCGCGCATGGCGCCCAGCCTGCGCGTGCTGGCCCTGCATGGCGCCGACCGTGGCAAACGTTACCTGCACATCGCTGACCACGACCTGGTGCTGACCACCTATCCGCTGCTCTGGCGCGATGTGGAGGCGCTGGCCGCCGAGCCCTTTCACTTGCTGATCCTGGACGAGGCCCAGATGGTGAAAAACGCCGGCAGCCGCAGCGCCCGCGCCCTGCGCAAGCTGCAGGCGCCGCACTTGCTGTGCCTGACCGGCACGCCGCTGGAGAACCACCTGGGCGAGCTGTGGGCGCAGTTCGACTTTTTGATGCCTGGCTTTCTGGGCGATGTGCGCAGCTTCAACGCCCGCTGGCGCAAGCCCATCGAGGAAAACGGCGAAACCTTGCGCGCCCAGCTGCTGTCGCAGCGCGTGCGCCCCTTCATCCTGCGCCGCCGCAAGCAGGACGTGGCCACCGAACTGCCGCCGCGCACCGAGACCATCCTGCGCGTGCAATTGCAAGGCAAACAGCGCGAGCTGTACGAGGCTGTACGCACCACCGCCGACAAACAGGTGCGCCGCGCACTGGAGCGGCAGGGTTTTGAAGGCTCGCAGATCGCCATCCTGGACGCGTTGCTCAAGCTGCGCCAAGTCTGCTGCGACCCACGACTCGTCAAAGGAACCACGAAGACTGCCCACTCCATGGAGCGCGCCAAGCTCGAACTGCTGGCCGACCTGTTGCCCGCCCTGGTCGATGAAGGCCGCCGCGTGCTCGTGTTCTCGCAGTTCACCGAAATGCTGGGCCTGGCAGCCGAGATGCTCGACACCCTGGCCCTGCCCTACCTCACCCTCACCGGCCAGACGCCACCCCGCCAGCGTGGCGCGGTGGTGCGGCAGTTCCAGGCGCAGGACGCAACCAGCGCCCCCATCCTGCTGGTCAGCCTCAAGGCCGGGGGCCTGGGCCTGAACCTCACGGCCGCCGACACCGTGATCCACCTGGACCCCTGGTGGAACCCCGCCGTGGAAGAACAGGCCACCGCGCGCGCCCACCGCATCGGGCAGGACCAGCCAGTGTTTGTCTACAAGCTGGTGGTGGAAGGCAGCATCGAGGAGCGCATGCTGGAGCTGCAGGCCCGCAAGGGCGCGCTGGCCCAGGGCGTGCTGGGGCACGATGCCGAAGGCGCAGTCAAGTTCAGCGAGGCCGACCTGCACGCGCTGCTGGCCCCCTTGACCGAACCGGCCAACAACCCGCTGGGCGTACCCGGCGAAGACGCGCTGCGCTGGGGCGGCACAGGTAAACGGCGGCCCCGGCCGCTGCAGCCACCGGAAACCTGATTTTTGGGCGTTTTTGCCTTGTAGCGCTGGTAATTCATGCGCTGACAGCTATCAATAGATGAGCACTCTCATCCGTGCGGTGAGTCTTGCGCAAAAGCGCAGAATTCAAAAGCAAGCTTCGGAGTGCGCCCCACAGCCTCCGTCCCTAGAGTGCATGGCATTGCAACCCACATAGTGAGCCGTGCACCATGATGAACGTGTCCACCCTTCTGCCCCACAGCGCCCCCATGCCCACCCGCCACCGCCCCAACACCAAAGCCGCGCAGGCAGCCGCCACCCAGGCCGACCCGCGCTGGGCGGCGGTGGTGGCGCGCAGCGCCGGGGCCGATGGGACGTTCTGGTACTCGGTGCAGACCACGGGCGTGTACTGCCGCCCCAGCTGCGCGTCACGCACGCCCCGGCCGGAGAACGTGCTGTTCCATGCCAGTTGCGACGATGCGGAGCGCGCCGGGTTCCGCCCCTGCCAGCGCTGCAAGCCGCGGCAGGCCACCGCGCTGTCGCACCACGCGGCATTGGTGACCGAAGCCTGCCGCATCATCGAAAGCGCCGCCCCCGGTGATGCCCCCACGCTCGATGCACTGGCAGCGCGCGTGGGCCTGAGCGCCTCGCACCTGCACCGCATCTTCAAGCAGGCCACGGGCCTCACCCCCAAGGCCTATGCGGTGGCCCAGCGCGCGCAGCGGCTTCGCAGTGCGCTCGACAGCCCGACCACGGACTCGGTGACGGACGCCATCTATGGCGCGGGCTACCAGTCCAGCAGCCGGTTTTACGAACAGTCTGCCCAGGTGCTGGGCATGCGGCCCAGCCAGTACCGCGCACGGGGCGCATCGCAGGACATCCGCTTTGCCATCGGCCAGTGCTCGCTGGGCGCGATTCTGGTGGCGCAGAGCGACCGGGGCATCTGCGCGATCTTGCTGGGCGACGACCCCGACGCGCTGCTGTGCGAGCTGCAGGACCGGTTTGCGCAGGCCCGCCTGATTGGCGGCGACACCGCGTTTGAAGCCCTGGTGGCACAGGTGGTGGCGTTTGTCGAGGCCCCGGGCCTGGGGCTGAACCTGCCGCTGGATGTGCGCGGCACCGCTTTCCAGCAGCGGGTGTGGCGGGTGCTGCAGGCCATCCCTGCCGGGCAGACGGCCAGCTATGCCGAGGTGGCCCAGCGCATCGGCAGCCCCAAGGCCGTACGGGCCGTGGCCCAGGCCTGCGCAGCCAATGGGCTGGCAGTGGCCATTCCCTGCCACCGGGTGGTGAAGAGCGATGGAGCGCTGTCGGGCTACCGCTGGGGCGTGGAGCGCAAACGCGCCCTGCTGGCGCGCGAGTGCGATGCTGAAGCGGCCCCGCTGTCGGCGGAAAAGGTGGCATGAGCGTGGCGGCTCTTTCCGGCCCGGGCACGCTGGCGGATAGCGTGTGGCACCAGCGCGCGGCCACCATCGACTGGCAAACCGCCAGCGAGGCCCTGCGCCAGCAAGGCAATGCCGTGCTGCCCCAGTTGCTGAATACTGCCGAGTGCGCCGCCCTGGCGCAGTTGTACGGCCACGCGCAAGAGGGCACCTTTCGCAGTCGCGTGGTGATGCAGCGCCACGGCTTTGGCCAGGGCGAGTACCGGTACTTCAGCTACCCGCTGCCCGACCTGGTGGCGGGCCTGCGCGGGGCGCTGTACCCGCACCTAGCCCCCATCGCCAACCAATGGAACACCGCGATGGGCATCGACGTACGCTACCCCGCGCAGCATGCCGACTTCATCGCCCGTTGCCACGCCGCAGGCCAGGTGCGCCCCACCCCGCTGCTACTGCAGTACGCCGCTGGCGACTACAACTGCCTGCACCAGGACCTGTACGGCGAGCATGTGTTTCCACTGCAGGTGGCCATCCTGCTGTCGGAGCCGGGGCGAGACTTCACCGGCGGCGAGTTCGTGCTGACCGAGCAGCGCCCGCGCATGCAGTCGCGGGCCGAGGTGGTGCCGCTCTCGCGCGGCGACGCCGTGGTGTTTGCCGTGCACCACCGCCCCGTGCAGGGCACGCGCGGGCCCTACCGCGTGCAGATGCGCCATGGCGTGAGCCGCTTGCGCAGCGGGCAGCGGCACACGCTGGGCATCATCTTTCATGATGCTGAATGAGGTTGTCACCGCCAAAGCCGTTGCAGGCAGCCCCTCGCCAAAGATGACAGATGCCATGACCGCCAGCCTGTTCGACGACCCACCCCAGCCCGCCCGGCCACCCGAGGTGCTGGAGCCCGGCGCCCAGGTGCTGCGCGGCTTTGCGCTGGCGCAGGCGGCAGACTTGCTGGCTGCAGTGCAGCAGATCACCGCCCAGGCGCCCTTCAGGCACCTCATCACGCCGGGCGGCCTGCGCATGTCGGTGGCGATGACCAACTGCGGCGCGCTGGGCTGGGTGAGTGACCGCAGCGGCTACCGCTATGACCCCATCGACCCGCAGACCGGCCAGGCCTGGCCCGCCATGCCGCTGCTGTTTCGCCAACTCGCACGCGAAGCCGCTGAAACGGCTGGCTTCGCTGGTTTTGCGCCCGACGCCTGCCTCATCAACCGCTATGCCCCCGGCGCGCGCCTGTCACTGCACCAGGACCGCGACGAAGGCAACTACGCCCACCCCATCGTGTCGGTGTCGCTGGGTGTTTCGGCGATGTTTCTGTGGGGTGGTGCGCAGCGGGCGGACAAGACCCGCCGTATTGCGCTGCTGCATGGCGATGTGCTGGTCTGGGGCGGGCCTGCGCGCTTGCGGTTTCATGGGGTGCTGCCCTTGCCCGAAGCACACCACCCGCTGACGGGTGCACACCGCATCAACCTCACCTTCAGAAAGGCCGGTTGAAGTCGCCGGACCCACCCTGTTGAACTCAGCGCGTGGCGTAGCCGGTCCAGCCGCCAATGGATGCCAGCAGCTTGTCGGCCTGGGCGCGCCCCTTCAAGTCCTGGGCGATGGTGATCTGCCGCCCGCCCCGCAGCTCGGCCACGATGCGGAAATACACCTGGCGGTTGCCGTTGCTTTCGACTGTGTAGCTCTCCACCACCCGCAGCCGGGCAATGTCGTGCGGAGGCACCTGGTGCCAGCGTAGCATCAGGCCCAGCAGGCGCCGCTCGGTGCGCAGGCCGGTGTGGTCCAGCTGCACGCGCAGGCTGTTGGCGATGGTGTAGAAGCTGGCCAGCAGCACCACACCGCCCACACCGCCAAACAGCAGGCGGAACAGCCACGGCGCCACATCGCCCGATGATTCCTGCTCCCAGGGCACCAGCGCCCCGACGGTCAAAAACACAGCCCCCACCAAGGCCAGCGCCAGTTTGAGTCCCCACCATCGGCCGGCAGGAAAGTACATGGCCACCCCGCCGGGCGTGCGCTCCACCCGCCCGGGCATGCCTGCCGCCAGCGACTGGGCGCCGCTGCCCGCACGGTCCTGCGCGGCCCGGGCTGGGCGCAGCACATGCACCAGCAGGCCCACACCCACACCGCCAAACACCACCACAAACACCATCTTCAGGGCCAGCAGGCCGGGCCGCAGGCTGCGGTCAATGACGGCGTCCGCCGGATCGGACGGACTGACCCAGACCTGAACGGGCGCGCCGTCGCGCAGTGCCTGCTCCAGCCGCGCACCCAGCGCTTCCTGAAAATCGCCCACGTTGTCGCCACCACCGCTGATCGCCACGCGCTCGCCCTGGTACTCACGGCCCGCCACCTGATAGCGGTAGGTAGCCTTGACGGTGTAGGAGCTGGATTTGCTGCTGCGGCTGGTTTCCAGCCGCGCAGCCACCACCGTGGCAGGAACGGGTTGCCACCACTGCATGCGTGCCCAGTCGTACAGCGTGGGCAGCACACTGAGCAGCAGCATGCCCACACCCACCGCTGCAAACGGCAGGGCAAACAGGCCCAGCAGCCAGCCCCCAGCGCGCTTGCCACCACGGGCAGCCGGGTCGCGTGCACCCTGCGCATGGGTTGAGGGAGAGCGTTTGGTCATGGACAAAGTTCAGGGCAAATAAGACAACAAACCGACGCGGTGATGGCCCTGGTGAGTGCCGCCACATGCGGCCTGGACCGGTGCGACCAGCCTTGCACGGTTAGATTCTGCGGCGCGTCCCCGGGCTGCGCAATCTGCCATGCGGACAGCAGGCCATTTCAACGCATTGGCAGCCGATTTATGGTGTTTTTGGCCACAAGCGCTAGTGGAAAATGCCTGGATAGCTATCATATAGATAGCAATTCGCTGTCCGCGAATTGGGCTGCGGCGCCCGCCACCACCTGCGGCATCTTTGACAGAATGCGTCCATGGTCACCGCTCCCACCCCTTCACACCCCCCGCACGCCGCCGCGGACCGCCCGGCCCAGTTCTGGCTCATGAAGTCCGAGCCGGACGAGTGCTCCATCGACGACGCTCTGGCCGCGCCCAAAGCCACCGTCCCCTGGACCGGCGTGCGCAACTACCAGGCCCGCAACTTCATGCGCGATGCGATGCAGGTGGGTGACGGCGTGCTGTTCTACCACTCCAGCTGCCCCGAGCCCGGCATCGCCGGCCTGGCCCGCGTGGCCAGCGGCACCCGCCCCGACCCCACGCAGTTCGACCCCACATCGCCCTACCACGATCCCAAGTCCCCGGCAGACAACCCCCGCTGGCTGCTGCTGGACGTGCAGGCGCTGCGCAAGACGCGGCTGATCAGCCTGGCCGAGCTGCGCGCCCACCCGGCGCTGGCGGAGATGCGGGTGTTGCAAAAAGGCAGCCGCCTGTCCATCACACCGGTAGAGGCGTCTGAGTGGGGCTACATCACCGAAGTGCTGATGCAGGGCGACTGATGGCCGTTGGTGCAGCTGGTGAGCGGCGGCCCAAGAACGGTCACAAGCTGCGCTCGGCCGACACATGCCCCTTGTCGGCGTACATGGCCTGGTCCGCCGCACGCAGCAGCTCGAACGTGGTGGTGCCATCGCGGGGGTAAAGGGCGGTGCCGACGGCGGCCGACACGCTCACCACGCGGCCCCCGCCCAGATCGATGGGCTGTTCAATGGCCGCCATCACCCGGCGCAGCGCCTGGTCCACCTCGGCCGGGTCCTTAACGGCGGTGAGCACCAGCACAAATTCGTCACCTCCGATGCGGGCCGCCGTGTCGTTGCCCCGCACCTGCTTCAGCAGGCGGCGGGCGGTGACCTTGAGCACCTCGTCGCCCATGTCGTGCCCGTAGCGGTCGTTGATGGGCTTGAAGCCGTTGAGATCGAGATAACACACTGCCGCCTGGGTCTGGGTGCGGTCGCTCAGGGCAAAAGCCTGGGCCATGCGGTCGGCCAGCAGCAGCCGGTTGGGAAGGTGCGTGAGCCCATCGTGGAAGGCGATGTGCTCCACCTGCTCCTGGTACTGCTTCATGGCGGTGATGTCCTGCATGAGCCACAGCGACTCGCCCTGCCCCTCCAGCAATACCCCATTGACGTCGATCCACACGATCTCTCCCGTCACCTTGCGCATGCGGCGCTGCTGCCGGTAGTGCTGGCCGGAAGCCAGCACCGCGTAGGCGTCGCGGCCAAATGCCAGAAAGTCCTCCTGGTCCACGTACATCTCTTCCGTCGTGCGCCCCTGCAGCGTGCCGGGCGCATAGCCAAAGATGCGTTCCAGCGCCGGGTTGCGCCAGACGATGACACGGTCCTTGACCTTGGCGATGCCGATCAGGTCGTTGTCCAGCATCGCCTGCTGCTCCAGGTTCAGCGTGTGCAGTTGCTGGCGCGCGGCGTGCAGCTCGCTCACGTCGTACATGATGGAGCGGCTCATCACATAGTCGCCCTGCGCATCGAGGATGGCGGTGGACGACACGCTCACCCGCCGCTGGACGCCGCCACGGCCACACAGGTTGAACTCCAGCGGTCCGATCTTGCCGGTCTGCAAGAACACCGGAAAACACGCGGTGAACAGTGCCTTGCCTTCGTCATCAAAAAAGTCCACGGGGCCCAGCTTGCCGATGACCTCCTCGCGCGGCAGGCCCAGCCACTGCAGGGTGAGCAGGTTCAGGTGCACATATTTGCCCTGGCGGTCCAGCGCGTAGTACCCGCAGGGCGCGTGGTCATACAGGTCCTGGAATTGCTCTGAGGCCTTTGCCAGCTCGGCCTCCAGCTGGCGGCGCTCGGTCACGTCGCGCCCTACCGACTGCCATTCCACCAACTGGCCGTCGTCGTCGAACAAGGCGCGGTTGCTGAACTGGCACCAGCGGATGGTTCCGTCGCCAGCCACCACCCGGTTTTCCACCACCGCCAGGGGCTGCACCGGGCTCACGCCATGCAGTGCCTTCGTGACCAGAGGCAGGTCGTCGGGGTGCACCATCGGTGCCCACACCCGGCCCACCACCTCGTTGCGGTGCAGGTCGAACATCCTGCAGAACGCCTCGTTCACAAAGGTCATGCGGTTGCTGGCGTCAAAGCGGCAAATGATCTCGGTCTGGTCCTCCAGGATGGAGAGGTACCGCTGCTCGCTCTGGTGCAGGGCCACGGTGCGTTCGGCCACGCGCTGCTCCAGCTCGGCATTGGCGCTTTGCAGCGCCGCGCGCCCCTCCAGCAGGCCTTGCGCCATGTTCTGCAGCGCAGAGCGCAGGTGCTGAAACTCCACCGTCTTCATCTCGAAATCGAGCGCATCCACCTGCCCGGTCACTTGCACTTGGCGCGCCGCGTCGGCCAGGCGCTCCACCGGCTGGCTGAACCGCCGCGCCACTCCGTAGGCCAGCCCGGCCAGCAGGGCCGCCATCAGCCCCAGCAGCAGTGCCAGCAGGGTGTGCATGCGGCTGATGGGCTGCAAGGCCATCTCCAGCGGCTGCCGTGTGACCAGCAACCAGCCCAGGTCGGTCGCCGTCTGGGCACGCACCGGCACCACGGCCGTGAGGTAGGGCTGCCGCGATGTGTCGCCCCAGGACATCACGCGGAACGCGCCCGGATCGGGCAGGATGGGCAGGGCCGAGCGGGGCTGCTCCACCGCGCCCTCCGTGTTGATGACCCCGTCCTTGTTGACAAGGATGACTTCCAGACCGCTTGACAGTGGCGCAGCAGGGCTTGACCGGCGGATGATGTCCTGCACCCAGGCCCAGTTCACATGCGCTGCAATCACGCCCTTGAACACGGAGTCCTGCCCGCGGACAGGCGACGCGTAGTCCATGAAGCGCAAGGGCACCTGGCTGCCCGGCGCACGCAGCAGCTTGTCCAGCAGCACTGCGTCGTGCGCATCGCCCACATAGGGGCCCCGCCCCCCCGCGCCGAACCACGGCCGCTGCGATACGTTCTGGCCCTGCAGCAGATTTCCGGTAGCCACCTGCACCACGCCCTGCGTGTCGGTCACGCCGATCCACGAATAGAACGGGTAGGACTGGCGGATTTGTTCCAAGTGAGCCTGCAACTGGGGAGCGTAGCCGGCACCCTGCGTCAGCATGGGCAAATGGCTCAGCAGCGCAATTTCGCGCTCACGCTCCTGCATCCCCTGCGCCAGTGCCAGCGCAATCGGGCGGCTCGAGTTCATGAGCGACTGCCCGCTGAGGTCCGTGAGCTGCCGGGTCAGGAGTTCGTCGGCCACCAACCCCACCACCAGCCCCGTAGCCACCGCCGTGCCACCGAACAGCAAGGTCAGACGCGCACGCGTCGTATGCAGCCAAGAGGACACAGAGGAAATCAAACGCATGGATTTGGATGGTGCGTAGGCCGAAAGGCCCCATTCTGGCAGCGAACCGGGGTGCCACCCCAGGGTATGCACACACCTGTGAAGGGAAAATCCGCCCGCCCAGGGCGCAACGCCTGCAGCCCCCCCGCGTCCGTCTATGCTGGCGCCGTGCGCACCACCAAAACCTTGCTGATCGTCTACCACTCCCACACCGGCGGCACCCGGCAGATGGTGGACGCGGCCTGCGCGGGAGCGGTGGCAGCCGACAGTGGCGTGGAGGTGCGGCTGCTGGCCGCGCCCCAGGCCCAGGCCGCCGATGTGCTGGCGGCGGACGGCTATCTGTTTGCCACCCCAGAAAACCTTGCAGCTGTCAGCGGCCTGCTGAAGGATTTTTTTGACCGCACCTACTACGCGGCGCTCGACCAGATCAATGGCCGCCCCTACGCCACCCTGGTCTGCGCCGGCAGCGACGGAACCAATGCCGCACGCCAGATCGCACGCATCGCCACGGGCTGGCGCCTCAGGCAGGTGGCGGACCCGCTGATCGTCTGCACCCACGCACAAACGCCCGAAGCCATCCTGGCCCCCAAGCAGATTGAACCGGGCGACCTGGAGCGCTGCCGGGCGCTGGGTGAGGCTATGGCGGCAGGGCTGGGGATGGGGGTGTTTTAAGAACCTGTTCCAAGAGCCGGTTCAAAGAGCCGACCTTGATGGCGCCGGTGCGTGCGGACAGGCTTTCATGGCCAACCCCCAGCCCGCTACCGGCAAGCCAACGCTACACCGTGCCGCGATGAACAGCAGCTGCCGCCCGTGCTTGTGCGTGCAGCTTGGCCAGGAAGGCCCTGTCAAGCCATAGCCACAGCATGACTGGCGCCAATGCGGTGAATATGAACAGGTTGAAATGGTAGAAAAATGCCACTGCATCGGCGATCCACTCTGGCGCGCGGGTCTGTGCCAGAACCTCGGGGCCGGCTCTGTTAAAGACATCGTTGCACCATTGCAAACCGACGTTGATTGCCTGGATGGGCAGCATGGCTAAAGAACCGATGAGCAGCTTGGTCCCCCAGCCTTTTGGCATCGACGCTATCACCAATGCCCAAAAAATCACGATGCCGTAACCCCAGAGACGGTAATCCACCATCGGAGCGAGTTTGCCTGAACGGTACTGGCCGTTTTGCACGGAAACCACCTTGAGCGCGGTGTTCAGCACGCCCACCGACTCCTTGGTGTCATAACTTTGCGCCCACTGGAATGTCATGGTGGCGGTCTCGCCAGCCATGAAAAACACGGGCTTGGCGAGCTGCGGTGCAAAGTAGTACCACACCGGCATGAGGCATAGAAGGCTGACGATAGCCACCAGCAAGAATCGCCCGACCGAACTAAGCCGCATGGTTGACCACCGGTGCAGACGAAGGTTGTTGCTTGGCAATCCAGCGAATCCAGAGCATCCAGACCACGAGCACATCCAGCATGATGAGCGCCTGCCAGAGGTACAGGTGGGCGAACTCAAAAACCGTCATGTTCCACTTGCCCAGGTAGTACAGGCTGATGATGCGCAACAGGTTGACAACCTGCACGGCGGCAATGCCTATCCCAATGCCGACCAGCTTGTGTTTCCACTGGGACGGGAAGGCAATCATGCCTGCGATCAGGATGATCGCGGCTTCCACGCCGTTGCAGCCAGCCTCTATGGATACCGCAAATCCAGTGGCTTTGCTCATGAGGATCCGGCCATGGTGCACCACATCGGCATCGAGTGGACTCATCAGCGCTGCACTGGCGCTTGCGAGGAGGCCGGTCCAGGGTTGAATGGCGACCCGTTGCACGTCATCGAGCATGTCAATGCGGAAAAGAACGGCCAGGACCGCAATGAAAATGAGAAAGAATCTGACCATGAAAAGATAAAGGCAAGCCTGTAAAGCGCTCAGCGCTCATGCGACGACGGCGGCAGGCGGATGCAGAAATTCAGGATGTGCAGATGCAAGCCAGAAGGCAGCGCGCAGAATATCAGAAGCTCCCGCCAAAGCCGCCACTATTTGCGCAAGACTCCCCCGACCCGGCGATGCCTTTACGCGCAGCTTTCCGGCCAAGAAGTCCCGAACATCACGGCAGAGGGACTGGCAGGGGCTGAGCGGCATACACCAGCACCTTCAGCGCCCGCTCCGGCTCCACATCGGCAAACACGGGTGGATTGGCCACGCGCTCCACAAACCGCAGATCCGGCGCCAGCTCCTGCATCTGGTCCTGCAAGAAGGCCAAGCCCAGCTCGGGCGCATTGAGGCACAGCAGCGCGTGGCCGCCGGGGGCCAGCAGGTCGGGCAGGCGGCGCATCAGGCGGGCGTAATCCTTGGTGGCGACAAAGCTGCCCTTTTGGTAGCTGGGCGGGTCCACTATGACCAGGCCATATGGGGCGCTGCGGTTGATCTTGCCCCAGCTGCTGAAGATGTCGTGCGGCAAGAAGGTGGCGCCCGTGGTGATGCCGTTGAGCTGGTGGTTCTGCTGCCCGATGCCGATGGCGCCATGGCTCATGTCCACGTTGACCACCTGTTTGGCGCCCGCCTGCAGCGCCACCACCGAAAACGCGCAGGTGTAGGCAAACAGGTTCAGCACCTTGAGGCCATAGCGGTCTGCACTGCGCGCTGCGGCGTAGTTGCGCACCCATTGGCGGCCTGCGGCCATGTCCAGAAACAGGCCGTGGTTCTGGCCGCGCAGCACATGCGCGCGGTAGCGCACGCCCGCTTCGGTGACCACATGGGGGTCGGGCACCGCACCTGCCATCAGGCGGGTTTCGCTGCGTCCCTCAATGCGCAGGGCCTCGCCCCGGTGCTGGAAGACCCAGTTCAGCGGCTGGCCTTCCGGCGCAATCTGGGACCAGCGTGCCTGCAGCGCCTCGCCGAGGGTCGCCAGTTCGGAGTCGCTAGCCGGCGCAAAGCTCGTCAGCACGAACACCGGCGGATACGCATCCAGCACCCACTGCTCGCAGCCCGGAAACAGCCCACCCCGGCCGTGGAAGACGCGCTGGGCGTCGGTGGGCAGGGGCATGGAGGCAATGGCGTCGAGCAGGGCTTGCATGGAGAAAAGGGCTGGCAAAAAACAATTTCAGAATCAAAACGGCACGATGCGCTAGTCCAGCATGCCTGGTCAGCTATTGATTCAATAGCAATTGAGCATTATCGCCGCCAGCGCTGGCGCAGACACCCACCAGCGACAGCGAATGGCCGTGGGCCCGGCTACACCAGCCCGTCGGTGCCAGGCAGCCCCTGCCGCCCCAACCACTGCTTGCGCGATGTGCGCAGCTTGAAGCGCTGGCGGTACGCCCCTGGCGTCACCCCGGCCACGCGGGTGAACACCTTGCGAAAACTGCCCGTGTCGTTGTAGCCGCATTGCTGCGCCACATCGTCCACCGTGAGGTAGGTGGTCTGCAGCAGCGCCTGGGCCTGGGCAATGCGCAGCCGGTGCAGGTAGTCCTGCGGTGTTTCGCCGTGCACCTGGGCAAACCAGCGCAGCAAGGTGCGTGGGCTGGTGGCCGCGGCGCGCGCCGTGGCCTGCAGGCTGTAGGGCTCGTTGCGGTGGTCCTGCAGCCAGCGCCGCGCCTGCTCCAGCGCGCCCGCAGCCAGGGGGTGGCCCGTAGGGGTCTCCATGGCGGTGGTGGCGGTCAGCTGGCGCTGGGGGTCGAACAGCAGCGCGTGCGATGCGGCCTGCGCCAGCTCGGCCGCCGGTGTCTGGGCCAGCAGGTCCAGCATGGCCGCCAGGGTGTCCTGCAGCGAGGCCGTGGTCCATAGGGCGCCATCGCGCTGCCAGGTTCGTTCCCGCTGCCAGATCACTTCAGCCGCATCGGCCGTCTTGGCGCCGCTCTCGCTGGACTGCAGCACGATGGACGGCGCAAAAACCCACGGCAACGCCGCCTTGCGCCCCGCCAGCAGGCCACAGTGCGCCAGCAGGCTGGACCCGTTGAACAGCGCCGCCACCAGCCCGCCCCGCTGCAGGTGGCCCCGCAGCATGGCGCCAAAGTGCTGGCTGTAGCGTTGACTGATCTCGCGCAATTGCGGCCCGGTAGGGACGAGCCAACCGGGGATGACGACCACATCCAGCACCTCTGGGCCCTGTTCTGCGCCGGGCACCGGCGGCGGTGCGGCATCGCGCTCCTGCGGCATGCGCAGCCAGAACCAGCGCACCACAGGCTGCGCGCCCCCGGGGCGCATCGCCGCCAGCATGTTCATGGCGCGCAGGGCGTCCACTGCAGCGGCGGCGGTGCTTGCAACGCTGCCGTGTCCCCAGAGGATGCCCACGTTCAGGCAGGACGGCAGTGCAGTTTTGGCAGTGGACATGGTGGCGATCTTGCCACCCTTTGTGGCCAAACCGCCACCGCTTGACAATGTTACCGGGCAGTAGCATGACCATGCGACGACAGCGCCCCGCAGCCATTGCCTGCGTTGCGGGCCCACACAAACGGAGACACCCACCCATGCACGAACCCTCAACCCACCGCAGCCTTTCCATGGCCTTGACCACCCTGGCTGCAGCCTGCACCGCCCTCTTCCTGGCGGGCTGCGCCAGCCAGCCAGGCGCTGCAGGCGCAGACCGCAGCGTGACCATTGAGCGCACCACGTACGGCATTCCGCACATCACCGCGAACGACCCCGAATCCCTGGCCTACGGCGTGGCGTACGCCTACGCGCAAGACAACGTCTGCATGACGGCCGACCAGCTCGTCACAGCACGCGGCCAGCGCAGCAGCACCTTCGGCGCGCAGACCATCGGGCTGCTGGGCCGCCGCTACATCCCCAACGCGCAGATCGACCTGTTCACGGCCGCCCACATGGACGACGCCATGCTGGAGCGCGCCTGGGCCCAGACCAGTGCCGAAACGCAGGCCCTGGCGCGCGGCTATGTGGCAGGCTACAACCGATTCCTGGCCGACAACGCAGCCACCCTGCCCGAGGCCTGCCGGGGCAAGCCCTGGGTGCAACCCATGACCATGGCCCAGTACCGCCGCATGGCCGAGGTGGTGGCCGTGCAGGCTGGCATCGCCGCGCTGGCCGACGGCATGCTGGGCGCCCAGCCGCCTGCCGCAAAGGCCGCACAGGCACCCAGCTCTGACGTGAACCTGGCCGATGCTGCCCAGGCGCTGCGCGATGTGGGCCTGCTCGACTCGCCCCTGGGCTCCAACGCCTGGGCCTTTGGCAAGGACGTGACGGCCAACGGCAGCGGCATGCTGCTGGGCAACCCGCACTTCCCGTGGAGCGGCCCCAACCGCTTCTATGAAATGCACCTCACCATCCCCGGTCAGATGGACGTGATGGGCGTGGGCATCGGCACCTACCCCATGGTCTCCATCGGCTTCAACAAGGACGTGGCCTGGTCGCACACGGTGTCCACCGGCAAGCGTTTCACCTTCTACGAAGTGACGCTGGCCGAAGGCGACCCCACCACCTACCTGGTGGACGGCAAGCCCGAGAAGATGACCGCCCGCAAGATCAGCGCCCAGATCCCCGGCCCGGACGGCAAGCTGCAGACGCAAGAGCACACCGTGTGGTCCACCCGCTGGGGCCCGTTGGTGGTCGTGCCCCGCGCGGGCCTGACCTGGAACGCCAAAACCGCCTACGCCCTGCGCGACGCCAACACCGGCAACACCCGCATGATGGACGCGGCCCTGGCCTTTGCGCGTGCCCGCTCGGTGCAAGACCTGCACAAGGCCCACGCCAACCTGGGCCTGCCCTGGGTGAACACCCTCGCGGCCGACCGCAGCGGCCAGGCCATGTATGCCGACGTGAGCGTGGTGCCCGACGTGGACGCCGCCCAGCTCGCCCGTTGTGCACCCAGCCAGCCCGCCGCCGCACTGCGCGCCGCAGCCGGCCTGGTGGTGCTGAACGGATCACGCGCCGACTGCGACTGGCGCCGCGACAGCGCATCGCCCGTGCCGGGGCTCATCCCGATTGGCCGCATGCCCGTGGCCTTCCGCACAGACTGGGTGCACAACAGCAATGACAGCTTTGTCTACACCCACCCCGGCCAGAAGTTTGAGGGCATCTCACCCCTGGTCGGCGACGCCAGCCTGACGCGGCCACGCACCCGCGCCGGTCTGGCGGAGATTCCTGAAATGCTCGGCCGGGGCAAGGTCACGCTGCAGGCCATCCAGGGCCAGTTGTTCGAGAACCGCAACTTCATGGCCCAGGTGGTGGTACCCGACCTGCTGGCCGCGTGTGACAAGGCCCCCACGGCCGAATCCCGTGACGGCTGCGGGGCCCTCAAAGGCTGGGACCGCCGCAACAACGTCGATGCACGCGGCGCCCATGTGTTCCGCGAGTTCTGGCGCACCGCGCGCAACATCCCCGGCGTGCACCGCGTGCCCTTCGATGCGCAACAGCCCGTGGCCACCCCTGCAGGCCTGAAGATGGAGGACGCCGCCACCGCCGCCAAGGTGTGGGAGGCGCTGGACGGCGCCGTCAAGGCCATCCGCACCAGCGGCTACACGCTCGACGCCACGCTGGGCAGCGTGCAGCGCCCAGCCATCACCGAAGAAGCGATTGCGCTACACGGCGGCGAGGAGTTTGAAGGCGTGCTCAACAACCTGGGCCGCCAGGAGCCCGCGCCCATCAACAAGGCAGGCTTGCGCATCGACTACGGCACCAGCTATGTGCAGACCGTGACCTTCGACGCCAAGGGCCCAGTGGCCCAGGCCATCCTGACCTATGGCCAGTCCACCAACCCCGCGTCGCCCCACGCCAACGACCAGATGCGCGAGTTCTCGGCCAAGCGCTGGCACACCCTGCCCTTCCACCGCGACGACGTGGTGAAGGCGCGCGTGGGCGAGCCGCTGCGGCTGGTGCGGCCTTGAGCGCCTGCGAGCACTGCGCCTTTTTACAGGGCGGTGCATCGCAGGTGCAAGGCCACATGCTGCAGCAGCATGATGGTCTTGCCGTCCTGGATCGTGCCGTTGGCAATGCCCGCCAAGGCGTCGGCCAGCGGCATCTCGATCACCTCGATGTCCTCGCCCTCTCCCTCCAGGCCGCCGCCGCTGCGGATGCGGTCGCCGGGTTCGTACTCGGCCACGAAAAAGTGCAGCTTTTCCGTCACCGAGCCAGGGCTCATGTAGGCCTCGAACACCTTGCGCGGCTGGCGCACGCGGTAGCCGGTTTCTTCCTCGGCCTCGCGGCGGATGCAGGTTTCGGGGTCGTCGCCGTCGAGCAGGCCCGCGCAGGTCTCGATCAGCAGGCCGTCAGCGCAACCGTTGAGAAAGGCGGGCAGCCGGAACTGGCGCGTCAGCACCACGGTGCTGCGACGCGGGTCAAACAACAGCAGTGCGGCGCCATTGCCCCGGTCGTAGGCCTCGCGGCTCATCGTCTGCCATTGGCCGTCGCGCCGGCGCAGCGAGCAGGTGACCCTGCGCAGCACATACCAGTTGTCGGAGAGCACCTGCACATCCAGCAGCTTCACATGCTCGGTGCGGGCGTTCAGCTCAGCGATGGGGACTTCAGGCACAGAGCGGCTCATGCAATGCTCCCCGCCGGCGGGCTTGGGTAGCGACGCACGGCAAGCGCCAGCGCGAAGGCAGTGTGGTCGGTTAATGAGTGCATGGTTTTGACAAGATTGATTTACGCAATATCATGCACAAACATGCAAATTCGTGCAATCAATTCGTGTAACCCTTCATGCTGACCACCCAACGCAAACAGCTTCTGCTCGACCGCCTGCGTCGGGACGGCCAGATCGTGGCCAAGGCCTTCAGCGAGGAGCTGGGCATCTCGGAAGACACCGTGCGGCGCGACCTGCGCGAACTGGCTGCGGAGGGCCGCTTGCAGCGCGTGCACGGCGGCGCCCTGCCCGCCTCGGCCGCAGTGGGCAGCTTGCAGGTGCGTGAGCAACTGGCCCCCGAAGACAAACGCGCCCTGGGCCGCGCCGGGGCCGCGCTGGTGTTGCCCGGCCAGGTGGTGATCCTGGATGGGGGTACCACGTCGTTGCAGGTGGTGCAGCACCTGCCGCTGGACTTGCGCGCCACTGTGGTCACGCACAGCCCCACCGTAGCGGTGGCGCTGGCTGGGCACACGCAGGTGGAGGTGCTGGTGCTGGGAGGGCGCTTGTTCCGCCACTCCATGGTGAATGTGGGGGCCAGCGTGGTCGAGGCCGCCGCCCAGTTGCGGGCCGACCTGTACCTGATGGGCGTGACCGGCGTGCATGCCGAGGCCGGTCTGACCACGGGAGATTTTGAAGAAGCCGCTGTCAAACGTGCCCTGCACCAGCGGGCGGCAGAAACGGTGGTGCTGGCTTCGCTTGACAAGCTGGACACGGCATCGCCGTTCAGCGTGGCCCCCTTGCACGAACTGGCCGCGCTGGTGGTGCCTGCCGCCACACCGCAGGCACTGCGCAAAAAGCTGCAGGCCGGTGGCGCCAAGGTGGAGATCGCAGCAGCCTGATCAGGCCATCAGACAGTAACGGCGCCAGCGCCCTGGCGCAGGTGCGCGACCAGCGCCGCAGCAAAGCCCGTCAGCACCGCCCCCTTGCGCACGCAGATCTGCAGGTCGCGCTGCGCCCAGGGCTCGTCCAGCTCGACCAGCACCGGCGGCTCGCTCAGGCCCGCCACCTGCAGGGCCGCTCCCCGAGGCACCAGGCCAATGCCCACGCCCGCCCCCACCATGCGGCACACGGCTTCAAAGCTGCGCACCTGAATGCGCACGTCCAGATGCCGCCCCAGCGCGGCAGCGGCGTTGGTCGTGAAGGTGTGGATGGCCGAGCCCGCGTGCAGCATCACAAAGGCCTGGTCCAGCACCTCGGCAAAACCCACGCGGCCACGCCCTGCCAACGCATGGCCTGCGGGCACGATGAGCACCAGGCGGTCCTGCCGGTAGGGTGACAACTCCACACCCGCACCCGTGCCACTGTCGGCCAGCACACCCACCTCGATCTCGCCGCTAGCCACTGCGACCACGATCTCTGCGCTGGTGCGCTCCTCCAGGCTCACGCTCACCTGCGGGTGCTGCTTCAGGAAACCCGCAAGGTCGTCGGGCAGAAAAGTGTGCGTGGCATGGGTATTGGCCCACAGGCTCACATGGCCCCGGATGCCACTGGCAAAGGGCGAGAGGTTGGCATGCATCTGCTCGACGCTGGCCAGCACCTGGCGCGCATTGCGCAGCAGGGCCTCGCCCGCCCGGGTCAGCGCCACGCCCCGGGTCTGGCGCTCAAACAGGGAGGTGTTCAGCGCCTCCTCCAGCCGGCGCAGCCGGTGGCTGGCCGACGACGGTGCAAGGTAGACGCGTGCAGCGCCGCGCGTGAGGTTGCGCTCTTCGGCAATGGCGACAAAAAGGCGCAGATCGATCAGGTCATAGGTCAATGGAGGCCCCTCTCACGTTCGTTTTTGACGAACGCATGGTTGCAGCAATGCCAATTGTGCCTGCCGTGCCTACAAGGCACTATCGCCGCATCCTTTCATATTGCGACTGCCCCATGTGCACTGCGTTCGCTGTTTTCGCATGGTCTGGCAGTTTCTACGCAACCCCACCCACCATCCCCCATGCCCTGGAAACACTGGTCCGCCGAACGCCTTGGCCTCCTCCTTGCCGTCCTGGCAGCGCTGGGCTTCTCGTTCAAAGCCATCTTTGTGAAACTGGCCTATGCGGTGCCCCAGGCCACGCCCGTGGATTCCGTCACCCTGCTGTGCCTGCGCATGGCGTTTTCCGTGCCGGTGTTTGCCTGGGTCGGCTGGCGCGCCAACCGCGACCTGGCACCACTTGCCCGGCGCGACTGGCTGCTCGTGATTGCGCTGGGCCTGCTGGGCTACTACGGCGCGAGCATCCTCGACTTCATCGGCCTGCAATACATCACCGCCAGCCTGGAGCGGCTGATCCTGTTCACCTACCCCACACTCACGATCCTGATCGGCGTGTTGTTCATGGGCAAGCGGGCATCCCGGCGTGAGATGGGGGCGCTGCTGCTGTCCTACGCGGGCATCGGCCTGGCCTTCGCGCACGACCTGCACATTGCGGGCGACACGCGCGCCGTGCTCGTCGGCGCGGGCTTTGTGTTGGGCTCGGCGGTGTCCTATGCGTTCTACCAGGCAGGCAGCGAGCCCGCCATCCGCAGGCTGGGCGCTGCACGCTTCACCGCCCTGGCCATGCTGGTCTCCACGGGCGCCACACTGCTGCATTTCATGGTGTCGCAACCCGTAGCCTCCTTGGTGCAACCCGCCCCGGTCTACCTGCACGCCTTGGGCATGGCCATCTTCTCCACGGTGCTGCCCGTGTTCATGACGTCAGCCGCCATCCGACGCATCGGCGCATCCAAAACCGCGCTCGTGGGCACGCTGGGCCCGGTGCTCACGATCTTTTTTGGGGTGTGGCTGCTGGGCGAGCCGTTGACTTTGTGGCAGATAGGCGGCGCGGCGCTGGTACTCGCGGGTGTGATGCTGATCGGGCGCCGCAGCGCGCCTGCACACTTGCCGAAGGCTGCAAAGCCGGCGGTATAGGCTCATCCCGAGCAGGACTGGCTCTGCCTTACGGGCTTAGGGCAGGTTTTCCCGAAAGATGACTTGGCTGCGTGTGGCCTCCACCCCACTCGTCGGCTCCCGCCCATCCCGCAAGTTGGCAAAAATCCGCACGCAGTTCATCACCGCACCCTGCGGGTTCTGCGTGATTACGGCGTCCATCGTCCCGTCGATCAACAGCGCCCGCGTATCCGGCGTGAGCCCGTGGCCGATGAACACGATCTTGCGGTCTGCACGCGCTTCTTTCAGCGCCCGGCCAATGCCTTCGGCCCCGCCGCCGATGTTGTAGATGCCTGCCAGGTCGTCGTGCTGCTCCAGCAGCGCGCGGGCCTGGCGGTAGTTGCGTTCGGCGTCGTCCTGGCCTTCGCGCACGCCCACCACCTGCACCAGGGGGAACTGTTCTTCAAACAGGTGCAGAAACCCCGCCTCGCGCTCCTCGTGGGCGCGGTAGCGCAGTGATCCAACAATCATCGCCACGTGCGCCTTGCGGCTGTGGGCCAGCGGGCCCATGAAGCGGGCGATCAAATAGGCGGCGGTGCGGCCTGCGGCGCGGTTGTCCAGGCCCACATAGGCCACGCGGCGCGAGCTGGATAAATCCGAGATGAGCGTGACGGTGGGCACGCCCTGCTCTGCCAGCTGGGCCACGGCCTCGCGCACCACAGGGTGCTCCAGCGCCATGAAGGCGATGCCGTCGCAGCGCTTGCCGTAGTGCAGCAGCGCTTTGGCCAGCGCGTCGGGGTTAAAGCTCTCGATGTACGCCGCCTGGCAGCGCACGTTGAACGGCGCCCAGTGGTCTTGCGCGTAGCCGATCACGTCGCCCAGCATTTGCAGAAAGCGGTTGCTGCCCTCGGGGATCAGCACCATCAGGCGCAGGGGCTGGGGTTGCAGTGCTGCGTGCAGCTCGGCCTGCGGCAGGTAGCCCAGGGTGGCGGCGGCCTGCAGGACCCGCTGCGCGGTGGCGTTGCGCACGCCCGAGCGCTGGTTCAGCACCCTATCGACAGTGGCGGTGGAGACGCCGGACAGCTGGGCGATGTCGGGGATGCGTGGGCTGCGGGGACTACTGGGACTGCTGGGGCTGGGCGGGTTTTGGGCCATGTGCAATTCAATCAAAAACCATCATTACGCCTGCTGGTATTTGATGGATTCTGCGGATACTATCACTCGGCGTTCGATGCTGAAAGGCATCAGAATCCATCAGTACAAACCCTAGGTTGTGACGACTGGCACGCTTGCCAGGCCGATCACGCAGGAGACAAAGACATGCCTGGTATTTCCGCTCACGCTCGCCTGCGCCCACAGGGCAAGCCGCCAGCTTTTGGCCGCCGCGCCAGCACTTGCTGATTGACGCGCACGGCTGCCCGACCCATGACGTACGAGTTCGACTTTGCCAGCGTGCTGGCCAACTGGCCCCAGTTTCTGGAAGGGGCGTGGATGACCATCCTGCTGTCCTTCCCGGCCACCGTGATTGGTTTTGTGGGCGGCACGCTGCTGGCCATTGGCCGGCGCAGCGACCAGCACTGGCTGGTGCGGGCCTGCGGTGCCTATGTGGAGGTGCTGCGCAACACGCCGCTGCTGGTGCAGGTGTTTTTGGTGTTCTTTGGCCTGGCCAGCCTGGGCTTCAAGGTGTCGGCGTTTGCTGCGGCGCTGCTGACCCTGGTGATCAACGTGGCGGCCTACACCTGCGAAATCATGCGGGCGGGCATGGATTCGATCCACAAGGGCCAGATCGAGGCGGCCGAGTGCCTGGGCCTGACGCGCCGGCAGGTGTATTGGCATGTGGTGCTGCGCCCGGCGATGGAGAAGGTGTACCCCGCGCTCACCAGCCAGTTCGTGCTGCTGATGCTGGCGTCGTCCATCACCTCTCAGATTTCGGTCGAAGAACTCACGGCCGTGGCGGCGCGGGTGCAGTCGGAGACCTTCCGCCCGTTCGAGGCTTACATCCTGGTGGCGGTGGCGTACCTGGCGCTGTCGCTGTTGATGCGGCTGGGGCTGTGGGTGTTCGGGCAGATCGTGTTCACGCGCCAACGCAAATTGGGGAACGCCAAATGATTGACGGTGGACTGAACTCGTATCACCTGCAGTACCTGCTGTTTGGCGCGCTGTGGACCATCGGCCTGTCGCTGATTGCGTTTGTGGGCGGTGGCGTGGCCGGGGGCGTGATTGCGCTGTGCCGCGTCAGCCCGATCAAGGCGGTGCGCTGGGCGACCATTGCGTGGATTCAGATCATCCAGGGCACGCCGCTGCTGGTGGTGCTGTTCCTGTGTTACTTCGGCCTGAGCATTGCCGGGTTGGAGCTGCCCGCCATCGTGGCGGCCAGCATTGCGATGATTGTTTACGTCAGTGCCTACCTGGGCGAGATCTGGCGCGGCTGCATTGAGTCGGTGCCGCGCACGCAGTGGGAGGCGGCCGAGTGCCTGGCCCTGTCACGCACCCAGCGCATGCGGCTGGTGGTGCTACCGCAGGCAGTGCGCATTGCCACGCCGCCCACGGTGGGCTTCATGGTGCAGATCGTGAAGAACACTTCGCTGGCGTCCATCGTGGGGTTCATCGAGCTGGTGCGTGCCGGGCAGCTCATCAACAACTCGATCTTTCAGCCCTTCACCGTGTACCTGCTGATCGCCATCGTCTACTTTGCGATGTGCTACCCGCTGTCGGTCTGGAGCCGCAAGCTGGAGCAGCGCCAGCAGTTTGGAAACACCCGTGGCACAGCCACCCCCTCTGTGGCCACCGCATGAAACGAGAAGACACCATGAACCTCGCCCGAGACGCTGCCGCGCAACCCTCCCAGCCAGCGGCCTCGCCTGCGCAGCCCGTCGTTGAACTAAAGGACGTGCACAAGAGCTTTGGCAGCAACCAGGTGCTCAAGGGCGTGTCGTTTGCCATTCCCCGGGGCCAGGTGGTGGCCATCATCGGCAAGAGCGGCTCGGGCAAAAGCACGGCGCTGCGTTGTATTGACCGGCTGGAGATCATCGACAGCGGCACCATCAATGTCTGCGGCCACGCGGTGCACGACCCTGCCATCGACCTGCGCCAGTTGCGCCAGGACGTGGGCATCGTGTTCCAGAGCTACAACCTGTTTCCGCACCTGACGGTGGAGCAGAACATCACCCTCGCCCCCAAGGCGGTGAAGAACCTGCCCACAGCCAAGGCGCGCGAGATTGCCGCCCGCACGCTGCAGCAGGTGGGCTTGGCGGACAAAGCACAGGCTTACCCCGAGCAACTGTCCGGCGGGCAGCAGCAGCGCGTGGCGATTGCCCGGTCGCTGGCGATGGAGCCGCAGGTGATGCTGTTCGACGAGGTGACCTCTGCGCTGGACCCGCAACTGACCGGCGAGGTGCTGCGCGTGATCGAAGCCCTGGCCCAGGGCGGCATGACCATGGTGCTGGTCACGCACGAGATGGAGTTTGCCGCCCGGGTGGCCGACACCATCATCTACATGCACGAAGGCAAGGTGTGGGAGACGGGCCCGGGCGACATGCTCAAGAACCCGCAGACCGCCGAGCTGCGCGATTTTCTTTCTCACGGGCTTTGAATTTCAGCTTCAGCCCAGCCCTTTTCGATTCCGTACTCAAAAACCACCAGGAGACAACCACCATGACCGTATCCCTCATCCTCCGCCGCACCTTGCTGGCCATCAGCGCCGCCGCCCTGTGCATGCCCGCCATGGCCGAGCTGGCCGACATCAAAACCGCCGGCAAGCTGCGCGTGGGCATCGACTTTGGCGCGCCGTTTTACGGCTACGTGGACGACAAGATGAAGCCCGTGGGCTCGGACGTGGAAGCCGCCGAGCTGCTGGCCAAGGACCTGGGCCTGACGCTGGAGATCGTGAACACCACCAACTCGGCACGCATCCCCAACCTGCTGTCCAACAAGGTGGACCTGATCATCTCGTCGCTGTCGATCACGCCCGAGCGCCAGAAGGCGGTGGACTTCTCCATTCCGTACGGCGCCATCCAGGCCGCAGTGGGCGCGCCCAAGAGCCTCAAGCTCACCAGCATTGAAGACCTGGCGGGCAAAACCGTGGCCGTGACCCGTGGTGGCCCGCAAGACAAGATCGTGACCGAGCGCGCACCGCAGGCCAAGGTGGTGCGGTTTGACGATGAATCCGCGTCCATCACAGCCGCCGCCACGGGCCAGGCCGACATCGTGGCCATCACGCCGCCGATCATCGCGGCCATCGCCAAGAAGAGCCCGGCGCGCGATTTCGAGACCAAGTTCATCCTGCAGTCGTACCAGCTCGGCGTGGCCATGCGCAAAGGCCAGCCCGAGCTGATGGCCGCCGTCAACGGCTGGATCAAGACCAACCTGGCCAACGGCAAGCTCAACGACATCCATGTGAAGTACGCAGGCGTGCCGATCCCCAAAGAAATCATCGACGGCGCCAAGTAAGCCAAAAAGTAAGCCAAGCGTGCAACCTGGGCGGCGCCTGATGGGCCCCGCCCGGCTACGCCCTGCCCTGACGCATCACCACCAAAGGAAATTTTTATGAGTCGTCATTTCGGCGCCATCCGCCAACTTGGCTATGTGGTCCACGACATCGAAGCCGCCATGGACTACTGGAGCAAGACCCTGGGCGTGGGCCCGTGGTTCTACAACCCCAAGGTTCCGATCAAGAACTACGTTTACAAGGGCGAGTCGTACGAGCCGCACAACTCGGTGGCGCTGGCCAACTCGGGCTATGTGCAGGTCGAGCTGATCCAGACGCGTAACGACGTGCCGTCGATGTACCGCGACTTTCTGCAGGCCGGGCGCACCGGGCTGCAGCACGTGGCGTACTGGACGAGCGACTACGACGCCGACCTGGCGCGTCTGACGGCCCAGGGCTTCAAGACGGTGATGAGTGGCGAGGTGGGCGAAAAAGGCCGCTTCGTCTACTTCGACACCGAGTACCACCCCGGCACCGTGATCGAGCTGTCGGAAGTGGCCGGCCCCAAGGGGCGAATGTTCGACCTGATCCGTGCGGAGTCGGAAACCTGGGACGGCACGACGGACCCGGTGCGGCCCTTCCCAGACCTCTCCAAGATCTGATTTCAAGCCAAATAGCCTTCAGGCGCCTATTCAATATGCACCTGCAGCTATCAATAACATAGCAAAAGCCACCCATGTCGCCAGACCGCTTCGAAGCCACCTACCTGATCGAGACCCCCATGGACCCGGCCCACGTGGCCGAGGTGCTAGCGGGCGAACAATCGTGTGGCACCTTCACCCGGGTGGAGGGCGAGACCGACGCGCTGCGCGAACGTGCCCGCGCCACGGTCGAATCGGTCGAACTGCTGGACGTGGCGCCCGCGCCGTCGCTGCCCAACGGCTGGATGCAGCGGCGCGGCATGTTCGACACGCCGCAGACCTGGCAACGCGCCCGGCTGCGCGTGAGCTTTCCGTGCGACAACATCGGTCCCAACCTGCCGACGCTGGCCGCCACGGTGTCGGGCAACCTGTACGACCTGGGCGAGGTCACCGGCCTGCGCCTGGAGTCGATGAAACTTCCCAGCGCCTACCGCGCCCAGTTCGACATGCCCCGCCACGGCATCGCCGGCACCCGGGCGCTGACCGGCGTGCAGGGCCGCCCGCTGATCGGCACCATCATCAAACCCAACGTGGGTTTGTCGGCCGAAGAAACCGGCGACCTGGCCGGCCGCCTGTGCGCTGCGGGGGTGGACTTCATCAAGGACGACGAGGTCTGCGCCAACCCGGTTCATGCGCCGCTGGCCGAGCGCGTCAAAACCGTGATGCGCCGGGTGCGCGACCACCAGGACAAGACCGGCAAGCGGGTGATGGTGGCCTTCAACATCACCGACGAGACCGATGCCATGCGCCGCCACGCCGACCTGATCGCCGCCGAGGGTGGCAGCTGCGTAATGATGAGCCTGAACTGGTGCGGCTACTCGGCCGTGCAAACCCTGCGCCGCCACACACCGCTGGCGCTGCACGGCCACCGCAATGGCTACGGCGCGCTGTCGCGTCACCCGCTGCTGGGCTTTTCGTTCAACGCCTGGCAGACGCTGTGGCGCCTGGCCGGTGTGGACCACATGCATGTGCACGGCCTGCAGGGCAAGTTCTCGCAGACCGATGAAGAAGTGATCGAATCCGCCCACGACACCCTGGCCCCGCTGTGCGAAGGGCTGGACGACCGCGTGCTGCCCGCGTTCTCCAACGGCCAGTGGGCCGGCACCGTGCCCGCCACCTGGGACAGCATCCGGTCCAACGACCTGCTGTTCATGTCCGGCGGCGGCATCCTGGCGCACCCCGACGGCCCCGCTGCGGGCGTGGCCAGCCTGCAGCAGGCGTGGGACGCGGTGCAGAAGGGCGAAGCCCTGGCCGAGCGCGCGGCCCACGCCCCCGAACTGCGCCGGGCCATCGACTTCTTTGGCAAGAAGTAAGCCCATGACGACGCCCCAGTACGGCTGGTACGGCGACGACTTCACCGGCGCCACCGACACCCTGGCCGTGCTGGCCCAGGCCGGCCTGCGCTCGATGCTGTTCATGGGCGTGCCCAACGCAGAGGCCCTGGCCGCTGCCGGGCCGCTCGATGCGGTGGGCATTGCAGGCGCTGCGCGCGCCATGCCGCCAGAGGCCATGCGGGCCGAGATGTCGGCTGTAGGCCGCTTCTTTGAAAAGCTTGCGCCGCCAGTGCTGCACTACAAGGTGTGCTCCACCTTCGACAGCGCACCGCATGTCGGCAACATTGCCTGCGGCATTCAGACCCTGCACCCGTTTGTGAGCAACCGTTGGGTGCCCATCGTGGGCGGGCAACCCAGCCTGGGGCGCTACTGCGCGTTCAGCAACCTGTTTGCGGCTGCAGGCACCGGCGGGCTCGTGCACCGCATCGACCGCCATCCCACCATGCGCCAGCACCCGGTCACGCCCATGGGCGAGGCAGATCTCCGGCTCCATCTGGCGCGCCAAGGGCTGGATGGCATCACCGCCCTGCACTACCCGCTGTACGACGCCACCACCGACACCGACGCCACCACCGACACCGACGCCACCACCACCGAAGCCCTGGACGCCGCCCTGCAGGCCCTGCTGGCGCATGGCGCAGCGTCCCACGCCATGGCGCCCACCTTGCTGGACCTGACCACGCCCGACCAGTTGGCCACCGTGGGCCGCCTGCTGTGGCAGCAGTCCCAACACGCCCGATTGCTGGCCGTGGGCTCCAGCGCCGTGGCCCAGGCGCTGGTCGCCCACTGGGGCAAGCCGACGTCCACGGCCGCTGCACCGCTGGCGCCCACCGACGGGCCGGTGTTGGCCTGGGCGGGCAGCTTGTCCCCCCTGACCGCCGCGCAGGTGCAGGCCGCCACCGCATACCACCGCATCGCAGTGGACGCCCAGCGGCTGTGCAGCGACACGGCCTACGCGCAGGGTCTGCAGGACAACCTCTGCGCGGGGCTGCACAGCGGGCAGAACGTACTGGCCTTCACCGGCCCCACGGACGGCGCGCCGCTGGCCGCTGCGGCCTCGTCCAACGACGTCGCCCAGGCCAGCGCCGATCTGATCGCCCGCGTGGTGCAAGCCCGCGCAGAGAGCGGCGCGCCACTGCGCCGCATCGGCATCGCCGGCGGTGACACGTCAAGCCACGCAGTCCAGGCCTTGCAGTTGTGGGGGCTGTCGTACCAAACCACGGTCTGCCCCGGGGTCACGCTGAGCCGCGCGCACAGTGCCAACCCGTCGCGCCACGGGCTGGAGTTGATGCTCAAGGGCGGGCAGATGGGGGGGGCGGATCTGTTCGAAAGGCTGCTCGGCGCGGGCTGACGGAGACATCCAGGCGACAAAAAAGCCCGCGCACGGCGGGCTCCTTATGGGAAGGCTGCGCGGCAGGCATGCCTGCCGCTATTTCTTCAAACACGCGGAACCGGAGTTCCCGAGTTCACGCACAGTGCCATGTTCAGCGCCTTGATCGCCGTCTTGTAATCCTCGCGCTCGATCACGAACTGCATATTCACCTGCCGCAGGGTCTGGGACACGCAGTTCACGTTGACGCGCGCATCGGCCAGCGCCTGCGCGGCCTTGGCCAGCACGCCAGGGATGCCGATGTTGGAGCCGATGGTGCACACGATGGCGCTGGGCTTGATCGTCACGACCTGATAGCCCTCCTGCAGCTCGGCCACCAGCTCGGGCGTGACCTGGTTGTCCCACACCAGATGGGCGATGGAGTTGGCGTTGGTGGCCTTGAGGATGTAGCTCACGTCGTGCTTGCAGAACACGTTCATCAGGCCCGCATCAAAGCCCACCGTGCCCACCATGCTGGGGTCGTGGATCTCGATCAGGGTGACCTTGTCAGTGCCGGTCACGATCTCCACACGCGCGCGCTCACCCACGAAGTCCTTGGTGATCAGCGTGCCAGGGTGGTCGGGCTCAAACGTGTTCTTCAGGCGGATGGGAATGCCCGCCAGTTCCATGGGCTTGGCTGCCTTGGGGTGGATGGCTTCCATGCCCACGTCGGCCAGTTGGTCGGCCACGTCGTAGTTGGTGGCGCCCACCACGATGGCGTTTTCCAGGCCCACGAGGTTGGGGTCGGCAGAAGACAGGTGGAATTCCTTGTGGATCACGGCCTCTGCGGGGCGCACTTCCACGGCGATCTTGCTGAACGTGACTTCGGAGTAGCCCCGGTCAAACTCGCGCATGATGCCTTCGGTGCCCTTGGTGTAGCCGGTGGCCACCACCACCTTGTCGCTCAGGTCGATGCCTTTAAAGCTGTTGGCAATGCGCTCGTCAATCGTCCAGGCTTCGTTGTCGTCAAAACCGGCCAGGTCCATCAGCATGGCATTCACGCCATTGGCCTTGAGGATTTCGACCGAGTTGAACGCGCTGTGCGACTCGCCAATCGAGGCCAACACTTCGCGCGCCGCGAGCAACACATCCTTGCGGCTGAGATAGCCGCTGGCCAGCACGTGCTGCATGGCGTTCAGATATTCACGCGCCTGGCCAATGCGCTGGTCGATGAAGGCATCGGCCACATCCAGCGGCAATCCCAGGTCAGCGTAGCCGGCGTTCAGCTTTTTGAGGCTGACCGCCAACTGGGTCAAGGCATCTTGGTAACCCTTGCCTTCGGCAAACAGGGCATAGATGCCGCGCTCGCCCGTCTTCTTGTGCTCCAGCAACTGGTTGGTCACACCCGAGTAGGCGGACACCACATAGATCCGGCCGTTAATGCGCTTGGGATCGTGCAGCACGATGTGGCGCAACACATCGCCAAAGGCGGTCATGGAAGTGCCGCCGATCTTCTCGACAGAGATCTTGGAGTTTTGAACGTCTTGCATGGACAGGCAGGCTCAGAGAGCAAACAAAGGTAAAGCCGGACGAATGTGCCGCCACATAGTGAATGGATTCGCGGCGAAAGTCTTCTATTTTCTACCACTTTTATCCGAGCACGTTCACTCTACCGAAGAGGAGAAGGTGAGGGCTTGGCCCTGCAGCCGGTTACTGGTACTGAATGTCGCCCGCCCAATCAACCACCGACGTGAAGCCATATCGAAGGTCTTAGTCAAGCACCGCTCAGGCGGACTGACGCCAACCGGCGGAGAAGCCCAGCGCGCATTTATTTATTTGGCGACGCGTGCAGGGGGTGCAGCATCACCATCCAAGGCGCAGCCGTATTGCCTGCCAAAGCCGTCGCATCGCGTTTCTGGGGTTGTGCAATACTCTGGCAATCCACATAGTTGAGCCGCCGTAAGGGCCGCGCAGCGCATCAATCTCGCGCTGTTGCTCTACGATGATCTCGCGCGCCTGCGCGAAGGCTTTCTGGTGTTCCAGCAGCGAGGCGTGTTCCTGCGCATACACCGTTTGCAACGCCCGCAAGTCTTCGCTGGCCTTGTCCGCAAGGGTTTGGGCGTCCTGAAGCGCAATGGCGGGTCCGTTTTCGGCGTGGCATGCCACGGTCATCCACTCATAGACTTCAGAGTCCGCGGCTCCAGCCACCAGGCTTTGCCGCTGCACGTCTGTCAAAGCCCCCCAGGCGCGCGCGAACTCACTTTGCTCCACTGGAAACGCATACGGCTCCCAGTAGTTCGGTGACCACCCTGTTCGCCACAGCAGTCGCTCCAGGCTGCGCCGGGTAAAAAATCGCAGGTGGGAATGATCGAGCAGCCCCGTCGGGGTGTAGTCAAACATGCCTTGCACCAGCGCCGCGATCACACCTCCGTAAGCGATGTTCGGCACTGAGACGATAAGCCGGCCCTGCGGCTCCAGACATTGACGCAGAGCTTCCAGCACACGCTCAGGATGGCGCAAATGCTCCAGGACATCGCAGGCCAGCACCGCGTCAAAGCGACGCCCTCGCAATTGTTCCAACCACTGCAAATCCTCAAGGTCAGCAACGATCGTCTCCGCTCCCAGGCCGCGCACGATCTGTGCAGAGTCTGGGTCGATTTCCACTACCGTCAACTGATAGCCCTTGTCAATCATGACCTTTGTCATGACTCCTGGCCCAGGCCCCAGCTCCAAGACTCTGCCCTTCTGGGGCAAGCGGCGGATCAGGCGGGCCGCCAACTCGTCTCCCTCTGGATCAAAGGCATAGTGATAACGTTCGAAATCGCTCAAAGCACCCCCCCTGTTCAGGCACATAGGCCCAATGCCATGTATTGGAATCAATGGGGTGATTGTGGCAGGCGAAGCCGCACTTGGCGTTGAAGGTGCGCCGTCGATTGTTCGAGCGTTTTTTACTTCCGCTGCTGGAGGCTGTCAGGCACCCTGCATGCCCAGCAGATCCTCTCACAGCACCGCTTTGCCGAATAGAGTGCCCTGCGCTAGCGGACGCCTGTCGGCGGCCAGGAAGTTGACCTGTTCGCGCGTTTCCCTACCTTAGGCATCAATGCTAGTTCAGGCACCGCGCAATCGACAAATGGCACTGATGAGTTCGGCCCTGAAATGGTCGGTGGCCGCGGAATGGATGAACGATTCGTCAATCTTGAGCGTATCAATGGGCAAGCGGGCCAGTACGATAGGCCAGAATAACCAATGCCAAAATCGTCAATAGCAATGGTTGCGCCCATGTCGCACAGGGCCTGCAAGGCCTTAACCACAACACTATTCTCGTCCAGGAGCGAGCTATCGGTAATTTCGAACTCCAGTCATTGAGGCTTGCACCCTGTCACGGTCACGATTTAGTGCACCTGCGCCACCAGGCAAGGGAACTGGATTTGGCGGGCCGACAGGTTGACGGCCACCTTGCGTGGCTGCAGCGCCCCGGTATTCCAGGCGACGGCAGTCCAGCAGGCTTCACGCAGCCCCCAGGCGCCCACATCGTTGATCGGGTCGAAGTCTTCTGCCACCGTAATGAACGACTCCGGGGGCACCATGCCCATGCCCATGCCCATGCCCATGCCCATGCGCGAACGCGTCCAGCGCAACAGCGCCTCGCAGCCGATCGTCGCGCCCGACGCTAACAGCACCTTCGGTTGGTAGTGCCGTGCCAGCTCGCCGTGCTTTAGGGCCCGGCGCAGGTCGAGCTCAAGGGTCAGCTGCTGTTGGGCGTGCACCGTCAGGTCCCTGGGGTAAAAACGAAGTTGTAGCGCTCTGAGCGTTTGGCGGAGTGCATCGCCGAATCTGGTACTTGAGCAGTTCTTCCACCACCTCGCGGTCCGTTGGGTACACCGCAACGCCGACACTGCCGGACACGAAAATTTCCTGCCCGTCCAGCCAAGAGCTCTGGTTGACAGTGGTCTTGACTTTCCCCGCCACACACGCCAAACAGCTGGCAGTACCGATCTGCGGCAGCAGCATGCCGAAATCGTCGCCGCCCAGCCACGCTATGGTGTGATAGCTTGTGCGCGCAGGCGCAGGGCGAACTCCTTGAGCAAGACGTCTCCTGCAGCATGGCCCATGGTGTCATTGATCTGCTTGAAGCGGTGGTCCAGGTCCCCCACCGCCTGGCAGCGGTGGTAGCCGCGTCTTCTAGCACTTGCGCCAGGCGGTCATGGAATAGCACTCGGTTGGGCATACCCTTGAGCGAATCGTAGAGGGCACTCTGGTGGGCCTTGTACTGGTAGTCCTCCAACTCACCGATATCGAGCCCTACCAGCAGCACACTGGATACGCTGGCGTTGTCGTCCACCTCGGGGGTCAAGCTGACCAGACTGCAGATGCGGCGCCCCAGCGCATCAGACAATTGCAGCTCAAACTCTGCTGGCATCGCGCCGCCCACCACCTGCACCAAATGCTGCGCCACCTTCGCTCCGGCCTCCTGCCCTAAGAGCACATGCGGCGAGCATCCCTGTGCACCCGTTTCCAGCCGCCCCACGGCCTGCATCAACACCGGGTTGACATAACGGCAGCGGAACTGAGGATCAAAACGTGCAATCACGTCGACAGAGTTTTCGACCAGGGTGCGGTACTCGCGCCACCACCTTGCCATGCTGGTGCAAAGGAGATTTACACACCTCAATCCAGCGCAGCTCCCCGTGCTCATCGACGTACAGCTCCTTCACATAGTGGGCTGCGCCCGACGCTATGAAGGCCTTGTCGTCGGCCACATAGGTTTCCGCCAAATCCTTGGGGAAGAAATCGAATTCAGTCCGGCCCTTCAGTTCGGCTGTCGAGGCCACCCGCGCCACTCTGGCGTACGCTGTATTGGCTGCCAACAAACGGCTTTGCTCGTCCTTGAGCCAGACAAAAATGGGAATTCGTCTAGCAAGGTGCGCCAATATGGCTGACGCTGCTGCAGCGCTTCCTGAATTCATTGGGCTTCCGACACCGACATGTCCGGACGATGGAGACGGCAAACAGGTCCCCTCCCGCCTCAGTGTCACGCCATCCACTTACACAGCCATCAATTTGCCGCTCTGCGTCTTGTGCACTGTGTCGATGACGAACGCCTGGCCCTCGCGGCTTTGCAGGATTTCCAGGCACTGCTCGCTGGAGATAATCGGATCGATGTCTGGCGGCCCCATGGTGAGCAGGGCCTCACAGCTGTACTCCTGGGCGTGGATGGCGGCATCGTTCACATAGACGAAGCGGTCCTCTTCGCCAAAGATGAATACGGCATCCTAGTACAGGCCCAGCCTTCGCCTTCGTCGGCGGCTGGCGGGGGTGGCGAGGCCTCGCCGGCCTCCAGCCCCACTGGTCCCAATCATCGCCAAACAATTCGGCTGGATGATGCTTGCGGTTCGAACCGTTGCCGCCCCGCATGCATTTGGCCGTGCAGTAGAGATCGCAGTCCCAACACACCCGCGCGGGGTGGGCGGGGGCCTTCGGGAAATTCTTGGTGGCGGCCATGTGGCCACTGACGTGGCTGTAGCCGTTAGAAGACCACTACGTTTTCTGCGGTGGCACATCCGTGCAGCTACCGTGCGCAATCTCCGCCGCCATGCCGATGCTTTCGCCCAGCGTGGGGTGCGGGTGGATCGTCTTGCCGATGTCCACCGCGTCGGCGCCCATCTCGATGGCCAGGGCAATCTCGCCGATCATGTCGCCCGCGTGGGTGCCGACCATGCCGCCGCCCAGGATCTTGCCGTGGCCATGGGCTTCTGGCGAGTCGTCGAACAGCAGCTTGGTCACGCCCTCGTCGCGGCCGTTGGCGATGGCGCGGCCGGAGGCCGTCCAGGGGAACAGGCCCTTCTTGACCTTGATGCCTTGCGCCTTGGCCTGGTCTTCGGTGAGGCCGACCCAGGCCACTTCGGGGTCGGTGTAGGCAACGCTCGGGATCACGCGGGCGTTGAAGGCGGCCGCGGCCAGCTCCTTGTTGCCTTGCAGTTCACCGGCGATGACTTCTGCCGCCACATGCGCCTCATGCACCGCCTTGTGCGCCAGCATGGGCTGGCCCACGATGTCGCCGATGGCGAAGATGTGCGGCACGTTGGTGCGCATCTGGATGTCGACGTTGATGAAGCCACGGTCCGTCACGGCCACGCCAGCCTTCTCTGCAGCGATCTTCTTGCCGTTGGGCGTGCGGCCCACGGCCTGCAGTACGAGGTCGTACACCTGGGGCGCGGGGGCGGTGCCACCCTCTTCCGCTGGCGCAAACGTCACCTCAATGCCTTCGGGCGTGGCCTTGGCACCCACCGTCTTGGTCTTGAGCATGATGTTGTCAAAACGCTTGGCGTTCATCTTCTGCCAGATCTTGACGAGGTCGCGGTCGGCGCCCTGCATCAGGCCGTCCATCATTTCGACCACATCGAGGCGCGCGCCCAGCGTGCTGTACACGGTGCCCATTTCGAGGCCGATGATGCCGCCGCCCAGAATGAGCATGCGCTTGGGCACTTCCTTCAGCGCCAGGGCGCCGGTGGAGTCGACCACGCGTGGATCGTCAGGCATGAAGGGCAGGCGCACGGCCTGGCTGCCGGCGGCGATGATAGCCTTCTTGAAGGCGATGACCTTCTTGGTGCCCGTCTTCTCCTGGCCGGTGCCGGTGGTTTCTTCCACTTCGAGGTGGTTGGCACCGACAAAGGCACCGTAGCCACGCACGGTGGTCACCTTGCGCATCTTGGCCATGGCGGCCAGGCCGCCGGTGAGCTTGCCGATGACTTTCTCTTTGTGGCCACGCAGCTTGTCGATGTTGACGGTGGGCGCGCCAAAGTCCACGCCCAGGTCGGCCATGTGGCTGACTTCGTCCATGACGGCTGCCACGTGCAGCAGCGCCTTGGAGGGGATGCAGCCCACGTTCAGGCACACGCCGCCCAGGGTGGCGTAGCGTTCGACGATGACGACCTTGAGGCCCAGGTCGGCCGCACGGAAGGCGGCGCTGTAGCCGCCGGGACCGCCGCCGAGCACGAGCACGTCGCAGTCCAGATCAGCGGAGCCAGCAAAGCTGGATGCTACTGGATTGATAGCTGCCGGCGCATTATTTACCTGCGCTTCAGCCGGTTTCTGCTCTGAAACTGCAGGCGCTGGAGATGCGGCAGGCGCTGGAGCGGCTGCGCCTGCACCCTGCACTTCCAGCGTCAACACCACCGAGCCTTCGGCGATCTTGTCGCCGAGCTTGACCTTGAGTTCCTTGACCACGCCGGCATGGCTGGACGGGATCTCCATGGAGGCCTTGTCGGACTCCACGGTGATCAGGCTCTGCTCTGCCTTGATGGTGTCGCCGGGCTTGACCAGCACTTCGATGATGGCCACTTCGGCGAAGTCGCCGATGTCGGGCACCTTGATGTCGATGATTGCCATGTGTGTTGTCCTCGCGTTACATCACGATGCGGCGGAAGTCCGCCAGCAGCGAGGCAAAGTACACGTTGAAGCGTGCGGCGGCGGCGCCGTCGATCACGCGGTGGTCCCAGCTGAGGGAGAGGGGCAGCATCAGGCGCGGGGCGAACTGCTTGCCGTCCCACTGGGGCTCCAGGCTGCTCTTGCACACGCCCATGATGGCGACTTCGGGGGCGTTGATGATGGGCGTGAAATAACGGCCACCAATGCCACCCAGCGAGCTGATGGAGAAGCAGCCGCCGGTCATGTCGGCCGGGCCGAGCTTGCCGTCGCGCGCCTTCTTGGCCAGGTCGCCCATCTCTTGCGAGATCTGGACAATGCCCTTCTTGTCGGCGTCGCGGATGACAGGCACAACGAGACCGTTGGGCGTGTCGGCCGCAAAGCCGATGTGGAAGTAGTTCTTCATCACCAACTGGTCGCCGTCGAGCGAGCTGTTGAACTCGGGGAACTTCTTGAGCGCAGCCACGGCGGCCTTGATCATGAAGGCGAGCATGGTGACCTTGACGCCACTCTTCTCGTTCTCTTTGTTGAACTGCACGCGGAAGGCTTCGAGGTCGGTGATGTCCGCATCGTCGTGGTTCGTGACGTGCGGGATGACGACCCAGTTGCGGTGCAGGTTGGCGCCGCTGATCTTCTTGATGCGCGAAAGGTCCTTGCGCTCCACCGGGCCGAACTTGGTGAAATCCACCTTGGGCCAGGGCAGCAGGTCCAGGCCCACGCCGGAGCCACCGGATGCCGCAGCGGGCGCCTTGGCGGCCTGGGCCTTGGTCTGCACCGCACCTGCCATCACCTGCTTGGTGAAGGCGGCCACGTCGTCCTGGGTGATGCGGCCCTTGGGGCCGGTGCCCTTGACTTCATCGATGGGCACACCCAGTTCGCGGGCGAACTTGCGCACCGAAGGCGATGCATGGGGCAGCCCTGCCGTGGGGGTGCCGGGCTGGTGGGCAGGGACAGGCACCGAGGCGGTGGCGGTGGCTGAGGCGGGTGCTGCGGCTGCGACGGCAGGAGCGGCCGCAGCCACTGGGGCAGGTGCCGGCGCAGCGGCCGCAACCGGTGCTGCTACAGGCGCTGCAGCAGATGCCGTACCTTCAAGCAGAGCCACCAGATCACCAATGTTGACGGTGTCGCCAATCTTGACCTTGAGTTCCTTGAGCACGCCAGCGGCGGGCGACGGGATCTCCATGGAGGCCTTGTCGGATTCGACGGTGAACAGGGACTGCTCGACCTTGATGGTATCGCCGACCTTGACCAGCATCTCGATGACGGCCACGTCCTTGAAGTCCCCGATGTCGGGCACGCGCACTTCGACCGGGCCTGTGGCCGCAGGGGCTGCAGCAGCAGGAGCTGGGGCAGGTGCCGCCACGGGGGCGGGCGCGGAAACAGCTGCGGCAGGAGCCGGTGCAGCCGCCGGAGCTGCCGCAGCGCCCGCGTCAGCGGACTCCACCACGGCAATCACCGAGCCTTGTTTGACCTTGTCGCCCAATGCAATCTTGAGTTCCTTGACCACGCCTGCGTGGCTGGATGGGATCTCCATCGATGCCTTGTCCGATTCGACCGTGATGAGCGACTGCTCGGCCTTCACGGTGTCACCCACCTTGACCAGCAACTCGATCACGCCCACTTCGTCGAAGTCCCCGATGTCCGGGACTTGAATGTTGACCAATGCCATTGTTCTGTCTCCGTTCGTTTTATGCGTAGAGCGGGTTGATCTTGTCAGCATTGATGCCGTACTTGGCGATCGCCTCGGCCACCTTGGTGGCGGGCAGCACGCCGTCTTCGCTCAGCGCCTTGAGGGCGGCGACGACGATGTAGTGGCGGTTCACCTCGAAGTGCTCGCGCAGCTTGCTGCGGAAGTCGCTGCGACCAAAACCGTCGGTGCCCAGCACCTTGTAGTTGCGGCCCTTAGGTACGAAGGGACGGATCTGCTCGGCATAGGCCTTCATGTAGTCGGTGGATGCGACCACGGGGCCGGTGCTGCTGCCCAGTTGCTGCGCCACAAACGGCACGCGCGGGGTTTCCAGCGGGTGCAGCAGGTTCCAGCGGTCCACGTCCTGGCCTTCACGGGTGAGTTCGTTGAAGCTCGGGCAGCTCCACACATCGGCCTGCACGCCCCAGTCGGCGGCCAGCAGGGTTTGGGCGGCCAGCGACTCGCGCAGGATGGTGCCCGAACCCAGCAGTTGCACGCGCTTTTCACCCTCAGCACCGGGCTTGCACAGGTACATGCCCTTGATGATCTGCTCTTCCGTGCCTTCCACGAGGCCCGGCATCGGGTAGTTCTCGTTGAGCAGCGTGATGTAGTAGAAGACGTTTTCCTGCTGCTCGACCATGCGCTTGAGACCACGGTGCATGATCACCGCCACTTCGTGGGCAAAGGTGGGGTCGTAGCTCACGCAGTTGGGGATGGTGTTGGCCAGGATGTGGCTGTGACCATCTTCGTGCTGCAGGCCTTCACCGTTGAGTGTGGTACGGCCCGAGGTGCCGCCCAGCAAGAAGCCACGGGCCTGCATGTCACCCGCAGCCCAGGCCAGGTCGCCAATGCGCTGGAAGCCGAACATCGAGTAGTACACGTAGAACGGCACCATGATGCGGTTGTTGGTGCTGTAGCTGGTGGCGGCAGCGATCCAGCTGGCCATGCCGCCGGCTTCGTTGATGCCTTCCTGCAGGATCTGGCCGGCCTTGTCTTCCTTGTAGTACATCACCTGGTCGCGATCGACCGGGGTGTACAGCTGGCCCTTGGGGTTGTAGATGCCGATCTGGCGGAACAGGCCTTCCATGCCGAAGGTGCGGGCCTCATCCACCAGGATGGGCACCACACGCGGCCCCAGGGCCTGGTCGCGCAGCAGTTGCGTGATGAAGCGCACGTAGGCCTGGGTGGTGGAGATTTCACGGCCTTCGGCCGTCGGCTCCAGGATGGCCTTGAAGGTCTCGATGGCGGGCACGGTGAAGTGTTCGTCCGCCTTGGGACGACGCTTGGGGAGGTAGCCACCCAGGGCCTTGCGGCGCTCGTGCAGGTACTGCATCTCCGGGGTGTCATCGGCCGGTTTGTAGTACGGAATGTCAGCCAGCTGGCTGTCCGGGATCGGGATGTTGAAGCGGTCGCGGATGTACTTGATGTCCTCGTCCGACAGCTTCTTGGTCTGGTGCACGGTGTTCTTGCCTTCACCGGCCTTGCCCATGCCATAACCCTTGACGGTCTTGACCAGCAGCACGGTGGGCTGGTTCTTGTGCTCGTTGGCGGCGTGGAAGGCTGCGTACACCTTGGCGGGTTCATGGCCACCACGGCGCAGCTCAAACACCTCTTCGTCGGTCATGTGCTCGACGAGCTTGAGCGTCTCGGGGTACTTGCCGAAGAAGTTCTTGCGGACAAAGGCGCCGTCATTGGCCTTCATGGCCTGGTAATCGCCGTCCAGCGTTTCCATCATCAGCTGCTTGAGCTTGCCGGTCTTGTCGCGGGCCAGCAAGGCATCCCAGCCATTGCCCCACAGCAGCTTGATCACGTTCCAGCCCGCGCCGCGGAACTCGCCTTCGAGTTCTTGCACGATCTTGCCGTTGCCCCGCACCGGGCCGTCCAGGCGCTGCAGGTTGCAGTTGATCACGAAGACCAGGTTGTCGAGGTTTTCGCGCGCGGCCAGGCCGATGGCGCCCAGGGATTCGGGTTCGTCCATTTCACCGTCACCGCAGAACACCCACACCTTGCGGTTTTCGGTGTTGGCAATGCCACGGGCGTGCAGGTACTTGAGGAAGCGGGCCTGATAGATGGCCATCAATGGCCCCAGGCCCATGGACACCGTAGGGAACTGCCAGAACTCTGGCATCAGCTTGGGGTGCGGGTAGCTGGACAGGCCCTTGCCGTCCACTTCCTGGCGGAAGCTGTCGAGCTGCTCTTCGCTCAGGCGGCCCTCGAGATAGGCGCGCGCATAGATGCCGGGGGCGCTGTGGCCCTGGATGTACAGCAGGTCACCGCCGTGGTCTTCGCTGGCGGCATGCCAGAAGTGGTTGAAGCCCGCACCGAACATGCTGGCCACCGAGGCAAACGAACCAATGTGACCGCCCAGGTCGCCGCCGTCGGCAGGGTTCAGGCGGTTGGCACGCACCACCATGGCCATGGCGTTCCAGCGCATGTAGGCTCGCAGGCGCTTTTCGATGGCGATGTTGCCAGGGCAGTGCGCCTCTTTTTCCGGCTCGATGGTGTTGACGTAACCCGTGTTGGCAGAAAACGGCAGGTCGATGCTGCTCTGGCGGGCGTGTTCAAGAAGTTGTTCCAACAGGAAGTGGGCGCGCTCTGGGCCCTCCTTGTCGATCACGGCGGACAGCGCGTCCATCCATTCACGGGTTTCTTGCTGGTCGGTATCGGAACCGATGCCGAAACCGGCCTGAGGGTCGGGCTGAGCTGACATGCTTTGTCTCCTGTAGGTGTGGCAGCAATTTAGTACGTTGGCTCTAGTTTCGCATATTTTTTCGCAATTTCAAATGGTGCTTATTCATTTCATATTGCAATAATTTGCTGCAAGCGCACATGATGCGGAGGCCTGAGCACTCCCGGGGCTCCTCTACACTCCCTATATGGATTCGATGCCCACCACCCCCTCCCCCACGGCCACGACCGTGGCAGCGCCGATACGCTGGTGGCGCAAGTGGTGGCGCGGCTTGTCGCCCACCCGGCAAGACCGTTTTGCCGCACTCGCCCCCCTCGCGGCAGTGCTGATGTTCCTGGCCGCCATCGTTGCGGCGTTCTGGTACCTGCGCGCCGAAGAAGCCGAGCGCGAACAAGAAGCCCTACGGCGCGACGTGGAATACGCCCAGCAGCGCGTACGCCTGCGCCTGCTGGAGCGGCAAGAGCAACTCATGCGCATCGCACGCGATGTGTCCAACCAGGACCTGGGTAAGGCAGAGTTCATCAGCCGCGCCGAGGCACTGATCAGCCAGTACCCTGAGCTGCAGGCCATCACCTGGATTGACGACCGCCGACGCATCCGCGCAAGCCAGGCCGCCCCGACACTGGCCAGTGGTGAGCTGCGCATTGCAGGCGAAGTTCTCAAGCCCGGGGACACCGCCGACACCTTTGGCCTGGCGCGGGACCTGCAGCAACCGGTGTACGCGCAGCCGGCCGCCGCGTCGGGCGATGCGACCCCACTGCTGCAGTTGCAGGTACCGCTCAATAACCAGGGCAAGTTCAGCGGCGTGGTGCTGGGTGAATATTCCATCGACAGCCTGCTGCGCTACGGCACCCCCACCGAAGTGCTGGCGCGCTACGCGGTGACGCTGCTCGACAGCAAGAACCAGGTGCTGGCGGGCACGCCGCTGGGTCCGCGCAACAAGGCCACGCAGTTGCTCCCCTGGACGCCCAAGGCCAACGAGTACGAGGTACCGGTCTCCCCCGTCGGCAACGGTCTGGTGCTGCGCGCTCAGGCCTACCGCACGTCGCTTGGCGTGGTGGGCAGCGGGCTGTTCTGGCTGGTGGGCACGCTGAGCGCGATGACAGCCTGGATGCTGATCGCCACCTGGCGCCACACCCGTCGCCGAATGCAGGCGCAAGAGGCCCTGGTGGCCGAGACCAACTTTCGCCGGGCGATGGAAAACTCCATCCTCACCGGCATGCGCGCCCTGGACATGGAAGGCCGTATCAGCTATGTGAATGCCGCCTTTTGCCAGATGACGGGCTGGAGTGCCGAAGAGCTGGTGGGCCTGAAAGCCCCCTTCCCCTACTGGCCCGAGGCCGATCACGAAACCCTGCAGGCCAAGCTGCGCGACGAACTGCGCGGCAACACCATGGCAGGCGGCTTTCAGGTGCGTGTCAAGCGCAAGAGCGGAACGCTGTTCGACGCCCGGCTCTATGTGTCTCCGCTGATCGACGCCCATGGCCAGCAGACAGGCTGGATGACGTCGATGACCGACATCACCGAGCCCAACCGCATTCGCGAACAGCTGTCGGCGTCACACGAACGCTTCACCATCGTGCTGGAATCGCTGGACGCCTCGGTGTCGGTGGCCCCCTTGGGCAGCGAAGAGCTGCTGTTTGCCAACAAGCTCTACCGCCAGTGGTTCGGGTCGCAAACCGGCGGGCACCTGCAACTGGTGGCGCAGGCAGGCGTGGTGCCGATTGCGGGCAAGGAGCAAAGTGGCATGGACGATGAGGACGGCCTGATGGGCCTGCCCACCGACACGCTGACCAGCGCCCGCAGTGAAAACGCCGAGATCTACCTGCCCGACCTGGGCAAGTGGCTGGAAGTGCGCTCGCGCTATCTGAACTGGGTGGACGGTCGCCTGGCCCAGATGGTGATTGCCACGGACATCACCCCCCGCCGCCTGGCTGAAGAGCAGGCCCAGCGGCAGGCCGAGCGCGCGCAGTCGGTCAGCCGCCTCATCACCATGGGCGAGATGGCGTCCAGCGTGGCGCACGAGCTCAACCAGCCGCTCACCGCCATCAACAACTACTGCAGCGGCATGGTTTCGCGCATCCAGAGCGGACAGCTCACGGAAGAGGCCCTGCTCACCGCCCTGCAAAAGACAGCCCACCAGGCGCAACGCGCAGGCCAGATCATCCAGCGGATCCGCTCGTTCGTGAAAAAGAGCGAGCCCAACCGCACACTGGCCGATGTGCATTCGATGGTCAACGAAGCCGTCGAGCTGGCCGACATCGAACTGCGCCGGCACAACGTGCGCCTGACGCACTACGTCGCCGCGCGCCTGCCGCAAGTGATGGCCGACACCATCCTGATCGAGCAGGTGCTCGTCAACCTGATGAAGAACGGCGCCGAGGCCATCCAGCACGCCGACCGCCCCGCCCCCAACCGCAGCGTGGAGCTGCGTGTGGTGCCCAAGCAGATCGATGACCGCCAGGTGGTCGAGTTCTCGGTGCAGGACACCGGCAAGGGGCTGGCCCCCGAAGTGCTGGAGCGCCTGTTCGAGGCCTTCTTCTCCACCAAGCAGGAAGGCATGGGCATGGGCCTCAATCTGTGCCGCAGCATCGTCGAGTCCCACCAGGGCCGGATGCAGGCGGAGAACCTCTACAATGGCTCGGAGGTTACAGGCTGCAGGTTCTCCTTCTGGCTGCCGCTTGCCAAGCCTGCTGATGCCACTACAAATTCTGTAGCAAACGAACAAAACCCAAGGACTGTTGCATGAGCTTGATTCCGAAAAAAGGCACTGTTTACGTTGTGGACGACGACGAAGCAGTTCGCGATTCCCTGCAGTGGCTGCTGGAAGGCAAGGACTACCGGGTGCGTTGCTTTGATTCGGCCGAGACGTTTCTCTCACGCTACGATCCACGCGAGGTGGCCTGCCTGATCGTGGACATCCGAATGGGCGGCATGACCGGCCTGGAACTGCAGGACCGCCTCATAGAGCGCAAATCGCCGCTGCCCATCGTGTTCATCACCGGCCACGGCGACGTGCCCATGGCAGTGAACACCATGAAGAAAGGTGCGCTGGACTTCATCCAGAAGCCTTTTGACGAAGAAGAGCTGGTGGGCCTGGTCGAGCGCATGCTGGACCACGCCCGCGAAGCCTTCGCGGGCTACCAGCAGGCCGCCAGCCGCGACGCCCTGCTGTCCAAGCTCACCAGCCGCGAGGCGCAGGTGCTCGAACGCATCGTGGCCGGTCGCCTGAACAAGCAGATCGCTGACGACCTGGGCATCAGCATCAAGACGGTGGAGGCACACCGCGCCAACATCATGGAAAAGCTCAACGCCAACACGGTGGCCGATCTGCTGAAGATCGCTCTGGGGCAGAACGCGCCCAAGGGTTGATTGCTCCCATTTTGATAGCTACTAGCGCATATTGCACTGGCGCTACCAGCCATTTTGACTTGTATTTTCTGACATGACAGCCCAACTCATCGACGGCAACGCCCTTTCCCGCCAACTTCGCAGCGAGGTGGCGCAACGCGCTGCCGCCCTCACCGCCCGTGCCCACCAGCCTGGCCTGGCGGTGATTCTGGTGGGCGAAGACCCAGCCTCGGCCGTGTATGTGCGCAACAAGGTCAAGGCCTGCGAGGACAGCGGCGTGCGCTCCATCTTTGAAAAGTACGACGCCGATCTCAGCGAGGCTGCGCTGCTGGCACGCATCGAAGCCCTCAATGCCGACCCCACGGTGCACGGCATTCTGGTGCAGATGCCCCTGCCTAAGCACATTGACCCGCACAAGGTCATCGAGGCCATTGCCACCTCCAAGGATGTGGATGGCTACTCGGTGCTGTCGGCTGGCGAACTCATGGCCGGGCTGGACGGTTTCCGCCCCTGCACACCCTACGGCAGCATGAAGCTCATCGAGTCCACGGGCCAGTCGATCAAGGGCAAACATGCCGTGGTCATCGGGCGCAGCAACACCGTGGGCAAGCCCATGGCCCTGCTGCTGCTGCAGGCCAATGCCACGGTCACCGTCACCCACAGCGGCACCCCCGACCTGGGCTACCACACCCGCCAGGCAGACATCGTGGTGGCTGCGGTCGGCCGCGCCAACACGCTCACCGCCGACATGGTCAAACCCGGTGCCATCGTGATCGACGTGGGCATCAACCGCAAGGCCGACGGCAAACTGTGTGGCGATGTGGACTTTGAGGGCGTCAAAGAGGTGGCGGGCTGGATCACCCCCGTCCCTGGCGGGGTTGGACCCATGACCATTACCATGCTGCTGGTGAACACCATCGAAGCCGCCGAGCGGGCTGCCGCGCGCTGACCGCGCCCGGGGAAGACGCCAGCCGCTTTGCAACTTGAACCTGCGCCGCCTGGCGCCATCTAATCCCGCATGAGCAACGCCCTTCTCGACTTCTCCGACCTCCCCGCCTTTGACCGCATCACCCCACAGGACGTAGCCCCTGCGGTTGATGTGTTGCTGGAGCGTGCCAATCAGGCTCTGGAGACCGTCACGGCGCCCGACTCCCCTGCCCGCTGGGATGCCATCGCCAAGGTGCTGGATGTAGCCACCGAACAGCTGGGCCGCGCCTGGGGGGCTGTCAGCCACCTCAACAGCGTTGCCGACACGCCGGAACTGCGCGCGGCCTACAACGCCGCCCTGCCCCGCGTCACGGAGTTCTGGACCCGCCTGGGCGCTGATGAACGCCTCTATGCCAAGTACAAGGCCATCGACCCCGCCACCCTGACGCCCGAGCAACGCCAAGCCCACCGCAACGCAGTGCGCAACTTCGTGCTCAGCGGCGCTGAGCTGACCGGGGCGGCCAAAGAGCGCTTCGCCCAGATCCAGGAACGCCAGGCCGAGCTGAGCCAGAAGTTCAGCGAAAACGCGCTGGACGCCACCGATGCCTTTGCCTACTACGCCACCGCAGAGGAACTGGACGGTGTACCGGCCGATGTGCAGCAAGCCGCTTTGGCGGCGGCACAGGCGGACGGGAAACCAGGCTACAAGCTCACCCTGAAAATGCCTTGCTACCTGCCGGTGATGCAGTTTGCCACCCGCAGCGACCTGCGCGCCAAGCTATACCGAGCCTATGTCACCCGTGCATCAGACCAGGCCGAAGGCGAAGGCCAGAAATTCGACAACACCGCGCTGATTGGCGAAATCCTGGCCTTGCGCCGAGAAGAAGCCCAGCTGCTGGGCTACGCCAACTTTGGTGAAGTGTCCGTGGTGCCCAAGATGGCCCAGTCGCCCGCCGAGGTTGTCCAGTTTTTGCGTGATCTCGCACGCCGCGCCCGGCCCTATGCCGAAAAGGATGTGGCCGACCTGCGCGCCTTTGCGGCCGAACACCTGGGCCTGGCCGATCCGCAGCCCTGGGACTGGCCCTACATCTCTGAAAAGCTCAAGGAAGCCCGCTACGCCTTCAGCGAGCAGGAGCTCAAGGCGTACTTCACGGCACCCAAGGTGTTGGCAGGCCTGTTCAAGATCATTGAGACGCTGTTTGAAGTGTCCATCCGCCGCGACACGGCACCGGTGTGGCACCCTGCGGTGGAGTTCTATCGCATCGAACGCAACGGCCAACTGGTGGGCCAGTTCTACCTCGATCAGCCCGCCCGCACCGGCAAGCGGGGCGGCGCCTGGATGGATGACGTGCGCACGCGCTGGCAGCGCCCCGACACCGGAGTGTTGCAAACGCCGATTGCCCACCTCGTCTGCAACTTCGCGGACGGCGTGGATGGTAAGCCGCCACTGTTGACCCACGACGACGTGATCACGCTGTTCCATGAATTTGGCCATGGACTGCATCACATGCTGACCCAGGTGAACGAACGCGATGTTTCCGGCATTGGCGGCGTCGAATGGGACGCCGTGGAGCTGCCCAGCCAGTTCATGGAAAACTTCTGCTGGGAATGGGATGTGCTCAAACACATGACGGCCCACGTGGACACCGGCGAGCCGCTGCCGCGCACGCTGTTTGACAAGATGATCGCCGCCAAGAACTTCCAGAGCGGCATGCAGACCCTGCGCCAGATCGAGTTTGCCTTGTTCGACATGCTGCTGCACACCGAACACGACCCGGCCCAGGACTTCATGCCCCTGCTGACCCAGGTGCGCCAGGAAGTGGCCGTGCTGCAGCCGCCCGCGTTCAGCCGCACGGCCCACACCTTCAGCCATATCTTTGCCGGCGGCTATGCAGCGGGGTACTACAGCTACAAATGGGCCGAGGTACTCAGCGCCGACGCCTACGCCGCCTTTGAAGAAACCGCCGGTACCGACGGCTTGCCCAGCACCGAAACCGGGAGACGCTACCGTGAGGCCATCCTGGAAGCGGGTGGCAGCCGCCCCGCCATGGAGTCCTTCAAGGCCTTCCGTGGCCGCGAGCCCAGTCTGGATGCCCTGCTGCGCCACCAGGGCATGGCGGAAGAACTGACCGCCTGAGGCTGCAGACTTAACAACCCGCAGCCTGACGTCTAACAACCAGAGTCAACAATAATGAGGAGAACCCGCATGGCCCGTCTTTCATTCGCTCCTGCTGCAGCTGCTTCTTTATTGATGGCCTTGGCATCTGTAGGCGCCCAGGCGCAGGCGGTCTATCGCATCGTTGGACCGGATGGCAAGGTGACCTTTTCGGACCGCCCCCCCGCCGAGGCTACTGCCCAGCCAGCGCGCAGCAGTGCCGCCGCGGCAAGCCCTGCGGCTGCCAATGGAGCGTTGCCCTACGAACTGCGGCAGATTGCCAACCGGTACCCGGTGACCATCTACACCGGCAGCGACTGCGCGCCCTGCGGCAGCTTGCGCAACCTGCTCACGTCACGCGGTGTGCCTTACACCGAGCGCACCGTGGTCAGCAATGAGGACATTGCGGCGCTGCAGCGCCTGAGCGGGAACTCCAGTCTGCCCTTTGGCACCATTGGGGGCCAACAGTTGGTGGGGTTTTCTGACGCCGAGTGGATCCAGTACCTCGACGCGGCGGGCTACCCCAAACAATCACAGTTGCCCAGCAACTATCGCCAGCCAGCGCCCACCCCGTTGGTCGCGGCCAAGCCGATAGAAGCGGCACCAGCGGCTGCTCCAAAAGCTCCTGCTCGGCCCACACCGCCACCACCGGCAAACGATGGCCCCACACCGAGCAATCCGGCAGGCATCCGGTTCTGACAGTGTCATTTAGCCGCCATCTGCGATGAGACCATTTGTTCACCCAGCAAAAAGGGGCCTGTAGAGGCCCCTTTTTGCATTTACTTTGTATCGACAGGCAGCGGGCGTGAGAGCGCCCCATCCACCGCCCAAATCGTCAATAGGCGATCGTCTTCACCCCCTGCGCCGTGCCCAGCAGGCACACGGATGCCTTCTGGTGGGCAAACACACCCACGGTCACCACGCCAGGCCATTGGTTGATCTCTGACTCGAACGCCAGCGGGTCGGTGATGGACAAGCCCTTCACGTCCAGAATGTGCTGGCCGTTGTCAGTCACCAGTGGCTGTCCGTCCTTGAGTCGCAAGCTGGCCTGTCCACCCATGGCGGCAAAACGGCGCGCAATGTGATTGGCAGCCATCGGGATCACCTCCACCGGCAACGGGAACTGGCCCAGGGTCTTCACCAACTTGGATTCGTCGGCAATACACACAAAGCGCTCGGCCAATGCTGCCACGATCTTCTCGCGTGTCAGTGCCGCGCCGCCACCCTTGACCATGTAACCCTGGCCGTCGATCTCGTCCGCGCCGTCGATATAGACGGAGAGCGATGGGACCTCATTGGCATCGAACACGGCAATACCCAGTGCCTTCAGGCGCTCAGTGCTGGCTATGGAGCTGGAGACAGCGCCCTTGATCTGGTCCTTCATGCCCGCCAGGGCGTCAATGAACTTGTTGACGGTGGAGCCGGTGCCCACCCCCACAATCTCGCCAGGCACCACGTATTGCAGCGCGGCTTGGCCTACCAGGGTCTTGAGTTCGTCTTGGGTCAGGGGAGTGGTGGTCGTCATGGGAGAAAATCGGGGGTAATCCTGAATTATCTCCCCATGTCCCTGATCCCCTACGCCCTCACCCGCCCCTTTCTCTTCGGCATGGATGCCGAGGCCGCTCACGAACTCACCATGGACATGCTGGCGCGCGGGCAGCGCACGCCGCTGCAATGGGCCTGGTGCAACGAAACTGTGAACGACCCCATCACCCTGGCGGGGCTGAAGTTTCCCAACCGCGTGGGCATGGCGGCGGGCCTGGACAAGAATGCGCGCTGCATTGACGCGCTGGGCGCCATGGGTTTCGGTTTTGTCGAAGTGGGCACCGTGACCCCCAAAGCGCAGCCGGGCAACCCCAAGCCGCGCATGTTTCGCCTGCCCGAGGCCCGCGCACTGATCAACCGGCTGGGCTTCAACAACGAAGGCCTGGATGCCTTCCTGCGCAATGTGCAGCAGGCGCAGTTTCGCAAGCAGACCCGCCAGCAGCACCCCATGCTGCTGGGCCTGAACATCGGCAAGAACGCCACTACCCCCATCGAGAACGCCACCAGCGACTACCTGATCTGCCTGGAGGGCGTATACCCCCATGCCGACTACGTGACGGTCAACATCAGCTCACCCAACACCCAGAACCTGCGCGCATTGCAAAGCGATGCCGCACTGGATGCACTGCTGGGAGCGATTGCCGAGCGCCGTGAGACGCTGGCCGCCCAGCACCAGCGGCGCGTACCGGTTTTTGTGAAGATTGCACCGGACCTGGACGAAGCCCAGGTGGCAGTGATCGCCGCCACGCTGCAGCGCCACGGCATGGACGGTGTGATTGCCACCAACACGACCATCAGCCGCGCTGCGGTGCAGGGCATGCGCCACGCGGAAGAAACGGGGGGGTTGAGTGGCACTCCGGTGCTGGAAGCCAGCAACCAGGTCATTCGGCAGCTGCGCGCAACCTTGGGCAGCGGATTCCCCATCATTGGTGTCGGCGGCATCATGAGCGCCGACGACGCAGTGAGCAAGATTCGCGCAGGGGCAGACGTGGTGCAGATCTACACCGGCCTGATTTATGAAGGCCCTGCGCTGGTCGTGAAGGCCGCCAAGGCCATCAAGGCCTTGCGCTAACCCCTCGGGCCACAAACGCTCGACCACATGACCCCATAAGAAAACGGAGCCTCTGGCAACAGGGCTCCGTTTCAGTTGTTGGCGTGGGTTTGAGCAGCGGGACGCCGCCCTCCGCAACCCCGCCAGTGGTCAGCGCCGCAAGCGCATCAGCATCGGCAGGACAATGCCCGCCCACCGGATCAACCTGCGCGGGCCGGCCACCAGAGCGACACCGGCCATGGCCGCCACCGCCAGCGGGTGTTCGCGCGCGAACCCGGCGGCGCGCAGCGCCAGCGAGGCATCTCCACCGCCCGTGGCACCTCCGGCTTGCTCCGCGAGCGCGCGGGCCTGGGCCCGGGCCACGCGGCGGGCACGCAGCCGCTCGCGCTGCAGTTCAATTCGGTCAAGCACGCGCTGCTGCTCCGGCGTAGCCACCAGCCTTACCGTGGGCGCAGTCTGCGGTGTACCAATGGTGGGGTGGGGGGTGCTCACAAGCGCTCCTTGATGTCACGCCAGTCCTGGGCCAACTCTCGCCGCGTCAGCGCAAAGCCGCTGCCCGCGCGCTGCGCCACAGACACCAACGACACCGTGGCGGCGGCCCAGCCTGCACCCCATACGGCAGCCACCAGCCACGCCACCAGCGTGCGTTGCGGTGAGTCCCAAAAGTGCACCAGCACCGCCAGCGACACCATGATCAGGGCCACCACCGTGAGCCCAACGACCAGAATGGTCAGCACCAGCAGTTGTTGCAGCCGCTGCTTGAGGTCCGCCCATTCCAGGCGGACCAGATCCATCCGGTCTTCGGCGGCGATGGCGCCCTCGATCAGGTTGGCACGCCAGCGGGCGGCCAACCCTTCCAGACCCAGCAGCGAGAGCCAATTCATGTCTTGTTGCCTCTGTGGCGTGCCGTCATGGGAGGACAGCGACGATCAGCGGCGTGCAAGCAGAAAGCCAACCAGCGCACCCACGGCCAATGCGGCACCCGCCACACGCCAAGGTTCGTCATGGGCGTAGCGGTCGGCTGCCAAAGCGGCTTCCTTCGCTTGGCGGGCGGCGTCCTGAGCAGCGCGCACAGCGGACTCACGCACGTTGTGCATGCCATCGTCCAGGCGCTGGCGCAGCAGCTTGATTTCAGGCACTGCGTCCAGGTCCTTGTTGGCCAACAGCCCCCGCAGATCGGAAACCAGCTTTTCCAGTTCGCCCTGGGTGGTCGTGGTGTCAGAAGCAGTCATACAAGCCTTTCTGTGTAGTGCCAAAAGTGATGGAAAACCCCGCACGCGAACGTTGGGACTGAAGTTCATCTTAGCCATCCGCGCAGAAACCCCTCGTAGGACGGGGACGCAAGAGGTTACTGATTGCAAATGGCTTGCTGCAGATCAAACCAGCGCAGCCACATGCTCCGCAATGGCCAGGGCACTTGTCAAGCCGGGCGACTCGATGCCAAAGAGGTTGACCAGCCCGGCTACCCCATGGACAGCAGACCCTTGAATGACGAAGTCGGCAGCGGGTGCACTGGGCCCGTGGATCTTGGGGCGCATGCCCGCGTAGCCCGCCGCCAGAGCGCCACCTGGCAAGCCCGGCCAATATTTGCGCACCTCGGCATAGAAGGCATCGCCGCGCGCGGGGTCCACCTGCAGATCGTCGGGCGAGTCCACCCATTGCACGTCCGGGCCAAACTTGGCCTGGCCGCCAAGGTCCAGCGTGAGGTGTACACCCAGCCCAGCCGCCTCGGGCACCGGGTAAATCAGTCGGCTGAACGGTGCCTTGCCAGACAACGTGAAATAGTTGCCCTTGGCGTAGCAAGCGGTGGGCACATGCTGCGGGGCCAGCCCCTCAAACCTTGCAGCCAGCGCGGGGGCGTGCAACCCGGCGGCGTTGACCACGGTGCGCGCGCGGAGACGCGTGCCATCCATTGCTTCTAAATCAATAGCATCAGAACCAATAGATGCTAGCGCTAGTGGCGAATTCAGCGCTACAACACCACCCGCATGCTCCAGATCGCCCTGCAGCGCCAGCATAAGCGCATGGCTATCGACGATGCCGGTGCTGGGCGAGTGCAAGGCACCAACGCAGGCCAGCGCGGGCTCCATCGCCAGGGCTTCTTCGCGGCTGAGGCGTTGCAGGTCCAGCACTCCATTGGCACGGGCCCGCACCTGGATACCTTCAAGGCTGTCCAGCTGGGCGGCAGAGGTGGCCACCAGCAGCTTGCCGCAGCGGCGGTGGGGCACACCGCGCTCCGTGCAGTAGGCGTAAAGCAATTCCTTGCCCCGCACGCACAACCTGGCCTTGAGCGAACCTGCGGGGTAATACAGCCCGGCATGAATCACCTCGCTGTTGCGCGAACTGGTGCCAGTGCCGATGGCGTCCGCTGCCTCCAGCACCATCACCTCCCGCCCCTGGAGCGCCAGTGCACGGGCCACCGCCAGACCCACCACGCCCGCGCCTACCACCACACAATCCACCGTATCGATCATCAGTGCATCTCCTGCATCACCTGCCGGGTGCCGCGTCAGGCCTGCTCAAAACCATCGAGCACGTTGACGGCATTGGTGCCCAGCTCGGCCGCCGCATAGCCGCCTTCCAGCACGAACACCGTGGGCAACCCCAGCCGTGCCAGCCGCTCGCCCAGGCGGGTGAAATCTGACGAGGCCAGTGCAAACCGCGAGATGGGATCGCCCTCAAAGGCATCCAGCCCCAGAGAAATCACCAGCCCGTCGGCGCGGTAATCCGTGATGCGCAGGCACGCTTGCTCAAGTGCATCGAACCATGTTGCCGCGCTGGTGCCCGCAGGCAAGGGCAGGTTCAGGTTAAACCCAACACCAGCCCCCTCGCCCGTCTCGTCGGCGTGGCCCAGGTAGAAGGGATACTCCGTGCGCGGGTCACCGTGCATGCTGATGAACAGCACATCGCTGCGGTCGTAAAAGATGCTCTGCGTGCCGTTGCCGTGGTGGTAGTCCACATCCAGCACCGCCACACGCTGGGCGCCCTGGTTGCGCAGGGTTTGCGCTGCCACGGCGGCGTTGTTCAAGAAGCAATAGCCCCCCATGAAGTCCGGGCCCGCATGATGCCCTGGCGGCCGTGTGCAGCAAAACGCGGCGCGCGTCCCCAGCGCAACGCGTGCCGCCGCGCTGGCAGCCGCATCGGCCCCCGCCTTGGCTGCGGCCCAGGTTCCTGCCGCCATGGGTGTACCGTTGTCCATGGAGTACAGCCCCAGCCGTGCGACAAAGTTATCGGGTTCCACATCACTGCGCAGCGTGCGCACCGGCCAGACAGACGGAAAAGGCTGCACTGACACATTGGTTGGGTCCAGCGCCAGCCATTGTTGCCAGGCGGTCTGCAGAAAGGCCAGATAGCGCGGCGCATGCACCTGCGCCAGCACGGCATTGCAGTCCACATCAGGCAACACCAGGGCGTGGCCGCGTGTGCGCAGGGCGTCTTCCACATAGTCCACACGTTCGGGTTTTTCAAAACAGGGCACGCGCTCACCCCGGAAGAATTCGTGGGCCGGTGCATGCCCCTGGTGCAAGGGATTGTGGAAGGTGATCATGGATGCAGCGTTGCAGGTACGGGCGACAAATGTAGCGCGCAAGCCTGCGTTGTACGCCGCTTTGGCGAATGGTCGCTGCACTTTGCAGCTAGCAGACAGCCGGACGAGCCAAGAAAAAACCCCTGCAGGTCGGGAACCTGCAGGGGTTTTTGAATTGGTGGGTGATACATGGATCGAACATGTGACCCCTGCCGTGTGAAGGCAGTGCTCTACCGCTGAGCTAATCACCCGTGCAAGCACCTTGGAGAAAGATACCGCTGCGAAAAGTCTGGCAGCAACATGGTGGGTGATACATGGATCGAACATGTGACCCCTGCCGTGTGAAGGCAGTGCTCTACCGCTGAGCTAATCACCCTTGTCGCTGCGACAGCCTTCTATTATGGCACAGCTTTTCAGGCCGACTGGAGAGTTCGCCAAATTGTTTTGCCACCGCTGGCCTTGTCGATCTGCGTGAGCACCTCGGCATGGGCCGCCTGCTCTTGTTCGCTCGCCCGCAGCACCGGCAGCGCAAGGCCACGCAAATCGATGGCTGCCACCTTCACGCCGTCAGCGCTGTCATGGCCATCGTCGGCGATCAGCAAGGCATCCTGCCCGCGTGTGAGATTGATGTAGACGTCGGCCAGCAGCTCGGCATCGAGCAAGGCGCCGTGCAGCGTACGGCCCGAGTTGTCCACGCCCAGGCGGTCGCACAGTGCGTCCAGCGAGTTGCGCTTGCCCGGGTACATCTCCTTGGCCATGGCCAGCGTGTCGGTCACGCTTTGCACATAGGTGCCAAATGCCGGGTGCCCCACCAGCTCCAGTTCCTTGTTGAGAAAGCCTACGTCGAACGCAGCGTTGTGGATGATGATCTCGGCGCCTTGCAGGTACTGCAGGATGTCGTCCACCACGTCGGCAAATTTGGGCTTGTCCTTCAGGAACTCGTTGCTGATGCCGTGCACCTTCAGCGCATCTTCATGGCTGTCACGGCCAGGGTTGAAGTACAGGTGCAGGTTGTTGCCGGTCAGCTTGCGGTTGAGCAGCTCCACGCAACCCAGTTCAATGATGCGGTCACCACCTTCGGCCGAAAGGCCGGTGGTCTCAGTGTCCAGAACAATTTGCCGGGACATCAGTGGTTTTCCTTGGCGTGGTTGATCGTGTACTTCGGAATTTCAACGATCAGATCGGTCTGCGCCAGGATGGCCTGGCAGGACAGGCGCGACTGCGGCTCCAGGCCCCAGGCGCGGTCCAGCAGGTCTTCTTCCTCTTCTTCTGCCGCATTCAGCGAATTCAACCCCTGGCGCACGATGACGTGGCAGGTGGTGCAGGCACAGCTCATGTCGCAGGCGTGCTCGATGTTGATGTGGTTGTCCAGCAGGGCTTCGCAGATCGAGGTGCCTGCGGGCGCCGTGATCTCAGTGCCAGCGGGGCAGTATTCGGGATGGGGAAGGATCTTGATGACAGGCATGGGGTGGTCTTTTTCTTGTTCAGAGGGATGCGCTGGCTCGTATCACAGGCTCGCAACGTTCTTGCCGGCCAGGGCCTGCTGGATACCGCGGTTCATGCGCTGGGCTGCAAACGCCTCGGTGCCCTTGGCCAGGGCTTCCGTGGCGGCCTCGATGGCCGCGGCATCGTCGGCGTCGCGCTGGTGGCGCAAGGCCACCATCAGGGCGTCGATGGCAGCCCGCTCCTTGGGGCTGAGCACGTCGCCATCCGCGTCAAGCGCGCTTTGCGTGGCGATCAGCATGCGGTCGGCGTCCACGCGGGCCTCGACCACGGCACGGGCTTTCATGTCCTGCGCGGCCGTGGCAAAGCCATCCTGCAGCATGCGCGCGATCTGGTCGTCCGTGAGGCCGTACGATGGTTTCACGTCAATGCGGGCCTCCACCCCACTGCCCTGCTCTTTCGCGGCCACGCTCAGCAGGCCATCGGCATCGACGGTGAAGGTCACACGGATGCGCGCAGCGCCTGCCGCCATCGGGGGAATACCGCGCAACTCAAAGCGCGCCAGGCTACGGCAGTCCTGCACCAGGTCACGCTCGCCTTGGACCACATGGATGGCCAGCGCGGTCTGTCCATCCTTGTAGGTCGTGAAATCCTGCGCCTTGGCGGTAGGTATGGTCTCGTTGCGCGCAACAATGCGTTCCACCAGCCCGCCCATGGTCTCGATGCCCAGGGACAGCGGAATCACGTCCAGCAGCAGCAGGTCGCCTGCCGTGTTGTTACCGGCCAGCTGGTTGGCCTGGATGGCGGCACCCAGCGCGACCACTTCGTCGGGATTCAGGTTGGTCAGTGGCTCCTTGCCAAAGAACTCCGCCACGGCCCGCTGCACCTGCGGCATGCGGGTGGAGCCGCCCACCATGACCACGCCCTGCACTTCATCGCGCGCCAGATGCGCATCGCGAAGGGCACGGCGCACAGCCGCCATGGAGCGGGCGGTCAAATCGGCCGTCACCGCGTCAAAATCCGACCTTTTGACGTCAAATTGCACAGAAGCGCGAGATAGCTCTGCCTTGAACGCTGCAAAATCAGTAGCGGTCAAGGCCTCCTTGCAGGAGCGCGCCGCCATGCGCACGGCCGACTTGTCGGCTGGTGTGACCGCCTGTTGCCCCACCTGCTGCAGAACCCAGTCCGCCAGCGCCGCGTCGTAGTCGTCGCCTCCCAGGGCAGAGTCGCCGCCCGTGGCGATCACTTCGAACACGCCCTGCGTCAGGCGCAGGATGGAAATATCAAACGTACCCCCACCCAGGTCATAAACGGCGTAGACGCCCTCGCTGGCGTTGTCCAGGCCATAGGCAATCGCCGCCGCAGTGGGCTCGTTGATCAGGCGCAGCAGGTTGATGCCGGCGAGCTTGGCCGCATCCTTGGTGGCCTGGCGCTGGGCGTCGTCGAAGTACGCAGGCACGGTGATCACTGCGCCATACAGATCATCATTGAAGGTGTCTTCGGCGCGGTAGCGCAGCGTGGCCAGGATCTCGGCACTGATCTCGACGGGCGACTTGTTGCCATCCACCGTGGCCAAGCTGACCATACCGCCCTCGCCGCCATCAGCAGCAGCCACGAAGTCGTATGGCAGCTTGCCCGCTTCCGCCACGTCCTTGAGGCCACGCCCCATGAAGCGTTTGGCCGAGGCGATGGTGTTGCGTGCATCCTGGGCCTGCGCCGCCACGGCGTCATATCCGATCTGGCGACCGCCGTTGACCAAGTAGCGCACCACCGAGGGCAGCAGCACCCTGCCCTGTGCATCGGGCAGGCATTCGGACACACCATTGCGCACAGCGGCAACCAGAGAATGGGTGGTGCCCAGGTCAATGCCCACCGCGATGCGCCGCTGGTGCGGGTCGGGGGACTGGCCGGGTTCGGAGATCTGCAAAAGCGCCATGAAATTTCGGGTCTCAACGTGGTGGGGAACGCCATCACCTCAGCAAGCGACAGGGGCCCCAGGGGGAAAGCAAAACCGCTCTATTGTCCCAGTTGCTCTCGGCGACGTTCTATGTCGTCCGCAAATCGCGCAATGAACATGAGGGCTCTGACCTGGCGGGCCGCGCCGGCATAGTCCTGCTGCTGGTCGATGAGTTGCTCGCACTGCGACAGAGCGGCACGCCGGGCTTGTTCCACCTCATCGTCCAGTGCGTCCAGCTCGCTGTCTGCGCGGGCATCTTCCAGTGCCTCGCGCCATTCCATCTGCTGCATCAAAAATGCAGCGGGCATGGCGGTGTTGTCTTCGGCACGGATAGGCGCTCCGTGCAGTTCGCACAGATAGGCCGCCCGGCGCATGGGGTCCTTCAGGCGTTGGTAAGCTTCGTTGATGCGCACGGACCACTGCATCGCTACGCGCTGCGCCGCAGCGCCTTGCGCAGCAAACTTGTCGGGGTGGGCTTCGCGCTGCAGTTCCTTCCAGCGCGCGTCGATGGCGCTGCGTTCTTGTGCAAAGCGGCAAGCCAGGCCAAACAGTTCGAAGTCGTCAGATTGCAGATTCATGCGCAAGGGGGCGTGAAGAAAATCCAAGAAAAAACCGCCAGCACAGAGCGCGTTGGCGGTTTGGCGTTACATCAGCTGAAGACGTTCAGACGCGGAAGCTCTCCCCGCAACCGCAGCGATCACGCTCGTTGGGGTTGTTGAACTTGAAGCCTTCGTTCAGCCCCTCACGGACAAAGTCCAGCTCGGTGCCATCGATGTAGGCCAGGCTCTTGGGGTCAATCAGCACCTTGACGCCGTGATTTTCAAACACGATGTCCTCAGGCTCGCTCGCGTCCACATACTCCAGCTTGTAGGCAAGCCCCGAGCAGCCGGTCGTCTTGACCCCCAGACGCACGCCCAGCCCCTTGCCACGGCGGGCAAGGTAGCGGTTGACGTGCCGGGCTGCAGCTTCTGTCAGCGTAATGGCCATGTCTCTCGATCTATCTGTCAAACAATCAGGCGGCAGAGGCCGTGGCGGCGTGCTTGGTCTTGTAGTCCAGCACAGCAGCCTTGATGGCATCTTCCGCCAGGATGGAACAGTGGATCTTGACGGGCGGCAAGGCCAGCTCTTCGGCGATCTCGCTGTTCTTGAGCGCTGCGGCTTCGTCCAGCGTCTTGCCCTTGACCCACTCGGTCACCAGCGACGAGGAGGCAATCGCCGAGCCACAGCCGTAGGTCTTGAAGCGGGCGTCTTCGATCACGCCGGTTTCAGGGTTCACCTTGATCTGCAGCTTCATCACGTCGCCGCAGGCTGGCGCGCCCACCATACCGGTGCCCACCGAATCGTCACCCTTGTCGAACGAACCCACGTTGCGGGGGTTTTCGTAATGGTCAACCACTTTGTCTGAATAAGCCATGATGTGTACCTCTTCAATACGTCCAGAATGTGTGCGGAATCAGTGAGCAGCCCACTGGATGGTGCTGATGTCGATGCCGTCCTTGTACATCTCCCACAGCGGGCTCAGCTCGCGCAGGCGGGCCACGTTCTCGCGGATCGTGGAGATGGCGTAGTCAATCTCTTCCTCGGTCGTGAAACGGCCGATGGTCATGCGCAGGCTGCTGTGGGCCAGCTCGTCGCTGCGGCCCAAAGCGCGCAGCACATAGCTGGGCTCCAGGCTGGCAGAGGTGCAGGCCGAGCCCGAAGACACCGCCAGGCCCTTGATACCCATGATGAGCGATTCGCCTTCGACGAAGTTGAAGCTCATGTTCAGGTTCTGCGGCACACGGCGCTCCAGGCTGCCGTTGATGTAGACCTGTTCGATGTCCTTGAGGCCGTCGAGCAAGCGCTGCTGCAGGGCCTTGGCCTTGGCGTTGCTCTCGGCCATTTCTTCTTTGGCGATGCGGAAAGCCTCGCCCATGCCCACGATCTGGTGCGTGGGCAAGGTGCCCGACCGCATGCCGCGTTCATGGCCGCCACCGTGCATCTGGGCTTCCAGCCGCACGCGGGGCTTGCGGCGCACATACAGCGCACCGACGCCCTTGGGGCCGTAGGTCTTGTGGGCGGTCATGCTCATCAGGTCAATGGGCAGCACGTTCATGTCGATCTCGACACGGCCCGTCGCCTGGGCGGCATCCACATGCAGCAGGATGCCCTTCTCACGGCACAGAGCGCCAATGGCGGGGATGTCCTGGATCACACCGATTTCGTTGTTCACGAAGAGGATGCTGATCAGCACGGTGTCTGGACGGATGGCAGCCTTCAGGGCATCCATGTTGACCAAGCCGTCTTCCTGCACGTCCAGATAGGTGGCTTCAAAGCCTTGGCGCTCCAGCTCGCGCATGGTGTCGAGCACGGCCTTGTGCTCGGTCTTGAGCGTGATGAGGTGTTTGCCCTTGCCTTTGTAGAAATGCGCAGCGCCCTTCAAGGCCAGGTTGATGGACTCGGTCGCACCACTGGTCCAAACGATTTCGCGAGGGTCGGCACCAATCAGGTCGGCCACTTGCACACGCGCTTTTTCCACCGCCTCTTCGGCCTCCCAGCCCCATGCGTGGCTGCGCGACGCCGGGTTGCCAAAGTGCTCACGCAACCAGGGAATCATGGCGTCCACCACGCGGGGGTCTACCGGGGTCGTGGCGCCATAGTCGAGATAGATGGGAAAGTGCGGGGTCATGTCCATGGCTGGCTCAGTAAAAGGTTCTGGCTGGCAAACAGAAGAGGCAGAACAAACAAGAAAACGATTACAACGCGGTCAGGGCAGTGCCGACCCCAGGGCCAGCACGGCGCACCAAGCATCAAGATTTGGCGAAGACGTTACCCAACGCAAACACCGAATTGGGGGCGTTCACGCGGATGGGCTTGACCACCGGCGTCGTGGAGATAGCGCGGCGAACCACAGGCTTGTCTTCGATCTGCACGCCCTTGGCGAGCTGCTCGTCCACCAGCTTTTGCAGGGTGACCGAGTCCAGAAACTCCACCATGCGCTGGTTCAGCGAGGCCCACAGTTCATGCGTCATGCAACGGCCGGCTTCACCCAGGCAGTTTTCCTTGCCACCACACTGCGTGGCGTCGATGGGCTCATCCACCGAAACGATGATGTCGGCCACCGTGATGTCGCCTGCCTTGCGGGCCAGCGTATAACCGCCGCCGGGGCCACGGGTGGATTCCACCAGTTCATGGCGGCGCAGCTTGCCAAAGAGTTGCTCCAGGTACGACAGCGAAATCTGCTGGCGCTGGCTGATGGCAGCCAGCGTGACGGGGCCGTTGTTCTGGCGCAGGGCCAGGTCAATCATAGCGGTGACCGCAAAACGGCCTTTGGTTGTGAGACGCATCGCAAGCTCCTTGTGCTAAGGCTTGTTCGTTGAAGAAACCGCCTGCGCTGACTGTTTGCCAGCGAGGCACCGTCTCCGCCCCTTACTCCGCCCAGTCACCTGCTGCGGAGCCCTTCATCGTTGGGCTGTTTTGTTGAGTGTTTTGTGCGAGTATAGCACAAATCCCTATTGATTCTGTCGGGTTAAAAAACCAAATAGTTATTAATCGACTCAATAGTATTTTCTCATCACATTCCCAATCGCAATCCCTTTTACAAGGCCACGGAATCGCTGCCGTGCGCACCAAAGGCCTGGTCCTTGAGACGCGTGAGCTGGTCGCGCACCCGGGCCGCCTGCTCGAACTCTAGGTTGCGCGCATGTTCCAGCATGAGCTTTTCCAGGCGCTTGATCTCGCGTGCCACGTCTTTCTCGGACATGTCCTCCACCTGCGCCCGCTGCAACGCTTCCTGCTCCAGGCGCTCGGCGTCCTTGCCGGCTTTTTCGCTGTACACGCCGTCAATCAGGTCTCTTACCCGCTTGACAATGCTGCGCGGCGTGATCCCGTTGGCCTCGTTGTATGCGATCTGCTTGATGCGCCGGCGTTCCGTCTCACCCATGGCTTTTTTCATGGAGTCGGTGATGCGGTCGGCGTACAGGATGGCATGGCCGTTCAAGTTGCGCGCTGCACGGCCAATGGTCTGTATCAGGCTGCGCTCGGCGCGCAAGAAGCCCTCCTTGTCCGCATCGAGGATCGCCACGAGTGACACCTCAGGAATGTCCAGCCCCTCGCGCAGCAGGTTGATGCCCACCAGCACGTCGAAAGCCCCCAGCCGCAGGTCGCGGATGATCTCCACCCGCTCCACGGTGTCCACATCGCTGTGCAGGTAGCGCACCTTGACACCGTTGTCGGTGAGATAGTCGGTCAACTGCTCGGCCATGCGCTTGGTCAACGTGGTAATGAGTACGCGCTCATGCTTTTCTACACGAATGCGTATTTCTTGCAGCACATCATCCACCTGATGGGTGGCGGGGCGTACCTCCACCACCGGATCCACCAAGCCCGTGGGGCGCACTACCTGATCCACCACCTGGCCTGTATGGGTCTTTTCGTAGTCGGCGGGCGTGGCCGATACAAAGATCACCTGCCGCATGCGTTGCTCAAACTCCTCGAACTTGAGCGGTCGGTTGTCCAGGGCCGAAGGCAGGCGAAAACCATATTCGACCAGCGTGGTCTTGCGCGAGCGGTCGCCGCTGTACATCGCGTTGAGCTGGCCGATCATCTGGTGGCTTTCGTCCAGAAACATGATCGCGTCCTTGGGCATGTAGTCGGTCAGCGTGCTGGGCGGATCGCCCGGCGCCGCGCCCGACAGGTGGCGCGTGTAGTTCTCGATGCCTTTGCAGTGGCCCACTTCGCTCAGCATTTCCAGATCAAATCGCGTGCGCTGCTCCAGCCGCTGCGCTTCGACCAGCTTGCCGTCAGCCACCAGCTGCTGCAGGCGCTCGGCCAGTTCCAGCTTGATGGTCTCAACCGCCGCCAGCACCTTGTCGCGCGGCGTCACGTAGTGGCTGCTGGGGTACACGGTAAAACGCGGGATCTTCTGCTTGACGCGGCCCGTGAGCGGGTCGAACAGCTGCAGGCTCTCAATCTCGTCGTCAAACAGCTCAATGCGAATCGCCAGCTCGGAGTGTTCGGCCGGGAACACATCGATGGTGTCGCCCCGCACACGGAACTTGCCCCGCGAAAAGTCCGCCTCGTTGCGCTGGTACTGCATGCGGATCAACTGGGCGATCACGTCCCGCTGCCCCAGCTTGTCTCCCACCCGCAGCGTCATCACCATGCGGTGGTAGCTCTCGGGCTCGCCAATGCCGTAGATGGCCGACACGGTGGCCACGATCACCACATCGCGCCGCTCCATCAGGCTCTTGGTGCAAGACAGCCGCATCTGCTCGATGTGCTCGTTGATCGCGCTGTCCTTCTCGATGAACAGATCGCGCTGCGGCACGTAGGCCTCGGGTTGGTAGTAGTCGTAGTAGCTGACGAAATATTCCACGGCGTTCTTGGGAAAGAACTCGCGGAACTCGCTGTACAGCTGCGCGGCCAGTGTCTTGTTGGGCGCAAAGATGATGGCCGGGCGGCCCATGCGCGCGATCACGTTGGCCATGGTGAAGGTCTTGCCCGATCCCGTCACACCCAGCAACGTCTGGAAGGTTTCCCCATCATTCAGTCCCTCCACCAGCTTGTTGATGGCCTCGGGCTGGTCGCCCGCCGGTGGGTACGGCTGGAACAGTTCAAACGGGGAATCGGGGAAGCGGACGAACTCGCCGTCTTGCTTTTCAGTTATGACTTCTGTGATATCCGGCATGGGGGCGGTCAACGGGTGGTGAAGGCGGGCCGTTAAAATCGGCCGAATCCGGCACAGTACACCACGCCCGGATTCTTCGCTACTGACAACCTTTCAAGGATTTTCATGTCTCTGTTCACCGCCGTCGAAATGGCCCCCCGCGACCCCATCCTGGGCCTCAACGAGCAATTCAACGCCGACACCAACCCCAACAAGGTCAACCTGGGCGTCGGCGTTTATTTCGACGACAACGGCAAGCTGCCCCTGCTGCAATGTGTGCAGGCCGCAGAAAAGACCATGATGTCCACCCCCACGGCCCGTGGCTACCTGCCCATCGACGGCATCGTGGCGTACGACAACGCCGTCAAGAGCCTGGTGTTCGGCGCTGAGAGCGAACCCGTGAAGTCTGGCCGCGTGGCCACCGTGCAGGCCATCGGCGGCACCGGCGGCCTCAAGATCGGTGCCGACTTCCTGAAGAAGGTCAGCCCCAACGCCAAGGTGCTGATCTCCGACCCCAGCTGGGAAAACCACCGCGCGCTGTTCACCAACGCCGGTTTTGAAGTGGACACCTACGCGTACTACGACGCTGAAAAGCGCGGCGTGAACTTCGAAGGTTTCCTGGCCAGCCTGAATGCAGCCGCCCCCGGCACCATCGTCGTGCTGCACGCCTGCTGCCACAACCCCACCGGCTACGACATCACCCCCGCGCAGTGGGACCAGGTCATCGCCGTCGTCAAGGCCAAGGGCCTGACGCCCTTCCTGGACATGGCCTACCAGGGCTTTGGCCACGGCATCGCCGAAGACGGCGCCGTGATCGGCAAGTTTGTGGCTGCCGGCCTGAACTTCTTTGTGTCCACCTCTTTCAGCAAGAGCTTCAGCCTGTACGGTGAACGCGTGGGCGGCCTGTCGGTGCTGTGCGCCGACAAGGAAGAAGCCGGCCGCGTGCTGAGCCAGCTCAAGATCGTCATCCGCACCAACTACTCCAACCCACCCATCCACGGTGGCGCAGTGGTGGCCGCCGTGCTGAACAACCCCGAGCTGCGCGCGATGTGGGAAAAAGAACTGGCCGAAATGCGCGTGCGCATCAAGGCCATGCGCCAAAAGCTGGTGGACGGCCTCAAGGCTGCGGGAGTGAAGCAGGACATGTCCTTCATCACCACCCAGATCGGCATGTTCAGCTACTCCGGCCTGTCCAAGGACCAGATGGTTCGCCTGCGCAACGAGTTCGGCGTGTACGGTACCGACACCGGCCGCATGTGCGTGGCCGCCCTGAACAGCAAGAACATCGACTACGTCTGCCAGGCCATTGCAAAGGTCGTCTGAGCACGATGAGGAAGCGGCGCTCGCGCGCCGCTTTGTGAGCGAAACGCTCCAGAACCCGCACAACGCGGCCCTTCTGGAGCGTTTGCCGTTTCTGGGCCTGCCCGACGCGTGGCTGGTGGCGGGCTGCCTGTTCCAGACGGTGTGGAACCTGCACTCTGGCCTGGAGCCCACCGCGAACATCAAGGACTACGACCTGTTCTACTTCGACGGCAACGACCTGTCCGAATCGGCGGAGCAGCAGGTGCAAGCCCGCGCCACCGCCCTCTTCGCCGACCTGCCCATCACCGTCGAAGCCAAGAACCAGGCCCGCGTGCACCTCTGGTACGAGCGCTGGTTTGGTTACCCGTATGCGCCGCTGCAGTCCGCCCGCAACGGGATCGAGCGTTTTCTGGTGCCCTGCACCTGCGTGGGCCTGCAACCTGCCATCACCCCCGGCGTTGCTCAGCCCACGCTGTACGCGCCGTACGGACTGGAAGAGCTGTACGCAGGACTTCTCAAACCCAACCCCGCCTGCCCGCACCTGCCGTTGTTTGAGGCCAAAGCGCAAAGCTACCGCGAACGCTGGCCGTGGCTGACGATCCAGACCGCAGGTCACGCGACGGCCTGAAGACGCCCCACCGCTGCGACGCGGAGATTTCAGGCGTTTTTGGCCTCAAGTGCTAGATGTACATGCGCCAACAGCTATCAAAAAAGAAGCATTCCATCCGCTTCAGAAAGCATCCATCAGCCCCACAGCACCGACCGCATCGAGATCGATGCCGACTGATAGCCCGTGTTGAAAAAGCGGGGCATCTCGCTGGGCAGCACGGCTCCCGCTGCGTAAAGCAGCGGCAGGTAGTGCTCGTAAGTGGGGTGCGCCTGCTGGGCCACGGCGCCCAGCTTCTGGAAGTCCTGCAAGGCGCCCAGCTGGCCCTTCTTGATCTGCTCCTGCACCACGGTGTCGAACTCCGTGGCCCAGTCGTAGGCTTCGTTGGCAGCCGAGCCACGGCGGGATGCGCGCAGGTTGTGCACGATGTTTCCGCTGCCCACGATCAGCACGCCCCGCTCGCGCAGGGCCTTGAGCTGCTGGCCCAGTGCATAGTGCTCGGCCGGTGCTCGGCTGTAGTCCATGCTGAGCTGCATCACCGGAATGCGCGCCTGGGGGAACATGGGCTTGAGCACCGACCAGGTGCCGTGGTCCAGCCCCCACTCGCCCTCGTCCACACCGAGGGCGGCGCCAGTGGCAGGAGATTTCAGCTCCTTGGCCAGGCTGCGCGCCACGGCCGGCGCGCCCGGCACGGGGTACTGCTGGTCGAACAGCGCCTGGGGGAAGCCGCCAAAGTCGTGGATGGTTTTGGGGTTGGCCATGCCGGTGAGCTGCCAGCCACCACGCGTAAGCCAGTGGGCCGACACACACAGGATGAGCTGCGGCTGCACGGCGCGCGCCATCAGTTCCGTACCCATGGCCTGCCAGCTGCGGCGCCAGGCGTTGTCCTCGATGGCGTTCATGGGGCTGCCATGGCCCACAAACATCACCGGCATGCGGGGCGAGGGCTTGAGCGCCTGCAATGCAGATGCCGTGGCGGCGCTGCTCAGGGACGTGGTCATGAAAGCTCCCGGAAAGGCGGCCAGGCCCGTGAGGGCGGCCAAAGAGGTTCTGCGTTGCATGGGTCAGGGAGCGTAACAAATTATGTATAACGCAGGGAGTGAGCCCGCGCGCCCTGCGAAGTTCCAGCGCCGCACCTTCCATTCCAAACCACAACACCGAGACAACCCTGAGCCCATGACCACTTCCCTGCCCCAGCCCCTGCGCAACACCCGTGTCCTGAGCCTTGCACTGAATCTGCCTGGCCCCGCCGCCCTGATGCGCTGTGCACGCATGGGCGCCGAGTGCACCAAGCTCGAACCGCCTCCAGCCCCCGGCTACCCCAGTGCCGACCCCATGGGCATCTACAGCCCGGCGGCCTATGCCACGTTGCACCAGGGCGTGCGCGTGGTGCATGCCCACCTCAAGACGACCGAAGGCCAGGCCACGCTGCATGCAGAGCTGGCAAGCACCGATGTGCTGATCACCTCGTTCCGCCCGTCGGCCCTTGCTAAGCTGGGCCTCTCCTGGGAGGCGCTTCAATCAAAATATCCACGCCTCTCGTTGGTACGCATCGTGGGCGCGGCGGCCGAGCGGGCCGAAGAGCCTGGCCACGACCTCACCTACCTGGCCGACGCCGGCCTGGTGACCGGCACCGAGATGCCACCCACCCTGTACGCCGACATGGGCGGCGCCCTGATGGCCAGCGAAGCCGTGCTGCAGGCCCTGCTGGAGCGCGCCCACACCGGCAACGGCGTGTGCATCGAAGTCGCCCTGGCCGACGCCGCTGCCTGGCTGGCCCAGCCGCGCGACTGGGGCCTGACCACCCCCGAGGGCGACGTGGGGGGCAACCACGCAGGCTACCGCATCTACCCCTGCGCCGACGGCCGCGTGGCCGTGGCCGCGTTGGAATCCCACTTCGCCGCCAGCCTGTGTGCTGCCGCAGGCTTGCCCGCCACGGGCGACCCGCAGGTGCTGCGCGCCCCAGCCACCCACGCGGCCGTGGCGGCGTTCTTGCGCACACAGACCCGCGCGCAACTTGATGCTTTGGCGGTGGCGCAAGACATTCCTTTGCACACCCTGGCCTGAAAGCATTTCCTGACCGATGCAGAAACAAGGCACCGTCGTCCGCTGGGACGCCAGCCGCGCCTTCGGCTTTATCCGCAGCCCTGACACGTCCGCCGATGTGTTCTTTCATGTGCGGGACTACCGGGGTACCGCCCCGCCCCGCGAAGGGCTCGCCGTGGTGTACGAGGAGATTCATGTCGGCGGAAAAGGGCCCCGGGCCATGGCCGTGTTGCCCACTGCACACGCGGGTGGCGCGTTCCAGCCCCGCAGCACGGCACCGACGCCGCCGCCTGCGCACCCCACGCGGCGCGCGCCGGTGCAACGGGCGGGGCAACCTCCGGCCGCCAGGCGCAGGCGCACTGTGACGGCCATCGAACCGACCACTCCCACCGGCTCGGCGCTGATACGGCTACTCATGCTCGGCTGGGCGGGGCTGCTGGGCTGGGGCCTCTGGGCAGGCCGGCTGCCGTGGTGGGTGCTGGGCGCGGCGGTCGCCGTCAACCTCCTGACCTTTCTGGTCTACGCCATCGACAAAAGCGCCGCGCAAAATGGCCGGTGGCGCACCAAGGAAAGCCACCTGCACCTGCTGAGCCTTGCAGGCGGCTGGCCCGGCGCATGGTGGGCCCAGCAGTGGCTGCGGCACAAATCCCGCAAGGCGGAGTTTCGCGCGGTGTATTGGGCGACGGTGGTGCTGCATTGCGCGGCGCTGGGGGCCTGGCTGGGTGGATGGCTGGGCTAGCAGATGCGGTCAAAAACTAACAAATTGATAGCAATCAACCCATGAAGCACTAGCGCATCAAGCGCTTTTGGCACATATTCTTGTGACCCAGCCCCCGGCAATGCAAAGCGGGCTGACGCACAGATGGCCCGCTGGCCTACACAGCGCGCCAGGAGGCCCGGTTTCAATCCCAAAGGTCTGAAACACTTCGGGAGATGCCCATGAAACCCCTCGTCCTTGATTCCACCATGACCACCATGGGCGGCGTTTTCTACCCCACCGGCCAGGTGTTTGCGCTGTTCCCCGACGAGGACTGCGCGCGCCAGGCCGCACTCGCATTGCAGGCAGCAGGCCATCAGGGCGATGTCGCCTACGCCAGCCCCGAAGTCATCCTCGAAGAAATTGTGCACACCCTGGGCACTGCAGATGCGCCGCTGCCATCTGTGGGCGCCGAAGGCGACATGGTGCGGCGCATTGCCGATCTGGCGGGCTCCGGCCACCACGGCATTCTGATCGCAGTGAACGACAAAGACGACACCGACACGCTGGTGGCAGCCATTGCCCCCGAAGGCGCGGTCACGGCGTTCTATTACCGCACCTTCATCATCGAAGACCTGATCTCGCAGCCCGCAGACGATGGCCCGCAGTCCGTGCTGGTGGGCACCCACGCTGCGGCGCCGTAAACACCGGCTTCTGTCAGGCCGGGCAAAACCTGGGCGGAGCCAGCGACGGCCCGCCGCGCGCAGGTTCAGGTGCGGGTGCGCATCGGCATGGCGGCCATTCCCCGCAGGCACAAGGGGTTGCCAAACTTTGCATGCGCTGGCAAGTTGATCTCTATATAGTGGGCCGGAAGCACCGCACCGCCGAACCAGCCATGCGTTCCAGGACAACACTGGACCGCAGGCATTGACAGAGCATGCGGACACACTGATGAGGGCGCGCCGGATGGGGCCACCAGGCATCACTGGCGCAAGCAGCTTGGCACGAGGCGAGGGACCCATCCATGGATGTATTGCAGCCGGTCGAGCGAAGGCCTGTGCCGTTGACGTTGCGGGTGACCTGGCCTTTCATCACCATGGTGTTGCTGCTGGCGGTGTGCGCCACGGCCAGCCTGCATGTCTTGTCCTCGGTGCGTGCCTTCGTCGCAGGCGAAAGCCTATGGACCAAAGGCCAGAAGGACGCCATCTATTTTCTGAACCAGTACGCCATCACCGGCTCCCCCCAGGCCTTTGAAGGGTTCACCCGCGCCATGGAGATCCCGCTGGGCGACCGGGCGGCCCGGCTGGCCCTGGAACCAGGCCAGGTGCAGACGGATGTGGCGCGCGACGGCTTTCTGCGCGGTGGCAACCACCCCGATGACATTGACGGCCTGATCTGGCTGCTGCGCTACTTTGACGACTTTGATCTGGTGAAGAAGCCGGTAGACCAATGGCTGGTGGGCGACGAGTACATCCGTGCGCTGCGCGAGCTGTCGCACGAGATCCACCTGCGCAACACCGCCGGCACGGTGGACGCCCCCACCCGCGAACGGTGGCAGAACACCATCCGCGAGATCAACGCGGGCGTGACCCCGGCGGCCCGGAACTTCAGCGACGCCCTGGGCGAAAGCTCGCGCCACATCGTGCTCCTGCTGATGTGGACCAACATGGGCATCGCCTTGGTGCTGATTCTTCTGACCCTGTGGCACACGCGCAAGTTGCTGGCCCAGCGCCAGAACGCGGAGCGCGCCCTGGAGGTCGAGCGGGAACAGGCGCGCACCACGCTGGCCGCCATTGGCGATGCCGTGGTGACGACCAACATCCACGGCGAGGTCACCTACATGAATCCTGCCGCAGAAACCTTGCTGGCCCGCCCGGCCGCCCAGGCCACCGGGCAACCTCTGGCGCAGTTGCTGGTCTTCGAAGGTGATACACCACCCCTGTCGGCCGACGCCCTGGTGCAGACGCTGCTGCGCAGCGATGGTGCTGCCAAGGGCAACATCCACCGCACCCTGGTGCGACCGGACCAGAGCATCGTTCCGGTGAGGCTGGTGGGCTCTCCCATCCGGCACCGGGGTGTGCTGACCGGGGCGGTGCTGGCGCTGCACGACGTCACGCGCGAGCAGCACTATGTAGAGCAGCTCTCGTGGCAGGCCAGCCATGATGCGCTGACGGGCCTGGTGAACCGCCGCGAGTTCGAGCACCGGCTTGAAGCCCTGCTCAGCCACCCGCGCCAGCCGGGCCGCGAGGGCTCGCTGCTCTACGTGGACATGGACCAGTTCAAGCTCATCAACGACACCTGCGGCCACCAGGCCGGCGACGAGATGCTGCGGGAGGTCTGTCGCATGCTGCAAAGCCACCTGCGCGAAGGGGACACGCTGGCACGGCTGGGCGGCGACGAATTCGGCATCCTGCTCAAGGACTGCCCCGTTGGCCCCTCGGCGCGCATTGCAGAGCAATTGCGCCAGGCTGGCCAGGACCTGCGCCTGGCGTGGGAAGGCCAGCAGCTCAGCACGGGCCTCTCCATCGGCATGGTGCAGCTCATCCCAGCGCTCACCTCCATCCAGGAGGCCATGCGCGTGGCCGACATGGCCTGCTACCGTGCCAAGGAAGGTGGGCGCAACAGGGTGTTCATCTACCAGCCCGAAGACATCGAGATGACCCGGCGCGAAGGCGACATGGACTGGGTGCGGCGCCTGCGCCTGGCGCTGGAGCACAACCGTTTCCAGCTGTACGCGCAGACCATCCGCGCGCTGCAAGGCACCGGTGAAGAAGGCCTGCACATGGAGGTGCTGCTGCGCCTGCGCGAGGAGGAAAACGGCCAGCTGGTGGCGCCTGGCACCTTCATCCCGGCCGCCGAGCACTACGGGATGATGCCGTCCATCGACCGCTGGGTGATCCGCCACACACTGCAGGCGCTGGTGCAGCACCAGCGCACCCCAGGCGCTCGGCCGCTGCACACCTGCGCCATCAACCTCTCAGGCACCAGCCTGGGGGACGACAGCCTGCTCAAATACATACGCACCACGCTCAACGAATCCGGGCTGGACCCCGCGCTGCTGTGCTTCGAGATCACCGAGACCAGCGCGATATCGCACCTGCCCAACGCGGTGCGCCTGATGAAGGAGCTGCAGCAACTGGGCTGCAGGTTCGCGCTCGATGACTTCGGCGCGGGGATGTCGTCCTTCACCTACCTCAAGCACCTGCCGGTGAACTACCTCAAGATCGACGGCGCTTTCGTGAAGGACCTTCTGCAAGACCCCACCAACCGTGCCATGGTGGAAATGATCCACCGCATCGGCCACGTGATGGGCAAGCAGACGATTGCCGAGTTCGCCGAGTCCGAAGCCACCGTGGATGCGTTGCGACTCATCGGCGTGAACTACGCCCAAGGCTATGCGGTGGCAAAGCCCGTGCCGCTGTCGGAATGTCTGGCAAGGGACTACACGACCACCTGACTACCGCGCGGGCCTGGCGCGCCTGAGTTCCGCCACCCCGCCGATGCGGTTGGCGCGGCATGCCAGCGCCCCGTTTCAGCCTGCAGATGCAATGGGCAGATGGACGCCCTACCCGCCACGCCACGCCACGCTGGCACGCTGGCAGCGGACTATCGCGCCTTCTTGAACGGTTTGCCGCCCGCAGCCGGCTTAGCCGCGCTCCCGGTCACGCGCGGTGGCAGGCCCGTGTGCTGGGTCAGGATGCGGCCCTTGGTGGGCTGCTGCACCGTGCGCGACGCCGGTGCCACGGCGGGCTTGGCCCCAGTCGGGGTCGAGTTCTTGCGCCGCGCGCTCTGATAACCACCGTCGGTAAGCGGCTGGAAGGTCGGGATCAGGTGGTGCTTGCCGTTGCCGATCAGGTCCGCCCGGCCCATGGCCTTGAGCGCCTCGCGCAGCAGCGGCCAGTTGTTCGGGTCGTGGTAGCGCAGGAAGGCCTTGTGCAGGCGGCGGCGCTTTTCGCCGCGCACGATGTCCACAGACTCTTCATCCACATCGCGCATTTCGCGGCGCACGCGGGTCAGCGTGTTGCGGCCCGAGTGGTACATGGCCGTGGCCGTGGCCATGGGGCTGGGATAGAAGGTCTGCACCTGGTCAGCGCGGAAGCCGTTCTTCTTCAGCCAGATGGCGAGGTTCATCATGTCCTCGTCACTGGTGCCCGGGTGCGCGGCGATGAAGTACGGGATCAGGAACTGCTTCTTGCCCGCCTCTTCGCTGAACTTCTCGAACATCTGCTTGAACTTGTCATAGCTGCCGATGCCCGGCTTCATCATCTTGGTGAGCGGGCCCTGCTCGGTGTGTTCGGGCGCGATCTTGAGGTAGCCCCCCACGTGGTGCTGTACCAGCTCCTTCACGTACTCGGGCGATTTCACCGCCAGGTCGTAGCGCAGGCCCGAGCCGATGAGGATCTTCTTGATGCCCTTGAGCGCGCGGCCACGGCGGTAGATCTTGATGAGCGGGCCGTGGTCGGTGGTGAGGTTCTGGCAGATGCCGGGGTACACGCAGCTGGGCTTGCGGCAGGCGGCCTCGATCTCGGGGCTGCGGCAGCCCAGGCGGTACATGTTGGCCGTGGGGCCACCCAGGTCGCTGATGGTGCCTGTGAAGCCCTTGACCTTGTCGCGGATGTCCTCGATCTCCTGAATGATCGAATCTTCCGATCGGCTCTGGATGATGCGGCCCTCGTGCTCGGTGATGGAGCAAAAGGTGCAGCCGCCAAAGCAGCCGCGCATGATGTTGATGGAGAACCGGATCATCTCCCACGCGGGGATCTTGGTCGCGCCGTCATGGCTGCCGTTTTCGTCGGCGTAGCTGGGGTGCGGGCCACGCGCGTAAGGCAGGTCGAACACGTAGTCCATCTCGGCCGTCGTCAGCGGGATGGGGGGCGGGTTGATCCACACATCACGCGCCGTCACACCCTCGCCATGGGCCTGCACCAGTGCACGCGCGTTGCCAGGGTTGGTCTCCAGGTGCAGCACGCGGTTGGCGTGGGCGTAGAGCACGGGGTCGCTTTTGACCTGCTCGTAGCTGGGCAGGCGGATCACGCTCTTCTCGCGTGGGGGGACCTTGAGCTTGGCCTTGAGCGCCGGATTGGCAACGAACTGGATCGGCTGAATGGCAGGGTTGGGGCTGTTTTGGCCGGTAGCGCTGGTGTTATTTGCGGTGCCCGCTACAGAATCAGTAGCATTCCCATCCTCTTTACTGCAAGTGCTGCCTTGGGCCGCAGCCTGCTCGCTGGTGGTCATGTACGGGTTGATGTGCGCCTCTACGCGGCCGGGCTCGTCCACCGTGGTGGAGTCGATCTCGAACCAGTCCTTGCCGCTCTCGTCGTCCGGCCGGCGCACAAAGGCCGTGCCGCGCACATCGGTGATCTGCTCCACCGGTTCACGCGCTGCGATGCGGTGGGCCACTTCAACGAGCGCACGCTCGGCGTTCCCGTACAGCAGCAGATCGCACTTGCTGTCCACCACGATGGAACGGCGCACCTTGTCGCTCCAGTAGTCGTAATGCGCAATGCGACGCAGGCTGCCTTCAATGCCGCCCAGAATGATGGGCACGTCCTTGTACGCCTCGCGGCAGCGCTGGCTGTAGACGATGGCCGCACGATCGGGGCGCTTGCCGCCCACGTCGCCGGGGGTGTAGGCGTCGTCGCTGCGGATCTTCCGGTCGGCGGTGTACCGGTTGATCATCGAATCCATGTTGCCCGCCGTCACGCCCCAGAACAGGTTGGGCTTGCCCAGCACCTTGAAGGGCTCGGCGCTCTGCCAGTCGGGCTGGGCGATGATGCCCACGCGAAAGCCCTGCGCCTCCAGCGTGCGGCCGATCACGGCCATGCCGAAGCTCGGGTGGTCCACATACGCGTCGCCCGTGACCAAGATGATGTCGCAGCTGTCCCAGCCCAGTTTCTCCATCTCGGCGCGGCTCATCGGCAGGAACGGTGCCGTGCCAAAGCGCTTGGCCCAGTACGGACGGTAGCTGGTCAAGGGCTTTGCGGCGCGCGCAAAAAAGGAGACGTCAACGGGGGCGTTCATGCAAAGGGGGTCGCGACCGCCCCCGGTGCGATGGGGGCCTTCGTGGGGCGCGTCTGTGGTGGATAACCCGTGATTTTACGTTGGCGGACGGTTTTTGTCGCCTCGGCAGCCCTTGCCCCTCACTGTTACAGGCTTGATGGCCGTCAGGCATATACTTGCTTTTGTCAATTAATTAACTGATAGAGGCATTCATGAGCAACAACACCTCTACCCTTCCCGAGTCCGTCCCGGTGCCTGCGAGCGCGGTGAAGGCCGTGCGCCAGTTCAACCGCTTCATCACCCGCCGCATTGGCGTGCTGGACCCGTACCTGGGCAGCAAGCTGTCGCTGACCGACGTGCGCGTGCTCTACGAGCTCGCCCATCGCGAGGCCCCTGTGGCCAGCGAACTCGCGCGGGAGCTGGGGCTGGACGGCGGGTACATGAGCAGGATATTGCGGCGTTTTGAGCAGGCCGGGTGGATAGAACGGCATGCCAACGCCAAGGACGCGCGCCAAAGCCTGGTCACGCTCACCGCTGCTGGACGCGAGGCGTTCGAGCCGCTGCAGCAGCGTTCGCGCGACGAAGCTGCCGCACTGCTCGCCCCCTTGCCCCCGGCTCGGCGCCAGGAGGTCGTGGAGGCCATGGAACGGATCGAAACCCTGCTGTCCTCCCCCTCCAACGCGGCGGATGGCACCCGAATCGCCGTCCTGCGTGACCCTTTGCCCGGCGACATGGGCTGGGTAGTGCAGCAGCATGGCGAGATCTATGGGCGCGAGTACGGCTGGGACAACCGTTTTGAGGCCTTGGTGGCAGACATCGCAGCGCAGTTCTTGCGCAAGTTCCAGCCCGCATGGGAGAAAGCCTGGATCGCCGAGCTGGATGGCGAGCGCGTGGGCTCGGTGTTTGTGGTGCGCAAATCGGCCACCACGGCGCAGCTGCGCATGCTCATCCTCAGCCCCAAAGCCAGGGGCCTCGGCCTGGGCGCCCGCCTCACCGACGAATGCATTGCCTTTGCGCGTGCAAAAGGTTACAAAAAGATGGTTCTATGGACCAACAGCTGCCTCACAGCTGCGCGTGGCATCTACGGTCAGCGCGGTTTTCGGCTGGTCAAGACCGAGCCCTACGAAGGCTTTGGTCAGCAATTGGTGGGAGAGACCTGGGAGCTAGAGCTTTGAAATGAGGCAACACGACCCGCTGACCGACCAGCGGCCTTCAACGCGAGGCCACGGAGTATCTCGATGACTTTGTCCGATTCGCTTTTGATTCGCCCAGTCACGGCCGACGATGACCTCGCACGCCTGACCTCCCTCATCCACTGCGCCTATGCACCCCACGCGCTGCGGGGTCTGCGCTACTGGGGCACCCACCAGTCTGTGGAAGATACGGCGAAGCGGTTTGCTTCAGGCACGGGGTTGGTGATGCTGGACGGCGAAGACTATGTGGGCACTGTCACGCTGCGACCGCCGCAACCCGAATCCTCGGTAACGCTGTACCGCGACCCTTCGGTGTGGTCTTTGTGCCAGTTCTGCATCACCCCTGACGCCAAAGGCCGGGGTTACGGCACACAGCTGCACGCCTATGCCCTGGACTATGCCCGCCGAGCGGGCGCCCGGGTGATGGCGCTGGACACTGCGCAACCGGCCACGGCCTTGATAGCGATGTATGAATCCTGGGGTTACCGGGTGGTCGGCGAGTGCGACTGGCGCCCTTTGACCAACTACACCAGCGTGCTCATGGCACGCGACCTGGGCGCAGCAGATGGTTGCATGGGCGACACCGGCTGAAGGGACGCTGCGTGGCTTGTTACGTTACGCAGCACGCCGTATCACCACTCGCCGATTTCCCGCACGCGCTGCGCCAGGTCCGGCATCTCTTCGTCGTGCTTTTCCACTGCGTTTGGCATCGCGCCGGTCGATGCCACCGAGCTGGCGCCCGATGCCTGGGAGACCGAGGGAGAGATGAAACGGCCAAACAGATGGCCGGCGAGGGAGGTAGGCAAAGGTGCAGAGAGCGAAGTGGCAAACATGGCGGTTCCTTTTCTGATGGCCCGAGTGCTTTCAAATGCGTAGCAACAGCGTAGGCCACAGCAACAAGTTCGCAGTGTAGGAACCCACGCCTATGGCATGTGTGACAGAACGCACATTCCCAACGCGATTTGTGCCGATCCACACCCTTCAGGGTCCGGGCTGTGACTTCCGTCACACACGGCCCCCTGCTGGCACCCAAAGCGCTCGCCGTACACTCGCTGCCCCATGCCCCAGACTCTGGCTGCCCCGGCGCACAGCGAACTCATCATCAAGAAAAGCCGCTTCATTGGCTGCGTGCAGCCCATGGCCGACCGCGCCAGCGCGCAGGCGGCAGTGGATGCGCTGTGGAAGCAACACCCTGGCGCAGCCCATATCTGCTGGGCGCTACTGGCGGGCGGACAGTCGGCTGCGGTGGACGACGGAGAGCCCGGTGGCACCGCTGGCCGCCCTATGCTGGACGTGTTGCGCCACCAGGACCTGGAAGGCGTGCTGGCCACGGTGGTGCGCTACTTTGGCGGCGTCAAGCTGGGCGCGGGCGGCCTGGTGCGCGCCTATACCGACACAATTGCCCAGGCACTGCTGACGGCCCCCAAGGTCACGCTGCAGCGCATGGCCCTGTTGCAGTGCCAGGTGCCCTATGCCCTGGAAGGCCTGCTGCGCCGCGAAATTGAAGCTGCTGGCGCCGAATTGGTGGACGTGCAGCATGGCACGCTGGTCACCTTGCAGCTGCGCCTGCCCCAGACGCAAGCCGCCCCTTTTGTCCAACGCATCAACGACCACGGGCAAGGCCGTGTGGGCTGGACGGACCCCGAAGCCTGACCGGACGCCGAGACCCGGCCCCCAAAGGGCAACCAGCTCGGTTTTCACATGCGCGCAAGCGCCCTCAGCGGCCTCACTGAAACGGCCTGTGCGCCTACAACGTTGCGGCGGCTCGCGCGTCACACTCCGGCTTTTCAGACCCCGAGAAAGCCCCATGGCCCAACCGCTCGACACCATCATCATTGGCGCAGGCACGGCGGGCCTGGCCGCGCTGCGTGAAGTGCGCAAGCGCACCGACCGCTACCTCATCGTCAATGAAGGCCCCTGGGGCACTACCTGCGCCCGCGTAGGCTGCATGCCATCCAAAGCGCTGATCGAGGCGGCCAACGCTTTCCACCGTCGCCACACCTTTGAAGCATTTGGCCTTCGGGGCGCCAGTGCATTGACCGCCGACCTGCCTTCCGTGCTCCAGCGCGTGCGCGCACTTCGCGACGACTTCGTGGCGGGCGCCCTCAAAGCCACCAATGAACTGGGCAGCAACCAGGTGTCAGGGCGCGCCATGCTGCTGGGGCCGCGTTCGGTGGACATTGATGGCACGGCTTACGCCACGCGCAGCATCATCATCGCCACGGGATCACGCCCCCGTGTGCCCGAGGCATGGCTGGCGTTCGGCGACCGCATGCTCACCACCGACACCTTGTTCGAACAACCAACCCTAGGCCCCCGCATCGCAGTGATCGGCATGGGCCCGATCGGGGTGGAGCTGTCGCAAGCGCTCGCGCGGCTGGGCCTGCAGGTGGCTGCGTTCACCACTGGCCACACGCTGGCTGGCTTGAGCGACCCAACGCTGAATGCCGAGCTGGCGGCCCTGCTCAAGCAGGACATGGTGCTGCACATGGGCGCCGAGGCGCAGCTGCGCGAAGTGCCTGGAGGCATTGAAGTCGCCAGCGGCGCCAACCGCGTGGTAGTGGACCAGGTCATCGCCGCCATGGGCCGGGTGCCCAACATTGAGCACCTTGGCCTGGAGACACTGGGCGTACCGCTGGATGCGCGCGGCCTGCCCGCCGTAGACCCACAAACCCAGCAAATTGGCAATTTGCCGGTGTTTCTGGCGGGTGACGCCAACACCCACACCCCGTTGCTGCACGAGGCGGCCGATGAAGGTCATATTGCAGGCCTGAACGCCCTGACCCCCACTCCCACGCGCTTTCGGCGCCGCACCTTGCTGTCCATCGTGTTCGCCGACCCCAACATCGCTATTGTGGGACCGCGCGTGGCCGACATGGACGCGCACAGCACCGTCACCGGCACCGCCAGCTACACAAACCAGGGCCGCGCCCGCACCGCCCAGCGCAACCATGGACGCCTGTGCGTCTATGCAGACCATGCGAGTGGTCGCCTGCTGGGCGCCGAGCTGTGTGCCCCTGACGGCGAGCACCTGGCGCACCTGCTGGCCTTGGCCGTGCAGCAGCAACTGACAGTGCACGACCTCTTGGGCATGCCCTTCTATCACCCCACGCTGGAAGAAGGCCTGCGCACCGCCTTGCGCGACGCAGCCCGCCAGCTGCCACACACCCACCCATCCGACCTGGCCGCCTGCCCAGCCCTTGGGGTACCCGCGCTGGACTAGGCGGAGCACTACAGAGCAGGTCCACGACCGCTGAACATGTAACAACGCTCAAGCCGCGTTCAGCCGTGCCGATAACCCACCATTGCCCCGAGGAGTCACCATGGACGTCGCCCTGACCAACAGCATCGTCAACACCGCTACCAACCTGGCCAGCGCCAAGACGTCGGACGCCTTGAACATGGTGGTACTGAAAAAGGCGCTGGATATGCAGGCGGTATCGGCCGCCACCATGATCGACGCCATGCAGCAGTCCATGCCCCAACCCCAGCTGGCCACCAGCGGCGCACTGGGCACCAACGTCAACACCTTCGCGTGAGAGGCTGAGCCCCTCCCGTCTGGGCACCTCAGCGCAAACGCGCAGGCGACAGCCCTTCCACCCCCACGCCCTCGCGCACCAGCTCCTCGGCCAGCGGCTCGCCCCGCAACAGTTGCCGCGCCAGCAACGAGGCGCCCGCCGCGCTCTGAATCCCATACCCGCCCTGCCCGGCCAGCCAAAAGAAGCCGGGCACGTGATTGTCCCAGCCGATCACCATGTCGCCATCCGACACGAAGGAGCGCAGCCCGGCCCAGGTGTGCGACGGCCGGCGGATCTGGAAGCGGGTCATTTCCTCGATGTGATAAATCCCGGTGGCCACGTCGAGCTCTTCCGGCACCACATCGTGCGGATGTGTAGGGTCGGCATTGGCCGGTGAGCCCAGTAGTTGCCCCGCGTCGGGCTTGAAGTAAAAGCTCTCGTCGATGCCAATCACGGCTGGCCAGTGGGTGGCATCCATGCCCTCGGGCACCGGGAAGGTGAATGCCGTGCGGCGGCGCGGCTCCAGCCTGATGGGTGGCACACCGGCCAGGCCCGCCACCACATCGGCCCAGGCGCCCGCAGCATTGACGATGATGGGGGCAGCAAACACCCGCCCATCGGCCAGCGTCACTTGCCATACATCACCCTCGCGGCGCACAGCCATGACCTCGGCGTTCGTCAGCACCTGGCCGCCGCGCTGGCGCAGGCCGCGCAGGTAGCCCTGGTGCAGGGCGTTCACATCAATGTCGGCCGCCTCGGGCTCGCTCATGCCGGCTGCCACAGCCTCGGGTTTGAGGCAGGGCAGCATCGCCAGCAGCTCAGCCTTGTCCACCCATTGCACATTGGGCGAGGTGGCGTGCGCTTCGTCGTAGGTCTGCTTGAGCAGGTCCAGCTGGTCCGGCCCGGCCACATAGACCACGCCCCGGGGCGAGAGGATGGGGTCAGCGCCAAACTCCGCCGGCGGCGCGTCGTAAAACGCGCGGCTCGCCCGGGTCAGCGCCTGGATGTTGGGCGTGCCATAGGTCGCCATGTAGAGCGCGGCCGAGCGGCCGGTGGTGTGATAGCCGGGCTGCGATTCGCGCTCCAGCAGCAGCACGCTGGCGCTCTGCCCTGCGGCGCCGGGCTGCACCAGTTGCCAGGCCACGGAGGCCCCGGCAATGCCTCCGCCGATGACGATGGTGTCTACGGTTTGCATCTGCTCCTCCTGCTCAAACGGCCGACACCTGCGCTGCCGATGCCGCACGGTCGTCACGCGGCAGGCTGCGGGCATCGCGGGGGTCGGGTGCCACGGTCACGATGGAGGTCAGCGCGGGTTCGGCATTGGTTTGCATCAGCTTGGCGAAGTCGGGCCGGGGCCGTGCCAGCCCGGCAATGCCCTTGAACGCCTTCTCCAGCGCATGCCCCACGCCCAGCGTGTGGCGGTCGGCACGGAAGCGGCCCACGATCTGCAGGCCAAACGGCATCCCGGCGTCGTCCAGTCCGCACGGCAAGCTCAGCGCCGGGTGGGTGGTGAGCGTGGTCACATAAGTCAGCGCCAGCCATCGGTAGTAGTTGGCCTGCGGCTCGCCGTTGATGTGGCTGGCGAACAGCTGGGTCCACGCAAACGGCGACACCGGCGTAGTGGGCGCCAGGATCACGTCGTACTCTTCGTACAGCCTCTGGAACCGCGCCAGGATGCGTGTCTGCTCGGCCTGCGCCCAGGCGCTGTCGAGCAGCGTCATGGCGGCGCCCATTTCGTAGTTGGCGCGGGTGTTAGGGCCCAGGGTGGCGGGGTCGCGTTCGTAGGCCTCGCGCGTGCTGGCCACAAAGGCCTCGGCGCGCAGCACGTCAAAGCAGCGGTGCACATCGCCCAGGTCGATGTCGATGGCGTCGCAACGCGCAAACAGGTGCTTCATGGCCTGCACCTTGCGGCGGAACACGGCGCGGATGCCGTCGTCCACAGCGCAGGCACCAAAGTCCTCGGAATAAGCCACGCGCAGGCGGCTCAGGTCCACGGCTTCGGGCAGAAGGAAGCCCATCGGGTCCAGCGGGTAGCTCAGCGGGTCGCCCGCCGACATGCCCGCCGATGCTGCCAGCTGCAGACAGGCCTCTTCCACCGTGCGGCCCATGGGGCCGACCACCGAAATCGGCGTCCAGCCCAGCAGCTTGCGCGAGCTGGGCACCACGCCGGGCGAGGGCCGGAAGCCCACCACCCCGCAGATGGATGCAGGAATGCGCAGCGACCCACCCGTGTCCGAGCCCGTACACACCGGCAGCATGTCACACGCCAGCGCAGCGGCCGAGCCGCCCGATGAGCCCCCAGCGTTCAGGTTGGGGTTGAACGGATTGCCCGTAGCGCCCCACACGGTGTTGCGCGAATTGGCGCCCGCCCCCATCTCGGGGATGTTGGTCTTGCCCGTGACGATGGCGCCCGCCGCGCGCAGGCGCGCCACCAGCACGTTGTCCTCGGCCGGAATGTGCTCGCGGTAGATCTGCGAGCCATAGGTGGTCAGCAAGCCCGCCGTGGCCTCCAGGTCCTTCACGCCCATGGGCAGGCCATGCAGCAGGCCCAGCGGCTCGCCGCGCAGCACCGCTTGCTCGGCCGCCTTGGCCTCGGTGCGGGCGCGGTCGTAGCAGGTGGCGGTGACGGCATTCACGTGCGGGTTCACCGCCTCGATGCGTTCAATGCAGGCGTCCAGCAGCTCCACCGGCGAAATCTCGCGTGTGCCAATGCGGTGGCGCAGTTCGTTGGCCGTCAGTTCAACCAGGGCTTGGGGGTTTGTGGTGGTCATCTCGGGCTTGTCTCCTTGTTCTGGTCCCACGGGTTCAGTCTGCGGTGATGGCAGCACGCTGTGCAATGGCGCGCATCAGCGGCAGCTCCTTGTCGATCAGCTCGGCCAACACCCTGGACGAAGCATAGGACGGCTCGAACCCCACCGCGATCATCTTGTCACGCGTTTCGGGGTCTGACACCACCTGGGCCAATGCTTGCTCCAGCCGAGCCGTCACGGCCGGTGGCAGGCCACGCGGCGCCACCATGGCCAGCCAGGTGTCCATCTCCAGGCCGGGGTAGCCACTCTCCGCCAGCGTAGGCACCTTGGGCAGCAGGGCCGAGCGTTTGCCAGAGGTCACCGCAATGGCCTTGATCTTGCCGTCCTTGAGCTGCGGCAGCGCGGCCGACACGGTATCCACCGTGAACGGGATCTGCCCTCCGAGCAGGTCGGTCATCGCAGGTGCACTGCCCTTGTACGGCACATGCTGGATCTTGAGACCCGCCGCGTGGAAGAACATCTCGCCTGCAAACTGCGAGGTGGTGCCCGTGCCGAACGAGCCATACGAATACTTGTCGGGAGCCGCTTTCACCAACGCCACAAACTGCTTCAGGTCGTTGGCAGGCACATCCTTGTTGGCCAGCAGAATCAACCCCGTGCGGCCCGTGATGCCGATGGGCTCAAAGCTCTTGACCGGGTCGTACGGCAGCTTGGCGCGCACCGCAGGATTGACGGTGAAGGTGGTGCCCGAGCTCATCAGCAGCGTGTAGCCATCGGGGGCTGCCCGCGCCACCGACGTTGCACCAATCACCGTGCCAGCCCCCGCGCGGTTGTCGATCACCACGCTCTGGCCCAGCTTGTCGCCCAGCTTTTTGCCGATCAGCCGCCCCAGCACATCGGTGGCGCCACCGGGTGGGAACGGAATCACCAGCGTGATCGGCTTGGTGGGGAAGGCGGCCTCCTGCGCCATGGCCGGAGTCCACGCAGTGGCCCCCAGGGCGGCGCTGAGGACGGCAGACAAAAGCAGTTGCTTGCGGTTCATGGCGTGGCTCCAGACAAAAGTGAAAAGAAAAAAGAGAAAAGAAGGTGCTCAGCCATCAGGCCTGCGCAGCCAGCACTGCCCGCCCGCGCTGCACAAAGCCCTGGTACTGCGCATCGGGCACCAGCAGGCCGCCCGTGGTCCACACCAGATGCGTGGCCTGGTGCAGCACGGCCTCAATGCCCGTGCTGCGCAGCCAGGCCTGCCCGGCCGTGGTACCCGTCAACATGGCCGGGCCGCTGAAGCCTGCGGCAGCCGAGGGCTCGATGTGCTCGCCCAAGGCGTCCAGCACCCGCACCAAGTGTGCAAACAGGGTGTCGTCGGCCACAGTGAACACGCCCGACAGCAGCGGCCGCATCAGCTCGGCCGCCAGCAGCGATGCACGCGGCACGGCCAGGCCGTCGGCCTCGGTGCGGTTGGTCAGGCCCCAGTCGTAGACCGAGGGGTGCTGCCCCACACCTTGCGTTGCATCGGCCATCATCTGCACCATGAAGCACGGCGACTGCACCGGCTCCGCAAAGAAGCAGTGCACATGCGGCCCCAGCACCTGCCGCAGGCCAAAGGTGATGCCCGCGGGCGCGCCGCCTACGCCGCAAGGCAGGTAGACGATGAGCGGGTGTTCGGCATCCACCGCCACGCCCTGCTCGGCCAGCTGCTTTTGCAGGTGCAGCGCGGCCGCGCTGTAGCCCAGCAACAGCGAGAACGATTGCTCGTCGTCCACAAAGTGGCACAGCGGGTTGCTGGCCGCCTCGGCACGGCCTGCGGCCACGGCGCGCTCATAGTCGCCCGTGTGCTCCACCACCTGCACACCCCGCTGGCGCAGGCGGTCTTTCTTCCATTCCTTGGCATCGGCCGACATGTGCACCGTGGCCTGAAAGCCCAGGGCCGATGCCACCACACCAATGCTCATGCCCAGGTTGCCCGTGGAGCCCACCGCCACCTGGTAGCGGCCCAGCACCTCGCGGGCCTGCGGCGTCGCCATCGCGCGATAGTCACCACCGGGCTGCACCAGGCCGTGCTGCAGCGCCAGCCCCTCGGCGAACTCCAGCACCTCGTGCATACCGCCGCGCGCCTTGATGGAGCCCGCCACGGGCAGGCTGTGATCGGCCTTGATGAACAGACGGCCTTGCGCGTCGGCCATGCCCAGTGCGGGCGCCAGCGCCGCAGCAGGCAGCAGGGGCGACTCCACGACGCCCCCGGTGGCGGCGAGTTCGGGGAACACCTGCGCCAGCAGCCCGGCAAAACGGGCCAGGCGGGCAGCCGCTCCTTGCGTATCATCCAGACTAATGGTTCTGCCCAGTGCAGGCAGCGCGGCGGCGGGCTGTGCCTTCTGCGCCGGGTTGGTCCACAGGGCGGGCTGGGCGTTGCGCAGGCGGGTTGCCAGCAAGGCATCGATGGCAGTTTTGGGTTCGGCAATCGTCATGGCGCGTTCATCTCGAAAAGTCTTGCCCTCATTCTTCGCCGGTCACGCTCCCGTCACAAACCATTTATATTGAGCGTATCATTAGTATTAATAATGGATATTCGCCTCTCCCCCTCCCTGCTCGCCTGGCTGCGCAGTTTTGATGCAGCCGCCCGCCACGGCAGCTTTACCAAGGCGGCCGCCGAGCTGTGCATCACCCAGGGCGCCGTGAGCCAGCAGGTCAAGCAGCTCGAAGACTGGCTGCGCCGCCCGCTGTTCCTGCGCACCCCGCGCGCGCTGGTGCCGACGCCCGAGGGCAAATGGCTGGCCGTGGTGCTGCGCGAGAGTTTTGACGCCATCGAAAGCACCCTGGCCCAGATGCGCCAGCCGGCCGAGGCCGCGACGGCCACGCTGAGCTGTTCACCGTCCTTCGCCATGAGCTGGCTCACGCCCCGGCTGGGCGACTTCTTTCGCCAGCACCCGCACACCGGGTTGCGCGTGTTTGGCGAGTTCCACACGCTGGACCGCACCCGCATGGTGCGCGACGGCGTGGAGGCCGCCGTGCGCTTTGACCTGGGCGGCTACCGCGACCTGAATGCCACCGTGTTCCTGGACGAATGGCTCATCCCCGTGGCCAGCCCCGAATTCCTGGCCCGCCACCCGCCCATCACCACACCCGAGGATCTGCACGGCGACTGGCTGCTGCACGACGGCAGCGCCTGGGACGGCGCGAACACCTATGAGGAATGGCAACACTGGTTTGCGCACAGGGGCGCCACGCCCCCTCCCTGGGCGGGTGGTCAGCAGTTCAACCTGTCGCAACTCGCCCTGGGCGCCGCATTGGCCGGCCAGGGCATTGCCATGGGCCGCGCCGCGCTGGTGCTGCAGGACGTGAAGGCCGGGCGCCTGGTGCCGCTGCTGGGGCACAGCGTGCCATCGCGCGCGGCGTATTCGTTTGTGACCACCACCCACCCGAGCCCGGCGATGGAGCTGGTGCGGGAGTGGCTGGTGCAGGAGGCGCAGCGGTTTTGCGCAGAGCGCAGCGAGGTATTGCCTCCATTGGCTTCGCCCTGAGCTTGGTGAGGTGCAGAAAATTTGTTTATTTATCTACTCTTTGAATATAAAAAGAGTATAAATAGCATCATGCCAACCGATCTCATCCCCACCCTCGCCGCCGCCCGCAAGGCCCACCAGATGACCCAGGCCCAGCTTGCAGAAAGCGCAGGTCTTAGCCGTATGACGGTGCAACGCACCGAAGGCGGCGACTTGGACCCCCGCTATTCCACCCTGGCCGAAATGGCGCGGGTGCTCGGCATGGACATCATTGCCGTGCCCAGCAGCCTGCGACCCAGCCTGGAGGCGTTCATTCAGTCGGGCGGCAAGTTTCTGGGTCAGCCCGAAGGGGTGGATGCGCCCCCCTCGGTCGTGGACAGCCTGCGCCGCTGAGCCTGGCGACACCCCACCGCACTGCCTGGCCCACGCCCCATGAGCACCTCCATCCGCTACCTGCGCCTGTACCTGCACCGGCCGCCGCTGGCGAGCGGCAGCGCGGGCGAGCCAGGTACGACAGCAAGCCGTCGTGAAGCGATTGGCTACCTCTCGCAATACGGCGACATCCTGCGGGTGTCGTTTGACGAGGGCTACATCCGCAACCCGCAGCGCCCCACCCTGTCGCTCAGCTACCAGGGCGCGGACGAGGCGGCCACGCAGCAGATCCTGACATCGGCGCGCGATGCGCGGCTGGTGCGCACCGATGGGCGCTGGCCGGTGTACTTTCAGAACCTGCTGCCCGAGGGCCACAACCGCGAGCGGCTGGCGCGCGAGCGGGGCTGCAGCCCCGACGACGAGTTCGAGCTGCTGGCTGCCGCAGGCCACGACCTGATGGGCGCGCTGGAGGTGGAACCCGTGCCCGCGCAAGACGGCATCCCGGACGTGGTGCGCTACTGGCACACCACCCAGGGGCTGGATGTGCTGGAGCCGGGGTTTGTGGAGTTCCCGGTGGAAGACGCCGCCTCGCTGCCCGGCGTGGTGACCAAGTTCAGCGCGGTGCAGGACGGCCGACGCTACACCGTGCACCGCCGGGGCGCGGCGGGCAGCGTGATCCTGAAGCTGCCCACCACCGCCCACCCCGATCTGGTGGCCAACGAGTACACGGGCTACCAGCTGTGCAAGGCACTGGACCTGGATTGCGCCGACGTACGCGTCATCACCCGCGCCGAGGCCGACCTGCCCGACACCGTCCCGTTCAACGACATCCTGGCCGTACAGCGGTTTGACCACCTGCCCGGCGGCGCCCGCGTGCACATGGAGGAGTTCAACCAGGTGCTGGGCTACACGCCGCGCCAGAAATACGGCAAGTCGCACGGCAAGGGCGTGCTACAGGACTGGGCCACCATGCTGCGTGTGCTCAACCGCCTGAGCCGGCAGCCGGTGCAGGACACGCGAGAGTTTCTCGCGCGCATGGTGGCCTTCATCCTGATGGGCAACACCGACGCCCACCTGAAAAACTGGGCCCTGATCTACCCCGATGGCCGCGTGCCCCAACTGGCCCCGCTGTATGACCCGGTATGCGTGGCCGCGTTTTTTGATGGCGTGCCAGACCAGCAGTACGCCGTGAACCGAGCCATCGACAAAACCCTGCGGGCGCTGACCTGGGATGACATGGAAGGCCTGATGAAATCCGCCGGGCTGCTGCGCGTGCCCCGGCACCTGGCGCTGCTGCGGGATGTGGTGAAGCGAGCCAGTAGCGAATGGCCGAACCTGCTGCGGGATGCCCCGTCCAGTGTACGCAGTACGGTCACCCAAAGGCTTGCGGGCGGCATAGCCCTGACTCCGTGATGTTTGACCACACTGAACCGTCTTAGCCTTCTGCGTCCATCCATGTACACCCCCATCCAAAAATCCATACTCGCGCCTTCCCATGCATCCTTGCCGCACGATGCGGAGGTGGGCGCCCTGCAAGTCCCACACATCAAGCGCTGCTGGGCGCGCTGGATGTCAACCCGGCAGGGGCTGGTTGCAGCAGGTGCGCAAGCTGAAGCCCACCGCACGCAGATCGTGCTGTCAGCGCTGGGTGTGGGGTTGGAGCAAACCATGCAGTACGTGATGCGCCAGGCCCCAGACTTTGCAACCTTTGAAGACTGGATCGTCCGCACGGCGGGCGTGCCCGACGCAATCACCGTGGAGCGACTTCAAGCGCTTGTGGAAGGCCATCCTGCACCGCAAGCCTTTGTGGAACTTCACGCCCACATCGATGCCATGGAGCCGGTGCTGGATGCCGACGACCTGGCCCACTGGGAAACGCATGGCTATGTGGTCGTGCGCCAAGCCGTCCCCGCAGCCGACAGCGCTGCGGCAGCGCAGGTGGTGTGGGACGCAGTGCGGGCAGACCCTGCAGATGCGCAATCCTGGTATGCCCACGCCCCACGCAACACCATGGTGCAGCTGTTTCAACACCCAGCATTTGAAGTCAACCGCCGCTCCCTGCGCATCCACAAGGCGTTCGCCCAGCTATGGGGCACAGCCGACCTATGGCGCAGCACCGACCGGTGCGGCTTCAACGCGCCCGAGCGTCCCGGCTACCCCTACGGGGGCCAGGGCATGCACTGGGATGTGAGCCTCTACCAGCCCATACCCTTTGCCACCCAAGGCATCCTGTACCTGACCGACACGCCCCCCGAACAAGGCGCCCTCACCCTGGTGCCGGGATTTCATCGCCGCGTGGGTGACTGGCTGAGCCAGCTCCCCGCGGATGCCGCCCCCCGCCAGCAAGACCTGCAAGCCCTGGGCGCCACGCCCATCGGAGCCGATGCAGGCGACCTGGTGATCTGGCACCAGGCCCTGCCCCACGGCCCCAGCCCCAATCGGGGCACACGGCCGCGGCTGGTGCAGTACATCAACCTGACACCTGCTCACGTGCCCTGTCATGAACACTGGGTTTGAAGTGCGGGGGAAGGAGCACAGCAGGCGCAGCAAAAACCAGAAAATTCATAGCATTCAAGGCATATAAATCAAGCACTTTGAGCCATTTTGAGCCGTACGCTCCAGCGGACATCACACCCGCGCCCCAAACCATGCACCCACCCCCGCCGTAATGGCCATGGCCAGAGCCCCCCAGAAGGTCACGCGCCAGGCCCCCACGGCCATGCTTGCGCCACCTGTGCGCGCTGCCACAGCCCCCAGCAGCGCCAAAAAGATCAGCGCCGAGCCCGCCACCGCATACAGCAGGCTGCTGGCGGGCGCCACCACGGCAACAGCCAGCGGCAGTGCTGCTCCTACCGCAAAGCTGGCAGCTGATGTAAGGGCAGCTTGCACCGGACGGGCAGCGAGTGCCGGGGACACATTCAACTCGTCCCGCGCGTGTGCGCCCAGTGCGTCGTGCGCCATCAGCTGCACTGACACCTGCTGGGCCAGCTCGGGGGTCAGGCCCCGGCCGACGTAGATGGCGGTCAGTTCGCGCGCCTCGGCCGCGGGGTCTGTGGCCAGCTCCGCGCGCTCGCGGTCAAGGTCTGCCTTTTCGGTGTCGGCCTGCGAATGCACCGACACATATTCGCCCGCCGCCATCGACATGGCGCCCGCCACCAGCCCAGCGACCGCCGTCACCACGATGGTGGACTGGCTCGATTGCGCAGCCGCCACGCCCACCACCAGGCTGGCGGTGGAGACGATGCCGTCATTGGCCCCCAGCACCGCGGCGCGTAGCCAGCCAATGCGGTCAGAACGGTGGCCCTCGGTATGAGCACGGCGCGCGGTATGGGGCATGGGGGCTTCCAAAGTCAAAGGTACAAGCCAGCACCATACATGCACACTCCCGACAAGCCAAACCAACAGGTAGCCGCAGCGGGCTCTTACATCCTCTTGCACCGCTGCCAGCACGATGCCAGCGGTTTTGGATTATCTTGGTGGGTCGCGCTGCCGCCCACCTCTCGGCTGAAACCGGCAAAGGGCTGCCGTTTGCAGGCTCCCAGCGCTAGCAGACCTAAAACCCAAAGGACGCCCGTGGCCAAAATTCTGGAAGTGAAATACGAGAACCAGGCCGATGCACGCGTGTGCGAAGTGGCCTACGAGAGCCAGGCCGACCTGTGCTGGCACGAGGTCGCCTACGCCACGCAGGCCACAGGCGATGCGTCCTGGTTCTTTGTGAACTACGAGAACCAGGCCAGCTTCAAAATATTAAAGGTCAAGCGCGAGAGCCAGGCGGACCTCAAGGTCTTCAAAGTGGCCCATGCAGACCAAGCGGGCTGGCGCACCCAGGGGCATGCGCTCAAGGGCAAGCTGGCCTGACGAAGCCCGATGGGCCTGTCACAAAGCCGCTCGGGTGTGCGTGACCACACTACGCTCCTGCTGGTCTCAGCCAGCCTCACCCACCCACGTACTTTTGCAGCTGCTCGCCCAGCCCCGTGGCGCCCAGGCGCACCACATCACCAGGCTTGAGGAACCACGGCGCGGGCTTTTGCCCCAGGCCCACGCCTGCAGGCGTGCCGGTCAGGATGAGGTCACCCGGCTCCAGGGTCATGAACTGGCTGATGTACGACACCACGGTGGGCACGCCAAAAATGAAATTGCGCGTGCTGCCGTTTTGCACACGTTGGCCATTCACCTCCAGCCACAGGTCGATGGCGTGGGGGTCGGCCACCTCATCGGCCGTCACCAGCCAGGGGCCAATGGGCGCGAAGGTGTCGTAGCTCTTGCCCTTGTCCCACTGCCCGCCACGCTCCAACTGCCAGGCGCGCTCGGACACATCGTTGGCCAGCACATAACCAGCGACATGGGCCAGCGCGTCGGCCTCGGACACATGGCGGGCGCGGGTGCCGATGACGATGCCCAGCTCCACCTCCCAGTCGGTCTTGGTGGCGCCGGGCGGTATCCGCACATCATCGTTGGGGCCACTCAGGGCGGTCACGGCCTTCATGAACAGCACTGGCTCGGCGGGCGGCTGCATGCCCGCCTCCTTGGCGTGGTCGGCATAGTTGAGGCCCACACACACGATCTTGCCCACGCCGCCCACCGGACTGCCCAGGCGGGGCGAGCCATAGACGGCAGGCAGGCGGCGCGCGTCAATGGCGGCCAGCGCCGACAGGGCGCGCGGGCTGAGCTGCGCGGGGCCGATATCAGGCAACAGCATGGACAGGTCGCGCAGCGTGCCTTGGGCGTCCACCAGACCGGGGCGTTCTGCACCAGGCTGGCCGTATCGAATGAGTTTCATGGGGTGTCCTTGTCTCTATGGATGAATCCAGGGCCCGGGGGGCGTACCACCCGGCAGCATAGCGGCACACCGCCTTGCGCGCGTGCACCAATGGCCGCCCCGGGCTTGCCCGATGACGACGCCCCGACGCCAGCGCACCGCCCCATGCGCGCGTAACATCACGGGGGCCGCCGCATCACCGAACAGCTATCACAATGATAGCTATCAAGGCATGAATTACCGGCGCATCAGCCACTTTTCACTGAATCTTGCACCCATGGCACCCGCCACCGCCTCACCCCCCCCCACCGAAACACCTGCGCGCCCGCAGCCCCGCAACCCGACCGATCTGTTCTGGTCCTTCACCTGGCTGGCGCTGCAGGGTTTTGGCGGTGTTCTGGCGGTCGTGCAGCGCGAACTGGTGGAGAAAAAACGCTGGATGACGAACGAAGAGTTTGTCGAAGACTGGGCCGTGGCGCAGATCATGCCGGGCCCCAACGTGGTCAACCTCAGCATCATGATCGGGGACCGCTACTTTGGCCTGCGCGGCGCGTTTGCCGCGCTGGCGGGCATGCTGACGTTTCCGCTGATGCTGGTGCTGGCGCTGGCGGTGGTGTATGCGCAGTTCTCTGCCCAACCGGCCGTGGCAGGCGCGTTGCGTGGCTTGGGGGCCGTGGCGGCAGGCCTGATTGCCGGGGTGGGTATCAAGCTGTTTGTCTCCATCCGCAACCATCCGCTCGGCCGCCCCCTGTGCCTGGCCATCACGGCGCTGACCATCGTGGCCATGGCCTGGCTGCGCTGGCCGCTGTTCTGGATCCTGCCGGTGATCGGCGGGGCCGCCTGCCTGCTGACCTGGAGAAAGCTCGCACCATGAGCAGCACCGCCCCCCTCACCGCTCCCTTGATGGCCCTGAGCATCGGCGACTGGTTCAACCTGTTCCTGTACTACCTGTCGCTGTCGCTGCTGGCGGTGGGTGGCGCCATTGCCACCGCGCCCGACATGCATCGCTTTCTGGTCGAGCGCCAGGCGTGGCTGACCGACCCGCAGTTCAACGCCTCCATCGCCATCGCCCAGGCCGCACCGGGCCCCAACGTGCTGTTCATCGCCCTGCTGGGCTGGAACGTGGGCATCAATGCAGGCGGCCCCGGTGTGGCTGGCTGGCTGCTGGGCGCGCTGGGCATGGCGGTGTGCATGCTGGGCGTGATGCTGCCCAGCAGCCTGCTGACCTGGACGGCCACGCGCTGGGGCCACCGCAACCGCGAGCGGCGCGGCGTACGCGCGTTCAAGCAAGGCATGGCCCCGGTGGTGATCGGCCTGCTGGTGGCTACGTCCTGGGTGCTGGCGCGCGCCCATGGCGAATGGACCACCGACTGGCCCCTGTGGCTGCTGACCGCCACAGCCACGGTGCTGGTCTGGCGCACCAAGCTGCACCTGCTGTGGATGCTGGGCGCCGGTGCGCTGCTGGGTGCACTGGGGCTGGTCTGAGGCTTTGGGTGGCCGGGGTGCGCTGCGCAACCCCGGCAACTGGCACGATTTCTTTCTCTTTTTTGAAAGGCACATCCATGCAACTCCGTTCCCTCGGCCGCTCGGGCCTGCAGGTCTCGCCCTTGTGTTTTGGCGGCAATGTGTTTGGCTGGACGGCCGATGAAGCCACCTCGTTCGCACTGCTCGACGCGTGGGTGGACGCAGGCTTCAACTTCATCGACACCGCCGATGTGTACTCGCGCTGGGCACCGGGGCACACCGGGGGCGAATCCGAATCGGTGATCGGCCGCTGGCTCAAGCGCAGCGGAAAGCGCCATCGCATCGTGCTGGCCACCAAGGTGGGCAAGGACATGGGGGATGGCAAGGTGGGCCTGCGCCCCGCCTACATCCGCCAGGCGGTGGAGGCATCGCTGCAGCGGCTGCAGACCGACCACATCGACCTGTACCAGTCACACGACGACGACACCACCGTGCCGCTGGCCGACACGCTGGGCGCGTATGCCGACCTGATCCGGGCCGGCAAAGTGCGTGCCATTGGCGCCTCCAACTACAGCGCCGCGCGCTTGCAGGAGGCGCTGCAGACCAGCGAACGCCTGGGCTTGCCCCGCTACGAAAGCCTGCAGCCGCTGTTCAACCTGTACGACCGCGCCGTGTTTGAAGACGCGCTGCAGCCGCTGTGTGTGCAGCAGCAGGTCGGCGTGATCAACTTCTACGCGCTGGCAGCCGGGTTCCTCACCGGCAAATACCGCACGGCAGCCGACGCCGCCAAGAGCGCACGCGGCGCCAACACCACGGCCAAGTACCTCAACGACCGGGGGCTGCGCATTCTGGCGGCGCTGGACGCCGTCGCACACCGCTACAACGCCACGCCCGGCCAAGTGGCCGTGGCCTGGCAGATGGTGCAACCGGGCATCACCGCACCCATTGCCAGCGCCACGTCGGTGGCCCAGCTACATGAGCTGGTCAAGGCCACCCGGCTGCAACTGGACAGCGATGCACTGTCCCAGCTGGACGCTGCCAGCGCCCAAGGCTGAACCCAACAAAAAAGAACCCGCGCGTGCGCGGGCCCTAGGCGTATGGCTTGACGGGTTACGTGGCGAATGGAATGACGCCCCCTCAGCCCATCAGCTGATCCGGCGACCGTTCTCCGCGTAGATCGCCAGGTAGATGGCGTCCGAGCCGATGTACGGCGCCTTGTTGCTAAAGCCCACGTTGAAGTCGCCAAACGACAGAGACCGGATGGCCATCAGCCCGGCGCGCAGGCGTTCGCGCGTGGGCTCCTTGCCTGCGTTCTTCAGGCCTTCGATCATGATCTGGGCGTTGAGCCAGCCTTCCAGCGCGCTGCCGCTGTTCAAGAACGCAGGATCACCCCCCGTGGCCTTCATGGTGCTCTGGAACTTGCGCACCACCACCGATTTTTGCGAGTTGGCATCCGGGAACACCTGCACCAGCGCCAGCCCGCGCGTGGACGCAGCCAGCTTGGGCAGCTCTGACGAGATCACCGTGACAGACAGGCCTGCGAGCGGCACGCCCTGCGCCTTGGCACGGAAAGCCTGCACAAACGCGGTGTTGGCCGTGCCCGTGGTGGCCAGCAGCACGGCACCGGGGCGCTCTGCCGCCACCTTGTCGGCCAGCTCGGCGCCATTTTTGCCGTCCACGGCCAGCGCAAACTCGCCGCCGCGCTCGACCTTGATCTCATCCAGCGCCGCAGACATGTCCTTGAGCACCTCTTTGCCAAACGGGTTGTCCAGGTACACCACGGCAATGCGCTTGAGGCCCATGTCCACGATCTGCTTGACCAGGCGCTGTGTCTCCTCGCGGTAGCTGGGGCGCAAGAAGAACACGTGCTTGTTGGCTGCTGCACGCAGCGACGTGGCACCGGTCACCGGGCCCACCGTAGGAATGCCCTTGGACTCGATGAGCGGCAGGATGGACGCGGTGTTGGCCGTGCCCAGCGGCGAGATGAGCGCGAACACCGACTGCGCATCGACCATGTCGGTCACGTTCTTGAGCGTGCGCGCAGCCACGTAGCCGTCGTCCTTGACCTCCATGCGGATCTCGCGGCCCAACACGCCGCCAGCGGCATTCACCTCGGCAAACGCGGCCTTCATGCCCGCCACCTGCTCGATGCCGGCCTGGCCGAGCGGGCCCGTCAGGGCAATGGAACAGCCCAGGGTGATGGAGCGCGCAGTCAACGCCTCCTCGGCCGCCATCGCGGTGTGGGCCCATGCGGGCAGGCCAGTGGCGGCAACGGCCTGGGTGGCACGCAAAAGAAAGTGGCGACGGCTCATGGTGTGCAGGGCAGATAAAACAAAGGTGGGGCAGGCTACCGGCCAGAGCGCCTCCCCGCCTGTCAGCTGTGCGACAAAGGGTGGCAGGAGTACGTCAAATCAGGGTTTCTACCGGGATTCGACAGCGTGTGAGCCCCTGCAGCACCGCGCAACCCGGGGCTGAGCGCCTGCGCCACGCACACCCGCTCAATCGCCCAGCAACTGCGGCAGCACCGTCGCCGCCGTGCCGCGCAGCACCGCGTGCGCTACATCGTCCAACGCACTGGGCGCGGGGTTGAGCACCACCACCCTGGCACCGGCGGCCCGAGCCTGGTGGGCCAGACCGGCTGCGGGGTACACCGCACCGGCCGTGCCCACCACCAGCATCAGGTCGCACTGGTTGGCCGCCTGTTCGGCGGCCTCCAACGTCGCCAGCGGCAAAGGCTCGCCAAACCACACCACGCCCGGACGCAGCAGGTTGCCGCAGCGGTCGCAGTACGACGGGTGGCCGGCCACTGCGTGGTCGATGAAGCAGCAGTTGCGCGGGGTGTCGAGCCAGCGGTCCTGAAAAATGTCGCCGTGCAGGCACAGCACGCCGGTGCTGCCCGCGCGTTGGTGCAGCCCGTCCACGTTCTGGGTGATGAGGGTGGTGCGGTCGGGGTGGCGGCGCTGAAAGTCGGCCAGCGCCAGATGCCCTGCGTTGGGCGACACGCCAGCCAGCAGGTCGCGCCGGTACTGGTACCAGTCCCACACCCGCTGCGGGTGGGCGCGAAAGCCTGCCTCGGTCGCCATGTCTTCGGGGAGAAACTGCGCCCAGTAGCCCGTCTGCACATCGCGGAAGGTGGGCACGCCAGATTCGGCGCTGACCCCTGCGCCCGTCAGCACGGCGATGCGCTGGCTTTGCCGGACCCAGGCTTTCACGGTGTCCAGCATGGTGCCTTCCTCGGTGGAGCCAGCGGGCCGAGGATCAAGTCCTCTGGCGCAGCGCCTCGTACAGGCACACGCCGCTGGCCACGGACACGTTCAGGCTCTCGACCGCGCCCTTCATGGGGATGCTGACCAGCTCGTCGCAGGTCTTGCGCGTGAGCTGGCGCATGCCGTCGCCCTCAGCGCCCAGCACCAGGGCCACGGGGCCTTTCAGGTCCACCTGATAAATGGTCTTGGGCGCATCGTCGCTGGTGCCGATGCACCAGATGTTGCGCTCCTTGAGTTCGTTCAGGGTGCGCGAGAGGTTGGTGACCATGAAATACGGCATGGTCTCGGCCGCACCGCTGGCCACCTTGGCCACGGTGGCGTTGATGCCCACGGCGTGGTCCTTGGGGGCGATGACGGCATGGGCACCCGCGCCGTCGGCCACACGCAGGCAGGCACCCAGGTTGTGCGGGTCGGTCACGCCGTCCAGCACCAGCAGCAGCGGCTGCTCGATGCCTGCAGCTTCGAGGTTTTCCAGCAGCTCATCGAGCGAGGTGACCTGCGCCACGGGCTCCACGCGCGCGGCCACCCCCTGGTGGCCATGGCTGCCCGCCAGCTTGGCAATGCGCACACTGTCGGCTTCGATGAGGCGGGCACCGGCCTCGCGGGCACGGTCGAGAAACTGGCGCATGCGCGCATCGCGGCGCGTGGCTTCGTAGTAAATCTCGATGATGGATTGCGGCGCGGTCTTCAGACGCACGCCCACGGCGTGAAAGCCGAAGAGAACTTTGGGGCTGGACATGGGGGGATTATCCGCTGGGCGCAGCCCACTCCCTCAGACCACTATCAAATTCATAGCTGCTTGCGCATGTTTCACTAGCGCCTGCGGCCCAAAACGCTCAAAAACCCCACCCACCACTCACACCACGCGCCCTGCATCGATCGTGATGCGCCGCTCGCACTGCGCGGCGATCGCGCGGTCGTGGGTCACCAGCACCAGCGTTGTGCCCAACTCGCGGTTGAGCTCGAACATGAGCTTCATGATGGTTTCGCCGGTCGCAAAGTCCAGGCTGCCCGTGGGCTCGTCGGCCAGCAGCACGGCAGGCTGCACCACAAATGCCCGGGCCAGGGCCACGCGCTGCTGCTCGCCGCCCGACAGCACCTTGGGGTAGTGCGACAGGCGCTGCCCCAGTCCTACGCGCGCCAGCATCTCGGTGGCGGCCTTGCGTGCATCGCGGCGGTCGGCCAGCTCCAGCGGCAGCATCACGTTCTCCAGCGCTGTGAGGTTGCCCATGAGCTGAAAGCTCTGGAACACAAAACCCACCTTCTGGGCCCGCCATGCAGCCCGCGCATCTTCATCGATGGCAAACAGGTCGTGGCCGTCCAGCCGCACCGTTCCGCGCGTGGGGGTATCGAGCCCCGCGATGATGGACAGCAGCGTGCTCTTGCCCGAGCCCGAGGCGCCGACGATGGCCGCCGTTTCCCTGGCAGCCAGGCGGAAATCGATATCCCGCAGAATGTCGAGGGTTCCGGTGGAATCCGTCACCGACTTGAACACATGCTCCACGGCAATGATGGGGGTGGCGGGCGGTGTCTTGGGCAGCGGGGAGGGTTCGGACATGAAAGGCTCTTTACTTTGATTCGCAATCTGCAGCAACGGCGCCACTTTATCCTGAGCGCGTCTATCGGCCTGGTGATGGGGCTTTGTGCGCCCACAGCCTTTGCGCAGGCCGCCGCCAAGGCAGGGACTGCCGGACGCTCTTCGGTGATTCTGGTGCTGGGGGACTCGCTCAGCGCCGAATACGGCCTAGCGCGGGGCACGGGCTGGGTGGCACTGCTGGAAAAACAACTGGCGCAAGACAAGCTCGCAGCCACCGTGGTCAATGCCAGCGTGAGCGGCGAGACCACCTCGGGCGGCCGCTCGCGCCTGGCTGCACTGCTCGCGCATCACAAGCCCAGCCATGTGGTGATTGAACTGGGGGGCAACGATGCCCTGCGCGGCCTGCCGCTCAAGAACACCGAAGAGAACCTGGCCTGGATGACCCAGGCGGCGCAAAAGGCCGGGGCCAAGGTCTTGCTGGTGGGTATGCAGGTGCCACCCAACTATGGCACCGACTACGCGAACAAGTTTGCGGGCCTCTTCACCACCGTGGCGCAGACCCACAAGGCGGCTGTGGTGCCATTTTTCTTGAAGGGTGTGGCTGACGGACCGGACCCGACCCGCCTGTTCCAGCCCGACCGCATTCACCCTCGCGCCGAAGCGCATCCGCAAATGCTGGCCAACGTGTGGCCAGAGCTCAAAAAGCTGCTGCGTTAGGGATTCGCTGCACGCATCGAGCGGTCAGTGTGCGCTGCGGATCGGGAGGGGCTGCCAGGCGAAAAACGCAGCAATAGCCGTAGCTATTGCGAGTATCTGCAACGCTGCAGACCGCCAGAGACCGCAGATGCACAGGGCGCGGCGATTGGTGCAGCGGACCCCTGTGACGCAGCCAGGTCACTCAGCCTGCAGGCTGCTCGGGATGGCCTGCAGCGCCCGCTGGCTGGTCATCAGCGGGCTGGTCATCCCCTTGCGGATCGTTCGGCCTGCGCTGTGTTTTGGCCCTCAGCTTCTCTTCCTTTTTTTGTTTTTTGGCGAGTTCGCGCTGGCGTTTTTCGTATCCGTAGTTGGGTGTTGCCAAGGTAGTTGCTTCCTGAAGTTGAGACTCACTGTAACAGGACGGGGTTTTTAGGCCCCTGCCGGGGTGCGCTGCAGCGGAATGACGGCAGCTCGGTACGCATGCCAGCTGGCAAAGCCCAGCACAGGCCCCGCCAGCACCAGGCCCACCCCCCAAAACCACAGCGAGACGGCCACGATGAGGGTGATCAATGCCCCCCACAGCAGCATCACGCCGGGGTTTTCAATCACCACACGCATGCTGGTGATGCCCGCAGTCAGCGCATCGGTGTCGCGGTCCAGAATCATGGGGATGGACACCACGGAGGTGGAAAACACCAGCGCCGCAAACACACCGCCCACCACCGTGTACACCGCCACAAAGCTCCAGTTCTGCGGGTTGAACACCGCCTGCAGCACGCCGGTGGTCGAGGGCATGCCGGTGTTGAAGAACACGGCAAACACCACCAGCGAGGCCCTGCCCCAAAGCAGCTCCAGCACCACCAGCACCAGCACCAGCATGCCCATGCTGCCCATGTGGCTGTCCCAGCAGGTAAGGGATTCGCTCAGCTGCGGCTTCAGGCTCGCCTCGCGCCGACGGCTGGCGTCATACAGCCCCATGGCCAGAAAAGGCCCCACCAGCAGACAACCACTGGCGAGCGACATGGTGTATTCAGGCCGCGTGCGGAACACCCAGCCCAGCACCCCCGCCATGACCCAGAAGCAGACGCCATAGAAAACAGCAATGCCCGGCGCGGCGCGCACATCGTCCAGGCCGCGCCGCAGCCACCGGAAGGGGTCAGCCACGCGCAACGGCTGCAGCTGCACGGGCTGCGCGGTCTGGGCCTTCACGCGGTCGGCAATGGCCTCCGCCTGCCGGGCCTCGGAGGTGTCTGGGGTGCCAAGGGTGTCCGGCGCACGCTTGGAGGATGTCGCGTTCATTCCGCCACACTAAGCCCGCCCGTTCGGCTGCGCCACTGAGGAAAGCCCGTATCCCACACGAAATCCAGCGGCAGTGGGCCGCACCGGATCCCTGCCGAGGCCGCTCAGCCCTGGGTGAAGGCGCGTTCCATCGCTTGTTGCAGGTCGCGCCGCAGATCCTCCACAGCCTCCAGGCCGATCGAAAACCGCACCAGCGTGCCCGGCTTCAAATGGGCGGGCGGCCGACTGCGCATGCTGGCAATGTTGTAAGGGACGACCAGGCTCATGGGGCCGCCCCAGCTGTAGCCCAGTTTGAACAAGCGCAAGCCGTCGCAGAAGGCATCCACCTGCTGTTGCGTGTACCGGGCGTCGATCATCACGCTGAACAGGCCAGCTGCCTGCCCCTGCCCGCCGTGCGCAGCACCGCACAGGCCCTTCCAGTGTGCATGGCCGGGCGCGCCTTCCAGCGCGGGGTGCAGCACTTGCGCAATGGCGGGTTGCTGCTGACACCACCGCGCCAGGTGGCGGGCTGCGTCATCGTGGGCGCGATAGCGCAGTCCGATGCTGGGCAGCGCACGCAGCACGGCCTCGGCGTCGTTGGCTCCTACACCCAGTCCCAGCCGCATGTGCGTCAGCTTGATCTTCATGTGCAGGCCCGGGTCGCGCGTGATCACGCTGCCCATGAGCACGTCACCTCCACCGCTCGGATACTTGGTGAGCGCATGGGCCGAAATGTCCACCCCCAGGCTGCCGTCGCCGGTCAGGTCAAAGGGCGCAAACGCCAGGCCCGCGCCCCAGGTGTTGTCCAGCGCGCTTGTCACGCCCCTATCGCGGCAAATGCGCACCTGCTCGCACAGGTCCGGAAACTCCATGCTGACAGAGCCCGGCGCCTCCAGCCAAACCAGACGGGTGGCTGGCGTGATGCGGGCTGCCAGGTCGGCCGGATCCAACGGGTCGTAAAACACATGGGTGACCCCGAACCGGGCGAGTTCGCCATTGGCCAGATCCTTGCCGGGCCCGTAGGCGTTGTCGGGAATCAGCACCTCATCGCCCGGCTTGAGGAGCGCCAACCCCACGTTGGCAATCGCCGCCAAGCCACTGGGCACCAGCACACACTGCAGACCGCCCTCCAGCGCACACAGGCGCTCTTCGAGGATGAAGGTCGTGGGCGTACCGTGCAGCCCGTAGGTGTAGCCGCTTTTGTCTTTCCACTCGCGCGAGCGCATGGCCGCAACGCTGGGAAAGATGACGGTGGAGGCCTTGAAAACCCCCGGTTGGGGGGCTACAAACCCGGCGGGAGGCTGGTAGTCGTGGTGGACGATATGGGTGGCAAGATCAATGTCGTGGTCTTTCATGCCAGCCATGGTAGCGCGCCGCCCGGAGTGACCCGGGCGGCGCTTAGATCGATTGGCGATCACACCGCAGGGCTTGGGATGCATGCACCACAAGCCCTGCAGGTTGGCATTAACCAGCCGTCACGATCAGCTGGTTGTTCACCGAGGTCACGCCACTCACGCCCTTGGCGATGGTCTCGGCGCGTTCACGGGCCACCGTAGAGGGTGCGGGCCCGTTCAGCGTGACCTTGCCGTTGACAGTGTCTACGTTGATCTTGACGGCGCTCAGGTCGGGGTCCTTGGCCAGGCCCGCGCTCACCTGGGCGGTGATGGTGGCATCGTCGATGACGCCCTTGGCGGAGTTGGCTGCCTGCTTGGCCGTGGCTTCCGCATTGGCCGCGCCCTGCTCCATCTTGGCCTCTGCGTTCTGCATCGCGCCCTCGGCCTTCACACGGGCGTCAGCTGCGGCTTGTTCGGTCTTTTCGACGGCAGAGTCCAGTCGCTGGCCCACGGTGGGCTCTTCGGTCTTGTTGCAGGCGGCCAGGCCCAGGGCCAGGGCACTCACGGCCAGAATGCTCGCAACGCGATGGGCGGGACGGTCGATCAGATTCTTGGGGTTCATGCAATGACTCCTTGCGGTTGAAACATGGCCTCACTGTAGGCAGCGGGCCGCGGCTTGCGGGTCGGACATCGCCGAAGTGCTTGTAGGACGGCAACGCCAGCCGCGCATCGGCCGCAGTCCCTGCGGAGCGGGTGACAATCGGGGCATGACCGTGTCTTCGCTCGCCCGTTGGCTTCCTTTTTTGAAATGGCCCCGCCCTGACCGACAACTGCTCAAAGGGGAGTTCTGGGCGGGCATGACGGTGGGGCTGATGCTGGTGCCGCAGGGTGTGGCCTATGCGGCGCTGGCGGGCATGCCGCTGGTCACGGGCATTTACGCATCGCTGATTCCGGCATTGGTCGCCGTGCTGTTCAGTTCATCCACGCGGCTGGGGGTGGGGCCCACAGCGCTCACCAGTTTGCTGATCGGCGCCTCGCTCACCGGCCTGGCCGAGCCAGGCAGTGCGCAGTGGGTGGCCCTGGCGGCATGGATGGCCCTGCTGTCGGGTCTGCTGCAGATGGTGATGGGCATGGCGCGCTTTGGCTGGTTGCTCAACCTCGTGACCTCACCCGTACTCAATGGTTTTACGCAGGCGGCGGCCCTGCTGATCCTGGGGTCGCAGTTGGGGGCACTGACCGGGTTGCGGGCTGCCGACTGGGGCGCCCTGCTGTCCACGCCATCACTGGGGCTGTTCGACCTGACTGCAGCGGGCTTCGGCCTGGGCAGTCTCGCTGTGCTGATGCTGGCGCGCCGCTTGTTGCCCCAGTTCCCGGCGGCCATTGTGGTGGTGGGTGCTGCGGGTGCTCTGAGCTGGGCCCTGGGTTATGCCGATGCAGGTGGCGCAGTGGTGGGCGCCTTGCCATCGGGCTTGCCAGCGCCCTATTGGCCCGGCGCCCTGCCCTGGTCCAGTTTCAGTGCATTGGTCATGCCCGTGCTGGTGGTGACGCTGGTGAGCTTTCTGGAGACGGCATCGAGCGCCAAGGTGGAAAGCCAGCGCTCCAAGGAGCAGTGGAACGAAAACCAGGACCTGATTGGCCAGGGCCTGGCCAAGATCAGCAGTGGCCTGTGCGGCAGTTTTGCCACGAGTGCGTCGTTTTCACGCTCGGCCATCAACCTCTACGCCGGTGCCAAGACGGGCTGGGCCACACTGTTTGCGATCAGCCTGGTGCTGGTCGTGCTGCTGTGGTTGACGCCCGCGCTGTACCACGTGCCGCAGTCGGTGCTGGCGGCGGTCGTGGTCACGGCCGTCACCAGCCTCATCAAACCGGGCACCCTGATGAGGCTGTGGCGGGTGTCGCGGGTAGAGGCAGTGATCGGTGGCGTCACCTTTGCCCTGACCCTGGCCACGGCGCCGCGCATGTACTGGGGCGTGCTGGTGGGCTTGCTGATGAATCTGAGCCACTTTCTCTACCAGCGACTGCACCCGCGCATCATTGAAGTGGGCCTGCACCCTGATGGGAGCCTGCGCGACCGGCACCTGTGGCACTTGCCGCCACTGGCACCCCGGCTGCTGGCGCTGCGCATGGACGCGGAGCTGGACTTTGCCTCTGCCAGCGCTCTGGAGCGGCGCGTGACCGAACACCTGGCCGCCCACCCCGAGGTGCTGCACCTGTGTCTGCTGGCGCAGCCCATCAACCGCATCGATGTGACCGGCGTGGAAACCTTCGCCCAGTTGCTGGCGCAAATGGAACTGCGGGGTGGGACATTGCATCTGAGCGGACTGAAGCTGCCGGCAGAGCAGGTCCTGCGGCAGGCGGGGTTGCTGAAGCTGGGCCCTGGGCTGGCCATGTACCGCACCGATGCCGAGGCGCTGGTGGCGCTGCAGCAGCTTCCCGAGTCCGTCGTGGCCCGTGCGTAGACCGGGTTTCACCTACGCCGCGCCGGCCTTGCGTTGGCCCTGTTCTTGCTGGCGCGCTGGTACACTTGCCTAACTCTCATTGTTCCAATTTGTGTCTGACTCTGCGGCCTCTCATCTGGTAGATCTGCGCGACCTTCGCCTGGATACTGCTCACGCTCTGGTGGCTCAGGCCGGCGGCAGCGAGGCAGCACTGCACCGCGAGGTGCCTTCCCTGTACCTGCAGGGTCTCATCGATGGCCTGTGCGAGCTGTCGCTCAAAGACCCGCTCACCGGCCTGGCCAACCGCAGACATTTCCGCGCGGTGCTCGAGCGCGAGATCGACCGTGTCACACGCTCAGGCGAGGCGGCCCTGCTGCTGATGCTGGACATCGACCATTTCAAGAAGGTGAACGACACCCACGGCCACCTGGCTGGTGACGTGGTGTTGCAGTCGGTGGCCCGCACGCTCAGTGCTTGCGTGCGCCCCATGGACACCTTGGCCCGCTACGGCGGTGAAGAATTTGCCGTGGTGCTGCCGGCCTGCCAGGCTGCCTTTGGCCGCGTGGTGGCAGAACGCATCCGGCGCGCAGTGGCCAACACGCCCATCCGCATTTCCCCCACGGTGGAGCTGAACGTCACCGTGAGCATCGGCGGCGCGTTTGCCATGCAGTGGATCCGCTCCACCACCCTGCTGTGGACCGACCGGGCCGACCACCAGCTCTACCAGGCCAAGGCGTCGGGCCGCAACCGCGTCAGCATCGAGGAACAACCCGACAGCACCGTCAGTGCCGAAGAGAAAAGCCTGTTGTTTGGCCCGCTCTACACCCCTTCGGGTTGGGGCGACCTGCCTCCACTGGACCCCAACCCAACAGGCAGCGCCTACTGAAAGTTAGATGATGAGCGACGCGCTGTCCCCCCAACCCACAACGCCTGCAGCCCCTGCAGGCCCTGCCGCCCCCCTGGCCTCTGCCGCTCCTGGCGCCCGCATCATTGCGGTGACCAGCGGCAAAGGTGGTGTGGGCAAGACTTTCGTATCGGCCAACCTGGCCGCCGCCCTAACCCGCCGAGGCCAGCGCGTGCTGGTGCTCGACGCCGACCTGGGCCTGGCCAACCTGGACGTGGTGCTGAACCTGCACCCCAAGATCACCCTGCACGACGTGTTCACCGGCAAGGCCGCACTGGACGACGCCGTGATCGCCGCGCCCGGTGGCTTTGACGTGCTGCTGGCCGGTTCGGGCATGGTGGAGTATTCGCGCCTCACGCCCGAAGTGCGCAACCAGTTCCTGAACGTGATCCAGGCGCTCACGCCGCGCTACGACGTGGTGCTGCTCGATACCGGCGCCGGTATCTCCGACGTGGTGCTGTTCTCGGTGTCCCTGGCCTCCGAGGTGCTGATCGTGGCCACGCCCGAGCCTACTTCGCTCACCGACGCCTACGCTGCCATCAAGGTGCTGGCCATGCAGCAAAAACGCCAGCATGTGCGCATGGTCATCAACCAGGCGGCGCGTCCGGGCGACGGCCGCGCCATCACCAGCCAGCTGCAGCAGGTGCTCGACCGCTTTGTGAGCACCGAATCCGGTCGCCCCATGCGGCTGATCCACATGGGCGACATCCCGGCCGACCCCTCGGTGCGCGACGCCGTGATGCGCCGCCAGCTGCTGCTGTTGCAGACCCCCGGCTGCCCGGCGGCACTGGCCATTGCCCAGCTGGCCAACAAGATCGAGTCCACGCTGCTTTCGCCTGCGGCCTGACCCGAATACGCCGAGCGGCGCATGAGGCGCAGCCCGGCCACTGTGACCCACAGGCCCGCCAGCGGGCCTTTGTGCATTTTTACTGCCGTGAACACTACCGACACCGTCCTCAACATCTCCTGCTACAAGTTCGTGCCGCTGCCCGATGCCGCCGCGCTGCGCGATGTGCTGCATGAGCGTGCAGTGGCCGCCCATCTCAAGGGCACCATCCTGCTGGCCGAAGAGGGCATCAACTTCTTTCTGGCGGGCCCGGCCGAAGCCGTGCGGGGTTTTGTGGTTCAGCTGCGTACCGACGAACGCTTTGCCGATCTGGAACCGAAGGAAAGCTGGTCGGCCACGGTGCCGTTTCGCAAGATGCTGGTCAAGGTCAAGCGCGAGATCATCCGCATGGACCACCCCACCATCCGCCCCGCCGCAGGCCGTGCGCCTTCGGTAGACCCGGCCACGCTGCGCCGCTGGCTGGACCAAGGCCATGACGACGACGGCCGCGAAGTGGTCACGCTCGACACCCGCAATGCTTTTGAGGTGGACGCAGGCACGTTCGACAACGCCATCGACTGGCGCATCGACAAGTTCACCGAGTTTCCCCCTGCGCTGCGCGCGCACAAAAGCGAACTGCAGGACAAAACGGTGGTGAGCTTCTGCACCGGCGGCATCCGCTGCGAAAAAGCCGCCATCCTCATGCGCGAGGAAGGCCTGCCCCATGTCTACCAGCTGGAGGGTGGCATCCTGAAATACTTTGAGCTGACAGACGGCGCGCACTACCACGGCGGGTGTTTTGTGTTTGACGAGCGCCGCGTGCTGGACACCGGGCTCGCCATCGACACGCCTACAGCGGCTGCAGCCGCTACAGAAGGCGCTATCAAATAATGAGCTGCCAGCGTTTTATGTACTGGCGCTACAGCCCATTTTTATCTACATATCACACTTTGATCACGCCTTGAAGCGGTGTTCCGGCAGGGGTATCCACTCCACCTCGCCCGGCACCTGGCCCATGGCCTGGGCCTCCCAGTCGCTGGCGGCCTGCACGATGCGGTCCTTGCGGCTGGAGACAAAGTTCCACCACATGTGGCGTGGCGCATCCAGCGGCTCGCCGCCAATCACCATCAGGCGCACGGCGCTCTCGCCCGCCGTCAGGCGCAGGGGCCGGCCGGGTTCCGCCACGGCCAGGATGTGCGCCTGCACCTCATCGCCGTTCAGCGACACGGGTGCATCCACGGTGTACACCGCCAGCTCGGGCACCAGCGCCGGAATCTCTAGCGTGGCCCCGGCAGGCAACTGAATGTCCAGGTACAAGGTGCGCGAATACGTGGCCACCGGGGAGGTCTGACCAAAGGCCTCGCCGATCAACACCCGCACGGTGGCGCCATCCACCAGCAGCTCCGGAATGGCCGCCGCAGGCGTGTGTACAAACGAGGGGTCGGCTTCCTCGTGCGCGGCCGGCAACGCAGCCCAAAGCTGGATGCCATGGTTCACATAAGCCTGGTTCGCAAGGCTCTCCGGGCGGCGCTCGGAGTGCACGATGCCGCGCCCCGCCGTCATCCAGTTGATGGCGCCGGGCTCGATCTGCTGCACGTAGCCCAGGCTGTCGCGGTGCATGATGGCGCCAGAGAACAAGTAGGTCACCGTCGCCAGGCCAATGTGCGGATGGGGCCGCACATCGTGGCTGTCGCCCGGTGCCACCGTCACCGGACCGAAGTGGTCGAAAAACAGGAAAGGCCCCACCGCCTTGCGCTGCACAGCGGGCAGCAGGCGGCGCACGGTGAAACCGCCGCCCAGATCCTTGGCATGGCCCGTGAGGGGTAGAAAGCTGGGGGTATCGCTCATGATGCACGCTCCAACGAAGTGCTGATCTCGGTCGTCACCGTGGTCATCAGCTTGTGCACAGGGCATTTCTGCGCCACGGTTTCCAGCTCGGCGATCTGGGCATCGGTGAGATCACCGCTGACCTGCAGCCGGGTCGCGAGGCGGTAGACCCCCGTGCGTTCGGCCGATGCGTCGCGCTCGACCACGGTCTGCACATCTTCCACCGGCAGGCCCTTGCGGCGTGCGTACCACAACACCGTGAGCGCCTTGCAGGCCCCCAAGGCAGCGTCATACAGGTCGTGCGGGCTGGGGCCGCTGTCAGCGCCGCCCTCCTCCACACTGCCATCGGCCACGAGGTCGTGCGCGCGGATATGCACGGTCTGGGCCATGGGCGCGCCGGGGACGCGCCGCAATTCAACTGCCATGGGGTGTTCTCCTGGTTGTATTGGGGCGCGCCACTGTAGCGCCAAACAGGGGCTTCGCCTTAACGGGCGAGCCGGCGGGCCACGTCAGCCACGCGCTGGCCGAACTGCTTGCCCGTTTCCAGGTCGCCAGGGAACATCTCGGCGGCCGAGGCGTCGGACGGCGACTGGGACATGGCGCCGCTGAACGAGCCGATCCAGTTCACATCGTTGCGCGTGGCCGCCTTAGAGTTGGCGGGCATCATGCCGTTGCCCACCCAGATGCCGCCGTGCTGCATGGCCAGGTGGAACATGTAGTCCAGCGTGATCTGCTTGTCGCCATTGGTGCTGGCGCTGTTGGTGAAGCCCGCGAACAGCTTGTCCTTCCAGGCCTGGCTAAACCAGGGCTTGGAAGATGCGTCGGCAAACTTCTTGAACTGCCAGCTGGGGCCCGCCATGTAGGTCGGCGAGCCAAAGATGATGGCGCTGGCAGCGGCCAGCGTTTCCCAGCCGCCTTCGGGCAGGTTGCCCTCTGCATCAATAGCGACCAGCTGGGCGCCGGCACCTTCCGCCACAGACTGCGCCAGGCGCTGCGTGTGACCATAACCCGAGTGGTAAACAACTGCGATGTGTGCCATGAGATAACTCCTGTTGAAACGATGAGGGAACGAGACCAGGGGAAAGAACCAAAAGAACTACCAACAGAACGACAACCAACGACGAGATTGAATGCCAGAACCTGCACCCCTGCGGATTGCAGGCCCTTTCTATTCCAACCGGATCAGCGGTCCGAGCGGCGTGCGTCCAGGCTCCAGGCGCCGGCGCCAAACGCTGCCAGGGCCAGCAGGCCGCCGGTCACGCCCACGTTCTTGAAGAACATGAGCTGCTGCATCATTTGCTTGTCTGCGGGCAGGTTCCAGTAGGCATGAAAGAAGAAGCTGGCCACCAGCGTGAAGAAGGCCAACGCCAGTGCGGCAAACCGGGTGCCCACGCCAAAGATCAGCGCCAGGCTGCCCAGCACTTCGACCGCCGCCGCAACCGCTGCCGCCACCGTGGGCATGGGCAGGCCCACCGAGGTGATGTAGCCCACGGTGCCGGCAAAGCCGGTCAGTTTGCTGATGCCCGCAGGCAGGAACAGGGCGGCCAGCAGCAGGCGCGATGCCAGGGCCAGAGGGTTTTGCAGGGATGTGAACATGGTGAAGAACTCCTGAGTGAAAGTGGTTACGAGGTAAAGATCAGGCGGCCAGGTCAAACACCAGCACCTCGGCGTCGTGGCCATCGGTCAACGACAAGGTGGTTTCCTTTTCCATCAGCAGCGCATCGCCGCCCGACAGGGCCTGGCCGTTGGCGCTCAGCGCGCCACGCACCAGGTGCACATAGGTCTTGCGGGCGGGGTTCAGCGCCAGGGTGGCGGACTCGTCACCATTCAGCAAGCCCGCATACAAGGCTGCGTCAGCATGGATCTTCACCGAGCCCTGGGCGCCGTCGGGCGATGCCACCAGGCGCAGGGCGCCGCGCTTTTCCGACTCGGCAAAGGTCTTTTGCTCGTAGCTGGGCGGGATGCCGCGCACGTTCGGCTCGATCCATATCTGCAGAAAATGCGTGGTCTGGCCAGCAGCGTGGTTGAACTCGCTGTGCTGCACGCCGGTGCCTGCGCTCATGCGCTGCACGTCACCGGGCGGGATGCCCTTGACGTTGCCCATGCTGTCCTTATGGGCCAGCTCGCCCGACAGCACGTAGCTGATGATTTCCATATCGCGGTGGCCATGGGTGCCAAACCCGGTGCCCGGCGCAATGCGGTCTTCGTTGATGACCCGCAGGTTGCCAAAGCCCATGTGGGCAGGGTCGTAGTACCCAGCAAACGAGAAGCTGTGGAAGGAATTGAGCCAGCCATGGTCGGCGTGGCCCCGGTCTTGCGATTTACGAACAGTCAGCATGTGAGTGCTCCTTTCAAGACTCGACTGTAGGACCGCAGCCACCTCTGCGGGCACAGACGGATTGATGGCACTGTTCAAATAATCTGAATTAACATGGCGTCACCATGCAAAACGCCCGCGATGTCCTCACCCCCGATGCGCTGACCATGCTGCAGGTGATTGCCGAGGCTGGCAGCTTTGCCGCCGCCGCACGGCAACTGGGCCTGGTGCCCAGCGCCCTCACCTACCGCGTGCGCCAGATCGAAGACGCACTGGACGTGCTGCTGTTCGACCGCAGCGCACGCCAGGCCCGCCCCACTGAGGCCGGGGTGGAGCTGCTGCGCGAAGGCGCGCGCCTGCTGCAAGACATCGACGCCGTGGCCCACCGCGTGCGCCGCGTGGCCACGGGCTGGGAGCCGCAGCTCACCCTGTCGGTGGACGGCATCATTTCGCCCCACACCCTGCTGGAGCTGGTGGACGCGTTCTACGCCATGAAGCCCCCGACGCGGCTGAAGCTGCGCGACGGCATCATGACCGGCACGCTGGAGGCACTGACCTCCGGCCGCGCAGACCTGGCCATTGGCGTCTCGGTGGCCAGCAACAACGTGGCCGGCCTGCAGCAAGGGCTGCTGGGCGATGTGCTCTTCATCTACGTGGTGGCGCCCCATCACCCGCTGGCCACCGCGCCCGAGCCGATCTCCGACGCCACGCTGCTGGAGCACCGCGCCGTGGCCGTGGCCGACTCGGCCACCCGTGGCGGCGCCACCATGGGCCTGCTGGGCGGGCAGGATGTGCTGACGGTGGACACCATGCAGGCCAAGGTGCGCGTGCAGTTGCGCGGCCTGGGCGGAGGCTTTCTGCCCGAACCCATGGTGCGCCCCTACCTGGAAGCCGGGCGCCTGGTGGCGCGCCGCGTGGCCCGACCCGAACGCAACGTGCGCGTGCACTACGCCTGGGGTGGTCCCGGGTTCACCGCACCCGGCCGCGCGCTGCAGTGGTGGCTGAACCAGCTGCAAAGTCCCGCCACACGCCGCGCTCTGCTGGAAAACCACCATCATTTGTGACCCTGATCAAGTGCGCACAGGCCGGCACCGCGTGTAGAGTGGTTCCTGTTGGTTCTGCATCGCATTTCTTTTGCCGACCGTCACCGAAAGGCCTCCCATGAGCAAACCTGATCCTCTCCCCGCCAAACGGCTCCGACGCACCAGCGCCCCGATCCCTGCGGCCTCCGCAGCGCCCGCCACCCCAGTCACCCCCTCCGGCAAACCGCAGCGCCACTTCGCCATCATCGGCGCAGGCATGGCGGGCATTGCCTGCGCCCGCACCCTGGTCCAGGCCGGCCACCGGGTGACGGTGTTCGAAAAATCCCATCAGGCCGGTGGCCGCACCGCCACCATCGACAGCCCCTTTGGCAACTTTGATGCCGGCGCCCAATATTTCACCGTGCGCGACCCGCGTTTTGCCCGCGCCATCGACACCGTGCCCGGCATCTGCAAGCGCTGGAGCGCCAATTCGGTCCAGGTACTGGACGCTGCAGGCCGCGTAGCCGCCGTGGGCCTGCCCCACCGCGAGGCCCATTGGGTGGCCAGCCCGGGCATGCAGTCGCTGGTCACCACCTGGGCCGACCCCCTGGTTCAGGCAGGCCAGCTCATCACCCACACCCGCGTCACCCGCATCGAACCCGACGCCGTGAACGCACCAGGCTGGCAATTGCGCACCGAAGGCGCAGGCGGCGAGCAACATGTGTACGCAGGCTTCGATGCCGTGCTGCTGGCCCAGCCCTCCGTGCCTGCGCAGGCCCTGATTTCCGGCTCCGGACTCGACTCCCCACTGGCCGACGCCATGTCCAAGGTGGCCATTGCCCCCTGCTGGACCCTGATGCTGGCCTACCCCCAGGCCGTGCGCCCGGGCCTGACCACACTGGGCCCGCAATGGAACGCCGCGCGCAGCACCCACCACCGCATTGCTTGGCTGGCGCGCGAGTCGTCCAAGCCGGGTCGCAATGTGGTGGAGCGCTGGACGGTGCAGGCCAGCCCCGCCTGGTCGGCAGAACACCTCGAAGACGACGAAGCCCGCGTGCAGGCCAAGCTGCTCAAGGCATTTGCCGAGGTCACCGGCATCCGGGCCGAGCCCGCGCATGCCGACACCCGCCGCTGGCGCTATGCGCAGACCACCCACCCGCTGGGCAAGAGCCACCTGTGGGACGCCAAGGCCGGCCTGGGTGCGTGCGGAGACTGGTGCCTGGGGCACCGGCTGGAAGATGCCTTTGTGTCGGGCCTGGAACTGGCACTTGCCGTGGCATGACGGGGGGCGTGGGCGCAACGCCGCACGACAAGGGCAGCCCCGCAGTACGCGTTGAGGGGCGCTATGTGGGGCGGTTTGCCCCCTCTCCCACGGGCCCGCTGCATGCGGGCTCTCTGGTGGCCGCGCTGGCCAGCTGGCTGGACGCACGCGCACACAACGGCCGGTGGCTGGTACGCATGGAAGATGTGGACCAGCCCCGCTGCGTGCCGGGGGCTGACACCTTCATCCTGCAGCAGCTCGCCGCCTGTGGCCTGCACCCCGATGCCCCGCCCCAGTGGCAGTCTGCGCGCAGCGGGCTGTACCAGCATGCACTGGATCAGCTGGTGGCGCAGGGCGATGCCTATCCCTGCGCCTGTTCACGCAAGGACGTCGAAGACGCCCATGCCGCGCAGGGCCATGCGCGTGAACGCCATGCCGCACTGCCCTACCCCGGGACCTGCCGCCATGGGCTGCATGGCCGCACGGGGCGTTCCTGGCGCTTCAATGTGACAGACTTCAAGCCAAAACAGCCGATAGCGCTAGTGGATCATGCCTGGAGTGCTACATATTCAATAGCGGACGGGCTGCTGCAGTGGCACGACCGCCGCCTGGGCCGCCAGCAGCAACAGGTTGCGACCGCTGTGGGCGACTTTGTGCTGCGCCGCGCAGACGGACTGTGGGCCTATCAGCTGGCCGTGGTGGTGGACGACGCCGAGCAGGGCATCACCGATGTGGTCCGGGGCGAGGACCTGGCCGACAACACGCCCCGCCAGATCCTGCTGCAGCAGGCCCTGGGGGTGCCCACACCGCGCTACCTGCACACCCCCCTGGTGTGCGGGGATAACGGCGAAAAACTCTCCAAACAAAACGGCGCGCAGGCGCTGAAACTGCAGAACCCGTTGATGGCCCTGTCCCAAGCCGCGCTGGCACTCGGCCTGCCCGCTGTGGCAAATCTGCACAACATTTGCATACCCGACGCACTGGCACAGTGGGTGGCGGCGTGGCGACGAAACTACAATGGCCCACCGTGACCGAATTGACCACAGCTTCCGCCCCCGCCAGTGCTGCGCCTGCCGCAGCCGCCGCCCCCACAGCGCCCGCCGTACAGGGCTCTGCCCCCGCCGGTGTGACCCACCCCAAAACCATCAAGAGCTTTGTGCGCCGCGCCGGCCGCACCACCACGGGCCAGGCCAAGGCCTTTGAGGACTTCGGCCCGCGTTTTGTGCTGCCCTACACCCCCGCCCCGCTGGACGCCACCGCCGCCTTTGGCCGCAGCGCACCGCTGGTGCTGGAGATCGGCTTTGGCATGGGCGAGGCCACGGCCCATATCGCCCGCGTGCGGCCTGATGACAACTTCCTGTGCTGCGAGGTGCATGAGCCCGGCGTGGGTGCCCTGCTCAAGCGCATCGGCGAGCAAGAGCTGACCAACATCCGCATCCTGCAGCACGACGCTGTGGAGGTGATCGACCACATGCTGCCGCCCGGCGTTCTTGACGGTGTGCACATCTTCTTCCCCGACCCCTGGCACAAGAAAAAGCACAACAAGCGCCGCCTGATCCAGCCCCCGCTGGTTGCCAAGCTGGCTGCACGCCTCAAGCCCGGAGGCTACCTGCATTGCGCCACCGACTGGCAGCCCTACGCCGAGCAAATGCTGCAGGTGCTGAGCGCCGAACCCCTGCTGCAAAACACCGCAGACGGCTTTGCACCGCAACCCGACTACCGCCCGCTGACCAAATTCGAAAATCGTGGCCTGCGACTGGGCCATGGGGTGTGGGACGTGGTGTTTGTGCGCCGTAACTGACCCCACGACATGCCCCGATCGGCCCGCACCACACCGCCTATGAAACCCATCCTGCAAAACCTGGTGGAGATGACTGGCCACCGCGACCACTTGCGGCTGGAGGTATCGGTGCTGTCCACGCTGCAAAAGCTCAGCAGCATCATCGAGGTGCGGGCCCTGGAGCTGTTCACGGACGGTGGTGTGCCCCATGTGCGCCCCCGCACCTGGGTGGACAGCGGCCAGCTCGTGTCCACCGACTCCGAAGCCGCCGCCGACCCCCGCCGCGAGCCGCTGGACCAATACCCCGCGCTGCGGGACTGCGTGGACAGCCATGGCGAAAGCGCGCTGGCCTCGCCCCGCCGGGGCCGCCATGTGTTGTGGCTGCCGGTGTGGATGCACGACAAGGTCAGCACCTGCCTGGAGATCACGCAGTCGCGCCCGTTCTCGGCCCACAAGCTCGACGTGCTCATGGGCGTGTTTCAGGTGTACCAGAACTACCAGAGCCTGCTCGACTACAGCGAGCGTGATGCGCTCACCGGCCTGTTCAACCGCAAGACGTTTGACGAGCAGTTCTCCCGCTACACCATGAGCGGGCTGGCCAGCCGGACGGGCGCCGTTACCGAGTCCTTTGCGGCCGAGGAAACCGCAGTGGCCAGCGACAACGAACCCGTGCAGCAATGGCTGGCGGTGGTGGACATCGACCACTTCAAGCAGGTCAACGACCGGTTCGGCCACCTGTATGGCGACGAGGTGCTGATCCTGATCGCCAACATCCTGCGCAGCTCTTTCCGCAGCCATGACCGCATCTTCCGCTTTGGCGGCGAAGAGTTTGTGGTGCTGCTGCGCTCCACCACACTGAGCACCGCCCACAAGGTGTTCAACCGCTTCCGGCTGGCCGTGCAGGAGTACCACTTCCCGCAGGTGGGCCAGGTCACGGTGAGCCTGGGCTTTGTGAGCACCACGCGCGGCTCGCCCGTAGAGATTCTGGGCCAGGCCGACCAAGCGCTTTACTACGCCAAGGAACATGGCCGCAACCAGGTCTGCTTCTATGACGATCTGGTGGCCAGCGGTCAACTGGCGACCAAGGTCGCCAACGACGACGTCGAGCTGTTCTGACCGGGCCGGGCCCCATGGGCATATGGTCTGCTGTCCGCTGTCCGCTGTCCGCTGTCCGCTGTCCGCTGCAAAAAGGCTAGTCCGCGCAAGAACGCATTGCCCCATCGTCCACCATAGGGCGTCTTTCCCCTCTCAGCCCAGCGACGCCAGAATGGCCTCCACATTGACCTCGTCGCGCTGCGCAGGTGTCAGAAAGCGCTCTGCGTAGTCGCGCCACACGCCGCTGGTCAGGAAGAAGCGGAACACCTCGGCATCGATGTGCCGCTCGCGCACCATGTGGGTCATGATCTTGAGCGACTCGGACAAGGTCTTGGGTGGCTTGTAGGGCCGGTCGGCCGCAGTCAGCGCCTCAAAGATATCGGCCAGTGTCATCACACGGTCGGCCAGCGTCAGCTCTGGCGCCTTCAGACGCCGGGGGTAGCCGGTGCCGTCCAGCTTTTCGTGGTGGGACCCGGCAATCGACGGCACGCGCGCCAGGTGCGGCGGAAACGGCAGACCGCTGAGCATGATGATGGTCTGCACGATGTGGTCGTTGATCTTGAAGCGGTCTTCGGCAGTGAGCGTACCCCGCTGGATGGACAGGTTGTGCAGTTCGCCCAGGTGCGCCTCGTAGGGCGGCAACACCATGTCAAAGCCCCAGCGATTGGCGGGGTTGCCCGCCTCCACCGGCGGCGTGCGTGTGCCCCAGGGCACGATGTGCTCGGGCCGGTCGGCCAGCAGCGGCTCGTTGGCGGGCAAGGGGCGCACCGGCACGCTGGAAAGCCGCAGCATCTCGGCGGCCGACAGGCCCAGGCGGTCGTCAAAATGCCGTTGCCATATCTGGCGGCCAACGGCCTTGAGGCGGGCAATGTCCGCATCGGCCATGAATTCGCCTCCCACGTTGCAGCGGGCTACAAAGGCAAAGTCTTCCTGCAGTTGTTCGCGCCGCTGCAGCAGCTCACGCTGCAGGCGCACCGGGTCCACGCCGGACACATGCTGCTTCCAGTAGTCCAGCTCAGCGTCCCGCCACAACACCTCAAAGCGCATGCGCACCTCGTGAATGCGGTTGTATAGCGTCTCCAGCTTGGTGGCCTTGTCGATGATGTGCTCGGGGCTGGTGACCTTGCCGCAGTCGTGCAACCAGGCCCCCAGGCGGAATTCGTAGCGCTCGGCATCGGTCATGGCCACCTGGGCAAATGGACCGTCCTTGGCCGCACACATGCGGTCCATCAGCGCCTCGGCCAGCTCCGGCACGCGCTCGCAATGGCCACCGGTGTAGGGGCTCTTGGCGTCGATCGCGTCGGCCAGCAGGCGGATGACAGCATCGAGCAGCTTCTTCTGGCCTTCGATCAGGCTGCGCGTCTCGATGGCCACCGACAGCGTGCCCGACAACTTCTCGACAAACGCCCGGAAATGCGCGTCGTCCTGCGTCTGGTCCGCGATGTAGCGCAGCACCAGCAGGCCCAGGGGCTGCCCGTCACGGGTGCGCAGCTGCACACGCAGCACACGCGCGGGCTCGGTGTCGTCGTCGTCTTCGTGCTGGTCGCCGGGTTGGGGCTCGGTATGGTTGATGAATTGCACCATGGCCAGGTGCTCGGGGTAGCGCGACTGCTGCTCCGGGTCTTCGCAATGGCGGGCCGCGCGCAGCAAGCCGGTGCGTTGCGGGTCCACCAGGTACACCGCACCGCCGGTGCAACTGGTGGCGCGCACCAGCTCGTACAGCACGCTCGACAGCATCAGGTCGGTGCGCGACTCGGCGCTGATGTGGTGGGTGATGTGCAAGAACTCCTGGATGGTGTCGGACATGCGGTCCATCACCTGCCCCAGGTCGCGCACCTCGCGCACCGGCGACACCCGCCGTTCGGGCCGCCGGAAATCAAACCGCGCCAGCGCCCTGGCCTGCAACGCCAGCCCGAACAGACTGCGCCCCACGCGCCGGCCAGCCAGCCAGCCCAACGGCAGCATCAGACCGATGAGCGACACCGACAGCCACACCTGCTGGCGCAGGTTGTTGTTCACCTCGGCCAGCAGCTCTTTGGTAGGAATCGCCATCAGGATCTGCAGCCCCTGCCAGCGCATCGATGCCAGCGGCAGCGAACGGCCCAGCCATTCCTCGCCGTCGGCCTGCAGGCGGCGTGACTCGCCATCTTTCAGGCCCAGCGCCTGCAGCGCATGCAGGCTGGGTACACCCAGATCGTCCAGGGCACGCAGCCGCAGGCCCGGCGTGTTGCCATCACGCAGCAGCACGCGTGACATGTCGGGATAGGCCAGCACGCGGCGGTCCTTGTCCACCACCGCGATCTCGGTGCGGGGCATCAGGCGCAGGCCACTGATCTCATGTCCCAGGTCGGTCAGGGCCACGTCCAGGCCAATCACCGCACGCCCGTCCTCGCTGGGCTGGCTCAGCGTGATGCCCACCTCCTGCGTGGTGAAGAACACATAGGGTGCCGTGAGGATCTGGGTGTTCTGCTCCAGCGCCTCGGCGTACCAAGGCCGGGTGCGGGGGTCGTAGCGATATTCCGGGCGCACGGCCGAATCGATCAGCCGCAGGTCCGCGTCGTAATAACTCCAGCGCCCCACCATGCCCGCCAGGCCGCGCTCGCGCGACATGGATTGCACCAGGTACGCCGTTTTGGGCGGTGCATCCAGCCGCACCCGCAAGGCTTCGTTTCGCACCGGTCGCACCAGCAAAAACTGCCCGTCCGGGTAACCTATGAACACCGCCGACAGCAGCGGGTTCTGCTCCAGCAGCCGGGCCAGTACAGGCAGGCGCCGCAGCCGCGCTGGCAGGGTGGACGCAGAGGCCACCGGGTCGAACGCCAGCAGGCGGATGGTGGCATCGGCCGGGTCCACGATGCGATGCACCCGTTCGGCAATGAGCTGGCTGATGCGCTGCGCACTCTCGTCCGACGCCGCAATGATGGCCTGGCGCGCGCTGGTGCTGACCTGGTACACCAGCAACGCTGTCAACAACAGCATGGCGGTGACCACCACGGTGGCGATCAGGACCTCAAAGGGGATGGTGATGCGGCGCCACCATGGCAGGTGGCCGCCTTGACCCACCGAAGCAGCGCCCGTACCGCGAAGCACAGCGGACGGCGGCGGGTCTTGGGGGCTGTCGCGCAGGGTGTCCATGCGCTGCACTTTAGGGTGAAAGCTGGCGTTCCGTCACCCTCTTTTTGGCAGCCATGGCTGCCACACCACAGCGGCGGGTGCCGCCGTGGTGACCGGTACATCAGCCCAGTTGCTGCGTGACCCAGCCTGTCACCGAAGCCAGTGCTGCGGGCAGCTTGGACGCGTCCGTGCCGCCAGCCATTGCCATGTCGGGCTTGCCGCCGCCCTTGCCGCCGACTTGCTGGGCGACAAAGTTGACCAGTTCGCCCGCCTTGAGCTTGCCCACGCTGTCGGCGGTGACGCCCGCAGCGATCTGCACCTTGTCGCCATCCACGGCGGCCAGCACGATGGCAGCGGTCTTGAGCTTGTCCTTGAGCTTGTCCATGGTGTCGCGCAGGGTCTTGGCGTCGGCACCCGGCAGCGCAGCAGCCAGCACTTTGAGGCCCTTCACCTCCACCGCCTGGCTCACCAGTTCGTCACCCTGGCTCGAGGCCAGCTTGCCCTTCAAGGCAGCCACTTCCTTTTCGAGCGCGCGGGCGTTGTCCAGCGCCTGGCTGATGCGGCCGTTGAGCTCGGCCACCGGCGCCTTGAGGGTGCTGGCGGCCTGGTTCACGGTGTCTTCCAGGTTCTGCAAGTACGCCAGTGCGTTGGCGCCAGTCACGGCCTCAATGCGGCGGATGCCAGCAGCCACGCCACCTTCGCCCACCACCTTGAACAGGCCGATGTCGCCCGTGCGCTGCACGTGCGTGCCGCCACACAGTTCGCGGCTGGTGCCGATGTCGAGCACGCGCACGGTTTCGCCGTACTTCTCGCCAAACAGCATCATGGCGCCGGTCTTCTGGGCCGACTCGATGTCCATCACGCGCGCTTGCGTGGGCTGGTTGGCCAGGATTTCTTCGTTCACACGGCGTTCGATCTCGCGGATTTCAGCCGCCGTCACGGCGCCGTTGTGTGTGAAGTCGAAGCGCGTGCGGTCGGCATTGACCAGGCTGCCCTTTTGCTGCACATGGCTGCCCAGCACTTCGCGCAGGGCCTTGTGCATGATGTGCGTAACCGAGTGGTTGCGCATGGTGGCAGCGCGCACGGCGGTGTTCACCTGGGCCTGCACCGTGTCACCCACGTTCAGCGTGCCCTCTTCGAGCGTGCCGTGGTGGCCAAACACATCGGCCTTGATCTTGAGCGTATCGCCGACCGCAAAACGGGCCGAGCCGCTGGTGATGACACCTTCGTCACCCACCTGGCCGCCGCTTTCGGCGTAGAACGGGGTCGTGTCCAGCACCACCACGCCGTTTTGGCCGGCTTTCAGTGCTGCAGCGCTAGTACCGTCTACATAGATTGCTACGATTTTTGCAGTCTCTGCGAGGTGTTCGTAGCCCGTGAACTGGTTGGCGGCACCGTTGTACTCCAGCGCCTTGTCCATCTTGAACTTGCCAGCAGCGCGGGCCTGGGCCTTCTGCTTTTCCATGGCGGTCTTGAAGCCTGCCTCGTCCACTTCCACGTCGCGCTCGCGGCACACGTCGTTGGTCAGGTCGAGCGGGAAGCCATAGGTATCGTGCAGCTTGAACGCCACATCGCCAGGCAGCACCTTGGCGCCGCCGTCCAGGGCCGTGTCCAGAATTTCCATGCCGTTGGCCAGCGTTTCGAAGAAGCGCTCTTCTTCCACCTTGAGCACCTCGGTGATGCGCTGCTCCTGCTCGCGCAGGGATGGGTAGGCGTCACCCATCAGGCGCACCAGGTCGGCCACCAGCTTGTGGAAGAACGGGGTCTTCTTGCCCAGCTTGTACCCGTGGCGGATGGCACGTCGCACGATGCGGCGCTGCACATAGCCACGGCCTTCGTTGCTGGGGATCACACCGTCGCTCACCAAAAACGCGGTGGCGCGAATGTGGTCGGCGATCACGCGCAGGCTTTTGTTGTTGAGGTCCGTCACGCCGGTCTCGCGGCCGGCGGCCTTGATGAGCGCGTCGAACAGGTCGATCTCGTAGTTGCTGTGCACGTGCTGCAGGATGGCCGCAAGGCGCTCCAGGCCCATGCCGGTGTCCACGCACGGTGCGGGCAGCGGGGTCACGGCACCCGTCTCGTCCATGTTGAACTGCATGAACACGTTGTTCCAGATCTCGATGAAGCGGTCGCCGTCTTCATCGGGGCTGCCGGGAGGGCCGCCTGCAATGTGCGGGCCATGGTCGTAGAAGATTTCGCTGCAGGGACCGCAGGGGCCGGTGTCGGCCATCATCCAGAAGTTGTCGGACTTGTAGCGGCCGCCCTTGTTGTCGCCGATGCGGATCACGCGCTCGGGCGGCAAGCCGATTTCCTTGGTCCAGATGTCGTAGGCCTCGTCGTCTTCCTGGTAGACCGTGGCCAGCAGGCGCTCTGGCGGCAACTTGTAGACCTCGGTCAGCAGCTCCCAGGCCCACTTGAGCGATTCGCGCTTGAAGTAGTCCCCAAACGACCAGTTGCCCAGCATTTCAAAGAAGGTGTGGTGGCGCGCGGTGTAGCCCACGTTTTCCAGGTCGTTGTGCTTGCCACCCGCACGCAGGCAGGCCTGAACCGACACCGCCCGGTTGTACGAGCGCTTGTCGGTGCCCAGGAACACGTCCTTGAACTGCACCATGCCCGAGTTGGTGAACATCAGCGTGGGGTCGTTGCCAGGCACCAGAGGGCTCGACGGCACCACGGTGTGGCCCTTGGAGACGAAGAAGTCCAGGAAGGACTTGCGGATGTCAGCGACAGAAAAAGTGGGAGTGCTCATGGTGTTGTGGAGTGGTTGCACGCAGCAGGCAGGCCGCAGGACCCGCGCCTGCGCGCTGCCTGTCGCTGCCCCTATGGGGACCAACCTTTCATTATAGGTTTGCAGTCTGGCGGTCCGTGGCGGGAGGGCGACAGGGCGGGGACAGACGCCTCCACTCCATGCGCCAACGAATGCTGAAAAATCCGCTTGCGCGCTTTAAATATCTTGTTAATATATTAATAACCGCAACCCACCCACCGATCCAAGGAGCCCCTCGTGAACCCACAACCCCGCTGGCAAGGCATCTTCCCTGCCATCACCACCAAGTTCCACGCCGACGAGTCCATCGACGCCGAGGGCACAGCCCGCCACATCGACTTCCAGATCCGCAACGGCATCCACGGACTGGTCACCTGCGGTTCTCTCGGCGAAGCCAGCACCCTCACACTCGAAGAAAAGCTCCAGGTCGCCAAGATCGCCCTCGAAGCCGCTGACGGCCGCGTACCCGTACTCGCCAACGTGTCCGAAACCAGCACCCGCGAAGCCCTGCGGTACATCGACGGCGGCAACAAGCTCGGTGTGGCGGGCTACATGGTCATGCCCTCGGTGATCTACGTGGCCGATGCCCGCGAGGCCATGGCCAATGTGCGCGCCATGGCGGGCGCCGCCCAGCGCCCCTTGATGGTCTACAACAACCCTGTGGCCTACCGCGTGGACCTGAAGCCCGAGCACATGGTGGAGCTGGCCGACTGCGAGTGGATCGCCGCCATCAAGGAAAGCACCGGCGACATCCGCCGCATCACCGACCTGCGCAACACCGTGGGCGACCGCTACCAGCTCTTCCTGGGCGTGGACGACCTGGCTTACGAAGGCCTGGCCCTGGGATGCGACGGCCTGCTGGCCGGCGTGGGCTGCGCCTTCCCGCGCGAAACCGTGGCGCTGTACGACCTGATGAAAGCGGGCAAATTTGCCGAGGCGCTGCCGCTCTACCAGTGGATGACGCCCATGCTGCACCTGGATGTGTCCAACAAGCTCGTGCAGAACCTCAAGCTCATCGATGCGCTGGTGGGTGTGGGCACCGAACACATGCGCCGCCCCCGCCTGCCCCTGGTGGGCGACGAACGCGCATTTGTCGAGAGTGTGGTGCGCAAGGCCCTGGCCACGCGCCCTACAAAATACCAGTCTGTCGCCTGAGACACTGAGCGCCCTACTCCACCACCACAGCACCATGCAACGCATCCACGTGATCGACTCCCACACGGGCGGCGAGCCGACCCGGCTTGTCATCGACGGTTTCCCGGACCTGGGCACTGGCACCATGGCCGAACGGCGTGCGCTACTGGCCGAGCGCCACGATGCCTGGCGGGCCGCCACCGTGCTGGAGCCGCGTGGCAGCGACGTGGTGGTGGGGGCGCTGCTCTGCGCGCCGCAAGACCCGGCCAACGCAGCGGGCGTCATTTTCTTCAACAACAGCGGTTACCTGGGCATGTGTGGCCACGGCACCATCGGGCTGATCGCATCGCTCGCCTACCTGGGCCGCATCACCCCTGGCGAGCACCGCATCGAAACCCCGGTGGGCACCGTCACCACCACCCTGCACACCGATGGCTCTGTCAGCGTGCGCAACGTGCCGGCCTACCGGCTGCATCATCAGCTGGCGGTGGACGTGCCCGGCCATGGCCGCGTGGTGGGCGATGTGGCCTGGGGCGGCAACTGGTTCTTCCTGATCTCTGACCACGGCCAGCGCGTAGCCAGCGACAACCTGGAGGCGTTGATGGCCTACAGCTGCGCCGTGCAGCAAGCCCTCAAAGACCAGGGCATTCGGGGCGACAACGGCGGCGAGATTGACCACATCGAGTTGTTTGCCGACGACGACCAGGCCGACAGCCGTAACTATGTGCTGTGTCCCGGCAAGGCCTATGACCGCTCGCCCTGTGGCACGGGCACCAGCGCCAAGGTGGCCTGCCTGGCGGCTGACGGCAAGCTGGCACCGGGCGCACTCTGGCGCCAGGCCAGCATCATCGGCAGTCAGTTCGAGGCCAGCTACACACTGCAGGACGATGGCAAGGTCATCCCCACCTTGCGGGGCCGCGCGCACATGAGCGCCGACGCTACTTTGCTGATTGAAGACAAGGACCCCTTTGGCTGGGGCATTCGGCTTTAACCCAGCCCTGCTGCTGCACCCGCGCCCCATGCAACACACCGATGTCCTTGTGATTGGCGCTGGCATCGTGGGTGCCGCTTGCGCCCATGCGCTGGTGTCGGTCGGGCTGTCGGTACGTGTCATCGATGCGCGCCTCGGCGGTGCCACGGCGGCGGGCATGGGCCATCTGGTGGTGATGGATGACAACCCGGCAGAACTGGCGCTGAGCCAGACATCGCTGGACCTCTGGCACACCTGGGCACCCCACATGGATGCGGGCTGTGCGTTCACGCCCTGCGGCACGCTCTGGCTGGCCGCCAACGATGCAGAGCTGCAGGCGGCCCATGACAAACGCAGCACCCTGCAAGCACACGGAATCGCCTGCGACATGCTCGACGCGGCCGCCCTGTCCCGCGCAGAACCCGCACTGCGCCCCGGTCTGGCGGGTGCGCTCAAGGTGCAGGGGGATAGCGTGGTCTACGCCCCGCGCGCAGCCCAGTGGCTGCTGGACCAGGCCGCAGCCCACGGACACCTTGTGTTGGAGCAGGCTGAAGCGATGCAGATCGACGGCCACACCGTCACCCTGCGCGACGGAAGCCAGCGCAGCGCAGGCGCCATCGTGCTGGCCAGCGGCATCCACGCCCCGCAGCTGTGCCCCGGCCTGCCGCTGCGCCCCAAAAAGGGCCACCTCGTCATCACCGACCGCTACCCGGGCACCGTGCACCACCAGCTGGTGGAGCTGGGCTACATCACCAGCGCGCACCACAGCGACGGTACCTCGGTGGCCTTCAACGTGCAGCCCCGGCCCACAGGGCAGTTGCTGATCGGCTCGTCGCGCGAGTTCGACACCACCGACCCCGCCGTCAACAACGCCGTGATGGCGCGCATGCTGCAACGGGCACTCGACTACCTGCCAGGCCTGGCCGAACTCAACGTCATCCGCACCTGGACCGGCTTTCGCGCCGCCACGCCAGACAGCCTGCCGCTGATTGGCGCGCACCCCGAACACCCGCACCTGTGGCTGGCCGTGGGCCATGAAGGGCTGGGGGTGACCACCGCCCCGGCCACCGCGCAGTTGCTGGCGGCCCAGATCGCAGGGGGCACCCCGGCGATCGACCCCACGCCCTTTGCACCTGCCCGCTTTGCGGGCCTGAGCACACCATGACCGCATCCAGAACACCCGCCCTGGTGCACATCGTGGTGAATGGCACCCCCCTGCAGGTGCCCCCAGGGACCAGCGTCGCCGCCGCGCTGGCGCAGCAAACACCCGGCACCACACGCACCTCGGTCACCGGCGCAGCGCGGGCACCGCTGTGTGGCATGGGGGTGTGCCACGAATGCAGGGTCCGCATCCACGGCCGCACCCGCCTGGCGTGCCAGACGGTCTGCACCGAGGGCATGTCGATTCACACCGATGTCGGCACAGCACCCGGGAGCGCCACGCCATGAACCAGCCCGTGACCCCACCCATGACCGAGCAACACTCGGCGCACGAGCGCTGCGACATCCTCATCATCGGCGCAGGCCCTGCAGGTTTGGCGGCTGCCCTCGCTGCCGCGCCCAGCGGGGCAGCGATCACCATCGTGGACGACAACCCGCAGCCCGGCGGGCAAATCTGGCGCGACGGCCCCCAGGTGGTCTTACCCGCCCTGGCGCAACAGCACCGCGCGGCGCTGGCCCGGCACACCAACATCCGCCTGCTGCCGGGCACCCGCGTGGTGGGCCTGGGTGATTCCCAACCCGGCGACAAGGCCCCGGCCCTGCTGCTGGAAGACGCAGTCCGGGGCTGGACCCAGCACAGCCACCGCATCGTGCTGTGCACCGGAGCCCGCGAGCTGCTGCTGCCCTTTCCGGGCTGGACGTTGCCCGGTGTGACGGGTGCAGGCGCCTTGCAGGCCCTCATCAAGGCAGGGCTCGACGTGCGCGGCCAGCGCATCGTCATTGCAGGCACAGGCCCTCTGCTGCTGGCCGCTGCCGCCACCGCCAACAAAGCGGGTGCCACCGTGGTGCGCGTGGCGGAGCAGGCGCCGTGGAGCGCGCTCGCTGGCTTTGCAGCGCAACTGCCGCGCTGGCCTGCCAAGGCGTTGCAAGCCCTCACGCTGCTTCACCCGCAGTTGCGCGCCAGCAGCCATGTGCTGGAAGTCCAAGGCACCACGCAGGTGCAAACAGTGAGGCTGCGCAAAGGCCAACACGCCGAAGAAACCATGGCTTGCGACCGCGTGGCCTGCGGGTTCGGGCTGGTGCCCAACACCCACCTGGGGCAGATGCTGGGCTGCACACTGGGCGGGCCGCTGAGCGGTGGCCAGGGCCTGGCTGTCGATGCCCACATGCGCACCAGCGTGCCCGGAGTGTTCGCCGCGGGTGAAGCCACCGGCTTTGGCGGCAGCGAACGTGCACTGGTTCAGGGCGCTATCGCAGGGCATGTGGCGGCGGGACAGGCGCAACAGGCCCAGGCGCTGCGCCCGCAACTGGCACGCTGGGAGGGCTTTGCGCAGGCGTTGCTGGCTTCTTTTCCACTGAACGGAGCACTCAAAACCCTGGCGCAGCCTGCCACCCTGGTGTGCCGCTGCGAAGACGTGCCCTACGCTGCACTGGCCGATCGCAACGGCTGGATCGATGCCAAGCTCCACACCCGCTGCGGCATGGGCGCGTGCCAGGGCCGCATTTGCGGCGCTGCCGCACAGCACCTGTTTGGCTGGACGCCTGCGCCCCCACGGCATCTGCTGGCGCCCACACGCATTGGCACGCTGGCCGCCTGCACGTCCGCGCCCACCACCAGCGCTCAGCGCGAGCCCGCAGCTCCCTCGGGCTGACGGGCGCGCAGCCGTTTTCCCCCGTCCCTCCTTTCAGGGCTTACCCGCACCCAGCAGGCATCCATCTTGCTTTTAAATATATTTGTTAGATATTAAAAAGCACAAGGCTTTTCTTTCATCGCCGCGCCCTCCTCCCCAGGAACCCCATCATGCCCACACCCAACAGTCCACCCGCCCCGCACTCTCCGGCGCCGCGCGCTCCCGTCCGCTGGGTGCTGGCGTTGTCCACGCAGGTTCTGCGCATGGAGCGGCATCTGCTCACCGCCCTCATGACGTTGCTGGTGCTGCTGATCCTGCTCAACGTGGTCACGCGTTACACCGGCATGCCCATCTACTGGGTGGACGAGGCGGCGGTCTACACGGTGGTCTGGCTGACCTTTGTGGGCGCCTCGGTCATGACGCGGCTGCGCATGGACTTTGCCGTGACCATGCTGACCGACCACCTCGGCGCGCGGGGCGCCAAGGCATTCAAGGTAGTAGCCACGTCCGGCGTGCTGCTGTTTGGCCTGGCCATGCTGGTGATGTGCTGGGTGTGGATGGACCCCATCGGCATTGCGCGCTACGGCTTTGACGCCAAAGAGTTTGCGGCCGAGAGCTTCAACTTCATCTACACCGAGCGCACCCAGACGCTGAACTGGCCCACGTGGGTGCTGCAACTCATCCTGCCGATCTTCTCGGCCACCTTCAGCGTGCATGCACTGGCCAACCTGTTCGAAGACATGGGCGCCGCAGAGCGTGTGCAGCACGCGGGCTTCGACGTAGTCAACGCTGACGCCGTGAACTGAACGCCCCTACGCCAGCAAAACCCACCAGAGCCCGACCATGATCACCACCCTGTTCTTCCTCGCCGCCTTGATGGTGGGTGTGCCCATCGGCGTGTGCCTGTGCCTGTCGGGCGCGGTGTACATCCTCAGCATCGGCAGCCCGGTGCTGTTCCAGTCGTTCCCCATGCAGATGTTCGGCGGGGTGGACAGCTATGGCCTCATCGCCATCCCGCTGTTCATCCTGATCGGCGAGATCATGAACAGCGGCGGCATCACGCGGCGGCTGGTGGACCTGTCCATGGCCTTCATCGGCTCCGTCAAAGGGGGGCTGGCCTACGTGAACATCCTGGCCAACATGCTGGTGTCATCCATTATTGGCTCGGCCACCGCGCAGGTGGCCATCATGTCGCAGGTCATGGTGCCCGAGATGGAAAAGCAGGGCTACGACAAGACCTTTGCGGCGGGCCTCACGGTGTACGGCGGCATGCTGGGGCCCATCATCCCACCCTCGGTGATGTTTGTGGTCTACAGCGTGCTGGCCCAGGTGGCCGTGGGCGACATGCTGATTGCAGGCATCCTGCCCGGCGTGCTGCTCACCGTGCTGTTCTTTGTCGTGATCGCGCTCATGGGCTTTGTCTACAACTACCCGCGCAGCGAAAAGCGCACGCTGGCCCAGCGCGCGCGCACCGTGGTGCAGGCCAGCCCCACGCTGCTGATCCCCATCATCATCGTGGGCTCCATACTGAGTGGCCTGGCCAACCCCACCGAATCGGCCGCCGTGGGCGCGCTGGTATCTGCGCTGGTGGGCCGGTATGTGACCAAGGAATTCCGCTTCAGCGCCATGCCGGCCATCCTGCTGCGCTCGGCCATTTACTCCGCCATCGTGCTGTTTCTGGTGGCGGCAGCGGCCGTGTTCTCGTGGCTGCTGATCTACGGCAAGGTGCCTCAGATGGTGGCCGCCTGGGTGCAGACCGTGGCGCACGACCCGGTCACCTTCTTGCTGCTCACCAACGTCATCCTGCTGGTCATCGGCACGGTGATCGACGGCATCCCCGGTCTCATCATGACCGCCCCCATCCTGCTGCCGATTGCCACCGAGGTCTATCACATCGACCCGCGCCATTTTGGTGTGGTGATCGTCGTCAACCTGGTGCTGGGGCTGATGACCCCACCCGTGGGCCTGAGCTTTTTTGTCGCGTCAGCCGTCACCGGGGCCAAGCCCGGAAAGATGTTCATCGTCACGCTGCCGTTTTTCATCATCAGCTGCGTGGCGCTGGTGATGTTGTCGCTGTTCCCAAGCCTGTCGCTCGGTTTGCTCAAGTAGACCGCCGCCCAGCAAATCCCCCGTCCCCTCCCAAAGTTCTTTCACACGGAGTTCACCATGACGACCCAGCCCGCCCGCACCCCCGCTGTCACCCGCCGCCATTTCATTCAGCGCCACGCCGTGGCCGCTGCCACCGTCACGGGGCTGGGCTTTCCGGCCCTGGTGCGTGCAGCCGATGCCAAGGAGTTTCGCCTGGGGCTGATCACGCCCGCAGGCCACTCATGGAACCGCGCTGCCGTGCAGTTTGGCGAGGCGCTGAAGAAGGAAACCGATGGCCGCCTGAGCGTCACGGTCTTCCACTCGGGCCAGCTGGGCAACGAGGCGGCGATGATGCAGCAGCTGCAGTCCGGCGCGCTCGACATGGGCTGGATCCAGGCGGCCGAGCTGGGCTCGCGCGTGTCCAGCATTGCAGCCATCAATGCGCCCTACCTGGTGCGCTCCACGCCTGCCGTGGCCAAACTCGTCAAACACCCCTCCGCCACCAAGCTGCTCGAAGTGCTGCCGCGCGAAACCGGCACCATTGGCCTGGGCTGGGGCATTACCGGCATGCGCGCCGTGTTCTCCACCAAGGACATCAACGTGCCCACCGACATCAAGGGCATGAAGCTGCGCATCAACCCCACGCCCGTGTACCGCGACTTCTATCAAATGCTCGGCGCCGCGCCCACGCCCATCCCCACGCCCCAGGTGTTCGACGCCATGAGCAACGGCCAGGTCGACGGGCTGGAGGCGGACATCGAGTTCTCGTGGAACCAGCGCTTCGACAAGGTGGCCAAGGCCCTGCTGCAGATGAACGCCCTGTTCATGCCGTTCGCGCCGCTGGTCTCCGGCCGCATCTGGCAAGGGCTGGATGCCAAGGACAAGGACATCATCCGCAAGCTGGTGGCCCAGTCGCTGGATGCGCAGATCAACGACATCGTGACCACCGAGGCCGGGCTGATCGAGAAGTTCAAGGGCACATCCATCGCCTTCAAGACGGCATCGTCGTTCAACCCCGACGGCATCATCCAGGAGTTCGACAAGCTGTGGCTGCCCAAGGCGCCGCAGATTGCCGAGCTGCGCAAGGCGGGCGCAAGCCTCTGACAGTCCGCAAGGGTCACCGGGGCCGCATCCCATAAGATGCGGCCTCCCGCAACGTCCTTCACGCCCGATGACACTCCGCCGCCCCTCCCCTCAGCAAGACCCCGCGCCCAAGCGGCGCGCGGCGGACGTGGCCTACGACGCCATCGAGACCATGATCTCCACGCTGCAGCTGCAGCCCGGCAGCCCCGTGGTGGAGGCCGAGATCGCCGAGAGCACGGGCCTGGGCCGCACTCCGGTGCGCGAGGCGCTGCTGCGCATGGTGTCCATCGGGCTCATCGTGCAGCAGCCCCGGCGCGGGCTGCTGGTGTCGCACATCGACCTGGCCGACCACCTGGACGTGATCCAGACCCGCCGCGTGCTGGAGCGCCTGCTGGCCTCCAACGCCGCACGCCGCGCCACCGCGCCGCAGCGCCAGGCCATCGTGCGCTGTGCGGAAAACATGGTGCAGGCCGCAGCGCGCGGCCACCTCGACGACTACATGCTGGCCGACCATGAGCTGGACCTCGTCACCCATCAGGCCAGCCAGAACCATTCGGCCGTCAAATGCGTGCAACCGCTCATCGTGCAGTGCCGCCGCTTCTGGTACGCCTACCAGCACGAAGGCGAGGTGTCAGAGGGTGCCCGCGCGCACATGCAACTGGCGCAGGGCATTGCCAGTGGCGACGAGGCCCAGGCCGTGGCGGGCGCGGAGCAGCTGATGGAGTACCTGGAGCGCTTTGCGCGGCGCATCATCGACCGCTAGGGACCCTCTGCACGAATCTCGCTGGCCAAGTGAGCGCAGCGGATCGGGAGGGGTTGCAAGGCGCAAAACGCAGCAATAGCCGTTGCTATTGCGAGTATTTGCAACGCTGCAGACCGCCCGAGCCCGCTGATGCACACGACGCGGTGATTCGTGCAGAGGGTCCCTATGGACCAGCCCCCCGGGCCACGGGCAGTTGCGTCAATCACTATCTATTTGATAGCAATCCAGGCATATTGCACTAGCGCATCCGCCCCAAAACGCTTCAAACCGCGTACTCAGGCCAGGGAACTGCCCTGTTCCGCCACCTGCTGGCCCATCTCGATGCGCTGCTCCAGAAAGCGCCACATCCGCTCGTCCTGGCTGAACGCCACGTTAAACCGCAGCCAGCCCGTAGGCCGGGGCTCCACCAGAAACAGCTGACCCGGCCCGAGCATGATGCCCGCACCGGTGGCCTCTTTCGACAGTTCGGCACTGTCGGGCAGGTCGGGGTGCCGGGCCCACAGGTACATGCCCGCCTCGGGCTCGTGGAACAGCTCGAACCCCAGGTTCAGCAAGCGCCGCCCCACCGTGCGGTGCGCCTCGGCCAGGCGTTCGCGCAGCGACTTGAGGTGCTTGCGCCAGCGTCCATCCGTCACCACACCAAACGTGATGCGCTCGGTGATCTCTGACGAGGTCAGGCCCGAGATCATCTTGAGCTGCACCAGCTCGTCGAGCAGGTCACGCCGCGCCGCCAGAAAGCCGGTGCGCAGGTTGGGCGAAATCGTCTTGGAGAAGCTGCCCAGGTAGATCACGCGGTTGAGCTGGTCCAGGCTGGCCAGCGAGGGACGCACACCGGGGTCCATGTCGGCGTAGATGTCGTTCTCCACCAGCATGAAGTTATGCTGCTCGGCCAGTTGCAGCAGCCGGTGCAGGTGCGCCACCGATGCCACCGAGCAGGTGGGGCTTTGCAGGCGCGGCTGCGTGAAGAACACCGTGGGCTGGCGCTCGGCCAGCAGAGCCTCCAGGGCGGGCAGGTCGTAGCCGGTGGCGGTGCGCGGCACACCCACCACTTGCGCTCCCGCAAAGCGCAACATGAACAGCAGGTTGGGGTAGCCGGGGTCGTCCACCAGCACCACATCGCCAGGCTTGACGAGACGACGCGCCACCAGGTCCAGCGCCTGGCTGGAGCCCTGCGTGAGCAGCACCTGGTCGGCGTCCACCGCCAGATGGTGCTCGGCCAGCGACTCGGCCACCACCATGCGCAGCGCCATGTGGCCGTGCGGCAGGCCATAGCCGTCCAGTTCGGGCCCGTCGGACGACAGCTGGCGCATGCTGCGTTTGACCGCATCGCCAAACAGCCAGTCGTGCGGCAGCCAGCCGCAGCCCGGTTTCATGGGCAGGTTGCGGTTTTCAAAAATTTGTTTGAGGTACCAGCGCGCATCAAAACGGGGCACGGCCCGCTCGGGCGCACCAGTGCCGGGCGCAGCGCCCTCGTCGCCCCGCCGCTTCACAAAAAAGCCCGCATTGGCCCGCGACACCAGCCAGCCCTGCGCCACCAGGCGGTCGTAGGCCTCGACCACGGTGAACACGCTCACGCCGTGCGCAGCGGCAAAAGCGCGGATGGACGGGAGTTTGCTGCCGGGTTTGAGCACCTGCCCGGCGATGAGCCCCCGCAGACCATCGACGATCTGGCTGACCAGAGGTGTCTGGAGGTCGGGGCTGAGAGTGAGCATCAGGGGAGCAAAAAAGGGGGCGAATTGTGCACTGGGTTGGCGCACACCAAATCAGGGATTGCCTGTACAGGATTCTAGACCTGCACAGTGCGCGCCAAACAGCGCTGCGCTGTACATGGACGGGCCGTGGCGTGGATTCCAGAATTCGCCCCATTCCTGGTTTTCATTCCCTTTTTTGTCCTTCACAGCCACCGCCCACACCATGCAGCAAGACCGCCATTTCACCAACGCCGCCCTCCTCACCCGCCGCCACGCCGCCGTGGCCCGGGGCGTGGGCCAGGCCCATGAACTCTTCATCCACAAGGCACGCAACGCCGAGCTGTGGGATGTGGAGGGCCGCCGCTTCATCGACTTTGCCGGTGGCATCGCGGTGCTCAACACCGGCCACCTGCACGCTGGCGTGATCGCCGCCGTCAAGGCCCAGCTGGACCTGTACACCCACACGTGCTTTCAGGTGGTGGCGTACGGACCCTACGTGGAAGTGTGTGAGCGCCTGAACACGCTGGCCCCCGGCGCGTTTGCCAAAAAGAGCCTGCTGCTCACCACCGGCGCCGAGGCCGTGGAAAACGCCATCAAGATCGCCCGCGCCTACACCAAGCGCCCTGGCGTGATCGCCTTCACGGGCGGCTACCACGGCCGCACCAACCTCACGCTGGGCCTCACCGGCAAGGTCGTTCCGTACAAGGTGGGTTTTGGTCCGTTCCCGGGTGAGACCTACCACGCGCTGTTCCCCAACGCACTGCATGGCGTGAGCGTGGAGCAGGCGTTGCATTCGGTGGAGCTGATCTTCAAGAACGACATCGAGCCCGAGCGCGTGGCCGCCTTCATCGTCGAGCCCGTGCAGGGCGAAGGCGGCTTCTATGTGGCCCCGCCCGAGTTCATCACCGGCCTCAAGGCCCTCGCAGACCGGTACGGCATCCTGCTGATTGCCGACGAAGTGCAGACCGGCGCGGGCCGCACGGGCACGTGGTTCGCCTGCGAACAATGGCCGGTGGCCCCCGACCTCATCACCACCGCCAAGTCGCTGGCGGGCGGCTTCCCCCTGTCGGGCGTGGTGGGCCGCGCTGACGTCATCGACGCGCCTGCAGCTGGCGGCCTGGGCGGCACCTATGCGGGCAGCCCGGTGGCCTGCGCGGCAGCCCTGGCGGTGATCGATGCGTTCGAGCAGGAAAACCTGCTGGCCCGCAGCCAGGACATGGGCGCGCTGCTGGTCAGTGCCCTGACAGCAATGGCCGCCAAAGTACCCGCCATCGGCGACGTGCGCGGCCTGGGTGCCATGGTGGCGATCGAGCTGTTTGAAAACGGCGATGTACACCGCCCCGACGCCGCACTGACCAAAAAGGTCGTGGCCGAAGCCGCGCGGCGCGGGCTCATCCTGCTGTCCTGCGGCACCTACGGCAACGTGATCCGCATCCTGGTGCCCCTGACGGCATCGGACGAACTGCTGCACGAAGGCCTGGCCATCCTGGCCGACAGCTTCGCGGCTGTGGGCTGAATCCCTTCTCCCTTGATTGCCTCCACCACCATGAACCACGCAGAACCCCTGGTCCGCTTCAGCGGCGTGCAAAAAACCTACGACGGCGAACAGCTTGTGGTGCGTGCGCTGGACCTGGACATCCAGCGCGGCGAGTTCCTGAGCCTGCTGGGGCCTTCGGGCTCTGGCAAGACCACCACGCTGATGATGCTGGCCGGCTTCGAATCGCCCACCGCGGGCGACATCCTGCTCGATGGCAAGCAGATCACGCGCACGCCGCCGCACAAGCGCAACTTTGGCATGGTGTTCCAGAACTACGCGCTGTTCCCCCACCTCACCGTGGGGCAGAACGTGGCTTACCCGCTCACCGTGCGCAAGGTGCCCAAGGCCGAGCAGGCCGAACGCGTGAAGAAGGCGCTGGACATGGTCCGCCTGTCGGGCATGGCCGACCGCCTGCCCGCACGCCTGTCGGGCGGCCAGCAGCAGCGCGTGGCGCTGGCCCGCGCCCTGGTGTTCAACCCCCAGCTGGTGCTGATGGACGAGCCCCTGGGAGCCCTGGACAAACAGCTGCGCGAGCACATGCAGATCGAGCTGAAAGAGCTGCACCGCCAGCTGGGTGTGACCTTTGTGTACGTGACCCATGACCAGGGCGAAGCCCTGACCATGAGCGACCGCGTGGCGGTGTTCAACGAAGGTGTCATTCAGCAGTTGGCCGATGTGGAGTCACTGTACGAGACCCCGTCCAACCGCTTTGTGGCGGGTTTTGTGGGCGACAGCACGGTCATCACCGGTACGCTGCAAGGCAATGGTACGGCGTGGGCACTGCAGTTGCCTGACGGCCAGCGCCTGCCCGGCCTCAATGTGAACCACCTGGCACCCGGCGCCCCGGCCGAGGCCTGTATCCGCCCCGAGCGCATTGCGCTGCATGCCGCCAGCGCTGCGCCCCAGGCCCCCGCCCTGCGCGCCACGGTGGCCCGTGCCATCTATTACGGCGACCACCTGCGCCTGATGTGCGACATCGGCGCCGGCCAGGCGCAGGCCACCGTCAAGCTGCCGCTGATCCGCGCCGACGCCAACCCGCACCCCGAACCTGGCGATGCGGTGCTGCTGGAGTTCCCCACGGAGTCCGTGCGCATCTACGCCCCGCCCACCGTTCACTGAACCGTATTTTTTGTTCCCCGTCCCCTTCCCTCAACCCCTAGGAAACCGCACCATGAAAAACAAGAGCCTGATCGCCTGCGCTGCCCTGTCTGCCTGCCTGGCCCTGCCCAGCCTGGCGCAGCAGCAACTCACCGTCGTCAACTTCGGCGGTGCCAACGCCAATGCGCAAAAGAAGGCCTTCTACGAGCCCTACGAAAAGGCCGGCAACAAGATCGTGGCCGTGGAGTACAACGGCGAGCAGGCCAAGGTCAAGGCCATGGTCGAGGCCAAGAAGGTGACCTGGGACGTGGTCGAGGTCGAATCGCCCGACGCCGCGCGCGGCTGCGATGAAGGCCTGTACGAAAAGCTGGACTACAGCAAGATCGTGCCCAAGGCCGACCTGCTGCCCGCTGCGGTGAACGAGTGCGCTGTGGGCATCTTTGTGTGGTCCACCGTCATGGCCTACAACGGCGACAAGCTCAAGACCCCACCCACCAGCTGGGCTGACTTCTGGGACACCAAGAAGATCCCGGGCAAGCGCGGCATGCGCAAAGGCGCGCGCTACAACCTCGAATTTGCGCTGCTGGCCGATGGCGTGAAGCCCGCCGACGTGTACAAGGTGCTGGCCACCAAGGACGGCGCCGAACGCGCGTTCAAGAAGCTGACCGAACTCAAGCCCAACATCCAGTGGTGGGAGGCCGGTGCCCAGGCGCCCCAGTTCCTGGTCGCAGGCGATGTGACCCTGACCACGGTGTTCAACGGCCGCATCGACGCCGCCAACCGCGAAGGCCGCAACCTCAAGATCTACTGGCCCGGCGGCATCTACGACCTGGACTACTGGGCCATCCCCAAGGGCACACCCAATAAGGATGCTGCTGTGAAGTTCATCGCCTTCACGATGCAGACCCCACAGCAAGCCGCCTATGCACAGAACATTGCCTATGGCCCGGCCAACACCAAGGCCCTGGCGTCGCTGGACAAGAAGGTGCTGGACGACCTGCCCACCTCGGCCACCAACGCCAAGGAGGCCCTGCAGTTCAGCGTGGGCTTCTGGGCCGACCAGGGCGAGGCGCTGGAAAAGCGCTTTGCCGCCTGGGCCACGCAGTAAGCCTGCGCCCGACCGCCTGAGCCATGAGCCCACACCAGCAGCAGACAGAGCCCACCACCATGCAAGCCCACTCCGGCGTGATCGCCATGAACGCCCCTGATATGGCCCCGCACCGCGCACAGGACAGCCACGCCCCCGGCGCGCTGCGCAAAGCCCTGGCCCGCGCCGAAGTGCGTCGCAAATGGCGGGCGTTCAGCCTCACGCTGCCCTTGCTGGTGTTTCTGCTGCTCACGCTGCTGGTGCCCATTGCCGCGCTGCTGCAGCGCGCGGTGGAGAACCCCGAAGTGGCCAACGCGCTGCCCGGCACCATGCGTGCCCTGGACGGCTGGGACCGACGGGACGCACCACCGGCGTCGGCCTACGCCGCGCTGGTGGGCGATCTCGCCCGCCTGCCCGACCGTTCGGACGCTGGCGCCCTGGCTCGCCGGCTCAACTCCGAGGTGCCGGGCGCACGCTCCATGGTGATGGGGGCCTACCGCGACCTGCCCTTTGAAGGTTCTGCCGACGCCATCAGGGAGCGCCTGCTGGGCGCCGACCCCCGCTGGGGCGAGGCACCCTTCTGGCGCGCCATTGCCAAGAACGGCGCCCGCTGGACGCCCGACTACCTGCTCGCATCGGTGGACCTGCAGCGCGACGCACTGGGCCAGGTCGAGCGCATGCCCGAGGAGCAGCGCGCCTTTGGGGGCATCCTGCTGCGCACGTTCCACATCAGCCTGGTGGTCACACTGGTGTGCCTGCTGGTGGGCTACCCGCTGGCCTGGTGGCTGGCCTCATTGCCTGCGCGTTCGGCCAACGTGCTGATGATCCTGGTGCTGGTGCCTTTCTGGACCTCGATCCTGGTGCGTGTGGCCGCATGGATCGTGCTGCTGCAATCCGAAGGCCTGGTCAACCGGGGCCTGATGGGCCTGGGCCTGATCGAACAGCCACTGGCACTGCTGTTCAACCGCACAGGCGTGGTGATTGCCATGGTGCACATACTGCTGCCGTTCATGATCCTGCCGCTGTACAGCGTGATGAAAAGCGTGCCGCCCACCTACCTGCGCGCGGCGGTGTCGCTGGGCAGCTCGCCGATTGCCGCGTTCTTTCGGGTGTATGTGCCGCAAACCTACCCCGGCATTGGCGCGGGTGCGCTGCTGGTGTTCATCCTGGCCATTGGCTACTACGTCACGCCCGCACTGCTGGGCGGGGCCGATGACCAGATGCTGAGCTACTACATCGCCCGCTACACCAATGTGGAAGTGAACTGGGGCATGGCCTGCGCGCTGGGTGCCCTGCTGCTGGCAGCCACGCTGCTACTGTATGGCGTGTACCGCCGCATTGGCAAGGCCGAATTGAGTCTGGGCTGATCACTCCCTCCTAAGCTGAAAGTCGCTGACCATGTTTCGCCTGCCCCAATTCCCCCTGTACGCCACGTTGGCCGACAAGCTCGGCTGGTGGGCCGTGCGCGCGCTGTGCGTGTCCGTGCTGGTGTTCCTGCTGGCCCCCATCCTGGTGATGGTGCCGCTGTCATTCTCCGAAAGCTCGTTCCTCGCCTACCCCATCCACGGCTGGTCGCTCAAGTGGTACCGCAACCTCTTCGAGTCGGCCGAATGGGCCCGTGCCACGCGCAACAGCTTCATCGTGGCGCCCGCAGCCACGCTGATTGCCACTGTGCTGGGCACCCTGGCCGCCGTGGGCCTGTCGCGGGCGGACTTCCGGTTCAAGGGACTGCTCATGGCCATCCTCATTGCCCCCATGGTGGTGCCCATCATCGTGGTGGGCGTGGCCACCTACCTGTACTTCGCGCCGCTGGGCCTGGCAGACAGCTACTTCGGCCTCATCATCGTGCACGCAGCCCTGGGCGCACCCTTTGTGCTGACCACCGTGCTGGCCACGCTGGCGGGCTTCAACCACAACCTGGTGCGCGCCTCGCTGAGCCTGGGTGAGACACCGCTCAACACCTTCTTCCGCGTCACGCTGCCGGTGATTGCGCCGGGCGTGATCTCCGGCGCGCTGTTTGCGTTTGCCACCTCCTTTGACGAAGTGGTGGTCACCCTCTTCCTGGCCGGGGCCGACCAGTCCACGCTGCCGCGCCAGATGTTCAACGGCATCCGCGAGAACATTTCGCCCACCATTGCCGCCGTGGCCACACTGCTCATCCTCTTCACCACCAGCCTCTTGCTGGCGCTGGAGTGGTTGCGCACGCGCAGGGGCTGAGCATGCGCCACGCTTTTGTGAAGCACGCCCTTGGGGTGTCGTGTGGCCTGGCCTTGACCGTAAGCCCCGCGCTCGGTCAGACGCTGACGGTGGCCAATTTTGGCGGCGCCAATGCCAAAGCCCAGCAACTGGCCTTCTATGCGCCTTTTGAAGCCACCCCCAACGCCAAGGGTGCCAAGGTGCAAGGCGTTGAATACACGGGCGACCTGGCCCAGGTGGGCGCCATGATCCAGCGCGGCAAGCCTGAATGGGATGTGGTGGAGGTGGAATCCGCCGACCTGGCAAATGGCTGCGCCGCAGGACACTTCGAGCGCATTGACCGCACGAGCGTGCCCCACGCCAGCATGCTTCTGCCCGGCACGGTGCAAGACTGCGGACTCGGGGCCTTCGTCTGGTCTACGGTGCTGGCCTTCGACAGCCAGCGGTTTGGCAAGGAAGCACCCAGGAGCTGGGCCGACTTCTGGGACACCAAACGCTTTCCCGGCAAGCGCGGCATGCGCAAAGGCCTGCGCTACAACCTGGAGATCGCACTGCTGGCCGACGGCGTGCACCGCCGCGATGTCTACGCCCAACTGAACAGTGAAGCCGGCTTGGCACGCGCGCTCAAGAAGCTGGAACAACTCAAGCCCCACATCGTGTGGTGGGAGTCGGGTGCACAAGGGCCGCAGAACCTGCTCGACGGCACGGTCGGCATGACAACGGCCTTCAATGGCCGCGTGGCTGCAGCCAATGCAGCCACCCAGTCCTCGCGCCTGTCCATCGTCTGGATGGATGCGATCTACGAGATGGACTACTGGGCCATTGTGCGGGGCACGCCACGGCAGGCGATGGCGCTGGACTTCATTCGCTTTGCCACCTCGGAGACTGCGCAGCTCACTTTTTCGCAGGCGATTCCCTACGGCCCCACCCACATGGGGGCCATCCTGCGCTATGAAGAAAATCGCCCCCGATCTGCAGAACCGGTAGGAGGTGGCTCAGCGCACACCCCGTTGGTCGACTTGTCGATGGCCCCCAGCGACCTGCCCTCCGCCCCCTCCAACCTGCGCAGATCGCTGGCTTTTGACGCCAGTTTCTGGCGCACGCACGGTGCGTCGGTAGAGCGCCGTTGGGCAGGAGGCGCACCATGATCCGCAAAACATTGCAATCGATCGCCGCCATGAAGGTCTGGGTGCGCCTGATGTGCACGCTGGGCTTGCTGCTGGCCCTGCTGGCGGGTGTGGGCCTGGTGGCAGCGCAGCGCATCCGCGTGCTCCATGAAACGCTGGACCACTACACACGCAATACCACGCCATCGCTGCAGGCCGTCAAGTCCTGGCAGGAAAAGCTGGCCGCCATCCGGATATTGCAGGCACAACACCTCATGACCGTCTCTGCCGCCGAGATGGACCTTCTGGAAAAGGGCATTGACGAAGCCCATGCCCAGCTGCGCAGCAGTCTCGCTGAACACGAGAAGCGCCTGACGGGTGAAGAAGACCGTGCCTTGTGGATGGCGGTGACCGACGTGACGCAAACGGCCATGGGCTACTGGGACAAGCTGCGCGCCGTATCGCGGGAGTCGCTCTCCGACCCCGCCCGGGCAGAAGAAGCGCGGCGCCTGTTCACCGGCCGGTCGCAGCGGTTGTTTGCGGCCAGTGCAGCGGCGGTGGAACAGCAATGGCAGTTCACCACCGACGCAGCGATCGCGTTGGCGGCCAAAGGTCGGGCCACCTATGTGTTCTCCATGGCCCTGCTCGCGGGCAGTTGCACCTTGGCGCTGCTGCTGGGCACAGGCCTGGCCGCGATGGTCATCCGCTCCATCACGCGGCAATTGGGGGGCGAGCCGGTTGATGTGGCGCACATGGCGCTGGTCATCGCCCAGGGCGACCTGAGCGCGGCAACTTCGGCCGGGTCGGCGCGCCCCCTGCCGGGCAGTGTCATGGCGGCCATGGACACCATGCGCGGCCACCTGGCGGCCCTAGTCGGCGATGTGCGCAACAGCAGCGAGAGCATCGCCACCGGCTCGGCAGAGTTGGCCACCGGCAACCTCCACCTGAGCCAGCGCACGGAAGAGCAGGCCAGCCATCTGCAGCAGACCGCCGCTGCCGTAGCGGTCTTGACCGATTCGGTGCGGGACAGCACAGTCAAGGCAGAGCAAGCCCACCGCCTCGCAGACGGAGCCTCTGGCGCAGCGGCAGACAGCGGACATGCCGTGCAGCAGATGGTGGCCACCATGGAGGACATCTCCACGTCGTCCAAGACCATCAGCGACATCACGGCAGTGATTGACGGTATTGCGTTCCAGACCAACATCCTCGCGCTGAACGCTGCTGTGGAAGCGGCGCGTGCTGGCGAGCAAGGTCGGGGCTTTGCGGTGGTGGCCACCGAAGTGCGCTCTCTGGCCCAGCGCAGCGCCGAGGCAGCCCGAGAGATCAAGCGGCTCATCCACCAGAACGTGGACAAGGTGGCACAAGGCCACCAGCATGTGCAGCAGGCAGGGGCTTCGGTGCACGCCATCGTTTCGCAGGTGCACGACATCAGCGCCATGATCGGTGACATGCACCACGCGATGACGCGCCAGTACGAAGGCATCCGCGAGATCAGCGGCACCATGGCACGGTTGGACGAAACCACCCTGCAAAACGCTGCCCTGGCGGAACAAGGCACAGCCGCCACCCAGAGCCTGCAAGGCCAGGCAGCGCGTCTGGCCGAGTTGGTTAGTATTTTTCAGTTGCCCAAGGCCCCTGCAACGCAGGCGACACTCGCCCGTACTGCCCGTGATAGCCTGTTCGTCGCCCCGCATCCACGCGCCGCACTGCCCGCACTTTGGCACTGAATTCGCCCTCTTTCTGCCCTTATTTCACCTGCATCCGGAGACCCCCATGGACATGAAGACTTCCCCCCTCGCACTGCTCAACGACCCCACGCTGCTCAAGACTGACGGCCTCATCAACGGTCAATGGGTGGCGGGCAGCAGCCGCTTTGACGTGAACGACCCAGCCACGGGCCTGAAGCTGGCCGACGTGGCCAATCTCGGTCCGCAGGATGCCGAGGCCGCCATTGCCGCCGCAAACGCCGCCTGGGGCCCTTGGAAGACCAAGACCGCCAAGGAGCGCAGCATCATCCTGCGCAAGTGGTTTGACCTGCTCATGGCCAACCAGGACGACCTGGGCCGCATCATGACCGCCGAACAGGGCAAGCCCCTGCCAGAAGCCAAGGGCGAGGTCGCCTACGGCGCGAGCTTTGTGGAATGGTTTGCCGAAGAGGCCAAGCGCATCAACGGCGAGACCCTGCCCCAGTTTGACAACAACCGGCGCCTGCTGGTGCTCAAGCAACCCATCGGCGTGTGCGCGGCCATCACGCCATGGAACTTCCCGCTGGCCATGATCACCCGCAAGGTCGCGCCTGCGCTGGCTGCGGGCTGCCCCGTGGTCATCAAGCCGGCCGAGCTGACGCCGCTCACCGCCCTGGCCGCCGCCGAACTGGCCATCCGCGCGGGCATTCCGGCCGGTGTGTTCAACATCCTGCCCGCAGACAGCGACAACTCGATTGCCATCGGCAAGGTGCTGTGTGCGAGCGACGTGGTGCGCCACATCAGCTTCACGGGCAGCACCGAAGTGGGCCGCATCCTGATGGCGCAGTCGGCCCCCACGGTCAAGAAGATGTCGCTGGAGCTGGGTGGCAATGCGCCCTTCATCGTGTTCGACGACGCCGATATCGACAGCGCCGTGGAAGGTGCCTTTGCCAGCAAATACCGCAACGCGGGCCAGACCTGCGTCTGCACCAACCGCTTTTATGTGCAGGAAGGCGTGTACGACGAGTTCGTGGCCAAGTTCGCCGCCAAGGTCAAGACGGCCAAGGTGGGCAATGGCTTTGAAGCCGGTGTGAACCAGGGCCCGCTGATCGAGGAAGCCGCGCTGGCCAAGGTGCAGCGCCACGTGGACGACGCGCTGGCCAAGGGCGGCCAAGTGGTGGCTGGCGGCCAGCGGCTCAAGAGTCTGGGCTCCGGGCAGTTCTTCGAGCCCACGGTGGTGGCCAATGCGTCGGCCGACATGCTGTGTGCCCGCGAAGAAACCTTTGGCCCGTTTGCGCCCGTGTTCAAGTTCAAGACCGAGCAGGAAGCCATCGACGCAGCCAACAACACCGAGTTCGGCCTGGCCAGCTACTTCTACAGCCGCGACGTGGGTCGCATCTTCCGCGTGACCGAGGCGCTGGAATACGGGATGGTCGGTGCCAACGTGGGCATTCTGGCCACAGAGCACGTACCCTTTGGCGGCGTCAAGCAGTCGGGCCTGGGCCGCGAAGGCTCGCACTACGGCATGGACGACTATGTGGAGATCAAATACCTGTGCCTGGGCGACATCCAGAGCGGCCAGTGAGCGGATGCCAGGGAGCTGTCGCTTCGCTCTGCCGGTGAATAGCTATTATTTTTATAGCATTACAGGCAAGTATCTCTAGCGCTTCGAGCCCAAAATATCTGAAAGCGCAGGTGCATTGCGTCCCTGCGCGCTTTGGCGCCCCAAGTCTCTTGCGCGTCTGCAGCGAGGGGCTTACACGCAGCGGTAGATCACTTCAAAGCGACTGACCTGGGCCGACAGTTCTGCCCCCAGGCCATATCGTGCGCAATGTTTTTCGGCCGCATTGAGGGCTCCGTCAGGGCCCAGCGTTGAATTTTCCCAGTTGATGGATACCGACTTCCCGTTGCCAACAACAACGAACGGCGCGGGGGGTGTGTAGGCGCAGCCAGCCACACCTGCGGCCAGCACCGCCCGCCAGAGCCAAGCCGTCAGAGTCATCGGTTTCATGTGCGCGTCCATGCGGCCCGCAGTGTATCGGATAGGACTGCGGGGTGGACTCAGCGTTGTTGCAGCCCCCCGCTCAGCCACAGCCGCTTGATCTGCAGACCGGACCACACCGCAAAAAATACGGACAGCCCAAACACCCAACCCGACAGCGCACCCGCCATGCCGCCGGACAGCAGCGTGCCAATGGTGCAGCCCAGCCCGGTCATCGCCCCCCAGCCCAGGAACACGCCGCCCGACAGGCCCCGTACAGCATCGCGCCACGTGGGCCAGCGCGGCACGAACTGGCGGCTGGCTGTAGCTGCCACGAACGCTCCCGCCACCAGGCCCACCAACAGCGCGGCATTGGGGGCAAACCAGGTGGCCTGCGGCACGGTAGCGCAACCCGCAAATCCATCGAGCCCATCGAGCCGGTCTGGAATCCAGCCCTGCCCTTGTGCCCACTGGCGTGCGGCGCTGCCCAGCGTGGCTGTCACGCCCAGGGGTCGCATGCGCACAATGGCAAATGTGCCAATCAGCCCCACGACCAACCCGCCTACCCAGTAGTGCCAGCGCCCGGTCCACAGGTTGCGCCACACGGCACGCAGTCCTGGTACGGCAGGGACTGCACCCGGCGATGATGATGCGGCGGCCTCCTGCGCAAAGCCCCGCCAAAGCCAGGCAGCCACCAGGGCCAACCCGACCAGTTGCACCAGCAAGGCGCCGCCATACCCCAGGTGGGCAGGCAGCCACACCACGGGCGCATCGGCCACACTCTGGCTGTACAAGGGGTTCCAGGTCTTGAAACCCAGGATGAAGCCCAGTGCCGACCCGGCCAGCGCGAACGGCGATACCGTGGCCCCCTCGGCCAGCCGGTACCAGTGCGCGCTGATGCACGAGCCCGACACCACCATGCCGATGCCAAACGACAGCCCAGCCGCTACCAGCACCCAGCTCACGGGGCCGATGTGCATGTCGGGCGGAAGCTTGCCCGGCTGGGGCACCGGCAACCAGCTGCCCAGCACCACGGTGTAGCCCACCACCCCCACCGCCAGCGCTAGCACGATGGCCAGCAGCCCGCGCGGATTGCGGTCTTCAAACCAGTCGCGCGCGTGGCAGTAAAAGCAAAAGCGCGAGCGCTGCAGCACGAGCCCCAGCACCGCGCCCGTGAACAAAGCAAAGACGAGCGTGCGCCCGCCTGGCAAGCCCTGAACCGCCTGGGCACCCCAACCCAATGCCACCAGCGCTGCGAGCGACGCCAGGGCTCCTGCGCCAGAGAAATTGATCTTGGATGTCATTGCACCGCACCCATAAAAAAAGCCCGCACCAGGCGGGCTGTAAAGGAGACCCCCTACCAAAACTCAAAAGATCTCTTTGTTTTGCATTGCACCTTCTTCCCAAAAGGTTCTGTCGGTCAGCCCAATCACTTCGCGGCCCAGATGGTGCCCGCCGGGTTGGTGATGGGCACGCCCACCGCATTGCCGTATTCCGTCCACGAACCGTCATAGTTCTTGACGCTGTAGCCCAGGATCTTGGACAGCGCAAACCAGGTGTGGCTGGAGCGTTCGCCAATGCGGCAGTAGGTGATGATGGGCTTGCTGCCATCCACGCCCGCGCTGGCGTAGAGCTTTTTGAGGTCCTCGGCGGACTTGAAGGTGCCATCCTCCTTGACCGCCTGGCCCCAGGGCACGTTAGCCGCGCCGGGGATGTGGCCAGCACGGATGCTCAGCTCGGGCACCCCGGCCGGGGCAAAAATCTTGCCCGCGTATTCGTCGGGCGACCGGATGTCCACCAGCTTTGCATTGCTCTTGCCCTCTACCGCGGCCAATGCATCGGACAGGCGGGCCCGCAGGTCGGTGTTCACCTTGGCCACCCGGTAGCTGGTGGTTGCAAACTCGGGCACGCGGTTGTTCAGCGGCTGGTTCTCAGCCTCCCACTTCTTGCGGCCGCCGTCGAGCAGCTTCACGTTCTTGACACCATAGATGTCAAACACCCACGCGCCCCAGGCAGCAAACCAGTTGTTGGTGTCGCCGTACAGCACCACCGTGGTGTCTTGCGAAACGCCCGCCTTGGACAACAGGGACTCAAACGCCTCCTTGCTCACGATGTCACGGCGCACCCGGTCGTTCAGGTCCTGGTGCCAAGAGAAGTTGACCGCACCCGGCACATGGCCGCGCTCGTACAGACCTGGGTTCACGCTCACCTCCACAATGCGCACCTGCTGGTTGTCCAGGTTCTGCGCCAGCCATTCGGTGGTGACCAGAGGGCCAGCGGGGATGGGGGTGGCAGCGAGCAAAGTTCCACCGAACAACGCTATGCAGGATGCCAAGGAGGCACGCATCCAGCGGCGTCCAAACCATTGTGATGAGAGAGTGCGTTGGGTTGTCATTGGCATCCGTTCCTTTTCTTTGAAGTGCCTGTGCAGTGCAGCAGGTGGAAGGAATTTAGAGCCCGACGCGATCACAACCAACCAACATGTTCGGCTATGGATATGCGTTTTGCACGCTTGCACAAAGCGCTTGCCAGACGGCTGGCGGATGCTGCCTATAATCCGGAGCGTCGCGGGTGTAGTTCAATGGTAGAACGGCAGCTTCCCAAGCTTCATACGAGGGTTCGATTCCCTTCACCCGCTCCAAATCAATAAAACCTGCCAGGCAGCAATGCCTGGCAGGTTTTTTCATGGGCTGATGTCTTTCTGTCGATGCTCTCTAGCCGCCGAGCTTTGGCACGGCACGGTCCGATGCAGGCACATGCATACGCGCCGTTGTCGCAACCTGGCCCAGGTTGAACCGCGCAATGGCCTCAACCATCTGCTGCGCCTGCGTGCGCAGGCTGCTGGCAGCCGCAGCCATTTCCTCCACCAGCGCCGCGTTCTGCTGCGTGGTCTGGTCGAGCTGTGTGACAGCCTCACCCACCTGGCCAACTCCGGCGGTCTGCTCGTTACTGGCCGCGCTGATTTCAGAGACCATGTCGGCCACGCGCTGGATAGAGCTGACGACTTCCTGCATCGTGGTGCCCGCCTGATCGGCCAGCACCGAGCCCTGTTGCACCATGGCGCTGCTGGCGCCAATCAGCTCCTTGATGGCCTTGGCTTCAGCTGCCGTGCGCTGGGCCAGGTTGCGCACCTCGGCGGCCACCACCGCGAAGCCGCGACCTTGTTCACCCGCGCGTGCTGCCTCGACCGCCGCGTTGAGCGCCAGGATGTTGGTCTGAAAGGCGATGCCGTCGATCACACCAATGATGTCGGCGATCCTCTGGCTGCTGTTGTTGATGTCCTGCATCGTGCGGACCACTTTGGACACCACCTCACCACCCTGCTGGGCAACCCGACTAGCCCCCACGGCCAGTTGGTTGGCTTGGCTTGCGCTGTCGGCGTTGTGGCGTATGGTGGCGCCCAGTTGCTCCATGCTGGCCGCCGTCTGCTCCAACGCACTGGCCTGACTTTCGGTACGGCCTGACAGGTCCTGGTTGCCCTGTGCAATCTCCGTACTGGCAGCGGATACGCTGACGGCACTGGTACGCACCGTGCCCAAACTTTCCACCAACCGGACGCGAAAGCCTTCCATGGCCTGGGCCAGAGAGCCGATTTCATCGCGCGACCGGACGGACACCGCGTGCGTGAGATCCCCCTGCGCCAGATAGCCAAGGGCTGTGCTTAGCTGCTGCACGGGGGCACCCACCAGCCTGCGCGTAGCCACCAACAGCACCACTGTGAGCAACGCGAGTGCCACCGCCACACCCAGCCAAAGCCAGGTGAGCACGCCGCGCGCCTCACTCATCATTTCTGTCAAAGGTGCCTCGGCAACGATGACCCAGCTCCAGGGTTTGTAGTGCTCAACCGCCACGTAGCGGGTGGCGGTATCACTCTCACCGCTGCGACGGGGCGACCAACCGGACTCCAGATCGCCAGAGGACTGAACCGCAGCCAACGACGCCAGCCAAGCCTTTGCGTTGTCGTCCTTGTCATCCAACTTCAGGGACTTGCCCGCGCCGGGCAACCCGAAAACACTGCCCCGTGCGGGGCCCGATGAGAGATTGACGGCATACACAGCACCCGAGGTAAACAATTTTTGTCCCGCCATCACGGTGTCGAGCTTGCCCAGAATGGCACCCATGTTGGAGCCAATGAACAGGATGCCGATGGTGCGAGTCCCGTCGCGGATGGGCTCATACACGGTCATGTACTCACGGCCAAACAGGCTGGCACGGCCGATATAGGTTTTGCCCTCATTCATGAGGGCATAGGCCGGGTGCTTACGGTCCAGCAGGGTCTTGTAAGCTCGCTCACCATCCTGCTTTTTGAGGGATGTGGTCACACGAATGAAATCGTCGCCGGTGCGCGCGAAAATCGTGGCCACGGCTCCCGTGCTGTCCTTGGAGAATCGGTCCACCACTTCAAAGTCGCCATTGACGGAGGCCCCCTGGAAAGACAGCACCGCCTCGGGCTTTCCATCGGCCCCAGGCGACTCTGCGACGGTGAATTGACCTGGGAAATTTGCCTTGAACAGGGTGAAGTCGCGCTTGGCCTGCTCTTGCGCCGTTTCATCAAAGGTCTGGACCAAAGTGCGTACCTGGGCGGCGTATTGCATGGCATCTCCACGCGCGAGGCGACCGAAGTCTTGCCAGAGCAGGGTACTGACGATGCCCATCGTGGCCAACAAAACCGCCAACAGACTGAGCAAAGCCGTCAAGGACAGCTTGAAGGCGACGGAATGGCGGGAGCTTGAGGGAATCATCTGGTGCTTTTGGGTAATTTATGCATCAACGTGCATACGGAGAACCAAAGTACCCGAAGTCGCGCAAAAACAAAACCATCGCCAGTGCAATGGCCTTTTCAGGCATAGGGAAAACCCTTGCAAAAAGCCACCGCAACAACAGCTCGCTGCAGCAGACACAGACGTCGTCATGCAAGTCTGCGTCGAGGTCCCAGCGTGTTCAAGGCAGGCTCAGCGCCTGTCTGCTTTCAAAAACCCTTTGTCCCCCAGTGACGGGATCCACAAACTCCAGAGACCGCGCCAACAGCTGCAGAGGCCGCGAGTAGTCGCCTTCGGGCGGGTCGTTGACGACGGGATAAAATGGGTCGTTGCGCAGTGGCAGCCCCAGGGCCGCCATATGCACGCGCAACTGGTGGCGCTTGCCAGTGACGGGCGACAGCAGGTACCGAGCCCAGTCGCCTGTGACCTCTAGCACCTGGATATGGGTGTAGCTATTGGGCTCGCCCGACACCTCCTGCATACGAAAGAACTGCGGACTCTCCTCCAACCGGCTGCGGTGGTCACGCGGGAAGGTCAGGTCGGCGCGCCACGGTGCAACGGCCTCGTAATGCTTGATGATCTGCCGGTCGCGGAACAGCGCCTGATACGCACCGCGCGTTGCCTGACGCACTGACAGCATCACCAACCCAGCCGTATCACGGTCAATGCGGTGCAATGGCGAAAGCTCGGGCAGCCCCAACCGGCGTTTGAGGCGTACCAGCAAGGTGTTATGCAGATACCGGCCTGAGGGCGTTACCGGCATGAAGTGCGGCTTATCTGCCACCACCAGATGCTCGTCCTGGTACACCACCGCTTCACTGAACGGCAAGGCGGGCTCGGAGGGAAGGCTACGATAGTAGTAAAGGCGCAGCCCTCCCTCAAAAGCCCGATCAGGCAACACGGCCCGCCCGCGTTCATCCACCACGACACCCGCCTCCATGCGCTCCTGCCACCCTTCACGGGATACGGCCGGCAGCCGCTCTGTCAAAAAATCCAGCATGCTGCCCTGCCCTCGCACAGGCAGTACCACGCAGCTGGGGCTCACCCCATCGCGCACGGGCAATACATGGGGATGGCGAGGGTTGTGCATGGCGTGCAAATTCTAGGGGGTTGGTCGGCGTCAAGATACGCCAGTCCCGACCGGGGATAGCGCTTCACCCGCGCATACAGGTGGAGCACAAAGCCCATGCAGAGCAGCGCTGTAGGACAAGCACGCCAAAAGGCCTGTTGACCAACGCAATCGACGCAAATTTGCGTTCTGCGGGCTAGCATGGCTGCTCTATGACAAGACCCCAAACGGACCAGCACACCACATCTGCACGCGCAACGGCGACGGCAATGGCACCAGCGGGAGTGACTTCAACGCCTCGCCCGAGGCAGGGCCAGAGCAGGGTCCGCATTGCCTGTGGCGTAGCGGGAGTCATGGTAGGACTGCTGCTGATAGGCGCTGTAACGCTGAGCCAGTGGGATTGGAACCGCTCCAAACCTTGGATCGACCAAACCCTCAGCGAGGCAGCCGGAAGACAGTTTGCGGTGGAGGGCGATTTATCCGCATCCTGGCACTGGCCACAGCCCCTTGAAGAAGGGTGGCACCGCTGGGTTCCCGGCATCACTGTGCAGGGAACCCAGCTGGTTCTGCAAGACCCGCCAGGATTTGCCCGTCCTGGCAAAGCCGCAACGCCCCAAACCACGGCACGCGCCGAGATGGCGCGCGCATCGCTCAAGCTTTGGCCACTACTGGCGAGGCAAGTGGTCATTGATACCCTGGAGCTATCTGGCCCGGACATCTCCCTCGCCCGCCTGCGCGACGGCAGCAACAATTGGACGCTGCTCCCAAAGAGGGATCCCGATGACGCCACGCCGCGCTGGGCGTTCAGCATTCATCAGCTATCGGTCCGCGGGGGGCATTTGGCATATAACGACGCCAAGCAAGACCTTGATCTGACCGTCCGCGTCGACACCCTGAGCGAAGGGCAGACAGTCGTTGCATCGGGGAATGCTGCATCGCCTGCGTCCGGCACGGCGAGTGCCTCTAGCACCCCAGTCTATGGCGTGCGCTTCGACCTCAAGGGCACGCTGGGCAAGGCGCGTATCGAGGGTCAGGGTCAGGCCGGCTCTGTGCTCTCGCTGCGCGACAAAGAGGTGAACTACCCCCTGCAATTCACCGCCAAGGCGGGCAGCGTAGAAACAGCCGTTCGGGGCATTCTGGCAAACCCTGGTGCGCTGTCAGGGATGGATTTCCAAGTCATGCTCAAAGGCGCCAGCATGGCAGACCTGTATGCACTCACGGGTCTTGTCCTGCCCAATACGCCCGCATTTCAGACCCAGGGACGATTGCAGGGCAGTCTGCAACCAGGCCGTGCTGTATGGGACTACCGTGACTTCACTGGTACGGTAGGCCAGAGCGATCTGCACGGCAATCTGCGCTTCGTGTCGGCTGCGCCACGCGGCAAACTTTCAGGCGCCATCACATCCAATCAGTTGCGCCTGGTGGACCTGGGACCAGTGCTCGGTACAGCCACCACGGCGACTGCCCAGCCTGGCCGCAATGGCAAGGTGCTGCCCAACGCTGCGTTTGCCACCGATCGCTGGAGCACCATGGATATGGATCTCAAGTTCGCGGGGCAGCGTGTGATCCGACCCAACAGCCTGCCGCTGGAGGACCTTAGCGTGCATGCCGTATTGGACGATGCCGTGCTGCGCCTGGAACCCTTGCATTTTGGTGTGGCCAAAGGCCAGATTGAATCCAAACTGGTGCTGGACAGCCGCAAACGACCGCTGACGGTACACATGGACACCCGCGTGCAAAACCTGCGGCTCGCTGCACTGTTTCCCGAGGTGGAACTGACCCAAAAAAGCCTGGGGCGACTCGATGGCGCCATGGCGCTGAATGGCCAGGGGAATTCCGTAGCGCAGTGGCTTGGCAGCAGCAGCGGCGAGGCCCGCCTGTATGTGCGCGATGGCACTCTGAGCCGCGAACTACTGGACCGCGCTGCACTCAACGTAGGCAGCATCGTGGTGGGCAAACTGTTTGGCGACAACAAAGAAGTGCAACTGCGTTGCGCGGTGGCAGATCTGGCGGTGCGCGAAGGCCTTGCCACGGTCCGCACCGCCAAGCTGAGCACCAACGAGGCGGTGGTGGATGTCACGGGCACCATCGACATGGCAGAGGAACGCCTGAACCTGAGCGTGAAACCAGCGTCGCTGGAGTGGAAGTTCTTCTCGCTGCGCACTCCGCTGTACGTGCGCGGCACGCTGGGCAAACCCGATGTGGGCGCAGAACCAGGCCCCCTGCTGTTGCGCGCCGGGGCAGCCATTGCCGCTGCGGTGGCCGCGCCTGCCGCCTTGGCATTGTTACCTGTAACGGTACCCGGAGCTGACGACGACGCGCAGTGCGCGCCCTTGCTTGCTCAGGCTACACAACCGGTCAAGGCAGGGCGCGCTGGCGCGCCGGTCGCACGCACGCCATCACGCTAAAAAACAGTTCAACACCGCCTCTGCGGGTGTGTGGGCCCCAGCGGCCATCGCCAATGAAAAAGCCCACGGCGTGAACCGTGGGCTTTTTGTGGATCTGCGAGGACCCGATGTCATTCGGCCGTCGCCTCTTCAGGCTCTGCAGGCTCGGACTTCGCTGAACGCTCCTTCTTTGGCAAAGGCTGGATATCCAGCAGCACATCGGGTGTTTCTACACCCTTGTCGTCCTTCTTCATCTCGATATCCACGGTCAGGCGTCCCCCTTCCGTCAGGCGGCCAAACAGCAACTCATCAGCCAAGGCGCGGCGGATGGTGTCCTGGATCAGGCGCTGCATAGGGCGCGCGCCCATCAGCGGATCGAACCCCTTCTTGGCCAGGTGCTTGCGCAGGGCATCGGTGAAGGTGACCTCCACCTTCTTCTCGGCCAGCTGCGTCTCCAGCTGCAGCAGGAACTTGTCCACCACGCGCAGGATGATCTGTTCATCGAGCGCTTTGAAGTTGACGATGGCATCCAGCCGGTTGCGGAACTCAGGAGTGAACAGGCGCTTGATATCACCCATTTCATCGCCCGCCTGCCGCGGGTTGGTAAAACCAATGGTCGCCTTGTTCATGGTCTCGGCGCCAGCGTTGGTGGTCATAATGATAAGCACGTTACGGAAGTCGGCCTTGCGACCGTTGTTATCCGTCAACGTGCCGTGGTCCATGACCTGCAGCAGCACGTTGAAGATGTCCGGATGTGCTTTCTCGATCTCATCGAGCAGCAGCACCGCGTGCGGCTTCTTCGTGATGGCTTCCGTCAGCAGACCACCTTGGTCGAAACCGACATAACCTGGAGGCGCGCCAATCAGGCGGCTCACGGCATGGCGCTCCATGTACTCGGACATGTCAAAACGGATCAGCTCGATGCCCATGATGTAGGCAAGCTGCTTGGCCGCTTCAGTCTTGCCAACGCCGGTGGGACCGCTGAACAGGAACGAGCCGATCGGCTTGTCGCCCTTGCCCAGACCCGAACGCGCCATCTTGACGGCACTGGCAAGCACTTCCAATGCCTTGTCCTGGCCAAACACCACGCTTTTCAGGTCACGTTCCAGCGTCTGCAACTTGCCGCGGTCGTCATTGGACACGTTGGCAGGCGGAATGCGCGCGATCTTGGCCACGATCTCTTCGATCTCGGCCTTGCCAATGGTCTTCTTGCGCTTGCTCGGCACCATGATGCGCTGGGCCGCACCGGCTTCATCGATGACGTCGATTGCCTTGTCGGGCAGGTGGCGGTCGTTGATGTACTTGGCGCTCAGTTCTGCCGCAGCCTGCAGGGCAGCTGCAGCGTACTTCACGCTGTGATGCTCTTCAAAACGAGACTTCAGCCCCTTCAGGATGTCGATGGTTTCGGCCACGCTGGGCTCCACCACGTCCACCTTTTGGAAGCGGCGCGACAAGGCAGCATCCTTCTCGAAGATCCCCCGGTACTCCGTGAAAGTGGTCGCACCGATGCACTTGAGCTGGCCGCTGGACAGCGCGGGCTTCAGCAGGTTGGAGGCATCGAGCGTGCCGCCCGAGGCCGCACCCGCACCGATCAAGGTATGGATCTCGTCGATGAAAAGGATGGCGTTGGGCTTGTCCTTGAGCGACTTGAGCACGCCCTTGAGGCGCTGCTCGAAGTCGCCACGGTACTTGGTGCCCGCAAGCAGCGCACCCATGTCCAGGGAGTAAACCGTTGCCTCGGCCAGGATCTCGGGCACATCGTTTTGCGTGATCCGCCAAGCCAGGCCCTCGGCAATCGCAGTCTTGCCCACCCCTGCCTCGCCCACCAGCAGAGGATTGTTTTTGCGGCGACGGCACAAAATCTGGATCGTACGCTCGACCTCGTAATGGCGGCCGATCAATGGATCGATCTTGCCATCCTTGGCGGCCTGGTTCAGGTTCTGGGTGAACTGCTCCAACGGCGACGCCTTTTCGTTACGCTCACCACCACCGCCCTCTTCGCCCTCGGCCTGATTCTCGGCCTTAGCGGGCTCGGGCGGCTCGCCCTTCTTGATACCGTGGGCAATGAAATTCACCACATCCAGACGCGTGACACCTTGCTGGTGCAGGTAGTACACGGCGTGCGAGTCCTTTTCGCCAAAAATTGCCACGAGCACATTGGCACCCGTCACCTCTTTTTTGCCGTTGCCCGTGGACTGCACGTGCATGATGGCGCGCTGGATCACGCGCTGGAATCCCAGCGTAGGCTGGGTGTCCACCTCGTCGGTACCCGCGACCTGCGGGGTGTTGTCTTTGATGAAATTCGCCAGCGATGAACGCAGATCATCGATATTGGCCGAACATGCGCGCAGCACCTCCGCTGCGCTGGGGTTATCGAGCAATGCAAGCAACAGATGCTCCACGGTGATGAACTCGTGGCGCTGCTGACGGGCCTCAACAAAGGCCATGTGCAAGCTGACTTCCAGTTCCTGGGCAATCATGTGAACTCCTTTGTGCTTGCGTGGAAGGGATAACTTTAGATCGGGACAAAAGACCTGTTATTCAACAGGCTCACTGACACATTGCAGTGGGTGGCCCGCCTTGAGGGCGGCGTCAAGCACTTGCTCTACCTTGGTGGCTGCCACATCGCGCGAATAAACGCCGCACACGCCTTTGCCATCGAGGTGGATCTTCAACATGATCTGGGTGGCAGTTTCGCGGTCTTTACTGAAAAACTCCTGCAGAACCACGATGACGAACTCCATGGGCGTGTAGTCGTCGTTCAGCATGACCACCTGGTACATCTGCGGCGGCTGGGTCTTTTGGGTGCGCCTCTCGAGCACGACCGAACCGCCATCATCCCGCGCAGGCCGGGTCACGGGCGGCGCGGTGGGGGGTGAAGGTGGTTTTGTTGCCATGAAAATCATTCTAGCGACCCGAACAGGGTGCCGCTGCAGGAGAAGCTGGTTGTTGACCAGGTATTTTTCAACCCACGGCTTACAGAAACTTCTGCGGGGAACTCAATCACTCGTACACCACATTGGCGGCACCGGCACCCACTTGGGCGGTCCATGCCGCCAACGCAGCATCGCTGGGGTAGAAACGCGCGTTTTCGCCCAGTTGCAACTCTGCCACTGCAGCAGCATCGTCCGACTTGCACCGCACGCCCATGCGCACGCGCAACCCGTGCACCAACTCCCCTTCGGCGACCTCTTCGCGCAACGGCGGAAACTCGCGCACCAAGCGCGGCACATCTGGCGCCTTATCACCCACGGTCACATGCAGGTATTTGCCAAACCGGCAACGCGCACCCGCCAGGTCCCACACCTGCTGCACCTTGACGCGCAGGCCGCCACTGAAGTGGTCCAGCTGCAGCCGGCCCATCATCACTACAAACTCATCTTCCTTGAGCTGATTGCGGTAGGTATTGAGCAACGCCTCATCGGCAGAAGCCTCAATCACAGCGGACTTGTCGTCCAGCTTGAAGAGTCCCAGCCTCCCGCGTTGCCCGTTGATGACCCGAAAGTCGCTGATGATGCCGGCGAGTACCTGGGGCTCACGGCTGTCAAGCAGCTCATCGATCTGGGTGCGCACAAAGCGGCGCACCTCGGTGGCCACTTCATCAAAAAGATGGCCAGACAGGTAGAACCCGACGGCGGTTTTCTCCAGCGTAAGCCGCTCCTTGATACCCCAGGGCGTTGCGTCCACCAGATCGGGCTCTTGGGTGCTGGAGCCATGGGCATCATCACCCATCATGTCAAACAAGCCGCCCTGATTGACGTTAGCCAGCGTTGCGGCAGCAAAGTCAAAGGCCCGATCAATAGAGGCCACCAGGGCCGCCCGGTTGAGATGGATCGAATCAAAGGCACCCGCCTTGATCAGGGCCTCGACCGTGCGCTTGTTCATGCGGGCCTTGTCCACTCGCACGCAGAAGTCAAACAGACTTTTGAAGGGCCCTTTGGTCGAACCCTGGGGGCCTTCACCGCGCCCTTCACGGGCCGCGACGATCGCTTCGATCGCCTGCTGTCCAGTGCCTTTCACCGCCCCCAGACCGTAACGGATGATCTTGTCGGTGACTGGTTCAAACCGATAAAAGCCCCGATTCACGTCCGGCGGCTCGAACGACAGCCCCATCTTGTGTGCATCCTCGAACAGCACCTTGAGCTTGTCGGTGTCGTCCATTTCCACAGTCATGTTGGCGCAGAAAAACTCGGCCGTGTAGTGCACCTTGAGCCAGCCAGTGTGGTACGCCAGCAGGGAGTAAGCAGCCGCGTGTGACTTGTTGAAGCCATAGCCCGCGAACTTCTCCATCAGGTCGAACACCTCGTCGGCCTTCTCCTGGCTGATGCCTTTCTCCGCTGCACCCTTGCGGAAAATGGCGCGGTGTTCGGCCATTTCCTCGGCCTTCTTTTTCCCCATGGCACGCCGAAGCATGTCGGCGCCACCCAAGCTATATCCCCCCAGCACCTGGGCGGTCTGCATCACCTGCTCCTGGTACACCATGATGCCGTAGGTCTCGGCCAGCACCGGCTCTACCAGCGGGTGGGGGTAGATGACCTCTTCCTTGCCATGTTTGCGGTTCACAAAGCTGGGAATCAGGTCCATAGGCCCCGGCCGGTACAACGCATTCAGGGCAATGAGGTCTTCCAGTCGACTGGGGCGCGCCTCTTTCAACATGCCCTGCATGCCGCGGCTTTCAAACTGGAACACTGCTTCGGTCTTACCCTCAGAGAACAGTCGATAAGTGGGTCCGTCGTCGAGGGGAATATTTTCGAACGCGAAATTCTCCTGGCCCTTGTGCCGCTTCATGATGAACTCGCGCGCAATTTCCAGAATGGTGAGCGTGGCAAGCCCCAAGAAGTCGAACTTCACCAAGCCGATGGCTTCCACGTCGTCCTTGTCATACTGGCTCACAGCGGACTCGCTGCCCGGCTGCTGGTACAGCGGACAAAAATCGGTGAGCTTGCCAGGCGCGATCAGAACGCCACCGGCATGCATGCCGATGTTGCGCGTCATGCCCTCAAGCTTTTGCGCCATCTCGATGACGGTCTTGACGTCTTCTTCCTTGCGCACGCGCTCGTAGAGCATGGGCTCCAGTTCCAGCGCATAGTTGTTCTTGTCGCCTTCCTTTTTCACCTCAGGCGGATAGGCCAGGGTGTAAGACATGCCAGGCTTGCCGGGCACCAACTTGGAGATGCCATCACAAAATGTGTAGCTCATGTCCATGACCCGGCCCACGTCGCGGATGGCCGCCTTGGCCGCCATCGTGCCGAAGGTAGCGATCTGGCTCACGGCGTTCTTGCCGTACTTGTCCTTGACGTAGTCAATCACCCGGTCGCGGTTGGATTGGCAAAAGTCAATGTCGAAGTCGGGCATCGACACGCGCTCCGGATTCAGGAACCGCTCGAACAGCAGGTTGTATTGCAGCGGGTCCAGGTCAGTGATTTTTAGCGCATAAGCGACCAGCGAACCGGCGCCGGAGCCACGGCCGGGCCCCACTGGGCAGCCGTTCTGCTTCGCCCACTGGATGAAATCACCCACGATCAGAAAGTAGCCCGGGAACCCCATTTTAAGGATGGTGCCCAGCTCGAACTCCAGGCGCTCGACATAGCGCGGGCGCTCCTTGTCCCTCTCAGCTTCGTTAGGAAAAAGATGTTTCAGGCGCTCCTCCAGCCCTTCGAACGACGCGTAGCGGAAATACTCGTCGATGGGCATGCCGTTGGGCGTCGGAAAATCCGGGAGCTGCGGCTTGCCCAGCACCAGGGTCAGGTTGCAGCGTTGTGCAATCTCGACCGTATTGGCGATGGCCGATGGCAGGTCGGCAAACAAGGCCTCCATCTCCGCCGAGGACTTGAAATACTGGTCGCGGGTGAACTTGCGGACACGACGCGGGTTTGCCAGGATTTCCCCCTCGGCGATACAGATGCGCGCCTCGTGGGCCTCGTAATCATCGGGCTCGGCAAACTGAACGGGGTGGGTCGCCACCACCGGCAGGTTCAACCGGGCAGCAAGCTGAGCGGCTGCCACCACATGGGCTTCATCGTCGTTTCGGCCGGCCCGTTGCAGCTCGATGTAAAACCGGTGTGGGAAAATGCGCGCCAAGCGCAACGCAACGTCGGCGGCACCTGACTCATCCCCCTTCATCAGCGCTTGCCCTACCGGACCCGCCTGCGCGCCAGACAGGGCAATCAATCCCTCTGACAGCTCTTCCAGCCACGTCCAAGTGCTCAGCGCCAGGTTCTTGACGATATTGCGCGTCCAGGCCCGGGCCAGCAGCTCCGACAGATTCAGATACCCCTGGCGACTCTGCACCAGGAGGATAAGGCGCGATGGGACACCTCCCGCCTCGCCTTCAAGAAAGATTTCTGCACCCAAGATGGGCTTGACACCTTTACCTCGCGCTTCCTTGTAGAACTTGATCGCCCCGAAGAGGTTATTGAGATCGGTGATGGCCAGAGCGGGCTGGCCGTCCTTGGCGGCCGCTTTGGCCACCTCGTCGATGCGATTGGTACCGTCAACGACGGAGAACTCGGTGTGCAGGCGCAAATGAACAAACATGCAGGCATTGTAGAAACCCCTGCGACTCTCCAACAGGACTTGCGTCGGCAGCGCCTTGGCGCTGCTGGCGCCACCAGTACAATGCTTTTTCGTGCCTGAAATGGCGCCGAAGGCTTCCGTGACGAGTACGCCAAGCGCACTCCCCTATGACTGAACCCTCGGGCCTTTTTTTGTGCACCTTTTTCCTTCTTTGCTGAAAGCTGCTTGCGATGCTGCGTGCCCCACTGCCCCTTGTTTCCGCCCTGCTGCTGGCTGGTTTGCTGGTTGGCTGCTCCAGCACCACAGTTGATAAAACGGCAGGCTGGAGTCCCAATCGCATCCACTCGGAAGCCCAGGACGAAATGAACAGCGGGGCGTATGACAAGGCCGTTCCTCTGCTGGAAAAGCTGGAAGGCCGTGCGGCAGGCACGCCACTGGCACAGCAGGCCCAGATTGACAAAGCCTATGCCCACTACAAGGCGGGCGAAAAGGCGCAAGCCGTCGCAACGCTGGACCGCTTCATGAAGCTGCACCCTGCCAGCCCTGCATTGGACTATGCGCTGTACCTGAAGGGCCTGGTCAACTTCAACGACAACTTGGGTCTGTTCTCATTTATCTCGCGCCAGGATCTATCAGAGCGTGACCAAAAGGCGGCCAAAGACTCCTTTGAAGCATTCAGCGAACTGGTCACACGCTTTCCTGAGTCCCGTTATGCGCAGGACTCGCGCCAGCGCATGACCTACATCGTCAACTCGCTGGCCCAATATGAAGTACATGTGGCGCGGTACTACTTCCAGCGTGGCGCCTATGTGGCTGCCATCAGTCGCGCGCAGGTCGCATTGGCAGACTACCAGGGCGTGCCCGCGCTGGAAGAGGCGTTGTACATCCTGATCCAGTCGTACGACGCGCTCGGAATGACCCAGCTGCGGGACGATGCACGCCGCGTGATGGACAAGTCCTACCCTCAAAGCGCCTATCTGAATGGCGGCGTCAAAGGCAAATCGGATCCGTGGTGGAAGGTTTGGTAAGCGCCATCAGCGCAGACTGAAACTCTTCTGGCGATTCCAGCCTGCGCATGGGGGGCAAAGTCGCCAGCAAGCGCTTGCCATAACCCATCGTGATGAGGCGCGTGTCGCCCACCACCAAAATACCCCGATCCGCTTCATGCCGGATCAAACGCCCGGCACCTTGCTTGAGTGCCACCGCCGCCTCTGGCAGAGCGTAGGCAGTGAACGCTTTGCCACCAGCCATTTCGATGTGTTGGGTGCGAGCCTCCACCAATGGATCTCCCGGGGGCGGAAAAGGCAGCTTGTCGATAACCACCAGTTGCAGAGCATCGCCTGGCACATCAAACCCCTCCCAGAAGGAAGCCGAAGCCACCAGCACGCAACCCTGCCGCCCGTCCGATGCCCCTTCGCGAAACCGCTCCATCAGGCGCCGCTTGGGCCACTCGCCCTGCACCAGCACCTCCAACGTGCCTGAAGCCTGCCAACGTGCTTTGAGTGCGTCGCCAATGGTGCGCAAGGCCTTGAGCGTGGTGGTCAGCACCAGCGTGCGCCCGCCCAGCGGCTCGGCGGCCAGTGCAACCCAGTCAGCCACGCTACGGCTGTGGGACGGATCTGCAGGCGACGGCAACTGGCGCGGCACATACAAAGCCGCCTGTCGCGCATAGTCGAAGGGGCTGGCCACCCGAAGGATGCGAGCATCCGTGAGCCCAGCTCGTTCGGTGAACCAGGTCAACGCCTCGTCCGCACCCAGGGTCGCAGAGGTGAAAATCCACGCCCTGCCGGCGTTTGCGCCAGGCTCCTCGGGCCAAGCTTCGCCGTCCAAGGTTTCAGCGGGCGACGCCAGAATCCGGGTGCGCATGGCGTCTGCAATGTCCAGCGGGGACTCGATCAGGCGCAACTGGTTACCCACATCGAGCCAACGCACCGCATCGGCCTGGCACGGGCCTGAAAACCTGGCCAGCCGGGCCAATAGTGCACTGCCCCGTTCGTACAGGCGCTCCAGATCGGGGGACATTTCGCTCACGGTGTCCAGGGCCTCCAGCGCCTGTGCATACGCAGAGGCCAGTGCGCGCAGCGCGGACTGCCATACGGCGCCCGAGACACCTTCGGGAGCCTCCTCCGTCCAGCGCAATCTGCCCCCTCCCGAAATGCCATTCAGCCCCTGGAAAGCAGCGGTACCCACGACCAGACGGAGGTCCCGTGCAGACAACTCCAGAAGCTGCGCCAGGCCTGTCCAGTCAGCCAGACCTCGCGCATGCTGCAGCCCGGCTATCAAAAGGTCACGGGCAAAGTCCAACCATTGCCCCGTGGAAATCTGCGTACCCAAGAACTGCACGCCAGTCTCATTGATCTGGTGGGCCTCATCAAAAACGACCACACGCACCGTCGGCAGCAACTCGGCCATGCCTGACTCGCGTACCGCCACATCCGCAAAGAACAGATGGTGATTGATGACCACGATGTCCGCAGCCAACGCCTCGCGCCGCGCCCGATGAACATGGCAATCCCGAAAACGCGGGCAGGAAGACCCCAGGCAGTTCTCACGCGTCGAGGTGACCAGGGGGATCACGGGCGATCGCTCGTCCAACCCTGTCAGCTCGGCCAGATCGCCGGATACGGTCTGGCGCGACCAGTCCTCCACCTTGGCCAGCACGCGGGCGACGCCTCGGTCCAAGGCCTGAGCATCCTGCCGTGCCTGCTCCATGCGGTGCAGGCACAAGTAACTAGCGCGCCCCTTGAGCAGGGCCATGCGAACGGGCAGCCCCAGGATGCGCGCCAAGCGGGGCAGATCGCGGGCGAACAACTGGTCTTGCAAGGCCTTGGTCGCGGTAGACAACAGCACCCGCTCGCCACTCAGCAAGGCCGGCACCAGGTAGGCAAAGGTCTTGCCCACTCCGGTGCCTGCCTCCACCACCAGCGCCCCTCCCTCTGTAATGGTCTGGGCCACCGCAATGGCCATCTGGGTCTGACCGTCACGCGGTTGAAAATGCCCATCCGCCCTCGCCAGCACACCATCGGGGGCAAACACCTCGGGCACCATGGCCTCCAGTGACATCAGGCGGGCTCTTGCGGTTGAAGTTGCCGCTCCAGCCGCTCCATCGCGTCACGCAACACGAGTCGGCGCTTTTTGAGACGGCGCAGGGTGAGTTCGTCGGGTGCCGCTTCGGGCTTACACCGGTCGATGAGTGCGTCGAGATCGGCATGTTCCATGCGCAGCTCGATCAACTGACGGTGGGGAGAGTGCAGGCTGGGTTTCAAGGCAGGAGGCCATGGGCATGGCAAAAATGCCACAGGCGGGCGGATAATACGCGCTTGGCCCGCTTTCCACGACAGGCGTTCGCGTAGGCGCCCCCACAATCTGCAGCATGACCAAAGCGTTTCGCCTCATCGCCTCCACCGGCATCCACAAGGGTGACCGCGAATACCAGCAAGACCAGGTGGCCCTGATCTCCCACGAGCGGCACAACGGCTGCGTTCTGGGTGTGGTTGCCGACGGGATGGGCGGCCGCAGCGGGGGGCGCAAGGCATCAGACCAGGTCATGATGACAGCACGGCAACTGTTCGAGCGGTACTCGCCCGACACCGATGACCCGGTGGCAATGCTCAAGAACATGGTTGAAGAGGCCCACATTGTTATCCGGTTGACGGCCATATCGGCAGAGCAGGAACCTCACAGCACCATCGCTGCGTTTCTCATCAATCCCCGGGGCGACTGCCATTGGGTGCATGCGGGCGACTCGCGCATCTACCACTTTCAAGGCTCACGGCTGGCATTCCGCACCAGCGACCACTCTTATGTGCAAGCCCTGGTGGACCGGGGTGAGCTGACGGAAGCCGAGGCCAACAACCATCCTCATTCCAACATTCTGGTGGGTTGCCTGGGCACAGAGAGTGACCCGCCCATCACTACCCACGTCATTCCGCAACTTCAGCCGGGCGATGTCTTGCTGGCCTGCAGCGATGGGGTTTGGCACTACTTTTCTCCCACCGAACTGGCATCGGTGGTCGATTCGCTGTCGCCCCGCGAAGCGACGGAGTTCCTGATTGAAAAAGCCCGCTCCCGGGCACGCGGAGGCGGCGACAACCTGTCGCTGGTGGTCGTCAAGATCGAAGCCCTGGCCGAAGAGAAAAAGATTGCGCGCCTGACGCCGCTGGACACGGGTCGGCCCTGAGGGTATTGTCCGCACCACCCATCGGAGCGTCGACGGGTGAGCGCAAACCCATCGAGCAACCAGCAGGTAGTCGCCGCTACCCTATCGTCAGCCACTCGGCCACTGATTGCTTGGCTCGGCGGCCCTTCCAAACTCAGCGAGGCGCAGAAGCAGCAGGCGCTGGCAAGGGCGCTGCAGGCTTGCGGCGCTGAGCCAGGGCATCAGCTTGAGATTTTTCGACCCGCGCGCGGCGCTCCTCCGCCGCTTGGAGCGCCTGGGCATGTTTGGCACGCGATTGGGCAGCGCGCTCGGCAGTCCCCGCAGCGCGGGCCGCCTGTTCACTGGCCTGAACCTGGGCACGGCTATTTTGTTGCTGCGCGCGTTGGTGTGCGTCCTGGTCCCGCTGTGCCTTGGCAACATCCGGATCGGCGGATGGCTTGCGAACCTGCGCGTCAGCGCGTTTGCTCGCTGGCGGTACGGCCATTTGCTTGTCTTCAATGGCCCGCAGGCGCTCCGCCGCTTTCTCCCTGCGCTCGGCATCGTTGAGTTCAATTTCCTGCGCACGCAATCGGTCGTGGGACTCCCGAGCCTTGGCACGTACACCGCGCAAGCAATCCTCCACGGCAAAACGTTGGTAGCACACCGCCTCATCCTGCTGCCGCCGGGCCGTCAGTGCCTCGCGCTCCATTTTGATTCGGTCACGCTCCACTTTGCGATGTGCAGCGGTCGACGCGGATGCGGCATCTACTTCTACCCCCGTCGCGGCCCAGGCCGGGGCGACCAGCACAGGCAGTGTTGAGCAAGCCAGCGCCAGCACTACCGCCAAAAAGCGACCACCGGTCTTGTTCATGTCAACCCCGTATCCACCATGCGGCGCTCCAGCGCCAGAAACTCCTTGGACTGCATCTCGTTGAGCCGGGACACTGTGCGCGGAAATTCGTGAGCCAAAGGCCCTTCGGTATACAACTGCTCGGGCGGCACAGCCGCCGACAGGATGAGTTTGACCCGGCGGTCGTACAGCACATCCACCAGCCAGGTAAAGCGCCGCGCAGGCGACGCCATGCTCACAGGCATGTAAGGAACATCGGACAGCAACACCGTGTGGAACTGCGTTGCAATTTCCAGGTAGTCGTTTTGCGATCGAGGACCACCACACAGTGTCTTGAAGTCAAACCACACCACCCCGCCAGCCTTGCGACGGGCGCGAATTTCGCGCGCCTCGATATGCAGCACGGGGTCTTCATCGTGCACTTCAGCGAGTTGGTCGAACGCCTGGTTCATCTCGGCATCCGCCTCTGCGCCCAGTGGCGTGTGATACAGCTTTACGTGCTCCAGCGTACGCCGGCGGTAGTCGGTGCCGTTGTCCACATTGACCACCTCCAGCCGCTCGTTGAGCAGTGCAATGGCGGGCAAGATACGGTCGCGATGCAAGCCACCGGGGTAAAGGTCGTCAGGCTTGAAATTGGAAGTGGTCACGAAGCCAACGCCGTTGTCGAACAACGCCACCAGCAATCGGTGCAGGATCATCGCGTCCGTGATGTCCGCCACATGGAACTCATCAAAACAGATGAGCTTGTAGCGTTTGGCAATGCGCTCGCCCAACACATCCAGCGGATTGACCGTGCCCTGAAGGGCTGCCAGTTCGCGATGCACTTCACGCATGAATTCGTGAAAGTGCAGGCGCACCTTTCGCTTCAGGGGCACAGCGTCAAAAAAGCACTCCATCAGAAAGCTCTTGCCGCGCCCCACCCCGCCATACATGTAGACACCGCGGGGAATCTCCGGGCGGTTGATCAGCTTCTTGATCGCGTTGGAGCGCCGAGCCTTGTACTGGGCCCACTCGTCAGCACAGCGCTGCAGGGCTTCCACTGCTCGCAGCTGGGCGGGGTCGCTTTGATAGCCTTTGGCGGCCAGCTCGGCCAGGTAAGCCTGTTTGACGGTCACTTTGCGGTTGCTCTGATACTACAAAATTGATAGCTGCAAGCGCATGTTAATCATACGCTTGCAGCCGATTGAGACCCAATATCAGAAGTTCAGCGTGCGCTTATCCACCGCCAGCGCTGCTTCCTTGGTGGCTTCGCTCAAGCTGGGGTGCGCATGGCAAATGCGTGCGATGTCTTCGCTGCTGGCCTTGAACTCCATGGCGACCACGGCCTCGGAGATCAGCTCGCTGGCCTGTGGACCCACGATGTGCACGCCCAGGATCTCGTCGGTCTCGGCATCCGCCAGCATCTTGACCATGCCGGTGGTGTCGCCCAGCGCACGTGCGCGGCCATTGGCCAGGAACGGGAAGCTACCCGCCTTGTACTTGACCCCATCGGCCTTGAGCTGCTGCTCAGTGCGGCCCACCCAGGCGATCTCGGGGCTGGTGTAGATGACCCAGGGGATGGTGTTGAAGTTGACATGGCCATGCTGGCCGGCAATGCGCTCGGCCACGGCAACGCCCTCTTCCTCGGCCTTGTGGGCCAACATAGGGCCGCGCACCACGTCGCCCACCGCCCAGACGCCGGGCAGATTGGTCTTGCAGTCAGCATCCACCACGATGGCGCCGCGCTCGTCGAGCTGCAGACCAACAGCTTCGGAGTTCAGGCCAATGGTGTTGGGCACGCGGCCGATGGAGACGATGAGCTTGTCCACGTCCAGCGACTGGGCTTCGCCCTTGGCGTTGGTGTAGGCAATGCTCACACCCTTTTTGCCGGTCTTGATCTCGCCGACCTTCACGCCCAGCTCGATCTTCAGGCCCTGCTTGTCGAAGGCCTTCTTGGCTTCCTTGGCGATCTGCTCATCCACCGCGCCCAGGAAAGTGGGCAGACCTTCGAGGATGGTGACTTCAGCACCCAGGCGGCGCCAGACCGAGCCCATTTCCAGGCCGATCACGCCCGAGCCGATGAGGCCGAGCTTCTTGGGCACGGCGCCAACGCGCAGCGCGCCATCGTTGGACAGCACCAGCTCTTCGTCAAACGGCGTGCCGGGCAGCGCACGGGCGTTGGAGCCGGTGGCGATGATGATCTGCTTGCCGGTCAGCGTCTCTTCAGCGGCACCTGCCACCTTGATCTCGTAACCGCCTTCGGCAGCCTTCACGAACGAGCCACGGCCATGGAAGAAGCTGACCTTGTTCTTCTTGAACAGGTACAGGATGCCGTCGTTGTTCTGCTTCACGACGGTGTCCTTGCGGGCAATCATCTTGGCCACGTCCATCTTGACGCCAGTGGCGGTGATGCCATGCTCGGCAAAGTGTTTGTTGGCATGCTCGAAATGCTCGGACGACTGCAGCAGGGCCTTGGAGGGAATGCAGCCCACGTTGGTGCAAGTGCCGCCCGGTGCGGGGCCACCCTTTTCGTTCTTCCATTCGTCGATGCACGCGACATTGAAGCCCAGCTGGGCGGCGCGGATGGCGGCGATGTAGCCGCCGGGGCCGCCACCGATGACGATCACATCAAATTGTTTGCTCATGGGAAATCTCGTTCAGTCAGTTGGAGAAAGACCCACCGGCGGGCAGGACCAGAGGCCGGGCCACGCGGGTGGGTCGATACAGTCAGGGGATCAGATGTCGAACAGCAGGCGCGATGGGTCTTCCAGCGCGTCCTTCATCGCCACCAGGCCCAGCACGGCTTCGCGGCCGTCGATGATGCGGTGGTCATAGGACATGGCCAGGTAGTTCATCGGGCGGATCACGATCTGGCCGTTTTCGACCACGGCGCGATCCTTGGTGGCGTGCACGCCCAGGATGGCCGACTGGGGCGGGTTGATGATGGGGGTGGACAGCATGGAGCCGAACGTGCCGCCATTGGAGATGGAGAACGTGCCACCGGTCATTTCTTCAATGCCCAGCTTGCCTTCCGCAGCCTTCTTGCCGAATTCGGCAATCTTCTTCTCGATGTCGGCGAAGCTCATCTGGTCTGCATTGCGCAGGATGGGCACGACCAGGCCACGGGGAGAGCCCACGGCGATACCGATGTCGAAGTAGCCGTGGTAGACGATGTCGTTGCCGTCCACCGAGGCGTTCAGCACAGGGTACTTCTTGAGGGCATGCACAGCAGCCTTGACGAAGAAGGACATGAAGCCCAGCTTGGTGCCGTGCTCTTTGGTGAAGCTGTCCTGGAACTTCTTGCGCAGCTCCATCACCGGAGCCATGTTCACTTCGTTGAACGTGGTCAGGATGGCGTTGGTCGATTGCGACTGCAGCAGACGCTCGGCCACGCGGGCACGCAGGCGGCTCATGGGCACGCGCTGCTCGGGGCGGCCACTCAGGTCTTCCTTGCCAGCGGGCGCTGCCACCTGGGGCAGTGTCTTGGAGGGCACACCGGTGGGGATCACGCTGGGGGCTGCCACGGCAGCCTTGGCGCCACCGGCCACAGCGGCCAGCACATCGCCCTTGGTCACACGGCCATCCTTGCCCGAACCGGCCACGGCCGACACAGACAGGTTGTTGTCGGCGAGCAGCTTGGCGGCGGCAGGCATGGCCACATCGCCCTTGGAGCCACCGGCAGCGGCAGCGGCAGGAGCAGCAACAGGCGCTGCGGCGGCAACAGGAGCTGCTGCTGCCGGAGCAGGAGCCGCGGCACCAGCCTTGCCTTCGGTGTCGATCTTGGCGATGAGCTGGTCGGCAACCACCGTGGCGCCGTCGCCCTGGATGATTTCAGCCAGCACGCCAGCGGACGGTGCGGGCACTTCGAGCACAACCTTGTCGGTTTCGATCTCGATCAGGATCTCGTCCACGGCCACGGCCTCACCGGCCTTTTTCTTCCAGGTCAGCATGGTGGCTTCGGCCACGGATTCGGACAGCTGGGGGACTTTGACTTCTACGATAGCCATATCAATTCTTTCGGAATGGGGTTTTGTTCTGTTGTCGGGTCGCAGCTGGCCTTACTTGGTCAGGACAAAACCCTTGAGCTTGGCAAACGCGCCGTCCACCAGCGCCTTTTGTTGTTCCTGGTGCAGGTGCGAGTAACCCACGGCTGGCGATGCCGAAGCAGCGCGGCCGGAGTAGCCCAGCTTCTGGCCTTCGAGCATGTTCTCGTGGATGTAGTGCTGCACGAAGAACCAGGCACCCTGGTTTTGCGGCTCGTCCTGGCACCACACCACGTCGGTAGCGTTGGGGTACTTCTTCAGTTCAGCGGCAAACGCCTTGTGCGGGAAGGGGTACAACTGCTCGACGCGCAGGATCACCACATCGTCGGCCTCCTTCTCTGCGCGCTTCTTCACGAGGTCGTAGTAAACCTTGCCAGAGCATGCGATCACGCGCTTGACCTTGGCAGCCTTCTTGACGATGGCTTCATCCTGCTCAGGAATCACCGTCTGGAAGCTGCCCTTGGTGAACTCGGACAGCGGCGAGGTCGCATCCTTATTACGCAGCAGCGACTTGGGCGTCATGATGATCAGCGGCTTGCGCAGATCACGCACCATCTGGCGACGCAGCACGTGGAAGATCTGGCTGGCCGTAGTGGGCTGCACGATCTGCATGTTGGCGTCGGCAGCCAGTTGCATGAAGCGCTCCAGGCGGGCAGAGCTGTGCTCTGGGCCCTGGCCTTCGTAGCCGTGGGGCAGCATCAGGGTGATGCCGTTTACCCGGCCCCACTTCACTTCGCCGGAGGCGATGAACTGGTCGATCACCACTTGGGCGCCATTGGCGAAGTCGCCGAACTGCGCCTCCCAGATCACCAGTGTATTGGGGTCGTTCGACGCATAGCCGTACTCGAAGCCCAGGACGGCCTCTTCGGACAGGATGGAGTCGATCACAACAAACGGGGCCTGGTTGTCGGCCACGTTCTGCAGCGGCACGTAGGTACCAATGTCCCACTTCTCGCGCTTTTGGTCATGAATCACGGCGTGGCGGTGCGTGAACGTGCCGCGGCCGCAGTCTTCACCGGACAGGCGCACGGGATAGCCGCTGGCCACCAGCGAGGCAAATGCCATGTGCTCACCCATGCCCCAATCCACAGGGATGTCACCACGGCCCATGGCCGCGCGGTCGTCATACACCTTCTTCACCAACTGATGCGGCGTCACGCTCTCGGGGATGGTGGTGATCTTCTCAGCCAGGCGCTTCCACTCGGCCAGAGGAATAGCCGTGTCTCCAGCATCGGTCCACTTTTTGCCCAGGAACGGGCTCCAGTCCACCGCGTACTTGCTCTTGAAGTTGGTCAGCACGGGATCGACCGTGTGCTTGCCCGCATCCATAGCAGCGCGGTAGGCCTTGACCATGTCGTCGCCCAGTGACTCGCCCAGACCCTGCGCCGCCAGCTTATCGGCGTACAGCTTGCGTGTGCCGGGGTGTGCGCCGATCTTCTTGTACATCAGCGGCTGCGTCAGAGCCGGGGTGTCCTGCTCGTTGTGGCCCAGCTTGCGGAAGCAGATGATGTCCACCACCACGTCTTTCTTGAACTCCATGCGGAACTCAAGCGCGAGCTGAGTGGCCAACACCACGGCTTCCGGATCATCACCGTTCACATGCAATACGGGCGACTCAATCATCTTGACGATGTCGGTGCAGTACAGCGTGGAGCGGGTGTCACGTGGATCGGACGTGGTGAAGCCGATCTGGTTGTTGATGATGATGTGCACCGTACCACCCGTGTAGTAGCCACGGGTCTGGGCCAGCGCCAGAGTTTCCTGATTGACACCTTGGCCTGCAAAGGCCGCGTCACCGTGCACCAGCACTGGCAAAACCTGCTTGCCGTGTGGATCGGCACGGCGGTCCATGCGAGCACGCACAGAGCCTTCGACCACGGGGTTCACGATTTCCAGGTGCGAGGGGTTGAATGCCAGCGACAGGTGAACCGGACCGCCGGGGGTCGTCACATCCGAGCTGAAGCCCTGGTGGTACTTCACGTCACCCGCAGGCAGGTCTTCGGGAGCGGTGTGATCGAACTCAGCGAACAGGTCCTTGGGCATCTTGCCCAGCGAGTTGACCAGCACGTTCAGGCGGCCGCGGTGGGCCATGCCGATCACGATTTCTTGTACGCCCTTGGCGCCTGCAGATTGGATGAGTTCATCCATCGCAGCAATAAAGCTTTCGCCGCCTTCCAACGAAAAGCGCTTCTGACCCACGTACTTGGTGTGCAGGAAGCGCTCCAGCCCTTCAGCAGCCGTCAGGCGGTCAAGGATTTGTTTTTTCTTGTCAGCACCAAAGCTGGGCTTGCTGCGGATCTTTTCCAGCTTCTCCTGCCACCAGCGCTTCTGGTTCTGGTCGGTGGCGTACATGTATTCAGCGCCGATGGAGCCACAATAGGTCTCACGCAGCGCGTTGATGAGTTCACGCAACGTCATCGACTCTTTGCCGAAGAACGTGTTGCTGGTGTTGAACACAGTTTCCTGATCAGCGTCGCTGAAACCGTAGAACGAAGGCTCCAGTTCAGGAATTGCGGGACGCTCCGTGCGCTTGAGCGGATCCAGATCGGCCCAGCGCTGACCCACATTGCGGTAGGCGGCGATCAGCTGCTGAACTGCGGTACGCTTGCGGCCCAGCTCAGAGTCGGCGCCCGTCGCAACCACAACCTTGGTGCCGCCTTGCTTGGCACGCTCGGCAAAGGCATTGATGACAGGCAGATGGGGAACGTCTTTGGCGTTGCTGCCATCCACGGCGGGGACATGCTGCAGCGCGTCAAAGTACTCGCGCCACGTATCTGGCACGCTACCGGGATTGGCGAGATAGTTCTCGTACATCTCTTCGACATAGGGCGCATTGCCGCCGAAGAGGTAAGTGTTGCCTTGGTAGGCTTGATAGACGGATGTCGTATCGCTCATATTCCGCTGACCTCCGCTTTCCTTGGGAAAGCATTAGCTGGTTGAGAAACCTTCCGCGACACGGCTGAACCGGTTGGCGGATGCGACTGTGGCTGGGGAAGGGCCTTGGTACGGGCGCCATTGTGCCACCGAACCGAAGTCCACCCCCAAAAAGTGGATCCAGACCATCGCCGCACAGCGCAAGAAGCTGCGCCGATCAGCGCCTCGCGTACATTCCGGGTATCCCATTGCAAACCCCACTCCATGCCGCATCAACACCTCCAGGACAAAGCCTTTTTGCTGCTGCTCACCCTCGTCACCGTCGCGTTCGGAGCGATCCTGTGGCAGTTTCACGGAGCCGTTTTCTGGGGCGTCATCCTCGCCATTCTTTTTGCTCCACTGCACCGCAAACTGCTGCGAAAAATGCCCAAGCGGCCCACGCTCGCGGCCTTATGCACACTCGGTTTGTGCCTTGTGGTGGTGATCTTGCCGATGACGGCCATCACGGTGTCGCTCATTCAGGAGGCCACCGCAATTTACGAACGGGTACGCTCAGGCCAAATCAATTTTGGGCTGTACCTGCAGCAGGTCATTGCTGCACTGCCAGCTTGGGCTGTCGGCCTGCTTGACCGCCTCCAACTGACCAGCGTAGGCGAGTTGCAGCAAAAGCTCTCGTCCTTCGCGGTACAGGCCAGTCAATTCGTTGCGACACAGGCGCTGAGCATCGGTCAAAACACCCTGGAGTTCATCGTCAGCTTCGGCATCATGTTGTACCTGTTGTTCTTCCTGCTGCGAGACGGAGCCAGTCTGGCACAGCGTATCGGGCAGGCCACCCCCCTGGAAGAAGCGCACAAGCGCCAACTGGTCGGTAAATTCACGACCGTGATCCGTGCCACGGTCAAAGGCAACATTGTGGTGGCAGCTTCTCAAGGCGCGCTGGGCGGCATGATTTTCTGGATCTTGGGCATCCAGGGACCGGTGCTGTGGGGGGTGCTCATGGCCTTCCTGTCCCTCTTACCAGCTGTGGGCGCCGGGCTGATCTGGGTGCCTGTGGCCATCTACTTTCTGGCAACAGGCGCTGTGTGGCAAGGCGTGGTGCTGACTGCATTCGGCATCTGCGTGATCGGACTCGTGGACAACATCCTACGCCCCATCCTAGTGGGCAAAGACACCAAGATGCCCGACTACATCGTGCTGATCTCTACACTGGGCGGCATGGCCTTGTTCGGACTCACTGGGTTTGTGATCGGTCCAGTGATAGCTGCACTGTTCATGGCCAGTTGGGACCTTTTTTCACCACCGCCGGAGACGGACGCACCCACCCGGTGATGCACCCCCAGCCTCGGCCACGTGTACCAGTCAGGGGCAACGATGGGCTTTGACTGGCGCTATAAATGACCGCAAAAAACAAAAGCCTCCCAAGGGAGGCTTTTGGCTGAAAACACATTCAATGATGCGCTTTGAATCGGGTGGTAGGACGTACAAGATTCGAACTTGTGACCAACGGATTAAAAGTCCGCTGCTCTACCAACTGAGCTAACGTCCCGACCGATTGCAGCTATCGTGTCGATTGCTGCAAAGCCTTGGATTATAGCGTCTTTTTTCCAGCCGATTTGGAATTGGTTGCAAGTTTATCGAGCACCCAGCCTGCGGCACATTGGCCGAAGGTCGCGGTCACAGCGACCACCGAGCCGTAGCCGTGGCAGTTCAAAGAACCATCGCCATCGATATTGCAGGAAGCATCTGGCGGAGCTACGGCCTCACGGCTGAAAACGCAGGTGACCCCGATCTTCTTGCCCTCCCGCGGTGCGCCGTGGTGTTTGCGCAGCTGATAGCGCATTTGGGCCAACAGCGGGTCATGGGTGGTCAGTGCGAGATCATCCACATCCACCTTGTGCGCATGCCGCTTGCCCCCTGCTGCACCCACGGTGATGTGCAGCACCCCATGGGCCTGCGCCCATATGGACAGTGCAGTTTTGGCTTTGATCTGGTCACAGGCATCAATGAGAGCGTCTACGGGCGTTTGCAGCAAGGCCGGCCAGTTTCCAGGCTCCACAAACTCCTCCACGCAATGAACGATGCAGTCCGGGTGGATTTGTGCGATGCGATCACGCATGGCCAAAACCTTGGCCTGTCCCACCGTATCGGTGAGCGCATGGATCTGTCGGTTGATGTTGGATTCAGCCACATGGTCCAAGTCGATCAGGGTAATTTGCGCGACGCCGCTGCGCGCCAGGGCCTCTGCGGCCCACGACCCGACTCCACCAATACCAACCACGGCCACGTGCGCGGAGCGAATTCTGGCTGCGCCCTGCACTCCGTAGAGCCGCTGAAGCCCACCAAAGCGGCGCTCCGAAGCGTACTCCGCACCACCATCTGGCGCAGCCTGCGAGGCAAAAGCCACATCACCCGCCATCACTTGAGCCGCGACAGGCGTTCTTTAGCGGCCACAGCGGCCTCAGACTGCGGATAAGCCCGGATGAGGTCTTCCAGTGTCTTGCGCGCGGTGCGTGTGTCTTTGAGCTCAATCTGGCAATTGGCGATGGACAGAGCTGCCTCAGGCGCACGGGCGTGCGTGGGGGCGTCGGTCAGCATTTGTTTGAAATTGCCGATGGCTTCTTTGTACTCACGCGTAGCGTACTGGGCATTTCCCAACCAGAAACGCGCAGAGGGCACGTAGCCGCTGCGCGGATACTGCCGCACAAAGCCCGCGAAAGCGACACTTGCATCAGGGAATTTGCCGGAGCGAAAGACAGCCAGAGCCGCCTCAAAATCCCGCTTTTCGGCAGGATCTGCCTGGAAATCGCGGCCATCCACATTGACCTTGATGGGCTCGAACTGCCGCAATCGCTCATCCACGCCCTGCGCGATGTCTTTCTGCCGACGCTGCAGTTCACCGACATCGCGCAACAGCTGCTCGTTCTGGCCGTTGAGTTTGGCTTGCTCGGCGCGCAAGGTCTCGATCTGCGTCTGCAAATCCAGCAGGCTGCGGCGCAACTGAGCGTTTTCTTCGCCCAGCTTGCGCACCTCTTCGGCAGAGCGCTGCTGAGACAACTGCAGACCATCAACGCGCTGTCGCATCTCCAGGATAGCCCGTCGCGCTTCGCCGTCTTCGAAGATGGCGGCATGGGCAGAAGACAGCGACACGGCGAGCAATGCCGCCGTGACCTGCGCCCGCAACGAGAAAACCGGTGCAGCGGATGTCATTAACGGTACGACAGTTCAGCGCGGCGGTTCTGGGCGCGTGCATCTTCGGTAGCGCCTTGGGCTGCTGGCTTTTCCTTGCCAAAACTCACGGCCTCGACCTGGCTGTCAGGCACGCCCAGCAAGCCCAGCGAACGGCGCACTGCTTCTGCACGCTTCTGGCCCAGTGCCAGGTTGTACTCGCGGCCACCACGGTCATCGGTGTGGCCTTCGATCATGACCTTGCGGTTGGGGGCCGCTTTGATGAAGCGGGAATGCGCTTCAATCAGCGACTGGAACTCAGGTTTGATCACGTAGCTGTCGTAATCAAAGTACACGACGCGCGCGACCCCCACGGGGCCTGCACCGTCACGGCCGGACTGGCCGAGGTCCACGCCCGCCACGCCGCTTTGCGAGGTATTGCCGGAGTTCGCACCGTTGTTGGCTCCACCCATGGTGGAGGTGGCATTTTTGTCTTCGACCGGCACATCATCCAGCTTAACGCCAGAGCTGCAGCCCGCCATAAGAGCGGCAACGGTGAGGGCAAGGGTAATACGTTTCATCATCCAAATTTCTCCTGAAGGCTTGATAACTGAAAGTGCAGATAAGTTCATTGCTTTTGGAACGGGCCCCAGTCCGGCTCGCGGATGTCGCCCGCCTGACCGGCGAGACGCGCCTTGATCTTGCCGTCCAGGGTGGTGGTCATGAGGGCTTCACGGCCCTGCTGTTGGGTCGCGTAAACAATGAGCCGGCTGTTGGGCGCAAAGCTGGGATTTTCGTCCGCCGTCGTATCTGTCACCGCATTGACGGTGCCCGTGGACAGATCCATCACATGCAGCTTGAATGCGCCACCCACGCGGGAGATGTAGGCCAGCCAGCGACCGTCGGGACTCACGCTGGGCGAGATGTTGTAGGTGCCAGTGAAGGTCACGCGCTCCGCATTGCCACCGGACGCACCCACCTTGTAGATTTGCGGGGCACCGCCCCGATCGCTCACAAAGAAAATGCTGCGGCCATCGCCCGAGAACACAGGCTCGGTATCGATGCCTGCGCTTTGCATCAGGCGGCGCGGCTCGCCGCCGTTGGCATCAATGGTGTACAGCTGCGAGCCGCCATCGCGGCTCAACGTGACTGCCAGCGTACGGCCATCCGGCGCCCAGGCTGGCGCACTGTTGGAGCCACGGAAGTTAGCGATCAGGCGCCTGCGACCTGTGGCCACATCGTGCACATAGACCACCGGCTTGCGCGACTCGAACGACACATAGGCCAGTTGCCCCCCGTTGGGCGACCATGCAGGCGAGATGATGGGCTCGGGGCTGGACAGTGCGGACTGGGCGTTCTCGCCGTCGGCATCCGCAACCCAAAGGCTGTAACGGGGGCCGGTTTTGGTCACATAGGCAATGCGCGTCGAGAAGATACCGCGCTCACCCGTGAGCTTTTCGTAAATGAAGTCGGCAATGCGGTGCGACACCAGGCGCAGGTCGCCCTGCGTGACCACAAAACTCTGTCCGCCCAGGTCTTGGCCCTTGACCACATCCCACAAACGAAACCGCACATCAAAACGCCCATCGGCCAAACGCGTGACGCTGCCAGTGGCCAGCGAATCCGCACTTTTCTGGCGCCACAGTGCGACGTCTGGCCGCGCGGTTTCGTCCAGCGCTGCGCCGGAGGCGTCAATGGCGCGGAACTGCCCGCTTCGCTCCAGGTCGGCCTGAACGATGGACGCAATTTTTTGGGGCGATTGCGCCTCGCCCCGGAACGGCGCAATGGCGATGGGCAATTGGGTCAGCCCAACGCCGGTGACCTCCACACGGAACTGAGCAAGCGCTGGAATGGATGGTGAGGCGATGAGTGCGGCCAGCAACTGGCGGCGCAGGGGAAGCAGCGGAGCTGCGGAAGATGGGTGTTGGGAGATTCGATCTGTGGTCATTGGCATCCAGCAGTGGCCGAACAAGTGCCGAAAGGGCAAACCCGAATGTTACACACAGCGGCGAGCCCCCTGTGACAAACTGTGCGCGACACACCGTGCCGGACAGGCTGCGCATGGCACAAACGTAGAATCCGGGCGACATGCAAGCCACCGACACGGGCACCAAGCCCGCCACAGCCCCTACTCCCCCCACAACCTTGATGGCGCGCCTGAAGCGGCTGTCGGTGTACTTTGGCGACCAGCGAATGGCCTGGAGTCTGGCCATTGTTGCAACCTTGGTGGGTGCAATCACCGAACCCCTCATCCCTGCCCTGCTGCAGCCGCTGCTGGACAAGGGCTTTACCCAAGGGACCTTGCAGCTGTGGATGGTGCCCCTGGCGATTCTGGGGGTTTTCTTCGTCCGCGGCGTAGCCCAGTTTGTGGGTCAATATGCACTGGCGCGCATCGCCAACGAAGGCATGCTGACACTGCGCCAGGCGCTGTTTGATCGTGTTCTGGCCGCAGAGATGGGATTGTTTGCGCGCCAGTCGGCCAGCGCCCTCTCCAACACCGTGGTCTATGAAGTGCAGACCGGGGCCACGTTGCTAGTGCAGGCCCTGCTCGGCCTGTCGCGCGATGGCTTCACGCTGGTCGCGCTGCTGGTCTATTTGCTGTACCTCAACTGGCAGCTCACACTGATTGTTGCCGTCGTCGTTCCGGGGGTCGCCTGGATCATGAAGACCCTGTCGCGACGGCTGTACCACTTGACCAAGAGCAGCCAGCAGGCCACGGATGAGCTGGCCTATGTGGTCGAAGAAAACGTGCTGGCGCATCGTATGGTGCGCCTGCATGGCGCGCAAGGCGGACAGGCGCAGCGTTTTGCCGACCTGAGCCGCAGCCTACGCCGCCTGGCCATCAAGTCCACCATCGCCTCCGCAGCCATGACACCGCTGACCCAGTTGCTGGCCGCCGCTGCGCTGTCGGTGGTGATCTGCATTGCGCTCTGGCAGAGCCGGGGTGCGGTCGATACGAAGGACGTGACCGTGGGCGGGTTTGTGTCCTTTATTACGGCCATGCTGATGCTGATCGCGCCCATCCGGCGCCTGGCTGATGTGGCCAGCCCCGTGACCAGGGGTGTAGCAGCTTTGGAACGCGGCCTTGGGCTGCTGGGCGACACGGGCGCAGAAACTGGTGGCACCTACCGCAAGGACCGCGTGCAAGGCGCACTCACGCTGAGCAATGTCACTGTATCGTTTGGCGCCGACCACGCCCCCGCCCTGGACGAGGTCAACCTGCAGGTGGCCCCGGGCGAGATCGTGGCACTGGTGGGGCCCTCTGGCGCCGGCAAGACCACGCTGGTCAACCTGCTCCCGCGTTTTGTCATGCCTTCGGCGGGCACCATCGCGGTCGACGGGCATGCCTTGCCGGACTGGGACCTGCCCTCCCTCCGGTCGCAATTTGCCATGGTGAGCCAAGACGTGGTGATGTTCAATGACACCATTGCCACCAATGTGGCGCTGGGCCAGGCCGTGAACGAAACCCGGGTGCGGGAATGCCTGGCTGCCGCCAACCTGACGGAGCATGTAGAAGGTCTGCCGCAGGGCATCCACACGGTGGTGGGACACAACGCCACGCAGTTGTCAGGTGGGCAGCGTCAGCGGCTGGCCATTGCGCGGGCCCTGTACAAGGACGCCCCCATCCTCATCCTGGACGAGGCGACGTCTGCCCTGGACACCGAATCGGAACGCCTGGTGCAAGAGGCCCTACAGCGCCTGATGCAGGGCCGCACGACCCTGGTCATTGCACACCGGCTGTCCACCATCGAGCATGCCGACCGCGTCGTGGTGATGGAGCGCGGGCGCATCGCCGAGCAAGGCACCCACAGCGAGCTGATGGCGCAGGGTGGGCTGTATGCGCGGCTGCAGACACGCGCCGCATCGGGCACAGGGACCATCGCCGAGTAACTAGGCGCGGCACGACCGGCGCTGGCCTTCGCTGACTTCTAACCAGTCCCGACGGCCCTCTTTGCACCAGCCCGCAATGTGCTGCTGTCGCCAGCCTTGGCTACCACTTGCCCCGGTTGGGCTGGCGCTTCCGAATAGCCGCAGCGATTCTCTCCGCAGACTCGGTACGGCTCACGCGCAAGGCGAAATCGGCGGCGGTCAAGCCCAGCTGGTTCTTGAGCGTAGGGTCGGCCCCTTCATCCAGCAGCAATTGCACGGCCTCGGTAGATCCGTAATGCGCCGCCATCATCAGCGGCGTGGTGCCGTTGGGCGATGCTGCATCGATGTAGGCGTGGTTTTCGAGCAGCAATGAAATGATCACGGCATGCTGCGGCGAACCTGCCGATGCGGCGTAGTGCAATGGTGTCCACCCCGTCTTGTTGACATCGGCATCGCGCGCGATGAGCGCCTTGACGGCCTCCACGTTGCCCTTGATGGCAGCCATCATCAACGGGCTTTCGTCCTTGGCATTGCGGGCCTCCACATTCAGCCGACGGGATGCCAGCAACGCAGCAACGGCCTTGTTCGCGCCGTTTTGCAGGGCAATCATGAGCCCCACCTGCCCCTTGGGATCACGGGTGTTCGGATCAAACCCCCGGCGCAGCAGCGCAGTGATTGCATCACCGTCATCGCGCAGGACGGCCACAAAAAAGTCTTCATAGGCACCGGCCCAGGCCCGGAGTGACACCAGGCCCAACGCCACGGCGGCCAAAGCAGAACGTCGTTGCAGGCTCATGCCATCACCTCAGGGAACAAGCGGTCGAAATTGCGGCTGGTGGCCTCCGCCACCACCTCCAGCGTGAGGCCCTTGGTCTCGGCCACCTGCCGGGCCACATGGGGCACATACGACGGATTGTTGGTCTTGCCACGGTAGGGCACCGGGGCCAGGTAGGGGCTGTCGGTCTCGATGAGCATGCGGTCCAGCGGCACAAAGGCCACCACGTCGCGCAGCTCCTGCGCGCTCTTGAAGGTGACGATGCCCGAGAACGAGATGTAGTAGCCCCGATCCAGCGCGGCGCGCGCGACCTGCATCGATTCGGTGAAGCAGTGGAAAACGCCGCCCGCCAGATTGCCTGCGCCATCCTCGCCCTCTTCCTGCAGGATGGCCAGCGTGTCGTCGGAGGCACTGCGCGTGTGGATGATGAGGGGCTTGCCACAGGCGCGCGCCGCGCGGATGTGGGTGCGGAAGCGGTCGCGCTGCCACTCCAGGTCGGCAATGCTGCGCCCGCCCTTGCGATCTTCCATGCCGTAGTAGTCCAGGCCGGTCTCGCCAATCGCCACCACGCGGGGCAGCGCCGCGCGGTCCAGCAGATCCTGCACGCTGGGCTCCGTCACGCCCTCGTTGTCGGGGTGCACGCCCACCGTGCTCCAGAAGTTGTCATGGGCCAGGGCCAGGGCGTGCACGCCCTCGAACTCTTCCATGGTGGTGCAAATGCACAGGGCCCGGGTGACCTGCGCCTCGGCCATGGCCTGGCGGATGGCAGGCAGCTGGCTGACCAGTTCCGGGAAGTTGAGGTGGCAGTGCGAATCAGTGAACATGTGATGAAAAACAAAAAAGCCGACCAGCCAGCGCGGGTCGGCACGGGGGCGGCGGTGGCGCGGTCAGATCGTCTGGGTAGGACGGTCGGAGCCCAGCGCAGTTCCCAGCAATTCCTCGATCTTGGCCTTGAGCTGGCGGGATTTTTCGTCCTTGGGGAACTGGATGCCTACGCCCTGGGTGCGGTTGCCTGCAGCACGGGCCGGTGTCACCCAGGCCACGCGGCCTGCCACGGGGTAGCGCTGCGTGTCGTCGGGCAGGGTCAGCAGCACATACACATCGTCGCCCAGCTTGTAGTCGCGCTGGGTGGGCACGAAGATGCCGCCTTCGGCAAAAAAAGGAATGTAGGCGGCGTAGAGAGCGGCCTTTTCCTTGATGGCCAGCTGCATGACGCTGGGACGGGGCGCGGTGGATGGACTGCTCATGGGTGGGTGTGCGGCTTAGTGTCTGGAGTGTAGGGTGTTTCGCGCCTGGGCGACAAGCGCCTCCAGCATGAGCCCGCCATTGAACGGGTGGTCTGCCGTGCGCGCCGCCTTGGACAGTGCGCGAGACCAACGTGTGAGCGCACCCAGTGGCGGCGTCTTGGGCAGGTCGGCCTGTGCAAAGTACCGCGGCGCGGCGCCCACGCTGGCGGCCAGCAGGTCGTGGCAGAGCTTTTGCAGCGCATCGATCACCTGGGCCGGGGCCCAGTCGCCCAGCGCCGTCACATCACCCCGCGCCACGGCCTGGGGCAAGGCGGACCAGGCCTGCGGGCTGCGGCCCGACTGGGCCAGCGCTAGGGCGTCCTCGGGCCGCCCGCCTGCTGCACGCAGAAACGACACTGCCGCATCCCGGGCCACGCCCTGGGCCTGCAACCAGGCCAAGCTGTCGGCCTCCACAGGCCAGACCATGGTGTGGCCCAGGCAGCGGCTGCGGATGGTGGGCAGCAGTTGGTGCGCAGCCTCGCTGGCCAGCACAAAACGCACGTCGCCCGGCGGTTCTTCCAGCGTCTTGAGCAGCGCGTTGGCCGTGACATGGTTCATCTGCTCGGCGGGGTAAACCAGCACGGCCTTGCCTTTGCCACGCGCCGAGGTGCGCTGCGAAAACTCCACCGCATCGCGCATGGCCTCCACGCGGATCTCGCGGCTGGGCTTGCGCTTTTTGTCGTCAATGTCGGCCTGGGCCTTCTCCGACAGGGGCCAGCCCAGCGCCATCATCTGCACCTCGGGCATCAGCACGCACAGGTCGGCATGGGTGCGCACGTCGACGGCGTGGCAGCTGCCGCAGTGGCCGCAGGCGCCCTGCTCTGTCGGCGCATCGCACAGCCACGCGCGCACCATTTCCAGCCCCAGGGTGTATTGCCCCAGACCCGACGGCCCCTGCAACAGCCACGCGTGGCCGCGCTGGGCCAGCAGGCTGGTGCGCTGCGCAGCGATCCAGGGCGCCAGGGCCACGGCGGTCTCGCTCATTGCGCCCCTCCCTGCGTAGCCACCATGATGGCAAGCCAGCCCTTGCGCACAAACACGCTGGTGAGCTGCTGCCACACGCGGTGGCGGTCCTGCGCCGCATCCAGGCGCGCAAACCGCTGCGGTGCAGCGGCTGCGCGGTCTGCATAACCCTGTGCGACGCGGCGGAAGAACTCGACCGGTTGGGCCTCGAAGCGGTCAGGCACACGCGCACCGGCCAGCCGCTCGGCCGCCACCTCGGGCGCCAGGTCAAACCACACCGTCAGATCGGGTTCACGCATCAAACTGGTCTCAGGCGCTAGTCCTGTCTGCGCCAGGCGCTCCAAAGTTGATAGCACACCCAGATCGAAGCCCCGTCCCGCGCCCTGGTAGGCAAAGGTGGCGTCGGTGAACCGGTCGCACAGCACCACGTCGCCACGGGCCAGCGCGGGCTCGATCACGTTGCGCAGGTGGTCGCGGCGGGCCGCAAAGATCAGCAGGGACTCGGTAAGCGCATCCATCGGGTCGTTCAGGACCATTTCGCGCAGCTTTTCGGCCAGCGGCGTGCCGCCGGGCTCGCGGCTCACGGTGACAGTACGGCCCTGGGTGCGGAAGGCCGCGGCCAGGCCTTCGATGTGCGAGGACTTGCCCGCACCGTCGATGCCTTCAAACGTGATGAACAGACCGGGTCGTGACATGGGCGCCTTGGTTCAAGAAACTGTTTACTGCTGCCCGCGCTGGTAGCGGTTGACGGCGCGGTTGTGCTCCTCCAGCGAGGCACTGAAATGGCTGGTGCCGTCGCCCTTGGCCACAAAGTAGAGCGCGCGCGTGGCCTGCGGCTGCACGGCGGCCAGCAGCGAGGCCTTGCCGGGCATGGCGATGGGCGTGGGCGGCAAGCCGGGGCGGGTGTAGGTGTTCCAGGGGGTGTCGGTCTGCAGGTCGCGCTTGCGCAGGTTGCCGTCAAACTTTTCGCCCAGGCCGTAGATCACCGTGGGGTCGGTCTGCAGCAGCATGCCCACCCGCAGGCGGTTGACGAACACACCCGCGATCTGGCCCCGGTCGCTGGCCTTGCCAGTTTCCTTTTCGACAATGCTGGCCAGCGTCAGCGCCTCGTCCGCCGACTTGAGCGGGGTGTCGGCCGCGCGCTGGGTCCAGGCCGCCTCCAGATGGCGGTCCATGGCGTGCATCGCCCGGCGCAGCAAGGCGATGTCGCTGGAGCCTTTGGCGTAGGTGTAGGTGTCGGGGAAGAACCGCCCCTCGGGCGCCACGCCGGGGCGGCCCAGCTGGGCCATCAGCGCCTCGTCGGTCAAGGCGGCAGCATCGTGTTTGATCTGCTCTTCCTTGGCCAGCGCCTGGCGCACCTGGCGCCAGTTCCAGCCTTCAACCAAGGTGAGTGCGCGCAAGGCCTCTTCGCCCCGGGCCAGCTTTTGCAGCAGGCTGATGGGCGTGGTGCCGGGCGGGATTTCGTAGTTGCCCGCCTTGATGGCGCGGTCTTGCCCCGAGACACGGAACCAGGCGTAGAGCAGGCGCGCGTCCGTCTTCACCCCGGCCGCCACCACATCGCGGGCCACGCCGCGCGGCGTGGTGCCGGGCTCGATGGCCAGCTCCAGCGGCTCGGGGCCCACGTCGAGCGGCTGGTGCAGCCACCAATACGCAGCGCCGCCCAGTGCGATCCCCACCAACACGATCAAAGCCAGTAAACGTCGCACAACCCTGCTACCAATATGTATGAATCAGGGCATCATAATTCAGCGATGACCTACCCCTTGAATGGCATAGCCCCCCTGTCCCACCTCGGCGTGATTCGCGTGGAAGGCGAAGACGCTGCCAAGTTTCTGCACGGCCAGCTCACCCAGGATTTCGCCCTGCTGGGCATGGACCAGGCCCGCCTCGCGGCCTTCTTGTCGGCCAAGGGCCGCATGCAGGCCAGCTTCATCGGCTTCAAGCGAAGCGCCACCGAGGTGCTGCTGGTCTGCAGCCGCGACCTGCTGCCTGCCACGCTCAAGCGGCTGTCGATGTTTGTGCTGCGCGCCAAAGCCAAGCTGACCGATGCCACCGCCGACATCGCCCTTTATGGTGTTGCCGGAGACGCTATCAACTCCGTAGCTGGCAGCGCCCAGCCTGCGTGGACCAAGGCCGATGTGGGTGCCACCACCGTGGTGCACCTGTACCCCGCCGACGGCACCCCGCGCGCCCTCTGGGTAGCCCCCGCCACAGAGCCCGCGCCCGCAGGCCCTGCGCTGGATGCCACGCTGTGGCTCTGGAGCGAAGTCATCAGCGGTGTCGCCACGCTGACCACGCCGGTGGTCGAAGCCTTTGTGCCCCAGATGCTCAACTACGAATCGGTGGGCGGCGTGAACTTCAAGAAGGGCTGTTACCCCGGCCAGGAAGTGGTGGCGCGTAGCCAGTTCCGTGGCAGGCTCAAGCGCCGCGCCTACATTGCCCATGCAGCAGCCGAGGTGGCGGTGGGCGCCGAGGTGTTCAGCACCAGCGACCTCGAACAACCCTGCGGCACCGTGGTGCAGGTGGCCGCTGCGCCGGGCGGCGGGTTTGACACCATCGTGTCGCTGCAGATCAGCGCTGCCCAAGAGGGCTCGCTGCAAGTGGGCGCAGAAGGCGGCGTGGCGCTGTCGCTACTGCCCCTGCCCTACCCGCTGCTGGATGATATTTGAGCCAAATCGGGCACAGGCGCTAGTCGAACATGCCCGAGTAGCTCCCCTTTTAATAGCAAACCATCAAAGCTTGCGGGCCATGGCGATGTGCGCAATGCCTGCCTCTTCGTACGGCTCGCCCACCACCGTGAACCCCGCGCGGCGGTAAAAGCCCTCGGCGCTGCGCTGGGCGTGCAATTGCACTTCGGCATCGCCCCGGGCACGCGCCGCGTCCACCAGCGCATCCAGCAATTGGCGGCCCCACTGCGCACCGCGCACCGACCGGTCCACCGCCATGCGGCCGATGCGGCCCACGCCGGGTGCGTGCTGCAGCAGGCGGCCCGCAGCGACGGGCATGCCCAGCCGGTTGTACAGCACAGCGTGGCGCGCCGAGATGTCGTGCCTATCGGCCTCGACCTCGGCCGGGATGCCCTGCTCGTGCACAAACACATCGGTGCGTACGCGGCCGGCATCGCGGCCCAGGGTGTTCCAATCGCCGGTGCGCACTTCGGCCATCTCGGCGCCCGCTTCAAAACCTTCAAAGATCGCACGCAGTGCGGGTGGCACCGGGCGCGAGGTCTGCGTGGCTGGGTCGGCAAACACATAGACCAGCTCGGCAGAGATCAGCAAGCGGTCACCACAGAAAATGCCCGCCGTGAACAGGCACGACGAATTGCCGATGCGCGCGCATTGCAGGCCCACGTCCAGCGTGTCGTCGAGCCGCGCCGAGGCGTGGTACTCCACCGTGGCCTTCTTGACATACATCTCGCCGCCCAGCGCCAGCATGCTCGCCTCGTACGGCAGCGCCAGCGCGCGCCAGTACTCGGACATGGCGGTATCCACGTACATGAGGTAGTGCGCGTTGAACACGATCTTTTGCATGTCCACCTCGGCCCAGCGCACGCGCAGGCGGTGGAAACAACGGAAATCACTGCGTTGCATGGGTTCGTTTACTCCAGATGAAAAGCCAGGCGCAGCGCGCGGGCTGCGTCGGCATGGGCCTTGCGCGCTTCGGGGATGGCGCGGCCCATCTTGATGAATTCGTGGGTCACGCCCCGGTAGATGTCCAGGTCCACGGGCACGCCCGCCAGGCGGAGCTTGTCGGCATAGTCAACGCCTTCGTCCACCAGCGGGTCGCATTCGGCCAGGCCGATCCACGCGGGTGCCACGCCCTCCACGTCCGGCGCCAGCAGCGGCGCAAAACGCCAGTCCTCGCGCTCCTCGCGGGTGGTCACGTAATGGCCAAAGAACCAGCTGATGGCGGGCTCCTCCAGCACCAGGCCGCGTGCAAAGGTGGCGTGTGAAGGCGTGTCCTGGTGCGCCGCGCAGCCGGGGTAGATCAGCAGTTGCAGCGCCAGCGGCAGGCCCGCATCGCGCGCCAGAATGGCGTTGACCGCGGCCAGCGTTCCCCCCGCGCTGTCGCCCCCCACGGCCAGGCGCTGCGGGTCGGCACCCAGGCGCTCGGCGTTGGCAGCCAGCCACTGCAGCGCATCCCACGCATCGTTGCTGGCCGTGGGAAAGCGGTGCTCCGGCGCCAGCCGGTAGTCCAGCGACACCACCATGCAACCCGCCAGACGCGCCAGCTCGCGGCACAGAATGTCGTGCGTGGCGATGTTGCCAATGGTGAAGCCGCCGCCGTGCGTGTACAGCAGCACGGGCAAGCCCTTGTCGGTGCTGGGCGCGTACAGCCGTGCGGGCAGCATGGCGCCGTCGCGGGCCGGGATCTGCAGGTCCTCCACCCGCGCCAGTGCGGCCTTGGGCACCTCCAGCACATCCGCGCCCGCCTGGTAAGCGATGCGTGCCTCCTGCGGCGTGCGCGTGTGCAGCGGTGGGTGCCCCGCGCGGGCCATGCGTTCGAGAACGCTGCGCATCTGGGGGGTGAGACGGGTGTGGTGGATGTGCAGGTCGGTCAACGGTTGGGGTCTCGGCAAAAAAACAAAACGGCCCGCACGGCGGCGGGCCGCTCATCGGTGGCTTACTTGAAGGTCACGCGCACCGGTGCGGCGCCGGGCAGGCCATCGTAGGTGGCCGTCACCGACAAACCGGCCTTGGGTGGCAGCAGGGGCGAGAATGAGCCCAGGCTGATCAGATCGCCCGGCTGCATGGCTAGGCCTTCTTGCGCCAACGCGCCCGCCAGCCACACTACGGCATTGAGCGGATGCTCCAGGATGTCGCTGCCCTTGCCACCGCCCAGGCGCATGCCCGCACCATCGGTCAGCGATACGTTCATGTCGGCCAGGGCCTGGAGCATGGCAAAACGCTCGCCCCGGTACGCCGGCACGGCAATCGGGGCACCCGCCACGCCCAGGCGCGCGCCCACATTGATGGCGGTCACGCCCGCACCGTTGAGCTTGGGCGGCGCCTGCACCATCAGGTCGGGCAGCTCGATAAAGGGAATGATCTGGTCCACGGCGTTCAGCACGTCCATGGGGGTCTTGGCCTGGTTGATGGCGGCGCTTTTCACGCGCACCAGCATGTCGGCCTCGTACAGGGGGCGGGCACCGAAGGCTGCATCCACCGTGGCGCCACTGGGCAGCACCATGCCCTCGTAGAGCTTGCCCCACACGGGCTTGTCGGTGTTGAAGCGCTTTTGCACGGCGGGGTTGGTCAGGCCCGCCTTGTAGCCAATCACCTTGCCCATGCGCTGGGCCAGCAAGGCGTTGACCTTGCCGCGTGTGCAGGAGCCGTCGGCGTCCGTCAGGTTCTCGGGGTTGGCTGCCGGGGTCTTGGCCACATAGTTGGCCACCAGGTCGGCGGCCTGCGCGTCCGTGAGGCACTGGGCCTGGGCGCTTGTTGTCACAGATGCGACGGCCACCAGGGCCGCCATCAGGGTTTGCTTCGTTTTCAAGGCTGTCTCCTCCTTATAAAGTGGGCTCAGAACCTTTTCAAAGGCTGGCGAGCTATCGTAATCGCTGGCACCCCCATTCACACATTCTGTTGCACCATGGCTTTCATCTACTACGTCACCCAGATCCAGTTTGAATTCGGCGCCGTCCAACTGCTGAAGCAGGAATGCGAGCGCGTGGGCATTACCCGCCCGCTGATCGTGACGGACCCCGGCGTGAAGGCCGCCGGCGTGCTGCAAAAGGCGCTGGACGCGCTGCCCGGCATGACGGTGGCCGTGTTTGACCAGACCCCCTCCAACCCCACGGAGGCCGCCGTGCGCGCCGCCGTGGACATATACAAGGCCCAGGGCTGCGACGGACTGATCGCCGTGGGCGGGGGCTCCGCCATCGACTGCGCCAAGGGCATCGCGATTGCGGCCACGCACGAGGGGCCGCTGACGCACTACGCCACCATCGAAGGCGGCTCGCCGCGCATCACCGACCGCGCCGCGCCGCTGATCGCCGTGCCCACCACCAGCGGCACGGGCAGCGAGGTGGCGCGCGGCGCCATCATCATCGTGGACGACCACCGCAAGCTCGGCTTCCACTCGTGGAACCTGGTGCCCAAGACCGCCATCTGCGACCCCGAACTCACCCTCGGCCTGCCCCCCATGCTCACAGCAGCCACGGGCATGGACGCGATTGCGCACTGCATGGAAACCTTCATGTCCGCCGCGTTCAACCCGCCCGCTGACGGCATTGCGCTGGACGGCCTCACGCGCGGCTGGGCGAACATCGAGCAGGCCACCAAGAATGGCAGCGACCGCGATGCGCGCCTGCACATGATGAGCGCCAGCATGCAGGGCGCCATGGCATTCCAGAAGGGCCTGGGCGCCGTGCACTCGCTCAGCCACAGCCTGGGCGGCGTGAATCCGCGCCTGCACCATGGCACGCTCAACGCCATGTTCCTGCCCGCCGTGGTGCGTTTCAACGCGCAGGCCGAATCGGTGCAAAAGGAAAGGCGCCTGGAGCGCATGGCCCACGCCATGGGCCTCCAATCTGCGGGCGATATCCCCGAAGCCATCCGCGACATGAACGCCCGCCTGGGCCTGCCCACGGGCCTGGCCGCCATGGGCGTGAACGAGGCGATGTTCGACGACATCATCAAGGGCGCGATGGCCGACCACTGCCACAAGACCAACCCGCGCATTGCCGCCCCCGAGGAATACCGCGACATGCTGGCCCAGTCGCTCTGAACCCAGCCGCGTCACCCTCTGTACCTCCGCCGCGCACCCTGGGCGCGGCAGCCGTCAGGCGCGCATTGCACGTGCTGGCAGCTCCGCAGTTTTACAAAACGTCACACATCAGCAACACCGCGCCGGGAGCGCGATGCAAAACCACGCTCACAACTTCTCACAAGATAGACTCGCCGCTGTCAACAATTAATTAACCATTCATTACCACTGGGGTTGTGGGGGAGGACCACCGTCAATGCGCACCGGAAATCTCACCACCTGGCTTCTGCGGGGCACCTACCCCCGGCTGTATGTGTCCATCGTGGCGATCATCCTGCTGGTCACTGGGGTGCGCTACCACTACCTGCTGGCCGCAGAAACCGACGAAGCCCTGCAGCAAGGCTCTACCGAACTGCGGCGCGCCAGCGATCCTTTGCAGCTGCGCCTGGCCGCCGTGCCCGCGCCCGATGCCGACACCGTGACCCGTATCCTGACCGAGGGGTTGGCGCAGGCAGCGCCGGCAGTGGCGTCCATCAAATGGCAGGCCGCCGACCAGCCCGCCATTGAGGTCACCGCCCTCCCCTACCCCGCCAATGCTCCGAAATGGTTTACCGATTGGCTGGACCTCTCCGCCCCTGTGCAGCAGTCCGGCCTCGCGCTGGCAGACGGCACATCGGGCCGACTGACGGTGACGGCCCACCCGCAGCCCCTGGCGGACCAGGTGTGGGCCACGGTGCTGGTACAGGCACGCATCTCGGCACTCAACATCTTCACCATCTTCTTTCTGCTGACGCTGCTGCTGCGGGCCAATGCCCGCATGCTGCAGCGCCTGGCCCAGGCCACCGACGCGTTTCGCCAGGGTTACCTGAGCACGCGCATGGAGGTCACCGGCACGCTCGAATCCCGTGCCATGGCCGAGACCTTCAACGACATGGCGGGCAAGGTGCAATCTCTGGTGCTGTCCTTGCATGAAACGCAGCGCCAGCAAAGCGAGCAACTGCACTTCACCCGCCAGCTGATCGATGCCCTGCCCCTGCCCGTGTTTGTGCGTCATGCCGACGGCACCTACCTGGACGCCAACCGCGCATGGCAGCGCCTGTTCCAGTCACAGCCAGGTGCTGACGGCGCTGCAGGGGCCAGCCTGCCGGCCGAACTGGCCCCGGAACGGTCGGCCCGCATCGCCAGCGCGCACGACAACGAGATCCGCATCCGCCCCCCCCACCAGCCCCCACTGGACATGGCCTATTTCGAAGCGCCCTTCACCAGCACCAACGGCGAACTGGCTGGCACCATCGGCACGCTGGTGGACGTGACCGAGCGCAAGCGCGCCCAGGAAGCCCTGCGCGCTGAAAAGGAACGTGCCGAGGTCACCCTCGCCTCCATCGGCGACGGGGTCATCACCACCGACCTGGGCGGGCGCATCGAGACCATCAATGAGGCCGCACAGCTCATGACCGGGTTCACGGCCGATCAGGCGCTGGGCCGGCAGCTGGACGACGTGTTTCGTCTGTACGAAGAGCCCGCCAGTCGCACCGCCAGCGCGGCCGCCGACCGCGACACCCAGCCGGGTGGGCTGCAGCAGGCGACCTACGAGGTGCTGATCCACCGATCGGGCGAGCGCTATGCCATCGAGTACACGGCAGCCGCCATCCGCGAAGGCAGCGGCCACGCGGCGGGCTGCGTGCTGGTGTTCCGCGACGTGACCGAAACACGCAACCTGCGCCACCAAATCTCGTGGCACGCCCGCCACGACGCGCTCACCGGTCTGTACAACCGTGCGGCCCTCGCCGAAAAGCTCACACACGCCCTGTTCGTGGCCCGCAACAAGCAGCTGCTGCTGGCGGTGTGCATGCTGGACCTGGACCACTTCCAGGCCGTGAACGACACCTTTGGCCAGCGCGTAGGCGACCGTCTGCTCAAGGAAGTGGCGCGGCGCCTGGGCGCGTTCATCACGGCCCACGAAGCCGTGGCCCGCATGGGCGGCGACGAGTTTGTGCTGCTGCTCGGCGAACAGCCCGATGTGCCCGCCATCGAGGCGCGCCTGGCCGTGCTGATGCAGCAACTGGCCGCGCCCTATGCGATTGACGACCGCCTGGTGAACATCACCGTCAGCATTGGCGTGGCCGTGTTTCCGCAAGACGACGCCAACCCCGACACCCTGCTGCGCCATGCCGACCAGGCCATGTGCCAGGCCAAGAGCTTCGGGCGCAACCAGCTGCACGTGTTCGACGTGCAACACGACCACGCCGTGCAGACCCAGCACACCCGCCAGACCCGGGTGGCCCGCGCACTGCACGCGGGCGAACTGGTGCTGCACTACCAGCCCAAGGTCAACCTGCGCACGGGCGAGATCATCGGGCTCGAAGCCCTGCTGCGCTGGCAACACCCGCAGGAGGGGCTGCTGGGCCCGCAGCACGTGCTGCCGCTGGTGGAGGACACGGACCTGCAGGTCGAACTGGGCGAATGGGTGCTGCGCCAGGCCTTGGCGCAGATGCGGGTATGGAGCGATGCAGGCATGGGTTGGGAGGTCAGCGTCAACATCGCGGCGCCCCACTTTCACCGGCCCAATTTTGTGCAGCGGCTCAAGGACATCCTGCACACCTGCCCCGAGGTGTCTCCCTCGCGGCTGGAGCTGGAGATCCTGGAATCCGCCGCGCTGGAAGACATGCAGTACATGCGCCGCATGATGCAAAGCTGCCAGGCCCTGGGCGTGCGTTTTGCGCTGGACGACTTTGGCACCGGCTTTTCGTCCCTTTCCTACCTCAAGCGCCTGCCTGCCGAGACCATCAAGATCGACCAGTCGTTCGTGCGCGGCATTCTGGAGGACGGCGACGACCTCACCCTCGTCCAAGCCATCGTGGCGCTGGCGGCTGCGTTCCACCGCCATGTGGTGGCCGAAGGCGTCGAAACCGCCGAGCACTGCGCCAAGCTGCTGGAGCTGGGCTGCGAACGCGCGCAGGGGTACGGTATTGCCAAGCCCATGCCTGCGGCCGATGTGCTGCCCTGGGCGCGCGACCACGCTGCACGCCATGCGGCCCGGGCGGTGCAAGAGGCAGCGCGCCGGTCTGCCTCGACCTGAGCATCCGGCAGCCAGCGCAGCGGTCCCGGCGGGTGACGATGGCGCTGCGGCCCCGCCGCACTACAACGGCTGCACCGCGCCCATGTCCGGCCGCTCCAGCCATTCGCGCCACTCATCCACCAGCTGCTGGCTGGCGCGCGTGGCCGTCAGCCACGCCTGCGCCCGGGCACGGCTGTCCGTGCCGTAGTGGGTGAAATCATTGCGGTCGGGCAGCTTGGCATTGGGCAAGCGGCGCACCCAGTCCGGGTCGGGCGACAGCACCACCATGTTGTCAAGCGCGGACGTGGCCTTGTGGCGCCACTTCAGCCCCTTGTCCAGCCAGCCCGGCACCACGCGGTGCTGGAAGTGGGGGTAGAGCACGAGGCTGCCAGCACCCGCGCGCAGCGCCTCAGCCGCAGTTTTTGAGCCTTTTCCGCTGGGAGCGCTAGTGCTTATTGTCTGAGCAGCTATCAATTCAGAAGCAACACCATTCGGCAAGCCATAGGCAAGATGCAGGTGGTAGTCGGTGATGCCGCCGTCCCAGTAAGCGCCCCGCGGGGCGCCCGGGATGTTGTGCACGGCCTGCAAGACAAACGGGATCGAGCAGCTGGCCTGCAGCGCCTGCATGAAATTGTCTGCGTTCAGCCCCACCTGCCGGGTGCGGTAGTCGGTCGTGGCAAAAGGCAAGGCCGCACCCGATGAGGAAAACACCACCCGCTCCAGCCAGGCCCCCATCGCCTTGCGGTGCACGGTGTTCGTCACAAACGCCCCCAGATACCCCAGCGGTGTGCCCAGCGCATGCTCGCGCCCCAGCACATGGCGGCCCCGGGACGTGACGATGTGCAGGCGGTAGCGGGGGTGGCTGAGCACTTCCTGCACCCGCCCGCCGTAGAAGGCCTCCAGGTTCTGGCCGAACCGCTCACTCACATGGGCGGCCGTGGGGCGCTTTTTGCCGGGTGGCAGCTCGTAGTCCTGGTGGATGTAGTCGTGCTCCAGCCGCTCAAAAGCCGCCACCGATTGCTGCAGGCAGGCCGTGGCCATGCGCCAGGCGCCAATCGAGGCGCCCACCAGGTGCACAGGCTGATCGGAGCGCGGCAGCCACTCCCCAAAAATGAACCGGTCCATCGGCCCCAGGATCAGTCCCTTGGGACCGCCAGCCGCTGCCGGGATTACGCCCACGTCAGCGGGCCGCAGGCCCTGTTGTTCCAGGTGTTGGCGGGCGCGGGGGCCGGCGTGGATGCGCAATGCTTTCATGGCGCTGATTGTCGCAAACAGCTGCGGTGAGACGGCCCACCATGGACATCGGCCGGTGGCTGCCTCTCCATGCCACCCCCGCTACGTTGGCGCAGGGTAACTAGACGATGAAATCCGCCGCCGCATCCGGTCGGGCGGTCCAGTCGATGGGGTCTTGCTGCAGCACCATGTCGATATCGAGCCCCAGGGCCAGCCCCACTTCGCCGGGGAAGGACACCGCCAGCTCTTTTTCGTTCAGCTCGGCCTCGCGCGCGCGGGCGCGCCAGGCGGCCAGGTGGATGACGCCCGCCAGGGGTTCGTAGACCTTGTTGTCAAACGGTGCGTGCTGGTGCTGCAGGGCGTCAATCACCACCTCGGGCAGTTGCCAGCGGCGCGCGCAGCCCGCCGTCACCTGGCCGTAGCTGTAGCCAAAGATGCGTTGCTCGATCTTGTCGCGGCGCAAGTCAAACGGGGCTACCAGGGTGTTGACCGACTGGGCCTTCTCGGGGTCCGCCAGATGGATCACCAGCTCGCCCAAGGCATGCAGCAAACCGGCGGTATAGGCCGCGATCTGGTTGTGGTGAACGATGCCAGCGAGCGACCGCGCGAGCTTGGCCGTGTTGAGGCTGTAGCGCCAGAACTGCTGCATGTTCACCCCGGGCACCGAGCGCGACGTGGTGCCCAGCGGCGCCGACGTGACCAACGTGCGCAGCTGTGCGGTGCCCAGCAGCGCCAGCGCCTCGGGGATGCCCGCGATCTGCCCGGGCAGCTGGAAGGTGGGGGAGTTGGCCAGTTCCAGCAAACGAGCCGCGAGGGCAGGATCGGTGCCAAACAGCTGGTTCAGGCGCCGCAAGCTGGGTTCGTTCTGGGCCAGCTCGCTCATCAGCAGCGCCACGGCGCGCGGAAGGCTGGGCAGTGCCACAGGTTGGGCCAGCAGTGCGTTCAACTCCATGGGGTAAGGCGCCGGTGGTTGGTTCAGGTGCTGGCGATTATGGGCCCCTGCACGGCCAAAAAACCACCGGCGGCACAGCCGGCTGCGTCAGCGGCCTTTGGCCTGTTGCAACTTCGCAAATGCCGACGCCATGGCCGACTGCTGCACAGGCTCGGGCCCACGGCGCTGGGGTTGTGCGTAGCCACGGCCTGCGCCCTCAAAGCGGTTGTCACGGGGTGCGCCCCGGTCGCCGCCCTGGCGCGGTGGCGCGGCATCCAGCTTCATCGACAGGCCGATGCGCTTGCGCTCCACGTCCACTTCCATGACCTTGACCTTGACGATGTCGCCGGTCTTGACCACCTCGCGCGCATCGTTCACGAACTTGTGCGCCAGCTGGCTCACATGCACCAGGCCGTCCTGGTGCACGCCCAGGTCGATGAAAGCGCCAAACTGGGCCACGTTGCTCACCGTGCCCTCCAGAATCATGCCTTCCTTGAGGTCCTTGATGTCTTCCACGCCGTCGTTGAAGCGCGCCACCTTGAAGTCGGGGCGCGGGTCGCGGCCGGGCTTCTCCAGCTCGGCCAGGATGTCCTTGACAGTGATCACGCCAAACTTCTCGTTGGCAAACAGCTCGGGCTTCAGGGTCTTGAGCATGTCGGTACGGCCCATGATCTCGGCCACCGGCTTGCCAGTCTTTTCCATGATCTGCTCGACCACCGGGTAGGTCTCGGGGTGCACGCCCGTCATGTCCAGCGGGTTGTCACCACCGCGAATGCGCAAGAAGCCCGCGCTCTGCTCAAAGGTCTTGGCACCGAGCCCGGCCACATCCATGAGCTGCTTGCGGCTCTTGAAAGCACCATTGGCCTCGCGCCAGCGCACCACGGCCTTGGCCACACTGCCGGACAGGCCCGACACGCGGCTGAGCAGCGGCACGCTGGCCGTGTTCAGGTCCACACCCACCGAGTTCACGCAGTCCTCCACCACCGTGCCCAAGGTGCGGGCCAGCTCGCTCTGGTTCACGTCGTGCTGGTACTGGCCCACGCCGATGCTCTTGGGGTCGATCTTCACCAGCTCGGCCAGCGGGTCTTGCAGGCGGCGGGCGATGGAGGCCGCACCGCGCAGGCTCACGTCCACATCGGGCATCTCTTGCGACGCATATTCGCTGGCGGAATAGACCGAAGCCCCCGCCTCGCTCACCACCACCTTCTCGATGGCGCGGTCGGCCTTGGCGGCCATCTTGATGAGGTCAGCGGCCAGCTTGTCGGTCTCGCGGCTGGCTGTGCCGTTGCCAATGGCGATCAGGTTCACGCCGTGTTTTTCCACCAGCTTGGCCAGGGTGAACAGCGAGCCATCCCAGTCGCGCTTGGGCTCGTGCGGGTACACGGTGGCCGTCTCCACCAGCTTGCCCGTGGCATCCACCACGGCCACCTTCACGCCGGTACGGATGCCTGGGTCCAGCCCCATCACCACGCGCGGGCCGGCCGGTGCGGCCAGCAGCAGGTCGCGCAAGTTGTCGGCAAACACCTTGATGGCGACCTTCTCGGCCTCGTCGCGCAGGCGGGCGAACAGGTCGCGCTCGGTCGAGAGGCTGAGCTTCACGCGCCAGGTCCAGGCCACGCACTTGCGGATCAGGTCGTCGGCCTTGCGGCCCTGGTGGCTCCAGCCCAGCTGCAGGGCGATCTTGCCTTCGGCGATGCTGGGCTTGCCGGGTTCGGGCTCCACCGGCAATACCAGCTTGGCTTCCAGAATTTCGAGTCCGCGCCCGCGAAACACAGCCAGCGCGCGGTGCGAGGGCACGCGGCCGATGGGTTCGTCGTAGTCGAAGTAGTCGCGGAACTTGGAGACCTCGGGGTCGTTCTCGTTCTTGCTGTCCACCTTCTTGCTGCGCAGCAGGCCTTCAGCCCACAGCCACTCCCGCAGGTTCTGCACCAGCGCCGGGTCTTCGGCCCAGCGCTCGGAGAGGATGTCGCGCACACCATCCAGCACAGCGGGCACGGTAGAGAAATCGGCACCGGGCTTGCCGTCATCCAGCACTTCGGGTGGCTTGGTGAACGCCGCAGCTTCGACGGCGGGGTCCAGTGTGGGGTCGGCAAACAGCTTGTCGGCCAGCGGTTCGATGCCGAACTCGCGGGCGATCTGGCCCTTGGTGCGGCGCTTTTGCTTGAACGGCAGGTAGATGTCTTCCAGCTCCTGCTTGGTCGGGGCGGCCGCAATGGCGGCACGCAGTGCATCGGTGAGTTTGCCCTGCTCGTCAATCGCCTTGAGCACGGCCACGCGGCGGTCTTCCAGCTCGCGCAGATAGGACAGGCGCGCCTCCAGCTCGCGCAGCTGAATGTCGTCCAGCCCGCCCGTCACTTCCTTGCGATAGCGCGCAATGAAGGGCACCGTGGCACCGCCATCGAGCAGCTCCACCGCTGCGCGCACCTGTTGTTCACTGACTTTGATTTCTGCGGCCAACTGCCGAACGATCTGCTGCATGGGTGGGGCGGACTCTCTGAGACTCGGTCAAACAAAAAAGCGAAGCGCGCGAGTTTGCCACAGGCGGTTTTGGCAGCCCTTAGACCGCTCGGCGGATTGTTCCCAATACTGGAACAGTTAGTTTGCGACTGGGTGGTTTTTCTCTAAACACCATCGGCGTACAGTTCAACCCATCGATGAGCCGAACCCGCAAGGCGACTCACCGAACCCGGTTCAGGAATGGTTTTTGACCCGGCTTTTTTGAGACGCTTTTTCAACTTCAAGGACTTATCCATCATGAACAACACCGCACGTTTCCTGTCTATCGCCGCTGTCGCCGCTTTCGCCGCTTTTGGCGCCCATGCCGATGAAGCCGATGGCTCGCAATTTGCCCTGAAGTTCGATACGAACCGCACCCGCGCTGAAGTGCAAGCCGAAGCTGTAGTGGAAGCCAAGACCCACAACATGGAACCCGCAGGCTCGCGTGTGGTGACCTACCAATCCACCGCTGACCGCGCTGCCGTGCGTGCACAGGCTGCTGAAGCCGTGCGCACCGGCCAGATCCCTTCGGGCGAATTCAGCGCCATGTAATTTGGCAGACCAACTGCTTGGGTTGGATTGAAGCAGTTGCGGGACTTCCCAGGGTGGTGGCACTTCGCGCGGTGCGGGTGCTGCTGCCATGGGGAGTGTTAACTGAACCGCAGGGGCGGGCAGGCAAAAAGGGCTCCTTTTGGGAGCCCTTTTTGTTGTTGGGCCGCATGGACTTGCGGGTGGCCACACGCTCGGCACGGTCAGCCCTTCATAGAATGAAGGACTGCTAGCACATCGCTCCATGTCCCTTCCCCCCTTCCCCATCCGCACCGAATGCCCTCCCGGCACCTGCGTGTGCGACCGGGATGCGCTACTCCAGACACCGGGCAGCGATGTGCGCATCCTGATGCTCACGCGCAGCGAAGAAAAGAAGATGCTGGAGCGCCTGGAGAACCTGGGCAGTCTTGCCGACCTGCGCAGGATGCAGGAGCGCATGGAGCAGCAACTGGGCATCCGCCTGTCCATCACCCAAAGCCCGAACGAGGTGCGCAGCCTGCGGGGCATTGCGATCCTGGTGCACGAACAGCCGGGCCTGTGCCGCAAGACACGGCAGGCCATCCCGGCTGCCATCAAGAAAAGCATGGACACCCATCCCCAGATCACGTTTGACCTGCTGGACGAGAGCGGGCTGTTTGGCAGCTCGTAGCGCAACCTACCCCGCCGTACCGCACCAAACCGCACCACCGCAGCGCATGCAAGACGATCTTTTTGGCGACACGCTGCCCAAGCCCCCGCCGGCAGATGTGCCGGCCAACGGGCCATCGGCACCATCACCCACGCAAGGCACTGAGTCCACTGCACGGCGTACCCGGTCTGGCACGGTAGCCCCCGTTGTTCCGGACGATGCTCTGAAAGCCTTGGCTGCCGCCCTGCCCCGCCAGTTGCGCCTGGGCACTTCGTCATGGACCTACCCCGGCTGGAAAGGCCTGGTGTGGGAGGGCGAGCATTCCGACACGCAGCTGTCCAAACAGGGGCTGGCCGTGTACGCCCAGCACCCGCTGATGCGCACGGTGAGCATCGACCGCAGCTTCTACCGGCCGCTCACGGTGAGCCAATACGAGCGCTATGCGTCGCAAGTGCCCGACGACTTCCGGTTTGTGGTCAAGGCGCCCAGCGTGGTGACGGATGCACTGGTGCGCAGCGAAGACGGACGCGGCCGCCAGCCCAACCCGGCGTTCCTCAGCCCCGAGCTGGCCCGCAGCGAATGTGTGGAGCCGGCGCTCCAGGGCCTGGGCCACAAGCTGGGCGCGCTGGTATTCCAGCTCAGCCCCCTGCCGCTGGCGCAGCTCGATCGCATGCCCGCCTTGCTGGATCGCCTGCGTGCCATGCTGCTGGCCCTGCCCCCGCTGGCACCACTGGCGCCCGATGGGGTGATTGCCGTGGAGGTGCGTGACCCCGAGTGGCTGACGCCCGACTTTGCGGCCGTGCTGCGTGAAGCGGGCGCCACCTATTGCCTGGGGCTGCATGCCAAGATGCCGCCGCTCCACGACCAACTGCCCCTGCTGCGTGCGCTGTGGCCCGGCCCGCTGGTGTGCCGCTGGAACCTGAACCCTGTGCACGGCCCGTACGGCTATGAAGACGCCGAGCGGATGTACGAACCTTACGACCGCCTGCACCACCCGGACCTGGACACCCGGGCGGCACTGGCCGCAGTGATCGCAGGCATCACAGGCCGTGGACAGAACGCCTTCGTGACCATCAGCAACCATGCCGAAGGCTGTGCGCCGCTCACGGTGCGGGGCGTGGCGGAAGAATTCGCTCGGCTGGCGGCCAGGTAAAACCCGACCCACCCCGCTTTATTGCTCCGGCGCCTGCTCGATGCGGTTGCGGCCGCCTTGCTTGGCACGGTACATCGCGCGGTCCGCGCGTCGTACCAGCTCTTCGGCCAACTGCTCGCGCTGTGGCGCCATGGTGGCCACGCCGAAGCTCACCGTCACGATGCCCCACGGCGCACCCTCGTGCGGCAAGGCCAGCGCCTGGATGGCTTGCTGGATGTGCTGGGCCATCTCCAGGGCGACCCGGGCATCGGCGCCAGGCAGCAGCACCACAAACTCCTCGCCGCCAAAGCGCGCCACCAGGTCACCGTCGCGCCGTCCCCCGGTCTGTGCCAGCGTCAGGGCCAGGGATTTCAGGCAGGCATCGCCCGCCAGATGGCCGTAGTGGTCATTGAAGTGCTTGAACACATCCACGTCCAGCATGATCAGCGACAGCGGTCCGTGGGCCCGTTGTGCGCGAGCCCATTCATGGGCCAAGGTCTGGTCAAAATGGCGGCGGTTGGCGATACCGGTCAGGCCGTCGGTGTTGCTGAGCAGCTGCAGCTGGTTGTTGGCCTGGGCCAGTGCCTGGGTGCGCTCATCCACCAACGTCTGCAGCTCCTGGTTGCGCTGCTGTAGGCGGCTGACGGGGTACACCTCGCCGTCTCGGGCCAGTCCATACGGGATGGAGATGCTGCTGTGCGCAATCTTCCAGTCGTCACCCTCTTGCCGAAAAACGACCACAAGACGAGCGGTTTCGCTGGCAAACAGCGGGTCGGGATGGGGCAAATGAATATGAAAAAACGCGGTCATGGCCAGCACATCGGCGCCCAGTTCCTGCGGGAACAGGTCCAGCACCTCGATGCCGATGCGCCCGGGCACCTGCGCAAAGTCGGTCTGCGTGATGTCCACCCATTCGCTGCGGGTTTTGATGAGCTTGTCGCTGCTGCCCGCAAAGCCGCTGAAGTTCTCGCTGAAGCGATCCACCAGCCGGGCATCGCGTCCGGCATACATCTCGATGTACTCGTCGAAGAGCATGCGGATGAGCCGTTGGCGATCTGGAGACATGCGACGGTTCCTCAGCGAAGACAGTGACATTCGGAAAACAGTCCAGCAAATGGCGCTCACTGCAGCGGATGCTACGGACAAATGTAACACTCGCAACCGCCATCTTGAGGCCTGCTGGCGCTGCGTCTGACAGGTCTCTATGCGCTGCCAGACGGTGATGAAGAGGTGCTGCGTCCAGACTGGGTCACTGTCCTGTCCACCCTGCAGAAGCTGGCGCCATGCTTTTGCGGTCTATGGCAGACACACCGGCGCGGCGCCAGTGCTGAGAGGTGCTCGCCCCACGCCGCGCGGTGTCGCCATCTGGCGGCGCATATGGGCCGCAAGCAAAGACCGTACGTACGGGGCAAGGTCTGGACAGCATCGGGGGCCCACGGGGCGCAGTTGAATGAAGCAATCCATGCAATCGCCAGCGGCCGATTTGTCTAAAAACCGTCGGGCAACCGCCGCTCGGTACCAGCACGGCAAAAGTCAGCGCCGGTCCATCACTGAACTACGAATTTTCAGAAGACACGTTGAACGCCCACCACCGTGCGCACACACCGCTCAGGCAACCTGGGCGGCCTCGCGCAGGCTGTCCACCAGCGCCCGCAGCCCGGCCAGGTAGGAGTGGGGACCGAAGCCCTGCACCGTGGCCTTGACGGCGGGCGAGATGATGGAATGCGCGCGCCAGGCCTCGCGCGCGGCGATGTTGGACATGTGCACTTCGATCACCGGGAAAGGCATGGCCTTAATGGCATCGTGCAGCGGCACGCCGTGCTGTGTCAGCCCCGCAGGATTCACGAGTGCGCCCTGCGCCACATCGATGTTGGCGTGCAGGAAGTCGATGAGCGCGCCTTCGTGGTTGGACTGCACGATATCGAGCTCCACACCCAGCTCCGCAGCGAGCTTGAGCAAACGCTCGTTGATCTGGGCCAGCGTGGTGGTGCCGTAGATGTGGGGTTCGCGGCGCCCGAACAGGTTGAGATTGGGGCCGTGGAGGATGAGGATTTTCATGGGGTGTTCAGGGTTGGGAGCGGCTGACAAAGCTCAGCGAAGCGGTTCTGGCTAGGCGCTGCGTCGCAGGCAGTGCGAATAGCACGACAAGACGCAGCAACGACGCCAGAAGAGTTTTGCCAGGCGCTCTTACTTGCGGATGCGGGCGAGTTCGTCGTTGTAGAGCTTCACAATCGCCGGGTCATAGGTGGCCGCGAACTTCTCGATCACGGGCTTGGCGATCTGCTGCATGCGGGCCAGCTCGGCGGGCGTGATCTCGTTGTAGGCCATGCCTTTGGCCTGCAGGTCACCCACCGAACGCTGCGCTGCAGCGCGGCTCACCTGGCGCTGGTAGCCACGCGACTCGTTGGCAGCGTCGTGCATCATCTTCTGCTCGGCAGGGGTGAGCTGGTCCCAGAACTTCTTGCTCACCAGCACGATGTTGGCGGCGTACACGTGGTTGGTGGCGCTCACGTACTTCTGCACCTCGAACATCTTGTTCGACAGGATCACGGCATAGGGGTTCTCCTGGCCGTCCACGGCCTTGGCTTCCAGCGCGCCGTACAGCTCGGCAAACGGCATGGGCACAGGGTTGGCCTTGAAGGCCTTGAAGGTCTCCAGGAACACCGGGTTGGGGATCACGCGCAGCTTGAGGCCATCAAAATCATCGGCCTTGGTGATAGGGCGCCTGCTGTTGGTCACGTTGCGAAAACCGAGGTCCCAGTAGCCCAGGGCCACCAGGCCCTTCTCGGGCAATCGGGCGATCAGCGCCTGGCCCAGGGGGCCGTCGAGCAGCGCATCGGCCTGCGCAAAGTTGGCCACAGAAAAGGGAAAGTCCACCAACCCGAATTCCTTGACGATGCCGGCCAGCGAGGTGGTGGCCGGTGCCGACATCTGCTGCACACCGCCCTGCAACGCCGACTGCTGCTGCATCTCGTTGCCCAGCTGCGAGGCGGGGAACTCCATCACCTTCATCTTGCCGCCGCTCTTGGCCGCCAGCAGTTCGCCAAAACGCTTGACGCCAAAGCTCACGGGATGGTCGGCATTGTTCAGGTGTCCGAAGCGGATCACGCGCTCCTGCTGCGCGGCGGCGGGTAGCGCCATCAAGAAGGACAGGCCAGCGGCCGCCAGAAGGCAAGCAGTTTTTTTCACAGGGACTTCTCCAACAAAAAGAGACCAGCAATGTGCACACCAGGCCCGGAGTGCATCGGGGACTGCATCGTATGAATAGAGTGGAAACTGTTTCCACAGTAGAAACCCTTTAACAATTTTTGATACATTGCGCCCGAAGAACCAGCGCTTGGGTATCCTGGAAAAACCGGTCCACGATCACGAAGAGCCCCCGCCATGAGCAGCATCCTTGAACGCAGTTTCAGAGTCCTGGAGCACCTCGCTCCACACCCTGAAGGCAAGGCCCTGTCGAGCCTGGCCTCCGAACTGGACATGCCACTGAGCGCCACGCACCGCCTGCTGGCCGAGTTGATCCGTTGCGGCTACGTGCGGCAGGACCAGAGCCAGGGCAACTACATGCTCACCATCAAGCTGGTGTCGCTGGGCCTGGGCTATCTGAGCGCCACGGGCGTGGTGGACATTGCCCAGCCCCTGCTGGACCGGCTGGCCGCCGAATCTGGCGAACTGGTGCGTCTGGCCGTGGTGGATGGCGACGCGCTGACCTTTGTGGCCAAGGCGCAAGGGGCCGTGCGCGGCCTGCGCTACGACCCGGACATGGGCCTGTCGGTCAACCTGTCGTGCAGCTCGGCCGGCCATGCCTGGCTGTCCACGATGAGCGATGAAGAGGCCCTGGCCCTGGTAGCGCGCCAGGGCTTTGGCAAACCCGAGGACTACGGCCCCAACGCCCCCACCACCGTGAAGGCCCTGCTGGCCTACCTGCGCACCGCACGGCAGCAGGGTTTCAGCACCATCGTCGAGGTGTTTGCTCCGGCCATGACGGCCATGGCCGCACCCATCCGGCAAGGCAACGGCCCGGTGATCGGGGTGGTGACCATTGCGGGCCCGCTGGTGCGCCTGACGCCCGAACGCATGCAGGCCCTGGGCCCCGCCCTGCTGAACACCACGCACGAGCTGGCCATGGCCAGCGCGGGGTCGCCCCTGCTCAAAAAGCGCGGCTGAACCCCTTCAGCCCCTGGGTGCAAACAGCGCCAGGGTCTCGTGCGCAAAGGCGCCCTCGATCTCCAGCATGCGTATCTTGGTGGTGGCGCCGCCACCGGCCGAAAAACCGCCCGTCTTGCCGTTCGCCGCCAGGATACGGTGGCACGGCACCACAGGCGCAAACGGGTTGTGGCCCAACGCCTGGCCCACGGCACGCGCAGCACCCGGCTCGCCCAATGCGGCAGCCATCTCGCCATAGGTCATGGTTTTGCCGGGTGGAATGCGGCGGGCCAGTTCGTACACGCGGGCGTGGAAGGGAGGCACGGCGTCGAGCGCCAAGGGCACATCACGCAGGTCGTCCTGCGCACCTTCAAGCAGGGCCACCACGCGTGCTGCCCAAGCTGCCACATTGGGTGGCATCGCACCTTCAGCGAGCTGCGGAAACCGGCGCTGCATGCGGGCACGCGTTGCCACCTCGCCCGCGTCTTCCGGCAACTGCACCCCCACCAGCAGCGCCCCCCGCCACGCAATGCCGCAGTGGCCAATGGCCGTGGGGAACAGCGCATAGCCGCCTGTGGGGCGGTGCGCCGTGTCGTTGGCGTGCAGCTCTGCGGCCATTTGCTACTCTTTGGATAGCATTCAGGGCATGTAAATCAAGCGCCTCTGGCTTAATCAGCCCTCAGCGCTGCCCGCAACTGTGCACCCAGCTCGGGCTTGGCGGCAAACGGGTCGGTGGGGTTGCGGCCTATCATCACGTCTTCCATGCGCGTCTGCACCGAGGCCAGGGCCTTGGGGTGGCTGTAGATGTAGAACTGGCCCTGGGCGGCGGCGTCGAAGACCTTTTGCGCGACCTCGGAAGCAGTCACCTTGCCACTGCCCACGGCCTTGTCGCTCATGGCCTGGCCGATGAGCTGGCTCTTGGTGGGCTTTTCGGCAGGCAGGTCGCCGGGGCGGTTGCGGTGGCTTTGGTTGATGCCGGTGGGCACAAAGAACGGGCACAACACGCTGGCGCCGATCTGGTCAGTGACCAGCGACAAATCCTGGTAAAGCGTTTCCGACAGGCTGACCACTGCGTGCTTGCTCACGTTGTAGATGCCCATGTTGGGCGCCGCCAGCAGGCCCGCCATGCTGGCGGTGTTGATGATGTGGCCGCGCCAAGTGGGGTCGGCCTTGGCCGCTGCCAACATCATGGGTGTGAACAGGCGCACGCCGTGCACCACACCCCACAGGTTTACGCCCAGCACCCACTCCCAGTCCTTGACCGAGTTTTCCCACACCAGGCCGCCCGCGCCCACGCCTGCGTTGTTGAACACCAGGTGCGGTGCGCCAAAGCGCTGCTGCACGTCGGCGGCGAGTTGCTCCATCTGGGCGGCGTTCGACACGTCCACCTTGCGCGCCAGCACCTGGGCGCCTGCGGCCTGCATCTCGGCCGTGGCGGCGTCGAGCGCGTCCTGCTGCACATCGACCAGCACCAGGTTCATGCCCAGGCGGGCGCCAATGCGCGCGCATTCCAGGCCAAAGCCCGAGCCTGCACCGGTGAGGACGGCGGTTTTGCCGGCAAAGTTGTCGATCATGTTTTGTGTCTCCTAGTGGTTATCGATGGATGATGGGGTGCGGTCGTGAAACACGGGACGGCTTTTATGCCGACACACGGCTTCGGCCAACGCCGCCCGAACACGCAGAGCGCATCGGGCGCAATGCGATCAAAAAGGCTGCCGTTGTTCAGGGCGCCACCGGCCGCAGCACGTAGCCAATGCGGGGGAAGTGAACGTGCACCGTGCCCGCGCGCGGATCGGTACGGCGCAGCGTGTAGCGGGTGCGGGTGGCGGCAATCAGCTCACCTTCCGTGGGCTCAGTGCCAAAGCTCTCGGCGGCAATCGTGACCTGGGTACCCAGCGGGATTCCGTGCTCGTCCTGGAACACGTCGTCGGTCAGCGGCAGCGGCTCCATGCCCGCGGCCACGGTGATGGCGTCAGCGGCACTGAACTTCTCCATGCGGCCGTGGCCCAGCGCAGCGATGCGGTCCATCCACTCCAGCACGGCGGGTGTGGCGGCAAAGATGTCGGCCATCACGGGCACACACTGGCGCGTGAACCACAGCGGGTGGTAGGCCGCAAAGTCGGCCAGGCAAGGCTCGGCGCCGAACAGGAAGTCGTGTTCCTCGGCCATGTGCGCAATGCGCCGCAGGTACGAGCGGTAGGCGGCCGTGGCATCGGCCGGTCGCAGGCGCTGCATGCCCGCGCTCATCTCGCGGCGGTCTTCGCCAAACACTTGCGCAGCCGCCGGCGGCAGGTTGGCAAACAACACGGCGGCGCCCTTGGGCTGCAGGTTGTAGGCCATGGCAGCCCAGAACAGCGTGGTGTCGGCCCACTGCGCAAACACGCGCGACACGCCTTTCAGATGCGGCGGATACAGCACGGGTTCGGGATGCTCATGCTCCAGCACATCGCAGATCAGGGCCGAGTCGCAATAGATATCGGCGCCGATCTGCAAGAACGGCGTCTTGCGATACCCGCCGGTCAGCGCCACCACATCGGGCTTGGGCATGACGCTGGGGATGATGACGGACTTCCAGGCCAGCTGCTTGAAGCCGAGCACCGCACGGATCTTTTCGGAAAACGGGGACGAGGGGTAGTGGTGCAGGATGAGGTGGGACATGGGTTTCTCCGCAAAATTCTGTGGGATGGCTCAGGCCGGAAGTGCGCGGTCCAAGATGGCGTCAAGGTTGACACCCGCGCCCAGCGTGCCAAAGCTGTAGCCCCAGTCACCAGAGAGGCGCGAGTCGCAAAACGCTCGGAACACTGCGCCGGGCGCACTGCGCAACAACAGGGCCGCCTGCACTGCCAACGCTACATCCTGGGCCAGTCGCCGGGCCTCGGCCTCGGTGGTCATGGCGTCTACACGCAGGGGAAGTGCGCCGGCCAGACGGTCCAGCGCCGGGTGGGCGCCGCGTGCGGGTGCCAGTTCGGCGTCCAGCGCGGCAGCGGTGTCGGCGCGGCGCACGGCGCGCATCAAATCCAGCGCCATGATGTTGCCCGCGCCTTCCCAGATGGAGTTGAGCGGCATCTCGCGGTAGATACGAGCCATCACGCCCTCGCCGCCCTCCTCCACATAGCCGTTGCCGCCCAGGCATTCCATGGCCTCTTGCGCAAACACGCTGCCGCGCTTGCACACCCAGAACTTAGCGACGGGCGTGAGCAGGCGGGCCATCACGGCTTCGTGCTCACTGGTGGCCTTCTTGTCGAAGGCGCTGGCCAGGCGGATTGACAGCGCGGTGGCGGCTTCGCTCTCCAGCGCCAAATCGGCCAGCACATTGCGCATCAGTGGCTGTTCAATCAGCTTCTTGCCAAAGGCCGAGCGCTGGCGCGTGTGGTGCAGCGCAATGCTGAGCGCCTGCCGCATGAGGCCGCTGGTGCCCAGCGCGCAGTCCAGCCGCGTCATGGTGCCCATCTCCAGGATCTGCGCCACACCCCGGCCCTCTTCGCCCACGCGCCAGGCCATCGCGCCGATGAACTCGACCTCGGAGCTGGCATTGGCGTGATTGCCCAGCTTGTCTTTCAGGCGCTGGATGCGGATCGCATTGACCGTGTCATCGGGCAGCACACGCGGCAGGAAGAAGCAGGTGAGCCCGCCGGGCGCCTGCGCCAGGATCAGGAAGGCATCGCACATGGGCGCCGAGAAAAACCATTTGTGGCCGGTGATGCGATAGCGCGCGCCCCAGGCATCGTCGCCGTCGTGGACAGCCTGTGTGGTGTTGGCACGCACGTCCGATCCGCCCTGCTTCTCGGTCATGCCCATGCCCATGGTGAGCGCGGATTTCTGCGAGAACAGCGCCAGGCGCGGGTCGTACTGCGTGCTTGCCAAACCCTTGCTCCAGTCCGCCCATACCGCTGAATTGCCTCGCAGTGCCGGGGTCACGGCGTAGCTCATCGACACGGGGCACAGCACCGAGGGCTCGGCCTCGGTGAACAGCATGAAGCCCGCCGCGCGCTCCACATGCGCGTGGCCCGTGTCCTGGCGCGACCAGGGCGTGGCATGCAGACCGTGGCGCAGCGCGGCGCCCATCAGCGCGTGGTAGCTGGGGTGGAACTCCACCACATCCGTGCGGTGGCCAAAGCGGTCGTGCGTGCGCAGCTGGGGCTTGTAAGTGTTGGCCAGGCGCGCGTGGGTCAGCATGTCGGCTGAGCCCATCTCGGCGCCCAGCGCGGTGAGGCCCTCCACGCGCAGGCCAGGTGCATGCAAGCTCAGCGCGTCCTGCAGCGGCTGGTTGGTGGTGAACAGGTTCACATCCGCCCACGGCGTGCTCTGGTTGAAGACGTCATGGGTACGCGCCAGGGTGGCGGTGGGCAAGGTCATGTCGGCTCCTTCACGGGTGGGCTGTGTGACTGGTCGAAGGGGCTGCGGCTGTGTCAGCCCGCCTTTCGCAGCATTTCAATGTGCGGGATATGGTCTTCCAGGTATTCGTCGGAGACCGCCTCAAAACCCAGGCTGCCGTAAAAGCCCCGCAGGTGCGCCTGCGCACTGATGCGGATGCCCCGGTCCGGCCACGCCTGGCTGCAGCGGGCAATGCCCTCCTGCATCAGCGCCCGGCCTGTGCCGTTGCCGCGCGCCTCCTTGGCGGTGACCACGCGGCCAATCGAGGGCTCGGGGTAGTTCACGCCCGGGTCCACCACGCGCAGGCAGGCTTGCAGCGCACCCGCCTCGTCGTAGCCCAGCAGGTGGTAGGACTTTTTGTCCGCTTCGTCCGGGTCCTGGTAGGGGCCCTGCTCCAGGATGAACACCTTGCAGCGCAAGGCCAGGGCGTCATGCAGCGCATGCACGCCCAGGTCATCGAAGCGGGCCCAGGTCCACGTCAGCATCATCAGATCAGCTTGACCAGTTGCTTGCCAAAGTTCTTGCCCTTGAGCAGGCCCAGGAAGGCCTCGGGCGCAGCAGCAATGCCTTGGGCAATGGTCTCACGCGGGCGCAGCTTGCCGGTGCCGACCAGCGTGCCCAGCTCCTTGAGGGCATCAGGCCAGACCTCCATGTGCTCGCTCACGATGAAACCTTCGACCTTCATGCGGTTGATGAGCATGAGCGCGGGGTTGGCCATGGGCAGCGGTGCGCCGTCGTAGCCGGCGATCATGCCGCACAGGGCGATGCGGCTGAAGGCGTTCATGCGCAGCATGACGGCGTCCATGATCCAGCCGCCCACGTTCTCGAAGTAGCCATCGATGCCGTTGGGGCACGCTTCCTTCAGGGCCTTGGACATGGCCTTCACGTCGCTGTGGGCACGATAGTCGATGCAGGCGTCAAAGCCCAGTTCTTCCACTGCGTACTTGCACTTGTCGGCACCGCCCGCAATGCCCACCGCGCGGCAGCCACGGGCCTTGGCGAGGGCCGCAAAAGCGCTGCCCACGGCGCCCGTGGCGGCGCTCACCACCACGGTGTCGCCTTCCTTGGGCGCAATGATCTTGACCAGGCCGTACCAGGCCGTGACACCCGGCATGCCCACGGCGCCCAGGTAGTGCGACAGCGGCACATGGGTCGTATCGACCTTGCGCAGCGCGCCGGGCTGGTCGGCATTGACCACGCTGTATTCCTGCCAGCCGCCCATGCCCACCACCTTGTCGCCCACGGCGTACTTGGGATGCTTGCTCTCGGCCACTTCACCCACGGTGCCACCGATCATGACTTCGCCCAGCGCCTGCGAGGCGGCGTAGCTCTTGCTCTCGTTCATGCGGCCGCGCATGTAGGGGTCCAGGCTCAGGTAGTGGTGGCGCACCAGCACCTGGCCGTCCTGCAGCGCGGGCGTGTCGGTCGCGACCAGCTTGAAGTTGCTGGCCACCGCTTCGCCCTGGGGACGGTTGTCGAGAACGATTTGTTGGTTGCGTGGCATGGAAAGCTCCTTCAGAAAATTAAACACTATGTTTTTGATAGCTGCCAGCACATATATCCATTGCGCTTGCAGGCAAAAAGGCTTTAAAACCTGTTGGCGACCTCAACCACTGGCTCAGTCGGTGGAGATGACCTTGAGATCATTCACATTGCGCCCGTCCACCGGCAGGCGCTTGACGTACTTGAACGTGCCGGTGGCGTGGCAGCACACCTTGCCTTGGGCGTCGTACACCGTGCCCTCGGTGAACGCCATGGTGGCCGTGCGGTGAATCAATCGCCCCTTGGCCACCAGCGGCCCGCGCGCGGGCTGCATGAAGCTGGTCTTCATCTCGATGGTGACCACCCCCATGTCCGGCGTCACGCTGCGCGCGGCCGTCGCCATGGTCACGTCCAGCAGCGTCATCGACGCGCCACCGTGGGTCACGGCAAACGAGTTCAGGTGCTCAGGCTTGGCTTCGTAACGCAGCTCGGACTCGCCGTCCTCCATGCGGTGCAGCGTGAAGCCCAGGTGGCTGACAAAGGGGATTTCGACACCAAAACTAATCAAGGTTTTTTCCTTTGGAAATGTAGGTCGCAACGGGCGCGGCGCAGGCGAGGGACGCAGAGCAAGGGCCGCCCCGCAGCGATTGCGTCGTCCCCCTTCCCGAATCGCTCAGCGATTCGAGAGAAGGGGGAAGCGGCGCAGCCGCTCAGGGGGATGTTCACCCTCCAGTCACAATGCTCACGCCGCCGTCCACCGCCAGCCATTGGCCGGTGATGTGCTTGCCCGCATCCGACGCATACAGCGCGCACAGGCCCTTCAGGTCTTCATCATCGCCCAGGCGACCCAGGGGGGCGTGGGCAGCCAGCGCTTCTTCGCCCATGGCCTTGAGTGTGCCCACCGTCATCTTGCTCGGGAAGAAGCCCGGGCAGATCGCGTTGACGCGGATGTTGTAGGCCCCCCATTCGGCCGCCAGCGCCCGGGTGAAGTTGATCACCGCGCCCTTGGAGGTGTTGTAAGCAATGGTGTTCATGCCCTTGGGGTTGCCGCCCAGGCCGGCGATGGACGCCACATTGATGATGCTTCCGCTGCGGCGGCCGATCATGCTGTGCTTGGCGATGTGCTGGCTCAGGATGAAGTACCCACGCACGTTGAGGTTCATCACCTTGTCCCAGGCCTCCACGGGGTGGTCTTCAGCCGGAGAGCCCCAGGCCGCGCCTGCGTTGTTGACCAGGATGTCCACATGGCCCAGGCGCTGCAAGGTCTCGTCGGCCAGGCGACGGATGTCCTCTTCCTTGGCGCAGTCGGCGGCAATCCAGCGCGCGTCGATGCCTGCGGCTTGCAGGTCGGCCGTGGCTTCTTCCAAGTCAGACGCCTTGCGCGAGCTGAGCACGATCTTGGCGCCCGCCTCGCCCAGCGCGTGGGCCAGTTGCAGGCCCAGGCCGCGCGAGCCGCCGGTCACCAGGGCGGTCTTGCCCGTCAGGTCAAACAGTTGTTGGATGGTGCGTGTCATGTGAATGTCTCCTTGGATTTTTGCCAGTCGATGGATGTTCTCGGACCACAGCCCGGCGCTGGGATGCGCCAGCCAGGGGGTGGAATACAGGCAGCCATTGTGCGGCGCCAGAAGGCTGCATTGTGTCGCCGCCGCGTCCGCTCCGCACGGGGCCGGCCAGGTGGCTACAGCGGTGCCGCAGCGTCAGCCCTGGGGGTCGGCCTTGAGCCGCGCACGCACGGCGATCAGCACCACGCCCACGGCAGCCACCACGCCCCCGCCCACCATCAGCACCCAGCCCGTGGCCGCATCGGTGCGGGCGGTGGCAATGCCCAGCACCAGCGTGAGCAGGCCGCCGTAGATCAGCACCCAGATGAGCTTTTGCAAGCGCTGCAACGTGCTCAGAGCCGCCATCAGAACGCCTCTTCAGGAAAGCTGGCGCAGGTCGCGTCGCGCGTGCTGACCACTTGAAGCCAGGCGCCGATCTTGGGCAGCTCGTAATGGAAAAAGAAGCGCATGGCGCCCATGCGGCCCACGCTGGCGGGCTGCGCCAGGGCTGCATCGGCCGCCAGGGTGGCCAGCGCCACGTCCAGCCACACCCAGGCCAGCACCGTGTGGCCAAAGGCCTGCATATAGGGCACGGCGTTGGACAGCGCATCAGCGGGTTGGCCCGTGGCCCAGGCGGCCTTGGTGGCCGCGCCCACGTCCTGCAGCGCCTTGCCCAGCGCGTTGGCGTGGGCAGCCAGCGCGGGCACCTGGATGGCGCGCTCGATGGTGGCGTTGATGCGCCCGGCCAGCAGTTGCAGGCCACGACCGCCTTCCATCAGCACCTTGCGGCCCAGCAGGTCCATGGCCTGGATGCCGTGGGTGCCTTCGTGGATCATGTTCAGGCGGTTGTCGCGCCAGTACTGCTCCACCGGAAAGTCGCGCGTGTAACCGTAGCCACCGTGGATCTGGATGGCCAGGCTGTTGGCCTCCAGGCACCATTCGCTGGGCCAGCTCTTGGCGATGGGGGTCAGCACCTCCAGCAGCAGGCGGGCTTCGTCGGCCGCAGCGGCATCGCCCGTGTGTTGCTCGTCCACCAGCCGCGCGCAGAACAGGTTGAGCGCCAAGGCGCCCTCGCCATACGATTTTTGCGCCAGCAGCATGCGTTTGACGTCTGCGTGCTCGACGATGCGCACCTGGGGCTGGGCGGCGTCCTTGACCACGGCAGCCGCGCCGTCCTTGGGGCCCTGCACGGGCCGGCCCTGGGGTCGGTTCTTGGCGTAGTCCAGGCTGGCGTAGTAGCCGGCCAGGCCCAGCATGGTGGCGGCCATGCCGATGCCAATGCGCGCCTCGTTCATCATGTGGAACATGCAGTGCAGGCCCTTGCCGGGCTGGCCGACCAGATAGCCAACGGCGCCTGCCTGGCCATCCACGGGGTACTTGCCCTCGCCAAAGTTCAGCAGCGTGTTGGTGGTGCCGCGCCAGCCCAGCTTGTGGTTCAGGCCCGCCAGCGCCACGTCGTTGCGCACGCCGGTCAGCTGGCCGTTGGTGTCCACCAGCTTCTTGGGCACGATGAACAGCGAGATGCCCTTGGTGCCCGGCACCAGCTTGCCGTCTGGCCCCGGGATCTTGGCCAGCACCAGGTGCACGATGTTTTCGGTCAGCTCATGGTCGCCCGAGCTGATCCACATCTTGTTGCCCTTGAGGCGGTAGCGGGGACCGAGCGGGTCGCTCTCAAAGCCCTCGCCATCCGGCACGGCGCGTGTGGCCACGTCGGACAGGGACGAGCCCGCCTGTGGCTCCGACAGGCACATGGTGCCCGACCAGCGGCCGTTGAATTCATTGAGCGCAAACACCTGCTTTTGCAGGTCGGTGCCATGCACCATGAGCAGGTTGGCATTGCCCGAGGTCAGCAGGTTGGACCCAATGCTGATCGAGGCGGCCGCGAAAAAGCTGTTGGCCGCAGCCTCCACCGTGTAGGGCAGCTGCATGCCGCCAATGTCGTAGTCCTGCGCGGCGCTCAGCAGGCCCGACTCGGCGTAGGCGCGCCGTGCTTCGTAGGTGGCTTGCGGCAGCACCACACGCAGCGTGCCGTCGGGCTCGGTCTCGGTGCGGGGTTCTTCGGTGTCCACCACGCGGTTGAAGGGCGCGTACTTCTCGCGGGCGATGCGCTCGGAGGTGTCGAGCACGGCATCGAAGGTCTCGCGGGAGTGGTCTGCAAAGCGCTCGCGGGCTTGCAGCTTCTCGGCGTTCAGCCACTGGTAGAGCAGGAAATCGACGGTGGGACGTAGGCTCATGGCATTTCAGGGTTAAAACAGCCCCAGGCGCAGATAAATCATGCGCCAGCAGCTATCAAATAAGGAGTAAACGGCGCAGGAGTGAGGAGGAACATGCTCCCATCCCTTGCCAACATCAGGCGCCAGCGGGCGACGGTGCCGCGTCTTCGCGCGGTGGCAGTGCGGCAATGGTGCCTTGCGCCACGGCGCACAGCTTTTCGGTGCCTGCCTGCACCACCAACACATCGCAGCGGCACACCGCCTGCGCACGGCCATGGTGCACCGCCTGCGCACGGGCGATGAGCAGTTCGCCCACCGCAGGGCGCAGGTAGTTGATCTTGAACTCGGAGGTCACCACGGGCACCCGCATGGCGGTGCCTCCCGCGTAGGTCAGGGCGTTGTCGGCCACATAGCTCAGCACGCCCCCGTGCACAAAACCATGCTGTTGCAGCAACTGGGGCGTGATGGGCAGGTGCAGCTCGCATTGCCCTGGGGACAAGGCATGCAGCCGCGCCCCCACCAGGATGCTGAACGGCTGCGATGCCAGTACCTCACGCCCCATGGCCAGGAAGACCTCGGGCGACACCACGACATCGGGGATGTCGGTGCGCGGTGGCGACGAGGCCTGCCCGGACATGGCTTACAGCACCTCGAAAATGCCCGCAGCGCCCATGCCGCCGCCAATGCACATCGTCACGCACACCTTCTTGGCGCCACGGCGCTTGCCTTCGATGAGGGCGTGGCCCGTGAGGCGCTGGCCCGACACACCGTAGGGGTGGCCCAGGGCGATGGCGCCGCCATTCACGTTCAGACGGTCCGCCGGGATGCCCAGCTTGTCGCGGCAGTACAGCACCTGCACGGCGAAGGCTTCGTTCAGCTCCCACAGATCGATGTCCTGCACCGTGAGGCCCAGATTCTTCAGCACCTTGGGCACGGCAAACACGGGGCCGATGCCCATTTCGTCAGGCTCGCAACCGGCCACTGCAAAGCCGAGGAAACGGCCCAGGGGCTTGAGGCCCTTCTTGCTAGCGTACTCTTCGCTGGTGATCACGCAGGCACCGGCGCCGTCAGAGAACTGGCTGGCATTGCCGGCCGAGATCAGGCCACCGGGCAGTGCCGACCGCAGGCCACTGATGGCCTCCACCGTCGTGCCTTCGCGTGTGCCTTCGTCCTTGCTCACCGTCACTTGCTTGGTGATCAGGCCCAGCGTCTTGTCAGCCACACCGGCCGTCACGGTGATGGGGGCGATTTCTGCATCGAACAAGCCGTTAGCCTGAGCGGCACAGGCCTTTTGCTGGCTGCCTGCACCGTACTCGTCCATGGCTTCGCGGCCGATGTTGTAGCGCTTGGCCACCTGCTCGGCGGTCTGCAGCATGCTCCAGTAAATCTCGGGCTTTTGCTTGGCCAGAGCCAGGTCCTGGATCATGTGCAGGTTCATCTCCTGCTGCACGCAGGAGATGCTTTCAACACCACCGGCCACGAACACATCGGCTTCGCCAGCGATGATGCGCTGGGCGGCCATGGCAATGGTCTGCAGGCCCGAAGAGCAGAAGCGGTTGACCGTGACGCCGGAGGCGGTGATGGGCAGACCGGCCTTCAAGGCGATCTGGCGCGCGATGTTGCTGCCGGTGGCGCCTTCGGGCGTGGCGCAACCCATGATGACGTCGTCCACGTCTGCACCGTCGATGCCGGCGCGCAACACGGCGTGCTGGACGGCATGGCCGCCCAGGGTGGCGCCATGCGTCATGTTGAACGAACCCTTCCAGCTCTTGGCGAGCGGCGTGCGGGCGGTGGAAACAATCACTGCGGAGGTCATGTGAATTCCTTTGATTCTGTAGATGGGTGCACGCGGCTATTTACTGGAAGGCCTTGCCTTCGGCGGCCAGCTTGGCCAGCAGCGGAGCGGGCTTCCAGAACGCTGCGTCATCCAGCGGGTTCTTGGCAAAACGGTCCATGGCCTGCACCACGTTGAACAGACCCACTTCGCTGGCGTAGTGCATGGGGCCGCCACGATGGATGGGGAAACCGTAGCCGGTCAGGTACACCATGTCGATGTCGCCGGACTTGCTGGCAATACCGTCTTCCAGGATGTGCGCGCCTTCGTTGACCAGGGCGAACACCAGGCGCTGCACGATTTCTTCGTCCGAAATCTTGCGCGGCGTGATGCCCAGCTCCTTGCGGTGGTCTTCGATCATCTTGTTGACCAGGTCGCTCGGGATCGCGTCGCGCTTGCCGGCCTGGTAGTCGTACCAGCCTGCGCCGGTCTTCTGGCCGAAGCGGCCCAGTTCACACAGCTTGTCGGCCGTGCGGCTGTACTTCATGTCGGCGCGTTCGACGGAGCGGCGCTTGCGAATGGCCCAGCCAATGTCGTTGCCCGCCAGGTCGCCCATGCGGAACGGGCCCATGGCAAAGCCAAACTTTTCGATGGCCTTGTCCACCTGCTGGGGCGTGCAGCCTTCGTCCAGCAGGAAGCCAGCCTGGCGGCTGTACTGCTCGATCATGCGGTTGCCGATGAAACCATCGCACACGCCCGAGACCACCGAGGTCTTCTTGATCTTCTTGCCGATGGCCATCACCGTGGCCAGCACGTCCTTGGCGGTCTCCTTGCCACGCACCACTTCCAGCAGCTTCATCACGTTGGCAGGGCTGAAGAAGTGCATGCCCACCACGTCCTGCGGACGCTTGGTAAACGCTGCGATCTTGTCCACGTCGAGCGTGGAGGTGTTGGAGGCCAGGATGGCGCCGGGCTTGGCCACAGCGTCGAGTTGCTTGAACACGGCTTCCTTGACGCCCATCTCCTCGAACACGGCTTCGATGATGAGGTCGCAGTCCTTGAAGTCGTCGTAGCTCAGCGTGGTGCTCAGCAGGGCCATGCGCTGCTCGTACTTGTCCTGCTTGAGCTTGCCCTTCTTGACCTGGGCTTCGTAGTTCTTCTTGATCGTGGCCACGCCACGGTCCAGGGCTTCCTGCTTCATTTCCAGGATCTTGACGGGGATGCCGGCGTTCAGGAAGTTCATGGAAATGCCGCCACCCATGGTGCCCGCGCCAATCACGCCCACCAGCTTGATGTCGCGCTTGGGGGTGTCGGAGGCCACATCAGGGATCTTGCTCGCCGCACGCTCAGCCATGAACAAATGGCGCAGTGCACGCGACTCGGGCGTCCACATCAGGTTGATGAAGATTTCGCGCTCGACCAGCATGCCTTCGGCGAACTTCTTCTTGGTGGCCGCTTCGACCGCGTCCACGCACTTGGCGGGCGCGGGGAAGTTCTTGGCCATGCCCTTGACCATGTTGCGCGCGAACTGGAAGTACGCGTCGCCTTCGGGGTGCTTGCAGGGGAAGTTGCGCACCAGGGGCAGCGGGCGGGCATCGGCCACGCTCTGGGCAAACGCCAGGGCTTCTGCGGCCAGCGATTCGGCCGACGCGGCCATCTTGTCAAACAGCTTCTGGCCGGGCACGGCGCCGATCATTTCGCTCTTGACGGGCTCACCGCTCACGATGAGGTTGAGCGCGGCTTCCACACCAATCACGCGGGGCAGGCGCTGCGTACCGCCTGCGCCGGGGATCAGGCCCAGCTTGACTTCTGGCAGTGCAATCGAGCAGCCAGGCGCCGCAATGCGGTAGTGGCAACCCAGGGCCAGCTCCAGCCCGCCACCCATGGCCACGCTGTGCATGGCGGCCACGACGGGCTTTGCCGAGTTTTCAATGGCGGCAATCACCGACAGCAGGTTGGGTTCTTGCAGCGACTTGTCGGTGCCGAACTCCTTGATGTCGGCGCCGCCAGAGAACGCACCACCGGCACCGGTGATCACGATGGACGTGACCGCTGCATCGGCATTGGCACGGCCAAGGCCGTCCACGATGCCCTGGCGGGTCGCCAGACCGAGTCCGTTGACGGGAGGGTTGGCCATGGTGATCACGGCAACGGAGCCGTGGACTTTGTATTCAGCGGTCATGGTGCTGTTGTTCCTTGGAAAGTGAAAAAGAACGATCGTGCGTTTTTATTGTAGAGACTTCAAACCCATTTGGCGTGTCAATTTGTCCCGGGCGGGACAAGGGGGTTTCAGACATTCCCTAAAGAGCACACTCCGACAGGCAAAAAAAAGAGGCACCACCGAAGACAGGGCACCTCTGCAGATCGACATGGGAGCAGCTTCTCAGGCTTCACCATGACCTCAGTCGGTGAAGCTGGCGCGCCGCAGGCCAGCGCCCCCGCGCAAGGGCCGCCCCGCCGCGCTGGGGGCGTCCCCCCAATGGGGGGAAGGCGCCGCCAGGCGACTCAGGGGGGGCTTCACACCTCAAGCCATTCCTTGCGGATGTAGTTGTCTGCCCGCAGGCTGTCCGGTGTGCCCTGGAACACGATGGAGCCGTGGCCCATCACCAGTGCGCGGTCCGAGATCTTCATCGCGATGGTCAGCTTCTGCTCGATCAGCAACACCGAGATGCCGCGCGACTTGATGGTCTGCAGGTACTGCCCCACCAGCTCGACGATCTTGGGTGCCAGACCCTCGGTGGGCTCGTCGATGATGATGAGGTCCGGGTCACCCATGAGCGTGCGGCACAGGGTCAACATCTGCTGCTCGCCGCCCGACATCACGCCCGCCTCGGTGTGCTGGCGCTCCTTGAGTCGGGGGAACATCTCGTACATATCGTCAAACGACCAGCGGCTGTTCTTGCCACTGCCCTTTTGGCCGAGCATCAGGTTCTGGTGCACGGTGAGGTTGGGGAACACATCGCGGCTTTCGGGCACATAACCCACCCCCAGGTGGGCGATCTCGTAGGCCTTCCTGCCATTGAGGTCCTGCCCCTTCCAGTTGAGTGTGCCCTCCCAGTCCACCAGACCCATGATGGCCTTCGCGGTGGTGGAGCGGCCCGAACCGTTGCGCCCCAGCAGGGCCACGATTTCACCGGGTTGTACATCAAAGGTCACGCCATGCAGCACATGGCTCTTGCCGTAATAGGCGTGGAGATTTTCGATTTTCAGCATGTCAGTGTCCCGCCCCTTGCTCGTCCGCAACGACCGAGCCCAGATAGGCCTCTTGCACGCGCTGGTTGGCGCGCACCTTGTCGGGCGTGTCAAAGGCAATCACCTCGCCGTACACCACCACAGCGATCTTGTCGGCCAGGCCGAACACCACGCCCATGTCGTGCTCCACCGTCAGCAGCGTGCGGCCTTCGGTCACTTCCTTGATGAGGTGGATGAAGCGTGAGGTCTCGGTCTTGCTCATGCCGGCCGTCGGTTCGTCCAGCAGGATCACATTGGCACCGCCCGCGATGGTGATGCCAATCTCCAGCGCGCGCTGCTCAGCGTAGGTCAGGTTCATCGCCAGCGTGTCGCGCTTCTTGTCGAGCTTGATCATCTCCATGAGCTGCTTGGCGCGCTCGTTGGCATCGTGCAGGTTCGACAGGAAGCGCAGGAACGTGTACTTGTAGCCCATGCTCCACAGCACGCCGCACCGCAGGTTTTCGAACACCGACAGCTTGGGAAAGATGTTGGTGATCTGGAAGCTGCGCGAGAGCCCGCGCCGGTTGATCTCGTACGGTGCCATGCCGTTGATGCGCTGGCCATTCAGGATCACATCGCCGCTGGTGGGCGCAAAGCGCCCGCTGATCAGATTGAACAGCGTGGACTTGCCCGCGCCGTTGGGGCCGATGATGGCCACGCGCTCACCGGGCGCGACGGCCAGGTTGGCGCCACGGATGATCTCGGTCTTGCCAAAGCTCTTGCGCAAGTCGCGCAGTTCGAGCGCATAGGTTGCGTTGTCAGCCGCCATGGTTACAAAGCCTCCCCGCGCTTGATTTCATGTTCTATTTCTTCCTGGATCCTGCTCCACTGGCGCACAAATTGGCGGCGGCAGAGTTCGAACAGGGCAAAGCCCGTCACCATCACAAACACCGCGCCAAACCAGCTGGTAAAGCCCTTGGCGTTGAGGGTGGCGCCCAGGAAGGTCAACTCTGGCCCCAGCGCGGCATTGAGCTGCAGGTGGTAGGTCATCTCGATCATGCAGGCCGCGCCCATCACACCCACCAGAGCAGTACCGCCCAGCGCGAGGTAAGAGGTCCACAGCTGGCGCAGCTTGCCAAACTTGGCCAGGCGCAGGTTCATCATGATCAGGCTGGCCACGCCACCGGGCGCATACATCACCATGAACAGGAACACCAGGCCCAGATACAGCAGCCAGGCCTTGGACAGCTCGGACAGCAGCACAGAAGCCAGCACCAGCAACACCGCACCAATGATGGGGCCGAAGAAGAAGGTGGCACCGCCCAGGAAGGTGAACAGCAGGTAGCCACCCGAACGCACCACGTTCAGGCTGTCGGCGCCCGTCACGATCTCGAAGTTGATGGTGGCCAGACCACCACCAATGCCGGCAAAGAAGCCCGCGATGATGAAGGCGAAGTAGCGCACCCGCTGCGTGTTGTAGCCAATGAACTCCACACGCTCGGGGTTGTCGCGCACTGCGTTCAGGATGCGGCCCAGCGGTGTGCCGGTGAAGGCAAACATCGCCGCAGTGCACACGAAGCAGTACACGGCGATCAGGTAGTACACCTGAATGGCAGGACCGAAGGTGATGCCGAAGAACGACTGGCCATACACGCGGTCGGTGGTGATGCCGCCTTCGCCCCCGAAGAACTCGGGGAACATCAGCGCCATCGAAGCCACCAGCTCGCCAATGCCCAGCGTGATCATGGCGAATGTGGTGCCCGACTTCTTGGTCGTGACGAAGCCCAGCAAGATGGCAAAGAAGGCCCCCGCCAGCCCGCCCACGATGGGGATCAGCACCAGCGGAATGCTGAAGCTGCCTTTGCTTGCCATGTTCATGGCGTGGATGGCTATGAACGAACCCAGACCGGTGTACACGGCATGGCCGAAGCTCAGCATGCCGCCCTGCCCCAACAACATGTTGTAGGACAGGCAGATGATGATGAGGTAGCCGATCTGCGAGAGCATGGTCAGCGCCAGGCTGCTGCGAAACAGCATGGGCGCCACGATCAGTGCTGCGGCAAACAGCGTCCAGATCACGAAGCGCCCGACGTTCCAGGGCTTGAACCGGTAGTGCGACGTGGCACTGGAGACAGGATGAGTGGTTGAATTCATGGCATCAGTCCTCCCGCGTGCCCAAAAGGCCCTTGGGGCGGAAGATCAGGATCAGCACAAGGAACAGGTACGGCAGGATGGGCGCCACCTGGGAAATCGTGAGCTTGAGCAAGGGATAGCCAAAGGTCTGGTCGGTCACCGCCACACCCACGGCCTTGAAGACGTGGATCAGCGAGTAGTCCAGCGCCACGGCAAAGGTCTGCACCACGCCGATCAGCAGCGAGGCAATGAAGGCCCCTGCCAGCGAACCCATGCCGCCCACCACCACCACCACGAAGATGATGGAGCCCACGGACGCCGCCATCGCAGGCTCGGTCACATAGGTGTTGCCACCGATCACGCCCGCCAGGCCCGCCAGCGCGGCACCGCCACCAAACACCAGCATGAAGACACGCGGCACGTTGTGGCCCAGCGCTTCCACCATTTCGGGGTACTTCAGAGCCGCCTGGATCACCAGCCCGATGCGGGTGCGTGTGAGCAGCAGCCACACCGACAGCAGCATCAGCAGCGCCACCAGCATCACAAACGAACGCGACTTGGGAAACTGCGTGCCGTACAGCGAGAACAGCGGGCCCTGCAATTGCTCTGGCAGGCCGTAAGGCACCGTGGAGCGACCCCAGACCAGCTGCACGACTTCCAAAATCAGGTACGACAGCCCGAACGTGACCAGCAGCTCGGGCACATGGCCAAACTTGTGCACCCGGCGCAGGGCGTAGCGCTCGAACGCAGCCCCCAGCACAAACACCACAAGCGGTGCCAGCACCAGCGCAGGCCAGAAGCCCACCACCCCGGAGATGGTGAACGCGAAATAGGCACCCAGCATGTAGAAGCTGGTGTGTGCGAAGTTGAGCACGCCCATCATGCTGAAGATCAGCGTGAGGCCGGAACTCAGCATGAACAGCAGGAGCCCGTAGCTCACGCCGTTCAGCAAAGAGATCACGAAAAACTCAGGATTCATTGGAATTTTTCATCACGGAGGGAAAAAAAAGGCCCGAGTACGTCGGGCCTCGAAGTTCTGGCGCCGAAACGCCAGCGCCGGATTTAGGGGCGCTTCATCTGGCACGACGTGGGCGTGCTGGCCACGTAGGGCTCGTAGTACTTCAGCGGCACGAAGGTGTAGCCGGTGTTTTCCGAGTCGATGGGGTACTTGCCGCCGGCCTTTTCCCACTTGGAAATGAACAGACCCTGCTGCAACTGGTGGTCGGTCTTGCGCATCTCGACTTCCCCGTTGAAGCTCTTGAACTTCATGCCTTCAAACGCTGCGGCCACCTTGACGGGGTCGGTGGACTTGGCTTTCACGAAACCTTCGGACAGCATGGTGAAGGCGTGGTACACGGCGCCGGTGTACATGTCGTCGTTGAACTTCTTCTTGTAGTCCACCACGATTTTGTTGAGCTCGCCCGGCAGGTTCATGTGGGCGTAAGCCACCATGTAAACGCGGCCTGCAGCGGCAGAGCCCATGGCAGTGGGGCTGCCGGTGACGGAGCCGTAGTAGGTGTAGAAGTTGACGTTGTTCAGGCCCGCGTCGTTGGCGGCCTTGATCAGCAGTGCCAGGTCAGAACCCCAGTTGCCGGTGATCACGCTGTCAGCGCCCGACGCCTTGATCTTGGCGATGTAGGGCGAGAAGTCGCGCACCTGGGCCAGGGGGTGCAGATCGTCACCCACAAACTGCACGTCGGGGCGCTTGCGCTGCATCATCTCCTTGGCGAACTTGGAGACCTGGTGGCCGTGCGAGTAGTTCTGGTTGATCAGGTAGACCTTCTTGACCTCTGGCAGGTCCTTCATGTAGGTCGTCAGCGCTTCCATCTTCATGGAGGTGTCTGCATCCAGACGGAAGTGCCAGTAGCTGCATTTGCTGTTGGTGAGGTCTGGGTCCACGGCAGCGTAGTTCAGGAACAGGACTTCCTTACCGGGATTGCGTGCGTTGTGCTTTTCGAGCGCGTCCATGATGGCCAGTGCGGGACCAGAGCCGTTGCCCTGCACCACGTAGCGCGCCCCCTGGTCCATGGCCGAGCGCAGGGCGCTGGTGGTTTCCTGCGGGCTGAGTTTGTTGTCGATGCCGATGATTTCAAATTTGACGCCGGCAGGGTTCTTCTTGTTGAACTCTTCAGCGATGAACTGGAAGCTCTTGAGCTGGTTCGTTCCCACGGCTGCCATCAGGCCAGACAGGGGGTCGAGCCAGGCGATTTTGACCGTCTCGCCCTTTTGAGCGAAGGCCCCGCCAGCGCTTGCCAAGATTACCGAGGCTGCTACAGCCTTAATAGCGAACTTCATGCTTTTGTCTCCTTGTAAATCGACACAACGCAGCGTACCGCGTTGCAACAAAGCGATGCTCAGGGATTGCCCCTACCAGCGTCGCACACGTGACTGGCGCTGCGCTCCCCCGAGCGCGCACCAGCCTGGGGCAGTGCAAAAAAAGGCGCTCGCAAGCGATGCGCGCACATGCATTGCCCCACCCTGATCACAGGCCGGGAAGCTTGTAATCCTTGAGCTGCTCACGCAGCTTGGTCTTGAGCATCTTGCCGGTGGCACCGAGCGGAATGGCATCGACAAACACCACGTCGTCAGGGATCTGCCACTTGGCCGTCTTGCCTTCGTAGAAGGCCAGCAGCGCTTCGCGCGTCACCTCTGCGCCAGGCCGCTTGACCACGGCCACGATGGGGCGTTCGTCCCACTTGGGGTGTGGCATACCCACACACGCTGCCATGGCAATGGCGGGATGGGCCATTGCAATGTTCTCGATGTCGATGGAGCTGATCCATTCGCCACCGGACTTGATCACGTCCTTGCTGCGGTCGGTGATCTGCATGAAGCCGTCGGCGTCGATGGTGGCCACGTCACCCGTGGGGAACCAGCCCCTGCCCTGCGCGTCGCGCACCAGCGGGTCACCGCCCTCGCCCTTGAAGTAGCTGCCCACGATCCAGGGGCCCTTGACCAGCAGATCGCCATAGGTCTTGCCGTCCCAGGGCAGCTCGTTGCCGTCGCCACCCACGATCTTCATGTCCACACCATAGATCGCACGGCCCTGCTTTTGCAGGATCTTCATCTGCTCGTCCTTGGACATGACGAGGTGTTTGTTCTTCAGCGTGCACAGCGTACCCAGCGGGCTCATCTCGGTCATGCCCCAGGCGTGCAGCACCTCCACACCGTAGTCTTCCTTGAAGGCGTGGATCATGGCGGGCGGGCAAGCCGATCCGCCGATCACCGTGCGGCGCAGTGTGGAGAACTTGAGGCCCCCAGGCTTCATGTGGCCCAGCATCATCTGCCACACGGTAGGCACACCCGCCGCATAGCTGACCTTCTCCGCTTCGATCAATTCGTAAATCGACTTGCCATCCATCGCCGGGCCGGGGAACACCAGCTTGCAGCCAGTGAGCGCGGCCGAGTACGGAATGCCCCAGGCATTGACGTGGAACATGGGCACCACGGGCAGCACCGAGTCGCGGGCCGAGAGGCACATGACATCAGGCAGCGCCGCAGCGTAGGCGTGCAGCGTGGTGGAGCGGTGGCTGTACAGCGCGGCCTTGGGGTTGCCTGTGGTGCCGCTGGTGTAGCACATGCTCGATGCTGAGTTCTCATCGAACTCAGGCCATGCGTAGTCCGAAGACTGCGCACCAATCCAGGCTTCGTAGCTGGTCAGGCCGGGGATGCCGGTGTCGGCCGGCAGCTTGTCGGCATCGCACAGGGCGACCCATTTCTTGACGGTGGGACATTTGGCGTGCACCGCCTGCACCAGGGGCAGGAAGGTGGTGTCAAAGCACATCACCTGGTCTTCTGCGTGGTTGATGATCCAGGCGATCTGGTCGGGGTGCAGGCGTGGATTGACGGTGTGCAGCACGCGGCCCGATCCGCTCACGCCGAAATACATCTCCATGTGGCGATAGCCGTTCCAGGCCAGCGTGGCCACCCGGTCGCTGAACTGGAGCTTCAGGTCATCCAGCGCGTTGGCCAGGCGGCGGGCACGTGCGGCGAGGTCGCGGTACGTGTAGCGATGGATGTCCCCCTCCACCCGTCGGGACACGATTTCGGCGTCGCCGTGGTGGCGCTCTGCGAATTCGATCAGCGACGAAATCAGCAATGGTTGACTCTGCATCAAGCCCAGCATGAATACTCCTTGGATGTTGTAGTGAATGGAACGGTCATCGTAGCGCGCGTACCGGCGTCCGGGTGTCGCCCGCGTCGTGCCCCCGCACGCCGCTGGGATGAACCCACACGCGCCGCACCACCACACTGGCATGGCATCGGCGGCGGGATGGTTGCGCTGTCGCTGGCCTCCGTGAACCGCAGCGGAGTGTGCGCCCGGCGGGCATGGCTGCCAACACTTGTCGTCCCACTGACAAAGGGCAAGGGAATACCCTGAACCGCTGGCACCGCTGCAGCGACAATCGGGCCCATGCTTTGCGCTGCCCCTTCTGCCCAACGATTCATTGCCGCCCAGCCCTGGTTCGCGGGCCTGCCTGCTGCCATGCAGGAGCGGCTGCGCGAAGAGGTGTTTGCCGAGCAGGCCGACAAGGGCGCGGTGATGATGCCCGCCGGCAGCGCCGTGCGGGGCTGGCATGCCGTGCTGTCGGGTCTGGTGATGCTGCAGAGCCCCACCAGCAAGGGCCGGTCGTCCGCCTTCATCGGCGTGCCTGACGGTGAATGGTTTGGCGAGGGCTCGGCCATGAAGCCCGAGCCCCGCCGGTACCACGTGGTGGCACTGCGCCCCACCACCCTGCTGTGCCTGCCCCTGCCGCTGTTTGCCACGCTGCGCGAGACCAGCCTGGCGTTCAACCAGTTCCTGGTGCTGCATCTGAACATGCGGCTGGGCCAGGCCATGACCATCATCGAAGCCGGGCGCACCCAGTCCACCGAGCACCGCGTGGCGCTGTACCTCAGCCGCCTGTTCTGGCGCAGCACCCGGCGGCTCAACCTCACGCAGGAAGAGCTGGGCCAGCTGGTGGGCCTGTCGCGGCAGACCGTGAACAAGGTGCTGCAGTCGCTGGAGGGCATGGGCATTGTGTCGCTGGACTTCGGGCGCGTGGCCATCGTGGACGACGAGGCGCTGAACGCATACCTCGCCGCCACGGCCGCGCACTGACCACCCGCATTCGGCCGAGGTCTGTTCGACATCTGCAGCGTGAGAGTCATTGCACGCTCAGGCGCACCGCCTTCTGGTCTGCATCAAAGATGAACTTGCGGGGCCACGGCTGCCAGGTCTGGCCCAGCGTGGCGTTGTTGGGATCGCCGGTGTGCACAAAGGCGCGCAGGCTGTCCATCATGGCCCGCGACAGGGCCAGGCGCCCCGGCTGGTTGGCGGTGCTGTTGGTCGCCTTCGCAAACACCGAGGGACCGAAGTTGCCAAACACAAAGGGGAGGTCGAACGCATGGGCCACGCCGTACACATCGTTCCACGGTGCGGGCTGCTGGGCCCAGTTGAACTGGTAGTTCCACACATTGCTCTGCTGGCTGCGCAGGGCGTTCAGCAGGTTGTCGCGGCTGGCGCCAATGAACACATTGCCCAGCATCTGGGTGCGTGCGTTATAGCCCGTGCCCGGGGCTGTCACCGGCAGGTAGGACGCATCCAGAATGTCCGCCGCAGTGAGGGTGGTGGGGGCATCGGGGTCGAAGCGCTGCATCATCGCAAAGCGCTCGGCATCGCCGATCTTCATGCCGGGCTTGCCGCCCAGCAGCACCAGGAACGGGGCAAACAGCTTGCCCTCCTCGGCCGTGTAGCCGGACAAAACAGGCACTTTCTGATAGCGGCCCGCAGAAATCTCCGTGATCGGATCGGCCGGAAGCACCACACCGTCCGGGATCGGGCCAGAACCAGTCAGCCCCTTTGCCAGCACCGTCTGCAAAACGACCCGCGCATCCTTGCCACGCAGGTAACTGGCCACCTGCGTGGGGGGCCAGCTGGCCACCAGGGCCTGGGCTTCGGGCAGGCCAGGTGCCAGGCCATCGGCCACGGCCAGATGCGCCAGCAACTGGCTGGCCTGTGTGGCGTAGCGGGAGACCGGGTTGAGTGTCGGAATGGACCCGGCGGGCAGGTTCGACGCCAAGGAGATCCCGCCACTGATCGGTACCAATTTGTGGAACAGCCCGGTGGCCTGCGGAGCGGTCAGCAGCGCCAAGGCATTGATGGCCCCCGCCGACTGCCCCATCAACGTGACGTTGCCCGCATTGCCGCCAAACCGGGCGATGTTGCCCTGGACGAACCGCAGCGCCTGCACGACGTCCAGCAGCGCGTAGTTGCCGGTATAGGTGCTGCCGCCTCCGCTGTTTCCATTGCCGTTGTTGCCGGCATGCAGGGCGGGCAACTGCAGATACCCCAGCACATCCAGCCGGTAGTTGGCTGTAACCACGATGGCATTGGCCGACTTGGCCAGCGCGGCGCCGTCGTACACCGGGTCGGCGGTGTAGCCCGAGATGGCACTGCCCCCGTGGATAAAGACCAGCACTGGCAGGTTGTCCTGCGCGGTGGCCGGACGCCAGATGTTGAGGGTCAGGCAGTCTTCGCTGCCCAGCGGGGTGTTCAGCGTCTGGCCAATCGTGTCGTCAAAGCGGTTGTTGGCGCCCGGGCCGTAAATGCGGCCCATCTGCAGGCACGCACTGCCAAACCGGGTGGCGCTGCGCTCGCCCGTCCAGGCGGCGGGCTCCGCGGGCGGCTGCCAGCGCAGGGCACCCACGGGGGGTTGGGCGTAGGGAACACCCTTCCAGGCATAAGTGCCGCTGGTGGCGCTGTCATCCGTGCCGCGCACCATGCCATAGCGGGTTTCGCGCAGTTCGGGCGGCGTACCGCCAGAACCACCACACGCCGTGGTCATCACAGCGGCGAGGCATGCTGCGCCCCAGCGCAGGCTCTTTGCAAAATAGGCCATGTTGTTTGTCTCCTTCGGGGTTTTCAGGAATGGGGCGGGCCTGCAGAACGCATCACACTCGCGCCTGGAACCGACCTCGGCGCCCATTGTGGAAACGCCCGGCCCACAACCCACTATCGCAACCACACCAAAACAGTGACTTCAGAACACCACCCGCGCGTAAACCCTGAGACAGGGGCCTGCCCATGAACCCACTGCCGCAGCGCACAAGCTCTGCCGCCTGGGTGCGCGGCATTGCGGAGTTGTTTGCAGCCGAAGGACTGCCGGTGCAAGCCCTGTGCGCGCAGGCCGACATCGACCTGGAGAGCCTGCAGCACACCCACACCCGCGTGGACGTGGACCGCGTCAGCCGCTTGTGGGAGGCCGCAGCCCAGCACTACGATCGCCCGGGGCTGGGCCTGGACCGCCAGCTGGCCGCGCGCTACGGCAAGCTGGACCTGGTCGGCCACGCACTGGCCTCGGGGCCCAACCCTCTCGAAGGCTTCAGGCACCTGGACCGGCACATGGCGCTGATCTCGGACGCCACCACGTTCTCGATGGAGCGAGACCCACGCGGTTACTGGATGGTGCTCAACCACATCGGCGCCTCGCGCCCCATACCGCGACAGCGGGTGGAGTTTGCGGTGCTGACCCTGCTGACGCTGTGCGATTGGCTCACCCGGCGCGACCTCACGCCCCTGGCTGTGGAGCTGGTCACCCCAGCGCCAGCCGACGACACGCGACACCGCGCGGCATTTGGCGTGCCCCCCCGCTTTGGCCAGCCGGTGAACCGCTTTCTGATGGCCGAAGCTGACCTGCTGCAACCCATTCCCACCCACAACCCGAGCCTGTGGGCGCTGCACGAACAACTGGTGGAGGCCGAGCTGGGACAACTGGGCCCGTTGGGCCAGTCGCTGGTCAGCGCCAAGGTGCGCACCGAGATATCGCGCGTGCTGCACCTCGGTGAACCCCGGCGCGAGGACGTGGCTGCGCGCCTGCACCTCACCGATCGCACCTTGCAGCGCCGGCTGCAGGCAGAGTCGGTGAGTTTTCAGCAACTGCTGGACGACACCCGCAGCGAGCTGGCCCGCCAATACCTGGCCGACCCGCGCCGCAGCCTGGCCGAGGTGGCGGACCAGCTGGGTTTCAGCGACCAGAGCAACCTGTTTCGGGCCTGCAAGCGCTGGTTTGGCATGCCCCCAGGCCAATACCGCCAGCAGCTGCTGCAGCCTGCGTCAGGCCCGGCCTGCCTGACGGCGGCTGCGTTGTTGTAGCGGTCGCGATGCAGGCCCTCCCCGCCCTGCCATGGCCCTGTGGGCGCCGGGGCATCCGGCCTGCGAGACAATCCAGCCCATGACCCTGACTGCCGACAGCGACGCCCACACCGACCTCGGCCTCGCCTGGGACCACCGCTTTGCCGCGCTGGGCACCGACTTTTTCACCGAACTGCGCCCCACCCCTCTGCCCACGCCCCATTGGGTAGGCACCAGCCCCGCCGTGGCGCAACTGCTCGGGCTGGATGAAGCCGCCGTGCGCAGCGATGAGGCCCTGCAGGCCTTCACTGGCAACCGCCTGCTGGCAGGCTCGCGCCCCCTGGCCAGCGTGTACAGCGGACACCAGTTTGGCGTCTGGGCCGGTCAGCTGGGCGATGGGCGCGCCATCATGCTCGGGGAGACGGCTACGGGGTGGGAAGTCCAGCTCAAGGGTGCAGGCCGCACGCCCTACTCTCGCATGGGCGATGGACGTGCGGTGTTGCGCTCCAGCATCCGGGAGTTTTTGTGCAGCGAAGCCATGCACGGACTGGGTGTGCCAACATCGCGCGCGCTGTGCATCACCGGCTCGCCCGCGTACGTCCGCCGCGAAGAAATCGAGACCGCTGCCGTCGTCACCCGCGTGGCACGCAGCTTTGTGCGTTTTGGTCATTTCGAGCACTTTGCTGCCAACGGCCAGGAGGCCGCGCTGCAAACGCTGGCCGACTACGTCATTGACCGCTACTACCCCGAATGCCGGGACAGCACCGACCTGGCAGGCAACCCGTACGCCGCCCTGCTGCAGGCCGTGAGCGAGCGCACCGCGCGCCTCATGGCGCAGTGGCAGGCCGTGGGTTTTTGCCATGGGGTGATGAACACTGACAACATGAGCATCCTGGGCCTGACGATTGACTACGGGCCCTTCCAGTTTCTGGACGCTTTTGTGCCCGGCCACGTGTGCAACCACAGCGACTCGCAAGGCCGCTACGCCTACAACCGCCAGCCCAATGTGGCGTACTGGAACCTGTTTTGCCTTGCACAGGCGCTGCTACCCCTGATCGGCGACCAGGATCTGGCCAAGCAGGCCTTGGAGTCGTACAAGACGGTTTTCCCAGAAGCCTTCATGGCCCAAATGCGCGCCAAGCTCGGGTTGGTGGAGTCCAGCGATGGCGATGGCGCACTCATCGACGGCATCTTGCTGCTGCTGGCCCAGAACGGGGTGGACTACCCCATCTTCTGGCGTCGCCTGTCGCACGCGGTGGGCACCCAAGGCATGGAGCCCGTGCGCGACCTGTTTGCGGACCGCGCAGGCCTTGACCAATGGCTGCTACTATATTCAGAGCATTCGAGGCATATGGATGTAGCGCATCAAGCCGATTTGATGCTCAAAACCAATCCCAAGTTCGTGCTGCGCAACCACCTGGGAGAACAGGCCATCCGTGCGGCGAAACTTGGCGACTTTGGCGAACTCCAAACCCTGCAGCGGCTGCTGGAGCGCCCGTTTGACGAGCACCCCGGGCACGACGCCTACGCCGCCTTCCCGCCCGACTGGGCGTCTTCCATCGAGATCAGCTGTTCATCATGACCCACCCTATCCAGAAGACAGATGCCGAATGGCAAGCCGTACTGCGCGAAAAAGGCGCCGAACCCGTGGCCTTCCAGGTCACGCGCCATGCCGCCACCGAGCGCCCCTTCACCGGAAAGTACGAAGCCCACTGGGCCGACGGCAGCTACCACTGCGTCTGCTGCGGCGCCAAGCTGTTTGACTCGGTCACCAAATTTGACGCGGGCTGCGGCTGGCCCAGCTTTTCCGAAGCCATCCCCGGCGCCATCACCGAAATCGTGGACCGCAGCCATGGCATGGTCCGCACCGAAACGGTGTGTGCACAATGCGGGGCGCACCTGGGCCATGTGTTTGAAGATGGCCCAGCGCCCACCGGGCTGCGGTATTGCATGAACTCGGCCTCGCTGGACTTCGAGTCCGGCGACCGCTGAAGCCCGGGACTCCTTGCTGACTCCATGAAAATTCTGATCGACTTTTTCCCCATCCTGCTGTTCTTCGGGGCCTACAAGTTCTACGGCATCTATGTGGGCACCGCCGTGCTCATGGCGGCCACGGCCTTGCAGATGGCCATCATCTACGCCATCGACCGGCGCCTGCAGACCATGCACAAGGTCACCCTGGTGCTGATCCTGCTGTTTGGCACGCTCACGCTGGTGCTGCAGGACGACCGGTTCATCAAATGGAAACCCACAGTGCTCTATGGCGCTATGTCGGTGGCCCTGGCGGTGGCGCTCTGGGCGCTCAAAAAGAATTTCCTCAAGATGCTGCTGGGTAGCCAGCTGGACTTGCCCGACGCCGTCTGGCAGCGGCTGAACGTGGCCTGGATCATCTACTGCGCCTTCATGTCCGCCATCAACGCGTACGTGGTGATGAACTTCAGCACCGAAGCCTGGGTGGACTTCAAGCTGTGGGGCTATGCGTTTCCGCTGGTCTTCCTGGTGGCCCAGGGCATCTACATTGCGCCCCACCTCAAGGGCGACGAGCCCACCACCTGAACGAGTGTGAAGCCCATGAACTCCATCGCAGACCAGATGCACCAGACACTGGCCGACCGCCTCACCCCCAGCCACTTGGAGGTGCTGGACGAAAGTGCCGCCCACGCAGGCCATGCGGGTGCCAACGGCACGGGATTCGGCACCCATTTTCGGGTGCGAATTTCGTCACCTTTCTTTACAGGACGCTCCCGCGTGGCCCAACACCGCCTTGTGTATGATGCGCTGCAAGAATTTATTGACCAAGGCGTTCACGCCCTCGCCATTGAAGTTCTCTGAGCCGGCCCCAAGTCAACATCTGCCGGATTTCAGTCGGCAAACAACCCCTCATTTTTTGGATTCCGCATGAAGAAACAGCTCCTGTCCGGCCTCGTCGCCGCTGCCGTGCTGGGCACGTTGGCCCTGCCCGTTTCCGCCCAGAATGTCGCCATTGTTAACGGCAAGGCAGTTCCCAAGGAGCGCGTCGAAGCGCTCAAGCAGCAGGTCGAACGCTCGGGCCGCCCCGTGACGCCCGACATCGAAGGCCAGATCAAGGAAGAAGTCATTGCCCGTGAAATCTTCATGCAGGAAGCTCAAAAGCGCGGCCTGGAAACCTCGGCAGACTACAAGGCCCAGCTGGACCTGGCACGCCAGGCCATCCTGATCCGCGAACTGTTCGCCGACTTCCAAAAGACGAACCCCGTCACCGACGCTGAAATCCAGGCCGAATACGACAAGTTCGTGGCAGCCAACAGCGGCAAGGAATACAAGGCCCGCCACATCCTGGTGGAAAAGGAAGCCGACGCCAAAGCCATCATCGCGTCCATCAAGAAGGGCGCCAAGTTTGAAGACATCGCCAAGAAGCAATCCAAGGACCCAGGCTCCGGCGCCAAGGGCGGCGACCTCGACTGGGCCAACCCATCGAGCTACGTGAGCGAGTTCACCGAAGCGCTGGTCAAGCTCGAAAAGGGCAAGATGACCGAAACGCCCGTGAAGAGCCAGTTTGGCTGGCACATCATCCGCCTGGACGATGTGCGCCAGGCCGAGCTGCCCAAGCTCGAAGAAGTCAAGCCCCAAGTGGCGCAGCAACTGCAGCAGCAAAAGCTGGCCAAGTTCCAGGAAGACCTGCGCGCCAAGGCCAAGGTGGAATAAGCCACCCGCCTCCCAGCCGTCATGGCCACAAAAAAACGCGACCTCGGTCGCGTTTTTTATGGCTCGGCCTGTTTAGCAAGGCCTGACAGATCGACGAGGCTCAGGTCCGCCCCATCAGCCACACCACAGCCATCAGCTGGCCGATCATCACCGGTTGGTGGAGCATGTAGTAGCTCAGGCTCCATCGCCCCAGTGTCGCCAGAGGCCGCACCACCACGGGTAGCTGCCATTGCAACCAGCCCCTGCGCGCGCGCATGGCCCATTGACCTGCAGCGAGCCCCCACCAGATCACACCCAACCACGGCAACACGGGCACATAGTCTTCCGTGAACGGCTTGCGGGACACCAACCCCAGCCAATTCAGGGCTCGCCCATTGAACCAGGGTGCGGCATCGGCCCATACCCCCGCCAGAAGCTGCTGCGCAGCCCACGGCAAGGCCACCGCCACCAGTCCGGCCAGCCACAGCCAGCGCCCCCACCCTGCCGTACAGCGCGCAATGAGCAACATCACCGCCATGCCATGCAGCACACCGAAATAGATGAAGCTGGCCGGAAACATCACAAACGACCCCGCGGACACCAGCAGCGCACACCCGGCGATCTGCACCCAGCGGCGCCCAAACCGGTGCCAGCCCTGCCCCTGATGCAACGCAATGGCCTGGCCCAGTCCCGCGCAAAACAGGAAAAGACTCACGATGAAGGTGCGCTGCGTGGTCCAGAACGGATCCACACGAAAGTTCTGTGACCACAAGCCGAAGTGGCTCAGATCAAAACAGAAGTGGAACACCGTCATCCACACCATGGCTACGCCCCTCAGAGCATCGACCGCGTCGTATCTCTGCACTGCAGGCAGGGCAAGCGCTTCGGACTGGGGCAACGGTGCGGCAGCGGCTTTAGGGAGCACAGAGAAGGTCATGGAGATACCAGCAAGCACCGTGCGCGGTAAACGGCAGGGGCGGTGCGAATGGGAGCCAACCGGCGATGGCCACAATGGTACGTAGATTCCGCGAGCCTGCTGGAAACGAAGGCGGTGAATAGCCCATTTCCGCTCGCCCCCGAGACCCCGATCGCCTCTGCGTTGAAAGGCACCAGGCGGGGCAAGAAAAAAGGCCTTGCAGCATTTGCTGCAAGGCCTTCAAACATTGGTCGGAGCGGCGGGATTCGAACTCGCGACCCTCTGCTCCCAAAGCAGATGCGCTACCAGGCTGCGCTACGCTCCGACAGCTCGAATTCTAACCCGCCAATTCCCCTGTTTTTGGCTCATCGCCTGCTTTTTTGACTTTTTTTAGAAAGTAGCAGGGCGAAGAGATCGCAGGAGGGAGCGGTCGCGCGAACGCGACGTGGCAAGAGACGAACCAGAAAAAACTATAAAACCGCCTCGGTCTGCCACGGACCGAAAACGGAAAGATCAGCGGCTGGAGGAAGGGCCAGGACCGCGACCGGCGAGGTGGCGGAACGTGATGCGGCCCTTGGTCAGGTCGTAAGGCGACATCTCCAGGGACACTTTGTCACCCGCCAGGATACGGATGTGGTGCTTGCGCATCTTGCCGCCGGTGTAGGCAATCAGTTGGTGGCCGTTGTCCAGCGTGACGCGAAATCGCGAGTCGGGCAAGACTTCCGTGACGGAGCCCTGCATTTCAATGAGTTCTTCTTTGGCCATGTGTTTCTCTATCTCTTCAAAGCAAATGTTCTGTGGTCGGCGCCTGAGCGGTTTTATTGCATTCACCACGGCAGCTGCAGCGTTGTCGAAACTCGACACACGGTGCATGGCGGGCGGTGGGAGTCGCTGCACCCAGGGCGCAGATCAGGCAGAGGGCCGGGAGACGGCTTCAATGAACAGGCGTCAGCGCTGTGCAAAGCCTGTCAATTGTACCGCGACAAGCTGTGTTTTGCCTATGGGACACCCGGTCTGCCCTGTGGTGCGGGCGCAGCGCTCCCAGCCAGAACCTCGAAAACCATCCGCTATCGGCCTTGCACCGCCGAGGCCAGGGTGCGCACGAGGTCGGTCTGGGTGATGATGCCAACGAGGTGATCTACATCATCCACGATGGGAATGTGATGGTGTCCGCCCTGCGAAAAGAGCGGCACGAGGTCCATCGCATGCTGGGCCGAGCGCGCCACCTGGACAGGGTGGGACATGATCTCGCCCACTGCCTGGGGTTGCCCACCACGCCCCATGACCAGTGTGCGCAACCGCTGCCCAAGCCCTTCATGGGTGTCCAGGTTGGCCAGCCGCATGAAGTCGGCCACCGTCACGATACCAATCACCTGGCGCTGCGCATCCACCACCGGCAGCGCCTTGATTTGCTGCAAACGCATCAGGGCCCACGCCTCCTTTAGCGACACGCCGGCCTCCACAGCGTGAGGCGGACTGGACATGATGTCCGCGCAGCGCAACTCTCCCAGGGTTCTCTGGAAAGCTGCACGGCCCGCCAGGTGCAACAACCCCTCTAAATCTGCCCGGCTCACGTCGAGCACCTGGTTGTAATGGGCCAGCGCCGCATCGACATCCGACGCAGTGAAAGCGCCCTGACTCGTTGCCACCCGCGGCGTGACACGCTGAGGATGTGGGTAGCGACGGCCTGTCAAACCGTTGTAGACCACGGCGGCGATCAACAGGAGTACGACGTTGAACAACACCGGGAATGCCGCAAGGTGCCACCCATCGCCAGAGGTCAACACCACGTACAACGCCATGGCCCCACCCGGAGGATGCAGACAACGCAATGGCACCATGAGCGCGATGGCCAGCCCCACTGCCACCGCCCCCGCCAGAGCCTTGTCCGGAATCAACGCACAGCAGACCGCCCCCACCAGCGCCGACAAGGTGCTGCCACCCAACACAGGCCAGGGCTGCGCCAGCGGGCTGGAGGGCATGCCAAACACCAGCACGGCACTGGCGCCCAGAGAAGCCACCATCCACGGCCCGGTGCCATTCCCCTGGGCCCACCAGCGGCTGAGCCATGCCGTGAGCAGCACCCCGATCACCGCGCCCACCACAAAGCGAAGGCGTTCTTTGCCATCAATACCCAGCGGGGCGGGCCAGAAATGCCGCAGCCATTCGGCCAGGCGCGCCACCAATGGCGGCCGGGACGGTACAGAAGGAGAAAGGTCGGAGGGGGAAGAAGGAGGCATACAGAATAAAAATGCGGATACAACCGCAAGCTGCATCAACTCGGCGCAGACTGGATGGTGGCGGGCGCCGTGCAGTCAACACGCTATCACCCCGGCAAGACGTCCTTCCATATGCGACGGGCCGATGATCAGCCCGCGATTGTGCAGGCAGAGCCATGCTGCAGGAGCGCGGGAGGTCATTGGTTCGATGGAACACCTGGCACCGGTCGGTGCCGCTGCCGACTCCCTGCTGGAAACTACCTACAACGCAGGCTCAAATCGGCCACCCGAATCCAAAAAACACGATCTATACTGCACAAAAATTCAATACATGCATTTTAATTCATGTTTCAAAGTTACCCTCTGGCTGCGGCAGCCATCAACGTTCGCAGCCACGTCACGCGGATTCGTCAGGCCTCTAGCAGCGAAGACAGAGAACCCACGGAAGCCACGCCCCATGCACGCGGAACCCCACGCCAGCACCGGTACGGGTAACCCATAGGTATTCACCACCGAACGCTTGCAGTAAATTACTTTAAGCCTAAACAAAGGAGACAAGCCCCATGACCACCCGCCGCCTCGTCATCAGCCGCAGTGCCGCCCTCGTTGGCGCAGCATCCACGGGCCTGCTGCTGCCCTCCATCGTGCGTGCTCAAAGCGGCAAGGTGCGCGTGGGGTTCATGTTGCCCTACACCGGCACCTTTGCCCAGCTGGGCGTGGCCATCGAAAACGGCGTGCGCCTGGCCATCGACCAGCAAGGCGGCAAGCTCGGCGGCCGCGAGATCGAATGGTTCAAGGTCGATGACGAGTCCGAGCCCAGCAAGGGCGTGGAAAACGCCAGCAAGCTGGTCCAGCGCGACAAGGTGGATGTGCTGATTGGCACTGTGCACTCGGGCGTGCAGATGGGCATCCAGAAGGTGGCGCGCGACACCGGTGTGCTCAACCTCATCCCCAACGCGGGCGTGCACGCCGCCACCCGCGCGCTGTGCGCGCCCAATGTATTCCGCACTTCGTTTAGCAACTCCCAACCCACCCTGGCGCTGGGCAAGGCCATGGTCGAAAAGGGCCACAAGAAGGCCGTATGGATCACCTGGAAGTACGCTGCTGGTGACGAGGCGTTTGAGGGCTTCAAGGAAAGCTACACCAAGGCCGGCGGCACCATCGTCAAGGAGCTGGGCCTGCCCTTCCCCAACGTCGAATTCCAGGCGCTTCTGACCGAGATCGCTGCCCTCAAGCCTGATGCCGTGGCCTGCTTCTTCGCCGGTGGCGGCGCGGCCAAGTTCATCAAGGACTATGCGGCGGCCGGCCTCAAGGACAAGATTCCGCTGTACGGCTCGGGCTTCCTCACCGAGGGCGTGCTGGACGCTGCCGGCCCCGCGGCCGACGGCATCATCACCACCATGCACTACAGCGATTCGCTGGACACGCCGCGCAATAAGCAGTTCCGCTTGGAATACGCCAAGGCCTTTCGCAGCCAGCCCGACGTGTATGCCGTGCAAGGCTACGACACCGGCCTGCTGCTGGTGCAGGGCGCCAACGCGGTCAAGGGCGACCTTTCTGCCAAACCGGCCGTCATCAAGGCGATGGAAAGCGCAGTCATCGACAGCCCACGCGGCAAGTGGACGATGAGCAAGTCGCACAACCCCGTGCAGGACATCTACCTGCGCCGCGTCGAGAACAAGGAAAACAAGGTGATCGGCGTAGCCGCCAAGGCGCTGGCCGACAGCGGCACCGGTTGCAGGATGGGATAACCCCCCTGAGCCGCGCGCCTTCCCCCCGCTCTCGCAGCGCTGCGCGCAGCGGGCGGGGGACGCAGCCCCCCGCTGCGGGGCGGCCCTTGCTCGGCTGCCCTCCATGGGGCCGCGCCAGTTACCAACTCCACGGGTACAACGCCCGCACAAAGCCCCTTTCACCAGTGGCTACCAGCCACATCGGCAGGCCGCCAACATCACCACAGTCATGGACTTCGCCACCTTTCTGATACAGCTGCTCAACAGCGTTCAATACGGCCTGCTGCTGTTCATGCTGGCGGCCGGGCTCACGCTGATCTTCGGGATCATGGGCGTGGTGAACCTGGCGCACGGCAGCTTTTACATGCTGGGTGCTTACCTCGCGTATTCGCTCTCAGGGCATTTCGGCAGCCTGGCGTTGGCCATCGTGGGTGGCGCGCTGCTGTCGGTGGTCTTTGGGCTTGCGCTTGAATGGCTGCTCTTTCGCCACTTCTACCACCGCGACCACCTGGACCAGGTATTGCTGACCTTCGGGCTGATCTACATCTTTGAAGAACTGCGCTCCATCCTGTGGGGCGACGATGTGCACGGCGTGCCCATCCCCCAAATGCTCGACTGGTCGATCCCGCTCACCGACACGCTCTCCTACCCGGTCTACCGGCTGTTCATATCGGGCGTGTGCATCGCACTGGCTGTGGCGCTGTACCTGCTGATCTCCAAGACGCGTTTGGGCATGAAGATCCGCGCGGGCGCCTTCAACCGCGACATGGCCGAGTCGCTGGGCGTGAACATCAAGCTCATCCATGCCATCGTCTTCGCGCTGGGTGTAGGCCTGGCGGCCGTCGCGGGCATGGTGGCTGCACCGGTGTCCAGCGTGTACCCGAACATGGGCTCGTCGGTCCTCATCATGTGTTTTGTGGTGGTGGTGATTGGTGGCATAGGCTCAGTACGAGGAGCACTGATTGCGGCGCTGCTGGTGGGCCTGGTCGATACGTTTGGCAAGGTGCTGCTGCCGCAGGCAGCGGGCATGCTGGTCTATATGCTGATGGCGGCCGTGCTGCTGTGGAAACCCGAAGGCCTGTTTAAACAATGACTACCCCCACGCTCGTCACTTGGTGTATCTCACTGCCCCCCAAGGGCGCCTTCGCTGCCTTGGGGCGGCCCGGCGGCCGCTCATGAGCACCCCGCGCGCCAATATCGAAGTGCTGCCGCGCAGCGTGCAGTTCGCCCTGGCATTGGGGCTGGCTGCGTTGCTGCTGTTCCCTGTGGTGGGCAGCGACTTTTACGTACAGATGGTCACCCGCATGATGATCATGGCCATCTTTGCCATGAGCCTGGATCTGCTACAGGGCGTGACCGGACTGGTATCACTGGGCCATGCTGCGTACTTTGGCGTGGCGGGCTACGCCCTGGCCTTTCTCACCCCTGCAGACATACCGGTCAGCCTGTGGTGGTCGCTACCGCTGGCCGTGGCTGTGTCCGGCCTGGTGGCACTGGTGATCGGGTTCTTTGTGGTGCGCACCCACGGCATCTACTTCATCATGGTCACCATGGCTTTTGCGCAGATGGTCTTCTACCTGTTCTTCGACAACAAGGTGCTGGGTGGCTCGGACGGGCTGTACATCAACTTCCGGCCCGATGCGTCGCTCTTCGGCTGGCTGCCGTTCGATCTGGAGGGACGCAAGACCTTCTACTACTTCACGCTGGCGCTGGTGGTGCTGGTGTACGTGCTGCTGCGCCGCCTGCTGTGGAGCCCGCTGGGCCGCGCGCTGGCGGGCATCCGCATCAACGAGCACCGCATGCGCGCCATGGGCTTCGGCACACGGGGCTACAAACTCAGCGCCTTCACCATCGCCGGGGCGCTGGCAGGCCTGGCGGGTTACCTGTGGGGCGCGCAGACCGGCTATGTGAATCCTGAGCTCATGGGATTTCACATGAGCGCGCACGCCATCATGATGGTCATTCTGGGCGGCATGGGTAACTTCGCAGGCGCCATCGTGGGTGCGTTTGCCTTCGAGTACCTGCTGCACGTGTTCAAGGACATCAGCAAACACTGGCAGCTTCTGATGGGAGGCTTCATCGTGCTGGTGGTGGTGGCCGCGCCGCGCGGGCTGCTGGGCATGTTTGCGCAGCGGAGCGCAGCCAAGGCTTCGGAGGGATCGCACCATGGCTGAAGTCCTGTTGTCTGCACAGAAGGTCACCAAACGCTTCGGCGGCCTGGCTGCCGTCAATGGTGTCTCGGTAGACCTTTGGCGGGGCAAGATCCATGCGGTGATCGGTCCCAATGGCGCTGGCAAGTCCACCCTGACCAACCTGCTCTCGGGCGACCTGCCTCCCACCTCGGGCCAGGTGCTGCTGGGCGGCACCAATGTGACCGGCTGGGCACCCGAACGCATCTCGCGCCAGGGCCTGGGCCGCAGCTACCAGAAGACCAACATCTTCCTGCCGCTCACCGTGCACGAAAACGTGCGCCTGGCGGCCCAGTCGCGCGATGCACAGCAGCCCTGGAACCCGTTGCGCTGGTGGCAGGACACCCGCTCGGACACTATCAAAAACAGAGCAACCAGCGCACGTCTTGAAAGCGCTATCGAGCTGTCCGGTCTCAAAGACCGGCGCATGGCCATTGCGGGTGCCATGAGCCACGGCGAGCAGCGCCAGCTGGAAATTGCCATGACCCTGGCCACCGAGCCGCAGGTGCTGCTGCTCGACGAGCCTCTGGCCGGCATGGGGGTGGCCGAGGCCGAACGCATGGTGGAGCTGCTGCAGCGACTCAAGCCTGCCCACGCCATGATGCTGGTCGAGCACGACATGGATGCCGTGTTTGCGCTGGCCGACCGCCTGACGGTGATGGTCAACGGCGAGGTGATTGCGCATGGCACACCGCCCGAGGTGCGCGCCGATGCCACCGTGCAGGCCGCCTACCTGGGGGAGGACCACTGAGATGACCACTCCATGGATCGATGCCAAGGGCATCCACACCTTCTACGGCAGCAGCCACATCCTGCACGGCATTGATTTCACCGTGGGCCGGGGCGAGACCATCGGCCTCATGGGCCGCAACGGCATGGGCAAGAGCACCCTGCTCAAGTCGCTGATGGGCCTGGTCAAGCCTCGCTCGGGCAGCGTGGCCGTGGCCGGCCGCGACATGACTGGCAAGCCGCCCTACGAAGTGGCCCGGCTGGGCATTGCCTACGTGCCCGAGGGCCGGGGCATCTTCGGCAACCTGAGCGTGGTCGAGAACCTGCAGATGGCCGCCCGCGCCGGCACGCGTGGGCAGCGCGACTGGACCTACGAGCGCGTGCTGGAGACCTTTCCGCGCCTGAAGGAGCGCCTGGGCCACGGCGGCCAGCAGCTCAGCGGTGGCGAACAGCAGATGCTCACCATCGGCCGCGCGCTGATGACCAACCCCGACGTGCTCATCCTCGACGAAGCCACCGAGGGCCTGGCGCCGCTGATCGCACGCGAGATCTGGCGCATCTGCAGCCTGATCAAGGACAGCGGCATCAGCAGCGTGATCGTGGACAAGAACTGGAGGCACGTCACGCAGATCACCGACCGCAACATCATCCTGGTCAAGGGCCAGGTGGTGTTTGACGGCAGCTCGGACGCACTGCATGCGCAGCCCCTCCTGCTGGAGCAGTACCTCGGGGTATGACCCTGCGCGGGCGATGGCGCACCGCCGATAGAATCGTCCGCTTTCGTCTTTGAGGGGTTCGCCCGTGTCTGATCGCCTGGCAGTTCTGCCGCAATACCTCCTGCCCAAGCAGGCACTGACCACCCTGGCTGGCAAGTTCGCATCGGCCCGCCTTGGCGGCCTCACGACCTCGGTGATCCGCTGGTTTGTGGGCCGCTACAACGTCAACATGGCCGAGGCGGCCAACCCCGACATTGCCAGCTACACGTCGTTCAATGACTTCTTCACGCGGGCGCTCAAGCCCGGCGCCCGCCCGCTGGCCTCAGCCGACCTGATCTGCCCTGTGGACGGTGCGATCAGCCAGTTTGGCCCCATCGCCAAGGACCAGGTTTTCCAGGCCAAGGGGCACACCTACTCCACCACCGCCCTGGTGGGTGGCGATGCGGCCGCCGCAGCCCGTTTTGACAACGGCCACTTCGCCACGCTATACCTGAGCCCGCGCGACTACCACCGCATCCACATGCCTTGCGCGGGCGAGCTCACGCGCATGGTGCATGTGCCGGGCGACCTGTTTTCGGTCAATCCCACCACGGCACGCGGCGTGCCCGGCCTGTTCGCGCGCAATGAGCGCGTGGTGTGCTTTTTTGAATCGGCCCAGGGCCCGTTTGTGCTGGTACTCGTGGGCGCCACCATCGTGGGCAGCATGGCCACCGTGTGGCATGGGCAGGTGAACCCGCCGCGCACCGGCACGCTGCGGCAGTGGGACTACGCCAAGGGCCAGGTGAGCCTGCAGCAAGGTGAGGAAATGGGCCGCTTCTTGCTCGGCTCCACCGTGGTGATGCTGTTCCCACAGGGGCCGCTGCAGTTCAACCCGCAGTGGTCGCCCACGCGCCCCATCCAGCTGGGCGAGTCGATGGCGCAGTGCACTGGCGGCTGACCTTCAGCCCATCAGCCCAGTAGCCCTTCGGCCGGGGCGCCGCGCTCACAAACGGTCTGGCGCGCGCGTGAGCCGGAAGGCGGTGGGTGCTAGGTGCAGCGCTTCAGGGTGAACGGGGGATTCATGCCCCACCAGATACACCATGAGAGAGTTGCGGCGCACCACCACATGGCTCACGGTTTCGCGCTGGTGGTTCCATTGCACAAACGCGCCGGGCTTGAACAGGGGCATATAGTAGTAAGCGGTGGGGTCCATGGGGCGCGGCTCCTCCCGCTGCAACGGGCCCTTGCGTGAATGCGGGCCCTGACGGCGGTCCATGGCGGACCGACCAGTTCATACTAGCACCGATCCCTCCCGCCGCGGGGTGCCCATTTCAAACTGATTGCGCTGCCGCAAAGGCCAGCGTGGCCTGCAGCATGCGGCGCAGGTGCGGCTGCACGCCTGCAGCCACATCGGGCAGATAGTCAAACGGCAAGGCTTCTTGCATGTAGCTGCACTGCGTCATCTCCAGCTGCACCGCGTGGATGTTCTGCGCGGGCTGCCCATAGTGGCGCGTGATGTGCCCGCCCTTGAAGCGACCGTTGAGCACTGCGGTGTAGCCCTGGGCCTCTTTGGCGATGGACAACAGCTCCTGCGCCAGCGCCGGATCGCAGCTTTCGCCGTTGGCTGTCCCCAGGTTCAGGTCGGTCAGCTTGCCTTCAAAGAAGCGCGGCAGCACCGAGCGGATGGAGTGGGCGTCCCACAGCACCGCCACACCATGCTGCGCGCGGATGCGGTCCAGCTCGGCACGCAGTTGCGCGTGGTACGGCGCCCAGACGGCATCGCGGCGCGCGGCCACCTCGGCATCATCGGGCACGTCGCCCCGGGCATAGATGGGCGTGTCGTCAAACGTATCGACCGGGCACAGGCCGGTGACACTTTGGCCAGGGTAGAGGCTGGTCCCATCGGGCGGGCGGTTCAGATCGACCACATAGCGCGAGTGCGTGGCCACGAGGATGGACGCGCCCAGGTCCTTGGCGAACGCATAGAGGCGCTCCATGTGCCAGTCGGTGTCGGGCACCTGGCGGGCCTCATCGGTGAAGCGCGCAGCCAGCGCTGGCGGCACGTAGGTGCCCGCATGGGGCATCGACACCAGCAGCGGCGCGGTGCCGGGGTAAAGGACAAAAGGAGGTGGAGAGGTATCTGTCATCACAAGCTCAGGGGTAGGAATTCAATCGGACGCGTCAATCGGGTGCAATGGTGGCCGAGCGCGCGGCCACGAACGCATGGGCCGCTGCGTCATGCAGCGTGTGCCGACCGCTGGCGATGCGCCGCTGCCCCGCCACCCACACGCTGTCGATGGCCGAGGTGCGGTGGCTGCCAAACACATGGGCCGACAGCATGCTGTGCGCAGGCAAATCGCGCAGCGCCAGGTGCTGCGAATCCAGCGCCACCAGGTCGGCCTGCTGGCCCACGGCGAGGCCACCAATGGCACGGCCCGCTGCCTGCGCCCCGCCCTGCACGGCCTGCAAGGCCATGGCCGTGGCCACCTCGGGTTGCGCAGCGGTGGCCAGCACATTGCGCTGGCGCAGCGACAGGCGCTGGCCGTATTCGAGCATCAGCAATTCCTCGGCCGCATTCACGCAGGCATGGCTGTCCGAGCCCACGCCCCAGCGCCCGCCGTGCTGAAGCCACAGCGGCATGTCGAAGATGCCATCGCCCAGGTTGGCCTCGGTGGTGGGGCAGATGCCCGCCACGGCGCCCGTGCGCGCTGCGTCCTGGTACTCCTGCGGGGTCATGTGCGTGGCGTGCACCAGACACCAGCGCTCGTCCACGGGGGCGTTCTCCAGCAGCCACTGCACCGGGCGCTGGCCGCTCCAGGCCACGCAGTCATCCACTTCCTGCGTCTGCTCGGCAATATGTATGTGAATGGGCGCCTGCGCATTGAGTGCCGTGAGGCCCTGTACCGCAACTTCCAGACTGCCGGGCGGCACCGCGCGCAGCGAGTGCGGCGCCAGTCCCAAAACGGCCGCTTGCGCTCTTGCAGCGGGTGCAAGGCGCTCCAGCAATGAGAGCATGTTGTCCGTGCTGCGAATGAAGCGGGCCTGGTCCGCACGCGGTGGCTTGGCACCAAAACCACTCGTCTGGTACAGCACCGGCAACAGCGTGATGCCGATGCCCGCATTCTGCGCCGCACGCAGCAGGGCCAGCGAGAGCGTGGCGTCATCGGCATAGGGCGTGCCGTCCTGGTCGTGGTGCACGTAGTGGAACTCGCACACGCTGGTGTAGCCCGCCTCCAGCATCTCCACGTACAGCCAGGTCGCAATAGCCTCCAGCGACTCGGGCGTAATGCGCGCCGCAAAGCGGTACATCAGGTTGCGCCAGCTCCAGAAGCTGTCCTGGCTTTCGCCCCGGTATTCGGTCAGGCCCACAAACGCGCGCTGGAAGGCATGCGAGTGCAGGTTGGGCATGCCGGGCAACACGGGGCCCGGGGCCATGGCGGCACCATTTGGCTGGGCGTTGGGCGCGACGGCAGTGATGCGCCCTGCCCCATCCCATGTGATCAGCACATTGCGCGCCCAGCCCGTGGGCAGCAGTGCATCGGCGGCGAACAGTTGTTGCGTCATGGCATGACTCCGTGAATGCGCCCTTGCCGCACGATGGTGCAGGCAGGCTTTTGGCCCAGCCAGTAGGCCAATTCGGCCGCCTCGCCCACCGGCCACAGCACAAAGTGAGCGGGCCTGCCGGATGCGATGAGGCCGTGGGTGTCTTGCAGGCCGAGCGCGCGTGCGGCGTGGGTGGTGATGCCCGCCAGCGCCTCGGGCACTGTCAGACGGAACAGCGTGCAGGCCATGTTGGCCATGAGCAGCAGGCTCAGCGCGGGCGAGGTACCCGGGTTGTGGTCGGTGGAGACAGCCATGGGCACACCCGCTGCGCGCAATGCCGCGATGGGCGGCAGGTGCGTATCGCGCAGCGTGTAGTAGGCGCCAGGCAGCAGCACGGCCACGGTGCCTGCGGCTTTCATCGCAGCGATGCCGTCGGCCGACAGGTGCTCGATATGGTCACACGACAGCGCACCGTAGCGCGCAGCGAGTGCCGAGCCGCCCATGTCGGACAGTTGCTCCGCATGCAGCTTGACGGGGATGCCGAGCTTGCGCGCGGCCTGGAAGACCTGCTCGGTCTCGGCCAGCGTGAAGGCGATGCGTTCGCAGAACACATCCACGGCATCGACCAGGCCTTCGGCGGCCAGGGCGGGCAGCATCTCGTTGCAGACAAGGTCGGTGTAGTCTTGGCTGCGCCCAGCGTATTCGGGCGGCAGCGCATGCGCGCCGAGGAAGGTGGTGCGCACCGTGACGCCAAAGGCCTCGCCCAGGCGGCGGGCCACGCGCAGCTGCTTGCGTTCGTACTCCAGCGCCAGTCCGTAGCCGGACTTGATCTCGATGGCACACACGCCCTCGTCCAGCAGCGCCTGCAGGCGCGGCGCGGCCAGGGCAAAAAGCTCGTCTTCGCTGGCCTCGCGCGTGGCGCGCACCGACGACACGATGCCCCCGCCCGCCTTGGCTACCTCTTCATACGTGGCACCCGCGAGCCGCATCGCGAACTCGTTGGCGCGCTGCCCACCGTACACCAGGTGGGTGTGGCAATCGACCAGACCGGGGGTGGTGACGGCGCCCCTGCCGTCAATGCGAGGCAAGGCCGCAAAGGCTGCTGGCACATGGGCCTGCGGGCCCACCCACTGCACGGTGCCGCCCTGCACCACCACACACGCCAGCGCGCCCTCAGGCACCGGCACATCCGTCGCCCACAACGCGGCCACGGGCCGCAGGTTGGTCCACACGCCATCGGCACTGGGTGCGGAAGATGCTGGCGGGACAACGCCCTGCTTGTTGCTACCTGCTGCTGTGTTCATGGATTGATTTGCTATTGTTTATATAGCTACTAGCGCATATTCCACTAGCGCTTGCAGCCCATTTGACCCAAATTATGGTGCAGAGCCCCTGCGTAAGGCCACCCAGGCCAGCACGGGTGCATCGTCGGCAGACCCACCGCTTTCGGCGCGGCGCACAGGGGTGATCGACGGCGCTGCTTCGCCCCCTTCGTTCACCCACCACAGGCCCTGCCCCGCTGCCAACATCCGCACTTGGTGGGTATCGCAGTCCTCGCATCGCCAGGTGCCCTGCAGCACCATGCACAGGCCCGCTGCAGCCCCCTCAGCGGGCGGCGGTGCATCGCGCAGCACCTTCAGTTTCCCGGTCCACTCACCCCGGCGCAGCATCAGGTTGAAGTCGGTGGAAACACCGCCCAGCATGCGGCAGTCCACCGGCTCTTCGCCGGAGAACGCAAACGGCTCCCAGCGGTTCGTCAGCGCATGCTGCCAATGTCCTTCTGCGCCTTGCAGATGTACGCCATCGCCATCCAGCAACATGATTTGCCGATCCACCCCCACAAACGCCGAGAACGGCCCGGGGCTTGCAATGGTGGCAACGCTCACGCGCCATGCAAAGCTGTCCATGCCCGCGCCGGGCGGCCAGCACGCCAGCTCGCGTGTGCTGCCGCCGCCGTTCTTCCACGGCACTGGGGGCGTGGAGGCCAAGTCCAGAAACTGCTTCACGCGCCTTCACCCTGCGGCACACCGTTCCCGTCCACCAGCAGCGGGAACAGCGGGTGGTCCATGGCTGCCCCAGCGGGCAGCTGGTCCGCCAGCCCCGGGAACTCGGGCGAGGTCTTCCACGGCCTTGGCGCGTGGCGCGTGTCGTCGCCCAAGAACCGCACCGAGAACACGCGGCGCCGGTTGGGCCCCTCCACCCCGCCGGACGCATGCAGCGTGAGCATGTGAAAACACACCACGTCGCCCGGCTCGATCTCCCAGCCCACGATGGGAAAAGCGTCGCGGTCGGCCTCGACGTTGGGCAGGTCCTGCAGGCTGCCTTCAGGGAACCACTTGGCCTGGTTGTCCATGAAGGTGCGCGGCATGAGCCAGGGGCCCTTGTGCGATCCCGCCACAAATTCGAGCGTGGCTGCGCGCGACACTGGATCGACCGGAATCCACATGCTCACGTTCTGCCTGCCTTCGATGTTGTAGTAAGGCTGGTCCTGGTGCCAGGGCGTCTTCTGGCGCGTGCCAGGCTCCTTCACCAGCACATGGTCGTGGTACAGCCGCACAGTGCGTGACTGCATCAGGCGCTGCGCGAACAGGGCCAGCGGCGTGTCGCGCACAAAGCGGCCAAACTGCGGGATGTCCTGCCAGTTGCAGAAGTCCTCGAAGAAGCGGCCCGGGTCATCCGGCCTGCTGGCCACCTTGGCGCGCGGGCTGGGCGCGGCCAAGTTGGCATCGATGCCGTCACGCAGCAGCGCTACCTCTTCAGGCGTGAGCAGCTGCTTGATGCAGATGGCGCCGTCGCGGTCAAACCGCACGATGTCGCCGGCGGTCAGGCGCTCCTGCAAGCGCTGTTGAAAGTGCTGTTGTTGGCTCAGGTCACTGGCAGGTGAAACCGGGTGCATACGAGCTGTCTCCTTGTAGGCTATTGACCGTTGTCGTCCATCACGCACACCCAGCCTCAGGCGCGCGTGAGCACCGCCTGCAGAAAGGAGCGCGTGCGCTCCTGCGTGGGGTTGGTGAAGATGGTGGCAGGCTGGCCGGACTCGATGATCCCGCCGCCATCCATCACCACCACCACGTCGCCCACCTCGCGTGCAAAGTCCATTTCGTGCGTCACGACCATCATGGTCATGCCTTCGCTGGCCAGTAGCTTCATGACTTGCAGCACCTCGCCCACGAGCTCCGGGTCCAGCGCCGACGTGGGCTCGTCGAACAGCATCACGCGCGGCTCCATGGCCAGTGCGCGGGCAATGGCCACGCGCTGCTTTTGCCCGCCCGACAGACTGGCAGGCATGGCCAAAGCCTTGTGCGCCAGGCCCACCTTGGTCAGCAGGGCCTGTGCGCGCTCTTCGGCGTCCTTGCGCGAGAGGCCGCGCAGCTTGCGCGGGCCCAGCGTGACGTTGTCGAGCACCGAAAGGTGCGGAAACAGGTTGAACGACTGGAACACCATGCCCACTTCTTCGCGCAGGGCGTTCAGGTCATGGTCGGGCAGCATGCGGCCGTCCTGCACCAGCGTGCGTCCGCAAATTTCCACGGTGCCGCCTTCGGGCTGCTCCAGCCCGTTGCAGCAGCGCAAAAAGGTGCTCTTGCCCGAGCCACTGGGCCCGATGACCACCACCACCTGCGACGGCAGCACGTCAAAGTCGATGCCATTCAGCACCACGTGGCTGCCAAACGACTTGCGCAGTCCGCGAATGCGCACGATCGGCTCGGCGGATGGGCTTGCTCCGGTCATCACAGAATTTTTCTTCATTGCACCATCCCCCCGGCACGCAGGCGCAGCTCCATGCGGCGCAGCACTAACGAAGTGACACCCGTGAGGATGAAATACACCACCGCAATCGCCAGGTACACCTCCAGCGAGCGGTACGACACGCTGATGATCTTCTGCCCTTCGTGCATCAGGTCGTGGATGGTGAGCAGCGACACCAGCGCCGAGTTCTTGATCAGCGCGATGAACTCATTGCCCAGTGGCGGAATCATGCGCACCACGGCCTGTGGCAGCACCACGGTGCGCATGGCCAGGCCCGAGGACATGCCAATGGAACGCGCCGCCTCCATCTGCCCCTTGTCAATGGACTGGATGGCGCCGCGCACCACCTCGGACACATAGGCGCCCGAGTAGATGCCCAGGCCGATCACGCCGCACACAAAAGCGGGCAGCAGGATGCCGAACTGCGGCAGGCCAAAGAACAGGATGAACAGCTGCACCAGCAGCGGCGTGCCGCGTATCGCGGCCACGTAGGCGGTGCACAGGGCGTAGACCACGCGGCGCTTGGGGTTCAGGCGGCCAATGCCCACCAGCAGGCCCATGACGCAGCCCAGCAGCAGCGAGGCAGCCGTGATTTCCACAGTGACCAGCGCACCCGCCAGCAACTGGGGCAACCCGGCCCAGACAGGAGAAAAATCGAGTTCCATGGCTCAGTTCGGCAACGTGTGGCTGCGGTTTACTTGGCAGCGCCGTTGCTGAACCACTTCTTGACGATGGCCGCATAGGTGCCATCGGCCTTGAGCTTGGTGATGGCACCGTTGACGGCCTTCGTCAGCTCAGGCGTGTCCTTGCGCAGGGCCATGCCGTACTCTTCAGTGGTGAGCTGCTCGTCGAGCACGCGCAGGCCAGGACGGGTGCGCACATACTGGAACGCGGCGGGCTTGCCGGTCACGGCAGCGTCGGCGCGGCCGATGTCCACCAGGTTGAACATCTCCTGGTTCTTCTCGACCTCGACACGCTGCACCTTGGGGAATTTCTCGGTCAGGTACGCCACCGACTTGGTGCCCACCTGCACGCTGACCTTCTTGCCGTCCAGGTCGGCCAGCTTGTTGATGGCCTTGTTGTCGGCCTTCACCATCACCACCAGGCCACCGGCATAGTAGGAGTCAGTGAAGTCCACCACCTTCTTGCGCTCGTCGGTGATGTAGATGGCCGAGACCGCCATGTCAAAACGCTTCGAGATCAGGCCGGGAATCAGGCCCTTGAAGTCGATGTCCACCCACTCGACCTGCTTGCCCATGGTCTTGGCAATGGCCTCCACCAGCTCGATGTCGAAGCCCGTGCGTTTGCCGTTTTCGACAAACTCCATGGGCGGGAACGTGGCATCGGTGCCCACACGCAGGACGTTGTCCTGGGCCTGTGCACCCATGGTGCAGAAGGCTGCGGCGGCCAGGCTGGCCAGAAGAAGGTTGCGGCGAAAATTCATGGGGAAAGCTCCTGAGGAGGGGTGAGGGAAAATCAGGGAGAAGTGAGTTGGCGGGAGATGCGCGCTGCGGCGACGACGGCCATGCCGGTGAGTGCGGTCTCCTGACCCTGGGCCCGCAAGATCGGGGCCATCAGGGTGATGGCCCCGGCGGCCTGCCGGGGAGAACCGAACACGGGCACGCTGACGCCCCAGACACCGGCATCCACTTCGCCAGAGCTGACGGCGTAACCCGCCTTGGCAATGCCCTCCAGCTCGGTCAGCGCCGCCTGGCGCTCAGCAGTGTCTGCGCCGTAGTGCAGGTCCAGAATGGCATTGCGCGTGGCCGGGGCCACATGGGCAAGCAGGCACTTGGCGGAGGCACCCGCGCGCAGCGGCACGCTGCGCCCTTTTTCAAACGAGCAGCGCAGGGCCTGCGTGCTGTCCACCATGTCCAGGCACACCACGCTGTCATTCACGGCCACCACCAGCCCCACACTCTCGTGGGACTGCCGGGCCAGGGCCTGCATGTCCGGCCGCGCGTGGTGCACCAGATGCGACGCCATGTCAAAGCCCAGGGCCAGTTGCAGGCTGAGCGGCCCGGGCGCGTAGTGCCCGCTGCTCTCCAGCACAAAGCCCCACAGCTTGAGCCGCGCCAGCTGCCGGTACAGCGTGCTGCGCGCCAGGCCCGTGGCCTCCACCAGCTCGGCAGCCGACATGGGCTGCCCGTGCTGCGCCAGCACCGCCAGCACGTGCAGAACACGGTCGGCGGCGGCAACGGAGGTGGGTCCACGGGTGGGCATGGACTCAGTATCAAAGGATTGCAGCGGCATTCAAACCCAACATTCCCAACGAATGGGAATGCAGTTCCCTTTTTTCACATTCCTGTCATTCCCTCCCTCGCCCCTTCACTTCACCATGGGCAGCTTCAGGCCCTGCTTCTTGGCCGTCTCCACCGCCAGCTCGTAGCCAGCATCGGCATGGCGCATCACGCCGCTGCCGCAGTCGTTGACCAGCACATTGGCAAGGCGCTGGGCCGCAGCTTCAGTGCCGTCGGCCACGATGACCATGCCCGAGTGCTGCGAGTAACCCATGCCCACGCCCCCGCCGTGGTGCAGGCTGACCCAGGTGGCGCCGCCCGAGGTGTTGAGCAGCGCATTGAGCAGCGGCCAGTCGCTCACGGCGTCGGTGCCGTCCTTCATGCCTTCGGTCTCGCGGTTGGGGCTGGCCACGCTGCCGGTGTCCAGGTGGTCGCGGCCGATCACGATGGGCGCCTTGAGCTCACCGTTCTTCACCATCTCATTGAAGGCCAGGCCCGCAATGTGGCGCTCGCCCAGGCCCAGCCAGCAGATGCGTGCCGGCAGACCCTGAAAGGCAATGCGCTCGCCCGCCATGTCAAGCCAGCGGTGCACGTGCTTGTTCTCGGGGAACAGTTCCTTGATCTTGGCGTCGGTCTTGCGGATGTCTTCCGGGTCACCCGACAGGGCCACCCAACGGAACGGGCCCTTGCCTTCGCAAAACAGCGGACGGATGTACGCAGGCACAAAGCCGGGGAAGTCGAAGGCGTCCTTCACGCCTTCGTCAAACGCCACCTGGCGAATGTTGTTGCCGTAGTCCACCACCGGGATGCCCATGTGCTGGAAGTCAAGCATGGCCTGCACATGCACGGCGCAGGACTTGGCAGCGGCCTTCTTCAGCACCTCGTGCTGTGTCACGTCCTGCTGCGCGGCGCGCCACTGGGCCACCGTCCAACCTGCGGGCAAGTAGCCGTTGACGAGGTCGTGGGCCGAGGTCTGGTCGGTGACCAAGTCGGGCTTGAGGCCACCGGCCTTGGCACGGCGCACCAGCTCGGGCAGTATTTCTGCGGCGTTGCCCAGCAGGGCAATCGACACGGCCTCCTTGGCCGCGGTGTGCTGCTGGATCAGCTCGAACGCGTGGTCAATGTCACGCGCCTGCTTGTCCACATAGCGCGTGCGCAGGCGGAAGTCGATGCTGCTTTGCTGGCATTCGATGTTGAGCGACACCGCGCCCGCAAAGGTAGCGGCCAGCGGCTGCGCGCCGCCCATGCCGCCCAGGCCAGCGGTCAAGATCCAGCGCCCTTCGAGCGAGCCGCCAAAGTGCTTGCGACCCGCCTCGGCAAAGGTCTCGTACGTGCCCTGCACGATGCCTTGCGTGCCAATGTAGATCCAGCTGCCGGCCGTCATCTGGCCGTACATGAACAGGCCCTTCTGGTCCAGCTCGCTGAAGTGTTCCCAGTTGGCCCACTTGGGCACCAGGTTGCTGTTGGCCAGCAGCACGCGGGGCGCGTTGGCATGGGTCTTGAACACGCCCACGGGCTTGCCGGACTGAATGAGCAGGGTTTCGTCGTCGTTCAGGTCCTTGAGCGAGGCGAGGATCTGGTCAAAACACTCCCAGTTGCGCGCGGCACGGCCAATGCCGCCGTACACCACCAGGTCCTGCGGGCGCTCGGCCACCTCGGGGTCGAGGTTGTTCTGGATCATGCGGTAGGCGGCCTCGGTGAGCCAGCTCTTGCAGGTGAGCTGGCTGCCGCGCGGCGCGCGGATCACGCGGCTGGCGTCGTGGCGGGGGTCGGTGTTGGAGGCGGCGGCGATGATGGCGTCGTTGGCGTTCATGGTGGGCTCCTGTGAATCAAGGGGTATGCGTAGAGAAAATCAGGCGAAGCTGGGCAGGCACTGGGTGAGCGCTGCAGGCCAGGTGGACTGCTGGGCCCATGCGCGCATGGCTTCGATGTCGGGGGCGAGGTAACGGTCCTGCTCCAGGTAGGCCACGCGCTCGCGGATGGCGGCGAATTGCGCTTCGATCAGCGGAGAGGATTTCAGGGTGCGGTCGAATTCCATGCCCTGCGCAGCGGCCATGGCCTCGATGCCGACCATCACCGCCGCATTGCGCACCATGTCGCCCAGGCGCCGCGCGCCGTAGGTGGCCATGGAGACATGGTCCTCCTGGTTGGCCGATGTCGGCAGGCTGGTCACGCTGCTGGGGTTGGCCAGGCACTGGTTCTCGGCCGCCAATGCGGCGGCGGTGACCTGGGCGATCATGAAGCCCGAGTTCACACCGCTGTCGAGGATCAGGAAGGCGGGCAGGCCTGACAGGCCTGGGTCCAGCAGCAGCGACAGGCGACGTTCAGAAATCGCACCGATCTCGGCCACGGCCAACGCAATGATGTCGGCCACAAAGGCCACGGGCTCGGCGTGGAAGTTGCCGCCTGAGATCACGTCGCCGTTGTCGAACACCAGGGGGTTGTCGGAAGCCGCATTGGCCTCAATGGTCAGCACGCGCGCGGCGTGGTGCAGGTTGTCCAGGCACGCGCCCATCACCTGCGGCACGCAGCGGATGGAGTACGGGTCTTGCACGCGGCCGCAGTTCGGGTGCGAAGGGTCGATGGCGCTGCCGTCGAGCAGCGCACGCACGGCAGCGGCCACGGCGATCTGCCCGGCCTGGCCACGTGCCTCGTGAATGCGTGCATCAAAGGGTTTGACCGAACCCTTAATGGCTTCGAGCGACAGGCAGCCCGCGACCAGCGCGGCGGCAAAGACGCTCTCGGCGCCAAACAGCCCGGCCAGTGCAAGTGCGGTGGACACCTGCGTGCCATTGAGCAGCGCGAGCCCTTCCTTGGGGCCCAGCACAAACGGCTGCAAACCGATGGAGCGCATGGCCTCTGCCCCCGGCACCACCTTGCCGTCCACCTTGGCCTGGCCTTCACCAATCAGCACACAAGCCATGTGCGCCAGCGGCGCCAGGTCGCCCGACGCGCCCACCGAGCCCTTGGCCGGAATCACCGGCAGCACGTTGGCGTTGGCCAGGGCCAGCAACGCATCCACCAGCTCGGGGCGCACGCCCGAGTGGCCGCGCGCCAAGCTCACGGCCTTGGTGGCCAGGATGAGGCGCACCACGTCGTCGGGCAGCGCATCGCCCGTGCCCACGCTGTGCGACAGCACCAGATTGCGCTGCAGCTCGGCCAGGCGCTCGTGCGCAATCTTGGTGCTGGCGAGCTTGCCAAAGCCGGTGTTGATGCCATAGACGACCTGGTCTTCATCAACGATGCGCTGCACCGTGGTCAGGGACTTCTGCAAACCCGCGCGGGCCGACGCATCGAGCACCAGTTGCACGGGGCCCGCGTGGATGCGGCGCAGCTCGGCCAGCGTGACGCGGCCGGGGTGCAGGGTGAGGGATGAAGCGTTGTGTGTCATGGCGTTGATCCTGTATATACAAGTAGGTACAAGCAAAAAATAAACAGCGTTAATTTGTTCTTCAAATCCTGTCAGCCAATCCCGCTACGGGTGAAACTGCCACGGCACCCGCGAGAGACGCCGAGCAAGGGCCGCCCCGCAGCGAGGGTGTAGTCCCCCTTGAGGGGGAAGGCGCGAAGCGACTCAGGGGGTGCTTCATATTCAACCGGCGACGGGATTGCCGTCGGCGCGGAAGCGGCTGCCCAGGCGGTAACGGGTGGCGGGGTGCAGGCAGCGCACCACGGTAATGGGCACGCCGCGCGACCAGGTGCGGCGGGTGAGCAGCAGGCAGGGCTCCTGCGGAGACATCTCCAGCAGCGCGGCCTGCTCGGCGGTGGGCATGACGGCATCGACCACATGCTCGATCTGGTCGAAGGGCACGTTGCGCACCAGGTATTCGGAGGGTTGCAGCAGTGTGAAGTCCTGCGCGACGAACTGGGGCACCTGGCGCGGGTTCACGTGGCGGTCTTCCAGTTGTACGGGCAGGCCATCTTCACGGTGGATGCACAGCGAGTGGAACACCGACTCGCCCGTGCGCAGGTCCAGCGCGGCGGCCACCTCCAGCGTGGCGGAGGTGCGTTCCACCGTGAGCACGTCACAGCGGTAGTCGTGCCCGCGCTGGCGGATTTCGCTGGCCAAATTGGCAATCTGCAACAACGTGGACTGGGGCTTGTCCTCGGCCACAAAACTGCCCACGCCCGCCACACGCACGATGCGGCCCTGCTCCACCAGCTCGCGCAGCGCGCGGTTCACCGTCATGCGCGAGATGCCGAACTGGGTGACCAGCTCGTTCTCGGATGGCAGGCGGTCGCCCGCGCGCCAGATGCCTTCCTGGATCTTGCGCGAGATGTGGTCCTTGACCTGCTCGTACAGCGCCATGGCTTGCGCGGGTGCAGCCACGGCGACCACCGCCTTGGCGGGCGTGGCGCTGCGCGGGGCAGTGGCTGCAGTGCGGCGGGAAGGACGGGCGCTCATGTGTGGATGCGGGGCTGGTGCAGGTTCAGATCAGTGCAGGTCCGCCGCCATGGATTCAGCGCGGATCTCTTCGGTGAGGCGCGCCTTGAGGTCCATGAACTCGGGGCTCGTTTTGATCGTGTAGTGGCGCGGGTGCGGCAGGTCCACCGCCAGCTCGGTCTTGATGCGGCCGGGCCGGGCGCTGAACACGGCCACGCGGTTGGCCATGAAAATGGCTTCGTCGATGTCGTGGGTGACAAACAGCACCGTCTTGCGCTCGGCCTCCCAGATGCCCAGCAGTAGCTCTTGCATGAGCACGCGAGTCTGGTTGTCCAGCGCGCCGAAGGGCTCGTCCATCAGCAAAATCTTGGGGTCGTTGGCCAGCGCGCGCGCAATGGCGGTTCGCTGCTGCATGCCGCCCGACAGCTGCTTGGGAAAGTGCTGCTCGAAGCCGCGCAGGCCGACCTTGGCGATGAAGTACGCGGCGCGTTCCTTTTGCTGTGCCTCGGGCATACCGCGTTCGCGCAGGCCAAAGCGGATGTTCTGCTCGATGGTGAGCCAGGGGAACAGCGTGTAGCTCTGGAACACCATGCCGCGGTCGGCGCCGGGGCCTTCGACAGGCGCCCCATCCAGCAGCACGCGGCCGCTGGTGGCATGGTCCAACCCCGCCACGATGCGCAGCAGCGTTGACTTGCCACAGCCCGAGGGGCCCAGGATGGTCACGAAGTCGTTGTCCTTCACCTCGAAATCGACCGGCTGCAGCGCCTGCGTGCGCTGGCCTTTGGCAGTCTCGAAGACACGCGAGACGGCTTGGATGGATACGCTGCTCATCGCACAAAACTCCAGGCAAACAGACGGTGGTTGAGCGCCTTGAAGGCGAAGTCGGACACCAGCCCGATGAGGCCGATGATGATGATGCCGAAGATGATCTGCCCGGTGTTGAGCAGCGACTGGCTGTCGGTGATCATGTGGCCGATGCCGCTGGACGAGCCGATCAGCTCGGCCACGATCACATAGGTCCACGCCCAGCCCAATACCAGGCGCAGGGTCTCGGCGATCTCAGGCGCCGCGCCAGGGATGAGCACGCGCGTGACGATGCCCTTGTGGCCCGCGCCCAGGGTGTAGGCAGCCTCGACCAGATCGCGCCGCGCGCCGCCCACGGTGACGGCGACCATCAGCGTGATCTGGAAGACCGAGCCGATGAAGATGACAAGGATCTTCTGCGCCTCGCCGATACCGGCCCACAGGATCAAGAGCGGGATGAAGGCAGACGCAGGCAGGTAGCGGCAAAACGACACGAAGGGCTCAAAGAATGCCTCGATGCCCTTGTACGCGCCCATCGCAATGCCCAGCGGCACGGCAATGATGGCGGCCAGGATGAAGCCACCGACCACACGCCAGATGGTCATGCCGATGTCTTTGATGAAGCCGTACTCGGTGAACAACAGCCAGCCTTCCTTCACCATGGTGACGGGGCTGGCCAGGAAGGTGGGCGACACGAAGCCGCCCAATGTGAAGAACGCCCACACCGCCACGAACAGGGCGAAAAAGGCCAGCCCGAGCATCCAGCGGGCGCTGCTGCTCACAGGCTCCAGCGGGGCCAGCGAGCGCCGGCGCGCGGGGGCATGTGGTCCGGCTTTTTGCTCGGGTTTTGGCTCGGTAACGGACAGGGGTTGCACGGCGGACATGGAGCGCTCTTCTTCCGTCTATTTACTTGATGAAGCTCGCGTCGAAGGTGACGGCCAGGTCTTCAGGCGCCTTGCGGATGATGCCGGCCTCCAGCAGGATGGCCGTGGCGTCCTTCATGAACGTGGTCAGCTCGCCCGCAAAGAACTTCTGGTTGGCGGCCTTGTCCTGCCAGCGCAGGAACGACGACGACTTGGCAAACTGCTCGCCCGTCTGCTTGACGGCGGCGCCCATGATTTCGTTGGATTTGGCCGGGTCGGCCTTGATCATGTCCAGGGCCTGGAAGTACGAGTTGGCCAGTGCCTGTGCGGCCTTGCCGTTGGCCTTGAGCCAGGTGGGGTCGCAGCCCACGGTGTCCATCACCATGGGGTAGTCGAGCGTGGTAGCCAAAATCTTGCCGGCCGCAGGGTTGTCGCGCACGGTGGACAGGTAGGGCTCGTAGGTCATGGCTGCGTCGTTCTGGCCGGCTACGAAAGCCTGCGCGGCCGCCTGGGGCGACAGCGTGGTGGTCTTCACGTCCTTGAGGCTCATGCCGTTCTTGCTCAGCATCCAGGCCAGGCCAAAGTACGGAGCGGTGCCGGGCGCATCCACGCCGATGGTCTTGCCCTTGAGGTCGGCAAAGCCCTTGATGTCGCCGCGCACCGCAATGCCGTCGGCGCCGTAGGACTTGTCCATCTGGAAGATCTGCACGATGGGCACGCCGTTGGCGTTCCAGGCGACATGTGTTTCGACCGTGGTGGCGGCGCACTGGATGGACTTGGAGGCCAGGGCCAGGTGGCGGTCCTTCTGCGGAATCATCTTGATCTCCACATCCAGGCCGTTCTTCTTGAAGATGCCAGCCTTGTCGGCCAGCGTGAGCGGTGCAAAACCTGTCCAGCCGGACATGCCCAGCACAATCTTGGTGTCCTGCGCCTGGGCCGGTGCGGCCAGGGCCATCATGCATGCTGCTGCCGCTGCCAGCGACGTCCATTTCACAACCGATCGAGTCATCATCTGCTCCTGTTTGAAGAAAGTACCTTGGCCCTGCCCACCGGAACGCACCTGCGTACCGGAAGCCATGATGACAGTTTCAGCATACCTGTATATACAGGGTAAACACTGAAAAATCCGACTCATGCGAGGGGGTGTCGATCTTCAGCAAGAACGGGGCCAGGGAGGATGGTGTCTTCTCTGGTGGTCCAGGGCACCATAAAAAACTCCTGATTTGATAGCTATCAGGTCAATAAACACCTGCGCCACAGCACAAAAAAGCCATCAATTTGCGTTGAGAAGCCGGACATGGCCGCTTGCAGGCCCACTTCCCCATTGCACCAGGCCTGTGCGCTGGCCTGGCCGCATCGGTGCGACGCCACCCGCCAGCGCAGAGGCCAACCTGTCTATGCCACCGGCTTGCGACCTATTCCACCACGGGCAAACGCACGGTGACCGACAGGCCGGGCTCTGCATTGCGCATGTGCAATTGCCCGTCGTGCGCCTGCGCCACCAGCCGGCACAGGTACAAACCCAGTCCGACGCCACCGGTGGCACGCTGGCGTGCGGTGTCCGGGCGGTAGAACGCCTGGGCCAGATGTGGCAGGTGCTCAGGAGGCACACCGCGCCCATGATCACGCACCTCCAATTCCAGCACCCTCCCCTCATCCGCCAGCCGTAAATGCAGCTCAGGGGGGAAGGCACCCGACTCACTGTGGCGCAGGCTGTTGTCCAGCAGGTTGCGCAGCAAAAGCCGCAGGCGGGACCGGTCCAGCCGCACCGAGGGCAAGTCCGGCGCCACGTGCAAGGCAATGTCGGTAGCCCCGGCATGGCGGGAGCACAGGTCGGCCACCACTTCGCGCGCCAGCTCGGTGACATCGGTGGGCTCGCGGTGCAGCGCCGCATGGCGGCCCGCCAGGCGCTCGCTTTCCAGCAGGTCGGTGATGAGGCCGGCCATTTCACCCAGGTCGCGCATGAGCGCCAGGCGCTGCGGCTGCACATCGGTCGTTTCGGGCAGCAGCTCCGTGTTCAGGCGGGCCCGCGTGAGCGGGCTGCGCAGCTCATGGCTCATCGCCAACAACAGTGCGCGCTTGGCCTCCAACATCTGGTGGATGTCATCCCCCATGGTGTTGATGGTCTCGGCCAGCTGGCCCAGCTCGTCCGGCCGGTGGGCATGCCGCACCGGTATGGGCTGGGCAAAGTTGCCGTTGCCAAAGCGCTGCGCGCCCTGGCGGATGTCGTCCAGCGGACGCAACAGATGCCGCACATATACATAGGCCAGCGCCGTGAGCAGCAGCAGCACGGTCAGCGTGCCCCACGCAATGCGCGGGCGCTTGTCCCAGGACAGCGCGTTCAGGCCGAACTCGATATGGTGCCCATCTGCCGTCGTGCGGCGCAGCAGGCTGTGCCCGTTCTCGTCCCCGGTCCAGCGGTCTTCCTGGCGGACCTTGTCGCTCACCCAGTCGGGGTTCTGCTGATCGGGGTGCGATGCCCAGTGGATCTGCGGCCCGTCGATGCGCAAGGTCAGTGGCAGGCGATTGGCAATCGCCTGCGCGCGCTCAATGCTCGGCGGGCTGCCAATCTCGGCGGCAAGGCGGTCCACATAGTCCATCAGCAGCGGCCGCGCAGCCTCGCGCCAGCCTACGGACACGGCCTTTTGCACCCCGCCCATGAACGTGACCGCCACAGTCACGGCCAGTGCCATGAACACCAGCACCAGCCGAATGCGCAGCGAATGCCCTACCGCGTGGCGCGCCCGGCGGTGCCAGGGGCAGTTCGGGTCGTGAATGGGAGAACAAATCTGCTTCATGGGGCAGCGCGGCGCAAAGCCAGGGAGTAGCCCACGTTGCGCAATGTCTTGATGCAGTCCAGCGGCTCCAGCTTTTTGCGCAACCGGCTCACTACGATGTCCACCGCGCGGGTGTACAGCTCGGCCTCATGACCACGCAGCTGGTTCAGGATGTCGTCGCGGCTGAAGACCTTGCCGGGCTCGCGCGCCAACAGGTGCAAGAGGTCGAACTCCGTGCCGGTCAGCTCCACCACCACACCATGGCGCTGCACACTGCGGCGCGCTGCGTCGATGGACAGGCCCTCGAACTCCAGCGCGCCCACGGCAACGCCCTGCCCCGGTGCCCTGCGCCGACGCAACACCGTCTGCAGGCGCGCCACCAGTTCACGTGGCTCAAAGGGCTTGGGCAGATAATCGTCAGCCCCCAGCTCCAGCCCCACCACCCGGTCCATCACTTCGCCGCGCGCGGTCAGCATCACGATGGGCAGGTCGCCCTGCTTGCGGATGGTGCGGCACAGCTCAAACCCGTCCATTTCGGGCAGCATCACGTCGAGGATGGCAGCGTCAAACCCGCCGACCGTCAGCTGTGCCAAGCCATCGCTGGGCCGAAGTGCATGAACGAGTTCCAGTTCAAAACGCTGGAAGTAAGTGGCCAAGGGAGCGCCCAACTGCGCGTCGTCGTCGATCAACAATATGCGATGCATGAGCAATTCTCACACCGTCAGGCGCGCTCCCCAAGGGCGGTATCGACAGAAGCGCCAGCCGCACACAATGCGCGGTGTCGCACGATGAGTCGCCGCAAACGGCCCTGCGCACCGGCATGGAGCGCATCAAAATGGTCGGCAGCCGCCAGCAAGGCAGGCAGCGTGTGGGCCGCCACCGAGGGCTGGCGGGCGACCAGGCCCATCGCATGCTCGCGGTCAAAGCGCGGCCCCCAGACCAGCGACATCAGCTCATCGTGAGGCTCTGGCATGCCCGACAGCAGCGCGGGCCCGTGCACACGAACGCCCTGGGCGAGGCGGTGGATAGGTTCCAGCGTGGGTGACATGCAATGCTCCCCGCCCATCACCCGCGGGCCATCCAGCCCTTGCGACGCTGCATCAGCTCGCGCACTTTGTGCTGCTGGTCAGGGTTCAGGCTGTCATAGAAGTCAGCCATCGCATTGACCACCGCGGGACTGTGGGCCTGCACCGCACGCGTCTTGTCTTCGAGCAGGGACTGCGCCCGCACCCGATCAAACTTGTCGCCCGCCACAATGGCCTGCACCTCGGCACGGGGGTCTGCCGTCTTGCCGACGAACGCTGCGCGCTGGGCTTCCAGTTGATCGGCCAAGGCATTGAGCTTGGTCTTTTGTGCCTCGTTCAGATCCAGCTTGCTGCTCACCCGGTCCACCATCTTGCCGCGCACTTCCGCCATCTTTTCCGCAGTCATCGGGCCACGCTGGTGGTGCCCGCTGGAGCAGGCCGTCAGCCCACCCACCGCGATGGACGCACCAAAAATGCCCATCAGCGTTTTCTTGATCCAGGGTTTCATGATGCTGTCCTTTCAAAGACGGTATGGAACATGACCCTGATGGTGCGCGCAGCGGCCTGGAACGTGGTCTCGAGCCAGTTTCGGTTTATTTCATTTTGTTTCTTGGGCGGTGTTGGCGAAGCACGTTGACAGGTGTTTGACTGCGCGGACGGCAGCGTTTTAGCCGATTTGGTCAGGGGTTTACAACGCGAAGCCGGGGATATACAGCCACTGCGGATTGCCGTTGAGGGACATGGTTCAAAGACGTCACGTCTCAGAAGCCAGGGGGTGCATCGAATCGTTCGGTAAGGGCGAACGGAAGCAACTATCCTTGCGCGGCAGTACAAAATCAGCGGGAAAAGAAAAACCCCCAACCGTTACCGGTTGGGGGTTTATGTTTGGTGGAGCTGGCGGGAATTGAACCCGCGTCCGCAAGCCTTCGTCAGGCAGATCTACATGTTTAGCGGTCTGATTTGGATCTCGCTACCCATGTCGCGCAGTCGCACGCTACATGGGCCGCCAGCACCCTATTTTCTCGCCTCCACCCAAGGTACCCGGATGGAAGCCAGCCCATGTAATTATCCTTGCAGCCGGGAGGCACTGATTGCTCAGAACCCCCTTGCCCAGCCCATCGGCCAACTGTTGCAAGGCTCACTGGCAATTAAGCAGCGAGTGCGAAACGTTCGTCGTTTGCAGTTAGTTTGTTAAATCGAGATTTACGAGCGTGACTCAAGCTCGACATGCACCACACTGATCCCGAACCCACGTCGAAACCAGGACAGCCCCTAGGCTTCCTATTTTAGGCGTTCGCGAGCAATTGCAAGAGCTCACTGGGAGATTTAATTGCGGCGTGCGCGCCCCACCCTGCAGGGTCGGTCTTGGCGCCCAAATAGCCGTAGATGGCGGCCACTGTACCCATGCCTGCCGCCAGACCAGCCGCGATGTCACGCTCGTCATCACCCACGTAAATGCACTGCTCCGGCGGCACACGCAACCGCGCAGCCGCTTCCAGCAGGGGCGCAGGATGGGGCTTGGCGTGTGACGTGGTGTCGCCACTGACCACTGCCGAAGCGGTGGCAAACAGCGGCATGGCCTGGGTCAGGGGTTCGGTAAAGCGGGCAGCCTTGTTGGTGACCACACCCCACGTCATGTTACGTTCGAGAATCTGGCGAACCAATTCAGGCACACCTTCAAAAATGGTGGTCTGCTCGGTCATGCGAGTTTCATAGTTCACGAAAAACTCTTCGCGCATGACGGCAAAGTCTGGGTGATCTGGCCCCATGCCAAAGGCTTCTGCCAGCATGCCACGGGCCCCTGCTCCCGCCATAGGGCGATATCGGGCCGAGGGCAGCGAAGGCAGGCCTCGGTCGGTGCGCATTTTGTCTGCGGCCGCCCCCAAGTCTGGTGCGCTGTCGATCAGAGTTCCATCCAAATCAAAAAGGACTGCGCGAATGCCATGAAAAACGGTAGCCATATCAGCCCAGGCGACGCGCGGCAAACAGGTAATTGACGCTGGTGTTGGCGCTGAGCCAATAGCGACGCGTGAGGGGGTTGTATTCCAGGCCCTTGGTGTGCAGAACATCCAAGCCCGCACTGCGACAATGCCCTGCAAGCTCGCTGGGGCGGATCATCTTGGCGTATTCGTGGGTACCGCGCGGCAGCATGTTAAGCACGTATTCCGCGCCCACAATGGCCAGCATAAACGCCTTGGCGTTGCGATTGATGGTGGAGAAGAAGACCCAGCCCCCGGGTTTGACCAACGTGGCGCACGCGCGGACCACCGAGGCGGGATCCGGAACATGCTCCAGCATTTCCATGCAGGTCACCACATCAAAACCAGCAGGTTGCTCCAAGGCCATCGCTTCAGCGCTGATTTCACGGTACTGCACATTTTGGGTTCCAGCCTCCAGAGCATGCAACTGCGCCACGCGCAACGCCTTGGTTGCCAGGTCAATACCCAGCACATCTGCCCCCTTGCGCGCCATGGAGTCGGCCAAAATGCCACCGCCACAACCCACATCCAGCACGCGTTTGCCGGTCAAGGCGCCCAGGCCGTGAATCCAGTCGAGCCGCAGCGGGTTGATCTGGTGCAAGGGACGAAATTCACTGTCAGGGTCCCACCACCGGTGGGCCAATTCGGAAAACTTGGCCAATTCGGCCGGATCTGCATTGACGGTTTCGATCATGTCGCTGATTGTCCATGAAGGGAGAGCACGAAAAGCCCTGGACGCAAAAAAGCCCCGCGAGCGGGGCTTTTTTGTGAAGCAATCCGAAGATTACTGAGCGGCGCGGGTGCCAACCACTTCGATTTCCACGCGACGGTTCTTCGCACGGCCTTCGGCGGTCTTGTTGTCAGCCACGGGTTGCTTTTCGCCCTTGCCTTCGGTGTACACGCGGTTCTTTTCGATGCCCTTGGACACCAAGTAAGCCTTCACGGCTTCAGAACGACGCACCGACAGCTTCTGGTTGTAAGCATCAGAGCCGACGGAGTCAGTGTGACCCACAGCAATGATCACTTCCAGATTGATGCCCTTGACCTTGGAAACCAGGTCGTCCAGCTTGGCCTTGCCTTCTGGCTTGAGCACCGACTTGTCGAAGTCGAAGAAGGCGTCAGCAGCGTAGGTCACCTTGGTGGCGACTGCAGGAGCTGGTGCGGGAGCGGGTGCAGGGGCGGCAGCAGGTGCTGGAGCAGCAGCAGGAGCTGGTGCAGCGGCAGGAGCGGGAGCAGCGATTGCGCCGTCGCAGCCAGGAGCTGCCGTAGCAGGCGTCCAGTTGGCATCGCGCCAGCAGTATTCGTTGGTACCGTTCTTCCAGACCAGTTGGCCAGAAGCATCGCGCCAGTTGTCAACGGTTTGTGCGCCAGCGGCGGTTGCGAGCGCTGCAGAGGCAAACAACATCGCCACTTTGTTCAGTTTCTTCATGGTTCTCCTCTTGGGGAAAAAGCCGCAGCCGCGCTGCGAATCAGGACGCCTGGGGTGACCACCACCCTAAGCGTTCAAACGATTGTGCCATACGTAACAGGGCAAAAGCTGCGCGCGCTGGTCGGGGCCCGTAGGACAAAACCTGAATTGCTTCGATATGTTGCGCCGTCGCTACACGGTCTTACGCCTAAAATGGCTCTCCTTTGCCGCCCCCGCCGTCCCAATGACCCAGTTTGCCAAAGAAACCCTGCCGATCAGCCTCGAAGAAGAGATGCGGCGCAGTTACCTCGATTACGCGATGAGCGTGATTGTGGGTCGTGCACTGCCCGACGCGCGTGACGGCTTAAAGCCTGTGCACCGCCGCGTTCTTTTCGCCATGCATGAACTCAACAACGACTGGAACCGGCCTTATAAAAAGTCGGCTCGTATCGTGGGCGACGTGATCGGCAAATACCACCCGCACGGGGACTCTGCGGTGTACGACACCATTGTGCGGATGGCGCAGGACTTCTCGTTGCGCCATATGCTGGTGGATGGACAGGGTAATTTCGGATCCGTGGACGGCGACAACGCTGCGGCCATGCGATACACCGAAATCCGCCTGGCCAAAATCGCGCATGAAATGCTGGGAGATATTGACAAGGAAACTGTCGATTTCGGCCCCAACTACGACGGCAGCGAGAAAGAACCGCTGGTATTGCCCAGCAAGCTGCCCAACTTGCTGGTGAATGGATCGGCGGGTATTGCGGTGGGTATGGCCACCAACATTCCGCCACATAACCTCAACGAAGTGGTCGATGCGTGTCTGCACATGCTGCGCAATCCCGAGACGACCATCGATGAGTTGATGGAAATCATCCCAGCCCCAGACTTCCCCACCGCCGGCATCATCTACGGCATCAACGGCGTGAAGGATGGCTACCGCACCGGACGCGGCAAGGTGGTGATGCGTGCCAAGTGCCACTTTGAGGACATCGACCGCGGCCAGCGCCAGGCGATCATCGTGGACGAGCTGCCCTACCAGGTCAACAAGAAGACGCTGCAGGAGCGTATGGCCGAGCTGGTGCACGAAAAGAAGATCGAAGGCATCAGCCACATCCAGGACGAGTCGGACAAATCCGGCATGCGCTTGGTGATCGAACTCAAGCGCGGTGAAGTGCCCGAGGTGGTGCTCAACAACCTGTACAAGCAGACGCAGCTGCAGGACACGTTCGGCATGAACATGGTGGCGCTGATTGACGGCCAGCCCCGCCTGTGCAACCTGAAGGATCTGATCAGCGTCTTCCTGCAGCACCGCCGCGAAGTGGTGACTCGCCGCACGGTGTTCGAGCTGCGCAAGGCACGCGACCGTGGCCATGTGCTGGAAGGCTTGGCCGTGGCCTTGGCCAACATCGACGACTTCATCGCCATCATTCGCAACGCGCCCACGCCGCCGGTGGCCAAGGCTGAGCTGATGGCCCGCCCCTGGGACAGCAAGCTGGTGCGCGAGATGCTCACGCGCACGCGTGCCGATGGCGGTGTGATCAACGCCGACGACTATCGCCCCGACGGCCTGGAAAAGGAATTCGGCATGGGCCAGGACGGCCTGTACCGGTTGTCGGAAACGCAGGCCCAGGAAATCCTGCAGATGCGACTGCAACGCCTCACGGGCCTGGAGCAGGACAAGATCGTCGCCGAGTACAAGGAAGTCATGGCGGTCATCGAGGATCTGCTGGACATCCTGGCAAAGCCCGAGCGCGTGTCGGTCATCATCGGCGACGAACTCACCTCCATCAAGCAGGAGTTCGGCCAGCACAAGCTGGGCGCACGTCGCTCCATCGTTGAATACAGCGCACAGGATCTCTCCACCGAAGACCTGATCACCCCCACCGACATGGTGGTGACGCTGTCCCACACCGGCTACATCAAGAGCCAGCCCCTGTCCGAATACCGTGCCCAAAAGCGCGGTGGACGCGGCAAGCAGGCGACCGCGACAAAGGAAGACGACTGGATCGACCAGCTCTTCATCGCCAACACACACGACTACATCCTGTGCTTCTCCAACCGTGGCCGCCTGTATTGGCTCAAGGTGTGGGAAGTGCCGGCAGGCTCGCGCGGCTCGCGTGGACGCCCCATCGTCAACATGTTCCCGCTGCAAGACGGCGAAAAGATCAACGTGGTACTGCCGCTCACCGGCGACATGCGCAGCTTCCCTGCGGACCGCTACGTGTTCATGGCCACCAGCATGGGCACCGTGAAGAAGACGGCATTGGACGAATTCAGCAACCCGCGCAAGGGCGGCATCATTGCCGTGAACCTGGATGACGGCGACTACCTGATCGGCGCTGCCCTCACCGATGGCAAGCACGACGTGATGTTGTTCAGCGATGGTGGCAAGGCCGTGCGCTTCGACGAAAACGATGTGCGCCCCCTGGGCCGTGCGGCACGTGGCGTGCGCGGCATGATGCTGGAAGACGGACAGAGCGTGATCGCCATGCTGGTCGCCGAGGACGAAACGCAGAGTGTGTTGACTGCTACAGAAAACGGCTACGGCAAGCGCACCAGCATCACCGAATACACCCGCCATGGCCGTGGTACCAAGGGCATGATTGCCATCCAGCAGAGCGAGCGCAACGGCAAGGTCGTTGCCGCCACGCTGGTGCATGCGGACGACGAGATCATGCTGATCACCGACAAGGGCGTGCTGGTGCGCACCCGCGTGAGCGAGATCCGCGAACTGGGTCGTGCCACACAGGGCGTGACGTTGATCGCACTGGACGAAGGCTCCAAGCTCAGTGGCTTGCAGCGCATCGTTGAGAACGACGCCAATGTGACGGATGCAGAAGCTGATGGGGATGCAAGCCCGGACAGTGGCACTTCCTCCGCACCTGAAGCCCCCGACGCCTGACCACCGCAGGGCGTGAAGACGCTCCGCCAACGCTATCAAAAGCGAAGCATCAGGCGCTTATTGAATAAGCGCCTGATGCATTTTTAGCCCCTAACATGACACGCCCTTACAACTTCTCCGCAGGCCCTGCCGCCATCCCTACCGAAGTCCTGGAACAAGCCGCCGCCGAGATGCTGGACTGGCACGGCAGCGGCATGGGCGTGATGGAAATGAGCCACCGCGGCAAGGAGTTTCTGTCCATCTACGAAAAGGCGGAAGCCGACCTGCGCGAGCTGCTGGCCGTGCCGTCGCATTTCAAGATCCTCTTCATGCAAGGTGGTGGCTTGGCCGAAAACGCCATCGTTCCGCTCAACCTGTCGCGTGCCGGCGTGGTCGATTTTGTGGTGACCGGCAGCTGGAGCCAGAAGTCGCAAAAGGAAGCACGCAAATATGCGTCCGAAGTCAACATTGTCGCTACGGGTGAAGACACGGGCTATACCACCGTGTCGGACCCAGCTTCGTGGACGGTGAGTCGGGGCGCGAGCTACCTGCACCTGTGCAGCAACGAAACCATCCACGGCACCGAGTTCCACCAGCTGCCCGACCTCAAGGCGCTGGGCAGCGATGCGCCGCTGGTGATCGACTTCTCCTCGCACGTGGCCTCGCGGCCCGTGGACTGGAGCCGTGTGGGCTTGGCTTTTGGCGGAGCGCAAAAGAACCTGGGGCCCGCAGGCCTCACGCTGGTGATCGTGCGCGAGGACCTGCTGGGCCATGCACTGCCCGCCTGCCCCAGCGCCTTCGACTACAAAATCGTGGCCGACAACCAGTCGATGTACAACACGCCGCCCACCTGGGGCATCTACGTCGCCGGACTGACCTTCCAGTGGCTCAAGCGCCAGACCGAAGGCAGCCTGACCGGCGTAGCCGCCATGGAGCAGCGCAACATTGCCAAGGCCACGCTGTTGTACAACGCCATCGACCAATCGCAGCTGTACGTCAACAAGGTGGCGGCCAACTGCCGCTCGCGCATGAACGTCCCGTTTTTCCTGCGTGACGAAAGCCGTAACGACGCCTTCCTGGCCGGTGCCAAGGAGCGCGGGCTGCTGCAGCTCAAGGGCCACAAGTCCGTGGGAGGCATGCGCGCCAGCATCTACAACGCCATGCCATTGGCGGGCGTGCAGGCGCTGGTGGACTACATGCGAGAATTTGAGCAAAAGCACGCCTGAGCGCGCACCCGACACGACAGCAACAAAAAAACGGCTCCCAGAGCACGCACTGCTACCCCACCGTCCATGAACAATCCGCAAGCCTCACCCGACCTCGCCAGCCTGCGCGTGCAGATCGACAGCATCGACCAGCAACTGCTCACGCTGCTGAACCAGAGGGCGCTGGTGGCCGAACAGGTGGGTGAAGTCAAGAAGCGTGAAGGCACGCCCTTCTTCCGCCCCGACCGTGTGGCGCAGGTCATCGACAAGATCACCAACGCCAACCCGGGCCCGCTCAAGGGTGCGCACGTGGCGGCGATCTGGCGCGAGATCATGTCTGCCTGCCTGGCCCTCGAATCACCCCAGCGTGTGGCCGTGCTGGGCCCCGAGGGCACGTTCTGCGAGCAGGCCGCGATTGAATTCTTCGGCGGTGCCGCCGACCTGATGTACTGCGCCAACTTCGACGAGGTGTTCCACGCCACGGCGGCGGGCAGTGCCCAATATGGCGTGGTGGGCGTAGAGAACTCCACCGAGGGCGTGGTCACCCGCTCTCTGGACCTGTTCCTGCACACCCCTACGCATGTGGTGGGCGAGGTCAGCCTGCTGGTGCGCCACAACCTGCTGCGCACCAGCAACTCGCTCGATGGCATCGAAGTGGTGCTGGCCCATCCGCAAGCACTCGCACAGTGCCAGGCGTGGTTGTCCAAGCACCTGCCGCATGCCGAGCGCCGCCCGGTGTCCAGCAATGCCGAAGGCGCGCGACTGGCCACCACCAACCCGGCCTGGGCAGCACTCTCCAGCGAGCGTGCGGCCACCCAGTTTGGCTTGCACATCGTCTCCCACGCCATCCAGGACGACGCCTACAACCGTACCCGCTTCGCCATCATCTGCCTGCCCCACACGCTGCAGACGCCGCCTCCTTCGGGCAAGGATTGCACCAGCCTCGTGGTGTCGGTGCCCAACCGCCCCGGCGCCGTGCACGACCTGCTGGTGCCACTCAAGACGCACGGCGTGTCCATGACGCGCTTTGAGTCGCGCCCTGCCCGCACGGGCCAGTGGGAGTACTACTTCTACATCGATCTCGACGGCCACCCCGCCCAGCCCCACGTGGCACGGGCGCTGGAAGAACTGCGCAGCCTGTGTGCGTTCTACAAGGTCCTGGGCACCTATCCCGTGTCATCCTGAGGAGCAGCCGCCATGTTTGAACAATTGGGACTGATCGGCTGTGGGCTCATGGGAGGCTCATTCGCCCTGGCCATGAAGAAGGCCGGGTTGGTCAAACGCGTGGTGGGCTACAGCAAGTCGCCCTCCACCACCGACCGCGCCCGCCAGCTGGGCGTGATCGACGTCGAGGCGCCTTCCGCGCTACTGGCCGTGGCGGGCGCAGACATTGTGCTGGTGGCAGTCCCCGTGGCAGCCACCGAGGCCACCCTCAAGGCCATCAAGCACCTTGTCACCCCCCAGATGCTCATCATGGACGTGGGATCGACCAAGTCCGATGTGGTGCAGGCCGCACAGCGTTCGCTGCGGGACCAGGTGGGCTCCTTCGTGCCCGCACACCCCATCACGGGGCGCGAGGTGTCGGGCGTGGAACACGCCGAGGCCGACCTCTACAGCGGGCGCCAGGTGATCCTGACTCCCACCGAGCGCACCCTGACGGCCCAGCTGCAGGATGCCGAAAAGATCTGGACGGCCTTGGGCTGCCGCGTGACCAGCATGTCGCCGGAGTCGCACGACGCGGCCTTTGCCGCCGTCAGCCACCTGCCCCATTTGCTCGCGTTTGCAATGATGAACAGCATCACGGGCCAGACGCACGGTGACGACTTTCTGTCCCTCGCAGGCCCCGGATTCCGCGACTTCACCCGCATTGCCGCCAGCGACCCCAAGGTGTGGCGCGACATCCTGCTGTCCAACCGGGACGAGCTGATTGCCCAGTCCAAGCTGTTCCAGCAGGCCCTGCGCAACATCGAGCAGGCCATGGAAAAAGGCAATGCCCAGGCGCTTGAAGACATGCTGACCCTGGCCAGCGAAACCCGTGCGCATTGGCGCATGGGCGCGAAGAGAAAGTAACCCCCTGAGCCGCCTGCGGCGCCTTCCCCCAAAGGAGACGCACCCGGTGGCCCGGCAAAGCCAGCTCCACGGGTACAATGGGATGGACCTGCGCCAGTAATGACGGGCGCTTGCACCCAATGGACGAAAGATACCGATGTACAGCACCGCATTCCTTGATCTGCCCCCTCTGCAAGCCGCTGCAGGCGAAGTCCACCTGCCGGGCTCCAAGAGCATCTCTAACCGGGTGCTGCTGCTGGCCGCGCTGAGCAACGGCACCACCACCGTGCACGACCTGCTGGCGTCCGACGACACGCGCGTGATGCTGGACGCTCTGCGCCAGATCGGGTGCACAGTGGATAAAGCGGGCAGCACGGTGCGCATCACCGGCCTGGGTGGCCGCCTGCCCCAGTCTCCCGCCAAGCTGTTCCTGGGCAATGCGGCCACGGCCATGCGCCCACTCACGGCAGCGCTGGCACTGCTTGGCGGCGAGTTCGAACTGTCGGGCGTGCCGCGCATGCACGAGCGCCCGATTGGCGACCTGATTGATGCCCTGCGCCAGCTGGGCTGCCAGATCGACTACCTGGGCAACGACGGCTACCCACCACTCAGGATCGCCCACGGCCAGGGCGTGCCTTCGCTGGCGCTGGCAGAGCCCATCCGCGTGCGCGGCGATGTGTCCAGCCAGTTCCTCACAGCCCTGCTCATGGCGCTGCCGCTGGCGGCTGGCGCACAGGCCATCGTGATCGAGGTGGTGGGCGAGCTGATCTCCAAGCCCTACATCGCCATCACGCTGCAGCTGCTGGCGCGGTTTGGCATCGTGGTCGAGCACCAGAGCTGGCAGCGCTTCACCATCGCGGCGGGTAGCCGCTACCAGTCGCCTGGCAGTATTCATGTAGAGGCAGACGCCTCATCCGCTAGCTATTTCATAGCGCTTGGAGCAATAGCGACTAGCGCTACTGGCCAAAAAGATGCCAAATCCGGCATCAAGATACAAGGCGTGGGCCTCGACTCGATCCAGGGCGATATTCGCTTTGTCGAAGCGGCCCGGGCCATGGGCGCGGTGATCACCGGGGGCCCCAACTGGCTGCAGATCGAACGCGGCGCCTGGCCCCTCAAGGCCATTGACCTGGACTGCAACCACATCCCTGATGCGGCCATGACGCTGGCCGTGATGGCCCTGTATGCCGAGGGCACGACCACGCTGACCAACATCGCCAGCTGGCGCGTGAAGGAAACAGACCGCATCGCCGCCATGGCCACCGAGCTGCGCAAGCTCGGCGCCACGGTGGAGGAAGGTGCGGACTACATCCGCGTGACGCCTCCCGCCCAGTCCGCCGACTGGAAAGCCGCCAGCATCCACACCTACGACGACCACCGCGTGGCCATGTGCTTCTCGCTGGCCGCCTTCAATCCGGCGCGTCTGCCGGTGCGCATCGAAGACCCCAAGTGCGTAGCCAAGACCTTCCCGGACTATTTCGAGGCGCTGTTCTCGGTCGCCCAGGTCGAAACCTCTCACATCCCGGTGATCTGTATTGACGGCCCCACAGCCTCGGGCAAGGGCACGGTGGCGGCAGCGGTGGCGCAGCGGCTGGGCTATCGCTTCCTCGACTCCGGCGCGATGTACCGCATCACCGCCCTCGCCGCGCTGCGGGCGGGGTTCGCCATCGATGCGGACCACGAAGCCCGTATCGCCACCCTGGCCCAGACGCTGCCTGTGCGGTTTGAGGGCGGCAAGGTGTGGCTGGGCAGCGACGACGTGACCGAGGCCATCCGCACCGAAGAAGCCGGTATGAACGCGTCCCGCGTGTCCGCCCTGCCTGCCGTGCGCACGGCGCTGGTGGACCTGCAACACAGCTTCCAGCGCCTGCCGGGGCTGGTGGCCGACGGGCGCGACATGGGCACCGTGATCTTCCCCGAGGCTCCCTTGAAGGTGTATCTCACGGCCAGCGCCGCCTGCCGCGCAGAACGCCGTTATAAGCAGTTGATTTCTAAGGGTTTTTCGGCTAATATCGAAGACCTTCGCGCAGATTTGGAGGCGCGCGACGCCCGGGACAGTTCCCGCAGCGTTGCTCCCTTGAAGCCCGCGCAAGACGCTCTGGTCCTGGACAACTCCGATTTGACGATTGAACAAGCCGTCGAAAAGGTCTTGGCTTGGTGGCAGGAGCGCCAGCCCTTCGCAGCTTCTGCGCAGCGCTGACAACGTGGAGCCTTCGGGCTCCAGGCAGTGCCGAAAGGCCTTGCCACAGGCCCATGCAGCCCCCATCGCGCGTCAGCGCACAGGTTGTGTGGATCGATAACCTAACCCGCGGCTCTGCCGCAAAAAACCACCGCAAGCAGCTATAAAAACGGTAGCAATGGTGCTGCCGGAATCCTGTTTGTGGCAAGGAAACACATGTCCGAATCTTTTGCCGCCCTTTTTGAAGAATCCTTGCAGCGCACGGAAATGCGCCCAGGCGAAGTCATCACCGCTGAAGTCGTGCGCGTTGAGCACAACTTCGTGGTCGTGAACGCTGGCCTCAAGTCCGAAGCCTACGTGCCGCTGGAAGAGTTCAAGAACGACAAGGGCGAAGTCGAAGTCCAAGTGGGTGACTTCGTGTCGGTGGCCATTGGCTCCATCGAAAACGGCTACGGCGACACCATCCTGTCGCGCGACACCGCCAAGCGTCTGGCTTCCTGGATGAGCCTGGAAAAGGCCCTGGAATCCGGCGAATTCGTCACTGGCACGACCAGCGGCAAGGTCAAGGGCGGTCTGACCGTTCTGGTCAACGGCATCCGCGCATTCCTGCCCGGTTCGCTGATCGATACCCGTCCGATCAAGGATCTGACGCCGTACGAAAACAAGACCATGGAATTCAAGGTCATCAAGCTGGACCGCAAGCGTAACAACGTGGTGCTGAGCCGCCGCGCTGTGGTGGAGGCCTCCATGGGCGAAGAGCGCGCCAAGCTGATGGAAACCCTGAAGGAAGGCTCCATCGTTCAAGGCGTGGTCAAGAACATCACCGAATACGGTGCGTTCGTGGACCTGGGCGGCATCGACGGCCTGCTGCACATCACCGACATGGCATGGCGCCGCGTGCGTCACCCCTCCGAAGTGGTGACCGCTGGCCAGGAAATCACTGCCAAGATCCTGAAGTTCGACACCGAAAAGAACCGTGTCTCGCTGGGTCTGAAGCAAATGGGCGACGACCCATGGATGGGCGTGAACCGCCGCTACCCCCAAGGCACCCGCCTGTTCGGCAAAATCACGAACATTGCCGACTACGGCGCATTCGTGGAACTCGAACCCGGCATCGAAGGCCTGGTGCACGTGTCTGAAATGGACTGGACCAACAAGAACATCGCTCCCGCCAAGCTGGTTTCGCTGGGCGACGAAGTCGAAGTCATGGTTCTGGAAATCGACGAAGACAAGCGCCGCATCAGCCTGGGCATGAAGCAGTGCAAGGCCAACCCATGGCAAGAATTCGCACAGGACACGAAGCGCGGCGACCGCGTCAAGGGTCCGATCAAGTCGATCACCGACTTCGGCGTGTTCGTGGGCCTGGCTGCCGGCATCGACGGCCTGGTGCACCTGTCTGACCTGTCGTGGAACGAACCCGGCGAAGCCGCTGTTCGCAACTACAAGAAGGGCCAGGAAGTGGAAGCGATCGTGCTGGCCGTGGACGTGGACCGCGAACGCATCTCGCTGGGCATCAAGCAGCTCGACGGCGACCCATTCACGACCTTCGTGACCGTGAACGACAAGGGCCAGACGGTGACCGGCAAGGTCAAGACCGTGGACGCCCGTGGCGCTGAAATCGACCTCGGCGAAGACATCGTGGGCTACCTGCGCGCTTCGGAAATCTCCCGCGACCGCGTGGAAGATGCCCGCAACGTGCTCAAGGAAGGCGACGAAGTCACGGCCGTGGTGGTGAATGTGGATCGCAAGACCCGCAACATCCAGCTGTCGATCAAGCAAAAGGACATGGCTGACGAACAAGGCGCCATGGCCAACCTGAGCCAGCAATCGAGCCGCGAAAGCGCCGGCACGACCAGCCTGGGCGCCCTGCTGCGCGCCAAGCTGGACAACTCGGAAAAGTAAAGCGCTGACCCGTTAAACGGTCAGACAGCGGGCGCCTCGGCGCCCGCTCTTTTTTCAGCCAAGACTGCCTATGTCCCAAGATTCCATGACCCGCTCAGACCTCGTCGAAGAACTGGCCGCCCGTTTCGGCCAGCTCACCCACCGCGATGCCGAATACGCCGTCAAGACCATTCTGGACGCCGTGGGCGAGGCCCTGGTACGCGGGCACCGCATCGAGATCCGGGGCTTTGGCAGCTTCTCGGTCAACCACCGCCCTCCCCGCATGGGCCGCAATCCACGCAGCGGCGAGGCCGTGGCCATTCCCGAAAAGCGTGTTCCCCATTTCAAGCCGGGCAAGGCCCTGCGCGAAGCCGTGGACAAACGCACGGCCGAAATGGAAGAAAAGGCCCCGCCTGCCACAGGTACCCTGGGCAACTGATATTAAATTGATAGCAGCAAGCGTATGATTCACTAGCGCCTGCTGCCGTTTTGGCTTGTATTGGCCTCCGTACAGCAATGCGCAGGCCTAATGCGCCAAGCTCTTAGAATCGCCCCACCACTGGGGAGACCGATGAAATACCTCCTGTGGCTGCTCAAGGCAGCCATTTTTTTTACGCTCTTCGCCTTCGCGCTGAACAACCAGCAGGACGCGACCGTGCACTTCTTCTTTGGCACGCAATGGCGCGCGCCGCTGGTACTGGTGGTGCTGACCGCGTTCGCCGCAGGTCTGGTCGTCGGGGCCTTGGGCATGGTGCCGCGCTGGTGGCGCCACCGCAATGCCGCACGCCGCGCCCAGGCCGCAGTCGTTGTGGCACCTGCGCCCGCAGCGCCTCCCGCCACCAGCGCCACCCCGGCAGTGCCCCCACCACCTCCTGACCTGCCCTCGATCCATGGAATTTGACCTGAGCTGGATACTGCTGGGCTTGCCCCTGGCCTTTGTGCTGGGCTGGCTGGCGTCGCGGTTTGACCTGCGCCAACTGCGCGCAGAAAACCGGCGGGCGCCCAAGGCCTACTTCAAGGGCCTGAACTTCCTGCTCAACGAACAGCAGGACCAGGCCATCGACGCCTTCATCGAGGCCGTGCAGAACGACCCCGACACTTCCGAGCTGCACTTCGCCCTGGGCAACCTGTTTCGCCGCCGGGGCGAGTACGACCGCGCTGTGCGGGTGCATGAGCATCTGCTCTCGCGCGGCGACCTCTCCCGTACCGACCGCGAGCGCGCCCAGCATGCGCTGGCCCTCGACTTCCTGAAGGCCGGGCTGCTCGACCGCGCCGAAGACGCGCTGCAGCGGCTGGAAGGCACCCCGTTCGAGGCCCAGGCCCGCCTGGCGCTGCTGGCCATTTACGAGCGCTCGCGCGACTGGCCCCATGCCGCCAGCATCGCCCGCAAGATGCACGCCGCAGACCAGGGCGACTTCAGTACCCGGCAGGCCCACTACCTGTGCGAGCAAGCCTTGGCGCTGATCGCGCAGGGCGACCTGCCCGGCGCCCAGGCCCTGCTGGACCAGGCCGTGGCTGCCGCCCCCGAGGCAGCGCGCGCGCGCATCGAACTGGCGCGCCTGCAACGCCTGATGGGCCAGCCGGCCGCCGTGCTGTCCACCCTCAAAACGCTGGGCGAGCGCAACCCCGCCGCTCTGCCCCTGGCGGCCCCGCTGATGGTCGAAGCCGCAACAGCCACCGGCCGTACCCCGGAAGTCCACACGCTGCTGCAGGCCCACTACGCGCAAGCGCCTTCGCTGGACGTGCTGGAAAGCATCGTGGCCATGGAAGCTACCGACGAGGCCACCCGCTCGTCTGCCCGCCAGCGCTACGTGGAGCACTTGGACAAGGAACGCTCTCTGGTCGCCGCCGCCAAATGGCTGGCCACCGAAAAGCTGGAACACGAAGAATTCCACCCCCAGGTTCAACGTGCGCTGGACCATGCCGTCAAGCCCCTCACCCGCTACCGCTGCGCGGCCTGTGGCTTCGAGGCGCGCCAGCATTTCTGGCAATGCCCCGGCTGCCAGACCTGGGACAGCTACCCCGCACGCCGGGTCGAAGAACTCTGACCCAAGCCTTCATCCCCAACGCTGTAAGACCCTTGCCATGCTGAAAAAACTGCTGACCCTGCTGCTTGCCACGCTGCTCGCTACCGCCGTCTGGGCCGCCGTGGACGTGAACACCGCTACCGAGGCCGAACTCGACGGCATCAAGGGCATCGGCCCCGGCCTGTCGGGGCGCATCTTGCAGGAGCGACAGAACGCTCCGTTCAAAGACTGGGCCGACTTCATCGGCCGTGTGGGTGGCGTGGGCAACAAGAGTGCCGTCAACTTCTCCAAAGAGGGCCTGACCGTCAACGGCAAGAAGTACAGCGCAGCAGCCGCTGCCAAGGCCGAAGCCAAATCCAGCAAAAAGCACAGCAGCACCCAGGCAGCAGACCGCAAGGCCCGTGGCAGCGCTGACAAGGAGGCCGCAACGGCAACCACGCCAGCCACACCACCCGCCACGGCGACTGCGGCACCGGCCGCGCCAGCACCGGCAACCGGCGCTAGCAAAAACTAAGCACGCTTCACAAGCAGCACCCCCGCTCCAGCGGGCTTGTTTTTTTGCGGCAGGGCATGCGCGACAGCAAGGGGCGGGCAGGGTTTTTAGGCGCTGCCCCCAGGGCGTGTCCCCTTTCAATTCCCCCACGCGAAAGCCATCCAGGCCGTGCAGTGCCAGGCGCCCTGAGCGCCGTGTAGCTTGGCTACACAAGCGAAGGGCAACGACGCAATGTGCGGCTTGGCTGGCTTTCCCTTCGGGCTGGCGGCGCAATGCGGCGTCTGCTTTGTCGGGCATCCATCCGCATTGCACCGCCAGCGCGTGGGGGAATTGAAGGGGGACACGCCCTAGAATCAATCGCGCATGCCCCTGATCACGCTCATCCTTCTCCCCTTCATCGGCAGCCTGCTGGCAGCGGTTCTACCCTCCAACGCCCGCAATACCGAGTCCACCCTGGCAGGACTCATCGCCCTGTTCTGCACCGTGCAGGCGGCGCTCTACTTCCCGCAGATTGCAGACGGCGGCGTGATCCGGCAAGAGCTGGCCTGGCTGCCCGCGCTGGGCCTGAACCTCGTCATCCGCATGGACGGCTTTGCCTGGATGTTCTGCATGCTGGTGCTGGGCGTGGGCAGCCTGGTGGTGCTGTATGCGCGCTACTACATGTCTGCGGCCGACCCGGTGCCGCGCTTCTTCTCGTTTTTTCTGGCCTTCATGGGTGCGATGGCAGGCGTGGTTCTGTCGGGCAACATCATCCAGATTGCGTTCTTCTGGGAGCTGACCAGCCTGTTTTCCTTCCTGCTGATCGGCTACTGGCACCACCGCAAGGATGCGCGGCGCGGTGCGCGCATGGCGCTCACCGTCACCGGCACAGGGGGGCTGGCCATGCTGGCGGGCATGCTGGTGCTGGGGCACATCGTTGGCAGCTACGACCTCGATCATGTGCTCGCCGCCGGCCAGCTCATCCAGAACCACACGCTGTACACCACCGCGCTCGTACTGATTCTGCTGGGCGCGCTCACCAAAAGCGCGCAGTTCCCGTTCCACTTCTGGCTGCCCCACGCCATGGCCGCGCCCACCCCTGTGTCGGCCTACCTGCATTCGGCCACCATGGTCAAAGCGGGCGTGTTTCTGCTGGCGCGCCTGTGGCCCGCGCTGGCGGGCACCGAGCAGTGGTTCTGGCTGGTGGGCGGCGCGGGCCTGGCCACCTTGCTGGTGGGCGGCTATGCGGCCATGTTCCAGAACGACCTCAAGGGGCTGCTGGCGTACTCGACCATCTCGCACCTGGGCCTCATCACCTTGCTGCTGGGCCTGAACAGCCCGCTGGCCGCCGTGGCTGCGGTGTTCCACATCATGAACCACGCCACCTTCAAAGCCTCGCTGTTCATGGCCGTGGGCATCGTGGACCATGAAAGCGGCACGCGGGACATCCGGCGCCTGTCGGGCCTGCGCACCATGATGCCGATCACCGCCACCCTGGCCATGGTGGCCAGCGCGGCCATGGCGGGCGTGCCGCTGCTCAATGGCTTCCTGTCCAAGGAAATGTTCTTTGCCGAGACGGTGTACGTGAACACCACGCCATTGCTCGAATGGCTGCTGCCGGTGGCCGCCACGGTGGCCGGCATGTTCAGCGTGGCGTACTCGCTGCGCTTCACGGTGGATGTGTTCTTTGGCCCGCCCGCCACCGACCTGCCGCGCCCGCCCCATGAGCCGCCACACTGGATGCGCGTGCCGGTGGAACTGCTGGTGCTGGCCTGCCTCGTGGTGGGCACCTTACCCGCATGGTCGGTGGGGGCCTACCTGGCCGCTGCCGCACGGCCCGTGGTGGGAGGCGAGCTGCCCACGTACAGCCTGGCGGTCTGGCATGGGTTCAACACCCCCTTTGTGATGAGCCTGGTGGCGTTGGGCGGGGGCATCGCGCTCTACGCACTGCTGCGCTGGCAGCGCGAAAAGGGTGCCATCGATGCGCCACCCGTCATGCGCCGCATCAGCGGCCAGCGGGCCTTTGAGGCCACGCTGGCCTTGCTCAGCCTGATGGGCCGCAATGGCCGCCGCCTGCTGGGCACCGGTCGCCTGCAGTGGCAAATGCTGTGGCTGGTGTGCGCCGCGCTGGTGGCAGGCACCCTGCCCCTGTGGGCGCGGGGCCTGCCCATTGGCGACCGGGTGCAGCTGCCGCTGTCCCCCGCCTTTGCGCTGCTGTGGTTGCTGGGTGCCGTGTGCGCCGTGGCGGCAGCCTGGCAGGCCAAATACCACCGGCTGGCGGCACTGACGCTGCTGGGTGGCTCCGGGCTGTGCGTGTGCCTGACCTTCCTGTGGTTCTCGGCGCCCGACCTCGCGCTCACACAGATCGTGGTGGAAGTGGTGACCACCATCCTCATTCTGCTGGGCCTGCGCTGGCTGCCGCGGCGCGACGAGAGCCTGCGCGTGCCCACGCTGGCCGAAGAGCGCCGCACCCAGCTGCGCCGCTACCGCGACATGGCGCTGACGTTGGCCGCAGGGGGTGGCATGGCGCTGCTGTCGTTCGCGATGATGAGCCGCCCGTTCCCCGACAGCACCTCCACCTTCTTCCTGGAGCGTGCGCTTACCGAAGGGGGCGGCACCAACGTGGTCAACGTTATGCTGGTGGACTTCCGGGGCTTTGACACCTTTGGCGAGATCGTGGTGCTCGGCATCGTGGCCCTCACGGTCTATGCGCTGCTGCGGCGCTTCCGCCCTGCGCGCGAGGTGATGGACCTGCCGCCCCAGCAGCGCGCACTGCCCGCCGATGTGGACACCGACCTCGCCAACCCACGCCAGACTGCCGACACCGCCGTGGGCTACCTCATGGTGCCCGCCGTGCTGGTGCGGCTGATGCTGCCGTTTGCCACGCTGGTGGCGGTCTACCTGTTCATGCGCGGCCACAACGAGCCCGGCGGCGGCTTTGTGGCGGGGCTGGTGTTCTCGGTGGCCCTGCTGCTGCAGTACATCGTCTCGGGCACCTCGTGGGTCGAGGCGCATCTGCCGCTGTACCCGCGCCGCTGGATCGGCGTGGGTCTGCTCGCCGCACTGGCCACGGGCCTGGGCGCACTGGCCTGGGGCTATCCGTTTTTGACCAGCCACACGGCGCATTTTTCGCTGCCCGTGGTGGGTGAGATCCACGTGGCCAGCGCGCTGTTCTTCGACATCGGCGTGTTCACCCTGGTGGTGGGCTCCACCATGCTCATTCTCACCGGCATTGCCCACCAGTCGGTGCGCAGCCACCGCTACAACAACGCACGCGCGGCCGAAGAAGCCCAGGCCGCCGCCACACCTGGAGAAGGTCCATGGAACTGATACTGGCCCTGGCCATCGGCGTGCTCACCGGCTCCGGCGTGTGGCTGCTGCTGCGGCCCCGCACCTTCCAGGTCATCATGGGCCTGTCGCTGCTGTCGTACGCCGTCAATCTCTTCATTTTCAGCATGGGCCGCCTGGGCCTCGCGATTGACAAGGAGCCCGTGCTGCAACCCGGGGTGCCGCAAGACCTGGCCCACTATGCCGACCCCATGCCCCAGGCACTCACGCTCACGGCCATCGTCATCGGCTTTGCCATGACCGCCCTCTTCCTCGTGGTGTTGCTGGCATCGCGTGGTATGGCGGGCACCGACCATGTGGACGGCACCAAGGGTAAAGACGTGCAGGAAATGCCATGACGGGAGGCACGAGCATCACCGCATCGATCACCGCGTGGCTGATGCCACACCTGATCCTCGCGCCCATTGCGCTGCCCCTGCTCACGGCCGGGCTCATGCTGCTGCTGCGCGAGGAACGCCAGCGCACCAAAGTCACGCTCAACATCACATCGACCCTGGTCGGCCTGGTGGTGGCTGTGTTGCTGCTGGTGCAGGCCAAGGAGCCCAGCGTGCAGACCAGCCTGGGCGTGTACCTGCCGGGCAACTGGCCGGCGCCGTTCGGCATCGTGCTGGTCATCGACCGCCTGTCGGCCATGATGCTGGTGCTGACCAGCACAGTGGCGCTCGCCACGGTGCTGTTCTCGGCCGCGCGCTGGCACCGGGCGGGTGTGCACTTTCACCCGCTGTTCCAGTTCCAGCTCATGGGGCTGGCCGGTGCGTTCCTCACGGCCGACCTGTTCAACCTGTTTGTGTTCTTCGAGATCATGCTGGCTGCGTCCTACGGGCTGCTGCTGCACGGCTCGGGCCGCCCGCGCGTGTCGGCGGGGCTGCACTACATCGCCATCAACCTCGCCGCCTCTTCGCTGTTCCTCATCGGGGTGTCGATGCTGTACGGCATCACCGGCACGCTCAACATGGCCGACCTGGCCCAAAGCATTGCGGGTGTGGCCGTGGCAGACCGGGGGCTGCTGCATGCGGCCGCTGCGATTCTGGCGGTCGCGTTCCTCATCAAGGCCGCCGTGTGGCCGCTCAACTTCTGGCTGGTGCCTGCCTACAGTGCGGCCACGGCGCCCGTGGGTGCGCTGTTCGCGCTCATGACCAAGGTGGGCGTGTACAGCGTGCTGCGGCTGTGGACACTGCTGTTTGGCGCCGAGGCCGGTGAATCCGCGCTGTTTGGCAGCCAGTGGCTCATTGGCGGCGGCATGCTGACCATGGCCTTTGGTGCCATTGGCATGCTGGGCTCGCAGCGGCTGGGGCACCTGGCAGGGTTCAGCGCCGTGCTGTCGTCGGGCACACTGCTGGCCGCCGTGGGCTTCGGGCAAAACCTGCTCACGGGCGGGCTGCTGTACTACCTGCTCAGCTCTACCCTGGCCGTGAGTGCGCTGTTCCTGCTCACCGACCTGATCGACCGCTGGCGCAACAACGGTGCCAACCTGGCTCCGTATGAGCAGACCGACGACGCACCCTTTCTGTCGGCCGACCTGGTGCCCACCGAGGGCATGAACCTGGACGACAAGGAACAGGCGCTGATCGGCCAGGTCATCCCCGCCGCAGCGGCCTTTCTGGGCCTGGCGTTCATGGCCTGCACGCTGGTCATTGCGGGCCTGCCGCCCTTGCCCGGTTTTGTGGGCAAGTTCGCCATGATCCACGCACTGCTCAACCCGCTGGGGCTGGGCGCGGCCCAGGGCATCCGCCTGGGCGCTGCGGGCTGGATGCTGGTGGCGTTGCTGGTGGGCTCGGGGCTGCTGGCGCTGCTGGCACTCACGCGCGCGGGCATTCGCCATTTCTGGTCGGCCCAGGGCCGCGCGTCACCGCAGCTTTTGGTGCTGGAGGGGCTGCCCATTGCGCTGCTGCTGCTGGCCTGTGTGGCGCTGGTATGGCAGGCTGGGGCGGTGATGCGCTACACCCAGGCCACGGCCGATGCCCTGCATGCGCCCGGCACTTACGTGCGTGCGGTGATGACCGCTGCGCCCGTCGCGGCTTCGCCTGCGGCGATGCCTGAAACCACGCCACCGGGGGACAAGCCATGACCCAACCTGCTCAACCTGCGGCGTCCAACGCCCCCGCCATGCCGCCACGCCCGGGTCCATTGCGGCGCCTGGTGCCTGCCCCGCTGCTCTCGCTGGCGCTCCTGGGCCTGTGGCTGCTGCTCAACCGCAGCCTGAGCGCGGGCCACTTCGTGCTGGGCACGGTGCTGGCACTGGCCATCCCGCTGCTCACCGCCGGGCTGCGCCCGCTGCCGGTGCGCATCCGCAAGCCGGGCACCGTCCTGCGCCTGGCACTCACGGTGGTGGCAGACACCACCCGGTCCAACCTCGCCGTGGCACGTCTGCTGCTGGCGCCCGGCCGCAGGCGCCACCCTGCGGGCTTTGTGCACATCCCGCTGGACGTGCGGGACCCCAACGCACTGGCCGTGCTGGCAATGATCGTGTGCATCACGCCCGGTACCGCGTGGGCCGAGATTTCTCTGGATCGCAGCATGCTGTTGCTGCACGTGCTGGAGTTGGACGACCCCGCCGCGGTGATCGCTGAGGTGAAGCAGCGCTACGAGGCGCCCCTGATGGAGATTTTTGAATGACCCCCGTGCTGGACTGGGCCCTGCCGGCCGCCCTGCTCATGCTCGCGCTGGCCATGGGCTGCGCGTTGATCCGACTGCTCAAGGGCCCTTCCGCACAAGACCGCGTGCTGGCGCTGGACTGCATGTACTTGAGCGGCATGCTGGTGATGCTCGTGCTGGGCCTGCTCTACGGCAGCAAGAACTACTTCGAGGCCGCACTGCTGCTGGCGCTGTTCAGCTTTGTCGGCTCCATGGCCATGGCCAAGTTTTTGCTGCGCGGCGAGGTGATCGAATGACCGAAGCCGCCACCACCGCCACCGCTGTTCTTCCGCTGTGGCTGGAAATCATCGTGGCCGTGCTGGTGCTGGCCGGTGCCGCGCTGGCCCTGCTGGGCTCCATCGGGCTGCTGCGGCTGCCCACGTTTTTTGAACGGGTACACGCGCCCTCCATCATTGCCACGCTGGGCTGCTGGCTGATCATGCACGGCACCGTGCTGTACTTCTCGGTGGCCCACCGCAGCCTGGCGCTGCATGCTTTGCTGATCGCCGTGTTCGTGGCGATCACGGTGCCGGTGATGTCGATCTTTCTCATGCGCGCGGCGCTGTTCCGAGCACGGCAGACCGGGCGCGACGTGCCGCCCAGCCTGAGCCAACCCAAGGTGGGTGTGAACACGGAAGTCAAAGACGCCTGATCAACCACTCCTGATTTGATAGCTGTAGGCGCATATAAAACATGCGCTTGTGGCATTTCTGGCTCTTACTTCGCCCCCGACACACCAAACCCGCCGCCGCCGGGGGTGTGAATCTCGAACACATCGCCCGGCAGCATCTCTGCCTGGCCGATGTGGTCCAGCAGCTCCACCCGGCCATCGCTGCGCACCACCTTGTTGATACCCACGGCACCCGGCTGACCACCCGCCATGCCAAACGCGCCATGGTGGCGGCCGTTCGACAAGATGCTGGCCGTCATGGGCTCCAGAAAGCGCACACGGCGCACGCCGCCGTCGCCACCTTTCCACTGCCCGGCGCCTCCCGAGCCCTTGCGGATCTCGTAGCCCTCCAGCCGCACCGGAAAGCGAAACTCCAGCACCTCGGGGTCCGTCAGGCGCGAGTTGGTCATGTGGCATTGCACGACGCTGGTGCCACCAAAACCGCCCACCAGCTGCCCGTTGGCATCCCACACACCGCCCGCGCCGCTACCGCCCGAGATGGTCTCGTAGTACTGGTAGCGCGTGCTGCCAAAGGTGAAGTTGTTCATGGTGCACTGCCCCGCCGCCATCAGGCCCAGTGCGCCGTACAGCGCGTTGGTGATGCAGGTAGAAGTCTCCACATTGCCCGCCACCACCGAGGCTGGCGGATTGGGGTTGAGCATGCTGCCCGGCGGGATGATGACGTTGAGCGGCTTGAGGCACCCCGCATTCAGCGGAATGTCGTCATCCACCAGCGTGCGGAACACATACAGCACCGCCGCCATGCACACCGCCGTGGGCGCGTTGAAGTTGTTGGTCTGCTGCGGGCTGGTGCCGGTGAAGTCGATGGTGGCGCTGCGGCTCGCTGCATCCACCTTCACGGCCACGCTGATCTGGGCGCCGTTGTCCAGAGGCAGCGTGAACGCACCATCCTTCAGCCGTGTGATGACACGGCGCACGGACTCTTCGGCGTTGTCCTGCACATGGCGCATATAGGCCTGCACCACGTCCAGCCCAAACTCGGCCACCATGCGGCGCAGCTCCTGCTGGCCTTTCTCGTTGGCGGCGATCTGCGCGCGCAGGTCGGCCATGTTCTGCTGGGGGTTGCGGCTCGGGTATTCGCCGCTTTCCAGCAGCGCAATCATCTCGGCCTCGCGCAGCACACCGCGTTCCACCAGCTTCACGTTATTGATCTGCACGCCCTCTTCTTCAATGCGCGTGGAGAACGGCGGCATGGAGCCCGGCGTGGTACCGCCCACATCGGCGTGGTGGCCCCGGCTGCCCACATAGAACGTGGGCTCGGCCTCGTTGGCGATGTAGACCGGCGTAATGACCGTGATGTCCGGCAGGTGCGTGCCACCGTGGTACGGGTCGTTGAGCACGAACACATCGCCGGGCTGCATGCGGCCCGCGTTCTCGCGGATCACGGTCTTGATGCTCTCGCCCATGCTGCCCAGGTGAACGGGCATGTGGGGCGCATTGGCAATCAGGTTGCCTGCGGTGTCAAATAGCGCGCAGCTGAAGTCCAGGCGCTCCTTGATGTTCACCGAGTACGCCGTATTCTGCAGCTGCAGCCCCATCTGCTCGGCAATGTTCATGAACAGGTTGTTGAACACCTCCAGCAGCACCGGGTCCACCGTGGTGCCCACGGCATGTTGCACGGCGCGCGCCACACGGCGGTTGAGCAGCAGGTGGTCCAGGTCGGTCAGCGCGGCCTCCCAGCCGGGCTCCACGATGGTGGTGGCATTCTTCTCGGCAATGATGGCCGGGCCGGGGATCACGTCGCCGGGGCGCAAATCCTCGCGCACCACCAGGGCGGCATCGTGCCATGCAGGCACGCCATCGATGCCACCGGTGTACATGCGCACGGTGCTGCGGCGCGGCACCTCGCGCGCGGGCTGTAGCGTGTGGCGTGGCTCCACGGGCGCGTCGCCGGGCACCACGGCCTCGACCGACACAGCCTCCACCACCAGGCCCTTGCCCTGCATGAGGAACGCAAAACGCTGGCGGTAGGCGTTCTCGAACGCGGCGGTGATTTCGGCCAGCGAGCCAAACGGCACGATGAGTGCCGAGTCGCTGCCCTCGTAGCGCACATGCACGCGGCGGTGCACCACCGCAGTGCCCGCGCCCACCTGCTGGCGCTCCAGCTCGGTGCGTGCGGTGGTGGCCAGTTGCTCCAGCGTGGCCTCGATGCCGGGCAACGCCTCGGGCACGAGCTTGGTCTCTACGGCCTGCTCACGGATCACGTTCTGGTCCGCCAGGCCCATGCCGTAGGCGCTGAGCACGCCCGCCAGCGGATGCACAAACACGCGCGTCATGCCCAGGGCATCGGCAACCAAACATGCATGCTGGCCACCCGCGCCGCCAAAACACTGCAGCGTGTAGCGCGTCACGTCATAGCCGCGCGCCACACTGATCTTTTTGATGGCGTTGGCCATCTGCTGCACGGCAATCTGGATGAAGCCGTGCGCCACATCCTCGGCCTTGCGTCCGGTCTGGGTGGCGAGGTCGCCAAACTTTTGCGCCACGGCATCACCGTCCAGGGCCTCGTTGGCCGCGTGACCAAACACCTTGGGAAAGTGCGCAGGCTGGATCTTGCCCACCATCACGTTCGCGTCCGTCACGGCCAGCGGGCCGCCACGGCGGTAGCTGGCGGGGCCAGGGTTGGCGCCCGCGCTTTCGGGGCCGACGCGGAAGCGTGCGCCATCAAAGCCGAGGATGGAGCCGCCGCCAGCCGCCACGGTATGGATGCTCATCATGGGCGCGCGCATGCGCACGCCGGCCACCTGGGTTTCGAACTCGCGCTCGAACTCGCCTGCGTAGTGGCTCACGTCGGTGCTGGTGCCACCCATGTCAAAACCGATGACCTTGTCGTGGCCCGCAAGGCCCGCGGTGCGCGCCATGCCGACGATGCCACCGGCGGGGCCAGAGAGGATCGCATCCTTGCCCTGGAATACCTGCGCGTCCGTGAGGCCGCCCGACGACTGCATGAAGAACAGCTTCACGCCTGGCATTTCGCTCGCCACCTGGTCCACATAGCGGCGCAGGATGGGCGACAGGTACGCATCCACCACCGTGGTGTCGCCCCGGCTTACCAGCTTCATCATGGGGCTGGTGGCATGCGATGCGCTCACCTGCGTAAAGCCGATTTCGCGCGCGATGCGGGCGGCGGCTTCTTCGTGCGCTGTGTAGCGGTAGCCGTGCATGAACACGATGGCCGCGCTGCGCAGGCCCGCGTCGTAGGCCGCCCACAGGCGTTCCTTCAGGTGGGCTTCGTCCAGCGGCTCGATCACTTCGCCCTGTGCCCCCATGCGCTCCTGCGCCTCGATCACGCGCTCGTACAGCAGCTCGGGCAGCACGATGTGGCGGTCAAACAAACGGGGGCGGTTCTGGTACGCAATGCGCAGCGCGTCCTTGAAGCCCTTGGTGGTGATGAGCAGCGTGGGCTCGCCCTTGCGCTCCAGCAGCGCGTTGGTGGCCACGGTAGTGCCCATCTTCACGCACTCCACCAGTTCGGGCGTCACGGGTTCGCCGGACTTCAGACCCAGCAGGTGGCGAATGCCCGCCACGGCGGCATCCTTGTACTGCTCGGGGTTCTCCGACAGCAGCTTGTGCGTGACCAAGTTGCCGTCCGAGCGCTTTCCCACCACGTCGGTGAAGGTGCCGCCCCGGTCGATCCAGAACTGCCAGCGGGACAAAGGAGAAACTTGTTGGGACATGATGATGCTATCTAATCAATAGCTGCCAGCGCATTGAATACCTGCGCTACAGCTGCATTTCATTCAAAAGAACCGGAAACCAGGGGCAGGTTGTCACAGCGACGCTGCGGAGCGCGCTGCCTGGTCATACATGCCCGAGAGCACACGCAGCAAACGGGCCAGTTCGCCGATGTCGCGGTTGAGCGCGTCATCAGCATTCAAGGCATCGATGAGGCAGCTCTCGCGGATCTCGCGGTAGCGCTGCACATAGGCGCGGCCGGTGTCGGTGGCTGCGTAGGTGACTTCCTTGCCGTTCTTCTGCGAGGCGACCACGCCCAGGGTCTGCAGCTTTTTGAGCGAGTAGTTCACTAGGTGCGTGTCTTCCACGTTCATGATGAAGCAGATGTCGGCCAGTCGCTTGTCGCGCGCACGGTGCGTGACGTGGTGCAGCACCACCACGTCGAGCGGCGTCAGGTCCTTGAGACCCGCCGCCGCCATGCAGTGCACCACCCAGCGGTGGAACGCGTTGCCCGCCACGATGAGGCCGAACTCGAACTCGCTCATCTCTGCACTCTGCGCCGACACCAGATGCGCCGAAGACACGATGGGACCGGAGTCGGTTTTGGCCTTGGGCTTGGCGTCAGATTTCATGGCGGGTTCAGGCCTGCGGGTTCTGTCATTGGCACGGGATATGCATGGGGCATTGTAGGCAAGTCGATGGTAATTTGTTGGCAATTTGTCAGCGTTTAGGCAAAACACCTATCGCAATCGGATCGGCTTCCGATACAGTGATTTGTTACATCCAACCTTGTACATACAACCCTGCGGAGCAATATCCATGAAGCGTCGAATCTTCCCCGTGACCGCACTCGCCCTGACCCTGGCTGCGGGCCTACCTGCCACCTCGGTATTCGCCCAGACCAAGTGGGACTTGGCCGCCGCCTACCCTGCCACCAACTTCCACACCGAAAACATGGTGCAGCTGGCCAGCGATGTGGACAAGGCCACGGGCGGCAAGCTCAAGATCACGGTGCATGCCAACGCCGCGCTGTTCAAGGCCCCTGAAATCAAGCGCGCTGTGCAAGGCGGCCAGGCGCAGATGGGCGAGATCCTGCTGGCCAACTTCCAGAACGAATGGCAGCTGTTTGGCGTGGATGGCCTGCCCTTCCTGGCCGATAGCTACGACGCCTCCAAGAAGCTCTACGCCGCCCAAAAGCCCTTCCTGGAAAAGAAGCTGGCTGAGCAGGGAATGATGCTGCTGTACGCCGTGGCCTGGCCTCCACAAGGCATCTACACCAAGAAGCCGCTGGCCTCTGCCGCCGACCTCAAGGGCATCAAGTGGCGCGCCTACAGCCCTGCCACCGCCCGCATTGCCGAGCTGGTCGGCGCCCAGCCCGTGACGGTGCAGGCAGCAGAGTTCTCGCAGGCGCTGGCCACGGGCGTGGTCGAATCGACGATGACCTCGGGCGCCACCGGTGTGGACAGCAAGCTGTACGAGCACCTCAAGTTCTACTACGACACCCAGGCCTGGCTGCCCAAGAACGCCGTGCTGGTGAACAAGAAGGCGTTTGATGCCCTCGACAAGCCCAGCCAGGACGCGCTGCTGAAGGCCGGTGCCGACGCCGAAGCACGCGGCTGGGCCAACAGTGCCAAGGTCAACACCGACACCGTCGCCAAGCTCAAGGCCAATGGCATGGACGTGGTGACCCCACCGGCCGCCCTGAAGGCCGACATGGCCAAGGTGGGTGACACCATGCTCAAGGAATGGCTGGACAAGGCCGGCCCCGAAGGCAAGGCGCTCATCGACGCCTACCGCAAGTAAGCCCAGGCGCCCACGCACATGCGTCGTCTGCTGGACTTTCTGTACGACAGCGCCGCCGCCCTGGCGGCGCTTTTCATGGTCGGCTTGTTGGGGATGGTGCTGCTGTCCATTGCCAGCCGCCAGTTCCACTTCCACGTGCCGGGCACGGATGCCTATGCGGGCTATCTGATGGCCGCATCGGGCTTCTTGGCGCTCGCCCACACCTTGAAGCGCGGCGAGCACATCCGCGTCACGCTGCTGCTCAACTTTCTGAAGGGCGGCGCCAAGAAGGCGTTCGAGATCTGGGCTTTGGCCATTGCTACCCTGCTGGCCGTGCTGTTCGCGGTGTACAGCTGCAAGCTGGCCTGGCAGTCGCACGAGTTCCACGACATCTCCACCAGCAGCGACGCCACGCCCCTGTGGATTCCGCAGATCGCCATGGCCTTGGGCACGGTGATTCTGGCGATCGCGTTCCTGGACGAGCTGGTGCTGGAGATGATGGGCAAGCGTGTGGATGCCTCCTCCGGCGAAGCATTGCGCAATGAATAAACCCGGCACGACCTACCATGAGTGATCTCGCCATAACCGGCCTGCTCGTACTGTCACTGTTCCTGATCCTGGGCAGCGGAGTATGGATCGGGCTCACCCTCTCCGGCGTCGCCTGGATCGCCATGCAGCTGTTCTCCGCCCGCCCGGCGGGCGACGCGATGGCCGTGACCATCTGGGGCAGCGCCTCCAGCTGGACCCTCACCGCCCTGCCCCTGTTCATTTGGATGGGCGAAATCCTGTTCCGCACCCGTTTGTCGCAAGACATGTTCAAGGGCCTGGCCCCGTGGGTACAGGCGCTGCCCGGCCGGCTGCTGCACACCAACGTGGTGGGCTGCACCATCTTTGCCGCCGTGTCGGGGTCCAGCGCCGCCACCTGCGCCACCATTGGCAAGATGACGCTGCCCGAGCTGACGCGCCGCGGCTACCCCGAGCACATGGTGGTGGGCACGCTGGCCGGTGCCAGCACGCTGGGCCTGTTGATCCCGCCGTCCATCATCATGATCGTATACGGCGTGTCGGCCGAGGTGTCGATCTCGCAGCTGTTCATTGCGGGTGTGCTGCCGGGCATCCTGCTGGCGGCGCTGTTCTCGGGCTACATCATGCTGTGGGCATTGCGCCACCCCGAACAGGTGCCCGCCGCCGATGTGCGCATGAGCTTCATGCAAAAGCTGTCCGAATCCCGCAGCCTGATCCCTGTGGTGTTGCTGATCGCGGCCGTGCTGGGCTCCATCTACACCGGCTTTGCCACCGCCACCGAGGCCGCGGCCGTGGGTGTGGTGGGCTCGCTGGTGCTGTCGGCCGTGCAGGGCTCGATGACTTGGGGCACGTTCAAGGACTCGCTGATGGGCGCCACGCGCCTGTACTGCATGATTGCGCTGATCCTGGCTGGCGCCGCTTTTCTCACGCTGGCCATGGGCTACATCGGCTTGCCGCGCCACCTGGCGGAATGGATCGCGTCGCTGGGCTTGAACCAGGCCCAGCTCATCGTGGCGCTGGCGGTTTTCTACATCATCCTGGGCTGCTTTCTCGACGGTATCTCGATGGTGGTACTGACCATGGGCGTGCTCATGCCCACGGTGCAGGCGGCCGGCATCGACACCATCTGGTTCGGCATCTTCATCGTGCTGGTGGTGGAGATGGCGCAGATCACGCCGCCCGTGGGCTTCAACCTGTTTGTGCTGCAGGGCATGACAGGCCGCCAGCTGCCCTGGATCGCCAAGGTGGCCATGCCCATGTTCTTCCTGATGTGTGGCGCCGTGGCGTTGATCTATGTCTTCCCCGGCATCGTGACCTGGCTGCCGCAGCAGATGTCGGCACGCTGAACGCACCTGCCGCCAGCAGGCACAGCCAAGCGGGGCGCCCCCACCGGGGACGCCCCGCTTGGCGTTTTGAGGGATGGAGAGGAGCCAGTCCGACGCTCCAAAAATCCGGCGACAATGGCCCGATGTTGAACGTTCTTGCCATCTGCATCGGCGCCTGTGTGGGCGCACTGGCGCGCTGGCGCCTGGGTCTGTGGCTCAGCCCCGGGGGCCTCATTCCCTGGGGCACCGTGGCCGCCAATCTGGTGGGTGGCTATCTCATCGGGGTGTGCGTCGCTGTGTTCCACGCCATGCCGCAACTCGACCCTGTGTGGCGACTGGCACTGGTCACAGGATTCCTGGGCGCACTCACCACGTTCTCCAGCTTCTCTGCCGAAGTCGTTGAGATGCTGATGGTGCAGCGCTACGCCATGGCGCTGGGCACCACTGCACTGCACCTGCTGGGCTCGCTGGGCCTCACGGTGCTTGGCATGCAAACTGCTTCGTATTTCATAGCATCTCGCGCTTGATGCTCCTGCACTAGCACGTCATTTCGTCATCCATTCACGCCACACTGCATGGGCCCTCACCCGCTGCTGCCGGTGCCGCCCCTTTCTTCTCTGTTCATCTACCGATACGCGAGCCCCTCATGGAATCCAACACCCAACTCAACGAACGCCGCCTGGCCGATGCCTGGGCCGAGCTGCACAACCACGCTCACAACGGCAACCCGCTGCAGGCCGATGCCAACCGCATGGCCTTTGCCGACCCCGAATTCATGTTCCGCCGCGAAACCCGGGGCATCCGCTTTCAGCTCGAAATGCTCAAGCCCGACCTGGGCCAGGCCGAACAAGGCATTGAAAGCACCGTGGTGGTGTACGGCAGCGCGCGCTTTGTGGCGCCCGACGAAGCCGCAGCACAGCTGGCCGAGGCCGAAGCCAGTGGTGACGCCGAACGCGTGCGCCGCGCGCGCCTGGCCGTGCGCAATGCGGGCTATTACGACCTAGCCCGCCAGTTCGCCAAGCTGGTGGCCGACTACAGCGAACGCCAGCGCCCTGCCGACCGGATCTACATCTGCACGGGCGGCGGCCCCGGCATCATGGAGGCCGCCAACCGGGGCGCCCACGATGCCGGCGCACTGAACGTGGGCCTGAACATCGCCCTGCCTCACGAGCAAAGCGGCAACCGCTTCATCTCGCCCTCACTGTCCTTCAAGTTCCACTACTTCGCGCTGCGCAAGATGCATTTCATGATGCGTGCCAAGGCGCTGGTGGCCTTCCCTGGCGGCTTTGGCACGCTGGACGAGCTGTTTGAAGTGCTGACCCTGGTCCAGACCAAAAAGGCCAAGCCTGTACCCATCGTGCTGTTCGGCACCGACTACTGGAAGCGCCTCATCAACTTCGACGTGCTGGTGGAAGAAGGCACCATCTCTGCGCAGGACCTCAACCTGTTTCACTACACCGATGACCCTCAGGAGGCCTGGGAATTGATCCGGGCGTTTTACAAGCTCTGACGGCCAACATAAGGCGGGACGGGTGCCTGAAGCACCTACCTACCCCGCAGGGCTCTCTTCATGGTTTGCGCCCCATCAGCCAGGCCTGGCGAGAGCCTAGCCCCACAGCGCAGCCCACCACCCAGAACAGCCCTCCCACCCCAATCACGGCCCCCGCAGAGCCAAACAGCATGGGCATGAGCACGCTGGATGCGTTGATGGCCATGAGCCGCAGACCCAGCGCCTCGCCATGGCGGGCCGGCGGCGTGATCTGGTGCAGCAGGCTCATCACCATGGGCTGCACCGAGCCCAGTGCAAACCCGAGCAGCACCGAACACGCGCCCATGGCCAGCGCGCTGTGCAGCAGCGGGTAGACGCCAAACAGCACGGCCGTAGCGACCATGGCGCCCGCCACCACCACCCGTTCGCGCAGGCGCTCTGCCACGATGGGCATGAGCACGCGGATGACGGCAGCGGCAATCGCAAACGCCCCCAGGATGGAGCCAATGACGGACGCCGACAGGCCCCGCTCGTGCCCCAGCAGCGGGACCACGAAGGTGTGCACGTCCCAGCACGAGGACAAGATCCAGTTGACCAGCAGCAAGCGGCGAAACGGAGGTTCGTTCATCAGGTCCCACGCGCGCTGCGGGGGGCCGCCCGCGGCGGCAATCACGGGCGGTAGCTCTACCGTGTCTCGCACCCAGAACCAGGTGAGCAGGGGCAACACCGCCATCAGGGCAAAGGCGGCGCGATAGCCCTCGGTACTGCCCGCAGCACTGCCCGCGTTGTCGATCATGAGCCCCGCGCAGAAAGGCCCGATGAAGTTGGACACCGCAGGCCCGATGGCCAGCCAGCTGAACACCTGCTTGAGCTGCGTGGCGTCGTGCGCAGCGCGCCCCACATGGCGCTGCAGTGCAATGGTGGCGGCCCCGGTGGCGCCACCGGTCATCAACGCAGCCACGCACAACACCGGAAAGACGGGGAACACCAGCGCCAGCGCAGCCCCTGCCGATGCAAGGGCCACCGCGTAGCCCACGGGGCGCTTCAAGCCGTGCCGGTCCGCATAGCGCCCGGCGGGCAAGGCCAGAAAAACCTGCGTGAGTGCGAACAATGCCAGCAACACCCCCACGGCTGCTGCACTGTGACCCTCGCGCAGCGCCAGCAGTGGCGCTGCCAGTCGCATGCCTGCCATGCAGGCGTGCACGCAGATCTGCCCCGCAATCAGGCGCGCCAGGGCCCAGTTCACGGCAGGTCGTCCTCGGAATCCAAACCAGGCAATGCCGATGGACCGGCCCCTGCCAGCGGCACGGCCGTGTCGGGCGCAGGCAGGTCCTGCACATCCCGCAGCTTGCGCTGGATGGCGCGGGTGCGCACCCCCACCTCGTCAAACTTCTTGGCGGCGGCATCGATGGATTTTTTGGTGGCCTCGACCACATCGCCAAACTTGGCGAACTCGGTCTTGACCATGCCCAAGAGGCTCCACACCTCGGACGAGCGCTTTTCGATCGCCAGCGTCTTGAAGCCCATTTGCAGGCTGTTGAGCATGGCGGCCAGGTTGGCCGGGCCGGTGATCATCACGCGGCACTCGTTCTGCACGGATTCGACCAGGCCGGGGCGGCGCATCACCTCGGCAAACAGGCCCTCGGTGGGCAGGTAGAGCACGGCGAAGTCGGTGGTGTGTGGGGGCGACACATACTTGGCAAAGATCTTCTTGGCCTCCAGCTTGATCGACGTCTCGAACGCATTGCCTGCCGACTGAATGGCTGCCTTGTCCGCCGCGTCCTGCGCGTCCAGCAGGCGCTGGTACTGCTCCACGGGGTACTTGGAGTCGATGGGCAGCCACACCGGATGCTCGTCGCTCTTGCCGGGCAGGCGGATCGCAAACTCCACCAGCTCATCGCTGCCCGGCACGGTCTTGACGTTGCGCGCGAACTGGTCGGGCGTGAGCACGTTATCGATGATGGCGCCCAGCTGCATTTCGCCCCAGGTGCCGCGCGACTTCACGTTGGTCATTACGCGCTTCAAGTCGCCCACGCTACCCGCCAGGGTCTGCATTTCGCCCAGGCCCTTGTGCACTTGTTCGAGCCGGTCGCTCACCAGCTTGAACGACTCGCCCAGGCGCTGCTCCAGCGTGGCGTGCAGCTTTTCGTCCACCGTGCGGCGCATTTCTTCGAGCTTGGTGGCGTTGTCGGCCTGGATGGCGGCCAGGCGCTCGTTGAGGGCGGTGCGCAGCTGCTCGGCGTTGTGCTGGCTGCCCTGCACCAGCCCGGTGAGCTGCTGCGACACGGCGTCTTGCAGCACCGCAAACTGGTTCTTGATCTGAAAGCCGTTGGCTTCGAGCTGGTCCTTGAGCGCTTGCGACATCACTCCCAGCTGCGACTGGGTATCGCCCTTGAGCGAATCGAGCGTGAGGCGTGTGGCCGCATCCAGGGCCGTGAGGCGCTGCTCCAGCCGCGCCTCGAATACGCCAAAGGCAGCCAACAGCTCGGCGCGGCCGTTGCGGGATTCGGCCACGGCCTGGGCCAAGCGTTCGTCCACGGCGTGGCGCAGTGTCTCCAGCGTGGACTGCGTGGTCTGGGTAAAGCCACGCAGCTGCTGGCCCATGCCGTCCAGCGCGCCATCATTCTTGGCCACCGCAATCTGCGTCGCCTGTGTGGTTTGCTCCAGCGACTGCAGGCGTGCCAGCCACTCGGGCGGCAGGTCCACGCGGGGACGGCGCAACAAGAGCACCACGAGAAGGACCAGCGCCAGTGCCAGCGCCGCCAAGAGAACAAGTGTGTCAGTGACCAAGGTTTACTATGTTTTTGATAGCTATCAGCGCATGATTGACTAGCGCATCCGGTCGAATGGACCCAAAATCCCGCATCAGCGCAGGGTGGAGGGCTGATTCACCGGCGTGAGCGGCCCCCGCCCGTCAAAGAAGGCAATCAGGTTATCCGCCGCCAGGTTGGCCATGGCGCGCCGGGTAGGCACCGTGGCGCTGGCAATGTGCGGCGTGAGCACCACGTTGGGCACTGTCAGCAGGTCGGGGTGCACGCTGGGTTCACCCTCAAACACATCCAGCCCCGCCGCCGCAATGCGACGCTCGCGTAGGGCCACAGCCAGCGCAGCGTCGTCCACGATGCCGCCACGCGCAATGTTGACGAGCGTCGCCGTGGGCTTCATCACCGCCAGCTCAGCCGTACCGATGGTGTGGTGCGAAGCGGGCGTGTAGGGCACCACCAGCACCACATGGTCTGCGGTGCGCAGCAACTCATGCTTGCCCACGTAGGTGGCCTTGCATTCGGCCTCCAGCTCGGCCGACAGGCGCGAACGGTTGTGGTAGACCACCTTCATGCCAAAACCATGCGCCCCGCGCTTGGCAATGCCCTGCCCGATGCGGCCCATGCCGATGATGCCCAGCGTGCTGCCGTGGATGTCGCTGCCCGCGAACATGTCGTAGCTCCACTTGGTCCACTTCCCGGCACGCAGGTAATGCTCGCTCTCGGTCATGCGGCGGGCCGTGGCCATCAGCAACGCAAAGCCAAAGTCGGCCGTGGTCTCGGTCAGCACATCGGGCGTGTTGGTGCCCAACACACCCGCGGCGGTCATGGCATCCACGTCAAAGTTGTTGTAGCCCACGGCCATGTTGGCGCAAACCTTCAGGCGAGGCGCAGCGGACAGCAGCGCAGCGTCGATGCGCTGGCTGCCGGTGGTCAGCACACCGTCCTTGTCGGCCAGGCGCGCGGCCAGCTCTTGCGGGGCCCAGATCACGTCGTCAGGGTTGGCCTCCACGTCAAAGTGCTCGCGCAGGCGTTCCACGATGTCAGGAAAGATCGCGCGGGCGACCAGGATGCGGGGTTTGCTCATAAGTCTTCAATCTCCAAACTATTCGCAAGGCACGTCGGCCTATAAAAACTGGCGTGGACCAAGCCAGCGGCCGCCGAGCAAAGGCCGCCCTGCAGCGAGGGCGGCGTCCCCCTTCCCGCAGCGCGCAGCGGTGCGAGAGAAGGGGGAAGCGGCGCAGCCGCTCAGGGGGATGTTCACTATCTAAACCAGATGAAAGTCATGACGATAAAGAGCGGCACCAGAATGCCCCCCGACCACAGCATGTAGCCGAAGAAGCTTGGCATCTTCACGCCGCGGTCTTCGGCAATGGCCTTGACCATCATGTTGGGCGCATTGCCGATGTAGCTGTTGGCACCCATGAACACCGAGCCCGCCGAGATGGCGGCCAGCGTGGGGGCCAGGGTGGTCATCAGCACGGCCGGGTCGCCCCCGGCGGTGTTGAAGAAGACCAGGTAGGTCGGCGCGTTGTCGAGGAACGAGCTGAGCAGCCCGGACGCCCAGAAGTACATAGCCGGGTCAGGTGTTCCGTCCGGCCGCGTGACGGCGGACACCACGGCACCAAAGGGGCCATTGACGCCCGCCTTGAGCATCGCGATCACCGGGATGATGGTGAGGAAGATGCCCGCAAACAGCTTGGCCACTTCCTGCATGGGGCCCCAGCTGAACTGGTTGTCTTCATGCACCTGCTTGGGCGTGATGCGCAGGGACACCAGCGCCACGATGATCAGGCCCACGTCCCGCACGATGCCGGGCAGGCCCACCTCGGCCCCGGCGATGGTGAACGCCACCTGCGACTTCCACAGGCCGCTGAGCAGCACTAGCGCCACCACCACGCCCAGCAGCGCAAAGTTGGCCTTACCGTCAAAGCCGATGGCTTTGGTGTCGGGCGTGGGGTCGGCCCTGAGCACCTCTTCGCGCCGGTGGTAGTACCAGGAATCCATCACGAAAAAGATGGCCAGCAGCGAGCCCACCAGAAACAGGGTCTCGGGGAAAATGTGGCTCACCGTCCAGAAGAAGTCCACCCCCTTCAGGAAGCCCAGGAACAGCGGTGGGTCACCCAAGGGCGTGAGCGAGCCCCCGGCGTTGGACACGATGAAGATGAAAAACACCACCACATGCGCTGTGTGCTTGCGGTTGTCATTGGCGCGGATCAACGGGCGGATAAGCAGCATCGACGCCCCCGTGGTGCCCATGACGCTGGCGAGCACCGCGCCAATGGCGAGGATGGCCGTGTTGAGCGCCGGGCTGCCGTGCAGGTTGCCCCGGATGTAGATGCCCCCTGCCACGGTAAACAGCGCGGTGAGCAGGATGACGAACGGAATGTATTCGGCCACCAGCGCATGCACAAAACTCGCGCCCGCCGCGCCGGGGCCAAACACCAGCGCAAACGGCACCAGAAAAGCCAGCGCCCAGCCCGCAGCCACCTTGCCAAAATGGTGGTGCCAGAAGATGGGCGCCAACAGCGGCATCAAGGCAATCGACAGCAGAATGCCGGCAAAGGGCACGCCCCACAGCACCGACAGCGCACTGCCGTCAATATCGGCCGCCAGTGCCAGTCCCGGCAACGCCGCCAGTAGGCCGGCCACTGCCAGCCCGCGCGAAAATTTCATGGTTCTTGTCTCCGTCTCATTGCTAAAAATCAGGGGACGCAGGGCCATGGCACCTGCGGGGCACGGTCACACCGGCGAAGGGATATCAAACACCTGGCGCAGGTAGGCCAGGTACTTCTCGTCATCACACATGCCCTTACCCGGCGTGTCCGACAGCTTGGCCACAGGCTGGTCATTGCAGCGCGTCATCTTGATGACGACCTGCAAAGGCTCATGGGCAGGCGGGCTGCCGAGGTCATTGGTCAGGTTGGTGCCGATACCAAACGCCAGCTGGCAGCGGCCCCGGAACTGCTGGTACAGCTCGATGGTGCGCGGGATGGTGAGCGCGTCGCTGAAGATCAGCGTCTTGGTCAGCGGGTCCACGCGGTTCTTGCGGTAGTGGTCCAGCAAGCGTTCGCCCCAGGCGAACGGGTCGCCGCTGTCATGGCGGGCGCCATCGAACAGCTTGCAAAAATACAGGTCGAAGTCGCGCAGGAAGGCGCTCATGCCGTACACGTCCGACAGCGCAATGCCCAGGTCACCCCGGTATTCCTTGGCCCACATCTCGAAGCCAAACACCTGGCTATCGCGCAGCCGCGGGCCCAGCGCCTGGCAGGCCTGCAGATATTCGTGCGCCATGGTGCCCAGGGGGGTCACGCCCAGCTTCATCGCGTACAGCACGTTGCTGGTGCCCGCAAACTGCCCGGGGCCTGCGGGCGCACCTGGGCGGCGGTCCCCGGTGCCGAGGCGTGCCACCAGCACGCGCAGCACTTCCTCGTGCCAGGCGCGCGAGAAGCGGCGGCGCGTGCCGTAGTCGGCAATCTTGAGGTCGGACAGGCCCTCGCCCTGCAGCAGCGCAATCTTGGCGTCGAGACGGCGGCGGCCTTCCGGAAAGTCGGGTACCTTCTGCGTGTTGCGAAAGTACACCTCGTTGATGATGGCCAGCACCGGGATCTCGAACAGGATCGTGTGCAGCCAGGGCCCGCGGATGGTGATGTCGATTTCACCGTTGTGCTGTGGCACTACGGTGATGTACTTCTCGTTGAGCTTGAACAGGCCCAGAAAGTCCACGAAGTCGCTCTTGATGAATCGCAGCGATCGCAGGTAGGCCAGCTCGGCATCCTGAAACTGCAGGCTGCACAACGAACGGATCTCGTCGCGGATCTCGTTGGCAAACGGTGCCAGCTGCACGCCGGGGTTGCGGCACTTGAACTTGTACTCGACCTGCGCCCCGGGAAACTGGTGCAGCACCACCTGCATCATGGTGAACTTGTACAGGTCAGTGTCGAGCAGGCTGGTGATGATCATGGACAGGGCACGCCTCAGAAACCGCGCACGCTGGGCACGCGATGCTCCGGCCGCAGACCGGACGATAAAGCCGCAAAGTGTAGGCCATCACGGCGCCCGGTGCGCGGCACTGCGGGCGGCGTCAGCCAGTGTTCAGCCGGCGCTGTGCATTCAAGCTGTTCAGGGCCCAGGCGCACATTGCAGCTGCGCCTGACGCTATCAAATCAGCAGCTACGGTTTGCAGCCACTGATCAGCCGCCAATCAACGACCCGTCAGCCGGGCATGACCAGCGCCTGCAGCACATTGCGCAATGCATCTGGCACGGCCACCGGGCGGCGGGTTTCGCGGTCCACGTACACATGGATGAAGTGCCCCGCCGCCGCCGTCAGCGGCTCGCCCTGCGCAAACAGGCCCACCTCGTAACGCACACTGGAGCCCCCCAGCCGCGCGACGCGGATGCCCGCCTCCACCGTCTGCGGGAACGCCAGCGGCGCGAAGTAATTGCATTGGGTCTCGATGACCAGGCCGATGGTCTGGCCCGCATGGATGTCCAGCACGCCCTGGTCGATCAGGTGGGCGTTCACCGCCGTGTCAAACCAGCTGTAGTACACGACGTTGTTCACGTGGCCATAGACGTCGTTGTCAGCCCAGCGTGTGGTGATGGGGCGGAATACGCGGTAGGCGCTGCGCGGCTGCGGAGCCGGGCGGACCGGCGCGGAAGAAGCGACAGGAGACGAGCTGGCGGCAGAGGTCATGGCCGCACATTCTGCCAGCGCTGGTGGTACTGCCAGGCCACGCGCCAGGTGGTGAGCTGCGCCTGCAGTGTGTCTTCCAGGTCGTTGCCATAGCCGCCCGCCATCACGAACACCGTGGGAATGCGCCGCTGCCAGGCCCAGTCAAACACCCGCCGGTCGCGTGCCTCCAGCCCGTCGTGGGTGACGGCGAGACGACCCAGGCGGTCGCCCACATGGGGGTCGGCCCCCGCGAGATAAAACACCAGGTCCGGTTTGCAGCGATGGTCCAGCGCCTCCAGGGCCTGGTCCAGGGCGTGCAGGTAGTCGTCGTCAGCGCATCCGTCTGGCAGTTCCACGTCCAGGTCACTCGGCTCCTTGCGAAAAGGAAAGTTGCGTGCACCATGCAGCGACAGGGTGAACACGCTGTCGTCGCCCTGAAAGATATGGGCCGTGCCATTGCCCTGGTGCACATCCAGGTCGATCACCGCCACCTGCAGCGGCCAGCCCGATCCATCGTTCAGGTGATCGGCCTGTGCCTGCTGGGCAGCCACCGCCACATCGTTGAACACACAAAAGCCACTGCCCTTGTCGGCATACGAGTGGTGGGTGCCGCCAGCCAAGTTGCCGGCCACACCCTCGCGCCAGGCGGCGCGGGTGGCCGCCAGAGTAGCGCCCACCGAGCGGCGAGCGCGCTCTGCCATGGCAGGACTCCAGGGAAACCCGATCTCCCGCTGCGCGGCGGGCGCCAGCGTGCCCTGGGCAATGGCGTCGATGTACTGCTGGCTGTGCACGCGCACCAGTGCCTCATCCGATGCTGGTAGGGCTTCTTTCAACAGCACGCCAGGCAGGTGCTGGGCGATCCGGTCGCGCAGCATGCGGTACTTGGCCATGGGAAAGCGGTGACCATCCGGCAAAGGCAACACGAAGTGGTCGGCGTAGTAGGCGTGCATGACGCAATTGTGGCAAGCCGGGGATTTCTGGGTGATCGTGTCTAATTTGCTGCAGTGCAACAAAAAGCCCTTGCAATAGCGCTGCAAGTCCCTAAAATTCAACCCATGCTGCACTGCAACATGACCAACAGGTCAAGGTCAGCGCAGATGTCTGTGAACCACCCGGCCCCTTGGGCCCTCATTTTTAGGAGATATGACATGTCGCTGACCGCAGAACAAATCCTGGCATCCCACAAGGCCAACATCGAAACCCTGTTTGGCTTGACCACCAAGGCTTTCGAAGGCGTGGAAAAGCTGGTCGAACTGAACGTGACCGCTTCGCGCGCTGCCCTGTCCGAAGCCGCCAACCACACGCAAGCCGTGCTGGGCGTGAAGGACGCACAAGAACTGCTGGCCCTGCAAGCTGGCCTGTTCCAGCCCCTGGCTGAAAAGACCGCCGCTTACAGCCGCCACCTGTACGACATCGCATCGGGCACGGGCGCTGAGTTCGGCAAGGCTTTCGAAGCCCAGGCCACCGACGCACAGAAGGCTTTCACCAACCTGGTGGACAGCGCCGCCAAGAACGCCCCCGCCGGTTCCGAAACCGCCGTGGCCGTGATGAAGAGCGCCGTGTCTGCCGCCAACAACGCGTTTGAGTCGGTACAAAAGGCTGTGAAGCAAGCGTCTGATGTGGCTGAAGCCAACTTCAACGCCGTGGCCAACACCGCTGCCAACGCTGCCAAGACGGCCGCTCCCCGCAAGCGTTAATCGCCCTACCTGCGGTCTGGAGTGCAACCTCTAGGCCGTGTTCAGGGAATACCCTGATAATTCAACCCATGCGCTGCTGACCTTGTCTACAGCGTCTCAGTTGTCTCCTTGGATCCTCTCGAAACCCCCGTTTCAAGGATCCTTTTAAAGCCCGGTTTTACGACCGGGCTTTTTTTTGGCCTGACCACACACAGACCGCAAGCGTGGGAACGGGCCCGCGCGGCGAACCGATCTTTTTACGGTGGTCCGGCATCCACGGCATGCGGCCCTTGCGCCACCTCAAACCCGGACCCGAAATCCGGCCTTTGCGCAAGACATTGATCAAGAATAATTCGCGTTTGCTTTATCATTGACGCAGTTTCAACCCCGAAAGACGCAACCCATGTCGAAGACTGTGAAAGCCTTGCTGAGCGCTTGTGCCCTGGCCGCCGCTGCAGGCGCCGTGCACGCCCAGGAACAAGTGGTCAACCTCTACTCGGCCCGCCACTACTCCACCGACGAAGCGCTGTACACCGGCTTTACCAAGGCCACGGGCATCAAGATCAACCGTGTGGACGCGGACGATGCCGGCATCCTGGCCCGGCTGAAGGCCGAAGGCACCGCCTCGCCCGCCGACGTGATCCTTCTGGTGGACGCAGCCCGCCTGTACAAGGGCGAGGTCGATGGCCTGTTTCAGCCCATCCAGTCCAAGGTGCTAAACGACGCCATCCCCGCTAATCTGCGCAGCCAGCCGGCAGCAGACGGAGGCATCTCGTGGTTTGGCCTGTCCACCCGCGCGCGCGTCATCGTCTACAACAAGGTCAAGATGCAGAAGGCCGATGTGGACACCTACGAAGAACTGGGTGACCCCAAGAACAAGGGCAAGCTGTGCATCCGCTCCGGCTCGCACCCCTACAACCTGAGCCTGTTCGGCGCTGTAACGGAACACATGGGCGAACAGAAGGCAGAAGCCTGGCTCAAGGGCATGGTGGCCAACCTGGCCCGCCCACCCAAGGGCGGCGACACCGACCAGATCAAGGCCGTGGCTGCGGGTGAGTGCGACATCGCCGTGACCAACACCTACTACCTGGCGCGCATGATGCGCTCCAACAAGCCCGAAGACGTGGCTGTGGTCAACAAGGTGGGCGTGGTGTTCCCCAACCAGGAATCCTGGGGCACGCACCTGAACATCGCCGGCGGCGCGGTGGCCAAGCACTCCAAGAACCAGGCCAACGCCATCAAGTTCCTTGAATATCTGGCCAGCCCCGAGGCACAGAACTATTTTGCAAACGGCAACAACGAGTGGCCTGCTGCCAAGGGCGTGGCACTGGACAACCCGGCCCTCAAGGCCATGACCGGCGGCAAGCCTTTCAAGAGCGAGACCATCCCGATCAGCGCGGTGGGCGCCAACACGACCAAGGTGCAGCAGATGCTAGACCGCGTGGGCTTCCAGTAAGCTGCCCCTGCCCTCACCCACCACAAGCCCGGCCTGGTCCGGGCTTTTTTTCGCGTTCAGCACGGTGAGGAGATGCGCCATAATTGACGTTTACGTTAACGTCACTTACTGGAGACAACCATGGACATCCAAGGCAAGGTATTCATCGTCACCGGCGGCGCTTCGGGCCTGGGCGAAGGCACGGCACGCATGCTGGCCGCCCAGGGCGGCACCGTGGTCATTGCCGACATGCAGGCAGAAAAAGGCGAAGCCGTGGCCAAGGAAATCGGCGGCGCGTTCGTGAAATGCGATGTGAGCAACGAGGCAGACGGCCAGGCCGTGGTGGCCAAGGCCGTGTCGCTGGGCAAACTGGTGGGCCTGGTGAACTGCGCCGGCATCGCCCCCGCCGAGAAGACGGTGGGCAAGAACGGTGCGCATGCGCTGGCCTTGTTCAGCAAGACCATCACGGTCAACCTGATCGGCAGCTTCAACATGATCCGCCTGGCCGCCGAGGCCATGAGCAAGAACGAGCCGGAATCCACCGGCGAACGTGGCGTGCTGATCTCCACGGCCAGCGTGGCCGCCTACGACGGCCAGATCGGCCAGGCCGCCTACGCAGCCTCCAAGGGCGGCGTGGTCGGCATGACCCTGCCGATTGCCCGTGACCTGGCGCGCAACGGCATCCGCAACATGACCATTGCCCCCGGCATCTTCGGCACACCCATGCTGTTTGGCATGCCGCAGGAAGTGCAGGACGCGCTGGCCGCTGGCGTGCCCTTCCCCAGCCGCCTGGGCACCCCCCAGGACTACGCCAAACTGGTGCGCCACATCCTCGAAAACGACATGCTCAATGGCGAGGTGATCCGTCTGGACGGTGCCATTCGCCTGGCACCACGCTGAGCTGGGGATTGAGTTAAAGAGGCATGTCTGAATGCTACTCTTTCAATAGCACCTCAGGCATATTCCTCTAGCGCATGGTGCCTGTTTGGCACAAAAAGTCGTCCACAAGGGGCCCGGAAAGGCCGCAGGGCTACTGAGAGCCAAACACTTTGCTGATGCCCACCCGACCGCCGCGCTCACAACGCGGCGGTTTCGTTGTGGCGGTGGCTTACCTCGGTCTCCCACCTCCTCAACCCAAGACTGTGTGGCCTTGAGTGAGAAGCCCCTCCAAGTCGGCAGCTGGCACGGGGCGGCTGAAGTGGTAGCCCTGCCCGGTGTCGCAGCCCAGTCCCCAAAGCACGTCACGCTGCGCAGCCGTCTCCACGCCCTCGGCAATGGTTTCCAGGCCCAGGCTTTGCGCCAGACCAATGATGGCCCGCACGATGTGGGGCGCACTAGGGTCGTCGCCCAGGTGGCGCACAAATGACTGGTCGATCTTGAGCTTGTGCACCTTGAGGCGCTGGATGTAACTGAACGACGAGTACCCGGTCCCAAAGTCGTCGATGGACAGCTGCACGCCCAGGTCATACAGCTGCTGCACGATGGCAATCACCTGTTCTGGCGCATCCATGGCAATGCCCTCGGTCAGCTCCAGCTCCAGCATCTGCGGCGGCACCTCACTGTCGGCCAGTGCACGGCCCACCATGTCCACCAGGCCCGGATGACGGAACTGCACCATCGACAGGTTCACCGCCACCACCAGCTCGGTGTGACCCGCATCGCGCCACTGCCGCGCCTGGGCCAGCGCGGTGCGCAGTACCCATTCGCCCATGCCCAGAATCTGGCCGCTGCTTTCAGCCACCGGGATGAACTCGGCCGGGCCGACGACACCCAGCTCAGGGTGGGTCCACCGCAGCAAGGCCTCCACCCCCACCAGTTGATGGTCCTTCAGCCGGATTTGCGGCTGGTAGTGCAGCGTCAGTTGCCCCTGCACCAGGGCACTGCGCAGGGCGTTCTCGATCTTCAGCACCCGGAGCGATTGCGCCTGCATGTCTGCCGAGAAAAAACGGTAGGTGTCGCGCCCAGATTCTTTGGCACGGAACATGGCGGCATCGGCACGCTGGGCCAGGGTTTCAAAGTCGCTGCCGTCCTCTGGGTACATCGCAATCCCAATCGACGATGTCACCACCAACTCGTGGTGTTGCAGCTTGCAGATGCGCCGCACCTGCGCTTGCAGCCCGTCGGCCACGTGGGCCGCCTGCTGGGCATCGGTGAGCGGCAGCACGATGACGAATTCGTCCCCACCCTGCCGGGACACCGTGTCTTCGTCGCGCACCACCGACTGCAAGCGCTGCGCAATCTCGATCAGCAGCCCGTCGCCCACCTGGTGGCCCAGCGAGTCGTTCACGTTCTTGAAGTGGTCCAGGTCCAGGTACAACAGGGCCAGCTGATGGCCGCTGCGCTGCGTCAATGCAAGAGCCTGGCTGAACCGAGAGGCGAACATCGTGCGGTTGGGCAAGCCGGTCAGCGCATCAAAGTTGATCAGCTTGCGAATCCGCTCCTCGTCACGCCTGCGTTCTGTCACGTCCTCCTGCACAGCCAGGTAGTGGGTGATGTGGCCCTGCTCGTCCAGCAGGGGCGAGATGATGGCGGACTCGTTGTACTCGCCGCCACCTTTGCGGCGGTTCACAAACTCACCGCGCCACGGACGGCCAGAGGTCAAATGGGCCCACAGGTCGGCATACACACTCGCAGGCGTGGCGCCCGCGCTCAGCAGACGTGGGTTGCGGCCAATCACCTCCTCGGGGCTGTAGCCCGTCGTGACCGTGAACGCAGGGTTCACGTATTCGATGTTGCCGTCGGCGCCTGCAATGAAGATGGAGTTGGGCGCCTGCTCCACGGCATGGCGCAACTTGCGCAAGGTGTCCAGCATCTGCACCCGCTGGGAGATGTCACGCGACAGCACCACAAAGTGATCGTCTGCGTCATCGTCCATCACCTTGCGCGCCACGGACAGCTCAAACCAGTGCGGGCCATCCGGCAAGTCCAGCACATACTGAAAATCGCGGGCCAGGCCATGCTCAGCCGCCGCATCGATCGCAGCTTGCGCCACGGCCGCCGCTGCTGGGGGCAGGATGTCGTGGATCGACCGGCCCACCACCTCGCTGGCCGGCATCAGCAGCAACTCGGGCTGGCGCGTATGGATCTGTACGTAACGGCCATCGCGGGTCACTTCAAACATCAGGTCGGGCACCGCATCCAGCACGGCGCGCATGGCCTTGTCGGACTGCTTGAGCACCCGGTATGGCGCCTCGATGGTGCCCACAAAGATGGCCCGATAGAGGTAGTAGTACCCCACCACCTTGTACAAATGGCCCAGCAGATTGAAGGGGTCGGTCGCGATGACGTAGAACGTGAAAAAGAACTCGCTCAGGGCCATCACCCACACGGCAGCAAACAGCCTGGCCACATCAAAGGCGGCACGCTCCCGCGCCCAGCGAAGCAACAGCACCAGCGACGCTGCATACAAGGCGACCACACCGTATTCGGAGGCGATCTTGAACCGCGTCAGCCCTTGGGCATCGTAAGTCTGCGGGTACCACTGCGGAAACCAGAAAACGATGGCATGGACAACAGCCACCACGGCCAAGACCAAGGCCACCACCGCAAACCTGCCGGGGCCTGGATCGGCAACATCACCCGGCTCGCGCCAATGCAACGCGACTGCACCCAGGAGCGTCAACGCCCCCAAATACCGGGCGGGTAACCAGAAATTGATCCCCTTGGCCACCGAATTGAGCGTGATGTAGTCGGGCATGCCGGCAAAGGACAGCATGTGCGAAAAATCCAGGACCGCCACCCCCAAAAAGCCGCAGGCCAGAAGAAGGACGTTCCGCTGGGGATTCAGGCTGTGCGCCTTCCACCCCACCGCAAACACCAACGCCGACACGGCAATGGACAGCGTCTCCAGCACTTGGTGCAATGTGAGGTAATGGCCCACACGCTGTGGAGTTGCCACCGAAAAATAGGCCCAGGCTGCAATCACTCCACCCGTCAACAGGTAGAGCACCGGGGCTACCGCTTTGAAGCTGGCCAAGTGTTGTGGGTGAATCTGCAACCGAAGAAGGTTCATGGGCGCCTGATGGTCTCTGAGAGGCACCTGAGTGGTGCGGTGGCATGCAGACGATTCTTGCACAGGCCTCACCACTTGTAACAAACCTGGCCACAACCATACGGTTCAAGCGCGGCTTTCGTGGCCTGCGGGTCAGTTAAGTCATTCATCAAGGCATAAAAAAACCGCTGCAGCCTTTCGACTACAGCGGTTTATGCTTGGCGGAGTGGACGGGACTCGAACCCGCGACCCCCGGCGTGACAGGCCGGTATTCTAACCAACTGAACTACCACTCCTGGTAGATAGCTTTTGCTTGTATCTCTGACACAAGCCAAGCGCTACAACTTGGCGACCCCACGGGGATTCGAACCCCGGTACTCACCGTGAAAGGGTGATGTCCTAGGCCTCTAGACGATGGGGTCAAAACCTTGGAACTAACCGAACTGATACTGACAAATTTGGTGGAGGTAAACGGGATCGAACCGATGACCTCTTGCATGCCATGCAAGCGCTCTCCCAGCTGAGCTATACCCCCACGGAACTTCAATTGCTTGAAGACCCAGCCTGAATGACTTCAGGCCCTGGATTTGGCGGAGTGGACGGGACTCGAACCCGCGACCCCCGGCGTGACAGGCCGGTATTCTAACCAACTGAACTACCACTCCTGGCAGGCAGCTTTTCGCTTGTATTTATCAACACAAGCCAAGTGCTACAAACTTGGCGACCCTACGGGGATTCGAACCCCGGTACTCACCGTGAAAGGGTGATGTCCTAGGCCTCTAGACGATAGGGTCAAAACCTTGGAACTAACCGTTATCAAGCGACGTGGTGGAGGTAAACGGGATCGAACCGATGACCTCTTGCATGCCATGCAAGCGCTCTCCCAGCTGAGCTATACCCCCACTGAATGACTTCAAACACTTTGTATTTGTTGTCATCACCTGAGCCTTGAATTATAGACAGATTTTTAGCGGTTTCGCAAACGCGCTATAACTTTTTCACGTCCGACCAGTTCCAGCACAGCATCGACCGATGGCGTGTGGGCGGTTCCGACCGTCAGGACACGCGCAGGCATCGCCAGCTGGGGCATCTTCAGACCCTGAGCCGTCAGCACCTGCTTGAACGCAGCACTGATGGACGCCTTGTCCCACTCGCAGGCGGACAGTGCATCAGCCAGTGCGTCCAGAGCGGGAGCAATGGCGTCGGTGACATGCTGAGCGCGCTCTGCATCCACCGGAGTCACGTCGCCATAGAACACCTGCGCCCAGTTGGCAAGCACGACGGTGGTGTCGCACCGGTCTTTGAACAGCGCACAGATCCGGGGCAGACGCCCATCGGCCAGCGCCTCAGCGGAAACACCACGCGCCTGCAATTGCGGCGCAACCAGCGCAGCCAAAGCGTCGTCAGCCATGGCTTTCAGGTGCTGGGCATTCACCCAGCGCAGCTTGGCTTCATCGAACTGCGCAGCGCTGCGGCCCAGGTGGTCGAGGTTGAACCACTGCAGAAACTGCTCGCGGCTGAAGATCTCATCGTCGCCGTGACTCCAGCCCAGACGCGCCAGATAGTTCACCATGGCATCGGGCAGATAACCTTCATCGCGGTATTGCGTCACCGGCTTGGCGCCATTGCGCTTGCTCATCTTCTCGCCCTGCTCGTTGAGCACAGTGGGCAAGTGGGCATACACCGGGGGTTCCTTACCCAGGGCGCGGAAGATGTTGATCTGACGCGGCGTGTTGTTCACATGGTCATCGCCTCGGATCACGTGCGTGATCGCCATGTCGATATCGTCGACCACCACGCAGAAGTTGTAGGTGGGCGTGCCATCGGGCCGTGCGATGACCAGGTCATCCAGCTCATCATTGCTGATCTCAATGCGGCCCTTGACCTTGTCGTCCCAGGCCACAACGCCGCCCTGTGGGTTCTTGAAGCGCAGCACCGGCTGCACGCCTTCAGGAATGGCTGGCAAGGTCTTGCCAACTTCAGGACGCCATGTGCCGTCGTAGCGAGGCTTCTCCTTGGCAGCCATCTGCCGCTCGCGCAGGGCATCCAGCTCAGCCACGCTCATGTAGCAGGGATACACGTGACCAGCGGCCTGCAACTCTGCAAGGACCGCCTTGTAACGATCCATGCGCTGCATCTGATAGAACGGGCCTTCGTCGTGGTTCAGACCCAACCAGGCCATGCCCTCGATGATGACGTCCACCGCCGCCTGGCTGGAGCGCTCCAGGTCGGTGTCTTCGATGCGCAAAATGAAATCCCCCCCCGTGGCACGGGCAAACGCCCAGGGGTACAGCGCCGAGCGGATATTGCCCAGGTGGATAAAGCCGGTGGGAGACGGTGCAAAACGGGTGCGTATGCGGCCCGTGCTGGTGGCAGTGGTTTCAGTCATAACAATCAATGCTGGCCCTCCATGGGGCCAGTTCAAACTAGGATCAATCCGTCGGGCGCAGCCCGACCCGGCTAGGGCATCACGCGCACAACCGGGGGCACAACATCGCGTGCGATGGTCTGCGGTGGCTGCGCAAGCCCTTGGCTACGCTTCCTGCGCATTGGGCAAAGCAAGGCGCGAGGTATCTTCCTCGCCCTCCTCTGCACCTACGCGCCCCTCATTCAGGCTGGCAATCCCTTCCGCAGTGATGTCACCCGTCACGTACACGCCGTCAAAACACGACGCATCGAACCCGGCAATGGCACTGTTGAGCGCACCCACAGCCCTCTTCATGCCATCTACATCCTGATAGATGAGAGCGTCGCAGCCGATGGCCTGGCGAATCTCTTCGACCGTGCGACCGTGGGCCACCAGTTCGCTGCTGGTGGGCATGTCAATGCCATACACGTTGGGGTAGCGCACGGGCGGCGCCGCGCTGGCGAGGTACACCTTGCGGGCACCCGCGTCACGCGCCATCTGCACGATCTCGCGGCTGGTCGTGCCACGCACGATGGAGTCGTCCACCAGCAACACGTTGCGGCCTTTGAATTCGCTGCCAATCACATTGAGCTTCTGGCGCACCGACTTTTTGCGCACGCCCTGCCCGGGCATGATGAAGGTGCGACCCACGTAACGGTTTTTGACGAAGCCTTCCCGGTACGGGACGCCGAGCAGATGTGCCAGCTGGGTAGCGCTGGGGCGGCTGGACTCGGGGATGGGGATGATCACATCGATCTCGTTGGGCGGCACGGTGGACACCACACGCTTGGCCAAGGCTTCACCCAGGTTCAGACGGGCCTGGTAGACCGAGATGCCGTCAAGCACCGAATCGGGCCGAGCAAGGTAAACAAACTCGAAAATGCAAGGGTTGAGCTGCGGATTCTCTGCGCACTGGCTGGCGTGAACCTGTCCGTCCAGCGTGATGAAAATCGCTTCGCCCGGATTGATGTTGCGCTCGAACACATGGGAGGTGCCCTCCAGCGCCACCGACTCACTGCCCACCATCACGGTGCCGTCCTGGCTGCGGCCCATGGCCAGCGGGCGGATGCCGTGCGGGTCGCGGAAGGCCAGCAGACCGTGGCCTGCGATCAGCGCGATCACAGCATAGGAACCCTTGATGCGCTTGTGCACCGCACGCACGGCAGTGAAAACGTCCTCGGGCTGCAGAGGCACGCCCCGCGTGGCGCGTTCGAGTTCGTGCGCAAACACGTTCAGAAGGACTTCCGAATCACTTTCCGTGTTGGTGTGGCGGTGGTCCGTCTGGAACAGCTCGGTGCGCAGTTCGCGGGCGTTCGTCAGATTACCGTTGTGCACCAACACGATGCCGAACGGGGCATTGACGTAAAACGGTTGCGCCTCTTCTTCGCTGTAGGCGTTGCCGGCGGTGGGGTAACGCACCTGGCCCAGCCCCACATTGCCCGGCAGAGCGCGCATGTTGCGCGTGCGAAAAACGTCGCGCACCATGCCCTTGGCCTTGTGCATGAAGAATTTGCGGCCCTGCTGGGTCACGATGCCAGCAGCATCCTGGCCACGATGCTGCAAGAGCAGCAAAGCGTCATAAATCAGCTGATTGACGGGCGCAGGACTGACGACGCCGACGATTCCACACATAGTTGTATTCCATCCGTTTGCGGGAACAGCCCCGCGGTCATCCAACGGCAGCAGCTTCTGGCCGCTACCGCTTCGATCTCACGAAGGCAGATGCCTTCCAAATTCGTCCGGCAGCGCCGGTTTCAACCCCTTGAGCACTTCGGCCAAGACCGGCGCGCCCCGCGACTCCTGCCACCACTGTGCCTCGTGCACGGGGGTGATGCCAGCCACCACGGCCACAGCAAGCAACAAAACGAGGCCGCGCAACACACCAAAAACAGCGCCGAGGGTGCGGTCCGCCGGGCGCAGCCCTACAGCTTCCACCAGCTTCTTGGCCAGCCATGCCAGAAAACCACAGGCAAAAACCGAAGCCACAAACACCACGACAAAACCGGCTGCATACCGCAGCGACTCGCCCGACCCACCCATGGGCAACAAGGCCGCTGCATCGGCCGCAAACCATTGCGCCACAAAAAAAGACGCCACCCAGCCCAACACCGACAGCACTTCAAACACCAGTCCGCGCCACGCACCTATCAGCATGGAGGCCAGCAACACGGCCACAAACACCCAATCCAACGCAGCCATGGACAAGCGGCAGCCTGATCAATGTTTACAGGGTGAGCACCGACGCCGACAGGTCCAGCGACTTGATGCGCGCCGCCGCCTTGTCTGCCTCTGCCCGGTTGGTGAACGGACCCACACGCACCCGGGTGCGCTTTCCGTCCTTGGTGTCCACCACCTGCGTATAGGTCTTGAGACCCGCCCGTTCCACCTTAGTACGTGCTTCGCGGGCCTTTTCGGCATCTGCAAAGGCCCCCACCTGCACGATGAAGCGCGCCTCCTCGGCACTGGCGGCGGCTGGCGCCTCGGTGCTGCGGCCTTCCAACAGGGCGCGGGCACGTGCCGAATCGTCAGCACGTGCAGGCTTGGGTTCAGGGACGGGAGAAGGTGCGGGAGCAGCGGGCGGCTTGGCCTCGTGTTTCAACTCGGGCTTTGGGGGGGCAACCGCTGGGGCTGGCGCAGGTTTGGCCGCTGCTGTACGAGCGCTAGGCACCAGTTCTTCACCGTCCGCCAAGCCATTGGCTGCGGCAGTGCGCGAAGGCGCAGGCCGCTGCGCAGCAGCCGTCGGGGCTGGCTCTTGGGTGGAGGGTGCAGCAGGCTTGGCGGCGATAGGTTCAGCCACTGGCGCAGGCACCACCAGGGGAGCCACCTTGTTGCGGTCTGGGATCTCGATGGGAATGTCCACAGGGATAGGCCGTGGCTGGGTATCAAACAGCAACGGAAACCCGATGACCCCCACCAGCACCAGCACTGCAGCGCCAATCAAACGGTGCCGGGCGCGGCGGCGCATCACTTCGATGCTCTCAGCCTGTGGTGTGCGCGAGCGCTTGGACGGCTTTTCGGCCTGTTGCTGCTCACCCTGACCGGGCCACCGGAACTTGAAAAATGCCATGGACTAAGGACTCGTGAGGCGCTCAGGCGCCCATATGTTTGGCGTGCAAGCGGGGTGTTCCATTGATCAACACCCCACCCACCGTGTAGAACGAGCCAAAGACCACGATTCTATCAGCGGGGTCTGCGGCGGCCACCGCCGCTTGCAGGGCCTGCAGTGGGTCGGCATGCAAGCTGGATGCAACGTCCCGACGACCGCCCGCCACCATATGCACGGCATTCCACTTCTGCTGCAACACGGCGGCCGACTCAGCGCGCGGAGTGGGCAGATCGGTGAAATACCAACGGTCCACCAGAGGCCCGACCTTGGCCAGCATGGGCGCCAGGTCCTTGTCCGCCATGGCGCCAAACACCGCGTGGGTGACTGGGAAGAACCCCATCGCATCCAGGTTGGCCGTGAGCGCTGCCACGGAGTGCGGGTTGTGCGCCACATCCAGCACCAGGGTCGGTTGCCCCGGCACAATCTGAAAACGTCCCGGCAACTCCACCAGGGCCATACCGTTGCGCACGGCCTGGGCGGTCACCGGCAGCCGATCACGCAATGCCTCGAAAGCCGCCAGCACGCCCGAGGCGTTCACCAGCTGGTTAGCCCCACGCAGAGACGGATAAGCCAGCCCGGCATAGCGCCGCCCCCGGCCAGCCCAGCTCCACTGCTGCTTGTCGCCCGAGAAATTGAAATCGCGCCCAAAACTCCACAAATCGGCGCCGATCTCCCGCGCGTGATCCACCACGCTCTGCGGGGCCATGGGGTCGCTCACGACGGCTGGGCGCCCCGTGCGCATGATGCCCGCCTTTTCGCGGCCAATGCTCTCGCGGTCCGGGCCCAGAAATTCTGTGTGGTCGATATCGATGCTGGTGATGATGGCGCAGTCGGTGTCGATCGCGTTCGTGGCATCCAGACGCCCTCCGAGGCCGACTTCGAGAATTGCCACATCCAGCAACGCATGGCTCATCAAGCGCAGGATGGCCAGGGTGGTGAACTCAAAGTACGTGAGAGACACCTCGTTGCCGTTCTGGGTTCTGGCGCTCTCCACCGCCTCGAAATGGGGTACCAGGTCCGCCGCCGACACGATTTCGCCATGCACACGACAGCGCTCTTCAAAGTGCACCAAATGCGGTGAGGTGTACACGCCGGTGCGATAACCCGCCTGCAGCGCCACCGCTTCGAGCATGGCGCAGGTCGATCCTTTTCCGTTGGTGCCCGCCACCGTGATCACCGGGCACTCGAACCGCAGCGCCATGCGGCGGGCGACTTCGGCGACCCGATCCAGGCCCATATCAATGTTGCGGGGATGCAGCTGCTCGCAATGGCGCAGCCAGCCTTCCAGGGTGTGGGGTTTGGTTTGCATACAGCCGGGGATTGTCGCCGAGCCAGCATTCACCCCCGCGATTTCGAGGATGATGCGCGGCATGAATACCGCCATCACCGTCTACGGCATCCCCAACTGCGATACCGTCAAAAAATCCCGCACCTGGTTTGCAGAACAAGGGCTGGAAGTCCAGTTTCATGACTTCAAAAAGCAAGGCGTTCCCACCGAGCTGCTCCCTGGCTGGCTGAAGGCCGTGGGCTGGCAGAAGCTGGTCAATCGTCAAGGGACCACCTGGCGCAAGCTGGACGCAGCCACACAGGCATCGGTGCAGGACGACGCGAGCGCCAGTGCGCTGATGCAGCAACAAACCAGTGTGATCAAGCGCCCCGTGGTGCAGTGGCAGGACGCCCAAGGCCTGCATGTGACCGTCGGATTTGTGCCGGAGCAGTGGCCTGGCGGGCTGAATGGCGCATCCAAGGGCTGACTTGGGACGGGGAACGCGGGAAAATCGCACAAATCTTTACGCAGATTTACGGCGTCCGGGCCCCGAATTGACCTTGCGGGCCTAAACTTTTCTGCAGTCTGGTGCGTTATGTACCGACCCGAAAGGAGTTTCTCCATGAAAAAGATCGTCATTTTTTCTGCCCTGGCAGCCGTCGCCGTCGTGGCCAGCGCTCAGGAACAAGGCCGTGTGCTGTCTGCCACGCCCATCATTCAGCAGGTCGGCGTTCCGCAGCAGGTGTGTGGCAACGAGACCGTCTACAACGGCAACCGCACGACGGGCGCCGGCGCTGTGATTGGCGCGATTGCCGGGGGCGCGGTGGGCAATACCATCGGCAAGGGCAGCGGTCGCGCAGCAGCCACCGCCATCGGGGTGCTGGGTGGCGCCGTAGTAGGCAACCAGATCGAGGGCAACGGCCAGCCGCAATACCAGAACGTGCAGCGTTGCTCCACCGAGACGTACTACGAAAACCGTACCGTAGGCTACAACGTGGTGTATGAATACGCAGGCCGCCAGTACACCACCCGCACCCAAAACGACCCAGGCCGCTGGATCCCGGTGAATGTGCAGCCCGCTGGCCAGACCTATTCCACACAACCCGACCCGTATGCGGCCCAGGGTGTTTACAGCCAACCGGGTGTGGTGACCTCCACCTACCCCGTGCAGCCGGTGTACCAGGCGCCCCCCACCTATGTGACGCCCCCGGTGACGGTGATTGAATACGGCTACGACAGCGGCCGCCCCTACTACCCGCACCACCGCAACCCTTACTGGCGTTGAAGGCTGGCAGCGTGGCCGCACAAGCCAGTGAACAAAGAGCCCTTCGGGGCTCTTTTTCTTGGTGCAAGCGGCGGCGGGCATGGGTTTCGTTGGTTCGCACAGCCCAATGCGTCAGCACCCTGCCCTAAAATCGCGGGTTTCCTCCATTCCTACCCGCGCATCCATGACCACCGAAAAAATCGACGGCGTGTCCGTCACCACCCAGGCCAATGTGTACTTTGACGGCAAGTGCGTGAGCCACGGCATCACCTTCCCGGACGGCACGAAGAAGTCGGTGGGCGTGGTGCTGCCCGCAACGCTCACGTTCAACACCGGCGCCCCTGAAATCATGGAATGCGTGGCGGGCTCGTGCGAATACAAGCTGGCTGGTACCGACGCATGGGTGAAATCGTCCGCAGGCGAGAAGTTCAGCGTGCCCGGCAATTCCAAGTTCGACATCCGCGTGACCGAGGCCTACCACTACATCTGCCATTTCGGCTGAGATTTTCGGGCTGAAATTTGATTGATTTTGGCCTCTAGCGCTAGTCCACAATGCGCTGGCAGCTATCATTTTTGAAGAAAATTCCATGGCAACCATCCTTCAGAACCTCCCCCTCGGCCAAAAGGTCGGCATCGCCTTCTCCGGCGGCCTGGACACCAGCGCCGCACTGCACTGGATGAAGCTCAAGGGCGCCGTGCCCTACGCCTACACCGCCAACCTGGGCCAGCCCGACGAGCCCGACTACGACGCCATCCCGCGCAAGGCCATGGAGTACGGCGCCGAGAAGGCCCGCCTGGTGGACTGCCGCACGCAACTGGCCCACGAAGGCATCGCCGCCCTGCAGGCTGGCGCCTTCCACATCAGCACCGGCGGCCTGACCTACTTCAACACCACCCCCCTGGGCCGCGCCGTCACCGGCACCATGCTGGTGGCCGCGATGAAGGAGGACGACGTCAACATCTGGGGCGACGGATCGACCTTCAAGGGCAACGACATCGAGCGCTTCTACCGCTACGGCCTGCTCACCAACCCCTCGCTCAAGATCTACAAGCCGTGGCTGGACCAACTGTTCATCGACGAGCTGGGCGGCCGCGCCGAAATGTCGGCGTTCATGACCCAGGCCGGCTTTGGCTACAAGATGAGCGCCGAGAAGGCCTACAGCACGGACAGCAACATGCTGGGCGCCACGCACGAGGCCAAGGACCTGGAGTTCCTGTCCAGCGGCATCCGCATCGTCAACCCCATCATGGGCGTGGCGTTCTGGAAGCCCGAGGTCGAAGTGAAGGCCGAGGAAGTGTCCGTGACCTTCAACGAAGGCCAGCCCGTGGCGCTGAACGGCAAGGAGTTCAACGACCCCGTCGAGCTGATCCTTGAAGCCAACCGCATCGGTGGCCGCCATGGCCTGGGCATGAGCGACCAGATCGAAAACCGCATCATCGAAGCCAAGAGCCGCGGCATCTACGAAGCCCCCGGCCTCGCGCTGCTGCACATCGCCTACGAGCGCCTGGTGACCGGCATCCACAACGAAGACACCATCGAGCAGTACCGCATGAATGGCCTGAAGCTGGGCCGCCTGCTGTACCAGGGCCGCTGGTTCGACCCCCAGGCCATCATGCTGCGCGAAACCGCCCAGCGCTGGGTGGCCCGCGCCGTGACCGGCACCGTGACACTGGAACTGCGCCGTGGCAACGACTATTCGCTGCTGAATACCGAGTCGCCCAACCTGACCTACGCCCCCGAGCGCCTGTCGATGGAAAAGGTGGAAGACGCGCCGTTCAGCCCGCTGGACCGCATTGGCCAGCTGACCATGCGCAACCTGGACATCTCGGACACGCGCGGCAAGCTGGGCGTGTACTCGCGGGCGGGCCTGCTGTCGCTGGGAGGCAATGCCGCCCTGGCCCAGCTGGACAACGACCGCAAGTAAGGCAGCACTCGCCCCATGGGCCCCAAGCCTCCCAGGTTGCCACCGGGAGCAGCTTGGCGGCTCATTTGGAGCAAAAATGGCTGATAGCGCTCGTACAATTTGCCTCTCCAGCTATCAATAGATGAGCAAAAGCCACCCTTGGGGTGGCTTTTTCATGGGGGTCTCGTACCAGGCGCGACACCGGCCCTTTCGAGGCGCAGCGGTCGCCTCAGACTTCGCGCTACACCACCACCGGCTCGGGCTCCAGCCGGATGCCAAAGCGCTCGTACACACTCGTCTGGATGGCCTTGGCCAGGGTCATGACCTCGCCCCCCGTCACGCTGTCAGCGCCCTGCCCCCGGTTGACCAGAACAAGGGCCTGCTTCTCGTACACCCCGGCCTTGCCGATGGATTTGCCTTTCCAGCCGCAGGCATCGATCAGCCAGCCCGCCGCCAGCTTGATGCTGCCGTCGGGCATGGGGTAGTGCACGATCTTGGGCTCGCGGGCGATGATGTCGGCGCACTGGTCGGGCGACACGGTGGGGTTCTTGAAGAAGCTGCCCGCGTTGCCCACCACGGCAGGGTCGGGTAGTTTCGCGCGGCGGATGTCGCAGACCCAGTCAAAAATTTGCTGGGCACTGGGGTGTTCCACCCCCGCCTCGGCGCGGCGGCGCTCCAGGTCCAGGTAGCCCAGTACCGGCTTCCACGGCTTGGGCAGTCGAAAGCGCACATGGGTGATCACCGCCCGGCCTGCCAGACCCATGCCGCGCGGCAGCCCGCTGCCATCCTGCGCTTCGGAAGGTGCATGCTTGAAAACGGAATCACGGTAGCCAAAACCGCATTGCGCAGCATCCAGGCTGAACGACTGGCCCGTAGCCAGGTCGATGGCGTCGAGCGACTCAAAACGGTCCTGCAGCTCCACGCCATACGCGCCAATGTTCTGGACGGGCGATGCCCCCACCGTGCCCGGGATCAGGGCCAGGTTCTCCAATCCGGGATAGCCGTGCGCCAGCGTCCAGGCCACGGCGTCGTGCCAGACCTCGCCAGCACCCGCCTCCACGACCCAGGCCTTGGGCGTTTCATCCACCAGGCGCAGGCCCTTGATTTCCATCTTGAGCACGACGGACTTCACGTCACCGGTCAGGATGATGTTGCTGCCACCACCCAGCACAAATTTCGGTGCGGGCGCGAGCTGGGGGTCTGCCAGCACAGCCCGCAGATCGTCCACCAAGTGCACTCGCACCAGGGTTTGGGCGCGCGCGGCAATGCCGAAGGTGTTGCAGGGCTGTAAAGGGGCGTTTTTCTCGACTACCATTGGCCCGATTGTCGCACCCGGCCTTTTGGCTCCCCGCGATCCGCCCCCATATCTGCACCTGTTTTCCCCGAGATAGAGACCCACCATGCCATCTTTTGACACCGTCTGCGAAGCCAATCTGGTTGAAGTGAAAAACGCCGTCGAGAACACCGCTAAGGAAATCGCCACCCGTTTCGACTTCAAGGGCACCTCTGCCAGCATCGAGATCAAGGACAAGGACATCACGCTGATCGGCGATGCTGATTTCCAGCTCACCCAGATTGAAGATGTTCTGCGCAACAAGCTCACCAAACGCAGCGTGGATGTGCGTTTTCTGGACATGGGCGATGTGCAGAAAATGGGCGGTGACAAGGTCAAGCAGGTCATCAAGGTGCGCAACGGCATCGAGAGCGAGCTGGCCAAGAAGATCCAGAAGCTGCTCAAGGAAAGCAAGCTCAAGGTGCAAGGCGCTATTCAGGAAGACAAGGTGCGCGTGACTGGTGCCAAGCGCGACGACCTGCAGGCCGCCATGGCCTTGATCCGCAAGGATGTGACGGACGTGCCGCTGTCGTTCGACAACTTCCGCGACTGATATGAAGCGACACCCCGCTGAGGTCCTGCGGGCCCTCCCCCCGCTCTCGCAGCGCGGAGCGCTGCAGGCAGGGGGACGCCGCGAGCGCGGCGGGGCGGTCCTTGCGTGGCGGCTCTCACCAGGGCTGCGCCGGTATCAGCGCCTCCTCGCCCTGTGCATCGGGTTGCTGCTGGGCCCCACCTGGGCGCATGCGCAGGCTGTGGCGCTGGCGGGTGTACTGGGCAGCAAGGCGCTGATTGTGGTGAATGCCAACCCGCCCAAGGCGGTGGGCGCGGGGGATGAGTTCCAGGGGGTGAAAGTCATCGCCGTCGCCAAGGACGAAGCCACCGTGGAGATCCAGGGCGCACGGCGCACGCTGCGACTGGGCGAGGCGCCCGTGAGTGTGGGCGGACGCAGTGGCAGCGGCAAACGCATTTTGCTGGTGGCAGATGGCAGAGGCCATTTTGTGAACAGCGGCACCATCAACGGGCAGGTGATGCAGTACATGGTAGACACCGGGGCCTCCACCGTCGCCATCGGGCGGCCGGATGCAGAGCGTATGGGCCTCAACTACCAAAGCGGCCAGCCGGTGCGCGTGAACACGGCCAATGGCATCGCCCAGGGCTGGCGCATGAAGCTCGACTCCATCCGCATCGGTGACGTCGAGGTCTTTGGGGTAGAGGCCATCATCACCTCGCAGCCCATGCCCTATGTGCTGCTGGGCAACAGCTTCCTGAACGAGTTCCAGATGACCCGCACCAACGACCAGATGGTGCTCGAAAAGCGCCACTGACGCCTGTACACCCGCAATGTCCGCACACCCCTCCTCCACCCACGCGCACTCCGAAGGGGAGTACGAAGACCTGCTCAGCCTCTGGTCCGACCTGGAGTCGGCCCTGTCGGTGCTGCTGAGCCGGCCGCTGCAAGTGCAGGACTTTCCGGGCAAGGTGCGGCAGTTTGATGCCTGGCTGCAAGACCTGGTGGCGCACGACATCGACGCGGCGCTGTACCTGATGTTCCAGCACGCCTCCACATCCACCGTGGGCTACAGCGCATCGCACGCGCTGGTGTGCGGCACGCTGTGCCACATCATGGCGCTGGAGCTCAAGCTGCCGCAGCGTGAGCGCGACAGCCTGGTGCGGGCGGCACTCACCATGAACATTGGCATGACGACCCTGCAGGACGAACTGGCCGTGCAGCGCGAGCGCCCCACGGCGGAGCAGCAGGAGGCCATCAAGAGCCACCCCGAAGACAGCATGCTGCTGCTGGAACGCCTGTTCATCAACGATCCGCTCTGGCTGGACGTGGTGGGGCAACACCATGCCAGCATTGCCGAACGCGTGCCTTTGGCCAACCAGGAGCCGATAGACCGGCTCACCCGCATCCTCGGCACCATTGACCGGTATGCCGCCATGATCAGCCCGCGCAAATCCCGCGCCGGGCGCAGCGCCACCGATTCGGTGCGTGCCATCGTGGGACAAGAGGTGGACCAGCGCGACGAGGTCAGCTACACCCTGGTGCGCTCCATCGGCCTGTGCCCCCCAGGTACGTTTGTGAAACTGGACAATGGCGAAACCGCCATCGTGCTGCGCCGCAGCGACAAGGCCAACCACCCGCTGGTGGCCAGCCTGCTGGACAGCACCGGCAACCACCGCAGCCAGCCCAGCCTGTACCAGACCGCGAGCGGCAAGCCCCGCATCCAGTCTGCCCTGGCCCGGTCCGCAGTGAGCCTGGAACTCAACCACCGCACCATGGTGCGGCTGGGGCTGTACGCCGCCCAGCACAGCGCAGGGTTGCGCGGGCTGGTGACTGCGCCCGGCGCGCTCTGACACGGGGCACGCGCCCAACCGGGCGCGTGGCTTTATCAGTGTTTGGCCTTGGCTTTTGCGGTGGGCTTTGCCTTGGCGCTCTCTTCGCCCTCGGCAGGTTTCGCCTTCTTGCTGCCCAGGCGTGATTCCGTGCCGGCAATCAGGCGCTGGATGTTCTCGCGGTGCCGCCAGGCAAGCAGCAGCGCCATCACCACGATCGAGGCGGCAATCGTGCCCTCGGCATACCAGACCACGCCATCCACCAGCAGGTAGTACACCGGAGCAAACGCGGCGGCCACCAGCGAGGCGAGCGACGAGTACCGGAAGAAGAACGCAATGATGAGCCAGGTGGCCGCCGTGGCCAAGCCCAGCCAACCGCTGATGCCCACCAGCACGCCCAGTGCCGTCGCCACGCCCTTGCCGCCTTCAAACCGGAAAAACACTGGCCACAGGTGCCCCAGGAAAGCGGCCAACCCCACCAGCGCCACGGTGCCGTCTTCGAGCCCATAGGGGTGGCCAAACCACATCACCAGCGCCACGGGCAGCCAGCCCTTCATCGCATCGAGCAGCAGGGTCACGATGGCCGCCGCCTTGCTGCCCGAGCGCAGCACATTGGTGGCGCCGGGGTTCTTGCTGCCATAGGTGCGTGGATCGCTCAGGCCCATGACACGCGTCACGATGACGGCAAACGACAGCGAGCCCAGCAGGTAGGCGGCCACGGTGGCAAGAACGGGATAGACGGCGGTCAAAGCAACTCCTTGGAAATCAAATGGTCAGCCTTCTGACGGGCTGTATCGCGCGGCGGCCTATTCTGCCAGCGCGCACTGCACCGGTTTGGCGCCCAGCAACTGCACACACACCTGCGGGTCCAGCTGCACCAGAAAGCCCCGGCGCCCGCCGTTGATGGCAATGCGGGGCAACGCGAGGATGGTTTCTTCGATATAAACCGGCATGGTGCGCCGCGTGCCAAACGGAGACGTCCCCCCCACCAGGTAGCCACTGTGCCGGTTGGCGACCTCGGGGGCACAGGGCTCGACCGACTTGGCGCCGATCTGGCGTGCGAGGTTCTTGGTGGAGACCTTGCGGTTGCCATGCATCAGCACCAGGAGCGGCTTGGCGTCCTGGTCCTGCATGACGAGGGTCTTGACCACGGTGAACGGGTCCAGACCCAGCACCTCGGCGCTGTGCATCGCGCCGCCGTGCTCCAGGTACTCATACGGGTGTTCGGTGAACGCCACCTTGTTCGCCTTGAGCAGCTGGGTGGCTTGGGTCTCGGAAACGTGTTCTTTCTTGGCCATGGTGTGGTGCGGATAGGGCACCGATGGTATCCGTATCCAAATGTGAGCGAGCTGGAATCTGCGGCAATGTGTCAGAACACCGAGGCAGGCGCTGCGGCGGCCTTGCGGCGCCGCCCGACCTTGCGCTTGCCGTATTCCTCGATGGCGATCACCAGCGCTTGCGTGAACTGCTGCACCAGGGCGGACTGGCTACGGCCCTCGGCTGCCAGCACCTGCAGGCGCCGTTGCTGCAGCTGGGTTTCGTCAAATGGCCGGGCAGCCAGCAGGCCCGCCTCCACCCATCGCGCCGCCGTGAGGTAGCTGGCCAGCACCACATCCTGCCCGCTCAGCAGCGGCAACAAGGCCGACGAAAAATTGCTCTCCACAGCGGGCACATAGCGAAGGCCCTGCACCGCACAGCTCAGGTCAAACAGCTGCCGCCCCGTGGTGTTGGCGGCCCCCAGCAGCAGTGGGTAGCGCACCACGTCAGCCACGCTCACACTGCGCTGGCGCGCCAGCGGGTGCTGTGCGGGCATGACGGCATAAATGGGTGCGATGGCCGAGTGCAGCACCTGCAGGCCCTTCTCGGGCGCCGTGCTGTACTTCAGCGCCAGATCGGCCTCGCCGCGCAGCACCAGGGCCGACACCTCCTGCGGCACGGCCACCTGCAACTGCAGCTGCACCTGCGGGTGCGCCTGCCGAAACCCGCCCATGACCAGCGGCATGAAGGCTGCCGCAAACCCTTCGGTGCAGGCCAGCCGCACCCGCAGGGCACCTTGGGCCGACAGATCCTGCAATTGCTCGACCAGCTCCAGCGCCTGCGCATCGTGTGCACTGGCATGGGCCAGCAGGCGGGTACCCGCCTCGGTCAGGTTCATGCCGCGCGCCTGGCGCTCGAACAGCACCACACCCAGGCTGTCTTCCAGCTTGCCCAGCTGCCGGCTCACGGCCGAAGCGGCTACGTGCAGGCGCTGCGCGGCCTGGTTGACGGAGCCGGTGCGCGCGACCTCCAGAAAGTAGCGCAAGGGCAGGCTGAGCAGTGAAATGGCCATGGCTGTTTAAATCACAAAAAGGCAATGGTCAGTTGCCAAATCTCTATTCCAAGCAATGGTAAACCAGCATCCATCTTGCATGGCTTGAGGCTCCAATTCACCCATGCCCTTGCGCGGGCGCCACGTGGCCATTGCTCCCACGCCGCCCGCTGCCGGGGCCCTACCACCGGAGTCCGCATGAAACGCCTTGTTCGAGCCTCTTTCCTGTCTGCCACCCTGGCAGTTCTTGCCGGCCCTGCCAGCCTGGCCTGCGCCCAGGCAGCAGCCCCTGCCGACGCCTGGCCCCAGCGCCCCGTGCGCATGGTGGTGCCCTTCCCGCCCGGTGGCGGCACCGACGTGGTGGCACGCGCGCTCGCACAGAAGCTGGCCAGCCGCCTGGGCACGCCGGTGGTGATCGACAACAAGCCGGGTGCCTCCACCATCATCGGCACCGAAGCCGTGGTGCGTTCCGACCCCGACGGCTACACGCTGCTGGTTTCGGGCTCCACCAGCTACACGGTCAACCCGGCGCTGCGCAGCAAGCTGCCCTACGACCCTGCCAAGGACCTCGTGCCCGTGGCCACCGTGGCCCGGGCCCCCCTGGTGCTGGTCGTCAGCGTCAGCGCGCCGTACAAGGACCTGAACGCACTGATCGCCGCAGCCAAGGCAAAGCCCAAGAGCATCCACTACGCCACCTTCGGCTCGGGCTCCGGCCCGCACCTGGCGGGCGCGCTGCTGGAGCAGGCGGCCGGGATCCAGCTGCAGGACGTGCCCTACCGGGGCAGCAGCCAGTCGCTGATCGCCCTCATGGGCGGCGAAATCCAGTTGGGTATCGACACCGTGGCCGCTGCGGCGCCGCAAGTGAAGGCCGGCAAGCTGCGCGCCCTGGCCATTGCGGGCAAGTCGCGCTCCAGCATGCTGCCGGGGGTGCCCACCGTGGAGGAACTCAAACTGCCGGACGCTGTGTTCGACGCCTGGTATGCCATCGCCGCCCCCGCCAAGACGCCACAGTCTGTCATCCGAAAGCTGGTGACCGAGGTGGAAGCCGTCACCCGCGACAGTGGTCTGCAGGAACAGATGCGCACCCAGGGCATGGAACCCGTGCACCTGGGGCCGGTGGCCACGCGCGCCATGATCGATGACGAGATCGGCCGCTACCGCGCGCTGGCCCACCGCGCCAAGATCGTGGTGGACTGACGAACACCCAACAAGGACCTGCACGATGAACCGCCAACAACTCATTCAAGACGTCCAGCGCTACTTTGACGATGGCCGCTTCGCCACCGACCTGCGCCGCCGCGTGGCCTGGCGCACCGAAAGCGACACTGGCAAGCTGCCGCCCGAACTGCACACCTACCTCACCGACGAAATGGTGCCCTGGCTCGCGCCCCTGGGTTTTGAATGCGAGGTGCTCGACAACCCGTCGCCACGCGGCGGCCCCTTCTTGGTGGCCCGCCGCGTGGAAGACCCTGCGCTCCCCACCGTGCTCACCTACGGCCACGGCGATGTGGTCAACGGGCAGGACGCGCAATGGCGCGAGGGCCTCTCGCCCTGGGAGCTCACCATCGAAGGCGAGCGCTGGTATGGCCGAGGCACGGCCGACAACAAAGGCCAGCACACCGTGAGCCTGGCCGCACTCGCCCACACCATCGAGGCCCGGGGCGGCCGCCTGGGCTACAACGTGACGCTGCTCATGGAGATGGGCGAAGAGGCGGGTTCGCCCGGCCTGGCCGCCTTCTGTGAGCGGCACAGCGACGCGCTGAGAGCCGACCTTTTTTTGGCCAGCGACGGCCCCCGCGTGAACGCGGGCCACCCCACCCTCTTCCTGGGTTCACGCGGAGCCATCAACTTCTCACTCGCGGTGCGCAGCCGCGACAAGGCCTACCACTCCGGCAACTGGGGCGGCGTGCTGGCCAACCCGGCCACCGTGCTCACCCACGCCCTGGCCACGCTGGTGGACGCGAAGGGCCGCATCCTCGTCAAAGGCCTGCTGCCGCCTGCGGTGCCCGACAAGCTGCGCACTGCCCTCAAGGACGTGGTGATTGGCACCGGCGCCGATGACCCCGCGCTCACCCCCGGTTGGGGCGAGCCCGGCCTCACCCCCGCAGAACAGCTGGTGGGCTGGAACACGCTGGAGGTGCTGGCGCTGGGCGCGGGCAACGCGCAGCGGCCCATCAACGCCATCCCCGCGCAGGCCGTAGCGCACTGCCAGCTGCGCTTTGTGGTGGGCACCGATTGGCAGAACGTGCAGGCCACGCTGCGCGAACACCTGGATGCGCATGGCTTCAGCCAGGTCGAGATCACCATGGGCATGCACTGCGGCGCCACGCGGCTCGATCTGCACAACCCCTGGGTGGACTGGACGATGGCCTCGCTGCAGGCCAGCGCAGGCCAACCCGCCACGCTGCTGCCCAACCTGGCAGGCTCGCTGCCCAACGACATCTTTGCCGACCAGCTCGGTCTGCCCACGCTGTGGGTGCCGCACTCGTACCCCGCCTGCGCCCAGCATGCACCCAACGAACATTTGCTGGCGCCCGTGGCACGAGAAGGTCTGGCGGTGATGGCCGGGCTGTTCTGGGACCTGGGTGAGGCCCAAGGGACGCCGTGGACTGAAGGGCGCACCACCCGGCGGGAGGCAACTGCCTGACAGCAGCCCGCACAAACTCGCAGAAAAACAAAGGGGCCTGCACGGCCCCTTGGTTTGATCTTGCCGATTCGCAGGGCCACGCCCTGCCCCGGTCACAACGCAGGGTCGCGCAGCTCCCAGCGGATCGCATCGATGGCCTTCAGCACCTCGGGCGACAGCGTGGTGCCCCAGGCATTCAGGTCTTCCTCCAGCTGCGCCACCGACGTCACGCCGATGATGGTGCTGGCCACTTGCCACTTGGTGTAGCAGAACGCGAGGGCCATCTGCGTGGGTGTCATGCCGTTGGCACGCGCCAGTGCGTTGTAGCGGCGCGATGCCTCCAGCGCCTCAGGGCGGCCCCAGCGTTGTTTGCGCACGGATTCATACGATGCAATGCGAGCACCTTTTGGGGCGGTCGGGCCGGTGATGCCGCTTTCGTCGTACTTGCCCGTCAGCAGACCAAAACCCAGCGGCGAATAGGCCAGCAGCGACACATCCAGGCGGTGGCAGGTTTCATCCAGTCCGTTTTCCCAGGTGCGGTTGATCAGGCAGTACGGGTTCTGCACCGTGGCCACACGCGGCAGCCCGTGCTGCTCGGCCAGGCGCACGAACTCGTGCACGCCATACGGGGTTTCGTTTGACAGGCCGATGTAGCGCACCTTGCCCGCCTTCACCAGGCCGGCCAGCGCTTCCAGCTGCTCGCGGATGGGGGTTTGCGAGGTTTCCTTGGAAGGGTCGTAATACAGGTTGCCGAACGCTGGCACATGGCGCTCGGGCCAGTGGATCTGGTAGAGATCGATCACATCGGTCTGCAGGCGGCGCAGGCTGGCCTCGCACGACGCCACGATGTCGGCCGGGGTCATGCCCTTGCCCTCGCGCACCCAGGGCATGCCGCGCGAGGGGCCGGCCACCTTGGTCGCCACCACCAGCTTCTGGCGCGCGCCAGGGTTCTTGGCAAACCAGTTGCCGATGATGGTTTCGGTGGCACCAAAGGTCTCGGCCTTGGCGGGCACGGCGTACATCTCGGCCGTGTCGATGAAGTTCACGCCGCGCGCAAGCGACTGGCTCAGGATGGCATGCGAGTCGGCCTCATTGACCTGCTCGCCGAAGGTCATGGTGCCCAGGCAAATGGGGGTGACAAGCAGGTCACTCTGACCCAAGCGGACGGTGTTCATGCGGTGAAGGCTCCAGAAGATGGAAAAGTAATCAGGGCCTGCTGCGGCCCCGGCTGGCGATGGTACAAGCGATCGCCAAAACCTGCCGGACGCCGGACTCCTTGGTGACACCGCAGGGCGCCCCGCCAGCGTGGCGGCAACGTAACATTGGCACAGCATGTACCAAGTCCTCACCCCTTCGCGCAGCAGCACACTGGCGCTGCGGCACCTCAACTACCACGTCCGCCACTGGGGCCCCGAGCAAAGCGACCTGCCCACGCTGGTGCTTCTGCATGGCTGGATGGACGTCAGTGCCTCCTACCAGTTCACGGTGGACGCGCTGCGGCAACCACGCCGCATCATCGCGCCGGACTGGCGCGGTTTTGGCCTCACCACCGGTGCACCGGTGGACCACTATGTGTTTGCCGACTACCTGGCCGACCTGGACCTGCTGCTGGACCACTACGCCCCCGGCGAAGCCATCGACCTGGTGGGCCACAGCATGGGCGGCAACGTGGCCATGATGTATGGCGGTGTGCGGCCCGAGCGCGTGCGCAAGCTCGTCAACCTGGAAGGTTTTGGCCTGCCCGCCACACGCCCCGCGCAGGCGCCCACCCGCTACGCGCAATGGATCGACGAAATCAAGCAGCTGCACCAGGGCACCAAGGAGCTCAAGACCTATGACAGCGCCGACGGCGTCGCCCGCCGCCTGATGAAGACCAACCCCCGCCTGTCCGAAGACAAGGCCCAATGGCTGGCCCAGCACTGGGCGCGGCCCAACGCGCAAGGGCAGTGGGAAATCCTGGGCGACCCCGCCCACAAGATCACCAGTGCGCAGCTGTACCGCGCGGACGAAGCCCTGGCCATCTACGAGCGCATTACCGCACCCGTGCTGGCCATCGAGGCCAGTGGCGACAGCCTGGGCCAGTGGTGGAACGGCCGGTACACCCTGGACGAATACCACCAGCGCCTGACCCATGTGCGTACCTGCAGCACCGCCGTCGTGCAAGACGCGGGCCACATGCTGCACCATGACCAGCCGGAGCAGGTGGCCCAGCTGATCGAAGCGTTTTTGGATGCTGCCTGAGGCAATTTGAAGTCCTTGCGCCCGCAAGCGATAGTGGATATTGCCTGAGCAGCTATCATTTTTGATATGAATGCCACTCAGAGCCCACACGCCGGCCTGCGCAGATCCGGCGGCGGTCTGGCACAAAGGGCATTAGCAGGGCACCTGCCCGTCCCATGAGAAAATCGCGGGTTATTCCACAGAACACGCAGGACAAGAATCATGGACGCAGAACGCATCAACCTCATCGGCACCACCCTCAGCGACCTGGCTCTGCGCACGCAAGAGTTACGGAGGTATCTTTGACTTCGATGCCAAATTTGAACGCCTGCGCACGGTAAACGCATCGCTGGAAGACCCCTCCGTCTGGAACGACCCCAAGAAGGCCCAGGAGCTGGGCAAGGAACAAAAGTCGCTCTCCAGCGTGGTCGTCACGCTGGACAAGCTCACCCGCGATCTGGCCGACAACGCCGAGCTGTATGAGATGAGCAAAGAGGAAGGCGATGAAGCCGGCCTTTTGACCATCGAGTCGGAAGCCGCCACGATGCGCGCAGCGGTGGAAGAGCTGGAGTTCCGCCGCATGTTCCGCAACGAGGCGGATCCGCTCAATTGCTTTGTGGACATCCAGGCAGGCGCTGGCGGCACGGAAGCCTGCGACTGGGCCAGCATGCTGCTGCGCCAGTACCTCAAGTACGCCGAACGCAAGGGCTTCAAGGCCACGGTCGAAGAAGAAACCCCGGGCGACGTGGCCGGCATCAAGAGCGCCACGATCAAGATCGAGGGTGAGTACGCCTTCGGCCTGCTGCGCACCGAAACCGGTGTGCACCGCCTGGTGCGCAAGAGCCCGTTCGACAGTTCAGGCGGCCGCCACACATCGTTCGCCTCGCTGTTCGTGTACCCCGAAATCGACGACTCCATCGAGATCAACATCAACCCTGCCGACGTGCGCACCGACACCTTCCGCGCATCCGGCGCGGGCGGTCAGCACATCAACAAGACCGACTCGGCCGTGCGACTCACGCACATCCCCACCGGCATCGTGGTGCAGTGCCAGGACGGTCGCAGCCAGCACAGCAACCGCGACGTGGCATGGCAGCGCCTGCGCAGCCGCCTGTACGACTTCGAGATGCGCAAGCGCATGGAAGAGCAACAGAAACTGGAAGACACCAAGACCGACGTGGGCTGGGGACACCAGATCCGCAGCTACGTGCTGGACAACAGCCGCATCAAGGACCTGCGCACCAACGTTGAAATCTCGGCCACGCAGAAGGTGCTGGACGGCGACCTGGACGCTTTCATCGAAGCTTCGTTGAAGCAAGGCGTCTGAGCGATGCGGATGCGCACCGACGCCATCATCTTCGACATGGACGGCACCATGATCGACTCCATGCCCTGGCACGCCCAGGCGTGGGTAGAGTTTGCACGCCGCCGGGGCATGGACATCGACGTGCCCGACCTCATGGCCCGCACCACGGGCCGCAATGGCACCGAGTGCATCGTGGAACTGTTGGGACGCCCCGTGTCGCAGGACGAGGCCGACGCGCTCACGCACGAAAAAGAAACCATCTACCGCGAGCTGTTCGCCCCGCGTTTCTCCGAAGTGGCGGGCTTTCGCCAGTTTGCGGCCCAGGTGCGCGCGCGTGGTCTCAAGGTGGCGGTGGGCACCGCGGGTGACATCGGCAACGTGGAATTCGCACTGGGCCACCTGGGCCTGGAACCCGCGCCCCAGGCCATCGTGCGTGGCGATGAGGGCCTGCCCGGCAAGCCCCAGCCCGCGATTTTCCTGGAGGCGGCACGCCGCATCGCGGCAGCGCCCGAGCATTGCATCGTCTTTGAAGACGCGCCTTTCGGCATCGAGGCAGCGCGCCGCGCGGGCATGCGTGCCGTGGCCATCTGCAGCACCCACACGCCCGAACAACTGGCCGGGCCCCATGTGCTGGCCGCCGTGCGCGACTACACCGAACTCATGAACACCGACTTTCTGGAGAGCATCCATGTTGCAACTGCATAAAGCCGACGGAAGCGGAGACGGCGCGGCCCCGGCCATCGCCATCCGCCGCGAGGACTACACCGCCCCCGCCTACTGGATCGACAGCGTCGAGCTGACCTTCGACCTGGACCCGAACAAGACACGCGTGCTCAACCGCATGACGCTGCGGCGCAACCCCGACGTGGCGGTGCAGCCGCTCAAGCTCGATGGCGATGACCTGAACCTGGCACGTGTGCTGGTCAACGGCCAGGGCACCTCGTTCAAGATGGAAGGCACCCGCCTGGTGCTGGAGAACCTGCCAGAAGGCTCCGAGCCCTTTGCGCTCGAAATCTTCACCACCTGCTGCCCCGCCAAGAACACGCAGCTGATGGGCCTGTATGTGAGCCAGGGCACCTTCTTCACGCAGTGTGAGGCCGAGGGCTTTCGCCGCATCACCTACTTCCTGGACCGCCCGGACGTGATGGCCAGCTACACCGTCACACTGCGCGCCGACAAGGCCCAGTACCCGGTGCTGCTGTCCAACGGCAATCTGGTGGACAGCGGCGACCTGGAAGACGGCCGCCACTTTGCCAAGTGGGTGGACCCGCACAAGAAGCCCTGCTACCTGTTCGCCCTGGTGGCAGGCAAGCTGGTGGCCCGCGAGCAGAAGATCAAGAGCCGCTCGGGCACCGACCACCTGCTGCAGGTCTACGTGCGCCCCGGCGATCTGGGCAAGACCGAACATGCCATGAACTCGCTGATGTACAGCGTGGCCTGGGACGAAGCCCGCTTCGGCCTGCCGCTGGACCTGGAGCGCTTCATGATCGTCGCCACCAGCGACTTCAACATGGGCGCCATGGAGAACAAGGGCCTGAACATCTTCAACACGAAGTACGTTCTGGCCAGCGAATCCACGGCCACCGACACCGACTTCGCCAACATCGAAAGCGTGGTGGGCCACGAGTACTTCCACAACTGGACGGGCAACCGCGTGACCTGCCGCGACTGGTTCCAGCTCAGCCTGAAGGAAGGCCTCACGGTCTTCCGCGACCAGGAATTCAGCATGGACCTCGCGGGCAGCCCCTCCGCCCGCGCCGTCAAGCGCATCGAGGACGTGCGCGTGCTGCGCACCGCCCAGTTCCCCGAAGACGCGGGCCCCATGGCTCACCCGGTGCGGCCCGACAGCTACGTCGAGATCAACAACTTCTACACCGTCACCATCTACGAAAAGGGTGCGGAAGTGGTGCGCATGCAGCACAACCTGGTGGGCCGCGAAGGCTTTGCCAAGGGCATGAAGCTGTACTTTGAACGCCACGACGGCCAGGCCGTGACCTGCGACGATTTTGTGCGATCAATAGCCGATGCCAACCCGGGCAGCCCGCTCACGCAGCACCTTGGGCAGTTCAAGCGCTGGTACAGCCAGGCCGGCACGCCCCGCGTGCGCGCCACGGGCCGCTACGACGCTGCCACGCGCTGCTATGCACTCACGCTGTCGCAAAGCTGCGCCCCTACGCCCGGCCAAAGCGAGAAGTTGCCCTTCGTCATCCCGGTCGAGCTGGGCCTGATCGATGCCGCCACCGGTGCCGCCCTGCCCTTGCACCTCGCAGGTGAAGGCGCTGCAGAAGGCGCAGTCCACGCCACCTCGCGCGTGGTCGTGCTCACCGAGGCATCGCAGACCCTGACCTTCACCAACCTGGACAGCGAGCCTGTGTCATCGCTGCTGCGCGGGTTCAGTGCCCCCGTGGTGCTGGACATCGACTACACCGACGCGCAGTTGCTCACGCTGCTGGCGCACGACGCCGACGCTTTCAACCGCTGGGAAGCTGGACAGCGCCTGGCACTGCGAATTGCTATTAATACAATAGCTAATGAAGCATATGCAACAGGCGCTACCGGCCGATTTGAGCAAACCATCCTGTCGACAGCGTTTGTAGAGGCGATGCGCAGCGTGCTGCGCAACCCGGCCCTGGATGCGGCGTTCAAGGAGCTGGTGCTCACGCTGCCCTCCGAGACGTACATCGCCGAGCAGCTGGACGTGGTGGACCCGCAGCGCATCCACGCGGTACGCGAAGCCATGCGCGAAGAGCTGGCACTGGCGCTGCAGGCCGACTGGGAAACCGTCTGGGAACAGAACCAGGACACCGGCGGCTACCGCCCCGACCCCGTCTCCTCCGGCCGCCGCGCACTCAGTGGCCTGGCGCTACACATGCTGTGCATTGCCGCGCAAAAGACAGGCGATGTGGTCTGGCCTGGCAAGGCGTACCAGCGCTTCAAGGTCGCGGGCAACATGACCGACCGGTTCAATGCCCTCACGGCCCTGGTGGCCAGCGGCAGCGAACTGGCCACACCCGCCCTCGCCCGCTTCCATGCGCTGTTCAAGGACGAGCCCCTGGTCATCGACAAGTGGTTTGCACTGCAAGCGGGTGCGCCCGACCGTGGCGGCAACGTCTTGCCCGCCGTGCGCCAGCTCATGCAGCACCCGGACTTCAGCCTGAAGAACCCCAACCGGGCGCGCAGCGTGATCTTCAGCTACTGCAGCGCCAACCCCGGTGCTTTCCACCGGTCGGACGCTGCGGGCTACGTGTTCTGGAGCGACCGCGTGATCGAGCTGGACGCCATCAACCCGCAGGTTGCGGCCCGCCTCGCGCGCGCGCTCGACCGCTGGAAGAAGCTGGCGGACCCCTGGCGCAGCGCCGCGCGCGAGGCCATTGCTCGCGTGGCCGCCAAGCCTGATCTGTCCAACGACGTGCGCGAGGTAGTGACCCGCGCACTCGCCGAATAAACCACGACCGAGAAGAGACTGACATGGCAAAAAGCATCAGCCTGACCCGCTACCTTGTTGAACAACAACGGGTGGACGGACTCATTCCCTCGCAACTGCGCCTGCTGCTGGAAGTGGTGGCCCGCGCGTGCAAAAGCATCAGCCACGCCGTGAACAAGGGCGCACTGGGCGGTGTGCTGGGCACAGCCAGCAGCGAAAACGTGCAGGGCGAGATCCAGAAAAAGCTCGACATCATCGCCAACGAAGTGCTGATCGAAGCCAACGAATGGGGCGGTCACCTGGCGGCCATGGCGTCTGAAGAAATGGACGGCATCTACCTGGTGCCCAACCGCTACCCCCAGGGCGAATATTTGCTGCTGTTCGATCCCCTCGATGGCTCCAGCAACATCGATGTGAACGTGAGCATCGGCACCATCTTCAGCGTGCTGAAAAAGCCCGACGGCGACCGTGGCGTGGAGGAAGGCGACTTCCTGCAGCCCGGCACCCAGCAAGTGGCCGCGGGCTACTGCATCTACGGCCCGCAGACCACCCTGGTGCTCACCGTGGGCGATGGCGTGGCCATGTTCACGCTCGACCGCGAACAGGGCTCCTTCGTGCTGACCGAGGAGAACGTGCGCATCCCCGAGGACACCAAGGAATTCGCGATCAACATGAGCAACATGCGCCACTGGGACGAGCCCGTGAAGCGCTACATCGACGAATGCCTGCAGGGCAGGGAAGGCCCGCGCGGCAAGGACTTCAACATGCGCTGGATCGCCAGCATGGTGGCCGATGTGCACCGCATCCTGACCCGTGGTGGCGTCTTCATGTACCCGTGGGACAAACGCGAGCCCAACAAGCCCGGCAAGCTGCGCCTGATGTACGAGGCCAACCCCATGGGCTGGCTGGTAGAACAAGCCGGAGGCGCTGCCACCAATGGCAAGCAACGCATCCTCGACATCCAGCCCACTCAGCTCCACGAGCGCGTCAGCGTGATCCTCGGCTCAAAAAATGAGGTGGAGCGCGTGACCAGCTACCATTCCACGCTATAATCCAAGGCTAAGCCGGTGTAGCTCAGTCGGTAGAGCAGCTCATTCGTAATGAGAAGGTCGGGTGTTCGATTCATCTCTCCGGCACCAAATGAAAAGCCCTGATTCGCAAGAGTCAGGGCTTTTTCATTGGCTGCTCAGGAGTAACAACTTCGCCCACCGCTGGACAACAAGAACTGGCGGTGCGACCAATGGGTGGCGCAGATCAACCCACTGCCGGAACATGCGATACAGCGTTGCCAACTGGAAGCGCCGCCACTTGGCGCGGCCACCGCCATCGTCAACAATGGTGTCGCGCGTGTGTTGCATCCGCCAGATGGCAGCTTAGGTGTTTGCAAACATCGGCAACTGATGCAGACTGTGCGCTTCAGCTTGCCACCACAGGTTGCCTGGTCAACTGGCAACAGACCGCACACCAAAGTCTCACACCTCCACTACCAGCACCATCATGAGTGTCGAACGCAGAGGCAGCATGGACCGCCGCACTGGCAAGGATCGCCGCCAGGAAGAAAAAGGTCCTCCCACCAATTTCGAGCGGCGCCGAGCCATCGAGGCGCGCCAGCCCGAATTGACAGAACTACACATGAGCGAGGATGAGCTCAAGGCATTGGGCTTTGCGCCCACCCCCAAAGGCAGCCCTCGCAAGACAGGCTAGGTACAGCGCCTGGTCCGGGTGCGCTTGTGGGCGCGCCCTGCTGCGCGTGTCATCCCATGGCACAGCTTGCGCTGCATATGCCTACTGCTCGATGCCAGAGAGCGGCAGGCTGATCAACCGGTGTGCCACCATATCCAGCGCGGGCCTCGCGTTGCCTTGTTTGTCCGTCCAGACACGAGGATTCAAGCTGCCGGAAAGCGCCACCGAATCACCGTCGCGCAACTGGTGAAGCGACGCGCAGAGACCCTCGTCAAAGGCGATGACGTTGATGAAAAGCACTTCGCCCTCTGCCGTGCTGGCTCTCACCTTCGCCAGTGTGTAGGCCTTGCCCGCTTTGTCCGTGCGGCCCTCCGCCTCACCGTAAAGCCGTCCGGCTACCAAGCCATCAATCATGAAGGTCTCCATGCCCATCGTGGGCGTATTGTTGCGCCCCTCCCAGGCCCCGTCATCACTGCACTGCCGATGCCACCGGCAAGGGCGCCTGACGTCGCCGCACGCACGGCACGCAAGCACAGTGTGTGCATGGAGCGATGCGCCACCACCGAACCGCAACGCTGACGCCGTTAAAACCAGCGGAGGAGAAAAGCAAAAAAGCCCAGAACCTTTCGGCTCTGGGCTTTTGCTATCAATGGTCGGCGTGGCGGGATTCGAACTCGCGACCCCTTGCACCCCATGCAAGTGCGCTACCAGGCTGCGCTACACGCCGACAAGACTTAGATTATATGCAGAAAAAAGCTCAGTTCAGAGAAAGTAGCGCACGAATTTCAAATAATTCTTGGCGCACTGCGTTGGAGTCCAGGGAGAAGCCCGCAGCAACGATGGAAAGGTCGCGCGCGCTGTCCACCAGCATGCTGGGTGGCTCTGCGTCCTGCGGCAGAGAAGCCTCGTCCGACCCAACAACTTCTCGCGCAGCATGTGCAAGCTCTTGCAGGCGATTGCGCGCTCCACTGATGGTGAAGCCCTGGTCGTACAGCAGATCACGGATGCGGCGAATCATCAGCACCTCATGGTGCTGGTAATAACGCCGGTTGCCACGCCGCTTCATGGGCCGCAGCTGCGTGAACTCCTGCTCCCAGTAACGCAAAACATGCGGTTTGACGCCGCACAGCTCCGCAACCTCACCAATCGTGAAGTACCGCTTGGCGGGAATGGAAGGGAGGGTGGTGCCCATGAGATGCGTGTTCAAACGGGAAAGCTTTCAAGCGTACTGCAGACCAGCCTGCACCGCCAGCCACCAAGAACATCTTGGCAACAAAAACAGCACAAACTCACGCAACAGCGGCCGTCTGAATCTGCTCCTTGAGCTTGCTGCTGGCATGGAAAGTCACCACGCGACGCGCCTTGATGGGGATGGCCTCGCCTGTGCGGGGATTGCGCCCGGGACGGGGAGCCTTGGTCCGGATCTGAAAGTTACCAAACCCCGAAAGCTTCACGTCCTTGCCTTCGACAAGGCTTTGGGCAATCAGGTCGAAGAAGGCATCGATCATGTCCTTGGACTCGCGCTTGTTCAAGCCGATCTGATCGAACAACAGATCCGCCAACTGCGCCTTGGTCAGTGCCGGTGTTTCCAGGCTTTCAACTGCGAATTCGATCATGGCTCGTCACTCCCCTTGGACATCATCACACCCGCAGACGGGCGCCCGTGCGCTGCGTCAACTGAGTGATCACGGATTGCATCGCTGCGTCGATTTCTGCCTCGGTGAGCGTGGCTTCATCGCGCCCCAGAGTGAGGCGCACGGCCAGGCTCTTCTCGCCGGGGGCCAAGCCACCCGCAGGCGCCTCTTCGCCCGCCCGCAGCGCCTTGGGCCGATACACGTCAAACAGCACGGCAGAGCGGAGCATGCCACCCGGAACGGCCTGCTCTACCGCACCCATGATGTCGGCGTGCGTCACGCGCTCTGCCACCACCACGGCCAAATCGCGCTCGACAGCCTGGTGTTTGGTCACCGGCTTGAACTGAGGCACCACACGCTGCAGCACGGCGTCAAGCTCCAGTTCGAACATCACAGGCGCCTGAGGCAGGTCCCACGACTGGCGCCACTGTGGATGCAATTCGCCCACGAAGCCGATAGCACGCCCATCGACCAGCACGCGGGCGCAACGGCCAGGGTGCATGGCAGGGTGGGTGCCGGGCTCGAACGTTGCGCGCAGGGGGGCCAGAAGCGCTTCCACGTCCCCCTTCACATCAAAGAAGTCGATGGCCTGGTCCTTGCGCCCCCACTGCAGCATGTCGTTCGGACCATACGCCAGGCCCGACACGCGCATGGGCTGGTGAAAGCCTTCGACCGTGGTGTCGGTGTTGCGCACGCCGCCGTCGCGCAGGAACACACGGCCCAGTTCGAAGACGCGCACCCGCTCGGCCTTGCGGTCCAGGTTGAACTTCAAAACTTGTAGCAGAGAACCCAATAAAGTCGAGCGCATCACGCTCATCTGACTTGCGATCGGATTGAGCAGCTTGATGGGTTGCGGGTTGGCGGCCAACTCGTGCTCCCAACGCTCTTCCACAAAGCTGAAATTGATCGTTTCCTGATACCCCAGTGCTGCCAGCGAACGGCGCACGGCAAACGGGCTGCGCGTGGCCTCAAGTGCCAGCTTGGGCGTAATGGGTGCCAGCGGTGGAGTGGTCGGAAGGTTGTTGTAGCCCACCATACGGGCCACTTCTTCGATCAGGTCTTCCTCGATGGTGATATCGAAACGGAACGACGGCGGCGTGACCGTGAGCGCACCTTCGCCCTGCACCACCGGCAGGCCCAGGCGGGTCAGCGCGTCGGCGCATTGCACCTGCGTCAGCGGCATGCCGATGACTTTGGCAGCACGCGCCACGCGCAGCGTGACGGGCTGTGGCACTGGCAAGTTCACCACTTGGTCGTCCATAGGGCCGCATGCCGTATCGGCCGTACCGCAGATGTCAATGACGAGTTGGGTAATGCGCTCGATGTGCTCCACCGTGAGGCTCGGATCCACGCCGCGCTCAAAACGATGGCCAGCATCCGTCGAGAAGTTGAAGCGGCGCGAACGGCCTGCCACCGCCTTGGGCCACCAGAAAGCCGCCTCGATATAGATGTGCCGGGTGTCATCAGACACCGCCGTGGCGTCTCCGCCCATGATGCCCGCCAGCGATTCCACCTGGCTGTCATCGGCGATCACGCCCACCTTGTCATCCACTGTGATGGTGTTGCCATTGAGCAGTTTCAGCTGCTCACCCGGCTTTCCCCAGCGCACGTCCAGGCCACCATGGATCTTGTCCAGGTCAAAAATGTGCGAAGGACGCCCCAACTCAAACATCACATAGTTGGAAATGTCTACCAGCGGCGACACACCACGCTGGCCACAGCGTGCCAGGCGATCGAGCATCCACTGAGGCGTGGCAGCCCGCGTATTCACGTTGCGCACGATACGGCCGGAGAAACGGCCACACAGGTCAGGCGCGCTCACTTTGACGGGCAGTTTGTCCGCCAGCTTTGCGGCCACGGCAGGGAACGATGGATTTTTCAGCGGCGTACCCGTCAATGCGGACACTTCCCGCGCGATGCCATAGACGCTCAGGCAATGCGCAAGATTGGGCGTGAGCTTGAGCGTGAACAGCGTGTCGTCCAGGTTCAGGTGTTCGCGGATGTCCTGGCCCACGGGGGCTGAGGCGTCGAGCTCGAGCAGACCGCCATGGTCCTCTGACAGTTTGAGCTCACGGGCGGAGCACAACATGCCTTGGCTCTCCACACCGCGCAGTTTGCCCACCTTGATGAGGAAAGGTTTGCCATCGTCACCCGGCGGGAGCTCGGCACCCACCAGTGCGCAAGGCACCTTGATACCCACGCGGGCATTGGGCGCGCCACAAACGATGTTCAGCAGGGCGCCCTGCCCCACGTCCACCTGGCACACACGCAGGCGGTCGGCGTCTGGGTGCTGTACCGCCTCCTTGATCTCACCCACCACGATCTTGGTGAAAGGCGGGGCGACGGGGCGCAGCTCCTCCACCTCGAGGCCGGCCATGGTCAGCGTTTCGGCCAGCTCGGCCGTCGTCAAAGGGGGGTTGCAGAACTCACGCAACCAGGATTCAGGAAATTGCATAGTCGGACACTCTTGTACGGAAGGTGCGCAGCACGGCCACAGGGCACGCGCGCGGCGCGAAGTCGGCGGGCTTTACTGGAACTGCGACAGGAAGCGGATGTCGCCGTCAAAGAACAGGCGCAGGTCATTGACGCCATAGCGCAGCATGGTCAGGCGGTCGGGTCCCATGCCGAATGCAAAGCCGATGTACTTCTCAGGGTCAAGACCCATGTTGCGCACCACGTTGGGGTGCACCTGGCCCGAGCCCGCCACTTCGAGCCAGCGGCCTGCCAGCGGGCCCGTCTGGAACTGGATATCGATCTCGGCGCTGGGCTCTGTGAACGGGAAGAAACTGGGACGGAAGCGCAACACAAGATCGTCGCTCTCGAAGAACGTGCGGCAGAAATCCGTGAAGATGACTTTCAGGTCCTTGAAACTCACGTTCTCACCAATCCAGAGACCTTCGCACTGGTGAAACATGGGCGAGTGCGTAGCGTCGCTGTCCACGCGGTAGGTACGGCCGGGGGCAATGACGCGGATCTCGGGCATCGCCTGACCGGCATCGAGCGCAGCCCGATGCTTTTTGACATGCTGGACCGCATGACGGATCTGCATGGGGCTGGTGTGTGTGCGCAGCAGGTTGGGGGCGGTGGCAGTGCCGCCCTCCACATAGAACGTGTCATGCATGGACCGCGCAGGATGGTCTTCCGGCGTATTCAGTGCAGTGAAGTTGAACCAGTCGGTCTCGATCTCAGGGCCTTCGGCGACGTCAAAACCCATGGAACCGAAGATGCCCTGGATGCGTTCAAGCGTGAGCGACACCGGGTGCAAACCACCCTGCCCGCGCTGGCGGCCTGGCAGGCTCACGTCCAGTGCTTCGGCCTTGAGCTGCAATTGAAGTTCGGCATCGGCCAGAGCTTGGCGGCGAGCGGTCAGTGCAGCCTCGATGGCCTGCTTGGCAACGTTGATGGCTGCGCCGCGGGATTTCTTTTCCTCGACGGACAGCTGCGCCATGCCCTTCATGAGCTCGGTCACGCGACCTGACTTGCCCAGAAACTGCGCCTTGGCGTTTTCGAGGTCAGCAGGGGTTGCGCTTTGGGCAAACAGTTGCGTCGCGCTCTCGACCAGGGAATCCAACTCGTTCATATCGACTCTTGAAAATGAACAAGGGCTAGTGCCTTTTCAAGCCCTAGCCCTTGCTGTTATTGCGCAAGCAGCTATCAGAACGATAGCCGCTCATCGTGAACTCAAGCAGCCAGCTTGGCCTTGACTTGCTCCACGATGCTGCCAAAGGCAGCCTTGTCGTGCACTGCGAGGTCGGCCAGCATCTTGCGGTCGATCTCGATGGATGCCTTCTTCAGGCCGTTGGCGAACTGGCTGTAGGTCAGGCCCAGTTCACGGGCAGCGGCGTTGATACGGGCGATCCACAACTGGCGGAACACGCGCTTCTTGGTGCGGCGGTCACGGTAGGCATATTGCCCAGCCTTCATTACCGCCTGTTTGGCGATACGGAAGACGTTACCGCGGCGACCACGGAAACCCTTGGCAAGGGCGAGAACTTTCTTGTGACGGGCACGGGCCGTTACACCACGTTTGACGCGAGGCATGTATGTACTCCTTGTTCGTCAGTAAATTAAACGCCCATGCCGGGCAGCATCTGTGAAATCGAGCCCATATTGGTCTCGTGCACAGCAACCGCACCACGCAGATGGCGCTTGTTCTTGGTGGTCTTCTTGGTCAAGATGTGACGTTTGAAGGCTTGACCGCGCTTGACGGTACCACCTGGACGAACGCGGAAACGTTTTTTCGCGCTGCTCTTGGTCTTCATTTTGGGCATGTGAATGCTCCTTTTTCGTTGTGCTCGTGAGGCGTTTGCAAACCGATCTGCAAACTTGTTGGCCCCGAGCCACTTTTATCGAAAGGCTTTCACCTTCCGGTCGGCAGTGCTCGAAAGCCCCACCTTTTCAAACACCCCGCCCCTTCGGGCGTGGCGCTCAAAATCTGACACTGACTGGCAAACCTACGCCGCCGCACCCGTTGCAGGGGCCGCGCCTTCAGCCGCTGGCTTGGCCGCGGGCTTCTTCTTGCCCGGAGCAATCATCATGATCATCTGGCGGCCTTCCAATTTAGGAAACTGCTCAATGATGATGCTGTCAGCCAACTCGTCACGAATCCGGTTCAGCAAAGCCAACCCGAGTTCCTGGTGCGTGATTTCACGCCCGCGGAACCGCAGCGTGATCTTGCACTTGTCGCCATCCGCCAAAAAGCGGCGAATGTTGCGCATCTTGATGTTGTAGTCGCCATCGTCCGTCCCGGGGCGGAACTTGACTTCCTTGATCTCAATGACCGTCTGCTTGGCTTTGGCTTCTGCCGCACGCTTTTGCTCTTGGTACTTGAACTTGCCGTAGTCCATGAGGCGGCATACTGGTGGATTCGCCGTAGCGGCGATTTCCACCAGATCCACGTCCAGCTCACCGGCCATGCGCAAGGCCTCCATGAGGCTGACAACACCCAAAGGCTCGTTGTCTGGCCCGGACAGGCGGACTTCCGGGGCCATGATTTCACGGTTCAGGCGGTGCTTGCGCTCTTCCCGGTGGCGACGATCACGAAATTCAGTAGCGATGGCTATCTTCCTTGAATCAAAATGCTACAAATAAAGTAGCTACTTCCGCACAGTCCGCGAGCGGCAAAGCAGTTTTGTGTTCAAAATCAGGCTTTGGTGGCGATGTCACTAGCGATCAATTCAATGAACGCATCCACAGACATCACGCCGAGATCACGATTACCCCGGGCTCGCACTGCGACGGCGCCGGCTGCCTTTTCCTTGTCGCCTGCGACGAGGATGTAGGGCAGCTTTTGCATCGAATGCTCCCGTATTTTATACGTAATCTTCTCATTGCGCAGATCCAAGGCCACCCTAAGGCCTTGATTGGGCAGCGCTTTTTGCAGTTTTGCTGCGATTTCACGACAGTAATCGGACTGAGCGTCCGTGATGTTGAGCACCGAAACCTGCACGGGAGCGAGCCATGTAGGCAAGGCACCCGCGTGCTGCTCGATCAGAATGCCAATGAAGCGCTCCAAGCTACCCACGATGGCGCGATGCAGCATGATGGGCCGATGGCGGGCGCCATCTTCGCCCACAAACTCTGCGTCCAAACGCTCGGGCATATTCGGATCCACCTGAATCGTGCCGCACTGCCAGGGGCGCCCCAGCGCGTCCTTGAGCGTGTATTCGATCTTGGGACCGTAAAAGGCGCCCTCTCCGGGCAGGTATTCAAATTCGCAACCGGATGCCCTTAGACCCTCAGCCAAGGCGTTCTCGGCGCGGTCCCAGCTTTCCTCACTACCGATTCGCTTCTCAGGCCGTGTGGACAGCTTGTAGATGATGTCCGTGAACCCGAAGTCCTTGTAAACCTTCTGCAGCAACGTGGTGAACGCCACGACTTCGGACTGGATCTGATCTTCGGTACAAAAGATATGGCCGTCGTCCTGCGTGAAAGCACGCACGCGCATAATGCCGTGCAGCCCCCCAGTCGGCTCGTTGCGGTGGCATTGGCCGAACTCGCCAAACCGCAAAGGCAGGTCGCGGTAGCTCTTGATACCTTGCTTGAAGATGATGATGTGCCCAGGGCAGTTCATCGGCTTGAGCGCGTAGTCGCGCTTTTCCGACTCCGTGACAAACATGTTCTCGCGGTATTTGTCCCAGTGCCCGGTTTTCTCCCACAGGCCCTGGTCCAGGATCTGCGGCCCCTTGACCTCCTGGTAGCCGTTGTCGCGGTACACCCGGCGCATGTACTGCTCCACCTCCTGCCACACCGTCCAGCCCTTGGGGTGCCAGAACACTGTGCCAGGCGAGTGTTCGTCGATGTGGAACAGATCAAGCTCGCGGCCGAGTTTGCGGTGGTCGCGCTTTTCGGCCTCCTCCAGCATCGTCAAATACTGCTGCAGCTCATCCTTGGTAGCCCAGGCCGTGCCATAGACCCGCTGAAGCATCTCATTACGATGATCGCCACGCCAGTAGGCGCCAGCCACCTTCATGAGCTTGAAGAACTTGAGCTTGCCGGTGCTGGGCACGTGGGGGCCGCGGCACAGATCTTCGAAATTGCCTTCGCGGTACAGGCTCACGTCTTCGTTGCTGGGGATGCTGGCAATGATTTCGGCCTTGTAGTGCTCACCCAGGCCCTTGAAATACGCCACGGCCTCGTCACGCGGCAGCACGCGGCGCACCACGGGCTCGTCCTTGGCCGCCAGTTCGGCCATGCGCTTTTCAATCGCCACCAGGTCTTCAGGCGTGAAGGGGCGTTTGTAGGCAAAGTCGTAATAGAAACCGTTTTCGATCACCGGGCCGATGGTGACCTGCGCATCAGGAAACAGCTCCTTGACGGCATAAGCCAACAAGTGCGCGGTGGAGTGCCGGATCACCTCGAGACCGTCAGCATCCTTGGCAGTGATGATGGACAGCGGACGGTCGGCCGTGATCTGGTAGCTGGTGTCTACCACCTTGTCACCGATCTTCCCCGCCAAAGCAGCTTTTGCCAGACCCGAGCCAATAGAGGCAGCCACTTCGGCCACCGTGACAGGGCCCGGAAATTCGCGCTGCGAACCGTCAGGAAGCGTGATGTGAATCATGGAAGTAACTCTTTCTTTTCAATCAGTGCAATGGGTGCGGGCACGCGCCAGGCCCAGGAAACAAAAAAGCGCGGAACAGGTCCGCGCTTTTTGGAGGTGTGTGCAATCTCGTGCAGGCGCGAACAGCCGGCCTCAACGGCCGGTCAACATCTCCGATGTAGTTCGCGGTGTCATAACCAGATTGCCTTTCTCGCTCTTATTCAATGAAACAGTGCTTCATTTTACCCTCGACTAGAAATCGGCATTCAAACGCTGCGCATTTACCTCTCTCGAATGGCGTTTGTGCTACAGAGTAACGTGTCGTCAACACCGCGCGCGAATCAGGCAAAGACCATCCGGGCGTGGAGCAACAGTCGCCTCGTCGGATTTCGGCACACTCGACAGCGATGAGTTTGCGATCCCCCGCGTTTTGGCCCGATAGGTGCCGCGACCCAGAATCCCCCCCGCACCAGAGCACACCGCGAATGCCACGCACATAACCACCTGCAGGCGAGAGCAAATATCAAGCCTCCTTCACTCAACGCCGCAACTTAGCGATCAGTCGGTGCAAGAACCCAGGGGACGCCCTGGGCGCGGTGTCGAACCAGTCGGCAACACTCCAAGGCATTGACATTCCACGGTCGCCGCGAAACTTCTCATCCTGCGCACTGCGTCCAACGTCAAATCCAGCTGACGCATCTACATCGGTGGCGTAAATATCGCGCCGTCGCCACAGGTCGGAATACCCACTACCACCGGCAACCCCGAAGTCCAACAGACCTGGCGACCCCATCCGCTTTCTTTTGACGGCAACGATCCCATCACGCAAGATCAAACAATGCGCCTTTTCATCGGTAGGGAGATCAATGTCTCGGGCGGCTCTCGCGACCAGGTCTTTGCCGACCAGACCCGCTACACCCGTGACAAGATCTTGGGGCTCGCACACCATGGCCAACGCCTTGCCAAAAAGCGCTGGCCCCGTGGGACACAGCGGTGTATTCCCATAGTAGCCGCGACGCACGTTAGCGCAGATCATCTGGATGGCAGCTTCGAAGACCTTGTGTTTAGGGGGAGCGGAAAACACGCCATTGCTTGTATCCCACGGCGACGACCACATGAAATCGCGGAACACGATTACACGATGCGCGTCAACGGGCAGTGAACGCAAAAAATAATACGAGAGATCTGCGTAGACACCGCCATGTTCATACATGACGCAGTAACGAGCCAAGTCCGCCTTGTACGCCAAGGGCTTCAGCTGCACAAAAGCGTTCACTACCTCCGAAGAGAATTTTTGCTCGATGAATGCCGTCAGCTCTTCCTGCCCAAACAACTTGTGAGGGATTCGGGAATGCCTCTTCTGGAACGACCGGATGTTTTCAAGGATCAGCGGTGGCAAGGGCTCCCCATCAGACAGCCCTGACGGGCTGAGAAAAATACTGGTCAACAGCATTTCTCACCCGTCACCCAGAAGTGCCCGAAGACCGCAGGCGATCAACATCCGTGCCCATCGCTACAACAGTTGCAGCCGCAAGATCTTCGGCATGTTTCACGGATGCGCCGCATCCCAATCCTGCAGCCTTGCAAAATTACCAATCTCCATTGCCCTTGTCAGCGACCGGTGGTGCGCACCCAGCACTGTGGAGAGCAAGATTTTATGAGCCCCCCCAAGGTACACGGTCCTGGCCAGCTCTTCCTCCGACGAGCCACAATGTGGCAGCCTGATATCCATCAAGATCACGTCTCCCGCCTCCACAAAGAGGGACTGAATCAGCGCTGAGTCAGCGGGCTCGCTGGCGGAGTCCTTGTCGAGTGAACGCGGAACCACATGGGCACCGGGTACGACCTTCAGGCTTTTGCCAGCCTGCAAGTACACCAGCGCTTTGTACACGCCGCCGCCCTCGGCCCCCCAACACAAATCTGTAGTGAGGTGATGCTGATATTTCCCCCTCAGCAAATCCACATGCCACGCTTGTGATCGGTTGACGGTGATATCGCTCAGACCGATTGATCGCGGCCTTCCCGCGCCTGAGGCCGCACCCAGCACTTCCAGTATCTGTGCGTTTCCAGAGATCCAGGTGTGAAGCGGCTCCAGATCCGGATACCGATGAAAACCTGCAAGATGACGCGCCGATGGATGGGGACGTGTTTGCTTCAGAAAACCAAGGTTGCCCAAGACCAACGCCCTGGCCCACTCGACTTGACTCAACGGGAACAACCCCGGCAACACGACACATCCCTGCGCCCGAAGGGTCTCCGCTTTTTCCGCTACCTCACTCGGGGTCATCCGCAATATCTTTCGATCAAAAGCCGCCAGGATCAACGGGTCATACACGGTTGCAAAAGCACCCTCTAGCGCAGCTCTGCTTCGCTTTGGTTCGATGTAACTCGAAATGGGGAGTGGCGCTTGGTGGTTATATCAGTCGGAGGAACAAAAGCATCCAATTCTGCATTCGCGCTGGAAGGACAGCACCTTTTCATGACGCCAGTTCACAACAAAAAAGCCCGGGGGTCGCCCGGGCTTCCAGCTTCCCCCTGCCGATAGGCAGAGGCTGAAACTCCATCTCAGTGGAACTGCTCTTCTTCGGTCGAACCCGTCAGGGCCTTCACGCTGGATGAACCGCCCTGGATCACCGTGGTCACATCGTCGAAGTAGCCTGCACCCACTTCCTGCTGGTGCGACACGAAGGTGTAGCCCTTTTCGCGTGCTGCGAATTCTGGCTCTTGCACCATTTCGGTGTAGTGCTTCATGCCTTCGCCCTGGGCGTATGCATGGGCGAACTGGAAGGTGTTGAACCAGTTGATGTGGATACCGGCCAGCGTGATGAACTGGTACTTGTAGCCCAGAGCCGACAGGTCTTCCTGGAACGACGCGATCTGCTTGTCGTTGAGGTTCTTCTTCCAGTTGAACGATGGCGAGCAGTTGTACGACAGCAGCTTGCCAGGGCAGGCAGCGTGCACAGCTTGCGCGAATTCACGGGCAAAGCCGATGTCTGGCACGCCGGTTTCGCACCACACCAGGTCGGCATAGGGAGCGTAGGCCACGCCGCGGCTGATGGCTTGTTCCAGGCCGTTCTTCACGCGGTAGAAGCCTTCTTGCGTGCGCTCGCCGGTCAGGAAGGGCTTGTCGTTGGCGTCGTGGTCGGACGTGATCAGGTTGGCAGCTTCGGCATCGGTGCGGGCGAGCACGATGGTGGACACGCCCATCACGTCAGCGGCAAAACGTGCGGAGATCAGCTTTTCGCAGGCTTCTTGTGTAGGCACCAGCACCTTGCCACCCATGTGGCCGCACTTCTTGACAGCGGCCAGCTGGTCTTCGAAGTGAACGCCTGCAGCGCCCGACTGGATCATGTTCTTCATCAGTTCGAAGGCGTTCAGCACACCACCGAAACCGGCTTCTGCATCGGCCACGATGGGCAGAAAGTAGTCGATAAATTCCTTGTCGCCGGGGTTGATGCCACGGCCCCACTGGATTTCGTCGGCGCGCTTGAAGGTGTTGTTGATGCGGCGAACCATGGTGGGCACCGAGTCGTAGGCGTACAGCGACTGGTCGGGGTACATGGTCTCGGACGTGTTGCCGTCAGCGGCCACTTGCCAGCCCGACAGGTACACGGCTTCGAGGCCTGCCTTGGCCTGCTGCATGGCCTGGCCGGCGGAGATCGCGCCGAATGCGTTCACATAGCCCTTCTTGGCGCCGCCGTTGATCTTGTCCCACAGCTTTTCAGCGCCGCGCTTGGCCAGCGTGTGCTCGATAGGCAGCGAACCACGCAGACGCACCACGTCGGCAGCGGAGTAACCGCGCTTCACACCCTTCCAGCGGGGGTTAGTCGCCCAGTCTTTTTCCAGGGCGGCAATTTGCTGTTCGCGGCTCAGTTGTTCGTTGAGGGATTGGGGCATGAGATCACTCCAGGGGTTGGTTGAAAACGCCGGGCTGCTGTGTGCCGCCCTTGAAGACAACTTTAAGTCTTCTATAAGACTTGCGCAAGCTCTTATGTCTTATAGAAGAGATAAATTTTCTTCTTTCAAAACAACCACTTAACCACGTGATTTCTCAATACAGAAATTGATTTCTCATATCGAGAAAAATTGCGGCAATGCAACATCTATCGCATTCCACATCAAGAAATTTTACTTTCGTATTATGAAAATTCAGAAAGGCGTAGTGCCAACTACCCTGAGCCAGTCGCCATGCTCGATCCGGCGTACGCCCTCTGCGTATCGGGGATGGATCTCGTACACCAGACAAGACAGCCGTTGGCCCTCAACTGTCACCACGATCTCGCGCTTGAGGTATTCGTCGATGGGGTGATCTCCGGTCAACCCTTCAATGGCATCCAGAACCTCCTCCAGCGCAGGCTCGATGGCGTACACCTCGCCATGCACCGGCTGATCGCCCCCCAGCGTCATGCCCGGATAAGCCCCCAGGTGAAACAACACTCCCGGCACATGCGCAAAACCAACCCAGTGTGGCGCAGGCAACAAGCGCGTGATGTCGTTCGACCCACCGCGGCGCAAGGTGCCGTATACAAACACATGGCGTGGGGTGCCAGCAGGCAAAGAAGGCTCGGGCATGATGCGCAGTCTTTTTTGATTGAACAGCGCCCCAGTCTAGTGAATACGCCCGCTCCCAGCCGCCCTTTCGCCTATTTGTGCCTGGCCCTCAGCATGTCGCTGGTGGGCAGTTATGTGGCACTCTCCAAACCCCTGGCAGCCGTGCTGCCCGTGCTCTTGCTGGCCTGGATGCGCTTTGGCATCGGGGGCATCGCCATGCTGCACTGGCTCAAGAAGCCCGCCAACGAGCCGGCACTGACACCGCAAACCAAACGGCTGCTGTTCCTGGAGTCCTTTCTGGGCAACTTTCTGTTCACCATCTGCATGATCTATGGCGTGAGCCTGACCGACGCTGTCTCCGCAGGGGTGACCATGGCAGCCATTCCTGCAGCCGTGGCATTGATGGGATGGGCATTTCTGGGTGAACGGGTGGCGCCTCGCACCTGGATGGCGGTGCTCTGTGCGGTGATTGGCATTGCCCTGTTCTCACTATCAAAACCAGAGCACGCAGCGCATATGGAACCTGCACTTGGAGCCAAAAACACTGCAAACCATGCCTGGTGGGGCCAAATGCTGCTGCTGGGGGCAGTGATTTGCGAGGCCGCCTACACGGTGATCGGCAAGAAGCTCACCGGCAGCCTGGGGCCCAAGCGCATCACCTCGCTCATCAACCTGTGGGGCTTTGTGCTGACGACACCGTTTGGCCTGTACCTGGCGCTGGACTTCCCGTTTGCCTCGGTGGGATGGGGCACCTGGCTATTGCTGCTGTTTTATGCGCTGGCCGCCTGCATGTGGACGGTGTGGCTGTGGATGACCGGGCTCAAGGCCGTGCCCGCTGCGCAAGGCGGTGTTTTCTCGGTCATGCTGCCGGTGAGTGCTGCACTGGTGGGCGTGCTGTTTTTGGGCGAGGTATTGACGGGCCTGCAACTGGTCGCCTTTGTCATTGCCCTGGCCAGCGTGTTGCTGGCCACCCTGCCCTCGCGCGCGGCGCTGCGCGTAGGGCGGCGGAGCGGCGGCGCCGACTGACTGGCCCTTCGGCAACCGTCTTCACTATCCCACCACGGGGACTGGAGAGACTGGGCAGGACCAGAGAAGGCCGGACTCAGGCGTGCAAGGGCTGCGCACTGACCACGATGCCATCGGCATCGGCATACAGCCAGTCGCCGGGGCGCACGGGCACGCCCTGGATCGACACAGCCACATCGCGTTGCCCCTCGCCACGCCGCTCGGTGGGCAGCGGCATCAGCGCCAGCGCGCGGATGCCGACGGCTTCCGCGTTCAGCTCGGCCACGTCACGCACACAGCCGTCCACCACGATGCCGGCCCAGCCATTGCGGGCGGCGGCTGCCGCGAGGTTGCCGCCCACCAGGGCCCGGCGCAGCGAACCGCCGCCATCCACCACCAGCACCCGGCCCTCGCCTGCTGACTCGACAGCCGCCTTGACCTGGGTGTTGTCCTCGTGGCACTTTACGGTGGTGACGGGGCCCGCGAACGCGGCAACGCCACCAAAGCTCTGGAACACCGGGGGCAGCACGCGGAACGCACCGCTGGTGTCGCCCTTGTGGACGTCACAAAAGTCGCAGGTGGCAAACGGCGTGAGGGGAAGAGACGAAGCTGCAGCCATTCCAAGATCCTTTCAGTCAAGCAGACGGTTTCAACAATCAAACCCGCCCCAATGGCAGCGGCGAGCACGAACCCCACACCGAACGCCCCCCGCCGGGGTACACGCCTGCGGGCGAGCCGCGTTCGTTGAGCGGCAAATCTGTTGTGCAAGATTGTGCTGCAGCAGCAACCACCCCAGACGCGGTGCCCAACGCCGCCCCCAGAAGATGCCCCCGGGGAACCACACTTGAAACCCGCCCTCTGCCGCGTCTTTGTCAAGCCTGGCGCGCCTTGGCGGCCTATTTCTGCGGGGTGCGCGGCGCCACCGCTACAAATCGAGGCAAAAAAAGCCGTTTCTCCCTTGGAAACGCGTTTTTTTCCCATTAGCATCAGCCTGCCAGTGGGAAAGCGTCGTTTTCGCTGGTAAAAATTTATTCCCAACAAGGACAACCCAACATGGCAACTGCAAAAAAAGCTCCGGCAACCACAGCCCCAGCAGCCAAGAAGGCCGCTGCACCCGCCAAGAAGCGGACCCCTAACGCCGCTTTCATGAAGGCGCTCACGCCCAGCCCTGCGCTGGCCGCTGTGGTGGGCTCGGCACCTCTGCCGCGCACGGAGATCATCAGCAAGCTGTGGGTCTACATCAAGGCCAACAACCTGCAGGACGCCACCAACAAGCGCAACATCAACGCCGACGCCAAGCTCAAGGAGCTGTTCGGCAAGCCCCAAGTCTCCATGTTTGAACTGGCTGGCCTGATTGGCAAGCACGTCAAGTAAGCCCTGGCGCTTTGCGACCCGCGTCGCACCCGTAAAAGAACCGGCTCTGCCGGTTTTTTTACGCCCATACCCTGTCGAAGTGTGGCGCGCCCGCATCAATGCAAATGAGAATGACCCGCATTTGATGTAACATAAAGCTGCACGACGACGCACAGCCATGTTGATCTAGCCACTGCCTCTCGCCTGCTCTTGGTGCCCCTGCGCGCCACCTGCACACCCCTATTGACGGAGGCCCTCTTGGCTAAATCTCGCGCCCAGCGCCGCAGCGGCATGCTGCGTTCTTCTCCCGCATTCGTTGCTTCTCCCGCCACCCTGTCGCCCCAGGCTTCGCAATCCGACAGGGCTTTGCTGCCACTGGGCGCGCTGATGCTGGCCGCCTCGATGGGCGCCATGGCGCAGACCGGCACGTCCGAGACCACCCTGTCCACCGTGACGGTGAAGGAAGCCGCTGAAGTCCAGGGCAAAGACACCCTGCTCATCAAGAAGACCACCGTGGGCAAGGGCAAGCAGGACATCAAGGACATCCCCCAGTCCGTGACGGTGTTCACCGAAAAGCTGATGAACGACCGCAACCAGGACGACTTCCGCGAAGTGCTGCGCACCACGGCGGGCGTGACCTTCCAGTCCGGCGAGACCGGTGAAGAAGACGTGCGCCTGCGCGGCTTCTCGCTGGGCCTGGCGGGCGACATCTACGTGGACGGCATGAAGGACGCTCCGCTGATCGAGCGCGACACCTTCAACAACGACCGCATCGAAGTGCTCAAGGGATCGGCCTCCATGCTGTTCGGCAAGGGCTCGACCGGCGGCGTGGTCAACCAGGTCAACAAGTACCCGCTGCTGATCGACCAGCACGAAGCCGGCTACACACTGGGCACCGGCAAGTACCACCGCGCCACCGGCGACTTCAACTGGGTGACGGGCGAGAACTCGGCCTTCCGCCTGAACGCCATGGTGCAGGAGTACGACAACTACGGTGCCAAGCAGGACAAGCGCGGCATTGCACCCACCTTTGCCTGGGGCATCGGCACGCGCGACGAGTTCTCCGTCGGGCTGTACTACCTCGAATCCAAAGGCCGCCCGCTCTACAACCACCCCTGGCGCCTCTCGGCCGACGGCAAGATCAACATGCCGCTGGAAGCCGGCAAGTACTACGGCCTGGCCAGCGACCACAACGACACCACATCGCAGTACGTCACGCTGGGCCACATCCACCGCTTTGACGACAGCGGCGAGCTGACCACGCGCCTGCGCTACGGCAAGTACGAGCGCGACCTTCTGGCCAGCACCATCGGCTTCCAGAACAGCGCCATCACGCTGGACCAGATCAACAGCAACACCGTGCTGACCCGTGGCTCCAAGGGCCGCGTGGGCGAGAGCAATGTGCTGCAGGTGCAAAGCGACTACAGCAACACCTACAACTGGGGTGGCAAGAAGCACGCGGTGCTGACCGGCGTGGACTACTACGACGACGACGCCAAGCGCAACCAGAACTACGCCAACACCACCACCCGCCCCACCACCACCGTGGGCACGCCCAACGACGGCGCATGGGTGGCCGACGGCCGTGCGCCGGTGCAGTGGAACACGTTCACATCGCGCAACCTGGGCCTGTACTTCCAGGACACGGTCTCGCTGAGCGACACGCTCAAGCTGGTTGGCGGCCTGCGCTACGACAACTTCCGCGCCGCGTACCACAACGCCGCAGGCAGCCTGAGCAACTCGCGCTCCGACAGCCTGTTCAGCCCCCGCGTGGGCATGATCTTCCAGCCTGATGAGCTGACCTCGTACTACCTGTCGTACGGCACTTCGTACAACACCTCGGGCGACACCTACCAGTTTGGCAACCCCGGCACCACCACGGCACGCACCGCCAACACCGACCCAGAAAAGAGTCGCAACATCGAAGTCGGCGGCAAGTTCGAGCTGTTCGAGCGCCGCGCCCTGCTGGGTGTGGCCGCCTTCTACAGCCAGAAGTACAACGAGCGCAACACCGACCCCGACACCGCCGCCGCGCAGGAACTGCTCTCGGGCAAGCGCCACGCCACCGGCATGGAGTTCAACCTGGCGGGCCGCCTGACGCCGAAGTGGGAACTGTTCTTCAACCACACCTGGATCCCGTCGGCCAAGATCGACAAGAGCAACGTGGTGCTGGCCGCCAACGGCGGCGGCGCGCAGGTGCAGGGTGACCGACCCGGCCTCACGCCCAAGCACAGCGGCAGCGTGTGGAGCACCTACGCCGTCACCTCCAAGCTGCGTGTGGGTGCTGGCCTGACATACCGCGCCAAGCAGAACCCCGAGGGCTCGCGCGCCGTGTACGCCAGCGGCTTTGCCGTGGTGGACGCCATGGCCGAGTACGCGTTTGACGACAAGACCTCGCTGAAGCTGAACGTCAGCAACCTGTTCGACCGCACGTATGCCGAAGGCCTGTACCGCGGCTTCTACACGCCCGGCGCCCCGCGCGCTGTGCAGCTGACGCTGAAGACACGCTTCTGACGCACCTCTGAAGTCCCTCGAATGAACCGGCCCCGGCACTGCCCGGGGCCGGTTCACAATGGCTCCATGTTCCTGCACATCCAAGACGTTCTCACCGCCGACGAGGTCGCGTTCTTCCGGCAAAAGCTCTGGGCGGCCGACGCCCCCTGGGTGGACGGCGCCCGCAGCGCGGGCGGCCAGGCGGTGCACCAGAAAAACAACCTGCAGCTCGCACAAGCCAGCGAGCTGTCCGCCCAGCTCCAGGGCCTGGTCAAGGCCGCGTTGAATCGCAACGCCCTCTTCTTTTCGGCCGCACTGCCGCGCCGCATCTACAACCCGCTGTTCAACAAATATGGCGATGGCGCCAACTACTATGGCAACCATGTGGACAGCGCCGTCATGCACTCCCGCGCCGACAGCTGCTGGGTGCGCAGCGACCTGTCGTGCACGCTGTTCCTCACGCCGCCCGACGACTACGACGGTGGCGAGCTGGTGATCGCCGAAGCCCTGGGCGAGAAGCGCATCAAGCTGCCTGCGGGCGACATGATCCTGTACCCCAGCAGCACCGTGCACCAGGTCGCGCCGGTCACGCGCGGGCACCGCGTGAGCAGCTTCTTCTGGGTGGAGAGCATGGTGCGCGGGCTGGAGCAACGCCAGTTGCTGTTCGACATGGACATGGCCCTGCTCAAGCTGCGCCAGACCCACGGCGACACCGACCCGTCGGCCATCGCGCTGTCGGGCACGTACCACAACCTGCTGCGCATGTGGGCCGATGTGTGAACCGCAGGCCCCTACCCCACGGCTGCGACCGAGGGTATGAGACACCCCGCAAGAACTATTATTTTGATAGCACCCAGCGCATGATCCACTAGCGCTTGGTGCTATTTTTGTTTGTATGACCCAATTTCCTGCACGGCACACCATCCCCCCGGGCCTGGTCACCCTGGCCGACCACGAGCAACACGCGCGCACGCAGCTGGACGACAACGCCTGGGCGTACTTCAGCGGCGGCGCGGCCGACGAGATCAGCCTGCACGCCAACCGCAGCGCCTGGGACGCCCTGCCCCTGTGGCCCCGCGTGCTGCGGCCGCTGGCGGGTGGGCACACCCGGGTGCCCCTGCTGGGCCGCACGCTGGCGCACCCCATCCTGCTCGCACCCGTGGCCTTCCAGCGCCTGGCGCACCCCGACGGCGAACTGGCCATGGCCTATGCCGCAGCGGCGCTGGGCGCGGGCGTGGTGCTCAGCACCCAGGCCAGCGTGTCGCTGGAGAGCGTGGCCCAGGCCGTCCTGCCCGACCCGGGGCGCGGCCCGCTGTGGTTTCAGCTCTACCTGCAACCCGACCGTGGCTTCACCCAGGCACTGGTGCAGCGTGCCGAAGCGGCTGGCTATGAGGCCCTGGTGCTCACGGTGGATGCCCCCACCAGCGGCGTGCGCGACCGCGAACGGCGTGCGGGCTTTCGGCTTCCGCCCGGCGTGGGCCCCGTCAACCTGGCAGGCCTGCAGGCACCCACCCCTTCTGCGTTGGGCCCCGGCCAGAGTGCCTTGTTCGACGGCCTGCTCCACCATGCGCCCACGTGGGACGACATCGCGTGGCTGCAGTCCATCACCCGGCTGCCGGTGCTGCTCAAGGGTGTGCTGCACCCCGCCGACGCGCGCCAGGCCGTGTCGCTGGGCGCTGCGGGCCTCATCGTGTCCAACCATGGCGGGCGCACGCTGGACACGGCCCCTGCCACCGCCACCGCGCTGCCCCGTGTGGTGCAGGCCGTGCAGGGCAAGGTGCCGGTGCTGGTGGACGGCGGCATCCGGCGCGGCACCGATGTGCTCAAGGCCATGGCGCTGGGCGCATCGGCCGTGCTGGTGGGTCGCCCTGCCATTTGGGGCCTGGCCAATGCGGGCGCGGCGGGCGTGGCCCATGTGCTGCGCCTGCTGCGCGACGAATTGGAGGTCGCCATGGCCTTGACCGGCTGCTCCACCCTTGCCGAAGCGACTTCCGCGCTGTTGGACAGCCACGACGAGCCTGCAGCGGGCGCGATCTGAGGCCCGGGGTGTCGGCAGCTCCACACGGGCAGGTGTGCCTTCCCCCTGTCGGCAGGAATGATTTATTGCAAATGCGATAGATTCGTATTTATAATCTCAATCATCCTTTCAACAGCCAGCCACACTGCCTGCCGCCATGATCGTCTGTGTTTGCCGCCGGGTTTCGGACCGTGAGATTGCCCGCCATGCCCGTGCCGGCATGAGCTTCGATGAGATCCAGTTCGAACTGGGCGTGGCCACCCAATGCGGATGCTGCGAAAGCTGCGCCCGCGACGTGGTGGCGCAGTGCAGTGTCTCGAACCCGGTAGCCGCCTTGCGCAACGATGCGGCGCCGCAGACGATCCAGCTTGCCAGCTCCATCCTGGAAAGCAAGTCATGGAACTCCTCTCTACCCTCGCAGGCAGCCTGATCCTGGTCGCAGGTTCGGCCTGGTGGATCTTTCGCAAATAATCCGGGTTTACCCGGCAACGTCCGCCCTATGCTAGGGGCGGCGCTGCCCTTCCTTTCTATTTATGTCTCACCCTGATCGTTTCGCCCCCCCTGGCGGTGTGAGCCGCAATGCCGTGATCGTCGGCTCCGTGGTGGCGCTGCATGTGGCGGGCATCTGGGCCCTGCAGTCCGGCCTGGTGCGCAAGGCGGCCGAGGTGATCGTGCCGGCCGAACTGCTCAGCGAATTCATCGCGCCGCCCGCCCCGCCCAAGGTCACCCCGCCGCCACCGGCACCACCACCCCCTCCCAAGCCAGCGCCCAAGGCCGCGCCGCGCCCGGCACCGATGCCCGTCGCCATTGCCGACCCCACGCCAGCGCCCAATGCCCCCACCGGCATCACCACGCCCCAGCCGCCCGCACCGCCCATCGAGGCCCCCGTGGCGCCCCCGGCCCCCGCGCCTGCGCCCCCGGCACCACCCGCACCACCCAAGATCGAGCTGCCGTCCAGCGACGCGGCCTATCTCAACAACCCCAAGCCCAGCTACCCGGCCATCAGCAAACGCATGGGCGAGCAAGGCAAGGTGGTGCTCAGGGTGCTCATCGGCACCGATGGCGTGCCGCAAAAGGTCGAGGTCAACAAGTCCAGCGGCTTTGACCGGCTGGACCGCCAGGCCCAGGACGCCGTGATGCGCTGGCGCTTTGTGCCCGGCAAACGCAACGGCGTGCCCGAGGCCATGTGGAACCTCGTCCCCGTCAACTTTGTTCTCGAATAAACCAATCACCGCTCAGGGAGTTTTCATGGAATCGCAATTCGGCATCGCCAACGTCTGGATCCAGGGTGACTTTGTCACCCGCGCCGTCGCCATCCTGCTGCTGGCCATGTCGCTGGCCTCGTGGATCGTCATCCTCATCAAGGCACTGGACATCATCAAGTTCAAAAAACACGCCCGCGCCGCCCAGGACTTCTGGCACAGCGAGGACTTTGCCGCGGGCTTGACCAAGCTGGGCGCCGACCCGACCAACCCCTTCCGCCACCTGGCGCTGGAAGGCCGCGAAGCCACCGCCCACCACCGCAACACCAAGGCCCACCTGCACGACAGCCTGGACGTGAGCGACTGGGTCACCCGCTGCCTGCGCAACTGCATCGACGAGTTCACCGCCCGCCTGTCCTCGGGCTTGGCCATCCTGGCGTCGGTGGGCTCCACCGCCCCGTTCATCGGCCTGTTCGGCACCGTGTGGGGCATCTACCATGCGCTGCTGGCCATCGGCACCTCGGGCCAGTCCACCATCGACAAGGTGGCCGGCCCCATCGGTGAAGCGCTGATCATGACCGCGCTGGGCCTGGCCGTGGCCATCCCGGCGGTGCTGGGCTACAACGCGCTGGTGCGCGGCAACAAGTCCATCTTGAATGGCCTGAACAGCTTTGCCCATGACCTGCACGCCTACTTTGTGACCGGCGCCCGCGTGAACGCTGGCGAGCCCGGCAAGGTGCTGCCCATGAAGAAAGGCGGCTAAGCCATGGCCTTTGGAACCCAAGACGACACCGATGACGTGATGAACGAGATCAATATGACGCCCCTGGTGGACGTCATGCTGGTGCTGCTCATCATCTTCATCATCACCGTGCCGGTGATGAAACACGCGGTGAACGTGGACCTGCCCCGCGCCACCAACCAGCCCGAAAACGTCAAGCCCGAGACTGTGCGCCTGTCGGTGTCGGCCGATGGCAAGTTCTTCTGGAACGAGTCCCAGGTGTCGGAAGAAGAACTCTTCCCCCGCCTGCAGGCCGAAGCCGCCAAGGAGCCCCAGCCGGACCTCCACATCCGTGGCGACAAGAACGTGCGCTACGAATTTGTGGCCCAGGCCATGGCGGCCGCGCAACGCGCTGGCGTGCGCAAGATCGGGTTTGTAACCGACCCGCAGGGCCAGTAAAGACACGGCGAAAGTCACCGGCACAGTCCCTGCCCATCTTGGCCAGCCCACCCGTCGTGGGCGCGCTGGCGGGCACCAGGGAACGCAGGGCCCGTGCAGCGGGCTCGCAGCCCCCTGCACTGCGCCCAGGGCGCACGAACCCTTGCCCCGCGCCCAGGGCGCTGCTCAACGCCTCGCCCTTGCATCGGATGCAGGGCGGAACCAAGAACAAAAAGAAACACACCGTTCGCTTGACTTGTAATTGCGAATCGTTATCATTAACAAAACGCACTGCAATGACCCAGGAAAACTCCATGCAAGCCTCCCTGACCTCCGCCCCGCTCCGCCGCGCCGCGCCGGCTGACTCCGCAGACGCCTCGGCATCTGGCGAGGCCCCGTCGTCCGGTGCGCATTGCGCCACTGCTGCACTGGACAGCAGCGTGCTGCTGCAAGGGCACAAGACCGTCGCCATCAGCCACAACGGCTCGGTGTACCGCCTGCAGGCCACCAAGCTGGGCAAGCTCATCCTGACCAAATAGTTTCATCGTGGGGCGACTCCCGGGCTTGCAACAAGCTCGCAAGGGTCGTTTTTGCCAGCCAACGGGTTTGCTCCCGCGTAGCCAGGCTTTTTTTGCTGCCCCCGACCCTGCCAACAAAAAACCGGCCCACAGGCCGGTTTTTTCATGCTCACAGAGGGTTTTGAAGCGTTTTCAGCCCCATGCGCTGATGGAACATGCGCTCGAAGCTATCAAAATAATAGCAACCACACTCCCTGCAAGGAGCCCCCGAATCAGAGGCCCAGGGCTGCAATGCCCGCGCGGGCGATCTGTGCATCTTCGGTGGACTTCACGCCGCTCACGCCCACCGCACCCAGGCACTGGCCGTCCTTCATGATCGGCACGCCGCCTTCGAGCAGGCCGTCAATGGTGGGCGCGCTCAGGAACGAGGTACGGCCGCCGTTGATCACGTCCTCGTAGACCTTGCTTTCGCGGCGGCCCAGAGCGGCCGTGCGGGCCTTGGAAGGAGCGATGTGCGATGACACGGCTGCGGCACCGTCCAGGCGCTGCAGCCACAGCAGGTGGCCGCCATCGTCCACGATGGCGATGGTCACAGCCCAGTTGTTCTTGAGGGCCTCGGCTTCAGCGGCGGCGGCCACGGCCTTGACGTCGGCCAGTTCGAGTTCGTGCTTGGTTTTCATGAAAGGATCCGAAAGTGGGAGAGGAAACCGGGCCGCACAGGCCGCCCCGGCACGCAAAGAGAGCCGAGCATACCGGCATCCCCGGCGCCGTTGCCCTCAGCCAGGGTGAAAGTATCCTTACCAAAAGTAGGTGACCGGGTGCGGTCATTGCAAAGCAAAAAAGCATCACCACCTAGAATTTGTGATGTCTGCGTCGTGCAGGCCAACAAGGAGAGACACAAGATGAATGACCAAGTCACCACCCTGGGCCACTCTGCGGGCTATGGCATCTCGCAGGAAGAGCGCCACAAGGTGCTTCGCAATACGTACTGGCTGCTGGCCCTGAGCATGATCCCCACGGTGCTGGGCGCCTGGATCGGCGTGGCCACCGGCATCACCCGCTCGCTGACCGGCGGCCTGGGCCTGATCGTGTTCCTGGGCGGCGCGTTCGGCTTCATGTTCGCCATCGAAAAGACCAAGCGCTCGGCCGCTGGCGTGCCGGTGCTGCTGGCCTTCACGTTCTTCATGGGCCTGATGCTGTCGCGCATGATCGGCATGGTGCTGGGCTTCAAGAACGGCACCGACCTCATCATGACGGCCTTTGCCGGCACGGCCGGTGTGTTCTTCGTGATGGCCAGCCTGGCCAGCGTCATCAAGCGTGACCTGTCGGGCATGGGCAAGTGGCTCATGGTGGGCGCCCTGGTGCTCATGGTGGGCGGCATCATCAATGTGTTCGTGGGCTCCGGCGCGGGCATGATGGTGATCTCGATGCTGGCCATCGGCATCTTCAGCGCCTACATGCTGTATGACCTGAAGCAGATCCTGGACGGTGGCGAAACCAACTACATAAGCGCCACGCTGGCCCTGTACCTGGACATCTTCAACGTGTTCCAGAGCCTGCTGGCCCTGCTGGGCATCATGGGTGGCGAGCGCGACTGAGCCCTCCCAGTCCCTTGACCTCCATCAAAAGGCTCCCTCGGGAGCCTTTTTTGTGGGCCATGCGCCAAGATCAAGCCTCAATAGCGCGGCCAGTGTGCCGATAATGCAAGTACATGTATCCACAAAGCCCCTCCACCGCATTGCGCCTGATGGTTCTGGCGGGCCTGTTGCTGCTTGCTGGCTGCGACAAGATCCCGGGCCTGGGCCCTGACCCGCGCGTGGCGCAACGCGATGCCGAGGCCAAGGCCATTGGCGGTGCCTGCCGCCACGCACTGCGGGGGCTGGAAGACTGCTACACCCTCAACCCCAAGGCGTCCAAGGCCTCGGTGTTTGCAGGCTGGAAGGACATGGACGCCTACATGCGTGAGAACAAGATCGAGGGCACGCCCTCGGTGCTGGGCAAGGTGGAAAAGCCCGAACGCAGCGAACGCGCACCCGACATCGAAACCGAACCCCGCGACCCCGCAGCCAGCCGCAACCGCAGCTGATATCGCGCGGGGGAGGCAAGGCTACGGGACGGAGGGCTGCGCCCTACCCTTCCTGAAGCCTCTTTATGGCAACCGGACTCAGACCCGCTCGAACACCGCCATGCTCTCCACATGGGCCGTGTGCGGGAACATATTGATCATGCCCGCCGCCGTGCACCGGTAGCCGGCCAGATGCACCAGCAGCCCGGCATCGCGCGCCAGGGTGGCTGGGTTGCAGCTCACGTACACAATGCGCTTCGGGGGCGTCCAGCCTTCGGCCCCTGCGGGCAAGGGGCCAGAGCCCTCGGCGCCAATGCGGGCCTGTTCAATGTCCGCCAGCGCCTTGGCCAGCGCAAACGCCCCTTCGCGTGGCGGGTCCACCAGCCACTTGTCGGCAGCGCCGTCGGCCACCAGCATCTCGGGCGTCATCTCGAACAGGTTGCGCGCTACAAAATCCGTAGCTGCCAGCGCTTTGTGGTCCGGCGCTTGGGCCTGATTCAATGCATAGTTCTCACGCGAGCGGGCCACCAGGGCCTCGCTGCCCTCGATGCCCAGCACCTCGCGCGCCTGCGTGGCCAGGGGCAGCGTGAAGTTGCCCAGGCCACAGAACCAGTCGATCACGCGTTCGCGCGGTTGCACGTCCAGCAGGCGCAGCGCGCGGCTCACCAGCACGCGGTTGATGTGCGGGTTCACCTGGGTGAAGTCCGTGGGCTTGAAAGGCATGGTGATGCCGAAGTCCGGCAGTGCGTACGACAGCTGCTCGCCGCCCTCGTCCAGCAGCTTCACCGTGTCCGGGCCCTTGGGCTGCAGCCACCATTGCACATGGTGCTCCGCCGCAAAGGCGCGCAGCCGGGCGATGTCATCGGTGCTCAGCGGCTCCAGGTGGCGCAGCACCAGCGCGGTCACGGTGTCGCCGCAGGCCAGTTCGATCTGTGGGCAGGTGTCGCGGGCATCCAGGCTGGCAATCAGTGCGCGCAGGGGCATCAGCATGGCATCGACATGCGGGGGCAAGATCTTGCAGGTCTGCATGTCGGCGATGTAGCGGCTCTTGCGCTCATGAAAGCCCACCAGGACCTGGCCCTTCTTGATCACGTGGCGCACCGCCAGGCGGGCACGGTAACGGTAGCCCCAGGCGGGCCCTTCGATGGGACGCAGCATGGTCTCGGCCTTGACCTTGCCCAGATGCCAGAGGTTGTCTTCCAGCACCCGCTGCTTGACGGCCACCTGCGCGCCCACGTGCAAGTGCTGCATCTTGCAGCCGCCACAGGCGCCTGCGTGCAGGCCAAAGTGGGGGCAATCCGGCCGCACGCGCTGGGACGACTCGCGGTGGATCGCTACCAGGCTGGCCTGCTCCCAGTTGTTCTTCTTGCGGTGGGTGTTGGCGGTGACCAGCTCGAATGGCAAGGCACCATCGATAAAGACCACCTTGCCGTCGGGCTTGCGGGCAACGCCCTGGGCGTCCAGGTCCATGGACTGCACGTGCAGCCAGCCTTCGGGCAGGTCGCTTTGGGAATTCTGCTCGGTGGGTTCAAACGAGGGGGATAGTTCTTTCGGTTCGCTCATCCCCCGATTGTCTCAGGCGCGGCACGCCCACTGGCCGCACCCCTGCGAACTGTCCGTTTCAGCCCCGGTCAGCGCGCGCAGGCCGCATGCCCCCGGGCGCGGACACGGCCGTGAGTGGCAGCTTGTTGATGGTGAGCTCGCAGCCAAAGTTGTCGGGCGAAAACACGAGGGTCGAGCCCGGGGCCACCAGGGGCAGGGTTTCGTGGATCTGCCGTGACATGTCCACCGGCGGCACCGGAGCACGGTACACGATGTCCTTGTCAGGGCCATAGACGACGTAGCAGGATGCAGCGGCCGTCTGGCTGAACAGGGCAGCCACCAGGGCTGCGGCGGCATAGGGGAAAGCGGTCGTCATGTTGTAGCTCCTCATGCAAGCAGATCTGCCGAGAATTATGCGGGCTTCTGCCAGCACCGCCAATCCGGTGGGTGTACGCGCATGGTGTGGAGTCAGCGCAGGTACAGGTGGTTGGTGTGCTTGACCTCTTCCATCACCGCATAGGTCCGCGTCTCGCGCACGCCGGGCAGTTGCCACAGCACATTGCCCGCAAACACGCGGTAGGCATTCATATCGGCCGATCGCGTCTTGAGCAGGTAGTCAAACCCGCCCGCCACCATGTGGCACTCCATGATCTCGGGGTGCACCTGCACGGCGGCCTTGAACTGGTCGAACACGTTGGGAGTGGTGCGGTCCAGCAGCACCTCCACAAACACCAACATGCCCGCGCCCAGCTTCAGAGGGTTCAGGCGCGCCTCGTAGCCCAGGATGAAGCCATCGCGCGTGAGGCGCTGCACGCGCGCCAGCACGGCCGTGGGCGACAGGGCCACCGCCTCGGCCAGTTTGAGGTTGGCAATACGGCCGTCCTCCTGCAGGATTGACAGTATCTTGCGGTCAATCCGGTCCAGATCGGGTTCTGTTTGCATGTTGATTAGATTTTTATTCGGCTTCAATGCCAATTTTCGACCATTTATTCATCGCCAACCCAAGGATCATCGCCAATAACGCGCCCAACCAACACTTCCCACCGTGTTGGGCTCCGCCAAATCCCTGAAAGACACCGCCATGACGCAGCCCTCCGCCCCGTTTGCCGACTTCGCGCCCCGCACACCGCTGAACAACCCGCTGCGCGCTGCCATCACCGCCGCCACCCGCCGCCCCGAGCCCGAGGCCCTGGCCCCGCTGCTGGCCCAGGCCCGCCTGCCTGCCGATCAAGCGGCGTCCGCCGAGCAATTGGCGCTGCGCATTGCCAAGGCGCTGCGCGAACGCAAGGCCAGCGCCGGGCGCGCGGGCATCGTGCAGGGGCTGCTGCAGGAGTTTTCGCTGTCGTCGCAAGAAGGCGTGGCGCTGATGTGCCTGGCCGAGGCGCTGCTGCGCATCCCCGACAAGGCCACACGCGATGCGCTGATTCGCGACAAGATCAGCCACGGCCAGTGGGATGCCCACCTGGGCAAGAGCCCGTCGCTGTTCGTCAACGCCGCCACCTGGGGCCTGCTCATCACCGGCAAGCTGGTGGCCACGCACAGCGAAGGCAGCCTGGGCAACTCGCTCAGCCGCCTGATCGGCAAGGGCGGCGAGCCGCTGATCCGCAAGGGCGTGGACATGGCCATGCGCATGATGGGCGAGCAATTTGTGACCGGCGAGACCATTGATGAGGCCCTGCGCAACGCACGCATGATGGAGGCCGAGGGCTTTCGCTATTCGTACGACATGCTGGGCGAGGCCGCGCTGACCAGCGAAGACGCCAAGCACTACTACGCCTCGTACGAGCAGGCCATCCATGCGATTGGCAAGGCCTCTGCCGGGCGCGGCATCTACGAAGGCCCAGGCATCTCCATCAAGCTCTCGGCCCTGCACCCGCGCTACAACCGCGCACAGTTTGGCCGTGTGATGGATGAGCTGTACCCGCTGGTGTTGCGCCTGACCGCGCAGGCCAAGCAGTACGACATTGGCCTGAACATCGACGCCGAAGAAACCGACCGCCTGGAGCTGTCGCTGGACCTGCTGGAGCGCCTGTGCCACGAGCCCACGCTGGCGGGCTGGAACGGCATTGGTTTCGTCATCCAGGCCTACCAAAAGCGCTGCCCCTTCGTCATCGACTACGTGGTGGACTTGGCCCGCCGCACCCAGCGCCGGCTGATGGTGCGCCTGGTCAAGGGCGCGTACTGGGACAGCGAAATCAAGCGTGCCCAGGTCGATGGGCTGGAGGACTACCCCGTCTACACCCGCAAGGTGCACACCGACATTTCGTACATCGCCTGCGCACGCAAGCTGCTGGCCGCGCCCGAGGCCGTGTACCCCCAGTTCGCCACCCACAACGCCGAGACGGTGGCCACCATCTACCAACTGGCAGGCAGCAACTACTACGCAGGGCAATACGAATTCCAGTGCCTGCACGGCATGGGCGAGCCGCTGTATGAGCAGGTGGTGGGTGCCATCACCGCGGGCAAGCTCGGCCGCCCCTGCCGCATCTACGCCCCCGTGGGCACGCACGAAACCCTGCTGGCCTACCTGGTGCGCCGCCTGCTGGAGAACGGCGCCAACACCTCGTTTGTGAACCGCATTGCCGATGAAACGATTGCGCTGGATGAGCTGGTACGCAGCCCCGTGCAAGTAGTAGACCAGCAAGCTGCGGCAGAAGGCACTGCGGGCTTGCCTCACCCGCGCATTGCCACGCCCCAGGGCCTGTATGGCGCGCACCGCAGCAACTCCCGCGGGCTGGACCTGTCGAACGAAAACACGCTGACCGAGCTGGCCACCACCCTTCAAGCCACTGCCACCCATGCCTGGACCTCCGCCCCCCTGCTGGGCGCCGATGCCCCCGCAGGCCCCATGCAGCCCGTGCGCAACCCCGCCGACCACAGCGATGTGGTGGGTACCGTGCAAGAAGCCACTACCGCCGATGTGGACCAGGCACTGGCCCACGCCCAGACCGCCGCAGCCCCTTGGGCCGCCACACCACCCGTGGCACGCGCCGCCGCCCTGCTGGCCACCGCTGACCTTCTGGAGGCCCGCATGCAGCCCCTGCTGGGCCTGCTGATGCGCGAAGCGGGCAAGAGCGCCAGCAACGCCATCGCCGAGGTGCGCGAGGCGGTGGACTTTCTGCGCTACTACGCGGTCCAGGTGCAAAGCACCTTCGACAACACCACCCACCTCCCGCTGGGCCCCGTGGCCTGCATCAGCCCCTGGAACTTCCCGCTCGCCATCTTCATGGGCCAGGTGGCGGCAGCGCTGGCCGCAGGCAACCCCGTGCTGGCCAAGCCCGCCGAGCAAACCCCGCTGATCGCCGCCGAGGCAGTGCGCCTGCTGTGGCAGGCCGGTGTGCCCCGTGCCGCCGTGCAACTGCTGCCCGGCCAGGGCGAGACCGTGGGCGCCCGCCTGATTGGCGACGCCCGCGTGATGGGCGTGATGTTCACCGGCTCCACCGAAGTGGCACGCATCCTGCAGCGCACCGGGGCCGGGCGCTTGGACGCTGCAGGCCGCCCCATCCCGCTGATTGCCGAAACGGGTGGGCAGAACGCGATGATCGTGGACTCATCCGCCTTGGTGGAACAGGTGGTGGGCGACGCCGTGTCGTCCGCCTTTGACAGCGCAGGCCAGCGCTGCTCCGCGCTGCGTGTGCTGTGCGTGCAGGAAGAAGCCGCCGACCGCGTGGTCGAGATGCTGCAAGGCGCCATGGGCGAACTGCGCGTCGGCAACCCCGCCGAGTTGCGTGCGGACGTGGGCCCCGTCATTGATGCCGAGGCACAGGCAGGCATCGCCCAGCACATCGACAAATTCAAGGCCCAAGGCCACCGCGTGTTCCAGCACCCGAATCACGTTTCTGCCGTCAGTGCACAGGGCACTTTTGTGCCCCCTACCCTGATCGAGCTGAACCACATCGGCGAGCTGCAGCGCGAAGTGTTCGGCCCGGTACTGCACCTGGTGCGCTACGCCCGCAACGACCTGGACCAGCTGCTCGACCAGATCAACGCCACCGGCTACGGCCTGACGCAGGGCGTGCACACCCGCATCGACGAAACCATTGCCCGCGTGGTCAACCGCGCCCATGCTGGCAACGTGTACGTCAACCGCAACATGGTGGGCGCCGTGGTGGGCGTGCAGCCCTTTGGCGGCGAAGGCCTGTCGGGCACGGGGCCCAAGGCAGGTGGGCCGCTGTACCTGCTGCGCCTGCTATCGCAGCGCCCGGCCGATGCGCTGGCCCGCACCTTTGCCGAGGCCGACCGCACCAGCCCACCCGACACAGAGCGACGCGAGCGCCTGCTGGCACCGCTGACCACGCTGGAGCAATGGGCGCTGCAACAAGGCAATACCGCGCTGACCGCCACCTGCCAGCGCTTCGCCCAGCAAACCCAAAGCGGCACCGCTCGCACCCTGCCCGGCCCCACCGGAGAGCGCAACGTCTACACCCTGGCGCCCCGTGCCCGCGTGCTGTGTCTGGCGCAAAGCACGGACGACCTCCTGGTGCAGACGGCTGCCGTGCTTGCCAGCGGCGGCACCGCCCTGTGGCCCACGGCCCAGGCCCACCTCCGCACACAGCTACCCACGCTGGTGCAGGCGCAGGTTCTGCTACAAGACAACACACTGAACGACGGCACGCAGGCGCTGGACGCCGTGCTGCACCATGGCGACGCCCCATCCCTGCATGCGGTGTGCACCGCCCTCGCTCGCCGCACCGGACCCATCGTGGGCGTGACTGCGCTCCAGCCCGGCGCGACCGATATCCCGCTGGAGCGCCTGCTCATCGAACGCGCGTTGAGCGTGAACACGGCGGCGGCAGGGGGCAATGCGAGCCTGATGACCATTGGATGAGCGCACGGCACTTGGTTGTCATCCGTCAGGGAGAAATTTGAATCAAATTGGCCGCTAGCGCATATTTTTCATGCGCTAGCAGCTATTGATTCAATAGCAATCAAGATGGCGATGCCAGCGGCAGATTGAGCAAGAGGTTCTGCGGCTTGATGCGCATCACACCCTCGGCGTTGGTCGCCAACCCCAGATACACCGGCTTGCCCGCCACATCGGCGCGCATCTCGGCCGGGTTGGCAAAGGTCAGCGTGAACAGGCTCACCAGCCGCGCCATGCGCTCAGACTCCACGGGCCGGTCCTGGTACAGGTCGTTGAGGATGGCGGTGGACTCCACATCCAGCCCCACATGCCAGCGCCAGGCGCTGTCGGTGACCTCGTGCACAGGCTCGATCAACACCTGCACGCCCAGCAGGTGGGCGACCCAGCGCTCCAGCACCCGCGCCAGCGCCTTGAGGCCCGAGCGGGCGCGGGTCATCTTGAAGGTCAGGCCATGGCTCAGGTCCTGTGTCAGCTCATGGGTCAGGTCGAGCAGAAAGTGGTGGCGGTCACTCTCCCGCCAATATTGCGCCGCGTTGTCGGCCGACAGCACCTTGACCTGCGCGGTGGGCTGTAGCGCACCGCTTTGCAACAGCAAGCGTCCCACCTCGCCCAGGCCCGCAGTTTCGTTGAGCATGTCGAGCGTCGCACGGTCGCCTGCCAGCATTTGCCCGTCTTGCAAGGTAATACGTTGCGGGCGAAACAGCATCTCGGCGGCGCGGGCTTCGAAGGCGTCGTTGCGGTCATCCAGCACGTTGCGCAGCAGGGCCTGCACCACAGCGTCAATGAACACGACGGGCACGTTCACCGACCCACTGCGCATGAGCTGCAGGTAGTAGGCCTCCAGCGTGCCGGCGGCCAGCAGGCCATCGCGGAAGCGCAGGAACACGGTGTAGTTTTCGCGGGCGTCACTGTCCTGCAGAGCCGCAAGTTCTTCTCCAGATACCTTGCGCGCAGGGGTAACACCCAGTGATGCGTTCAATGCCCGCTCCGCCGCGCAGGACTCGGGCACCAACGCCAACTCTGGGCGGGCCAGCAGCCAACACAAGTATTCATCGGTCGGTACCAACCATCCCCGCGTATCGCGCAACAGGGCAGAAAACCCGCAACCAGGCCAGAAATCTGTGGAAGTCATGTTCATGGAATGAGCGCTCGCGCGCACGGCAAAGCAGCGTTGATGAGGCAGGAAGGAGGCGCCAGGAATCGAGGGAAGGAGGCCGGACCGGCGGCGCGAGGGGGTGAAAAAGCTCCCAGGCCGCAATGGGTGCCGCCCCTGGCTAAAAACATCACCCACCAATCCCCATATTTTGCCCGGCTCCACACGACGCGCGAACAGCAATGTCAAAGCCCTGCGCGCAGGGGCGTCAATTCACGGCACGCAGGCGTGCACACCAGATGTCATCCCTAAAAGCCAAACAGGCCCGGTTTTATGGCGCTTACTGAAAAGACAGCGAACGGCAGCTGGAGGACCATAGGGCCAATAACCGCATAACCACCCTGGCACGTTGCCAGCGGGTGAATGATCGTTCCTCAGAAGGAGTCGCACAATGCTCGATATCTCAAAAGCTACCAACATGCTGACTTCGTTGGGCGTCTCCAGCACACTGGCGGCCAAGGTTGCCGAGCGAACGGCACAAAGCCAGGGAGGTACCGACGCTCTCGCGTTCCTCAAAGAACTCCAGACCACGTTGAAAGAGTTCTCCTCCGAGAGTGCGGCTGGCAGCAGTACAGCGAGCGCCACGTCTACAACGACGGCGTCAACCAAACCCTATCAATCCACCTCAGCCCTGTACAAGACAGGCACGGAGACTGGCGAAGCCACTGAATCCACCGCCAAGGCGCCCTTCAACAACCTCACGGAGTTCCGTGCCTGGGAAAAGGGCCTGGGAGACACACTGGCAGAAGACTACGAGGTTCCAGACTACGTACGGATGATTTCGACCTCACTCGGTGGAGGCGATGAGGCTGTCGTGAGCCGCTACATGTTCTTCAAGAACAACCCGGAGTTCGCCGCCGACTACGCGGCGATCCGCAGCGGCGAATTGTCGAAATTCCCCACGGATGGTTCCACACTGGTCAAAAGCGACCTGTCCACTATGCCCACTGAGACTGCGGCGTACTACAAGGGACATACCGCCGAGTTATTGGCAGCCGAGGGCTTCAACATGGACCCCACGCTCGCCAAAATGCGGATGGAAGGCAAAGTGGAAATCCCCGAAGGCGCAAACCCATCAGAATGGCTGATGAGCAACAAATGGACTGCCAACGGCATCGTGGCACAGGACAATCGCACGGTCTTCGCACATGCACCCTACATCGGCCTGGACGGCAAAGGCTCCGATACCTACCGCAGAACAACCTACGATGCGACAACCAACAGCATCATCGACCATGAAGGCGTCGCTTACGACCCAGTGACTGGTGAGGCCAAAGCTTGAGCAAAATCCCCTCGCTCATCACCTGACGTCATAGTACTCCTGAGCGAAGCCAAAAAGATCACAGCAGGCGTTTCAGCAGAGGCCCGGCGCAATCAGCGCCGAGAGTCCGGGACTAGACCGGTCGCCCCGCCTTTCCCGCTGGGCCGCTTACCCCGTGCAATGTTCACACCCTCAGGGCAGGCGCCATGCCTACCGCACCAAAGCATCTCCCCATGCTCCCTACCAGCGTGTTGCCAGTACGGGTGCAGAGGGATATGAGGACATGAGGGATAGCTATTATTCCCACTCAATCGTCGCTGGCGGCTTGCTGCTCACGTCGTATGTCACGCGGTTGATGCCACGCACCTCGTTGATGATGCGGCCGGACACCTTCTTGAGCAGCGCATAAGGCAGTTCAGCCCAGTCGGCGGTCATAAAGTCGCTGGTCTGCACGGCGCGCAGGGCCACCACGTAGTCATAGGTGCGGCCATCGCCCATCACGCCCACGCTCTTCACGGGCAGGAACACAGTGAAGGCCTGGCTGGTGAGGTCGTACCAGGTCTTTCCTGTAGCTTCGTCCTTGAAGTTACGCAGCTCTTCGATAAAGATCGCGTCGGCACGGCGCAGCAGGTCGGCGTATTCCTTCTTCACCTCGCCCAGGATGCGCACGCCCAGGCCGGGGCCGGGGAAGGGGTGGCGGTAGACCATGTCGGGCGGCAGGCCCAGGGCTACGCCCAGTTCGCGCACTTCGTCCTTGAACAGGTCGCGCAGGGGTTCCAGCAGCTTCAGGCCCAACTGCTCGGGCAGGCCGCCCACGTTGTGGTGGCTCTTGATGGTGACGGCTTTCTTGCTCTTAGCGCCGCCGGATTCGATCACGTCGGGGTAGATCGTGCCCTGGGCCAGGAAGGTGGCACCCTTGTGGCCACCGGTGCCTGCCTTGAGCTTGGCGGCCTCGGCCTTGAACACGTCCACAAACAGGCCGCCGATGATCTTGCGCTTTTGCTCGGGCTCGCTCACCCCGGCCAGCTTGCCCAGGAACAGGTCACTGGCGTCCACGCGGATGACCTTGGCGTGCAGCTTGCCCTCGAACATGTCCATGACCATGTCGCCTTCGTTCAGGCGCAGCAGGCCGTGGTCCACAAACACGCAGGTGAGCTGGTCACCAATGGCGCGGTGGATCAGCGCGGCAGCCACGGACGAATCCACGCCGCCCGACAGGCCGAGGATCACCTCCTCATCGCCCACCTGCTCGCGGATCTTTTGCACAGCCTCTTCGATGTAGTCGCCCATGACCCAGTCGGCACGGGTGCCGCAGATGCCCAGCACAAAACGCTCCAGCAAGGCGCGGCCCTGCACGGTGTGTGTGACTTCAGGGTGGAACTGCACGGCGTAGTAGTGGCGGCTTTCGTCGGCCATGCCAGCGATGGGGCACGAGGGTGTGGAGCACATCACCTTGAAGCCCGGGGGCAAGACAGTGACCTTGTCGCCGTGGCTCATCCACACCTTGAGCATGCCGTGGCCTTCGGGCGTGGCGAAGTCTTCGATGCCCTTGAGCAGTTCGGTGTGGCCATGGGCGCGCACTTCGGCGTAGCCAAATTCGCGGGTGTTGGAACCCTCGACCTTGCCGCCCAACTGCTGGGCCATGGTCTGCATGCCGTAGCAGATGCCCAGCACGGGGATGCCGAGTTCAAACACCGCATCCGGCGCCTTGTCATCCACCTCGTACACACTGGCGTGGCTGCCCGACAGGATCACGCCCTTGAGCGAGCCGTCCTTGGCGTAGTCGCGGATCCACTCGTCGGTCACGTCGCAGGGGTGCACCTCGCAGTACACATGGGCCTCGCGCACGCGGCGGGCGATGAGCTGGGTGACTTGCGAGCCGAAATCGAGGATGAGGATTTTCTGGTGTTGCATGGTGGTGGTCCGTCAGAGGCTGGAGAGATCAAGAAGCGGGACGCCGCTGCGCTGGGCGGCAGCGATCTGGTGAGAATCAAAGGTGGCCAAAGGCAGGCGCAGCGAGCGCGCCAGCCACAGGTATGCAGCATCAAAGGTGGGCAGGCCGGTTTCCAATGCCACATCGAGCACGGCTTTGTGCTGGGCAGGGGCCAGTTCGTGCAATTCGACGCGGTGACGAATGGCTTCGAGCACGCCCCACAGGCCTTCGACTGAAGCGGCTGGAATGCGCCTGCTGTTCACACCGGTGGCCAGTATGTTGTGACACTCCCAGTGCCAGAGGTTGGGCGCCTGCGGCTCGACCTCATCGCGGCGGATCAGGGCGTACAGGCGGCGGGTGTGTTCGCTGGCCGCGTCAGGCAGCAGCCAGGCGGCAGTGACCGAGGCATCGAGCACGAAGGCGGTCATGCAGTGCTCCGCCCTGCACGGCGCAAGCCATCCACTGTTGTTGACCCAGCGGGTTGAATGCTGGCATGCAACACGTCCATCTGGCCCAGTTCGCGCGCAATCTGTTCGTCAGAAATCACTGGGCGGCGGCGCACCGGCAGCATGCGCACCACCTCTTTGCCATGGCGGGTGATGCGCACTTCCTCGCCCTGCTCGACCAGTTCGATCAAGGCAGAGAACTTGCTTTTTGCTTCGTAGATGCCAACGGACTGCATAAATAAAAAAGTCTGGCCTGAATGGTGAATTCAGACCAGACTATATCAGTCTGACCAGATTTTTTCAATCAGGCCAGATCGGCTTGCAACGATCAGTCAGCGCGGTAGTTAGGCGCTTCCTTGGTGATCTGCACATCGTGCACGTGGCTTTCGCGGATACCAGCAGTGGTGATCTCGACGAACTCGGCCTTGTTGTTCATCTCTTCGATCGTGGCGCAACCGCAGTAGCCCATGGAGGCACGCACGCCGCCAGCCATCTGGTAGACGATGCTGACCATGGAGCCCTTGTAGGGCACGCGACCTTCGATGCCTTCAGGCACCAGCTTGTCGGCATTGGGATTGCCGGTGCTCGATTCCTGGAAGTAGCGGTCGGCACTGCCCTGCTGCATGGCGCCAATGGAGCCCATGCCGCGGTAGCTCTTGTAGCTGCGGCCCTGGAACAGGATGACTTCGCCCGGCGCTTCTTCAGTGCCCGCAAACATACCGCCCATCATCACCGTCCCAGCGCCAGCGGCCAGGGCCTTAGCGATGTCGCCGCTGTAGCGAATACCGCCGTCCGCGATCAGCGGCACGCCGGTGCCCTTGAGGGCCGTGGCCACGTTGTCGATGGCCATGATCTGGGGCACGCCCACACCCGCCACGATGCGGGTGGTACAGATGGAACCGGGGCCGATACCGACCTTGACCGCATCCGCACCGGCCTCAACCAGTGCCAGGGCTGCAGCGCCGGTCGCGATGTTGCCGCCGATCACGTCGATCTGCGGGTAGTTCTGCTTGACCCAGCGCACGCGGTCGATCACGCCCTTGCTGTGGCCGTGGGCCGTGTCCACCACGATGGCATCCACACCGGCCTTGACCAGGGCTTCGACGCGTTCTTCGGTACCCTCACCCACACCCACCGCCGCGCCTACGCGCAGGCGGCCTGCGGCATCGCGGGCCGCGTTGGGAAAGCTGGTCTGCTTGGTGATGTCCTTCACCGTGATCAGGCCCTTGAGTTCAAAGGCGTCGTTCACGACCAGGATGCGTTCGAGCTTGTGCTTGTTGAGCAGCGCCTTGGCTTCGGCCGGCGTGGTGCCCTCTTTTTCATTGACCGTGATGAGCTTCTCGCGCGGGGTCATGATCTGGTGGACCTTGACGTCGTAACGGGTCTCGAAGCGCAGGTCACGGCCAGTGACAATGCCCACCACCTTGCCGCCGTCGCACACGGGGAAGCCAGAGATGCCCAGCTGTTCGGACAGCTGGAGCACCTGCAGCACCGTGTGCTCGGGGGTGATGACCACGGGATCACGCAACACGCCAGACTCGTAGCGCTTGACCTTGGCCACATGAGCAGCCTGCTCTTGCGCCGTGAGATTCTTGTGCACGATGCCGATGCCGCCCTCCTGGGCAATGGCAATGGCCAGACGCGCCTCGGTCACGGTGTCCATGGCGGCGGACACGAGCGGCAGGTTCAGTTGGATATTGCGGGAGAGTTTCGTCGCGAGGGACGTGTCCTTGGGCAGGACCTGGGAGTACGCTGGCACCAGCAACACATCGTCGAAGGTGAGCGCTATTCCAAGAAGGCGCATGAGAAAGCTCCAAAAAACGGATTGTACCCGCGCCGCGTGTGGTGAAAACGCGCCCACCCGTCTGCAACGCACTGGCGGGGGGGGAATCACATGGATAAACTTGTCCGCATGAAAATGCACAAGCTTCTCCTGCTGGCCGTGGCCTGCACCTGGGCCATGGGCGCGGCTGCGCAATGGCAGTGGACAGACAAAGACGGGCGCAAAGTCTTCAGCGATCGTCCGCCACCACCCGATATCCCCGAAAAAAGCATCCTGAAACAGCCTGGGGGCAACCGCCCGGCACGGACTGCCGTCCCGGCCGCGCCAGCAGCCTCTGACGCGGCGCCCGCAGCAGCAGCAGCAGCGCCCAAAACCGCTGCCAGCGCCCCTGGTGCTGGCAAGGACAAGGAGCTGGAAGAGAAGAAAGCCCAGGCCGAGGCCGCAGAAGCCGCCAAGAAAAAGGCCGAGGACGAAAAGATCGCCAAGGCCAAGGCTGAAAACTGCACCCGCGCACGCGCAGCCAAAGCGGCGTTCGATGCTGGCAAGCCCATCACACAAGCGAACGCCCAGGGCGAAAGAATCTTCCTGGACGGCCCCGCCCGCGCGGCCGAAGCCAAGCGCATCGACGAGATTGTCGCGGCCGACTGCGTACGCTGAGCTGCATGCTGCTCCGCTACCGCGCGGATCAACTCAGCAGTATCAGTAGCCTGACTTACCCCCTGGTCGGCGGCGCGCAAAGAGTCCTGTAGTGCGCGCCCCTTGTCGGGCAAAGCGCTCCCGCCGTGCTACCTTGGGGTCCACCTTCAAGGGTCGGTAGATTTCTACGCGGTCCTGGGGCTGCAACACCACATCCAGATTGGCGGCACGGCCCCAGATACCGACGCACGGTGCGCCCCCCTCCTCCAGCGCGGACAGCGTGGCCATACCGCAGCTGGCGTGCAGGGCATCCGCTACCGTGGCGCCCACCGGCAAATCCAGAGTCCACTCACGCACCTCGCGCGGAGCCAGGCAGACGACGACGGTGATAGCGATGGTCGCCGAGGCACCTCCACCCACCTCAGCCATAGACCTGCTCCGCTCGCTTGACGAAGGCATCGACCATGCTCCCTGCGATGCGGTCAAACACCGGCCCCACCAGCGTGGCCAACGCGGCACTGTCAAACCCGTAGTTCAGCATCAACTCCACCTTGCACGCACGCTGCGTGCCGTCCCCCACGGGATGAAAGTGCCAATCCCCGTCCAGCCGTGAGAACGGTCCTTTCACCAGATGCATCTGCACACGCCTGCCCACTTCGTGCGTGTTGCGCGTGACAAAGGTCTGGCGAATGCCGCTGAATGCAATGCCCACCTCGGCGGTCATGCCCTCTTCGGTCTGCTCCAGCACTGCGGCGCGGTCGCACCAGGGCAGGAACTGCGGGTAGTGCTCCACCCCGGTGACCAGGGCAAACATCTCTTCGGGGCTGTACCAAATGAGGACGGACTTGTGGACGGTTTTCATGCAGGCAACTGGCGCGGGGCTTTCGAAGGGGAAAGGCGGGCCGGGGAAACTAGAATCACGGGTCTCTGAACGGCCACAATTGTATGTAGGGAGACCTTTTATCTCCCGCAGGGCGCCGCATCTGATCTACATGGCCAAAAAACCCGATCCCACCTCCCGCATTGCCGACAACAAGAAAGCGGCCTACAACTACTTCTTCGAGGAGCGCCACGAGGCGGGCATGGTGCTGCACGGCTGGGAGGTCAAGGCGCTGCGCGAAGGCAAGGTGCAGCTGACCGATGGCTACGTGCTGATCCGCGATGGCGAGCTGTATCTGCTCGGCTGCCTGATCATGCCGCTCAAGACAGCGTCCACCCATGTCAACCCCGAATCGGCACGCACCAAGAAACTGCTGCTCAAGAAGGACGACATCAAGCGCCTGATTGGCAAGGTCGAGCAAAAGGGCTACACGCTGGTACCCATCAACCTGCACTGGAAGAACGGTTTCGTGAAGTGCGAGATCGCCCTGGCCAAAGGCAAGGCCGAGCACGACAAGCGCGACACCATCAAAGACCGCGAAGGCAAGCGCGAGGTGGAGCGCGCCATGAAGAGCAGGAACAAATAGTCCCCAAAGTTGCTGAGCGATGTCCCCCAAGAGGACCGCATACGGGGAGGCGGAGCAGCCTTGACAGGATGCGCCGGCCCGGGCTGTGCCAGTTTCGAAGGCCCTGCGCGCTGCTGGTCACTATTTTTTCAGTTGTGATGGAATAAATCACCACGTCCGGGTGTTCATCCCGGTGCAAGGCAGCATTCGCCTCCGCCTGCACCACCCTCTGGAGAAACCCATGAAGAAACTGATCTCGATGGCCGCATTCGTCGCAGCCGCTGCACTGGCTGGCTGCGCCACCATGGACGACTCGCCCGTGAAGACCATGGACGGCGTACTGGTCGGCGTGGGCGGCATGACGCTCTATACGTTTGACCGCGATGCTGCAGGCAGTGGCAAGTCAGTGTGCAACGGCGCCTGCGCCACCAACTGGCCGCCGCTGATGGCCAGCAAGGCCCCTGGCGGCGACTACAGCGTCGTCACCCGCGACGATGGCAAGACCCAGCTGGCCTACAAGGGCAAGCCGCTGTACTACTGGATCAAGGACACCAAGCCCGGAGACAAGACGGGCGAAGGCGTGAACCAGTTGTGGCGCACCGCACGGCCGTAAGAGCCCACGCAGCGCAACACAGCCCCGCACGGCATGAATCGCTCCCAGGTCATCGAACAGCTGCCGGGCCTGCGCCGCTACGCGCGGGTGCTGACGGGCGATGCCTGGGCGGCTGATGACCTCGTGCAGGACACGCTGGAGCGGGCCTGCAGCAAATGGATGCTGTGGCGCACCGGCAGCGACCTGCGCGCATGGTTGTTCACCCTGATGCACAACCTGTATCTCAACCAACGCCGCGCGTTGCCCGCGCTGCCCCCTCTGGACATCGATGAGGTTCAAGACCAGCTGCAAGGCGCCCGTGCGCCCTCGGATGACGCCCTGGACCTGGAGCGCTGCCTGCAGCGCCTGCCCGCCGACCAGCGGGCCGTGCTGCTGCTGGTGGCGATGGAGGACATGAGCTACGAAGACACCGCACGCATCCTGAGCATTCCGGTGGGTACCGTCATGTCACGCCTGTCGCGGGCCCGCATGCGCCTGCGAGTGCTGATGGACCGGGAGCCTACATCAGGCACCGCACCGGCTGTTCCGGCCGCCCAGGCGGGCGCAGTCACAGGCACGACGCCTGCACTGCGCCGTCTCAAATAGCCACCCTGACCCGATCCTCCACCATGGACCCGACATACCCAGCCCCCCCAGCACCCGCAGAAGAGAGCAGCGCCTGGCATGCCCTTGTGGACGGCCAGTTGTCGCCCGCCCAGGCACAGGCGCTGCGCGAGCAACTGCGGGACGATGAGGAGGCACAGGCCACACTGGCCCACTGGCAGGCGCAGCGGCAGCGGCTGCACGACCTGCACCAGGACCTTCTCCACGCCCCCGTTCCCGATGCCTTGCTGGCCGCAGCATTGCGCGCCACAGACCGCAGGGAGCAACAGGCGCAGTGGTGGCGTTGGGGTGGCATGGCCGCATCGGTCCTGCTGGCCTTTGTGCTGGGTTGGACGGGCCGCAGCCAGTGGCCCGCAGGGCTACCCGGCAAAACGCTGGCGACTGGCCAAGGAGCCGCGCTGGTGGTAGCCGAACCCGCACAGCGCTTCGCACAGCAGGCCTCGGTGGCCCATGCGGTGTACCAACCCGAAGTGCGTCACCCCGTAGAGGTCACGGCTGCCCAGCAAGACCACCTGGTGCAATGGCTGTCCAAACGGCTGGACCGACCGCTGAAAGTCCCTGTGCTGGGCGCCCAGGGCTATGAACTGGTGGGAGGCCGGTTGTTGCCCGGCGATACCGGAGTGCGCGCGCAGTTCATGTACCAGAACAGCGCAGGCCAGCGAATCACGCTGTACCTGGGCGCTCTAGCTCCCACCCCGTCCCGCCCTGCCAGTGACAACCAGGGCGGCACCAAAGCGCGCACGGAAGCACCGGCGGCAGCACCCACCACCGCGTTCCAGTTCACACACGAAGGCCCGGTGCCGGGCTTTTACTGGACGGATGCCGGCTTTGGCTACGCCCTGAGCGGACAGTTGTCACGCCCCGAGTTATTGAGCCTGGCCACAGCGGTGTATCAGCAGCTGAACCCCTGACGCGCCGCCGGGGGCCTGGCCCGACCATGTCCGTATGCGGTCAGGACAAATGGGCCAGCGGATGGGCGTGTGCGGGCCAGGGGCTGGCAAAGAACGGTGCCACCATCTCCAGCGTCACATCTTCAATGCGGCCTGGATTCCACTGAGGCGCATGGTCCTTGTCCACGGCCAGGGCGCGGATGCCTTCCACGGTCTCACTCTGTCCTGGGCGCAGGAAAAAGCAGTGGCGCACCATATCGCGCTCCATGCGCAGGTCGTCGGCCAGGCCCATCGCACGGGCGCGGCGAATCTGCTCCAGCACCACATGCAGCATCAGTGGCGAACGCTTGCGCAGCGTGGCGGCCGTGGTGCGTGCCCAGTCGCTGTCGGCGGCCTCGAGTGCCCGCACGATCTCGCCAACGGTCGGTAGCGCAAAATATTGGTCAATATCAGCCAGAGCGCCAGTACCGCTTGCCTGAGATGCTACAAATTGAGAAGCAACATAGGCCTTGATGGCCGCGCCATCCGCAAAGTTTTTGGTGGCCAAAGCATCCCACACCGCGGCCTGCCGGTCTGACGGCAGGCAGCCATCGGCCAGCAGGTAGGCAATGGCATCTCCCGCGCCGATGGTGTCGCCAGTCAGTGCCAGCCACTCGCCCACGCGGCCCGGGCAGCGGCTTAAGAAGTAACCCCCGCCCACGTCCGGGAACAGGCCAATCGCCGTCTCGGGCATGGCCATCTTGGTGCGCTCGGTTACTACGCGCAGGGCGGCGCCCTGGCTGATGCCCATGCCGCCCCCCATCACGATGCCATCCATGAAGGCGATGTAGGGCTTGGCGTAGTTGTGGATCAGGTGGTTGAGCGCGTATTCCTCGGTGAAGAAGTCCTCGATCAGCGGGTTGCCCTGGCTACCCGCCTGGTGCAGAAAGCGGATATCTCCCCCTGCGCAGAAAGCACCAAACGGGCCTTCCTTGTTGCTGCCACGGATGGCCACGGCCAGCACCCGCGCATCGTTCTGCCATGCCAGCAGAATGCCCATCAGGTCACGCACCATACCCAGCGACAAGGCATTGAGCGCACGCGGGCGGTTCAGGGTAATGAAGCCCACCTGGCCACGCACTTCGCTCAACACTTCAGACACGACCGTCTCCGTCATTTTTGTTCCTTCCAACCCAACAGTTCATTGAAAACCAGCGCACCAATCACCAGTGCGCCCCCCGTCAGCACCGCCGTGCCAGGCTTTTCGCCCGCGCCCAGCCATGCCAGCAAGATGCCAAAGATCACTTCAAGCAGCCCGAGCAGCGCCATCTCGGGCGCCTTGAGCACGCGCCCGCAGCGCACGGCTAGCACACAAGGGATGGCCAATTGCACCACGCCCAGCAAGGCCAGCAGGCCCAGGTCGTGGGCCGACGCCTGAAAAGGCAGCGCCAGTGGCAGCGTGGCCACCACCGAAATCACTGCGCCGACCAATACCGCAGGCACAAGGTCCACCGCATGGCCATGGCGCTGCGAATGTTGTACCACCGTCCAGTTAATGGCGGCAGCCACAGGCACACACAGCGCCACCAGCGTGCCCGCCAGAGGGAGGCCCGCCATCTGCGAACCATACATCCACGCAATACCCAGCCCCGCCACGGCAATCGCAGCCCAGGTGCGCGGGGCGATGTGATGGCCGATGAACACCCTTGCAAACAGCGCTGTGAGCAGCGGCCCCACGGCCATCGTGACCAGCACATTGGCCACCGGCATGAGAACCAGCGCCACCATGAACGCCGTGAACATCACGCTCCAGCACACGCCAGAGATCCACAACGCACGGCCACTGTGGCGCATGGAGGCAAACACCGCCCTGCCCTGCAGCGCGGGCAAGATGACCAGCAGCGACAGCAACGTGAAAAAGCTGCGCCAGAAGGTCACTTCAAAACTTGCCGCATGCTCCAGGTGGCGGGTGACCACGCCGGCGATGGACCACATCAGGGTCACCGCCACCATCAGCAGCACCGCCCGGGTATGGGTGAGTTTCAACATGGTTTGTGCAGGGTTCAGACGGAAAAAAGGCCACTGCGTGGCAGTGGCCCTTTCGGAAACGCTGAGCTTATCAAGAACGGGAGGCGCGCTTGCGCTCGTTTTCGGTCAGATAGCGCTTGCGCAGGCGCACGGACTTGGGCGTGATTTCGACCAGTTCGTCGTCCTCGATGAACTCCACGCCGTATTCGAGCGTGAGGTCGATCGGGGGCGTGATCTTGATCGCGTCTTCCTTGCCGGACACGCGGAAGTTGGTCAGTTGCTTGGTACGTGTGGCGTTCACCACCAGGTCGTTATCACGGCTGTGGATGCCGACGATCATGCCTTCATACACAGGGTCGTTGGCCTTCACGAACATGCGACCACGGTCGTCCAGCTTGCCCAGCGCGTAGGTAAAGATTTCACCGTCGTCCATGGAGATCAGCACGCCGTTTTTGCGGCCGCCGATGTCGCCCTTGTGCGGCTCGTAGCTGTCGAAGATGTTGCTGATGAGGCCGGAGCCGCGCGTCAGGTTCAGGAATTCGTTGGTAAAACCGATCAGGCCACGGGCCGGGATGCGGTACTCCAGGCGAACGCGGCCACGGCCGTCGGACTCCATGTTCACCAGCTCGCCCTTGCGCTCGCCCAGGGCCTGCATCACGCCGCCCTGGTGGCCTTCTTCGATGTCGGCCGTCACCAGCTCGATAGGCTCGTGCTTGACACCGTCGATGTCCTTGAACACCACGCGGGGCTTGGACACGGCCAGCTCGTAACCTTCGCGGCGCATGTTTTCCAAGAGGATGGTCAGGTGCAATTCACCACGGCCCATCACTTCGAAGATGCCTTCTTCGTCGGTTTCGTTCACGCGCAGGGCCACGTTGTGCTGCAGTTCCTTTTGCAGGCGGTCCCAGATCTGGCGGCTGGTCACGAACTTGCCTTCGCGGCCAGCCAGCGGGCTGGTGTTCACGCAGAAGTTCATGGTCAGCGTGGGCTCATCCACCTTCAGCATGGGCAGCGGCGCGGGGTTGGCGGGGTCGGTCACGGTCACGCCGATACCGATGTCTTCAATGCCGTTGATCAGCACGATGTCGCCAGGGCCCGCCAAGGGGGTCTGCATGCGATCGAGGCCCTGGAATGTCAGCACCTGGTTCACACGGCCCTTCACGGCCTTGCCATCAGGGCCTTCCATGACGATCACGTCCTGCATGGGCTTCAGGGTACCCTGGCTGATGCGGCCCACGCCGATGCGGCCCACGAAGCTGGAGAAGTCCAGCGCAGAGATCTGCAGCTGCAGCGGCGCATTGGCATCGCCCGTGTTGGGCGGAACGTGCGAGAGGATGGTGTCGAACAGGGCCGACATGTCGGGGCCCCACTGCTCACCGGGCGCGCCTTCTTCCAGCGATGACCAGCCGTTGATGCCCGAGGCGTACACCACGGGGAAATCGAGCTGTTCATCGGTAGCACCGAGCTTGTCGAACAGGTCGAACGCGGCGTTCACCACCTTGTCGGGGTTGGCACCGGGCTTGTCCACCTTGTTCACCACCAGGATGGGGCGCAGGCCCAGCGCCAGGGCCTTCTTGGTCACGAAACGCGTCTGGGGCATGGGGCCTTCTTGCGCATCGATCAGCAGCACCACGCTGTCCACCATGGACAGCGCACGTTCCACTTCGCCACCGAAGTCCGCGTGGCCGGGGGTGTCCACGATGTTGATGTGCGTGCCCTTCCAGCTCACGGCGCAGTTCTTGGCCAGGATGGTGATGCCGCGTTCCTTTTCGATCGCGTTGTTGTCCATCACGGTATCGACGACCTTTTCGTGGTCGGCGAAGGTGCCGGACTGGCGCAGCAGCTGGTCCACCATGGTGGTTTTGCCATGGTCAACGTGGGCAATGATGGCGATATTGCGGATTTGTTTAGTCATAGTTTTTCCAATATGCCGCTGTGCGCCATGGACGCGGAATGCGGCGTGCTTTCCAAAATTTGTTGAATTTCCAGCGGACTCAGGAGCCTGTCCGGCACCAGCTCCCCGCCCACGATGTGGCCCACCCCCAGCAGCGCCGGGGGATTCTCGCCAAACACCGCCACGGCACTGGCATCGGGCCAGTTGCCACGGCGACGCACGCCCGACAGGAATCGGGCTGCATTCTCACCGTCCAGCGTGACACGCATGTGTTGTGCCAGCAGTGACTCGGGCGCTTCCAGACTGGCCAGGCGTTCTGCCTCGGGCATGGCCTCCAGCTGGGCCAGCGTGACACAGCGCTCCACACCAATGCCCCCAGTGTCGATGCGGCGCAAGAAGGTCAGGTGAGCCCCGCAGCCCAACGCCGCACCAATGTCTTCACCCAACGTACGGATGTAGGTGCCCTTGCTGCAGGTCACTATCATTTTAATAGCTGCCTGCGCTTGATCCGTCTGCACCAGCGTCAGCTTGAGGGCATGAATGATCACGTCCCGTGCTTCGCGCTCCACCGTGACACCGGCGCGTGCATATTCGTACAGCGCCTTGCCGTCCTTCTTGAGCGCGCTGTGCATCGGCGGCACCTGGCGGATGGGACCCGTGAACTGTTGCTGCACAGCCGCCAGGCGCTCTGGCGTGAGTTGGGCAGCATCTACGTCGCAGCGTTGCACCAGGTCCCCTTCGGCATCGCCGGTGGTCGTGGTGGCGCCGAGCAGCGCAATCGCCTCGTAGGTCTTGGCGGCATCCAGCTGCAGCTGGCTGAACTTGGTGGCGGCGCCGAAACACAGAGGCAACACGCCCGTGGCGAGCGGATCCAGCGTGCCCGTATGGCCCGCTTTCTCGGCGCGCAGCAGCCATTTCGCCTTTTGCAAGGCGTCATTGCTCGAAAGGCCGAGCGGTTTGTCGAGCAGCAACACCCCATGCACAGGGCGCCGCTGCACCCTGGTGCGTGGCGCGTGCATGGACTAATCCTCTTTGGCGCGCGAAGACACCGCCTTGGCGATCAAGGCGTTCATGTCGGCCGCACGCTCGGAGGTGCGGTCGAACACGAAGTGCAGCGTAGGCACGGTGTGGATGTGCAGGCGCTTGAACAAGCCATTGCGCAGGAATCCAGCCGCCTGGTTGAGCGCCGCCTGCGTTTCCACAGGGTCGCCCGTCAACAGACTGAAGAACACCTTGGCATGGGCGTAGTCGGGAGTCACCTCCACGCCCTGCAGCGTCACCATGCCCACGCGCGGGTCTTTCAACTCGCGCGCGATCAGCTCCGTCAGATCACGCTGGATCTGGTCGGCCACCTTGAAGGCGCGGTTGGGGGTGGAAGATTTCTTCGCAGCCATATCGTCGTCACCGAGGCTTTACAGCGTCCGGGCGATTTCCTTGATGTCAAAGAACTCGAGTTGATCGCCTTCCTTGATGTCGTTGTAGTTCTTGAGCTTGATACCGCACTCAAAGCCTTCCTTGACATCCTTGACATCGTCCTTGAGGCGCTTGATCGAGTCGACTTCGCCGGTGTAGACCACCACGTTGTCGCGCAGCAGACGGAACTTGGCGTTGCGATGGACCATGCCGGACGTGATGTACGAACCCGCCACAGTACCGATCTTGGAGGCCACGAACACGGTGCGGATCTCGGCCGTACCAATGACTTCTTCGCGCTGCTCGGGAGCCAGCATGCCGGACATCGCCACACGCAACTCGTCCACAGCGTCGTAAATGATGCTGTAGTAATGCAGGTCCACGCCATTGCCTTCGGCCAGCTTGCGCGCACCGGCATCGGCACGCACGTTGAAGCCGATCACGATGGCCTTGGAGGCGATCGCCAGGTTGATGTCGGACTCGCTGATGGCGCCCACAGCGGCGTACACCAGTTGCACCTTGACCTCGTCGGTCGAGAGCTTGAGCAGCGACTGGGCCAGCGCTTCCTGCGAGCCTTGCACGTCGGCCTTGACGATGATGGGCAGGGTCTTGACCTCACCCGCCGTCATGTCGGCGAACATGTTTTCCAGCTTGGCGGCTTGCTGCTTGGCCAGCTTGGTGTTGCGGAACTTGCCTGCACGGTACGTCGCGATCTCACGGGCACGGCGCTCGTCCGTCAACACCATGAATTCGTCACCCGCCTGCGGCACTTCTGTCAGACCCTGGATTTCGACAGGAATCGATGGACCAGCCGTCTTGGCGACCTTGCCGTTTTCGTCCAGCATGGCGCGCACGCGGCCATAGGTCTGGCCAGCCAGCACCACATCACCCACCTTCAGCGTACCGGACTGCACCAGCACCGTGGCCACAGGGCCGCGGCCCTTGTCCAGCTGGGCTTCGATCACGAGACCCTTGGCCAGCGAATCCACCGGCGCCTTGAGTTCCAGCACTTCGGCCTGCAGCAGCACTTGCTCCAGCAGGGTGTCGATGCCCATGCCGGTCTTGGAGGACACGGGCACAAAGGGCGAATCGCCACCGTATTCTTCAGGCACCACCTCTTCGACCACCAGCTCCTGCTTGACGCGGTCGGGGTTGGCATCAGGCTTGTCAGCCTTGGTGATGGCCACCACGATCGGAACACCCGCCGCCTTGGCGTGCTTGATGGCTTCCTTGGTCTGGGGCATGACGCCGTCATCGGCGGCCACTACCAGAATCACGATGTCGGTGGCCTGTGCACCACGGGCACGCATGGCCGTGAAAGCCTCGTGACCCGGGGTGTCGAGGAACGACACCATGCCGCGTGGCGTTTCCACGTGGTAGGCACCAATGTGCTGGGTAATGCCACCGGCTTCACCCGCAGCCACCTTGGCGCGGCGGATGTAATCCAGCAGCGAGGTCTTGCCATGGTCCACGTGACCCATCACGGTCACGACCGGAGCGCGCGGCAACAGTTCTGCGTTTTGCTGGCCTGCATCTTCGTCGGTAAAGGCTTCCGGGTCGTCCAGCGCAGCCACGACGGCCTTGTGGCCCAGCTCTTCCACCACGATCATGGCCGTGTCCTGGTCCAGCGGCTGGTTGATGGTGACCATCTGGCCCATCTTCATCAGCGCCTTGATGACCTCGTTGGCCTTGATGGACATCTTGTGCGCCAGTTCAGCCACGGTAATGGTCTCGGGCACATGCACTTCGATGATGCGTGCTTCGACCGGTGCGGCCTGCTGGTGATCATCACGGTGGTCGCGGTTGTCGCCACGGCGGCCACGCGGGCCACCACGCCAGTTGTTGCGACCGACACCGCCGCTGCTGTCGCCGCGGGTCTTGATTTCTTTTTTCTTGGCCGTGTCATTGGCCCAGCTGGAGGACAGCTTGGCTGACTTCACTTCCTTGCCAGCGCCAGGCGCACCCGCGCCCGCTCCAGCAGCAGCGGGAGCACCGGCGCGCGCCACGCCAGTGCCAACTGCCGGCTTGTGCAAAGTACCCTTCTTGGCGTCGCCCACGGCAGCAGGCTTGGCCACTGGCTTGGGTTCCTCGGGCTTCTTGGCGACCATGACCGCCTTCTTGGGCGTGGCCATCATGGAGCGAATGGCGGCAGCTTCTGCCTCGGCCTTGCGGCGACGTGCATCCAGGTCGGCCGCACGGGCGGCCTCTTCGTCAGAGCGGGCCTTGGATTCGGCAGCAGCCTTTTCGCGGGCTTCGTTCTGTGCTGCCGTGCGTGCAGCGGCTTCGGCAGCCTGCTCGCGGGTGGCTTCCTGCTTGACGGCAGAAGCCTGGGCCTTCTTCTCAGCTTCCTGAGCAGCGTAGGCGGCAGCACGCTCTTCGGCTTCGCGCTCGCGCTTTTCGCGGGCTTCGCGCTCGGCGCGCTTTTCGGCCAATTCCGCCTCCTGGCGGCGGATCAGCTCGGCCTGGCGGCGGGCTTCTTCCTCGCGGCGGGACAGCTCAAGGTCTTCACTCGACACAGCGGGTTCTTCCACCGCCGCGGGTGCGTGCGACTCTGCAGCAGCCTCTGCACCTTCGTCGCGCTGAATGAACGTGCGCTTCTTGCGCACTTCCACCTGGATGGTACGGGCCTTGCCCGTAGCGTCCGCCTGCTTGATTTCGCTGGTGGACTTCTTGACCAGCGTGATCTTCTTGCGATCGGCCGAGGCCGTACCGTGGCTGGCCTGCAGATAAGCAAGCAGCTTTTGCTTGTCCGACTCGGTCAACGCGTCAGAAGGAGCAGCCTTGCCCACGCCGGCAGCCTTGAGCTGGTCGAGCAGGGTTTCAGGCGATTTTTTGAGTTCGGTAGCGAACTCGGCGACAGTGTTACTGGACATATGTGGTTCGTGCCTCCCTGACCTTTACTCTTGCCCCGCGAACCAGTGTTCGCGCGCCTTCATGATCAAGGCTTTGGCTTCCTCTTCAGACTGTCCGGTCAGGTCGGTCAGTTCATCAATGGCCAGATCGGCCAGGTCGTCACGTGTGTGCACACCGCCTTCGGCCAATTTGGCAATCAGCTCAGGGGTGAGGCCTTCGAGGTCGCGCAGGTCCTGGGAGACCTCTTCCACGCTTTCCTCACGGGCAATTTCCATGGTGAGCAGCGCGTCCTTGGCACGGGCCCGCAGCTCGTTGACGGTGTCTTCATCGAAGCTTTCGATCTCCAGCATTTCCTGCAGGGGAACGTAGGCCACTTCTTCGAGGCTGTTGAAGCCTTCGGAGATCAGGATGTCGGCGATTTCCTCGTCCACATCGAGCTTTTCCATGAACAGCTTGCGGGCCGTATCGGTCTCGTTGGCCTGCTTTTGCGCGCTTTCGGCGGCGTCCATGATGTTGATCTTCCAGCCGGTTAGGTCGGACGCCAAGCGCACATTCTGACCACCACGGCCGATGGCGATGGCGAGGTTTTCCTCGTCCACGACCACATCCATGGCGTGCTTTTCTTCATCGACCACGATGGAGGACACGTTGGCCGGAGCCAGCGCGCCAATCACGAACTGTGCGGGGTCTTCGGACCACAGCACGATGTCCACGCGCTCGCCAGCAAGCTCGTTGGTCACCGCGTTCACACGGGTGCCACGCACGCCGACGCAGGTGCCGATGGGGTCCACGCGCTTGTCATGGGACAGCACGGCGATCTTGGCACGCGAGCCGGGGTCACGGGCGCAGGATTTGATCTCCAGCAGGCCTTGCTCGATCTCGGGCACTTCCTGGCGGAAGAGTTCGATCATGAACTCAGGCGCCGAACGCGACAGGATGATGGGAGCGCCGCGCAGCGTCAGGTCCACTTCCATGATCATGGCCCGCACGCGGTCGCCGCTGCGCAGGTTTTCCTTGGGGATCATTTCGCTGCGGCGCAGACGGCCTTCCACGCGGCCGGACTCGACAATGATGTCGCCCTTGTCCATGCGCTTGACGGTGCCGGTGAAGATCTTCTCGCCGCGCGACATGAAGTCGTTGAGCAACATTTCGCGTTCAGCGTCGCGGATCTTCTGCAAGATGACCTGCTTGGCAGCCATGGCGCCGATGCGACCGATGGGCACCGACTCGACACCCTCTTCGATGTACTCGCCGACTTCGATGTCTGGGATGCGATCCTTCGCATCCATCAGCAGCTCTTCGGCTTCGGGGTTTTGCAGGCCCGCATCGTCGGGCACCACCAGCCAGCGACGGAAAGTCTCGTAGTTGCCGCTGTCGCGATCCACGGACACGCGAATGTCCACCTCGCCCTGGTACAGCTTCTTGGTAGCCTGGGCCAGGGCCGACTCCACGGCGCCCAAGACCACATCACGCTCCACGTTCTTTTCGCGCGAAATGGCCTCAACCAACATCAACAATTCGCGATTCATGCGACGACTCTCCTGTTTTCAATCACCCGAGGGCAAGGCAACGCACTGCAGCCACCCACCCCACAATTTTCAGCAGCAAATCAGGCAGGTGCAGCCCCGGCCTTGCCTGCGCGCCCCTTGAAGTCCACGATGGGCGCAAGGCGCACATCCCGGCATTCGTCCAAGGTGAAGCCCATCGCCTGCAACGGGGCAGGCACGCGTTTCTTGCTGACTCTTTGTCCTGGCTTGACCGGCGGCTCGTCGCTCCAGACGATCTGCCAGCCTCCGGCCTCGGCCCGCTCCAGCGTGCCGCGAAATTTCTTGCGGGTGGCGTTGACCTGGCCTCCCGCTGCTGCGGCGCCGATGGGCGCCTTCAGGGTGATGTCGATGACAGAGCCTTCAAAGCGCACGAAGTCTTGCTCGTGGCGCAAGGGCCGGTCGATACCAGGAGATGACACTTCGAGGCGCTTGTACTCGACGCCATCGACCTCCAGCGCAAACTGCAGCTGACGGGTGACCTTCTCGCAATCCTCGACCGTCACGAACTGCTCGATCACGGGCTGGGGCGCATCAGCGGCCGGCTGCACCCAAGGCAAGTCGATGGTGACGCGCAACAGGCCGCCGGCAGAGCGCTCGATCTCCACCAGGTCATATCCCAGTCCCGTCACAATTTGTTCAACGACTTGCTGCAATGCCACGTGTTCAGTTCAATCCCGGATAAACCACACAACTTGCGCCAATCAGGACCAGGCCACCAGCCCGCCCACCGGGAGCACTGTTTGTGCCCCCTCATTTGCGCAAATCCAAAACAAAAAACCCGATAACCCCCGGAGACTCTTCCCCGACAGCTTCGAGCTCCAAAAGCGTTCGACCAAAAAAAACGGGCGGTTGGTACCCGCCCGTTTGGTCGTGAGATTCGTATTGTAGCGTGCAAAGTGTTGATTTGCAAAGGCGCAGACAGGGAAAACTGTTGTCAACACGCTCAGGCAGGACGCCCAAGCCAGCGTCCATGCGGCCTTCCGGGCGGGGCCCTGACTCAATGGCACCACGCGCTTGTCCAACCTGCACCAGCAGCTATGACAGTGATAGCGGCTGCAGCAGTTCTGCCAGATCGTTTTCGGTGAAGAGCGGCTCCTTGCGGGCAGCAGCTCCGCTGTACAGGCTGCCCGCCAGCTGCGCCTTGCGCTCCTGCAGGGCCAGGATGCGCTCCTCGATCGTCCCCTGCGCCACCAGCTTGATCACCCACACGCTTTGCGTCTGACCCATGCGGTGCGCACGGTCGGTGGCCTGGTTTTCCACCGCCGGGTTCCACCAGGGGTCGAAATGGATCACCGTGTCGGCCTGCGGCAGGTTCAGCCCCACCCCGCCCGCCTTGAGGCTGATGAGAAACAAAGGCACTTGACCGCTGGTGAACTGCTCGATGATCGCGTCGCGCCTTTGGCTCTGCCCCGTGAGCTTGACCCAGGGCAGGTCGCGCTTTTTCAGCTCGGTCTCTATCAGCCTGAGCATGCTGGTGAACTGCGAGAACAGCAAAATGCGCCGCCCCTCGGCCAACATTTCGGGCAGCAGCGTCATCAAATGGTCCAGCTTGGCCGAGGTCTCCACGGCCTTGGCTGCGTCCAGCGGCACCAGCTGCGGGTGGCAGCACACCTGCCGCAGCTTGAGCAGCGCATCCAGGATGGTGATCTGCGATGGCGCCAGCCCCTTGGACTGCAGCGCTTCGCGCACGGTTTTCTCCATGCCCAGGCGGATGGTTTCGTACAGGTCCGCCTGCGCGCCGGTCAGCTCCACAGGCATGACCGATTCGACCTTGGGCGGCAGCTCCCCTGCCACCAGCGCCTTGGTCCGCCGCAGCATGAAGGGGGTGATGCGGGCGCGCAACTGGGCCATGCGCGCACCGTCGCCCTGCTTTTCGATGGGCGTACGAAACACCTCCTTGAAGCGCGTTTGGCTGCCCAGAAAGCCCGGCATCAAGAAGTGGAACAGGCTCCAGACCTCGCCCAGGTGGTTTTCCATGGGCGTACCCGACAAGCACAGCCGGTGGCGCGCCTGCAGTTCGCTGACCACCTGTGCGGCCTGGCTGCTGGCGTTCTTGATGTTCTGGGCCTCGTCCAGCACCACCAGGTGCCACTGGTGCGCCAGCCAGCGGTCTCGGTCGCGTTGCAGCAGCGAATACGGCGCGATGACCAGGTCGTGCTGGGTGACTTCATCGGCCACTTCATGGCGATCCGCGCCATGCAGCACCAGGCACCGCAGGCCCGGGCAAAAGCGAGCGGCCTCGCGCTGCCAGTTGCCCATCAGGCTCACGGGCGCAATGACCAGCGCAGGGCACGTCAGCCGCCCAGCGTCCTTTTCGACCTGGATGTGCGCCAGGGTCTGCAGGGTCTTGCCCAGGCCCATGTCGTCGGCCAGCACACCGGCCAGGCCGTGGGCCCGCAAAAACTGCAGCCAGTTCAGGCCTTGCTGCTGGTAGGGCCGCAGCGTGGCACGCACGCCGGCGGGCAGCGGCACCTCGGGCAAGGCGCTGGCGCCCCGCAGCTGGGCCAGCATGTCGCGCAAGGCACCGGCGCCCTGCCACACCGCGCCCTCGCCCAGCGCAGCACTGGTGCGCAGGGCATCCAGGCGCGAGAGCTTCAGGCGGTCGGCGTTGAAGTCACGCGCGCGGTCGCCCGCGAGATCGAGCAGCGCTGCCATCCAGGGCCGCAGGGTATCTGTCGGCAGGCGCACAAACCCGGCACCGGTCAACGAGGGCATGTAGACATGTCCCGGCAGCTGGGGCAAACCCGTCGCTGGGTCCAGCGGCTGGGCCGCCGCAGCGGCAATCAGATCGGGCAGCCAGGGCAGGATGTTGTGGCGCACACCATTGATCTCCATGCCCAGCGACAGCGCAAACCAGGGCGATGTGGTCGCGTCATCCCCCTCAGGCTGCAGCACCACATCCAGTCGGTCGGCGTGCTGGACCCAGCCATGCAGCGCCGCGTCCAGCGTGACATCAAAACCCGCGTCGCGCAGCCCTGCAAAGCCGTTGTCTGCCCAATGCATCCAGTCATCCTGCGCACGCTCGCCAGGGATGCCGAACAGGCCGTCGTCGGTGGCCAGGAGACCCAGACCTTCCAGACGCTCGACGGCATGGCGCTCAGCCACCGCATCGCGCTGCAGCAGCACCTGGCCGCCGTCGGCACCGGGCACCAGCACCGCCAGCTCCTGCCCAGCCCACCAGCCCACATGGCCCTGGTAGTCAAAACGCAAGTGCGCGGTGATAAGCCCCATTTCAGCCACCTGGTTCGGAGATGACGGAGCCAGATGCAAGCGCGCCACAGGCTTCACCCCCCGCACCTGCGTGAGCGGACCCAGCGCCGGCGGCAACGGCAACACCCCGCCAATGCGGCGCACCACCTCAGCATGGTGTTTTTGCAGCGCCGCAGCACTGAGCGCGGGGGCCTTGAGCAGCATGGCCACCTGGGCCGGGCTCAGGCCCTCGGCGTGCACCGGGCCGCAGACGCCCTGGACTGCGTCCAGGTACAAGGGCGGATGGTTGTCGCACAGGACGGCGGTGTCGCCTGGCAGACTGGCCCGCAGGCCCCAGACGGCCTCGCCGCCTTGCGCGGGCGTAGACGCCTGCCATGCCCACGCGATGGGCAGCGGGTCGCCCCATCGCAAAGGCTCGCCCACGGTGGACCCACCCGCATCCACAAACAGGCGGCCTGTGGCCGCTGCCTGCTCCAGCGCCAGCAAGCCCACCGCACCCTCCAGCACCCCAATGGGCGCGACGCTGTAGGCCGAGTAGTACCCCACGCTGCGGGGCATGGCACGCAGCAGCTGCAGCACCTGGCGGTCGGCATCGCTGGCGCGGTCGTACACCGCCTGGCCGGGCGCGGGCTGGGTGCGGATCTGTTGCGGCTTGGCCCAGCCCCCCGTGAGCTTGGGGTACGACACCACGGCCTCCAGCTGCAACTGCGGCACGCTGGTGCGCGCCCGCCCTACGGTAGAGACAAGATAGAGATAACACTCGGGCCGCCCCGGTCGTGCGACTGGCTCCTGCGGCACAGCACCGCCCAGAGCGCGGTCCCACTCCTGCAGCCAGTGCACCAGCCGCGCCTCGGCCTCGGCGCGCGCCAGGGCCTCTTTGCGCTCCTGCATGGTCTTGAGCGCATCGGCGGCCCGCGTGGACGACGGGCTCTGCGCGGGGTCGCGGTGCGCGGCCTCCAGGGTCAGGGCCACGGCGTGTTTGCAATCTGCCCCCACGGGGCAACTGCAATCGCCCGACCATTGCTTGACCTGACCATTGGGCGCAAGCACCAGTTGCACAGACACTTCGTACGGGTCGGGCGAGCTGCCCTGCACTTCACCCGCCAAGGCCCAGCGGCCCTCGGCCTGTTGCTGGATCCCCACGCGCACCACGTCTGCCTGGCGGTACAGCTCCATGCCCCGCTCCCAGGAGCCCTTGTCGCACTGGGCCTGCAGCGAGTTGAGCGGGAACCAGGGTGAAGGGGGTGTGGACACAGATTTCGAGCAAAAAGTGGCTGTAGCGCTAGTGGATCATGCGCCGTCAGCTATCAAAAAAAGAGCATTCAAGATGTGGGCGATGGTACGGTAGCCACCGCTGCCAGCCCGCAAGACCGCCCGCTAGGCGCGACGTGCTGCGCGCACCCGCTCGAAAACGCTCTGGGCCTCGCCCCCCGCCCCGGCACTGCCGGGCGCTGCCGCCTGCAGGCTGGTCAACAACCGCGTGAGCACTGGCGCCTGCGGCAACAACGGGCCCAGGAACAGGGCCCGCTCGCCGTCGGCAATCAGCAGGGTGGGAAAGGTTTCCACATCCAGGTCCCCGACCAGATCGGATTCGTCTTCGATGTCCACCCATTCAAACCGCACGTCCGGGTGTGCACGGGCCAATTCGTCGAACAAGGGGCGATAAATGCCGCAGGTGCCACACCACGCAGCACACAGGCACACGGCCCACCAGCCGCTGGGCGTGGCGGCACCAGGGCTCGTGGGGGTGGGTTCGGGCAGTGCGGCGGGACTGGACATCAAAAGGGCTCCTGGAGGGCCGCGCTGCAGGGCGGCTGGCGCGGGCCCCGGGCCTGGCGCTACATGCCGCGGCGCTCGCGCGCGCGATAGACCTCGATGGTACCCACACCTGGCGCCTGGTTGCCCCAGCTGTTGCGCACAAACGTGGTCACCGCCGCCGCCTCCTCGTCCGACAAGGTCTGCTGAAACGGCGGCATGCCGTGCGGACGCGGGTTGCCTGCGGTGGCGGGCAGGTAGCCGCCCTGCAGCACCACGCGCACCAGGTTGGTGGGGTCGGCCAGCGTGATGGCACGATTGCCCGCCAGTGCCGGAAACGCGCCGGGTTCGCCCTGCCCCCGGTCGCCATGGCACTGCGCGCACTGCTGCTCGTACACCTTGCCGCCCCGCGCCATCGCGCTGGCCAGGGGGGCGGCCACGGTGGCAGGCGCCTTGCGATCCTGCTGCGGCAGGCCCTGCAGGTACACGGCCATGGCGCGCGCATCGGCGTCGCTCAGGTACTGCGTGCTGCGAAACACCACCTCGGCCATGGGGCCCAGCACCGAGCCCTGCGGGGCCACGCCGGTCTTGAGCAGTGCCACCACGTCGTCGGTGCGCCACTCCTTCACGCCCGCCTCGTGCGCCGCATTGAGTGCGGGGGCATACCAGTTCTGCACCGGGATCAACCCGCCGGTGAAGGCCTTGGCGTCCGACGTTGCGCCCAGCGCATTGCGCGGCGTGTGGCAGGCGGTGCAATGGCCCAGGCCGTTGACCAGATAGGCGCCCCGGTTGTATTCGGCCGTCTGCGCGGGTTCGGCGCTGGGCGCTCCGGGTGCGAAGAACAGCGCACGCCACACGGCCAATGCCGCCTGCGTGTTGTACGGAAAACGCAGCGCATGGGCGCGGTTGGCGTCGGGCGCAGCGGGCACGCTTTGCAGATAGGCAAAGATGGCGTCCGAATCCTCGCGCGTCACCTGCGTGTAGTTGGGGTATGGGAAGGCCGGGTACAGCAGCCGCCCGTCCTTGCTGCGGCCATGGTGCATGGCACGCCAGAACTCGGCCGAGGTCCAGTTGCCAATGCCTTGCACCCTGTCGGGCGTGAGGTTGGAGCTGTGCACCACGCCAAACGGCGTCTCGATGCCGCGCCCGCCTGCAAACGGCGCGCCGCCCTGGGTGGTGTGGCAGGCCATGCAGTTGCCGACGCGGGCCAGGTATTCGCCGCGCTGCACCAGCACCGGTGTGGATTGCAGCGTCTCGACGGTGGGCAGCGGCTCTTCGCCACGCAGGTTCAGGGTGATCAGCACGGCGGCGGCAATGCCGAGCGCCGCCAGCACGGAAGAGAGGGTCCAGAGGATGCGTTTCATCGGTGCATCCCTTCTCAGCGTGCCGCTGCAGCAGCGACGGGAACCTCAGCCACACCGCCGCAGCGCGCCGGCATGGCGGCGGGCAGCGCGCGGGCTGGCTTGCCACCCGCCGCCACGGGCTGGGCGGCCAGCCAGGCCGAGACAGCGCTCACGTCATCGGGCGTGAGCTGGCGGGCAATATCGGCCATGCAGTCGGGCACGTGCGCGCGGCGCTGGCCGGTCTTCCAGGCGCCCAGCTGGCTGTTGAGGTAGTCACGCGGCAGGCCCAGCAGGCCGGGGATGGACGGTGCCACGCCCGTCATGGCCGCACCGTGGCAGGCCACACAGGCGGGAATGCGGCGCGCCGCGTCGCCCTGCTGCACCAGCTGGCGGCCCTGCTCCAGTGCGGCGGCGGGCGCTTGTGGTGCGGGCGGCGGTGGGTACGGCAAGTCGAGCGCGGCAAAGTACTCGGCCATCTCGCGCAGGTAATCGTCCGTCAGGTGCTCGATGAGGTAGCCCATCTGCGGGTAGCTGCGCCGCCCGTCCCGAAAGTTGAGCAGCTGGTTGGCCAGATAGCCCGCCGGCTTGCCCGCAATGCGCGGAAAGTAGCCGTCGGGCGTGGCACGGCCTTCCTTGCCGTGGCAGGCGGTGCAGGCCAGCACGCGTGAAGACATGGAAGACGCGGGCACCGCGGCCGCAGCGGATGCAGTGGCCACCGGGGTTGCAGAGGTGGTGCTGGCAGGCACCGTCTGGGCCACAGCGCCAGCGCTCCAGGCCAGCGCCAACAGGGCAGTGGCCGCAGGCAGGCTGAGAACGGGGCGCAGCAAGCTGCGCAGGCAATCGGTCATGAGGATCTTTTTGTCCGGGAAAGAAACGGTTGGGCGGCCCACAGCGGCCAAACACGCAAGGCGTGCGCCCACACAGTCCGCCACTCTACGCCCGCCCCCAAAAACAGTACAGATTCAGTTTCGAGTTAAAAATACAGATCAGTTTGCCCTGCATCAACCCCGCCCTGCCCATGAAGCGCTACGAACGCCACGCCGACGCCATTGCCCAGCTCATCCACAGCGGCGCCCTGCGTCCCGGCGACCGCGTGCCCTCGGTGCGCGAGGCCAGCCGCACACGGGGCATCAGCCCGTCCACCGTGTTCGAGGCGTATTACCTGCTGGAGGCCCAGGGCCTGATCCATGCGCGCCCGCGCTCGGGCTACTACGTCAGCGCCCGGCTACCGGGTACGGCCGAGGTTCGCCCCGGGGAGCCCCAGCCCTCGCAGCCCGCCGCCACCTCCACCGGCGTGGCCATCAGCGACCTGGTGTTCGAGGTGCTGGGCCTGGCGCGCGACCGCGACCTGGTACCGCTGGGCTCGGCCTTTCCAGGGCTGGAGCTGTTTCCACTGGAGCGCCTGGCGCGCTGCCTGGGCAGCGGCATGCGCAAGCTCGACCCTTGGACCATCGTGCAAAGCCTGCCGCCCGGCGACGAACGCCTGCGCCAGCAGATTGCCCTACGCTACGGCGTGCACGGCATGGCGGTGGATATGGAAGAAATCATCATCACCAACGGCGCCATGGAGGCGCTCAACCTCTGCCTGGAGGCCGTCACCCAGCCCGGTGACGTGGTGGTGGTCGAATCGCCCACCTTCTACGCCGCGTTGCAGGCCCTGGAGCGGCTGAACCTGCAGGCGCTGGAAATCGCCACCCACCCGCGCGATGGCATCGACCTGGCAGCGTTGGCGCAAGCACTGGAGCGGCAAACACCCTGCCAGCCCATCAAGGCCTGCTGGCTCATGCCCAGCTTTCAGAACCCGCTGGGCAGCCTGATGCCCGAGGACAAGAAGCGCGAGCTGGTCGCCCTGCTGGCGCGCCACGGCGTGCCGCTGATCGAGGACGACGTGTATGGCGAGCTGCACTTTGGCCCCCAGCGCCCGCCACCAGCCAAGGCGTTTGATACCGAGGGGCTGGTGATGCACTCCAGCTCATTCAGCAAAAGCCTGGCGCCCGGCTACCGGGTGGGCTGGGTGGCGGCGGGCCGCCAGGCCAAGGCGGTGCAGCGGCTCAAGCTGATGACCACGCTATCGGCTGCCACGCCGTCACAGCAGGCGCTGTCTGAATACCTGGCCCAGGGCGGCTACGACCGGCACCTGCGCCAGCTGCGCCGCAGCCTGGCCGAGCAGCAAGCGATGGCCCTGGCGGCCGTAGCGCAGCACTTCCCACCCGGCACCCGCGTATCGCGGCCTGAGGGTGGGTACTTCTTGTGGGTGGAGCTGCCGCCTGAAGTGAACGCGCTGGAACTGCACCGACTGGCACTGCAGCAGGGCATCAGCCTCGCGCCTGGGCAGATCTTCTCGGCCGACCAGCGGTTTGCGCACTGCGTACGCATCAACTACGGGCATCCAGCGCACGGGCGGCTGGAACCAGCACTGCGCACCGTGGGCCAACTGGCCACGGGCTTAGCGACCGCAGTGACAGAGAGGCCGGCGCGGCCAAAAATGCTATCAAAACACTAGCCACAAAGACATACCGGCCTAGCGCACAGGCCGATTTTTATCAAAACCCTGACCCCAAACCCGGCGCGCAGCCCCCTCGCCCGACCACACTGCATCGCACAACCCAACACACGCTGCGCCTGCCTTGCACCAGGCTGACATCCCACGCACCGCGTTGGAAAAGCCCAACCTCGGGTTCTCCCGCAGCAGGCACGGCGCTTGCAGCGGCATACTGGCGCCCGCCCGTACCCTGGGCAGTGCACCACGGCGGACCACCCGCCCCGCCCTCCAACCCCAACGCCCAGCACCATGGCCGCACCCCAGCATGTTCCGTTTGTGACGGTGGAAGACGAAGACGACTGGGTGATTTCGTTCGCCCTGGGCCCCCGAGGGACCGACCGCCTCACCCTCGTGCGCACCCCCCACCTTGAATTCATGCTGCGGCCCGAGCAACGCGGCGTGTCGGTGGGTGCCGAGGCAGGCCAGCGCCCCGCCCTGCTGGTCGCGGTGCAATGGGGCCACAAATGTGTGGACGTAGTGTCCACCGCCAAGCGCTACAGCCTGGACATCAGCAAGGTGGACAACGCCACCCGCAACGCAGCGCTGCGCGTGCTGGGCAAGATGAACTTTGACCAGCGGTTTCAGCTGGCGGACGGCTACCCCTGATTTCAGAGCCTGTTCAGGTTCTCAGCCGACCTGGAGCCAGGTCAACCCACCGCCGTCCACTTCTGCTCACTGGCAGCAGATGCCAACACCCGCTCGATAAAGTGCACCCCACGCGCCCCGTCTTCCACGCGCGGGTAGTCGGCGTGCAGCCGGTCGGCCGCCGTGCCGGCCTGCCGCGCGCGGATGTCGGCAGCAACACCCAGGTAGACGTTGGCAAAGGCTTCGATGAAGGCCTCGGGGTGGCCCGCAGGAATGCGCCCGGCCTGCAGCGCCGCCGGGCTGAGCCAGGGCGAGCCGCGCGTGAGGATGCGGCGCGGGCCGTCCACGGGGGAGTGGATAAGCTGGTTGGGCTCTTCCTGCCGCCAGGTGATGGTGCCCAGCGTGCCGGACACCTGCAAGCGCAGGTCGTTCTCCAACCCCGCTGCCACCTGCGATGCCACGATGAAGCCGCGTGCGCCGCTGTCGTAGCGCAGCAGCAACTGGGCGTCGTCGTCCAGCTGCCGCCCGGCGCCAAAGGTGGTGAGGTCGGCGCACACCCAGGCGGGGTGCTGTCCGGTGACGGTGGCGGCCAGGTTTTCGGCATGTGATCCGATGTCGCCCAGCGTGCCTGCGCTGCCGCTGCGCGCCGGGTCCAGCCGCCAGTCGGCCTGCTTGTTGGCGCCGCCCTCTTCCACGGCGGTGGCCAGCCAGCCCTGGTTGTATTCGACGGTGATCTTGCGGAGCTGGCCCAGCACACCGCTGCACACCAGGTGGCGCGCCTCACGCACCATGGGGTAGCCGGTGTAGTTGTACGTGACGCCAAACACGGTGCCCGCCTTCTTCACGGCGGCCACCAGCTCGTCGGCCTGCGCGCGGGTGTGCACCAGCGGCTTGTCGCACACCACATGAAAGCCCGCCTGCACAAACGCCAACGCCACCGGGTGGTGCACATGGTTGGGGGTGACGATGCTCACCAGATCGATGCGCTCATGCGCCGGGCGGCGCAGTTCGTCGGCCAGCAGGTCCTGCCAGCTGCCGTGGTTGCGCTCGTCCGCCAGGCCCAGTTCGGCGCCGGATGCGCGCGCCCGCTCGGGCGATGACGAGAGTGCACCCGCCACCAGTTCAAACTGGCCGTCGAGCGCCATGGCCTTGCGGTGCACCGCGCCGATGAAGGCGCCGTGGCCGCCGCCGACCATGGCGTAGCGGAGCTTTCTAGGACTGGACATACGAAACGCCTTTGCTCGCTGTGTGTTGTTGTTTTCGGTTTTGTGGACGGCGTGCGGCTAGGCCTGCTTGTCGCGCGCAAACACGGCGTCGAATGCGCCCGCTGCGGGCTTGAAATCCAGCCGCTTGCAGAACGCCGCGCTCTCGGTGGCGCCGTGCACGCGGTCCATGCGGCTGTCTTCCCACTCCACCGAGAGCGGGCCCTGGTAGCCGATGTCGTTGAGCGCCACGATGATGGATTCGAAATCGATCATCCCGCGCCCCACGCTGCGAAAGTCCCAGTTGCGGCGCGCATCGCCAAAGCTGGTGTGCCCGCCGAAGGTGCCCACCGTGCCGTCGCCCTTGCCCCACCACACGTCCTTCATGTGGGCGTTGTAGATGCGATCGCCAAACTGGCGGATGAACTTGACGTAGTCCACGCCCTGGTAGGCCAGATGGCTCGGGTCGTAGTTGAAGCCGAAGCGCTTGTTGCCGCCTACGGCTGCAATTGCGCGCTCGGCCGAGGCGATGTCGAACGCGATCTCGGTGGGGTGCACTTCGAGCGCAAAGTTGATGTCGTGCTGCTCGAACACATCGAGGATGGGACCGAAGCGCTTCGCAAAATCGGCAAAACCCTTGTCCCAGTACGCCTGCGTGGTGGGCGGAAAGGCATAGATCGAATGCCACACCGACGAACCCGTAAAACCGGTGACCGTCTTCACACCGAACTTGGCCGCTGCACGCGCGGTGTCGGCCAGCTCGGCAGCAGCGCGCTGGCGCACGCACTCGGGCTCGCCATCGCCCCACACATGAGGCGGCAGGATGGACTGGTGGCGCTCGTCGATCAGGTCACACACGGCCTGGCCCACCAAGTGGTTGCCGATGGCAAAACATTGCAGGCCGTGCTGGGCCAGCAGTGCGTGCTTGTCTTTGACGTACTGGGGCGACGACAGCGCCTCCTGCACGTTGAAATGGTCGCCCCAGCAGGCCAGCTCCAGGCCGTCGTAGCCCATGCTTTTGGCCAGGGGCGCGAGTTGCGCCAAAGGCAGGTCGGCCCACTGGCCGGTGAAGAGGGTGACGGGTCTTGGCATGGTGGCTCCAAGGGGCGTGTGGTTGCGGATGTACAAGCGGCAAGCAGCTATCTTTTCAATAGCCGCTTGCGCTTTATGAATAGGCGCTAGCTGCCTATTTGGTTCAAAAAAACCATCAGAATGGAGAGTCCGGGAAGTAGAAGTCCTTCGCCGTTTCCTTGGTGATCAGCACCGACGGAATGATGGTGTTGGCGGGCAGTTTCTCGCCCTTGATCCGCGCCTCGGCCGTGAGCTTGATCGAGTCGTAGATGAACTTGGGGCTGTACGACACGTTGGCCTGGATGAGCGGGTTGCTGCCGTCCATCAGCGTCTTGATCATGCCCTTGGCCCCCGCGCCACCAAACACCAGCTTGATGTCCTTGCGCTTGGCCTGCTCGATGGCCTTGAGCACGCCCACGGCCATGTCGTCGTCGGCGGCCCACACGGCGTCGATCTGTGGGAAGCGGGTGAGGTAGTCCTGCATCACCTTGAAGGCGTCGTCGCGGTTCCAGTTGGCGTACTTGGCGTCCAGCAGCTTGATGCCGGGGTGGTTCTTCAGCACGCTGTTGAACGCGTCCATGCGCTCGTTGTCCAGCGTGGTCGCAATGCCGCGCATGGCCACCACGTTGCCCTTGCCGTTCAGCGCCTTGGCGATGTACTCGGCCGGAATCTTGCCGAAGGCCGTGTTGTCACCCGCCACATATGCGTCCTGCGCGCTGGTGTCGGTCAGACCCCGGTCCACCACCGTCACGTACACGCCCTTGGCCTTGACCTGGGCCACGGGCTTGGTCAGCGCGGCGGATTCGAACGGGAAGATGACCAATGCGTTGATCTTGTTCACCGTCACCAGGTCTTGCAGCTGGTTGGCCTGCTCGGGCGCACCGCCTGCCGTCTTCACGATCACCTGCAGGCCGGGGTGGGCCTTTTCCAGATCCTTCTTGGCCTGGTTGGCCCAGTACACGATGCCGCCGGTAAAGCCGTGCGTGGCCGACGGAATGGCCACGCCCACCACCGTCTTGTTGGCCTGCGCCATGGCGGGGGCGGCCAATGCCAAGGCGGCGGCGCCCACGGCCGAGAGGGTCAAGCGGCGGGTGAAAGAAAGTTGGCTGTTCATGCGTTGTCTCCTGTTGCTTTGGAATATGGCCATGGAAGCTGGCCGGCTGGGGAACACCTCGAAAAACAAATGCACGCAAAGAGTGGCTGGAAAACTCAGCGAAGCGGTCCTGGCTAGGCGCTGTGTCGCAGACAGTGCGAGTAGCACGGCAAGACACAGCAACAACGCCAGGAGAGTTGTTCCGGCCACTCCGTCACCTCTTGCCGCGCTGCATGAAGGCGACCGCGATGATCACGAAGCCCTGCACCGCCGCATTCAGGTACACGCTGATGATGCTGGTCAGGTTCAAGATGTTGCTGATGACAGAGAGCAAGATCGCGCCCACCACCGTGCCGGTGATGCTGCCCGCCCCGCCCTTCAACACCGTGCCGCCCACGATGACGGCGGCAATCGCCTCCAGCTCCCACAGCAGGCCCGTGGTGGGCGATGCAGAGCCCAGGCGCGGCACATACAGCAGCGTGGCAATGCCCACGCACACGCCAAGCAGCATGTACGTCAGGATCTTGATCTTGTGCACATCCACCGCCGCGTACTGCGCCACCTGCTCGTTGGAACCGATGGCCTGCACATAGCGGCCATAGGCCGTGCGGTTCAGGATGACGCCGCCGATGACAGCCACCAGCAGGAAGATCCACACCGGAATCGGCACGCCCAACAGATTGGCGTAGTACACCGGGCTGTAGATGTCCGACAGGTCGTTCTCCAGCGTGATGGCCCCGCCGTTCGAAAAGTACGTGAGGTACGCACGGAAGATGCCCAGCGTGCCCAGCGTCACGATGAAGGGCTCGATGCGCCCCTTGGTGATCAAGAGGCCGTGCACCAGCCCGAACACCGCGCCCAGCACCACCGCCAGCAGCATGCCCACCACCACGGCCGCCATAGGCGATCCCAGCACGGGCGCCATCGCGTTCATGAACAAGATGACCGAGCCCGCGATCAGCGCCGCCATCGACCCCACCGACAGGTCGATGCCGCCCGAGATGATGACGAAGCACATGCCCACCGCGATGATCCCGATGAAGGCCGTGCGCGTGAGCACGTTCATCACGTTGTCGTAGGTGGCGAAATTGCTGTTGAGCAGCGTGCCGGCAATGCACAGCAGCACCAGGCCGATGACAGGGCCCAGCCCGTGCAGCTTGCCCCACCAGGCCGTAGCGCCGCCGTGGCGGCCTGCACCGGGTACAGCGGGTGCTGCGGCAGCCGCTGCGGTGGGTGCGTTTTCAGCGGGTGCCTGTGGCATGTGCGATCAACTCCTCTTCGGTCAAATTAGGCTCTTGGAGCGTGGTCTGCAGCCGCCCGGCGCGCATCACCGCCACGCGGTGGCACAGGCCAATCAGCTCCATCAGTTCGGACGAAATCACCACCACCGCCAGGCCCTGCTCTGCCAGGCGCTGCACCAGGTGATAAATCTCGCGCTTGGCGCCCACGTCCACGCCGCGCGTGGGCTCATCCAGCACCACCACGGTAGGGCCGGGGTGCAGCACCTTGGCCAGCGCCAGCTTTTGCTGGTTGCCACCGGACAGCGACGACGCGCGCACATCGAGCGACCCGGTGCGGATGCCGAACTCCTGCACCGCATCGCGCAGCGCAGCCTGCTCGGCCGCCGGGTCGAGCCAGGGCTTGGCATAGCGCTCCAGCGCCATCAGCGTCAGGTTGGGCCGCAGGCCAAAGTGCACATGCAAGCCCTTGCCCTTGCGGTCTTCGCTCAGGTACGTGAGGCCATGGCGCGCCGCGTCGCGCGGGCTTTTCAAATGCACGGGTTTGCCAGCAATCTCCACCGTGCCGGCCGAGCGCGGGCGCAGGCCCAGCAGGCCTTCAAACAGCTCGGTGCGGCCAGCCCCCACCAGCCCGGCAAAACCCAGAATCTCGCCACGCCGCACGTCAAAGCTCACATCCTCGGCCCAGCCGGGCACCGTGAGGCCACGCACCTGGATGGCGGGCTCTCCACCCGCAGGCGCGGGCAGCTTGGGTGGGAACAAATCGGCCAGCTCGCGGCCCACCATCAGGTTGGCCATCTGCCGCCGCGTCACGCTGGCCGTGGCCTCGCGCGCCACCAGCAGGCCGTCGCGCATCACCACCACCTCGTCGGTGGTGCGCTCCACTTCGTCGAGCTTGTGCGATATGTAGATGATGGTCACACCCGCGGCCTTCAGCCCGGCCATCAGCGCAAACAGGCGCTCCGTCTCGCCCGGGGTCAGCGTGGCGGTGGGCTCGTCCATGATGAGCAGGCGCGCATTGCGGGCCAGCGCGCGGGCAATCTCCACCAGCTGCTTTTCTGCCACGATGAGCTTGCGCACCCGCGTGTCCGGGTCCAGCGGCAAACCCACCTGTGCCAAGGCAGCGCGCGTCCTCTCGCGCATCGCCTTGTCGTCAAGGAAGGGGCCCTTCTTGATCTCATGGCCCAGGAAGATGTTCTGCGCAATCGTCAGGTCGTCCGCCAGGTTGAACTCCTGGTGGATGAGCACAATGCCCTGCGCCTCGGCCGCGCGCGATCCGCCACCGGGGGCGCGCACCGCGCCGTCCACCACCACCTCGCCGGTGGTCGGGCTCTCGTACCCCGCCAGAATCTTCATCAGCGTGGACTTGCCCGCGCCGTTCTCGCCCAGCAGGCCATAGACGCGGCCCGGCTGCAGCGCAAAGCCCACCCCGTGCAGCACGCGCACGGTGCCAAACTCCTTGGTGACGTTGCGGAACTCGACGGCTACGCTCATCGCGCTGCCCCTGTTCCTACAACTGCTCCAACGCCCGCACCCGCCACCGAGCCAGCACGCGACAGGCTCTCCTGCATGGCCAGCACGCCCGCGCCCACCACACCGGCATCGTCGGCCAGCGGCGCGTACTGAATCTCCAGGTGCCGCGTAGACAGCGCCAGCGACCGGTGGTACACGCTCTGCCGCACCGACGCAAGGAACAGCGGCCCCATGTCCGTCACCCGCCCGGCAATGAATACATGCGATGGGTTGAAGAAGTTGACGATGGACGCCAGCATCTGCCCCACCAGGCTGCCCGCGCGCTGGATGATGGCGTTGGCCGCCACATCGCCCGTGCGGCTGGCCTGGGCCACGTCTTCAATGGTCAGCGTGCCGGTGCTTTGCAGCCGCTCGGCCAGCAGCGCGCTTTCGCCGCGCTGCGCCGCCTCGATGGCCATGCGCGCCATGGCGGGCGCTGCGGCCATCGCCTCCACGCAGCCCTGGTTGCCGCAGTGGCAGCGCGGGCCGTGCTGGTCCACGCAGATGTGGCCCACATCGCCCGCCGAGCCATTGGCGCCCCGGTACACCTGCCCGTGGCACACGATGCCGCAGCCAATGCCCGTGCCCACCTTGATGACCAGAAAGTTGGGCAGATTGCGCTGCAGCCGGTACATCTCGCCCAGCGCCATCAGGTTCACGTCGTTGTCCACAAACACCGGCGCGGCAAACGCCTCGCGCAGGTAGTCGCGGATCGAAAAGCCGTCCCAGTCGGGCATCAGCGGCGGGTTGACGAGCTGCCCGCTTTCAAAATCCACCGGCCCCGGCACGCCCATGCCGATGGCAATCACTTGGTTAGGCGCCAGGCCGCAGCGCGCCAGCAGCTCGCGCATCAGCCCCCGCACCCGCGCCAGGATCACGCCCGGCCCCTGGCGCACATCAATCGGCTCGCGGTGCCGCGCCAGCACCGTCATGTCGGGCCGCATCACCGCAATCTGCATGCTGGTCGCGCCCAGGTCGGCGCCAATCACCACGCCCAGGGTTTCACTTAAACGGAGGGTTTCGGCCCGCCGGCCGCCAGAGGATTCCTGCAGGCCCACCTCGTCGAGCAGGCCTTCGTCCAGCAGCGCCGCGACCATGGCGTTGGCCTTGCTCTTGGAATAGGCCAGGCGCTGCGCCAGCGCATTGCGCGACGCGCCTGCGGACCAGAAGATGGTCTGCAAGACGCTCAGGTCTTCGGCGCCGCAGTGACTCCAGCGGGTGGATGGCAAGGCTTGTCTCCTGTCATGGTTTTGTGCAGCACCTCATGGGGGTGGGTGCTTGACAGGGATGCTATGCGGTCATCTTTGACCGGGCAAGACTGAACTTTGACCTAATTCCAATCAAAGAAGATCCGCATGAGCGCCAAACTGCAGCGCAGACACTTAAAGGTGAAATCACAGTTCCCAGATTGAGGCACAACTAATTACCCGGTAATTTAAATTAATTCACCAATCTTCCAATGGGATTAATTTTTATTAAATCGACTGCATGCTCAATCCCATACGCCAGTAAAAATCCCGTGTTGTACGCCACAGTCATGCCATTAGGCTCGCCATCACCACCAATCACTTTTTCATATTCAGTTTTAAAGCCGGAAACCACTCCCAAAAATTTTAAATCATTAAATGGAGCACCAATTTTTGAAAAAACCAAAGGCCCGCCAGAAAACCCCTAGTTATTAATGGCATCAACATATATATGCCGCACATCCTTTGAAAAATCAAATGCAGACGAAAGGGTTCCCTTCTTAATAAATGGAACTGGTCGATTTGCCATAATAGCACCTAAATTTGCCCACATCTTATAAGGGAAGCCGACAAAATATACATCTTGCCCTAGCGTCGCCCCTGCAGATGTTGCTGGAACTACATATTCCCTTGGCGTCAAACCAATCCCGACAACGAAGACCGCGATATCGACTTCGCCTCGACAGGCTCCCACGAGTTGCACCTCAACATCAAGCCATTTGTTGTCATGCATGAGTTTAATCATCTTAACGTTTTCCGGCGACTCAAAAAGGTGTTTGGCACTCACCAAATACTCTCGCCCATCAACTTCAATCGAAAACGCAGTCCCATATCGGTCCGCCTTTATGAAAAATACTCGATTGAACACATTAGCTGTAATCATATTCACATCAGAAATCAAGAGACAAAACAAAAGCACGACCGCTGCATAGAATAAAGCGTGGCTCAGGAAGATTTAAAATCAACAAAAAACCTTTGAATTCCAGCAATATGCCCGAGCTTTCTCTTCCATGAAATCGAGCCTACCAAGGTATTTTCACATATAGCCAATCGCAAATTGATCGAGCCCGAGCAAAGTTATAAAAAGGTTTTTACGACTAGGGACTCGCTAATCATCCTCTGAACGCCAGTCCATGTAAAACATCCGCACACCGCTGAACCCTGCCGCCCCAACAACGGCCGCATCCTCCTGTCGCCTCAGCACGGCCAGCTACCCAGCAATCTGTCCCGCACCCTGGCCGTACGCTCCGGCGCTACGCCGGACGTAACCTGAAAAGCGGTATGGCGCTGCAGCTGCAAATCGCGCCCCCCTGCCCGTGTTCGTCGGCAGCACCTTCAAACATCCGCCACGCCCAGATGCGCCATCACCAGCGGCGCTCCGGGCTTCAACCGCCGCCAGCACGCGGCGGTGGGGGGTAAGGAATATGCTCTTATTTTTATAGCTACCAGCGCCTTACCAATAAGCGCTGGAGCCTGTTTTCAGTCATATTTCTGCAGGACATGTGCTGGCCTGCGCTGCATAGCGTGCCCCTCCCGACTGGGTCCCTAGCAAAGTTCACGCGGCACCGCCCCCACCGCGTCGCACCAGCGTCGGTAATCCGCCCGCCGATCAGCCGTGGCAATCCGCTGCAGCACCGTATGGTGCCCCCCCAGGTATTCCACGCTGCCCTTGACCACCACATGCACCAGCAGCTCCTCCGTGCCGGTGGCCTCCCACCAGTCCACATTGCCGGCGGGCTCGTGGATGTAGTCGCCCGGCCGCACCACGCGGCCATCGTTCAGGCGGCGTTCACCCGCCAGCGTCAGGGCGTGCACTTCGCCCGTGTGGCGGTGCAGGCCCAGGCGCGTGCCGGGTGACAGCCGCATCAGTTCCACCCACCCAGCGTCGTCGGGCAAAAACTGGATGGGCAGGGACCACTTGCCTTCGCCTTCAGGTATCCAGTCCGCCAGGCCCGCGCGCTCCAGCGCCTGGGCCACGATCACGTCGGCAAGGTGATTGTTCGTTGTCGTCATCGTCATGTCGGTGCTCCTAGTTAGCTATTGGTTGATGGCTTGCTTGATTGCTTGACCGCTTATTGCTCGGGGTGCTGGTGGCGGTACTCCTGCGTGCGGCCGCCAAAGCCGTACGCGGTGGCGCGCACGTCCTGCACGTAGACATAGCTTTCGGGGTGCAGCGTGCCCAGCAGGCCTTCGAAGGCTGCGAACGCCTCGGCGATGTAGCGCGCCTTTTCGGCCTTGGTGTTGGTCTCGTCCACCACTTTGACGTCGAAGTAAAAGCTCGACTGTTTCAGGTCGGCCAGCGAACGGCCGGCGACGTACCAGTCGGCCGGGTCCACAAAGGTGATGACCACGGCCGTGAGGTCGCGCCGCTTGCCGAGCACGCGGGTGGTCAGGTCCAGCAGGGTTTCTGCAATGCGGGCAGACAGCTCGGGCGTGCGTTGGGCGGACACTTTGACGTTGAGGATGGGCATGGAGGGCTCCTGTTGAATGCGTTGGGTTGAACGAGCCTTCACTGTAGAAATTGCGCCCCGCCACGGAAACCGCCCGTGGCGATAATGGCTTTTGCTCCGCACGCAAAGGCGCGCACGATGAAACAAGAACCCCGCTCCTTCCTCCCCGATCCGGACGACCTGCGGTGGCTGGTGCGGTCGCTCGACCTGCGCTCGTTTTCTGCAGCGGCGCGCGAGATGGATGTGGCGGTGTCGGTCGTCGCGCGCGGTGTGGACCGGCTGGAGGCCGGCTACGGCGTGCGCTTGCTGCGCCGGTCCACACACGGCCTGTCGGCCACGCCCGAGGGCGCAGAACTGGCGCAGGAAGCGCGTGCCTTGCTGGCGCAGTTGGAGGACATCGGGGCATTGCTGTCGGACCAGCGCAGCCGCGTGGCGGGCACCTTGCGCCTGGCCTCCAGCCAAGAGATTTGCGAGGCGCTGGTGCTGCCCCACCTGGCGGACCTGCAGGCGCGCTACCCCGCGCTGCGGGTGGAGCTGCTGGCCGATGACCGCGTGGCCGACCTGGTGACGGATGGCATCGACGTGGCGCTGCGCACAACCGTGGGCCACAGCGACCTGGTGGTGGCGCGCGAACTGGGCCGGTTTGAGCGGCGTCTGTACGCGGCCCCTGCGTATTTGGAACAGCACGGCACGCCCGCCGAGCCTAGCGAGCTGCAGCAGCACCACACCGTCACGCACACCGCGCAGGGGCCGGCGGTGACCTGGGCATTTCTCAATCCACACGGCAATGCACAAGGCAAGCCGCTGGAGGTGACCGTGCGCTCGCGCCTGGCCGCCAGCAGTTCGGCCCTGGTGCACCACGCATTGGTGGGCGGCGCGGGGATCGGCATGTTGTCCGCCCCACTTGCGGCGGCCGATGTGGCGCAAGGCCGGTTGGTGGAGGTGCTTGCGCCTTTTGCGTCCCGCACCGTGCACACGCTGTACGCGGTGTCGTCACCGGGCCGGCGCAATGCGGCCAGGGTGAAGGCGGTGATTGATTTTTTGGTGAAGGCGTCGAAGGACCGGTGGGCGCTGGCGCCTGTGCGTTGAGGGTTGACGCAAACGGCTGGCACGGGCGTTGGCTGCCCCGCTGCGCGGCAGCATGTGGCGGCCATTACTCCGACGGCCAGCACTCGATGCAAGATGGGTGAAGTCCTGGCGCGCAAGCTGCGGCAAACTCTGTGGGCAAAGCCCCTGTGATTTTCCACCGCGCCAGCACATCACCATGACCTTTTCATCGCTGCTTCGCCTTCGTTCCAGCTCTCCTTCACGCATCGGCCTCGACATGCGCTGGCTATTGGCCGCAGCGCTTGGCTGCGCCGCCACCGTGGCCCAGGCAGCAGGCTTTGCCTTCATCGAGGTGCCTGCGGACAAGGACGGCCCCGCGCTGCGCGGTGCGGTGTGGTCGCCCTGCAGCACGCCACCGGGTCGCATTGACCTGGCGCCGCTGGTGCTGCAAGGCACGCGCGACTGCCCCGTTGCCGGACAAGGCCTGCCGCTGGTGGTGGTGTCGCACGGCGCGGGTGGCTCGGCCTTGGGGCACCACGACACGGCGGCCACGCTGGCCGATGCGGGCTATGTGGTGGCCGCCATCAACCACCCGGGCGACAACTTTCAGGACATGAGCCGCCAGGGCCACCTGTCGGCCTTTGCCACGCGGCCGGTGGACATGCGGCGGCTGACGGACTACATGCTGGGCGCGTGGCCCCATCGCGCGCAGCTGGACGCGGACAAGGTGGGCTTTTTTGGCTATTCGCGCGGCGGCTACACGGGGCTGGTGGCCATCGGTGCCAGGCCAGACTGGACGCTGCGCCCGGACCTGTGCCCGCCGCTGTCCATGCGCCCCCTGTGCGGCGAGATTCGGCGCAATGAGATCCCCGCCACGCCCGCACCGGACCCACGCATCCGGGCGGCGGTCATCGTGGACCCGTTGAGCGTGTTTGATGCCAAGGGGCTGGGGCAGGTCAGCACGCCAGTGCAGCTGTGGGCCTCAGCGCTGGGTGGTGATGGCGTCACGCCCCAGAGCGTAGAGGTGGTGCGCAATGGCTTGCCCCGCGCACCCGAATGGCAGGTGGCCGCCCACGCAAGGCACTATGCCTTCCTGGCGCCCTGCTCGCCCGCGCTGGCAGAAGTGGCGCCCGATATCTGCCGCGATGCGCCGGGGTTTGACCGGGCTGCATTTCACCAAGGGTTCAATGCGCAGGTGGTCGCGTTCTTTCAGCGGCACATCGCTGTAGCCAAAGCGCCCTGAGCGCAGCTCGGCATTCTCCGGGCCTCCCAAGCCCGTAGGTTGACCCAACCTCCGCCAGCCGCCTACACTGCCCCACTTGCTTCTTGATCTTTGGATCGGAAGCGATCCGCAAAGCCCTCCACCACCGTTGAGGGCTTTTCTTTTTGGTCCATCGCATTGAAGGCTCTCCCTGCTTGCAGAGAGGGCTTTTTGCATTTCTGGAGCCCTTCTTGATGCACGCCACTTCCACACACACGGCCCCCGCAGACGCCGCCCCCTCCCCCTGCGTTCATCTGGTCATCGGGCCCGTGGGTGCGGGCAAGTCCACCTTTGCCCGCCAATTGGTGCACCAGCACCGCGCCGTGCCGCTGAACCTGGACGACTGGATGGCCACACTGTTCTCGCCAGACCGGCCCGATGCGGCGGACGTCATGGCCTGGTATGTGCCACGCACGCTGCGTTGCTTGGCGCAGATCTGGAAGACGGCCGAGGCCGTGCTGCACGCGGGTGGCGATGTGGTGTTGGAGGTGGGCCTGATCCAGCAGCACCAGCGCGATGCGTTTTACGCCCGCATGGGGCCATGGGCCGATGCCATGGTGGTGTATGTGCTGGACGCACCGCGCGAGGTGCGGCGCGCGCGTGTGTTGCGGCGCAATGCTGAACAGGGCGCAACGTTTTCGATGGTGGTGCCGCCGCACATCTTTGAGCTGGCCAGTGACCTGTGGCAGCCGCCGGACGAAGTGGAGTGCGCGAACCACACCGTGGTGTGGGTGCCCGTGGCGGACCACGGGGCTTGAGGACGTGGTGCAGGTCTGGTTGCAATTTGCGCTGTGGGCAACGGCGCAGCCCGAGCCGCACCGTCCCAGCCACGCCGCTCAGGCCTGGGCCACCTGCTGCAGCAATGCATCGAAATTGTCGTGCAGGGCCTGGCTGCCCAGCACGCGGCGGCGGCCGGTGGCGGCGTCACCCACTGCCAGTTGTGGCACGCCTTGCGCACCCAGGGCTTGCATGTCGGCACGGGCGGCGGCCACGCGCTGCAGCATGGCGGCGCGCAGGGCATCGGTGGGCTGGCGTACCAACTGAGCGACTGCATGCAGGCCCAGGGCGCTCAGCACATCGGCCAGCACGGTGGGCGCCGTGGTGTCACGCCCGTCCACATACCGTGCGTGCTGCAAGGCGTGCAGTGCCTCCAGCTCGCGCGCGGGCTCGGTCTGCGCGACGGCGGTGAGGGCCAGCGTGGCAGGGCCCGAGTCAAAACGCCCGGCCGGCTGGCCCAGCACCTGCTCTCGATAGGCTTGGCTGAACGGCTGGCCGGTGAGCTGCGCGATGCGCTGGTCGTTGGACCAGGCGTAGGCGGCAAATTGCGCGTCCATGGGCCGGGCGCCTGCGCCTGCAAACAAGCCCGTGGGCGCCAGCACCACCTGCAGGCCGGGCGTGGCTTGCAAGCGGGCCAGCACGGGTGCGGCGGCGTAGCACCAGCCGCACAGGGGGTCGAACAGGTACGTCACGGTGACGGTGGGCGTGGAGGACATGGATCAGGGTCTCTCTTCAGAATCTTCAGAATCGGGCAGCGTGGAGGCGGCTGGTGCCCCTGGGGGCGCGGCCTGGGCAAGTTGGGCAACGTGTGCGGCCAGCGCGGCTTCCAACGCTGCAATTTCTTCGGCCAGCGTGCCCCGGCTGCGGAAATGGCGGGCGGCGCGGTCGTACCAGTTTTCGGCGTCTTCCAGGTCGCCCTCTTGCAGGTGCAGGATGCCGTGAAGCCATGCGCCGAGCATGGAGCCGTCGTGCTGCACCAGATCGTGCGCCGCATTCCAGCGCCCGGCGTGCAGGTGCTGCAGGACCTGGTGAAGGGGGTGGGTGGTGGTCACGATCGGGTGCTCCTACTTTGGTTTAGTTCGCAGGCGTGGTGAACATGGGGTTGCCGCTGGCGGTCGGGGTGACCTCTTGCTGCAGCACGTCCCAGTGCTCGACGATCTTGCCACCGGATAAGCGGAAGATGTCCACCCCGACCATGGGCTTGGGGCCCATGCCGGAGTAGCGGCCGTGCATCATGACCAGGTCGCCCTCGGCCACCACCATGCCGGGCTCGTACTTGAAGTCGAGCGGCAGGCTTTTGATCCATCCGCGCAGCACCTCGGCCCCATTGGGCACGGCGGGGTTGTGCTGGATGTAGCCGGGCGACCAGTACTTGTCGATGACCGACGCGTCACGCGTGATGAACAGGCCTTTCATGCCGGCCACCACGATCTCTTTGTTGGTGGTCTGGGCAAAGGCGCTGGCCGACGCAAAGGCTGCCACGAGCGATGCGGCAACGAGCAAGGTCTTGACGGGCTTCATGGGAACTCCTTGGTTTGGGACGGGGACTTGAAGGACGGAACGGGAAAGCTGTGTGCGTGGCAGTCTGAGGGTTGGCTTACCACTTCATTTCACCCTTGTTCACCTTGGCGCCTATGTCCAGCGACAGGCCCATGGGCGCTGCGGGGTAGGCCTTCTTCATCGCGTCGATGAGTTCGGCGCTCGTCTTGGTGGCGGCGGCGTTTTTCTCAAACGCTTGCAGGTAGCCCTTGGTGTAGCTGATGTTGGCGGCATCCAGCGCGCCACCGGCGGGCATGTGGCCGGGCACCACCACGGTGGGCTGCAGGGCGGCCATTTCGTCGAGCTGGGCCACCCAGGCGCTGCGCTCGGCCACGGTTTGGGTGTCGGCCGTCCACACATGGGTGTTGGTGCCAAACACGCCGATGGTGCCCACCACGGCCTTGATGGACGGAATCCACGCATACGGGCGATGCGCCAGCAGGTCGGTGGTGCCGCGGATCTCGACCGTCTGGCCGTCCACGCTCAGCGTGTTGCCAGCAATCGCCTTGGGCAGCACGGGCGTGCGCGGTGCGTTGGCGCCCATCTTGGGGCCCCAGAAGGCGAGCTTGCCAGCCAGCTTGGCGTTGATCTTCTCCAGCACGGCGGGCGTGGTCACCACGTCGGCCTTGGGGAAGATTTCTTTCAGCGTCTCCACGCCAAAGTAGTAGTCAGGGTCGGCCTGGCTCACGTAGATGGTCTTGAGCTCTTTGCCCGTGTCGAGCACGTTGGCTGCAATGCGCAGCGCGTCGGCACGGGTAAAGCCGGCGTCGATGACCATGGCCTCCTTCTCGCCATAGACCAGCGTGGAGTTCACGTTGAAGCTGTTGCCGTCGGCGTTGTAGACCTTGACCTGCAGCGGCTGGGCGGCCTGGGCGCCGGTGAAGGCAACGGCGAGGGTGGCGGCGATGAGGGTGGTGCGGAACATGGTGGTTTCTCCGGTGTGTTGAGCGGTGGTGCAGATGACGGAATGGAGTTTATTTGCGCCAATCGATCCAATAAACCCGATAATTCGCGCATATTTGTTTCACCAGTCGATCAAATAACCCCTTATGGACCGCCTGACCGCCATGCGTGTGTTTGCCGAAGTCGCCACCAGCGGCAGCTTCAGCGCCACGGCCGACAAACTGGAGATGTCGCGAGCCATGGTCACGCGCTATGTGGGCGAGATGGAGCAGTGGCTGCAGGCGCGGCTGCTGCAGCGCACCACCCGCAGCGTGACGCTGACCGACGCGGGCGAACACGCGCTGCGCCGCTGCCAGCAGATGCTGGCGCTGTCGCAAGACCTGGAAGAAGAAACCGCCACCACCACCGAGGGCGCGCTGCGCGGTCAGCTGCGGCTGACCTGCAGCGTGTCGTTTGCGTTTGCGCAGATGGGTGCGGCGATTGCGGACTTTCTGGCACAACACCCGCAGCTCAAGATCGACCTGGACGCGAGCGAAGGCTCTCTGAACCTGGTGGAAAAGCGCATCGACCTGGCCATCCGTATCAGCGCCGAGCCCGACCCGTTGCTCATCGGCCGGCCACTGGTCCGCTGCGATTCGGCCCTGGTGGCATCGCCCGCCTACCTGGCCACCCACGGTGTGCCGCAGCAACCTGCCGACCTGGCGCAGCACCGGTGCCTGAGCTACGCCAACTTTGGCAAAAGCGTGTGGCAGCTGACGCGCGGCGAGGTGGTGGAGCGTGTAGGCGTGAGCGGCCATTTCAGCGCCAACGAGGCCACCACGCTGATGCGCGCCGCGCTGGCGGGCGGCGGCATTGCGATGCAGCCGACGTATCTGGTCAACCCGTATCTGCACAGCGGCGAGCTGCAGGCCGTGTTGCCGGGCTGGGACTTGCCGGTGATGACGATCTATGCGCTGTACCCATCGCGCCGGCACTTGTCGCCTGCGGTGCGGGCGCTCCTGGATTTTTTGGTGGAACGGTTTGCGGGGGTGCCGTGGTGAGGGCGGCTGGACAGCCAGCAAACGCTACGCTTTTGATAGCTACTTAGGCATATTCCAATAGCGCATCCGGCCACTTTGGCTAAAAAAATGGCCCCAACCCTCATGCGACAGGGTTTGGGGGCCTGCAGGGGACAGCACGGCACGGGGCCGTGCGGGTCGTCACGTCACCTCAGGGCAGCACGGCAGCGGCCTTGGCGCGCGCAATCTGCAGGTTCGCATCGCGCGGCAGCAACAGGCGCTGTGCCACCAGGTCATTGGCGGCCTGCGTCACCGCAGCCACATACCCCTCCTGCGTACCATACAGCTCCTCCAGCGACGGCCGTGCGTCGCCCGCCGCCAGCCGCGCGGCGCGCGTCTTGTGGAAGGGGATGAAGCTGCCCGTGAGGTTGGCCAGGTCGGTGATGCCGGGTGTGGCCACGTAGTTGAACTCGATGCTGGTGCCCAGCGGCGCACGCGCCTCCACGCTGCGGATGCCGGCGCGGGTGAGGCCCGTGGAAGCATCGACCTGCGGCACCAGGATGGCGTAGTCGCGGCCCAGGTTGCGCGGAGGCAGCACGGTGGCAATGCCGGCCTCGTCCTGTGGGATGTACTGCGGGCCAAAGTCGAACAGCGGGAAGTTGTTGTACAAGCCCCGGTAGCTGAAGTCCGGGATGGGTGTCTGCACGCCGCCCACTGCCCAGGTCAGCCCCTTCATGGCCGGGAAGGCCAGCGCCTCGGGCCGCACCAGCGTGCCGTCGGCCAGCTTGGGCACCTGGCTGGCGGGCGGCAACGTGCCGCGCACCACCCAGTCTTCGAGGTTCAGGAACAGCGCGCGGAAGGTGTCGTTGAACTGCACCACCGTGCCCGTGGGGTACGTGGCGCGCGTGGGTGCATAGGCAATGCTGGCGGTGCCCCCTGCCCCGCCGTGCTGGGTGCTGGAGTAGTAGTAGATGCGGGCGTTGTCGGGCTGCGCCAGGTCCTTGGTGCCAGAGGCGTCGGTCAGCACGGGCGAGCCCTGCAACTGCCAGAACTCCGTGCCCGACAGGCCCAGGAAGAACTTGGGGCAGGTGTTGGTGGCGGCGCAGCGCTTCATCACGCCGCCCTGGCGGCCGCTGATGTCGTCCTGGTAGTCCTTGTCCAGCCCGCGCGGTGCCGTCTGACCGAAAGCAGTGTGGTCGGTACGCAGGCCACCGCCGCCACCGGGCACGGCAAAGCGGGTGTTGATGTTGGTCTGGCGTGCCGCCACGTGGGCGTACATGCCGTCGAACACCTTGCCGCCATCCAGCGCCTGGTTGAAGCCCAGGTGCAGAAAGGTCTTCATCGCGTTGCCCGACTGCGAGGTGCCCTGCCCTAGCGTGTACTGGATGCGGCCCGCCAACGGGTTGGGAGTGCCATTGGAATCGGCCGCCTTGCTGCGGAAGAAGCTCACCGTGTCGCGCAGCGCAGCCAAGCCCACGCCCATCACTTTGGGGTCTTTGGCAACATAGACCAGTTCGTACAGATAGGCTGGGTCAAACCCGCCCTTGAGGCACACGCTGGTGGGGCTGAGTGTGCCGGGGAAGGCGTTGGTGCCCGTGTCGCAGGTGGCGAACTTCCAGTCGCTGGCGGGCACAGGCACGCGCGCATCCGTCTCGTTGGCACGGCGGGTGAGTGAATAGCCGGGCTGCGTGTTGTCCAGGCTGGCGGGTTCGTACGGAATCATGGTGCCGTTGAACACGCCGCCGGGCAGCGTCATTGCAGGGCTGGCGGCCGTGGGCACCAGCTCGGCGCGGTAGGGGCCGGTGATGCTGCTGCCGTCCTTGTTCTTGGCCACGGGCACCGTCACCGTCAGGCGCGCGGCGGTGCTCTTGGGCACATCGCCCTGCCAAGCCGAATACAGCATCACATAGCCGCGCTCCAGGTACACCGCATCGCTGGGCGTGGCCGTGGGGTTGAGCATGGTGAGGATGTTGCCGCGATTGGGTGCGTCGTAGCGCAGCACGCCGCTGGCCTTGGCCATGTTCTTGGGCTTGAGCATGACGAAGTCGGCCTGGTACTCGACCATGCCGTTGGCGTTGGTGGGCGCCAGGGCCAGGTCCTGGATGACGGCGTTCTTGGGGTCCTTGGGGTCGACCTCGCCGCTGATGGTACCGGTCACGCGCTCGTATTCACCCACGTCGCCATAGGTGCCTGGGAAGGCCTCGGTGACGGTGATGGCCAGCTTGAGTGCGGGGCCCTTGGGCGCATCGTTGCTGGAGCCCCCGCAGGCCGTGATGGCGGCTGCAGCGGCGGCCGTGAGCGCGAGTTTTCCGAATGCACGAAGAGGTTTCATGGTGTCTGTCTCCTTGGATGGATGGTGGTGCGGGCCGCTGGAACGGCTCTGGAACAAAACGGCAGCGTCTGGTGCGCCGCGCGCGGGCAAGGCTTCGCCCAGACCTGCCAGCAAAGGCAGGCTGAGAGAAGCTAAAACGGGAATGAAACGGTCCGGTGGGTGGGCCTGGCTGGTGAGCCGGTGGATGGGCCGGTGGCTTATTCGGCCTCGATACCTGCGGCCTTGATCACCTTGCCCCACTTCTGGGTTTCGGCGGCCTGGAACTTGGCGAGTTCATCGGGCATGGTGGTCCAGGCTTCGGAGCCGGCGTTGTCATAGAAGCTCTTGGCCGCAGCGCTCTTGGTGGCGGCTGTCAGCAGCTCGTTCAGGCGCGCCACCACCGGCGCGGGCGTGCCTGCTGGCACGTAGGCCGCGAACCAGTAGCCCATGTCGTAGCCCTTCACACCGGCTTCGTCGATGGTGGGCACGTCGGGCAGCTGGGTGCTGCGCTTTTGCGTGGAGTAGCCCAGCGCACGCAGCTTGCCCGCCTTGACCTGGGGCACGCCGGTGGAGGTGTCGGTGATCATCAGGTCGATCTGCCCGCCCAGCAGGTCGGTGATGGCCAGCGGGTTGCTCTTGTAGGGCACGTGCAGGATGTCCACGGCCGCCAGCTGCTTGAGCATTTCGCCCGCCATGCGGCTCGATGAGCTGCCGCTGCCAAAGCTGAGCTTGCCGGGGTTCTTCTTGGCAAAGGCCAGCAGCTCGCCCACGTTTTTGTACGGTGCGCTGGCGTTGACCACCAGCACCTGCCCCCCTTTGCCCAGGCCAGTGACGGGGGCGAAGTCCTTCACCGGGTCGTACGAGAGCTTTTTATACAGGTGCTCGTTGGCAGCATGTGTGGTGTTGGTGGTGATGAGCACGCTGTAGCCGTCGGCCGCAGACTTGGCCACGGCCGACGCGGCGATCATGCCGCTGGCGCCGGCCTTGTTGTCGATGACCACGGGCTGCTTGGTGTCGCTGGTGATGGACTGGCCCAGCGCGCGCGCCAGTTGGTCGGTGGCGCTGCCTGCGGCAAAGGGCACGACAAAGGTGATGGCCTTGGCCGGGTAGGCACCAGCCGCCTGGGCCAAGGCTGCTGGGGCGTGCAATGCGCCCAGCGCCAGTGCGGCGGCAGTGGCGAGCAGAGCGCGGCGGGGGGATGAAGGGGTCATGTTGTCTCCTGGTGTTGGTATGGATGGGAAAGAAAAGACGGGCTACACGGAAGGGCCGCCAAAGTGCGTTGCCAGGTACGCGGGCACGGTGACGGGCATATCGAGCAGCAGGTAGCTCAGTGCCTTGCCGTGGCTGTCGAGGTTGAGCGAGTCGTTCACGCCGCCGTCGAGCACGTCGTCCAGCACGAGGTTCATGGCCTGCAGTTGCGGCAGCAGGTAGCGCGTGACATGGCGCGGGCGGCGCTGCGCGAACTGGCGTGCCACGGCGGCCTCGGTGACCTGATCGACCAGCACGTCCCACAGCGCGGGATGCCAGGCGATGACGCTGATGTTGGAGCGGTTGCCTTTGTCGCCGGTGCGGCTATGGGCAAGGCGATACAAGGGAACAGTGACGGTAAGGTTTGTAGTGGTCATAGCTTGAGTCCTCAATCCACCGTCTCGAAGTAAACGGACACGGCCTCACGCGGCACCAGGCACGAGACGGTACCCAGGCGCGGCCGCATCGCCGTGCGCACGCCACCACCGCCCGCGGGGCCGCAGGTGTAGAGCGCGGTCACCTCGCGCACCAAGCGCTGGGCGCTGGCGTGGTCGCGGTGCTGCAGGGCCACGCGCAGGCGCACATCGCGGGCTTCATCGTTGCTGCAGGCGGGTGCATCCAGCCAGCGGCTGGTGTCGTCGCCAAAGATGCTGGTCACACCAATCAGATCGATACGCAGCGGGCCCAGGCCCTGCAAGCGCTCGCGCAGCACCTCGCCCGCCAGGCGCGCACGGGCTTCGGCGCGCGGGCCGGCGTAGGAGATTTCGCCCTCGGCAAACCAGCCCGATTCAAAACACACGTTAACCTTGAGCGTGGCGGGCTGCGCATGGCCCTGCACGCCCTCCAGCCGCACCGCGTCAGCGCCCACTGTGGTCACGCGGGCGGTGGTGATGTCGGCCACCACATCGGGCGTGAGATACGCCGCCGGGTCGTGCAGCTCGTACAGCAGCTGTTCCTTCACCGTGCGTTCGGTGATGCAGCCCCCCGTGCCCGGGGGCTTGGTGATGGTGCAGTGGCCGTCGGCGTCGATCTCGGCGATGGGGTAGCCCAGTTGCGCCAGGCCCGCCACATCCTTATAGCCAGGGTCGGCAAAGTAGCCGCCTGTGACCTGCGCGCCGCATTCCAGCAGATGCCCGGCCATGGTGGCGCGCGCCAGCCGGTCCCAGTCGTCCAGCGCCCAGCCATAGTGCGCCAGCGCAGGGCCCAGCACCAGCGACGGGTCGGCCACACGGCCACACACCACGATATCGGCGCCAGCGCGCAGCGCATCGGCAATGGCCTGCGCGCCGATGTAGGCGTTGGCGCTGACGATGGGCTCAGTGGGCATGGCGCTGCCCAGCGCACCCTGCAGCAGCGCGCGGTGTTCGGGGCCGCTCAGGTCGTCGCCCTGCAGCACGGCAATGCGCGGGCGGGCCAGGCCCAGCTCGGCCGCCAGCGCGTGGATGCGGTGCGCGGCGCCTTGCGGGTTGGCCGCGCCAAAGTTGCTGACGATGCGCACGCCGTGGGCCAGGCACTGTGCCAGCACGGGGCGCAGCAGGTCGGCCAGCAGCGGCTCGTACCCTGCATCGGGGTCGGTGCGGCGCGCCAGCTGGGCCAGGGCCAGCGTGCGCTCGGCCAGCGTCTCGAAGATGAGCACCGCAGGCTGGCCGCTGGCGATGAGCGCCTGCACCACGGGCAGGGCCGCGTCGGTGCGGTCGCCCGAGAAGCCGGCGGCGCAGCCCACCAGCAGGTTGGTTTTTTGGTCGTTCGGCATGAATCCGTTGTCTCCTGACCGTGAATGTAGGAACATGGCTGTATTCTGTAAAATCGATTGTTACGATGAATCCATCTGAAAACCAGATGAATCACACCCACCCCGCATGAGCGCCCCCCATCTCTCCAGCCGCCAGCTCGATGCGTTCCTCGCGCTGGCCGAGCAGCGCAGCTTCACGCGCGCCGCCACGTTGTGCCACCTGTCGCAGCCCGCGTTCAGCGCCCTCATCCGCGCGCTGGAGGACGACCTGGGCCTGCGCCTGTTCGACCGCAGCACGCGGCATGTGGACCTCACGCCCGAGGGGCAGAACTTTCTGGAGTCGGCCCGCCGCATCCGCGCCGAAATCACCAGCGCCCTGGCCGCCGTGCGCAGTGCCGCCACACTGCAGCGCGGGCGTGTGGCCGTGGCGCTGCTGCCGTCACTGGCGGCGGGCTGGCTGCCCGGTGTGCTGGCGCAGTACCGCACGGCGCACCCGGGCATCGAGATCGACATTGCCGATGTGCTGTCCGAGCCCTGCATCGACCGCGTGGCCAGCGGCCATGCCGACTTTGCACTCGCCGCCATCCGCGCCGACACGCCCGCGCTGCAGGCCGAGCCGTTTTGCAGCGACAACTTCTACCTGGTGTGCCCGGCCGACCACCCGCTGGCGCGCAGGCGCAAGGCCATCACTGCGCAGGACCTGGCCGCCTGGCCCTTCATCCACCTCGCGCGCACCAGCAGCGTGCGCCAGTACCTGGAGGCCGCGCTGCACCCGCAGGCCATGCACACGCTGATGGAGGTGGAGCAGCTCGCCACCGTGATGGGCATGGTGCGCGCGGGGCTTGGCATCAGCGTGGTGCCAGCGCTCACGCTATTCCACTTTGACCAGCCGGGGCTGGTCACACGGCCGCTGTCGCTGCCGGGGCTGACGCGACAGATCTATCTGGTGCGGCGGCGGGACGAGAGCCTGTCGGTGGCGGCGCAGGCGCTGTATGCGCTGGTGATGGCGCAGCGGCCTTGAGGCGGCCTGCCATCTGCTATCCATTCAATAGCTGCCAAGGCATATTGAATAAGCGCTTAGCGGTCATCCGGCTCAACTTTTTGCAGCGATGACTTCGCAGTACTCCATGCGCAGCTCAATCCGGAACACGGTCGCGCGCCAGCACCTCCAGCTCCTGGTGCAGCAGCAGTTCCACCTCCACCGGTTCAAACTGGTCCTTCAGCAGCGGGATAGCAAAGCGGTATTCACCGCCCTCGTGTTTGCGCAGCACATAGGCCAGCTGCAGGCGTGCCAGTGACTGGCGCAGGGCCTGCGCGTCGCCCGCGATGCCGTGGCTTTGCAGCAGCTGGGCCAGGGTGACCAGGCTGGACTGGCCCGCCTGGGCGGTGTGGTAGACCACGATGCGGTCGAGGCGGCAGGCGGCTTCGTCGTGGCTCAGGCGGCCCCAGCCGGCCAGTGCGTCCTGCACGGCCTGCGAGGCCAGGGCCTGGTCGAGATGGCGCTTTTCGATCACGCGTTCGCCGGGCGCTAGCGCCTCCAGGCATTCCTGGCACAGGATGGCGACCAGGTTGGCGCGCTGGCCGCTGGCGTCCACCAGGCGGTTCACCAGGTGCTCGTTGTCAAAACCCAGCCGCAGCTTGCGCAGTGGCTCGGTGGCCAGTTCGCGGCAGGCATCGCGCTCCAGGCCGCCGATGGTCAGCACCTCGCCAAAGTTGCGCAGCGGGCTTTGGTAGTCCAGCACGGCGGTGGCGTACAAGTCCCAGAAGCCCGCGAGCATGAACCAGCAGCGGCCCTCCTCGCTGAGCGCGCGCAGGGTGGACAGCTGCACATAGCCATTGGCCGATTCGTCACGGAAGAACAGGTCGGCCTCGTCGATGAGCAGCACCAGGCGCTTACCCTGGTACTGCGCCTGCAGGTGGTCCACGATGGCTTCGAGCGGTGTGTCGGCGGGCAGGCCAAACTGCAACGCCATGCGTGGCGCCAGGCGGTGGTCGCGCAGCGAGACGTAGTGGCACACAGTGTGCGGGTGGCCCGCCATGCGGCGCTGCACGGCCTTGAGCAGACTGCTTTTGCCCAGCTGGCGCCCACCCACCACCAGGTAGTTGGCGGGCTCGCGGTTGATGACGCGGGCCAGCAGTTGCGCACGGCCGAAGAAGGCGCCTTCACGTGTGACACCGCCGCGCGTCTGGTAGGGCGAGATGCGGGTGATGCGCAGCTGCGCGGCCAGCAGGCGCAGCAGCACTTGCAGGGCGTCGCCTCCAATCAGCCATTCGGTCTGGCTGGCGCTGTCGGCCATCACATGCAGGTTGGCGCGGTCTTGTGCATGCGCGTGCAGCAGCGGCCAGGGGGTGTCCACGCTGTGCTCGCTCAGGATCAGCAGCACGTCGCTGCCGGTCTGCACGGCGCGCAGCTGGCGCAGCACGGTGGCTTCGTCGATGCCGTGCGTGGGCACAAAGACCAGGCAACGGTCCAGCGACACGGGCAGGTCGGGCGGGAACGACCACTCAAACACCGCACCGGGCAGCGCCCAGTCGGTGCTGGGCTGGCAGCGGGCGGACACGCGTTCGGCCAGCGCGCGGGCCAGGGCCGGGGCGCGCTCGCCGCCCGTGGCCTGGGCGCAGGCCACCGCGCGGCGCCAGTCCACCAGGCGGACATCGGCGGCCTGCAGCGTGGGTTCCAGCCGCCGCAGCCAGCGCAGCAGCCGGTCGATGTGCGGCAGTCGCGCCAAAGGCGTGCGGCGCAGGCGCGCAGGGCGCAGCTGGCCCGCACCGATGAGCGGGTGGCGCACCACCCACAGTACGGCGCCCACCCCAAAGATCACCGCGCACCACGCAATCAGCGAGCGCATCCAGCCAAAGGGGTCGGCGTCTGGCGCGGGCTTGGCGGGCTCGAAATCGTCGGTGCTGCCTTGCTGGCAGTTGATGGGCAGGTAGCCCTGCGGGATGGGCGGGTTGCCGGGGCGGCAGGTCCAGGTGTGGGTACCAGGCTGCAGCTCCACCACCACCTGCGTGCCCGCCAGCTTGCCAAATTCGGGGTTGCGGGCAATGTCGGCTTGCAGCACATTGGGGCGCGGGGAGGTAACGCGCAGCTGCGGGTTGGCAATGGGCGGCGCGTACTTCTGAATGTCCGTGGGCCAGGCATCCAGCTCGTTGCGGGCGTTGACCATCGCTACACGCCACTGCACCAGCTCGCCCCACAGCGGCCCCACATTCATCGCCGCCATGAACCTGCCCCGCGTGGCCGGGTTGTGCTGGGGCGTGAACACGGCGCTGGCCACAAACAGCGTGACCAGCGCAATGACAACGGCGCGCACCACGGGCCGGGACAGCCAGGGCGTCAGTCGGCCGAGCATGAATCCAGCACCATCCAGCCGGCCTCGCGCACCGTGGGGCTGCGCCAGTGCAGCCGCGCTGCGTCCCCCACGCCGCGCGCAAGGATGAGGTTGCCCCAGAACAGGCTGCGCAGGTCGTCGTCCTGCAGGTAGGGTCGTGCGCGGCCGAGGTCGTCCGCGCCCAGCAACTGCTGCAGGCGCGCCCGGCTGGCTGACACCTGCGCCAGCGGCAGGAACGTTTGCCACAGGCGCGGGCTGCTGGCCAGGTGGGTGCGCAGGGCGCTGAAGGCGGGCTGGCCTTCGTGCAGGCTGGTGCCCGCGCCGGGGTGGTCCACCAGCCATTGCAGGCCTTCTTCAAACAGCGCGGGGTGGCCGCCGCTCAGGGCCTGCAGTGCAGCCACCACCGGCTCGGACCAGGGCTGCTCGGGCCAGCGGTGGCGGGCCAGTTGCAACAGGTCGGCAAGCGACGGGTCGGGCCAGTGGTGGACCTGGGCGATGTTGAGCAGCGACAGGTCGCCACTGCGGTACTTGAGGTCGGCCAGCGCCTGCCCTCCGCACAGCAGCAGGTGCAGGCGGCCGCTATGCATTTCGCTCAGGCTGCGCAAAATGCCCGCCAGGGTTTCGCGCAGCGCGGGCGTGCCCTGCTCGAAGCGGCTGACCAGGCAGAAGATGCGCTCGCCCGCCAGCAGGCGGCGCTCCAGCGCGGATTCAAACTCGTAGTCCGACGCCACATCGCCCAGCCCGCATTGGCGGCCGATGGCCGCGAAGTATTCGGCAGGCACCGTGCTCACGCTGTAGGGCGGCTGGATGTGCAGCACCGAGCCTTCGCCGTATTGCGCGCGGGCGCGCTGCAGCAGCTCGTGCCGGAACGGCGGCTGCCCCCAGTGCGCGGGCGACAGCAGCAACGAAATGGGGTACGGCACCGCCTGGGCCAGTTGCGCAAACACCTTGTCCTGGAACGCAGCAAACGGCTGCGCACCGGTGGATTCGGCCTGCAGGGGAAATTCTGGCGCAAACCCTGCGGCGCTGAGCAGGCGGTTGGCCTCACTCTCCGTCAGGCGCAGGTACCGGGTGCAGGCCACCAGCTTGTCGCGCGAGCGCGGGTTGGGCATCGAGATGCCGTTGCGCCAGTTGTTGACGGCCTCACGGCTCAGGCCAATTTCGGTGGCCACGCCGGAGGCGCTGGCGCGGATGCGCCGCATGTAGACCGACAGAAGATCGGCAAAGGAATCGGGGGACATGGAGTTGTGGACTAACGAAGGCGGGTACACCGAGCCAAAACCAAGGGCTGCGAAAAACATGGGGATGGTGGGCAGGCATTGTCAGCCTTGCCAGACCACTGCCATCCCACTGCGCACTGCGGATGCACTACGCCAGGCGCTGCACCATGGGCCAGGCCTTGTAGCTGGCGAGGCCACAGGCCGTGAGCACCGGGCTGTACAGCACCATGGCGCCGACCACCGACATCAGCCAGCCGGGCTCTTCGTACTCGTCGGTATCGTCGGCCTTGGCTGTCGCGCCCTCCGTCAAGGGCTCCTTGCTGCGCCCCTCTTCTTGGCCCTCGCCCGAATCGCCGGTCATCTCCTGCACCAGCATCACGGCCACCACCAGCAGCGAGACGGCCAGCAGCGCCAGGTAGCCGTATTGCAGCGCGGGCTGCGTGAGCGGGTAGAAGTAGCCCGCCAGCAGCGCGGCCGGGGCCAGAAAGAACACGTGCATCATGAGCCGGTACCAGGGAATGCCGTCCGTCGGCCTTTCCAGCGCCCCCATGACCATGCGGTAGGTCAGCGCCCCCAGCACAAAGATCACCCCACCCCACCATTCGATTTGCGTCAGCATGTTGTTGTTCTCCTGAGATGCTTTTACTGGGGTGCCATCACCGTGGCGGGGCCATCGTCGCCAGGCGGGGCGGCGTCATCGTCTCCGTCGTCCCCGCGCAGCGCCTTGTGTTCGGTGGCCATGTAGTACAGCGGCAGCGCCACGGCCAGCACCAGCCCCAGGCCCATCCACAGCCAGAAGCCCTTGAACAGCAGCACGGTGACCACCGTGAAGACCACTGCGTGCACCAGCCCCTTGAGCCCGGCGCGCAACAGCAGCACGGCCATCAGGCCCTGCAAGGGCGACTTGCCGCTTTTGCCCATCGCCTTCGCCATCTCGACAAACGCTTCGGCCGCCTCCTGGGCCTCGCGCTTGCGCTTTTCTTCCTGCTGGCGCAGCTTGGCCACAGCCAGCGGCTTGGCCGGGTCTTTGGAACAGGCGTAGCGGTCTTCGGCCTCCCCGTCCTGGCCTTCGCCGTCCTGGTGCGCGGGCTCCACCACAGCGCGCCACTGCGGGTTGGCGTCCATGAACGCCCGGCGCGACACCCACTGGCCCCGGTCAAAGTGCATGCGCTCGGTTTCACCGACCTGGTCGTAGAACACCTCCAGCACCGCAGCCCGCAGGCCGTGGGCGAACAGGGTCTCCAACGCGCGCAGCGGCAGGTCGTCGTGCGTGCCGGTGTCGAACCGCAGCGTGAGGTGACCGGGTTCGGCAACCGCCTCCTGGTTGAACCATTGGGCATCCCACAGCGCATCGAGATCGGCGCCGCCAAGCTTGTCGGCCCAGCGCCGTGCCTGCTCGGTGTTGCCCGTGGCAAGGTACTGGTAGACCAACTGGCCCATCTTGAGCTTGATCGGGTCTTCGAAGAAGAGGTGCAGGGCATGGGTGTTTTGCGACATGGCTCTGGGGATGGGGTGGGTCCGTGTGAAAGTGCACGAATTGTTACCGCCCGATCAGGACCTGTCCCTCGCGACGTTGTCCACCCCCCACACCCTGTGCACTGGACAGGATGTCAACCGCCCACACCACCCACGCCGCCCGCAGGTGCGGCGCACCGGGCGCGCTCAGCCCTGTGCGCGCTGGGCCGGTAAGCGCGCCCGCGTGCGCAGCGCCACGTCCTTCACCCAGGGTTGGGCAGCCCAGTGGCGCTGGGCAAAGGCCTGTATCTGATCGGCATACGCCAGCGATGCGCCGATCACATCTTGTCCCTGCAGGAACATGCTCTGGTGCCGGTCTGACAGCACAAACTGCGCGCTGTGCCCCGCGCTGCGCACCATGCGCTGCTGCACATCAATGGTGATTGCCAGGGGGCCCTGCAGCTGCGCAGCCTGCGCCTTGAAGGCCTGCACATCCGCCTCGGAAACCATGGCCAGCAGCAGGCGGTTGTTGAGCGCATTGGAGTAGAAGATTTCGCCGAAGCTTGACGCCACCACGGCCCTGAAGCCGTACTGCTGCATGCCCCACACCGCGTGCTCGCGACTGGAGCCGCAGCCATAGTTGGAGCCCGCGATGAGCACATCCACCCCCTGGAAAGCCGCCTGGTTGAGGACGAAATCCGGGCGTGGCAATCCTTCCCCGTCAAAACGCAGGTCGTAAAACAGACCGGGAGCCAGACCCGACTTGTCGATTCCACGCAGGAACTGCTTGGGCATGATCTGGTCGGTGTCGAGGTTGGCAATGTCGAGCAGGGCCGCCTGGCCGTGCACGATGGTGTGGTGATCGGCGCTCATGCTGGCACCTCCAGGGTACGGACGTCAGTGATGCAACCGGTGACGGCGGCTGCTGCAGCCATGGCCGGGCTCACCAGGTGGGTGATGGCGCCCCGGCCCTGGCGGCCTTCGAAATTGCGGTTGGTGGTGGATGCGCAGCGCTGGCCGGGGGCGAGCACGTCGTCGTTCATGGCCAGGCACATGGAGCAGCCGGGCTGGCGCCACTCAAAGCCTGCAGCCACCAGGCGCTCGGCAATGCCTTCCGCCTCGGCCTGGGCCTTCACTGCGCCGGAGCCGGGCACCACCATGGCGCGCACGCCGTGGGCCACGTGGCGGCTGCCCACAATGCGGTCCACCTCGCGCAGGTCTTCGATGCGCGCATTGGTGCAGGAGCCGATGAAAACATGCTGCACGGGCACACCCTGCAGGGACTGGCCGGCGACGAGCCCGGTGTAGCGCAGCGCTTGCTCGGCGCTGCTGCGCTGCACGGCATCGGCCATTTCTTCGGGACGGGGAACCGTGGCGTTGATGGCCATGGCCTGGTCGGGGCTGGTGCCCCAGGTGACGAACGGGGCGACGTCAGCCGCGTCAAACACATGTTCCGCATCGAATGCCGCGCCCTCGTCACTGTGCAGGGTGGCCCAGTGCGCCAGTGCCTGCGCGCGCACGTCGCCCGCAATGTCGGGGGCCTTGGCCAGCACGTAGTCAATGGCGGTGGCGTCGGGTGCGATCAGTGCGCCTCGGGCGCCCGCCTCCACGGCCATGTTGCACAGCGTGAAGCGCGCCTCCACCGACAGCGCGCCAATGGCGCTGCCGCTGAACTCCACCACGTAGCCGCGTGCGCCCTGCGCACCGATGCGGCTGATGACCATGAGGATCAGGTCCTTGGCCGTGGTGCCGCTGGGCAGCGCGCCGTCCACGCGGATGCGCATGTCCTTGGCCAGGCGGTAGACCAGCGTCTGGGTGGCCAGCACATGCTCGACCTCCGAGGTTCCGATGCCAAAACCCAAGGCACCCAGTGCCCCGTAGGTGGTGGTGTGGCTGTCGCCGCAGATGATGACCATGCCCGGGCGCACCATGCCGTGTTCGGGCGCGATCACGTGCTCGATGCCCTGCAACGGGTCGTTGGTGTCGAACAGCGGGATGCCGTGGCGGTCGCAGTTGGCCTTGAGGTTGGTGGCCTGCAGGGCCGAGGGCGGGTCCTGGATGGTGCGCCAGCGCACCGGGTGCGTGGGGATGATGTGGCTTACCACCGCCACGTTCTGCCCCGGCACGGGTACGCCGCGCCCGGCCTCGTGCAGGCCGGCGAAGGCCTGGGGGCTGGTGTATTCGTTCATCAGGTGCAGGTCGCAAAACAGCAGAACGTTCTGTTCGTCCAGAACGGCCACGGTGTGCGATGCCACCAGCTTCTGGTAGAGCGTTGAGGGAGTGGTCATGGTCAGCGTCGGGGGTTGTCGTTGGGTGCGGCCTTACCGGTCGGCCAGCAGGAAGGGCAGCGCCGCGTCAAGCAGCGCATCAGGGGCCTCCTCGGCGATGTAGTGGCCACAAGGCAATGCATGGCCGCGCACGTCGGCCGCCACGCGCTGCCACTCGGCCAGGGGCTGGAAGCACTGGTGCACCACGCCCTGCTCGCCCCACAGCGCCAGCAAGGGCATGGGCAACTGGCGGCCCGCATCGCGGTCGGCACGGTCGTGCACCAGGTCGATGCCCGCAGAGGCGCGGTAGTCCTCGCAGATGCCGTGGGCCGTGCCGGGCAAGGTCAGGCAGCGCACGTACTCGGCCAGGGCGCGTGGATCGAACGGGGCCAGGCCCGCGCTGCGCCGACCCATCACGTCGCGCAGGTAGGCTGCGGGGTCGGCCTCGATCAGGCGCTCGGGCAGCGGCGCGGGCTGGATCAGGAAGAACCAGTGCCAGTAGGCACGGGCAAAGGCGTTGCTGGCCTGTTCGTACATGGCCAAGGTGGGCGCTATGTCCAGCAGCACCATGCGCTGCACGGCCGCCGGGTGGTCGGCCGCCAGGCGGTGCGCCACGCGGGCGCCCCGGTCATGGGCCAACACGGTGAAGCGCGGGTGGCCCAGGTGCTGCATCACAGCCAGCATGTCGGCGGCCATGGTGCGTTTGCTGTAGAGCAGGTGCTCCGCGTCGCCCTCGGGCTTCGCCGATTCGCCATACCCACGCAGGTCCGCCAGCACCAGCGTGAAATGCTGCGCCAGCTTTGGCGCCACCTTGTGCCAGATGGCCGAGGTCTGCGGGTGCCCGTGCAGCAGCAGCAAGGCAGGGCCTGTGCCGCCCACCAGCGTGTGGATGTGCTGGCCGTCCGGCGTAGGCACGCGGCGGGCGGTGAAGCCGGGGAAAAGCGGGGTCGTCGTGGTCATGGTCATGGGTGTCAGTGGGTAGTGCAGCGCAGGCGTGTTCACTCTGCCGTGATGCCCCGCTCCTTGATGAGCTTGGCCCATTGCGGCATTTCCTGCTCCAGCCGGGCGCGGGCCTGCTCTGGCGTCGAAGGCGTCGGGTCGAAGCCATCCCTGGCCATGCGTTCTCTCAGGGCGGGGGCGTTGAGTGCCTGGTTCAGGCTGGTGTTGAGCTTATCGATGACTGGCTTGGGTGTGCCGGCCGGCGCAAACACGATGAACCAGGTTTCAAACGTGTAGCCCGGCAGGCCAGCCTCGGCAATGGTGGGCACATCGGGCATCAGTGGCGAACGCTTCGTGCCCGTGACGCCCAATGCGCGCAGCTTGCCCGCCTGCACATGCGGCTGCGCTGCAGACAGCACCGGGAAGCTCATGGCCACCTGGCCGGACATGGTGTCGATCATGGCCGGGCCGCCACCACGGTAGGGGATGTGCACGATGGGCGTGCCTGCCACGGCCTTGAACAGCTCGGCTGACATGTGGAAGGTGCTGCCCGCCCCCGCTGAACCATAGGAGTATTGCCCCGGCTTGGCCTTGAGCAGGGCCACCAGTTCCTTGACGTTCTTGGCTGGCAACGCGTTGTTGACCACCAGCACATGCTGCGAACTGGCCACCATGCCGATGGGCGCCAGGTCCTTCAGGGTGTCGTAGGGCATCTTGGCCGTCAGGCTGGGGTTGATGGCCAGGGACACGGTCTGCAGGCCGATGGTGTAACCGTCCGGTGCGGACTTGGCCACCATGTCCACGCCGATGTTGCCGCCCGCGCCGCCCTTGTTCTCGATGAACAGCGAGCCGCCCAGGGCCTTGCCCCATTCGTCGGTGATCAGGCGGGCCGCAATGTCCGCGCTACCGCCGGGTGCATAGGGCACCACGAGCTTGATGGCCTTGGCGGGGTATGCCTGGGCCCATGCGCCAGCGGCGGCAGACAAGGCCAGTGCGGCCGTGGCCACGACGCGCCATGTTCGTAACCGCCGGGGATGGGATGTGTTCATGGGTTTGTCTCCTGCAAGGTTCTTGTGTTGTGTTGCAGTGGCATCTTATGAGTGAGCAGGATTCACATAAAGTCATTCAAAATTACTTCATTCGTAAATCAAACACACTAATCACCCACAAGCCCATGGACGCTTTTTCCGACTTGCGGTTTTTTGCACTTCTGATGAAGGAAGGCAGCCTCGCGGCTGCCGCCCAGCAGATGGGCATCACTCCGCCGGCCGCCAGCAGGCGCCTGGCGCAGCTGGAACGGCGGCTGGGCGTGCGGCTGCTGCGCCGCACCACGCGACGCATGAGCCTGACGCCCGAGGGTGAGACCTACCTGCTCGACGGCGCGCGCATCCTCGGCGACCTGGATGCGCTGGAGCGCACCGTGGCTGGCGCGCGCAGTTCGCCACGCGGGCTCATCAAGCTGGCAGCCACGCTGGGTTTTGGCCGAATGCATATTGCCCCCGCCCTGTCGGCGTTTGCACGCGCCTACCCCGAGGTGGAGGTGCAGTTGCACCTGACCGACCGGCCCGTGAATCTGGTGGAACAAGGCTTTGACGCCGCCGTGCGATTTGGTGACCTGCCGGACTCACGCCTCACGGCCCGCAAACTGCTCGCCAACCGGCGTGTGCTGTGCGCATCGCCCACCTACCTTGCCCAGGCAGGCGAGCCCGTGCAACCGGCAGACCTGCTGGCCCACCAGTGCATCGTGATCCGCGAAAGCGACGAGACCTACGGCACCTGGCATCTGCGCCAGGGCGAGCGCCAGGAGACGGTGAAGGTGCGCGGCATGCTGAGCACCAACGATGGCGCAGCTGCCACCACCTGGGCACTGGAGGGCCACGGCGTGCTGATGCGATCCGAATGGGACGTGGCGATCCACCTTTCTGCAGGCCGCTTGCTGCGCGTGCTGCCAACATGGTCGCTGCCGGCGGCCGACGTGACGCTGGTCTACCCCACACGCAGCGATCTGTCGGCCAAGATGCGCGCGCTGACAGACTTCCTGCGGGAGTGGTTCTCGGCACCGCCGCATGCATGAAGGCCCGCAGGCTGAAGTCATCGCACGGGCCACGGCTTGAGATTTCTGCGGATGTGCCGATAACACAGCATGCAGATCTCAAGTGCAACCCCTTCGACGGGCACAGCGTCCAGCGCCAGTGCAGCCAGCAACATCAACAAGCTGCAAAAACGGATGCGCGAACTGACCGACGAACTGCGCAACGTCGCCGGACAGGACATGGAGCCCAAGGCCAAGCAGGAGAAGGTCAAACTGCTGCAGGCCCAGATCCAGATGGTGCAGCAACAGATAGCAGCCATCCAGCGCCAGATGCAGCAAGAGCAGATGGACCGAGCCCAGGCACAGCAACAAGCCAAGGCCAGCCAGCAGCCACGATCCACCCCGGCGAACAAGCCGCAGAACCTGCCTGGGTTGGGAGAGTCGGTCGATACTTTTGCTTAGTGCTCTGGCACTGCGCGAGGACATGCTGCGGAGCGTGCAGTCTCATGCAGTTTTGGAGAACGACTAGGGCTTGTTCACCAGGGTCAGCGTGGCAAACGGCAGGTGGTGCATCAGCTCGCGCAACACCAGCAGCGTGCCCGCAAAGACAGGATCCTCCGGCAGGCCTTCGTGTGCGGCCGGGCGCCCCTCGGCCACAGCGGCCAGGCGGTTGAAAAGACGCTCCATGGCCTCCAGCGTCAGCACGCGCTGGGCTCCCGGCGGTACGCCCGCCAAGGTGGCCAGGTCATGCAACGCCGCATCTGTAGACCATGGGGCCCACACCTGCCCGCCGGGCAACAGGCCTTGCAGTTGCTGGTGTCCCACATGGATCTCATCCTCCACTACCGCAATGGCGGTCTCCAGTTCCAGAGGTGTGGGCACGGCATGGCGGAAAAACTGGCGCGCCGTGCGCTCGCCACCCAGCGGCAGAGTCAGCCGCACGGACGGCATGGGGGTATCTGCCCCCGCAGCCCAGAGCACCTGGTGAGGCCCCAGGTGCAAGCCACAGCTCCATGCACCCGGCAGGCCGTTGCGCCGCGCCTGCTGGTAGCTGCGTGTGGCCGGGTCGTCGGCAGCAAGACTGTGTTGCTGCGCCTGTGCCGAGGAGGCAGGGAGCGCAGAAAGGGATGGAGAGCTGGGATGGTTCACGGGACCTCCTTGACAACATAACGGCCGAACGCAGGAGGGGTGGAGAGGCCCCACTGCCGTTGCCCTGCAGCACTCTAACCCCGCACGGGGCAGACTGCATGCATACATCGGTGACAACGCACAGGACATGCGGCACGCGGGCTGCTCAATGCCCACGCCACGGCGCCAGTGACCGGACAGGGACACCAGACCCGCCACACCGCCGACACCGGGCGCCAGCGCCTTCCTACACCGGGCGCATTCCACGGTCCCTACAGTCGGTTGCGAGGAGAAGGGCACAGCCAGCGCGCTGGCCCCACCACCAGAACCCACCCACAGGAGAACCCGCCATGCAAGCCATCCGCACCGCACCTCGCCGCTCCCCCTGGCCGCTCATCATGGGCGCGGCTGCGTTGATGGGCGTGCTGGTGCTGTCAGCGTGCTCGACGCCACGCACACCGGATGGCGTGCAACCCGTCACGGGCTTTGATGTGGACCGGTATGCAGGGCACTGGCACGAGCTGGCGCGCATTGAAAACTCGTTTGAGCGGGGGCTGACCCAGGCCAGCGCCACGTACAGCCGCAACGCGGACAACACCATCAAGGTGGTGAACCGAGGGTATGACCCGGTGCGCAAGCAGTGGAGAGAGGCCGAGGGCCGGGCAGAGTTTGTGGACAGCCCCGACCGGGCCGCACTCAAGGTGTCGTTCTTCGGACCGTTCTATGGCGGCTACAACGTGGTGGCGCTGGACGAAAACTACCAGTGGGCGATGGTGGTGGGCTCCAGCACCGACTACCTATGGGTACTGTCACGCACCCCCACCCTGCCCTGGCATGTGCGCGAACACCTGATGGAGCGCGCTAAGGCCCTGGGGGTGGATGTGAGCAAGATCGTCTGGGCGCAGCCCGGTGCAGAGCAACATGCGCGCCGGGTGGCGGTCAGAACCTGATGACAGCGCAGCAGGGCCTGAAGGCTTGCGGCGCCCAGTCAACAGCTCGGCGCCGACGGCACCAGATTATCAAAATTGATAGCAACCGGCGCATTTTGCACTAGCGCCTGCGGCAGATTTGGCCTGAAACTCACCCACCAGGCACTGTGGCGGCAGCTACCAGACGCTGGGTGTACGAGTGCTGGGGGGCATCCAGCACATCGGCCACGCTGCCACTTTCTAGCACCGCGCCGTCCTTCATCACCACCACATCGTGCGCCATGGCGCGGATCACGTCCACGTCGTGGGTGATGAGCAGGTAGCTCAGGCCCTTTTCTTTTTGCAAGCGCTGCAGCAGGCCCAGCACCTGCTGCTGGATGGTCACATCGAGCGCGCTGGTGGGCTCGTCCAGCACCAGCACCTGGGGCTGCACGATCAGGGCACGCGCAATGGCCAGCCGCTGGCGCTGGCCGCCGGAGAATTCATGCGGGTAACGCTCGAGCAAACGCGGGTACTGAGTCTCGGCCAGGCCCACCTCGTCCAGCGCGGCCTCGACGCGCACGCGGCGCTGGGCCACGGTCAGTGTGGGCTCGTGTACCTTCAGGCCCTCGCCCACGATCTCTTCGACTGTGAGACGCGGTGACAGCGATGAAAACGGGTCCTGAAACACCACCTGCACCCGGCGGCGCAGCTGCTGGTTGGCTGGTGTGTTGCGCGTGGCAGGCTGTTGCCACGCCTGCCCTCCCACCTGCAACTCACCTGCGTATGGCAGCAGCCCCAGGATGGCCTGTGCCAGCGTGGACTTGCCCGAGCCGGATTCGCCCACTACGCCCAGCGTCTGGCCGGGCAGCAGTTGCAGCGTGGCACCTTGCACGGCCACAAACTCGCCCTTCTTGAACCAGCCCCTGATGCCCGGCAATGGCGTGGGGTAGACCACGCGCAGATCCTGTGTCTGCACCACCAGCGCAGTGCCTGCGGGTGGGTCGGCCTCGACCACATCGCGGCGCGGCTGGCTGGCGATCAGACGGCAGGTGTAGGCATGCTGGGGCGCGCCGAACACCTCGGCCACTGGCCCCTGCTCTACCAGCACCCCCTGCTCCATCACGGCCACGCGGTCGGCAAAGCGGCGCACCAGGTTCAGGTCGTGCGTGATCAGCAGCACCGCCATGCCGGTCTGGCGCTGCAAGTCGCTCAGCAGGTCCAGGATCTGGCCGCGCAAGGTCACGTCAAGTGCTGTGGTGGGCTCGTCGGCCAGCAAAAGCTTGGGGCTGCTGGCCAGGGCCATGGCGATCATGGCGCGCTGGCGCTGGCCGCCCGAGAGCTGGTGTGGAAAGCTGTTGGCGCGGCGCGCGGGTTCGGGGATGCCGGTTTGCGCCAGCAGCTCGATGGCGGCTTGCGCGCACTGGGCGCCGGTGAGCCCCTTCTTGAGCAGCAGGATTTCGGCGATCTGCTGGCCTATCGTCATCAGCGGGTTGAGCGCGGTCATGGGCTCCTGGAACACCATGGCGATGTCGCCGCCGCGCACGCCGCGCATCTCGCGCTCGGTCATCGCCAGCAGGTCGCCCCGCCCTTGCAGCAGGGCCTGGCCGGTGATGGCGGCATTGCCCGCCAACCGCAGCAGGCTCAACGCCGTGATGGTCTTGCCCGAGCCGGACTCGCCCACCAGTGCCAGCTTTTCACCCGCAGCCAACGTGAAGTTGACGCCGCGCACCACCTCTTTGGAGCCAAAGCGCACATGCAGGTCGCGGACACTCAACAGCGGCAGACCTGCAGCCGAGCCGCCGCCGGGCCGTCCCAAGGCGGCGAGAGCCCCCTCGGGGGGCAGCGAGGACACGCCAGTGCCGAGCGTGGGGGACGTCATTGGTCTGCCTTTCGCGGGTCGAGGGCATCGCGCAGCGCGTCCCCCATGAAGGTCAGCAACAACAAGGTGACCACCAGCACGCCGAAGGTGGACAAAGATATCCACCACGCATCAATGCTGTTCTTGCCCTGGCTGAGCAACTCGCCCAGCGAGGGCGTGCCGGGCGGCACGCCCAGGCCCAGAAAATCTAGCGATGTGAGCGCCAGGATGGCCCCGCTCATGCGGAAGGGCAAGAACGTGACCACGGGCGTCAAGCTGTTGGGCAGGATGTGGCGCCAGATGATCTGGGCATTGCTCACCCCCAGGGCGCGCGCCGCCTTCACATAGTCAAGCTGGCGGTTGCGCAAGAACTCGGCCCGCACATAGTCCGACAGCCCCATCCAGCCAAACAGGCTCAGCAAGATGAGCAGCAGCGCAATGCTGGGCGCGAATACCGCGCTGAAGATGATGAGCAGATACAGCTCGGGCATGGAGCCCCAGATCTCGATGAAGCGCTGGAACGCCAGGTCGGTCTTGCCGCCAAAAAACCCCTGGATGGCGCCGGTGAGCATGCCCAGCAACACGCCTGTAATGGTGAGCGCCAGACCAAACAGCACACTCACGCGGAATCCGTACAGCAGCTGCGCCAGAAGGTCACGTCCGCGGTCGTCCGTACCCAGCCAGTTGTCTGACGTGGGCGCCGAGGGGTTGGGTGCCTTGGCGAAGTAATTGAGCGTGTTGGGGCCGTAGGGGTTCAAGGTGTAAAGCGCCCAGTTGCTGCCAGAGGAGAGGCGCTCCTTGATGAAGGGGTCCAGGTAATCGGTTGGTGTCTCGAAGTCTCCGCCGAAGGTCTTTTCGGGGTAGTCCTTGAGCATGGGGAAGTAGGTTTGCCCCTCGTAGCGCACGATAAGAGGTTTGTCATTACTGACCAGCTCGGCGCACAGGCTCACCAGCACCAGGGCGCAGAAGATCAGCAGGCTCCAGTACCCCAGGCGATTGCGCTTGAAGCGCAGCCACGCGCGGCGGGAGGGCGAGAGCGAAGGCGATGCGGGAGCAGAACTCATCAGGGCCATGGGTTCGTTCGGGCTAGTCAAACTTCACGCGCGGGTCCACCCACACATAACAAAGGTCGCTGACGAGCTTGGTGACCAGCCCGATCAGCGTGAACAAATACAGCGTGCCCAGCACCACGGGGTAGTCGCGGCGGATCACGCTCTCGTAGCTGAGCAGGCCCAGGCCGTCGAGAGAGAACAGGGTTTCGATGAGCAGCGAGCCCGCAAAGAACGCACCGATGAAGGCAGCGGGGAACCCGGTGATGATGGGGATGAGCGCGTTGCGGAACACATGCTTCCACAGCACCTGCCGCTCGCTCAGGCCCTTGGCACGGGCCGTCAGCACGTACTGCTTGCGGATCTCTTCGAGGAACGCGTTCTTGGTCAGCATGGCCGTCACGGCAAAGCTGCCCAGCACCATGGCGATCACCGGCAGCGTGATGTGCCACAGATAGTCCACGATACGCGCGCCCCAGGACAGCTCGTCCCAGTTGGCCGACGTGAGCCCCCGCAGCGGAAACCACTGCAGCTGCCCGCCAAAGATGACCAACAACGCCACACCCAGCACAAAGCCCGGAATGGCGTAGCCCAGCAGGATGAGCAGCGTGGTCACCAGGTCAAACCGCGACCCGGCCCGCACCGCCTTGGCCACGCCCAACGGCACGGCGACGAGGTAGCTGATGAAGAAGGTCCACAGGCCCAGGCTGATGGAGACGGGGAGCTTCTCGACCACCAGTTGCCACACGTCCTTGTTCTGAAAGAAGCTCTTGCCCAGATCAAAACGCGCGAACTGGCCCAGCATCTGAAAAAAACGTTCATGTGCAGGCTTGTCAAAGCCGTACAAGGCCTTGATCTGCTCCAGCCGCTTGGGGTCCACGCCCTGCGCGCCCCGGTAGCTCAGGCCGCCGCCTTCGGCACCACCGCCCCCGCCAACGCCAGCCTTGGCTTCGGCCATGTACTGCTCCACAGGGCCGCCCGGCACAAACTGGATCACCACAAAGGTCAGCAGCAGCACGCCCAGCAAGGTAGGGAGCATCAGCAACACGCGTTTGAGGATGTAGGCAAACATGGGTGGGCTGGCGGGTGGTTATTTTTTGTCGGGCGCGGTCTGTGGCGGTATGCGTGCCCACCAGGTGTCAATGACCCAGCCCTCGCCGCTGGAGTACGGCGGCACCATGGCGGGCTTGGCCAGTCTCCAGGCGTTGTAGGCCATGCGGTGCGTGGCCGCCGTCCATTGCGGAATGAGGTAGTGGCTGTGCGCAATGATGCGCTCCAGCGCGTGGCAGGCGGGCAGCAGCTGGGCTTCGGTTTTGGCCGAGGTCATGGCCTTGATCATGGCGTCCACCGCAGGGTTCTTCACGCCCGCAAAGTTGCCGGAGTCTTCCACGTCGGCCGCCTGGCTGCCGAACATGTCGGCAAACTCCTGCCCCGGGTTGTGGGTGCCCTGGAAGGCCATCGAGGTGATGTCGAAGTCAAACTTCTGCAGGCGCTGCTGGTACAGCGCAAAGTCCACGGAGCGGAAGCGCAAGGTGACACCGATCTTTTCGAGGTTGCGCATCCAGGGGGTGATGGTGCGCGCTCCACCTTCGTTGCTGTCCATGTATTCCAGCACCATGGCCTCGCCCTTCGCGTTGCGCAGGGCGCCATCGCGCACCTCCCAGCCCGCCTGTTTGAGCAGGGCCTGCGCGCGGCGCAGGTTGGCACGCAATGACGAATCGCCGTCGGTGCGCGGGGGCACGGTCATGGGGCCAAAGGCGGTTGCGGGAATGTCTTTGCGGTAGGGCTCCATCAGCGCAAGCTCCTCGGGCGACGGGCTGCCCCTGGTTTCGCACGCGGTGTTGCCAAACAGGCCGTTCACGCGCTGGTAGGCGCCGTAGAACATCTGGCGGTTCATCCACTCATAGTCCATCGCTAGGCCCAGGGCCTCTCGCACGCGCGCATCCTGCAGCAGCGGGCGGCGGGTGTTGAGCACGTAGCTCTGAAAGCCCGACGGCAGCTTGTGCTTGAACTCGCCCTTGACCAGCTCGCCGGTGTCGAATTTTTTGCCCGTGACGCGGCGGGCCCAGTCGCCCGCGCTGAAGAACCGCATGAGGTCGAACTCGCCCGCCTTCAGGGCCTCCAGCCGCGCCGTGTTGTCCTTGTAGATCTTGACGAGGATGCGGTCGAAGTTGGCCGTGCCCTTGCGCACATTGAGGTCGCGCGCCCAGTACTGCGGGTCGCGCACATAGGTGATGTCCTTGCCAAACCGCACGGGCCCGATCTTGTAGGGGCCGCTGCCGATGGGGATGTCCATCACCACCTGGTCAAAGGGCTTGGCCTTGCCGTTTTCCACCCCCCAGTCGCGGCTGAACACCGGCAACCCGCCCACGGTGATGGGAAGCTCGCGGTTGGGTTGCTTGAAGCGGTAGCGCACGGTGCGGTCGTTGATCACATCCACGCCCGCCACCTCGATCAGCAAAGTCTTGTACGCAGGCGAGGTGAAGGGACCCACCAGCGTTTCGTAGCTGTGCTTCACGTCCTGTGCCAGCACTGGCTTGCCGTTGTGAAACCGCGCCTCGGGCCGTAGGCGGAAGGTGGCAGACAGCCCATCGGGGGCGACTTCCACGTCCTCGGCCAGCAGACCATAGCCGGTCGCGGTCTCGTCCATGGAGCCCACCAGCAGCGAGTCGAACATCAGCGACGACAGGTAGGCGGGTGCGTTGCCCTTGATGGTGAACGGGTTGTACTTGTCGAAGGTGGAGACGCGCAGGTTGCTGACCAGCCGCAACTCGCCGCCCTTGGGGGCGTCGGGATTCACGTAGTCGAAATGCGCAAAACCCGCCGGATAGCGCGGCGCGCCCCACAAGGCATACGCATGCGCTGCCCACGCTGGAACAGCACACCCCATCAGCAACAAAGCCAGCCAAAACCGCATGCGACAATTCTGCACTACGTTCGCAGGGGCTTGCAGCCAAAGCCGCATATCCACATGCACCGGGCGCCAAGCCTGCATTCCGCTATTCCACAAGGAGATTTCACATGGGTTTTCTGACCGGCAAGAAGCTGCTCATCACGGGCGTGCTGTCCAACCGCTCCATCGCCTACGGCATTGCCAAGGCCTGCCACGAGCAAGGCGCCGAACTGGCGTTCAGCTACGTGGGCGAGCGCTTCAAGGACCGCATCACCGACTTTGCGGCCGAGTTCAATTCCCAGCTGGTGTTTGACTGCGATGTGGCCAGCGACGAGCAGATCGCGCGCATGTTCGCGGATCTGTCGCAGACCTGGCCGAAGTTTGACGGCTTTGTGCACAGCATCGGCTTTGCACCGCGCGAAGCGATTGCGGGCAACTTTCTGGACGGCCTGAGCCGCGAAGGCTTCCGCATTGCACACGACATCAGTGCCTACAGCTTCCCGGCCATGGCCAAGGCGGCCCTGCCCTATCTGAACGACAAGTCGTCGCTGCTGACACTGAGCTACCTGGGCGCGCTGCGCTCCATCCCCAACTACAACACCATGGGTCTGGCCAAAGCCAGCCTGGAAGCCAGCGTGCGCTACCTGGCAGAGGCCGTGGGCCGCACCGAAGACGGCCGCAGCATCCGCGCCAACGGCATCAGCGCAGGTCCCATCAAGACGCTGGCTGCCAGCGGCATCAAGGACTTTGGCAAGCTGCTCAGCCGCGTGGCCGATGCCTCACCCCTGCGTCGCAACGTCACGATTGAAGACGTGGGCAATGTGGCGGCCTTCCTGCTGTCGGACCTTGCCTCGGGCATGACCGCCGAGATCACCTATGTGGACGGCGGCTTCAGCCAGACGGCGGGCCTGAGCGCCGACCAGGTGTAAATCCTCGCCAGGGCTGCACGCTCACTACGTAATTGGCTTCTAGCGCACATAAATCATGCGCTAGAAGCTATTTTTTTGATAGCACCACCTACCTATGCTCCGCAGACACTGGCTGGCCTGTATGGGCCTTGCACCCCTGGCGGCACTTGCAATACCCCAGGCCTGGGCCGCCGACGCGCCCGCCCTGTTGCTGGCCAATGTGTACCGCCCCGGCATGCGGCTGGCGGACTACTGGGTGAGCGAAAAATACGATGGCGTGCGCGGCTTTTGGGACGGCCACACACTGCGCACGCGGGGCGGCGAGACCGTGGCGGCCCCGGCATGGTTCACCGCCGGCTGGCCTGAAACTCCCATGGACGGCGAGCTGTGGGCAGGACGCGGCCGGTTCAGCCACGCCCAGTCCACCGTGCGCCAGCAGCAGCCGGACGATGCCGCATGGCGCGAGATGCGCTTTATGGTGTTTGACCTGCCCGCCCATAGCGGCACGTTTGACCAGCGCCTTCCTGCACTGAACAAGCTGGTCGAAGCGCTGGACCAGGCTTGGGTGCAGGCGGTGCCACAACAGCGTGTGGCGAGTGACGCAGCACTCCAGAAGTTGCTGCTGCGCACCGTGCGTGCGGGTGGCGAAGGACTGATGCTGCACCGTGGCGCATCCATGTACCGAGCAGGTCGCAGTGACGATCTCATCAAGGTCAAGACCCACGAAGACACCGAGGCCCGCGTGGTGGCCCATCTGCCCGGCCAAGGCCGCCACGCGGGGCGGCTGGGTGCCTTGGTGGTGGAGATGCCTTCGGGCCAGCGGTTCCGGCTGGGCGCAGGGTTGACCGACGCCGAGCGCGACCACCCGCCGCCCGTGGGCAGCTGGGTGACCTACCGCTTTCGGGGCTCCCACGACAGCGGAGTGCCGCGCTTCGCGAGTTTTGTGCGGGTGCGAGAGGACATGCCGCCGATCCGCTGACAGCGGCCACAGCGACCCCTGGCCGATCCCGGCCCTGCGATGCGGCGGCCATGCCAGCGGGCGGGCCGCCCCTCCCATCAGTTGCGCAATCAGTTCGGCAGCAGGACCTTGTCCACCACGTGGATCACGCCGTTGGACTGGTACACGTCGGCAATCGTCACCGTCGCCGTACCGCCCTTTTCGTCCGTCACCATGACGGCATTGCCGCTGGCCTTGGCGGTGAGCGTACCGCCCGCCACCGTCTTGAGGCTGGCCATGCCTTTGCCGTCAGCAATCATCTTGGACAATGCAGCAGCGTCGTACTTGCCCGCCACCACGTGGTAGGTGAGCACCTTGGTCAGGGTGGGCTTGCTCTCGGGCTTGAGCAGCGTATCCACCGTGCCGGCGGGCAATGCGGCAAACGCCGCATTGGTGGGCGCAAACACGGTGAACGGACCGGGGCCCTTCAGCGTCTCTACGAGGCCTGCCGCCTTGACCGCCGCCACCAGGGTGGTGTGGTCCTTGGAGTTCACGGCGTTGTCGATGATGTCCTTGCTGGCCAGCATGGGCGCACCGCCCACCGTGACCTGTGCCGCGGCAGGCATTGCGGCAGCAGCCACGGCTGCGGTGAGGGCGATGGTGGCAAGGCGGGCGTTGAATCGAAGGGTCATGGGAATCTCCTGAGAGGTGTGTGAAGACAGTCGTCACCGCATGAAAACCACGCGGCTGACAGTCAATACGGCAGCACCACAACAGCGGATTCAAATGCACAAAAAAATCGCTCCGCCAGCCATGCCGGGGGAGCGATTTTCGAGAGGCTGGTGCACCCACACACCAGCGCGAAGACGTGCTTACACGTTGCGCCCGTACGGACCGTCGTCGCCCACCTGCACCAGGTTCTTGGCGGTCGCCAGTGGCTTGGGGTTCTTGCCGGTCTTACCTTGCTCTGCCACGCAGTCGGCGTAGTAGCGCACCTGGCCGTTCTCGTCTTCCACTTCCACCAGGCCGTGGATATCGGTCTCAAAGCCCGGACACAACTTGGCGAATTCGCGCGCGAACTTGAGGTAGTCCACGATCTTCTTGTTGAACACCTCGCCCGGGATCAGCAGCGGAATGCCTGGGGGGTACGGTGTGACCAGGCCCACGGTGATGCGGCCTTCCAGGTGGTCGATCTCCACGCGCTCGGTGGTGCGGTGCGCAATGTGCGCGTACGCATCCGAGGGCTTCATGGCGGGCGTGAGGTCCGACAGGTACATCTCGGTGGTCAGGCGCGCGATGTCGTACTTGGCGTACATCTCGTGCACGTGCTGGCACAGGTCCTTGAGACCCATGCGTTCGTAGCGCTTGTGCTGCTGGCAGAACTCCGGAAGGATGCGCCACATGGGCTGGTTCTTCTCATAGTCGTCCTTGAACTGCTGCAGCGCAGTCAGCAGCGTGTTCCAGCGGCCCTTGGTGATGCCGATGGTGAACATGATGAAGAAGCTGTACAGGCCCGTCTTCTCCACCACCACGCCGTGCTCGGCGAGGTACTTGGTCACGATGGACGCGGGGATGCCGGTCTTGTCGAACTTGCCGTCCAGGCTCAGGCCCGGCGTGACGATGGTGGACTTGATCGGGTCCAGCATGTTGAAGCCGTCAGCCAGCTGGCCAAAGCCGTGCCACTTGCTGCCCTTCTTGCTCTTGCTGTCGCTGCGGATGATCCAGTCTTCTGCGCGACCAATGCCCTCGTCGGTGAGCTTTTCGGGGCCCCAGACCTTGAACCACCAGTCGTTCTTGCCGAACTCTTCTTCCACCTGGCGCATGGCGCGGCGAAAGTCGAGTGCCTCCAGAATGCTTTCTTCCACCAGCGCGGTGCCGCCGGGCGGCTCCATCATCGCAGCGGCCACATCGCAGCTGGCGATGATGCTGTACTGAGGGCTGGTGCTGGTGTGCATCAGGTACGCCTCGTTGAACAGGTGGCGGTCGAGCTTGGTGGTCTGCGAGTCCTGCACCAGCACATGCGATGCCTGGCTGATGCCGGCCAGCAGCTTGTGGATGGACTGTGTGGCGTACGTCACCGAATGCTTGGGGCGCGTGCGCTTTTTGCCCATGGCGTGGTAGCTGCCATAAAACGGGTGGAACGCCGCGTGCGGCAGCCAGGCCTCGTCAAAGTGCAGGTTGTCCACATAGCCATCGAGCATGCCCTTGATGGTCTCGGTGTTGTACAGCACGCCGTCGTAGGTGGACTGCGTGAGCGTCAGCACGCGGGGCTTGACCTTCTTGGCATCCACGCCTTTGAGCAGGGGGTTGGCCTTGATTTTGGCCTCGATCGCCTTGGGCTCGAACTCGCTTTGCGGGATGGGGCCGATGATGCCGAAGTGGTTGCGCGTGGGCTTCATGAACACAGGGACGGCCCCGGTCATGATGATGCTGTGCAGGATGGACTTGTGGCAGTTGCGGTCCACAACCACCACATCCCCGGGCGCCACAGTGTGGTGCCACACCATCTTGTTGGATGTGGACGTACCGTTGGTCACAAAGAAGCAGTGGTCGGCATTGAAGATGCGCGCGGCGTTGCGCTCGCTCTCGCCAATGGCGCCGTTGTGGTCCAGCAGCTGGCCCAGCTCTTCCACCGCGTTGCAAACGTCGGCGCGCAGCATGTTTTCGCCATAGAACTGGTGGTACATCTGGCCCACGGGGCTCTTCAAGAACGCGACGCCGCCGGAGTGACCGGGGCAGTGCCAGCTGTACGAGCCGTCTTCGGCGTAGTCCAGCAGCGCCTTGAAGAACGGTGGCTGCACGCTCTCCAGGTAGCTCTTGGCCTCGCGGATGATGTGGCGCGCCACGAATTCGGGGGTGTCCTCGAACATGTGGATAAAGCCGTGCAGCTCGCGCAGGATGTCGTTGGGCAGGTGGCGACTGGTCTTGGTCTCACCGTGCACATAGATGGGCACTTCGGCGTTCTTGCGGCGCACCTCGCCAATGAAGTTGCGCAGGCTCAGCACGATGGGGTCCAGCCCTTCGCCCTCGGAGAATTCTTCATCGTCGATGGACAAGATGAAGGCACTGGCGCGGCTTTGCTGCTGCGCAAACTGCGAGAGATCGCCATAGCTGGTGACCCCGACCACTTCAAAGCCCTCGGCCTCAATGGCCTGTGCAAGCGCACGAATGCCAAGCCCCGAGGTGTTCTCGGAACGATAGTCTTCATCGATGATGATGATGGGAAAGCGAAACTTCATGCGCAGCCTCCAAGGAGCCGTGGCCTGCCCGGCCAAAAAACGAAATAGGCGCGAAGTGTAAGGAATAACGTTGACGCGCCTTTGAACTGCCATCCTTTTGACCCAGAATGTGGTGCACTAAACACAACCACACAAGGAGGTTCTACATGGAGGCATCCACCATCTGGTGGCTGGCAGCAGGGGCCGTGGTCGTGGCAGAACTGCTCACCGGCACGTTCTATTTGCTGATGGTGGCCCTGGGGCTGGTAGCCGCCGCCGTGGCCGCCCACCTGGGCCTGGCGTCCGCAATGCAGATGGTGTCGGCCGCCATCGTCGGCGGCGGGGCCGTCGTGGCCTGCTACCTGCTGCGGAGAAAGCGCCCCGGCGATCCGTCTGCACGTGCGGACCGCAGCGTGAACATGGACGTAGGCGAAACCATCCTCATCGAAAGCTGGAGCCCCGACGGCACCACCACCGTGAAGTACCGGGGCGCCCAATGGACGGCCATGCACCGCCCCGGCGTCACCCCGTCTACTGGCATGCATCGCGTCGCCGAGCTGGTGGGCAACCGCCTGCTGGTGGACCCGCTGTAAACACCGCAGACTCCCTGTCGATCACCCCAGAAAGGCTTCCCATGGAAATTGCCATCGTCATCCTGATCATTGCCGTGATCTTCATCGCCCGCTCGGTCAAGGTCGTGCCCCAGCAAAACGCCTGGGTCAAGGAACGCCTGGGCAAATATGCGGGCACGCTGACCCCCGGGCTGAACTTTCTGATCCCCTTTGTGGACAAGGTCGCCTACAAACACAGCCTGAAGGAAATTCCGCTCGATGTGCCCAGCCAGGTCTGCATCACGCGCGACAACACGCAGCTGCAGGTGGACGGCATCCTGTACTTTCAGGTCACCGACCCGATGCGCGCCAGCTATGGGTCGAGCAACTACATCATGGCCGTGACCCAGCTGGCGCAGACCTCGCTGCGCTCGGTCATCGGCAAGCTCGAACTCGACAAGACCTTCGAAGAGCGCGACATCATCAACGCGCAGGTGGTGCAGGCCATCGACGAAGCCGCCCTGAACTGGGGTGTGAAGGTGCTGCGTTATGAAATCAAGGACCTGACCCCGCCCAAGGAAATCCTGCACGCCATGCAGGCCCAGATCACTGCGGAGCGGGAGAAGCGCGCACTGATTGCCGCCTCAGAAGGCCGCCGCCAGGAGCAGATCAACATCGCCACCGGCGAGCGTGAGGCCTTCATCGCCCGCTCCGAGGGCGAAAAACAGGCTGTCATCAACAAGGCCCAGGGCGAGGCCGAATCCATCAAGGCCGTGGCCGAAGCCAACGCCCAGGCTATCGAACGCGTGGCCGCAGCCATCCGCCAGCCCGGTGGCGAGCAGGCCGTGCAGCTCAAGGTGGCTGAAAAAGCCGTGGATGCCTACAGCCAGGTCGCGTCGGACGCCACCACCACCCTCATCGTGCCCAGCAACATGACCGAGGTGTCGGCACTGATCGGCTCGGCGATGAAGATGGTGCAGACATCCCAAAAGGCAGGCTGACAACGTGTCGGCCCACTGAAATTTTCAGGCGATACCGATCAGTGGCCGGAATGCACCCAATCCTGTGGCTATAATCGAGGGCTTCGGAGAGGTGGATGAGCGGTTTAAGTCGCACGCCTGGAAAGCGTGTGTGGGCTAATCCCCACCGCGGGTTCGAATCCCGCCCTCTCCGCCACATATCAACCCAGGTGATTTCGGTCACCTGGGTTTTTTGTTGTGGGGGCTGGCTTTTGCACACAGGACCCCGGCGCTTTGGGCTGAACATCAACGACTTTGCGCCCCGCTCGGCGCATGGCAGTGTCTGCGACAGCCATGGCCATTCATGTCGACGACCCAGCGATTGCGGGGCTGGGGCTGACCTCCAGCGTGGTGCGCAGGAGCACACCGGGTGCAGTGCCCACACAGGACCTTGAGGCCATACAGGTCCCGGTGCTGGTCTACCACCATGCCAGGGACGGCTGCGAACACTGCCAGGCCAGCGATACGCCCGCCATTCTGAGAGGGCTGGCGCGGGCGCCGGTCAAAAAGCTCATGGTGGTCCATGGCGTCGCCAACCCCCATCGGTGATGAGTGTGCTGGCCAACATTGGCACGGCTTCATTGGCATCGAGCAGGAGGCCATTGCCCAGATCACCGCGTGGATTCAAAAGCCCGCGCCCTGATCTATTCATGCCGCGATGACCGCTGGACGGCTCCACAGGAGCCCTCTGCAGTCCGTCCGCTTGGCACTCCATCCGCCTCCCACTCAAGGCCCTGAACCGGACCTCCGGACGCTTGCAGGGCGCGGAACGTTTCTGGCAGGTTTGTAAAGGCAACAGGCCGTAACAGTTGCCCATGGAGCCCTGTTATGGCACTTGTCTTACACGCGGAACTGCGGCACTTTGCTGAAATCCTAGCCAGCAGCCATTGAGGTTGCACCGGGAGGTCATTGCGGCCCCCACCCCTTTTTTCAGAAGGACTTCACCATGAAACGCCATTCCTTACCGCCGGGAGCGCGCGCGTTGATAGCGTTCATCGGAACCGTGGTGCTGGCAGTGCTGGCGGCGGTGTCATTGCTGATGCCGGACGTGGCCGTACAGTCTGTGGATTCGATGTCGCACGGGCTTACCGGGCTTGACCAGATTTTGTCCACCAGCTTTCTGGACCACTGAGTTGTGATGCGTGCAGGAGTGGCTGGCGCTGCGCTGCAGCGCGTGTGGGTCCAAACAGCAACACAGTAGTAAAAAGCATAGCATCGGAGTACCATTCGGCGCTGCACACCGGCACTTTTCGGTGGCATTCTGGAATGGAGGACGATCGTGACCACACGTTTTCGCATCTCTGCAAACCGTTTTTCCTTGATTCACTCCCCGAAATTCTGGGGATCGATGGTGTTGCTGGCCGCTGTGGCGGGCTGTTCCAGTCCCCGCGACAACGCCTTGGACGAGTTCTCGCGCTGGTACGACGGTGCCAGGGCCCAGGCCCAGGCAGGGGCCATGAGCTGGAGCGAGCTGTACAAGCAAAGCTTTGACCGCCTGACCGCCCTGCCCCCCTCCCTGCAACAAGACACGCGTCTCGAAAACACGGTGCTGCTGCTGTCTGTGGCCCGCAAGCTGGAGTCCAACGAGATCAGCCCCCAGCAGTTCGCCACGGAGCGAGACGACATCGAGACCCAGTTGCAGGCTCGCCTGCGCTGACGAAGCCACCAGTAGCGGCAGTTCAGCTTCTGGCGGCCTGGTCAATGGCTTGAGTAGCGGTTGCTGAAGCGACTGGGGCAGCTTTTTTGCCCGCGCCACGGCTCGTTACCTGCCTCCTCCCTAGCGTGGCGGCCAACGCTATCGAGACGTAGACCTCGACTGCTCCACCACCCCCACGCGACGGCGCAACGCATCGGCTGCCGCAGTGTCCCCGGTAGCCTCTGCCCTTTGCACCTGCAGCAGCAACCATGCCATCAGCGGCCTGCGCCAGCCCTGTGCCGACGCGGTATCGGTGGCTGTGGTGATGACTGCGGGGCTGGCGTGCCCCGTCTGCAACAACACGCCCGCCGCCACCAGGCGCGAAAGGGGGTCGGCAATGCCTGCCAAGCTGGCAGCGTTGCCTGCCGTGGCGACCGCACGCTGCGCCGGTGGCAACAGCGCCACCTGGCTGGCCTGCACGCGGCCCGCCAGATAGTCGGCGTAGGCCTGCTCGGGCGCAGCGGCGTCGGCGCGCAAGGCCTCAAAACGCTCGCACGGTTCGGTGACCAGACTCGCCACCTGGGCCGCGCAGCGCATCAGCTCCAGGCGCGCCAGCAGATCGGGGCGACCCGTGCGCGCCACTTCGGCGCGGGCCCGGTCCCATTCGAGCTTCTCCACCCGCGCGTTGCCGGACAGGTAGGCCTCGATGGCCTTCTGGGACGCGCCCTGGGCATTCATCTGCCAGTCAGGCACCGGGGGTTGGCTGGAACACGCAGCCAATGCGAAGGCACAGCCGATGGACAGGAGCCGCAATGCAGCCCGCAAACGAGGTGCAGCAGAGGGGTTCATGGCAGCTTCAGCTCCGTGTCGCGTGCAAAGGGCCATTTGCGGTTGATCTCGTTGACCAGGCTTTCCACCTTGCGCAGATTGCTTTCCACCTCGGCGCGCAGCGCGCCCAAGTCCGTCGTGGCTTCGCGGGCATTGGCGCCGATGGCCTGGGCCTCCACCAGCACGGCATCCACCTTCTTGAGGCTGGTGCGGGTGTCGGACAACAAGCCATTGAGCTGGGCCACGGTGGCGCGCACCTCAGGCACCACCGCGTCCTTGTTGCCCTCGCTGCCAAACACCTGTTTGTCGGCGCGGGCGGCCATGCCGTCCAGGCGCGCCAGCAGCGCGTTGGTGCGCTCCAGCGTGGCCACAATCTTCTTCGCATCGGCTTCGTTGCCCATCAGCACGCCCAGGGCGCCGCCCGGCCCGTTCAGGCGCTCCGTGAGGGCCTTGACGTTGGTCAGGGTGTTGCCCAGCGCGGTGTCGGGCGACGTCAGGGCGTTCAGGTTGGTCAGCAGCTCGCGCGCGGTGGCCATGAGCTGCGGGATCTCCGCCGTGGCATCCCCGCGCAACACCGGCCGCACGGCGCCATCGGGCAGTGCGGGGTCGGTCAGGATGCCGGAGTACGCCCGGATGTTGGTGCCCCCCACCAGACCGCGTACCAGCGTGAACACGCTGGACTCGCGCAGCCAGTGCGCGTCCTTGCGGGGCACGTCCACCAGGATGCGGGCATTGCCCGATTCGGCCAGCTCGATGCGCCGCACGCGGCCAATGGGAAAGCCCGAGAAGGTCATGTCCATGCCCACCACCACGCCTTCGGAGTCATCGGCCGTCAGCACCAGCGTCTGCGTGGGCTCAAAAGCACCCCGCGCATACAGCAGGTACAGGCCCGAACCCACGATGAGGGCCAGGGTGAACAGCAGCAGCGCCGCAGCCTTGAGTTCCAGATAGGCCACCGGGCGCAGGGTCTCGACCGGAGGCGCGTCGGCCCCGGCGGGGCCATGCGATGGGGGAGGAGGATGGTCGTTCATGTCGTGGGTTTATGCGGGTGGGTGCGACCGGCGCGGGCCGTCAGTAGTAATTGCCCATGAGCGAGGCGACCTCGATCAGCAGCAGCACCGCAAACATGCGGGCCAGGCCGCCCAGTTCCGAGTCGGGCTGGGTGCGTTCGCCGCTGTCATACAGCCCGGCAGCCATGGGGATCAGCGCCACGGCCAGGCTGAAGAACAGGGTCTTGAGCACAAACACCATGGTCACGCTGGGCGAAAACACCTGGCCGAACATGCGCGTATAGCTCGGCAGCCCCGCCATGTTGAAGCCGTACACCCCCAGGTACGCCAGCACCAGCGCCACCACGCAACTGAGCGCAGCCAGCGTGACGCAGGCAAACACCCCGGCAATCACGCGGGGCAGCAGTTCGATGCGCACCGGGTCAGAGCCCTGGCGGCGCAGCGCCTCGAACCGGCCCGTGAGCCGCAGGTGCGCCAGTTGCGAGCCGTTGGGAATGGTGCAGCGCATGGCCACAAACAAGGCGGCTGTGAGCGGGATGAGCTCCAGCACCAGCACGCGGATCACCATCTCCAGCGCATAGCGCGACAGCCCGTAGCTCAGCGCCGTGACCACCACAATGCGCGTGAGCACCAGGCTGATGAGCGCCGCCAGCACCGTGAAGCCCAGCAGCACTGGCGCCGTGTCCAGATACAGGTGCCGGGCCAGCGCGCGGCGGGTGCCCTTGCCGTAGCTGGACGGCGACAACACCAGCACCAGCACCACCGCGCCCAGGTACAGGATGCGCCACCAGGCCACCGCCCAGCGCCGCGCCGTGTTCCACACACGTTCGGGCAGGGAGAGGCCGGGAAGGCGCGAGATCATGGGCGGATCATAGCGGGGGCATGCGCCAGGGCAGCCCATGGCAGACTTCTGGAGATATTTGGGCCATTTTCGGACGGTAGCGCTACAAAAATACGCCTAAGCAGCTATCAATTAAATAGCAAATAGCACACACGCAGCCACGCCGTACAACAACTGCTCACACATGGCGCTTGCCCTGGCCGGGAGGGGCGTTGACGCCCACGGGCTGCGCGTCAGCCCGCGCATGCAGCGCTTCGATGATGTGGCAGGTGGCGTCCGCTCCGTCGCAGCGGCTGCGCAGCGCCTGCAAGTCGGCCTCCAGCGCCTGCAGCTCGGCCAGGCGGGTGCGCACATGCACCAGGTGTGCATCCAGCGTGTCGCAGGCGGCATGGCAGTCGGTCTTGCTGTCCCAGTCCAGCGCCAGCAAGGTCCTGACCTCGTCCAGCGACATGTCCATGGCGCGGCACAGGCGGATGAAACGCAGCTGGTGCACGTCGGCGCTGCTGTACAGGCGGTAGCTGTTGTCGCCGCGCGCACCGGGCGGCAGCAGCCCCTCTTTTTCGTAGTACCGGATATTGGCGGCCGACACGCCGGACTGCTGGGCGGCCTCGCCAATGCGGAACTGTGCAGCGTTGGGATCCATGGGCTTGACCTTCAAGTGACTTTAAGGTTTCCAATGATGCCATCGCTTTCCAAAACCGCCAGGAGAAAACACCATGTCCGCCCATTGCCATCACGACCACAGCGCCCCCGGCCACAGCCACGATGCCCCCGCCAGCGCAGACCCGCGCTACCGCCGCATCCTGTGGATTGCGCTCGTCGTCAACGCCGCCATGTTTGTGGTGGAACTGGGCGCGGGCACCCACTCGGGCTCGGCGTCGCTGCTGGCCGATGCCATCGACTTTCTGGGCGATGCGGCCAACTATGGCCTGTCGCTGTGGGTGCTGGCCATGGCGCTGACCTGGCGCGCACGCGCCGCCCTGCTCAAAGGCGCCAGCATGCTGGCGTTTGGCGTGTTCGTGATCGGCCGAGTGGCCTGGGGGGTGTGGCAAGGGGTTCCGCCCGAGCCCTTCACCATGGGTGGCGTGGGCCTGCTGGCGCTGGCGGCCAACCTGGGTGTGGCCGCCCTGCTCTACGCCTGGCGCGAGGGCGACGCCAACATGCGCGGCGTGTGGCTGTGCACCCGCAACGACGCGCTGGGCAACCTGGCCGTGATGGCGGCCGCGCTGGGGGTGCTGGGCACGGGCACGGCCTGGCCCGACCTGGCGGTGGCGGCCGTCATGGCGGGCCTGGCCATCAGCGGCGGCTGGAGCGTGATCCGCCACGCGCGGCAGGAGCTGGCCAGCACCGCCGGCGTCCCCGCAGCACACGGGCACTGATCCATGCGCGTACGCCTGTCCACTCCGCTCCATGCACCGCCCGAATGGGTGGCTGCGCAACTGCAAAGCACATCAGTGTTCCGCCACATCACGGCGCCTCTGGTGCGGTTCAAGCGCCCTGGCGGCGCGCCCTGGCCCACCCACTGGTCTCCCGGTGATCTGCCGTTGCAGATGCGGCTGCTGGGGCTGCTGCCCATGGGCTCGCAAACCGTGCGCATCTCCATCGAGCCATCTGCCCAGGCCGGTGCCTGGCCCACGCTGCGCGACAACGGCGAGGGCACGCTGATGCGGCGCTGGGACCACCGCATCACGCTGCAGCCGCTGCCGGACGGCCGCACGCTCTATACCGACGACATCGAAGTGGTCGCGCGCCACCTGCCCTGGCTGATGACGCCGCTGAGCGCGGCGTTTGCCCAGGTGTTCTACAGGCACCGACAACGGCGCTGGCGCCAGCTGGCGGCGCGCCACGCAGCAGCACCCATGGCTGACCCCTTGCAGAGGGAGCGCGCATTCGACCACCTGCTGGCAGCGTTTGCGCGCGATGCCGACGCACCGCCTGCCACCCGCTGGCATTGGCTGGAGGCCGCGCACGTGCTGGGGCAGACCACGCTGTCCCTGCATTGGCGGTCACACAGGGCCATGCTGCGCTACGCACTGCAGTTGCGCGACCTGCGCGAGGCCGGCGGACAGGTACTGCGGCTGGCACTGGTGCCCCTGGGCCACGCGCTGGCGCGGCTGCCCATCGGCAACACGGGCCGGGCGCAGATCAGTGCGCTGGCGCCCATGGCGCCGCAGCCGCACATCACGCAGCTGATCGACGGGGCGTTGGCAGCTGTCAGCCTATCGGCCACCCAATTTCAGCCAAAAAACGATGCTAGCGCTTGAATCATATGTGCTGGTAGCTATCAAATCAGGAGTAACCGGCTGACTGGTGCGATGGCAAGTTGGCACTCGGAAGTTGACGCACGACAAGCCCGGTATGGAGCTTGCATGGTCAAATCCCATGCCTGTGCGCCGCCCTCTGCTCCGGGGGCCGCGAGCACAGCCTTCATCCCTTTGCCCTTTGCCCATGCCATCCCGCTCCCCTGCCGCCCCCACAGCCCCCGCCCCGCTGGTCGTGCCCCACAGCCTGACGGAAGACGCCGTGGCCATCTTCACCGGGGTGCTGCTCATCTCGGTGGGGGTGGCGTTTTTCACCAGCGCGGGGTTGCTCACGGGTGGCACGGCGGGGCTGGCGTTTTTGCTGCACTACGCCACGGGCATTGGCTTTGGCAAGATCTTCTTTGTGCTCAACCTGCCGTTTTACTGGCTGGCGCTGCGCAAGCTGGGCCGGGCCTTCACCGTCAAGACTTTCATCGCGGTGCTGCTGTTGTCGCTGCTGACCGAGCTGCAGTCGCAACTGCTGCAGTTCGCGCAGTTGCAGCCGCTGTATGCCGCCATTGCGGGCGGGCTGATCACCGGCACGGGGTTTCTGGTGCTGTTCCGCCACCGCTGCAGCCTGGGCGGCGTGGGCATTGCGGCGCTGTACCTGCAGGACCGCTACGGCTGGCGCGCAGGCAAGGTGCAGATGGGTGTGGACTGCTGCATCGTGCTGCTGGCCCTGTGGACGGTGGAGCCCGTGCGCGTGGCCTGGTCCATTGCGGGCGCCGTGGCGCTCAACCTGGTGCTGGCCATGAACCACCGGCCGGGCCGCTACATGGCGGTGTAGGCCCCGGCCAAGGGCGGTTGAGCACCCTGCAGAGACACACCTTCTACGTGGACACCTGCCAGCCCAGCCCACTGTGCAGCCGGTGCTCCAGCACCTCGATGGGCACCGGGCGGCTGAACAGGTAGCCCTGCCACAGCGTGCAGCCGTGGCGCTCCAGAAACGCGCGCTGCGCCTCGGTCTCCACCCCCTCGGCAATCACGTCGATGCCCAGGCTCTGCGCCATGCCGATGATGGTCTGCACGATGAGCGCGTCGGTGTGCTGGATGCCAATGTTGCGCACAAAGCTCTGGTCGATCTTGAGCTGGTCCAGCGGCAGCCGCGTGAGGTACGACAGCGACGACTGGCCGGTGCCGAAGTCGTCCATCGAAAAGCGCAGGCCCAGCGCGCGCAGTGCATTCATCTTGGCGATGGTGTCGTCCACGTTGTCCAGCGCCAGACTCTCGGTCAGCTCCAGCTTCAGGCGGTCGGGCCGCGCGCCGGTCTGCCGCAGCACGGCCACCACCTGCTCCATGAAGTCGGCCTGGCGGAACTGGCGGGCGCTCACGTTCACCGCCAGTTGCAGGTCGGCCGTGGCAGGGTGGTCCTGCCAGCGGCGCAGCTGGCTGCAGGCGGTCTGAAGCACCCACAGGCCGATGGGCAGGATCAGCCCGGTCTCTTCGGCCAGCGGGATGAACTCGAACGGCGGCACCATGCCGCGCGCCGGGTGGTTCCAGCGGATCAGCACCTCGGCCCCCACCACATGCTTGCCGCAACCCACCTGCACCTGGTAGTGCAGTGTGAACTGGCCCTGTTCCAGGGCCGTGCGCAGGTCATTCTCCAGCGCCGCGCGGGCAGTGACGGCGGCCTGCATGCGCGGATCAAAAAAACGGATGCCATTGCGCCCGGCGGTCTTGGTGGCATACATGGCCAGGTCGGCGTGCTTGACCACATCTTCCACCGTCTGCGCCTGGCCGCTGAACAGCACGGCGCCCACACTGGTGGTGCTGTGCACATGGTGTGATGCGAGCTGGTAGGGCTGGTTGAGCGCGGCCAGAATCTTTTCGCCCACCATCTGCGCCTGCTCGGCAGCGTCGGTGGCGAGGGCGCCCAGGTCTTCCAGCAGCACCAGAAACTCGTCACCACCCAGCCGCGCGACGGTGTCACCTTCACGCACACAGGCCGTCAACCGCTGGGCCACCTGCTGCAGCAGCACATCGCCCATGTCGTGGCCCAGGGTGTCGTTCAGGGTCTTGAAGTGGTCCAGGTCCAGGCACAGCAGCGCCCCTTGCAGGCCAGCGCGCGCACTGGTGGCAAACGCCTGCTGCAGGCGGTCCATCATCAGGCGGCGGTTGGGCAGGTGGGTGAGCGGGTCGTAGAACGCCAGGTGCTCGATCTCCCGCGCCGCAGCCGCGCTCTGGGTGATGTCATTGAGGGTGGCGACATAGTGCGTCAGCACCCCGTGCTGGTCCGTCACGGCGGTGATGGCCATGAAGTGCAGGTTCACCTCGCCGCTCTTGCAGCGGTTCCACAGCTCGCCCTTCCACTCGCCGGTGCTGGCCAGGCTGGCCCACATGGCATCAAAAAATGCCTTGTCATGGTGGCCCGAGGCCAGCAGGCTGGTGCGGCGGCCCACCACCTCGTCGGCGCTGTAGCCGGTGATGCGGCTGAACGCGCGGTTGGTGCGCAGGATGAGGGTGTCCGCGCCGGTGACGATCATGCCCTCCTGCGACTCAAACGCAATGGCGGCAATGCGCAACTCGTTCTCGTCGCGCTTGCGGGCGGAGATGTCCTTGCCCACGCCCCGATAGCCACAAAACACACCGTCTTCATCAAACACGGGCGTGCCGCTGATGGACACCCAGTACGAGCAGCCCTGCTGGTCGCGGCGCTCGAACTCGAAGTCGCGGAACTCCTGGTGGCGCTCCAGCAGCGCGCGGTGCTCTTCCCACAGCGCGTCGCTCATGCCCGGTGCAGCCAGCTCCCAGCGCGTCTTGCCCATGTGCAGCGCGGCCTCCTGCACCAGCCGGTCATCGGCCCGGCCTTCCACATGCGTGAGGCGAAACTGCGCGTCCTGCTCCCAGTACCAGTCGGACGACAACGCGGTGAGGGTGCGAAAACGCGCCTCGTTGTCCTCCAGCTTGCGGCGCACGCGGTAGGACTCGCTCACGTCGCTGAACACCAGCACCACCCCCACGATCTGCCCCTGGGAGTTGCGAATGGGAGCGGCGCTATCGGCAATGTGGTACTCGGCGCCATGCCGGGCCTGCAGGGTGGTGTGGTTGCTCAATGCCACCACCTGGCCCCGGTCCATCACCAGCTGCACCGGGTCCACCTGCGGCTCGCGGGTACCGGTGTTGATGATGCGGAACACCTCGGGCAGCGGCTGGCCCATGGCCTGTGCCAACGGCCAGCCTGTCAGGCGCTCGGCCACCACGTTCATGCGGGTGATGCGGCCTTGCGCATCGGTGGCGATCACGCCATCGCCGATGGAAAGCAGCGTGATGGCCAGGTTTTCTTCGCTCTGGCGCAGTTCGGCCTCGGCTTTCTGTCGCGTCACGGCCATGCGGTCAAAGCGGCGGCCCAGCTCGGTCAGCTCCTGCAGCCCCGTGGCGGGAACGCGCGATACATAGCGCCCCTCGGCCAGCTCGTCCGTGGCGTGCATCAGGCGCCTCAGGGGCCGCATCACGCCGCGCCGCACGCCCACCTGCGCCACGGCAAATGACAGCACCAGGCCGCCCAGCAAGAACGCCATCTCGGTCCACATGCGGCTGTTGGCCGCGGCGTACAGGTTGTCCAGCGGCACGGCCAGGCTCATGGTGGCCACCGGTTTGCCGCCTGCCTCGATCAGCGGCTGGAACACCACCAGCTCGGGCGCGCCATCAGGGCGGTACCGCTGGCGCTGCCCCTGGGGCGTTTGCAGCACCAGGGCGCGGAACTCGGCATCGGCAAACGGTGCCCCCAGCTCGCTGGCATCGGGCGGGTAGCGCGCCAGCACGCGCCCCTCAGGGTCGGACACCCGGGCCACCGCGCCGTCCGGCAGCCCTAGGTCGGTGAGCCGCCGGCTCCACCACTCCAGCGACACCACCGCCACGGCGGCCGCCACCACCTCCTGCGTGCCGGGCGGTATCACCGGGTAGGCAAAGTTGACACTGGCCACCTGGGCGGCGCGGTCCACCTGGAAGCTGCCCACTGCAAAGTCCCGCCCCGAAATCGTCTGCTGAAAATATGGGCGGTTGGCGACGTTGACAGGCGCCTTGAGCGGACGCGCATTGCACAGCAGCTCGCCGTCCGCCCGTGGCACGCCAATGTTGACGTAGGTGGCATTGAGCGACAGTACTTCGGCCAGGTAGCGCCCGCACTGGGGCGCTGAAGGGTCGTGCACCTGCGGCATGGCGGCCAGCTGCTGCAGAAACTGGCGGGTGTTCTGGATCAGCCGCTGCTGGGTGCCAGCCACCGACTGCAGGGTCTGCAGCGCGCGCTCTTCGGCCGCAGCAATCGCGTCTGTGCGGTGGGCCCGTGCCTGGTACACCACCAGCAACACCGCTGGCAGCGTGGCCCACAGCACCAGCCAGCGAATCCGCGCGGACAAGGTGCTCCACATTCCAGCGACCCATGAGGGCATACCGACCTTTCTGTGCAAGAGAAAGAACGCTTGAGCACATATCTGCCAACAGCCGCTGACAAACGCGCAGACATGTTTCGTCACATGTTACTGCCCATGGTCGGAAAAGGCATTCAAGATTTGCGCAGGGTTGCCCGCAGCGCCAGAAAGTGGTTACCTGCGGAACCTTGAGCGGCTCCGCCGTATCATTGAAGGATGCGTCGCGGCTTCTTCTTCCTGCTGATGGTGGTGCTGGTCCTTCGGGGCCTGACGGGCACGGCCATGGCGGCGGGCATTGTGGCTCCGCTGCTGCCTGCAGGCGCCGCGCAGCATACCGAGGCCCATCAGCCTACGGCGGAAGGCATGGTCCACGACCACGACCAGGGCCATCCCCACGATCATTCCGCAACCCTTGCGCAGGCGGAGGGCGTGGCACCCGCCGACGCCCATGCCCACCATGGCGCCCCGGCCGCCGAGCCCGGCATCGACCACACTGCCAGCCACTCTACGGCCTGCCAGAACCCCGATGCGGGCTGCAAATCGGGCGACGACCACGACCACCATAGCGCCAGCTGCTCGGCCTGCGAAATCTGCCACTCGGCCATGCTGGGCCTGCCCGCATCGCTGACCCCTGCCCCCCTGCCCGCCGGAGCCTTGCTGCCCCTGGCCTCTGCGCAGTTTGACAGCGCCCCTGCGGCGCTGGCCATCAAACCACCCATCGCCTGATCTCCGACGCCCGAAGTGCGTCTGCCATAGCCTGATAGCCCCTGAACAACGGGGTTCGTCGGACGGCAGTGCACTGTTTTTTCGTTCGTTGTCTGGAGATCGCCATGCGCGCCCCTGCCATTTTTCTCTCCTTGCCATCGCCCGGGCCATCGTGGCCGATGCGATTGGCTTGTCTTGCCCTGTTGTCGCCCTTGCTGGCGCAAGCCCAGGGCCCATCTGCATCCGACGCTACCCGCGCCGATGCGCCCACGGCCCCCCTGCCGTACACGGCCATGCCGCCGCAGCCCCCGCTGGTGGACGCCTTGCCCACCCCCAAGGCCTGGCGCCAGGCGCACGAGGCCGTGGGCGCGTTCCCGCGCGGCCATGTGGACATCTTGGCCTGGGAGGCGCAAAAAGGCTCAGCACCTACTCCCACGCCCGCAGCCTCCACCGCTACCTCCATGCCACACCATCCCCAGGGCATGCAGGACGGCATGCCGCATGGGAAGCAGCACGGCACACGCCATGAAATGCATCACGGAAGCCCGGGGAGTGCCCACCCCGCCCACCACCCCGAGCAGAAGGGCAAGCCATGATCAGCACCCATCGCCTCTCCATACTGGCTGCCGCCACCCTGCTGGCGGGCTGCGCCAGCGTGTCGCCCGATGGCCTGCGCAGTGATGTCGCGGCCCTCACTACGGGCCGTACCGCCGGTGTGCCCCAGGCGGCCTTGCCCGCGATGAACCCGAGCGCCCGCGCAAAGGCCCAGCAGTCCATCGACGGCTGGCTCGCCCAGCCCCTGACACAAGACGCCGCCGTGCGCATTGCCCTGCTCAACAACCCCGGCCTGCAAGCCCGGCTGGCCGCACTGGGCGTGGCCGATGCCGAGCGGGTGCAAGCCATCTCGCTGCCCAACCCGCACCTGACCCTGGGGCGTTTCACCAACAGCCAGGAGCGTGAGATCGAACGCACCCTGGCCTTTGGCCTGATGGATCTGATCACCCTGCCTTGGCGCATCCAGCGCGAGGCCGAGCGCCTGCAGATCGCCACGCTGCAAGCCGCACAGGACGTGGTGCAACTGGCCGCAGACACCCGCCGTGCCTGGCTGCGGGCGGTGGCGGCCGAGCAGGTGGCCGCCACGCACGACCGCATGGTGGAAGCCGCCGAGGCCGGGGCCGAGCTGGCGCACCGCATGGCGCAGGTCGGCAACTGGAGCCGCCTGCAACAAGCCCGCGAACAGGCCGTGCTGCACGATGCCACCCGCCAGCGTGCCCGCGCCCGCCTGGCCGCAGCCACCGAGCGTGAGCAGCTCAACCGCCGCATGGGCCTGTGGGGGCAGCAAACCCAATACCAACTGGCCCAGCAGCTGCCGCCCCTGCCCACCACCGCCTTACCCGCCGATGGCATCGAAGCCACCGCGCTGCGCGAGCGGCTGGACGTGCAAGCTGCCCGCCGCCAGCTGGACACCCAGGCCACGCGCCAGGGCTGGAGCCGTGCGGGCGCCGTGTTTGGTGACATTGGGCTGGCATACAGCCGCAACACCGCGACCGAACGCGACACCGGCCGCAGCGACATCAAGCGCGGCTGGGAGATCGAGCTGCCCCTGCCCCTGTTCGACTGGGGTGGTGCAGCCCGCACCCGCGCCCAGGCCGAGGTGGAGCAAAGCGCCGCCCAGCTGCAAGACACCGCCGTGCGCGCCCGCAGCGAGGTGCGCGCCGCCTGGCTCACCTACCGCACGGCCCTCGACCTGGCGCGCCAGCAGCAGGCTGAAGTGGTGCCCCTGCGCCAGCTCATCGCCGACGAGACCACGCTGCGCTACAACGGCATGCTGGCCAGCGTGTGGGACATGCTGGCCGAAGCGCGCAACAGCACACAGGCCGTGGCCAACGCCATCGAAGCGCAGCGCGACTTCTGGCTGGCCGAGACCGACCTGCAACTGGCGCTGACCGGCACCTCGCCCGGCGCACTGCAGGGCCTCGCCTCCGGCGCCGCAGCCTCCACCCCCCCACAAGGCCACTGACATGAATCGCCGCAATTTCTTTTCTGGCGCCGCCACGGCCGTGGCCGCAGCCTCCGTCAGCCGCGTGGCCCTGGCCGCGCTGCCCGAGCCCGCCACACAGTCCAGCGCCGACACCGCGCCACCGCTGCACCCGCCCACCGGCCGCCCCTACAACCCCGTGGTCACCCTGAACGGCTGGACCGCCCCCTGGCGCATGAACGCGGGCGTAAAGGAGTTCCACCTGGTGGCCGAGCCCGTGGTGCGTGAGGTGGCGCCCGGGTTCATGGTCAACATGTGGGGCTACAACGGCCAGAGCCCCGGCCCCACCATCGAGGTGGTCGAGGGCGACCGCGTTCGCATCTTCGTCACCAACCGCCTGCCCGAGCACACCACCATCCACTGGCACGGCCAGCGCCTGCCCAACGGCATGGACGGCGTCGGTGGCCTCACCCAGCCCGCCATCCAGCCCGGCAAGACCTTCGTGTACGAGTTTGTGGCGCGCCGCCCCGGCACCTTCATGTACCACCCGCATGCCGACGAGATGGTGCAGATGGCCATGGGCATGATGGGCCTGTGGATCACCCACCCCAAGGGCAGCCATCCGCAGATCGCCAAGGTGCAGCGCGACTACGCGTTTCTGCTCAACGCCTTTGACGTGGAGCCTGGCAGCATGACCCCCAAGGTCAACACCATGCTGGACCACAACATCTGGTGCTGGAACAGCCGCGTGTTCCCCGCCATCAGCCCGCTGGTGGCGCGCCAGGGCGAGCGCGTGCGCATCCGCGTGGGCAACCTCACCATGACCAACCACCCTATCCACCTGCATGGGCACGAGTTTGAAGTGACCGGCACCGACGGCGGCCCCGTGCCCAAGAGCGCGCGCTGGCCGGAGGTGACCACCGACGTGGCCGTGGGCCAGATGCGGCAGGTGGAGTTCATCGCCGACGAGCCGGGCGACTGGGCCCTGCACTGCCACAAGAGCCACCACACCATGGGCGCCATGGGGCACGCCGTGCCCACCATGATCGGCGTGGACCACCGGGGCCTGGTCGGCAAGATCCAGAAGATCGTGCCCGACTACATGGTGATGGGCGAGCGCGGCATGGCCGACATGGGCTCCATGGAGATGCCGCTGCCCGACAACACCTTCCCGATGATGACCGGCACCGGCCCCTTCGGCCCGCTGGAGATGGGCGGCATGTTCACCACGCTCAAGGTGCGCGCTGACCAACCCGCAGGCGGCTATGCCGACCCCGGCGACTTCAGGCAGCCACGCGGCACCCAGGCCTTTGAATGGCAAGGCGCACCGGCCGCCACACCACGCCCTGCACGCACCGACACCCCAGGCACCGCCCCAGGCGCGGCCAATGCACGCAAGCCCGCTGCCAGCGGCCACCAACATTGATGCCAACGATCACCATGAACACTATTAAATTCATAGCTGCCTGGGCAATATGCACTAGCGCATTCGGCACTTTTTCTGCCTATGGGCATGAAAACATGCCCCACCGCACCTCCACAGCCCCCGTGGTCAAAGAGCAAAAAGACTGGGGCATTGCAGGCGATGCCCAGCAGGTGCGCCGCACGATCACCGTGCGCATGGGCGACGACATGCGGTTCAGCCCCCGCCACATCGAAGTGCGCGAGGGCGACACCGTGCGGCTGCGCGCACAGAACAAAGGCCAGGTGCTGCACGAGATCGTGATCGGCACCAAGGCGGAGCTGGACCAGCACGCCGAGATGATGAAAAAGCACCCGGGCATGGAACACGACGAGCCTTACATGGCCCATGTGGCGGCGGGCAAGGCCGGCGACATCGTGTGGCACTTCAACCGCGCAGGCAGCTTTGACTTTGCCTGCCTCATCCCCGGCCATTACCAGGCCGGCATGACCGGCACCATCACCGTGCTGCCCCGCCATCCATAACGCCAGGAGAAACACCATGACCCTCCAACGCCCTCGGGCTGCATCCGCATCCATGACCGCGCTCCCCAGCCCTGCCCGCCGCCAATGGCTGGCCACTACTCTGCCTCTGCTGGGCGCGGGGTTGGCCGTCGCTTTGCTGCCGGTTGGGTCCCGCGCCGCCACCAACACGCCCACACCGCTGGAAGTGTGGAAAGACCCCAACTGCGGCTGCTGCCAGGACTGGGTGGACCACATGCAAGCCAACGGCTTTACCGTGAAGGTGCATGCCACCGGCAACAACGCCGTGCGTGCCCGCCTGGGACTGCCGCCAAAACTGGGTTCGTGCCACACCGCGCTGGTGGGCGGCTACCTGGTGGAAGGCCACGTGCCCGCCAGCGATGTGCGCAAGCTGCTGCAGCAAAAGCCCAAGGCCCTGGGCCTGGCCGTGCCGGGCATGCCCGTGGGATCGCCAGGCATGGACGGCGCCGTGTATGGCGACCGGCGCGACCCGTACGACGTGCTGCTGGTGGCCCACGACGGCAGCACGCGCATCTTCAACAGCTACAACAAAAAGGCATCCACATGACCCAGCACTTCTTCTCCATCCCGCTGGCTGCCGCCCTGTTTGTCCTGGTTGCAGGGCCAGCCCTGGCGCAGGCGCCCGCAGGGGCTGCCGCAGACAGCCACAGCAGCCACCACCCCGCCGCCACCGCACCGTCCACGCCACAGGCGGAGCTGAGCGAAGGCGAAATCACCCGCTGGGACCCGCGCACCCTGCGCCTGACCCTCAAACACGGAGAGATCAAGAACCTGGAGATGCCGCCCATGACCATGGTGTTCCGCGTGGCAGACGCCAGCGTAGTCGGCGACCTGAAACCGGGTGACAAGGTACGCTTTCGGGCCGAACAGGTCAGCGGGGCCTACCATGTCCAGCGGATCGAGAAAGCGCCCTGAAGCGGCTCCGCGCGCGGCACCGGGGCGCTGATACTGCGCAAGTGCAGCAAGGCTGCCCGGGCACCATAATCAACGGCCATGACTTCCTCCAACACACTGGCTGGCGACGCTGGCAGCATCACTCGCGTGGCCGGCATCGAGGTCGGCCACTTCACCGAAACCCGCCGCCCCACGGGCTGCACCGTCATCATCACCCGCGAGGGCGCTGTGGCCGGGGTGGATGTGCGCGGTGCCGCACCCGGTACGCGCGAGACGGATTTGCTCCACCCCTCCAACCTGGTGGACAAGGTGCACGCCATCATGCTCGCGGGCGGCAGCGCCTGGGGGCTGGATGCCGCCACCGGCGCCGTGCGTTGGCTGGAAGAGCGCGGCGTGGGTTTCGACGTGGCCGTGGGCCGCCTGCCCATCGTGCCCGCCGCCGTGCTGTTCGACCTGCTGGTGGGCGACATGCGCGTGCGCCCCGATGCTGCGGCGGGCTACGCGGCGTGCGAGGCCGCCTCCACCGCAGACCCGGCCGAAGGTAACGTGGGCGCGGGCACCGGTGCGGCGCTGGGCAAGATCTTCGGCATCCACCGTGCGATGAAGGGTGGCATCGGTACCGCCTCCGTCACCGTGGACGGCGTCACGGTGGGTGCCCTCATCGCTTGCAATGCGCTGGGCGACGTGATCGATCCCGACACCGCACAAGTGATTGCAGGGGCACGCACCGACGACGGCCTGCGTTTGCGCGACACGCGCCGCGCCCTGCTGCGCGGCGACCCGCCCCAGCCCCTGCTGGCGGGCACCAACACCACCATCGGGGTGGTCGCCACTGACGCGGTCATCACCAAGGTGCAGGCCCACCGCCTGGCCGTGGCCGCGCACGACGGGCTGGCCCGCAGCATCAACCCCGTGCACACCATGTCCGACGGCGACGCCCTGTTCAGCCTGGGCACGGGCCGCAGCGGCAAGAGCCCGGGCATGATGGTGCTGGCCACCATGGCGGCCGAGGCCACAGCCATCGCCACGGCGCGGGCAGCACGGGCTGCGCGCGCCATCACTACCGCCGAGGGGTTGTACCTGCCCTCGGCCGCCGATCTGGGCTGAAGCACAAAAATCGGCATGCGCCACGCTGACGGTGCGTGGCGTCTCCTTCCCGTTGGCATCGGCTGGCGTTGACTGGTGTCAGTTGCCGGCTTCGTCCCATGCCCTGGAGCTGGCGGCTTCCGACCCCGCGCCAGCCCTCAGGCGTATTGCGCCAGCCCGTGGCCGAAGGACCAGTTCTCCTTGGCCACCTCAACAATGTTCACGAACACATCTTCCGGCCTGAGGCCTGGGCTTTCGCCCAGAAGCTGGGCGATGCGCTGAAACAGCGCCTTCTTCTGCTCCAGCGTGCGTGTGTTGTTGGCAGTGATCTGGATGAACACCACATCGTCGCTGCGTGCCACACCCAGGTACGACGGGCTGTAGCGGAAATTCTCGGCATCGTGCTCGGTCAGGGTCATGAACTGATCGTCCTCGGGCACATTGAAGGTCTCGCGCATGGCGCGGTACAGCGTGTCGAAAATCGCTTGCCGGTAGGCAACGGGCTTGCCGGCACGCATGGCAATGTGGATGAGCGGCATGGAGGGTCCTTTCGTGAAAAAGCTGGTGCCATGCTATCCATATTGATATGCTATTTATACTTATATCAACAATAACAAAAACATATCATGCAACGCCCTCTGGATCTGGATGCCGTCGAGGCTTTTGTCCGTGTTGCCGAGCTGGAGAGCTTTACCCGAGCAGCCGAGGCCATGCAGACCAGCCAGGCCGCTGTGAGCCTCAAGCTCAAGCGGCTGGAGGACCGGCTGGGCTGCCGGCTGCTGGAGCGCACCCCCCGGTACGTGGAACTGTCAGCGCAGGGAGCCGCCTTCCTGGACCATGGTCGCGCACTGCTTGCTGCACATGAGCTTGCCCTGGCTGCACTGGGTGAAGCACCGCAGCGTTTGGCCATCGGCATCAGTGACCACGTCGCCGGGCCTGAACTGCCTGCACTGATTGCTCGCATGAACGCACAAGACCCTCAGCTGTTGATCGACATCCGGATCGGCTCGTCGGGCGACCTGCTGCAAAGCTTTGACCGGCGCGAACTCGACGCGGCCATGGTCCGCATGCATGCCGGGCGCAGCGATGGCGAAGTGCTGGCCGAAGAGCGATTTGGCTGGTTTGCCGCGCCGCACTGGCAGCACCGCACTGGTGCCCCCCTGCCGCTGGCCACCCTGGCAGAGCCCTGCGGCGTGCGTGCGATGGCTGGAAAACTGCTCGATGCAGCCGCCATCCCCTGGCGCGAGGTGTTTGTGGGCGGCGGCGTGGCGGCAGTGTCCGCAGCCGTTGTTGCAGGACTGGGCGTAGCCGCACTGGCACCCCGCATGTTGCCCTGGGGCGCGGTGGACGTAGGTGCCCGGCTTGGGCTTCCTGCACTGCCAAGCCTGCCGGTGGTGCTTCACAGCCGGGCCCCGGATGGCCGACCCAGTGATGCCATTGCAGCACTGTCTGCCGCATTCAGAAGTGCGGTGCGCGGTTAGGGCAGGTCACGCCCGCCCTCGCTTACCCCTGCACAAGCAGGGTGCCCAGCGCGCCTTTCGCACCTTTCGGTCAAAAACTTCTTGACGCGCGCCGGAACCCCCAGAAGATCAGGGCCTGTGCACCATCGTGCGCCCAAGGCGGCGGCTGCGCACCGCCGCATCGATATCGCCAGAACGCCGCAGGGTGGCGGTGGCAACGTGTTGCGCCCCACGTTACGAAATGGTAAACACCGGTTTCCTGCTGCTCCTGCGTGCTCCGAAAAAGCGCCTCATCCCGTATCACCAGCTGGAGGGTCCATCGCATGAATGTCCTGCAGAACCTGAGCATCAAGACGCGTCTTGGTATTGGATATGTTGTCCTGACCTGTGCACTGATCCTGGTCGCCATCATGGGTATCCGTGGCGAGTCCATGACACAGGAGAGCCTGGACAACCAGGTCAATCACCTGAACGTGATCAAAAGCCTGGGCAACCGGGTGCTGGATACAGCCAATGCGAGGGCCGTGTCTGCCCGCAACCTGGTGATCGCGGGCTCCAAGGAAGATGCCGACGCGGAAACACGTCGCATTGGAGTCGCACATGAAGGCATGGGCAAGGCACTCCAGGGAGTCGAAGATGCCCTCAAGGTCGGCCCGCCTGAAACCGCCCCCCTCAACAAGCTGCTGGCCCAGATCAAGAACACCGAAGCGGCCTATGGCCCCGTGGCGCTGGAGATCACCCGACTGGGGAGCCAAGGGGAAAAAGATGCGGCGATCAAGAAAATCAACGAGCAATGCCGCCCCCTGCTGACCAGGCTGGTGGCCGACATCGAAGCCTTCCTGGCCGAGAGCGACGCCATCAGCAAACGTGCCAGCCAGGAATCGATGCGCCAGTTTGAATCGCTGCGGCTACAGCTGATCTTGCTCAGCGTGGCCATGGTAGTGTTTGCCTGCGTGCTGGGTGTGGCCACCACCCGCTCCATCGTCCGGCCCCTGAACGAGGCAAGCCAGGCGACGCGGGAGTTTGCGCGGGGCAACCTGGCCACCCCACTGGTGGCGCAGGGCAAGAACGAAATTGCTTCGGTAGTCACTTCGATGGAAGCCATGCGGCTGAGTCTTTCCAACCTGGTGGCAGGGGTGCGCCAGGGATCAGAAAGCGTATCGACCGCCAGCGCCGAGATCGCGCAAGGCAACCACAACCTGTCGATGCGCACGGAACAACAGGCTAGCGCGCTGCAGCAAACCGCTGCCTCCATGGAGCAACTGGGCTCCACCGTGAAGCAGAACGCAGACAACGCGATTCATGCCAACCGCCTGGCGCATTCAGCGTCGACCGTTGCGCAACAAGGCGGTGACGTGGTGGCCATGGTGGTGGCCACCATGAAGGACATCAACGACTCCAGCCGCAAGATCAATGACATCATCAGCGTGATCGACGGCATTGCATTCCAGACCAACATCCTGGCGCTGAACGCGGCCGTGGAGGCTGCCCGTGCCGGTGACCAGGGGCGGGGCTTTGCCGTGGTGGCCAGCGAGGTGCGCAACCTGGCCCAGCGCAGCGCGGCTGCGGCCAAGGAGATCAAGCAGTTGATCACGGAAAGTGTCGGCCGCGTGGAACACGGCACGGCTCTCGTGGACAAGGCCGGCCACACCATGACAGAGGTGGTTGCCAGCATACGCAACGTCACCCACCTCATGGGGGAGATCAGTGCTGCCAGCTCTGAGCAAAGCTCGGGGGTCACGCAGGTGAGCGAGGCCGTCACGCTGATGGACCAGGCCACGCAGCAGAATGCGGCCCTTGTGGAGGAGATGGCTGCTGCTGCATCCAGCCTGCGTGGGCAGGCCGATGACCTTGTGAGTGCTGTGGCGGTGTTTCGTATTCACGGCAGCGGATCGGCGCTGCTGATCAAGTAGAGTCCCCCATCCCCTGCCGCGCCATCCAACAGGGCGGGATCAATCTTGCGCCGAGCCACGTGGTGAAACGGCTGGCTGCGGGCGCATGCCGGCCAGCAGATCATTCAGCGGCATGGCACGGGCAAACTTCCAACCCTGGGCCTGGCGCACACCCCGGGCAATCAGGAAGTCCACCTGGTCCTGAGTCTCGACGCCCTCGGCAATCAGTGCCAGCTTGAGCATGTGGGCCATTTCGATGATGTGGGTAGTCACCGGGCTGATGGCGGCTTGCGCGCCGATGCTGGCGATGAAGATGCGATCAATCTTGAGGGTGTCGATGTCGATGGACTCCAGCATGGACAGGCTGGAGTAACCCGTACCGAAGTCATCCAGCGCAATCGATGCACCGATCTGCCGCGCAGCCTGCAGCGCGGGCCGTGCAGCCTCGATGTCCACCAGCCCGCGCTCGGTGACCTCCAGCATGAGCGCGCCCGGCGGCATCTCCATGGCGCTGAAGCGCCGCTGCAGGTACTGCACGGGTCCGTCGGCCACCAGATCCTGGGGGGAGAGGTTCAAACTCACATGAAAACCCGGGCGTGCCTTGAGCATCTCGGGCAAGTCGGCCAGCACCACATCCATCACGTACCGCGTGATGTGCGCGATCACACCGGCCTTCTCCGCTTCTGCAATGAATTCATCCGGGGGCACCAGGGTGCCGTTGCGGCGACGCCAGCGCAGCAGAGCCTCCGCCCCCACCCACTGGCCGGTTTCCAGATCCACGATGGGCTGATAGAGCACGAAGAACTCGCGCCGGCGCAGGGCCGCCCGCAGTCTGACGCGTGGCGACAACTGCCACCGGGTGAGCATCGCCACGCCCAGCGCAAACAGGGCACTGGCCACCAGCCCCAGGGGTGCCAGGATCAGCGCCTGGGCCTTGAGCCCTTCGTGGGCCAGCGCCTTGGGAGCCGCCGCGACCGCCGCCACATTGTTTTCCTTCGACACCCGAAAGACGATGTAGTGGGTCTCGCTTTCAGCCACGTTGTTCACATGGGGCGTGTAGAGGTTCAGCCACTGGGTATCCAGCGGACCTTTGGACCGGATCAGCGCCCGGGGCGTGCTGATCAGAAGCCCCAGCGCGACATCCGCATGAAGCACAGGCATGTCAATCACGATGCCCGGGTGAATGATCACCGCATGGCCGTTGCGGGCGTAGATGTTGAAAGGCTGCTCCGGGGCAAAGGGCAGGCGGGCGCCAATCCAGGTGGAGATACCCGTCGAGGTGACCATGTGGTTGCCGGTGAGCGGTACCACCTCATTGCCCGTGGTGAGCGTGCTGCAGACCAGCGCTCCGTCCCTGACTGCCCCCATGCCCTGCAGATAGAACGAGGTGCCCACCAGCTGCTGCATGCGTGTGAGGCTGGCCTGGCTGCAAGCGGGGTGCGGATCTCCGTCCAGATCGTTGAGCGCCGCCACCAGCTGCTGGCGCGAGGCCACGCCGCGTCGCAGCACCTCGTCCGCCAACGAGGTCAGATAGGCGACCTGGTCTTCCTTGGCCTGGCGGTGGGCCACCCACAGGGATGCAGCAATGGGGATGAGCGCAGCCAGCAGCAGTGGGATGGAGGCAACGACATAGAAGCGTTTCATCGGACACGGCAGTGGGTGGTTAGTACACAGGCAGACAAGGGGCTGCCCCAGCGCGACGCCATCATGCACGAACAGCCCCCGCTGCTCCAGCGAGATTTCAACCGATGGCCCCCTGTCGCCGGGCGCACAAGCATCAGACCGTCCTATGATGCCGGTGACGGTTGGTGCCCTGGGCCGGGGCCCACTGCGCTACACCCATCCCCATGGCCCCTGATCGGAACAAGGAGAGTGAACCCATGAGAGACCAGGCCTTTCGGAAACATGCATGGCTGCTATGCCTGCCATTGCTCGTGAGCACCCCGGCGGCACAGGCGCAGGACCAGTTGGTGGATTTGCAGTCCAGCGGCGGCTACACCTCCTACCGCCTCGCGGACGACGTGACCCAAGTGGATCTGGTGGAACAAACCCAGGGGGCCTGCCGCTTCAACCGCACCTGGGGCTACGACCTGACCAATCGCGAGCTGTGGACCAACGGTGGTTGCGGGGGACGTTTCAAGATCACACGCACCTATGCAACCGGTAGCAGCAGCGGCTCCAATGCCGGAGCAGCTGTGGCGGCCGTGGCGGCCATTGCCGGCATCGCGTTGCTGGCCAACCACAACCGGCACGACAACGACCGTCGCCCCGAGTACCCGGACTACCCCGGCCAGGGCGGGGACTGGGGGCGCGAGATCCGGGTGGACGGCCGTCTGTGCCTCGACGTGAGGGGTGGCAAATTCCAGCCCGGCACCACCCTGCAGGTGTACGAATGCAACGGGACGGCGTCCCAGCGTTTTGCGGTGGGGCGCGGCGGCGAGATCCGGGTGCGCGACCTGTGCGTGGACGTGGACCGAGGCGACCCACGGGACGGCGCGCGGGTGGTGCTGTGGTCCTGCTCGGGCTCGCGCAGCCAAATCTGGTCTACCCTGGGCGGGCAGATCGTGAGCCAGCTCACCGGCAAATGCCTGGATGTAGACGCAGGCCAGGTCCGCCCTGGGGCACACACCATGGTCTGGCCCTGCAACCGCAGCCCCAGCCAACGCTGGTGGTGGTAAGGAGGTCCCATGCAAACAACTCTTCACTGGATCTGTGCAGGCGCCTGCGCCCTGGTGCTGGCAACAACGACGCACGCGGCCAATGCGGCCGACACCTCCATATCGTCGCCCACCACGCCACCACGCCCTGCCAAGGCGCACAAACCGGTGGCGCCAACCCTCACCCACCGGCTGCAGGCCATCTGCTCGGCAGCCGATCTCAATCACGACGGCAACGTGTCCCTGGACGAGTTCCACCAGGACATCGTGCAGAGCTGGCACAGCCTGGGGCCCGATGCAGAGGGCTACGTCCATCTCTCCCAGCTGGGCCAATTGCCCCGCATCGGCAAAGGCCAGCTGAGGCGGCTGGCAGCAGCCGACAAGGACGGGGACGGAAAGCTGTCGTTCAAGGAGGTGGTACAGGCACGCATGTCCTACTTCGAGGCGGCGGATGTGGACCAGAACGACATGCTCTCGCTGCAGGAATGCATGGCCTATGAGCGCCAACGCAGGCGCCTGCCGCAGTAGGAGCCCTCGCTGGCCGGCGGTTTCAGTCCTCCAGCTATCTGAGACCTGGGCGACTCCCGGTGCGGGATGCCCGGAGCTGGTGCGCGTCGCCGCCACGCCTGCCTGGATAATCCACCGGCTCGCTGATAGCGAGATATGGCTCCGGGACCACCCAGGGGCCCCGTCACCCCATCCAGGCATACCACCGCCCCGTTTCGCTCTGTTTGTCCATCCCCAATGCCCAAGGCCTTTCGCAACACTTTCCTCACCCTGCGCGATCTGATTGTGTCGGCAGGCCCCCTCGCCTTCTTGGCGGTCGGCCTGCTGGTGCTGGCCTATTGGTGGCTCAACCCCAATCCCCCCAAGACGGTGACCCTGGCCACAGGCCCTGCCCAAAGTGCCTATGAGGAGTTTGGCAAACGCTACCAGAAGGCGCTGGCGGCCGACGGCATTGATGTGGTTTTGCTGCCCAGCGAGGGCTCATCGCACAACCTGCAGCTTCTGCGCGACGGCCAGGCCGATGTCGCTTTTGTACAGGGCGGCACAGCCGAACTGCAACCCGATGATCCGGACAACCTGGTATCGCTGGGCAGCCTGTTTGTAGAGCCGCTGTGGCTGTTCTACCGCACCGATACAGCAGAGCGCATGCACAACGCACCCCGGCTCGATGGCCTGCGGCAGCTACGCGGCTGGCGGGTCAATGTGGGGTCGGAGGGCAGCGGCGTGCCCACGCTGATCGAGCGGCTGCTGCAGGCCAATAAGGTGGAGCCCAGCGCAGTCAAGCTATCGCACCTGGAACAGACGCCCGCGACGGTGGAGTTTTTGGCGGGGAGGCTCGACGCCTTGGTATTTGCCTCGGCGCCTGAATCCCTGATGGTGCAGATGCTGCTGCAAACGCCTGGCGTGCAGCTGCTGGATTTTGCGCAGCACGAGGCCTACGCACGGCGGTTTCCGTTCCTCACCCCCGTGACCTTGCCACGCGGGGTGGTGGACCTCGCGGCCAACGTGCCCCAGCGCGATGTTCGGCTCGTGGCCACCACCACGTCCCTGCTGGCGCGCGACGGCACGCACCCCGCCCTGCTGACCCTGTTCGCCCAGAACGCACAAAAGCTGCACAGCGGCGCAGGCTGGTTCAACCGGGCGCGTGAGTTTCCCAACACGCGCGGCAGCGAGCTGCCGATTGCCAAGGAGGGCGACCGCGCCATGAACGAGCCGGTGCCCATGCTGCAACGCTACCTGCCGTTCTGGATGGCCAACCTGATTGAGCGCATGTGGCTGGTGCTGGGCATCTTGCTGGCCATCATGCTGCCGCTGTCGCGCATCGTGCCGCCGCTCTACCAGTTCCGGGTGCGGTCACGGGTGTTCCGCTGGTATGGCCGCCTGCGCGAGATCGAAAACGACCTGGAAATGGGCAAAAGCGACCCCGCAACCCTGCTGCGCACCCTCGACGGACTGGAAGCCCAGGCCGAAAAGGTGAGCGTGCCTCTGTCGTATGCGGACGAGCTGTATGCCCTGCGCAACCACATCCACCTGGTGCGCAAAAAACTGCTGCGTGCGTCGGAAGGGGCTGGTGGATCTGCTGACCACAGCACGCCGGGCGAAGGGATGACGAACAACAGCGTGACGGAAACAGGGAGTGCAGCAGGAACTGGGCGTTGACCAGCTCTACAGCGGCACAAGGCCGCTCGCGGCCTCAAGGTGGCACCCGCAGCGCGCGTGTCTGTGCGATCAGCGATTCTTGGGCGACTTGGCACCCGAAGCCGGGGCCAGGGGGGCGGATTTGGACAGCGGCGCCATTTTTGAGCCGAAGCCCGTACGGCCCTCGGACGACTTGCGATCTGCCCCGCCCGTTTCCGTAGAGCCCGAAGCGCGGACCGCAGGCTTGGCGGGCTTGGGCGGCTGGGCCGGCACCACGCGCAGCGAGCCTTCGGCGGCCAGCTTGTCGCGCATGCGGCGGGTCATAGATTGGGTGCTGGCATCCGGCGCAGTGAACAAAAACAGGGTGCCATGCGGGCTGGCCCAGGTCAGCTGGGTGCGCACCACCCGGCCATTGGTCACCAGCTCCACCCAGGCCCCGATAACAAAATCAGCGTAAGGGTCCGGGGTGTCCAGCGGCGCCTGGGCACTGTCCTGCGGTGCAGGAGCGGACGCTTCTGCCGATTCGGACAGCTCTGTCGCCTCCGGGGCCACTTCGGGCTCTCCCGCAGGGGCGGACACTGGGGCAGGAGCCGGTTTTTCAAAAGCGGCCTGGTGCAACGCCACCAGTCGCTGCAAGAATGCGCTGGTCTGCACCGCGGGGTAGTTGATGGTCTTGAGGCCCTTGCGCAGCTTGGCCAGCAGGCCAGGGATGGCGTCGTTGAGCCGGTCCGTCTCCTGGCGCGTGAGGTCAGGCTGCGCAGTCCACAGCAACACAGGAACCAGCGCCAGGTAACCGCTGGGGTCATCTTCCTGGCTATCGTCACTGCGCATCACCTGCGCCAGCGCCACCACATCAGCCCAGGGGCCCGCCGCAAAATCCAGTACGTCCGACGGCACCTTGTCCACATCCGGCAGCTTGCGAATATCGGCTGCGATCTTCTCGGCCAGCAGTTCGCGCTGCTCCGCCTGCAATTTGGCTTTCTGCTCGGCCTCCTGCTGGGCCTTGATCTTTTGCTCCTGGGTGTCCCAGGCAGACTGCAGCGCCTTGAGCACGGTGTCGAACGGCCCCGCGTCCTTGACCTCATGGGCAGACAGGTGGCCCACAGCCTCGGTCACCAGTCGCATGAAGCGGCTGAAGCCAGGCTCTGTCTCGGCGGTGAATGCCAAGCTGCGCTGCGTAAGCTCGTCAAGCAGGCGGCGCGCAGGGTGGCTGCTGTCGGTAAAAAACCGGCCGTCGTGGTGCACCAATTGCTTGAGCGCAGGCTCCAGGCTCTTGACGGCCTGCTGCACAGGGGGCAGCAAACGGGCGTCCTGGGAGATGTTGGCCATCATGCGCCCCACCACCTCCACCGCCATGGCGGTGGACTGGGTAGCAGCCTCCATGGGCATGGCTGCATAGACCACCGGCGCAACGCCAGGCCCACGCCAGCCTGCGAGAGGCACGGGCAAAGAGCCCGCCTGGCTGACCGTGCCCCCACCGGCAAGACGGCCCACCAGGCGCTCCAGCTGCGCCATGTCTTCAATCGCTTCAGCGGCCGCACCCGACGGGTAGTAGCCCCCGGCCAACGATGACTGAGCGCTGGCGGCTCCCGCGCGGGGGTCCACCCAGCCCGGCTGACCCGCGCCGCTGGGCATGACCACCGCCTGTGCGGGCACGGCGCCGTAGACCGGAGGAGGGGCAAATGGATCACCGCCCGCCAACATCTGGCGCAGGATGCCGACCGTGAGCAATGCCTCTTCGGCAGCGTCCACGGGCACAGGCACCATGGCACCCTGCTGGGAGTCGCCGCTCCAGCCTGTGCTGGGACCCATACCACGCCCATAACCTGTGTTGCCATAGTCGCTCATGGGCGCGTTCATTGAGGGGCCGTACCCGGAATAACCGCCCCCGTAACCCGTACCGGGCCCGCCATAGCCAGACCCACCGTAACCGGTGCCTTGGCCGCGACCGCCGCCCGCAGGCGTGCCCAGCACTGCGTAGCCCACCGGCTGTACGCCATGCTCACGCAAGCTCTGGGCGGTTTTTTTGTATTCTTCGGCCAGCAGCTTCCCGAGCAGGTCGCGCATGTGCTGCATCCACAGCTGCCGTACCTCGGCCGAGACGCCGGTCTCACCCACCACCTGCTGCAATGCACGGATGTAGCTCTCGGGCCGCAGAGGGTTGCGCTCGGGTTGCACGCTGCGCAAACCTTGCGCAGCGCTCACCAGGGTGTTGAGTTCGGCCAGTACGGCGTCGGTAGCATGCAGCGCAGACTGCTGGGCCTTGGACAGTTCCACCTGGGCCTGCATCTCGCTTTCGTCCATGAGCGAAAGCTCGCCAAAGTCCATGCCGGTGTCATCGGCCGAACTGCGCCCCTTGGCGACCGCAGGGCCTTCGGCAAATATTTCCAGCAAGGCCATGGGATAGCCCTTGACCAGCGCAGCCTCGTGCTCGTTGAGCAGCCGCAGTGCATCGCTGAACAAATTGCGCTGCTGGATGTTGCGGCTGGCCGACTCCTCGCTGGTCAAGGCACTTTGGGTGACCTTGACGAGCTGCCCCATCAGGGCCTCGCCACCGCGAACGGCGTTGACAACGCAGGCGCGGAAAACGGCTCTCAGACGCGATGCGGGCAGGGACATGGTGGGAGGGAGGAATCGGACAAGAGGTTTCCAGATGCAATCCTACTTGACCTCGGCCTTTATTTGAGGGCCTTGAAACGCATCCGCTTGGGCTTTGCACCTTCTTCACCCAGCCGCTTCTTCTTGTCGGCCTCGTACTCCTGGTAATTGCCGTCAAAGAACGTCCACTGGCTGTCACCTTCGGCGGCCAGAATGTGCGTGGCGATCCGGTCCAGGAACCAGCGATCGTGGCTGATAACCAACACTGTGCCCGCGTATTCGAGCAAAGCGTCTTCCAGAGCGCGCAGGGTTTCCACGTCCAGGTCGTTCGAAGGCTCGTCCAGCAGCAGCACGTTGCCGCCAGCAATCAGTGTCTTGGCCAAGTGCAGACGGCCACGCTCACCGCCCGACAGCATGCCCACCTTCTTTTGCTGGTCGCCACCGTTGAAGTTGAAGCGCCCTGCGTAAGCACGGCTGGCCATGGTGAACTTGCCGATGTTGATCATGTCCAGGCCGCCGGAGATGTCTTCCCACACGGTCTTGTCGTCCGACAGGGCATCGCGGTGCTGGTCCACAAAGGCCATCTTCACGGTCGAGCCGATCACCACCTCACCGCTGTCCGGTTGCTCGCGGCCCGCGATGAGCTTGAACAGGGTCGATTTACCGGCCCCGTTCGGACCGATGATGCCCACGATGGCACCCGCAGGGATGGTCATGGACAGGTTGTCGATGAGCACACGGTCGCCGAAAGACTTGGTGACGTTGTGGAACTCAATGACCTGGGTGCCCAGGCGCTCGGCCACAGGAATGAAGATTTCCTGCGTTTCGTTGCGCTTTTGGTATTCGTAGTCGCTCAGTTCCTCGAAACGGGCGATACGCGCCTTGCTCTTGGCCTGACGGCCCTTGGCGTTCTGGCGCACCCATTCCAGTTCCTTCTTCAGGGCCTTGGCGCGTGCCTCCTCACCCTTGTTTTCAGATTCCAGACGGGCCTGCTTCTGGTCGAGCCAGGTGCTGTAGTTGCCCTTGTAGGGGTGACCGTAGCCGCGGTCCAGTTCCAAAATCCACTCCGCGGCGTTATCGAGGAAGTAGCGATCGTGGGTGATGGCCACCACGGTGCCCGGAAAGCGGTGCAGGAACTGCTCCAGCCAGTCCACCGATTCAGCGTCCAAGTGGTTGGTGGGTTCGTCGAGCAGCAGCATGTCGGGCTTGGACAACAGCAGGCGGCACAGCGCAATGCGGCGCTTTTCACCACCAGACAGCAGCCCGACCTTGGCGTCCCAAGGAGGCAGGCGCAGGGCATCGGCAGCGATTTCGAGCTGGTGCTCGGAGTCAGTCCCCGCCGTCGCAATGATGGCTTCCAGGCGAGCCTGTTCAGCGGCCAGTGCGTCAAAGTCTGCATCGGCCTCGGCGTAGGCGGCGTACACCTCTTCCAGCTTGGCCTTGGCGGCAAACACCTCGCCCATGGCCTCTTCCACGCTTTCGCGGACTGTGTGCTCCGAGTTGAGCTGAGGCTCCTGGGGCAGATAGCCGATCTTGATGCCCGGCATCGGAATGGCTTCGCCTTCGATTTCCTTGTCCACGCCGGCCATGATCTTGAGCAGCGTGGATTTGCCCGAGCCGTTCAGACCCAGCACACCAATCTTGGCGCCTGGGAAAAAGCTCAGGGAGATGTCCTTCAAGATCTGCCGCTTGGGCGGCACGGTCTTGGAGACGCGATTCATCGAATAAACGTATTGGGCCATGGAGGGTTCTAGCTTGCGAAAGTGGGCAGGAAGTCTGCATCCGAGCAGGTTCAGAGGGCCATTTGGAGCATTCCAAAAAGACGCCGAACGCGCTCTCAAACCCTAGATTATCGGTCCATGCGACAATACCCCCGGTGTGGGCTCCAGTTGCCCGCCACATCAGCACACTGCTGGGGACGAAGGAAGCCACGCTTCCGGGCTCCCAATCCTGAACCTCATCAGCCTGAGACTGGCTCAGCAACCTCCCGGTTGCACGACAGGCGGATACCCAGCGCCCCGGACGGGCGCATCCAACGACATGACATTTGACGAACTGAACCTGGCTCCTGCCATCCTGAAAGCCGTGCACGAAACGGGCTATGAAACCCCCACGCCCATTCAGGCCCAGGCCATTCCCGCCGTTCTGGAAGGCCACGACCTTCTGGCCGGCGCGCAGACTGGCACCGGCAAGACCGCTGCGTTCACCCTGCCCATGCTGCACCGCCTCTCGCAAGGCACGGCACCCAAGAACAAGTTTGGCGGCAAGGGCATCCGCGCCCTGGTGCTGACCCCTACCCGTGAGCTCGCGGCCCAGGTCGAAGAATCGGTGCGCGAATACGGCAAGTACCTGGACATCAACTCCACCGTGGTCTTCGGTGGTGTGGGCATGAACCCGCAGATCGACCGCATCAAGCGCGGCGTGGACATCCTGGTGGCCACCCCTGGCCGTCTGCTGGACCTGCAGCAACAGGGCTTCCTGGACCTGTCCACCGTGCAGGTGCTGGTGCTTGACGAAGCCGACCGCATGCTCGACATGGGCTTCATCCACGACGTGAAGAAGGTGCTGGCCCTGGTGCCCAAGGACAAGCAAAGCCTGCTGTTCTCGGCCACCTTCAGCGACGAGATCCGCGAGCTGGCCAACACCCTGCTCAAGAACCCGCAGAGCATCCAGGTCACCCCGCGCAACACCACGGTGCAGCGTATTTCGCAAGTGATCCACCCCGTGGGCCGCGGCAAGAAAAAGCAGGTGCTGCTGCACATCATCCAGCAACACAACTGGAGCCAGGTGCTGGTGTTCACGCGCACCAAGTTCGGCGCCAACAACGTGGCCGAGTTCCTGACCAAGAACGGTGTGCAGGCCATGGCCTTGCACGGCAACAAGAGCCAGAGTGCCCGTACGCAGGCCTTGGCGGGCTTCAAGAGTGGCGAGATCCGTGCCCTGGTGGCCACCGACATCGCCGCACGTGGCATCGACATCGATGACCTGCCGCACGTCGTCAACTACGAAATCCCCAACGTCTCCGAAGACTACGTGCACCGCATCGGCCGTACGGGCCGCGCAGGCGCTACGGGCGAAGCCGTGAGCCTGGTCTGCATGGACGAAGAAGGTTTCATGATGGACATCGAGCGCTTTACCAAGCAGCAGATTCCTGTCCAGGTGATCGAAGGTTTTGGCCCAGAACCCGGCGAGAAGGCGGAACCCATCGCCATGGGCCGCCAGACCATCTGGGGCGGCGCAGGCAAGCCCCCGAGCCGTGATGTGATGCAGGCAGCCGCCAAGGCCGCCCGCAGCGAAATGATGGAGCGCATCCGCACCAACAAGGCAGGCCAGGGCGGCGGCCAAGGTGGGGAGCGCGGCCCCCGTGCAGGCAACGGTGGTGGCGGTGGTGGCCGTTCCGGTGGCGGAGCTCCACGCAACGCCCAGGGTCCAGCCGGCGGCGGCCGCGGAGGCCAGGGTGGTGGTCGGGGTGGTGCCCGTGACGGCGCCGCCCAGGCACCTGCGCGCAGCCGAGGCCCACGCCCCGAAGGCGGCGGTGGTCATCGCTACGATGACGCACAACCCCCCCGCGCCAATGCGCACCTGGGCACACACCTGGGTCACAGCAGCCCAGGCCATCGCAGCTCGGGCCACGGTGCGGGCGGTCAGCCCGACCCCATGCGCACCAGCGTGGACAGCATGGCTGAACGCGGCCGCCGTGGCGGCGGCGGTGGTGGTGGTGGGTATCGCAACTCTGGAGGTGGCGGCTATGGTGGCGGATCAGGCACGGGTGGCGGTGGTGGCCGGGGCAACGGGCCTCGTGGGCCAGGCGGTCCTCGCGGCTCTTTTAACCGCTAATACGCGCAAAGCGCCCCCTGCCAACACCACGGACGCAGCGGGCGCCAGCATCCATGTGCTGCACGCCAAAGGGCGGCGTGCGCCAGCGCTGAACCATCCCCGCCTGCAACTGCACGCGGTGGATTTTGCGGCGATGCCCGCCTTGCCGCACGTCGATGATGTTTACATCACCCTGGGCACCACCATGGCTGCAGCCGGCAGCCAGAGCGCGTTCCGTGCGGTGGACTATGACGCCGTGATGGCCACGGCCCGCGCAGCGCGCGCGGCGGGCGCCACCCGCTGTGGCGTGGTCACCGCCATGGGGGCCAATGCGCAATCGCGCATTTTTTACAACCGCGTCAAAGGCGAGGTCGAGCGCGACCTTCAGCAGCTGGGTTTTGAGACGCTGGTCATTGCACGCCCATCCCTGCTGATGGGCGAACGCCGGGCGCTGCAACAAGCCCACCGGCCCGCAGAGTCCCTGTCGCTCAAACTGTTTCAGTGGCTGAACCCGGTCCTGCCCGCCAACTACCGTGCCCGCCCCGGGGCGGAGGTGGCCCGTGCGCTCGTCCGTGCCGTACAGTTGGGCCGACCCGGGCTGCAAGTGCTGTCCGGCCGCGCGCTGCAGGCCAGTTGATACAGGGTGCAGCCGTCGTGACCCCGCCTACGCTGTACGCCCTTCATGCGCCCCAACGAACTCCCCCAACCGCTGGACACCCTCATGGTGGCCACTTGCAATGTGCTCAACCTGGCCAATCCGGGACGCCTGTTCTACGAGAACCAGGACCCCTACAGCCAGACCGAGTTTGAACGCAAGATCACCTGGCTGGGCGAGCGCTTTCGGGCACTGAACGCCGATGTACTGGCGGTGCAGGAGGTCTGGGACGACGCGGCCTTCAAAGGGGCGCTGGGTCGGGGTGGCTTGCGCTACGACTTTGTCGCCGTGCCAGGGGCCGAGAACAACGACACCCAACAGGGCGCACAGGGAACGCCCCGTGTGGGCCTGGCCACGCGGCTCAAGGTCGAGGCATTGCAGTCCTTTGCCGACTTCCCACCGGGCTTTCAGGTGAATGTGCCTGGCATTGGCGAACACACGCGCTTCGAGCGCCCACCCCTCGTGGCCACGTTGCGGATGAAGCATGGCCAAACCCTCAACGTCCTCACTGCCCACCTCAAATCCAAACGTCCCAAGTTTCTGCAGGATGCCCTAGGCCAGCCCACCGAGGACCGGGACGACCGCAAGGTGGTCGCACTGGCATCGCTGCGCTCGCTGATCATGCGCGGCGCCGAGGCCATGGCGCTGCGGTGCCTGGTGATCGACCTGCTGCACCGCACCAGCGTGCCCCTGGTGGTGCTGGGCGACTTCAACGACACCCCCGACAGCGTGACCACGCAATTGATCTGCGCCACCACCGATATTGCCTACGACCGGTCAGCCCGTGATGTGGCCCTGTTCAATGCGTACGACCTGCAGGGAGATTTCGCCTTGAAAAAGGACGTGGCCTACTCCCATATCCACCAGGGTGCGCCCTATGTGCTGGACCAGATCCTGGTCAGCGAGGAGTTCCTGCCCAATGGGCGCAACAGCGTGGGCGATGTGCGCCGGGTGGACTATTTCAACGACCACCTGCATGAGGGACGCGACCGCACGCGCTCGGACCACGGCTTTGTGCGCGCCTTGCTGCGCCTGAAACTGCCCAGTTCTCCTCTGGCCCAGAGCATCTCGCCGCCGCCGACCGACGTGAGCGCACCCAGCGACGCCCCTCGCTGATCACTGCGGCAGCCCACGGCGCCACGGGTTTGCAACGGGATGTACGCTGACAAGGAGAGGCGGGTGCGCGCAGGTAACATCCACGTACAAAGCGCCCCACTCGCCCCACACCAGGGGCTCTCTCTGGCAGCCCACACCATGACCCAGCACAATTTCCTGCGCCGCAGCGCCGATACCGCCCCGCTTTCCCGTCCTGAACCACGGATTGCGCGTTGGGCCGCCCCGGCCACGCTGGCAGCACTGCTGCTGACAGCCTGCGGCAGCAACCCGCTGCCCCCTTGGCCATCCACCCCCACTGCCCAGCAGCGCAGCGCCCCCGCGCCACTGCCGCGCGTACAACAAGGTACGGTGGTACCCGCACCGCTGGGACAGCAGACGCCCTCGCAGCTGCCTCCACAACGGGCTGCCGTGGTGGCCAGCCCCCTGCCCCCGTCCGCGCCGCTCTTGGTGCGCGACGAGGCGCCCATGGCGCCGCCCTATGGCGATGCGGTGGCCGCGCGGTTCCCCAACCCTTCTGTGGTCTACAGCACACCCGGCCTGGGTGCCGACCGCAGGGCCTTCACCACCAATGCCGAGCTGGGCCAATGGCTGCGCGGGCTGAGCGAAGGCGTGCCCCGTGGCGGCACACGCGCGCAGTTGCTGCAGATTGGCACCTCGCAACGCGGCGAGCCCATCCAGGGCCTGCTGCTTACCCGTGCCCCAGGCACAGACCCTGCCAGCCTGGACAAGAGCGGCCGCCCCACCGTTGTGCTGATCGGCCAGCAGCATGGCGACGAACCCGCAGGCAGTGAGGCACTGCTGGTCATCAGCCGTGAGCTGGCCCAGGGCCTGCTAGAGCCGTTGCTGGACCGCATCAACGTGGTGGTGGTGCCCCGCGCCAACCCCGATGGCGCCGAGGTGGGCACCCGCGTCACCGCCAATGGCGTGGACCTGAACCGCGACCACCTGTTGCTCAACACGCCCGAGGCCCGCGCCATTGCGCAGGTCATCAACGACTACCGCCCCATCCTGGTCGTGGATGCCCATGAATACACCGTGGTGGGCCGCTACCTGCAGAAGTTCAACGCCATCCAGCGCTACGACGCACTGCTGCAATACACCACCACTGCCAACTATCCGGAGTTCCTCACCAAGGCATCGCAGGAATGGTTTCACCAGCCCATGGTGGCAGCCCTCAAGGCCCAGGGCCTGACGAGTGACTGGTACTACACCACCTCGACCAACCTGCAGGACAAGCGCATCTCCATGGGGGGCACCCAGCCCGACACGGGGCGCAACGTCCATGGCCTCAAGAACACGGTCAGCCTGCTGATCGAGACCCGTGGGGTGGGCATTGGTCGCATGCACATCCAGCGCCGTGTGCATGCCCAGGTCACCGCCATCACCAGCGCCCTGCGGACCACCGCCGAGCGGGCTGCCAACCTGGAGCAGGTACGCTCGTTCGTGGCCCGCGACGTCAGCGCCCTGGCCTGCCGCGACCAGGTGGTCATTGAAGCGGAGGCCACGCCCACCCAGCGCGACCTGGATTTTCTGGACCCCGAGACCGGCGCCGATCGCAGCATTCGCGTGGACTGGAACTCGTCGCTGACGCTGCGCAACACCAAGGTGCGTGCGCGGCCCTGCGGCTATTGGCTGTCGGCAGACGCCAGCGGTGCAGTGGAACGCCTGCGCCAGCTGGGCATCCAGGTCATGCGGGTGGCAGAGCCCGGTTCTGTCCTGGCCGAGAGCTACCGCGAAACCGCACGCGAAACCGGCAACCGCCAGGATGTGATCGGCACCATTGCCGGTGGTGGCGACATCGTGCGTGTGCAAGTGTCTGCCGTACGCAGCGCCATTGATGCACCTGCTGGCAGCTTCTATGTGCCCCTGAACCAGACGCGTGCCAATCTGGCCGTGGCAGCGCTGGAGCCCGACACGCAGAACAGCTACTTTGCCAACCACCTGATCCAGGACCTGGGCCAAAGCGCCCGCGTGATGGCCGTGCCATCTCTGGTGTTTGAAGAAACAGATTGATCCGTGCCTTGCGGCAGGTCGCTGCATGGCGCGAGGCTGAGGTCTGCGTTCTTGGCGGGGTCAGATGGGACGCTCCGTGAGGACGCCGCCCGGATGCTGCGCTGTGACTGTGGCCGCGGTCGCAATTTCGCTATCAATTCAATAGCTATTTAGGCATATTCTTCTAGCGCTACAGGCAGATTTCTTTCAAATCATGCCGGTCCATGCAGTGGCGCAGGCCGCGTGGCGCGGGTCTGGCGGTCCCGGGCACGCTCCAGCACATGGCGTGCCATGGCCTGTGCCAAGGCATCTTCTGCCAGGAACACCTGGGCATGGCTGCATTCCTGCACCAGCCGCTGGGCCTCGTCCTCGTTGTGGCTGCGCACCACGATGTCGATGCCCGGGTTCAGGGTCTGCGCCGTCTCGATCATCTGGCGCACCTGCAGCGCGTCCGGGGTAGCCACCACCAGCATGGCGGCCCGTGCAATGTGGGCCTGGATCAGCACGGCAGGCTCCACCGCGTCACCAAACACGGCGGCCACGCCATCGGCCCGCAAGGCTTCCACCAGCTCCCGGTTCTGCTCCGCCACCACAAACGGAATATCGTTGGCCGCCAGCGTTGCCGCCACACGCCGCCCTACCCGGCCGTACCCCACCAGAACCACCTGCCGCGCGAGGTAACGCGAATCGGTGCTGGTGGGCAGTTCGGCCAAAGGGTCATCCCGCTGCTCCAGCCGCCGCGCAAGCGCCGATCGGGCGCGCAGCCAGCCCTGCAACGGCGCAATGGCATGGAACAACAACGGGTTGAGCGCCATGGAGAACAGGGCCCCCGCCAATACCAAGCTGGCCCCCTCTGGCGGCAGCAGCCCCAACGAAGAACCCAGTGCGACCAGAATGAACGAGAACTCACCAATCTGCGCGAGGCTGGCCGATACGGTGAGCGCTGTGTTGAGCGGGTAACGGAACGCCAGCACCAGGCCCGCAGCGGCCACCGTCTTGCCCAGCATGATGATGGCGACCACTGCCAACACTTGCAGTGGGCGTTCCCACAAGACGGCGGGGTTGAAGAGCATGCCGACCGACACGAAAAAGAGTACGGCAAAGGCATCGCGCAAAGGCAGCGACTCATGCGCAGCGCGGTGGCTGAACTCGGACTCGCGCATCACCATGCCGGCAAAGAAGGCCCCGAGCGCAAACGATACGCCAAACAGCGCAGCCGACCCGAACGCAATGCCCACCGCTGCGGCCACCACGCACAGCGTGAACAACTCACGCGAGCCTGTGCGAGCCACCTGCCATAACAGCCAGGGAAACAGCCGGCGCCCGACCAGCAGCATCAGCACCACAAACGCGCCGACCTGCAGCAGGGTCCAACCCAGCGTGCGCCAGAGCTGCGCAGCATCCAGGTCGGCCCCGGTGCCGCCTCCCAGCCATCCCCCCAGCGGGGGTAGCAGCACCAGTACCAGCACCATGGCGAGATCCTCCACCACCAGCCAGCCCACTGCGATGCGTCCGGTGTAGCTGTCCAGAATCCCCAGGGTCTCCAGCGCACGCAACAGCACCACCGTGCTGGCCACCGACAGTGCCAGACCAAAAACCAGGGCACCACCCATGCCCCAGCCCCACCACAGGGCCAACGCCATACCCAGCGACGTCGCCACGATCATCTGCACCACAGCACCCGGCACGGCAATCTTGCGCACGGCCAGGAGGTCGCCCCACGAGAAATGCAGGCCCACGCCAAACATCAGCAGCATCACACCAATCTCCGCCAGCTGGCTGGCCAGGGCCGCATCTGCGACAAAACCGGGAGTGAACGGGCCGATGGCCACCCCTGCCAGCAAGTACCCCACCAATGCTGGCAGCCGCAGACGGGCGGCCAGAAAGCCCAGCACCAACGCCAGGCCCAAGGCGGCAGCAATGGTGTGGATCAGCGTGACGCTGTGTGGCATGGGCAAATGCTCCAGTGAGGCGGGCAGTCAAGGGGGATGGCCCGGTTATAACCGCATCACCATCCCGGCAGCAAAATCGCCCCTGCAGCAGCGCCAAGAGCACGGGCCAGGGCGGGTATGATTAGCGTCCTGCGTCACGCAGATGCGGACACTCCGCAAGCCCGTCCGGCCACACAGCCGGCCAACATCCATCTGCCCGTAGCTCAACTGGATAGAGCAATAGCCTTCTAAGCTATAGGTCGGGGGTTCGAGTCCCTCCGGGCAGGCCAAATAGACGTTTCACGCCGACTCAGAACAGATCACAAACCCGCATGCCTATTGGCATGGCGGGTTTTTTGTTGTCTCACAGGGTCTCACTACGTACCATGACATACCAACAAAATCATGGTACTTCTGCTGGTATCTCGACATAGCGACACCACAGATACCAACAACAAGGGCGCGCATGCTAACCGACACTTTCGTGAAGAGCGTCAAACCGACCGGCTCTCCCACGGGCGAGAAACATTCCGATGGGCACGGCCTGTACCTTCTTGTCAAACCTGCGGGGCGGTACTGGCGCCTGAACTACCGCTACATGGGCAAGCAAAAGACGCTGGCCCTGGGCACGTACCCCGAGGTCTCGCTTGCGCAGGCACGTAAGCGGCGAGACAAGGCGCGCGAACTGCTGGCCGAAGGGCTAGACCCAAGCGCAGCGAAGAAGGCCGAGAAGCTGGCAACGAGGGTCGCAGCGGCCCACACCTTTGAGGCAGTGGCCCGGGAGTTCCACGCCACCCAGGCCAGCGGCTGGAGCCCCCGCTATGCAGCGCGGTGGATCGAGCGCATGGAGAAAGACCTGTTCCCGTACATCGGCAAGCTGACACTGCCCGCCATCACCGCCCCCGTGCTGCTGGATGCGCTGCGCAAAGTAGAGAAACGCGGCGCCAACGAAACCGCCCACACCCTACGCCAGACAGCCGGGCAAGTGTTCCGCTACGGTGTGCAAACGGGGCGCTGCGAGCGCAGCCCTGTGACCGATCTGCACGGCGCATTGAAGCCCATCGTGGTCAAACACATGGCTGCAGTGCTAGAGCCCACCAAGGCGGGCGAACTGCTGCGGGCCATTGATGGATACACCGGCCAGCCCATGACCAAGGCGGCGCTGGCACTGTCCGCCCTGCTCTTTCAGCGCCCCGGCAATATCCGTCAGATGGAATGGGCGTGGATCGACTTTGACAAGGCCATGCTGACGATCCCATCCCAAGACATGAAGCGGCGGCTGGCGCAAAAGATCAACGGCAGGCCGCACTTTGTGCCGCTGGCGCCCCAAGCCATCGCCGTCCTGAAAGAGCTGCAGCCTCTCACCGGCCACGGGCGGTTTGTGTTTCCCTCCCTGCGCACAGGCGAGAGGGCAATGAGCGATAACACCATCAATGCCGCCCTGCGGCGCATGGGTTTCGCCTCCGACGAGATGAGCGCCCACGGGTTTCGGGCCATGGCGCGGACGTTGATGATTGAGCGCATCCATGGCATATCTGCCGACGTGATCGAGGCTCAGTTGGCCCACGGCAAAAGCGGGCCGCTAGGCGCTGCCTATGACCGCGCGGAATACATGGGGCAGCGGCGACAAATGATGGACACATGGGCCGACTACCTGGACCGCCTGCGCCGTGGTGCTGATGTGGTGCCCATTGGTGCGAGGGCGGCATGAGCGAGTTGCTCAAAGAAGCCCAAGAGGCGTACAACGAATACGAGGCGATGACTGAGCAAGAGCGGGCGGATCATGACGCGCTGACCGCCCGGCTCGCTGCAGGGGCACACAAAGAACATTTGCGCCTGCTGACGCTGGGCGTGCGCCTGATTGTCGAGAACTCGCAAGAGTGCGCCGAAGACGCCCACATGAACTTGCGGAGGGCGTTGATGGTTTTAGTTGACGGCAAGCACGCTTTCAACGACGCCCGCCCACCCGGCTCCACCATCCCCGGAAAAATCTCCACACCCAAAACGGCCTTTGCAGATTTGAAGCGTTGCGCGAAGGAGGCGTTTTCGGAGAGCCCCACGGACGAGGAAATCCTGGCGAACTCAGCCACCCCGGACTTGGTGCGCTATCTGTTATGGGCGTTGCGTGCGTATGACGACGAGCCCTCTAACCTCGCTACCGCTTTCGGAGCCAAAAGCCGGAAGGGGACGACTGAGCTTTGGCGTAAACGCCATATTTTTATCCCTGCCGCTGATATGGAGCACAACAAACAATTGCTACTAAACGCGCCCTATGCCGCCCGCATGCAGGCCGTCGTAGACGCGGCCTATGCGAAGTTTGTGAGCGAGAAGAAGTACCAAATTCTGCCAGAGGCCAAGGGAAAGAAGGGGTCGAGGGGAGAGGGTGAGCTGCGCAGCGAAATCCTCGACATCCTGAGCCAACGGTACGGATGGGGCTAGGAGGAGGGGGCTAGAAATGATTTCTAGCCCCCTCCTCCCGAAAGAGACATCCTGAATTAATAGAGCCTTCTTAACAACTAAGGAGTTCGTATGGAAGGCATCGTATGGCGGCCCAAGCAAGTTGCTGTGCTTTTGGATATCAGTCGCGCCACCCTTTCGCGGTGGCGAAAAACCCCGGGGTTCCCCCAGCCCGTGCAGCTTGGCCCCAGGTGCGTGGGGTTTCTTCGCAGCGACATTGACGCTTGGTTGGCTAGCCGGAAGGGGGCCTGCTGATGACAAGCAACCAATCCCAAAAGAGCACCATGGTGCAGACGCAAATCATGGACCTGTTTGCGAACCTCGACCGGGAGTTGCTGCTGTTGATGGGCGGCCTTGTTCCTGGTGATGAGCTGAACGCAGCTGCTGCAGCCGCTGGTGCGGAGGCGAGGCGCACAGCTTCGTTCATCAACTGCCTGATGGGGTCAGAGCCATGCAAGTGAGCTACCTGGACATTGAGCAGCTTGGGGACATGTTGAGTACGGGCGAGCGCATCACAACCCTGGACCATCCCACACAGCAGGTGCATGTTCTGCACTGGGGCGGCGTTGATCTGTTGGCGGTTGTGGACCCAGTGACGGGCGGCGCGGTGGTGGTAAGCCCCTGCTCTGAGGATGCAGACTCAGGGGGCAGCATTCACGCCCACGCCCGGCAGGCGTTCGCCGCTGCATGAGCACGCATCCGGCGATTGACCTGGACACTAAAGAGGCCGCCGAGTGCGGCCTTTTTTCCGTCCCAGAGCTGGTGGCGCGCAAGCGTGGCGCAGAGTTGGAGCGATTCAATGCGCGTGTGAAGGCGCTGGCCGAGCGAGACACCCTGGATTTGCGCGCCAGCGTTGGGACGTGCGCCGATCCGGCGATGCTCTGGTCGCTGCACATGGAACTGATGGGGCGCGGCTTACCGCCCATCTTGCGCGGGCAGCGACCGTGGCACCTGGGCACTCAAGGGCGGCTTGTGGAGTTCGCGGCCGATGTGGCATGGCTGCAGGCCACCGAGCCGGGGCACCGTGGACGATATGGGCTGGCGCGGGCCATCCTCAAGACCCCTTGGGGCTCTGATGGATGGTGGCGACTGGTACTGCGACAGTTTGGCCGATCCGGCGACGTACGTGGGCTTGTCCTAGCGTTCGGGCTGACCGAGCCCCAGCGGTTTCACCTAAGAACCGTCCAGACAGCGCACCGAGCGCAGATTTTTGAACGGTTGCATGGCGATGGTTTCGGGAAACTGGTGGGCGTCATCGAGGATGCGGTAAGGGCTGCCCCAGACCTAAGCGGGCGCACAGACCCTCGTGCCACGGCCATACGGCGTGCCCAGCTTTGGCGCGTGCATCGCTTGCTGGACGAGGGCCCAGCCAGAACGGCCTACTCTTGGGCGCGGCTCAGTGGCGAAGAGTTGAACCGCTGGCAAGTCGCAAAGCAGCTGGCCGCAGTGAAGGACGTGGCGCTTGCGTTTGAACGATTCCGTGTTGACGCCGAAGCACTGGAGTAACTTGCGTTTCCGGACATGTCGCAAGCAAGCGCAGATTTCTTTTGCGTTAAAGGCGCGGTCCGGGAACTGCCCGTGCTGTTAGCAGCAGTATGGGCACCAGCAGGCGCCGTGAGCTTATAGGGCGTGGCTCTCAGCCCCAAAAAACTCCGACAAGGGCATCGACCCCAACCGCAATTTGAATAGGGGGTACAAGGTCGCGGACGCGCACTGCCTGCGTGCTTCCCACATTCTCACGGCCTATGTCGGTAGACTTCCGGCTTCGCGCTACGTACGGCGCAGGTTTACCAGGGCATATAGGCCCACGCGGGGAAATCCAATGAGTCTTGATGCAATTGTCACACGGGCGGACCAACTGATTGCCCTGGGACAACAGGTGATCGCAACGCGGAAACGGAGTGACTACGACGTAGAGTACGTGGATGGGGCGCAGATGAAAGGCTTCCGTGTAGCCGTGCTGTCGTTTATCGACCGAGTCTATGGCCGGGAACATCCGCACTTCACTGAATTTCAAGGCAGCACTGACGGCGACTCTCTGCGCCACGCTGAAAGCGTGGCTGTCCATCATTCGCATCATCCGGGACGAGATTGCTGGCGGATGGCTATTCACTGTTCGCGGACTTGTCGCGGCAGAGGTATTCGCTGACTTTCTTGAAATGGCAGAACACCTCCTGGAGTCGGGCTACAAGGACCCGGCAGCAGTAATGGGCGGTAGCGTTTTGGAGGAGCACATAAGACAGCTCTGCAACAAGCATGCGATTGCCATTGATGAGGAGAAGAACGGTAAGCAGGTTCCCAAGAGAGCTGACCGCCTAAACGCTGAACTCGCTGCAGCCACGGCCTATTCCAAGCTCGACCAAAAACAGATCACCGCTTGGCTTGACTTGCGAAACAGCGCCGCGCACGGCAAGTACAACGCCTACACCGATGAGCAAGTCGGGCAGTTACTCGCGGGCGTGACAGGCTTTATGGCCCGCGTGCCTACATAGCGTCGCGATTAACAATTCTCCCAGGCTGCGCCCGCTTCATGGCGCGCCTCAACCTAATTTGCCCCCTAGAGGCGAGTCGCAAATGGGCCACTGAAGGGGGCACAAAAGATCACGGCAAAAAGAGCGTTTGAGCCCCCTTCCGTGCGAATTCTGTGGCCCCTTCCGCTCCCATGAAGGCAAGGGGCCACGAAAGCCACACTGACCTTTGGTCAGTGAGCGGGGTACAGGTAGATGGAACGGGTACGCACCGGCGTGGTGCCCCGGGGGTGCCAGACCGGCCCGGGCATGGATCGATACAATCACGCCCCTGCCCCTGCCCCTGCCCCTGCCCCTGCCCCTGCCCCTGCCCCTGCCCTGGTCCTGGCCCTGGAGCAGAATGCTGTGCTGACCGCGCCGGGCCCGTCTGATGGGCACCACAGCGGGACACAATCGAAAAAGCTGGTACTTTCGTTGGTACTTTCTAAAATGCAATCCAGAAAACCCAATATCCATGCGGTTTTTAAGCCAGTTTTAGAACTCCTCCGGGCCCAGCTGGTAGCTTTCAATCTCCCCACTCATACCCGTCGATCCATTCTGACGAGTGTGGAATAGCCAAGCAATGCGCGCGCGGGCTGGATAACGGATGTGGATCAAGCACCTCGTTGCGTACAGCCCCAACCCTAACGATTGGGCTGCGGCACAGCAGCGTAATTCATGGCAATGGCCTGCACCACGGCGCCAATCAATGCCGCATCGCCAGCGCTCTGCGGCAACACGTCGCGCACGATCTGGACCGCGTATTGAAGTTGCTCTTTGGCCAAGGCCGCAGACATGGCGTTGCCGCGCTTTTCACTGGGCGACGCGTCGCGAATCACAAGGCTCATCAGAAACTCCCAAAAAGTGGAGCATGCAGTATGCGCCGTGTGGGGCTGTGGTGAGCGAGAGGCGGGGCTTTGATGGTGAGAAAACCCCCTTGACGCACAACGCTGCACAGGGGGGCATGCGCAAGGCGAGATTCCATACAGCCCCAAAGCAAAAAGCGCTGCAACATTTCTGCTGCAGCGCTTTGCTATTTTGGGGTGGCTGATGGGGCTCGAACCCACGACAACAGGAATCACAATCCTGGACTCTACCAACTGAGCTACAGCCACCGTAGCTTTGTATTATAGCCCGGGATTTTGGCCCCGGACATCAAATCGCTTAATTTTCTGCAGTCACTGTTGCCGCTGCCTCAGGACGTGGTGCCTTGATCTGCACCTTGAAGCGCTGCTTGAGCAGTTCATAGTACGCCAGCCCTTCGGCCGTGGCCAACCACTGCACGTATTGTTGGCGCTCCTGCTGCGCACGCTGCGCATCCGGTGCCTGGCGCGGCACGACGCGGTTGACCTTGACCACGGCATAACCCGCAGCGCCCAAATCCACCCCCGTCCAGCCTGGCAGCGTTTCGGAGGGAGCCCGCAGTGCGGCGTCGATCAGGGCACGCGGCAGGTTCTGGGTCTGTTCGCGGGAGACTTCGGTCGCTGCGGCCAAGCCTGTGGCAGAAGATGGGGCAGCCTTCCATGCATTGAGCTTGGCCTCGCCCTCCTTGCGTGCGAGTTCGGCAGATTTCTCAGCCACATACAAGGTGCGAACACGGGCCTTCACTTCGTCGTAGGGCAGTGTCAATGCAGGGGTGTAGGTGGTCACACGACCGGCAGCCATCTGGCTGGGGCCCACTTCCACCGCCTCGGTGTTGCGCTTGTTTTGCAGCGAGTCGGTAGCAAAAAGTGCTTCGAGGAACTTGGCGTTGGCCAGAGGGCCCTTGGCACCTGCGGCAGGGGTCCGGGTTACGCCCTTGGCAGTCTGGATCTTCAGCTTGAGCTTGTCGGCCACGGGCTGGAGGCTGTCTGCCTGCTCATACACACCGTTGGTGAAGGACTCTGCCACCTCGGCAAACTTGCGCTGCGCCTGCTGCTGCTTGAGCTCTGCTTCCATGGTGGGGCGCAGTTCTTCAAAGCTGGGCTGGCGGGGTGTCTTGATGTCGGTGAGCTGGATGATGTGATAACCAAACTCGGTTTCCACCAGATCACTGATTTCGCCCTTTTTCAGCGCAAAAGCAGCTTCTTCAAAGGGCTTGACCATCGCACCTCGGGCAAAGAAGTTCAGGTCTCCGCCCGCAACGGCCGAGCCTTTGTCGTCAGAGGATTTCTTGGCCACATCAGCAAAGCTGCCAGGAGCCTTGCGCACCTGGGCCAGCAGTTCAGTGGCACGGGCCTTGGCCTTCTCGCGGTCCGCAGCGGATGCATCCTTGGGAGCGTTTACCAGGATGTGGCTGGCGCGGCGCTCTTCCTTCGCCGTCATGCGAGCCACATTCTCTTTGTAGTAAGTACGCAGGTCGTCTTCACCCAGGGTGATGGACGCCCGCACGCTGTCGAGATCCAGCACCACGTATTCGATGGCTGCCTGTTCCAGTTGCTGGAACAGGGCGGGATGGGCCTTGTAGTAGGCCTCCAGGTCTGCATCTGTCGGGGTGACTTTGCTGGCGAAGTCGGCAGCGTTGAATCGGGCCACCTGGATCTCACGGCGCTCATACAAAGCGTCGAGCGCAAGTTTGACCTGCGCATCGGAGCCAAACGCGGAGCTCATCACGCCACCCATCACTTGGTTCACCGAGATGTCGCGGCGCACATTGGCTTCGAAACCTTCGGGCGTCAGGCCTTGAGCAGCGACCAGTGCGCGATAGGCATCGGCGTCCAGCGTACCGTCCGGGCGCTTGAGTCCCGCAATGGCGGGAATCTCCTGCAGGCTGCGGGCCAGGCGCGCATCGCTGGTCACGAGGTGCATCTTTTGCGCGGCAGCCGCCAGCACACGGTCACGCACTAGGCGCTCCAGCGTGGCATACCGGGCGCTGGGAGAGTCCAGCAACTTGGGATCGACCGAGGGAGACTGGGCGCGAATGCGGTCTGTCTCCATGCGATGGGCATTGTCCCAGTCCGTCTGGTTGATGTTGTTGCCATCGACACGGGCTACCACAGGGCTCTTTTCAGAGAAATAGTTGCGGTCGATGCCTACCAGCACAAACGAAGGAATGATCAGCAAGAACAAGAAGATCATCACGATCTTGGAGTGCTTGCGGATGGATTCAAACATGGTCGATCTTTCAGAAGGCAAAAAACAAAAGGCGAACTTGCGTTCGCCTTTGTTCGGTGATGGTGGGTCCTGACGGTCTCGAACCGCCGACCTACTCCGTGTAAAGGAGCCGCTCTACCAACTGAGCTAAGGACCCCACCTAAACTGATCCTCAGTTCAAGGCATCTTTCAATGCCTTGCCAGGACGGAACTTCGGAACTTTAGCAGCTTTGATTTTAATCGTAGCGCCAGTACGGGGATTGCGACCGGTACGGGCAGCACGCTTGCCCACAGCGAAGGTACCGAAACCGACGAGCGACACGGTGCCGCCCTTCTTGAGAGTCTTCTTGACAGCCTCGATCGTGGATTCCAGGGCACGCGCAGCAGCGGCCTTGGAGATGTCGGCGTTGGTAGCGATGTGCTCAATCAATTCGGTTTTGTTCACAAGAAGCCTCTCGGAAAAGAGTTAATGGAATGTCTCGAGGATATCTGGTCTTCACACGCCTGAAAGCACAGCCGTGGGCTGGTGGAGAACAGGCGGGGGAATGACTGGCATACACAGCAGTGGCTGCTGCATCAGATTAAAGCCATCGAGTTTCAGAGTGTCAATACAACACGCTGTTTTGCGTCAGCGTTGTTTTGAATTCTAGTCGTATTTCACGCTGCGACAGGGCTTGGCGGGGGTTTTGTCTCAAACACGCCGTATCGGCAGCACTCCGTATTGACACCCCGCAGCCAGCCGTACTCAACGAGCAGCGAGTGCCTGAGCAATGGCTTTGCCCACATCCTGCGTGCTGCCCGTGCCGCCCAGGTCCGGGGTGCGCGGAGCACCACTGCCGGGTTGCAACACGGCTTCGATAGCGGCCAGAACGGCGTCGTGCGCGGCGCGATAACCCAGGAAGTCCAGCATCATTGCGCCGCACCAGATCTGCCCGATGGGGTTGGCGATGCCCTTGCCCGCGATGTCGGGCGCCGAACCATGCACCGGCTCAAACAGCGACGGCATGGTGCGCGTGGGGTTGAGGTTGGCGCTGGGCGCGATGCCGATGGTGCCGGTGCACGCAGGTCCCAAGTCCGAGAGGATGTCGCCAAACAGGTTGCTGGCGACCACTACATCAAAGAAGTCCGGCCGTTGCACGAAGTGGGCGGTGAGGATGTCGATGTGGAACTTGTCCACCGTCACATCGGGGTAGGCCTTGGCCATCTCGGCCACGCGCTCGTCCCAGTAGGGCATGGTGATGGCGATGCCGTTGGACTTGGTGGCGCTGGTCAGGTGCTTCTTGGGGCGCGACTGGGCCAGTTCAAACGCAAACTTCAGCACACGGTCCACGCCGTGGCGCGACATCACTGTCTCCTGCATCACGATCTCACGCGGAGTGCCTTCGTACATGCGGCCACCGATGCTGGAGTATTCGCCTTCGGTGTTCTCGCGCACGATCAGCATGTCGATCTCGCCGGGCAGGCGCGGGCTGCCGTCTCGGCGCACCACAGGGGCGATCACGCCTGGCATGAGGCGCGCGGGCCGAAGGTTGATGTACTGATCGAACTCGCGGCGGAACAGCAGCAGCGAGCCCCAGAGCGAGACATGGTCAGCGATCTTGTCGGGCCAGCCCACCGCGCCGAAGTAAATGGCCTCATGGCCGCTGATCTGGTCCTTCCAGTTATCGGGCAGCATCTTGCCGTGCTTTTCGTAGTAGTCCCAGCTCGAAAAGTCGAAGTGGTCGAAATGCAGGTCAATGCCAAACTTGCGGGCGGCCTCGTCCAGAACGCGGAGGCCCTCGGGCATGACCTCTTTGCCAATGCCGTCACCGGCAATGACTGCAATGCGATGCTTCGCCATTCAGATGCTCCTGAAAATATAGCTGCCTGCGCTTATTCATCCAGCGCTCCAGGCATCAAAGACTTGAAAACTATTTGACGCGTGCCCGGATCTCGGGCAACGCCTTCTGCAGGTAGTACACCATCGACCAGACGGTGAGTACCGCCGAGGCCCAGATGAGCCAGGTGCCCCACACGCCGGTATCGATCACGCCAAACAGGCGCCCGTCGTACAGCAGAAAGGGGATGGCCAGCATCTGCACCGTGGTCTTGACCTTGCCGATCATGTGCACGGCCACGCTCTTGCTGGCGCCGATCTGCGCCATCCACTCGCGAAGGGCCGAGATCGCGATCTCGCGGCCGATGATGATGAGCGCCACAAACACGTCGGCACGTTGCAGGTGCACCAGCACCAGGAGCGACGCACACACCAGAAACTTGTCGGCCACCGGGTCCAGAAAAGCCCCGAAGGACGAGGTCTGGTTGAGCTTGCGGGCCAGGTAGCCGTCCAGCCAGTCGGTGGCCGCGAACACCACGAACATCACGGTGGCGATGAGATTGCGCGTGGCCGGGTCCAGCGGTGCGTAGAACACCCCCACGATCAAAGGTATCGCGACGATGCGCGTCCAGGTCATCAAGGTGGGGATAGTCCAGAACATGGCGGCGATTGTGTCACGGCGCGGCCGTGGAACGGCACATGGGGCTTATCTCAATGCCTTGTAAATTTCTTCTGCCAATTCATGCGAGATGCCATCCACGGTGGCCAGGTCCTCCACGCTCGCGGATGCCACACCACGCACCCCGCCAAAACGTTGCAACAGTCGCGCTCGCTTCTTGGGCCCCACCCCCGCAATTTCTTCCAGTTGCCCGCCCCCCACGCGCACCTTGGCCCGTGCCGCGCGCATGCCGGTGATGGCAAAGCGGTGCGCCTCATCGCGGATCTGCGCCACCAGCATCAGCGCGGCCGAATCCTTGCCCAGGTAGACCTTCTCACGCCCGTCGGCGAACACCAGCTCTTCCAGGCCCACCTTGCGGCCCTCGCCCTTCTCGACCCCCACGATGCGGGTCAGGTCCAGCCCCAGTGCCGTGAACACCTCACGCGCCACGCCCACCTGGCCCTTGCCGCCGTCGATGAGCACCAGGTCTGGCAAACGTGCCTGGCCCTTGGGCCGGGCTGCGGCTTGCGCCTCGGGCGATTGCGCATAGTCGATGCCGCCCTCCTCGCGCTGCGCCTCCACCACCTTGCTGTAGCGGCGCGTGAGCACCTGGCGCATGGCGGCATAGTCGTCGCCCCCCGTGATGCCCTCGATCTTGTAGCGGCGGTATTCGCTGCTTTGCATCTTGTGGTGGTGAAACACCACACACGATGCCTGGGTGGATTCGCCTGCCGTGTGCGAGATGTCGAAACACTCGATGGTGAGCTGGTCCAGGTCTTCGGGCGGCAGGTCCAGCGCCTCTGCCAGCGCCCGCGTGCGGGCCTGCTGCGAGCCCTCCTCGGCCAGCAGACGGGCCAGTTGCAGATCGGCGTTTTTCTGCGCCATGTCCAGCCACGCGCGGCGCTGTTCGCGCGGCTGGTGGATAGCGTTCACGCGCAAGCCACTTTGTTCGGTCAGCGCGTCCAGCAAGGCCTTGTCCACCGGCACACTGGTCACCAGCAGCGGTGGCACGGGCACACCGATGTAGTGCTGGGCAATGAAGGCCTCCAGCACCAGGGCCTCCACGGGGCGAACCGGACGAGACGGGGTAGCCACCGTTTCATCCGCACCGTCCCCGCCCTCTTCTTCGAACACCGCCGCAGCGTCCTCGACATGCACCGGAAAGTACGGCCGGTCGCCCAGGTGGCGGCCACCGCGCACCATGGCCAGGTTCACGCAGGCGCGGCCACCTTGCACGCGCACCGCGAGGATGTCCACATCCTTGTCATCCACCGTCTCGATGGACTGCTGGTGCAGCACGCGCGACAGCGCCTGGATCTGGTTGCGCACCTCGGCAGCCTGCTCAAACTCCAGCTTGTCCGAGTGCGCCATCATCCGCGCCTCCATGGCTTGCAGCACCTCCTGCGTTTCACCACGCAGCAATGCCTCGGCGTGCTGCACGTCAGCCGCATAGGCCTCGGGCGAGATCAAGTCCACGCACGGCCCGGTGCAGCGCTTGATCTGGTACAGCAGGCAGGGCCGTGTGCGGTTGGCAAACACCGTGTCTTCGCAGGTGCGCAGCCGGAACACCTTTTGCAACAGCTGAATGGTTTCCTTCACCGCCCAGGCGCTTGGATAGGGGCCAAAGTAGCGGTGCTTCTTGTCCACCGCGCCCCGGTAGTAGGCCATGCGCGGAAACACCTGGCCCGGCGCATCGCCCCGCGTGTGGGCGCCCGGTGTGCCGGTGATCTTGAGGTAGGGATAGCTCTTGTCGTCGCGGAACAGGATGTTGAACTTGGGGTTCAACGTCTTGATGAGGTTGTTTTCCAGCAGCAGCGCCTCGGCCTCGGAGCGCACCACCGTGGTCTCCATGCGCACGATCTTGCTGACCATGTGACCGATGCGTGTGCCGCCATGGTTCTTCTGGAAGTAGCTGGACACCCGTCGCTTGAGGTTGAGCGCCTTGCCCACATACAACAGCGCATCCTGCGCGTCGAAATAGCGGTACACACCCGGCAGCGCGGGCAGCGCAGCCACCTGCGCCAGGAGTTCTTCGGAATGCACATCAGACATGGCGCGTATTGTGGCCCCGCGCGCAGCCTGCCCAATTCACTATCAAATAAATAGCTGCTAGCGCTTAACCATCAAGCGCCAGCGGCCATTTTCATCAAAACACCCGAATCATTCCGCCTCGATCTTCGAGGTCTTCACCACCGTGGCCCAGTTGGCCAGATCGGCCTTCACCTTGTCACCCAGCTGCGCAGGGGTCTGGTAGTCCGCCGTGGCACCCTGCTCCTGCGCCTTTTGCTGGAAAGCCAGGTTCTGCACCACGGTGCGGATGTCGGCCGTGAGTTTGTCCACCACGGCCTTGGGCACGGCGGCCGGGGCAAACACGGCAAACCACGAGGTGGCATCGACTCTGGGGTAGCCGGCCTCGGCCGTGGTGGGCACGTCGGGCAGGCTGGGCAGGCGCTGTTTGCCCGTCACGGCCAGCACGCGCAGTTTGCCGCTGGCAATGTGGGGCATGAAGGGAGGCGCGGTGCCAAAAGTCAGGTCCACCTGGCCGCCCAGAAGGTCCTGCAGTGCGGGGCCCGTGCCCTTATAGGGCACGTGGACCATCTTGATGGCGCCCTGCTGCTCCAGCATGGCACCGGTCACGTGCTGCAGCGAGCCGTTGCCCGACGAGGCATAGTTGAGCTTGCCGGGGTGGGCCTTGGCGTAGGCGATCAGCTCGGGCAGCGTTTTCACCGGCAGGTCGGCACGCACCACGATGATCTGCGGGGCCGAGATCACGTTGGCCACGGGTTGGAAGTCACCCTGCTCCCACTGCTTTTGTTTGGTGATGTGGGGCGAGATGACGTGGTAGCCCGAGTACTGCATCAGCAGCGTGTAGCCATCGGCCTCGGCCCGCTTGACGGCGCTGGCCGCGATGTTGCCGTTGCCCCCGCCCTTGTTGTCTGCGATGACCGATTGGCCCAGCACCGGCGCAAGCGCCTGCGCCAGCATGCGGGCCGACAGGTCGGTAGTGCCACCGGCGGCGGTGGGCACCACCAGGGTCACATTCTTGGACGGGTAGGCGCCCTGCGCCGCTGCGAGGCCGATGAAGCCGGTGGCCAGCGCGGTCAGGGCGAGGGTGGTGAACTGCTTGCGGGTGGTTTTCATGAAAGGGATGTCTCCGTCGTTGTCGTTGTTGTCAAAAAATCTGAGTTGCGAGAAGCAGGAAGGCACAGAGAAAGCACCCGGTCAATCGACCGTGGCGCCCGTGTCCTTGACCACGCGGCTCCACTTGGGCAGGTCGGACTGCACCAGCGCCGCCAGCTGCGCCGCCGTGCCCTTGAAGGGCTCGCAGCCCACGGTGGCCAGCTTGTCCACCACGTCCTTGTGCTCCAGCGCGCGCGCCACCTCGGCCTGCAGCTGCGCCACGATGGGCGCGGGCGTGCCAGCCGGGGCAAACAGCGCATACCACGGCGCCTGGCCAAAGCCCTTGATCGTCTCGCCAATGGTGGGCGCATCGGGCAGCGCGGCCACGCGCTTTTCATTGACCACCCCCAGCACCTTGAGCTTGCCTGCCTTGATGAACGCAATGGCTGACGGCAGGCTTTGCACCGACAGCGGCACTTGCCCGCCCACCACGTCCGTGGCGGCTGCCGCCGAACCCTTGTACGGAATGTGCTGCAGCTGGATGCCCGCCGCCTTTTGCAGCATCTCGCCAATCAGGTGGTTCAGCGTGCCGTTGCCCGCCGAGGCAATCGAATACTTGCCGGGGCTGGCCTTGGCCAAAGCCACCATTTCGGCCACGGTGTTGGCCGGGAAGGATGGATGCGCCACCAGCACATAGCCCGCCGTGGCCACAGGCGCCACGGGCGCGAAGTCCTTGACCGGATCGAACCCCGGGTTCTTGTACAGCGCAGGGCCAATCACATGGGCGCTGTCGGCCGTCAGCAGCAGGGTGTAGCCATCATTGCGCGCGCGGGCCGTGGCGCCGGTGGCCAGGGTGCCGCCCGCACCAGGGCGGTTGTCCACGATCACGCTCTGGCCCAGCTGCTCGCTGAGTTTTTGCGCCACCACGCGCGCAATGGCGTCGTTGGCACCACCCGCAGCCTGGGGCACGACCACGGTGATGGGCTTGGAGGGGTATTTGTCCTGCGCCCCCGCTGCGAAGGCAGCGGAGCACAACACGGCGGCGGTGAAGATGCGGCGGGACAGTGGGGCGGGGAAAGTCATGGCTTTTGTCTCCTGGTGTTATGTATGAATGCAGGCTCGCCCGCATTCAGCGGGCCAGCGCTCTGTCGCGAATGGCCTCGAAATCGGCAGGCACCGGGTGCAGCGCCAGGCGCGGGCCCGCCTTGGCGATCTGGCTGGGAATGTCGTGGCCGATCAACGCAGGCAGTTGCTGCGCAGCGGCCACCAGTTGTGCCAGATCCACCCCGGTGTCATAGCCCATCAGCGCCAGCGCATGCACGATCTCCTCGCTGCACACATTGCCGCTAGCGCCCGGCGCATAGGGGCAGCCGCCCAGGCCGCCCAGCGAGGCGTCGAACCGGTCTGCGCCTGCGTCAATGGCCGCCAGCACATTGGCCAGCCCCATGCCGCGCGTGTTATGGAAATGCAGGGTGAACTCCACCCCCGGCCAGCGCGCGCGGGCTGCCGCCGTGAGCTGGTGCACCTGCGTGGGGTAGGCCATGCCCGTGGTGTCGCACAGCGTGACGCCGCGCACACCCAGGTCCACAAAACGCTGCACCCAGCCGAACACATCGGCCTGTGCCACATCGCCTTCCATGGGGCAGCCGAACACGCAGGACAGCGACACATTCACCGCCACGTTGGCGCCCTGCGCCAGGGCCACCACCTGCGCCAGCGCCGCGAACGACTGTTCCTGCGTCATGCGCAGGTTGGCCAGATTGTGGGTAGCGCTGACCGACATCACCAGGTTCAGCTCGTCCGTGCGCGACTCGATGGCGCGCTCGGCGCCGCGCAGGTTGGGTACCAGCGCGGTGTAGACCGCGCCGGGGCGGCGGGTGATCTCGCGCATCACGACCTCGGCGTCTTTGAGCGCAGGAATGGCCGTCGGCGAGGTGAACGAGGTCACCTCGATCTTGGCCAGGCCTGCCGCCGACAGCGCATTGCACAGCGCGATCTTGTCGGCTGTGGGCACAAAGGCCTTTTCCATCTGCAGGCCGTCGCGCAGGCCGACTTCCTGCATGTGGATGCGGCGGCCTGCGCCCTGCCATACCGTGTTGGATGCAGTCATTGAATCACCCCCTTGCTGCGCAGCAGCGCGATCTGTTCGGCCGTCAAACCCACCTCGGCCAGCACCGCATCGGTGTCGTCGCCCAGGTGCGGCGCGCTGCTGCGGATGCTGCCCGGCGTGGCAGAGAGCTTGGGCACGATGCCCGGCACTTCTACGCTGTAGCCGTCGCGTGTCTGCTGGGTTAGCAGCATGTCGCGGGCGCGGTAGTGCGGGTCTTCGGCAATGTCTTTGGCGGTGTAGACCTTGCCCGCCGGCACGCGGGCGGCGCCCAATGCATCCAGCACGTGCTGCACAGTGCGCTGCGCGCTCCAGGCGCCAATGGCGGCGTCGATCTCTTCCACACGCGCCACGCGGCCGGTGTTGTTGGCGAGGTCCGGCGCGGCGCCCAGGTCCGGCCGGCCGATGGCGTCCATCAACCGCTTGAAGATGCTGTCGCCATTGCCCGCCACCAGCACCCAGCCGTCCGTGCAGGGGTAGGCGTTGCTCGGTGCAATGCCCGGCAGCGCGCTGCCTGCGGCCTCGCGGACGGCGCCGAAGGCGCTGTATTCGGGGATCAGGCTTTCCATCACGTTGAACACCGCCTCGTGCAGCGCCACGTCAATCACCTGGCCCTGGCCGCCGTTGACCTTGCGGTGGTACAGCGCCGTGAGCACGCCGATGGTGCCGTGCAGTGCCGCCAGCGTGTCGCCGATGGACACGCCCACACGCACCGGCACGCGGCCGGGCTCGCCCGTCAGGTGGCGTAGGCCGCCCATGGCTTCGCCGATGGCGCCAAAGCCTGGCAGGTCGCGGTACGGCCCCGTCTGGCCGTAGCCAGAGATGCGCAGCATCACGAGGCCGGGGTTGAGTTGGTGCAGCTCCTCGGGCGACATGCCCCAGCCTTCCAGCGTGCCGGGGCGGAAGTTCTCGACCAGCACATCGGCTTCTGCAATCAGCTGACGAGCGATGTCCTGCCCCTCCTTTTGCCGCAGGTCCAGCGCCACCGAGCGCTTGTTGCGCGACTGCACCTGCCACCAGACAGAAGTGCCTTCCTTGATCAGGCGCCAGTTGCGCAGCGGGTCGCCGGTCTCGGGCGCCTCGATCTTGATCACATCGGCGCCAAACTCGCCCAGCGTCTTGCCGCAGAAAGGCCCGGCAATGAGCTGGCCCATTTCGATGACGCGCACGCCTTGCAACGCGGCGGGGGAAGCAATGGAATCCATGGGTGGGGTTATCTCCTGCGGCCAGCCCCACGCCGGGGCGGCTCGGGGCGAATGATGCGCAGGGTGTGCGGGGCCGTAAATCGCTCAAGCAACAAGATGCCATCGCAAACCGGCATGGCAGCTTGTTACCATCAGGCCCCCATGAAACTTGACCCCGTCTCCCTGCGCCTGTTTGTGGCCGTGATGGAAGAAAGCACCATCGCTGCCGCCGCCGCGCGCGAGCACCTGGCCGCCTCGGCCGTGAGCCGCCGCCTGGCCGACCTGGAAGACGCGTTGCATGTGGCCCTGTTCACCCGCAGCAACAAGGGCACCGAGCCCACGGCCGCCGCATTTGCGCTGCTGAACCTGGCGCGCGGCGTACTGAATGACCTGGACGGCATCGCCACCCAGATGCGCGAATATGGCACCGGAGTGCGCGGCCACGTGCGCGTGGTGGCCAACATCTCGGCCATCACGCAGTTTTTGCCGGGGGAACTGCAGAGCTTTCTGGCACAACACCCGCAGGTGGATGTGCGGCTGCAGGAGCAGATCAGCAGCGCGATTGCGCATTCCGTGGCCGAGAACGCGGCCGACGTGGGCATCCTGAACGAAGGCCACTACGGCGAACGGGTGACGCTGCTGCCCTACCGCACCGACGAGCTGGTGCTGGTGGTACCCACCGGTCATGCGCTGGCGCGGCGCAAGTCCGTGCGGCTGGCAGACGCCCTGCCCTATGACTTTGTGGGCGCGCACCCCAACAGCGCCATCAACAACCAGCTCACCCGCGCATCCGCCGAGGCTGGCCTGCCGCTTCGACTGCGCATGCAGGTCACCAGCTACGACGCGCTGTGCCTCATGGTCAACGCCGGCCTGGGTGTGGGCGTGATGCCGCGCGGCAGTGCGCGGCTGTACCAGGGCGCGCTGCAGATCCGCACCGTCACCCTGAACGAGCCCTGGGCCCACCGCCGCCTGTCGCTGTGCGTGCGGTCGGAAGAATCCCTCTCCACCGTGGCCCGGCTGCTGGTGGACCACTTGCGCACCCAGCCCGCCACACCATGACCCCCGACCGCCAGCCCCTGCAGTGGGATGTGTTCTGCCGCGTGATCGACAACTTTGGCGACATTGGCGTGTGCTGGCGTCTGGTGGCGCAGCTGGCCGCGCTGGGCCACCGCGTGCGCCTGTGGGTGGACGACGCCTCGGCGCTGCAATGGATGGCCCCTGGGGGCTGCCCCGGGGTGGAGGTGCGGCCCTGGGGCGCGCCGCCGCCGGGCCCCAACGAGCCGCCACCCGATGTGATGGTGGAGGCCTTCGGCTGCGATATTGCTCCTGAATTCATAGCGTATAGCGCATATTCCACTAGCGCTTCTGGCCAAAATCGCTCCAAACCTGTCTGGATCAACCTGGAATACCTGTCTGCAGAGGCCTACGTCGCACGCACCCACCGCCTGCCGTCCCCCATCCTGTCCGGCCCGGCATCGGGGTGGACGCGCTGGTTTTTCTACCCCGGCTTCACCACCGGCACCGGCGGCCTCCTGCGCGAGCCCCATCTGATGGCGCGGCGCGAGGCCTTTGACCGCAGCGCCTGGCGCACGGAGCACCGGGCACTGTTTGGCAGGGGCGAAGAAATACCGGGCAGCCGCTGGGTGTCGCTGTTCTGCTACGAGCCCCCGGCGCTGGCCCACCTGCTGCAACAGTGTGCGCTGCAACCCACCGAGCTGCTGGTCACGCCTGGCCGCCCGGCCGCTGCTGTGCGGGCGACACTGGCCGAGCCCTCCGGAAACGAAGGAGGTCCGCAAGCGCATGACCAGCGGGGGCTGCTGTCCTTGTCCTACCTTCCCCACCGCCCCCAGCCAGCGTTTGATGAGATGCTGTGGGCCTGCGACTTCAATGCGGTGCGGGGCGAGGATTCGCTGGTGCGTGCGCTGTGGGCGGGTCAGGCCTTTGTCTGGCAGATCTACCCGCAGCACGACAACGCCCACCACGACAAGCTCTGGGCCTTTCTGGACTGGCTGCAGGCGCCTGCGTCGCTGCGGCAGTTCCACGCCACCTGGAACGGGCTGGACGCCGCGCCGCTGCAATGGCCGGACGACAACACGCTGGCAGAGTGGACCGCCTGCACCCTGGCTGCCCGTGCGCGCCTGCTGACGCAGGACAACCTCGTCGCACAACTTTTGGGCTTTGTCGCCGAAAAACGGTAAAATCCGAGGTTTTGCGCAAATCAGGTGCGGCATGTCAGTGCCTGCTCCCCGCGCACTTTCGCCGCAGAACATGCACCGGCGCGCAAACCAGATGGTTTGCCAGCCCGCGCGTTGAGCGGCCCCAACCCAAGCAACTTGCTATGAAAATCGCTCAAGAAATCCGCGCCGGCAACGTCATCATGCACGGCAAGGACCCCATGGTGGTCCTGAAGACCGAATACGCCCGCGGCGGCCGCGGTGCAGCCACCGTGCGCATGAAGCTCAAGAGCCTGATCGGCAACTTCGGCACCGAAGTCGTGTTCAAGGCCGACGACAAGATCGACAACGTGATCCTGGACAAGAAGGAGTGCACCTACTCCTACTTTGCCGACCCCATGTACGTGTGCATGGACACCGAGTACAACCAGTACGAAGTGGAAGCCGAAAACATGGGCGACTCGCTGAACTACCTGGAAGACGGCATGACCGTGGAAGTGGTGTTCTATGACGGCAAGGCCATCTCGGTCGAACTGCCCACCAGCGTCGAGCGCGAAATCACCTGGACGGAACCCGCCGTCAAGGGGGACACCTCCGGCAAGGTCATGAAGCCAGCCAAGATCGCCACCGGCTTCGAAGTGCCCGTGCCCCTGTTCGTCAGCCAAGGCGACAAGATCGAAATCGACACCCGCACTGGCGAATACCGCAAGCGCGTCTAAGGGCGGCAAGGGCTCGCTGCCCTCTCTCCCTCCCAGGAGATCCCCCAAAGAAAAAGGCTTCCCCCGGGAAGCCTTTTTTTATGATTCAGAGCCAATGCGCTAGTGCTGCATGGGTCTAACGCTATGAATTAAATAGCAATCAGATAGGTTGCGCCACCAGGTCGTGCCCCTGCACGCCCACGATACGTGCCTTGGTGAACTCCCCCACCTTGAGCTGCTTGCTGATTTTCTCGGGCGGCAGCAGCTGCACGGTGCCGTCGATCTCGGGCGCATCCGCATAAGTGCGGCCCCCCCCCCCCTTGCGGCCCAGGGCAGGGGCATGGTCCACCAGCACCTGCATGGTGGCCCCCACCCGGCGCTGCAGCCTGGCGATCGAGACCTCTTCCGCCACCGCCATGAAGCGGGCACGGCGCTCTTCGCGCACCTCCATCGGCAGCATGCCGGGCAGCTCGTTGGCCGCAGCACCATTCACATCGCTGTAGGCGAAGCAGCCCGCACGGTCAATCTGCGCCTCGCGCACGAAGTCGAGCAGGTGCTGGAACTCTTCTTCCGTCTCGCCCGGAAAGCCCGCAATGAAGGTGCTGCGGATGACCAGCTCGGGGCAGGCTTCGCGCCAGCGCAGGATGCGCTCCAGGTTGCGCTCGCCACTGGCGGGGCGCTTCATGCGCTTCAATACGTCAGGGTGGCTGTGCTGGAAAGGCACGTCCAGGTACGGCAGCACCTTGCCTGTGGCCATGAGTGGGATCACCTCGTCCACGCTGGGGTACGGGTACACATAGTGCAGGCGCACCCAGGCACCATAGGGTTCTGCAATCTCGCCCAGCGTCTGCACCAGCTCCAGCATGCGGGTCTTGACGGGCTTGCCGTCCCAGAAGCCCGTGCGGTACTTCACGTCCACGCCATAGGCCGAGGTGTCCTGGCTGATCACCAGCAACTCTTTCACACCGCCTTCAAACAAGGCCTTGGCCTCGCTCAGCACGTCGCCAATGGGGCGCGACACCAGATCGCCGCGCATGGACGGGATGATGCAGAAGGTACAACGGTGGTTGCAGCCTTCGCTGATCTTGAGGTAAGCGTAATGCTTGGGCGTGAGCTTGATGCCCGCGATGCCGAAGCTGCCGGGCACCAGGTCTACGAACGGGTCGTGGGGCTTGGGCAGGTTCAGGTGGACCGCATCCATCACCTCTTGCGTGGCATGGGGCCCGGTCACGGCCAGCACGCTGGGGTGCATCTGGCGCACCATGTTGCCGCCATCGTCACCCGTGCGGGCGCCCAGGCAGCCGGTGACGATGACCTTGCCGTTCTCGGCCAGGGCTTCGCCAATGGTGTCCAGGCTTTCTTTCACGGCATCGTCAATGAAGCCGCAGGTGTTGACGATGACCAGGTCTGCACCCTGGAAGGTCTTGGAGGTTTCGTAACCCTCGGCGCTCAGCTGCGTGAGGATCAGCTCGGAATCGGTCAGCGCCTTGGGGCATCCCAGGCTGACGAATCCGACTTTGGGTGTTTTGGTGGGGGCAATTGCTTCGCTCATATCCCCGTATTGTCCCAGTTCCGGCGTTGAGCGGTCAGGATTGCCGATTCATCGCAAGGTTTGCCACCTGCCGCAACCTGCGCAACCGGTGCTGCACTAGCCCGCAGCCGCCATTCAAAGGCAGCACCACCGCTCTAGCGGCGCCGCCCAGGGGCAAGGCGCCGCAGGCGCCTCGGGGGTTATCTTTTCAGTCCAAATGCGCCCAGCATCTGCTCCGTCTGCTTTTGCATCTGCTCCTGCATCTGGGCCAGCATGGTCTGCGACTGCTCGACATAGTTGCCCATCATGCCCTTGAGCATGGGCGACTGCAGGCTCATGAACTGCGCCCACATCTCGGGCGTCACGCTTTGGGACTGCTCGGCCAGCTTGGTCTGCACGTCGGTGAAGGCCTGGACGTTCTTCTCCAGGTACGCACCCATGAATCCCTGCATGGCATGGCCGTAGAACCGGATGATATTGGCTAGCACCGCCTCGGTGAACATCGGGGCGCCGCCCGCCTCCTCTTCCAAAATGATCTGCAGCAGGATGCTACGTGTGAGGTCTTCGCCCGTCTTGGCGTCGCGCACCACGACGTTCTGGTGGTCCATCACCAACTGGCGCACCTCGGCCAGCGTGATGTAGGTGGAGGTGTCTGTGTCGTACAGACGGCGGTTGGGGTACTTCTTGATGACGCGCTGGGCCGATTTGGACGCAGCGGTTTTCGGTTCGGACACAACGAACTCCTCGGGCTCAAAACCCATGTATTGCAGTGCAGCACATTCTAGGGAGACTGCCGCGCCGCAGCGGCAAAGGAATACCCTGATGATGTCGGGCACCAATGTGTCGCGTGGGCGACTGATGCTTGCGGCGCCGTATGCCGTGCGGCCTTTTACGCACAACGCCCCAGCAACAGCCCTTGGCGAGGGAAGAAAGAAGCAGAAACAAAAAAGCCACCTTGCGGCGGCTTGCTCTGTGAACACCAAGGGTGGTGTTGTTGCCAAGTTTTTATGGATCTGAAAGCTGGTTTCTTTCAGCGAAAAACTTGGTAGGCGCGATTGGACTCGAACCAACGACCCCCACCATGTCAAGGTGGTGCTCTAACCAGCTGAGCTACGCGCCTGTCGTTATCAAGACCACGATTATAGCCATAAAAATCGCCCCCTCGAGCACGGCAGGCTACAAATCACACGACGCGCGCGAAGCGGGCTCACAGGCAAGGCCCGCGCGCGTCTCGCCTCAACGACGGCGGGCAGAACGAACGCCCGGCACCCCAGCCACGATGCCGAGCACCTTATTCAGGCGGCCTGAGTCGGACACTTCTACTGTGAACGTCATCCACGCCGTGCCTTTGACGGACTGGGTCTGCACACCGATCACATTGGTTTTTTCGCGGGCGAACACCTCAGAGATGTCGCGCAGCAGGCCCTGGCGGTCGGCGGCCTCCACCGCGACGTCCACCGGGTACACCGCCGTGGATGCCGATGGCTTGGGCACGCCCCACTCCACCTCGATCACACGCTCGGCATTGCGTGCCGCCATCTCGCGGAAGTTGCTGCAGTCGGCACGGTGCACGCTCACCCCTTTGCCGCGCGTGACAAAGCCACGGATGGTGTCCGGCGGCGCGGGCTTGCAGCACTTGGCCAGCTGCGTCATCAGCGAGTCGATGCCCACCACCAGCACACCGCCCTTGGGGGCCGCGTCGTTGGTTCGTGTTTTCTTGAGCAGCAGATAGTCGTCGGGCTGCAGCACGGGCTCGGGCGGGCGCAGCACCGTTTCAATGTTGCGGAGCGAAAACTCGTCCTTGCCCACCACCTCAAACAGCGCGTCGGCCGACTTGAAGCCCAGTTGCACTGCCAAATCGTCGAGCTTGATGGCGGTCTTGCCTTCGCGCTGCAACAGCTTTTCAACCGCCTCGCGACCCCGGGCCACTGTCTCGTGCGTGGCCTGTGCGTTGAACCAGGCACGCACCTTGGCCTTGGCGCGGTTGCTGGTGAGATAGCCCAGCTCGGTATTGAGCCAGTCGCGCGATGGGCGCCCTTCCTTGACCGTGGAGATTTCGACCGTCTGCCCGTTTTGCAACGGGGTATTGAGCGGCACCATCACACCATCGACCTTGGCGCCCCGGCAGCGGTGGCCCAGGCTGGTGTGGACGGAGTAGGCAAAGTCCACCGGGGTGGCGCCCTGGGGCAGCTCCACCACGGCGGCATCGGGGGTCAACACGTAGATGCGGTCCTCGAACAAGCCCCGGTTGGGCAACGCGCCCGCCAGGTCCCGCTCCCACGCCAGCAGCTGGCGCAGCACGGCAATCTTGGCGTCGTACTCGCCCGTTGCAGACACACCCGCATAACCTTTGGCCCCGGCCTCCTTGTAGGCCCAGTGCGCTGCCACGCCATGCTCGGCGTGTTCGTGCATGGCCTGGGTGCGGATCTGGATCTCGATGGGCTTGCCGTTGTCGTCCCGCACGATGGTGTGCAGCGACTGGTAGCCGTTGGGCTTGGGCTTGGCGATGTAGTCGTCAAACTCCTCCACGATGGGCTTGAACTGCTCGTGCACCCAGCTCAGGGCGGCGTAGCAGTCCTTCACCGTGGGCACCACCACACGCAGCGCGCGGATGTCGAACACCTGGTCGAAGTTGAGCGACTTGCCACGCATCTTCTTGACGATGCTGTAGATGTGCTTGGGACGGCCCGCCACGGTGGCGCTGATGCTGCGCGCGCGCAAGTCGGATTCGAGCCGCGCGCGCAGCTGCTCCATGTAGACCTCGCGCTCGCCACGCTTTTCGTCGAGCAGGCGGGCCACTTCCTTGTAGGTGTCGGGCTCCAGGAAGCGGAAGGACAGGTCCTCCAGCTCCCACTTCACCTGCCAGATGCCCAGGCGGTTCGCCAGCGGCGCAAACACCTGCAGCGACTCGCGCGCCAGGCTGGGCGACACGGGGCGCTTGCTGGCCGCATGAAAACGGAGCGTCTGCAAGCGCGAGGCCAGCCGCAGCATCACCACACGCAGGTCGCGCGAGAACGCCAGCAGCATCTTGCGCACGTTCTCCGTCTGCACGGCCGGGTCGTCCAGCGGCGCAGCCGCGCGGGCCTGCTGCTGCACGCGCATCAGCTTGGTGGTCTCCACCGCAAGCGCCGCAAAGTTCGCGCCAAAGGCCTTGGCGATCACCTCCTCGGGTTTGTTCAGATGGATGCAGGCGTGCACCAGATAGCTGGCCGCCTGCATGGCTTCGGAACCGCCAATACCCTTGAGGATGGCGGCCACGGCATCGGCATGGGCCAGCGTGTTCTCGCCGGAGTCGAGCGTTTCGCCCGCCATCAAGGGTTCGGCAAAAGCGCGCGCGCGGGCCAGTGCGTTCACCTGCTCCGGCAGGGTGTGCGCCGTGGCAGCGATGAGCTGGGGGACAGCGTCGGCCTGGGGGGTGAGAGACGCTGGTGCAGGAGGGTTGGTTTTCATCCGGCCACAGCACCTTCTGCCGCCAGCAGGAAATCCGCGACTGCGGCGACCTGATCTTCCGCCACCAGCGTGGGCGCGTGGCCCACACCGTCGAACTCCACCACGCGGGCCCGGGGCCCGCGCTGCGCCATGGCCTGCGCCGTATCGCGTGAGAGCAGGTCGGACTGCGCACCGCGCAACAGCAACGTCTGGGCCGTGATGTGGTCATACAGCTGCCACAGTGCCGCCTCGCCCGCCGCCGCAGCCTCCTGCGTCAACGTCTTGAACGGCACGGCAATCGCCGGGTCATAGTGCAGCGCGAGGCCGCCTCCGGCGGACTGCGGCAGCGCGCGCACCATGGCGCGCGACAGCTCCAGCCACTGGGCGGACGTGTGGGGGCCAAAGCTGGTGGAGATGGCCCACATTGCATCGGCCGCCTGCTGCAGCGATGCAAACCGCGCGGGCTGCCCCAGATACTGTCCGATGCGCTGCAGCGCCTGCCACTGGATGACAGGCCCCACATCGTTCAGCACCAGCCGGCGCACAGGCACCGGCAAGGGCAGGCCCGGCTGGCCGGTGATGCCCATGCCGATGAGTCCACCCATGCTCGTGCCCACCCAGTCCAGCGTGGTGATGGGGGCTTGCTGGTGCAACTGCGCAAGCAATGCCAGCATGTCCGCCGCGTATTGGGGAATCTGGTAGCCCATGGGGTCGGCCAGCCAGTCGCTACGCCCCCGGCCCACCACGTCGGGGCAGATCACTCTTGCATGCTGGCTCAGCACGCGGGCCAAGGTATCAAAATCGCGCCCCTGGCGCGACAGGCCGTGCACGCAGACGATGACGTGCGGGTGCGCCGGGTTGCCGGTGGCGTTCCACTCCCAATACGCCATGCGGTGCTGCTGTGCGGGAGCGGGTGCGCGGTCTGGAGTCTCCGGCGAGGCCGCGGGGCCTGGGCACAGTACGTAGTTCAGCGTAGGTTCAATCATGGGTGCGAAATCCGGGGGCAGCGCTCGATAATGCTGTGGTCGTTGGCACCCATCGCTTGCCCCTGAGTGCCGACTTTTTCTTGTCGTCGCATCGTAATTCATTCGGAGAGACTCCCATGCTGAAAGGCAAAACTGCCCTCGTCACCGGCTCCACCAGCGGCATTGGTCTTGGCATCGCCAAGGCCCTGGCGCGCCAGGGTGCCAACATCGTGCTCAACGGCTTTGGCGATGTGGATGGCCCCCGTGCCGAGGTGCTGACGGCCGGCGAGGCTGCGGGCGCCCAGGTGGCTTACCACGGCGCAGACATGAGCCGTGTGGCCGACATCGAAGACATGATGAAGTACAGCGCCAGCCAGTTTGGCCGCGTGGACATCCTGATCAACAACGCAGGCATCCAGCACGTGGCCAATGTGGAGAACTTTCCCGTCGAACGCTGGGACTCCATCATCGCCATCAACCTGACCAGCGCCTTCCACACCTCGCGCCTGGCCCTGCCCGCGATGAAGAGCGCCAACTGGGGCCGCATCATCAATGTGGCGTCGGTGCACGGCCTGGTGGGATCGGCCCAGAAGTCCGCCTATGTGGCCGCCAAGCACGGCATCGTGGGCCTGACCAAGGTCACCGCTCTGGAAAACGCCACCACCGGCGTGACCTGCAACGCCATCTGCCCCGGCTGGGTGCTGACGCCACTGGTGCAAAAGCAGGTGGACGCCAAGGCCGCCGAACACGGCATATCCAATGAAGAAGCCAAGAAGCTGCTGCTGGGGGAGAAGGAGCCTTCGATGCAGTTCACCACGCCCGAAGAGCTGGGCGAGCTGGCCGTGTTTTTCTGCTCCCCCGCCGCCAACAACGTGCGTGGCGTGGCGTGGAACATGGACGGCGGCTGGGCTGCTCAGTAAGCCGGCGCTGAGCAATCGCTCTGCTTTTGATAGCTGCCAGCGCTTATTCCACTAGCGCTTGCAGCCGTTTTTATTTCAAACAGGGCACACCCAGCGACTCAGGGGGCTCAGAGGCCTCAGCGCATCTGCACCGAGCCCGACACGTTCACCGTGACCTGGGCCTTGCCCGCTTCCACCGGCACGGCTGAGTCCGAGAACGACGCCGCCTTGGCCTCGGCGGCCATCATGCGGGGCCGGGGGCCGGGCGACATTTCATTGCTGTTCACGGCCACTTCGCGCAGGCTGTAGTTGGCAAATCCAAAGCCCTTGGCCAGCTCGGCGGCCCGGGCCTTGAACTGCTCGATGGCCTGGGTCTGGGCCTCGGATTCCACCTTGGCGCGGGCTTCGCGCGACAGGCCAAACGCCACCTGGCTGATCGCCAAGGTCTGGATCTTGCCGGCAGTGGCCGTGATGCGTGCAAAGTCACGCCCCTCCAGCACCAGTTCGGCACGTCCCTGCCAGCCGTTGATCTTGCCGTCCTTGCCGTAGCGCGGGTACAACCCGAACGGGCCGGTGCGCACATCCAGCTGACCGGGCTGCGCATTGCGCTTGGCCTCAGTCAGTGCAGCATCCAGCGCCTGCTTGAGTTGGGTTTGCACGGTAGCGGCATCGGCGGCCTCTTTGCTGGTGGCAAGGTTGAGCACCAGCAGGTCTTGCTGCACCTCCACCGTGCCCGTGGCCGACAGCTGCACCACGTTGCGCAGCTCAGGGGCCGGTGTATTTTGGGCAAAAGCGGCGCTTGCGCAGGCGATCAATGCACTGGCAGCTATCAATTTGGTAGTGTTTTTCATCATCACACGGTCCTTGTCATTGGTGCACGCCCCGGTTGCCAGGGGTGCGGGCCCCCACCTTAACCGCAGTGCGCTACGCCCTTGACAAAGCCATGTCGCACGAGGTGCGAAGCTGGGCAAAACTTGTAACAGTTGGTCAAACCCGGCCTCCAAACCCGAACTTCGGCGTTCCAACTGGTCAGAATTGGCTCTGTTACAAATTGGACTTGAGATCAACATGGCCACAACACCCAATCGCACCGACAAAGTTCTGGTAGTGGACGACGACGCTCGCATCCGCGACCTGCTGCGCCGCTACCTCACCCAAGAGGGTTTTGAAGTCATGGTTGCCGAAGACGGCAAGGCCCTCAACCGCCTGCTGCTGCGCGAGACGGTGGACATCATCGTGCTGGACCTGATGATGCCCGGCGAAGACGGTTTGTCGATCTGCCGCCGCCTGCGCGCCGCCAACGACCGCACCCCCATCATCATGCTCACTGCCAAAGGCGAGGACGTGGACCGCATCGTGGGCCTGGAAGTGGGTGCCGACGATTACCTGGGCAAGCCCTTCAACCCCCGCGAACTGCTGGCCCGCATCCACGCCGTGCTGCGCCGCCGCCCCGCCCAGGAAGCCCCGGGCGCCCCCTCGGGCGACAACGAAGTCGTCACCTTTGGCCCCTTCACCTTCGATCTGGGCACGCGCGCACTGCAGCGCAATGGCGAAGAACTGCCTTTGACCACCGGCGAATTCGCCATGCTCAAGGCCCTGGTGCGCCACCCGCGCCAGCCCCTGTCGCGCGAAAAGCTGGCTCTGCTGGCCCGCGGCCGCGAGTTCGAGCCCTTCGACCGCAGCCTGGACGTGCAGGTCTCTCGCCTGCGCAAGCTGGTGGAAGTGGACGCCGCAGCGCCCCGCTACATCCAGACCGTCTGGGGCGTGGGCTACGTGTTTGTGCCGGACGGAACGAGCTGATAGTTCATGGCCAACACTGAGGGCAAGCCGAGATCTTCGTCCCGCAAGTCTGTCACCGCGCCCTCCGACGCCACCAGCCCTGCCCCGCTGGAGGCCATTCGGCGGGCGCGGGAACAGCGTGCACGCGTCGGTCTGAACCTTTTCTGGCGCACGTTTTTTCTGCTGGCCCTGCTGCTGGTGGGCAGCATCCTGGCGTGGCTGCAAACCCTGCGCGCGCTGGAGTTTGAACCGCGCACGCTGCAGACCGCGCAGCAGATTGCATCGCTGGTCAACCTGAGCCGCGCCGCGCTGGTGCACTCCGACGCCATCGCGCGCGTGTCGCTCATCAAGACCATGGCCGACCAGGAGGGTGTGCGCATCCTGCCGCGCGAGCCCAAGGACAAGTACGCGCTGCTCGACCCGACGGCCCTGGGCAACCGCCTGACCGACGAGCTGACCATGCGCCTGGGCCCGGACACCATCGTGGCGCAAAGCGTGAACGGAGAAAACGGCCTGTGGGTCGGCTTCAACATCAACGGCGACCCCAACTGGCTGCTGATGGACCGCTCGCGCTTCAGCCCGGCAGGGGGACGCACCTGGCTGATCTGGCTGATCACGGCCGCCGCGCTGTCGCTGGCCGGTGCCGCGGCCATTGCCCGGCTGATCAACCGCCCGCTCAAGCAGCTGTCCTATGCGGCTAACCGCGTCAAAGACGGTGACTTTGCCGCCAGCCACCTCGACGAAGAAGTGGTGACCAGCGAAATCCGCGAGGTGAACATCGGCTTCAACCGCATGGCCCAAAAGCTGGCCAAGCTGGAACAGGACCGCGCCGTGATGCTGGCAGGCATTTCGCACGACCTGCGCACGCCGCTGGCGCGCCTGCGGCTGGAAACCGAGATGAGCGTGACCGACGAAGTGGCCCGCGAGCACATGGTGGCCGACATCGTGCAGCTAGACGCCACCATCGACAAGTTTCTGGACTACGCACGGCCCGACCACGTGACGCTCACGCCGGTGAACCTGCATGCGGTGGTGTCGTCATGTGTGTACGCGGTGCAGGACCACCGCGAGCTGCAGATCACCATGGTGGTGCCTGAGGACCTGAACGTGCTGGCAGACGAGGTGGAATTGGCCCGTGTGATCTCCAACCTGCTGGAGAACGCCCGGCGCTACGGCAAGAACGAGGACACGGGCATCACCAACGTGGACATCGCCGCCAAGAGCCGCGAAAACTGGGTGCTGATCAAGTTGCGCGACCACGGCGCTGGCGTGCCGCCTGAGCAGCTGTCCAACCTCACCAAGCCGTTCTTCCGGGGCGACTCGGCGCGCACGGCGGCGGCGGGTGCGGGCCTGGGGCTGTCGATTGTGGACAAGACGGTGCAGCGCATGGGCGGCATTTTTGCGCTGGCCAACTCCAGCACCGGAGGCCTGGTGGCCCACCTGCAACTGCAGCGCGCCACCAGCCTGCCCGAAGGCGTGGACCCCAAGCAGCGCCTGCAGCGCCCATCCGTCAAGCGCCAGCTGCCCCGGCGACGGGCGGAAGACAGGATGGCCTGATCCCCTGCCCTGCCCCCAACACAAAGCCCTCCACTGGAGGGCTTTGTGTTTTGGAACCGCCTCAGCGCACCATGCAAGGTGACTTGTTGTTGAACTTCCAGCCGGGGATCAGGTACTGCATCGCAATCGCGTCGTCGCGTGCCCCCAGGCCGTGCTGCAGGTACAGGCGGTGGGCGCGCTCAACCTCGTCCATGTCCAGCTCTACCCCCAGACCGGGCTTCTTGGGCAGGTCAATGAAACCATTCCTGATCTGGAACGGCTGCTTCGTCAGGCGCTCGCCGTCCTGCCAGATCCAGTGCGTGTCGATCGCGGTCACGCGGCCCGGGGCAGCGGCGCCCACGTGGGTGAACATGGCCAGCGAAACATCGAAATGGTTGTTGGAGTGCGAGCCCCAGGTCAGGCCGAAGGCCTGGCACATCTGCGCCACACGCACTGATCCGGCCATGGTCCAGAAATGCGGGTCTGCCAGCGGAATATCCACCGACTGCAGCGCCAGGCTGTGCGCCATTTCGCGCCAGTCGGTGGCCACCATGTTGGTAGCGGTCGGCAGGCCGGTGGCGCGGCGGAACTCGGCCATCACCTCGCGGCCCGAGAACACGCCTTCTGCGCCGCAGGGGTCTTCGGCATAGGCCATCACGCCATGCAGGTCGCGCGTGAGGCGGATGGCGTCTTTCAACAGCCAGCCGCCATTGGGGTCCAGCGTCACGCGCGCTTCGGGGAAGCGCTCGTGCAGCGCGCGGATGGCCTCGACCTCTTCCTCGCCACGCAGCACACCGCCCTTGAGCTTGAAGTCAGCAAAGCCATAGCGCTGGTAAGCGGCCTCGGCCAGGCGCACGATGCCCTCAGCCGTCATCGCCTTTTCGTTGCGCAGGCGGAACCAGTCGTTGTCAGCGCCGGGCTCGGTGCGGTAGGCCAAATCGGTCTTGGTGCGGTCGCCCACATAGAACAGGTAGCCCAGCATTTGCACCGATGTGCGCTGAATGCCGTCGCCCAGCAGCGCGGCCACGGGCACGCCCAGGTGCTGGCCCAGCAGATCGAGAAAGGCCGACTCCACCGCCGTCACGGCATGGATGGTGATGCGAAGGTCAAAGGTCTGCAGGCCACGCCCGCCCGCATCGCGGTCGGCAAACTGGGCGCGCATGGCATTGAGCACGGCGTTGTGGTGACCCACGGGCTGGCCCACGATGAGCGGTCGCGCATCTTCGATGGTCTGGCGGATCTTCTCGCCGCCGGGTACTTCGCCCACGCCTGTGTTGCCCGCGCTGTCACGCAGGATGAGCAGGTTGCGCGTGAAGAACGGACCGTGCGCGCCGCTCAGGTTCATGAGCATGCTGTCGTGGCCCGCTACAGGCACCACGCGCAGCTCGGTGATAACGGGGGTGCTGGTGGCAGATGGATTGGAAGAGTTGGTCATGGTGGTCAGAAAACGAGGATGAGGCGCGCCCGGCGCCTCGTGGCAGGGCTCAATCAGCGGTGATTTTTCGGGTCTCGATCACGGTCTTCCAACGGGCGAATTCGCGCGCTTGGTAGGCGGTGAAGGCTTCGGGCGTGCTGCCGACAATCTCCAGGCCCTGGTCCAGCATGCGCTTTTTCACGGCAGGGTCGTTGATGGCCGCGATGGCGGCGTCAGCGAGCTTCTTCTTGAGTGCTGGCGGCAGGCCCTTGGGTGCGGCCATGCCCTGCCAGGAGTACACCTCAGCACCGGTCACGCCCGCTTCGGCCAGCGTGGGTACATCCGGCAGCACAGGGCTGCGCTTGTCGCCCGTCACAGCGATGGCGTGCAGCTTGCCCGCACGGATGTGCTGCAACACGGCGTTCACGTTCTGGAACGAGAACTCCACCTGCCCGCCCAGCAGGTCGTTGATGGCCGGTGCGCCACCCTTGTAGGGAATGTGCAGGCCTTCGGTGCCACTCTGCTGCCAGAACACTTCGGCAGAAAGGTGGTCTGACGAGCCGTTGCCCGAGCTGGCAAAACTCACCTTGCCCGGGTTGGCCTTGAGCTGGGCGATCACCTCCTTCACGGTGCGCGCCTTCTGCCCGGGGGCTGCGACCAGCACGTTGGGCGCCTGTACCGGCACGGTGATGTAGTCAAAGTCCTTGAGGGCGTCGTATGGCACGCTCTTGAGCAAATGCGGCGCCACGACAAAGGCACCCAGCGACGACACCAGCAGCGTGTAGCCATCGGCTGGCGCGCGCTTGACCATGCCCGCGCCCAGTGTGCCCGTGGCACCCGGGCGGTTGTCCACCACGAAGTTCTGGCCCAACTTGTCGCCCATGTGCAGGGCTATGGCGCGGGCCACCATGTCGGTGGAACCGCCGGCCGGGAACGGCACGACGATGGTCACGGGTTTATCGGGCCAGGTGGCAGCAGCGGGCGCGGCGGTCTGCGCAGATGCGGCAAAAGCAAGGCCACAGGCGGCAGCAACAAGCAACAGTTTCTTGGCAACGAACATGAGGGTGTCTCCGAAAGCAGTAATGGCAGGCCCTCTGCGGGGCCTCGGGGGTGGATGAGAAAAGGAAGGAATCAGTCGGCCGCGCTTACTGCGGCCCGAGCTTGTCAATCAGCGCCTTGAGCTCTTCCATCTCATGGGGCTTGAGGTCCGTCAGCGGCGCCCGCACCGGCCCGCCGTCATGGCCCACGATGCGCGCCCCCGCCTTGATGATCGATACGCCATAGCCCTCCACCCGGTTGCGGATGGCCAGGTACGGCATGAAGAACGACTTGAGCAGCCGGTGCTGCGTGGCCGTGTCATCGCTGGCCACCGCCTTGTAGAACGCCATCGCCGTCTTGGGGATGAAGTTGAACACCGCCGACGAATACACCGGCGTGCCCAGCGCCTTGTAGGCAGCGGCATACACCTCCGCCGTGGGCAGACCGCCCAAGTACGAGAAGCGGTCCCCCATCTTCATGTAGATGGAAGACATGGTCTCGATGTTGCCCACACCGTCCTTGAACCCCACCAGGTTCGGACAACGCTCGGCCAGGATGGCCAGGGACTCGGCCGTGAGCTTGGTGCGGTCGCGGTTGTAAACGATCACACCGAACTTCACGCTCTTGCAGACCTGCTCCACATGGGCGATCAGGCCTTCCTGGCCAGCTTCGGTCAGGTAGTGGGGCAGCAGCAGGATGCCATGGGCGCCCAGGCGCTCGGCCTCCTGGGCATGGGCAATGGCCGTGCGGGTGGGGCCACCGGCCCCGGCAATGATCGGCACCTTGCCCCGGCAGGTATCCACGGCCGTCTTGATGACCTCGCTGTACTCGGAGCCCGAGAGCGAGAAGTACTCACCCGTGCCACCGGCGGCAAACAGGGCGCTGGCGCCGTAGGGGGCGAGCCACTCCAGGCGCTCGATGTAGGTCTTGGGGCGGAAGTTGCCCTGCTCGTCGAAGTCGGTGATGGGGAACGAAAGCAGGCCGGAGCCCATGATGGTTTTGAGTTCTTGCGGGGTCATGGTGAAAAGCGGGCGGTGGGTAAGAGGTCTTTAAAGGTCGTACAAGTCACAGAGTTTTTGCTCTATATGGGGAAATTTCTGCGATTTATGCAAATGTTAACGTTAACATCATCAGACAACATAGTGAAAACCCTTGGTTTGTGAATTTCACTTGGGTGCCGTCGCACAGGGGCGTGCACGGTGCCAACCCGAAGTCACGCGCCCTTTAGACTCCACCACCATGCAAGCTCCTGATCCGGCCCGCACTGCCCCACCCTCCGGCCGCGACCGCTCGGCGGTCACGCTGCGCGAGGTGGCAGAACGGGCAGGCGTGTCGATGATTACCGTGTCGCGCGCCATCAACACGCCGCAGCAGGTGTCTGAGCGCACACGGCAACGGGTTCAGGAAGCCGTTTCCGCCTTGGGCTATGTACCCAACCTCGTGGCAGGCGGGTTGCGTTCGGCGCGCAGCCACGTGGTGACGGCACTGGTCCCCACGCTCACGGGGCCACTGTTTGGTGAAATGGTGCAGGCCCTCACCGATGCGCTGGAACTGCGCGGCTTTCAGGTCATGGTGGGCCAGGTGGGCTACGCCCGTTCACGCGAAGACGAGTTGCTGCGCGCCATCGTGGGCCGGCGGCCCGATGGGATCGTGCTTACGGGGGTCATGCACTCACCCGAGGGGCGGCGGTTGCTGATGGCCTCGGGCATTCCGGTGGTGGAAACCTGGGACTTCACGGACACCCCGATCGACATGCTGGTCGGCCTGCGCCACGAAGCGCTGGGCGCCGCCGTGTGCGAGCACCTGTTCGCCAGGGGACGGCGACGGCTGGCGCTGCTCAGTGGCGGAGACGAGCGCGCGGCGCGGCGCGCTCAGGGCTTTGCCGACGCCGCCGCGCACCTGGGTCTGCGCCCGCCCGCCGTGCGACTGGGTAAATCACCCACTACCCACGCAGATGGCCGTGCCGGGCTCGCAGCCCTGCTGGCCGACGTGCCCGATATCGACGCAGTGTTCTGCAGCTCCGACATGCTCGCCCTGGGCGTGCTCACCGAAGCCAGGGCCCGCGCAATCGCAGTGCCTCAGCAACTCGCGGTGATGGGGTTTGGCGACATCGACTTTGCCGAGACCGTCAGCCCGGCTCTTTCCAGCGTGCGCATCGATGGCACACGCATAGGCCAGACAGCAGCTCAGTGGATTGCCGACCGGGCCGAGGGCAAGGCAGTCGCCCAGCCCGTGGTGGACATCGGCTTTTCCATCGTGGAGCGCAGCAGCAGCTGAGCGCTGCAAGACACTGCGGCAAAGGCCGGGCCAATCCCCTGCGGCTTACGCCCGGTAGACCAGCGCTATGGCCCGTGCCTCCATGGCCAGCCCCTGCCCCACCGGGCCCAGGCGCTCGGCCGTCTTGGCTTTCACATTGACCTGGTCCTCTGCCACACCCACCGCGCGGGCGATGGCGGCCCGCATGCCGGGGATGTGCGCCGCCAGGCGTGGGGCCTGGGCGATAACCGTGCTGTCGATGTTGCCGATCTCAAAGCCCGCTGCGCGCACCCGCCGCGCCGCCTCGGCCAGCAGCACGCCCGAGTCTGCGCCCCGGAACGCGGCATCGGTGTCGGGGAAATGGCGGCCAATGTCTCCCAGTGCCGCCGCGCCCAGCAGCGCGTCAGTGATGGCGTGCAGCAATACGTCGGCGTCCGAGTGGCCCAGCAGGCCTGTCGGGTGAGGGATCTCCACCCCACCAATCACCAGGCGGCGGCCGGGCACCAGCGCATGTACGTCCCAGCCTTCTCCAATCCTGAAATTCATTTGTCTGCCTTTGTGAAGGTTTGTGTGAGGAGTCGCGGGGAACGTCGGACGGTTTCCCCCGATGAGCAACGCAGGCAGCGCACCGGTGATGCCGGCAGCGCCATGCGCAGCGGACTAAAAAAGATTCTTCTTGCCTGGGGCCGTACTCACCTGCCCCCGCTCCCCGCCAAAGCGCTCCAGCGTGGTGCTGTGCGCCCGCTGGGCCAGCACCGCAGCTGCCAGCGCGAAATCGTCCGGGTAAGTGACCTTGAAATTCTGCGCCCCGCCGGGCACCAGCCGGGGGTGAAAACCCAGGGCCTCCATCGCACTGGCTTCATCGGTCACGTTGGAGCCCACCTTGTCGATGGCCTCCATCAGCGGGCCGATGCGGAACATCTGCGGCGTCTGCGCCAGCCACTTGTCGCTGCGGTCCACAGTGGAGGCCACGCGCACGCCGCCCGGGCCGTCGATGGAAGTCTTGAGCGTGTCGGCCAGCTTGTGCGCCAACAGGCCACCCACACTGTCGCCCGCGCATTGGTCGATGAGCGCATCGATCTGCTCTGAGGTCACGAGGCAGCGCGCTGCGTCATGCACCAGCACCCAGTCGCCAGGTTGGGCGCCACGATCCAGCAGCGCCCTGAGGCCACCCAGCACCGTGTCGGCACGCGTGGGGCCACCACACTCCACCACAAAAAATGCGGGATGGGCATGGGCAACCAGAAAGTGATCCCCCGGCGCCACGGCCACCAGCGTCCCCAGCAAGCGCCCGACTCCGGCAAACGCAGCCAGTGTGTGCAGCACCATCGGATGGCCTGCCACCAGGTGGTATTGCTTGGGCAACGGGGCAACCGCCACGGGTGCATTGGCAGACAGCGCTGAGGTGGGCGAAAAAGCCGCCACGGTCGATGCCTGCACAGGCTGTGCTGAAGGGGCCATGCCTGCGCCTGCCGGCACGGCCCGCGACCCGACCCCTGCACAGGGCACCAAGGCCCAAAAACGCCCTTGGGCCGACAAGGGGGTGAGCGAAGGGTGCAACAGAGGAGCAGTCATGGAGCGCTCATTCTAAAATCTCCCGTTGCCCCCGATCCAGCCCGTGCGTGTTTCGCGCCCCTGGGGATGCGGTGGGCCCACTGACGACACCGTCCGCATGGAACTCCCCAAACTCTCCCCCGGAAAACGCTTTGCCCTGCCCCGCCCCGTGGGCAGCGCCGACTCCCTGCTGCTGGCACGCCTGGCCGAGCGCGACAAGGCCGCTGGCCACACCACCGCCATCGTCACGTCCGACGCCACCGATGCACAGCGGCTCATCGACGAAATGGCCTTTTTTGCGCCGGGCCTGCGCTGCGCACTGTTCCCCGACTGGGAGACGCTGCCTTACGACACCTTCTCCCCGCACCAAGACCTGATCAGCGAGCGGCTGGCCACGCTGTGGCGCATTTCGCAAGGCGAAGCCGATGTCGTGCTGGTGCCCGCCACCACCGCGTTGTACCGGCTCGCGCCGCCCTCCTTCCTCGCGGGCTACACCTTCCACTTCAAGGTCAGGCAAAAGCTCGACGAGGCGAAGTTCAAGGCCCAGCTCACGCTGGCGGGGTACAGCCATGTCTCGCAGGTGGTGAGCCCGGGCGAGTACGCCGTGCGCGGCGGGCTGATCGACCTGTTCCCCATGGGCTCGCTCGTACCCTTCCGCGTGGATTTGTTCGACGACGAGATCGACAGCATCCGCACCTTCGACCCCGACAGCCAGCGCAGCCTGTACCCCGTGCCCGAGGTGCGCCTGCTGCCCGGGCGCGAGTTCCCCATGGACGACGAGGCGCGCGCCAAGTTCCGCAGCCGCTGGCGCGAGATGCTCGAGGGCGACCCGACCAAGAGCCGCATCTACAAGGACATGGGCGCGGGCGTGGCCACGGCCGGCATCGAGTACTACCTGCCGCTGTTCTTCGACGAGACCGCCACCGTGTTCGACTACCTGGGCGGCGAAGCCACCGTGGTGCTGCACGGCGACCTGGAGCCCGCCTTCCAGCGCTTCTGGCAGGACACGAAAGACCGCTTTCGCCTGGTGCAGGGCGACCCCGAGCGCCCGGTGCTGCCACCCGAGGCGCTGTTCCTCTCGGCCGACCAGTTCTACACGCGCGCCAAGGAGCATGCCCAGCTGTCCATCCGCCCCGGCGTGGAGGACATTGCCGACAACCCGCACTTCCAGAAGCTGGGCGACCTGTCGGTGGTGCGTGGTGCCGAAGACCCGCTGGCCCGTCTGCACGCCCACATCCGCAACACGCAAAACCGCGTGCTGCTGCTGGCTGAGAGCGATGGCCGGCGCGAGAGCCTGCTCGACTTTCTGCGCGCCAGCGGGGTGAACCCACCGGCCTTCGACTCGCTGGCCGAGTTCCAGGGCGCGGACGATGAGAAGGTGGGCATCGCCACCGCCGGCCTCACCGTGGGCTTCAGCTGGATCGAGGACGGCATCGACTTCGTCACCGAGACCGAACTCTTCGCCGCCGGCCCCACCACGCGTCGGCGCAAAAAGCAGGAGCAGGTGAGCGACGTTGAGGCGCTGATCAAGGACCTGGCCGAGCTCAACGTGGGCGACCCCGTGGTCCACAGCGCGCACGGCATCGGCCGCTACCGCGGCCTGGTCAACATGGACGTGGGCAACAAGAACCCCGACGGCACGCCCGCCATGCAGGAGTTCCTGCATCTGGAATACGCCGACAAGGCCGTGCTCTACGTGCCCGTGAGCCAGCTACAGCTCATCAGCCGCTACACCGGCGTCAGCGCCGACGAAGCACCGCTGCACAAGCTGGGCAGCGGCCAGTGGGAAAAGGCCAAGCGCAAGGCCGCCGAGCAGGTGCGCGACAGCGCGGCCGAGCTGCTCAACATCTATGCCCGCCGCGCGGCGCGCGAAGGCCACGCCTTCCGCTACAGCCCGCAGGACTACGAGACCTTTGCCAACGACTTCGGCTTTGAAGAAACGGCCGACCAGAACGCGGCCATCCACGCGGTGATCCAGGACATGATCAGCCCCCGCCCCATGGACCGCCTGGTCTGCGGCGACGTGGGCTTTGGCAAGACCGAGGTGGCCCTGCGCGCGGCCTTCGTGGCCGTCACGGGCGGCAAGCAGGTGGCCTTCCTCGCGCCCACGACCCTGCTGGCCGAGCAGCACTACCAGACGCTGGTAGACCGCTTCAGCAAATGGCCGGTGAAGGTGGCCGAGGTGTCGCGCTTTCGCTCGGGCAAGGAGATCACCGCCGCCATCAAGGGCATCGGCGACGGCACGGTGGACATCGTGGTGGGCACGCACAAGCTGCTGTCTGAGTCCACCAAGTTCCACAACCTGGGCCTGCTCATCATCGACGAGGAGCACCGCTTCGGCGTGCGCCACAAGGAGCAGATGAAGGCCCTGCGCGCCGAGGTGGACGTGCTCACCCTCACAGCCACGCCCATCCCGCGCACGCTGGGCATGGCGCTGGAAGGCCTGCGCGACCTGTCGGTCATCGCGACCGCACCGCAGCGGCGCCTGGCGATCAAGACCTTCGTGCGCAACGAGGGCACGGGCGTGATCCGCGAAGCGGTGCTGCGTGAATTGAAGCGTGGCGGGCAGGTGTACTTCCTGCACAACGAGGTGGAGACCATCGAGAACCGCCGCCAGAAGCTCGAAGAAATATTGCCCGAGGCCCGCATCGCCGTGGCCCACGGCCAGATGCCTGAGCGCGAACTGGAGCGCGTGATGCGCGACTTCGTCGCCCAGCGCTACAACATCCTGCTGTGCTCGACCATCATCGAGACCGGCATCGACGTGCCCACGGCCAACACCATCATCATGAGCCGCGCCGACAAGTTCGGCCTGGCGCAGCTGCACCAGCTGCGCGGCCGCGTGGGCCGCAGCCACCACCAGGCGTACGCCTACCTGATGGTGCCCGACACCGAGGGCCTGACCAAGCAGGCCGCGCAGCGGCTCGACGCCATCCAGCAGATGGAGGAACTGGGCAGCGGCTTCTACCTGGCCATGCACGACCTGGAGATCCGGGGCGCCGGCGAGGTGCTGGGCGAGAACCAGAGCGGCAACATGCTGGAGGTGGGCTTTCAGCTGTACAACGAGATGCTGAACGAAGCCGTCAAGGCGCTCAAGGCCGGCAAGGAGCCGGACCTGCTCAGCCCGCTGAGCGTCACCACCGACATCAACCTGCACGCCCCCGCCCTGCTGCCCGACGACTACTGCGGCGACGTGCACCTGCGCCTGTCGTTCTACAAGAAGCTGGCCACGGCCAAGAACCCCGACCAGATCGACAGCCTGCTCGAAGAGATCGTGGACCGCTTCGGCAAGCTGCCCCCGCAGGCCCAGACCCTCATCGACGTGCACCGCCTGCGCGTGCTTAGCCAGCCCTACGGCGTGGTCAAGGTGGATGCCGCGCCGGGCGTGATCAACATCACCTTCAAGCCCCAGCCGCCCATCGACCCGATGCGCATCATTGAACTGATTCAGAAGAACAAGCACATCAAGCTGGCGGGCAACGAGAAGCTGCGCATCGAGCGCGAGCTGAAAGAGCCCAAAGACCGCGCACAGATGGTGCGGGACATTCTGCGCAGCCTGGGGCAACCCGTGGTGGCTGCATAGCACTTTACAAGCCAGAGAGGTCACAAGCGCTAGTAAATCATGCGCTGGTAGCTATCAAAAGAGAAGCAAAAAAATGTGGCTGGAGTCTCTTGTCGCGCTGGTGGCCCTGACGACCGCCTTGGTCACGCGGCCCTGGCGCTTGCTGGCCAGCCGCACGCCGCTGGAGCACGAGTCCCATGGCGCGGCGTCCCCGCTGTGGACACCATTGCTCGCCACGCTGGTGTTTCTGCCCTGGCTGTGGGCGCTGCCCACGCTGCACGCCATGCCGCTGCAATTGCAATGGTCGGGCGCGTGCCTCGTGGTGCTGATGCTGGGCTGGCCGCTGGCCATCCCGGTGCTGCTGGCGGTGGGCGCCATTGCGGGCCTGCTCTCACCCGCCCTGGACTGGGCCGATGCCCTGGGCGCTGCCATCTGGCTGGGGGTCGTGCCCGCCACGCTGGCCCTGGCGCTGGGCGCGCTGGTGCGGCGCTTTGTCGGTACGCAGCCGTTTGTGTACGTGTTGGGCCGGGCGTTTCTGGGCACTGTGGCCTGCGTGTTTGCGGCAGGCGTGCTCTCGCAATGGACCGGGCACCAGTTGCCCGGTGTGGGCGACGAACTGTCGCTGGTGGCCCGCTGGCTCATGGCATGGGGCGACGGGTTTGTGACGGGCATGCTCACCGCGATTTTTGTGGCCTTCAAGCCCGAGTGGCTGGCCACCTGGTCCGACCAGCTCTATCTGAAGCGCCCTCCGCAGTAGCGCAGTGTTGCCAACGCACACCACAGGCACTGCAGACACGCACCGATACGAAACGTATATGTTTCGAATACAATTCGCTGCATGGGTATTGTCAAAATTTCAGACCAAATGCACGAGAACCTGCGCGTTGCCAGCAACGCCCTGTCTCGCTCCATCAACGCGCAGGCAGAACACTGGATGCGCATCGGCATGCTGGCCGAGCTGCACCCCAACCTCGACCACAGCGACATCTGCCAGCTGCTGATCCGCGCCGAACAGGCCGGGGGCTTCGATCTGGACACGGTGGCGGCCTCCGTGGCCGCCAAGCCGGGCCACAGCGGGCGGCGCGTTCAATGAAATCGTCCCGCGTCACCCTGCGCTCCCCCGCCGAAATCGCCCAGGCGCGTGAGGCCGGCCACCTGGCCGCCCGCGTGCTGCACATGATCACGCCGCACGTGCAGCCCGGCGTCAGCACCGAGGCGCTGGACCGGCTCTGCCACGACTACATCGTGAACGAACTGCAGGTCACCCCCGCCAACGTGGGCTACCTGGGGTATCCCAAAACCGTGTGCACCTCGGTCAACCACGTGATCTGCCACGGCATTCCGTCGCCAGGGCAGGTGCTCAAGGCGGGCGACATCATCAACATCGATGTGGCCATCATCAAGGATGGCTGGTTTGGCGACACCAGCCGCATGTACTTTGTGGGCGAGCCCAGCCCGCTGGCGCGCCGCCTGGTGGACACCACCTACGAGGCCATGTGCGCCGGCATTGCCCAGGTACGCCCCGGCGCCACGCTGGGCGATGTGGGCCATGCCATACAGACCGTGGCCCACCGCGAGCGGTTCAGCGTGGTGCGCGAATACTGCGGCCACGGGATCGGGCAGATCTACCACGACGAGCCCCAGGTGCTGCACTACGGGCAGCGTGGCCAGGGCCTGCGGCTGGAGGAAGGCATGGTCTTCACCATCGAGCCCATGATCAACGCCGGCAAGCGCGATACGCAGGAGCTGGCCGACGGCTGGACCGTGGTCACCCGCGACCGCTCGCTGTCCGCCCAGTGGGAACACATGGTGGCCGTGACGGCCGATGGGTTCGAGGTGCTCACGCCCTGGCCCGAAGGCACTGGCCGCTATCCCGCCATGGTTTGACCTGCATCTTGCCCGCACGCCGCAGTCTTTGACACAGCACAAGCAGCCGCCGCAGGGACCATCCGATAGTGGTGAACACCACCATAAGGAGGGTCTCCATGAAGCTGCTGAACGATCTGTTTTCTACCGACTACGGCCTGATGAGCATCATCGGCATCGGGTTCATGATCTGCATGGCCGCATTTTTTGTGCGCATGTTCCTGGTCAAGATGAACGAGCCGCCCCAGCCCAACCCAGCCGCCAAGGCCCTCAAAGGCGGCGGCCAGAACCTGCCGCATCCCCGCTGAGGCACAGGATCTGACGAGAGCCGCGCACGGGGCGCGGCCTCTGCCGCCCAGTCTCCGGGGTAGCGCCTGGAGCGAGCGTGGCGGGCACGGCGGGAACAAAAGCCTGCCAGGGATACCATTGCGGGTTCTTACCCCGCATTTGTTCCCCCTTTTTCTGCCATGACCCACGCAACCGAATTCGCCCCTGGCCTCGTCATCCAGGGCATCGAGCCTCCGCTGTCCCTGTCCGCCTACAAGCTCATCGCTTTTGACATGGACTCCACCCTCATCAACATCGAGTGCGTGGACGAAATCGCCGATGCCGCCGGCCGCAAGGCCGAGGTGGCCGCCATCACCGAGGCAGCCATGCAGGGCGTGATCACCGACTACAAGGAGAGCCTGCGCCAGCGTGTGGCCCTGCTCAAGGGCGTGACGGTACAGCACATGGAGCAGGTGTTCACCGAGCGCCTGCGCTTCAACCCCGGTGCCAAGGAGCTGATCACCGCCGCCAAGGCTGCGGGCCTCACCACGCTGCTGGTCTCGGGCGGCTTCACCTTTTTTGCCGACCGCGTGAAGGCGGGCCTGGGCATCGACTTTGCGCGCTCCAACATGCTGGAAGTGCAAGACGGCCAGCTGACGGGCCGCATGGTGGACCAGGCCTGGGGCGACATCTGCGACGGCGCAGAAAAGCGCCGCACGCTGCTGGAAGTGGCCTCGCTCATGGGCATTTCGCCGCAGCAGGCGATTGCCGTGGGCGACGGCGCCAACGACCTGCCGATGATGGGTGCCGCCGGCCTGTCGGTGGCCTACCACGCCAAGCCCGCCGTGCGTGCACAGGCCAAGGTGGCTATCAACCAGGGCGGGCTCGACCGCTTGCTGGAAGTGCTGCGCTGAGCGGCGTGGCGCCTCAGTACGTACAGGGCGCCACTGGATACTATTAATTTGATAGCTATCCAGGCATGTAGCACTAGCGCATCACGCCGTTTTTATTCAAACCCAGGTGCATCGGGCAATCCGGGCACCAACGACGCCCTGCGGCGGGCACTGCCGGCGCGCGGGGCGGCCACCGTGGCCAGCAGCGCCACACTCTGGGGTGACGTGGGCGCCACCAGGTCCGCCAGCGTCACGCCATCCAGCACCTCCAGATAGGCCTGCATGGCCTGGCCCAGCACCCCTTTGAGCCGGCAGTGGCTGCTCAGGCGGCACTGGCTGGAGGCAGGGTCAAAACATTCCACCAGGTTGAAGTCCGTCTCGGTGGCACGCACCACCGCGCCAATGTGGATGGACGACGCCGGCACCATCAGCCGCATGCCACCGCCCCGCCCGCGCGTGGTCTCCAGCAGGCCCTGCGCCGACAGCTGCTGCACGATCTTCATCAGGTGGCTGCGCGAGATGCCATAGCCCTCGGCCACCTCCGTGATGGTGACGGGCTGCGCCCGCCCCTCGGTGGCGGCGCAATACATCAGCACGCGCAGCGTGTAGTCGGTCCATTGGGTCAGTCGCATGGGTTTGCCGCAGATCAATCAAAAAGATGCATACATCCTGAATTTTATTCGCTAAAATATTCACACGATATGAATCTTTAAAGGACCACCATGAACGCCCGCATCGACACCCTGCACGCCACAGCCCCCACCACCCCACTGCCGCTGAGCGCCGAGCAGCAGATCGGCCAGATCGCCGTGCAGTTGCCGGGCGCCACGGCGGTGTTTCGGCGCCTCAAGCTGGACTTCTGCTGCGGTGGCCAGGTGAGCCTAGCCAAGGCGGCTGCCGACAAGGGGCTGGACGCCGACGCCGTGCTGGCCGAGCTGGCGGCCCTGCAGCGCAGCGACGCCGTGCCCGAGGCAGCGTCGCCCAGCGCGCTCATCGACCACATCCTGGCGCGCTACCACGAGGTGCACCGCCAGCAGCTGCCCGAGCTGATCCGCATGGCCCGCCGCGTGGAGGCCGTGCACCGCGACCACCCGCAGGTACCGGTCGGCCTGGCCGACCACCTGGAGGCCATGCACGAGGAGCTGCTGTCGCACATGCTCAAGGAAGAGCAGGTGCTGTTCCCCATGCTCAAGAACGGCGGCAACCCGTTTGTGGGCCAGCCCATCGGCATGATGCGCGCCGAACATGTGGACCATGGCGAGGCGCTGGACAAGCTCAACGCGCTGACGAATGACGCCACGCCTCCCCAAGGTGCATGCAACACCTGGCGCGCGCTCTACGCGGGCATTGCCCAGCTGGGCGACGACCTCATCAACCACATCCACCTGGAAAACAACGTGCTGTTTCCGCGGTTCGAAGCCAGCGCTGCACCCGCGCAAGCTTGTGCCACGTCAGCCTGCGGCTGCCAGTGAGCCAGCACACTGCCGCCATGACCGAAGAAGCCCACCCTACACAGACCGCCGGCAAGCTCGCCCCCAGCGCGGAGAGCATCACGCAACTGGTGCACGGCTTTTACGGGGATGTGCGGCGCGACCCGCTTCTGGGCCCGGTGTTTGAAAAGGCCCTGCACGGCCAGTGGGACGCCCACCTGCAGCGCCTGGTGGACTTCTGGAGCACCGTCGCGCTAGGCGCCCGCAGCTTCAAAGGCGATGTCTTCGGCAAACACATGGCGCTGGAGGGCGTCACACCCGCCCACTTTGCGGCCTGGGTGGCGCTGTGGCAACAGCACACCAATCGCTTGTTTGCGCCGGAGGTGGCGCACGACCTGCAGGTGGCGGCCCATGGCATTGCACGCAACCTGTTCCGGGGCTACTTTGCGAACGACCCCGGTTTTGTGCAGCCCCGCGACGAGGGCCATGGGCGCCATGGGCGCGATGAGCACGGCGCCCGCCACCAGGGCAGCGGAGAAACCCAGCGAGGTTGAAGACTGCCGGCTGGCAACGCGGTCGCCAGCGCCCGCTACTGGCTTATTTGCCCTTGTTGCCCGGCGTGAAGAACAGCGCCAGACCCACTGCTATCAGTGCCACAGGCCACCACACCCGCAGCAGCTCGCGAAGGCTGATGCTGATCAGTCCCAGGTTGGTCAGCAGAAAAAACACGCCCAGCACGACCAGAACGATCGCAGCGATATTGCCCTTCATGTGCATTCCCTCGGTGTGGTTGTTGGTATGGCCGCGATTATGGCGGGCTGGACAACTGCGCGCCCAGGTAATCCACCCACACGCGCACCTTGGGCGACAGATGGCGGCTGGAGGGCCACAGTGCCCGGAACTGGCGGGCCGGGCCCAGGTGCGGCTCTAGCACGCTCACCAGTCGCCCCTCAGCCAGGGCATTGCGCACCAGAAAGTCGGGCATACAGGCAATACCGATCCCCCGCAGGGTGGCACCCAGAACGGCTTCGATGTTGTTGCAGGCCAGCACCGTGCGAAGGCGTGGTTCGTCGCTGGCCAGGTCCTCGCGCCACGGCCAGTCGAGCAGCTTGCCGGAATCCGGGTGGCGAAAGCGCACGCAGGCATGCCGCTCCAGGTCGCGCAGTGCAGCGGGCGTGCCGTGGCGCTCCAGGTAGCTGGGCGCAGCGCACAGCAGCAGCCGAAAGGTCTGCAAGGGCCGCGACACCAGGCGTGAATCGCGCAGGTCGCCACTGCGAATCGCCACGTCAATGCCTTCGTCAATCAGGTCGATCGCTCGGTCGCTGAACGTGATGTCCAGCTCCACCTCGGGGTAGCGCGCCAGAAACTCCGGCACCAAGGGGATCAGGAAGTGGTAGCCCACGATGGGCGCACTCACCCGCAGCTTTCCCCGTGGGGTCTCCCGAGAGAGCGACAGCATGGCCTGCGCGTCGTCCAGGTCGTCCAGCACGCGCCGGCAGCGCTCATGGAACAGGCGCCCCTCTGCCGTCAGCTGGATGCGCCGGGTGCTGCGCTGCAATAGGCGCACGCCCACCTCCTGCTCCAGCCGCGCCACGCCCTTGCCCACCGCAGACGCCGATATCTCCAGCGCCCGTCCGGCGGCCACAAAGCTGCCCAGCTCCGCCGTTTTCACAAAGGCCAACATGCCACTGAGCTTGTCCATCTGCGTTGTTTACTCCGGTTGAGCACGGCCAATTCAATCTTTTCATTCCGCAATAAAAGGAATGAAAGCCACTTTTTGGCTGATTCGATCCAGTCTAACCTTCTTGCACTTCCATACATCCACGCCATGCCGAACCCGTCATTCCTTCGCGCCGACTCCGCCAGCACCTGCGAAACCCGAAAGTCGCTGATGGGTTTGCAGGCTGAATATCTGCGCTGGGTGCATGGCGAAATAGCCCGGTGCTTTCCGGCCCTCTCCCCGCGTGCCAGCTTGCCGCTGCCACCGGAGGACCTGCCCGGATTGAAGGTCTCACAGACCGGAAACCGGCCAAACAGCGCGTACTACCTGATCGCCGTGAATGGCGAAGCCGCAGGCATGTGTGGCCTGCGGCCCTTGGGCGCAGGCACCGTCGAAGTCAAGCGCCTGTACGTCCGCCCCGCCTACCGGGGCCTGCATCTCGGTTCGTCGGCACTGCGCAAGCTGTACGCAGATGCCTGTCAGGCGGGCTACACCCGCATTTGCCTGGACACCGCCCTTTTCATGCAGGCAGCACACCGCCTGTACGAAGCCCACGGCTACGCCGACTGCGCGGCCTACGAAGGCACCGAGGTGCCGCTGGCACTGCACAGCCACTGGCGCTTCATGCAGCGTCCCGTCCACCGCCCCAGCCACGGCATCACCCATGAGCACGATCTTCGAACGGCGTAGCACGCAAGCAGGCCTGGTCCTCGCAGTGCTCCTGCTGCCCCTGGTACTGCAACCCTTCGGCCACCACTGGGTGCGCGTTGCTGACGTCAGCCTGCTGTACGTCATGCTGGCACTAGGCCTGAACGTGGTGGTGGGTTATGCAGGCCTGCTGGACCTGGGGTATGTGGCCTTCTACGCACTGGGTGCCTACCTGTTTGCCCTGCTGACCTCACCCCACCTGACCGACCACTTTGCGTGGATCGCTGCGCTGTTCCCGCAGGGGCTGCACGCCCCCTGGTGGGTGACCATCCCGCTGGGCGCGGCATGCGCGGCCCTGCTCGGCATGCTGCTGGGAGCCCCTACCCTCAAGCTGCGGGGGGACTACCTGGCGGTGGTCACCCTGGGCTTTGGCGAAATCGTGCGCCTGCTGGTCATCAACATGAGCCACCCCGTCAACATCACGCAGGGCGCCCAGGGTCTGGGCTTGATTGACCCGGTGCACATCCTGGGGGTGGACCTGGGCCGACCCCTGGTGGTGGCGGGCCATGAGGTGGCGTCGGTCACGCTGTACTACTACCTGTTTCTGGCGCTGGTGACGCTCACCATCGTTGTCTGTCTGCGCCTGCAACACTCCCGCATCGGCCGCGCATGGATGGCTATCCGCGACGATGAAACCGCAGCCCGGTCCATGGGCATCAACACCCGCAACCTCAAGCTGCTGGCCTTCGGCGTGGGCGCCAGCTTTGGCGGAGTGACTGGCGCCATGTTTGCGGCTTTTCAGGGCTTCGTTTCCCCCGAGGCCTTCAGCCTGCAGGAGTCTGTGCTCATCGTTGCCATGGTGGTGTTTGGCGGCATGGGGCATATCCCCGGGGTGGTCCTGGGAGCCGTGCTGCTCGCAGCGCTGCCAGAGGTACTGCGCTATGTGGTCGGCCCCCTGCAGGCAGCAACGCACGGACTACTGGATGCGGGCGTGATGCGCCCGCTGCTGATTGCCTTGGCCATGATCGTCACCATGTTGTGGCGCTCCAGCGGCCTGTGGCCAGCGCCCGACGCAGCGCAGGCACTGGGGAAGAATCACCGCCCCCGCAAGGGCCGCAGCAGGTCCGACAGCCCGTTGTGATCAATCTCGTGCATCAGCGCCAGCAACTGGCCCAACTCGCCCTTGGGAAACCCCTCGCGCGCAAACCAGTTGAGGTAGTTGCCCGGCAGGTCCGCCAGCAGCGTGCCTTTGTGCTTGCCGTACGGCATCTCGGTGGTGACCAGGCGTTGCAGTTTCTCTGCGTCCATTGCCCTGGGCTCCTCAACCGCCTGCGCGCTTGACCTTGTGGCCCAGCTTCTGCAGCGCGGCCATCACGCGTTCCACGTGGTCGCCCTGCACCTCGATCACGCCGTCCTTCACCGTGCCGCCGCTGCCACAGGCGGCCTTGAGCTGCTTGCCTAGCTGCTCCAGCGCAGTCTCGTCCACCAGCACGCCTTTGACCAGGGTGACCGCCTTGCCGCCGCGCCCTTTGGTCTCGCGCGATACGCGCACGATGCCATCACCCGTGGGCAGGGGCTTGTTCTGCTTGCAGGTGCACTGCGCCACCGGCTGGCGGCAGGTGGGGCACATGCGGCCCGACTCGGTGGAATACACCAGGCCGCCCAGGTCTGCCAGGGACTTCATGGCTTCTTCCCTTCTACCTCTTGCTGCAGCATGTGAAAGTCGAGCAGGCGCGTGGCCAGCAGCGTCTCGGTCAGAAAACACACCAGCGCCAGCAAAAAGCACGCAACGCCCGCCAGAAACCCGCCCACCGCAAGGCGACTGGACTGAAAGTCGGTGGTTTCGCCCAGGAACAGCAGGATGATGGTCGTGCCAATGAGGAAGGCACAAAACGTCAGCAGCGCAATACAACCGTTGGCCAGCCGTCCACGCAAACGCAAGTCCGCCAGCTCCTTGTAGGCACGGGCCAGAAACTCGGGTTCGGCATTGACGCGCGCGCGGTCTTCCACCACACGCGCCCGGTCGATGATCCGGGCCAGGCGGCCGGCCACCGCGCCGATCATGCCGGACACCGCAGTGAGCAAAAACACGGGCGCCACCGCCAGCTGGATGCCGTGGGTGATGGCGGAGGTATCTAGGGGCAAAGCCATGGGGTTCGGGTCCGGGAAAACTGTCAACGAAAAACGGGACGGCCCGATTATCGGTTGCCCAACGCAGGGGCCGAGCACTCGCATTCCCTGCAATCTTGCAGGTGCAAGGCGCGCATTGCTGGCCTGTGAGAAGGCACCGGGCAAGAGGGCATCGGGCAAACGCGGCGACAATGCGGGCCATTACTGCTTTGTCCGCGCTGCATTGCGTGCCCTCCTCAACGCATTCCCAGCGCCTTTCCATGCCTTTTGCCTCCCTCGGTCTGTCCCCCGCCCTCGTCCATGCCGCCGCCCAGGCGGGCTTTGTGGCGCCCACGCCCATTCAGGCGGGCGCCATTCCGGCCATCCTGCAGGGGGTAGATCTGCTGGGTGCCGCACAGACGGGCTCGGGCAAGACGGCGGCATTTGCCCTGCCCTTGCTGCAGCAGCTGCAGCTCAGCGCCACTGGCGGCCCGCGCCGGGTGCGCGCCCTGGTGCTGGTGCCCACCCGTGAACTGGCAGCGCAGGTGGGAGAAGTGCTGCGCAGCCTGGCGCAGCACCTGCAGCAACCGCTCAAGATCGCCATCGTGTTCGGCGGCGTGTCGATCAATCCGCAGATGTTGGGCCTGCGCGGCGGCGCCGACATTGTGGTGGCCACGCCGGGCCGCCTGCTGGACCTGGTGGACCACAACGCGCTGCGCCTGTCGGCCGTGGCACACCTCGTGCTGGACGAAGCAGACCGGCTGCTGGACCTGGGCTTTGCCGAGGAACTGCAGCGCGTGCTGGCGCTGTTGCCAGCCCGGCGGCAGAACCTGTTTTTCTCGGCCACATTCCCAACCGCAGTGCAGGCGCTGGCCGATGGCCTGCTGAAGCAGCCGGTGCGCGTGGAGGTGCCCCACACGCCGGGTAACGAGCCCGCCATCGAACAACGCGCCATTGCGGTGGACGCCAGCCGCCGCACCCGGTTGCTGCGCCACCTGGTCAAGGAGCACAACTGGTCGCGCGTGCTGGTGTTTGTGGCCACGCAATACGCGGCCGAGCATGTGGCCGAGAAGCTGTACAAGGCGGGCATCTTTGCATCGCCCTTCCACGGCGGCCTGAGCCAGGGCGCGCGCAACCAGGTGCTGCAGGAGTTCAAGGACGAGCGCTGGCAGGTGGTCGTGACCACCGACCTCGCAGCACGCGGCATCGACATTGCGCAGTTGCCTGCCGTGGTGAACTACGACCTGCCCCGATCGGCCGTGGACTATGTGCACCGCATCGGCCGCACCGGCCGGGCGGGCGAGAGCGGCATGGCCGTGAGCTTTGTGACCGCCGATGCCGAGGCGCATTTCCGGCTGATCGAAAAACGCCAGCACCTCACCATCCCACGCGAGCAGATTGCGGGCTTTGAACCCACCGAAGCTCCCGCGCCCGCACCATCCACCGACCCCGGGGGCACCGGCGGTATCAAGGGCAAACGCCCCAGCAAAAAGGACAAGCTGCGCGCAGCAGCGGCGCAGGCAGCCGATGCCCCCGCTGCCCACAAAAAAGGCCCCTGAAAGGGGCCTGCAGTGCTTGACTGAGGGTGAGCGGGGTGGCATCCACCCAGCGCCGGGCTTACGCGCCTTCTTCGTCGTCCACGTCCAAGCCATCTGGCCCGCTGTGTGAAGCCTCACCAGCCGGACGGGGCGTGCGCTTGCCGGGCTTGGCCAGAATTTCCACATAGAACTGGGCGCCGCCCTCGGCGGCCACGCCGTTGATCAACCCGGTCAAGGCGGCCAGGTGCGCCACGGCGGCGTCTTCCTTGGTGCGGCCAAACTGGCAGTCAAAGTCCCAGAAATCGGCGCCTTCGGGCAGGTCGCGGCGCCGTTCGCGCTTGATGTACTTGCGGATTTCGTGCTTGACGGCATCCAGAACGCGATCGCGGTTCTTGCCTTCAACGTGGAGTTGGAAAGTTTTTCTCATGGGCGATAGTACCGCCTGCGACAGGTGCCGTTTCACACCTGCGCATCCAGGTGCCACAATGGTGCATTACTTTTGGTTACCACCAGCCCATGAACCACGACCTGCGCCTGCTGCACCTGTTGCCAGCGGCTGTGCTCGTCACACAACAGGGCGCCATCCGCTTTGCCAACGCCGCCAGCATGGAGTTGCTGGAGGCGCCCAGTATCGACAGCCTGATCGGGCGGCTGTCTGGCGACTTTGTGCACCCCCTGGACCAGGTGCGCTCCACCAACCGCATCCAGCAGGTGGCCGTGCCCGAGCAGGCCGGACGGCCCAACAAATCCTCCGAGTTCCGCATCCGCACCGAGCGCGGCAACTTGCGCATGGTGCTGATCAGCAGTGTGGCCATTGAATGGGACGGTGCCCCCGCGGTACTCATGTGCGGCATGGACATGACACACCAGAGCGAGATCGAGGCCCAGCTGCGCGAGAGCGAGCAGAACTTCCGGCGCCTGTTCGAGAACATGCAGGACGTGTACTACCGCACCGATGCGCAGGGCATCGTGCAGCATGTGGGCCCGGGCGTGCGCAGGGTGCTGGGCTACGAGCCCCACGAAATCGAAGGCCGCACGGCCGAGTCGTACTACCCCCAAAGCAAAGACCGCGACGCGTTCAAGGCCGCGATCATGGAACACGGCGAGGTGTCGGACTTTCCGGGCCAGATGGTGCGGCGCGATGGCACGGTGATCGACATCTCCATCAGCAGCCATGCGCTGTACGACCATGCAGGCAATTTTGCGGGGGTCGAAGGCATCTACCGCGACGTCACGCAGCGCAAGAACCTGGAGCGCGAGCTGCAGCGTCTGGCCACCACCGACATGCTGACGGGCATTGCCAACCGCCGCGCGTTTCTGGAATGCGCCGAGTCGGCCTATGCCCATTCACGCAGCAACGGCGAGCCGCTGACCTTGCTGATGCTGGACCTGGACCACTTCAAGGCCATCAACGACCGTTTTGGCCACCTGGAAGGCGACCGGGCGCTGATGGCATTTGCGCAGGCCATCAAGGGCCAGTTGCGCGCCAGCGATGCCGTAGGCCGGCTGGGCGGCGAAGAGTTTGGCGTGCTGTTGCCCCTGACCACACTGGCCGAGGGCCTGGAGGTGGCCACGCGCATGCTGCGTAGTGTTAGCGCGCTGGAACTGACGGACGAAGCAGGCCACTGCTACTGCGTGACCACCAGCCTGGGGGTGAGCACCTTCCGCCAGAGCGATCGCAGCCTGCGCGACATGCTCGACCGCGCCGACCAGGCGCTGTACCTGGCCAAGCACCGGGGGCGCAACCAGGTGGCTTCGCTCGAGACGCTGGACGAGTGATCATTTCAGTCGCCCTGATCGGTGAGAGATCAGGGCCATGCGGCATGCCAAGGCACCTGTTCAAAGGCGCATGCGTTCCTGCTGCAGGTTCCACAGGCAGGCGGCGATGCGCAGCAGCATCTCCATCACCTGCTCCGAGCCGCTGCAGGACAGCTCCAGATCATCAATGAGCATCGCCAGCTGGGAGATGGCGTCTTCGGGTGCGGCAGCGCCACCACTGCGCGCCACCTCGGCAATCGCGATCAATACGTCGGTGCGGTTCATGGCGCAGGTCTTGGCGTGGTGGGTGGCAATGCCTCGGTCATTGGCTGCATAGGCCACGCGATGCAGAGACCACGCCGCCGCCGGGCTAGCGGGCCGAGATGGCCAGTTGCGCGCGACTGCCAGCCCCGCCCTCCAGAGCCACAGCAGGGGGCAACCCTGCCGTTTCCAGCAAGGGTGCGCCTGCACCAGGCAGGGGCATATCCGGCGTCAGGCGGAACTGGTGAATCACCTCCAGCAGGCGCCTCACCTGATTCTTCATGCCGGTCGAGGCGGACGAACTGTCATCCACCAGCGCAGCGTTCTGCTGCGTGGCCGCGTCCAGCTGGCGCACGGCCTCTCCGATCTGGGCAATGCCCCGGGCCTGCTCCTGCCCGGCATCCTTGATGGCGGTGATGAGCGACACCACCTGGTTCACATGGTGCACGGTGTTGGCCACGCGCTCGCCCGCCTGCCCCACCAGGGTGGACCCGCGCTCCACACCCTGCACGCTGGCCGAGATCAGGCCGCGAATCTCCCGGGCCGCCATGCTGCTGCGCTGCGACAGGCCCCGCACCTCGCCAGCCACCACGGCAAAGCCCCGGCCCTGCTCACCCGCACGCGCGGCCTCCACCGCCGCATTCAACGCCAGCAGATTGGTCTGGAAGGCGATGTCGTCGATCACCTTGATGATGTCCGTGATCTTCTGCGACTGCGTCTTGATCTCCTGCATGGTGGCGATCACATCGCGCATCACGCTGCCGCCTTCGTTGGCCACGCTGCTGGCCTCCTGCGCCAGCGCGGTGGCACGTTGGGCGTTGTCGGTGTTGTGCTGCACCGTGATGGTCAACTGCTCCATCGATGCGGCCGTCTCCTGCAGATTGGATGCCTGCACCTCGGTGCGGCGTGCCAGGTCTTCGGTGCCGCCCGCCATCACCACGGCCTCGTGGGCGACCGTCTCGGTGCTGGCGCGCACCTCGGTGATCACGCGCACCAGCTGGTGGTTCATCTCGCGCAGGGCCCCCAGCAGCTCGGCGGTCTCGTCGTTGCCACGCACATCGATCTGCGCCGTCAGGTCGCCTCCCGCCACGGTGCGTGCCAGCACCACGGCTTGACGCAGCGGCCGCGAGATCGAACGGGTGATGACCCAGGCCATCGCAGCACCTGCCAGCAATGCGAGGGCGGTGGCGGCCAGCATCCACCAGTGGATGGTGTCGCTCATGGCGCGCGCCCCTGCAAACTCTGCCGCAGCCACGTTGATCTGCAGCGCCACCAGGCGCTCGATGGCGTCCTGCACCTTGAGCGCATTGGGGCGGATCTGGGTGATGTACAGCTCCGAGCCGTCGTCGTACTTGCCGGCCACCAGCGCGGCCGACGCCGGGATCAGGCCCTTGTCCAGATAGGTGGCGTTGGCATCGGCAAAGGCCTGCGCCAGGGCCTGCTCCTCGGCCCCCAGGGGCTTGGCGGCGTACTCCTTCCACAGGGCCTGGATGCGCTCGACATTGGCAGTCAGGGCCGCGTGGCTGGCCTCCAGGTTGCTGGTGCCGGGGTCCATCAGCATGTCCATCACCAGCACGCGGTTGCGCTGCGTCAGGTGGCTGATCTCGGCCAGCACGCCCATGGGCACGGTACGGTCGCCATACAGGGCAGCGCTGCGCTCGGTCAACCGCTTGGCCCCGCTGATGCCACCGGCCGCCAGGGCCGATATCAGCAACAGCAGCACGGCAAAGGCCAGGGCCAGGCGGGTACCAATTTTCATTTTTTGAAGCATCTGAATCTTTCGTGAAGGTCCACCAGGGCGCCGCCGCCTTGTGGGAGCGAACGCGTGTTGCTGCAGGGGGTAAGCCAACCACCCGCCGTGCACCAAGCCCCCGATGGGATGCGAAAGATACTAATTGTTTCAAATGACAGATTAGTGACTCCACGAGAAACCTTCGCCGTTCAGGCCAATGCTTCAAATCGCTGTCATTTTGCTAGGATCGGCACCGAAATCTGCCTGTCCTCTCAATAAACACGCGTGGATTTCACTGCACCTGAAATCGTGCATGGCATATCGTTATTCATAAAAACCATTACATAAAACACATGAAATATATTTACTTTCTTTTGCTGGTGACCGTGGCCCTTGTGCAGGCGGGCCTGGCCAGCGCACAGACCGTGACGGGCGCTGGTTCGTCGGCGGCGGCGCCCATCTACCGCAGCTGGGCCAAGGCCTATGCCAAGGCCACTGGCAGCGCGGTGGACTACGACCCGGTGGGTTCCAGCACGGGCATGAAAAAAATCCAGCAGCAGGCCGTCGGTTTTGGCGCGACGGACGTGTACCCCGCAGAAAAGGACTTGCTGGAGCACGGCCTGCTGGCGCTGCCCGTGGCCATCACCGGCATCAGCCCCATCGTCAACCTGCCCAAAGTACAAAACACCCAGCTGCGCCTGACGGGTGAGGCTCTCAGCCGCATCTTCATGGGCGAGATTACCCGCTGGAACGCGGCAGAGATCGCCGCACTGAACCCCGATGTCTCCCTGCCCGACCTGCCGATCAAGGTGGTGGTGCGGGCCGATGGGTCGGGCACCACCTACAACTTTGCAGACTACCTGGGCAAAGTGAGCCCACAATGGAAATCATCGTACGGCGCCAAAACCAGCATCGCCTGGCCTGTGGGTGTGCTGGCCTTCAAGGGCAGCGACGGCGTGGCCAAGGGCGTGCGCGACACGGTGGGCGCCATCGGGTATGTGGACCACGGCTATGTGGCCGAATACGGCCTGACCACCGTGCAGATGAAAAATGCCGACGGCAGTTTTGTCAAACCCTCCATCGATGCCTTCAAGGCGGCACTGGCCAACAGCGAATGGTCGGCCACCGGAGTTTTCCACAGCACCTTGACGCAGCGGCCCGGTAAATCGGCCTGGCCCATCACCATGGGCACGTTTGTGGTGTTCCCCAAGGTCACGCAGAACCCCGACCAGACAGCCCAGGCGATCCGGTTCATCCTCTGGTCGTTTCTCAATGGCGACACCTTGGTGCAAGAAAATAATTTTGTCCGCCTGCCAGACCGGGTTCAGGCGTCGGCATTCAAAATCATCACCTCCATCCGGGATAATCAAGGAAAACCGCTGGGCATGAGCTTGATATCCTCCTTCAATCGCCCTTCATAATCAATCCACCCTCTCTTGAATCATTGATTTTCTATTATTGGCGGATAACCGCCGCGCGCCCTTCATCCGGCGCGGCCCTGCGATGGGGATACCACAGGATAATGCCGCCACCATGGAAATCGAATTCAAGTTCTGCATCCCGCCCGACCGCCTGGCCGCTGTGCAAGCGGCAGTGCGCCGGGGCCGGTGTGTCGCCATCCGCATGGAGGCCCGCTACTTCGACACGCCCGACGGCGCACTGGCGTCACGCGGCATTGCGTTTCGCCTGCGGCGCGAGGGTGACCAGTGGGTGCAAACCGTCAAGGCGCTGGGCGATGGCCCGCTGGACCGGCAGGAGCACAACGTCGCACGCGGCCCCGCCATAGAAGGCATCGCGCCCGAGCCCCTGCCCCAGTTGCACAGTGGCACCGTGGCGGGCGCCCGGCTGCAGCAGGCCCTGCAAACCGCTGGTGGCCCCCTAGTCGAAACCTATGGCACCGAGATGGACAGGCTGACGCGCGACATCACCCGCCAGGGAACCGTGGTCGAGCTGGCGTTGGACACCGGCCGGGTGGTGGCTCAGCGGGGCACTCCCCAGCAGGCCGAGGCCCTCATTTGCGAGCTGGAGCTGGAACTCAAGGCCGGCCCGGTGACGGGCCTGGCAGCGCTCGCCGCGCAGTGGGCCACGCGGCTCGGGCTGTATCTGAGCACCGTGTCCAAGGCCGAACGGGGCGAGCGCCTGCTGGCACCAGCTGGCAGTCCATCGGGCATTCCCATTCCATCTGACAGCCCAGCCAGCAGTGGTTCGCTCCGCAAGGCCCGACCCCGCTCCCCCCTGTACCAGCAACTGCCCGCCGGGCAGGCCCTGCAGCGCGCCGTGGTGGCGCAGTGCCTGCAGCAGATCCTCGGCCCCGCCAGCGACATTGCCGAAGGTGCGAGTGATGAGGAGCAGCTGCACCAGCTGCGCATCGGCATCCGCCGCCTGCGCACCGCCCTGCGCGAGCTGGCGCCGCTGGCCCCAGGCAACTTTGACCCCGCCTGGGAGCCGCCCCTGGTCCAGGTGTTCCAGCAGCTCGGCCACCTGCGGGACCGCAGCCAGGTGATGCAACGCATCGGTGCCGAACTGCAGGCCGCCGGAGCGCCGCCCCTGTCCACCCACCCGAACGACACCGCCGGGCTGGTGGCCCAGGCCGCACAACAGACCGTGCGCGATGCGGCCTTTCAGGAAGCGCTGGTGTATCTGATGGCCTTTACCACCCCAGGGCTGGACGCCACGGGCGACGCCGCAGCAGGCCTGGACGCCCGTGCCACGCGCCACCTGCTGCAGCAGCGCCTGCGCGCACTGCATGCCCAGGTGCAAAAAGGCGCACGGGGTTTTGCCACGCGCACGCCCCAGGCACAGCACCGGCTGCGCAAACGCCTCAAACGCCTGCGCTACCTCACAGAGTTCGTGGCGCCCGCGCTGGATGCACACAGCGCCCGGTTTCTGGACAGCCTGCAGCCAGCGCTGTCGGCATTGGGCCGCCTCAATGACGAGCGTGTGGCGGCAGCGCTGTACCGCGAGCTTGCAGAGTCCGGCGACCTGAAGGCCTGGTTTGGCGCAGGCTGGCTGGCGGGACGGCAGGCCCATTCGGTGGCGGCTTGTGAGCAAGCCCTGGGCCAGATGGAGGACGCCCCCCGCTTGCGCAAAACTGGCAAACGCTGAAGGGACACCCACACGGCACAATGGCCCGCATGACGGCCTCTCCTCCTTCGCGGCGCCAGCCGCCCTCCGCGCCCCGCCACCCCTCGGCGCGCACCACCCAGCGCCCCACGCCAGACAAAGACCAGATCGCGCTGCTGGAACCCTTTGAACGCCTGGGCATGGACCGCATTGCGCTGGTCGCCACGCCTGCACAGGCCGACCAGGCTTGCCAGGCGCTGGCCAGCGCCAGTGCCTGGGGTTTTGACACCGAATCCAAACCCACCTTTGTGCGCGATGAGCCGTCGGACGGGCCGCACATCGTGCAACTGGCTACGCTGGAGCGGGCCTGGGTGTTCCAGCTGCACGACCCCGGCTGCCGAGCGCGCGTGGCCGAGCTGCTGGCCCTGCAGGGTGTGACCAAGGCGGGCTTTGGGCTGGGTGACGACACCAAACGCATCCAGCACAAGCTGGGCGTGCAACCAGCCGATGTGCTGGAGCTGAACACCGTGTTCCGCCAACGCGGCTACCGCAAGGACATGGGCGTGAAAGGGGCTGTGGCGGTGCTGTTCAACCGGCGCTTCATCAAGTCCAAAAAAGCCGCCACCTCCAACTGGGCCAACGCCCGGCTGAGCGAGGCCCAGCTGGTCTATGCGGCCAACGACGCGTGGGCAGCGCTGCGGGTGTTCAACGCCTTGAATCTGTCCGCCTGAGGGATAAGGAGGGCACAACCGCCGTGACCCATCACGGCCGTCGCCATCCTGTATTCACTATCAAAAATATAGCTGCTCAGGCATATTCCACTAGCGCTACTAGCCAAAAATACTTCAACAACACGCCTGACAGGCCCTGTGAGGCCCTGCAGGCGAGTACGCACTGCTCTACAGCCGGGCTGCCAGCCGCGCCGCCTGGTCGATGGCGCGTTTGGCGTCCAGCTCGCCGGCCTCCAGCGCACCACCGATGAGGTGGGGCTTGCGGCCCTGGGCCTCCAGGTCCTGCGCCAGGCTGCGCAACGGCACCTGGCCCGCGCACAGGACCACGGTGTCGCAAGGGATCCAGGTCGGGTCTTCGCGCTTCTCGCCGTACGAGACCAGCAGTCCTTCGTCGGCAATGCGCTCGTAGTTCACGCCACCCACCATCTCCACCGCTTTCATCTTGAGCACGGTGCGGTGGATCCAGCCCGTGGTCTTGCCCAGGCCGCCGCCCAGCTTGCCCTTCTTGCGCTGCAGCAGCGTCACCTGCCGTGCAGGGGGCGTCACACGCGGGCCGCTGGCGGCCAGGCCACCGCGCGCCTCGGCCGGGTCGGTGATACCCCATTCGGCCTTCCAGGCGGGCAAATCGAGCGTGGTGGAGGGGTGCTCACCATGCGTGAGGAACTCGGCCACATCAAAGCCGATGCCGCCCGCGCCGATGATGGCCACGCGCTCGCCCACCGGCTTGCCGTGGCGCAGCACGTCGATGTAGCTCAGCACCTTGGGGTGGTCCTGGCCGGGGATCTTCGGGTCACGTGGCTCCACGCCCGTAGCCACGATGACCTCGTCAAAGCCAGCCAAGTCGGCGGCTGCGACCTTGCGGTTCAAGTGGAGCTGCACGCCCGTGTCTTCCACGCGTGTGGCCAAGTAGCGCAGCATCTCGTGGAACTCTTCTTTGCCCGGAATCACCTTGGCCATGTTGAGCTGGCCGCCGATGGCGGGCGCCGCATCAAACAGATGGACCTCGTGGCCACGCTCGGCAGCCACCGTGGCAGCGGTGAGGCCTGCAGGCCCCGCGCCCACCACCGCGATGCGCTTGCGCGACGACACAGGGCGGTACACGAGCTCCGTCTCATGGCAAGCACGCGGGTTGACGAGGCAGCTGCTGGTCTTGTTCTGGAACACATGGTCCAGGCAGGCCTGGTTGCAGGCGATGCAGGTGTTGATGCGGTCGGCCCGTCCTTGCGCAGCCTTCTTCACAAACGCCGCATCGGCCAGCAGGGGCCGCGCCATGGACACCATGTCGGCACAGCCATCGGCCAGCACCTGCTCGGCCACCTCGGGCGTGTTGATGCGGTTGGATGTGACCAGCGGCGTGGTGATGCCCGCCGCCGCAAACTCGGCCTTCATCTTTTGCGTGACCCAGGCAAACGCTGCGCGCGGCACGCTGGTGGCAATGGTGGGCACCCGCGCCTCGTGCCAGCCAATGCCGGTGTTGACGATGTTCGCCCCGCCCGTGGCCACGGCCTTGCCCAGGGTGACGATCTCGTCCCACGCGCTGCCGCCGGGCACCAGGTCGATCATCGACAGGCGGTAGATGATGATGAAGTCCGGTCCCACGGCCTCGCGCATGCGGGCCAGAATCTCCACCGGCAGTCGCATGCGGTGGCTGTAGTCGCCGCCCCAGGCATCGCGCCGCAGGTTGGTGGCTTGCGACAGAAACTGGTTGATGAAATAGCCCTCCGAGCCCATCACCTCCACGCCGTCGTAGCCCGCCTCGCGCGCCTTCACCGCGCAGCGCACGAACGCGCGGATCTGGCGCTCCACCCCCCGTGCCGACAGCGCGAACGGCGTGAACGGCGAAATCGGCGACTGCAGCCGCGACGGCGCCACCGCCAGCGGGTGGTAGGCATAGCGGCCCGTGTGCAGGATCTGCAGGGCGATCTTGCCGCCCGCCTCGTGCACGGCCTCGGTCACCACGCGGTGGCGCTTGGCCGCGCCCGAGGTCGCCAGCGTGCCCGCAAACGGTTTGGCCCAGCCCGCGATGTTGGGAGCGAACCCGCCCGTCACGATCAGGCCCACATCTCCCTCGGCCCGCTCGCGGAAGTACGCCGCCATGCGAGACAGGTCGCGCCCGTCCTCCAGCCCGGTGTGCATGGAGCCCATGAGCACACGGTTCTTGAGGGTGGTGAAGCCCAGATCGAGCGGGGCAAGCAGGTGCGGGTACAACGCGGCACCGGGCATGGAGGCAGCGGCTGCAGCGACGGCAGGAGCGGCCATGGGAGGAGAGGAATGCATGGAAGGATCGTGAACTAGAAGTATTTTCTAGAACTTTATTCTAGAATCCCGTTCCATGGCAAGCCGCAATTCCCCGCCCCCCACCTCATCCCCTGCCGAAGCAACCACCGACCGCCGCCAGGACATCCTGAACGCCGCCCTGGCATGCGCGGCCGAAGGCGGCGTGGATGCAGTCACCATCGACGGCGTACGGGCGGGCTGCGGGGCCAGCGTGGGCAGCATCTATCACCACTTTGGCAACCGCGACGGCATCGTGGCAGCGCTGTTCTTCGAGATCTTTCACGACCAGTCGCGCAGCGTGCAGGCGCACCTCGATGCCGCCCAGGGCGTGGAGGCGGGCGTGTTGGCCCTGGTCACGGGCTACCTGGATTGGGTGGTGGCGCAGCCCGAACGGGCGCGGTTCATGTTCCAGGCGCGCAGCGCAGTGGCAGCGGGCCCGCGCACGCCCGACCTGGCCGAGGCCGCACGGCGCCGCAACCAGGCGCTGGTGGCCTGGTTCGAGCCGCACCGCCGATCCGGCGCGCTGCGCGACCTGCCGTGCGAGCTGATGCCATCGCTGGTGATGGGGCCGGTGCAGAGCTATTGCAGGGCCTGGCTGTCGGGCAACGCTGCCCAGGGCGGCCTGCCGTCACCCACCACCTACCGCACAGAACTGGCGGACGCAGCCTGGCGGTCCGTGAAAGCCTAGATCTCTAGATCAGTAATGCGGCGGCAGCTCGTCGCGCAGGTTCCGCGGGCCGTTCGAGCCGCCTTCGGGCGCCTGCTGGCGCAGCTGGATGACCTCGTGCGTCAACCGATCGATCAGTTGCTGCTGCTGGTAGATGGTCATGTTCAGCTGGTCCAGCAGGTCTTCGGTAAAGCTGGCCTTGATCTCCAGGCTTTCGAGACGCTGGAGAACGTTGGCGAGATCGTTGGTGTCAGACATGGAGGCGTCAGATCGCCTGGCCCAGGCGCGCGACGCCTTCGCGGATCTTGTCCACATCGGCCGTGGCAAACGACAGGCGGAAGGTGGCGTGGTCCGGGTTGGCGCAGAAGAACGGCGTGCCGGGCACAAAGGCCACACCCTTTTCAATCGCGCGCTTGGCCAGCACGTTGCCATCGGCCACCTTGCCGCCTGCACCCGTGAGGCGCGCCCACACGAACAGGCCGCCCTGGGGCTGCACAAATTCGATGGCGTCGCCCAGCTCCTTGCGCAGCGCATCGCCCATGGCCTGGGCGCGCTCGGCGTACACCTTGCGCACATGGGCCAGCGTGCCAGGCATGCGGCCGGCCTTGAGGTACTGCGCGGCCGTGGCCTGCGCAAAGGTGCTGGTGTGTGCATCGCTGAACTGCTTGCACATGGTGGCCTTGCCCAGCAACTCGGCCGGGGCAATCATCCAGCCCACGCGCAGGCCGGGCGAGAGCACCTTGCTCAAGCTGCCGCAGTGCACCAGCAGCTCTCGGCTGCAGGGCACAGTGGCCGACAGGTTCAGCAGGCTGGGGGGTGGCGCATCGCCAAAGTACAGGTCGCCGTAGGGGTCGTCCTCGACGATCAGGGTGTTGTGCTTCACCGCCATCTCCAGCACGGCCTTGCGGCGCTCCAGACTCAGCATGGCGCCGCTGGGGTTGCCGAAGGTGGGGATCAGGTAAACGAATTTCGGCTTGTGTTCGGCAATGAGCTTTTCCAGCTCGTCGGTCTTCACGCCATTGCCATCGATGGGCGCGCTGATGAGTTCGGCGCCGTACAGGCGAAAGCACTGGATGGTGGCGAGGAAGGTCGGGCCTTCCACAATCACCTTGTCGCCGGGGCTGACGAGGGTCTTGCCCAGCAGATCCAGCGCCTGCTGGCTGCCGGTGGTGACGATGAGGTTGTCGGCCGCCACATCCTTGGCGCCCTTGCTGGTCATGAAGGCGGCCAGTTGCTCGCGCAGCGGGTTGTAGCCCTCGGTGGCGCCATATTGCAATGCTGCGCCGGGCTCTTCGGCCAGGGCGGCGTTGCTGGCTGCGCGGATGCCTTCCACGTCAAACATCGCGCTGTCCGGAAAGCCACCCGCAAAGCTGATGATGCCGGGCTTGCCCAGCAGCTTGAAAAGCTCGCGGATGGCGGAGGTTTCTACGTTGTTCAGGCGGTCGGCAAATTGCATGGCGTGGACAGAAGTGGTTGGCAACAAACTTTGCATTGTCGCCAATTGCGACGCAGGATTCATGCGGTGTCTTTCCAAGAGGCTCTAAACTGGGTTTTCCGTCCACCGCCACTGCCCTGCCCGCCATGACCCTGACCCTCCGCACCCTGCCCCGCATGCGCCTTGCCACCATGCGCCACACCGGCGCCTACGGCCACCCGGGCCTGACCGAGTTGTGGGAGCGTTTTGGCAGCTGGTGTGCCGCCCATCGGCTGAATGATCCGCGCCCCAAGTTCTATGGCTTCAGCCACGACGACCCGGGCTGCACGCCGCCCGAGCAGTGCCGCTATGACGCAGCGGTGCAGATTGGCGTGGGCCTGCGCACCGGGCCCGATGTGCAGGTGATGGACTACGAAGGCGGCGACTACGCCTGCATGCACTTTGTGGGCACGGGGCCAGAGATCGGCGCCGCCTGGGCGCAGATGGGCACGCCGGGCCAGATCCCCGACGGCTGGGAATGGGCGCCCCGCGCTGCGCTGGAGATCTACGACGAGGACTTTGCGGTGGACCCGGCCACGGGGCGCTTTCCGTGCTGGCTGTGTATTCCGGTCAAGCGGACGCGCTGAATCCCATCGGGTTGCGCTGACGGGCCGGGTAGCCCTTTTCAGCGCCGACCGTCAATCCACCCGGATATCCGCCCGTGCCGCCACGGCACGCATCAGTGGCAGCTCGCGCTCAATGCGTGCGCGCAGCGCGTCCCCATTGCCACCCAGCGGCGTCAGGCCGATGTCCACCATCTTCTTCTTGAACTCCGCCGAGGCCATGGTCTCGGCCAGGGCCTTTTCCAGTTTCTTCTGCACGGGTGCGGGCAGGCCTGCCGGGCCTACGAAGGCAAACCACGATCCCATGTCAAAGCCGGGGTAGCCGCTTTCGGCCACCGTGGGCACGTTGGGCAGCAAGGCCAGGCGCTGCGGGCTGAGCGCCGCAATCGCCTTGATCTTGCCGGACTTGATGAGCGGGGTGGATGCCACCACGGTGTCCACCGCCAGTTGCACCTGCCCGCCCATCAGCGCCGTGAGACTGGGCGAGCTGCCGTTGAAAGGCACATGCATCATCGGAAAACCTGCGGTGGTCTTGAGCATCTCGGCGCCAAAGTGCACCGACGAGCCCGTGCCATAGGAGCCGTACGAGAACTTGTCCGGCGCGGCCTTGGCCTGGGCCACGATGTCCTTGAGCGACTGCCCCGGGGTGTCGTTGTGGGCCACCAGCAGCAGCCCCATGTCGGCCACCAGGGCCAGGGGCGTGAAGCTTTTGATGGGGTCGTACGGCAGGTTGGTGCGGATGGCCGGGTTCATGGTGAGCGTGGTGTTGGACCCGAGCAGCAGCGTGTACCCGTCAGCGGGCGCCTTGGCCACCATGGACGCCGCCACCACGGTGCCCGCGCCGGGCCGGTTCTCGACCACCATGGGCTGCCCCAGGCGCTCCCCCAGGGCTGTGGCCAGCAAACGTCCCAGGATGTCGGTGGCTCCGCCCGGGGCAAAAGGCACGACCAGCTTGATAGGCCGGTCGGGGTAATTCTGTGCCTGCGCCAGGCCGGGCGCGCCCAGCACCAGGGCGCTGAGCAGAAGACTCGATACGAAGCGGGAACGCAGCATGGTGAAGCTCTCCAGAAAGCACGTTGACAAAAGTTGGGGGGTAGCGGGGGTTCGCGGTGGGAGATGGAATGGCGAGCAGCGAGGCCCAGGTCACCCCAGCAAGGGGCTGCGCTGGCGCGCGTACCCACTGGCCTGGTCGTAGGCATGGCCGATCTGCAGCACGGCGGCGTCAGACTGTGCCGGGCCGATGATCTGCAGCCCCGCAGGCAGGCCGCCGGGGCCAAAACCTGCGGGGGCTGCCAGCGCGGGCAGGCCGGCCATGGTGGCGGGCACCACGGTCTCCATCCAGCGGTGGTAGGTGTCCATGGTGCGGCCGCCGACCTCGTGGGGCCAGTCCAGCCCTGCATCGAACGGGAAGACCTGGGCAGCGGGCAACACCAGAAAATCGAATTGCTCGAACAGGCCGCGCAGCACCTGGTACCACGCGCTGCGCACGCGGGCCGCGTCGTATACCTGCAGGGCCGTCAGGCGCATGCCACGCTCGATCTCCCACACCGCCTCGGACTTCAGCAGTGCATGCGTGGCCGGGTTGCGATACAGGGCCGCATTGGCCCCTGCCACGCTGAAGCTGCGCAGGTCGATCCAGGCGTTCCACAGCTGTTCCAGATTGAATGCGGGCGCCACAGATTCCACGGTGCAGCCCACCGTGCGAAAGTGCTCCAGCGCCTGCTCGCAGGTGGCCAGCACGCCGGGCTCGGTGGGCAAGTGGCCACCCAGGTCACCCAGCCAGCCGATGCGGGCACCGCGCCAGTCGCGCTCCAGCGGCTGGCTCAGCAGGGCCACATCCTCGTGCCGGCGCGTGAGCGGCAGCCGCGCATCAAAACCCGCCTGCACCGACAGCAGCAGCGCCAGGTCCGGGATGTTGCGTGCCATGGGCCCGGCCACGCTGAATTGCTGGAAGAACACTTCCTCCGTCGGCCCGTGCGGCACCAGGCCGAACGAGGTGCGCAGGCCGTATACGTTGTTGAACGCCGCTGGCGTGCGAAGCGAGCCCATCATGTCCGATCCATCGGCCACAGGCAGCATGTGCAGGGCCACTGCCACGGCTGCGCCGCCACTGCTGCCCCCCGCCGACACAGCCGGGTTGTGGGCGTTGCGCGTGGTGCCATACACCGGGTTGTAGGTGTGCCCGCCCAGGCCAAACTCGGGCGAGTTGCTGCGGCCGATGAACAGTGCGCCGCCTGCGCGCATGCGCTCGAACACCACCGCATCGGTGGTCGAGACCTGCCCGGCAAAGATGGGCGAGCCCCGCGTGGTGACCATGCCTGCGGCGGGCATGATGTCCTTGGGCGCCTGCGGAAACCCATGCAGCGGGCCCAGGCTCTCGCCACGCGCCAGTTGCGCATCGCGCTCTGACGCCTGCGTGCGCAGGACGTTGCGGTCCACCATCGCCACCAGGGCATTCACCACGGGGTTGAGCCGGTCTACCTGGGCCAGGTAGGCGTCCAGCACCTCGGTGCAGGAGACCTCCCGCGCATGGATGGCGCGCGACAGTCCGGTGGCCGTAAGGTCCACGATGGGGCTGGGGGTACCACCCGGGGTGACGCTGTTTGCAGAAGGCATGGGGGCTGGGGTCGGTGAATGTGTCATTGGTGAGTCAGCATAAGCAGCCCGCTGCGTTTCGACAATCAACGATTTCTGGAGTTATCTTTGCGTTTTACGCAATCCACACCCCGAAAGGCCCCCCATGCTTTCCAGCCGCTTGCAGGACACGGCGCTGCGCTACTTTCTGGAGGTGGTGCGCAGCGGTTCGGTCAGCGAGGCCGCCACGCGCCTCAATGTGTCGCCCTCGGCCGTGAGCCGCCAAGTCGCCGCCCTCGAAGACCTGCTGGGCGTGCCGCTGTTTGACCGGCGCCCACGCGGCATGGCGCCCAGCGCGGCGGGCGAGCTGCTGGCCGCCCATGCCCGGCGCGGCGCGCTGGAGGCCGACCGCGTGGTCTCCGACATCCAGGCGCTGCAGGGCCTGCGCACGGGGCTGGTGCGCATCTGCAGCTCTGCAGGTTTTGCCATCGAGTTCCTGCCCCGCGTGATGGCGCAGTTCCGCCTGCAGTACCCCGGCATCCAGTTTCACCTGCGCGTGGCCAGCCCCGCAGCTGTGACCGTGGCGGTGCTCAACGGCGATGCGGACATTGGCCTGACCTACAGCCGCTCGGCCGAGCGGGACATCACCGTGCAGCACCGCCAGGCCGCGCCCGTCATTGCCATCATGCGGCCGGACCACGCGCTGGCACGCGCCCACTCCGTCACGCTGGCGCAGATGCACGCCTACCCCATCGCCCTGCCCGAGCGCGACAACACCGTGCGCCAGCTGTTCGACATCGGCTGCAGCCAGCGGGGCCTGGTCTTTGAGCCCGCGCTGGTGTGCAACCACTTCGAGACGCTGATGCACTTTGTGCTGCATGGCGGCGGCCTGTCCATCTCGGGCGAGGTGACGGTGCGCGATCGGGTGCAGCGCGGCGAAATGCATGCCGCTCAGATCCGCGAGCCCGGCATGAGCGCCCGCGCCGCCGAGCTGCAGACCCTGAGCGGCCGCACCCTGCCCGCTGCCGTGCGCATGTTCCTGGAGTTCCTGCAGGCGCAGCTGCGGGACAATGCGCCACCGGCCACGCCCGCCAAAAGAAGCCAGCCCCCTGCCCCACCCCGCCAACGATGATGATGAAAACCGCCCAGATCGAGCCCTTCTTCACCACCCTGAAGGCAGCCAACCCGATGCCCAACACGGAGCTGGAATACACCACCCCGTTCGAGCTGCTGGCCGCCGTGCTGCTGTCGGCCCAGGCCACCGACGTGGGGGTGAACAAGGCCACGCGCAAGCTGTTCCCCGTGGCGGGCACGCCCCAGGCCATCCTGGATTTGGGACTGGAGGGGCTGGAGGGTTACATCAAGACCATCGGCCTGTACCGCACCAAGGCCAAGAACCTGATGGAAACCTGCCGCATCCTGGTGGAGCAGCACGGCAGCGTGGTGCCCCGCACGCGCGAGGCGCTGGAGGCCCTGCCCGGCGTGGGCCGCAAGACGGCCAACGTGGTGCTGAACGTGGCCTTTGGCCAGCCCACCATGGCGGTGGACACGCACATCTTTCGCGTGAGCAACCGCACCGGCCTGGCACCGGGCAAGAACCCGCTGGCGGTGGAGCTGCAGCTGATGAAGCGCGTGCCTGCGGCCTATGCGGTGGATTCGCACCACTGGCTCATCCTGCTGGGCCGCTATGTATGCCAGGCGCGCAAGCCGCGCTGCTGGGAATGTGTGGTGAGCGAGTATTGCGACTACCGGCCGAAGACGCTGGCGCCCTAACGCGCAGAAAGCACAGCGCTTCAAATTTCATAGCAACCAGCGCATATTCTTCTAGCGCATCCAGCCAAAAACACTCAAAACCTGCGCTCTGGCAGAGATTTCGAGCCCTTGCGCAACCGCCAGCCCACAAGGCCGGGTCAGCCAACGCAGCGGGTGCCCAGCGCCGCCATCTCTTGCGACACCCCCACCCAGGCCACATCAAACCCCGCCACCTTGCGCTCCGGCGGCACGGGATGCGCGCGCAGCGCCCAGGTGGCACCGGCCACCACGCTGTCGATCACGGGCACCGACACCTGCGGCTGCACGGCGGCAGCCATGCCTGCCAGCCCGGCGCCACCCAGAATGACGGCCTGCACCCCCATCTGGCGCACCACGTCCCTGCAGGCCTGGGCCAGCAATGCGCGCGCCGCTTCGGGGTCGGCAGCCAGTTGGGCACCGGTGGGCGCCACGGTGTGAATGCCTGCCAGTGCGTGGGCGTGGCCCAGCGCCTGGGCCAGGCGCTGCAGCATGGGGCCCCAGCGCTCGCCGCCGGTGACGATGGCAAAGCGGCCGTGGCGCGCAGCCTCGATGAATGACGCTTCGGCCAGGCCGGTGACAGGCACGGGGCTGCTCTCGCGCAGCGCCATCAGGCCAGGGTCGCCAAAGCAGCCGATCAGCACCGCGTCGGGCGCGGTCTGCGGCTGTGCAATCTCATGCGCCCACACATCGAGCGCGGCGTGGGCCGCCACGGCATAGCTCGCCTCGCACGCGATGTACGGTGCGCCAAAGCGGGCCGTGGCCGTGCGCACCGCCACATGCGAGCCCGCAGCCCCCTGCACATGCCGCTGCAGCAAGGCACTGACATGGGCCGACATGTTGGGGTTGATGACGAGCAGTTGGCGCATGGGCAAGCGTGTGAAAAAACCGTCAGACCCCGCCCAGCAACCGCGCCAGATCGGGCGCCTCTGCCGCAGGCGGCGTGAACTCCAGCTGCGACTCGATCCGCGCCAGGTGGGCCAGCATCAGCCGGGGCGCCTCGCGCGCGTCACGCAGGCGGATGGCGTCGATCAGCGCCCGGTGCTCGCGGCAGCCGCAGGCCGTGGCCTCTTCGCGGGTTTGGGCGTGGCTGGGGCTGTAGGTCATCAGGATGAGCGAGGTGCGCGAGACCAGCTCGCGCAGGATGCGCCCCAGTGTCTGGTGCCCGGCCGCCTGCGCGATGTGCAGGTGAAAGTCGCCCGACAGGCGGATGGCGCGGCGCATGTCGCCGCTGGCGCGGGCGGCCTCTTCGTCGTCGATGCAGGTGCGCAGCGCGGCAATGTCGGCGTCGGTGGCGTTGGCGATGAACAGCTCCACCAGGCGCGGCTCCAGCAGGCGGCGGGCCTCGAACACCTCCAGCGCCTCTTGCGGCGTGGGCTGGGCAATGGATGCGCCCCGGTTGGGCGTGAGCGTAACGACCTGCTCGTTGGCCAGCCGCACCAGCACAGGCCGCACGCGGGTGCGGGAGACCCCGAAGGCAGCCGCCAGCTTGTCTTCCACCAGCTTGGTGCCGGGCGGCAGCCGGTGGTCGAGGATGGCCGACACCATGCGGTCGTACATGTCGTTGTCGCTGAGCTGGCCGGTCGTGTCGGGCTGCACGGGCGGTTCGGTGACCGCAGCGCGCGCGCGCCGGGGCTTGGGGAGGGTGGTCGTCATAAGGGTGCCGTTTTTACCCCGAACGGCCCTTGCTCCTGCGGCCCAAAGCCCACACCAGCGCCAGCGTGATGCCCATGACGATGAAAGACACCACCGTGGTCAGCGTGCCCAGCGCGTAGATGGACGGCGTGGTCACCGTGCTGGTCAGGCCCTGCAGCTCCAGCGGCAGCGTGTTCACGTCGCCAATGGCCTGCGAGGTACGGGCGATCTCGTCCCAGCTGAGCGTGAAGCCAAACATGCCAATGCCCACGACCGACGGTGCAATCAGCGGCAGCACCACATGCGCAAAGCCCTGCCAGGGCGTGGCGCCCAGGTCGCGTGCGGCTTCTTCGTACGCCGGGTTGAAGCGGTTGAACACCGCAAACATGATGAGCAGGCCGAACGGCAGCGTCCAGGTCAGGTGGGCGCCCAGGGCCGAGGTGAACAGGCCCAGCGACGTGCCATAGCCCTCCAGCGCACCCTCCATGCCCAGCCATTCCAGTGCCGCCTTGATGCCGTTGTCGATGAGCCGGAACTCCAGCCCGATGCCCAGCGAAACGATGATGGACGGCATGATGAGGCTGGCCACGACGATGAAGAACAGCGTGTTGCCGCCCGCCAGCCGCTTGCGAAACGCCAGACCGGCCAGCACCGACAGCACCACCGTGCACAGCATCACCGCCACCCCCAGGCCCAGCGAGCGCCACAGCGCCGCGCCAATGTCCACCACACCCAGCCCTTCGGCCAGCTTGGCGAACCAGTGCAGCGACACGCCGCGCATGGGGAAAGTGAGCCCGCCCTCGGGGCCCTGGAAGCTCAGGATGAAGATGACGAACATGGGCCCGTACATGAACAGCACGAACAGCGCAAAGAAGATGGCCAAGGGCCAGAAGCTGGCGGGACGAGATTCACGGACTTTCATCTCACAGCTCCTTGCGAATGTCGACGAGGCGCGTGAGGCCCCAGATGATCATCAGCACCACGGCCAGCAGGATCACGGCATTGGCCGCCGCCAGCGGGAACTGCAGGTAAGACGTCTGCACCTGGATGATCTTGCCAATCGATGCGATCTGCTGCCCGCCCATCACGCCGATGGTCACGAAATCTCCCATGACGATGGTGATCACAAAGATCGAGCCGATGATGATGCCGGTGCGCGACAGCGGCACGATCACGTTCCATAGCGTCTGCCAACCACTCGCGCCGCTATCGCTGGCCGCCTCGATGAGGCTGCGGTCGATGCGCATCATGCTGTTGAAGATGGGCACGATCATGAACATGGTGTACAGGTGCACGAAGGCCAGCACCACCGAGAAGTCCGAGAACAGCAGCCACTCCAAAGGCGTCTCGATCAGGTTCATGCCCATCAGCGTCTGGTTGACCAGCCCATTGCGCCCCAGCAGCGGCACCCACGAGATCATGCGGATCACGTTCGAGGTCCAGAACGGGATGGTGCACAGCACGAACAGCAGGGTCTGCATGCCCGAAGAGCGCACGTGGAAAGCCAAAAAATAGGCCACGGTGAAGCCGATCACCAGTGTGATCAGCCACACCAGAAAGCTGAACTTGAGCGTGGAGTAATACGTCTTGAGCGTGACACACAGGCCCTCCGACGCATCGCCACAGCCCGCGAAGATCGACACGTAGTTCTTGAACGTGAAGCCCGGCAACAGCTCGTACTCGTTGAAGTCCCAGAAGCTGACCATCACGATCAGCGCCAGCGGAATCAGGAAAAACAGCGCGAACACCAGTGTGAACGGCGCCGCCTGCCACCAGGCGGCAATGCTGCGGCCGGGGACAGCTGCAGCGGGCAAGGTCGGTGTGTTGGTCGTGCTCATGGTGTTTGCATTCAGATATCAGCAGCGCTGCACGCTGCCCTTGAAACCGGCGCGGCCAGAGGCCAGTGCTCCCGCGCAAGGGCCGCCAAGCTGCGAATGCAGCGCTTCGCTTGCGTGCGCTGGGAGCGTCCCCCTCCCGAACCGCGCAGCGGGTCGAGAGAGGGGTGAAGGCGCGCAGCGCCTCAGGGGGTGCACTCCTTACGCCGCCACGAATTCATTCCATTTTTGGACCATGTAGTTGTTCTCGTCCATCAACGCGTTCCAGCAAGCGATGCCGCCCATGCGCGACTCATAACTGCCGCCGTCGCGCACTGCACCGGCCTTGGCCAGCACGTCGCCATTGGGGCTCTTGATGTCCTGCGTGGCGGGCTTGCCTTCCATCCAGTAGGCCCACTCGTAGGCTTCCATCTTGGACTTGGCGGTCTCCAGCACGGCGCTGTAGTAGCCCTGGCGGTTCAGGTAGGCACCGGCCCAGCCGTCGAGGAACCAGTTGATGAACTCGTAGGCGCCATCGAGCTTGCGGCCGCTCAGCGTGGCGGGCAGGCCAAAGCCTGCGGCCCAGGCGCGATAGCCTTCCTTCAGGGGCTGGAAGTTGCAGGCGATGCCCTTGGTGCGCACGGCCGTCACAGCCGGGCTCCACATCGACTGAATCACCACCTCGCCCGACGCCATCAGGTTCACCGACTCGTTGAAGTCCTTCCACAGCGCGCGGAACTGGCCCTGCTTCTTGGCTTCGATCAGGGTCTTGATCGTGAGATCAATCTCCTTCTTGGTCATGTTGCCCTTGTCGGGGTACTTGTAGATGCCCATGGCCTCGACCACCATGGCGGCGTCCATGATGCCGATGGAGGGGATGTTCAGGATCGCGGTCTTGCCCTTGAACTCGGGGTTGAGCAGCTCGGCCCACGAGTTGATGGGGCGCTTGATCAGGTCGGGGCGGATGCCCAGCGTGTCGGCGTTGTACACAGTGGGGATCAGGCTCATGAACTGCGTGGGCGCCGTCGCGAACTTCTTGGACTTTTCACCTTCCAGGTAGATCACCTTCTTGGGCGCGGTGCCCTGGTCGCCCACGGCTTTGCCAGCCACCTGGCCGGTGGTGAACAGCGTGGTGATCTTGTCGGCGTTCTTGATGCGCTTGGTGTCGATGCCCTTCAGGTTGCCCGTGGGTACGATCTTTTTCAGCGAGAAGTACTCGGTGTCGATCAGGTCAAAGCTGTTGGGCGCGGTGACGGCGCGCTTGGTCACGTCGTCCGTGGTCACGGCCACGTACTGGATCTCGATGCCGGTGTCGGCCTTGAACTTCTCGGCAATCGCCTTGTCCTGGTTCACCGCCGTGCCCAGGTAGCGCAGCACGATCTTCTCTTGCGAATGCACGGCCGGGAACATGCCAGCGGCCAGGATGCCCGCCGTGCCCTTGAGCAACGAGCGGCGCGCCACTCCAGTGGCATCGGAGACAACAACAGGGGAATCAGCACGGGAAGCATCGGACATGGGAAAACTCCTTGGGTTGCGGAAGGGGACGGGTGGAAAAAGAGGTAAAGCGGCGGCGCGGTCAGGCGGCGACGGCCACTGCGGGAGCGGGCACGGACAGCGGGTGCGCCTGGTCGGGCGTCCAGTGCAATTGCACGCCCTGCCCCACTTGGTAGGGCTGCGCAGCAAAGGCGGCCTCGGACACCATCACCGAATACGCCGCCGTGGCGTTGGCCGACAGAACTGCGCCGTGCTTTTGCAGGCCCACCAGCACATAGGTGCCTTGGTATTCCACATCGGTCACCACGGCCTGCATGCGCTGGGCACCCCAGGGCAACTCGGCACTGGCGGGGGCAATCTGCAGGTGGTCGGTGCGCACGCCCACCTTGCCTTCGGGCGTGTCGATCACGTTATGCCCGCCCATGAAGCGCGCCACGAATTCGCTGGCGGGCCGGTTGTAGACCTCGTGCGGGCTGCCCACCTGCTCGATCACGCCATGGTTCATCACCACCATGGTGTCGGCCAGGGCCATGGCTTCTTCCTGGCTGTGGGTCACATGGATGAAGGTCAGGCCCAGCTCCTTTTGCCAGCGGCGCAGCTCGGCGCGCATCTGGATGCGCAGGAAGGGGTCGAGCGCGGACAGCGGCTCGTCGAGCAGCAGCACACGCGGCTGTGTGATGAGCGCACGCGCCAGCGCCACACGCTGCTGCTGCCCGCCGGAGAGTTCTGCGGGCTTGCGCTCGGCCAGGTGCCCCAGGGCCACACGCTCAAGCAGGTCGCGCGCCTTGGCCTGGCGTTCGGCCTTGGCCACGCCTTTCATCTTCAGGCTGAAGGCCACGTTGTCCAGCGCCGAGAGGTGCGGGAACAGCGCAAAGCTCTGGAACATCATGGCCGTGCCGCGTGCGGCGGCGGGCAGGTCGGTGATGTTGCGGTTTTCCAGCAGGATGTCGCCGCTCGTCACCGATTCGTGCCCAGCGATCATGCGCAACGTGGTGCTCTTGCCGCAGCCCGAAGGCCCCAGCAGGCAGCAGTAGCTGCTGCTGGCAATGCGCAGGTTGATCGCATCCACGGCGGGCTTGCCTTGGGCGTAGCGTTTGGTCAGCGCCACGATTTCAATGGCGGCGGAGGCGGGCGCAGGGTGGGTGCTTTGCATGGCGTATGCCCTACGCAAGGCCCATGCCAACTTTGTACACAATGTTTTATGAACTTTGCATACAAAATGCACCAACACGGCGCACATTGCCGCCCCATACCGGTCCACACCCGCGCTGCCCCTGGTCCAACCTCGGGCAAACCATGCACCGAAACAGCGCTGAGCACTGCGGGTGCGTGGCTATACTGGCTTCGCCTTTGAAACAATTTATTACGTAGGCACGTCCTTCCCCCTCCTCTTGCCTGCCGCATGACGAACCTCGACCCGCGCTCCATGATCGCCCTGGCGGGCTTCATGTCTGCCGTCATGGCCCTGGTGCTGCTGTTCATGCGGCGGCACTACCCGCCCAGCATCCGGGGCGTGGGCGGATGGGCGGCGGCGCCATTGCTGTGGCTGCTGTCTACCGTGCTGTTTGGCGCGCGTGGCGCCATCCCCGACTGGCTGGGCCTGGTGCTGGCCAACCAGCTGCTGGTGCTGGGCTCGGTCACTTATTACATGGGCACCCGCCAGTTCATGGGCCAGCCCGCCACCTGGCGCACCTGGAACTGGGTAATGGCCGGCACCACGGTGGTGTTTGCCTGGCTGACCTACGGGTGGCCCAACTATGCGGTGCGGGTGGGGTTTTTCACCGTGGTGATGGGGGCGCTGTACGCCGCGCAACTGCGTTTCATGCTGCGCCACGGAGGGCGCAACTTCCCGGTGCGGCTGGTGGAGGTGATGCTGGGCCTGCACATGCTGGTACTGGGGGTCAGGCTGGGTTCCATCCTGGCTGGGCACGCGGGCAACGACCTGATGGAGCCATCGCTGTTCCAGACCCTGTACATCGGTGCCTATGCGCTCACCGTGCTGATGCTGTCCATTGGCGCGGTGCTGATGGCCACAGACCGCTTGCGCACCGAGCTGGAGCACCTGGCCACCTACGACTCGCTGACCCAAACCCTCAACCGCCGTGCCTTGCTGCAGCGCTGCGAGGACGAGCTGGAGCGCGCGCAGCGCTACGGCGGCGGTCCGTCCATCATGATGGTGGACCTGGACAACTTCAAGGCGGTGAACGACACGCGCGGCCACCAGCACGGCGATGCGGTGCTGGTGCACTTTGCCGAGCGCACCCGGCAAGTGCTGCGCCGCGCTGACCGCCTGGGTCGCTACGGGGGCGAGGAATTTCTGGTGCTGCTGCCGGGAGCCGACGCGCAAGCAGCCCTGGCCGTGGCCCAGCGCATCCACGCCACGCTGGCCTCGGGGCACCCGCTGGACTGCGAGGTGAGCATCGGGCTGACCAGCTGGAGCGGGTCACACGAGACCCTGGACGCGATGCTCTCCCGCGCCGACGCCGCGCTGTACCGCGCCAAGGAAGAAGGCCGCAACCAGACCGTCGTGGGCTAGCGCCTGCCCAAGCAGGGCGGCTCAGGCCGTCTGCGTCGCCACGCCAGCCGATTCAAAACTCGCCATCTCGCGCAGCACGGCGCAGGCCGATTGCAGCAACGGCCAGGCCAGCGCCGCGCCCGACCCCTCGCCCAGGCGCAGGCCCAAGTCCAGCAAGGGCTCTGCCTGCATCTGCGCCAGCATCAGGCTGTGGCCCCGTTCGCCCGAACGGTGGGCAAACACGCAGCGCTGCAGCACCTGCGGCGCGATGCGGCTGGCCACCAGCACGGCCGCGCTGGTGATGAAGCCGTCCACCACAATCACGCGCCGCTCGGCCGCTGCCTGCAGCACTGCGCCCACCAGCGTGGCCACCTCGTAGCCACCCAGGGCAGCCAGGGCCTCCAGCGGGCTGGTGGCGCCCGCATTGGCATCCAGCGCCTGCTGCAGCACGGCGCGCTTGCGTTCGATGCCCGCAGCATCCAGCCCCGTGCCCGCGCCCGTCACCTCGGCCAGCGGCAGCCCCGCCAGGCGCGCCAGCAGCAGCGACGCCACCGAGGTGTTGGCAATCCCCATCTCGCCCAGCAGCAAGGCGTTGCCTGGCAGGGCACGCACCACCTCCACCCCGTTGGCCAGCGCTTGGGCGCATTGCTCGGCACTCATGGCCGGGCCGACGGAGGCATCCTGCGTGCCGGGTGCCACCTTGCGCAGCAACAAGCGCGGCTGGCCGGGCGCCGCATCGCGCGCAGCAATGGGCTTGGCCACACCACAGTCCACCACCGTGAGGCCCAGGCCATGCTGGCGCGCAAGCACGCTCACGGCCGCGCCACCCGCCAGAAAGTTCTCCACCATCTGCCAGGTCACATCGCTCGGGAACGCCGAGACACCCCGCGCGGCCAGGCCGTGGTCGCCCGCGCACACCAGCATCTGGGGGGCATGCAGCACGGGGGATTCGGTGCCCAGAATCACGCCCAGGCGCAGCGCCAGGCGCTCCAGCAGGCCCAGCGACCCCAGGGGCTTGGTCTTGTGGTCAATGACGTGCTGCAGGCGGCTGGCCAACGCGGCATCATGCAGGTCAGCAACGGATGGAAGTACGAAAGGTGAGGTCATGGTGATGGAGAACACAAAGAACGCCGTGCACAAAGCGGCACAGCAGGGTTTTGAAAAAGAAGCGCAGGCCTACGCGCGCGGCAGGCCGGACTACCCGGCGGCGCTGTCGGCCTGGCTGGCACAGACGTTGGGACTGGGCCCCGGTCGTGAGGTGGCCGATGTGGGCGCGGGCACCGGCAAATTCACCGCGCTGCTCGCAACCACCGGGGCCAGGGTGTTGGGCGTGGAACCCGTGGACGCCATGCGCGCCAAGATCGAAGCGTTGCAACTGCCCACGGTGCGCGCCGTGGCGGGCACGGCACAGGCCATTCCACTGCCGTCCGGCACGCTGGATGCCGTGGTCTGTGCACAGGCCTTCCACTGGTTTGCCGCCCGCGAAGCCCTGGACGAATTCCACCGCGTGCTGCGGCCGGGCGGCAAGCTGGGACTGGTGTGGAATGTGCGCGATGAGTCGGTGGACTGGGTGGCGGAGCTCACCACCATCATCACGCCCTACGAAGGCGATGCCCCGCGCTTCTACAAGGGCGACTGGCGCAAACCCTTTCCACACCCCGGTTTCGGCCCGTTGGTCGAGACCCGGCTGACCCACGAGCATGTGGGGCCACCCCAGCAGGTCATCGTGGACCGTTTCATGTCGATCAGTTTTATCGCGGCCCTGCCGGATGCTGAACGCGCTGCGGTGCGCGCCCAGATCGAGGCTTTGATAGCCCGACACCCCGCGCTGCGCGGGCAGGACACCGTGCGCTTTCCGTACACCACCCTCGCCTGCCACTGCGAACGGGTGTGAGGGGCTGAATGGCGCCACGGTATCCGGCGTGCTAAGGCGCCACCAGCGCATCCAGCACGCCTGGTGTGAAGCTGGTGCCCAGGAAGCCCGCGAGTCCGTCAAACACGCTGTCCAGCGTGGGCACCTGCGCGCCAAACAGCGCGTGCAGCACCGCAGCATCCTCGAACAAGCCGTGCAGGTACACACCCAGCACGTTGCCTGCCGGGTTCTGCCAGGCGATGCCGGGGATGACCTCGCGCGCCACATCGCCCTTGGCAGCCATGGCCGGGTGCTGGGCCGTCTGGCCGTGGTGGATTTCGTAGCCCGTGACAGACACACCCGCCAGCGCAGCCCAGGCCCCCAACACCGCACCAAAATGCGCCTGGGTGCGTTGCACGGTCTTGGCAACCTCGAAGGTGGTGACCAGCGGCAGCAGGCCCAGGCCCGGCGCATTGCCGTCGATGCCTGCGGTGTCGATCAATGCCTCGCCCAGCATCTGCAGGCCGCCACACACGCCCAGCACCGTGCCGCCCTGCCCCGCATGCTGGGCGATGGCCTGGTCCAGCCCCTGCGCACGCAGCCAGGCCAGGTCGGCAGCGGTGGACTTGGAGCCCGGCAGCACCACCCAGTCGGTGGTCTTGAGGCCCGCCAGGTCGGCCGGGCTGCGCGCCCAAAGCAGGCGCACGCCGGGCACGTTCTTGAGCGGCTGGAACTCGTCGAGGTTGCTGATGCGCGGGTAGGCGATGACGGCCACAGTGGTGTGCACGGCGCCTGCGGACAAGGTGCGGTCGTCAAACACGCCGTCTTCCTCCGGCAGCCCGTGGCGCCACTGCATGGGGATGGTGGCCACGGTGGGCACGCCGGTCAGCTCTTGCAGCATCTGCGGCGCAGGCGCCAGCAGGCTGGCATCGCCGCGAAACTTGTTGAGTACAAAGCCTTGGATCAGCGCGCGCTCGTCCTCGGGCAACAGTGCCCAGGTGCCGTACAGGTGGGCGAACGCGCCGCCCCGGTCGATGTCCGTCACCAGCAGGCAGCGCGCATCGGCATGGCGGGCCACACGCATGTTCACGATGTCGCTGGCGTGCAGGTTGATCTCGGCGGGCGAACCGGCGCCCTCAATCACCACCACGTCGTTCTCGGCGCGCAATGCATCGAGCGCTGCGGCGATCTGCGGCCACACCTTTTCGCTGCGGCCGCGCCAGGGCATGGCCGTGAGCTCGGCACTCACCTGCCCCATCAGCACGACCTGGCTGTGCGTGTCGGCCTCGGGCTTGAGCAGCAGCGGGTTCATGCGCACCTCAGGCTCGGCACGCGCAGCCAGGGCCTGGAAATACTGCGCGCTGCCGATTTCACCCATCACACCCGCAGGGCCCGACACCACACGTGCGTTGTTGCTCATGTTCTGCGCCTTGAACGGAGCAACCTTCAGACCCTGGTTGCTGTAGTAGCGGCACAGCGCGGTGGTGAGCCAGCTTTTGCCGGCGCCGCTGGTGGTGCCCAGCACCATCACGCAGCGGGCCAGTGGGGAGGATAGGGTCAAAGTCACGGCAGTGGGCGGACCATGCGGTCCATGATGTGTTCGAGGGCTGCCGCCGCATCGGTGCAGCGGCCGGTGTGCACAGGCGAGGTCTGGATGATGGCGCTGCGTTTGGCGGTGAGCCAGTGAAAGCGCTGGCGATACGGCAGGCGCGCAATGGGGCCACAGCCTTCGTCGCCCGCACAGATGGCCACGATGGCGGCCAGATGGCGGCGCACGGTATCGATGTCGGCGTGCGGGTCCATGGCCAGCAGACGCGCTTCATCGAGCGCGATGGCGGCCTGCAGAAAGCCGGTGCGCTGGCACGACAGGATCACGCCCGCGTTGATGAATTCCTCGCGCTCCACGCGCGGCACCACGCGCACGATGGCGTAGTCATACACCTCAGGCGCGTGCATGGGCGGCCTCCTTCAACGCATTCACCCAGGTGGCGCGTCCGGCCAAGCGGGCGCAGAAGTAGTCCACATAGGCCTGGCGGTGGGTGGCGGCGGCGGTCAGCAGGCCTTCTTCGTGGTCGGCGCCGGCCAGCAACAAGAACTCGTCGGGCACCTCGGCCAGGATGCCAACCACCACCTCGGGCGTCAGACGTGCAGCCAGCTCGGCATCCACCTGCGTGAGCTGCGTGGCCCGGGCCAGCAGCACATGGTCGGCAATCGGCGCAAAGGGCTTGGCAGGTTGTGCCACCGTGCCGTTCCACGCATGGTGAAAAGTCAGCGCCGCACCGTGGTCGATGAGCCAGGGCTGGCGGTGCCACATCAGCAGATTGGTGTTGCGCGCAGTGCGGTCCACATTGCCCACCAAGGCATCGAACCACACGAGGCGCGAGGCAAAATCATCTGACACCACATCCACCGCCGGGTCGAAATTGAGCGCGCCCGACAGGTAATCCAGCCCCACGTTCAGGCCACCGCTGGCCCGTACCAGGTCCTGGATTTCGGGATCGGGCTCGGTCTGCGCCAGGGCGGGGTCGAGCTGGGCCAGCACGATCTCGGGCACGGGCAGGCCCAGCGCCCGGGCGATGCCGCCCGCAATGATCTCGGCCAGCAGTGCGCGCACGCCCTGCCCGGCGCCACGGAACTTGAGCACATAGGTGCCCAGGTCGTCGCCCTCGACGATGGCGGGCATGGAGCCACCTTCACGCAGCGGCGTGACGTAGCGATTGACGGTGATGGTTCTCACAAGGTCTCCCTCGATCCGATGGAATGCGGGATGGTACGGCCCGCAGGGCCCAAGACGGCCTGCCATGCGGCCTGCAGCGCATCTTGAGCGGCGGGCGCCAGCACCCCCAGGCGCACGGTGCCGGGCAGGCCGAACGACGCCGCATCGCGCAGCTTGATGCCACTGGCGCGCAGCGCAGCCAGATCGCTCTGCAACGTGTGGGTAGCAGGCTGCACGCAGAAATAGTTGGCCAAGCTGCCCGCGTGCACAGCCCAGCCCAGATCGGTGCACAGCGTCTGCTGGCGCGCCTTCCAATCGCCCAGAGTGCGCAGGCTGTGCACCAGCCATTGCTGCACGGCGGCCTGCGTCCACGCCTGCAGCAGTGCCACGCCGTGGGCACCCACAGGCCAGGAAGACGCCAGGGCCGTCAGCCCCAGCGCCTGCTCTTCACAGTCTGGCGGCGCAATCGCATAGGCGGCACGTACACCCGTCAGCCCCAGGGCCTTGTTGGGGGTCCAGAGCTGCCAGCAGGCCGAAGGCATGAGCGGCGACGGCGCGCCAGCCCATGCGCCCTCCGCGCCGAGCCGCAGGGGGACATACGCGCAGTCGAGCACACGCCAGGCAACGTCCGCATCGCTTTGTCGCCAACCGCGCAACGAGGGATCTTCCACACCCAGAGGGCTGGAGGGCTCGCACGCCCATTGCAGACCCGCTGCGGCGCCGCCGCCCCGCAGCACCTCCAGCCCGCGCACCTGCGCGGCCTGGGCGTAGTCGCCATAGCTGTGTGGCGGCACGGCCACCTGCACCGCGCCCTGCTGTGCGGCCAGCGCGGTGATGCGGTGGATGAACTCGCTGGCACTCGCGGCCAGCACGATGCGCCCCGGCACCACGCCATGGAAGGCGCCGAGGGCCTCGCGCAGCGCCGTGTAGGCCGGGTCGGGGTAGCGCGTGGCGTCGGCCGCCTGCACGGCGTGCAGCGCCTCGGGGCATGGCCCGCAGGCGTTGCTGTTGGTCGAGAAATCAAACACCGGAACGCCCGCGGCGTCCGGGCCACCGTGCAACGGCGTGGGCGCAGAGAAACGACGCGGCGAGCTCATGCATGCGCCCAAGCAAACACCACCAGCACCAGCAACTGCAGGCCCGCCACCACGGGCACCATGACAAGCACCACCTGCGTGCCCAGGCGTGCAGCGCGCCGCGTATCGAGCGGCCCCGCCCGGCGGCCCTTGCTGTGCAGCGTGTACACCCCGGGCTTGGCCAGGCGCACGTTCAACGCCAGTGCCATGGCCGCCATGGGCCAGCCGCTGTTGGGCGATGGCGTCTTGCGCGCCTGGCGGGCCAGCGTGGAAAACGGCAGTCCCCTGGAGACCACCGCCAGCAACAAGGCGGTGATGCGGGCCGGCACCCACGACAGCACATCGTCCGCCCGCGCCGCCCACTTGCCCGCCCATTGCCAGTAGCGCCCGCTGCGCATGCCGGGGTAGCCCCACATGGCGTCGGCCGTATTGGCCATGCGGTACAGCGCAGCCCCTGGCAGACCCAGCAGCGCAAACCAGAACAGCGGCGCCACCACGGAATCGTTGATGTTCTCGGCCAGCGACTCGATGGCCGACTCGCGCACCTGCACGGCGGTGAGAGCGCTCACGTCCCGGCTCACCAGCCGGGCCAGTTGCGCGCGCCCGGCGGGCAGCGACTGGCCCAGCGCCACCTCCACCGCCAGCACCTCGTCGTGCAGCATGCGCCAGGCCAGCAGGGGCTTGAGCAGCAGCGCCAGCATGCCGAGGGCAAGCCAACCCATCAGCGTCAACGCCAGGTGCTGCAACCACCAGGAAACTATCAAAACAATAGCAGCCAAGGCAATCCACACTAGCGCCCCCAGCCAAAAACGCCGAAAGTCCTGTGCCACAGGCGTCAGCGGGGCCACCCGCTCGCCCCCCCAGTGCAAGGCCGTGCCCATCCACACCACCGGGTGCCAGCGGGTGGGCGGCTCCCCCAACCACCAGTCAATGGCCAGTGCCAGCAGCGGCACTCCCATCCACACCGCCGCCGCAGGCCAGCCCAGGCCAGGGAGCAGTAGCAAGGACCAGTGCTCGGACACAGTGGCTCAGTCTTCGATGCCGCGCTGCGCGGGAATGCCCGCCTTGAACGCGTGCTTGATCAGCTGCATCTCGGTCACGGTGTCGGCCAGCTCGATGATCTCGGGGGGGCAGCGGCGGCCGGTGAGGCACACGTGCACATCCTTGGGCCGATCGCGCAGGGTCTGCAACACGCCGTCGAGCGGCAGCCAGCCGTAGATCAGCGGGTAGGTGATCTCGTCCAGCACCACCAGAAAATGCTCACCCGACAGGATGGCGGCGCGCGCCTTTTCCCAGCCGTCGCGCGCGAGCTGGGCCGAGTGCTCCAGGTCATTGCTCTTCCAGCTGAAGCCGTCCCCCAGCCCCTCGATGGGCAGGCCGATCTGCTCGAACATGCGGTGCTCGCCAAAGCGCGCGGTGGGCACCTTCATGAACTGGAAGATCTTCACGGCCTTGCCCCGGCCATGGGCGCGCAGCGCCAGGCCAAAGGCGGCCGTGCTTTTGCCCTTGCCGTCGCCGGTGTTGACGATGACAAGGCCCCGGCGTTCGCCCTCGGGCTTTTCGTAGCGTTTTTCGGTGGGCGGGGTTTCGATCTGCATGGTGTCGATTCTTTCAGAGAGGCCAGGCATCAAACGCCGGCCGGTTGCAACGGGGAAGACAACGAGGACGGACGGCGCGCCTGCCACGCGGCGCCCGCCATCGCCACCAGGGCCATGACCAGCAGGGCCACGATGCCGGCCATGCGCTCCACGGGGCTGGGCTCGGTGGCGCTGTCAGAAGGGGCTGGCTCGGGCTGCCGCTCCAGCAATACGCCCATGGTAGGCACGGCGGGCGCGGAAGGTGGTGCTTCTGCCTGGGCGGGCGGCGCAGGCAGGTCAGCGGCGGGGGACGCAGGCTGTGGCGCCGCCAGGGCTGGCGACTGCGGCGCGGCAATGGCCATGCCAGCAGGCGGGGTCAGCTCTACGGACTCACCACGAGCCGCTCGCTCCACCCAGCGGCGCACGCTGGGCAGCTCGGCCGCCAGCGGCGCGGCACGCGTCAGCTCCTGGTACATCTGCGCCAGTTGTTTTTGCGTGTCGGCATCGGCCTGCCAATAGCCCTGGCGCTGCGCCTGCACCAGGCGCTCCAGGGACTGGGCATAGGCCTGCGGATGCTCTTTGAGCCACTCGGGCAGGCCCAGCTGGTGCTTGTCGCGCACCAGCACGTCATAAAAGCTTTGCCAATGGTCGCTGCGCACCGTGTCGGGCGCCACGGCCTGCCAGCCCCAGGCGAACTGCACGGCCTTGAGCACCTGCAGCGTGCCCGAATAGCCCTCGGCCTTCTGCGCCTGGAGCCAGCCCGGGTGCAGGTAGCGCGACTGCATCTCCAGCGCAATGGCGCGCTGCGCGGTCTCGGTAGTGGGCTCGCCTGCATCCTGCAGCTGGGCCACATGCAGCTCCAGCCCCTGCGCTCGCCCGGCCACGCGGGCTGCGGCCGACAGACCACCCAGGTACTGGAAAGGGTCGTCCGAGCTGACCATGGCATACAGGTGCGAGCTGCGCGACAGGATGGCGGCATCGGTGCGGCGCAGGTGGGCACCCAATGCCTGGGCCGCCACACCGCCCGCAACGCCCGTCACCGGCTCGCCCTCCAGATAAGGCTGGCTCATGCGTTCGAGGAACATCTGACCCAGGCGCGCATCGTTGGTTTGCAGCCCGTCACTTTGCACCGCGTCCGACAGGCCGGTGCCATAGTCGCCCACCGCATTGCCGAACGACCGCACGCGTGCCAGTTGCTCTGCCTGCGCGCGGGGCACGCCCTGCTTGCGCAGCTCCTGGCCGATCTGCGCGGTATTGCGAGCGATCACGTTGCCAGGCTCGGCCGTGGCGGCCTGGGCCACCGCACGGTCCAGCAGCGCCATCAGCGCGGGGAACTGGTCACGGTACGAGCCGGTGATGCTCATGAGCACATCGACGCGCGGGCGTTTGAGCTCTTCGGCGGCAATGGTCTCGACGCGCACCGGGCGGCCCGAGTCATCCCACACCGGGCGCATGCCCAGCGCCACGAGCGCCTGCGCTTCCATGATGCCCTGGTGGCGCAGCGTTTCACCCGCCCACAGCGACAGCGCCAACCGCTGCGGCGCCTGGCCGCCATGGCGCGCCTGGTAGTCCTTGAACCAGTCGTTGAACAGCGTCTGCGCCACGGCATAGGCCTGGCGCGTGGGCAGGCGGCTCGGGTCCAGCCCCGTGAGGTTGCGGCCTGTGGGCAGGCTCTCGGGGTTGCGGATGGGGTCGCCGCCGTACGCAGCGGTGAGAAAACGGCCCTCCAGCCCTGCGAGCAGGCCGGGCATTTCGCCTTCGGTGGCCAAGAGGCGCTCCAGCTCCTGCGCGCGCTGGGCCAGCTGCAGCAGCGCGGGCGTGTCGATGGGCTTGCGCGCGGCGCGGTTGGGCACATGGTCTTCGGCGCGCACCAAGCCGTCCTGTGCTGGCGGCGCATCGGGCAGCGCGGGGCGCAGGTCCAGCACGCTGGCGGCCTGCGCGTCGGTCAGCGCCACTTCCAGCCAGCGCGCGGGGCGTGCAGCCAGCACCGCGTCGTGTTTGATGAGAAAGGCCTCATCGATGTCTTCGCCCAGCGCCTCGATCAGCGGCTTGCGCAGCGCCTGCAGGATGGTCTCGCGCCGCTGCTCGGGCGCGGGCACGCGGCCGAACACGGCCAGGCCCTTGGGCTGCGAGCTTTGTGCGAGCTGGTCCAGGTAGGGGTGCAGGATTTCAAGAAAGCCGTGGAAGTCGGCCGCGATGCGCTCGGCGCTCCAGCCCAGGTCGCGGTGCAGCTGGTGTTCTACAAACTGCGCCACCAGCTGCTTTTCGAGCGCGCGGCGCGTGGGGCCTTCGTCCACGGTTTCCCATTCGTGCATCACCTCGTGCATGTGGGCCATGCGCGCCTCGAAACCTGCCGGGGCGAACACGGGCGTGCGGTGGCTCACCAGCACGGCGCGGCCCCGGCGCTTGGCCGTGAGGGCCTCGCCCAGGTTGTCCACGATGTAGGGATAGACCACGGGCAGATCGCCCAGGGGCAGCAGCGCGTCGTCGTGCACATCCAGCGCACGCGCCTTGCCACCGGCCCACTCCTGCGTGCCGTGCGTGCCGAAGTGGATGAGCGCATCGGCCTCCAGCTGCGCCCACAGGTACACCGCCAGGTAATGGTGCGACAGCGGCGCCTTGCTCTTGTGCATGAACGGGTTCTGGCCCAGGCGCAGTGTTTCCTCGCGCGGGGGTTGGGGCAATACCGAGAGCTTGCCCACCTGCAGGCGCGGGATGACGAACACCTTTTCGCCCTGCCAATCGACCACGTAGCGGCTCTTTTCGGGAAGGCCCCAGTGCGCGTTCATGCGATCGCGCACGGCCTTCGGCAGCGTGGCCAGGTGCTGCTCGTAGCGCGCCAGCGGCAGCGCGGCGGCCTGCCCGCTTTGCAGCAGCGCGCGCACATCGGCGCCGGGGTAATAGGCGGCCAGCAGCGGCTTGAGCCCGTCGATCCAGCCCTGTTCGGGCACCTGCTGGGTGCGGTAGCCCGCCTGGGCCAGGCCGCCCGACACCTGCTCCAGGCTGCGCGGCACGTTGAGGAACGAGGCGCCAAAGTTGGTGCCCCCCGGCGGGTAGTTGTAAACCATGGCCACCAGGCGCTTATCGGCAGCGGGTTTAGTCTGCAGTGCGATCAGCCGCCGCGCCTTCGCGGCCACAGCCTGGGCCTGGCGCTCGATGAGGCGAAAGTCCTGCCCCTCGGCGCCGTGGGCAGCGACCAGGACCGGATCGATGGCGCCCGCCGCCTCGGGCTGCGCCAGGTAGAACGGCACATCGGACAGCGACAGGCCCGTGTCGCTGGCTTCCCACGCAGCGGCATCACCCGCGCGGTAGGGCTGCGTGCCGAGCAGCGGCACGCCCCAGCGCGCCAGCAGCGGCTGCAGCGCAGCGGCCTGGGGCACGAGCTGGTGCAGCACCAGGGCAGAGGCATGCAGGCGGCCCGGGCCGGTGCCGCTTTCGGGGGGCAACTCCAGCACCTCGGCCAGCGTCTGCGCCGTGACCTGCTGACCGAAGGCCGCATAGGTGAACAGGCCTTGCTGGCGGAAGGTGTGCAACCAGGCATCGAGCCACTCCGTGCTGCCGTCGATGAAGTGGTGGCGGTGCACCAGCACGGCCACGGCGGGCAGGCTGCGCAGCGCGGGCTGGCCCTGGCGCCAGGCCTCCAGCGCGGCGGCGTTGGGCAGCAGACGGGGCGCGTCGGGGTGGTAGATGCCCCGGGGGGGCAGGATGTCGGGCGCGGGCAAGGTCGGCATCGCAACACCCACCACCGTGGCGCGCGCCAGGGCGATGGCGTTCTTGAGATTGCGCGGGCCGCCCGCCTGCAGGTAAGCCATCATGCGGGCAGGAGCCTCCAGCGCAGACAGGTCCACAGCGGGCGTGCCCGCAGGCACCCAGACCACGCGGCCGGGGAAACGTGAGGCGCGGGCATCGAGCTGCGCGCCGACCATGCGGCGCAAGCGCGCCTCCACACTGGCATGCGGTGCATCCACCCACACCATGGCAGCGCCTGCCAGTGCACGCTCCAGCTTCTGGGCCTGGGCCGCGTCCAGTACCGCCGGGCCGGCCAGCGGGTAGTCGATGTGCACAAAGCCCAGGCCAGCGTCGGAGGCCAGGCGCTGCACCATGGCCGTGCGTGGGGCCGTGGTGATGTCGGAGGTGAGCCACAGCAGCACGGGCGCTGTCTTATCGGCGTTGCCCGCTGCCTGGGTCTTCTCAGCCTGGACGGCATGCACCAGCGGCGCAGCCAGCAGCAGGCACCACAGTGCCGTGCGCAGAATCAGCGCCGTCATGGCTTGGCGGGTGCCGGCGTGGCGGCGCCACCCGCGCCACCGGCCGAAGCGCTGGCAGGAGCAGCGCCCGTTTCAGGGATGTAGACGATATTGCCGTCTTCCAGCTTGTAGGCCACGCCCGCGCGCACGCCCTGCCCTTGCGCTGCGCTGCCAGCTCCCTTGAAGCGCACCTCCTTGCCCTGCTCGCGCACGACCACTTCCATATCGGGCTGGCCGGGGTTGCGGATGATGGTGACGCTTTCGTTAGCGCTGGTCTGGGTCTGCACGGCCACGGCCGTGAGCAGCGCCACCACCAGCACCAGGAACACGTCCACCAGGTTCACGGCGGACAGCATCGGATCGTCATCGTCCTCGGCCAGGACGTTCAAGTGGCGCAAGCTCATTGCGCCACCCCACGCTCCTTGCGCACCACCAGCAGCTCGGCCAGCAGCCAGCGGCGGCGCACCGAGTACACCACCAGGCCCACCGACGCGGCGGCCAGCGCCAGCACCACGCCCGCAAAGGCGCCGCTGAAAACGGCCAGCGCCTGCTGGCCGTTGCCCGCAGCCACGCTCTGCAGCGCGGGGCCCAGCGGGATCATCGTGGCGATCAGCCCCAGCATGGGCGACAGGCGGCTGAGCAGGCGCACGGGCTCCACCTGGCGCACCAGTTGCAGCTCCAGCTCTTCCATCGACAAACCCGGCGCCACGCGCAGCGAACGGTATTGCGGCTGGCGCCAGCGCTGCCACGCCTCCATGAGCGTGGCGCCGCCCGACCACAGCGCGTAGACAAACGCCAGCCCCACCAGCACCAGCACCGGCCACAGCAACGACTGCGCGACCTGCGAAAAACCCGATTCGATGTTCATGCTTCCACTCCCTCAATCCATGTGTTGTTTCATTGGCTGTGCTTGCGCTGCATCGATGGCAGCGCCATCCACATGCCATCCAGATGCCGCACGTGGATGCGGTGGTCAAACACGCTCTCCAGCGCCGCGTGCGTGGCGGGTGCATCGCAGGCGCCCTGGTGCAGCACGCGGCCTTGTGCCATCACCACCATGTCGTCGGACTGCAGTGCCAGCGACACCTCGTGCAGCACGCTGACCACCGTGCCCCCCGCATCGACCAGTGCACGCATGGTGTGCAGCCAGTCGGTCTGGTGCGGCGGGTCGAGGTTGGCCAGGGGCTCGTCCATCAGCAGCACCTGCGCCTGCACCGCCAGGGCGCGGGCCAGCAGCACGCGCTGGCGTTCGCCGCCCGACAGCTGCGACAGCGGGCGGTGGCGCCAGTCCCAGGCCTGCGTGGTGCGCAGCGCCTGCTCCACCGCTGCGTGGTCGGCCGCACCCGGCGGTGCCAGCCAGGCCTGGTGCGGCAGCCGGCCGAGCATGGCCACGTCATAACTGGTCAGGTCGTCGGCCGAGCCTTCGTTCTGCCCCAGCCAGGCGAGCTGGCGGGCGCGTTCGCGCGCAGGAATCTGCACCAGCGGGCGGCCGAGCAACAACACGTCGCCCTGCACCGCCACACGCGGCAGCAGGCCCGCCAGCACCTTGAGCAGGGTGGACTTGCCCGCGCCGTTGGGGCCGACAATGCTGGTCCAGCGCCCGGCGGGCAATTGCAGGTCAATGCCCTGCAATATCGAGCGATTCCCGATGCTGGCGCTTATTCCATTTGCACTGATAGCTATTGATTTCATAGTGCGCCCCCCTGCGAGGTGCGCCGGTGCATGAGCCACAGCAGATAGGTGCCGCCCAGGGCCGCCGTGAGGACGCCCACGGGCAGCTCCTGCGGCGCCAGCAGCCAGCGCGCCAGGATGTCGGCCGCCATGAGCAGCACCGCGCCCATCAGGCTGGAGAGCACGATGTGCCGTTCGTGTGTCACGCGCACGATGGAACGCACCAAGTGCGGGGCGGCCAGCCCCACAAAGGCGATGAGCCCCGTCTGCGCCACCGCCGTGCCCGTGGCCAGCGCCATGGCAGCCACCAGCCCCACACGCATGGGCATGAGTGGCAGGCCCAGGCTGGCGGCCGTGGCCTCGCCCAGCGTGAGGCCGTCCAGCGCACGTGCCAGCATCCAGGCAACCACCGAGCACAGCGCCCAGGCCACGGCCATCAGCAAGCACGCCGCCCAGCCCACAAAAGCCGTGCTGCCCAGCGTGAAGGCCTGCATGGCCTGCAGGATGTCGGGCGAGGCCAGTTCCACCAGGTCACGCAGCGCACCCAGCACCACGCCCACAATCACCCCCGCCAGCAACAAGCGCAGCGTGTGCTGCACGCCCTTGGCGAGCAGCAGCGTGAGCACCACCGCCCCCGCCGCGCCCAAAAATGCCATGCCCGTGATACCGATGCGGGCCATCCACTGCGCCGCCACCGGCGACACCCCGAAGAGCGCCATGGCGACAGCCCCGCCCAGCGCTGCGCCCGAGGCGCTGCCCAGCAGGTACGGGTCGGCCAGCGGGTTGCGAAACAAACCCTGCGCCACCGCGCCCGACAGGCCCAGCAGCGCCCCCGCCAGCCACGCACCCGCCGTGCGCGGCAGGCGGATGTCCCACACGATCTGCCAGGCCACAGGGTCACCGTGCATGCGCAGCACGCTGTCAAAGCCCGTGCTGCCCACGCTGGCGCCACACACCGCCAGCAACGCGCTGGCGAGCAACAGCCAGGCGGCACACCATGCGGCGCGGCGGCTGGCGGAACCCGTGGGCAAGTCGATCGCAATGCTGGTCATGACGCTTTGTCCACCAGACACCGCGCCATGATGCGGGCCGCCTCGGCCATGCGCGGCCCAGGGCGCACCACCACATCGGAATCGCCGGGGCCAAACACGCACAGCCGGTTCTCGCGGATGGCACGCATGGAAGCCCAGCCGGGGTACGGCACCATGGCCTGCATGCTGCGGTTGCCGATCATGATGATGTCGGGGTTGGCGCGCACCACGAACTCGGGGTTCAGGCGCGGAAACGGCCCCAGCGACGCTGGCACCACGTTGCGCACGCCCAGCCGGGTGAGTGATTCGCCAATGAACGACGCCTCGCCCGCTGCATAGGGCCCACGGCTCACCTCGAAGTACACACGCACATTTTTGGCCTTGGGCGGCAGGGACTGTGCAGCCGCCAGCACGCCCGCGTCGATCACACGCCAGAGGCGGTCGGAGCCTTGCGCGCGGGGCACGCCCAGCAGGTCGCTGACAGTGCCCAGCACGCGGCGCACGTCGGCATGCGTCTTGGGCTCCAGCTGCACCACGGTGAGGCCGAGCGCCTCCAGCCGGTCACTGGCGCGCGAGCTGACGGACATCAGCACCACATCGGGCTTGAGTGCCACGACGGCCTCGATGCTCGGGTCCAGCCCGCCCCCCACCTTGGGCAGCTTGGCAATCACGGCCTCCGGCCAGTTGGAGTAGCGGTCCACACCCACCAACCGGTGGCATTGCTCCAGTTCGCACACGCTTTCGGTCAGCGAGGGCAACAGGCTGACGATGCGCTGGGGGGGGCGGGGCAGCGAGACCTCGCGGCCCCGGTCGTCCCGGATGTGCACCGGCTGCGCACGGGCGAGGCCAGCCATCAGCAGGCCCAACAGCACCAGGATGGCGATGACCCACAGGATGCGGCGCACAGGGGTTGGTTTCATCAGCAGGGTTCCTTCAAAGTGAGAGGCAGACCGGCAGCCATCAACGTGACCCGTGGACACACCTGCGCCACCTGCTGGTTGAGCATGCCCAGCGCATCGACAAAGGCGCGCACCTCGCGCCCCATCGGGATGACCCCCAGGCCAATTTCGTTGCCCACCAGCACAACGGGCCCGGGGGACTGCCGAATTGCTTCCAAAAACATAGCAGCCTGGGCATTCCACTCTAGCGCTTGCGCCTGTTTTTGCTTCAAATCCATGGTTTCGAACCCCAGGGGCATGGTCCAGTGGGTGAGCCACAGCGTGAGGCAGTCCACCACCACCAGGGTTTGCGGCGCGCTGTGCCGCGCAACGGCAGCGGCCACATCGCGCGGCTCTTCCACCGTCCGCAAACCTGGCACGCGCTCGGCGCGGTCGCGCTGGTGGCGGGCAATGCGGTCGCGCATCTCGTCGTCCCAGGCCTGCCCGGTGGCGATCAGCACGGCGCGGTGGTCGGCGGATCGGGCCAGCCAGTCGCGTGCCAGCAGCTCAGCGCGGCGGGATTTGCCGCTTTTCTGACCGCCCAGGATGAGCTCGGTAGTGATGGGGTGCGACGCGGATGTCATGCTTTGCTCTGGCCGCCCAGCAGATGCGCAACCGCCTCGGGGCTGGACGGGAACCACGCATGGAAGTAGCTGGCATGGATGCTGCCCTGCTGGTACAGAGCCTCACCCGCATCCGGCGCAACCGCCTCGTGGGGCCGCGCCGTGCGGGCCACCACGGGAGCGCTGCTGTCGCTGGTCGAATAGTGGAAGGTGTGGCCGCGCAGCGTATGTCCTGCCACGGTCAGCTGCTGCGGCCCCAGGGCCGCCAGGCGCTTTTGCATGGTCACGCGGCCCGGCAGCAGGCCCCACAGCGGAGCCGCGCTGCCATCGGCCAGCGTGATGGAATCGAACAGCGCCATCATGCCTCCGCACTCAGCCCACAGGGGTTTGCCCGCGGCCACATGGGCGCGCAGGCTGGCCAACATGCCGGTGTTGGCCGCGATCTGCGCGGTGTGCAGCTCGGGGTAACCACCGGGCAACCACACGGCATCGCAGTCCGGCAACGCCGTGTCTTGCAGGGGCGAGAAGAACGCCACGCGGGCGCCCATCTGTTCCAGGCATTGCACATTGGCGGCGTAGGTAAAACAGAACGCCGCGTCACGCCCCACGGCCACGGTGCGGCCCGCGAGCAGCGCTGGCGCAGCAATCTTCGAGGCGGGCGCCGGAAAGTCCACGGCCCAGCGCTGCATATCCTCCAGCGTCATCTGGCCCAGGGGGGTAGCGGCCAGGGCATCGGCCGCTGCGTCCAGCCGCTGCAGGCTGTCGTCCAGCTCGTGCGCGGCCACCAGGCCCAGGTGGCGCTCGGGCAGTAGCGCGGCGCCAGCCTTACCCGCAGCAGAGGCAGCACCAGACTGCACCCGCATCAGCGCCCCCATCCAGTCATCCACATCGTGCAAGCCGTCACGCAACATGTCGGCATGGCGGGCACTGCCTACACGGTTGGCCAGCACACCGGCCCAGGGCAGGCCCGGGCGGTAGTGGCGCAGGCCATAGGCCAGCGCGCCAAACGTGCCCGCCATGGCGGAGGCATCGACCACCGCCAGCACCGGCACCGCAAAGTACCGGGCCAGGTCGGCTGCGCTGGGGTTGCCGTCAAACAGACCCATCACGCCTTCGATGAGGATCAGGTCCGACTCGCGCGCAGCGTCGTGCAGACGCTGCGCGCAGTCGGCCTCACCGTTCATCCACAAATCGAGCTGGTGCACCGGCGCACCACTGGCCAGCTGGTGCCAGTGCGGGTCCAGGAAATCCGGCCCGCACTTGAACACCCGCACCCGCCGGCCCTGGCGCGCATGCAGGCGCGCCAGGGCGGCAGTGACGGTGGTCTTGCCCTGCCCGGAAGCCGGGGCTGCAATCAGCAGCGCGGGACAGCGTGTCACACCCCACCCCCAGCGCGGTACTCACCCAGCGGCCGACGAAACTGGCGCGCCCCAAGCCAGTGCCACCGTGGAACTGGCTCCGCCAGGCCACGGGTGGCGTCCCCCCTCCGGGGGGAAGGCGCGCAGCGACTCAGGGGGGGCTTCATTGAGGCGCCCACTTCACACCGACGTACACCGTGCGGCCTGCGGTGGCGTAGGTGCGGGCCAGCTGGTAGTCCTTGTCGGCCAGGTTGTCGATGCGGGCCAGCAGCGTGTAGTCGCGTGCAAGGCGGGTGCTGGCATACAGGTTGACCAGCGCATAGCCGCCCAGCACGTTGGTATTGGCCACGGTGTCGAAGCGGCGGCCTGATGCTTGCACTTCGGCGCCCACGGTCCAACCCGCCAGGCGGGTGTCGGCGCCGAAGGTGGCGTGCTGCTTGGCGCGGCGCGCCAGCTGCTTGCCAGTGTCCAGATCACGCGGGCGTTGCAGGTCAATGGAGCCATGCAATTGCACGTCGCCCACGCGGTGCGAGCCTGCAAACGTCACGCCCTTGTATTCGGCGCGGGCTGTGTTGGCGTAGCAGCCAAAGTCCGACAGGCACGTGCCTGGGCCAGAGAACGAAATCAGGTTGCTGACACGGTTGCGGAACAGCGTGGCAGAGAAGGTGCTGTTGCCCTGGGCGTAGCGCAGCGCCACTTCGGCATTGCGGCTGCTTTCGGGGCGCAGCGTGGCCACGCCATATTCGCTGAAGCGGTGGTACAGCGTGGGCGCACGGAAGGCCGTGCCCACCGACGCCGTGGCGCGCCACTGCGGGGTGATGGCGTAGCCGTAGGCCACGCTGCCAGTGCTCTTGCCACCGAACTCGCTGTCCGAGTCGTGGCGCAGGTTGAGCTGCACCGTGTGGCCTGCAGCGTTGTAGCCATAGCCCAGCGCCAGCGCGTCTTGCGAGCGTTTGGCGTCGATGGGTTTGTTCTCCAGCCGGTCTTCGCGGCGCTCCAGGGCCGCCGTGACCAGGTGCGCGCCCTGGCGCCATTCATTCTGGAAGTAGTAGCCGCGCAGGCGCGTGTCGCTCAGGTAAGGCGAGGGGCGGGTTTCGTATTCGTCGCGCGAGTCGGTGATGGAAAAGCGCGTCTTGTAGGCACTGCTCCACTGCGCGATCCAGTTGAGGCCCAACGCGTGCATGGTGTGCAGGTTGCGGTCGTCCTTGCCCAGGCCGCTGTCGTAGCCGCTGTTGGTGTCGTTCAGCATGAGGGTGCCTTCGAGGCGATGCACTGCGTTCACCTGCAGGCCTACCCGCGCGTGGCCTGCCGTGCTGCGGTAGCCGTCACGGTCGGGGTTCTGTCCAGCGATGGGGCGCGCGTTGAAGCCCTTGCTGTCATCACGCGCCAGTCCCAGGGCGTAGTCCAGCGTGCCGCTGGCACCACTGATCCCTGCCTCGAGCTTGGTGGTGTTGTGGCTACCCACGCCCACGCCCACGTAGGGCGCCGTGCCGTTTTCACCGCGCTTGGTGAAGATCTGCACCACGCCGCCCAGGGCGTCCGAGCCATAGACAGCACCTGCCGGACCGCGCAGCACTTCAATGCGGTCGATGAGGCCCAGCGGAATGCTCTCCCAGGGCGCGCCACCGGTGGATTGCGAGTCGATGCGCACCCCATCGATGTACACCGCAGTAAAGCGCGATTCCGCGCCACGCAAAAACACGCCAGTGGTGGTGCCAGGGCCACCGTTGCGCGAGAACTCCACACCGGGCAGACGGGCCAGCAAGTCGGCCAGACCGGTGGCGCCACTGCTTTCGATGGTTTCGCGGTCCACGATGGAGATGTCGGCCACCAGATCGGCCAGCGGCTGCGGGGTGCGCGTGGCTGCCACCACCGTTTCAGACAACGACGGTGCGCGCAGGTTTTGCGCCAGCAGCTCGCCGGTGGCCGGGGCGGTCTGTGCGAAAGCGCCGCAGGCGCTGCCAGCCAACAGTGACAGCAGCGCCAGGCGTGGGGCGGGCAGGCGCAACGACGCCACAGGGCGCGCACGAAGGGTACGGATTTTCATGGGGATCAAGGTCAACAAACAACCCGGGCCGGCCTCCCGCCAGCATGTGGGTGATACAGCCGCGCAGCGCCAAAAAAAGGGCGCACGCAGCCACCGTGTTGGCCGGTATCCGGGCTGGCGGAACACCCCCCCAATGCCTTCCCAGGCGCTTGTTCAAGGCGCCCAGTGGCTTATGGATGGAGAGAGAATCGGGTGATTCGTCCGCTGACCGTTGCGGGGGCAGCGCAGGCTGGGCGGGTACCGGTGGTACGGCGCCTCCCTGCTTCCCGTTGAACTGCGGCATGTGAACCACACCGCGAGCACCAACGTCGGGATTTTACGACCGTTTACAAGCTGCTCCCAGAGCGCCAGATCAATCGGGCAACTCCGCATGGCACCCACGCGGCCGACAATGCACTTGTATCTGTTGCGCATTGCACACCACTGCAGCTTGGGGCCAGGGACCGCTCGGTGTCACACCGCCTACAATCCAAGGCTGTATGGCAATACCGTCCCCCACCGACCAGATCGCCGAGCGCGTGGAGCGCCTGCTGCTGCGACATGCGGAGTTGCAGCGCACCAATGCCCTGCTGGCTGATCAAGTTGCGGCACTGACGCAGGAGCGCGACTCGCTCAAATCCCGCTTGAGCGCAGCACGCGCCCGGGTGGATGCGCTGCTCGAACGCCTGCCCGCCGCCGCGCCGCTCACGAAAGAAGCCGAATGAAGCAAATCGAGGTGCAGATCCTGCAGCAAAGCTATCTGCTGACCTGCCCCGAGGGCCACGAAAGCCGCCTGCTGGACGCCGTGGAGCGCGTGGACACCGCGATGACGCGCATCCGCGATGCGGGCAAGGTCCGGGCGCGGGAACGTATCGCCGTACTGGCCGCGCTGAACCTGGCCTTCGAGATCGCCGACCGCGAAGCCGCAGACCTTGCGGCTGCAGCACAGCCCGTGGCAAGTCCATCTGGCAGTGCCAGCGCTCCCGTGGTGGGGCACCAGGAAAGCCTGCTGCCGGATACCGACCAGCAGCGCCTACAAAGCCTGGTACAGCGTCTGGACGACGCTCTGGGCGACGACGGACGCCTTCTCTAGTCCTTGGTGTGCTGAGGCACACCGCTCCTCTTGCCCGTCCGTCACAGCCGCTTGCGGGCTTTACATCACCCCGAGCGCGCAGCGCCCGCTGGCAGCACCTACAATTGGCGTGTCTGCGAAGCTGTCGGGCTTTATATTTCCTTGAACCAATGCTCATTGAGCTCGGGCTTGGTACATCGTCCGGTGAGCGTGATCATCTCGCGTCAGATGAACCCAACGCCAGGCTGCCCTCGCCCACCTGAACCCCCGGTTCAGGATGAGAGTTCGGTGGTATTCGCAGACACCCTCTTCCCCATGCCCTGTCATTGCAAGCACTTGTTGCTGCGTCCGTGACAGGGCATTTTTCGCGGCTCTCCGCGTGCTTTGTTGTCCTTTGTTGCCTGATATCCCGCCATGCTCGATCCCTTGCTGATTGTTGAACTCGGTGTGCTCGGCCTGGCCACAGGTTTTCTGGCGGGGCTCTTGGGCATTGGAGGCGGCATGCTGCTGGTGCCGTTCCTGACCTACATCCTGGGCGCTCGTCAGGTGGCGCCTGACTTGGCGGTGAAGATGGCGATTGCCACCTCCATGGCCACCATCATGTTCACCTCCATCTCCAGCGTGCGTGCCCATCACCGGCGCGGCGCCGTGCGGTGGGACATCGTCCAGCGCCTGGCGCCCGGCATTGTGCTGGGGGGTTTCGTCGCCAGCCTGGGTGTGTTTGCACTGCTGAAGGGCTCGTTTTTGGCGATTTTCTTCGCGCTGTTTGTGAGCTTTTCTGCCACGCAGATGTTTCTGGACAAGAAGCCCGCGCCCACGCGCCAGATGCCGGGTGGCGCAGGCCAGGTGGCGGCAGGCGGCGTGATCGGCTTTCTGTCGGGTCTGGTCGGCGCGGGTGGCGGGTTTGTCAGCGTGCCCTTCATGACCTGGTGCAATGTGCCCATCCACAACGCGGTAGCCACCAGCGCCGCGCTGGGTTTTCCCATCGCGCTGGCCAACGTGATCGGCTACGCCATTGGCGGACAGAACGTGAGCGGCTTGCCACCGGCATCGCTGGGCTATATCTGGCTGCCGGCACTGGGGGTGATTGCCAGCTGCAGCGTGCTGACGGCCCCGCTGGGAGCCAAGGCGGCGCACAATCTTCCCGTCAAGCAGCTCAAGCGCGTGTTTGCCTCGTTGCTGTTTGGCCTGGCGGCCTACATGCTTTGGAAGGGCGTTTCGGCCGTATAAGGCCGACACAGAGGCGGACTCTCGGCCATCTGCCGAGCCGCAGCCTCCGGTCGCTGAGCGCTGGAGCTTCAGGTGCTCAGCGGTCGGTGACGCCCCTGCGCCTTCAGCGGCAGGGGTTGGCTCAGCATAGCGCGGAACTGGTCTGCCGGCAGCCCCGGTGCACACAAAAAGCCCTGGTAGTGCTCGCACTGCATTTGCTGCAGCACCGCCTGCTGGGTTTCAGTCTCCACCCCTTCGGCCACCACTTCGATGTGCATGGCGCGACCCATGCTGATGATGGCGCTGACAATCGCACGGTCGCCATCGTCGTCGGGCAGGCCGCGCACAAAGGACTGGTCGATCTTCAGCTTGTGAATGGGTAGTTTCTTGAGATAGGCCAGGCTCGAATAGCCGGTGCCGAAATCGTCGATCGCCAGGCCAATGCCCAGGTCGGCCAGCACGCGCAGGCGCTGCTCCATCTCCTGTGCGTCCTGCAGCAGGATGGTTTCTGTCAGTTCCAGCTCCAGCAACGTCGGTGGCAGCTGATGCACCGCCAGCAGGCGCGTGATGCGATCCACAAAATCGGGCTGGCGAAACTCCAGCGCAGACACGTTCACGGAAATCATGATGGGCGTGCCGCTGTGCATCCACAGGGCGGCCTCGCGCACCGCTTGCTCCATCACCCAGGCGCCCAGCGTCACGATGTAACCTGATTCTTCGGCCAAGGGAATGAACACGGCAGGCGAGACGGCGCCGAACTCTGCATCCGTCCAGCGCAACAGCGCCTCGGCGCCGGTGATGCGCCCGGTCGCCATATTGACCTGAGGCTGGTAGTGCACAGCCATGCGCTGCAGACCCAGCGCCTGGCGCATCGCATGTTCCATCTGCATGCGCGCGAGCAGGTTGGCGTTCATCTGCGGCTGGTAGAAGCCATAACTGCCGCGCCCCCGCTCCTTGACGCGGTACATCGCGGTGTCGGACTGCTTGATGAGGTCGTCCAGCGTAGCGCCATCTTGCGGGTACAGCGCAATACCGATGCTGCACTGGATCGAAAAGCCCATGCTGTCGAGCATGAAGGGCTTGAGCATGTCGTCCAGAATCCGGCGCGCCACGCTCTCCGCAACGGATGCGTCGCCACCGTGCAGGTAGATGACAAATTCATCCCCCCCCAGGCGGCACAGCATGTCGGTTTGCCGCAAACAGGTCTGCAGACGCTCGGCCACCAATTGCAGCACCCGGTCCCCAAAGGGGTGCCCCAGGGAGTCATTGATGATCTTGAATCGGTCCATGTCCAAAAACAGGATCGCAAAGCCGGTATCGCTCTGGCGTGCTCCCTGAATGGCGGTATCCACGCGCTGAGACAGCAGCAGGCGGTTGGGCAGACCGGTGAGGGCATCGCTGTAGGCCAGCTCTTCGATTCGCTTTTGTGCGGCGTGCTGCAGTGTGAGGTCGCGCATAAAGCCAATGCTTTGCACCAGCCGCCCTTCATCATCCCGCAGGGCCACCCAGGACAACTGGACAGCACAATACGCGCCGTTGTCACGGGGCAGCCACAACTCGCCTTCCCAGAAGCCATCCTGCGCCCAGCCCTGCAGGACCTGCTCCATGAACGAGGCATCCGAGCCACCGCCAAAGAGCGAGGCCGCCACACAGCCTTCAAAACCCTTGGCCGTGGGCCCCACGAGCCGCTCACACCCCGGGTTCATGCGCATGATGCGGTGCTGGCTGTCTGCGATGAAGATCGCATCCAGACTGGACTCGAACACGCGCGCGGCCAGGCGAAGGCTGGCCTGGATCTCCGTCTGGCGGGTGATGTCCCGGAACGAATACACCCGGCCCACCGCACGGCCCTGGCTGAACTGCGGCACCGTGCGCATCTCCAGCACCACACCATTGCGCAACTCGACGATGTCGGTGCTCTCTTGCGTCGGCTCGCGGTCGATGGCTGCCAAGCGTTCGGCATACAAACGGGCGTCTGCGACCTGGTCCGCCATGAAGGCGTATACCGCAGCATCGTCACGCTCTACGAGCAGCTGGCGCGGCAGGTTCCACAGCTGCGCCAGGCGCTGGTTGAATGCCCGCACACCGCGGTCCAGTCCACACACCAGCATGCCGTCGGCAGCGGAATCCAGCGTGGCACGCAACTCAGAAAGCAATGTCTCCAACTCGCGCTCGGTGGTCTCCTGGCGGCTGCGGTCCAGCATGGTCAGCAGCAGCACCGTGCTACCACCCTCCCCCCATGGCACTCGCCGGACGCAACGCTGCACCGGTACCAGACTGCCATCGGCACGCAGCAAACTGGTGTGGGCGGGAACGCCTCGGGCAATCACATCGGCCGGCTCGGACCAGAACGCCAGCTCCTGGGGCGTGCTGGCGAGATCCAACACAGACCGCCCCTGCATGTCGGCGGCAGACAGCCCTGTCAGACGCTCGGCGCCTGCGTTGGCTTGCAGAATGTGCTGGTTTGTCTCATCCAGCAGCCACACGGCCTCCTGCAGGCCATCCAGCCATCCGAGCGATTGCAAGTCGTTCACGCCGAGGCCTCGTCAGGGCCGGGACTGACCGCTCGCTCAAAAAAATAACAGATCCGCTGTCGAGGCGACAGGTAGTCCAGCGCGTCACGCGGGAGCTGCGCGGGCTTGAGGCTGCGCCGTATGCCCAGTTCAGGTACGGTTTCCAGATCCAGTATCGGCGCTTCATCCTTCGGTACGCGCGGGTCGTGCACGATGACCTTGGGCCGCAGGGGCCGCGACGAGTTGACCGATGCCACGATGGCATACCGGTCGTTGACCAACTGCACGATGGAGCCAGGCGGGTACACCCCCATCATGCGAATGAAAGCCCCCAGGACCACGGAATCAAACCGCGCCTTGAGCTGGGCAAAGATGACGGATAGCGCCTCATGCGGGGTCAGCGCCGTCACACCCATGGCCGGGTTGCACATCCGGTCGTATTGATTGACCAGGGCCAGGACCTGGCTCATGCGCCCCAGGTCAGGCCCCTTCAAGCGCTGGGGAAACCCGCTGCCGTCACACATCTCGTGGTGCCGGGCCACTGCAGTCAGTACCGCATCGGCAAACCCCATACGTTTGGCCAAGGCCACGGATTCCACCACGTGGGTCTCGTAGCGCGTGCGCTCCATGGGGATCATGGAGGGCGTAGGCTGACGCAGATTGGGCGGCAGCTTGAGCTTGCCGATGTCATGGATCAATGCGGCAACACCCAGATCGTGCAGCTCCTCGCTTTTCATGCCCAGGGACCGCCCCAGCAGCAGCGAAATCACCATCACATTGATCGGATGCAACCCGTTGCGCTCGCCCACGCCCTCGGATAGCAGCCGGATGACGGAGTCGCCGTTTTCCAGCAGTTCGGTCACGCATCCAGAGACCAGCGCCTCCCCCTTGGCCCTGGCCTGGTCCGGGTGCTCTGACACCGTGCGCTCCATGGACTGGTACTGCCGCGTGGCTTCCGAGAAACGCTGGTTGCAGGCGGCCAAGGCCCGGTTTTGCGCCTCCAGCAGCTCACGGCGACGCTGTGCCTCGGGGTCCGCGACAGTGGTCGTGCCAGGCCCGGGCGCATCCAGGCCGTTGGGCGGCGGCACTGTCATTTCAGGCACGCTCCAGGCGGCCGGCACCAGCTCCTGGAGTTCAGGATCGCTCTTCTTGGGGACGTAACGCACCTCGGTCAGTCCCAGCTCACGCAAGGTGGTGATCTGATCCGACGACGCCACCCGAAAACTGCTGGTCGGGAACGGATGATGCATCCAGCCCACGTCGAGCTGGATGTACATGCCGACACGCAGTTGGCTGATGTCGATGAGGATGGATGAGTTCACGTCAGGCGCACGATACATGGCGACATCAATGCCACCAATAGTTACGCAGATTATCACCAGTTCCAGTGACGTGGCGAAGAACCGACAGGCCGCGCAGCGATCCGGCAACACTTGACTGAAAGCGGCCTGGCTGGACCGTCCCAGTCCCCGCGACAAAGGCATCGCCCACCTTCCAGCCACGGGGCGACTGGGGTGATGTGGACGGATCAGCGCCGCGCGCTCAGCGGCACCAGAGCGACGGCTTGTAAATGAGATCCATCCACAGCGCCCAGGCAGCTACCGCGCACAGCATGGCGCCTGCGGCCCTCGTGCCCCACTGCGCCCGCGCGAGATTCAGGCGGTTGCGAAGGCTGCTCCAAGCCCAGGGGCCGCCCACCAGCCACACCCCGCTGCCCACGGCAAACAGCGCCATGGTGAGGGCCCCCTCCAGCGCCCCCCCGCTGAGCGCCGCGACCAACAGGGCCGAATAGAGCAGTCCACAAGGCATCAGGGCCCACAGGACCCCGGCCGCCATCACTCCGCCCGGAGCCCCGACCAGCGGACGAACACGCGCCCACACGGAACGGCCCGCCTGGTCCACCCAAGCAGGCTGCCGCGACTGCACCATCATCATGAGCCCCCAGGCCATCACCGCCACATGCATGAGTGTCCAGGCGGGGCGCAGCGCGCTGGTCTGCTGGGTCAGCCATGCCAGACTGTCCATGGCCAAGGCCGCCAGTGCACCTGCGCTGGCATACCCAACCAGGCGCCCTGCGTGAAAGGCCATGGTGCGCTGCAGCGCACCGCCACGCGGCGCCCAGCGCACCTCCTGCTCAGCACCACCGTCCGCCTGTGGTGCGCCGCCCTGCCGCACCAATGCTCCGCACGGCGCGGAACACATGGCCAAGCAATGGGACCCGCCAGCGAGTCCCATGAACAAAGCAGTCCAGCCAACAGTAGCAAGCATAGGTGTCAGATGATGCGCGAAAACCGGGCGCGGTTGCGGTCCGCCTGCAGATAACGGTCAAAAACCATGGCGATACCGCGCACGAAGAACCACCCGGTGGCGGTCACTTCAATGCCCTCCGGACCCACCCGTACCAACCCCTGCTCCTGCATACCCTCCAGCTGCGCCAACTCCGCTGCGAAGTACTGGCGGAAATCGATCAACCACGCCTGCTCCATCGGCTCGAACAGCAGCTCGCCCTGGCACATCAGGGCCATGATGGCCGCGCGGCGCACCAGGTCGTCGCGGGTCAGGGCCAGCCCGCGGACCACAGGCAGCCGCCCCTGGTCCAGGAAGTCGTAGTACTCGTCCAGCGTCTTGGAGTTCTGGCTGTAAGTCGCCCCTACCCGGCCGATGGCCGATACGCCCAGCCCAATCAGGTCGCAGTCTGGCTGCGTGCTGTAGCCCTGGAAGTTGCGGTGCAAGCGTCCCTGGCGCTTGGCCACAGCCAGTGCGTCGGTAGGCAGAGCAAAGTGGTCCATACCCACATAGACATACCCAGCGTCCATGAACGCATCGAGTGAGCGCGAGAGCATGGACAGCTTGCTCGCGCCCGTGGGCAATTCGGCGGAGATGATGCGACGCTGTGGCTTGAAACGCTCCGGCAAGTGTGCATAGGCATACAACGCAATGCGGTCAGGCCGCAGCTGCGCCACCTGCGCCAGCGTGCGGTCAAAAGACTCTGGCGTCTGGCGCGGCAGGCCGTAGATCAGGTCCACGTTCACCGAATCAAAGCCCAGCGAGCGGGCGGACTCCACCAGCGCAAAAACCTGCTCCGCAGGCTGAATGCGGTGCACGGCCTTTTGCACTTCGGCATCAAAGTCCTGCACGCCAAAACTCAGGCGGTTAAAACCCAATTCAGCCAGGAGCGCCAGACGCTCGGAGTTGACCGTGCGCGGATCCACTTCGATCGAGTATTCGCCCCCGGGCGCCAGCGTGAAGCTGCGCTTGAGCATGGCCATCAGCTCCCGCAAGCCCGCATCTGAGAGGAAGGTGGGCGTGCCACCGCCCAGGTGCAATTGACTCACCACCTGTCCTACGCCACAGTGCGCGGTGTGCAGGTCGATCTCGCGGCTCAGGTAGCGCAAGTAGACCTCGGCGCGGTCATGGTGTTTGGTGATGATCTTGTTGCAGGCGCAGTAGTAGCACAGGGATTCGCAAAACGGGATGTGCACGTACAGGGACAGCGGCATGGCCTTGGCCAGCGTGCCCGAACGGCGCTGTTGCAGCGCCAGCACATAATCTTCCTGACCGAAGGCCTCCACAAATCGGTCGGCCGTTGGATAGGACGTATAACGGGGCCCTGGCACGTCAAAGCGGCGCAGAAGATCTGGCGAAACAGCAGTCATGGGGAAATTTCCTTGCGTACACCTTGACTGTGCCGTAGGCTCCCGGACATGTCCTTGACCTGTATCAAGTGAACCAACAAGCGATACGGCGACAATTTGATGAAGGTCAGCCGCTCGCCCGCGCCCTGTATTCAGGTTCGTGTACTGCAAGCACGATATGCTCGACCAACAACCCAAGTCCATGTGCCTATGAACCCGCTCACCATCAAAGTCGCCTGCTCCAACTGCAACCTCCGCGAGCTTTGCATGCCCGTGGGCTTGAATGAAGAGCAGCTCCAGCGCATTGACGAGGTGGTTGCCGTCCGTCGCAAAGTCAAACGCGGAGGCACGCTGTTTCGCAATGGCGAGTCATTCACGTCCCTGTATGCCATCCGCACCGGGTTCTTCAAGACCTGCGTGGCCACAGAAGACGGTCGCGACCAGGTCACGGGCTTTCAGATGGCGGGCGAGATCATCGGGCTCGACGGCATCGTCAATGACCACCATACCTGTGATGCGGTGGCACTTGAAGACGCCGAAGTGTGTGTCATGCCCTTCGACCGCATTGAAGAGCTGTCACGCGAAGTCACAGCCCTGCAGCACCACGTGCACAAAATCATGAGTCGCGAGATCGTGCGCGAGCACGGCGTGATGTTGCTGCTGGGCAGCATGCGTGCCGAGGAACGCCTGGCCGCCTTTTTGCTGAACCTGGTGCAGCGCCTGCATGCACGGGGCTTCTCGCAGTCGGAACTGGTGTTGCGCATGACGCGCGAAGAAATCGGCAGCTACCTCGGTCTCAAACTCGAAACGGTCAGCCGGACCTTCTCCAAGTTTGTGGAAGAAGGGATCGTGGAAGTCAAACAGCGCCATGTGCGCATTCTCGACACCGATGCCCTGCGACGCATTGTGAACAGCCAGCAGACCTGCCACTGACGACACTGACACTGAGCCACTTCCACGCAGAGAGTCGGTTCCGCACAAAGTACAACCATCTCTTGCGAAACGGCATGCATTGCATGCCCAGGCAAGCAGGCGAAAAGGACTCAGGGGCAGGACGATGTCTTGCGGCAATCGTCGGGGCGCTCCCCATCGGGCACCGGGCACCGGTTGACCTCGAACGGAGACATGGACAGCAGTGTCGTCAATGCGCTCGTGGTCATGGTGATGGCCCAAAACACAAAAAATGCGAGGGTGTACACCCCTTGCCGTGACAGCGCCAGGGGCTGGCCGAACCAGTGCAGGTCCTGGGGGTCCACCATGGCAAAAACCAGCATCTCCAGCACGCCCGCCATCAAGAAGGCGGGCCATGCAATCCACATCAGGCGTTGCGTCCACATATCGGTTCTGTCTCCTGGTGCTGCCTGGGGTCGCTGGGGGCAGCGACCGGCGGGTTGTCAGCGTGGTTGGTCTTGCACGGGGGTGGCCGCATGGTTGCGGGCCTTGAGTGCCGGTGCCAGGCTTTTCTCCGGCGCCACCAAGGTCTTGTTGATCTCAATGCCCTGGCGGTAGTAATCCTCGGCCACCACCGGGTCAGGCCGAGAAATCGCCAGCCACAGCGTCACAAAGCCAGCCACGATCACGATGGCAGGCCCGGCAATCACCAGCCACACATGGCCGAACCTCCACCAGGGCACGGGAACTGCCGGTGTCGCGATGGCAGGGTTTGAAGACATGGTGCTCTACTCCTCAACAATATCGGTCAAAGTGCGGCCCTGAAAGGCCCCACCGGGATGCCGCTCAACGCGGCACAAGAAACACGGATTTTTCCGTCACGTGGGCAGCTGCCCCTACGGCCTGCACGTCAAACTGAACCGCATGCGAGCCCGACGTGGCGGAACCGTACGGAATCTGCAAACGCACGGCCACCCAGCGCGACTCTGCTGCGCCAATATCCACTTCGGCCTCGGAGGCCACCTCCAGCCCCTCCAGTCCACGCGCACTGATGCGGTAGCGCTGTTCGCCCTCCGTGGCATTCATGATCTGCAACCGGTAAATATTCTCCAGTTTGCCCCCCGCCACAATGCGCGAGAGCGCGGCCCGGTCACGCACGACATCCACCTTCAGCGGCGTGCGCACCACCAGGCTGGCCAGCATGGCAACGCACAGTGCTACCAGCACGGCGGTGTAGATCAGCACACGGGGACGCAACACGCGACGCAGCATCTGGGACTGCGTCCAGCGCTTGGCCACACCGTTCTGGGTGGAATAGCGGATCAGGCCACGCGGGTACTGCATCTTGTCCATCACCGTATTGCAGGCGTCCACACACAACCCGCAACCAATGCACTCATATTGCAAGCCCTTGCGGATATCGATGCCCACCGGACAGACCTGCACACACAGCGAGCAGTCAATGCAGTCGCCAAGTCCCTGGGCCTTGTAGTCAATGTTCTTCTTGCGCGGGCCGCGCTGCTCGCCACGCTCAGGGTCGTAGGTGACGATGAGCGTGTCTTTATCAAACATTGCGCTCTGAAAGCGCGCATAGGGGCACATGTACTTGCAGACCTGCTCGCGCATGAAGCCTGCGTTGCCGTAGGTGGCAAAACCGTAGAACAGCACCCAGAAAATCTGCCAGCCGCCTTCAAACGCCAGCAGCTCGCTGCCCAGTTCGCGGATGGGCACGAAGTACCCTACGAAAGTGAACCCAGTCCACAGGGCCAAGGCGATCCACACCACCTGCTTGAGAAACTTTTTGCGGATCTTCTCGAACGTCCAGGGACCGTTGTCCAGACGGAGGCGGGCACTGCGATCGCCTTCGATCTTGTGCTCGATCCACATGAACATTTCGGTGTACACCGTCTGCGGACAGGCAAAGCCACACCACAGGCGCCCTGCCACGGCGGTGAAAAGGAACAGCGACAGCGCCGAAATGATCAGAAGACCGGTGAGATAGATGAAATCCTGCGGATAGAGCACCAGGCCAAAGATGTAGAACCTGCGAGCTCCCAGATCAAACAGCACCATCTGGCGCTGGCCCCATTCAAACCACGGCAGCCCGTAAAACACCAGCTGCGTCAGCAGCACCATGCCCCAACGCCAGCGCGCAAACAATCCGCTGATCGAGCGCGGGTAGATCTTCTTTTGCGCTTCGTACAGCGAGATGATCTCGCCCGCAGAGGACGCATCGGCGGCGACTGGCGTAATCGGGATGACCTTGCGAGCAGGCTCGCTGGGTGTGCTCATGGTGTCGCTTTATGAACGGAGGACAGGTTTACTCTGAAAAGAAAACCCGGGCAGTGCCTCAAGCACCGCCCGGTGGACATATCAACGTGCAGCCACCTGCTTGTTCGACAGGCCCCACACATAGGCAGAGAGTACGCCGATCTGCGCCTCGGTCAACTTCTCGGCCTGTGCAGGCATCTGGTTGACCTTTCCGTTGTTGATCATGGCCGTGATGGCAGCCTCGCCCCAGCCATGCAGCCAGATGTCGTCGGTCAGATTGGGTGCACCCAGTGCCTGGTTGCCCTTGCCATCCATGCCGTGGCAGGCCGCGCAAGCCGCAAATTTGGACTTGCCCAGCGATGCACGCAGCGAGTCGTGCGGGCTGCCCGACAGGCTCAACACGTAATGCGACAGGTTGCGCACGTCTTCTGGGGTGCCCACGGCCGCTGCCATGGGAGGCATGTTGCCGATGCGGCCCTTCTCCAGCGTCTCGCGGATCTTTTCGGGTGTGCCGCCATGCAGCCAGTCGTTGTCCGTCAGGTTCGGGAAGCCCTTGCTGCCGCGTGCATCCGAGCCGTGGCACTGCGCACAGTTGTTCATGAACAAGCGCTCGCCAATGGCATGGGCCTGCGGGTCCTTGGCCACGTCTTCGGGCTTCATGGATACAAAGCGGGCATACAGGGGCTCCAGCTCCGTCTTGGCCTTGGCCATTTCGGCTTCGTACTCCCCCTTTTGCGTCCAGTTGAGCTTGCCGGTAAAGCTGCCAAGACCTGGGTAGGCAGCCAGGTAGCCCAGGCCAAAGACGATGGTGATGACGAACAGCCACACCCACCAGCGCGGCAGGGGGTTGTTCATTTCGACCAGATCCTCGTCCCAGACGTGGCCGGTGGTGTTGTCGGAGGTGGCAACCACCTTCTTGCGGCCTGCCATCCAAAGCAGGATGCCGCAGGCGATGATGCCGACCAGGGTCAGCGTGGTCACAAAGACCGACCAGAAATTGCTGGTGAAGTCACTCATGGGGTGTTCTCGTTCTGGTGAAGGTCAATCTGTCTCGAAAGGCAGCTGGGCTGCCTCGTCGAACCGGGCCTTGTTGCGGCCTCGGTAGGCCCAGACCCAGATGCCAATGAAGCAGGCCATCGATGCCAGGGTGGCGACGATGCGCATGGTGGTGATGTCCATGGGATATCTCCTTTGCTTACTTGAGCGCACGGCCCATGACTTGCAGGTAGGCGATGAGCGCGTCCTGCTCCGTCTTGCCCTTGACCTCGCCCGCCGCAGCGGTGATCTGCTCGTCGGTGTAAGGCACGCCCACGGTGCGCAGGGCCTTCATGCGGGGCGCCATCACTGCGGGGTCCACCTGGTTCTTTTCAAGCCAGGGGTACGCGGGCATGTTGGACTCGGGCACCACATCGCGGGGGTTGTTCAGGTGGATGCGATGCCATTCGTCGCTGTACTTGCCACCCACGCGGTGCAGGTCAGGACCCGTGCGCTTGCTGCCCCACTGGAAGGGATGGTCATACACAAACTCACCCGCCACCGAGTAGTGGCCGTAGCGCAGCGTCTCGGCGCGGAAGGGGCGGATCATCTGCGAATGGCAGTTGTAGCAACCCTCGCGGATGTAGATGTCGCGGCCCGCCAGCTGCAGGGCGTTGTAGGGCTCCACGCCCTTGACCGCCTCGGTCGTGGACTTCTGGAAGAACAGGGGCACGATCTCGACCAGACCGCCAATGGCGATCACGATCAGGATGAGCACGATCATCAGAAAGTTATTGGTCTCCACCTTTTCATGGGAGAAACCGGTCGAAGCAGATGTGTTGTTGTTGGACATGAATGATCTCCTTCGGACTCAAGCGTGGGCCGCGTTCACAGCAGGAATGGCCACCTTGACCGAACGGCCCGAGATGGCAGTCAGCCACACGTTCCAGGCCATGACCAGCATGCCGCCCAGGTACAGCAAGCCACCCGCCACACGGATCACATAGAAGGGATAGGTGGCCTTCACGCTTTCCACGAAGGTGTAGGTCAGGGTGCCGTCGGGGTTGACCGCGCGCCACATCAGGCCCTGCATCACGCCGGCAATCCACATCGCTGCGATGTACAGCACGATGCCGATGGTGGCCATCCAGAAGTGCAGCTCGATCGCTTTGACAGAGTGCATCTTGTCCTTGCCGAACAGGCGTGGCACCAGGTAGTACAGCGAACCCATCGAGATCAGACCCACCCAGCCCAGGGCGCCGGAGTGCACGTGGCCAATGGTCCAGTCGGTGTAGTGGCTCAGGGCATTGACGGTCTTGATGGACATCATCGGGCCTTCGAACGTGGACATGCCGTAGAACGACAGCGACACGATCAGGAAGCGCAGGATGGGGTCGTCACGCAGCTTGTGCCATGCGCCCGACAGGGTCATGATGCCGTTGATCATGCCGCCCCAGCTGGGGGCCAGCAGGATGAGCGAGAACACCATGCCCACCGATTGCGTCCAGTCAGGCAGCGCGGTGTAGTGCAGGTGGTGTGGGCCGGCCCACATGTACGTGAAAATCAGCGCCCAGAAGTGGACGATCGACAGGCGGTAGCTGTACACCGGACGGCCCGCCTGCTTGGGGATGAAGTAGTACATCATGCCCAGGAAGCCAGCGGTCAGAAAGAAGCCCACTGCATTGTGGCCGTACCACCATTGCACCATGGCGTCCTGCACACCGGCATAGGCCGAGTAGCTCTTCATCATGCCCGCAGGGATGGCTGCGCTGTTCACCAGGTGCAGCAGAGCCACGGCCAGGATGAAGGCACCAAAGAACCAGTTGGCCACATAGATGTGCTTGACCTTGCGGGTGCCAATGGTTCCGAAGAACACGATGGCATAGGACACCCAGACCAGCGTGATCAGGATGTCAATAGGCCATTCAAGTTCAGCGTATTCCTTGCCTTGGGTGTAACCCATGGGCAGGCTGACGACCGCTGCCGCAATGACCAGCACCCAGCCCCAGAAGGTGAATGCGGCCAGTGGACCGGCAAAAAGCCGGACCTGGCAGGTGCGCTGCACCACGTAGTAGCTGGTAGCAAACAGCGCGCTACCGCCAAAACCAAAGATCACCGCATTGGTGTGCAAAGGTCGCAAGCGGCCATAACTCAGCCACGGAATGCCAAAGTTGAGTTCTGGCCAGGCCAACTGGGCGGCGATGATGACGCCCACCAGCATGCCGACCACCCCCACCACCACGGCCAGGATAGAGAACTGCCGCACTACCGTATCGTTGTAGTGCGCAGCATTTGTTTTTGGAAAATCCATCGGGCACCTCTTTGTATTGCAGTAAGAGTTTGTTGCAGTCGCGGCTATCGGGCATTGACACAAGTCAACCGTCTCGGAGAATGCGCTCCCCCTCTTGTTCGACGCTCTCGAACTGGCCGTGGTACACGGCCCACCACAGGCCTCCCAGAATCAGGAGCACCAGCATCACGGACAGAGGAATCAGCAAATAAAGGATGTCCATCAGACAAGCTCCAGCGGGTTCTTGGAAAGATCAAGGGGCGGCTGCGGCGCGCTGCCAGCCAGGGGGTCGGGTCGTGCAGGCAACGCCACCGTGGGCAATGGCGCACTGTGCGAGCCATGCAAGGAAGGCAGGTCGCGCGCCAGGCGCGCTGCGTTGAGCACCACCAGCAGCGAACTCAGCGCCATGCCCAGCCCGGCCAGCCAGGCGGGCATCCAGCCCAGCACCGCCAGCGGCACACACAGCGCGTTGTAGGCCGCAGCCCACCACAGGTTCTGGCGCACCACGCGCAGGGTGCGGCGTGCCAGCAGCACCGTCTGCGGCACCAGTACCAGGCTGTCGCCCAGCACCACAAAGTCCGCCCGGGACTGCGCCAGTGGCACTGCGCGGCCGAAGGCAAAAGAGACATGGGCCCCCGCAAGCACCGGGCCGTCATTGAGGCCATCGCCCACCATGGCCACGTGGTGTCCTTGCGACTGCAGTGCCTGCAGCGCGGCCAGCTTGCCCTGCGGAGTGCACTCGCCCTGGGCCTGGGCAATGCCCGCCTGCGTGGCCACCCGCTGCACCGCACCCCGGCGGTCACCCGACAGCAATTGCACGGCCACACCGTCCTGCTGCAAGGCGTGCACCACGGCCGAAGCCTCGGCCCGCAGGTCTTCCACCAGATCAAAGCGGGCCAGTTCGCGCAAGACTCCATCTGCCGATTGCTCAGAGAGCACGACCTGCAGCGCAGCACCGCCGGTATCGTTGGCAACGCCCGCATGGCGGGCAGAGCCCAGGCGGATCGTGCGAGCAATTGCTGCCCCGGTGGTGTCCTCCACGGTAGCAGTCAGCCCCTGCCCTGCATCCTCTTGCAGACCCGTCACCTGCCAACGCCCCAACGGCAGCTGCTGTGCAGAAGCCGCCGCAGCCAAGGCCCGCGAAGCCGGGTGCATGGACTGGCGCGCGAGCGCTGCGGCCAAGTCCAGCGCCTCTTCTGCGCTGCAACCGCCCGCAGGATGCACCGCTTGCAGCGCCATGCCGTCGCGGGTCAGCGTACCGGTCTTGTCAAACACCATGGTATCTACCTGGGCCAGCGCCTCCAGCCCCTGCAGATTGCGCACCAGCACACCGTGGCGCGCCAGCGTGCCTGCCGCCGTGAGCATGGCCACCGGGGTGGCCAGTGACAACGCGCACGGGCAGGTGACGATGAGCACGGCCACCGCCACCATCAGCGCATGCCCGGGGTCCGACGGCCACCAATAGGCAGCCGCCAGCGCCGCCGCCAGCAACACGGCGACCAGGAAAGGCCGCGCGATGCGGTCCGCCAGCTGCGCCAGCCGTGGCTTTTGCAGCGATGCGCTCTCCATCAGTGCCACGATCTGCGCAAAGCGGGTTTGCCCACCCGTGCCTTCCACCAGCACCTCGACCGGCGCCTGCAGGTTGTAGCTGCCCGCCGTCACGGTGCTGCCGACAGGGCGTGCAACGGGTGTGGATTCGCCCGTCAGAAGAGCCTCATCGGCGTGGGTGCTGCCTGCCGTGATGCGGCCGTCGGCGGGAAACGCCTCGCCGGGCAGCACACGGATGGTGTCCCCCACCACAATGCGCCGCGTGGCCACGCGGGTGAAGCTGCCATCCGCCGCGCGCCGCTCCACACTGTCGGGCAGGCGGTTCATCACGGCCTCCAGCGCACCCGCCGTGCGATCCCGCAGGCGCAGCTCCAGCCAGCGGCCGGTGAGCAGGAAGAACACGAACATGGTCAAGGAGTCGTAGTACACCTCCTTGCCAAAGATACCTGCAGGGTCAAAAGTGCCAGCGGTGCTGACCACGAACGTGATGGCCATGCCCAACGCCACGGGCAGGTCCATGCTGACGCGGCGCAGGCAAATGTCGCGCAGCGCGCTGGTAAAAAATGGACCGCAGGAAAACACCACCATGGGCAGCGTGATGACCCAGGAGGCCCAGCGCAACAGCTGCTCCATCTCGCCCGACAGGTCGCCCGGCTGTGCCACGTAGGCGGGCCACGCATACATCATCACCTGCATCATGCAAAAGCCCGCCACCAGCCAGCGCCACAGCGCACGGCGGCTCTCGCGCAGGCGCTGGTCGCGCGCAAACGCATCCATGGCGGGCATGGCACGGTAACCCGCGTGGCGCACGGCATCCATCCACTGCGACGGCAATACCCGGCCAGGCTGCCACACCACGCGGGCCCGGCGCGTAGCGGCGCTCACATCGGCTTGCAACACGCCGGGCACGGCACGCAGGGCGTCTTCGATCATGAGGGCACAGGCCGCGCAGTGCATGCCCTCCAGCACCACATGGGAGTCCCATGCGGTGGCTGCGGCGTCAGCCGTTGCAGGGTCGGTGGCGCCACCCGGCAAGGGGCTACCGGCAGGGGTGCAGGGTCGGCCGAACGCCAGCCATTCCTGGGGGTCATCCAGCAGCTCTACCCGCTGCGGCGGCAACGGATCTGCCACGCTGTCAGAAGGATGCACCGCAGAAGAAGCCGGCGCACCGGGTTGAAACATGGACATGGTTCAAGCCTATCTGTGGGGCATGACAACTACATTGACCTGGATCAAGCCCCGGAACATGATTCATCCTAAGCTTGTTCCATCACTTTGAGGAGCCCTTTTATGTACAAACGCATCCTGATCGCCACAGACGGATCCCCCCTGTCGGACAAAGCCGTGGAACATGGCCTGTCCCTGGCCGCACTGACCGGCGCCACCGTGGTCGCCCTCAAGGTGGTGCCCCGCTACCCCCGCAGCTACTTTGAAGGCGGCATGCCGGTGGACATGAACGACGTCAAACGCATCGAAGCCCAGTGGGGCGATGCCGCACAGGCCATGGTCGATGGCGTGAAAGCCCAGGGCGGCGCACAAGGCGTGACCGTGAAGGCTGTGGTCGCCAAGTCCGACCTGGTGGCCGAAGCCGTGATTGCTGCCGCCAAAAAGCACAAGTGCGACCTGATCGTGATGGCATCGCACGGCCGCAAGGGCCTCAAGCGCCTGCTGCTGGGCAGCGAAACGCAGCATGTGCTGACGCATTCGCACATCCCTGTGCTGGTGCTTCGCTAAGCATCAAAACAGCCGCTAGCGCTAGTACAACATGCGCCAGTAGCTATTGAATATATAGCAAAACACCGAGCAGGCGTGCAGCCTCCTCGGTGTTCTTCATTGAGGGCTGGGTGCCCTGTGGCTCAGTGGTTGCCCAGGTAAAGCTGCGCCATGCGCTCATCGGCCAGCAGCCCCTGCGCCGGGCCTTGCAGCACGCAGCGCCCCTGGTCCAGGATGTAGCCCTGCTGGCTGATCTGCAGCGCCTGGCGCGCGCGCTGCTCCACCATCAGCACCGCCACGCCTGCGGCGGGCAGCTTTTGCACCATGTCAAACACCTTGCCGACAAGTGACGGTGCCAGCGCTGCCGTGGGCTCGTCCAGCACCATGATGCGCGGCGATGGCATGAGGGCGCGCGCAAAGGCCAGTTGCTGGCGCTCGCCGCCCGAGAGGTTGCTGGCGGGCTGAGGCAACCGTTCCACCAGCGCCGGGAAGTCGGCCAGCACCTCGTCCATGCGGCGCTTGATGTTTGCCACGCCGCGCACCACCAACAGGTTCTCGCGCACGGTGAGCGAAGGGAACACATTGGCCACCTGCGGCACGTAGGCCAGCCCTGCGTCAAAGCGGTCTTCGGCCGACAAGGGTGTGATGTCGCGCCCACCCAGGTGGATGGTGCCCGCCACGCGCGGCAACAGGCCCAGCAGCGCCTTCACCAGCGTGGATTTGCCCGCACCGTTGGTACCTGCAATGGTCACGATCTCGCCCGGCGCCACGGCCAGGTCAATGCCGTGGATGATGTCCACCTCGGAATACCCGCCGCGCAATTGCGCGATCTGCAGCAAGTTGTTTGCGCCGCTCATACCACCCCTCCCATGTAGGCTTCCTGCACACGCGGGTCGTCCAGCACCGTGTGCGGGTCACCCTCGGCCAGGATGGAGCCCCGGTCCATCACGATCATGCGGTTGGACAGCGACTTGAGCGCCTGCAGGTGGTGCTCGATCACGATGAACGCAATGCCCTGCCAGTTCAGCTCGCGCACGCGGTCACAAATCTCTTCGATCAGCACCGGGTTCACCCCGGCAAACGGCTCGTCCAGCAAGATGCAGCGCGGGTCCAGCATCAGCACCCGGCCCAGCTCCACCAGCTTCTTCTGCCCGCCCGACAAGCCCCCAGCCGTCACATCGCGCACCCGTGCCAGGTTCAAAAACTGCAGGATGCGGTCCGCCTTGGCAGACAGCTGCGCCTCGTGCTCGCGCAGGCTGCGCGTCTGGAAGAAGGCATTCACCAGCCGCTCCCCTTGCGGGTTGGCGGCAGCCGCCATCAGGTTCTCGTGCACCGTGAGGCTCTTGAACTCGCGCGGAATCTGGAACGTGCGCACCAGCCCCAGCCGCGCGCGGCGGTAGGGGGGCATACGGGTAATGTCCTGCCCTTCAAACTGGATCTGCCCCGCATCCGCTGGCTGCTGCCCGGCAATGGCCGCAAATAGTGTGCTTTTGCCCGCACCGTTGGTGCCTGCAATGCCCAGAATCTCGCCCGTGCCCAGTTGCAGCGACACACCGTCCACCGCCTTGAAGCCGCCAAACTGCCGCGTGACGGCCTCCACCTTCAGCATCGTTGTTGCGGTCATTGGGTTTTGCCTCCAAACAGGCCGTTGGGCTTGTACAGGGTGACCAGAATCAGCGCCAGGCCCACCGCAGCCAAACGCAGGCTGGCCATGCCAACTTCTGACACGCCCGGCACCCAGTCCTTGGCAAAGCGCGAGCCCTCCAGAAACACCATGAGCAGCAGCGAGCCAAACACCGCACCACGCACCGTGCCCGAGCCGCCCATCACCAGTCCCATCCACACATAAAACGTGATGAGCGGGATGAACTGCTCTGGCGTGATGAAGGTGATGAAGTGCGCATAGAACGCACCCGCCACACCCGCCAGCGCCGCCCCCAGCATGAACACCTGCACCTTGAACCAGGCAGGGTCCTTGCCCAGGGCCGACAACGCGGGCTCATCGTCGCCAATGGCCTTGAGCAGCCGCCCAAACGGGCTGGCCGCCAGGCGCACCGTGCCCCAGGCCACCACAGCAACCACCGCCAGCAGCGTGGCAAAAATCGCCATGTCCGACACACCACCGCCCCAGGACGCAAACAGCTTGGGCAAGCCGGGCAAGCCCTGCACGCCCTTGGTCAGCCAGCTCTCTTGCTGGATGGAGATGCGCACCGCCTCCGAAAAGCCCAGCGTCACGATGGCCAGGTAGTCATCGCGCAGTCGCAGCGACAGCAGGCCAATGGGCAGCGCCAGCAAGCCCGAGAGCACAGCCGCCGCCACAAAACACAGCACCAGCGGCACGCCTTGCAGCGCCAGCAGGCCTGAGGTGTAGGCGCCCACGGCAAAGAACGCCACGACGCCAAAGTTGACCAGCCGGGTCAGGCCGAACTGCAGGTTCAGGCCCAGCGCCAGCAGGCAGTAGATCAGCGCAACGATGCCAATGGCACACAGGTAAGCAATCATCGGTCGAACTCCTTACCGCACCAGCTGCACGCGGCCCATGATGCCCGCCGGGCGCACCAGCAGCACCAGGGCCAACACCACAAACGACAGCACCAGCTTGTACGACGGCCCCATCAGCGGCACCGCCAGCTCTTGCGCCACACACAGCAGCAGCGCACCCAGCACCGCGCCCACCGGGCTGCCAATGCCGCCCAGCACCATGGCCGCAAACGCGGGGATCAGGCTCTCCCACCCCATCTCGGGGCTGACCACGGCCTTCATGCCCAGCAGTACGCCACCCAGTGATGACAACGCGCCCACCAACAGCCAAAGGCTCAGCATCAACCCATTGGCGCGGATGCCGCTGGCGCGTGCCAGGTCCGCACTGTCGGCCACGGCGCGCAGTTGGCGGCCAAAGCTGGTGCGGTAGATCAGCACAAAGACCACCAGCAGGCAAACGGCGGCCACCGCCGCAATGGCCAGGTCGGTGGGCAACACGCGAATGCCACCAAAGTTCCAGGCGCGCACCAGGGGCAGGTCAAACGTGCGCTGGTCATGCCCGGCAAAAAAACCGATCAGGCTGCGCAGCAAAAACCCGAGGCCAATGGCTGCGAGCATGGACGACACCATGGGCCGCCCGGCCAGCTTGCGAAAGATCAGCGTATACGAGCCCGCCGACACCACGGCCGTGACCACCATGCTGATGAGCGCCGCCGCCCACAGCGGCCAGCCCCCCAACAGCTGCACCGCCACGGCAACGTAGGCGCCCGTGGTGAGCATGTCGCCCGTGGCTGCGTTGGGAAAGCGGTTGACGCCCATCACCAGGGTCATGGCCAAGGCAGGCAGTGCCACCACCAGGCCTTCGATCAATCCGTTGATCAGCAGGTTTACAAAGTCGATCCAGGTCATTGCGTCATTCCGTCATCCCATGCACATCTGCGCGGTGCGCCGCAGAAAAATGCCCGGGGCCTGCACCTGGCAGGCGCACCGGGCGCGGTCCATCACATCGTGATGGACACCACGTCGCGCCGCACCAGCTGGCCCTTTTCGATGATGAATACGCCAAAGTCCGGCGTCACATCGCCCGCCTTGTCAAAGTCCAGCTTGCTCGATGCGCCTTCGTAGTTCACCTTGGCCTTTTTGGCCAGTTGCGCCTTGCCTTCGGCAAAGGTGAACACGGCCGTGCCGGGGGCGTTGGAGACATCGCGCATCTTGGCGTTGATCTGCTCTACCGTGGCCTTGGGGCCAGCGGCCTCCATGGCCAGCGCCAGCGAGATCACCATGTCGTACGCCATGGCGGCGTAGATGTTGGTGGACGCCGCCTTGCCCGTGGCCTTGGTGAAGGCCGCGTCAAACTGGGCATACGAAGCGCTCTTTTCGTTCGACACGGTGTCCACCGAGATGATGCCCTCGCACACCTCGGCGCCCAGGGCCTTCACCAGGTCGGGGTTGGCCGCCCAGCCGGGGATGATCCACTTGGTGTCGGCACCGGACTGGAACCACTCGCGCAGGATGATGGTGGTGTCGGGCAGGTACGAGCCCATCACGATCACATCCGGCTTAGCGGCCAGAATCTTCTGCAGCTCGCTGCGGTAGCTGGGGCGGCTGGGTTCGTAGGTGACATGGGCCGCCACCTTGCCGCCGCGTTTCTCCCAGGCCTTGGTGAAGCCTTCCACGTTGCCCAGGCCGGATGCGTTGTTGAACGCCATGGTGGCCGGGCGCTTGAAGCCGCGCTTGGTGCAGATCTCGGCAAAGGCCGCGCCAAAGCGGTCGTTGGTGGCCTGAAAGCGCCACACCAGGTCCTTGGTGTCCAGCGTGGAAATGGCGGGCGCGCCCGACACGTTCATCTGGATGATGCCTGCCGCGTCGGTCAGCGGCATCACTGCCAGCGTCACGCCCGAGGCCCAGGTGCCCAGCACCGCCTGCACCTTATTCACTTCGATCAGCTTCTTGGCGGCCAGCACGGCCGCGTCGGGCTTGGTCTGGTCGTCTTCGGTGAAGAGTTCAAGCTTGCGTCCACCCGCGCCGCCCGCGGCATTGACCTCATCCACGGCCAGGCGAATGGCCTGCTGCATGCCCGGGCCGTAGGGACTGCCTGCACCGGTGATGGGCGTGAGCGAGCCAATCCGAAACACCTCACCTTGCTGGCTGAAACCGATGGAGGGAAGGAACTGCAGAGCCGCTGCGGCGCCGCCGAGCTTGACGAAATTTCTACGTTGCATGGTGATCTCCGGTAGGGGGTGGGATGGGGGTGAGGGGGTGAAAGGGACTCAAAGGGTGTTCTTGACCCACACGCCGTCCTTGGCGATGGCGCGAATGCGCTCGCCCTGGTTCAGCAGGCAGGTGATGTCGGTCAACGGGTTGCCATCGACCAGCAAGATGTCGGCAATGGCACCGACCGTGACTTCGCCCAGCTGGCCTTGCTGGCCCAGAATCTCCGCGCCAATCAGCGTGGCCTGCTGCAGCACCGGGCCATTGCCCAGAATCTCCGCGCGCAAGCGCAACTCGTCGGACTGCAGGTAATGCGTCTCGGCCAGCAAGTCGCTGCCCAGGCCCATCTTCACGCCCGCCTTGGCCAGGATCTCGATGGCCTGCTTGCCCTGGCCGCGCACCGAATCGATCTTGGCAATCGACACCGCAGGCAGACCATAACGCTCGCCCTCGTTGGCCAGGCCCTCGTAGGTGATGAGCGTGGGCACCATGAACGCGCCCATCTCGGCCATGAACTCTGCCGTGGGCGCATCCACCAGATTGCCGTGCTCGATGGTGCGCACGCCGCAGCGCACGGCGCGGGCGATGGCGCGGGGCGTGTAGGCGTGGGCCATGACATAGGTGTTGGCATTGGATGCCTCTTCCACAATGGCGTGCAGCTCGGCTTCGGAATAGCCCAGGTTGCCAATCGGGTCGTTGGGCGAAGCCACACCGCCCGAGGCCATCACCTTGATCTGCGTGGCGCCCTTCAGAATTTCTTCACGCACCGCCAGGCGGCAAGCATCCACGCCATCGACCACGCGGCCGATGTTGCCGAGCTTGTAGGCGCACGAACACACATCCAGGTCATCGTTGCGCTGACGGAAATCCGCATGCCCGCCGGTTTGCGACAGCGCCTTGCCCGCAGGGAAGATGCGCGGCCCCTGCACCAGCCCCGTGCGCACCGCCTCGGCCAGCGACCAGTCGGCGCCGCCCGCATCACGCACGGTGGTAAAGCCCCGCTCCAGCATGCCCTTCATGATGGGCAGCGAGCGCATCATGGTGAACACGTTAGGCATCTTGGCCACGGCGCCCAGGTTGAACGAAGACGCCACCACGTGCACGTGGCAGTCGATCAGGCCGGGCATCAGGGTCATGCCCTTGGCGTCGAGCGTGGTGGTCCCTTCTGGCACCTGCAGGTCGGTGCCTACCGCCGCAATGCGGCCGTCCTGCACCAGAACGGACAGGCCGGTGCGCAGTGTGAGTGCGTGGACATCCAGCACACGGCTGTTTTCAATCAACAAAGAGGTCATGAGATTCGTCAAAGTGGGCGCGATGGCTTCAAAATTACTCATAGCCTGCTTTTTCAGGGGGCCATGAAGACCATCAAGCATCCATCTGGTGCATTGCAGCATCTACAGAGTGTGGCGCTTGACACGTTGCTGTCACAGGACGCATTTATCGGGCCAATTGCCCTTATCCGCAACGCCTAAAATCTCACCATCCCATGAGCCCTACTCATACACCCTAGGCCACCACTATGCGCCGCCTGTGCCCCACCATCTCTGAGCTGAACGCCTTTCATTCCGCCGCCAAGCACCAGGCCTTCACCATGGCCGCGCGCGAGCTGTGCGTGACGCAAAGCGCCATCAGCCGCCACATCGCGGCGCTGGAAGACTACCTGGGCCAGAAGCTGTTCATCCGCAAAGCCACCGGGCTGGAGCTGACCGAGGCGGGTGCCACCTACCTCAACGCCACCCGCCCCGCCATGGCCGCGCTGGAATCGGCCACGGCACAGCTCATGTCGTACGGGGGTGATGGCGGCTCGCTGAACCTGTCGGTCCCGCCCACGTTTGCGGCACAGTGGCTGTTTCCGCGCCTGGGACACTTCAAGCGCACGCTGCCGCAGGTGTCGCTGAACTTTGTGCGCTACCAGCACGCACACGACTTTGCGACACCGCATGAGTTCGACGCCGCCATCCAGTACGGCTACGGCAACTGGCCCAGCGCCAATGCGCGCTACCTGATTGGCAAGGAAACCAGCATCGTGTGCAGCCCGCAACTGCAGGCCGCCCTGCCCCTGGACACCCCGCAAGACCTGATGCGCGCCACGCTGCTGCAGCACATTGAGGTGCCCCTGGCCTGGCAGGACTGGATGGAAGCCCACGGCCTGGACACCAGCGCCAGCCGGTTCGGGCCGGGCTTCAACCTGTATTCACTCATCATCCGTGCAGCGGTTTCAGGCTTTGGCGTGGGCATCGTGCCCACCTGCCTGGTGGAGGACGAGCTAGCGGCAGGCACTCTCGTAGAGCCCCTGAAAGACCGCTTTGACAGCCCGCTCGGCTACTACCTGTGCGCGCCCACGGCACGCACCAATTTGTCGGTGTACCGGCTGGTGGCGGGGTGGCTGGAACACTGCTGCAACCATGCCGAGGGCGCCGCGGCGCCAGCCGCCACGCCCTGCATTTTCTGCAACCCCCAGGCCCCTGCAGCGGGCTAGGGCCTGTTCACACTATTTTTGCCAGTGCGAAGGCCTCCACTCACGGGCCTGCCTCAGGCGAACAACCCTTTGTACTGATCCCGCAGCAGGTTCTTTTGCACCTTGCCCATGGTGTTGCGCGGCAGCTCGGACACCACGAAGCACCTCTTGGGGATTTTGAAGTTGGCCAACTGCGACTTGAGCTGGGCCACGATGGCATCGGCGTCCAGGCTGGCACCGGGCTTGGCAATGACCACGGCCACGCCCACTTCGCCAAAGTCAGGGTGTGGCACGCCGACCAGGGCGCTTTCGGCCACGCCGGGCATTTCGTTGATGTAGCCCTCGATCTCTGCGGGGTAGACGTTGTAGCCGCCGCTGATGATCAGGTCTTTGCTGCGGCCCACGATGTGCACGTAGCCGCGCTCGTCCACCTTGCCCACGTCGCCGGTCTTGAAGTAGCCATCTTTGGTGAACTCTTCGGCCGTCTTTTCAGGCATGCGCCAGTAGCCCTTGAACACGTTGGGGCCCTTGACCTGGATGCCGCCGATCTCGCCCACGGGCAGGTCTTTGCCGCCATCGCCCTGCACGCGCAGGCTCACACCCGGCAGGGGGAAGCCCACGGTGCCGCCACGGCGTTCGTCCTGCCCGTTGTAGCGCTTGTCAGCGCTGTAGGGGTTGCTGGTGAGCATGATGGTTTCGCTCATGCCGTAGCGCTCCAGGATGGTGTGGCCGGTGCGTTGCTGCCATTCCTTGAAGGTTTCGATGAGCAGCGGTGCAGAGCCTGCGATGAACAGGCGCATGTTCTTGACGGCCTGTTTGTTCAAACCAGCCTCGGCCAGCATGCGCACGTACAGTGTGGGCACGCCCATGAACACGGTGGCGCGGGGCATGGCGGCGATGACGGCCTTGGGGTCGAACTTGGCCATCCAGATCATCTTGCTGCCGTTGATGAGCGCGCCATGGATGGCCACGAACAGGCCATGCACGTGGAAGATGGGCAACGCGTGGATGAGCACGTCCCCCTTCTTCCAGCCCCAGTAGTCCTTGAGCATGACGGCATTGCTGAGCATGTTGCCGTGCGTGAGCATGGCACCCTTGCTGCGGCCGGTGGTGCCGCTGGTGTACAGGATGGCGGCCAGGTCGTCGGCGCTGCGGGACACGGCCTGGTGCTCGTCGCCGTGGTGCGCTGCACGCTCCAGCAGGCTGCCGGTACGGTCGTCACCCAGGGTGAAGACATGCTGCGTGCCCAGGGTGAAGGCAATCTTGCTGACCCAGCCAAAGTTGCCGGGCGAGCACACCACCACGGCCGGCTCGGCGTTGCCGATGAAGTATTCGATCTCGGCGCTTTGGTAGGCGGTGTTGAGCGGCAAAAAGACGTAGCCCGCACGCAGCGTGGCCAGGTACAGCGCCATGGCTTCGACAGACTTTTCGACCTGCACGGCCACGCGGCTGCCTTCGGGCAGCTTGAGCGACGCAAGCAGGTTGGCGATGCGGGCGCTGGCGCGGTCCAGATCGCGCCAGGTGTAGAACAGCGGGGTGCCGTCTGCCGCCGTGGTCTCAACGGCAGTGCTGTCCAGGTCGGACGGGAAAGCGGCGCGCAGGGCGCTGAAGAGGTTGTGTTGGCTCATGGCTCAGACTTCAATGGGCTGGGTGGCTGGGTTGAGAGGTTGGGACTGACTGAATGGGAGAAAGCGGGGGCGGAGGCGCCGGTCAGAACACCGGCGCGCGCTTGTCCAGAAAAGCAGAGATCCCTTCGCGGTGCTCGGCGCTGGCGGCGTAGGCATAGGGGTCGGCAGGGCCGTTTACTATGTTTTCAATAGCAGACAAGGCATGATTTTGTAGCGCTACAGGCGCTTTCAGCGCCCGAAACGTCTGTTTGTTCATGCGGGCGGCCTGGGGCGCCAGCGCGGCAATGCGCTGGGCACTGCCCAGGGCTTCGGTGGCCACCATGTCGTCGGCCACCACCCGGCTCAAAAAGCCGCGTGCCAGCATGTCGGGGGCGCTGAAGGTGGCGGCCTCCAGCAGCATCTGGCGTGCGGTCACGTCGCCCACTGCACCTGCCACCAGCTGCGCCTCGCGCGGGGCCATCGGGAAGCCCAGCTTGGCAATCGGTGCGCCAAAACGCGCGCCATTGCCCGCCACCCGGATGTCGCAGCAGCTGGCAATCTCCACGCCGGCGCCCATGCAGGCGCCGCTGATCTGGGCCACGATGGGCACGTCGCACTGGAGCATGGCATTGAGCCCGCCCCACACGTCGTTTTCATGAAAGTCGCGCAGCGCGGCCGCGTCAAAACGGAAGCCGGGGTACTCTGAAATGTCTCCGCCCGCACAGAACGCCCCGCCCTCGCCCGCGATGAGCACACAGCGCGCATCGGCCGAGCGCTGCACGTCTTCAAACACCGCACGCAACTGCCGCCACATGGGCCGCGACATGGCATTCAGCCGCCCGGTGTGGCGCAGGGTGACATGCACCACCCCGCCCTCCCCAGCATTCATCAACACTTCACCCGACATCCTGGTATCCATTTCCTTCACATACCCCCCGCGACCTTCTCACCCCGCCATGCCATCGCCAGCGCCACCGTGGAACTGGCTTTGCCAGGCCACGGGTGGCGTCCCCCTCGGGGGATGGCGCAAAGCGCAGCCATAGCACCGGCTATGGCGAGCATTTGCAACAACGACGGTGTGCGCTTTTGCAGAGCGAGCGGGCATGGCGGGTTTGTTTGCACCGTCTTGGGGGTTAATCAAGCTTTGCGCCAGACGCCTTCACCACCGCCGCCCAGCGCTTGACCTCGCTGCTCACAAACGCGCCAAACTGCTGCTGCGTCATGCCGCCGTAGTCCGCGCCGTTACTGGCCCACACGGCCTTGAGGTCATCGGCGGTGCCCAGGCGCTTGATCTCGTCCACGATGCGGGCCTGCACGTCGGCCGGTGTGCCTTTGGGCGCCCACAGGCCGTACCAGGTGGTCACGGTGTAGTCGGGCAGGCCCACTTCGGAGGCGCAGGGTACGTCGGGGAATGCGGGGTTGCGCTTGGCGCCGGACACCATCAGCGCCTTGATGCGGCCGCTCTTGATGTGATTGGCTGACGAGCCCAGGCCGTCGAACATCATGTCCACGTTGCCGCCAATGAGATCCTGCAGCGCGGGGCCCGCGCCCCGGTAGGGGATGTGGGTGATGAAGGTGCCTGTCTGCTGCTTGAACAGCTCGCCTGCCAGATGGTGCGAGGTGCCTGCTCCGGCCGAACCGTAGTTGAGCTTGGCAGGGTTGCGCTTGATGTAGTCCAGAAACTGCTTGAAGTTGGTGGACGGCGTCTTGGGATTGACCACCAACACCTGGGGCACGTTGGCCAGCAGCGCCAGGGGAATGAAGTCTTTCTCGATGTCGTAGTCAAGCTTGGGGTACATCGCAGGGGCAATCGCGTGGTGCACGGCGCCCATGAACAGCGTGTAGCCATCGGGCGCCGCCTTGGACGCAATGCTGGCACCCAGCGTGCCCCCGGCGCCACCCCGGTTGTCGATCACCAGCGTCTTGCCTGTGCTTTTGGAAAACTGCGCAGCCAGCGGCCGGGCAAACGCATCGGTGCCGCCACCGGCGGGGAACGGCACCACCACCGTCACGGGCTTGCTGGGCCAGGTGCTTTGGGCCCAGCTATTGCTGCTGGCCAGGCCCAGGCCTGCAGCCGCAGCGCCGAGCAATACACCCCGGCGTTGGATTCGCGAATCAGTCATTCCTTGTCTCCTGTCGTTGTAAAAATACGCGGTCACTGGTCCGCCCGGCATCTTGCCGGCCGCCCCGTCAGTCGCGGCAAAGGCTGTCGATGTCCCCCGACACTGGCACCTTGCCCTGCGCAAGCAAGCTGCGATGCCTGTCGATGCGCTTCAAGTCGTACAGGTAGTTCACCATGAGCCCGTACGATTGTTTCTGCCCCTTGCTGGACGGGTCACCCGCCCAGTTCAGGCGCTCTACCCGCGCGCCGTTGCCCAGGTGGAAGCGGGCCACGGGGTCTGCCGGTTTGCCCTCTTGCAGCTCGCGGCCCAGATAGTACGCGGCGCATTCCAGCAGCATCTGGCGCACGGGGGATTTGGCGTCCAGCTCCAGCGCCTTGTCCACCGCCCCGAGCAAATGCGTGGCCTGCGGCGGCTCGAAGCCCACCGCGCGGCCCAGCTCGCTGCGGCGCTTGTCGTCCAGGCGGTCCAGCATGGCCCCTGCATGTTTGCCCAGCCAAGCGCGGAAACCCGGAATGGGCGACAGCGTGGCAAAGGTGCGCAGGCGCGGGAACTCGGCCGTGAGCGTTTCCACCACATGCTTGATGAGCGAGTCGCCAAAGCTCACGCCGCGCAGCCCCGTTTGCGTGTTGCTGATGGAATAGAAGATGGCCGTGGTGGCCCGTGCGATGTCCACGGGCGCAGCAGCCTCGTCCAGCAGCGGCGTGATGCTGGACGAAATCTTGTCCACCAGCGCCACCTCCACAAAGATCAGCGGCTCGTTGGGCAGGCGCGGGTGAAAGAAGCCATAGCAGCGGCGGTCGCTGTCCAGGCGGTTCTTCAGGTCGGCCCAGCTGCGGATGTCGTGCACGGCCTCGTACTTGATGAGCTTTTCGAGCAGCGAGGCGGGCGAGTCCCACGACAGCCGGCGCAGCTCCAGAAAGGCCACGTCGAACCAGGTCGAAAACAAATGCTCCAGCTCGGCATCGAGCGGCAGCAGGCGCTTGTCGGCCTTGAGCAGCGGCAGGATTTCTGCGCGCATATCCACCAGAAAACGCATGCCCTCGGGGAACGCCGAAAACCGCTGCAGCAGCCGCGTGCGGGGCGATACCAGCGCACGGCGCAGGCTGATCTCGGCCTGCCCTTCTTCGGCCGTGCCCGCCGCCGCTTCGTAACGCTGGCGGGCCGACTTGAAGCGCGTGGCATCCGGTGCGAACTGCTCGCACATCAGCAGCCACATGTCGCGCCTTTCCTCGGGCTCGGCCTTCGCATACCAGTCGGCCACGGCCTGGGCGCGGCGGCCACCTTCGATCTCGCTCACCTGGGGCGCCACCACCTCCTGCAGGTCGGCCAGCAGACGGCGCAATGCGCGGGGCGACAACGCCTCCTGGCCGCGCCGCAGAGTGGCCTGCAGACGCTCGTTGGTAGAACGCGGCACCGCGACCTTGGCGACCACATCGGTCACGGTTTTGTCGAGTGAGGCCTTGGCAGACTTGTCGGCGGTCTTGTCCCCCGCCTTGTCGGCGGCAGGCGCGGCAGTGCGCAGGCGTGACACGCTGCGGGTGATCCATTCGGGAGTGCTGTTGATCATGGGGTCAACCTCGATTGCTGGTTGCGGGCTACATCGCGCAGCGCATCGCGCTGGCGCAACAGATGGGTGCGCATGGCCTCCTCGGCCGCGTCGCAGTCGCGCGCCTTGAGCGCGGCAAACACGGCCAGATGCTCTGCCAGGCTTTGCTGCATGCGCCCGGGGGCATGCAGCGTCTTGTGGCGTGCCAGCCGCAGGATCTTGCGCAGGTCGCCAATCACCTGGGCCAGCCAGCGGTTGTCCGCCAGCGTGATGAAGGCCTCGTGGATGGCGTAGTTGGCTTCGTAGTAGTCGGTCATGCGCCCGTCGGCCGCGCACTGTTGCAGTCGCTCGTGCAGCAGCTCCAGCGCGGCAATGTCGGCCGCCACGGCCTTGCGCGTGGCCTCGTGTGCGGCTCGCCCCTCCAGCAATGCGATGACGGGAAAGATGTTGTCCAGATCGCTCTCGGTGACCTCGGCCACAAAACAACCCCGGCGCGGCTCATGGCGCAGCAGCCCCTCGGCCACCAGCACCTTGAGCGCTTCGCGCAGCGGGGTGCGCGAGATCTCCAGCCGCTCGCACAAGGCCGCCTCGTCCAGAAAGCTGCCGGGCGGCAAGGCGCCCGCAAAAATCTGCTCCCGCAGCCGGGAGGCGACTTCGTCGTGCAGTGAATTCGGGACAGGACGCATGTAAAACAAGGCTCCAGGGCACCAACCCGCGAGGCATCGGCTGTCAGCGACAGAAGCACGGCGCAGGCCGAATGCCTGCAACACACCACTAACAGCTGACAACAGAGGCGATTGCCTCGCCATGTGTGTAATTTCTCATAATTACGCAAAATGACAAGGTGTAAACCGTGATTTGCAGACTTTGGTTACACAAAAGACGGCGACTGCGGTGGTTGCGCAACGCTGCGTGCCACATAGCAGCAAGGGTGGCGAACTTTGCTGCTGGACCCAAGGCACCGTCGTTGGGTGATCAGCCCCGGGCCAGATGAGCGGCCGAGGGTGCAACACCCGCTGCGCCCACCGCACGGTCGCCCTGCCCTCACGCCCCTCCCCCGCTTCACTCCACGCCCGCAAAACCTTCCACCAGGTGGTCGATCCACACCCGCAGCTTGGCGGGCAGAAACCGGTGGGACGGGTACAGCACCCAGGCCGTGCCCGCGTACGAGGTCTTGTGCTCCCAGTCGGGCAACACGGTCACCAGGTCACCCCGCGCCAACGCAGCGCGCGCGGTAAAGCCCGGCAGGCTGGCAATGCCCAGGTGGCTCAGCGCGGCCTCCAGCCGCACCTCACTGTGGTTGGCCACATAGCGCCCGCGCACGGCCACCGTGGCGGATTCGCCTGCGCGCTCGAAGCGCCAGTGCCGGTCGCGCTCGTCCTCGCCCAGGGTGATGCAGGCGTGGTGCTCCAGGTCGCGCGGGTGCTGCGGGTGGCCCCGCTCGGCCAGGTAACGCGGGCTGGCGCAAACCAAATGGCGCAACGTGGCCAGCGGCCGCCCGGCCAGGCCCGGGGGTGGCGTGTCGGTCACACGCAGGGCCAGGTCGATGGGTTCCTCGAACAGGTCCACCGTGCGGTCGGTGATCAGCAGTTGCACATCGACCTCGGGGTATTTCTGCAAAAACGGCAGCACCAGGGGGTGAACGAGTTGGCGCCCCACCGCCTTCGCCATGCTCATGCGCACCATCCCCGATGGCGCGGCAGAGTGGGTGTCGCTCAGCGCCCACACCTCGCGCGCGGCAGACACCATGTCCTGGCAGCGGCTGTAGACCGCCGTGCCCGCATCGGTCAGCCGCAGCTTGCGGGTGGTGCGCTCCAGCAGGCGCACGCGCAGCGCCCCTTCCAGCCGAGCCACCTGGCGGCTAACCGCCGACGGGGTGATGCCCAGCTGCCGCGCGGCGGCCGAGAAGCTGCCCGCATCCACCACACGCGCAAACACCGCCATGTCGGGGAGGCTGTCCAGGGGCTGATTGATGCGCATGGGGAACAAGTGCAGTTCTTTGGCAGCGATTATCAATGCATGGACGCAAATTGATAATTTCCCCAGCCCATCGCCGCCACGCGCGGCGCCCCACAGCCTCCCCCCCAATCTGCGCCCCATGTCACACACCCTGCCCCTGTCCGCCCCTTCCCCGCTGGCCCCGCGCCTTTCTGACCTGGCCTTGCTGCTGGTCGCCGTGGTGTGGGGCACCAGCTATGGCGTGGCCAAGGGGGCCCTGGTGTTCTACCCGGTGCTGGGTTTTTTGGCCGTGCGCTTCCTCCTGACCTTTGTGGTGCTGCTCCCGGCCCTGCTGCGCGCCACTGCGCCCGAGCGGCGCGATGCGTTGGTGGCCGGTCTGCCGCTGGGTGGGCTGATGCTGGGCATCTTTCTCTGCGAGACCTTTGGCCTGGCGCTCACGCAGGCCAGCAATGCCGCGTTTTTGATCAGTCTGTGCGTGGTGTTCACACCGTTTGCCGAGTGGTGGCTGCTGCGCCAGCGGCCCGAGCGTGTGATGTTTGGTTTTGCCGCCGTCTCCCTGCTCGGCGCAGCCCTGCTCAGCGGGGGGTACACCGGCCAGTGGGGTTGGGGCGACGCCCTGATGCTGGCGGCCGCCGTGCTGCGTGCCATCACCGTGTGCCAGACCACGCGGCTCACCCGTCGCCGCAACGCACCCGTGCTGGCCCTCACGGCGGTGCAGTCGGGCGTGATCGGGGTGGGCTGCCTGCTGCTGGCGCTGGCTTTGCCGGGCAAGCTGCCCCCGCTGCCGTCGCTCACCCAAGCCAGCGCTTTCTGGTGGGCCTGCGTCTACCTGGTGGCGGGCTGCACGGTGTTTGCCTTTGTGGCCCAGAACTGGGCGCTGCGCCACAGCTCGCCCACGCGGGTGGGCTTGCTGACCAGCAGCGAGCCCGCCTTTGGCGCGCTGTTTGCGGTGTTCTGGCTGGGAGAGCAGCTCAGCGTCACGGGCTGGGTGGGCGGTGCACTCATCGTGGGGGCCGCCCTGTGGACGATGGCGCGGCGGGGTGATGCGCGGCATTGACCGCCTGCTTACCCGCTACTCGGTCCAATCACTACCAATTTGATAGCTGCTCGGGCATAAAACACCGGCGCTATCGCCCGTTTTATCTCGAAACCAGCGCCCCCACCGGCTGCCGCTGCGCCCACAGCCACATCGCTGCGCCACCCACGATCATGGGCACACACAGCCATTGCCCCATGCTCATACCCAGCGACAGGATGCCCAGGAAGGCGTCGGGCTCGCGGAAATATTCGGCAATGAAGCGGAACACACCGTAGCCGAACAGGAAAGCGGCAGCCACCTGGCCGGGGCGACGCTCCTTGCGGGCATACAGCCACAGCAGGATGAACAGCAGCAATCCTTCCATCAGGAACTGGTAGACCTGCGACGGATGGCGCGGCTGCATGGAGCCGCTGTGCGCAAACACCATGCCCCAGGGCAGATCGGGGCTGGCAAAGCGACCCCACAGTTCGCCGTTGATGAAGTTGCCTACCCGCCCTGCCGCCAACCCCGTGGGCACGCAGGGCGCCACAAAATCAGCCACCTGCAGCCAGGGGCGCTGACGCGAATGGGCAAACCACAGCATCGAAACCACCACACCCAGCAGCCCGCCATGGAAGGCCATGCCGCCCTGCCACACGGCAAAAATTTCCAGCGGGTGGCTCAGGTAGTAGCCCGGCTTGTAGAACAGGCAGTAGCCCAGCCGCCCGCCAATGACCACGCCAGCCACCCCCAAAAAGAGGATGTCTTCCACATCCTTACGCGTCCAGGCGCCGGGCCCCGTGATGGAGGCAAAGGGCGGGTGCCGCAAGCGCCGGATGCCCAGCAGCATGAACAGGCCAAAGGCCGCAAGATAGGTCAGGCCATACCAGTGCACAGCCAGTGGGCCGATCTGCAGGGCGACGGGGTCGATGTGGGGATAGGTCAACATGGTGGCGGGTATTGTGCCCGCGCTGGGGATGACCCCGCAGTCAGGGCCTACTGCCTCGGGCAAGACCACCGGGTGGCCGCTGCCGCGCCAGAACGATCAGTTGGACCCACACAACCCTTTTTTGAATAAAAAGCCGAGGAAGCGCTAGTCCGTCATGCACCGACAGCTATCAAAAGTGGAGCAAAAACAAAAAAGCCGCGCCCTCCAGGCGCGGCTTCGGTGCGGCGGCAGGGCTGTTGGCCCTGCAAGGCTGCCCCTCAGTCGTCCAGCAGCGACAAATCGCGCACGGCGCCCTTGTCGGCAGACATCACCAGCTTGGCATAAGCCTTGAGCGCGGCCGACACCTTGCGCGGGCGTGGCTGGGCGGGCTTCCAGCCCTTGGCGTTCTGTACTTCGCGACGCTTGGCCAGTTCTTCATCGCTCACCAGCACGTTGATCGTGCGGTTGGGGATGTCGATGCGGATGCGGTCGCCGTTCTGCACCAGTCCGATGGCACCGCCCGCAGCGGCTTCCGGCGAGCAGTGGCCAATCGACAGGCCCGAAGTGCCACCCGAGAAGCGGCCGTCCGTCAGCAGCGCGCAGGCCTTGCCCAGGCCCTTGGACTTGATGTAGCTGGTGGGGTAGAGCATTTCCTGCATGCCGGGGCCGCCCTTGGGGCCCTCATAGCGCACGATGACCACGTCACCGGCCTTGACCTTGTCGGCCAGGATGTTGGCCACGGCTTCGTCCTGCGACTCGGTCACGTGGGCCGTGCCCTCGAACACCAGGATGCTTTCGTCCACACCGGCCGACTTGACCACGCAGCCGTCCACCGCGATGTTGCCGGTCAGCACGGCCAGGCCGCCCTCTTTGCTGAAAGCGTGGCCGTACGACCGGATGCAGCCCTCGGCGCGGTCCAGGTCCAGGCTGGGCCAGCGCGTGTTCTGGCTGAACGCCACCTGGGTGGGGATGCCTGCGGGGCCCGCCATGTAGAAGGTGCGCACGGCCTCGTCCTGCGTGCGCACGATGTCCCACTGGTCCAGCGCGTCCTTGAGCGTGGCGGTGTGCACCGTGGGCACGTCGGTGTGCAGCTTGCCTGCACGGTCCAGCTCGCCCAGGATGGCCATGATGCCGCCAGCACGGTGCACGTCTTCGATGTGATACTTGTTGGTGTTGGGCGCCACCTTGCACAGCTGCGGCACCACGCGCGAGAGGCGGTCGATATCGGCCATGGTGAAAGGAATCTCGGCCTCGCTCGCAATGGCCAGCAGGTGCAGGATGGTGTTGGTGGAGCCGCCCATGGCGATGTCCAGCGTCATTGCGTTTTCAAACGCCTTGAAGCCCACCGAGCGGGGCAGCACGCGTTCGTCATCCTGCTCGTAATACTGTTTGGCGATCTCGACGATGCGGCGACCGGCGCGTTTGAAGAGCCGCTCGCGGTCGGCATGGGTGGCCACCACCGTGCCGTTGCCGGGCAGCGACAGGCCCAGCGCCTCGGTCAGGCAGTTCATGGAATTGGCGGTGAACATGCCCGAGCACGAACCGCAGGTGGGGCAGGCCGAGCGCTCGACCTCGGCCACATCGGCGTCGGAGTAGTTGGTGTCGGCGGCAATCACCATCGCGTCCACCAGGTCGAGCTTCTTGAACTCCATGACCTTGGTGACCGGGTTGGCCAGGCGGGTCTTGCCCGCTTCCATCGGGCCACCCGAAACGAAGATCACCGGAATGTTCAGGCGCATGGCGGCCATCAGCATGCCGGGGGTGATCTTGTCGCAGTTGGAAATGCAGACCATGGCGTCGGCGCAGTGCGCGTTGACCATGTACTCGACCGAGTCGGCAATGATGTCGCGGCTGGGCAGCGAATACAGCATGCCGTCGTGGCCCATGGCAATGCCGTCGTCCACGGCAATGGTGTTGAACTCCTTGGCCACGCCGCCAGCGGCTTCGATCTCGCGGGCCACCAGCTGGCCCAGGTCCTTAAGGTGCACGTGGCCGGGCACGAACTGGGTGAACGAATTGACCACCGCGATGATCGGCTTGCTGAAGTCATCGTCTTTCATGCCGGTGGCGCGCCACAGGGAACGCGCGCCTGCCATGTTGCGACCGGCGGTGGAGGTTTTGGAACGGTAGATGGGCATCGTGCTGGCTTCTGAAAAATCGCTGGAAGGGAAGCGGGCCGGACTCATAAAGGCCCCTCGCGCGCCCGTGCAGACAACCTCTTGAGCCGTGCCGGGGGCAAACCTGTCAATTATCGCCCAGCCCCACAGGCCCGCCCGGGGCGGTGGCGTTGGGGATTGCGGGGGCAGCCCCCACGCGCTGCGACGGCGCTGGCAGAATGACCCATTCCGCTCCAGCCCCAACCCCGAGACCAGGACGCCCCACGATGACCGACTCCAGCAAGCCCTCCGCACCCATCAACCGCCGCAGCGCCAACATCACCCAGGGCAAGTCGCGCGCACCCAACCGCTCCATGTACTACGCCATGGGCTACGAGGAAGGCGACTTCGTGAAACCCATGGTGGGCGTGGCCAACGGCCACAGCACCATCACGCCCTGCAACAGCGGCCTGCAGAAGCTGGCCGACGCGGCCATCGCGGGAATCGAAGAAGCGGGTGGCAACGCCCAGGTGTTCGGCACCCCCACCATCAGCGACGGCATGGCCATGGGCACCGAAGGCATGAAGTACAGCCTGGTCAGCCGCGAAGTCATCAGCGACTGCATCGAAACCTGCGTGGGCGGCCAGTGGATGGATGGCGTGCTGGTGGTGGGCGGCTGCGACAAGAACATGCCCGGCGGCCTGATGGGCATGCTGCGCGCCAACGTGCCCGCCATCTATGTCTATGGCGGCACCATCCTGCCCGGCCACTACCAGGGCAAGGACCTGAACATCGTGAGCGTGTTCGAGGCCGTGGGCGAGAACGCTGCGGGCAAGCTGAGCGACTTTGACCTGAAAGAAATCGAGAAACGCGCCATCCCGGGCACGGGCTCGTGCGGCGGCATGTACACCGCCAACACCATGAGCAGCGCGTTCGAGGCCCTGGGCATCAGCCTGCCCTATTCGTCCACCATGGCCAACCCGCACGACGAGAAGATGAACTCGGCCAAGGAGTCGGCCAAGGTGCTGATCGAGGCCATCAAGAAGGACATCAAGCCGCGCGACATCGTGACCCGTAAATCCATCGAGAACGCCGTGGCTGTGATCATGGCCACGGGCGGCTCGACCAACGCGGTGCTGCACTTCCTGGCGATTGCCCATGCGGCAGGCGTGGAGTGGAGCATCGACGACTTCGAGCGCGTGCGCGTAAAGACGCCTGTGTTGTGCGACCTCAAGCCCAGCGGCAAGTACCTGGCGGTGGATCTGCACCGCGCAGGGGGCATTCCTCAGGTCATGAAGATCTTGCTCAATGCGGGCCTGCTGCATGGCGACTGCCTCACCATCGAAGGCAAGACGATTGCCGAGGTGCTGAAGGATGTGCCGGACGAGCCACGCGCCGACCAGGACGTGATTCGTCCTATCGACAAGCCTATGTACGCGCAAGGCCACCTGGCCATCCTCAAGGGCAACATGAGCCCCGAAGGCGCGGTGGCCAAGATCACGGGCTTGAAGAACCCCGTCATCACCGGCCCGGCCCGCGTATTCGACGACGAACAATCGGCACTCGAAGCCATCCTGGCGGGCAAGATCAAGGCCGGTGACGTGATGGTGCTGCGCTACCTGGGCCCCAAGGGCGGCCCCGGCATGCCAGAAATGCTGGCACCCACCGGTGCGCTGATCGGAGCAGGCTTGGGTGAGAGCGTGGGCCTGATCACCGACGGCCGCTTCTCCGGCGGCACCTGGGGCATGGTGGTCGGCCACGTGGCGCCCGAGGCCGCAGCCGGAGGCACGATTGCTTTCGTCAACGAGGGCGACAGCATCACCATCGACGCACGCCAGCTGCTGCTGGAGCTGAACGTGCCCGAGGCAGAAATCGCCAAGCGCCGCGCCGCCTGGACCGCCCCTTCCCCACGCTACACCCGTGGTGTGCAGGCCAAGTTTGCGTTCAACGCATCCAGCGCCAGCAAGGGAGCGGTGCTGGACGCCTATTGATTGCCGAGGCAAAAGACTGAAGGGCTGCGACGCAGCGGCCTGTTCTGCCCCAGCGAGGAATCGGCTGCGCCCTCACCCGCGTCTGACTGCAGCCGGGGCTGGAGCTCCCTTTAAATTGGGTGCCGCTTGGATCGCCACCGAATCCATTGGTCAGTCACCATCCGCAATGGTGCAGTCAGACGCCACGACCAGCTCATACGCATCAGCTCCACCTCTTTTCGGACGGCAGCAGTCACCGCGGCCTCGCGCGCGGTGACATCGCGCACCAGCCGAAGCGTGTTGACGCGCATCCGGTCTGCAGGCGTCGCATCACAGGCGTTTTCATGCCCCTGTCCCCGCGCGCCGTCTACGATCTCGCCAATATCAAAAAAGGCCAGCGGCTGCTCCGCGCAGGTGACGACCATCAAGCCCCAGGGCTCGTGCACATCAATGCCCTTGGGGCCACCTTCACGGGGGTTGTGATGGCCTTGCTGAAACACTGCGTCGTCCAGCACCCGTATCGAACGGTGCGGTTCAGGCAGATCCTGCCACCCCGGCGCAGCGCGGTAGAACACCGCCACGGTGGGAGCTCCCGCGTCCGCTACAAGCAAGATGCGACCGCCCGCAACAAAGCACAGGCCATGGGGATAGTGGACTCCACCGAGTTGCACTGCCGGCTCCTTGCTGGGATCAAGAAACTCGTCATTGCGGTAGAGCGCTACTGCGTGATGATCGTGATTGCTGACGGCCGCCCATTCCCCGTTGGCGTCTAACGCTATCCCGTCCGGCAACTCCAGCCCCTTGTGCATGAGCTGTTGGGCGTCCAGATGGGCAAAGCCGCTCGCGGCATCCAGCAGATGATGGGTTACATAATGGGAAAAGCCGTTGCATACCCAAAGTTCGTGCAGGTCCGCGCCCAGATCACGTACGCACAAGCTTCCAGGAGTGCTGAGGAGTTCTGTCTCACGCTTACCGATCACCGCCACCGGCCGAAGGTCGCATGCCGAGGTCAGGCCATCTGCCTCAGGCACTTTGAATAGTGAAACATTGCCCTCTCGGCTGGCTACTGCGATGACACTATTGCCCACCCAGCAAACGCCGTGGGGGCGTCTAAGACTGGTGGAGGATATCTCCACCGCATCCGTCAGACAAACCACCTGCCGACCACTCTCGAGCTGACAGTCCAGCCCCACGACAAGCAAACGATCCAGAGTGATTGCAGCAAGTACCAAACGGCGTCCATCGGGCGACCAGCTCACATCTTCGGTTCGCCCCATCGACAGCACGGCATCGAGCAACTCTTGAGGGCCCGTACATGCCACTCTCACTAGAGCACTCCTTGCTGCTGGTTATGAAAAGCCAGGGCTTCATCCACGGGTCCGTCCATCACGATGCGTCCATCCTTCATGACCAATGCGCGATTGCAGAAGCTCTTGAGAATAACCTCGTTGTGGGACGCCAGCACCAGGATGGAAACCTGCTCAATCAGGCCATTGATGCGCTCCCTGGCCTGGCTGAAAAATTGTGCGTCACCGGCACCAATCATTTCATCCATCAGCAAAATATCGGGAACGACGCTGGTGGACACAGCAAATGCCAACCGCAAGAGCATGCCCTGGGAGTACGTTCTCACAGGCAACTGCAGATGTTCTCCAAGTTGGGTGAACGTCTCTACTGAAGGGATGAGATCCATGGCCTGCCTGCGCGTCAGCCCCATGACGATGCCCCGCATGATGATGTTGTCGTAGCCGGTGGCGTCGACATCCATGCCCAGCATGATGTCGGTTAGGGCTGCCACTCTGCCACCGAAATTCAGTTCGCCTTGCATGGGCTCGTAGACACCGGACAGCACGCGCAGCAGCGTGGTCTTGCCAGCGCCATTGGATCCGATCAGGCCGACACGGTCGCCAGGTCGCAGAGCCAGATTCACGTCGCGCAGCGCATGCACACTGACCTGTCGCAAACCACTGGATTCCACGCGCGCCTTCTCGCGCCGGGGAAGCCCCAGCACCGTGTTGAGCAACCCCCGAGACCTTGCGGTGAACACGGGAAAATCAATCGATACGCCAGTCAACTGGATATGGGCCATATTTGGATGCTGCAAGGGAACGGGGATTACAACCAGTACACAATCCGCCGACGGATCGCCACGTATTGCCAGAAGAAAATCAAGGCCAGCAGCAGAATCACCCCCAACGCGGCGCCCCAGCTGCTGGGACTTGGGACGGATCCCATGAGGGGGCTACGCATCAGCTCCAGAAACAGCGCCAAAGGGTTGAGATGCACCACCCACTGTGCGCGCTCAGTCAGCTGGTCGGGCACCCACAGAACAGGTGTCACAAAAAAGCTCACCTGCATCAGGCTGCCGAGCGCTACCGTCACATCACGAAAACGCGCCGCCAATCCCCCAAGGATGGCGACGGTGAAAGTGGCTGCCAGCAGAGTCATCAAGGAGGCTCCCAGCAATGCGCCCCACTGCACGTCCCCCAAGCGTCCTGCCCACAACAACACTGCAAGCACAATCACTGCACTGTGCAGCATCAAGATGGTGCATCGGAACACGGTGCGAAAGACAAAGGCCATCTTCGGATAGGGCGTCTGCTTCAGGAAGGCATCCGATGCGATGTACGTTAGAGCGCCTTCATTGATCAGGGCGCTGAAATACCCGAACAGCACATGCCCCGCACAGAAATATGGCAGGTACCAGTCAGCCGGATACTTGAAAAGCTGCGCGCCAATCAAGCCGAATGCCACGATGAAGAGGGCCGTATTGAACGTAATCCACACTGGCCCCAGAAACGTCCGCCGATACTGCTTGGCAACATCATTCCAGCCCATGAAACACCAAAAGCGCCACGCCAACATGGCATTCCAGACATCTCGCCCAAGCAGTTGAATCTGTCGCTGGCGCGTAGATACATTAGGTGTTGTAGTGTGTTTTGTCATCACAGAAAAACTTAAATCATCGACTCATAGACCTGCAGAGTCTTTTGAGCGCACGCTTGCCAGGTAAATCCACGCACCCTGTCACGCCCGCGAGCTCGCAATTGGCCTGCGAGTGCAGAATCTTCAATAATTCGGCACATCGCGCCTGATAGCTCATCGATACGAAGTGGGTCGACCAGGAGCGCCGCATCACCTGCGACTTCCGGAATGGAGGTTGTATTGGAAGCCACCACAGGCACGCCTGCTGCGAAGGCCTCCAGCACTGGCAAGCCAAATCCTTCATGCAATGACGGAAACACCAACGCCGTCGCACGCTTTATGACTACCTGAAGCTCGGTATCTGGCAGATGCCCCAGCCATCTAACATGCTTCAGCTGTCCGCTGGAAAGGCGTCCCACGACGTCCTCACACCCCCAGCCGGGTTTGCCGACGACGATCAGTGGACACGCCCTCTGCACGTGCTCCGGGAGGCTGGCGTGGGCAGACAAGAGTCGTCCGATATTCTTGCGCGGCTGCAACGTGCCCACACTCACCAAATAGCTTTCTGGTAGCGAATGCCGAGCCCGCACAGCAGCCCCCTGGGCAGCATCGACAGGCTTCAGCCATTGAGCCCCCACGCCCAACGGGATTGCAGTGATTCGCTCCTCCGGAATGCGAAAGTGGGTCGCAATTTCTTGTCGGGAATAGTCGGATATGGTGATGACATGCTGCGCCCACAACGCAGTCCGCCGCCACAGTTCGTTCTTTAAGCTCTTCAAACGGTATCGCACCCATTCCGGATGGGACAGCGGTATGGCATCGAAAATCGTGGCTACAGTGGGTACACCTCGCAAACGAGGGACGAGATGGTCTGTGGCATGTATCAGATCCACGCCAGTGCCCACCGCACGGCGTGCGTGGGCAAAGTCCATCCACGGCAACATGGCAGCCAGCGCTTGGTAACGAAACGAACCAAAGGACAGCGGAGCCGTTACGCCAGTCCAACTGCTTTCAGGAAGATCGAAAAGATAGGGCGTCAGTTGGGCAGATTGAGGCATAGCAGCCATCAATTCGCGGGTGTAGGTACCAATCCCGTCTACCCCACCCTGCTGCATACATCGCGCCAATACGCTTACACCAAAAGCAACCTTCATCAGACTCTCTTTCTTAACCCCAACAAAACAAACCGCATACGACTACGGTTCACAGTGAGACGAAGCGCCACTGATCGATTTTTTTCCATGTGCTTTATCTGGTCAGATACTCCTTTTCAAGCCTTCAAGGAATACGCAAAAGACCAGACGGATACGCGGCCTGCGCCGCGAAGAGCGCACCAGCGCTAGTAGGCTCACCGCTCTAGTCTGTCCAAGGAATTTCGCTCGACGAAGGATCGCTGATGCCTGGATACTCAGAGGAGAGACTCCAGGCTACCTAACCAGCTCGCAGATGCTGCAGGTCAATTGCAGACCCATGTGTGATTCAAAATTGCCTGACGCTAACCCAGTCCCCAGCAAAGAGTAACACTCACGCTAGCGACACGAGATTGTCGAGCGTTCGACAAGCCAGTAAAGAACGGCGAACATTCGCTAACTGGGCAACAGCCGACTGACTAGCTAACGATGGACGAAGGTTAAATCGCCCTTGGCGGTGAACCTCTCACGGAAAACTGCTGTCAAGGCGTGATGGCTTCAGCGCGGCTTGCGCGGCTGAATGCCCAGTGCTTCCTTGTGTTTGTTGATGCGGTCCTTCTTGCGCTGATCCATCTTTTCCATGGCCTTGCGCTTGGTGTAGCCGGTGGAATCAGCCCAGGCCCACCACAGCGCTGTGGCCGCGAAGGGCGCCAGCACCCACCACCACGACCACGTGGCCACGGGGCCGATCTCGAAGTATTTCAGTGCCAGCATGAGAAGGGACAGACCCAGCAGATACATCGCTCTCTCCAAAGAATGCCGCGAAAAGCGGGATTGACCAGGGACAACTGCGTGTCAACCCAAGTCACTACAATCACATTAAAAGCACTGTAACTCAACCACAGGAATTCCCACCATGAAGCGTTCCCTGATCACACTCGCCTTGACGCTGTCGGTTGCGGCACCCGCGATGGCCGACCTGGCCTTGGCCACCTCCAAGAACTGCATGGCTTGCCACGCAGTGGACAAGAAACTGGTGGGGCCTGCCTACAAGGACGTAGCAGCCAAATACGCTGGTCAGAAGGACGCCGTGGACAAGCTGGCCGCCAAGATCGTCAAGGGTGGCTCTGGCGTGTGGGGTCCAGTGCCCATGCCCGCCAATGCGCAAGTGAATGACGCCGAAGCGAAGAAGCTGGCGGCCTGGGTGCTGACGCAAAAGTAATTTACCGCCCTTGTAGTGGCCGCGGGTTCTACCGTCCCGGCCCCAGCAAAAAGCCGCGTCACTGATCGTGCGCGGCTTTTTTAATGCCTGCAGACAACGCCCGTTTGACCCCTGAGTTCGCAGACCGTACCTGCGCCTTCCAGGACATCACCCACAGGATAGGCCCTACACGATGGGGGTCACCAGCGAATTGCGGGAGCGCAGCTGCTGCTCCAGCTGGCCCACATAGGCCGCCGTGGTGTTGTCAGACTCCTCGGCGCGCGCGGCGAGGCGGTCCTCCAGGTGGTCCAGCCGCGCCAGAACCGCCGCATGGGCCTCACTGTGCTGGATTTCAAGGAATGTACGCAGCTCCGTGAAGCGGGACGCCTCGGCCTTGTCAGCCAGCTCGCGCTGAGCCTGCATCTCTTTGGTGTGGCGGCGGGTTTCGAGCAGTACCGAGCCCTGCAGCGACAACACGTAGGCCACGAAGAAGATGCCCAACAAGGCGGTAAGCGCCAGCATGAGCAACCCGAGCGGCGCTTCAAATGACACCACCCCCAGCGATACCAGGGAAGGGGCGGCCAGCGCAGGCCAGTTCAATGCAGCCAGTGCAGCAATCACCAGCACCGTCAACAGCAAAACGATGGAACGCAAGTGCATGGGAAATCTCCGGTCAGCAGCGCCCGGCCAGGGTGGCCGGTCACGCCATGCTGCGGTTGTAACGCATACACGGGCAATTGCTGCCAGCGCTGGAGTGATTGGAGATCACGTCCTACAACGCGCGCTGCGTGCCCGCCGGGTGAGCGGGCCCGCTGCTTCGATCACGTACCGGGGTGATCAACGAGTTTTGTGGCCACACCACATCGCGGCGCGATATGAGTGTCCCCGAATCCGGCAAGCGCTGCGCGCTGGCGCCGTTTCACGGCGCCTTCTGGATCAGTTGGTCTGGGCCAACTGATCCAGAATTGCCGGATTCTCCAGCGTGCTGGTGTCCTGGGTGATGGCCTCGCCCTTGGCGATGCTGCGCAGCAGGCGGCGCATGATCTTGCCGCTGCGGGTCTTGGGCAGGTTGTCGCCAAAGCGGATGTCCTTGGGCTTGGCAATGGGGCCGATTTCCTTGGCCACCCAGTTGCGCAGTTCGTTGGCGATCTGCTTGGCCTCTTCGCCCGTGGGGCGCGAGCGCTTGAGCACCACAAACGCACAGATGGCTTCACCGGTCACGTCGTCAGGGCGGCCCACCACGGCGGCCTCGGCCACCAGATCGGTCTTGGCGACCAGGGCGGATTCGATCTCCATCGTGCCCATGCGGTGACCGGACACGTTCAGCACGTCGTCAATGCGGCCGGTGATGCGGAAGTAGCCCCGGTCGGCACTGCGCACCGCCCCGTCGCCTGCCAGGTAGTAGCCCTTGAGTTCTTCGGGGAAGTAGCTTTTCTTGAAACGCTCGGGGTCGTTCCAGATGGTGCGGATCATGCTGGGCCAGGGGCGCTTGATGACCAGGATGCCACCGGCGCCGTTGGGCACGTCGTTGCCCACCTCGTCCACGATGGCGGCCGTGATGCCGGGCAAAGGCAGCGTGCAGCTGCCGGGCACCAGCGGCGTGGCGCCGGGCAGCGGGGTGATGACATGGCCACCGGTTTCGGTCTGCCAGAAGGTGTCCACGATGGGGCAGCGTTCGCCGCCCACGTTCTTGTGGTACCACATCCAGGCTTCGGGGTTGATGGGCTCTCCCACGCTGCCCAGGATGCGCAGGCTCGACAGGTCAGAGCGCGCGGGGTGCACCGCCTCGTCGGCTTCGGCCGCCTTGATGAGCGAGCGGATGGCGGTGGGGGCGGTGTAGAAGATGGTGCACTTGTGGCGCTCAATCATCTGCCAGAAGCGGCCTGCGTTCGGGAAGATGGGGATGCCTTCGAAGATGATCTGCGTGGCGCCTGCAGCCAGCGGGCCGTAGGCCACGTAGGTGTGGCCCGTGATCCAGCCGATGTCGGCCGTGCACCAGAACACATCATCGGCGCGCAAGTCGAACGTCCAGTCCATGGTCATCTTGGCCCACAGCAGGTAGCCGCCGGTGCTGTGCTGCACGCCCTTGGGCTTGCCGGTGGAGCCGCTGGTGTAGAGGATGAACAGCGGGTGCTCAGCCCCCACGGCCACGGGGGCACACTCGGTGCTTTGGCCCGCCAGCGCTTCGGCAAAGGTCTTGTCGCGCCCCGCCACCATGTTGCAGGCCGTGGCCGTGCGCTGATAGACGAACACGTTGCGGATGGTGTCGCAGCCGCCCATGGCCAGGGCTTCATCGATGATGGACTTGAGCGGCAGCTCCTTGCCACCACGCATCTGGTAGTTGGCAGTGATGACGGCCACGGCACCGGCATCGATGATGCGCTCGTGCACGGCCTTGGCACTGAAGCCGCCAAACACCACGCTGTGCGTGGCGCCAATGCGAGCGCAGGCCTGCATGGCGATCACGCCCTCAATGGTCATGGGCATGTAGATCAGCACGCGGTCGCCCTTGGCCACGCCATGGGCCTTGAGCGCGTTGGCAAACTGGCTCACGCGGGCCAGCAATTCCTTGTAGGTGATCTTGGTGACCGTGCCATCGTCGGCTTCAAAGATGATGGCCGTCTTGTTCTCGGTGGCTGTGCCGATGTGGCGGTCCAGGCAGTTGGCCGAGGCATTGAGTTCGCCATCGGCAAACCACTGGAAGAACGGCGCGTTGGACTCGTCCAGCGTGCGGGTGAAAGGCTTGGTCCACTGCAAGTTGCCGCGTGCCTGGCGCGCCCAGAAGCCCTCGAAGTCCTTCTCGGCCTCGGCACACAGTGCGTCATACCCAGCCATGCCGGACACGCGCGCGGCTTTGACGATGGCGTCCGAGGGCGGGAACACGCGGTTCTCAACCAGCACGGACTCGATGGCGGATGTGGGCGCACTCATGGTGTTGTCTCCTGGATCTAATGGGAATTGGAATTGGGCGGTACTGTCGGGCGCGGCACTTACAGGCCACTGACTGGCGCGAAGCTTACAGAGTACGCCATTGCGGCCCGCCTGTCGCCAAGGGCCGGGCCACCGGCTGCGCAGACCCACCTGCCACCGCAGGGACATGCTGCCCCCCCTAAAATCGCGCCTCCTGCAACCCTTTGCGAGTGCCATGTCCTCTCCCCAACACAAGCCCCCAGCGCCACTGCGCCCCCTGCCTTCCATGATCTTCGCCAGCCGGTGGCTGCAACTGCCCCTGTATCTGGGCCTGATCCTGGCGCAGGCGGTGTATGTGTTCCATTTCTGGGTGGAACTGGTGCACCTGATCGAAGCCGCGTTTGGCAACACGGCGGCCCTGCAGAGCCTGGTGTCCAGCATTGGCTACAAGAGTGATTTCCAGGTCACCGCGCTCAACGAGACCATCATCATGCTGGTGGTGCTGGCGCTGATCGACGTGGTGATGATCTCCAACCTGCTGATCATGGTGATCGTCGGCGGCTACGAGACCTTTGTCTCGCGCCTGCACCTGGAAGACCACCCCGACCAGCCCGAGTGGCTGAGCCATGTGAACGCCTCGGTGCTCAAGGTCAAGCTGGCCACCGCCATCATCGGCATCAGCTCCATCCACCTGCTCAAGACCTTCATCAACGCCGCCAACTACGACCTCAAGGTGCTGATGTGGCAAACCATCATCCATGTGGTGTTCCTGCTCAGCGCCCTGGCCATTGCGCTGACCGACCGGCTGATGTCGCACTCGTCGGACCGCCACTGAGCACGGCGACGGTCCCCACGCTCCCCGGCAACGCCGGGGGAGCCCCCGGGACCAGAATATCAGTCAAAAGTGCCAGTAGCGCTGGTGGCGTATGCACTGGCAGCTATCAAATTTGAAGTAAGCACCCTTCGGTATTCAGCGCCCTGGGCGCTCCCAGATTTCTCCTCAATCGGTAGGCACAGTGCGGTGCAGACCCACCCGAAGGAGAAATCCATGCCCCCTCTGTCCTCTCTCTCCCCGACCGCAGCCGCGGCGCAAGCACCCGCTGCGGCAGCCTCCCCGTCCACACACACCGCCACCAGCCGCCGCCTGGCATTGAGCGCGCTCGGCTCGCTGGGCGTCGCCTCCCTGTGGGGCTGCGGCGGCGGCAGTGACAGCACCGACTCTGGCAGCAGCACGGACTCCGGGTCAGGCACCGGCAGCGGTACCGGATCGGGCACTGGCACCGGAACAGGCACCGGCACAACCACCACCTGCTCCGTCGTCCCCGAGGAAACCGCAGGGCCTTACCCTGCCGACGGCTCCACGGCCAGCAACAACACCTACAACGTGCTCGCGCTCAGCGGCATCGTGCGCTCGGACATCCGCAGTTCGGTGGGTTCGTCCACCCAGGTCAGCGGCGTTCCGCTGTCCATCACCATCACGCTGACGAACACCAGCGCCAGCTGCGCGGCGCTGTCGGGCTACGCCATCTACCTGTGGCACTGCACGCAAGACGGCAACTACTCGGTCTACACCTCCAACAACATCGCCGACAACTACCTGCGCGGCGTGCAAGCCACGGACGCCAACGGCACCGTGACCTTCACCACCATCGTTCCGGGCTGCTATGCGGGCCGCATGCCGCACATGCACCTGGAGATCTACCCCACGCTGGCATCGGCCACCAAGGCCGCCAACAAGATCAAGACCACGCAACTGGCCTTCCCCACCGCACTGCTCAGCAGCATCTACAGCAGCAATTCGGGCTACAGCGCCAGCGTGCGCAACCTGGCCTCCATGTCGTTTGCCACGGACAACGTCTTCAGCGATGGCACCACGCTGGAGATGACCACCATGCAGGCCAACACCGGCGGCGGCTACTCCGCCAGCATCACGATTTCGATCGCGGTCTGAGCCCCTCGTTTCTTCCATTCACCCTGTTGTTTCGATCACCAGAAAGACGCCCGATGTTCAAGATCCACACCCTTTTGGCCGCACTGGCCCTGGCATCCATCGCCGCAGCGTTCCCCAGCCACGCCCAGCCATCCCGCGGCACGCCGCCCGCCCCGCCACCCGAGGCCTACGCCGCCTGCAAGGGCAAGACCGAAGGCGCCTCCGTCACGCTGACCATGCCCGACGGCAAGAGCCTCGCAGGCACTTGCCGCACAATGGACGGCACCCTGGTGGCCATGCCCGCTGGCGGGCCTGGTGGCCCCGGCGCAGGTGGCCCGCCCCCCGCCCGCTGACCCACCATGCCACCCCTGCGCTCCCTCGTCCCCGTGCCCCATCTGACGCTGCACCGCAAAGCCTTCATCGCCCTGGCCGCCCTGCTGCTGGCGTTGTTGCTGATCTTTGTGGGGTTCTCGCGCCTGAGCCTGCAGCGGGGCCTGGGGCCGTATGTGGCCGAGATCGAGCTGGCCCGCATGGACTGGCTGGCCGAGCGCCTGCAGGCCCACCACACCCAGGCAGGCGGCTGGGACAGCCTGCGGGGTCAGTCGTCCCTGTGGGGACGGCTGACCCACCCGGGCGGCGGTCCACGCGGGCCGGGTGGCGCCCGCCCCCCCAGCGGTTCGCCGCCCGGCCTCCCGTCGGAGCCTCCTGGCACGGCCGCCCCCCCTCCTTCCAATGCCAGTGACAGTGGCCGTGGCGCTGACCTTGGCAACAGCCCGCCCCCACCCCCACCCGGCGACCTGCGGCCCCTGGACCGGGGCCCAGCGCCACCCCAGCGCCACCCGGATGACATCTACCCCCGCCTGGGCCTGCTCGATGCACAAGATCAGCTGGTCGCAGGCACACCGCCCCAGCCGGGGGGCGCACGCCTGGCGTTGCGTGGCGCCGGCGGCCAGACCATCGGGCACCTGGTGCTGGCGCCCCCGCAGGGCGTGCGCAGCGAGGCCGACCAGGCCTTTCTGGCCCAGCACCTGGGCTTTGTGGCGTGGACGGGCCTGGTCGGCCTGGCGCTGGCGCTGGTCCTGTCGGGCTGGCTGGCACGGCGCTGGCTGGCGCCGGTCGAGGCCCTGGCCACCGGCGCACGCGGCATTGCGCAGGGTCACCTGCACACCCGCGTGCCCGTGCACGGCAATGACGAACTGGCCCAGCTGGCCCGAACCTTCAACACCATGGCCGAACAGCTGGGCAGCATCGAAGCCAGCCGCCGCCAATGGCTGGGCGACGTGGCCCACGAGCTGCGCACGCCCCTGGCCGCCATGCGCGCCGAGATCGAGGCTGTGCAGGATGGCATCCGCCCCTTTGACGACAAGACCGCGCTGCGCCTGCACCGACAGGTGATGCGCCTGATCCAGCTGGTGGGCGACCTGCGCGCCAGCCTGGATGCGGTGGGCACCAGCGCACCCTCGGCCCAGGTGCCCGTGCACCCGCTGTCGCTGCTGAACGAAGCGCTGACCTCCATGCGCCCCCGCCTGGCGCAGGCGGGCATCGATGTGGACACCGGCGGCCTGGATGCCCTGGCCGCACCAGGCGCCGCCCAGCCGGCCCCCCTGGTGCGCGGCGACGCGCAGCAGCTGCACCAGGTGTTTTTGAACCTGCTGGAAAACAGCCTGCGCTACACCGACGCGGGCGGCCTGCTGCGCATTGCGGCGCGCCTGCTGCCACCGGCCGATGGAGACCCCCAGCTGCAGGTGCAGCTGGACGACAGTGCGCCCGGCGTGCCCGCGCACGAGCTGCCCCGTATCTTTGAGCGCCTGTACCGCGCAGAAACCTCGCGCAACCGCGACCACGGCGGATCAGGCCTGGGCCTGGCGATCTGCCGCGCCATCGTGCTTGCCCACGGCGGCACGCTGACGGCCGAGGCATCGCCCCTGGGCGGGCTGCGCATCACACTGAACTTGCCCCTTCTGGACAACCCGGCACCATGAGCCCACGCATCCTTGTCGTCGAAGACGAACCCGACATCGCCGCCATCGTGGTGGATTACCTGCGCCACGCGGGCTATGCGGTGGAGCACCAGGCCGAGGGCCGCGCCGCGCTGGCGAGCATGCTCACCACGCCGCCCGACCTCACGCTGCTGGACATCATGCTGCCCGGCATCGACGGGCTGGAGATATTGCGCCAGGCGCGGCGCCACACGCAGCACCCCATCATCATGCTCACCGCCAGGGTGGAAGAGGTGGACCGTCTCATCGGGCTGGAGCTGGGCGCCGACGACTACATCTGCAAGCCGTTTTCGCCGCGCGAGGTGGTGGCCCGTGTCAAGGCCGTGCTGCGCCGCACCGCCGCAGCGCAGGAGGTTTCCTCCGCCAGCACACCACTTGCCGCCTTGATGCTGGACGAGTCGCACTGGCAGGCCATGCTGCATGGCACGCCGCTGGGCCTCACGCGGCGCGAGTTCAAGCTGCTGCAGGTGCTGGCGCGCCAGCGGGGCCGCATCTTCTCGCGCGCCCAGCTGCTCGACCAGGCCTATGACGACACGCTGGACGTGAACGAGCGCGCCATCGACAGCCACATCAAGAACCTGCGCAAGAAGCTCAAAGCCGCCAGCACGGACGGCAGCGACTGGATCCGCTCGGTGTATGGCGTAGGCTTTGCGCTGGACCCGAACCACGAGGGCCCGCCAGCGGCCTGACGGGCAGGCTGCCAGCGCCCCCCTGGGTCCGAACACTATCAATTCAATAGCTACTCAGGCATGTAGCACTAGCGCTACCGGTGCATTTGGCTCAAAAACGCCACGATAGCCCCACCAAACAGCCCTGCAGACTTAGCGCCCCACCATCTGCGCAGGCACCACCCACTGGTCAAACTGCTCGCCCGTCAAATGCCCCGAGGCCACGGCGGCGGCGCGCAGGCTGGTGCCCTCCTTGTGCGCCTTCTTGGCAATGAAGGCGGCCTTGTCGTAGCCGATGTGGGGGTTGAGTGCCGTCACCAGCATCAGCGACTGCTCCACCAGGTCGTTGATGCGCGCCTGGTTGGGCTCGATGCCCACGGCGCAGTGCTCGTTGAAGCTAGCCATGCCATCGGCCAGCAAGCGCACGCTCTGCAGGAAGTTGTGGATCACCATCGGGCGGAACACGTTCAGCTCGAAGTTGCCCGAGGCCCCGCCGATGTTGATGGCCACGTCGTTGCCCAGCACCTGCGCGCACAGCATGGTCAGCGCCTCGCACTGCGTGGGGTTGACCTTGCCCGGCATGATGGACGAGCCCGGCTCGTTCTCGGGGATGGTGATCTCGCCCAGCCCACTGCGCGGGCCGCTGGCCAGCCAGCGCACGTCGTTGGCAATCTTCATCAGGCTGGCCGCCAGGGTCTTGAGCGCGCCATGGGCATGCACCAGCGCATCACAACTGGCCAGGGCCTCGAACTTGTTGGGGGCGGTGACCAACGGCAGGCCGGTCAGGTCGGCCAGCTCCTTGGCCACTGCCTGCGCATAACCGGCGGGCGCATTGAGCCCCGTGCCCACCGCCGTGCCACCCAAGGCCAGCTCGCCCAGGTGGGGCAGCGCGGCGCGCACATGCTGCTCGCCATGCTGCAGCTGCGCCACCCAGCCCGAGATCTCCTGGCCGAGCGTGAGGGGAGTGGCGTCCTGCAGGTGCGTGCGGCCGATCTTCACAATGCTGTCGAACGCCTTCGCCTTGGCCGCCAGCGTGGTGCGCAGGCCGTGCAGCGCGGGCAGCAGGCGGTGCATCAGCGCGTCCACCGCCGCGAGGTGCATGGCGGTGGGGAACACGTCGTTGCTCGACTGGCTCTTGTTCACCTCGTCGTTGGGATGCACCAGGCGCGCTTCGCCGCGCGGGCCACCCAGCAGCTCGCTCGCCCGGTTGGCCAGCACCTCGTTCATGTTCATGTTGGTCTGCGTGCCCGATCCGGTCTGCCACACCACCAGCGGAAACTCCTGCAGGTGACCACCTTCGATCACCTCGTCTGCTGCCGCCACGATGGCCGTGGTCTTGGCCGCATCGAGCAGGCCCAACGCGTTGTTCACATAGGCGCTGGCCCGCTTGACCTGGGCCAGCGCCCGGATCAGCTCCGGCGCCATGCGCTCGCCCGAGATGGCGAAGTGGTGCAGCGAGCGCTGTGTCTGCGCCCCCCACAGGCGCTGGGCAGGCACATCGATGGGGCCGAAGGTGTCTTTTTCGGTACGGTATGCGGTCGCGTCGGGGGTAGAGGTCTTCACGGTGGGGCCTTGCGCGCTCGGTGAGCGGATGGGAATGAATGAAACACCAGCCCGCAGCATACCCACCGAAGGCCATGGCGCGCTACCACCCCCCATCGCCCCTGACAGGCCCGCGCAAGCCCGCCGGGAGATAATTCGGGGTTCGCGTTTTCCCTAAAACCCCCACCGCCATGACCACGACGACCATTCGCCAAGAAGACCTGATCGAATCCATTGCCGGCGCACTGCAGTACATCAGCTACTACCACCCCACCGACTACATCGCCCACCTAGCCCGCGCCTACGAGCGCGAGAAGAGTCCGGCGGCCAAGGATGCGATCGCCCAGATCCTGACCAACAGCAAGATGAGCGCCACCGGCCAGCGCCCCATCTGCCAGGACACCGGCATCGTCAACGTGTTCCTGAAAGTGGGCATGGACGTGCGCTGGGAGGGCTTCAGCGGCAGCCTGGACGACGCCATCAATGAAGGCGTGCGCCGGGGCTACAACCACCCGGACAACACACTGCGCGCCTCGGTCGTGGCCGATCCGCAGTTCGCCCGCAAGAACACCAAGGACAACACCCCTGCCGTGATCTTCACCGAAATCGTGCCCGGCAACACCGTGGACATCACCGTGGCGGCCAAGGGCGGCGGCTCGGAGAACAAGTCCAAGATGTACATGCTCAACCCCGGCGACAACGTGGTGGACTGGGTGCTCAAGACCGTGCCCACCATGGGCGCCGGCTGGTGCCCGCCCGGCATGCTGGGCATCGGCATTGGCGGTACGGCCGAAAAGGCCGTGCTCATGGCCAAGGAAAGCCTGATGGACGACCTGGACATGTACGAACTGCAGGCCAAGGCCGAAGCCGCCAAGACCGGCGGCCCCGCGCTCGACAAGGTTGAAGAGCTGCGCCTGGAACTGTTTGAAAAGGTCAACGCGCTGGGCATTGGCGCCCAAGGCCTGGGCGGTCTGACCACGGTGCTGGACGTCAAGATCAAGATGTACCCCACACACGCGGCCAGCAAGCCGATTGCGATGATCCCCAACTGCGCCGCCACACGCCACGCGCACTTCGTCATGGACGGCTCGGGCCCCGTGTACCTCACGCCCCCCAGCCTGGACCTGTGGCCCAACGTGAACTGGGCGCCTGACTACAACAAGAGCAAGAAGGTCAACCTGGACACCCTGACCAAGGAAGAAGTCGCCAGCTGGAAGCCCGGCGACACGCTGCTGCTCAACGGCAAGATGCTGACCGGCCGCGATGCTGCGCACAAGCGCATCCAGGACATGCTGGCCAAGGGCGAGAAACTGCCTGTGGACTTCACCAACCGCGTGATCTACTACGTGGGCCCTGTGGACCCCGTCAAGGGCGAGGCCGTGGGCCCTGCAGGCCCCACCACCGCCACGCGCATGGACGGCTTCACCGAGATGATGCTGGCCCAGACCGGGCTGATCGCCATGGTGGGCAAGGCCGAGCGCGGCCCGGTCGCCATCGAGGCCATCAAGAAGCACCAGAGCGCCTACCTCATGGCCGTGGGCGGCGCCGCCTACCTGGTCTCCAAGGCCATTAAGACCGCCAAGGTCGTGGGCTTTGAAGACCTGGGCATGGAAGCCATCTACGAATTCGACGTGGTGGACATGCCCGTGACCGTGGCTGTGGACGCCGGTGGCACCAGCGCCCACATCACGGGCCCTGCCGAGTGGCAAAAGCGCATCGCCTCGGGCGAGTTCAAGGGCATCGGCGTCGCCGCCGCCTGATGCGCGTTGGTGTGGCAGGGCCCGCGAGGTGCCTGCCACACCACAAGGTGCAATGACAAGGAACCGCCTTCGGGCGGTTTTTTTGTGGCCGCCCCGACGCACATCCCTGCATCCGGTTCGGCAAAAATACGGGCTCGACCCGACTCCTCTTCTTCGGCTTTTGCCGCCCCCACCATGCTTTTGAACCACGGGTTTGCACAGACCCTTCGACAGCCCCTCTACGCCCTGCTGCTTGCCACGCTGATCGGCGCCCTGCCGCTGCCGGCCAGCGCCAACCCGCCCATGGTTCCGCAGCGCGACGCACAGACCGCCTTTGGCGGTGCACTGCCCGCCCGCGACGCAGCGCTGCTGGACGCCAGCCTCGCATCCCACATCGAACGCCAACAGCTGCTGAACAGCCAGCACCTGGTGGGCAGCCAACTGCGCACGCTGGACTTTTTCCACAAGACCTTCACCGTGCTCCGTGGCGGCAAACGCACGGTGTTCGATGCGGAGCTGCTGGGTACGTGGTGGCCCGAAAGCCGGCGCTGGGCATGGGAGGCCGTTGAACGCGTGCCCGACCTGAAAGACCCGAAGCGCCAATCGTTCGCCACGGGCAGCGCGCTCACGCGCCTGTATGGGCGCGAGCACGGCATCGACATCCTGCAGACCGATACCGCGCAGTTGGCGAGCGAAGAGGCTGCCTGGTATCTGTGCGCGTTTGCCGCGCAACTCAACCAGGCCACCGGCGTGCTGGTGAGCATCGGCAGCGAGCTGGTCGCCGGGGGCCAAGAGGGTCAAAAGGCCGTGGTCAAACGCTACTACCTGCTTTCGCACCCGAAGGTCGCGGAAGCAACGCCCAGTGGCAACGGCAAGGCCAAAGCACCCGCGCGCTGATCCCTCCGGTTTCTCTTGTGCTCTGCAGCGACGTATGTGGCGGCACAGCACCGGACTCATTGTCAAAATCCATGGTCTTGTTCCAGCGCAGCGCCCCCGGTGCACACGCCACAGACATACGCTCATTTCCTACAATCCAGCCTTTTGTCCAACCATGGGCTCCCTGATGCAGTCGGCCTCTTCTCCTATCGGTGTATTTGACAGCGGCGTTGGCGGACTGAGCGTGCTGCGTGCCCTGTTGGCCGCTATGCCCCACGAGCGCTTCGTGTACCTGGCCGACAGCGGCAACGCCCCCTACGGTGAGCGTGGCGACGCCTATGTGGCCGCCCGCACCCATGCCATCACCCAGTACCTGTGCGAGCAGCATCACATCAAGGCCCTGGTGGTGGCGTGTAACACGGCCACTGCGGCTGCCATTCATGAAGTGCGAAGCAGCCACCCGGAGTTGCCCCTTGTGGGGCTGGAGCCAGCCGTCAAGCCCGCTCTTGCAGTGACAGAAACAGGGCATGTGGGTGTCATCGGCACCCGTGGCACATTGACCAGCGCCAAGTTCGGCAAGCTCATGGCCTCACTGGCCGATCAAGCCCACTTTGTAGTCCAGCCCTGCGATGGTCTGGCGCACGCCATCGAGCGCAGCGTGGCATTGCCACCCGCCGCCCCCGGCAGTCCTGTCGGTGCCACGGAGACTGGCGCACTGTGCGAACGTTATCTTCAGGCGATGGGCAGTTTTGGTACAGGCCCTGGGCAGATGGACACCCTGGTGCTGGGCTGCACCCACTACATCTTTGTGGACCACGAGTTGCGCGCACTGGTGGGGCCTGACGTCCAGTTCATTGAAACTGGAGAGCCCGTGGCGCGCCAGACGCGGCGACTGCTGGAGGCCGCAGGCCTGCTCGCTGTGCCCGAGCCATCCAAACCAGGCAATCAACCGCCGCCACTCCAGAGCAACCCATCGGTGCAATTGCTCACCACGGGCCCGGTGTCCATGCTGGAGGCAGCAGCCCAGCGGTGGCTGGACCTGCCCCCCAGCCAGTGCCGGAGCGTTTCAGTGCCCTGATTCAGCCTCTATCTGCTTCTGGTGCATGATCCATATGTACCAGTCGCTATCATTTATGAAGCAACTGGGTGTGACGGCTCAGAGTCTTCAGGACGCGTCGCTGCCCCAGAGCCGGGTGCCTACCTGCTCCACGTGGGTGAGATACAGGCGCAGGTCGAACTCGTACTGGTGGTACTGCGGCTCCATGTGGGTGCAGAGCTGGTAGAAGGCTTTGTCGTGGTCCTTCTCGCGCAGGTGGGCCAGCTCGTGGACAACGATCATGCGCAGGAACTCTTCGGGCGCCTGCTTGAACATCGCGGCAATGCGAATCTCGTGCTTGGCCGCCAGCCGGTTGCCCTGCACACGCGACACCGCCGTGTGCAAGCCCAGCGCGTGGCGCACCACGTGGATCTTGTTGTCAAACAGCACCTTGTTGACCGTGCCCGCATTGCGCAGGTAGCGTGCCTTGAGCTCCTGCGCATAGTCGTAGAGCGCCCTGTCGCTGCGCACGGCATGCGCCTGCGGATACTTGCGCTGCAGAACCGCACCGAGCTTTCCCTGTGCCAGCAGATCGCGCGCCTGGTCCTGCAACGAAGCGGGGTAAGAACGCAGGTACGGAAGATCAGTGCTCATAGGCAACAAGGCAGGGACGCGCAGGGCATGGAGTGGCGCGACCGCTCAGAGGTATCGAAGCGTTTGGAAAGCTGACCCAATGCCTGGGAGATATCTGAGGGCGATGCGCGGAAAGGCGTGCGCCACCACTCAGCGCAGCACGCCCACGCAGGTCAGTGCAAGTGGCGCGGACGACGGCCACCACCACCGCCGTGACCACCACCTGGGCCGCCGGGGCCACGCGGGGGCTTGCCGATCTCCAGGGAGTTCACCAGGGCATCAAAACGCTGGCTGAACAGCTTGTCGATCTCTGCGACCACGCCCCCTAACTCGGCGCCATCAAAGTGGCGCTCCATCATGTTCACCACGTCTTGCACCAGCAGATCACGCTGCACCTGCATGATGGCAGCGGGCGTAGGGCCGACGAAAAGCATCACGAAGTCATCGCGCGACTCGGCACCCTGCTCTTCTTCGTCTTCATCAAAGTCGGTGTCGTAGAAGGTGACCTCGATGGCCGCGCCTTGCTCCGCCAGCTCATTGAGGCTCATGCACATCTCGTCGAGCGACTGGCGGAAATCCTCGTCACCCCGTACCGTCCAGCACATCTGCAGCAAGTGCTCCTGCGCGTCGTATTTGATGCCAGGTTCTTCCTCATAGGCACTGGCCGCGCCATCGGCCAGCGAACGGGCTCCAGCGTACTTCCACAGGGGTTTGAGCGCCTCCTGGAGCTGGTCAAAACTGACATCAGCACGCAAGAGAACCTGTCCGTGGACGTGGATTTCGAAGGGAGCGTTGTAACTTGACATGATTGAATCGTAGTGGTGCCCCGAGCCGGGGTCGAACCGGCACGCCCCTTTTCAGGAAAGCGGCGGATTTTAAGTCCGCAGTGTCTACCAATTTCACCATCGGGGCGCCGGCTGCTGAGCGCATACCTGCGTTGCAGCGTAACCCGGGCAGCGCGTGCGCGCAATGCCCTGTCGCATCTCTGGTCGGGACCGCTGTTTGACAACAGCACGCTCCGAACCACCAAGAAAAAAGGGAAGCCTAAGCTTCCCTTTTCAAATATGGAGCGGGAAAAGAGTCTCGAACTCTCGACCTCAACCTTGGCAAGGTTGCGCTCTACCAACTGAGCTATTCCCGCATTTTCTGATTTCTCTAACGTTTCCGTTAGTGCTTATCAGCAAGCCTCAAATTATATAACTATTTTTGGCAGTATTCGATTGCAAGCCAAAAAATTTCCATCCAACTACCATCCATCTGCACGATCCCTGCGAGCGTCTCGGCCCAGAGGCTTTGATCGATTCACTGCTGCAGACCATATCTGGAGGCGCGGTCCGGAGTCGAACCGGACTAACCGGATTTGCAATCCGGGGCATAACCGCTTTGCTACCGCGCCAGGAACTCTCATTCCTCTGACAAAAAAGGGAAGCAACTGCTTCCCTTTTTGTGGAAATTGGAGCGGGAAAAGAGTCTCGAACTCTCGACCTCAACCTTGGCAAGGTTGCGCTCTACCAACTGAGCTATTCCCGCATTTACCGAAGCCTTACATTGTACAACGTTTGCTGCGATGGGATGAATTGTAGCGCATTTTTTGGGAGTTCTCAAAAAAATTACTTCAATGTTTCATTCCATCGGCCGTGGCGGACGACACCGCTGCCTTGTCCGTCGACACAGGCACCGCAGCCGCCACTGCAACCTCTTCATCCGTCAGCGGCACGGGCTTGCTCTCCAAAGCAACTTCCAGCACCTTGTCGATCCACCGCACGGGCACGATCTCCAGGCCGCTCTTCACGTTGTCCGGAATCTCGGCGAGGTCCTTCACGTTCTCTTCAGGGATCAGCACGGTCTTGATGCCACCGCGCAATGCGGCCAGCAGCTTTTCCTTGAGGCCACCAATGGCCGTCACCTCGCCACGCAGCGTGATCTCGCCTGTCATGGCCACATCGCCACGCACAGGGATACCCGTGAGCGCAGAAACAAACGCGGTAGTCATCGCAGCCCCCGCGCTGGGGCCGTCTTTGGGGGTGGCACCGTCTGGCACGTGAATGTGGATGTCGCGCTTTTCGAACGTTTCATCCTTGATACCCAGCATACGCGCCCGGCTGCGCACCACCGTACGGGCAGCCTCCACGGATTCCTTCATCACATCACCCAGCGAACCCGTGCGCGTAATCACACCCTTGCCCGGCATGATGGCCGCCTCGATGGTCAACAGATCGCCACCCACCTCGGTCCACGCCAGGCCTACTACCTGTCCCACCTGGTTTTGCAACTCCGCACGGCCATAGGTGTACTTGCGCACGCCCAAAAAGTCCGGCAGGTTGTCAGCCGTGACCACCACCTGCGGCTCCAGTTTCTTGAGCTGCAGGCCCTTGACCACCTTGCGGCAAATTTTGGACAACTCGCGCTCGAGCGAACGCACACCCGCTTCACGGGTGTAGTAACGCACCATGTCGCGCACTGCAGGCTCGGTGATGAGCAGTTCTTCGTCCTTCACACCATTGTTCTTGAGCTGCTTGGGCAGCAAGTACTTCATGGCGATGCTGGTTTTCTCGTCTTCGGTGTAGCCCGACAGGCGAATCACCTCCATGCGGTCGAGCAATGCAGGCGGAATGTTCATCGAATTCGATGTGGCGACGAACATCACATCGCTCAGGTCGAAGTCCACCTCGACGTAGTGGTCGCCAAAGGTGTGGTTCTGCTCGGGGTCCAGCACCTCCAACAGAGCGCTCGACGGATCGCCCCGGAAGTCAGTACCCAGCTTGTCGATCTCGTCCAGCAGGAACAGCGGATTGCGCGTGCCCACCTTCGAGAGGCTCTGCAGCACCTTGCCCGGCAGCGCACCGATGTAGGTGCGGCGATGCCCGCGGATCTCGGCCTCGTCGCGCATGCCGCCCAGGGCCATGCGCACGTACTTGCGGCCGGTGGCCTTGGCGATCGATTGCCCCAGCGAGGTCTTGCCCACGCCAGGAGGGCCCACCAGGCACAGGATAGGCGCTTTCACCTTGTCCACGCGCTGCTGAACCGCGAGGTATTCCAAGATGCGGTCCTTGACCTTGTCGAGGCCGTAATGGTCTTCGTTGAGGACGCCCTCGGCATTCACAAGGTCGTGCTTGATCTTGGTCTTCTTGCTCCAAGGCAGCGCGGTGAGCACGTCGATGTAGTTGCGCACCACCGTCGCCTCGGCCGACATGGGCGACATCAGCTTGAGCTTCTTGAGTTCGGCGTCAGCCTTCTTGCGGGCCTCCGCCGGCATCTTGGCGAGCTTGATCTTTTTCTCGATCTCCTCGATGTCGGCGCCTTCGTCGCCCTCACCCAGTTCCTTCTGGATGGCCTTGACTTGCTCGTTCAGATAGAAGTCGCGCTGGTTCTTCTCCATCTGGCGCTTTACGCGGCCACGGATCTTTTTGTCGACGTTCAGGATGTCCACTTCGCGGTCGAGCTGCTCGAACAGGTTTTCGAGACGCGCCTTTACATCCGAAAGATCCAGCACCACCTGCTTGTTCTCGAGCTTAAGGGGCAGGTGTGCAGCAATGGTGTCTGCCAGTCGACCTGGGTCGTCAATGCTGGAGATGGAAGTCAGGATCTCGGGCGGGATCTTCTTGTTGAGTTTGACGTACTGGTCAAACTGCTGCATCACTGCGCGACGCAGGGCCTCGATTTCGCTGGGCTTATTGGCGTCGGGGGTCGCCTCCACCGGAGTCACGGTGGCCATGAAATGCGTCTCGGCATCTTCAATGGAAGCCACCAGAGCACGCTGCTGGCCTTCCACCAGCACCTTCACGGTGCCGTCGGGCAGCTTAAGCATCTGCAAGATGGTGGAGACACAGCCCACATCGAACATGTCAGCCACCGAGGGCTCATCCTTGGCGGCAGCTTTTTGGGCCACCAGCATGATGCGGCGATCAGCCTCCATGGCCATCTCAAGGGCCTTGATGCTCTTGGGGCGGCCCACAAAAAGCGGGATCACCATGTGAGGGAACACCACCACATCGCGCAAAGGCAACAGCGGCAGGTCAATAGGGGTGGCTGGCAGGGGGGTATGTCCGGACATGGAAATCCTCAAAGTGCTCTGTGGAAGTGGGTCCACATGTGGGGATTTTCAACCCTTGCACGCAGCCGTACTGGCGCAAGGGTTGATGGTTCAAAGGGCGACAACATGGCGCCCGCTCCGGTCTTCTCAGGCCTTCTTGGCGGCTTCGCGGTACACGAGCAACGGCGGCTTGTTTTCTTCGATGGTGGATTCGTCCACCACCACCTTTTCGACGTTGCTGGTGTTGGGCAGGTCGAACATCGTGCCGATCAGCGATTGCTCCAGGATGGAACGCAGACCTCGCGCGCCCGTCTTGCGGGCCAGCGCCTTGCGGGCAATGGCTTTCAGGGCAGCGGGGCGAATTTCCAAGTCCACGCCTTCCATGGCCAGGAGCTTGCTGTACTGCTTGACCAGCGCGTTCTTCGGCTCGGTCAGGATCTGCACCAACGCATCTTCACTCAGTTCAGCCAAGGCAGTCACCACAGGCATACGGCCCACCAGTTCAGGAATCAGCCCGAACTTGATCAGGTCTTCGGGCTCGATCTCGGTGAACACTTCGGTCAGCGAGCGCTGCTTCTTGCTTTTGACCGATGCGCCAAAGCCGATGCCTGAGGCCTCGGTCCGGTTCTCGATGACCTTTTCCAGCCCTGCAAACGCGCCACCGCAGATGAACAGGATGTTGGTTGTGTCGATCTGCAGGAAGTCCTGGTTCGGGTGCTTACGCCCTCCCTGGGGCGGCACGCTGGCCATGGTGCCCTCGATGAGCTTGAGCAGCGCCTGCTGCACGCCCTCGCCCGACACATCGCGCGTGATGCTGGGGTTGTCGGATTTGCGCGAAATCTTGTCGATTTCGTCAATATAGACAATACCGCGCTGAGCGCGCTCGACTTCGTAGTTGCAACTTTGCAGCAGCTTCTGGACGATGTTTTCCACGTCCTCGCCCACATAGCCGGCTTCGGTCAGCGTGGTGGCGTCGGCCATCACAAAGGGAACATCCAGCATGCGTGCCAGGGTCTGCGCCAGCAACGTCTTGCCCGAGCCCGTAGGGCCGATCAGCAGGATGTTGCTTTTGGACAGCTCCACATCGTCCTTGTGGGCCTTGTCCTTGTGGCGCAGGCGCTTGTAGTGGTTGTACACCGCTACCGCCAGCGTGCGCTTGGCAACATCCTGGCCAATCACATAGTTGTCCAGATTGGCCTTGATCTCGACCGGCGTGGGCAGGTCACTGCGGCCTTCGCGGGCCAAGTCCCCGGCAGGCAGTTCGTCGCGGATGATCTCGTTGCACAGGTCAATGCACTCGTCGCAGATAAAGACCGACGGACCGGCGATCAGCTTCTTCACTTCATGCTGGCTTTTGCCGCAAAAAGAGCAGTAAAGGGTTTTTTCGCTGGAAGAGCCTTTTTTCTCGGCCATGGGGGCAATGCCTTGCTTGTTTCGGAAAGTTGTCGGGATGATAACCAAATAAAAAACGGCGTCTTCCCCTCGGGAAAACGCCGCTTCGTCGCCCTCGGGCGATCAGGCGCGTTGGCTGATCACTTGATCCACCAAACCATAGTCCTTGGCCTCGTCGGCCGAGAGGAAATAGTCACGCTCGGTGTCGCGCTGGATCTTCTCCAGCGGCTGTCCGGTGCGCTCAGCAAGGATCTTGTTGAGCTGCTCGCGGGTCTTGAGGATCTCGCGGGCGTGGATCTCGATCTCGGTGGCCTGGCCCTGCATGCCGCCCAATGGCTGATGGATCATGACCTTGGAGTTGGGCAGCGCAAAACGCTTGCCCTTGGCGCCCGCCGCCAGCAGGAACGCACCCATGCTGGCCGCCATGCCCGTGCAAAGGGTCGAGACATCGGGCTTGATGAAGTTCATGGTGTCAAAAATCGCCATACCGGCGCTCACCGAACCACCGGGCGAGTTGATGTAGAACGAGATGTCCTTGTCGGGGTTTTCACTTTCCAGGAACAGCAGCTGTGCCACCACCAGGTTGGCGGTCTGGTCATTGACCGGGCCCACCAGAAAAATCACGCGCTCCTTGAGCAGGCGCGAGTAGATGTCATAGGACCGTTCGCCACGGCCCGACTGCTCGATGACCATGGGGACCATGCCCAGGCCTTGTGTTTCCAATGCGCTCATGTATTTCTCCAGTCAAGCAGGTACTGTACCCAGAAATGAATTGGGGCTTGTGCACGAAAGCACAAGCCCCTGGTGTGTCTTGACAACCAGAACCGGGCAGTTGCGCGAAGCAGGCTACCCGGCCCGAGGGCCTATCAGCCCTGCTGCGCCATCAGGTCGTCGAAGGAGATGGCCTTCTCGACCACCTTGGCCTTGGACAGCACGAACTCGGTCACGTTGTTTTCGATGACAACGGCTTCGACTTCAGCCAGACGCTGGCGGTCGCCAAAGTACCAGCGCACCACGTCTTCGGGCTTCTCGTAGCTGGCAGCCAGCTCGTCGATATGGGCCTTGAGCTGCTCGGGCTTGGCCTGCAGTTCGTTGGCGCGCACCAGCTCAGCCAGCACCAGGCCCAGGCGCACACGGCGCTCAGCTTGGGGACGGAACACGTCTTCAGGGATTTCTGCCTTGTCAGCGTCCTTGATGCCGCGTTGCTTGAGTTCAGCGCGGGCGCCTTCCATCAGGCGGGCAATTTCAGCCTGGATGCTGGAATTGGGCAGGTCCAACTCGGCCTTGGACACCAGGGCGTCCATCACGGCAGCCTTGTTGCGGGCCAGCAAGCGGAACTTGACTTCGCGCTCCAGGTTCTTCTTGATGTCGGCGCGCAGGCCATCCACGGAACCGTCGGCAATGCCCAGCGACTTGGCCAGAGCATCATTCACTTCGGGCAGGTGGGCCGCTTCGATCTTCTTGATCGTCACCAGGAAGTCGGCGGTCTTGCCAGCGACATCCTTGCCATGGTACTCGGCGGGGAACGCCAAGGGGAAAGTCTTGCTTTCGCCGGACTTCATGCCACGCACCGCGTCTTCGAACTCCTTGAGCATCTGGCCTTCGCCGACCAGGAACTGGAAGTCTTCGGCCTTGCCGCCGTCAAAGGGTTCGCCGTCGATCTTGCCTTCGAAGTCCACGGTCACGCGGTCACCGTCTTGCGCAGCGGCGTCAATGGCGCGCTGGGCGAAGCTACGGCGCTGCTTGCGCAGGATGTCGATGGTCTTGTCGATGGCGCTGTCGGTCACTTCGGACGACAGTTTTTCAACTTCGGCATCAGACAGGTCAGCAATCTTGACTTCGGGGAACACTTCGAAGATGGCGTCAAAAGTCACCTGACCTTCGGGAGCGCCTTCCTTTTCGGTGATGCGGGGCTGGCCAGCAACACGCAGGTTGGCTTCATTCGCAGCCACGGCAAAGGCCTCACCCACCTTGTCGTTCAGCACTTCGTACTGCACCGAGTAGCCATAACGCTGGGCCACCACGTTCATGGGCACCTTGCCGGGACGGAAACCGTCCATCTTGACCGTGCGGGCCAGGCGCTTGAGGCGCGTGTCCACTTCGGACTGGATCAGGGTGACGGGCACGCTCAGCGTGATCTTGCGCTCGAGCTTCTCAAGGGTTTCAACAGTAACGGCCATGGCTATTCCTCTTATGAATGTGGATCGTGCTGGCTGCAGCGCAGCAGCGCCGTGTTCCGCAAAGTCTCACATGGGTGGTGCGCGGGGGGGGACTCGAACCCCCACACCATTGCTGGCGTCAGGACCTAAACCTGGTGCGTCTACCAATTTCGCCACCCGCGCGGTTCTACAAACAAACAGGCGGCAACCTCAGCTGCCGCCTGTGTGAAATCGGTCAACCTTCTATTTTACCTGATGCGGACGCCCTGTCGGTCAAGCAGCACCAGGAACCTCTGGCGCAGGTCGTTTGACACGGAACCAGGCCGCATACATTGCAGGCAGTGCCAGCAGCGTGAGCACCGTGGCCACCACCAGCCCGCCCATGATGGCCACAGCCATCGGGCCCCAGAACACGCTGCGCGACAGCGGGATCATGGCCAGCACGGCGGCAGCGGCGGTGAGCACGATGGGGCGCAAACGGCGCACGGCCGATTCCACAATGGCATCCCAGGCGGGCACGCCTCGCGCGCGGTCCTGCTCGATCTGATCGATCAGGATCACCGAATTGCGCTGGATCATTCCCATGAGCGCGATCACCCCCAGCAGCGCCACAAAACCAAAGGGACGATTGAGCAGCAACAGCGCCGCCGCCACACCCGCCAGCCCCAGCGGCCCGGTCAGGAACACCAGCATGGCACGGCTGAAGCTGTGCAGTTGCAGCATGAGCAGCGTGAAGGTGATGAACAGCATGATGGGGAGACCCGCCGCGATGGACGCCGAGCCCTTGGAGCTTTCCTCCACGGCGCCCGCCACCTCGATGCGGTAGCCCGTCTGGCCCGCCGACCGCCACTTGGCCTCAATCTCCTTGAGGGATGGCAGCAGTGCCGCCGTCACCGTGGCGCCCTGCAGGCCCTCGGTCACGTCGCCCTGCACGGTGATGGCGTAGTCGCGGTTCTCGCGCCACATCACGCCCGGCTCCCAGGTGAACACGGGCTTGGCGATCTGCGTGAGCGGGATCGACTTGCCCGAGGCCGTGGGCAGATAGGCGTTGGCAATGTCGGTGATGGCGTTGCGCTCATCCAGTGGCTGGCGCAGCAGGATATCGATGAGCTTGTCGCCCTCGCGGTACTGGCCGACCTGCGTGCCCGACAGAATGGTCTTGGACGCCTGTGCGATGGACTGGCTGGTCACGCCCAGGGCGCGTGCCTTGGCCTGGTCGACTTCCAGGCGCAGCACCTTCACGGACTCGTTCCAGTTGTCGTTCACCCCGCGCATGTTGGAGTTCTGGCGCAGCTGGGCCTTGACCTCGTCCGCACGCTCGCGCAGCACCAGCGGATCGGGTCCCACCACGCGGAACTGAACGGGATAAGGCACGGGCGGCCCGTTGGGCAGCAGCTTGACGCGCCCGCGCACTTCCGGGAACTCCTGCGCCAGCAGCGCAGGCAGCTTCACACGCAGCGATTCGCGCACCTTCAGGTCTTGGGGCACCACGATGAACTGCGACACGTTGCTCTGCGGGAACACCTGATCGAGCGGCAGATAAAAACGCGGCACGCCAGAACCTACCCAGGTGCTCACCGTGTTCACGCCTGGCTCGGACAGCAGGCGCTGCTCCACGCGCTTGGTGACGGCCTCATTGCCTGCGAACGACGTGCCTTCGGGGAACCAGATGTCCACCAGAATCTCAGGCCGGCTGGAATCCGGGAAGAACTGCTGCTGCACCTTGCCCATGCCGACAATGCCCAGCGCAAAGGTCAGCACCGTGGCGCCAATGGTCAGCCAGCGGTGCTGCACGCACCAGTCCACCAGACGGCGGAAGCTGCGGTAGAACGGGCTGTCAAAAACCTCGTGCGGGTCGTCCGTGATGCCCTTGTTGGCCTGAGCGGCCAAGACGTGAGGCGGCACCTTGAGCAGCAGCGTGCCGAGGTAAGGAACGAAGTAGACCGACACGAACCAGCTGAGCACCAGCGCAATCACCGTCACGGCAAAGATGGCAAAGGTGTATTCACCCGTGGTGGACTTGGCCAGGCCGATGGGCAAGAAGCCCGCCGCCGTGATCAGCGTGCCCGTGAGCATGGGCATAGCCGTGATCTCGTAGGCAAAGGTGGCGGCGCGCACCTTGTCATAGCCCTCTTCGAGCTTGAGCACCATCATCTCCACCGCAATGATGGCGTCGTCCACCAGCAGGCCCAGCGCGATGATGAGCGAGCCCAGCGAAATCTTGTGCAGCCCGATGCCCCAGTACCACATGGCCAGGAACGTGACGGCCAGCACCAGCGGGATCGTGATGCCCACCACCAGCCCCGGGCGGGGGTCGATGTACCAGCGCTTCCACAGCGGGTTGTTGCCGGGCCGCTTGTGGACGCCCAGGCTGATGAAGCTCACCGCCAGCACGATGACCACTGCCTCGATCAGCACCTTGACAAACTCGTTCACCGAGGTGGACACCGCCTTGGGCTGGTCTTGCACGTTGACCAGTTTCACGCCCGCCGGCAACGTGCCAGCGATGCGGTCGGTGGTGGTGTGCAGGGCCTTGCCCAGCGCAATGATGTCGCCGCCCTTGGACATGGAGACGCCCAGCGCAATCACCTCGCGCCCCTGGTGGCGCACCTTCACGCCCGGTGGGTCCACATAGCCGCGCTGCACTTCGGCGATATCGCCCAGGCGCAGTTGCGCGCCCGAGGGGCCACGGATCGGCATCGCGCGCAGGTCCTCGATGGCGTTGAACTGGCCTTGCACGCGCACCTGCACCTGGTCTTGCGGGGTCTGGATGGTGCCCGCGCTTTCCACTGCGTTTTGCTGGCCCAGCTGGGCCAGCACCTGGTTCATGTCCAGGCCCAGTTGCGACAGGCGCTTTTGCGAGATCTCGATGAAGAGCTTTTCGTCCTGCACGCCAAACAGCTCGACCTTCGCCACATCGGGCACGCGCAGCAGCTGCTGGCGCGCGTCATCGGCAAACTGCTTGAGCTCTGCGTAGCTGAATCCCTCGGACTCCAGCGCGTAGATCACGCCATACACATCACCAAAGTCGTCATTGAAGAACGGGCCCTGAATGCCTTGGGGCAAGGTGTAGCGCATGTCGCCCACCTTCTTGCGCACGCTGTACCAGACGTTGGCCACGTCGCCGGGCTTGGAGGAGTCCTTGATCTGGAAAATGATCTGCGACTCGCCGGGCTTGGAATAGCTGCGGATCTTGTCGGCGTACGGCACTTCCTGCAGCGTGCGCTCGATCTTGTCGGTGACCTGCTCGGCCACCTGCTGGGCCGTGGCACCGGGCCAGTAGGTGCGCACCACCATGGCACGGAAGGTGAACGGAGGGTCTTCGTCCTGCCCCAGCTGGAAGTAGGCGGCAAAGCCCAGCAGCATCAACACCACCATGAGGTAGCGGGTGAGCGCAGGATGGTCGAGCGCCCATTTGGAGAGGTTGAACCCCTCTTTGGGTTGGATTTGCGTCATGGCGGGCCTCAGTTGGCGGCAGAGGCCGTGGCGGTGGCGGGTGCAGCAGCGGCCGCCGGAGCCGATGGCACCGCCGGCATTGCTACCGATTCAGGAGCTGTCTGTGCTTTATTCACTGGCGCCTGGGCCACTTTTGGCTGGTATACCGTCACTTTTTGGCCGGGAGACAGCACATGCACGCCAGTGGCCACCACCTGCATGCCGGGGGTCAGGCCCCCTGCCACCACGGCATCGTTGCCGTCGGCCGTGGCGATCTGCACCACCTGCGACTTGACGGTGCTGGTCGCCGGGTCGTACACCCACACGGCGGTGGACTGGCCCTCCTGACGCAGCGCGCTCGTGGGCAGCTTGATGGCGGCAATGCCGGCATGGCTCAGTGCCTTGGGCGTGGCGTACACGGTGGCGCCCAGCGCTGGGGCGTCCGCAGCGTCAATGGCCACCTTGACCTGGAAGGTACGGGTCGCAGCGTCGGCGCTCGCAGCCACTTCGCGCACGCGGCCCGTCAGGGTCGCGCCGCCAGACCAGCCGCGCACAGCCACCTCGGAGCCCGTCGTGATCTGCGCCACCTTGTCCTCGGGCACAGCAAACACCACGTCGCGCGGGCCGTCCTGCGCAATACGCACCACCGGCGCACCGGCCGACACTACCTGGCCCGGCTCGGCATCGATGCCCGTCACCACGCCCGACACGTCGGCCACCAGCGTGGTGTAGGCCGCTTGGTTGCCCTGCGACGACAGCTGCGCGCGCGCCTGGTCCAGCGTGGCCTGGGCGGCCTTGAGAGTGGCCTCACGGCGTTCCAGCTCGGCACCGCTGATGAAGTTCTGGTCCTTGAGCGCCTGGTAACGCTTGAGGTCCGCCGCCGCCAGATCACGCTGCGTGGTGGCCGATGCGAGTTGCGCACGCGCCGCATCAGCCGCCAGCTGGTAGTCCTTGGGGTCCAGTTGCGCCAGCACCTGCCCGGCCTTCACGCGCTGACCCAGCTCGGCCTGGCGCTGCACGATCTTGCCCGCCACGCGAAAGCCCAGGCGCGACTCCACCCGCGCGCGCACCTCGCCCGAATACTCCAGGCTGGACTGCAGCGCGCCCACGCCCACCGTCATCAGCTTGACGGAGCGCACGGGCTCCTCAGGCGGTGCGGGACGCGAACAGGCGGCCAGCACGGTAGCGGTGGCCAGCACCAGCAAAAGCCTGGAATGCCGTGAAGAGGGCCGCAGGGCGGAGGATGTGCGCATGGGAAATCCGGTGAAAAAAGAAGGGGCCACAAGGATCAGCAAGCAAGACGCAGGCCGGAGTGCCCGCGCAGCAACAGTACACCAGACACCCGCCAACCAGCCACCCGCAGCCATGCAGGGCGCTTGTGAACAGATGCAGGGGCCAGCCGCCTTGTCCCCCACTGGATTGGTTTTTATGATTACTGACTGACCGGTTAGTAATCTATGAGAAGCCCTTGAGCTTGTCAAGCGACAATCCGGGTGTGAACGACCGTCCCAGCCCCTCTCCCCACCCCGGCGCAGCCTCCGCGCCACAGCCCACTGCGACTGATGCGGTGGCGCCTCCTGTCACCCATTACGAAAACTTCCCCGTAGCATCCCTGCTGTGCCCGCCCCACCTGCGCCAGCCGATTGCCGCCATCTACGGCTTTGCGCGCACGGCGGACGACATTGCCGACGAAGGCGATGCCCTGCCCGCCGCCCGGCTGGCAGACCTGGCGGCCTACCTGGCCGATCTGCGCGCGATTGCCCAGGGCCAGGCGCCCTCGCCCCGCTGGGCCAGCGTGTTTTTGCCGCTGCAAGGCGTGTTGCGCAGCCATCAGCTGCCCGTGCCGCTGCTGGAAGACCTGCTGAGCGCCTTTGCCCAGGACGTCGAAAAAACCCGTGACGGCGAGGGCTACGCCGACCGCGACGAGCTGCTGGACTACTGCCGCCGCTCGGCCAACCCGGTGGGCCGGCTGCTGCTGCACCTGTATGGCGTGCACGACGCCGAAGCGCTGCGCCAGAGCGACGCCATCTGCACGGCGCTGCAGCTCATCAACTTCTGGCAGGACCTGTCCGTGGACATTCCCCGGGGCCGCCACTACCTGCCGCGCTCCGACTGCGTAGCGTATGGCGCCTGTCAGTCTGAGTTGCTGGCGCTGCAAAGCACCCGCGAGAACGCCCGCCTGATTGCCGACTGCGCCCACTGGGCGCGCACCACGATGCAAAGCGGCGCCCCCTTGGTGGACCGCCTGCCCGGCCGCACCGGCTGGGAGCTGCGGCTGGTGGTGCAAGGCGGCCTGCGCATCCTCGACAAGGTCGAGGCCCTCAAAGGGGGCAGCCTGCACACCCGGCCCAAGCTCCGTGGCTGGGACTGGTGCGTGATGCTGGGCCGCGCGCTGGTGATGTAAGAAAGATTCATGGGCCACAAGGCGGGCTCACACATTGGCCTGCCAGCGCACCACGCAGTGCCCAAACGGCCTGTAGCGCATGATTCATACACGCCAAAAGCTACTTAATTGATAGCAAATCATTGGAATGCCTCTCGCCCTTGACCCGGCAGGGGCAGGGATAGCGAGCATGCCCCGGCCACCGCACCCGGTTAGCCTCGCGGCCACCGTGGCAGGGCGGCGGCCAACACCCCCACCCTGCCGGCCCGTGCCCGCGCGCCACAAGCGCAGGGGCACCTTTAACACTGGTTCTCTGAGCCCAGGGTCACCCCCCAACTATGTCCGTCAGCGTTTTCGACCTCTTCAAGATCGGCATCGGGCCGTCCAGCTCCCACACCGTGGGGCCCATGATTGCCGCCCGGCAGTTTGCCTGCCATGCGCGCGACACCGTCGGCCTGGCGGCGGTGCACCAGGTGAGCGTGGAGCTGTTCGGCTCCCTCTCAGCCACCGGCGTGGGCCACGGCACCGACCGCGCCGTGCTGCTCGGTCTGGCCGGGCACGAGCCAGACCACATCGACCCCGACCAGATCGCCCCCACCATCGCACAGATCCGCCAGAGCGGCACGCTGGCGTTGCTGGGCGAGCATGCCGTGCCGTTTGTCGAAAAGGACCACCTGCTGTTTCGCCGTAAAAGCCTGCCGCTGCATCCCAATGGCATGGTCTTCCATGCACTGGATGCGCAGGGCAACGACATCGCCATGCGTGAGTACTACTCGGTGGGCGGCGGCTTTGTGGTCGATGCTGCGGGCCAGCGCGTGCTCAACACGCCTGCCAGCGCCGGCGCCGATACCGCAGGCCATGGCCAGGGCCTGCCATACCCGTTCCGCACCGGGGCCGAGCTGCTGGCGCAGTGCCGCACTACGGGCCAGAGCATGGCCCAGCTCATGGCCGCCAACGAACAGCACTGGCGCAGCCCGGCCGAGGTGCGGCGCCAGCTGCTGGCCATCTGGCAGACCATGGCGGGCGCCGTGCAGCGCGGCTGCGCCAGCACTGGCACCCTGCCCGGCCCCATGCATGTGCGCCGCCGCGCGGCCGAGCTGCACAAGAACCTGAGCCGCTCGCCTGAGGCCGCCCTGCGCGACCCGCTCTCCATGCTGGACTGGGTGAACCTGTACGCCATGGCCGTGAACGAAGAAAACGCCGCTGGCGGCCGCGTGGTGACGGCGCCCACCAACGGTGCGGCAGGCGTGATCCCGGCCGTGCTGCACTACTACGTCAACTTTCTGCAGGGCCCCATCCCGGCCAACGACGACGGCATTGCCACCTTTTTGCTCACCGCAGGTGCCATTGGCATCATCTACAAGGAGAACGCATCGCTCTCCGGCGCCGAGGTGGGCTGCCAGGGCGAAGTGGGCGTGGCCTGCTCCATGGCCGCTGGCGCGCTGGCCGCCGTGATGGGCGGCACGCCCGAGCAGGTGGAGAACGCGGCCGAGATCGGCATGGAGCACAACCTGGGCATGACCTGCGACCCCGTGGGCGGTCTGGTGCAGATCCCCTGCATCGAGCGCAACGCCATGGGCGCGATCAAGGCCATCAACGCCGCCCGCATGGCGCTGCGTGGCGACGGGCAGCACGTGGTCTCGCTCGACAAGGTCATCAAGACCATGATGCAGACCGGCGCGGACATGAAGGTCAAGTACAAGGAAACATCGCGCGGCGGGCTGGCGGTGAATGTGGTCGAATGCTGACCCCCGCCGCCCTGATGCCTTGCAGTGCCAACGCCTGAATGCTATTCATTAAATAGCATTCAGACCATATTGCACTAGCGCCTCCGCCCCAAAAGGCTTCAAACCCTGCCACCCCGCCTGCCGGGGTGCGCCATGGGACAATCTCGCCCCATGACACCGCAGCAGTACGTACAGCAAAAAGCCGTGGCCTCGGGCAGCAGCTTCTATTACGCCTTTCTCTTTCTGCCTGCCCCGCGCCGCGCGGCCATCACGGCGTTCTATGCGTTTTGCCGCGAAGTGGACGATGTGGTCGATGAAGTGAGCGACCCTGGCGTGGCCCGCACCAAGCTGGCCTGGTGGCAGGCCGAAGTGAGCAAGGCCTACGCGGGCCAGCCCACGCACCCCGTGATGCTGGCGCTGATGCCGCTGGCGGCCGACTACGGCATCGAACAGCGCCACCTGCAGGCCGTGATCGACGGCTGCCAGATGGACCTGGAGCAGACGCGCTACCTCGACTTTGCAGGCCTGCAGGGCTACTGCCACCTGGTGGCGGGCGTCGTGGGCGAGGTCGCAGCGCGCATCTTCGGCCAGACCGACCCGCGCACCACCGAATACGCCCACCGGCTGGGCCTGGCGTTCCAGCTCACCAACATCATCCGCGACGTGGGCGAGGACGCCATGCTGGGCCGCATTTACCTGCCCGTCAGCGAGCTGCAGCAGTTCGACGTGAAGGCGCACGAGATCTTGAAGCGCCAGTACTCCGACCGGTTCACCGCACTCATGCGTTTTCAGGCCGAGCGTGCGCACCGGCTGTACGACGAGGCCTTTGCCCTGCTGCCCGACGCGGACCGCCGCACCCAAAAGCCCGGCCTGATGATGGCCAGCATCTACCGCACCCTGCTGCGCGAGATCGAGCACGAAAACTTCCAGGTGCTGCACCAGCGCATCCGCCTCACGCCGCTGCGCAAGTTCTGGCTGGCCTGGAAGATGCAAGCCCTGGGCAGGATGTAGCCCGGCGTGGCACCGCAGAAAGTCGCCGTCATCGGGGCTGGCTGGGCCGGCATGGCTGCTGCCATCGCCCACCGGCAGGCCGGCCGCCAGGTCACCGTGTTCGAGGCCGCGCGCACCGTGGGCGGCCGCGCCCGCGCCGTGCGGGGTGTGCTGCCCGATGGCACAGCGGCCACGCTCGACAACGGCCAGCACATCCTGATTGGTGCCTACACCGAGAGCCTGCGCCTGATGCGCCTGGTGGGCATGGACCCTGCCACCGCGCTGCTGCGCCTGCCGCTGACCCTGCAGTTCCCCGATGGCCAGGGCCTGCAACTGCCCGACCTGCCCCCGCCGCTGGATGCGCTGCTGGGCATCGCGCGCGCCAAAGGCTGGAGCTGGCAAGACAAGATCGCTCTGCTGCGCACGGCCACGGCCTGGCAACTGCGCGGCTTTCGCTGCGCGCCCCACACCTCGGTGGCAGACCTGTGTGCCCCGCTCACGCCCCGGCTGATGGCCGAGTTCATCGACCCGCTGTGCGTGTCGGCACTCAACACCCCCGCACGCGAGGCCAGTGGCCAGGTGTTTTTGCGGGTGCTGCAAGACAGCCTGTTCAGCGGGCGCGGTGGCTCCAACCTGCTGCTGCCCCGCACCGACCTGGGCGCGCTGTTCCCCGAGGCCGCGATGCGCTGGCTGGTGCAGCAAGGCGGCCAGGTGATCACCGGCCAACGCATCCAGCGGCTCGTGCCCCTGCCCAGCGGACGCTGGCAGTTAGCGGGGACTGGGGGTGCGGCGCAAGGCTCAGAAGCAACCGATGCCTTCGACCACATTACCCTGGCCTGCCCCTCGTGGGAGGCCGCCCGTCTGGTCGATGGCCTTGCCACCACGGCGGGCCTGGCCGCTGCCGCCCGCTGGAGCGCCACCGCCGGCGCCCTGCGGTTTGAGGCCATCACCACCGTTTACGCCCACGCCCTTGGCGCGCGCTTGCCCCTGCCCATGCTGGCGCTGCGCAACACGGCAGAGCACCCGGCGCAGTTCGTGTTCGACCGGGGCCAGCTCGACGGCCAGCAGGGGTTGCTGGCCTTTGTGGTGAGCGCCAGCGATGGCGACCGGGCGCTCATCGAGCAACAGGTGCTGCAGCAAGCCGCTGCGCAGCTGGGCCTGCCGGGCCTGCGCCCTGTGCAGACCGTGGTCGAAAAGCGCGCCACGTTTGCATGCACCCCCGGCCTGCAGCGGCCCGCCATGCAGGTGCTGCCGGGGCTGACGGCCTGCGGCGACTATGTGGAGGGCCCCTACCCGGCGACGCTGGAAGGCGCGGTGCTCAGCGGCACCGCCGTGGCGGCCTGCGCGGCAGCGGGCTGACACAACACCACCCGGGCCAGCAGGCCACCCCCGGGTAACTACCAAGCCCGCTGACAGCATTCCGAAAGCACGACCCAGGCACCATGGCGCCACTCGCATACCGCATGCGCCTTGTTCGCCTTTGGGCGCGCTGGCCTTTCGGCCTTTTGTTTTGACGGAGACACCCCCCATGCTTTCACACGAACACCCCGCCCTCTGGTCCCCCACCCGCCGCCATCTGCTGGGAGCCAGCGGCGCGCTGGCCCTGGGCGGCCTGCTGCCCGCTGGTGCCTCGGCCCAGGCGGCCTGGCCGTCCAAGTCGGTGCGGTTTGTGGTGCCGTTCGCGCCGGGCGGCAGCTCGGAGATCGTGGCCCGCTCCACCGCTGCCGAGCTGGGCAAGACGCTGGGCCAGAGCGTGTATGTGGACAACAAGCCGGGCGCCGCAGGCAACATCGCCATGGGTGAAGTGGCACGCTCTGACGACCAGCACACGCTGATCCTGGGCCACATCGGCACACTGGCCGTCAACCCCTTCATCTTCGACAAGCTGCCCTACGACGCCAACAAGGACTTCAAGCCCGTGAGCCTGCTGGCCAAGGTGCCCAGCCTGTACGTGGTGCACCCCGACGTGCCCGCCAAGAACCTCAAGGAGTTCATCGCCTACGCCAAGAAGAACCCGGCCAAGCTCAGCTATGGCTCGGCGGGCAACGGCAGCGCAGGCCACCTGGCGTTTGAATACCTCAAGATGACCGCCGATATCTTCATGCTGCACGTGCCCTACCGTGGCACCGGCCCCATGATGACCGACCTGCTCTCGGGCCGCCTTGATGCCGCCGCCGTGGGCGCCGCCGCCCTGCTGCCCTTCATCAAGGCCGGCAAGGTGCGCTGCATTGCCACCGGCTCGGCCAAGCGCCTGCCCCAGCTGCCCGACGTGGCCACGGTGGCCGAACAGGGCTTTCCGGGCTTTGAGATGACGCAGTGGTACGGCATGCTGGCGCCCGCCAACCTGGCCCCGGCCAACCTCGACAAGCTGGCGGCCGAAACCGCCAAGGCCGTCAAGGCCCCCGGCTCGCTAGAGCGCCTGAACGCGGACGCGGCCGAGGCCATTGGCGGCACGCCCGCGCAGTTCGCGCAGTTCATTGCGTCCGAACAGGAGCGCTGGAAGAAAGTGCTGCTGCGGGCGAAAGTGAAGCCTGATTGAGTAGACGCAGCGCTGGGGACGCTGTTCAGCGCAACAGCCCCCAACCAACGGACAGCCCCACCGCGTAAAGCGCACCCACAACAACGCAGGCCCTCAACCACCCCTCGTTGTGTGGCGTCTCGGGCAAATCACCGCTGCCCAGAGCCGAAATCAGCCCGGCCAGAAAATGTGCAAGCCCTGTCAGGGCGTCCAGCAACAGGCTAGGCGCCAAGGCGCCGCACACGGCACCCGACATAGCGCCTGCCGCAAACAATGTACTCATGGCCACTGAGGCGCCTCCCATCGCTGACCAACCCAATCCCCACAACAAAGCGAGCAAGGCACCCGCACCAATGCCAAGCAGTGCGCAGGCGCCTCGGAAAACCCATCCCGAAGCCCACCAACCGCCCGCATCACGCCATCGGGCCTTGTATCGCGACGCCGTCTGATCACGCTTGTTCATCCCACCACCTTTTCGATCCGTGCATCGTAGTCGCACCCCATCCACGGAAGGCCTCTGCTCCAGGCCCCCTTCGCAGTAGCATCCCCCCATGCGCATTCTCCTGGCCGAAGACGACCACAACCTGGGCACCTGGCTGAGCCGCGCGCTGGAGCATGCGGGCATCCAGGTCGAATGGGTGAACGATGGCCGCCTGGCCGACCGCGCGCTGCAGCAGCACGACAACTACGACGCACTGGTGCTGGACCTGGGCCTGCCCGGGCTGGACGGGCAGGCGGTGCTGCAGCGCTTGCGCGATCGCGACCAGCGCCTGCCCGCGTTGATCCTGACGGCACGTGATTCGCTGGACGAGCGCGTGCGCTCGCTCAACGCGGGAGCAGACGACTTTCTGGCCAAACCCTTCGAGCTGGCAGAGCTGGAGGCACGCCTGCACGCCCTGGTGCGCCGCGCGCGCGGCAACGAGCACCAGCGCCAGGCCTGCGGTGCGCTGGTGTACGACAGCGCCCGCAAGCAGTTCACCCTGCGCGGCGAGCCCCTGACCCTGTCCCCGCGCGAACATGCCGTGCTGCGCGTGCTGGTGCAGCGCAGCGGCGAGCCGTTTTCCAAGCAGCAGATCCTGGACCGCGTGTTCACCGACGATGACGATGTGCACCCCGAAGCCGTCGAGGTGTTTGTGCACCGCCTGCGCAAGCGGCTGGATGGCAGTGGTGTGCGCATCACCACGTTGCGCGGCCTGGGCTATGCGCTGGAGGCGGACTGACCGATGGGCCTGACCGCACGACTGCGCCGCGCCAGCCTGTGGCGGCTGCTGGCCATGCTGCTGCTGCCGCTGCTGGCCCTGGTGACGGGCGTGGAGCTGTGGATGACCCGGCACGATGCGCTGGAGGCCGCCAACGCGGCCTACGACCGCTCGCTGCTCGGCGCGCTCAAGTCCATCGACGCCAACATCTCCACCGCCTCGGGCGGCCTGTCGGCCGAGTTGCCGTACAGCATGCTGGAATTCTTTGAACTCACGGCCAGCGGCAATGTGTACTTTCGCGTGGCGTCGTCCGACGGGCTGGTGGAGCTGGGCAATGCCGACCTGCCCCTGCCCGCCGGGCCGCTGGAGCCTGGCGTACCGCGTTTTTATGACGCTACCTACTTTGGAGAGTCCGTGCGACTGGCCGCCTACCGCCGCGCGCTGGACCGTGCGGAGCCGGCATCCACCGTGCTGGTGCAGGTGGCCGAAAGCACGCGGTCCCGCGAGGACTTCACAGCCCGCTTTGTACGCCGCGCGGTGCAGCGCGACGCGCTGGTGCTGGCCCTGATGGTGCTGGGCACCGCAGCGCTGCTAGCCGTGGCGCTGCGCCCGCTGGCGCGGCTGGCGCGCGAGGTACAGGCCCGCAGCGGCGACGACATGACCCCGCTGGCATCCAACGACCTGCCCGCTGACATCCGCCCGCTGGTGGACGCGGTCAACCAGCAGATGGCACGCACGCAAGATCTGGTGACGCAGCAGCGGCAATTTCTGGACGATGCCTCGCACCAGCTGCGCACCCACCTCACCACGCTGCAGATGCAGATCGACTACGCGCGCCGCGAGGGCGACACCACGCAGGTGCAGCACACGCTGGCAGCCATCGGAGGCGAGATCGCCCGCGCCACGCGCAGCACCCAGCAACTGCTGGCGCTGGGCCGCAGCGACACAGCGGCGGTGGAGCTGACGCCCTTTGACCTGGCCGCGCTGCTGCGCACGGTGGCGCTGGAGCTGCTGCCCCAGGCGCGCGCCAAGCAGATCGACTTTGGCATCCATACGCCCTCCGCTGGCATCGAGGCCGTGGGCGACAGTGGCCTGCTGCGCGAGGCCCTGACCAATCTGGCAGCCAATGCCATCGCCTACACCCCGGCGCAGGGCACCGTCACCGTGTCGGCCGCGGGTGACAGCCTGGGCTGGAGCATCTGCGTGGAGGACAACGGCCCCGGTCTGCCCGCCGAGGAGCGCGACGCACTGGGCCAGCGCTACCGGCGCGGCTCGCAGGCCACGGCGGGCGGCTCCGGCCTGGGGCTGGCCATTGCGCGGTCGATTGCCGAGCGGCACCGGGGCAGCCTGCGGCTGCAGGCGCGCGCTGAAGGGCCAGGGCTCCTGGCAATACTCTGGTGGCCCCGCGCCTGACACAGTCTGCTGAACAAGTGAACGCTCCACACCCCATGCCGCAGCCCTTGCCCACCACAGACCGCCCGCTGACATCGCCTTGCAGCCGCCGCCAGCTGCTGCAGACGCTCGCGGCCGCCGCCAGCGCTGGCGCGGGCCTGGCGCCATTGCCGGCGGCGGCCGACGCATCCCGTGAACCGGCGGAATGCATTGCGCCCTCACGCCCCGGCGGCGGATTTGACCTGACCTGTGGTCTGGCCTCACAGGCACTGCAGGCCGTGCGCCCTGGCCGCACGCCGCTGCGCACCCGCTACCTGCCCGGCGGCATTGGCGCGGTGGCATTTGACCAAGTGGCCACCGGCCGCCTGGGAGGGCCCGGCACGCTGGTGGCGTTCTCTAGCGGCTCGCTGCTCAACATGGCGCAGGGCCGCTTCGGCCCACACCCGGTGAGCGCCGTGCGCTGGATAGCGACGCTGGGAAACGACTACGGCGTGGTGGCTGTGCACCGCGACGCCCCCTACCAGCGCTTGCAGGACGTGGTCACCGCCTTGCAAAAAGATTCGGGCCGCGTGGTGTTTGGCGCCGGCGGCACGCTGGGCAGCCAGGACTGGGTCAAGGCCGCGCTGCTGGTGCGCGCAGCGGGGCAAGACCACAAGCGCATGCGTTTTGTATCGTTTGAAGGCGGCGGCGAAGCGCTCAAGGCGCTGGGCGGCCGGCACATCGACATCTTCACCGGCGACGCGGCCGAGGCCACCCGGGCCGCTGCAGAAGGCCTGCCGGTGCGCATCCTGGCGGTGCTGGCACCCGCGCGGCTGCCCGGCACACTGGCCGCCCTGCCCACGGCACGCGAGCAGGGCATTGACCTGCAATGGACCACCGTGCGCGGCCTCTACATGGCTGCCAGCGTGCCGGACGCGGCTGCCCACGCCTGGACGACCGCCCTGCAGGAAGCCCAGGCGGCGCCCGGGTATGCCGCGTTGTGCGCCCGCCATGGGCTGTACCCCTTTGCGCTGAGTGGCACGGCCCTGGACGACTATGTGCAACGCAGCCTGGCCGACTATCGCCGCCTGGCGCAGGATCTGGGGCTGCGGTCCTGGCCGCGTTGATCTGCGCTGCGCACCACCTCCTGAGCGATTGGTCCGCTGACCGTCCCTACGCGGGCAAGGCACCCACTCCTTGTAGTCCGGGCAACCCGGCAGGCCGGTCATCGGCAGGTAGCACTGCTGTGCGGCGCTCGGCCTCGGCGTCTCCCGCTGCGGGCAAGGAAGACTGCGCCACATAGGCCGTCAGGGTGTTGCGCCACTCTTCGTTCGATGCGTCCATGGCGTGTCGCATGCGCGCCAGCAGCCAGCCTGCTGCCCCGACCGTCAAGGCCAGCATAGCCAGAAGCCCATACACCAAGGACGCCGGGAAATGCCCTGCATTCAGCTGTTCCACACGGGCCAGTAATGCGAGCGTGGCCTGATGGTCTTGCTCGGCCTGCGCGCGCATGCGATCCACTTCCACCTGCAAGGCCTGCATGCGCGCGCCGGGGGATCCCGCGCCATCCGGCGCGTTGACCTCCGCAGCCGAAGCCGCCACCGGCATCAGTGTTGCGCCGTCGGACGGAGCCCCTTCGCCCGAGGCGGGCGGCGTGACCAGCGCCGTCAACGGCTCCATCACCAGCCGGGGCTTGGAAGGTCCAGGCGCAACAGGTGCCGCTGCTGGAGCCACCGAGGCGGTGGACGATGCCGACGCCTGTGCCGGGGGCGCTGCTGCGGCCTCGGGCGCCATGCTGGGCGCGGTGCTGAGTGGCTCCTGAGGCGCCGTCTGCGCAGTGCTGGTCGCGGAAGCCACTGCCGCTGTGTCAGGGGACGGGCTGCGCGCAACGGGAGCCCCGGCAGACTTTGCGGCCAGTTTCGTGCCCTTGCGCTCTACCCGGCTGGCGGCCAACGCCTTGCGCGGCCGCGAGGGGCCCATTGCGGTTGCAGAAGACGCTTCTCCGGCAGCCACCCCAGCCGACCGTGAGGGGGAGGCATCTGCCAACGGCACCTCCCAGGGAATCGCCACTGGCTTCAGCCCGGCCGCAACGGTGGCGGGCAGATCGGCCAGAAAGGTGTATTCGCGCGTCACCCGACCCGTGCAATGCACGGAGACCTGGGCCGTCAGCACCGGCTCGTCGGCCAGATGGGAGGACTGCACCCGCAGCACCGGGTTGCGCTCCGGTTCGCCCGGCCGCACGCTCACCTGGACTCGGCCTGCCGGCACGGCCACATCGCCAGACACCAGCCGCGCTTGCGGGCACAAGGCGTCCACCGACATGCCGGGGTCCAGCTGGACTTCAAAGCCCAGGTCGATGGGCTGTCCCAGCCACACCTTGCCTTGCGGCGCGCCCAGGGACAGGGCTTCCGCCGCCTCGGCCAGCAGCCCCAGGACGACGACGATCAGGGAGTTACGAAGCATCACAACCACCTCCAGCCATTGCAATTAGTTTCTACATGAAACAAAACACAACGGAAAGAAATGAATGCGCAAGCATCAGTGCCAGACCCCGGACAGATCGCGGTTGGGTGCGCCTGGCGTTGAGCAACGAGCCGTGTGGCCCGCTACCGCTCCAGCCACCACTGAATCACCACCTTGGCCAGAAACCCCAGAAAACCCACGCCCAGGCCCAGGAAGAGCACGAAGGTGCCAAAGCGTCCGGCCTTCGATTCCCACGCCAGCTGCCCGATGATGAACAGCATGTACGCGATGAACGCCCCCACCCCGTAGGTGAGGAAGAAGCCCGAGATCTGCGCCTCGGTAAATCCAAAAATCACGATGTCCCTCCAGGCCAGCGCACAGGGGCAGCTGGCACAGCGGGGGCCACCATGTCACGCTCGGGCAGGCTGGATGCATCCACCAGGTCGCGGTACGCGTGCCAGCTGGCATGCCCCAGCATGGGCATCACAGCGATCAGGCCCAGCAGCAGGGAGCCCAGGCCCAGCAAGGTAAAGCCCAGGATGATCGCTGCCCAGAACGCCATCGGCAGCGGGTTGGTGATGACCGCCTGCCAGCCGGTGAGCACGGCCTGCAGCAGCGTGGCGCGGCGGTCCAGCAGCAGCGGCATGGCCACCACGCTGGATGCAAAAATGGGCGCCGCCATCAGGCTGCCCAGCGCCAGCCAGATTTCAAACAACCAGCCGTCACGCGCCATGACCACGTGGCGCAAAAAGTCGAGTGGTGTCTCGATGGGCACGGGCGCCAGCAGCGTGATGAGCGCCGCAGATGTCATGACCCAGCCCGAGGCGGCCAGCGCCAGCAGGGCCCCGAACTGCAGCATGCACCAATAGTCGCTGCCCCATTTGTTCACATGGCTGTTCTGCCAGTTGAGCCAGGTCTTGAGCACCACGCCCAGGTTGGCGGCTTCGCCACGCTCCAGCGCGCGGCTCAGCGCATACAGGCTGGTGGCCAGCACTGGCGCCACCACCAGAAAGCCCGACAGAGCCCCCGCCAGCAACCAGAAGCGGTGGTGCGCCACCGCAAAGATGGCGGCGCCAAACAGTGTCAGTGCCAAGCCATGCGCAAAACTGATCCAGCCCGCCCGTGCCATGTCGCGCCAGGCCAGCACCAGCCAGGTCATGGGCTGCATCAGGCCGATGGTGCGGATGGCGGGCAACGGGGGGGGAGTACGGGGCATGGTGGGAGGGGTCGCTGAGCGACGATGGAGTGTGACTTGATCGGGCCGCGGCTTCAACCGGCGCGCGCCCAAACCTTGACCTGAGGCAAGAAACCGAACCCAGCGGAACCGGTCAGTCCAACAGCCGGCACAGCGCGGTAAGGCTGTCCACCGTGGCATGGGGCGGTGTGTCGTCGTGCGGCCAGGGGTGGTTGGCGCTGTTGATCCACACCGCCTGCATGCCTGCATTCAGCGCGCCCTGCGCATCCAGTGTGGCGTCGTCGCCCACGTGCAGCACCTCGTGGGGCAGCACATCCACGGCCGTGGCGGCCGCATGGAAGATGCGCACATCGGGTTTGGCGATGCCAAAGTCCGACGCGCTGATGCTGTGGCGAAAGTAGTGGCCGATGCCGATGCGGTGAATATCGGCATTGCCGTTGGACACCGCCACCACCGGGTAGCGCGCTGACAAGAAAGCCAGCGTATCGTGCGCATCGGCAAACAGCTCCACCCGCTGGCGCTCGGCAAAGAACAAATCAAACGCCGGTTCGGCCAGCGCGGGCTCGTCACCGGCCTGCGTTAGCGCCAGCCGGATGGACTCGCGCCGCAGCGCGCTCAGGTCGCCCTTCAGGTCGGGGCGCAGGGTCACCATCTGGTTGCGGATGGCGCGCAGCGCCTCGGTGTCCGAGAAGAGTGCCGCCGTGGCAGGCGCGTGGTGGGTCAGCCAGTCCAGCAGCACACTCTCAGCCCGCGTGATGGTGGGCCAGATGGGCCAGAGCGTGTCGTCCAGATCGATGGAGATCGCACGGATGCGGGAGGTGTCCAGAGAGGGATTTGGCACAGGGCGCACCTGAAGGATGAAGGCGAAAAAAGAGGCCCCGGCGATGCACCGGGGCGAGGGCCGCAAAGCATACCGCAGGCCTTTGCGGAATGCAGTGCGCTCAACCCGGGTCTGGCGCGCCCGCAGGCCCCAACGAAGACCCGCGCACCACCAGCAGCCCGGGGAGCAGGCTCTCGCGTGCAGGACCCTGCAGGCCATTGATGCGCTCCAGCAGGCACTGCGCTGCGCGTTGCCCGATGGCATCGGTGGGCTGGGCCACGGCGCTCAGGCCGGGCCGGATCAGCGACGCCCACTCAGGGTCGTCAAAGCCCACAAAACCCAGCTGCTGCCCAAACGTCCACCCCATGCGCGAGACGGCCGCCGCCACCCGCAGCGTGACCACCGAATTGCCCGCCACCACCGCGCAGCGCTCGCCGGGCCGGGCCTGCCGCAGCAGATCGGTGAGCGCCTGGTCCAGCACCTCATCGCCCTGCTCGGCCGCCAGCTCCAGCACCGCGCCGCGCACCGCCGAGCCCTTGGAGGACACCAGCGCACGGAAGGCCTCCGTGCGCTCGATGCGGGAACTCACGCCCAACAAGGGCTGGGTGATGTAAAGCAGGCGCTGCCAGCCTTGCTGCTGCAGGTGGGCACAGGCTTCGCGCATGGCGCCCTGGTTGTCCAGCGAGACGAAGTCTGCCGCCAGCCCGGCGTGGCGCCGGTCCACCAGCACGGCGGGCTTGCCGTGCAAGGTGTTCACATCCGCCTGCCCCTCGCCCTGCCCCAGCGTGTTGAGGATGAAGCCATCCACCTGGTAGCTGGCCAGCGCGTCGATGGCCGCGCGCTCGCGCTCGCGGTCGTTGCCCAGGTTGAACAGCATGACCAGGTAGCCCGCGTCCTGGCAGGCTTTCTCGGCGCCCCGCAACACGGCCACCGAATAGGGGTTGGTGATGTCGGCCACCACCAGGCCAATGAGCCGCGAGCGGCCATGGCTCAGCGCCTGGGCCATGGGGCTGGGCACATAGGCCAGCTTGGCGATGGCCGCCTCGACCCGCGCAGCAATGTCGGGGCTGAGCAGGCGTTCGCGGTGGTTGAAGTAGCGCGACACCGTGGCCTTGGACACACCTGCCTCGGCCGCCACATCGGCGATGGTGGGACGGGCGCGCAGCGTGGCGGAGGGTGCGGGTGTCGGCGGGCTCATGCGGGTACGGCGTTGTACACGGCGGCGGGCCGTTCGCCCGCCAGGGCCTGCAGCAGGTTGGTGGTGGCCAGCGTCGCCATGGCATGGCGCGTGTCGTGCGTGGCCGAGCCAATGTGCGGCAGCGGGGTCACGCGTGAGTGGGTACGCAGGGGGGACGCCAGCGGCAGCGGCTCGGTGGCAAACACATCGAGCCCCGCTGCACGCAGGGGGCCATGGTCCAATGCGCGCAACAGGTCTTGTTCCACCACGGTGGCACCCCGGCCGCCGTTGATGAAGATGGCGCCGGGCTTCATGGCCGCAAACAGCTCGGCATTGACCATGCCCCGTGTGCTGTCCGACAAGGGCAGCATGGCCACCACAAAGTCCGACTGCGCCAGCAACGCGGGCAGCGGCGTGTGGATGGCCTTGCCCTGCAACTCAGGGGCCTGGGTCGCCAAGTCCACCGGGCGGCGGGCGTGGTACATCACGGGCATGCCAAACCCCAGTGCGGCGCGGCGCGCCACGGCCTGGCCAATGCGGCCAAATCCGAGCAGGCCCAGCGTCTTGCCATGCACATCGCTGCCAAACAGGTCTTCTCCAATATTCTTTGTCCACCGGCCCTCGCGCACCAGCTGCGACAGCTCCACCAGCCTGCGGCTGGTGGCCATGAGGAGGGCAAACACCGAGTCTGCCACCGTTTCGTCGAGCACTCCGGGGGTGTGGCACAGCATGATGCCGCGCGCCTGCAGCACGTCCAGCGCGTAGTTGTCCACGCCCACCGAAATGCTGGACACCACCTGCAGCCAGGGCGCACGCGCCAGCACGGCAGCATCGATGGGAAAGCTGGAGCCGATGAGCCCGTGCGCCTGCGCCAGCGCTGCGTCAAACCGCGCGCGCTCGTCGGGCTTGCGCGGGTCGGCCACTGTCACGTCGTGCACGGCTGTCAACCGCGCGAGCTGGTCGGGCGGTAGCTCGCGAAACACCAGCACCTGCTTGCGCGCTGGGCCTGTGCTGGCGTCTGTAGAAGGTGGCGCCAGGCTCACAGGCCCGCCTCCTGCAGTTGTGCCCGGGTGGGCAACCCCTCGGTGTCGCCCAGCACCTGCACGGCACGCGCACCAATCCAGGCGCCACGGCGCACGGCGGCGGGCACAGTCAGGCCTTCCAGCAGCGCGCTGATCACGCCCACCGCAAAGCCGTCGCCCGCGCCCACGGTGTCCACCACCTGGGCCACGGGCACGCCGGGCACGCGGCCGGTGCCGGCCACGTCGCTGTCGTAGTACGCGCCCTCGGGGCCAAGCTTGACCACCACCAGCTTGGCGCCCCGCTCACGGTAAAAGCGCGCCACACCCTCAGGGGTGGTTTCGCCGGTCAAAAACACGCCCTCTTCCATGCCCGGTAGCACCCAGTCGGCATAGGTGGCCAGGGTGTTGATCCAGTGGCGCATGGTCTCGGGCGACGACCACAAAGTGGGGCGCAGGTTGGGGTCGAACGAGATGGTGCGGCCTGCAGCACGCATCACCTCCAGCGTGCGGATGGCGGCCTGCAGGCTGGTGTCGGAGATGGCGGCAAACACGCCTGTGGCATGCAGGTGGCGCGCGGACCGCAGCCAGGGCTCGTCAACATCGGCGGGCCCCATCTGGCTGGCGGCGGAGCCCTTGCGGTGGTATTCCACCTGCGGGTCGCGGCCATCGGTCACGCGCTCCTTGAACTGGAAGCCCGTGCGCTGCGTGGCATCACACACCACGTGCGAGCAATCGATGCCTTCGCCCTGCATGGCGGCCAGCAGCGCGCGGCCCATGGAGTCGGTACCCAGGCGGCTGGCCCAGCCCACCTTCAGGCCCAAGCGCGCGAGGCCAATGGCCACATTGGTCTCGGCCCCGGCCGTGCGCTTGTGAAAGCCGGTGGCGTTCTCCAGCGGGCCGGGCTCGTTGGCCACCAGCAGCAGCATGGCCTCGCCAAACAATGCAACGTCGAAGACTGAATCGCTCATGCAGCCTCCCGTGCAGCGCGGATAAAAGCCACTTGCTCGCGCGTGACAGCCACCAGGTCGTCGCCCACCAGCGGGTATTCAATGGCATGCGGCACATCGGCTGGCAAGGCACGCAACACGGCGCGCCAGGGCGCCACCGAATCGGCCAGCGGCACCGCCACCCACTTGGCGGGCAGGCGCTGCACGCCCTTGCAGTGCACATAGCGCACATAGGGTGCCAGTGCCTGCGCGGCCTGCAGCGGGCATTCGCCCTGCCAGTGCCAGTTGCCCATGTCAAAGGTCATGCCCAGGTCGAGCCCAGCCTGCGCCTGGGCTGCAAAAAACGCCTGCATGGCGGCCAGCGTGCCGGCGGTGGCGGTCTGGTCGTTCTCGATCACCAGCTCCACCTGCGGGGCGGCCTGCAGCACGGCCTGGAGGCGGTGCAGCGAGGCATGCGACGGCGAGCCAAAGCCGCCAATCGACATCTTCAGGCGCGGTGCACGCAGCACCTGGGCGGCCTGCACGCCACGCGCCAGGGCTGCTTCATCCAGCTCGCCCTGCGCGGTCCACAGGCCTTCGGGGCTGGAGTACACCGCCGCCCGGCCCGCCAGCGCGGGCAGCTCGGTGGCCGCATCGCGCAGCAGCTCGCCACGCACCTCCACGCCGTCCGCGCCCGCTTGCTGGGCCAGGTCGGTGCACCACAGCTGGCCGTGGCGACCGGTTTCGGCCGCGCCGAAGGAGGACAGGGAAATCAATACCTTCATGTGTTTCTTTCAGGCCGCGCCCCCACGGGGCGAAGGCCATCAACCGCACGACCTGTCAGGTCTCAATGTGCGTGGTGGGAACTCAGGATCTGGCCCAGGAACTGCCGCGTCTTGTCGTGCTGCGGCTGGCCAAAGAACTGCTGCGGCGGCGCCTGCTCCAGGATCTTGCCGTCGGCCATGAAGATCACCCGGTCGGCCACGCTGCGGGCAAAGCCCATCTCGTGCGTCACGCAGAGCATGGTCATGCCGTCTTCGGCCAGGCTGATCATGGTGTCCAGCACTTCCTTGACCATCTCGGGGTCGAGCGCCGAGGTAGGCTCGTCAAACAGCATCACCTTGGGCGCCATGCACAGCGCCCGCGCAATGGCCACGCGCTGCTGCTGCCCACCCGACAACTGGCTGGGGTGCTTATGCGCCTGCTCGGGGATGCGCACGCGGGTCAGGTACTTCATGGCCACTTCTTCGGCTTGTGCTTTGCTCATGCCGCGCGAACGCATAGGAGCCAGCGTGCAGTTTTCCAGAATGGTCAGGTGCGGGAAGAGGTTGAACTGCTGGAACACCATGCCCACTTCGGCGCGCACGGCATCCACGTTCTTGCCGCCAGCGGTCAGGTCGATGCCATCGACCTCGATGCGGCCCTTTTGCACCGTCTCCAGCCGGTTGATGCAGCGAATCAGCGTGGACTTGCCCGAGCCCGATGGCCCGCAGATCACGATTCGCTCCCCTTGCCGCACCGACAGGTTGATGTCGGTGAGCACCTGGAAGCTGTCGTACCACTTGTTGACCCCTTCCATGCGGATGATCGGCGGTGTGCCGGGGGCGGTCGTGACTGCGTCGCTCATCAATGGCTCCTTATCGTTCAGGCAGGCTTACTGCAGCTTGGGCAGGTCAGCGCCCAGCCACTTCTGGTACAGCTTGTTCAGCTCGCCATTGGCAGTGTTGCGTGCCACAAAGTCGTTCACGGCCTTGGTCAGCTCGTCCTGGCCAGGGCGCAGTGCGATGCCCATGGCCTGCTGCAGCAGGTTGAACTTGTTCTCGAACGTGTTGGCGGGCACGCGCTTGGCGATCTGCGCCGCCACCGTGACCGAGCAGCCAATCGCATCGACCTGGCCCGAGATCAGCGCCTGCATGGCCGATGCATCGTCGTCAAAGCGGCGGATCTCGGTGCCCTCGGGCGCCGCCTTGGTCACAGCCACATCCTGCGTGCTGGCGCGGGCCACGCCCACGCGCACGGTCTTCAGGTCTGCCGCGCTCTTGATGTTGGCGCCCGTCTTGCCGTACAGCACGATGGTGGCGGCCGCATAGGGCTGCGAGAACTGCACCTGCTTGGCACGCTCGGGCGTGATGGCGAGCGACGCCACCAGCACGTCGACCTTGTTGGTCAGCAAAAACGGAATGCGGTTGGGGCCGGTGACGGGCACGATGTTGGCCTTCACGCCCAGGTCCTTGGCCAGCAGCTTGGCCACGTCGGCGTCGTAGCCGTCGGGCTGGTTTTGGGCGTTGGTGGTGCCGTAGGGCGGAAAGTCGACCAGCATGCCGATGGTGATCTCACCCTTCTTCTTGATGTCCGCCACGGACTGGGCCGAGGCCAGCGGCGCAAAGGCCGTGAGCGCGGCACCCAGGCCCAAGGCGGCCAAAGCGGCGGTGGCGGTGCGGCGTTGCAAAGAAAAAGTCATCGCATGTCTCCTGGTGGTTGGTGTGAACGAGAACAGAAAGAAAAGAGGATGGCGGCGCGTGGGTCAGCGCGCCAGAGCACGGGCGCGCTTGCGCTCCATGCGTGCGGCCAGCAGCGACAGCGGCCAGCAGATCACGAAGTACAGCGCAGCCACGGTGGTGAACACATGCAGCGGCTGGAAGGTGGCGTTGTTGATGATCTGCCCCGCCCGCGTGATCTCGGTGAAGCCGATGATGGCCGCCAGCGATGTGCCCTTGATGATCTGCACCACGTAGCCCACCGTGGGCGGCAGCGCGATCTTGAAAGCCTGGGGCAGCACTACAAACCGCATGCGGGCCACGTACTTGAGGTTCAGGGCCTGCGCAGCCTCCCACTGTCCACGTGGCACCGCTTCGATGCAGCCGCGCCAGATCTCGGCCAGAAACGCCGCGCTGTTCAGCACCAGCGCCACGCCCGCCGCCACCCAGGGGTTGATGTCAAACCCCAGCACGGGCGCACCAAAGAAGATGAGGAACAGCTGCAGCAGCAGCGGCGTGCCCTGGAACACCTGGATGAACACGCGCGATGCATTGCGTGCCGCAGCGTTCTCTGAGGTGCGCGACAGCGCCACCACCAGCCCCAGCAGCGCACCGCCCACAAAGGCAATGGCCGACAACGCCAGCGTCCACTGCGCGGCCTGCACGATGAAAAGAAACTCGGAGAGTCCGAAAGTACGCATGGCAGGTATTCCTCAGCGACGGTCTGGGTAATTCAGCATGCGCTGATAGATCAGCTTGAACAGCGCCGAGAAACTCAGCGCCAGCGCCAGGTAGATGGCCGTCACCACGATGTAGATCTCGAAGCTGCGGAAGGTCTGCGACTGCAGGTTGGCCGCCACCGAGGTCAGGTCGTCCGCCGAGATCACCGACACCACGGCCGAGCTGAGCATCAGCAAGATGAACTGGCTGGTGAGCGCCGGGTAGATGGCCTTGAGCGCGGGCTTGAGGATGACGAACCGAAAGATCTCCCACGGCTTGAGGTTGAGCGCCTTGCCCGCCTCGATCTGCCCCTTGGGAATGGACTCGATGCCCGCCCGCACGATCTCTGCCGCATAGGCCCCCAGGTTGACCACCATGGCTGTCAGCGCTGCGGTGTAGGGCGACCAGCGCAGGCCGATGGATGGCAGCGCGAAGAAGAAGAAAAACAGCTGCACCAAAAACGGCGTGTTGCGGATGACCTCGATGTACGCATTGATCAAAAACCGCAGCCAGCCCGGCCCGCCGGTCTTGCCCCAGGCGCAAAAGATGGCCACCACCAGTCCCAGCAAAGTGGCGGTAAGCGACAGCTGCACGGTGATCCAGGTGCCCTTGAGCAGCAAGGGCCACGCGGCAAACACGGCATCGAACTGGAACTGGTAATTCACGGTGGACAGTCGTTATTCCAAAGTGGCGCCAGTTTATGAAACCGGTTTCATAACCACATCAGGGAATACCCGATGCACTCCAAAAAGGGGCTGAAAACACCTGAAGACGCCATGCCCGGCACTGATCTCGCAGGCGGCTGTGTGCCGGGCGGCAAATAGGCTCCCAGCCCGCACTGGCCCGGCGCGTGGGTGAAAATGCCGCATGCCTTCCTTCCACCCCGAACCCCCTTTCACCCACGGCCAGGCCGACCGCACCGCTGTGCTGCTGTGCAACCTGGGCACGCCCGACGAACCCACGGCCCCGGCCGTGCGCCGCTATCTGGCGCAGTTCCTGGGTGACCACCGCGTGGTGGAGATCCCCAAGCTGCTGTGGATGCCCATCCTGCACGGCATCATCCTGCGCACGCGCCCGGCCAAGTCGGCCGCCAAATACGCCAGCATCTGGACACCCGAGGGCTCGCCCCTGGCGCACTGGACGGCCAAGCAGGCCACGCTGCTGCGCGGCTGGCTGGGCGAGGCAGGCCACGCGGTGCTGGTGCGCCACGCCATGCGCTACGGCAACCCCTCCATCGCCAGCCAGCTCGATGCGCTAAAGGCCGAGGGCGCCACGCGCATCCTCATCCTGCCGCTGTACCCGCAGTACTCCGCCACCACCACAGCCAGCGTGTTTGACGCCGTCTACACTTGGGCCGCCGCTACGCGCAACGTGCCCGAACTGCGGTTCGTCAACCACTACCACGACGCCCCCGGCTACATCGACGCCCTGGCCCGCACCATCGAAACGCACTGGAAGCACCACGGCCAGCCCGACCAGCTGGTGATGAGCTTTCATGGCGTGCCCGAGCGCACCCTGCACCTGGGCGACCCCTACCACTGCGAGGCCCGCAAGACCGGCCGCCTGCTGGCCGAGCGCCTGGGCCTGCGCGAGGAGCGCTACCGCATCACCTTCCAGTCGCGTTTTGGCAAGGCCAAGTGGCTGGAGCCCTACACCCAGCCCACCATCGAGGCGCTGGGCAAGGCGGGCACGCGGCGGGTGGACGTGGTGTGCCCCGGCTTCACCAGCGACTGCCTGGAGACGCTGGAAGAAATCAACATGGAAGTGCGCGAGGCCTTCTTGCACGCGGGCGGCAAGGAGTTTCACTACATCCCCTGCCTGAACGACAACCACCACTGGATCACCGCGCTGAGCCGCGTGGCACAGCAGCACCTGGCGGGCTGGCCCACCGAGGCCCCCACCGCCGCCGCACTGGCCGATGCGCGCAGCCACGCGCTGGCCGGTGGTGCACCTGCCGGGGTTTGCCCGGTGGCGCACTGATACGCATGCCCATGCCGTTGCGCATGCCAAAGCGAATGGCACTGGGTGGCCTGCGCGCCCGGCGCCAGTCACTACATTATTGATAGCACCCAGGGCATATTGCACTAGCGCATCTGCCCGTTTTGGCTCATATTTTGGTTGCCAGATGCTGCACGGCTGCCTGCCACGCCCACCGCACCGCCCCCTCCTACACCCACATCAATGCCCGCTTTTGCCCTTGCCCCCCACCAGTTGCGTCTGACCATTGACCCCGCCACGCTGGGCTTTGCCAGCACCGCCGAGCTGCAAGACCTGCCCCTGCCCTGGATCGGGCAAGAGCGTGCCCAGGCCGCCGCGCAATTTGGCCTGGCGATGCAGCAGCCGGACTACCACCTGTTTGTGCTGGGCGAAGTGGGCAGCGGGCGGGCGTCATTGCTGCGCCAGGCCATGCAGGCTGAGGCCGCAAAACGCGCGGTGCCGCCCGACCTGTGCTACCTGCACCACTTTGACCAGCCCGACCGCCCCCGTGCGCTGCGCCTGCCCGCAGGCGAGGGCCGCCTGCTGCGCCAGGGCCTGGCCGACATGGCACGCAGCCTGCAGGCCGACATCCCCAAACGCCTGACCAGCCCCGACTTCAAGGCCGAGGCCGAGCGCATCGAGAAGACCTGGCAAACGCAAGAGAGCGAAGCATTTGCAACGCTGGACGCATTTGCCGAGGCGCGCCAGTTCCGCCTGAGCCGCGAGGCCGGGCACATGGTGTTCACCCTCACCGGCCCCAAGGGGCAGCCGCTGACCGAAGGCGAAGCGCGCGCCCTGCCCCGCGAGCGCCGTGCCGAGATCGACGCCGCCGAGCTGGAGCTGCGCGCCGAGATCGCCAAGTTTCTGGAAACCACCCGCCCGCTGGAGCGCGCGCGCGACGACGCCCTGACCGCCCTGCGCCGCCAGACCATCAAGCCGCTGGTGGAGCACGCGCTGCACGGCATCCGCCAGGGCCTGCGCAAGCAGATCAAGGACGCCGTCAAGCTCACGCAGTGGCTGGACCAGGTGGAACGCGCCGTGCTGGACCACATCGACCTGTTCGAGCCAGGTGACGCTGAAAAAGGCCAGGACGCCGAAGACGACCGCAAGGACGCGCTGGACGACCTGCTGGCCCGCTGCCAGGTGAACGTGGTGGTGGACAACCACGGCCGCACCAGCGCCCCGGTGGTGGTGGAAGACAACCCCACAGCCCGCACCCTGTTTGGCAGCATCGAACACGGCGCAGATGCCGACACCGTGCAGGCTGACCACGCCAGCATCCATGCGGGCAGCCTGCTCAAGGCGCATGGAGGCTTCATCCTGCTGCACCTGCACGACCTGGCCGCCGAAGAAGGCCTGTGGCCGCGCCTGCGCCGCTTTCTGCGCTGCGGGCGTTTGCAGATCGAGGACGGCGGCGGTGGCGGCCCCGCCCATGCGCCAGGCGGCGCCGTGGCACTGCAGCCCGAGCCGGTGGACGTGGATGTGAAGATCGTGCTGATCGGGTCGGTAGAGGAGTACTACGCCCTGCAAGAGGCCGACCCCGACGCCGCGCGGCGCTTTCGCGTGAAAGTGGACTTTTCAGACCGGTTCATCGCCACCCCCGGCACCCACCAGTCCTCGGCCATCCTGGTCGCGCATTGCTGCAAAAAGCGCGGCCTGCCCCACTTTGCCGCCGACGCCGTGGCCCTGCTGCTGGAGCAATCACACCGCGAGGCCGACGACCAAGGCCGCCAAAGCGCGCGCTTTGCCCACACCGAAGCACTCGCCATCGAAAGCGCCGCCCTGTGCAAGGCCCGCGCAGGCAGCCTGGTGCAAGCCGCCGACGTACAAGCCGCCCTGGCCGCCCGCACCCTGCGCCACAACCAACCCGAAGAAGAACTGCACGAGTCCATCACCGAAGGTGAGCGCCTGATCACGCTGCAGGGCTCCATCACCGGCCAGATCAACGCCATGACGCAGATCGACCTGGGCGATTACCGCTTCGGCTTTCCGGTGCGCATCACCGCGCGCACCTTTGCCGGGCAAGAGGGCCTGCTCAACATCGAGCGCGAGGTCGATATGTCCGGCCCCATCCACGACAAAGGCGTGCTCATCCTGCACAGCTACCTCACTGCGCTGTTCAGCCACGTGGCGCCGCTGGCACTGAATGCGTCCATCGTGTTCGAGCAGGAATACAGCGGCGTGGAAGGCGACTCCGCCTCGTGCGCCGAGCTGTACGCGCTGCTGTCCAGCCTGTCAGGCCTGCCCCTGCGCCAGGGCATCGCCGTGACCGGCGCATTGAACCAGCACGGCGAAGTGCTGCCCGTGGGCGGCATCAACGAAAAGATCGAAGGCTGGTTCCGCGCCTGCGCGACGGCGGGGCTGGACGGCACCCACGGCGTGCTCATCCCCGCCCGCAACCAGCGCCACCTGATGCTGGACCGCAGCGTGCTGGACGCGGTGGAGCGCGGGCTGTTCCACGTCTACACCATGGGGCATGTGAGCGAAGGGATTGCGCTGCTGACGGGCGAGGCATCAGGCATGAGCCCAGCGGAATTGCTGCAGGCGCAGGCCGACGAACTGGCCGACCGTGCTACCGCTGTGGAAGATACGGTGATGCAGCGGGCGGAATTGACGCTGCGTGCTTATCGGAGGGCTTGCCAGGTGGCGGGGGGTGCGCGGAGGGGGCGTGGGGGGCGGGGGCGGTAACGGGCCAGGACTCGTGCAGTTCAGATTTCTGCGTACTGGCTGCATGACAGCTACCACCGGCAGTCCTTGCCACTCAACAACCTTACGTTGTTGGCAAACGAGGGATACGCCCATTTGCGATAGGGTATAAAGATGGTTAAAACGTGGTTCAGTTATGTGTCTGCCATAATCTACGTCCCATCTCCTCAACCTCATCAACAAGGCAATCATGGAAGCAAACGCAGCCCGCCAAGACTCTGGCCAGTCTGGATTTGGTCTGTTCGACACCGTGCCTGATGACCTTTTGCAGTTCGGCCACGGGGCGACTTTTGACGCTAAAAAGGCCGCCCAGTTTTTGTCCCTCAAGAAGGCTGACGTAGGCCGGATTGCAGCTGTCGCAGAGTCCTCCGTCCGCTGGGATAGCAACATCCCAGAGGCAGTTCTGGTTCGGATGGAAGAGATAGCCTCAACTATCAATCTGGTTGCAAGGCAGTTTTCAGGGGATCCCGAGAAAACAGTTGCTTGGTTTCGAGCCAGAAACCCCCTGCTGGGAGACGTATCGCCTCGCGACATGATTCGCCTGGGTCGGTACGACAGACTGCGCCGATTTATCATCCAAGCGATGACAAATCAGGTACAGGTCAAGTAATTGAAAGGGCGCAGCAGAAAGCCGGTCCCACCAGCACCCCGGGGTGCTGCCGCAGGCACGCCTCCAATCAAAGGAATTCTTGAGTTAGACCGCTTCAACGAAGTGTCTCTCGAACGCTGGAGCGAACTCTCAGCAGACCTGGATGAACTCCAGGACATTCTTTACTTCAATCTCGAGCCTGAGCGACGCCGTCGGCGCCCCGACCTGCTCGCGGCTTTGCAAGAAACGCCGCCTGAATCCTTGCAACTCGAGAACTGGGTCCGGATTGTTGACTACCAGTGGACCCTTCATCCGCTGTCGGCGGCCGGTAGCCTTACCAGCATTGGCGGGCGATTCAACGCCGGAACCGAGATCGACAGCCAGATTTTCAGTCCGTGGCCGTCTCTGTATTTAGCGTCCGATCACGCAACAGCGTATCGGGAGAAATTCCAAATCGAGGCGGGCCAGTTGGTCGAAGGATTAAGCCCGGAGGAATTGGCTCTTACCCCGGGCAAAAGCCACACCACCGTTGTCCTCAATGGCAAGCTTTCGCGCGTCTTCCCTCTGACGCCAACGACTCTCGGACCTGTGGCACGAATCCTCGGCAAGATAAAGATGCCAGACAGGGCTGAGCGGATCAAGAAGAAGCTGAAGTTCAATCCAAACGATCTGCGCATGATGACAACTGGAAAGCAACTCCACGACGCAGCTGCTCTTCACAATTGGCGTGTGCTCCCCATTCAATTTGGCTTGCCCGCGCCAAGCCAAATCTTGTCTGAACTCATCAGGGCTGCAGATTTCGAAGCTATTGCGTACCAGTCCAGTAAGAGTGGGGGCAAGTGCCTGGCCATCTTCTTGGATCGCCTCGCGCCAGGGTCTTTCATTGAGCTGTCAGGCAATCCTCCTGCAGGTGCAATAGCGCGTCTCGATGAAACAACAGCTGAACAGCTGGCCGGCTGGGCTCAACTGGGCATCAAGCCTCCCCGAGTGTCTGAATAGAGGAGTCACGACCACTCGTCCGCGCCGCAATATACACAGTGCACTCGACATGTCCGGTCACATGCGAGGCTACCACTCACCCAAGGAATCTGAGCAACCGCAATCAGTCGCGAAACATGCATTGACCAGCTCAACAACGCAACACCGAGCACCCACTACATCACCCCGACACGTTCCCGCAGCCACGCCACCACATCCCCCGTCACCTCATCCCGATTCGTCTCATTCAAGATCTCATGCCGCGCCGCCGGGTACAGCTTGACCGTGACATCGACCACCCCGGCATCCCGATACCGCTGCCCCAGTTGCTGAATCAACACCCCACCTGCGGCCAGCGGGTCTGCGTCGCCGGATGCGATCAGGACGGGCAAGTCGCTGCGGATGCGCGCGAGCAGCGCGGGGTCGGCCAGCCGGGGCGCGGGGGCGAAGAGCGAGGGAATCACATCGGGTGGCACGTCCCAGCCGCACCACGGGTCGACCACGTAGGCATCGACCTCCGCAGCGTCGCGCGACAGCCATTCGTAGCCGGTGCGGTGCTCAAAGCCTGAGTTGAATGCCGCGAGCCCGGCGGGGGCATCAGCAGGCGCATTGGCCATGGCGGCGGCCAACAGGTCGAGGGCGGTGGAGCCTGACAGGATGACGCCGGACCAGGTGGAGGAGTGGTCGAGGATGGCCGCCTGCGCTGCAAACGAGCCCATGGAGTGGCCGAACAAAAAGAGCGGGAGCTGCTGCGGCCCATGCTGTGCGCGCAGCAGCGCGCCGAACTGGGCCACGTCGGCAATGAGGCCGCTGAAGCCTGCGCTGCCAAAGTCACCCAGCTTGCCACCTGCCGTGCGCCCGTGGCCGCGATGGTCCACGGCGTGGACGATGAAGCCTGCGGCGTTGAGGGCCCGCGCAAAGCGGTCATAGCGCTCGCCATGCTCGGCAAGGCCGTGGGAGATTTGAACGACGCCCACCGGTTGACCCGGAGTTTGGGCCCAGGTGTAGGTGGTGACCTGGGTGCCGTCTGCGTTGGACTGGAAGGAGGAGGTGGTGGTGCTCATCGTTTCATTCTGGCACGGGGTCTGGCCGGCACGCCACGATGAAATTGCCACAGGCGTGGCCGCCATCGCTTTCAGCGTGGCGCGCGGGCCGCTTGCAGTGCTGCGCGAATCGCGCTGACCACGGCTTCGGGCTTCTCCAGTGGAATGCCGTGCCCGCTGTCGACCCACACCTGGGTGGAGCCGGGGTAGAGGTGGGCGAAGTCGGCGCGTTTTTGGCGCACCTCTTCAGCCAGCGCAGATGAAGCCCCAGGGGTTTGCAGTGCGCTCAGCACAAACACGGGCAGGGTTGGGTCCACCGGCAGGCTGACAACGCGCTGCCCGGTGGCGTCCAGCGCTGCCAGCTCTTGTTTGACCACATCAGAGGTGCCCAGGCGGAAGGCCACTTTCAGCCATGTCGGCCACAGGTCGGGGTTGCCAGCCCCGCGCATCTGCTCGGGGTGTGTGGAGTCCACCAGCACCAGTGCCGCCACCTCTGCGGGGTATTGGCGCGCATACAGCTGCATATACAGGCCGCCCAGCGAGTGGCCGACCAGCACATAGGGCGGCGGTAGCTGGCGGGCCCTGAGCAAGGCCCGCAGCTCTTGCACCACCTGCGCCCCATCGCGCGGCTGGGGGGAGGCATCGCTGCGGCCGTAGCCCGCGCGGTTGTAGGCCAGCGCGCGGGTCTCTGCCACGGTGTCGGGCCAGACCTTGGACCACCAGTCCAGCCGGGCGCCCAGCCCGTTCTCAAACACCACCACGGGGGTGCCCAGCCCTGCCTGCACGTATTCCACCGTGCGCCCGTCCACCGTGTCGGTGGTGGCGCCGGGCAAGCTGGCGCAACCGCTCAAGCAGACTGCCAGCAGCAGGCTGGCCCAGTGCCATCGGTTCATGGTCTCAAGTCCTTTGCATACAGGTTCATGGCCCGCAGGCCAAAGCAGCGCGGTGCCATTGAGAGCGGCTAACAAAACTCAGCGAAGCGGTTCTGGCCAGGCGCTGTGTCGCAGGCAGTACGACAAGACACAGCAACGACGCCAGAAGATTTTTGTGAGCCGCTCTTAGCAGCGGCCCGCCGTGCGCAGCAGTGCATTGCATTCTTTGGCCGCAGCGCGGCCCTGTGGCTGAGCAGCTGCTGCCGGTGCCTGGGCGCCACCATTGCCCGCGCCGCCCACCATGGCGGTGCAGACGGCGTCGGAATGGGGTGTCTGACCGAAGCTCATGGCCTTCTGAAAGCCCGTTGCACCGTACAGGTAGCACCGGTAGCTGGCGCCGTCGCGGGTGTTGACGGTGTAGTTGATGCGGCCGCCGGTTTCCTCCTGCCGGTCGGTGATGGTGAACTGGCCTGCCGTGCGGCCAATGGCTTGCGCAGTGCGCTGCTCCAGCCCCGCCTGGTCGAGGGTGGATGCGCAGCCGGTGAGGAATGCCACAGCGGCGACGAGGCCAGCGGCGGAGGTGAGAGACAGGGGGTGGTTGCGATGGTTCATGGTGTGAGTGGCATTGATGGGGGGTTGTGGGTGAGCGAGCGGAGCCGTGGGGGCAAGAGGTGGGTGATGACGGCAGGGCCGCAGCAAATCGAATATCTGGGGACCCTTCTGCGGCGCATGGGATGAACGCAGGGGCCGACAACACATCCGTGGGCAAGGCTCCGCCCGGCGGCCTTGTAAAGCCGCCAGCCTGTGTTGAAGTGGGTGGGTAAAACTCAGCCCGGTTTGCGGGCCACGATGAAGGCGCGGATGTCCTTGCCGCGCGTGCCATGCCGCTCGGTACAGACGATTTGCAGGCCCTGTTGCACCATGGCTGAGCGGAGCCGCTGTTCGTCAAAGGACAGCACCGGAGGGGCCTTGCCGATGGCGCGCATCAGGGGCACGGCCAGGTAGGGGATCAGCGGGTTCATCTCTGCGATGCAGGCGGTCTTGGAGATCAGCAGCCCACCCGGGCGCAGCACCTTCACCAGTTGCCTGAGCGCGTCGTCCAAGTCGGTCATCAGGTGCAGCACGTTGAAAGCCAGCACCGCGTCGTAAACCTCTGGCCCTGGTGCCATGGCCTCTGCGTCGGCCACGGCGAAGCGTAAGGCTGCTGACGGTTGCGCGGCCAGCCGTTGGTGGGCGATGGCGATCATCTGCGACGACACATCGGTGGCCAGTAGGCTGCGGGTGAATGGCGCCAGCCGCAGCGCCGTGCTGCCGGTGCCGCAGCCAATCTCCAGCACGTCATGCTGGGGCGACAGCAGGCCTTGCACGCGCTGCAAGGTGGCCTCGTACCCTGCCAGGTCGGCAATGGGGTCGGCGGCGTATTTGGGTGCAATGCGGTCCCAGAAGCGCGCTTTGGCTGACGCAGCCGGCGGGGTGGCGGCGGAGGGCAATGCGCGAGAGACGGGGGCAATGGCAGAAGACGACATGGTGTGCAGACCGGGTGAAGTGCTGAAGCAGCGAGGTACAGAGGCAGTTTGTGGAGGTAGGTCCAATGAGCAACACCCAGATGCTATCCATGCATTGAAGCTCAGGAAACTGCGGTAAATTGCAGTGAACATATACGTTTACGCATGGATAACCTCGACTGGAACCAACTGAAGGCTTTTTTGCAAACGGCGCAAACCGGCTCGCTGTCGGCCGCCGCACGCAAGCTGGGCCTCACCCAGCCCACGCTGAGCCGGCAGGTGGCGGCCATTGAGCAGCAGATGGGCGTGACGCTGTTTGAGCGCGTGGGCAAATCCATGGTGCTCACGCCCACCGGGCTGGACCTGCTGGAACATGCCCGAGCCATGGGCACTGCTGCAGAGGCCCTGGGCCTGGCCGCCAGCGGGCGGTCGCAGGCGGTGGGGGGCGTGGTGTCGGTGTCAGCCACCGATGTAGTGGCGACGCACTTGCTGCCCCCCATCCTGCAACGCCTGCGGGCACAGGAGCCAGGCATTGCCGTGGAAGTCATCGCCTCCAACGCGCTGAGCGACCTGCTGCGCCGCGAGGCCGACATTGCCATCCGCCACGTTCAGCCCGAGCAGCCCGAGCTGATCGCCCGCCTGGTGCGCGAGGCCCGCGCTTGCTTTTACGCGTCGGAGAGCTGGGTGCAGGCCCACGGCCACCCGCGCAGCGCGGAGGACGCAGTGAATGCGGAGTTTGTGGGGTCAGACCGCAACGGCCAGTACCTGGCGTATCTGCGTCAGTACGGTTTGAGCCTGAGCGAAGACAACTTCACCTGCTACGCCGACCACACCGCCGCCCACTGGGCGCTGGTGCGCCAGGGCATGGGTATTGGCGCCATGATGGACGAGATCGCCCGCGAAACGCCGGGCATCGTCCGCGTGCTGGACGATGTGGCGCCGGTGCGTTTTCCCGTCTGGCTGGTGTCGCACCGCGAGCTGCGCACATCGCGGCGGATTCGGGTGGTGTTTGAGGCGTTGGCCGAGGGGCTGGCGTTAGATCGCTGAACGCCCGCGCCAAGGGGTCGTGGAGGGCTTGCATGGCAAGGGTGAAAGGGCCACCGCAGCGCAAGGAGAAAGCAGGCGCACTACCCTCGCGCCACCACCTGAACACACTGACCATGACCACACCGCGCGCCGCCGACTTGCCGAGCACCCACCCGAGCGCGCCGCTGGACGCCGCCACCGTGGGCGAGATCATCCAGATGGCGCTGAGCGACCACGTGAGCTTTGCGCAAATCCGCGCCGTCCATGGTCTGCACCACGATCAAGTCAAGGTGCTGATGCGCACGCACCTGGCGCCGGGCAGCTACAGGGCGTGGCGCAAGCGGGTGAGGGAGTTTGGAGAGCGCCGGGAGAACTACAAGTAGGCGGTGGGCAAGCGCCGCCCAGCACCTGTTCAGCACCTGTTCAGCCTGGTACCGGCAACATGGCGGCAAGGGTCAAGGCGGCATCTGACCCCGACCCTTCTCCACCTCTAGCCGCTGCAGGAACCACCATGAACACCGACCTCAAGAACTTTGTGCTCCCCATCGCCCGGGCCGTGTCCGCCACGCTGTTTTTTGTGTTCAGCGTGGCCTTTCTCTCGGTCCCGAACAGCCTGGAGCAAGACCCCAGCGATGCGCAGCAACTGACGCATCCAGTGGCCCCACGCCACATGACCTGAGCCTGGGTGCCAGCGCAACCCATCGGGGCTCGGCCAAGGCCCATCAAGCGGGCAAATCCAGGCGGGCCCAGGCGGCCATCACATCCGGCTGCTTCTTGATCCAGTCGGCAGACATCATGTTGGCGCCCCAGTGGTGGATGCGCGCCACGCCCTCCCCCATGTTCCACAGGTGCCTCAATTGCACGAAGAGCGGCAGGGCGGCGAGGTCGGCATCGGTGACATGACCGCCGCCTGCGCGGTAGCCAGCCAGGTACTGCTGCCAGCGCTTGAGCAAGGCTTCGTCGGGCTCCATGGGGGCCTTGCGCGGCAGGTTCGACCAAAGCCATACACACAGGTCATAAGCCAGGAACCCCGGCCCGGCATCATCAAAGTCGAAGAAGGCGGCGCGGCGCACTCCCTCGGCATCGGTGTACACATGGTTGTTGAAGCCATGCGTGTCGCCGTGGCACATCACGCGGGTCAAGGTGCTTTCAACATCCGCCAGCTCACCCAGAAGGCGGTGGATCAGTTCGCGGTAGGCATCCAGCACGGTGGGGGCCAGCTCGGGGTGGGCGGCAAGGTACTCCAGCGTGCGGCCCGCCAGGTGGTGGCCGTCCAGCACGTAGAGGCTTGCGGGGCCTGTGTAGCTTTGCGCGGCGCTGTGAATCTGGGCCAGCGTGGCGCCGGTCAGGTGCAGGTCTTCGGGGGTATCGGGCACAGCGCCTTCGCAGTGACGGAAGAGGACCAGCACACGAGGGCCCTCCGGGAACGACAGGGTCACGCTGGTCGTGCCTTTCGCCGCCAACACCGGAGAGGCCACACCCACGCCCTGCGCTTCCAGATGTGCCAGCAGTGCGACCTCAAAATCCACGTTGAACGGACCGCGCGGTCGGATGGCGCAGAGCCTTGCCACGTAGCGGCTGCCGTCCGCTGTTCGCACAGCGTAGTTGTCATTGAGGTTGCGGCGGATCAGGTAGCACTGCTGCACGGGCAGGCCGTAGTGGCGCTCCACCCACTGCGCCACAGACGCGGCTGAGGCCGTGGTGTGGGAGGCAACCAGTGTTGTGTCGGGCGATGGAGTTGAATGCATGCGGCATTCTGCATGCGAGCACTACGGCGGTCGCGCACGGACAGTGGCACATGGCGTGCCTTTGAGCAAAAGGCCTGCCAGCGCTTACTGCTGGTACGCAAGCAGTATCAAAACCATAGCACCGCGCGCCACGCTTACCAGGGGAGTGGCGCGCCACTGTAGGCGTAGAAGCCGCCCGTCTCCTCGGGTGCGAGCCCATCCAGCACCCGCAGCATGTCGCCCGCCGCATCCGCCGCCGGACGGCCTATTTCTGCGCCATTGAAAGGGGCCGACAACGCCGAGTTGACGGTGCCCGGGTGCAGCGCCACCAGCACGGCCTGCGGGTGGGTGCGGGCCACTTCGATGGACGCCGTTTTGACCAGCATGTTGAGCGCGGCCTTGCTGGCGCGGTAGCTGTACCAGCCGCCCAGGCGGTTGTCGCCAATGCTGCCCACCTTGGCCGAGAGCACCGCCAGCAGGCCGCGCCCCTGCTTGGGTAACAGCGGTGCAAAGTGGGCCAGCACCAGCGCGGGGCCAAAGGTGTTGGCGCGGAAGGTGGCTTCCATCTGCGCGTAGTTCAACTGGCCCAGGCGCTTTTCAGGCATGCCGTGGGGACCATGCAGCATGCCAGCGGCGTGGATGATGCAGTGCCACGGCCCCTGGGCCTTGAGCTGGTGGGCGGCGGCGGCGATGGTAGCTTCGTCAGCCAAATCGACCGCCGGGTGGGTGTGGCGGCCCAGCCCCACGACCAAGGCGCAGCGCGGATCGGCCTGCAGGTGGGCGAGGAAGGCACTGCCGATGGCACCGGTGGAGCCGATGACCAGGGCACGGTAGCCATCAGGCAGCGACTGCAAAGAATTGAACGGCGTTGCGGCGGGTTGTGCTTGAGACATGGCTCGGTCCTGCGGTGAGGGTATCGTGGGGTGGTTCGGCAAGCGGGCTACAGCGCGTCCAGCCGCGTGCGCAGGCTGGTCGCATGCTCGCGCAGCGCATCCAGCTGCGGGCCCTGCATCTTCTGCAACTGGCGGTACACCATGCCAAGGCGGAAGTTGTTGCCCAGCGTGCCCTCGTTGCGCGCAAAAAAATCCCAATACAGTGCGTTGTAGGGGCAGGCCCGCTCTCCCACCTTTTGCTTTTTGTCGTAGTGGCAACCCTTGCAGTAGTCGCTCATGCGGTCGATGTAGGCGGCGCTGCTCACATAGGGTTTGGTGGCCAGCAGGCCGCCGTCGGCAAACTGGCTCATGCCCACGGTGTTGGGCACTTCCACCCATTCAAAGGCGTCGATGTACACGCCCAGGTACCAGCGGTGCACGGCAGCAGGCTCGAGCCCCGCCAGCAGCGCAAAGTTGCCAATCACCATAAGGCGTTGGATGTGGTGGGCATACGCCTGCTCCAGCGACTGGCCCACGGCGTGCTGCATGCAGCGCATCTGGGTTTTGCCCGTCCAGAACCATTCGGGCAGCGGCGTGCTATGGCCCAGCGCGTTGCGCTCGTCGTAGCCGGGCATGTGGGCCCAGTAGATGCCGCGCACATATTCGCGCCAGCCAAGGATCTGGCGGACAAATCCCTCCACCGCGGGCAGGGGCGCATCGCCTGCGTGGTACGCGGCCTGGGCGCGCTGCACCACCTCGTGCGGGCGCAGCATTTTGGTGTTGAGGGCAAAGGACAGCAGGGAGTGAAAGAGCCTGCTGCTCTTTGTGCTCATGGCGTCTTCATACGCGCCAAAGTGCGGCAGCGTGGTGGTGATGAAGTGATCCAGCCACGCCAGTGCCTCAGCCCGGTTCAGCGGCCAGCGCAATGCATGGGCCTGCGGGTTGCCAAAGCTTTGTACGCCTGCGGCCTGGATGGTGGCCCACAGGGCGCTGTGGTCGTGCGTGGGCCGGGCATCGGGCGGCAGCGCGGGTGTGCCGGGCCAGGGCTTGCGGTTGTCGTGATCGTAGTTCCACTGGCCGCCTTCGGGCTCGCCAGCCTCGTCGATCAGCACGCTGTGGCGCTGGCGCATGCGGCGGTAGAAGTGCTCCATGAGCCACTGTTTGCGTCCTTGGAACACCTCGGCCATTTCGGTGCGGGTGGTATAGAAGTGTTCGCTGCTGACGGCCTGCACGGCAAAGGCTTGCTCTGCGCCCCAGGTGCGCAGTTGCTGGTCCAGCCGCCATTCGTCGGGGTGCTGGTATTGCAGCGTGTGCGCACCGTAGTGGGCCATGAGGGCGGCCAGGTTGTCGGGCATCGACTGGCGGTTGCTGGCGTCATCAATCGCCACGTAGCGCACGCGGTGCCCGGCCTCGCGCAGGTGGCGGGCCAGGTCGCGCATGGCGGCAAAAATGGCGAGTATCTTTTGCGCGTGGTGCAGCACATAGTCGGTCTCTTGCCGCACTTCCATCAGCACGTAGACCACGCCCTCGTCCGGCGTGGCAAACCATGAATGCTCGGGGTTGAGCTGGTCGCCCAGCAGCAGGCGCAGGGTGTGGGCACGCTGTAGGGTGGAGGGTTGTGGCGTGGTCATGCCGTGCCCCACATGCGGCGGTAGCTGCCGTCGGCGTCGTGGTCTTGCGCCTGCTTGACGGGGTTGAAGCGCCGCCCCCCGCGCGGGTCGGTGCCGCGCCCCGCGATGTAGAGCCAGTTGGCCTGGTTGCTGTACACGTCGTAGTCCACCAGTTGCGATTCAAACCACGCCGCGCCCGCGCACCCGTCGCCCCGCAGGTCGTAGATGAGGTAGCTGGCCACCACCTGGCGCAGGCGGTTGCTGAGGTAGCCTGTGGCAGCCAGCTCGCGCATGGCGGCATCGACCAGGGGCTGGCCGGTATCGCCCCGGCACCACCGCTCAAACCCGCGCGGGTTGTGCGGGGCGGGCGGTAGTTCTGACAGGCCACGCGCCCGGTACAGCGCTGCACCGTATTGCAGGTGCAGCAGCCGAAAGTAGTCGCGCCACAGCAGCTCAAACCACAGCCAGTAGCTGCCGTCATTGGCGCCGTGGTCGCGCTCAAAGGTTTTTAAATCGGCATAGATCTGGCGCGGAGACAGCGCACCCGTGGCCAGCCAGGGCGAGAACTTGCTGGAGTAGTCCAGCCCCGTGAGCCCGTTGCGCGTGTCCTTGTAGCTGTGGGGCAACTTGCGGGCCAGGTACTGCGCGAGGTGGGCCAGCGCAGCGGCCTCGCTGCCATCACAGGCAGCGGTGCCGTAGGGGAAGGATGAGCGGGCATCGCTGCCCTGCGGCGGCGCGGGTTGCAGGATGGCTGCGGTGCCCTGCTCTGCCCCCACGGCCTGCAGCACATGCGCGGGCACATCGGGTGGCGGGGGCAGTTTGGTCGGTAGCGGCAATGGCGCGGCGGGGGCGATGCCCGCGCGCTCTACCTTCTGGCGAAAGCTGGTGAACACGCCGGGCAACTGCTCCACCGGCCAGGGCATGCGCGCCGGAGGCAGCAAGCTGCTGTGCCACACGGTACGCACCTGCAAGCCAGCGGCGCGCAGTGCGGCCACCTCGGCTTGTTCGTAGGGGGCGGCAATGTCTTCGCACACCACGGTGGTGGCACCCACGGCCTGGGCGAGTTGGGGCAAGGCGGTGGCAGGCGGGGCCTGGCAGATGAGCAGTGGGTTGCCCAGCGCGCTCGTTTGTTGATGCAGCCCGCGCAGCGCTGCGGCGGTGAAGGCGCGGCGGTGAGCGCCCACGCGGGCAAAGCCCCACGGCGTGGATTCATCAGGCGCAGGCAAGCACACCACGGGCAGCAGGTGCGTGGCACCGCTGGTGAGGGCTGAACGCAGCGCGGGTTGGTCGTGCAGGCGCAGGTCGTTACGAAACCAGAACAGCACGGTACTCATGCAGCGCCCCCCCCTGAGGCCTTGTCGGTGCGTTTGCGTTCGCTGCGGCAGCGGTCGGAGCAGTACTTCACCTCGTCCCACACCTTCTCCCACTTCTTGCGCCAGGTGAAGGGCAGACCGCAGTGTTGGCAGGTCTTTTGCGGCAGGTCGGATTTTTTGCGCATGCGCATGGTTCAGAAGTCCAGGGTTTGCTGCTGGGGGTGCTGGGCGGCGTTGCGTGCGCGAGCCCGGGCGCGTGCCTGGGGGCTGCCGCCATCGCGAAACTGGCGGGAGCCGTGCTTTTCCACAATCGCAGCCTGGGCGGCGCGCACGGCTGGCTGGGCGCGCAGGCCGTGCACGCGGGCCTTGGCGGTGCGGGTGGCGGTGTCCAACTCCACTAGCGGCACGGCAATGTCGTGGCCTACACGCACGCCGCAGCGGGCCTGCACATCGGGCGGCATGCGCCAGGGCTCCAGCACCCAGGCATCGGGCACGCGGCGCAAGGCGGGCAGCCACTGGCGCACAAAGTGACCGTGGGGGTCGTGGTCTTGCGCCTGCTTGATGGGGCTGTAGATGCGGGTGGTGTTGATGCCCGTGGTGCCCGCCTGCATCTGCATCTGACTCCAGTGGATGCCGGGTTCGTAATCGAGAAACTGGCGGGCCAGCCATTCACCCACGGGCCGCCAGTGCAGCCACAGCGGGTACGAGGCCACCGACACCAGCATGGCCCGCATGCGGAAGTTGATCCATCCCGTCTCGCGCAGCATGGCCACGCAGGCATCGACCATGGGCCAGCCGGTGCGCCCTGCAACCAGGGCCTCGAAGTGGGCGTGGTTCCATTCGCCTTCGCGCAGGCCGTTGTAGCCCCGGTGCAGGTTGTGGTGCTCCAGCGCGGGTTCCGATTCAAGCTTCTGGATGAAATGGCAGTGCCAGTGCAGGCGGCTCATGAAGGCCGTCAAGCCTTTGCGCTGCCACGCAGCTCCAAAGTCAGTGCTGGCCTTGAGTTGCTGCTGGCGCCGCTGGGTGGCCTGCACCACCTCGCGCATGCCCAGGCAACCCAATGCCAGGTAGGGCGACAGGCGCGAGCAGGCGCTGGGCGCTGTCAGCGGCGACGAGATGCCGCCCCGGTAGCCCTGGCTGCGCTCCGCCAAAAATTCTTGCAGCACGCGCAGGCCTTCTTTGCGCCCCCCGCGCTGGCGCTGGGGTGGGTCGTGCGCGGGCAGGCCCAGTTCAGCCCCGCTGGGCCAGGGCTGTGCAGGCCACGGCAACGTAAGGGCCTGCAAGAGATCGGGCCCGGGGGCGAGCACCACTGGTGCGTGCATGTGGGCCTGCCAGCGTCCCTGCCAATCGTCGCGTGAGCGCAGGCGGCGCACCACGCCGTGCTGCGGCCATTCGCGCCATGCCACGCCCTGCGTGCGGCACCACCGGCTCACGGCCAAGTCGCGGGAATAGGTGTGGGCGTTGCCGGTTTCTTCGTGCGCCCCAAGAGTGTGGAACGGGGCCAGTGCATACAGGCGGGCCAGCACGTCCACCACCTCGCCCACGGCCACCTGCAGCGTGGCGCCGCGCCGTTGCAGGGCCTGGGCTAGGTCGTGCAGGCTTTCTCGCAGAAAGTGGTAGTGCTGCAGGGCGGCATCAGGCTGCGCCCAGAGGCTGGGCTCGACGACGTACAGACACAGCACCGGGCCCTGGGCGGCGGCGTGCTGCAGCGGGGCGTGGTCGTGCACACGCAAGTCGCGCTTGAACCAGACCACGGTGTAGCTCATGGCACAAGCCCTGTGCGCACAGATCAGGCGGCTGCGACCTGTCGCGCCAGTGCCAGGCCGCTGAGCCAGGCGCCCTCGACCTTGCCGCCATTCAGCCAGTCACCACACAGCCCCAGGCAGGCATTGGCGTCCCACCAGCAGCCCAAGGTCAGTGCGGGTTCGGTATCCGCATAGCGCCAGCGGTGCGCCGTGGCAGCCAGGGGTGTGGGGCCGCCCAGGGCCGTAAAGGCGGCGAGCAAGGCAGCGGTGACGCTGTCCGCGCTGTCTTCGATATGCGCCTCGCTCCACTCGGCACTGGCGTGCAAAAGCCACGTTTCTGGCCCCGTACGGCCGGGCTTGCTGCTATCGCGTGCCACCCAGCGCAGCGGGCCGGTGTTGATGAAGGCGCCGTCCCACGGCAAGGCCACAGGCGAGGCATAACGCAACATGACGGCCCAGCTGCCCCGCATGCGGGCGCTGCCTGCGACCGCAGCGCCGGCGGGGGCCACCTGGGTCAACAGCGGCGCCACCTGAGGCGCAGGCACAGCCAGCAGTACAGCGCGGTAGCGCTGCGCATGCAGCCCCTGCTCTGCGCAAGTGATGGCCCATCCGTCTGGGTGCCGCTCCAGCCGCTGCACGGTGGTCTGCCACTGGGTGTGGGCGCGCTCACCGGCCTGCGCCAGGCCCTGCACCAGCCAAGCAGCGGGCGATGTCATGCGCGGTGTACCCACAAAACGCTCAAGGGGCGTGTGCGGGGTGGTCCACGCTGTGCCGTCAAAACTCGCCAGGCGTGCGCCCCATGGGGCGGCCACACCGGCCTGCTGCCACCGGGCAACTTCGGAGCGAAAAGCGGCGTCACGTGCGGTGAAATACTGCGCGCCGTGGTCGCACTGCCAGGGTCTGTTGTCGTCCTCCGCGCGCCGGGTGCTCATGCGGCCCGACGGCCCCCGACTCTTGTCGAAAACATGCACCGTGTGCCCCGCCTGAAGCAGTGCCTGTGCACACGACAGGCCCGCCAGACCTGCACCGATGACAGCGATGGGTTGTGACATCGTCAAAACACTCATGGCTGCGGGTCAGTGCGTTCTTGGGCTACCCAGATCAGCGCCTGGGTATCGATGCCCAATGCCTGTGCGCGGGCCAAAAGTTGCTCGCGCACAGCAGGCTGCAGCTGCTTCGTCCGTGACAGGATCCAGCAGTAGCTGCGGTCCGGCCCCACCACCAGCGCCCATTGGTAATCGGCATCCAGCGCGGCCACGTGGTAGCCGCCGTAGAACGGGCCAAAGAACGAGACCTTGAGCGAGGCGGTGTTGGTGTCGCCGGTGAATTTGGCTTTGCCCTCCGCCTGACGCCAATCGCCCTTGCCCGTATCGAAACCGCGGTTGAGCACACGCACGCTGCCATCTGCCTGGCGCTGGTAGGTGGCGCTCACGTCCGTCATGCCGCGCTCGAAAGAATGGTCCAGCCGCGCCACCTCGTACCAGCGGCCTTCGTATCGGGCCAGATCAAACGGGGTGACGGGGGTGACACCGGGAGGTAGCGAGGTGGATGAGCAGCCCACCAAGGCCACGACAAAAGACGCCGCTAAAAGCAGCACCGAACGGCGGACCCAAGGAAATAGCAGAGCCATAAATTACCAATCAGTCACAAAACAAACCGAATAGTAAACCACTCCGCCGCAGCCACGGTACAAGCCTGAGGTCGGCGCGGTCTCATGACCCACTCCACGCCCCGTAAACTCGCACCATGACCCTTCAAATCACCGTGTATTCCAAGTCTGCCTGCCCGCAGTGCGAGTCGGCCAAGATGCTCCTCAAATCCCGCTCCCTGCCCTACGAGGAAATCAAGATCGATGACGAAGCCGAGCGCTTGGCGTTCTATGCCAAGTGCGGGCCATCGGTGCGGCAGATGCCACAAATTTTCATCAATGACCAGCGTGTGGGCGGACTCGCCGGGTTGCAAGCCGCGCTGGCGCAGCTGGGCGCCTGAACGCCTTTTCAGACATCAGCGGGGAGTGCAATCGGGGTGCGTGGATGCCTTGGACGCCCCGCATGGGCTGATGCACATGCCACTAGCCGGGGCGCCCAGTCCCCCTTCGTGACTCCACGCCTTCCGGCAGAGCGCTTGCACACACCCTGAAAGACCTTGAACAGTCGTTCTACCGGTACTGCGCGGCCGTGATGAACTGGCCGAAGGTCTCACACCACACGATCACGGTGTTGAACCGTGCGGGGTCCACGCCCTGCGGCACCGGAACGATGAAGTTGTTAAACGTCTTCACATCCCCCACCCGCAGCATTTGTGGCTTGAGGCGCTGAAAGTCAGCCTCTGTCTCCACAAACGCAGGCGACAGGTACAGCTTGTAGTCCGGCCCCGGTGCCAGCTTGCCTGCCAGGCTGATGGCTTGCGGGCCAATCGACACCGCGCCCTCGCCCCAGTGCAGGGCGTCGCTGTCCTTCAGATCGCGGCGAAAGGTGGCTTTCCATGCTGCCGTGGGCAGGCTTGCCTGCACCTCCTGCAGCGTAGGGGCTGCGGGCGCGATCAGGATCGGCAACCAGTACACACCCGCAGCGAACCCCACAGCGAGGGAGAGCAAATGCGAGGCGATCAACAAGAACGGTTTCATGGCGGTAGGCAACAAACAGTTGGAGCCAATGTACCGCCAGTCGCGTCACCCCGCCCGAGCCAAAAACCCGTCTACCAGTGCGAAATGCTCGGGCACGTTCAGTGCTGGCGCATGGCCGCAACCGGGCACCTCGACCACCTGGGCAAGCCCCCGGGCACCCGGGCCGCGGGTGAGCATTTCGGCGGTGACATCCGGGAGCACCAGGTCAGACTCCGCCCCGCGCAGGCACAGCACCGGAATGCTGAGCGCGTCGTAGTGGTCCCAGATCAGGTAGTCATTGGCATGGTGCGTGAACTGCTGCACCATGGCAGGGTCGTAGTGCGGCGTCACACGTCCGTCGGCAAGGCGGCGCGTGCTGCTCTCGGTCAGCAGACGCCACTGCGCGTCGCTCAGCCAGCCGTAAGGCTTGTAGACCTGCCTGAAGAATGCCTCCAGCTCCATCACCGTATCGAACGCCGGCGGGTGGCCCGCGTAGGCCTTGATGCGCTCCAGCGCGGCATCGGCCAGGCGCGGGGCGTTGTCGTTGAGCAGCAGGCTGGTGATGCGGCCCTTGAGCTGCGGCTCGAACAGACCCGATGCGCACACCGTGCCAATGGCTCCACCCATCGACGTGCCCACCCAGTGCGCTTTCTCGATCCCCAACTGGTCAAACAGGCCGGCCGCAATGCGCGCGTAGAACGACAGGCGGTACTCGTCCTGCGGCGCGCGCGCCCACTGGCTCAGGCCCCGGCCCAGGGTGTCGGGGCAGATCACGCGGTAGCGCGGTGCCAGGTGCGCGGCCAGCTCGTCCATGTCGCGCCCGGTGCGCGCAAGACCATGCCATGCAATCACCACGGGCGCGTCACGCGCACCCCACTCCATGTAGTGGATTTCATAGCCAGCACAGGCGGCGTAGTGCGAGGTGGGGGACATGATGGCGACCTTGTGGAACAGAGAAGAAAAAAGTGAAGCGTCGGCGGCTCACTTCATGAGGCGGCCGTTGCTGCCGATGACGGTAACCTCGACATAGCGCGAGCCGATGCGGTTGGTGGGCGAATAGCCCAGCGTGATGCCGCCGAGGTCATAACTTTGCAATGACTCCAGCGCCTTCACCACCTTGGCGCGTGTGGGCGCAGGCCCGGCGCGGCGCAGGGCCTCGACCAGCACCTTGGCGCCCAAAAACTGCTCGAAGCTGGTGTAGTTGACCTCGGCCTCAGGCGCGTACTTCTTCAGCAACGTCTGGTACTCGCGCACCACGGGCAGTTGCGGGCGGTAGGGGTACGGCACTACCTGACTGATGCCCAGGCCGTGGGCGTTCTTCAGGCCCGCGAGCTTCACCAGCTCCGTCGGGTCCACCACCGAGATGTTGTACAGCTGCGCGCCGCCGCCCTCCTCGCGGTACCGCTGGATGAAGGCCGCTGCGGGCTTGTTCACCGCGATCATGATGACCGCATGCACATCGGCGGCCTTGATGGCCTTGACGGCGTCATCCACCTTGTCGGTATTGCGCTCGTAGCCCGCAGACACCACGAGCTTGAGGCCACGCTTGGCCAGTGCGGCCTCCACGCCCGCCAGGCCCGCCTTGCCGAATCCGTCATCCTGGTACATCACGGCCACGCGGTTCATGCCCAGGGTGGTGAGCTGCTGCACCATGTGCTCGGTTTCGTCCACATAGCCCGCACGCACATGAAAGATCCAGGGGTTGAACGGGCTGCGCAACGACTCGCCACCGGTGTACGGCGCCACCAGCGCGGCGCCGCCCTGCTCCAGCACGCCATCGGACAGCAGCTGGGTGATGTTGGCCGTGCCTGCAAAGCCGTAGAGCGCCACCACCTCGGGCTTGGCCAGCAGCTCGCGGGTGCGGGCCACCGTGTCCGCCACCTTGTAGCCATCGTCGGCCACCGCCTGGCGAATGCTGGCGCCGTGCACGCCACCCTGTGCATTGACCCAGTCAAAATAAATCTTGCCGCCCAGCACCATCTGTGCGCCGGTGCTGGCCAGCACGCCAGACAGCGGGGCCACCTGCCCCACCACCACATCGGCAGCCCTCGCGGGCACCGAAACGCCTGCGGCCAGTGCCACCATCAGCGCGCCACTCCACGTCAGGGCGGCCGACGCGCGGCGTGCCCAACTCTTCACAGTGTTCATTGGTTCCATCCTTGTGATGACTGCGCATGGATTGGCCCGGGAACATGCACCTGCAGTGCACGAGTCCCGGGCTTCCACATAGGTCGTTCAGCGTCCCGGTCAGTCGGGGATGGAAATGGCGCCCGCCGTGATGGCAATGGCGTTGGCGGCAGCGGGCGTGGCGGCCAGCGGCGGCACGTTGGCGGCGGTGATGGCCGGGGCGCTGCCCGGTGTGCCGCCACGTGGCACCGTGCGCACCACCTGGCTGGCGGGCAGCGCCTTGCCGTTGGCGAGGTGGTCGTACACGGCGTCGAGCGCATGGTTCAGGTACACGTGCAGCGGTACGTAGCGGCTGTCATAACCCGGCAGCACGGTGGGCAAGCCGATGAAGCTGTCGAAGTGCTGGGCATTGGCCACTTCCACATAGCTGAGCTTGCTGGCGGCGCCTTCGACCTTCTTGTTCAGCGCAGCGTAGGGGCGCGAGGTGTGGCTCACGGGCAGCAGTGCATCGGCACGGCCATGCACGATGACGGCAGGCTTGCCGCGCAGGTTGCCGTTGCGGCGGGTTTCGTCCACACCGGCCTGCAGCTTCTTGGCAGCAGCGTCGTTGCCGGTGACGAGGTTGCGCAGGCACAGCGCACCGCTCAGGTTCCAGTCGGCCACGCCAGCGTCCGACACCGACAGAAAGTCGCGTGCCGGGCCCAGCTTGCCCAGGTTGTTGACCAGGTTGATGCCGCCCGATGGAGGCACGCCATTGCCCGTGGCAAACATGCCAGCGAGGGCTGCGGGTGCCAGTGATGTCACCGCGCCCGTAGCCGCTGTGGCCGCGTAGCTGAAGCCGCACAGGTGGTCCTTGACACTGGCACGCGACAGGCTGTTGGCGAACGTGACGGCCACCGCCGGAGCGACTTCAAAAGCAGCCAGCGACGCATGCAGGTCGTTGGACTCCGGCTCCCAGCCGTAGGCGCGCAGCTTTTGCAAAGCCTCCTCGGCCTGCGTGGCCGTGGTGGAGGCCGTGAGCAGGCCTGCGGATTTGAGCGAAGCGCAGCGATTGGGCGCAATCGGCAGGGCCGCACTGCCAAAGCCGGCGGCAAAAGCAGCTGCATAAGGGCTGGTGCTGACCGACGGCGCCAGCGATGCGCAGGCCTGGTACAGGTTGGCGTAGGTCGTGAAGTCCACCAGCGTCTTGCCAGTGACGGCCACATCGGCGCTGCCACGGCGCACCGTGACGCCGGGGTTGGCAGGCATCTCGATGGCGGGCTCGGACACTGCCACGCCGCTGATCAGACCCTGCGTGTCCAGCTCGGCCGCAGCAATCGCGGAGCCGCCACCGTTGGAGATGCTGGAGGCAATCACGATGGTGTTGGCCGGGGTCAGCGTCTTCAGGCGCTGGCCCGCCGCATCGGTGGCGCCGTAACGCTGGTTGAGCACGTAGTAGGCAAACTCCACGGCCTGCAAGGTGGTGGTGCCCCAGTCCTTCTCGGCGTTCTGGCCCGAGTGCGCGTGCTTGAACGCAAAACGATTGGGCGTGGCGGTGTTGAAAGCGGCCAGCTCGGTGGCCGTGAGGCCCGCGTTGAAGGCTGCGGCCTTGCCCGCTGCGGCGGCCGTGGTGCGCGTGCCGTCCATCAGCGGCACGGTGTCGTTTTGCAGGTCGTGCGGAGCACCGCCCGTGCCCTTGTCAGAGTACGCCACGGCGCAGCCCTTCTTCAGGCCCCACTCGCCCGTGGAGATACCGCCGTACACGCCGCGCGACCCCGAAGCCGTGGCGGTGATCATGCAGGGCTTCTTAGGGTCGAAGCTGGCAGGCACCTGCACCATGAGGGTGACGTTCTTGCGGCCCGTGCCGTCGTCGGCAAACGCGATGTATTCGGTGCCCGCCACCTTGCCCTCACCGGTGGTGACCTTGCCCTGCGCATCCACATTGGGGCCATACAGCGTGCCGTAGCCGCCCGCCGCCGTCATGTCGAGCATGGCGCGGTAATTGGTGTGGATGGCGGTGCGGCGCAGCTCGGCCGCCGTGGGCTTGAGCGGGTCGGCGTGGGCCGGTGGCACGGAGGCCGCCAGGCCTGTGGCGCCCAGACCCGCGGTGAGCAGATCGTTGCTGTTGCCGTCGTACGTGGCCTCGCTGATGGCGCCCAGGTAGGCGGGCTTGGTGTTGAGTGCGGCGCTGTCGCCATCACTGCCGCCGCAGGCGGCCAGCACGGCTGCAGCCAGCACGGCGGGAACGAACGGACGAGAAAAGGGACGAAAACGCGGGTTCTTCATGCTCATCTTCATGTGCTTGTCTCCTGGAGTTTTTTCTTTGCGTCTTTGTTGCACAGCTCACCCACACACCCAGGCCACGCCAGTCACCCGGCGCGGACAGGCCACTCACCCCACCTTGCGCGCAGCTGCCGCGCGCAGGCGCCCCACCACACCGGTGGGGAAGTAGTAAACGGACAGAACGAACAGCACGCCCAGCCACAGCAGCCAGCGGTCGGGCGACAGCAGCGCCGACAGCCAGGGCAGGCCCGACGTGGCCTCACTGCCCAGGCGCAGCAGATCCTGCAGGTAGCTTTGCGCCACCAGAAAGAGCACGGCGCCAATGGCCGAGCCGTAGATGGTGCCCATGCCGCCGATCACCACGATGAGCAGGCAGTCCATCATGATTTCGAAGCTCAGGGACGTATCCGGCCCGTTGTAACGCAGCCAGAGCGCGAGCATGGCGCCTGCCATGGTGGCAAACAGCGCCGACAGCACGCTGGACGTGGTGCGATACACCACCACGCGGTAGCCAATGGCCTCGGCGCGGAACTCGTTCTCGCGGATGGCCTGCAGCACGCGGCCGAAGGGCGAATTGACGATGCGCAGCAGCGCCAGCACCAGCGCCACGGCCGTCACGAAGAGCAGGTAGTAGCAGATCAGCCGCCCATCGATGCTCACGCCCAGGAAGGGGTCGTCAAACGGCTCGAAGCTGGGCGACAGAAACTCGGGCACCTTGAAGGTCAGGCCGTCTTCGCCGCCGGTGATGTCCGACAACTGCGAGGCCAGCGTCTGGAACGCAGCGGCCACGGCCAGCGTGATCATCGCAAAAAAGATGGCCCGCACGCGCAGCGAGAAGAGCCCCACCGCCAGCGACAGCAGCAGCGAGAGCACCAGCGCGCCTGCCAGCCCCACCAGCAGCGCAGACCAGGTGGGCCCCATGCGCGTGGTGGCCACGGCAATGCCATAGGCACCAATGCCAAAGAACATGGTGTGCGCAAAGCTCACGATGCCGGTGTAACCCAAGAGCAGGTCAAAGCTGGCGACCAGCACCACAAAGATCAGCACCTTGGCCGCCACGGACAGCGCCTTGACCCCGGGGAAGAGGAAAGGTGCAAAAGCAAGGCCCACAAAGATGGCCACCAGAATCACCGCCAGCACCTTGCTGCGCGGATAGTCGCCGGAGAGAAGTCGGTTCAGCATGTCAGTCGGCTCCTCATCAGCGGTTGGCCACGGGATAGACGCCCTGCGGGCGCCACAAGAGAATGGCCACCATCAACGCGATGTTGGAGAACAGCGCCACCTTGGGCACCAGGAAGCCGGTGTAGTTGGCCATCAGCCCCACCAGCAGCGCACCGATGAGCGCGCCGCCGGTGCTGCCCAGGCCGCCGATGATGATCACGATGAAGATCAGCACGTTGACCTGCGCGCCCATCTGGGGCACCACGTTCTGCTGGTACAGGCCCCACATCACACCGCCCAGGCCCGCCAGGGCCGAGCCCACCACAAACACGCCCACAAACAGGCGGCGGATGCGGTAGCCAAGGGACTCGACCATCTCGCGGTCCTGCACGCCGGCGCGGATCAGCAGGCCGACCTTGGTGCGCGACAGCGTCCAGGCCAGCACCCCAAACACCAGCAGGCCCACGGCCACCGCGACGAGGCGGTATTTTTCGATGGCAGCATCGCCCACCAGCAGCGAGCCGCGCATGCCCTCGGGCAATGGCAGCGGGATCTGCGCGGGGCCCCAGATGACCTTGATGAGCTCTTCACCAATGATCATGCCGCCCATGGTGATGAGGATCTGCTTCAGGTGCTGGCCGTACACCGGCCGCACGATGAAGCGCTCGAACGCCAGGCCCACGGCCCCGGCCACTGCCATGGCCACCACCATGGCGGGCAGCACGGCCATCAGGTTGCGCCACAGCTCGGCACTCTGGGTGTAGTCGCCCATGGCGCCCAGCACGCTGGTGGCCACAAACGCACCCAGCGCAATGAACACGCCATGGCCAAAGTTCAGCACATCCATCAGGCCAAACACCAGCGTGAGGCCCGAGGCAATGATGAAGATGATCATGCCCATGGCCAGCCCCGCCACCGTGAGCGTGAGCCAGGTGCTGGGCGAGCCGATGAAGGGCAGCACCAGCAGCGCCAGCGCCGGCACCAGCGCCAGGGGCTTCCAGTCGAAATCGCGGGTGACGCTCATGCCCGACCTCCAGCGGCAGTCGCCGCACCACGTACATTAGCTACATATTTGATAGCTGCCAGGGCAATAGATACCTGCACTACCGCCCGAAAACATCTGAAATTGCTCACACGACTCATAGCGCCAACCCCAGCAGCGAGCGCTGCAGTTCTTCGTCTTGCGCCAGCGCGGCCATGCTGCCCGCATGCACCACCTGGCCGTTGTCCATCACGGCCACGGTGTCACCCAGCCGCTTGGCAAAGTTGATGTTCTGCTCGACGAGCAGGATGGTCACGCCGCTCTTCTTGAGCTGGTCGAACGCATCGATCATGTTGTTGATGATGGCGGGCGCGAGGCCCTTGCTGGGCTCATCCACGATGAGCAGATCGCGCGGCTCAACGATGGCGCGGCTCACGGCCACCATCTGCTTTTGGCCGCCGCTGAGCTTGCCGGCGGGGTGGTTCCAGAACTTCTCCACCGCGGGGAAGAGCTTGAAGATCCACTGCAAGCGCGCCTCGTCCATCTGCGCGGCGTTGCGGGCACTGCGTGCGGCCAGCAGCATGTTTTCCTTCACCGTGAGGTCGGCAAAGATGCCCATGTTCTCGGGCACATAGGCGATGTTCATGCCCGCAATGGCGGGGGTGTTCATGGCCGTGATGTCTTTGCCACCAAAGTGGATGGAGCCCTGCGACGCATGCCACAGGCCCATGATGGTGCGCAGCGTGGTCGTCTTGCCTGCGCCGTTGCGGCCCAGCAGCATGGTGAGCTGCCCTTTAGGCACAGCCAGGTCAACGCCGTGCAGGATGTGGTACGCCCCGATGTGCGTGTGCACACCCTTGAGTTCGAGCAGGTTGGTCGTTGGTGTCGTGCTCATGCGGCCTCCTTCTCTGCGTCCTTGGAGACGCCCAGGTAAGCCTCTTGCACCACGGGCGATGCGATCACCTCGGCTGGCGGGCCATCGGCCACCAGCGTGCCGTTGGTCAGCACGATGATGCGGTCGGCCAGTTCGCGCACCACGTCCATCTTGTGCTCCACCAGCAGGATGATCTTGGTCTTGTCCTTCTTCAGCTCGCGGATCAGGTTCAGGATCACGGGCGCCTCGTCGTGGCTCATGCCGGCCGTGGGCTCGTCGAACATGTAGACCTGCGGCTCCAGTGCCATGAGCAACGCCACTTCGAGCTTGCGCTGGTCGCCGTGCGGCAGGCTGGCCACTGGAGTGTCGGCCCGGTCGGTCATGGCCACGGCTTGCAGGATCACGCGGGCGCGCTGGGTCAGCGCGCTGTGGTCGCTCCAGATGCTCCACAGGTTCATGCCCCGGCGGTGCTTGCCCTCTTGCGTGGCCTGCACGGCCAGGCGCACGTTCTCCAGCACGCTGAGGTTGGGGAACAGGTTGGTGAGCTGGAAGGCCCGGCCCAGGCCCGCGTGGGTGCGTGCCGAGACGGACTGGCCCGTGAGGTCCTGCCCGCCCAGCGTGACGCTGCCGCTGGTGGCCTTGAGTTGCCCCGAGATCAGGTTGAAGTAGGTGGTCTTGCCCGCGCCGTTGGGGCCCACGATGGCGGTCAGCGTGCCGGGCTCGAACGAGCAGGTCACGCCGTTGACCGCCACGTGGCCGCCAAAGCGGATGGTCAAGTCCTTGGTGGCCAAGGTGCTCATGGGTGGGGGTTCACTTTCACGGTCTGAGTCAATCGATGAAATGGGTGGGGCGCCCTGCCCTGCGGCAGCGCGCCCCGGCACTTTAGGGGCAGGTGCCGATCACGTAGTAGTTGGTGCTGGTCTGCTTCAAGGTGTTGGTGACGAACACGTTCCACAGGCCCATGCTCTGGTTGGAGCCCAGCGCATAGGTGTAGCCCCCGGCGGCATACGCGCGCCCGGCCAGGGTGTGCGCATAGTTGCTGGCGGTGGTGCAGGTGGCGGTGCCACCGCCCGATGCGGCCAGCGTGGTGCCCGAAGCTGCGGCCGATGTGGCGCCCTCGGCCCCGTTGGCATCGGCCGCGCGCACCGTCCAGCTGTAGGTGGTGGACGCGGCCAGACCGGTGTCGGTGTAGCTGGTGGCAGTCACAGGCAGCGCGTTGACCTTGTTGGCGTTGCGGTACACGTTGTAGCTGGCCGCGCCCGTGACGGCGGCCCAGCCGATGGCCATGCTGCTGGCCGTGGCGCCCGACGTGCTCACGCCCGTGGGGGCTGGCAGGGCCACAGGGTCGGGGGGCGTGGTGCCGCCCGTGCCGCTGGAGACGCGGTCCACCATGGCCTTGACGGCCGCCATTTGCGGGCCCGACTTCTTGGAGTAGTTGGCGCTGTCATAGCCCCACCAGTCCCAGCAGCTGTTGGTGGCTGCGGTGCTGGTCTGCGGGTACAGCATCACGATGTTGTTGGTGTCAGCCCAGCGGTTGTAGCCGGTGTTGCGCACGTACTGCTGCTGCACATCGCTGATGTTCTGCTTGCAGCCATGCAGCACCACATGCAGCTTGCAGGTGGCTGTGCCGCCAGCCTGGCAGGCCTGGGGCACATAGGCCCAGCCCGTGGTGGCCATGCCATGGTTGGTGATGAATTCGCTCTGGTTGAACTCGATGTAATTGCCGGCGGGCAGGGTGGCGTTGTTGCGGGCGTTCAACGTGCCGTACAGGTGCTGCAGCATGGCACCAGCCAAGTCGAAGTTGCAGTCGCTGATATAGGGCGCGCCCTTGGTGGAGCAGGCGTTGCCGTAGTCGTCCGTCACCATGGCGTGTTCGGCCGCAATGTCCTTCTTGTAGACCACATTGGCGGCGGGCACGAAGCTGTTGTAGTAGGTGCGCAGCGCGTCCATCACCCCAGTCTTGACCACACTGTCGAGCGAGCCCGAGAACAGGTAGACCTTGGAGTTCTGCAGATTGGCCACGGGGTCGATCACGCCCTGGCTGGCCCAGGTGTTGGTGGTGCTGACCAGCGTGCTGGTGGGGATGCCTGACGGGCTGGCCATGCAGCGCCCGGTGGCGTTGACGACCGAGCCCTCGGCGCAATAGAACGGGCCGCCCGCCACCACGCCCGCGCCCTTGGCAAACGTTGCCGAATACGCCACGTGCAGCTGCACGGCCATGAAGCCGCCCGAGGACAGGCCCGATACCGTGGTCTGTGTCTTGTCGATCTTGAGTGCTGGCAGGTTGACGGCAGCGTGAACACTGCCCACGCCACACAGTGCCATCGCAGCCCCTGCTGCTGCCGCCCGGATGAAATTGAAAGCCATGTTGTCTTGTCTCCAAATAATTTTTGAGAAAAACCGACCCAGCCCCCGTGTACACCCGGGGGTTCATGCATCAATTCACTGGAAAAAGAGGGGCGGCCGCCCCTGCGGGATGGACCCCGAAGGAGCAGGACGGGGGTCCTGTCCGACGGGCCTCGCTAACTCACTAACGGAATCAAAAGACCGGCTTATCGCTTGTTGCGAATCGGCACGTTCATTTCTTCAGGCTTGATCTCGCGCACCAGCTCGGGCACGCCCCAGGCAAAGGCCGGGTCCACCTTGATCTTGAAGTGGTACATGCTCTGCATGGCCTGGTGGTCTTCCTTGCGGAAGGTCATCTTGCCCTTGGGCGTCTCGAAGCTCATGCCCTCCATGGTCTTGATGAGCTTGTTGGTGTTGGTGTCGCCGTTCGTGGCCTTGAGGGCCGTGACCAGCGCCATGGCAGAGCTGAAGCCGCCGGCCGTGAAGAAGTCTGGCGGGGTCTTGAACTCCTTGTAGTGCGCAGCCACCATGGCTTCGTTCACGGGGTTCTTGGGGATGCCGAAGTAGTAGTACGTGGCGCCTTCCATGCCGGGGAAGTTCTTGTAGGCCGCCATGGCGGGCAGGATATTGCCGCCGGTGGCGATCTCGATGCCATAGCGCTTGAGGTCCATGTCAGCGATCTTGAACGGATTGCCCGCACCGGCCCAGATGATGAAGATGACCTTGCGGCCTGGCACGTCCTTGAGCTTGTCGATCAGGCGCTGGGCACCGGCGGTGAAGTCGGTGGTGGTGGTGGGCAGGTATTCCTCGTGCACCAGCTTGGCGTTCTTGAGCGCGTCCTTGAAGGCCTTCACGCCATCGCGGCCGAAGGCATAGTCCTGCGCCAGCGTCGCCACCGTCACGCCCGCCTTGTCGATGGCCACGGCGTTGGAGATCGCGTCCTGGCTGCTGTTGCGGCCAGTGCGAAAGATGTACTTGTTCCACTTGTCGCCGGTGATGGCGTCGGCCACGGCGGGCTCCACCAGCAGGATCTTCTTGTATTCCTCGGCCACGGGCAGCAGGGCCAGGGCAACGCCGCTGGAGGTGGGGCCGACGGCAATGTCGGCCTTGTCATCCGAGTAGGCCGAGGCCAGCAGGCTCTTGCCCAGGTCAGGCTTGCCCTGGTCGTCCTTCTCGATCACGACGAGCTTCTTGCCATTGACGGTCATGCTGCCGCCGGTGGCGTAGTTCAGGCCCATCATCAGGCCGGTCTGGGTCTGCTTGCCATAGGCCTCCAGCGGACCCGTCTTGCTGTACACGTGGGCAATGCGGATTTCACCGGTCTGCGCGAACGCGGGGGCAGAAAGTGCGGCGGCGGTAACGGCTGCGGAAGCGAGGGCGACCAGAGTGCGACGGTGCATGGCGATGTCTCCTGTTGTGATGCTTCTTTATTGCACAGTCTGTGCCAGCAGCCAAGTGCTTGATTTCAAAGATACTTTTGCTGACACCCTGGCGACACTGCCTGATTTCAATACACATTGAATGTCTAATTTTTAGACATTTGCCTGATTTTTATTCAGGGTTTTCCAGACGTCCATAGAGCGTGGCGCGCGAGATGCCCAGCTGGCGAGCAGTGGCCAGCTTGTTGCCGCCATGGGCTTTGAGCGCAGCCGCGATGGCCTTGCGCTCCAGCTCCGCCACCTGCTCGGCCAGCGGGCGCAGGTATCGGCTTTCGTCCTCGGCATCGGCGGCGTGGCCCGGGTCCTGCACCGGGGCGGGGGCGGCGGGCTCCACGCCCGCTTCGCGCAGGATGCGTTCGAGCTGCGCGGCGTCGATGGACTGCGAGTCGCTGCGCATCACCGCCTGCTCCAGCACATTGCGCAGCTCACGGATGTTGCCGCGCCAGGGCTGGCCCGCCAGCAGGGCCATTGCATCGGGCAGCAACTCGGGCGGCGCGGTGCCGTTGCGCAGGGCTAGGTCTTCGCCCAACGCTTCGACCAAGGCAGGAATGTCGCTGCGCCGCACGCGCAGCGGCGGCACACGCACCGGCAGCACATGCAGGCGGTAGAACAAATCCTCGCGGAATTTGCCCTCGCGCACCAGGGACGCCAAATCGCGCGATGTCGCGGCCAGGATGCGCACATTGAAGGGCACGAGCTTGTTGCTGCCCAGCGGCTCGATCTCGCCCTCTTGCAGCGCCCGCAGCAGCTTGGCCTGCAGGCTTTGGGGCATGTCGCCGATTTCGTCGAGGAACAGCGTGCCGCCATCGGCCAGCTTGAACTTGCCGTCGCGGCCCTTGCGGTCGGCGCCGGTGTAGGCGCCAGGCGCCACGCCGAAGAACTCGGCCTCGAGCAGCGTGTCGGGCACGGCGGCGATGTTGACGCTGACGAAAGGGCCACTGGCGCGGCTGGACGCTGCGTGGATCGCGTGGGCCAGGAGCTCCTTGCCGGTCCCCGTCTCGCCCAGCAGCAGCACGGGGCTGCTCGACTGCGCTGCACGGCGCGCCTGGCGCTTGACCTCGGCCGCCGCGGGGCTGGAACCGATGAAGCTGGCAAAGGTGTACTTGGACCGCCGCTCGCCGTCGCCCGCCACCGCCAGGCTGCGGCGGCGCTGGCTGGCCAGCTCGCGCCGGGCGTCGTCCAGGTCGCGCTGCAACAGCGCAAACTTGCTGATGAGGGGCTGCAGCGTGGTCTCGGGATGGTCGAACAGCACGATGCCAATGGCGCCGATCACGCGGTCCGCGTCGTCGCGCAGCGGAATGCGGCTGACCACAAAGGTGCCCGCCTTGTTGGTCAGCAGGTCGATCAGCACGGGCTGGCCCGTTTCGAGCACGCGGCGCATCTGGGTGTTGGGGATGACCTCTTCCACCGTGCGGCCCACGAACTGGTCCACCGACGAAAAACCCAGGTCCGGCAGAAAGCGCTGGTAGCCCTCATTCACCCACACGATGCGCCCACTGCGATCCACCAGGAACATGCCCTGGCTGACGCTGGAGAACAGCTGGAACATGGAGCGTGCCGCCAGTTCCAGAATGCCCTGGGCATCCAGCGGCAGTGCGGGGGCGTCATCAGCGAGCAAGGGCATCCGTGGATGGTAGCGCGCCGGCGGGGCGCAGGATCTGTCCCCCACAGGCAGCAGACGCCCGGCATGGAGTCATGACGCTACAAATTAGATAGCTACCTAGGCAAATGGCACTAGCGCTATCAGGCGTTTTTATCCAAAACCGGAGTCAAAGAGGTGTACAGGGATGCCTCACATGCTGCCAGCGGCTGGTCCACCAAGATGCAGGGCTTGCCCGTGCGGCGGCACTGGTCCTGCACGCGCCAGTAGGCGTCGTGGCTGATGCAGCCTGTCTGGCAAATCACCAGGTCAGCGGCGGCCAGGCTGGCGTCGAAGGCCGCACCCGCGTCTGCGTCCGGATGGGCCTCGACCACCACGGGCACGCGCACCCTGCGGGGGTGTGCCGAAGCACCCGGGGGCGCGGCGCTGGTTGCCCCACCCAGCTCCGGGTGGCTCACTGCCCTGGTATCTGACTGCGCCGCCAGTCGCCAGCGCAGGCATTCCCGCGACAAGGTCGCAATGCGCTCCGCCAGCACAGCGATATGGCGTGCCATGGTCTGACGGCGGGATAGCCCCGGCACAGCAGCCCGTAGCTGCGCCAGCTCGTCGTACGCCATGGCCAGCCGCGTATCGCGCACCACCAGCGCCCCACGCAGCCGCACCACCTCGGCCTGCAGCGCCTGGATCTCGGCGGCCTGCGCCGTCAGGGCCGCGCTGCAACGCCGCTGGGCTTCGCCCCACTGACGACAAAGCACCAGAAACTCCTGCGGAAATGAAGACATGCGCCATCCTGCAAATAAGAACTATTCGCATTTTATGGTACGATTCAGCCTGAGTTCACAGCAAGCCACCTGGTGGGGAGGGCTCCGGGAGCACAGCGCCTGGGGGCCTGGCTTGCCAAGAAAATCGTCGGCACGGATCTGCCCGCGCCGTCTGGACGAAAAAAAACCGCGCCCGATGGCGCGGTTTTTTTATGGGTGCGAGCCTGGGGTCTCGCCACGGTTTCAGGCCTCTGCCAGCGCCATCTTGCGGGCAGCCCAACGGCGCAGCAGGCGCGGAACGATCAGCACGGCCAGCACGATGACGATCAGGGTCACCGAACCGGGGCGCTCCAGGAAAATCGTCCACTTGCCTTCGCCAATCGACACCGCATTGCGCATCTGTGCCTCAGCCAAGGGGCCCAGGATCATGCCCACCACCACCGGCGCGGCGGGGAAGTCAAAGCGGCGCATCACCACACCCAGCAGGCCGATCGCGTACAGCAGCACCAGGTCGAATGCGCTCTGGCGCATGCCATACACACCCAGGGTGGAGAAGACCAAAATGCCCGCGTACAGGTACGACTTGGGGATGTTCAGCAGTTTCACCCACAGGCCCACCAGCGGCAGGTTCAGGATCAGCAGCATCACGTTGCCGATGTACATCGACGCGATCAGCGCCCACACCAGCGCGCCGTTGGTGTCGAACAGCTGCGGGCCGGGCTGGATGCCATAGTTCTGAAACGCGCCCAGCAAAATGGCCGTGGTGTTCGACGTGGGGATGCCCAGCGTCAGCAGTGGGATCAGCGTGGCCGTGATGGCCGCGTTGTTGGCGGCCTCGGGGCCTGCCACGCCTTCGATGGCGCCCGTGGTGCCAAACTCTTCCTTGTGCTTGCTCAGTTTCTTCTCGGCGGCATAGCTCAGGAAGGTTGGAATCTCGCTGCCACCGGCAGGCACGGTGCCAAACGGAAACCCGATGGCCGTGGCGCGCAACCAAGCGGGCCAGGAGCGCTTCCACTCTTCCTTGGTCATGTGGGTGCTGGTCAGGCGGTTCTGGGTTTCGTCGGACTTGCCTTCGTACATCACGTTGTACAGCGCCTCGCCCACCGCAAACAGGCCCACGGCGATCAGCACCACTTCGATGCCATCCATCAGCTCAGGCACCCCACCGGTGTAGCGCGCCTGGCCTGTGATCTGGTCGATGCCGATCAAGCCCATGGCCAGGCCCACAAACAGCGCCACCATGCCACGCAGCGTGCTCTTGCCCAGCACTGCACTCACGGTGGTGAAGGCCAGCACCATCAGCATGAAATACTCAGGCGGGCCCAGGCGGATGGCGTATTCGGCCACCAGCGGCGCGCAGAAGGTCACCAGCACCGTGGCGATGGTGCCCGCCACAAACGATCCGATGGCGGCCGTGGCCAGGGCCGCACCGGCGCGGCCATGCTTGGCCATCTTGTTGCCCTCCATGGCCGTGACCATGGACCCGGCCTCACCCGGGGTGTTGAGCAGGATGGACGTGGTGGAGCCGCCATACATGGCGCCGTAGTAGATGCCTGCAAAGAAGATCATCGAGGCCGTGGCCTCGACCTTGACGGTGATGGGCAGCAGCATGGCCACAGCCACTGCGGGGCCGATGCCTGGCAACACACCCACGGCGGTGCCAATCATGCAGCCCACAAAGGCCCACATCAGGTTGATGGGTGTTGCCGCGGTGGCAAAACCCTGCATCAAAAGGTTTAAGGTTTCCATGGCGTGCAGGCTTTACAGCCACCCCGTGTTGGTCAGGCCGGGCAGGTTGATGGCCAGCAGTTGCGTAAACATCCAGTACACCGGGGCCGCTACCGCGATACCGATGAAGGAATCCTTGATCCAGGCCTGCAGGCGCAGGTCGAGTTCACCTTCCGAGCTCTTGAAACCCCGTACCGACAGCACGAAGCACAACGCACAGCTCAGGATGAAGCCCAGCGTGGTGATGAGCAGGGCGTTGAGCAGCAGCCCTGCCGACACCCAGATGAAGCCCTTCCAGTGGGCACGCTCGTCGCCGGAGCCCTCTTCCAGCTCCCGAAACCCCCCGCTCAGCGCATGTGCCACGCACAGCACGCCGCAGATCAGGATGGCAATGCTGACCACCCAGGGAAAGAAGTTGGGGCCCACGCCACCATAGCCCGCTTCTGAACTGACCGAGCTGGCCCCCCAGGCCAGACCCAGCGCGAGCACCACCAGCCCGACCCCGATCAGGGTCTGCAAGGGCTTGGAGCGCGATGAATGTTGTTGTGTCATGTTTTTTCCTTCGCACCAACCAATGCACGGTCAGGCCGCCTGCCCAGAGGCAGAAATGACGGCTGCCGCGCCTTGCTTCGGGATCAGATCATTCCGGACTTGGCCATCGTGGCGCGCATGCTGGCGAACTCGGCATCCACGAAATTGCCGAACTCGTCGCCGGCCATCCATGCGGGGGTCCAGCCGTTCTTCTCCATCGCGTCCTGCCAGGCCTTGTGCTTGAAGGTCTTGGCCAGCGCATCGATCAAGGCCTTGCGCTGTTCGGGTGTGATGCCAGGCGCGCCGTACACGCCGCGCCAATTGCCGATTTCCACGTTGATGCCCTGCTCCTTGAGCGTGGGCACGTTCACGCCCTTGAGGCGGGTGCCCGAGGTCACGCCCACTGCGCGCATCTTGCCGGCAGAGATGTACTCGGAGAACTCGCTGTAGCCGCTGCCACCCACGGTCACGTTGCCACCCAGGATGGCGGCAGTGGCCTCACCGCCCCCACGGAACGCCACGTAGTTGATCTTGGCGGGGTCCACGCCCACTTCGCGGGCGATCATGGCGGCTGCAATGTGCTCGGTAGAGCCGCGCGAGCCGCCACCCCACTTCACGCTGCCGGGGTCCTTCTTGAGCTGTTCCACCACATCCTTCATGGTCTTGAAAGGCGAGTTGGCGGGCAACACAAACACGTTGTATTCGCTGGTCAGGCGCGCCAGGGGCGTAACCTTGTCCAGGCCCACCGGTGGTTTGCCGGTGATGATGCCGCCCAGCATCACAGCGCCCATCACCATCAGCGCGTTCGGATCGCCCTTGCTGGCGTTGACGAACTGGGCCAGGCCAATCGCGCCCGCTGCGCCGCCCTTGTTGTCGTAGGACACCGACGATGCGGCGCCCGCATCCTGCATCGCCTTGCCCAGCGCGCGACCGGTGGAATCCCAACCGCCCCCGGGGTTGGCGGGAATCATCATCTTGAGGGCCGCTGCCGACTGGGCCGACACGGGCAACGCACCCGCAGCGGCCAGGGCGGCCAGTGATTTCAGAAAGGTATCGCGACGCATGGTGTCTGTCTCCTGATAAGGTTTGCGAACCGCCCGATGATGCGCGCGCTGCCTGTCAAACGGCTGTCCTCAGACTCAGGGAAAACACTCATGCACCCGGCCCAATGAGACGGTGCTATGGTGCCGCGCATGCAATTGCTCCTTGTAGAAGACGACCCCACCATGCAGGCCACGCTGCACCGCGCACTGACCCGGCGTGGCATGGAAGTGACCGCAGTGGGCGACGGACGCGCAGCGCTGAGCCAATGGACCGCCCTGCAGCCCGACGCCGTCATCCTGGACCTCACCCTGCCGGGTCTGGACGGCTTGCAGGTGCTGCAGCAGGCGCGATCACGTGGCCTGCGCACCCCCGTACTGATCCTGACGGCACGTGGCACCGTGGGCGACCGCGTAGTGGGGCTGAACGCTGGCGCCGACGACTACCTGCCCAAACCGTTCGATCTGGACGAGCTGGAGGCACGCCTGCGCGCACTGGTGCGCCGCAGCGCAGATCCCGCCGTAGCGCCGCTGGCACCCAGCACCGTGCAGATCGGAGCCATCCGCTACGACAAGGACAGTGGCGCGCTGTATCTGAACGGCGAGGTGATGGAGCTGACCCCGCGCGAGCTGGCACTGATGCACGCCCTGCTCGCCCAGCCCGGGCATGCCGTGACCAAGGAGCGACTGTATGAGCTGGTGTTTCCGGGCCAGCTCGACGTGCAGTACGAAGCTATCGAAGTCGTGGTGTACCGGCTGCGCAAGAAGCTGGCGGGCACAGGCCTGACCCTGATGACACTGCGCGGCCTGGGCTACCTGCTGCGGGCCGACGCATGAGCGAGGATGGCGTGCGCCACCACTCGCTGCGGCGGCGCCTGCTGCTGGGCATCTTGCTGCCTGTAGCCCTGTTCATCGGTTTCAACACCTGGAGCCTGTACCACCAGACGCTGGCCTCGCTCAACACCGCGTATGACCGCACCTTGCTGGCATCCGCCAAAAGCATCAGCGAACAGCTCGATGTGAAAGGCTTTGACGACGCAGCGCAGCTGCGCGCCATCGTTCCTTATTCGGCCCTAGAGGCCTTTGAGGCCGACAACCAGAGCCAGATGTTCTACCGCGTTTCGACCCTCAAGGGCGAGATCGTGTCGGGCTTTGAGGACCTGCCGGTGTGGCACGGCAGCATTCCTGCCCGCCCTCCCTATGCGGCTCTGGTGGACTTTTACGATGACCGGTTTCGTGACCGCGATGTGCGCGTGGCGGTGCTGCTGCAACCGGTGGCCAGCTCCGAAGGCCGGGCGATGGCCGTGATCCAGGTGGCGGAGACGCTGGAGGTGCGCGAAACCCTGGCACTGCAGATCCTGTGGAACACCCTGTTGCGACAGGCGCTGTTGATCGCCGTGGTGGCCTTTACCGTGGTGTTGGTGGTGCAGCGCGCCACCCAGCCTGTGCGGCAGCTCAGCCAGCAGTTGCAGGCCCGGCGCGAGGGCGATCTGAGCCCCATCGCGGCCCCGCTCGCCCCACGCGAGCTACAGCCGCTGGTGGACGCCACCAATGAGGTCATGCAGCGCCTGCGTCACCTGCTGCGGCACCAAAAACGCTTTGTGCGCGATGCCTCCCACCAGCTGCGCACACCGCTGGCCGTGCTCAAGACCCAGGTGCAATCGGCCCTGCGCGGCGACGTGGAGCCGCAACAAGCCCTGCACGAGATCAGCGACACCGTGGACCGCGCCACCCAGCTCGCCAACCAGATGCTGGCCCTGGCCAAGGTGGAGCAGCTGCGCCAACAAAGCGCTCCACCAGCCACCCGCTTTGATGACATTCTGCGTGCCGTGGCGCTGGAGATTTCGCCACTGATTGCTCAGCGCGATCTGGACTTTGGCATCCACACCGAGCCAACCCTGGTGCAATCGCATGAATGGATGCTGCGCGAACTGAGCCGCAACCTGCTGCACAACGCCGTGCGCCACGCACCGCCCGGCAGTGAGTTGACCGTGGACTTGCGCAGCGACGGGCGGCATGCGGCGCTGACGATCAGCGACCACGGCCCGGGCATTGATGACGAGCTGGCGGCACGCCTGTTTCAGCCCTTTTCTGCAGGAGACGTGCGCACCGGCAGCGGCCTGGGCCTGGCCATTTGCCATGAGATCGTGCAGGCCCTGGAAGGCAACATCACACTGACAAACCAGGTGCAAGGCCACAAGGTGACAGGGTTGAATGCCGTGGTTCGCCTGCCACTGCCTGCGCCCTTGACCGACAGCACACCCGTGGCCTAGACGGCACAATCTCGCCCATGAATACCTTGGAGACGATGCGCCTGGACAAGTGGCTCTGGTGCGCCCGCTTTTACAAGACCCGCAGCCTCGCCACCGAAGAGATCGGCAAGGGCCGGGTCACTGTCAATGGCCAGCTGGCCAAACCCGCACGCGACCTGCGCTGCGGCGACACCGTAGCGCTGCGCCAGGGCCCCGTGGCACGCACCGTGCTCGTACGGGGCCTGAGCGGTGCCCGGGGCCCCGCGCCAGTGGCCCAGCAACTGTACGAAGAAACCCCGGACAGCATCGCCGCCCGCGAAAAGGCCGCAGAACTGCGCCGCTTGGCCCCCGAGCCAGCCGCGACATTGCAAGAAGGTCGCCCAACCAAACGCGACCGCCGCGAGATCGACAAGGTGAGCAACAAGGGAAGCGACTGGGGCAGCCGGTGGAGTGCTTCGATCGACGAGTGAGTAACGAAGGTGCCAACCATTTCACGGCACCGAGATAGGTGCTTGCGCGTGTCCATGCTGTGCCACTCACGCCTGCGATTTACTGACTAGGGGGCCGTACTGGGTGGATGTATCCTGAATTTGAAACGGGACATCACCAGCGCAGCATGAGGCGCACTGCGTGGCAGCAATTCTTCCACGCAACCGGTGGCAACTGGAGGCACAAAGCCGGCAGCGATGCCCGCCATGGCGGCCTTGGAGCCGCCCCTCCAACTCCACCCCCACTCGGCCCCGTCAATGCCTCCAGCAAACAGCAAAGCGCCCTTTGCTGATTCACCCAAGCGGATCTCAATCCGCATGCTGTTCGCAAAAGCACCGCGCCGATAACCTGCGGTGATGCGCAGCGTAAACACCGGGTGTCGAACTGGATCGAAACCCGCGCCTACGGTATTGGTAATGACGGCCAATGCCGGCATGGCGGTACCGTTCCACCCCTCCGCCATCACCGCACCATCGCCAAAAATGATGAAACCACGCGCAGCCGACCACAGGTTCTTGCCGTACCGCAAGATGGCCCCGCAGTGGGGGTTGTAGCCGCCCTGCCCACCCTCGCAATCGAGCGCAAAAACGATGTGATGGCCTCCGTTGGAAAAAAACCTGGAAGCATCGACCGTGCACAAAAAATCGGCGCAATGAGAAGGCGCAGAGCCCGCAGCCCTGGGTAGATAACAAAAGTCCAGATCGTTGAATGCCAGGCTGAGCTCGCGAACTTGCACGCCACGATGGTGCGTCATGGGGGCCCTTCTTCCCTGTAGGCATCAGTATCAGTGTCAGCATACAGGGCCACTGGCCAGCACTTGCGCGCTCCATGTCGGCTTTGGGCCGCTATCACGGGCCAGTGCCCTCGGCCTGAAGTACACAACAAAAAAAAGCCCGCACAGGGCGGGCTGAAACCTTGCCAGATTTCACCAGGACACAGGCCCTCCGCAATCCAAACAGCGGGCGGAATCTGATCCATGTCCCCAAGAAAGCGAGCAAGGCTCTTAGGACCCTCCGATTGGGCGCGAAACATGATCGGTTGGGTATTCGGGAATCACCTATGCGCAATGCAATTCCTCAACCGAACTGCGGCGAACAGACAGACTTGACAAAGAAAAAGCCCCAAGCGCGTTGAGCGCTTGGGGCTTATCTTGGCGGAAACGGAGGGATTCGAACCCTCGATGAGGCTCTACACCCCATACTCCCTTAGCAGGGGAGCACCTTCGGCCACTCGGTCACGTTTCCAATCCCGCTATTATGCCTCATTTCAGGGGCTGTTCCGCTGGTTGCAGCAGCATAGGTGGGCTGTTCCAAAGTCCTCGTGCACGCCGGGCGCTGATAGCAGGAGTCACTTATTTGCCGATTGCCGCCCAGGTTTTGATGTCGCATATGGAGGCCATTCGAGCGCATGGCTTGTGTGCTGAACATATTGGACAGTAGGTAAGGACAGACACGGGCTTTCTATTGGACGCGCCGAGCTCATAGAGCTGGCAATCTTCGCGATTGGCCAACGTGCCGGATGCGGCGGTTTACTCCCGTATTTGTGGGTGTCGTCCCGTGACGCGGGCAAAAAGACACCTGAGAGCTACTGCCTGAGCCATTCCAGCGTAAGACCAGACCGCACGACAAAGCCGCTTCCTACCTTGATGCGGATGTGGTGACCCCGTGTGGTACAGGCCTGGATCTGATCCAGCAGCTCGCCCAATTGCGCGGCTCCCGGGGTGGTTTGGTGGGCATGGCGCAGCCAGTGGCGCACCACGTTGGCCTGGCGCGCGCGGGTGAGCCCCTGCAGCGCCTTGATACCAGGGGGCACGCCCACCAAGGACAGGTCCTGCTGTGCCATCTCGTTCAGCAGCTCGGCAGCCTGGGCTGCATTGGCGGCCGACCGTGCAAAGGTATCGCGAAAGGACGGGAATGCGGCATGCAGCGCAGGCAGCAGTTGCGCCCGAATGCGGTTGCGCGTGAAGCGCTCATCGGAGTTGGTGGGGTCTTCCACCCACGCCTGGCCTTGCGCCTTCAACCAATCGCGTACGTCCGCCGCTGACACCTGCAACAAGGGGCGCTGCCAGACCAGACCAGCACGCGTCCACTGGGCGGGCATGGCGGCCAGGCCGGCCACGCCCGCTCCGCGCGACAGGGCGAGCAACAGGGTTTCGGCCTGATCGTCGGCGTGCTGTGCAATTGCTATGGATTGAATAGCACCCAAGGCATGATCCTGTAGCGCTACTGCCGTCAAAGCCTGGTATCTGGCTTGCCGAGCGGCATCCTCGGGGCTCTGGCCGGGCGCGGGGCGCGCGTCCAGCCGCTGCACACGCAAGGGCACGCCCAGATTGCTACACAAGGCCACGCAATGCTGCTCAAACCCATCGGCGGCCGCCTGCAGCCCATGGTGCACATGGATGGCCAGCACTTGCCCGGGCCAGCGGCGTGCACAGCCCAACAGCAATGCGGTCGAGTCTGCGCCCCCGCTCAACGCCACAGCCATCGGCAACGCGGGCGCAAAGGCCCGCAGGGCGGCGTCCATTGATTGCGTCATCGCATCCGCCCTTCAGGCCCTGCAACTGGACCCGTCACAACCGCCGGACGTGCCTGGAGGGCGTAGAGAACGAGGGAGAAATGGCGACGCATGGGCGCTGATTATCATGGTGCCCCGCACTCCGGCAGTAAGGTGCATGGGGGGGGCCGCGACGCTCCGCCCCTTGCAACTTAACCGCCCGGCGGGGACAGCCGTGGCGCAGCGCGGGCAGAGTCGGTGGACAGGCGGAAGGTACCCACCACCTCCGACAGCCGCACCGACTGGTCCTTGAGGCTCTGTGCCGCAGCAGCGCTTTCCTCCACCAGCGCTGCGTTCTGCTGGGTCATCTGGTCGAGTTGGGCCACGGCCTGGCCGACCTCGTTGATGCTGGTGCTTTGCTCATTGGTGGACGCCGTGATCTCGGCCATGATGTCCGTCACACGCTGCACCGAGGTCACGATCTCGGTCATGGTGGTGCCCGCGTCGTGCACCAGCCGCGAGCCGTTTTCCACCTGCTCGACCGAGGTATTGATCAGGGTCTTGATCTCGCGTGCCGCCTCGGCGCTGCGCTGGGCGAGGCTGCGCACCTCGCCTGCCACCACCGCAAAGCCCCTGCCCTGCTCGCCCGCGCGGGCGGCTTCCACCGCAGCATTGAGCGCAAGGATATTGGTCTGGAAGGCAATGCCGTCGATGACGCCAATGATGTCGTTGATCTTGCGCGAGGCCGCATTGATCTGGTCCATGGTGGTCACCACATTGCCCACCACCTGCCCACCATGTTGCGCCACGCTGGACGCCTGGGCCACCAGCTGGTTGGCCTGGCGTGCCGAGTCTGCGTTGTGCCGGACGGTCTCGGTCAGCTGCTGCATGGAGGCTGATGTCTGCTGCAGGCTGGATGCCGTGAGTTCGGTGCGCCCGCTCAGGTCATGGTTGCCGGTGGCAATCTCTTCGGCGGCCACGCGTACCGAGCTGCTGGCGTCACGGATCTGTGAGAGCACACCGGAGAGCTTGCCCGCAAAGCTGTTGAAGCTACCGGCGATCTGTGCCAGCTCGTCCTCACCGTGGGCGTCGATGCGGCGCGACAGGTCGCCATCACCGGCGCCGATTTCATGCATCGCGTCACGCACCAGCGTGAGCTGGCGCAGGCGCCGCGTCAGAACCACGCCCAGCAGCCCCACGGCCACCACCAACACCAAAACGCTGGAGATCAGCGATGTGGCCAGCATGGCCCGGATCGGTGCCATGGCCTCGCTTTCATCCAGGGCCACCACCAGCATCCATGAGGTGCCCGCGATCGGCACCACGCTGAGTAACCGGCTGCGCGACGCGATGTCCGCCTGCAGCAAGCTTTTGTCCTTGGATGCCGCGAGCAGCTTGTCGATCACAAGGTCCTTGGACAAATCGGCGATGGGCTTGAGGGTCAGCGCCTGGTCGCGGTGGGCGATGATCTTCCCGTCGGCAGACACCAGAAACCCGAAACTCTGCGGCGTGGGCTGGATGGAAGCCACATTGGCAACCACTGACTCCATGTAGACATCACCAGCCGCCACGCCTTTGAGCGCTGCGCCAGCGCCCACCGGGGTCGCAAAAGTCACCACCAGTTTCTGGTCGGACGCCGAGATGTAGGGCGGCGTGACCACAGACCCGCCCGCTTGCGCGGCCTGCTTGTACCAGGGACGTGCGGTGGGGTCGTAGTCGGCGGGCAGGCTGCGAGTCTCTGAAAATACGTACTTCTTGTCCGCGTAGCCAAAGTACGCCGTGCTGAATTTGCCCGCGTCGCGCAGCATGGCCAGAGACTTGGCAGGTTCGGGATCTTCAAAGGCGGCGACAGAGGCCGCAATGATCGTGGCCTTGGCTCGCGCCCACTCCTCGATGGTTTCTGCGTGGCTCTTGGCGGTCGCCATGCCCTCTTCGGCCAGTGAAACCTGCGCCTGTGCACGCGCCGACAGGTAGTTGACCAACGTCAACACCATCAGGGCAGCCACCATGCAGGTGGCAGAGAGGACCAGGATCTGGCCCTTGAGCGTCTTCAGAAGCGACATGAAGCCCTCCTTGAACCGCCCGCGCAGGCGGTCTGCAGGCATGTTACATCCGGTAGCAGTCCATGCGCCAGTGCGGGTTTGTGCGCCCCTGCAAGGAGTCGGCCAGAAAAACAACAACGGCCCCGAAGGGCCGTTGGAACCGCACCAAGCTGGTGCATTTGGTGCCAGCAACGACAGGCCTGAACCTGCCTCAGCGGGCTTAGCGGGCGTCCGCCTTGGTGTCGCTGAAGCGGCCGTAGCTCTGCAGACGCTCGTAGCGACGGTCCAGCAAGTCTTTGGTCTTGAGGTCTGCCACCTGGCGGAAGGCATCGCCCAAAGCGCGCTTCAAAAATGCGGCCATCTGCTTGTGATCGCGATGGGCGCCACCCACGGGCTCGCTCACGATCTTGTCCACCAGGCCCAGGGCCTTGAGACGGTGGGCGGTGATGCCCAGGGCGTCGGCAGCCTCTTGCGCCTTCTCACTGGTCTTCCAGAGGATGGACGCGCAACCTTCGGGGCTGATGACCGAGTAGATGGCGTACTGCAGCATCACAACCTGGTCGGCCACGCTGATGGCCAGGGCGCCGCCGGAGCCACCTTCGCCGATGATGGTGGTGATGATGGGCACTTCGAGCTGCGCCATCTCGAAGATGTTGCGGCCAATGGCTTCGGACTGGCCGCGTTCCTCGGCATCGATGCCGGGGTAGGCGCCGGGCGTGTCCACAAAGGTGAACACGGGCAGCTTGAACTTCTCGGCCGTCTTCATCAGGCGCAGGGCCTTGCGGTAGCCCTCGGGCTTGCTCATGCCGAAGTTGCGCATGGCGCGCTCCTTCGTGTCACGGCCCTTCTGGTGGCCGATGACCATGCAGGCGTGCCCGTTGAAGCGGGCCAGGCCACCCACGATGGACAGGTCATCCGCATAGTGGCGGTCGCCGTGCAGCTCGACGAAGTCGGTGAAGATGTCGCGCAGGTAGTCGAGCGTGTAGGGGCGCTCGGGGTGGCGGGCGATCTTGGTGATCTGCCAGGGCGACAGTTCGCTGTAGATGTCTTTGGTGAGCTGCTGGCTCTTCTTGCTCAGCTGGTCGATCTCTTCCGAGATATCGACGGCACTCTCGGTCTGCACGTAGCGCAGTTCTTCAATTTTGGACTCCAGCTCGGCGATGGGCTGCTCGAAATCCAGAAAGGTCTTTTTCGCCAACGTTTTTCTCCTTGGGGATCGCACCCGGCGGGGTTGCCACGAATGGCACGCACTGTAACCGGCGTGCCTGCAGTGGTGTCAATAGGTTACAGGCAGGGGGTCCAGAGACCGCCAAATATACCAAGTCGCGACGCTGCACCAGGGCTTCCAGGCCTCGGCCACCTCGCGGGCGTCGCTGCGGCTCACCGGGTCGCCAGAGAAGTAATTCTGGCTGATCCCGCTGATCAACCCCGGGTCGTCCAGGGGCAAAACATTGGGCCGCATCAAATAGAAGATCAAAAACATCTCGGCCGTCCAGCGGCCAATGCCCCGGATGGCCACCAGCTCGGCAATGATGGCCTCGTCGTCCATGGCGGCCCAGTCCTTGACGTGCAGCTTGCCGCCCTCAAAGTGCATGGCCAGGTCCACCAGGTAGTCCACCTTGCGGGCCGACAGGCCTGCGGCGCGCATGTCATCGATCTTGAGCTTGAGCACGCTGGCGGGCTTCATGCCGCGCGGCAGCAGCGCCACAAAACGCTCCCACACGGCCTGCGCTGAAGCCACGGACACCTGCTGGCCCACGATGGAACGCGCCAGGGTGATGAAGGGGTCGCCCTTGGTCTGCAGCGCGGCGTCGCCAAACTGCGGGATCAGGCGCTTCATCACCCGGTCTTTTTTCACCAGGTGCTTACAGGCCTCGGCCCAGTAGTCGGGCGTGGCCAGCACCAGTGGCGGCGCCGCGGCGTCGCTTGCTATCTTTTTAGAAGCTGCCACCGCTTATTCCACCTGCACTACTGGCATATTTGGCTTCAAAACCATGCTCATTGGGCAGCTTCCCAGGTGGTACCGGCGGCAGAGTCCTTGAGCACGATGCCCTGGGCCAGCAAGTGGTTGCGGATGCGGTCGGCCTCGGCAAAGTTCTTGGCCGCCTTGGCTGCGGCCCGGGCGGCAATCTGCGCCTGAATTTCGGCCTCATCCACCCCCGCAGCACCCGACTGAAGAAACGCTTGCGGGTCGCCCTGCAAGATTCCCAGGCAACCACCCAGCGCCTTCAGCAGCCCGGCCAGCTCGGCAGAACGGGTCTTGTTGACCTCGCTCGCCAGGTCAAACAGCACGGCCACCGCCTCGGGCGTGCCAAAGTCCTCGTCCATCGCGGCCTTGAAGCGGGCTGCGTAGGGGCTGGTCCAGTCGATGGACGCCACCTGCGTGGGGGTCACCAGGCTGAGCGCGGTGTACAGACGCTTGAGCGCCTGACGTGCGTCGTCCAGGTGGGCATCGCTGTAGTTCAGCGCGCTGCGGTAGTGGGCCCGCACGATGAAAAAGCGCACCGTCTCGGCGTCATACGTCTTGAGCACGTCGCGGATGGTGAAGAAGTTGCCCAGGCTCTTGGACATCTTCTCGTTGTCCACGCGCACGAAGCCGTTGTGCACCCAGAATTTGGCCAGCGGCTTGCCCGTGGCGCCTTCGCTCTGGGCGATTTCGTTTTCGTGGTGGGGGAACTGCAGGTCTGCGCCGCCGCCGTGGATGTCGAAGGTTTCGCCCAGCGTGGCGCAGCTCATGGCCGAGCATTCGATGTGCCAGCCGGGGCGGCCCGCACCGAAAGCGCTGTCCCACTTGGCTTCGGGCGGCTCCTCAGGCTTGGCGGACTTCCACAGCACAAAGTCGAGCGGGTCTTCCTTGCCGTCCAGCACGGCCACCCGCTCGCCAGCGCGCAGCTCATCGAGCGACTTGCCCGAGAGCTTGCCGTAGCCATCGAACTTGCGTACCGAGTAGTTCACGTCACCGTTGCTCGCGCGGTAGGCGAGGCCCCTGCTCTCCAGCTGGCCGATCAGCGAGAGCATCTGCGGCACATATTCGGTGGCGCGCGGCTCCACGGAGGGTGGCTCGATGCCCAGCAGGCCGATGTCATGGTGCATCGCAGCAATCATCTCGTCAGTGAGCTGGCGGATGGTGATGCCCCGCTCCAGCGCGCGCTTGATGATCTTGTCGTCGATGTCGGTGATATTGCGTACATAAGTCACGCGCAGGCCGCTGGCCTTGAGCCAGCGCTGCACCACGTCAAACGCCATCATCATGCGGGCGTGGCCGATGTGGCACAGGTCGTAGATGGTCATGCCGCACACATACATGCGCACATGGCCAGGTTCGAGCGGGGAAAAGTCCTCCAATGCACGCGACAGCGTGTTGTAGATGCGCAAACTCATGGGATTTCAGTAACGGGAGACTTGATGGGGGTGGGTGAGCGCCTGAGACTCACCCGGCAGCAGCGGAACTCAGCCCTGGGAAGGGGGTGGCCCGGCAAGGGGCGTCCAGCAAAATCACCAGCGGCAACAGCGTACCGTCATGACAACCCCCTCAGCTACAATCCGCCGCAGTATAAGCCCCCGCCCGGGCTGGCTGCCGCCCAACTCCTTTGTACCCCCATGAAGCAAGTCCGACGCACACTCCCACGCCTACTGCGCCTTCTGGCACTGACCGCCCTGATGGGCACGGGCGTGGTCCACGCGGACGACTATGCCGACATCACCCAGTTGCTCAAGGCTGGCAAGGCGTCCGAGGCGCTGGCCAAGGCCGACCAGCGCCTGGCCGCCAACCCACGTGACCCGCAGCTGCGCTTCTTGCGCGGCGTGGCCCAGACCGACTCGGGCAAGCAGGCCGACGCCATCGCCACCTTCACCAAGCTCACCGAAGAGTACCCAGAGCTGCCCGAGCCCTACAACAACCTGGCTGTGCTGTACGCCAACCAGAACCAGCTGGACAAGGCCCGCACGGCGCTGGAAATGGCGATCCGCACCAACCCCAGCTACGCCACCGCACAGGAAAACCTGGGCGACATCTACGCCAAGCTGGCCAGCCAGGCCTACAACAAGGCGCTGCAACTGGATGCCAACAACGCCAACTCCGTCAAGCCCAAGCTGGCGCTGATCCGCGAATTGTTCTCCAACGAACCCGGCAGCAAAACCGGTCGCCCTGCCGCCGCAGCGCCCGCGCCCGCAGTGGTGGTAACCCAGCGCCCTGCACCCGCTCCAGCGCCCGCCGCTGCGCCAGCAGCTGCAGCCCCGGCGCCAGCGCCTGCCGCCGCTCAAGCCCCAGCTCCAACTGTCAGCCCCGCTTCCGCTGCAACGGCTCCTGCACCGGCACCGGCCCCAGCTCCTGCAGCTGCCGGCGATGCATCCACCCAGGCCGTTACCTCTGCCGTACAGGCCTGGGCTGCGGCCTGGTCGTCCAAGGACATGAAGGGGTACCTGGGCGCGTACGACAAGTCGTTCGATCCACCTGGTCGCCAAGGCCGCGCTGCCTGGGAGAAGGAACGCGAGGCGCGCATCGTCGGCAAATCCAAGATCAGCGTGAAGCTTTCTGACATCACCGTGTCCGTACAAGGTGACAAGGCCACGGCCCGGTTTCGCCAGGCATACAGTGCCGACGCGCTCAACGTGAGCAGCCGCAAGACGTTGGACCTCGTCAATAACAACGGCCGCTGGACCATCGTTCGCGAATCCACAGGCGGTTAACCATGGCCCCCGATGCGGCGCCTGCGCCTTCCGCGCGGGCTTTTTTTTTGCCCTGACAGTCAGCTGATAGATGGTTTGCATGTTTGTGCCCCTGACCAACGCAGGCCGCAGGGCAGCATCGGCGGTGCTGTTGCTGCTGGGCCTCTCGTTGGCCACGCCAGCCCTGCCGCAGGGTGCCAAGGCCCGCCGGGCGGCTGCTGCGCATGCGGCATCCACCACGCCCCCAGTGGCGCCCACACCTGCTGAGCTGCGCGACGGCCAAGCGGAGACGCGCCTCATGGCGGTGTACAAGCTGGTGGCCGAAGGCCGGGGTCGCGAGGCGCTGGCCCAGGCCGAAAGCCTGGCGCGCGACTACCCCAATTTCCAGCTGGCGCAACTGGCGGTCGGTGACCTGCTCATGTCGCGAACCCGGCCACTGCGGCATATGGGCGATGTGGCCCCTGAGCCGGACTCGGCCCGCAGCATCCAGGCCGCTGCGGCACTGGCCGAACTGCGCACCGAATCGCGCCAGCGTGTGGATGCACAACGCAGCCGCCCCCCGGTCAATGCCATCCCCGCACAGTTCCTGGAGCTGTCCCCTCGCTCGCGCCACGCGATTGCGGTAGATACCTCGCGCTCTCGCCTGTATCTCTTTGAAAACACCGCCCAGGGCCTGCGGCTGGTGGCCGACTACTATGCCTCCGTGGGCAAGCTCGGCATCGAAAAAGAGGTGGAGGGTGACCAGCGCACACCGCTGGGGGTGTACTTCATCACCAGCCGCCTGGACCCGGCCAAGCTCAAGGACTTCTACGGCGCGGGCGCCCTGCCCATCAACTATCCCAACCCCCTGGACCAGAGCCGGGGCAAGACGGGCAGCGGCATCTGGCTGCATGGCACGCCGCCCGACCAGTTCTCGCGCGCGCCACTGGCGACCGACGGTTGCCTCGTGCTGGCCAACCCCGACCTCGAACGCATCCTGCGCACGGTGGAGCCCCGCTCCACCCCCGTGGTCATTGCGCGCCAGTTGCAATGGGTGCAGCCCCACAGCGTGGCGGCCGACCGCAAATCGTTCGAAGCGGTGCTCAACGCCTGGCGCACCGCCAAGACCGAGGGCGACATGAAGCGCCTGCTGGGCTTTTATGCGCCCGACTTCCAGAGCTACCGCAAGAAGCCGCTGGAGGAATGGACCCAGGTGCTGCAGGCCGAGGCCCGCGCCCTCAAGGGCCGGGAACTCCAGCTCAAGGACAAGTCTTACCTGCGGTGGACAGACTCGGCCGACACCATGGTGGTAACGTTCGGCGAAGTCGCCGAAGGCGCCCGCACAGGCCCGGTCAAGCGCCAGTACTGGACGCGCCGCGGCCAACAATGGCAGATCTTTTTCGAAGGAGTGATTGGATGATTTCCAGAAGAAATTCGACGGTAGCGCTAGCAAGTATTGCCCTGGCTGCTATGTTTACAGTAGCACCGGTGCAGGCCCAAGATGCCCCCAAGGTCAAGCTGGCCACGTCGATGGGCGACATCGTCGTGCAGCTTGACGCCGCCAAGGCCCCCAAGACGGTCGAGAACTTCCTGGCCTATGTGAACAGCAAGCACTACGACGGCACGATCTTCCACCGCGTGATGGACGGCTTCATGATCCAGGGCGGCGGCTTCACGGCTGACATGCAGCAAAAGCCCACCAAGGCCCCCATCCCGCTCGAAGCCAAGAACGGCCTCAAGAACGACACCTACACCATCGCCATGGCGCGCACCGGCGATCCCAACTCGGCCACTTCGCAGTTCTTCATCAACGTGAAGGACAACGGCATGCTCAACGCCCCCAACCCTGACGGCCACGGCTACGCCGTGTTCGGCAAGGTGGTCGAAGGCACCGCCGTGGTGGACAAGATCAAGGCCGTGGCCACCGGCAACAAGGGCGGCCACCAGAACGTGCCCACCACCCCCATCACCATCAACTCCGCCACCGTGGTGAAGTGAAGCGCCCATTTTTTGAAAGAAGCAAAGCCATGAGCAACCCCCAAGTCGAACTGCACATCGCCGGCTACGGCGTCATCACCCTCGAACTCGACGCCGCCAAGGCACCCAAGTCGGTCGAGAACTTCCTGGCCTACGTGAACAAGGGCCACTACAACAACACCATCTTCCACCGCGTGATCCCCGGCTTCATGGTGCAAGGCGGCGGCTTTGAGCCCGGCATGACCCAGAAGGGCACCGACGCGCCCATCGAAAACGAAGCCAACAACGGCCTGAAGAACGCCAACTACACCGTGGCCATGGCCCGCACCAGCGACCCGCACTCGGCCACCGCCCAGTTCTTCATCAACGTGGCCGACAACGGCTTCCTGAACCACACCGCACCTTCGGCCCAGGGCTGGGGCTATGCCGTGTTCGGCAAGGTCGTGTCGGGCACCGACGTGGTGGACAAGATCAAGGCCGTGAAGACGGGCCGCAAGGGCTTCCATGACGACGTGCCGAAGGAAGACGTGATCATCGAGAAGGCCGTCGCCCTCTGAGCATGGCATCCCCCTGTGGCGCTGCGCGCCCCGCTGAGGCCACACCAATGTCGGCCGCCCATTGCAGGCCGCAGCGCAAGGGATGAACCACCCAGCCCCCCCCGTGACCCCGACCGTGCCCCGGTTCGAGGAGCTTGTCGCTCCCTCGCATTGGCGCACGGTCGATTTCATTTCAGACCTGCACCTGCAGGCCAGCGAGCCCGCCACGGTGGCCGCATTCCAGCAGTATCTCGAAGGCACGACGGCAGACGCCCTCTTTATCCTGGGCGACCTGTTCGAAGTGTGGGTGGGCGACGATGCCATGAGCGAGCCCAGCAGCTTCGAAGTCCGGGGCTGCGCCCTCCTTCGGGCCGCCGCGCAGCGCCTGCCGGTGTACTTCATGCATGGCAACCGCGACTTCCTGGCGGGCCCTGCCTTCCTGGCTGGGTGCGGCATCACCGGCCTAGCAGACCCCACAGTCCTGGTCTTTGGCGGCCAGCGGTATGTCCTGAGCCACGGCGACCTGCTGTGCCTGGACGATGTGGACTACCAGCGTTTTCGCCTGCAGGCCCGCAGCGCCGCCTGGCAGCAGCAATTTCTGACCCAGCCTTTGGCCACGCGCCGCTTGCAGGCGCGCGGCATCCGCCAGGAGAGCGAGGCGCGCAAGCAGTCGGGGGCCACGTACGCCGATGTGGACAGCCCCGCCGCCATCACCTGGCTGCAGGCCGCAGGCGCCCACACCCTCATCCACGGCCACACCCACCGGCCAGCCGACCATGTGCTGGCTCCGGGTCTGCAACGCGTGGTGCTGAGCGACTGGGATGCCACAGCATTGCCCCCCCGGCTGGAAACACTGCGTTTGTCCAGCGCGGGCTTGGAACGGCTGCCCCTGGCCCCCAAGTAACAGCGGTCATGAACTGAGCGGGCCCACCTCCCGCAGCCCGATCGCCATGCCCCCCTTGCTCAACCGCCTCTGGCGCCGCGTGCGTGCTACCGTGGCCCCCGTGCCAGACATCTCTGCCACGCTGTGGCTGCAGACCATTCAGCGCTACCCGTTCCTGGCCGCGCTATCGCTGCACGACCAGGCCAAGCTGCGCGTGCTGAGCGCACTCTTTCTGCACCACAAGGAATTCCACGGCGCCCATGGCCTCACGGTGACCGACGCCATGGCCATCGACATTGCCGCGCAGGCCTGCCTGCCCCTGCTGCACTGGGGCGACCCCGCCAAGGCGCTTGGCTGGTACGACGATTTCGTGGGCATCGTGCTGCACCCCGGCGAAGCCGTCGCACGCCGCCAGACAATGGACGAAGCGGGCGTGGTGCACGAGCACACCCAGGTGCTGCTGGGCGAGGCCATGGAGCGCGGCCCCATCATGCTCAGCTGGCAGCACGTGGCCAACGCCACCGAGAACACGGCGCGCGGCCACAACGTGGTGGTGCACGAGTTCGTGCACAAGCTCGATATGAAGAACGGCCAACCCAACGGCTGCCCGCCCCTGCCCGCAGGCTTCATGGGCGCACGCACCGGCCGTGCGGCGTATGAGGCGTGGTGGGCAGCCTGGGAGCCCGCCTACGAGCAGTTCCGTGAACGCGTTGTCATGGCCGAGCGCTTCGGCGCCGAACGGCCCTGGCTGGACGCGTACGGCGCCACCTCGCCCGCAGAGTTCTTCGCGGTAGCGTGCGAAGCCTATTTTGTGAACCGGGCGCGCTTTTCGCTCGAATTCCCAGGGCTCATGCTTGTACTAAACGCTTTTTTCCAGGCCCGTTGACACAGTGAGCCCGGCCAGCCCCCTTCACGAGCGCTGCAGTGGGCACCCACCTTGCCCCGCGCAGGGATGCGGCCACCCGGGTCCGGCGCACCCGAGATTGCTTCCATTTGAAACATCTTCCACATCCATCCGACACGGAAGTACTCCCTGAATGGTTATATAAAAGAGCCAAGTGGTCCGCAACGAATGCACGTGCATCGTTCAGGCGTTTTTGCCGTGCGGCCCGAAAGGGAGATTTGCATGACAACGTTTACGTCCGCAGTGCGACTGCGGCACCTTGGCGCGCTCGCCGCGCTCACCAGCGTCTTGCTCAGCGCCTGTGGCGGCTCGGGTGGGTCGTCCGAACCCACGGCCCCCCCGCCGCCGGCTTCTCCACCGGCGCCCGCCACCACCCTGTCGGTACTGGCAGGCAATACCGATGCTGCGGGCAACCAGGATGGCGCGGCACTGACCGTCGCCCGGCTGAGCACCTACCTGGGCGGCATGGCCGTGGCCAGCTCTGGCGAGGTTGTCTTCCTGGACAGCGGCAACAACCAAGTTCGCAAGCTCAGTGCCGACAGGACTCAGGTCACCACCCTGGCGGGCGACGGCGACCGGGAGGTGTTCAATCTTCCCTCCCACCATGCCGACGGCACCGGCACCGCCGCGCAGTTCCACCGGCCCATGGGTGTCGCCCTGGATGAGGCTGGAAACACCTACGTGGCGGACACCGACAACCATCTGGTGCGCAAGATCACCGCGGCCGGCGTGGTGACCACGCTGGCAGGCAAGGTCGGGGTCTGTGGCAACGAGGATGGCACCGGTAACGCCGCCAGTTTCTGCCGCCCCACCGGCATCGCCGTCGACAAAGCGGGCAATGTGTACGTGTCCGAAATCACGCAGTCGCCCACCCAGATCGTCGCCAACCCCATTCGCAAGATCGCGCCCACAGGTTCAGTGACCACGCTGACCAGCAAGGCCAGCCAGTACCCCAGCTCGGTCTTCATTTCCGGTCCCTACGTAGCAGAGATCTACCGCCCGGTACTTTTGGCGATCGACTCGAACGGCGTCTTGCACGCCGCAGATCCGAACGATCACGTCATCCGCCGTTATGCGGCCAGTGGCCAAGCCACCACGGTGTCCGGCGTGGCAGCCGCACAAAACAGCGGCAACGCCGATGGTCCCGCGTCAGCGGCAAAGTTCGGTGATTTGAAGGCGATTGGCTTTGACGCGGCGAACCGCCTGTTTGTGCTCGACTGGTACGCCACACCATCCATCCGCCAGATTGGCAGCGACGGGAGCGTGACGACCCTCGTGCGGGCCACGGACTGCAACGTGGGAAACGATGGCCGTGGCGCCGGGCCCGGCACCCTGTGCAGCGCGGACCAGATGGCCGTGACCGCTGGCGGGCAATTCCTGGTCGCCGAAACCGGCTCCAGCAACAACGGCGTCGGCATGCGCACGGTCAGGTACGCACAGTTGCGCCAGTACACGCCCCAAGGCAACTCCACGGCGGTGGCGGGCATCCCCTCGGCCGAAGGTGCGAACGACGGGCAAGGCAACACCGCGCGCTTTGACCTGCCCGGCTCAATTGCGTTGAACCCAGCGGGCACGCTGTACGTGCGCGACGAGGGCAATGCCACCATCCGCACGGTGCAGACGGACGGGCTGGTGCGCACCCTGGGCAAGCCCGGCGGCCATTGCACGGCGATAACCGGCGTGGCCAGCCAGATTCCTTCCCGCTACCTGGGGCCCCTCGCCACGGATGGCGCGGGCAACCTTTACACCATGGATAGCGCGCGTATCTACAAGACGGCCAATTGCAATACCGTGCTTCTGGCCGACCTGGCGCCATGGCTGGACAAGGTGCCAACGGCTTTCCTGGGTGTGGCATCCGGCATGACAGCCGATACCGCCGGCAACGTGTATGTCTCCAGCCTCAAGGGCGCGATCTTCAAAATCGACACCAAAGGCGAAATCACCTTGTTTGCCGGCACCCTGGGCACCGTGGGCCACGTGGACGGGCAAGGCGCCGCGGCACAGTTCTCGGCGCTGGGCCACATGACGGCCGATGCGGCGGGCAACCTGTACGTTGTCGACGGCCTGTATCACGACACCAACAAGGTGGGGCCAACGATTCGGAAGATCACGCCGTCCGGCATGGTCACCACGCTGGCGGGCAACGCCACCGCAGCGCCCGCCTACGCCGATGGGCCTGCCGACGCCGCACGCTTCCATGTGCAGCGCGGTGCGAGCTGGCCTGCGCAGTCGGCCAGTCTCGCCGTGGACAGCAAGGGCAACGTCTATGTCACAGATCCCTTCGCCAGTGTGGTCCGCAAGATCGGTACCGACGGCAAGGTCAGCACTTTCGCAGGCCAAGCCTGGAAGCACGGGTTTGCGGCAGGAGATCTCCCTGGCATGCTCGACCGCCCCAGCGGCATCGCCGTGCGGGGCAGCATGATGTACCTCTCGGTGCCCAACGCCGTGGTGCAGGTGCAGTTGCCATAGTCCATCGGCCGGCGGGCGCTGGCCAGGGCGCGGGGCCCGAACCATGGCGACGCCAGCCCCGGTCTTTGGCACCACAGCGGCGGCTGTGCAGTCCGGCGGCCGGCGGCCGCCGGCGCACATTCCCGCCCCTCGCGCATCGGTGTCAATGGCGTTGACCTTGCGCCCTTGTGTATCGAATGCTGTTGCAGCCGCGGTGCCGTTGGCGCCGGGTATTCCTGAGCGCAGAACCCGCGACTACATGCGCCATGGAACGACGACGCTGTTTGCAGCACTGGGCATTGCCACGGGGGAGGAGGTGATTGGTGGGTTACACCGGCGCCATCGCAGCACGGAGTTTTTGCAGTTCCTGCGCACCATTGAGGCGAATGTGCCAGCTCAGTTGGATGTGCATCTGGTGATGGACAACTACGGCACGCACAAGACCCCTGCGGTCAAGGCATGGTTTGCAAGGCACCCCAGATTCCACGTGCACTTTACGCCAACTTCCGCGTCTTGGCTCAATCAGGTCGAGCGTCGGGTTGCCACCCTGACCGAGAAGTACATCCGTCGCGGCACACACCGATCAACAAGACAGCTTGAACAGGCGATTCATCAATACCTGGAGCTGAACAACTCAGCCCCCAAGCCGTTTGTGTAGGTCAAGTCCGCCGATGACATTCGGCGCAGTATCGAGAGATTTTTTCTGCGAGTTTCTAACTCGGGACACTAGCGATAGCCACTGGCAAGTGGGCTGGCCCGTTTCAGCGCGCGACACGAAGTCTGCACCGTTCGTTGAGCATGGGACCACGACCCGCGGCAGGCGTGCCAAATCTTGGTGAGCGACTTGCACTAACCAACAGTTACTTGGCAGTAGTAATACATGCCACATAGACTCACCTCATCACATTTTTTCACCAAGCGACATTCATCCCGGGAGTCTCATGGGACACATCAGATCCAACGAACGACTGAGACGCATCAGCCTGCTGGTTGCGTTGGTAGCCACCGCTGTCACCGCTTGCGGGGGGGCTCTGGCGGCTCCGTGGAAACGCCAGTACCGCCGCCACCGCCACCAGCCGTTCCGGCTACAGCCCTCTCAGTCCTGGCTGGAGATCCCAATGGCGACGGCAATCAGGATGGCGCAGCGCTCAGCGAAGCCCGTTTCAATGTCGACATGGGTGGGATGGCGGTGAACACATCAGGCGACGTCGTCATAGCGGACACAGGTAACCATCGCATTCGCAAACTGAGTGCCAACCAAGACCAGATCAGCACCGTGGCCGGTGGTGGAGGTCCAGCACCTGAGCTCGGCGTCAATTTTGCCGACGGTGACGGCCCTGACGCACGCTTCCGCAGACCCATGGCAGTCGCCGTGGATGGGGCAGGAAACACCTATGTTGCAGATACAGGAAACAATCTGGTCCGCAAGATCAGTGCAGCGGGCAAAGTCACCACGCTGGCCGGAAAACCTGGCGTCTGCGGCAATCAAGATGGCCCCACTAGCATCGCGACCTTGTGCAATCCCAGCAGCATCGCTGTGGACAAGGCTGGCAATGTATTTGTGGCACAAGGTAACTCCGCAGCCAACGCCGTTCGCAAGATTACTGCCGCTGGGGAAGTGAGCACATTGGTCAGCAAAGCCAGTTTGTACCCAACCGCCAGGCCCGGCCCTTGGGGCCCGACTTACTACTACGATGCTGTGCTATTGGGGACCGACTCGAAGGGAACGTTATACGCCGCAGACCCCAACGACCACGTAATCCGCAAGTACACAGCCGACGGGCAAGCCGCCTTGGTATCTGGTACAGCGACTCAGAGCAATGAAGGGGATACGGATGGCACGGCTTCTGCTGCGCAGTTCCGCACCTTCCGCGCCATGGCATTCGACGCCGCAGACCGCCTGCACGTCCTGGGCCCCGACAACACGGGCTACCCGACCATCCGTCGTATTGCAAGCGATGGCGCTGTGACGACGGTCCTTCGTGCGAAGTCTTGCACCACCCAAACTGGTCTAGCTGTGGGCGCCCCAGGAACTCTGTGTACTGCAGGCCAACTGGCCGTCAAGGCCAGCGGCGAGTTTCTCGTCACCGAATATGGGTACTACGATGGCTCCTACAGGTACGCCCAGCTGCGCAGCTACACACCGCAAGGCACTTCCACCATGGTCGCGGGACGGCCTTCCGCCGAAGGCACAGAAGATGGACAGGGTAGTAGTGCTCGATTTGACCGGCCCGGTGCATTGGCCTTCAACCCATCTGGATCTCTGTACGTACGGGACAACGGCAACATGTGGACGCGGGACAAAGGAAACAACACCATCCGTACAGTGCAAGCAGACGGTCTGGTGCGCACCTTGGGCAAGCCGGGCGGGCATTGCACGGCAGTCACCGGCATGGCCAGCGAATTTCTGGCTCTTTCGGGCCCGACCAGTGGGTACTTGCGTTACAACGGCGGCCCACTGGCCACCGACGGTGCTGGCAATCTGTATACCGTCCATGAGACGCTCGTCCTCAAGATGCGCAATTGCGAGGTGACCCTCCTGGCAGACCTGACGTCGCTGCTGACAACGTCCACTTACATATTCATGGGCTACAACGCATCCGGAATTGCGGCGGACAGCAAGGGCAATGTCTACGTTTCCACGCTCAGGGGCGCGATTTTCAAGATTGACACGAATGGCGCGGTCACGCTGTTCGCAGGTAGAGTTGCCACGGTAGGCCATGTTGACGGGCAAGGGGCCGCAGCACAATTTGCGGCGCCGGGCTACATGACCATCGATGCGGCAGACAACCTCTATGTGGTCGACGGCCTGTCCGATATCAGCGTCAAAGTGGGGCCCACGATCCGCAAGATCACACCAGCCGGGCTAGTCAGTACGTTGGCAGGCAATCCCAACGCCGCTGCTGGCTACGCTGATGGCCCCGCGGCAGCTGCGCAATTCACGGTGGGCTCCACATCGTCCGGTGAGACAGCCAGCCTCGCAGTGGACAGCAAGGGCAACGTGTATGTCACAGATCCGGTCAACAGCGTGATCCGCAAGATTGCCCCTGACGGTCAGGTCAGCACCTTGGTGGGGCAGCTCTGGAAGAACGGATTTGCAGCAGGCGATCTGCCCGGCATCATCAATCGCCCGGCCGGAATCGCAGTGCGCAATTCAATGATGTACATATCGATGCCGAACGCCGTGGTGCAGGTGCAGTTGCCGTGATCAACCCGCAGCCAGCTGCCGTGCACCGCGCTCGCGCTGGGCGTGCCGCCGCCATGGCGCCACCGCCAATCCTTGTGCAGTATCGCTGCGGCACGCTAGCCAGCGGCGGCACCCCACCCGTTCATTGTTATTCCTGAGGTACGCAACCATGCCCGATTCATCCACGTGCAGCCGCCGTCGGCTGTCCCACTCGCTCTGGACCTCGCTGGCCATGTCTGCACTGGTATCGTGCGGTGGAGGGTCAGGGGGTGATGCACCGCCTCCTCCTCCGCCCGCCACGCCCCTGGCGTTGCTGGCTGGCACTACCGAGGGGCCAGGAACGCAGGACGGCCTGAGCACTGCGGCCAAGATCAGTACCGAAAGCGGCGGCATGGCACTGGCACCCAACGGCGATGTACTGATTACCGACCCGGGAAACCAGACCATTCGCCGGCTAGCGCCCACCGGGCAGCTCAGCACCTGGGCGGGAGGTGGTCCCACCCGCAGCGACGCCAGCAGTGAAGGGCCGCGCTACCTGGATGCATCGGGCACTGCAGCCCGCTTCAATGTCCCTCAGGCCGTGGCGGTGGATGCGGCCGGCAACGCCTATGTGGCAGACGCCGGCAACCACCTGGTGCGCAAGATCGATGCCGCGGGCAACGTCACGACGCTGGCCGGCAAGGTGGGCGTATGCGGCAACGCCGATGGCACCGGTACGGCGGCCACGCTGTGCAGCCCGACCAGCCTTGCGGTGGACCGGGAGGGCAATGTGTTTGTGTCCGAATGGGCGCCAACCTTGCAAGACATCTCCCAGACGCCGACAGGTAATCCCATACGCAAAATCACGCCCGCAGGGGTGGTCACAACGGTCATCTTCAGGGCCAGCCAGTACGCAACTCCGGGCTTCGGGAGAAACAACCCAGACCGCCTGTACCCCGTCAACCTGGCGACCGACTCTGCAGGAACCCTGTACGCTGCAGATCCCAACGATCATGTGGTGCGCAAGTACGCGCCCAACGGACAGGCCACTGTGCTGTCGGGCACGGTGGCTCTCAATAACGCGGGCTACGTGGATGGAGCGGCTAGCGCGGCCAAATTTGGTGCATTGCAGGCCATCGCGATAGACCGCTCCAACCGAGTGTTCGTCCTGGACCGCTATGAGGGCACGCCCGTGCGCGAGATCGCGGCCGATGGCTCCGTCACAACCGTGCGGCGCGCGGACAACTGCAGCTTTGGACCCAACATGCTGCCCCAACCCTTCTGTGCGGGCAAACATCTGGCGGTGGACGCCGAAGGCCGCTTCCTCATCACGGAAAACGGTCCCTCCGACGCCTATCGAACGTATGCGGTTGTCTACCGCGCTCCGCGCGCCGGCGCGCCCGACCTGCAGGTGGGCACCGCCTCGCTGGCAGGGCACACCGATGGCCGCGGCAGCGCCGCGCGCTTTGACAGCCCTGGCGCGCTGGCGGTGGACAAGGCAGGCACGCTGTACGTGCGCGACCGCAACAACGCCGCGCTGCGCACCGTCACATCCGATGGCACGGTGGCCACCCTCGGCCGCGCCAAGAACCCGTGCGCACAGATGACAGGTCCGATCAACGACGTGGCCTTCTGCGGCTCGGCTCCGCTGTCCATCGATGGAGCGGGCAACATCTATTCTTTCGACTTCAAGCGCATCCTCAAGACAACCCCTGCAGGCAACGTTACTGTGCATGCCGACCTCTCCGCCCAGCTAGACGCGATACCGGGCTTTCTGCTGCAGGGACTGACTGGCATGGTCGCCGACATTGGCGGCACCGTCTATGCGGTTTCCCTGCAGGGCGTGGTATTCAAGGTCACACCGGCCGGCGCCGTCAGCGTGTTTGCGGGGAATCCCAGCGCGCGCGGACACGCGGATGGTCCGGCAGCCTCGGCGCAGTTCTCGGCCTTGGGCCAGATGACCATCGATGCCGCGGGCAACGTCTATGTGGTGGACGGCCGCTACCACAACATCACGGGCATCGGCCCCACCGTCCGCAAGATTACGCCCGCCGGGGTGGTGAGCACGATTGCGGGGCGCCCGGATCTGCCGCCCGCGCTGGTGGACGGTCCGGTGGCCTCGGCGCAGTTGACCGTGGACACCGGCGCAGCCATCTCGGACTCCCACGCCTGGCTGGCCGCCGATGCCAGCGGCAACGTTTACGTGACCGATCCGCGCAACCGCGTGGTGCGCAAGATCGGCGCCGACGGCCAGGTGAGCACCCTAGTAGGCCAGCGCTGGAACAAGGGCTTCGCGGCCGGCCCGCTGCCGGGCTTCATCGACGAACCCACGGGCATCGCAGTGAATGGGTCTACGCTGTACCTCTCCACCTCAAACGCATTGGCGGCCGTGAAGCTGCCCTGACACGCTAGGCGCGGCCGCCCACGCCTTCTTCACTCGCGCTGAGCCCCCTGAACGAAGACTCCCATCGCGCCCCCACGGCCCTGCACACCTACGTCGACGTGGTGGCCACAGCCGGCCGCATCGCAGGGCACGCCCACCGCCCCATGCTCGCCTCGCGCAGCCTCGACGCGGAATGGGGTGCGCAGGTGCTCTCCAAGTGCGAGAACCATGCCGCGCATGGGCGCCTTCAAGTTCCGGGGGGCGTTCACCGTGCTCTATCGCTTCGATGCAGCCCAGCGCAAGGCGAGTGTGGTGGCGCTTTCGTCCGACAACCGCGCCCAGCGCATCGCTCTCGCAGCGCGAGAGCTGGGCATTCCGGCCACCATCGTCATGCCGCGGGAGGTGCCCGCCGCCGAGGTCGCCACCACTCAGGGGTATGGCGCCACGGTGGTGCTCTATGGCCGCTACATCGAGGACCGCGAACAGAGCACCCGCGCCATTGCGCCGCAGTACGGCCTCAAAGTGATTCCCCCGTTTGACCATGCCGACGTGCTGGCAGACCAGGGCACGGCACGGCGGCGAAGGAGCTGTTCGAGGCAGTCGGCGCACTCGACGCGCTGTTCGCGTGCCTGGGCAGGGGCGGGCTCCTGTCGGGCACGGCGCTGTCCACGCGGGCCCTGCCGCCCCGCTGCAAGCTCTACGGCGTAGTGCCCGCTGCGGGCAACGACGGCCAGCAGTCCTGGCGCAGCGGGGCCATCGCGCACATCGATACGACCAAGACGATTGCCGATGGCGCGCAGACGTAGCACCTGGGGCAAATCAGTTTTGCCATCATCCGGCGCGATACGGACGACATCCTCACGGTGACGGACGAGCAACTGGTGGACGGCATGTCCATTTTTTGCCGAGCGCATGCACCCGGTGGTGGAACCCAAGGGTGCCTGGGCTTTACAGCGGCAAGCGCGATGCGCGTCGAGCTGCGCGGCCGGCGTGTGGGCGTGGTCGTCAGCAGCGGCGGCGTGAACCTGGCACGCCTGGGCGCGTTGCTGGTCGGCTGAAGGTAACTCCATGCCTCACGCGCCGTACTTTGGCAATTTTCAGCCTCCAGCGCTTGCTAGTATTGCGCAATAAGCTATCAAACAAATAGCATTGATTCACACTGCGGCACCTTGGCCGCAGCCGTGGCCAATTTCAGGCTGCCAGCACCTGCTCCACCGCCAGCTTGGCTTCTTCAAGGCTGCCAAAAAAACGCGTGGGCTGCGGCGTAGCCCTGGGCAGGTGGGTGGGCGCGGGCCACAGACGGTCGTCCGTCCAGGCAGCCGTCCACCCGCCAATGTCCTTGCGTTTGACAGAGCACACGGCCTGGCCGTTGACCATGGCGTTCCAGGTGGTCGGGGGACTGTGGTCCCAGGTGATGTCGGCCATGGCGCCCTCCAATCAGTATGTAACCCATTGTAGGAAGGGGATGCCGCTGCGCAACAGGGACATCACCTGGCAGCAGCGCCAGCGCCACACCGTGGGCCTGCAAGGTGGCGCCGGCGCGGCGCGCGGGTGTCCCGTGCGGCCGTCAGCCGGCAGACAGTGTGCGTCGCGCTGCGTGCGCCACGGCATGCGCATCCACGCCAAAGAACTGGCGCAGCGCCGCGCGGGTGTCGCTGCGGCCAAAACCGTCGGTGCCGAGGGTGACGAACCGCCGCCCCTCCGGCACCAAAGCGCGCACGGTTTCCGGCACGGCGCGCACGTAGTCGCTGGCGGCGATCACCGGTCCACGGGTCGTGGCCAATTGCTGCGTCAGCCATGCGGGTGCAGGCTGGGCATTGCCCGCCAGCCAGCGCTGCTCGCAGGCCACGCCGTCGCGGGCCAGTTCGCTCCAGCTGGTGACGCTGAGTACGGTCACATCCACACCCTCACTCGCAAGTTGTTCTGCGGCCTTGACCACCTCGGTCAGGATGGCGCCAGAGCCCATCAGGGTGACGCTTTTGGACGAAATCGCGCTGTCGCGCTGGTACATATTGCCTGGATAGCTCCTGAAAACATAGCATCCACGCAGCACACCCTCTGCCGCACCGGCGGGCAGGTCGGGCTGTGCGTAGTTCTCGTTCATCAGCGTGACGTAGTAGAAGACGTCACGCTGCTCGGTCACCATCTCGCGCATACCGGCGTCGATGATGACGGCCATTTCTCCCGCGTAGGCCGGGTCGTAGGCCTTGCAGTTGGGAATGGTGGCGGCCACCAGGTGGCTGCTGCCGTCCTGGTGCTGCAGGCCCTCGCCGCCCAGTGTGGTGCGGCCCGAGGTCGCGCCCAAGAGGAAGCCGCGCGCACGCTGGTCAGCCGCAGCCCAGATGGCATCGCCCACGCGCTGGAAGCCGAACATCGAGTAGTAGATATAAAACGGTAGCATGGCCAGGCCGTGCACGCTGTAGCTGGTGGCGGCCGCCGTCCAGCTTGCGATGGCGCCGGCCTCGCTGATGCCTTCTTCCAAGATCTGGCCATCCAGCGCCTCGCGGTAGCTCAGCACCGAGCCGATGTCCTCGGGCGCATAACGCTGGCCCACGCTGCTGTAGATGCCCACCTGCTTGAACAGATTGGCCATGCCGAAGGTGCGCGCCTCGTCGGCCACGATGGGCACGATGCGCGGGCCCAGCGTGGCGTCCTTGAGCAACGTGCCCAGCATGCGCACAAAGGCCATGGTGGTGCTCATCTCCTTGCCATCGGCCTGCAGCGCGAACTGCGCGTAGCTGTCGATGGATGGGACGGGCAGCGCGTCGCACGCCGTCTCGCGGCGCGGCAGGTAGCCGCCCAGTGCGTCGCGGTGGCTGCGCAGGTAGCGCATCTCCGAGCTGTCTTCGGCGGGCTTGAAGAAGGCCAGGCTGGTGGCCTGCTCGTCGCTGAGCGGCAGGTTGAAGCGATTGCGAAACTCGATGAGGTCGGTCTCGTCCAGCTTCTTCTGGCTGTGCGTGGTCATCTTGCCCTGGCCGGCAGTGCCCATGCCGTAGCCCTTCTTGGTGTGGGCCAGGATCACGGTGGGCTGCCCCTTGTGCGCAGCGGCGGCGGCGTAGGCGGCGTGGATCTTCACCAGGTCGTGCCCGCCGCGCTTCAAGCGATCGATCTGCTCGTCCGTCATGCCCTGGGCCAGCGCGGCCAGCTCAAGGTTCTGGCCGAAGAAGTTGTCGCGGTTGAAGCGACCGTCCTTGGCCGCGAAGGTCTGCATCTGGCCGTCCACCGTGCCTTCGAGCGTGCGCACCAGCGCGCCGGTCAGGTCGCGGGCGAAGAGGCCGTCCCAGTCGCTGCCCCACACGAGCTTCACCACGTTCCAGCCCGCGCCGGCAAAAAGGCGCTCCAGCTCGTCGATGATGCGGCCGTTGCCGCGCACAGGGCCGTCCAGCCGCTGCAGGTTGCAGTTGACCACCCACACCAGGTTGTCGAGGCCCTCGCGCGCGGCCAGGGTTAGCGCACTCATGCTCTCGGGCTCGTCCATCTCGCCATCGCCGAACACGCCCCACACCTTGCGCCCCGCGCAGTTCAGCAGGTTGCGGTGCGTGAGGTAGCGCATGAAGCGCGCGTGGTAGATGCTGCTGATAGGGCCAATGCCCATCGAGCCCGTGGGGAACTGCCAGAAGTCGGGCATCAGCCAGGGGTGCGGGTAACTCGACAGGCCCTGCGCGCCTGCACCCGGCGCCGTCAGTTCCTGGCGGTAGTGCATCAGGTCCTGCTCGGACAGGCGCCCTTCCAGGAAGGCGCGGGCATACACGCCGGGCGCGCTGTGCGGCTGGAAGAACACCAGATCGCCTCGGTGCTGCCCTTCGCCCAGGCCTTCACGGGCACGAAAGAAATGGTTGAACCCGCTTTCGAAAAGATCCGCAGCACTGGCGTAGCTGGCAATGTGCCCACCCAGCTCGCCATACGCCTGGTTCGCGCGCACCACCATGGCCAGCGCGTTCCAGCGCACGATGGAAGCCACGCGCTCCTCGACGGCCAGGTCACCCGGGAACACAGGCTGGTCCTGCACCGCCACGGTGTTCACGTACGGCGTGTTCAGGTCGGGCTGCCAGCCAATGCGCTGCGCACGCGCCACCCGCACCAGCTCCTGCAGCATGTGCCGCGCGCGCTCGGGGCCTTCGGTGGCGACGAGTGCCAGGAAGGCGTCGCGCCACTCGGCGGTTTCTTCGGGGTCGGCGTCCAGCGGGGCGCCGGGGGCTTGTTGCAGCAGGGCGTGGGGTGTGAGGGCGTTCATGGCAGCCACTGTAGCGAGGCTGGCTCCAAATGAGTTGCCGTTTTACCTTTCGCGCCATGCTGTCATAGCACTTTATGTCGCCAAAGCCATAAACTGCAGCACATGAAACTGGACACCCTCGATTTGCGCATCCTGGCCGAGCTGCAGGCCGACGGCTCTTTGTCCAACGTGGAGCTGGCGCGGCGCGTGCACCTGTCGCCCTCGCCCTGCCTGGCGCGGGTAAAGGCGCTGGAGGCAGCAGGCGTCATCAGCCGCTATGTGGCGCTGGCCAATGCGGCGGCGCTGGGGCTGGGCCTCAATGTATTCATCAGCATCAGCCTCAAGACGCAAAGCAAGGAAGCCCTGGCCGACTTTGAACGCCGCATTGCCGAGCACGATGAGGTGATGGAGTGCTACCTGATGAGCGGAGACAGCGACTACCTGATTCGGGTAGCGCTTGCCGACATTGGGGCGTTGGAGCGTTTTATTCTGGAGCAGCTGTCCCCCATTCCGGGCGTCGAGAAGATCCGGTCGAGCTTTGCACTCAAGCAGGTGCGCTACAAGACGGCTCTGCCACTTCCCACCCCATGACAGGCTAGAGGGCCTTACTTGCGCGCCACGCCGCTCGTCGCCACGCGCTTGCGCAGCTCGCGGATCAGCGCCTTCGCACGCGCCTCGTTGGCGGGGCCCATGCGCAGCAGGATCTTCTGACCGCTGGGCAGCGCCTCCAGCGCAGGGTCCACAAACTCGTAGCGCACCCAGGGCCGCAGGTTGGGCACTTCGGTGTTCACGGGCGTGAGCTGGACCTGCAACGGGCCCGCAGGCTCGGGCGCCAGCAGCAGCTGGTCCAGCACCGCCACCAGGCGGTCGTTGAAGTAGCGCCGGGGGTAGCCCAGTTCTTCATACGCCTGCTGAAACAGCGGGTACAGCCGCGCGTACAGCGCCACGGCGGCCTCCATCGGTACCGCTTCAGCAAACGCCAAGAAGGCGCTGTAGCGTGCGGCATTGGCCGCCGCGACGGTGGTGGGCGCGTCGCCAGTGCCATCCACCACAAACCGCTGCAGCGTAGGTTGCACCGGCCACATGCGCGATGGCGCGTGGGCGCGGCCGAGGTTGTCCACCGTGGCCACCACACGGCGAACAAAACCGTCGGTCTGCAGAAACATCGCCAGCTTGTCGCGGCCCAGCAGCTCGGCCAACAGCTCTGTCACCCTGGCGTCGGACTCGGCCAGCGCAGGCAAGGCAGCGTCGGGCGGTGCCAGCGCATCCACCGGGTTCTGCGGCCCCGACGCCTCTGGAGCGGGCGGCGGCGCTGCCGGTGCTGGTGGAGCTGCCACCACAGGGGGTGGCGCCAATGCGAGCTCCACCGGCCGCATCCAGAACCACCATGCCGCGCCAGCCGCCGCGGCGCACACCAGCGTGGCCAGCAAGACCCAGAGTGCGGGGGAGGTGCGCTCTGGCGCGGGGCGGAATTCTGCGGTGTCTTGATCGGGCATGGGCCCTCCTTCATCACGGGAACAACCCTTGTCCGAGCCTCTACAGCGTTAGGCGTTCCCTGCCAGCCCCCAAGGGCGGCTTGCACGATTGGATCGCCACACACCCAGACCCCGGTAACGCGATGTAGCCCGCCCCGGGGCCGGCCCGGGAGAATGCCCTGCTTAAAACGCCGTCGGTGTGGTGGACAGCGACTCCAGCCAGGCCACGGTGGCGGCCAACTCGGAGGGGCGAATTTCGTGTGCGCTGGGGAACTCGCGGTACGTCACCGTCACCGGCAGTGGTGCCATGTGGTGGGCGATGGCCTGGGCGTTGGCCAGCGGGATCACGTTGTCGTGGGTACCGTGGCTCAGCCACAGTTGCTTGCCACGCAGCGCATCGGCAGGTGCGGTGAGCGGCACCACCTGCGGCAGCAGGCGGCTGTGCCACACCAGGCCTGCCTGCATCAAGGCAGGCCGGGTGAGCAACAGCGACAGCGCCATGATGCCGCCCTGGCTGAAGCCGCCCACCACCACCCGCTCGGGCGGAATGCCCAGCTGCTCGGCAGCAGACTCGACCGCCTGGGCCACCAGGGCGCGGCTTTGCGCCTCCTGCTCTTCGTTGATGGTGCGCTCGCCGTTGGGCTCGATGGAGAAATCAAACCACGCGTGTGATCCCGGCCCCATGCGAAACGGCGCACGCAGGCTCAGCACATGAAACCGGTCCGGGATCTGCGGGGCCAGGCTGAACAGGTCCTGCTCATTGCTGCCCACGCCATGCATCAGCACCAGCAGCCAGGGCCGGGGTGCGGTGGCGGCAGCGGGACGCTGCAAAAATGTGAGCGGCAAGGTAAGCATATATGTGCGCCTCGAATGGTTTAGGGCCAAAAACGGGTGGAATGCGAGGAGTTCCGTGTCAGTGCGCCGGCTCCAGGGCAAAAGCGTCCATCGACAGCATGCTGTACATCACCTCGCGGCTCAAGTAGTTTGCGTGCAGGTCGTCGCCTGCTGCACCCAGTGCAAAGAAGATCGGCAAAAAGTGGTCTTCGGTCGGATGCGCACGGTGGGCGTGAGGCGCCTGGCTGCGGTAGTTGAGCAGTGCTGCCATGTCCCCACGGGCCAGGGCGTCCTCGATCCAGCGGCTGAACTCCAGCACATAGGGCGCGGGCGCGCGCTCGCCGCCAAAAAACTCGGCCAGGTTGTGCGTCATGCTGCCCGACCCCACCACCAGCACGCCCTGGCTGCGCAGGCTGCGCAAGGCGGCGCCCAGTGCATACACATCGGCCGGGCCCGCGCCCACGGGCAGCGCCACCTGCACCACAGGCACGTCGGCCTGCGGGAACAAGTGCATCAGCGGCACCCAGGCGCCGTGGTCAAAGGGACGCGCGGCATCGCCCTGGGCCGCCACGCCAGCGGCCTGCAACAGGCCCAGAACTTCTTGCGCCAAAGCGGGTGAGCCCGGAGCGGGGTACTGCAGCTGGTACAGCGCGGGAGGGAATCCGCCAAAGTCGTGCCAGGTGGCAGGCTGCGGCCCGGTCATCACCTGCGCCGAGCGCGCCATCCAGTGTGGCGACATGACCACCACACCACGCAGGCCGGGGTACTGCGACTTCAGGCTCTGGCCCCATTGCGTGAGCGCCGGGCCGGTGGTGCCCGCATCCAGCGCAAACAAGGGCGCACCATGCGATACAAACAGCGCGGGGACTGCGGCAGAAACAGGAACGGGGGCTTGGGCAGAGGCAGACATGACAACTCCAACAAGGAACACCATGAATGTAGGACTGATAGCCCGTGATACCAAGCCCTGCAAGGCAGACAGATTGTTCTACGGATGATGCCAATCAAACATTGACAGCGCCTTGGCGCACAGCGCGCAACGCCCACCAGCCCCTACGCAGGCCTGCTCTGGCCCGCAGGTCAGGAGCCGTCGCGCACCCTGCCCCGCAGTGCCTTGGTCTCGCCCCGCTGCGTTTTGCTTTGCAAGCGCCGCTGTTTCGACCCATAGGTGGGCTTGGTGGCCCGGCGCACGCGGGGCGGCACGGCCACGCTGTTGACCAGCGCATTGAGCCGCTCCAGGGCATCGGCACGGTTTTGCTCCTGGCTGCGGTACTGCTGGGCCTTGATGACCACCACACCGTCTTGCGTGATGCGGGTGTCGCGCAGGGCCAGCAAGCGCTCCTTCACACCCTCGGGCAGCGACGACGCCACCACGTCAAACCGCAGGTGGACGGCACTGGACACCTTGTTGACGTTTTGCCCGCCCGCGCCCTGCGCGCGCATGGCGGTGATTTCAACCTCGTCCTCAGAGACCTGCAGGGGCAGCGGGGCCATGGCCGTGAAATCCCCCGCGCCCAGCCATCAGGCCGCTGGTTGCTGGGCCAGCAACTGCGCCAGCCCGTCAATCGCCAGGCCATAGCCCAGCACGCCAAAGCCACACATCACCGCCTTGGCAGCGGCAGCCATGTACGAATGGTGGCGGTAGGCCTCGCGCGCGTGCACGTTGCTGATGTGCAGCTCGATCAGGGTGATGCCTGTGCCCTTGATGGCATCGTGCAGCGCAATGCTCGTGTGGGTGTAGGCCCCGGCGTTCATCACCACGCCCGCCAGCTCGCCCGCTGCGTGCATGCGGCCCGCCTCGTGAATCCAGTCCACCAGCGCGCCTTCGTGGTTGCTTTGGTGAAAACGCAGCGCAAAACCGTGGCGGTTGCAGGCGTCGGTGCAAAGCTTTTCCACATCGGCCAGGGTGGCCGCGCCGTAAACGGCAGGCTCGCGCGTGCCCAACAGGTTCAGATTGGGGCCATTGAGGACAAAAACGGTTTTATTGGCGGTCACAGACAAGTCTCCGGGGCAATGCGCCTGCCACGCTGGCAGGCCAGAGTGCGGGATTATGCGGCGCCCCAGCGCAGGGGCCGCCCCAATAAAAAAGCGGCCCCGAAGGACCGCTGTAAAAGGCAGCCTGTGCAACGCTGCCTGTGAGCGACTCGCGCCCAAGAGGTTGGTGACAAACCAGCCGCTGGGGGCTGATCAACGGTCCCAGTGGCGACCGTGGCCGTGCCCGTGGTGGCGATGGCCGTAGCCATAACCGCCGTAATACACCGCTGGGGGTGGCGTGTAGTACACCGGGGGAGCGTTGTAGTACACAGGGCGTGGAGGGGGAGCGTAGTACACCGGTGGGGGCGGTGCCACATACACCGGGGCGGGGGCGTAGTAGCCATTGCTGGCCCCCACCACCACGCCGGGCACGCCAATGCCCACGGACCAATTGACATCGCGGGCCTGGGCGGAGCCAGCACCGGCCAACAGGGCCAGCGCTACACCCGCCACAGCGGCCGCAGTAGAAACAGAACGGGTTTTCGTCATGGAAATCTCCTAGTGAATGAGGGCGACCAGCCAAAAGGACACGCCTCACCGGTACACAACGCACCAAGTGCCTAAAAGGATGGCACAAAATCGTCTTTACGTTGTGTCTGAACGTACACGCGCTGGTTTTAATGCGCAAACCGTCACGAAACCGCCGCCTAAAATGGCTGGATGAGCACCCCCTCCCCCGCCAATACCGCCGCCACTGCCACTTCTGCGGCCCCTGAAACCGTCAAGCCCAGCAATTTTTTGCGCCAGATCATCGAACACGACCTGGACAAAGGCACCTACGCCACCCGCCGCTGGGCCGGCACCCCCGGCGACGCCGCCCACCACGCCCAGGGCGAGCCCGACCCCGCCAAGATCCGCACCCGCTTCCCGCCCGAGCCCAACGGCTACTTGCACGTGGGCCACGCCAAGAGCATCTGCATCAACTTTGGCCTGGCGCGCGACTACGGCGGCGTGTGCCACCTGCGCTTTGACGACACCAACCCCGAAAAAGAAGACACCGAATACGTCAACAGCATCATCGACGCCGTGAAATGGCTCGGTTTTGACTGGACACAGATCGGCCAGGCCCCCGGCAGCGCCGCCCCCTACCAGGCCAGCGACTACTTCGACTTCATGTACCGCGCGGCCGAATACCTGATCGAAGCCGGCCACGCCTACGTGGACGAGCAAACCGCCGAACAAATGCGAGTGAACCGGGGCGACTTCAGCAAGCCCGGCGTGGACAGCCCTTTCCGCAGCCGCACCCCGGCAGAGAACCTGCGCATCTTCCGCGAGATGAAGGACGGCCAGCACGAAGACGGATCGATGGTGCTGCGCGCCAAGATCGACATGGCCAGCCCCAACATCAACATGCGCGACCCGGCCATCTACCGCATCCGCCGCGCCACCCACCACAACACGGGCGACACCTGGTGCATCTACCCCATGTACACCTACGCGCACCCCATCGAGGACGCGCTGGAACAAATCACACACAGCCTGTGCACGCTGGAGTTTGAAGACCAGCGCCCCTTCTACGACTGGCTGCTGGAGCGCTTGACCGAAGGCGGCCTGCTGGCCAGCCCGCCCCCCCGCCAGTACGAATTTGCACGCCTGAACCTCACCTACGTCATCACCAGCAAACGCAAGCTCGCCCAGCTGGTGTACGACCACAAGGTCAGCGGCTGGGACGACCCCCGCATGCCCACCATCGTGGGCCTGCGCCGCCGTGGCTACACCCCCGCCGCCATCCAGACCTTTGCAGAACGCATCGGCGTCACCAAATCCGACAGCTGGATCGACTACAGCACGCTGGAAGGCTGCCTGCGCGAAGACCTGGAGCTGAAGGCCCACCGCGGCATGGCCGTGCTCAACCCCGTCAAGCTGGTGCTGACCAACTGGGACGACGTGATGGGCGCCGGCCACCTGGAGCCCTGCAGCCTGCCTGCCCTGCCCCACCCAACTGAGGGGGTTGAGAGCCCCGTGCGCCACTTCACCATCGGCAAGGAAGTCTGGATCGAACGCGAAGACTTTGAAGAAGTGCCCCCCAAGGGCTACAAGCGTTTGTTCCCGGGCAACAAGGTGCGCCTGAAGGGCGGCTACGTTATTGAATGCACCGGCTGCACCAAAGACGCGGACGGCAACATCACCGAAGTGCTGGCCACGGTGGTGCCCGACACCAAGAGCGGCACCCCCGGCGCCGACAGCGTGAAGGTCAAGGCCGCCATCACCTGGGTAGGCGTGGCCGACGGCGTGAACGCCGAAGTGCGCATGTACGACCGCCTGTTCCTGGACGCCCAGCCCGATGCGGGCGGCAAAGACTTCATTGAAAGCCTGAACCCGAACAGCCTGAAGGTGGTGACGGCCATCGTGGAGCCGTCATTGGCCAACGCCAAGCCGGACGACAAGTTTCAGTTTGAGCGGCATGGGTACTTTGTGGCGGACCGGGTGGATCACGCGGCGGGGAAGCCGGTGTTTAACTTGGCGGTGGGATTAAAAGACTCTTGGGGGAAGTAAGTTTCTTTTGAATAAAAAAGAGGCTAGCAGACTGTGAGGTTTGCGGGCCTTTTTTCGTTCTGAACGACCACTCACGGCCCAATACCGCCGTTGGACAAAGCTATCCCAAAGCTGACGTTGACGCACTACCTGCTGGCTGGCAGCCCAAACTGCGCTGTCTAAGCGTCCGGTGCCCGCCTGTCGGCAAGCTAAAGTTTGTTGGATTGATGCTTACAGGGTTTGGCGGACGCTTTACATCTGAACTTTTGAACAGAGCATTGACCGCGAGTCCACATTGCCAGCCAAATCCAGGAGGAATCAGTGTCCAGAATATCCCGCATGCTTCAGTTTATCCCGCAGGCTTTGCGGAATGCATCACGTTAGGCAGGAGCAGTCAGTGTCACTAACACCTGAGACTCGCCTGATGGCCGATGAACTTACGAAGCGATTCCTAGTTCCATTTTCCCTAGAGGATGAAACCACGACCATTCGAGGTTGCCTGCCATTATTGCCTCTTCCATTCCGTGGCATTGCGGAAACATTCATTGATCGACTCCGAGCCACGATCCAAACGACCGCAGCACCTTTTCTTCTTGCAAATCAAGCAGCGTATGACAAGCAATACCAGCGTTTCTCAATGGCTGAACGAATCCGAGCACGGTCAATAGAAGAGGAGCCTGATGAAACCGAAGATGAGATTGAAGCTCGCCGTAACGAAGCAGCTCGGGTAGTCGCCAATTCGAAAATGGACGCGTTTTCAAAATCGGAGGAAGGCATTGATTCGCTGGTTGCAGAAGCAGCAAATTTTTTACTGCATTTGCACAAAACACCAGAAATTCAATCTGTTGCGCGTGAAATTTTGCTGCAAGGCACGGTGGCAACATGGTCTGCCTTGGAGATGCTGGTCGGTGATGAACTCACACTGCTATTGGATAATCGTCCTGATCTGGTGACCAAGTTGCTGTCAGACCCAAATGCCAAGCGCAAATTTGAGTTACCGAAACTCAACGTCGACGATCTCGCATCGCGAGGATTCGATCTTTCTAAACAAATGGGACGCTTATTGTTCGAAGAACGCGACCTGAGCAGCCTCCCAACGCTTAAGTGCGCCTGCGAAGCACTCATTGATTCCTCTCGCCTCCGCGAGAAACTGGCAGCCCCAACAGCTTGGCGTCTCAATCAGAATCGGCACCTAATCGTTCATCGCCGAGGCATTGTGGATGAGGAATACCTTCGTAAGACAGGGGTCCAACTAAGCGTTGGAGATCAACTCATTGTGTCGCCCACCGAATTTGAAGAGCTTTTGCTGCACGCTCTATCTATCGGAAGTGAATTCCTAGCTGGGCTAGCCTCACTTGTATTGCATGACCCATCCATTAGCACGGACGCTGCCCGATGAAGCAGTGCAGCGCCGGTAATACCAGATGTTGACAGCCGCTTTCAGCCGCCCCACCGACTGCACTTGGCCGGGAGCTGACTAAACCACATACATCCTATCCATGCAGCAAACCGTCCCAAGCGACATCCTCCACTTCTGGTTCACCGAGCTAACCCCTCAGCAGCACTTCGCCAAAGACGCTGCCCTCGACGAATCCATCCGCACCCGCTTCGGCCCCACGCTGGAGGCCGCTGTCCGCTGTGAACTGTTCACCTGGCGCGCTACCCCAGAAGGCCGGTTGGCAGAAATCCTGGTGCTGGACCAGTTCTCGCGCAATGTGTACCGCGACACCGCCCGCGCCTTTGCGCAAGACGCACTGGCCCTCGCCCTGGCGCAAGAGCTGGTGGCCAGCGGGCAGGACCGCAGCCTGCCCACGGCGCAGCGCGTGTTTGCCTACATGCCGTACATGCACAGCGAATCTGCCGTGATTCATGAGCAAGCCCTCGTGCTGTTTGCGCAGCCGGGCATGGAAAACAACCTGGACTTTGAGCGCCGGCACAAGGCCATCATCGACCGCTTTGGGCGCTACCCGCACCGGAACGCGGTGCTGGGCCGCACCTCCACGCCCGAAGAACTGGCGTTTTTGAGCGAGCCGGGGTCATCGTTTTAGGCATCGCGCTAATTCGCTATATTCTTCATAGCACCTCCCGCTTATCAAACAAGCGCTACAGGCCAATATGGCGGTCAATGAGGTGCTCGATTAAACTGCGCCCATGCATCCCGCCATCGCCCAATACCGCACCGGCATTGCCGCTATCTGCCGGCGCTACGGCATTCGGCGGCTGGAGGTGTTTGGCTCGGCGGCACGGGCCAGTGACTTTGACCCCGCCCACAGCGACGCCGACTTTCTGGTGGAGTTTGCTCCGGGTGTTGAACCCGGGCTCCACTCCATTTTTGGCGCCAAGGCCGATCTGGAAGCCCTACTGGGCCGGGGCGTGGATTTAGTGGAGCCGGGCGCGGTGCGCAACCCCTATGTGCTGGCCAGTATCAACCGGCAACGCGCGATCATCTTTTCCGCAGAAGATTAGCTATCTTTTTAGTAGCTGCTAGCGTAATCCCTGTAGGCACCAGATGCCAATTTGGCTCGTAAACACGCAGCGCCGCTAAACTTCAAACCATGCGCCCCTCCGAAGCCCTTTCACTGCACCGCTCGCAAATCCGCGAGATCGCGCTGCGCCACCGCGTGAGCAGCGTGCGGGTGTTTGGCTCGGCGCTGCATGGGGACGACACAGCCGACAGCGATCTGGATCTGTTGGTAGAGCCCACCGCGCAAACCACGCTGATGGACATTGGCGCGATCCGGTTTGAACTGAAGCAGTTGCTGGGCATGGAGGTGGATGTGCTTACCCCCAACAGCCTGCCCGCCAGTTTTCGGGACCAGGTGCTGCGCGAGGCGATCACCGTATGAGCCGGGCGCACCCGCTGCGGGTGGCGGACTACTTGCAGCACATCCTGGAGGCTATCGGCAACATACAGGACTACACGGCTGGCATGGACTTGGCAGCGTTCTTGTCAGACCGCAAGACCTGCGATGCCGTGATTCGCAACCTGGAAGTGATTGGCGAGGCCTGCAACAACGTGGCCAAGAACCACCCCGACTTTGCGCAGAAACATGCCCATGTGCCGTGGGGCTTTGCTTATGAAATGCGCAACGCTCTGGCCCACGGCTACTTCACTGTGGATCTGGGCATCGTCTGGCAAACCGTGCAGAACGACCTGCCAGCGCTCAGGGCGCAAGTAGCAGCACTCTTGCTATAGGCCGCTTCTATTTCGATAGCTGTTAGCGCTTATCCATCAAGCGCTAGAGGCAAATTTCATCCAAAGAACTGCCGCACCACCAACGTCCTTCCATGACGCCTCCGTTCACCCCCACCTTCGCCCACATACCGCCCGGCCCACTGGAAGGCCCCTTGCAGTTGCTCCCCATCAACGCCGCCGTGGTGTCCGTCCACGCCGCCGATGGCGCGCATGTAGGTTCGCTCAAGCTGGTCGGCGGGGTCTGGAAGTTCAAGGCCATGGGCTACGACGCCGCAGGCCGCATGGAGCCGGGCCATGGGCCGCTGACGGAGCAGCACAACATGGCGTTTGCCACGCTGGATGCGGCTGAGGTGAGTGCCCGTCTGCTGGGGGCGCTGACCGATGGGGCGGACGCATCGGCTTGAATCTTTTCAGGCCAATTCGCTTCAATTTCTATAGCTGCTTGCGCTTGTACTGCAAGCGCAGGAGTCAGATTTGACTCATAAATGTTGAGCCCATCGCACTTCGGCGTCCTTCATAGCCAATATATTAAAATTGTTTCTCATATTTGACAAGTACGCATTTTTGCAAATAATGAGAAGCACTATGCCATCACCCGCCCCCATCCTCCCCGAACAGTGCACGGCCCGGCTGCAAGCGTTGGGTGAGCAGATTCGTGCCCGACGCAAGGCCCTGCGGCTGAGCGCGACGGTGACGGCAGAGGCGGCAGGGATGTCGCGGGTGACGCTGCACCGCATTGAAAAGGGCGAGCCCTCGGTGACGATGGGTGCGTGGTGCAATGCCATGGCGGCGCTGGGCATGGATTTGCAAGCACACAAGGGCACGCAAGAGCCGCCCGCTACGGCGCCCGACCGCGCTGGGTGGATTCCGGCGCGGGTGGCGCTGGCGGACTACCCGCAACTGCGTGCGTTGGCGTGGCAGGTGCACGGCACGGACACCCTCACGCCTGCCGAAGCGCTGGGCATCTATGAACGCAATGCGCGACACCTGGACATGGAAGCCATGCCCACCCACGAAAGAGCGCTGCTGGATGCCCTGCGGCTAGCGCTGCAGCCCACAGCCCAAAGCACAGGGGCCAGCGATGCAGTTTGAACGCCCGCACCACCAGCGCATTGCGCATGTGCTGAGCGCACTGAACGGCGAAACGCTTGTGCAGCATGGCTGCCTGTTTGGGGGCGGCACATGCATTGCGCTGCGCCATGGCGAATACCGCGAGTCGGTAGATATTGATTTTTTGGTGTCTGACGCGGCGGGCTACAGGGAGTTGCGCCATTTGCTGACCGGCCCCGATGGGCTGGCCACCATCACGCACCTGCACGCCCCGCCTCTGGTGGCGCTGCGCGAGATCCGGGCCGACCAGTACGGCATTCGCACCCAGGTGCAGATGGATGGGCAGGCAATCAAGCTGGAAGTCGTGCGCGAGGCTCGCATCGCACTGGAAGCACCAGGTCCTGTCGACACCCTGTGCGGCGTAAGCACCCTGACATCCCTCGACCTGGCGGCATCAAAGCTGCTGGCCAACTCGGACCGGCAAGCCGACGATGGTGTTTTCAGCCGCGACGTGATTGACCTGGCCATGATGAACTTGCAACTGCCCGCATTGCGCGCCGCGCTGGCAAAAGCCACCGAGGCCTATGGCCCCTCGGTGGCACGCGACTTGGGCAAGGCGATTGACCGGCTGCACAACCGCACCGGCTGGCTGGAACGCTGCATGCAGGCCATGGCCATGCAAATGCCCAAGGCGGTGCTGTGGCAAAAGGTGCGGGCGTTGCGGCGCGTGGTGCCTGACGCGTGACATGGGCCCCTGTGATTTCGAGACGCTGTAGCAGCTCGCGGAGCCAAGGCGCTGCACAAGCCGCTTGCGAGCGCACAGCTTTCAAAACAAATCTGCTACGCCTTTAGTAGCTGCTCGCACGTATGCCTCTAGCGCTACAAGCCTCTTTGGCGCTAAAACGGCCAGCCAACAGCGCTACCTCGCCTCCGCATATACAAACTCCACCGCCGCACAAGCCGCCGCCACCTGCGCCTCAATGCACTGCTCGGGCGTGGCGCGGGGGCTGTCGGGGTAGACCTCCGTCGTCGTGGTGTAGCGCGCGCCGCTGATGCTCGCGCACAGGCCCCACTGCTTCATCGGGTAGTGGATGACACCTTGGGCCACCACGGGCGTGCCGATGATTTCATTCTTGTCGTCCGCAGGCGCAATGTGGGTCACGCGGCTGACGGCATCGATGATGGCTTGCTGGAAGGCGGGCTGGGGGTTGTCGGCGTCGTCCACCAAGTAGAAGCCATCAGGGATGCTGCCGGGCTCGAACACCTTGCCGTCGCGTGCGGCGACGGCGGGGCGGTATTCGGACTCGTCGGTGTTGGTGGTTTCGTGCAGGTCGATGTGGGCGGCAAACAGGCCGTATTGGGCCTGGTGCTGTGCCACCAGGCGCATGAGGGCGGCGGACTCCTGCGCGGGCGAGCCATCGCGGAACGACCGGTTGGGGTCGATGGCGTCGAAGTTCCAGCGCTGAAACCGCTCGTACGCCCAGGGGCTCACACACGGCACCACCAGCAAGTTGGCGCGGCCGGCAAAGCGCTCGGCCTGCGTGTCCGCAAACCGCAGTGCGCCGTGCACGCCGCTGGTCTCGTAGCCGTGCACCCCGCCGGTCACCAGCACGGTGGGCAGGCCGGGCTGCCACTCGCGGCTGCGCAGGGCCCGCAGGGGAAAGCGCTCTGCCGGGTGCTGCGCGTCAGCATAAATCACGTCGCCATACATCTCCACGTCCAACCGGCCCCGCAGCGCCTCGATGGCTGTGAGCACGTCGTCGGCGTAGCTGCGCTGGCGCACTTGGCGTGCGCGCCACTGGTCGCGTTCTGCCGCGCCCCAGGCTTGGCCGGGTGTGCCGATGGGATAGGTGTGGGTGGGTTGCATGGGTGCGTGGGATGGAGTGGCGGGTGAATGGTTGCAAACAGGGCCGACGGAAAGGACAACATCAAACGGCTTGTCGCAGGGCGTTCATAGAATACCGCGATGCCCTTCCCTTCGATTCGGCCCTTGCGGCTGGCGACCTCGTCGCTGCTTTTGCTGCTGTGTGCGCTGGCGCACGCACAGCCCGCCCCCCAACCCGCAACTGCCAGCACCCCGGCTACGCGCCCGGCAGGCAGTGCCCCTGTGGATGGCACAACACCCACACCGGGGGGCGCTACAACCGCCGCGCCCACAGCGGCCGATGCGGCCCTGCTGTCGCGCGATGCCCGGCGCATTTACGAGCTGTCGCGCGACAAGCTGGTGCAGATCCGCACGCTGCTGCGCAACGCCAACACGCAGGCGTCGATTGGCTCGGGCTTTTTTGTGTCGGCCGATGGGCTGATCGTCACCAACTTTCACGTGGCCAGCCAGCTGGCGCTGGAGCCCGAGCGCTACCGGGGCGTGTACGTGACGATGGAGGGGCAGGAGGGCGAGGTGGAGCTGCTGGCGTTTGACGTGCAGCGCGACCTGGCCGTGCTGCGCGCCAAGGGGCGCACGGCAGCGGCGCCGGTGCTGGGCTTTCGGCCCACCACCGACCCACTGGCGCAGGGCGAGCGCATCTACTCGCTGGGCAACCCCCTGGACATCGGCTTTGCGGTGACCGAGGGCACCTACAACGGGCTGGTCAAGCGCAGCTTTTACCCGCGCATCTTTTTTGGCGGCGCACTCAACCCCGGCATGAGCGGTGGCCCCGCCGTGGACGACGCAGGCCGGGTGCTTGGCGTCAACGTCGCCAAGCGGCTTGATGGCGAGCAGGTGAGCTTCTTGATACCGGCCGAGTTTGCGCAGGCGCTGGTGCAGCGCGCAGCCAACGCCCAGCCCATCACGCAGGCCGCACATGCCGAGATGACGCGGCAGCTGATGGAGCACCAGCAACTGCTGACGGACCGGTTTTTGAAAGCGCCTTTTCGCGAGCAGCGCCACGGCAACTACCGGCTGCCCGTGCCCGACGATGCGCTGGCGCGGTGCTGGGGATCGGGGCGTGACCCGGCCTTCCCGGGGCTGAACCTGGAGCGCACGCAGTGCCAGGCCGACAGCGATGTGGTGGCGGGCGACTTCAGCACCGGCGCGGTGCGCCTGTCTTACGAGGCCTACAACGCGCCCACGCTGGGCGCAGCCCGGTTTGCCCGCATGTACTCGCAAAGTTTTGCGAATGAGCGCCTGCCCGTGCGCGGCAACCGCCACCAGACGGCGGCCGAGTGCACCGAGCGGTTTGTGGACCCCGGCACCGTGCCGCTGCGTGCGGTGGTGTGCCTGTCGGCCTACCGCAAGCTGACCGGCCTGTACAACATGACGGTGCTGGCCACCTCGGTCAACCAGCCCACACGGGGCGTGCTGGGCCGCCTGGATGTGCAAGGCATTGCGTTTGACAACGGCATGAAGCTGGCCAGCCACTACCTCAAGGCCTTTCGCTGGGAGGCCGCACCATGAGCGCGATGCCAACCACCACCCTGGGGCTGATCGAGGCGTTTGACCGCCACGGTGCGCTGCTGGCGCGTGCGCCCATCACCCGCTGGCCCGTGACGGTGGGCCGCGCGCTGGACTGCGACCTGGTGCTGGACGACCCGTTTGTGGCGCCCCGCCACCTGCGCATTGACCGCGCGGTGGACGAGCCGCGCACCGTGCAGGTGGAGGTGCTGGAGACACGCAACGGCGCACGCCTGCAGCGCAAGCAGCATGCCCAGGGCGAACGCTTTGACTGGCTCGATGGCATGCCCATCGACCTGGGCCACACCCACATCCATCTGCGCCTGGCCGATGCTCCCATTGCCGAGGAGCAGGCGCTGCCGCAGTTTCCGTGGCGCACGGTGGGCACCACGGCCGCGCTGGCGGTGCTGGTGCTGCTAGCCGGACTGGGAGAGTCGTGGCTGGAGGCGCGCGACGCTGCGCAATACCTGAAGTCGCTGCCCCTGTTGCTGCTGACCACGCTGGCGGTCGTGGGGGCCTGGGCGGGTCTGTGGTCCGTGGCCAACAAGCTGTTCGGCAGCCAGCTGCGGTTCTGGCGCCACGTGCGCATCGCATGCGCCGCAGTGCTGGTGGCCGACGCGATGCAACTGCTGAGCTATCTGACGGCGTTCACGTTCTCGCTGGAGTCGCTGTCGCGGTTTGCCCCGGTGCTGATGGTGCTGGTGCTGGCCGGCGCGCTGTACGCCCACCTGGCCACCGTGCTGCCCCGCCGCCGCGTGGGCCTGGCCTGGGCCATGGCGGCTGTGGTGCTGCTGGGTGTGCCGTCGTGGCTGGGCGCGCAGTGGCTCAACCGCATGCGGCTGGGCAACGAGCTGTACATGAGCAGCCTGTTCCCGCCCGCCCTGCGCGTGGCCCCTGCGGTGCCGGTGGACCAGTTCCTGCAAGACGCCGATGCGCTGCGCGGCAAGCTGGACCGGCGCCTGCGGGATGACGGGCTGGCGGACGAGGACGACGAGTAGGCGACCAGACGGCCTGCTTCTACCCTGCCATTGCCCCATGCGCCGCCGCAAGCCCCACCACCACGTCTACGTGGTCGAGCTCTCCAAAGACGTGCTGCTGGAGCCGCGCTTTCGCAAGTGCAACCCCGGCTACATCGACGGCAAACCCTGCGTGTACGTGGGCATGACGGGGCTGGACCCGGATGTGCGGTTTGACAAGCACAAGGCGGGCATCCAGGCCAACCGGTTTGTGACGCAGTACGGCCTGCGGCTGCTGCCGGACTTGTACGAGGGACATGGGAGTTGTTCCGGATTTGAAGCGACACGGTAGTTAGATCAAAATTGACAACTTGAGTGGCGCTCAGTACATTGGAATAAGTACAGACATTCATTCTTTTTGTTTCGGCTTCTCCACTACGAATTAGTGGGATCGGGTGCGATGGGCAAGTGTTTGCACTTGTCCATGTCAACCGCGTCAGTGCCGGGGAGCGATGGGAAACCCACGCACTCGCAGTGTTGCCCACACCGGCGCGGTGTGGACAGATACATGTTCCATGGCGGGCGGACTCAACTCTGGGGGTTGTTCATGAAGCACGCGGTACCCCGTAAAGTTGTTGTGCCTGCATTTCAACTGACCCGAGAGTGTGAGTTTGACAAAGCAGGAGCTGTCGAGCGGCGGTTCTGTGATAACCCTAGTGAGAGCTCCTGTAACGCATATCACTACCGCCCATCCTCCTCCGACCAAGCCAGTGCATGGAACCTGTTTGCGTTCACGTTGGACTCAAAGTGGCGGCCGTGGGACTTAGCGACGGTTTACCTGCTTGAGCAAGTTCAAGAGGTAAAACGGCCTGAGATGGCGACGTACCACGCCCTAGCGGACGACCTCGGCGCCTATCGGCACTGGCTTGATGCCCAGCAAAGGCAGGATCTTCTGTTTCACTTTCCACAGAACATGCAGGAGAGAGTGACATACCGGTACTACGGTCACCTCAAGAACCAGGTCTTCTTGGGTGTATTGGCGGCAAGCACAGCCGCGCACCGCATGCAGACGGTGATCGACTTTTACAAGTTTCTTGCTAAGGCTGAGTACTTCATACCTGAACATCCTGCCTGGAAGGCGAGACAAGTGAGTCTGGCCTTCAAGACCAAATATGGGGCCCAAGTCGTCGAGAACGTGGCGACGACGGACCTGCGCATACAGGCCCCCAAAGCCAGTGATGCCTTTCGGGAGACGATTCTGGACGGTGGTGAACTCCGGCCCCTCACGTCTGCTGAGCAGGGGTGGCTACTTGATGCCCTGTTGGCAATCGGGAACACGGAGATGTATCTGCTGCACTGGTTCATGCTTGCTACCGGCGCGCGCATACAAACCGCTTGTACGTTGAGGGTCGGATTTTTCCTCGGGCATCCGCATGCCTTTGGTTGTCGCTTGGTCGGTGGGCAGAAGGTTGTCAAGTTGAAGTGCGGACCAGGGACGCGGATCGACACCAAGGGTGGCAAGAACGGAATTCTGCAGATTCCTCTGGCATTGTTCGAAGCCATGCAAACTTACGCGTACAGCGATCGCGCCAAGACTCGTCGTCGTGGCGCAAAGGGGGGAGATCACCAGAACCAATATCTGTTTCTCACCAATAGGGGCCAGCCTTACTACTTGGGCAAGGACGATGCACAAGTATTTGACCCTGAGCACAAGAGCAGTTACCTGTGCGATGGTGGAACGGTTCGCAAGTTCGTGTCGGACCGTTTGCTTCCTGCAATCCGTGAACGCCACGATCCGCAGTTCCACTTCAAGATCCATGATCTGCGAGCGACCTTTGGCATGAACTGCGTGGATCTCATGATGCCCTGCGTGCAGAAGGGAGAGATCACCCTGAGCACAGTACTGGGCACGGTACAAGAACTGATGTGGCATTCCAGTCTGCAGACCACTGAGCGGTATCTGAACTACCGCAGCCGGATACAAATGATTTACGCAGCCGTCGACGGGTACGGTCAGCAGGTGCAGGCCTGGATCGCGGGTGCCAACTCTTTGGGAGGTTCGGATGAGTGAGAACTCGCCCAGCAAGTTTGTCGAACGGAAGGTTGAGATTGTGGACTTGCCGTTGCCGGACGGTGCACGGCTTCTGCATCCCGAGCGAGTCATGGTCCGAGTTGCAGGACATGTACATGACATTGGCGCCTACTGCTACGCCTCTCGGTCACCCAAGAAGCGCAAAGCCAATCGTAGTGCGGAAGTCACGCTGCAAAGCTTCCAGAATCACCGCGTTCCCCAGGTGCTGGGTTTGATCAGGACACTGTCCAAGTTCCTCACGGTGGGGGGACTGCGTCCCTATACGGTCCATGCGCACTGCGAATTTTTGAAGAATCTGATGGATTGGGCTGACCGCAACGGCCATGTCCAATGCCTGGCAGGCGGTGCCAACACCTATGACGCGTACCGGCTCTATGCTGCGGATGTGGAGGACGGCTACCGCAGGCAGCTATTCGGTAGCACCAATGCATTTCAAAAACAGACATACAACCTCAAGCTTCTGGAAGCGTTGACCGGTCTCACGGACCTGGCCAAGGGGATTCGACTGGTGCGGAAAAACGGCAGGGAATCCCTCGGTACGGAACCCGCAAATCTGCACGACTTCGCACATGCGCTGGCGATCAATGAGGCCTTATTCAAGGGCTTGACGGATCTGGTCCTGGAGCAAAAGCCCTTCCCATACCGCTTGCAAATGCCAGCCAGTCTCGATTGGGAACAAAACTATCTTTGGGTGTTTCCTAATTCGCAGTGGTTCCAATCGCCTAAGCGCCAAGGAGCGCCTGAAGCCCACCGCAAGGTCTACGACTACCGCAACGGGCGGCTGGCGACAGAGGATGCTATCTGGCCGTGTTTCCAAGGCAAGACCGAGCACGCAAAGCGCTTCTGGGCAAGACGTCAAATTGAGCTGACGCAAAGAACCCTGAATGCCGCAAACATTAACAGCCGTTCCTATTTCCGATTGAGACTCGCAAGTGTTGCGTTCGATTCGTTTGGGTTCTTATTTCTCGCTCACACAGGGGTGAACCTTCAGACTTTTCTCGACATCGAGTCGGATGGTGCCATCAGTGATGGTACGGCCAACCAAGGGTACCGTGTCATCAAGTGGCGAGCAGGTGGCAAGGAAGTGGACGTCGTCGTGCCCGTGGGGTTCATGCCCACCTTGCGTCGGTTCATGGAACTGCGACGGTACACACTTAATGGAGTCGCCTGTCCCTACTTGTTTCTCGCCCGGGGAATTACCTATACGCAAACACCAGGCAAGGGAGATCCTCAGTTCCTTCAGAGCTCGTACCTCATGATGCGCCGCATTGATCCAGAACTACCTCAAATCACTTCACGAAAGATCCGAGCGACAGTCTCCGCATGGTTCATCAGCCACCATGATGCGTCGGTGACGGCTAAGGTACTTCAGAACGCCACGGCGACCACCCTCAGGAACTACAACGCCGGAACTGTGGCAGACCAGGTGGTCGAGATGACCATGGTCTTGGAGAAGATCGCGCAGAAGGCCCAGACTATGGTCGTCAGCGCCGCCAATGTTGCCGAGGGGGCGAAGACCCTGAATGAGGGTGGCGTATGCAGTTCCTTCGGACAACCACGGCCGCTGTTTGAAGATCCACCTTTGGCGCCGACATGCAAGACTGGGTGCCTGTTCTGTTCCAAGCGTGTACTGGTCGCGGGCGAAGGTGATGCAAGGAAGGTTGCCAGCGCCGCCTTCCTCATGCGTCGGCTGATTCACGGATCACAATCGCACGCCGAATATCTGCCACTGATCATGAAGTGTGAAGAGGACTTAGGCAAACTGGCCGCGTTCGAGGGTTGTGCAGAAACCGTGGATCGGGTCAAGAAAGATGTCTACGAGAACGGCAACCTGACGCCGTACTTTGCGGACAAGTACCAGTTGTTTCTGGAACTGGGGGTGTTGTGAGCACTCTTGTCTCTCAATTGGAACTGCCGATCGGTGCCCATATCCCTGATGCGTGGAACCAGTCGTGCGTATGCCTTCCGCTGGATCACGTGATCAGCCGAGATGCCAATGGCAAACCCCTGTCCCTCGTGGGTCACTTCGTATGGGACATGACCTGCTACCACCCGAAGAAGAAAACCACGCAGATCGGATTCTGGTACTGGCGAGACACGCGGAGTCCCTCACATGTCAATGAAATGACGCCTGAGCGCATGGCCCGCATCAGGGAAATCCAGTATCTGATGTTTCTGCGAATATATCGCGCGGAACGCATTTTGAACGTTAAACATCTCGTTGGATTGCAATTGGCGCTACGGGATATGGCCCAATTTGCGGAGGCGCGCGACTGCTCGGTTCGCGAGATCCTGGAGAAGACCGAGGGCTTGGACGCGTATATTGCTGAAGTTCGTGGCTACCAATGCATAGTGCTAAGAAACTGGATTTTCTTCCTGCAAGGACTGGACCCGAGGACAGAACTGGGCTTTGAAATTCCAACGCCAAGGGAATGGAGAAACTTGGGCCAGCGAGCTCTCGATTACCAGAAGAGCCACAAGCAGCACGAGCCCTTGCCGACGCGGATCTACGCGCACCTCATCAATGCACTTGAAGTCGAGATAGAGACCATCGAAGCCCATATCAGTTTGATCCAGAAGGCCGTGCAAGAGACAGATAAACTGTACCAAGACAATGCTAAGTGCCGCACGATAGGCAATTCCTTCGGCACTGTACTCGTTGAAAATCACCGGTTGAAAGCCTTGCTGACCCATTATGGGTGCGAGCACTCAACACAAGGGCTGTCGGGCTTGCTGACAAACTGGCAACGCATCGCGAAGATCCAGATACACACATTCAGTGGCATGCGCTTCCAAGAGGTGCAGTCTCTGCCTTACTACTGCATGAAATTCGAAGAGCTTGGCCAAGGTCACAAGACAGCATGGATTGTTGGAACTACTACCAAGCTCAATGGTGGACGCAACACATGGGCGCGCTGGGTGACCACAGATCAGCAGGGCTTCCGCGCCATCAGGGTGGCGCAGCAGGTGGCTGACATGATCTACGGCGTGCTGGGTGTCAAGCCAACCGCGACGGAATCTGACAAGGGAAAATATCCCTTGTTCGTCTCCACTGGTTTCCTGCCTTGGAAGAAGCTGCAGGAGTCAATCAATGGGGGATTTAGGCCGAGTCAGAATCTTCATATCCTAGTGATGCCCGACATAGTTCAGGACAGGTTACTCCCAGTCATCGAACTTGAGGACATAGAGGAACTGGACGCCATCGAGCCATTTCGGGATTGGTCCACTGATCCAGAGTTCGCATTCGGCAAGCGTTGGAGTCTCAAGTCCCACCAGTTGCGCCGCTCGTTGGCTCTATATGCGAATGCCAGTGGTCTGGTGAAGTCATCCACACTCCGCCGTCAGTTGAAGCACCTCGCAGATGAAATGGGCTCCTACTATGGTCGCGGCAGCACGTTCGCCAAGAACTTCCTTAAGGAAGACGAAAAGCAGCTACACCAGCACATCGCGTTCGACTGGGAAGACGGGGAGCAGGAGGCGCAGCTCCTGGCTTTTACCCGCGACGTGATTAATGCGGACGAGGCCCTATATGGACCTGCCGGCATCTACTATGACCGTAGGAAAGAGCGCGGCGAGGTGTTGTCGGAGAAGGAGCTCAAGAAGCAGCTAAAGCAGGGCACTATGGCCTACAAGGCGCACCCGCTCGGCGGGTGTACCCATGTGGGCAATTGCGACAAGCAGAAAGGGCTGCGTCTGACGTCAGGCATTTGCGTGACCGAGGCATGCAAAAGCCTGATCGGCAAGCACTCGGCCATCATCAAGGTCATTCAGCTTCAATACGCGTTAGTGCGGCGGCTTGAGCCCGACTCCATCGGGTACGCAATGGAGAGTGAGGAGCTGGATATCCTGAAGGCGACAGAACTGCAGTGGCGGCAAAAACCTGCTGCAGGTGCAGCATCCTACCAAGCTGCCTCGGGTGCGGATGTAAGTCGGGGAGGCAAGAATGTCTAATGCGATAGCTGAATACTTCGAGGCCTTAGAAAGGCTCAAGAAGAGTACCAATAAGGTCATTCGTAAGGGAACAAGGATCACCAATGACAGCGTGGCCTTGGAAGCTGGGCGTGGCAAGGGAAGTATCAAGAAGTCGCGGCCAGTGTTTGCGGCACTGATCGCGGCAATCGATGCGGCTGCTAGCGAACAGGCTCAGCCAGTCAACGACGCCACGAACAAGCTTAAAGCGGCGAAGGAAGATGCCACGAGGTACAAGGCGATGTGGCTAGAGGCGCTCTCAAGGGAGCAGAGCCTAGTCAAGCAGTTGTGGGATGAACGCATGGAGTGGACCAAGAAAGAGGCCGAGCTCACTGGCGAGAAGGTGACATCAATTCATGCAAAACGAAGACAAAAACAAACGTAAATGCATAGCGGTTCTTAAAAGCGCTGTAATGCTGCCACGCCGGAGGTGGGTTCAACAGTATGAGGCGCCACACATTGCTTGAATCGCCCCGGTTTTGAACAGACCCCCAGAAGTTGGACAAACTTCAAGGGGTTATATGAAGAAGTACCAAACGGAGTTCAAGCTGGAAGTGGTCCGAAGCTTCCTGGCAGGCGAAGGCGGCGCGAAGCTTTTGGCTCGGCGGTGGTCGGTGCCTGAGGAGAAGATCCGCACTTGGGCGAGCCACTACCGCCTGCATGGCATAGACGGATTGCGCCCCAAGCGCAGCACCTACAGTGCGCAGTTCAAACTGCAGGTACTGTCCCATCAGGATCGTGAACAGCTCTCCAGCCGCCAGGTCGCGGCGATCTATGACATCCGCAATCCCACCAAGTCGTGGTCTGGCGACGCAATCTCGATCAAGGCCGCCTGCAGGCGCGCGAGAGCGGGAATGAAGAACAGCCCAAGATGAAGCCAAAACGACGCTCTGCCGCACCGTCGAGCACAGTTGTTGCCGATGCGGAGAAAGCCCTGCGGGAAGAGAACGACCGACTGCGCGCGGAGGTCGCGTATTTAAAAAAATTGCAGGCCTTGATCCGATCGAAGAGATCAGCTGCGCCGACAAAGCGCGACTGATTGCCGGGTTGAGGCATCACCATAAATTGGCATACCTGTTGCAGGTCGCAGGCCTGCCACGCAGCACGTTCTACTACCAATGCCAGGCGAGCCAGCGCGCCGACCAGCAAAGCGCCTTGGAGGCCAGGATCCGCACTGTCTATGACCGGCACAAGGGTCGCTACGGACAACCACGAGCGCATTAAGCTCCGGCTGCAGGGGCTCAGTCCGTTGGGATACCGGCTGAGAAACACCGCCTGATAGGCGGTAAGGCAACCGTCCAACTTCTGGGGGTCAGTTCAAAACCGGGGCGATTCACTCGCCACAACAATCGGAGGGGAGGCGCACTCCGCCTCATCGGATGTCTGCTAGCCGTTCTGAACCCATTAATGTGCGACCAACCGTTTCTGGCCGATTTCTGCAGAAGGTGTGAGCCCGAGCCTGGTCAGCATGTCCTTCAGGTGAAGCTCAGGCTTTAGCCCTGTTGTCGAATAGCCATTGGACAGCATCTTGGTTCTTCAAGATGCCGTCGAAAAATGCGGTTCGCCAGCTGTTGGGACCGCTGGTTGCTATCGCATCATCACAATGCTCGCGAATGACCTTCTTCCACTTCGCAATAGTGGAAGTGCGACGCACCTGCTGTCGCAGTTCTGACCAACGGTTGTTGCAAAACTGCTGGTACTCCACCTCGTCAATAGACTGGTCCAGGTGATGCGTCACACGAGGCCTGCTTTTCGCTGACACTGAGGTGCAAACGTCAGCCTCAAACTTCGGCGCGGCGTAGGGCGGAGAGATCTTTGTGATGTGCAGCCGCTGCTTGAGCAGCCTGTGATCGTAGAAAGGGTGGAGTGCGCGGTGCGGCGAATGAGGAGCGTTTGCGCGATTGCCTCGCTTGCCATTGCATGTCCCGCAGCTGGGAACCAGGTTCAACGACAGGAAAGAGAATTCCGCCCACGGCTTGCGGGGCAAGAAGTGATCGACGGTCTTATGCGTCTCCGATCCGCACATCGGGCAGTACCCATACAGCGTAGTGTTCGCAATCGTGTCGATCCAGCTCAGACCCGAAACCTGAGAACGACCGGTGTATAACGCCGAAAACTTATCCGGCCAAGGTGCGTTCAAGCCGAGCGCCGGGATGGAATTGCTCCCCTTCTTCAGACGGTATTCGGCGTACGACAACAGGATCTTGCCGCGGATCGCGGGGGGCAGCGAAATCTGAGGTGCTAGAGCTTTGAGGATGTCGTCGTCGTCGACCTTCTTTCCCAAAATATCGGCTAGCTTGATGCTACGCATCCTGCTCCTCCGCGGAGTCGCTCTGCGAGTCAGAGGACATCAGGAAGCGAATGGTCGACAGCATCTCAGCGTTCAGTTCCTCGCCGAAGTTCTCAAGCAGCCAAGAAACTCGTCCAGCCTCATTGGTGGATGCTTTTTTCCCTTGGCGAGACAGCGCAACCGCGACCTTGCGATGGAACTTTGTCGCTGCAGCGTCGCCAAACACGGCATCCGATATGGAGCTCACGCTCGCTCCCAACGTCTTCAAGTGGACCGAGCCGATAGATGGCGTATCGCTTTCTCTGCTTACCACGTGTACGCACGAGGTAGGGACCTCTCTCACAACATACGGCGAGTGCGTAGCGACTAGGGCAATGGAGTTCGTGGCCGTCAACAGGTCGTGCAGAAGACTCATGAATTCCGAGATGAAGTTCGGATGAAGATGGGTTTCTGGCTCGTCGAGGATGATGAGCGACGCCTGAGAGATCGCGCACAGAGACAGTGCTGCAAACTTCAGATAGACCCTCTGACCGCTGCTGGGCGGGAATGGGCGCATTTCCGAGTCGATCAATGCCAGGTCTCTGGTCAGGTCCACTGCGGATGCGAGGTAGAGCAGGGCCTGCTCGCCACTTGGAACGGCAGACAAGGGGATCCACAAATGCCCGTCCACGTCTTTGATGGCGCCACTGACCTTCTTGGGGAACCTTTTCAGTGGCAAGTGAATAACGGACAGCGGCAGTACTGGGTCGACGATGTTCTCGAAGATCTGAAAACGCCGCGCCCCGTTCAGCAGCGAATCGTCTCGTATGAGATCGAGGACTGCACGGCCCAGCGGCATGGCAGCCGAGGCGACCGAAGACATTTGCTCCGTTTGAGACGCAAAGCTGAAGTACCAATAGTCGAGTGGCGCATCGAGCCGGACGCTTCGTGGCAACAGGTCCTCGTGGTCAGTGGAGAATACGAGCACAGAGTTGGGAAGCGCTTTCCATTCCGCGGCCGCAGCACTGAAGTCGGCGTTGGGCGTATCCAGGAAGACCGTCTGACCAGAGGTGTCAGCCCGCAACGCAAGCGATCCGATGAGCTGTCTGAGAAGCTGGCTCTTTCCCGTGCCGTTCTTCCCAATCAGCACTTGAACACGATCTGACACCATGCTCTGAGCACCGGTGAAAGCCAGCGTCGTCACATGGGGAGCCTGGAAACCATTCAGGAGGACATCGACCTTGATATTTGCCCTAGCATCAGTGCTCCAAGGGATCACCGCCCGGGCCACGTAACGAGGACCCTTTGCAAAGGCTCGATACGCGGATCCCGTGCGCAAGACGCCAAGCGTGAAAGTGTCGTCTTCGAGCACCTTCTCCAGCGTCCCTTCGCTGACAAAACTGTGGACGCGGGCCAAGCAGATATCACCGATAGCCAAAAGGATTGAGAACCGTTCCTCAAGTGACTCGCACCATCCAGCCAGTTCTCGATAGCTTTTGTCGTCGTCAAGCAGGGTCAGGAACACCCTTTCGTCGAACTTGGCCGGGATCAGCCTCTCGGTGGTCTGAGCTTGGAGTTCACTGACCCAGCCTGAGAAGGAGTGTCGGAGCGTCTTGTCAGGACTGTCCGAGAGCACAACCACGAAGGCATCGAGGCTCAGGAATTTGTCACCCACACCCTTGATGGAGATGGTTGCAGCTACCTGGTTTCCGAAATCGTTCCAGCCAGGATTTCGAGGCGTCAACACGACGCTGCGCTCGGGTATGCGCTCCCTGACCGGGTCGACCTTCGACACAAAGACCTCGTGTTTAGCCACAGCCCCTCCCCTGTCTTAGCGGTTTTTGAACTCGGTCCGGCTTCGGTCTTGCGCCTCGTACGCAGTCAGACACTTTGCAGGCAGACCGCGCTCGATCCATGTGTTGGCTGGGTTCGATGGGTCTCGATAGAGCGCCTTGGTGGGCACACTGGCACGCTTCGTGGACCTTGAGGGCTGCAAGGCATCGATCACCTCTTGAAGACTAAGCCCGGCAGCCTGAGTCGTCTTGATGTAGCCGTCGGCAAGCACTTTCAATTCTTCGACGCGCTGCGCCTGGATCTTTTGGTTCAACTCCTCACTGAGCTTGAAGAGTTCGGAATAGGAGAGCTTCGAAAAATCAGGTGTGGCCATCAGCGACAGTGTGGCATAGCCCGCAGGTGCGGGCCGCCGAGTATAGGCCGCTGGCCCCGGTGCCTGACGGCACGCCTTTGCCAGCCCCGGGGGGCCAAACTGAACTTAGCCCAGTGCCAACCGGGCCGATGCCAAAGAAGATCTGGGTCCGCAGCACTTGAACGCCTGCTTTTGAGGGCACAGCGGTCCTTCCGCCGCCGAGTCTGGCGGACCGCAACCAGCCTGAAGCGGGCTAGCGTTACTTCCAGTCCTCAAGGTATCGAAGCGCGCGTTCTAGATGACTGACCAACATAAAAGCGGAGCAAATTGCGCCCCGATTAACGCTAACAATCGGTAGGTACTTCTGAAGGTCAAAAGGTAGCGCGGACCATCCGCGCCAAGAGAAGTCTGAACTATCCGTGCACGATCTTGTGCCGAATCGCATACATCACAAGTTCGGCGTTGCTTTCCACGCCGAGCTTGCGAAGAATGCGCGTTCGGCTGGAACTCACAGTCTTCACGCTGATAAACATTTTTTTGCCGATTTCAGTCAAGGAGATGCCTTGGGCAATCATGAGCATGATTTGGTGCTCGCGGGCGGACAGCTTATGGTGCGGTGGCTGGTCGTCGTCTGCACTGGCCGTCTGCAGCAGTAGCCGCTGAGCCGCGATGCTGCTGAGGTAACGCCTGCCGGCGGCCACCTCACGGATGGCTTGGATCAACTCCTCGGCCTCGGCATCCTTGGTGAGATATCCACTGGCGCCCGCGCGCAGCGCCACCACGGCGTACTGCTCGGCCGGGTACATCGACAGCAGCAGCACGGGCATCTTCGGAAACTCTGCGCGAAGCGACGGCATGGCTTCCAATCCGCTGCGCCCTGCCATGCTCACATCCAGCAACACGACTTCGAAAGGAGCTCCCCGAAGCTTGGCCAGCATTTCGCCCACATCGCGCGCTTCGTCCTCCACGCGCATGTCAGCCTCGTCCGAAAGCAGCTTGCGCAGCCCGGAACGGAAGATGGTGTGGTCATCAACAACGAGGACTCTGATCATGGCGTGACAGGTATTGAAAGGTGAAGGCTCGTGCCCGCCCCGGGCGCGCACTGCAGATCCAGGGTGCCGCCCAACTCACGTGCCCGCTCTTTCATGCCAAGCAGGCCTCGCGCATCGCTGCGGTGGGGGCCTGCGGCGAGGCCCACACCATCATCCCGGATCTCCAGCGACAGCCGATTGGGCGCCTCCTGCCGCAAGGACACCCACACCTTTCCAGCATGAGCATGTTTGGCAATGTTGATCAGGGCCTCCTGGAAGATGCGGAACACACTGGTCGCACGGTCGATCTCCAACCCCTCCAGCGTGCCCGAAGTCTCCCACTGGCATTGCAGCGCGTGCCGCGCCGCAAACTGGCGCAGCTCGCGCTGCATAGCCGAGGCCAGCCCCAGGTGGTCAAGCCCGCTGGGCCTCAACTCCTCGGACATCTCCCGCACCGACTGGATGGCCTGGCGCGTGATGTGCATGAGGTCCGCCGCGATCTCCTGGAGTGCAGAATCGTTGACCCGGCGCTGCACGCGCTGGGCGTTCATCTTGATGGAGGCCAGCAGCCCGCCCAACACATCGTGCAGCTCACGCGCGAACAGGGCCCGCTGGCGCTCGCGCTCCTGGTTGATGTGGGCAGCCAGTTGCTGCAGATCATTGCGCGCTTGGCGCAGCTCTTCTTCGCGCAGCGTCTGCTCGGTTACGTCAATACCCACACCCATCACCGCAGGTCGGCCCCGGTAGGCCATGCGCGAACCATGCACTTCAAGCAGCACAATGCGCCCCTGCTTGTGAATGGCTGGGGTGACGTAGCGCACGCTGTCGATCTCGCCTGCGATCCGCTGGTGGTACATCTTCAGCGTGTAGTCGATGGACGATGGTGGAACGAGGTCGCGCAGCGACATGCCGACGATCTCGGAACGGCTGCGCCCAAAGAACTGAGCCCAGGTCTCGTTCGAGTACACGAAGATTTCATCCTGTATGACGTAGATGCCCGTGATCGACTGCTCGACGATCGCTTTGAATGACAGGTCCAGGTAGTCATCTGCGTTCGGAGGTGGTGGCTGGGGCTGCATGGTTCGGTCGTGGCGGGATCAATACAGGGCAACGGTAGGGGGCCGCCGCCCTTGCGTCAAGCGGTGATCTTGGGGGTGACATAGGACCCGCAAGTCACCACCAGGTCGCCATGGCGTTCAAAGTAAGCGGACTTGGTCATGGCCTCCTGCGTGAGTGGGTGCAGCCAGCGGTAGCTCACATGGCCACTGCCCTGGCGCAGTGCGCTAGCAACGATCTCGGCCACGAAATGCTTGCCATCCAGATCCTTGAAGTTGCGGCCATCTACACCGACCAATCGGGTGTTAGTGCCATGGGCAACACAGTGAACGTCAGTCGAGTACAACACTAGGTAAAGGTCCCGGTCGATGAGTTCGACGTTCTGAGGGGTGTTGACCTGTTCAATCAGTGCGGCGCCACCACGGCTCCGTAGTATCCCTACGGCCCGCTGCACGAGAGCCTTTGCATCATCTGCCCTGGCATGGGCTTGGGTTCCCAGGTCGAAAGACGCCACCGATTGCACCAGTTGCAGCGCCTGCTGGTGCAGCGCTGCGACCGGTTCGGCAGCATTGCGACTGAGCGATGCGTTCTGACGCGTCAGCACATCCAGATCCGCGATGGACGCACCAATTGCATGCATGCCTGCCGTTTGCTGCCGGACCGCCGTAGCCATGGCCTCGATGATGCTCGCCACCTGCTGTACGCCGTCCAGCAGTCCCGCCATGGTCCGGCCTGTCTGTCCGGCCATCTCTGCACCGGCATCAACACTGCGGGCCGACCCTTCGATGAGGGTGCGCACCTCGCGAGAGGCTGCTGCGGAGCGCGTTGCGAGGTTGCGCACCTCGTTGGCCACTACGGCAAATCCTCGCCCCGCGTCTCCCGCTCGTGCAGCCTCTACCGCAGCGTTGAGTGCAAGGATGTTGGTCTGAAACGCGATGTTGTCGATCAGGCTGATGATCTCGCCAATCTTGCGCGAGCTGCCTGTGATGCTGCCCATGGTTTCCACCAGCCGTTGGATCACCTGTGCGCCTTGCTTCGCTTGCTCCAGCACGCCGTTGGCTATGTGGTGCCCCCGTTGGGCATCATCGGCATTGGCCTGCAGGGCTGGTGCCAACTGCTCCATGGAGCCGTTGACATCGTCTATCGACGACGCCAACGTGCTCATCATGGCGGCAAAGCGCGTGTGGTCGCTGCCCACGTGGCCCGAAGATGTCGCGATGGCCAATGTGCCTGCATGCACATCGCGCACCACGGCAGCCATGCGCTGCTGAAGCGCGGCCAGGTCCTGAAGCAGCGGCTCCGCACGGTCTGCACTGAGCGGATCTTGCGACGGTGCCTCCAGCGCGCCCGCCACCAACTGTTGCACCTGCCTGCGCGCCTGCGCCAAACGGTGCGCGTTCCGGGCCGACCGAATGGCCAGCCCACCATAGCAACAGCCGACAAGCACAAGGCTAGCCATGGCCCCCAGCTGCATCTGGCTTGGCGGCGCCATCGCCAGTGCGGCAACTCCCCCCACCACGGAGAAAGCCGCAAGCGCATGCGCTGCCACACCAGCACGATCATTCCAAACTGTGAGCAACCCCATGGAATGTTCCGATCCTTTTTCTGGGAACCATGTCTTAGCAGCGTTCTGACACTCAGAACACGTGCTGCAGGCCTACTTCGTAGCCGCTCTTGCGCGTGGGTGCCTTGCTGTCGTGCGCGAAGGTTGTGTATACGCTGGTGCGCTTGGACAGGAGGTGGTGGTAGCCCAGCGCCAACTTCTGCGAGCCAACCACATCGGCGCGCTTGTAGTGCCCGAAGCTGGTTCGGAACTGGCCCGTGCCCACAGGAACCACCGACGACAGGGCCCACGTGCGTACGCTGGCATCAGTGTGGTCCGTACCGCCCGCCACCATGGCATTGAGCGTGAACGCCCCAAAGTCATAACCACCAAACAGCGTGGCGAGCTTGGAGCGCCCGTCGGCGGGCTTCTCGTAGCCGAAGCGCAGTTGCCAGGGGCCAGGTGCATAAGCCAGTGCAAACGAGTACGGCGTCTTGTGCGGTGTGCCCGACCAGCCAGGATTGGCATCCTTTGCAGCCACCTGCGCCGTGAACGAGAAGGCACCGGTGTCGTAAGCATAGGTGGCTGCATCGTTGTACCAAAGGTTGCCGATATAGCCTGTACCTGCTGCAAAGCCGTTGGTGGTGTTGTCCCAGAACCAGGGGTCCACCAGGAGCTGCGGCAGCAGCGCCGCCGTCATCTGCCGCCCCAGCGTGAGCGAACCCCAGCCTCCGCGCAGGGCCACAGACGACTCCTGCGTCCAGTAGGTGCCGGCAGGGGAGTTGAGCACCGCGCCAGGTGCGTTGGTCGTACCACTGTCAGCGTTGATCCGGGTCGCCAGCTTGAAGCTGGCCAGCATGCCGCCACCCAGGTCCTCGGTGCCAGCAAACGTGAGGTGGCTCATGGAGCCAGTACCCATGCGCGTCTGTCCGGCACCAATGTCTTTTCCCACGTTCAGGTCGATGCGCCCCGACAGTGTGATGTTGGACTGCGCGAAGGCCGACGTGCTGGCAAGCAATAGGGCTGCGGCGGGCAGTGTGATGCGGGCAATCATGGCGTGTGGTCTCCTTCCCTTAAAGGGATCTGTTGTGGTTAAGTAAAAATGAGGGGGCAGCCTGCTGCGCCCCACGGGTCGTGGGGCCTCCGGGACCGCTGGCGCAGGAACTCCAGCGCGGGGGTACGGCCTCAGGCCAAGGCCGTCAGGGGTTCGTGCGCTGGCGCCTGTGCAAATTTCTGGCGCAGGACTTTCTTGTCAAACTTGCCCACACTGGTCTTGTCGATGGCTTCGACAAAATGGATGCGGTCGGGTACGGCATAGCGGGGGATCAGGCCTCGCTCGGCATGCTCCAGCACCAGGGTTCGCAGGGCCTGCTCGGTGGCAGACCCATTGCCAGGGCGTTGCACCACCACGGCGATGGGCCGCTCACCCCAGCGTTCGCAAGGAGCGGCCACCACGGCGGCCTCGGCAACACCCGGGTGGGAGGCCAAGAGCTGCTCCAGGTCGAGCGAAGACACCCACTCGCCCCCGGTCTTGATCACGTCCTTGATGCGGTCCACCAACCGCAGGCAGCCGCTCGCATCAATGCGCCCCATGTCTTGGGTGTGCAGGTAGCCACCCTGCCAAAGGGCTTCCGACGCATCGGCATTGCCCCGATAGCCCTGCGTGAGCCAAGGCGCACGCACCACCACCTCCCCCACTGCCTTACCGTCGCGGGGTAGCGCGTGCAGGGATTCATTCACAACCCGCAGGTCCACCAGCGGCACACTCCAGCCTGCAATCAAGCGGAAGTCATCGGGCACATCCAGGCCCGGCTGCGCAGGGCGCTGCGCCAGCGTGAGCAGCGGGCAGGTCTCCGACATGCCATAGCCCGTGAAGATGTCTATGCCCTGCGCCAGCGCTTCCTGGCACAGGTGGGGTGGCATCACCGAACCGCCCGAGACAATCTTCCAGCCATCGAACCGGCGCCCCTTGGCAGCAGCCAGCACCATCTGCAAAACGGTGGGCACACCGTGCGAAAACGTCACGCCTTCACGGGCCACCAGATCCACGATGTGCTCGGGCCGGAAGCGGCCCGGATACACCTGCTTGACCCCCATCAGCGTGGCCACGAATGGAAGGCCCCAGGCGTGCACATGGAACATCGGCGTGAGCGGTAGGTACACGTCGCCCCGGTGAAAACGCTGGTGCTGCGGGCTGGATGCCAGGCCTGAAGCAGCCGCCAGGGTGTGCAGCACGATCTGGCGATGGCTGAAATACACCGCTTTGGGAAGACCCGTGGTACCGGTGGTGTAGAACGTGGTGGCCAGCGTGTTTTCGTCAAAGTCGCGGAACTCAAAGGCCGTAGGCTGCACAGCCATCAGCGCCTCGTACTCACCCACCGTCGGCAGCGGCGTTTGCGCGGGTTGCGCATCCTGCAGCAGCACGATGCGCTGGAGTTGCGGCAGGCGCGGGTGAATGACTTCAAGCACCGGCAGGAAATCGGCATGCACCATCAGCGTAGTGGCGCCGCTGTGGTCCAGCGCATAGGCGATCTGCTCGTTCGACAGCCGGATGTTCACCATCATCAGCGCGGCCCCCATCATGGGCACGGCGAAGTAGCCCTCCAGATAGCGGTGACTGTCCCAGTCCATCACCGCCACTACATCACCCGCCCCCACACCCAGCGACTGCAGCATATGGGCCTGCTGCGCAATGCGGCCCGCAAAACCCCGGTAGGTGGTTCGAAACAGATCGCGGTACACGATCTCCTGATCCGGCGCGTTGGCCAGCGGGGTGTGCAGCAGCTGCTTGATAAGCAATGGGTAGCTGTAAGCGGACGGGGTGCGCTCGATCACGCGATCTTGGGGTGTCTGCACGCTGGTCTCCTGGCGTTCTTTTGTAAGAGTGCGCCGAGCGTAGGCAAAGGGCTGCGATCTGGATGCCAGAAATTTCTGTGCAGCAGAGCAGATAAATCCATATCGCAGAGCGGGTCCACGGCGGAAAACCCTGGCGTGTCGGGCAGAAAAATCCCACAGACAGCCGCCGCCTGCGCACCCAGCATCGCGCACCACAACACAAGGAGGCATGGATGCAGCGAATTTTTTGGCGCAGGCTGGTTGCTATCGGGGGGCTGTGTGGGGCCCTGTCAGCGGGCGCGGCGCCCGTGGCAGAGCTGGTGGTGGGGCAGTCGCTGCCACTGTCGGGCGAGCAAGCCGCGCTGGGGCGGCAATTGAGGCTGGGCGCTGATCTGTGGTTCGCCCATGTCAACGCCACCGGCGGTATTCAGGGCACACCCATCCGCCATGTGGTGCTGGATGACGCCTTCGACCCACCCAGCGTGGTGCGCAACACGCGCCAGCTGGTGCAGCAGGAGCAGGCGTCCGTGCTGATGGGCTACCCACTCGCGCAGGGCGTGCGCGCAGTGCTGGCGCAGAAGCTCCTGGTGACGTCGGGCGTGCCACTGCTCGCACCCGCCACTGGGGCGGAGTGGCTGCGCGAGCCAGCGCTTCCCCAGGTGTTCCACTTGCGCACCGGCCACGCAGGCGAGGCTGAACACCTGGCTGGGCACCTGGCCACGCTGGGGGCACGCCGCATCGCCATGGCGCACACAGCCGACGAAGACGGCCTCGGCGCCGTTGACGCCTTGCGCACAGCGCTCATCCGCAAGGGACTCACCCTGGCAGGAGCCGCCACCCTCGGCCCGGAAGGGCTCGACGCCGCTTTGACGGCCCTGCGGGCGTTGCGACCCGAGGCCATTGTGCTCATGGCTCCCACACGCCAGGTCGCCGCATTCGCCAAAGCGTATCGAGGCACGGGCGACACGGTACAACTGCTGAGCTTTGCGCGGGCCGACCACCAGGAAGTGCTGGCCCAGGTCGGCTCCACAGTGGCACGGGGGATGGGCTTCACGCAGGTTGTGCCCTATCCCTACAGAGGTGCCCGGCCGCTGGTACGCGAATACCGAGCGCTGCTGGCCACCTATGGGCCCATGGACGCCGCCTCCAGCTACGCGGGCTTCGAGGCGTTCATCGCCGCCAAGGTGCTGGTGGAGGCCCTGCGGCGCGCAGGGGGCACCGCCTGGACGCCAGGCCGCGTGGCCACTGCGCTTGAGCAACTGGGCACGCTGGACCTGGGCGGTTTTGTGGTGCGCTATGGCCGGGGCGAGCGTCAGGGCGGGCGCTATGTGGATTTCACCGTGCTGGGCAGCGAAGGGCAACTGCTGCGCTAACACCACGGGTGAATCGGATGCCCTGCAGCAAAAAAACAATAGCAATAAATCGAATGCAGACGCGCGCAAAGGCCGATTTTCTCTCGCATTCCGCATACCAGAGCATCCATTCCGCGACAAACAGCAGGCAGAAAATTCCCTCAACGCCCGGGGAATTTTCTGGCTGACGGTGCGCAATGGCGCGATCTACGATGCGCCGGCCAGACAACGAAAAAGACCGAAGGAGACATATGAGCACAACGAACACCAACGAAACGCGTTTCAGCGTGGCAGCAGCCGATGGCTATGCCATTGAAGCGTATGCCTGGGCCACGCCAGCCGCTTTCGCCGCGCCCCGCGCCGTGGTGCAGCTGGTACATGGCATGTCCGAGCACATCCGCCGCTACCGCCATGTGGCCCAGGCGCTGACCGAACAAGGCTACGTGGTGTACGGCAGCGAGCACCGGGGGCATGGCCAGTCGGCATTTGATGCGGGCACGGCAGGCGACTTTGGCCCGCACGGTTTTGCGGCCCTGGTGGACGACATGGCTGCAGTGACCAGTGCGCTGCGCGAGCGCCACCCAGGCCTGCCTGTCGTCATGGTGGCGCACAGCATGGGTTCGATGGCGGCGCAGGTCTATCTGATTGAGCACTCGGCGTTGGTCGATGCGGTCGCGTTATCGGGTACCACCGCCCTTGAGATGCTGGATGTGCGCACCTCGGGCTGGACGCCTGAAACAGCCAACGCCAGCGTGGGCACACCGGTCACGCCCGCCGACTGGCTCAGCCGCGACCCCAGCGTGCCAGCGGCTTTCATTGCCGACCCGCTGTGTGGCACTCCGCTGACGCTGGAGTCGCTTTTCTCTATCTTCGACGTGGGCAACCGCACAGCCGACACGGCGCTTTACACCGCCGTGCGCAAGGACTTGCCGCTGTACCTCTTCACCGGCGACCGCGATCCGGTGAACGCCTGCTTGGCCTGGTTCGATCCGCTGGTGAACCGTCTGCGCGGTGCGGGCTTTCGCGATGTGTCCACCCACGTGTACGGCGGCGCGCGCCACGAGGTGCTCAACGAGACCAACCGCGAAGAGGTGATTGCCAACCTCATCGCGTGGATACGCCGCGCGGTCGGCTGAGGCCGCGTTCAATCACGCGCCCTGACCCGGCGCCTGTCCTCTCTTTTTCCTACCCACCTGACGAGTGGCCTCTCGGGCCGCGCGCAGGCTCCTGCACGCCTTTTTTACGCCTTTTCACGCCGTTCTTTCAAACCCACAACAGGAGACACACCATGCTTGCACCCACTCCATTCCACTGGAAGAAAACCCTGGCAGCCCTGGCACTGGTCGGCCTGGCCGCCGCACAGGCCGCGCATGCGGCCGAGGTCGAACTGCTGCCGCCCGGTCTGCTCACGGCCACGACGGCCGAGCAGACCAAGCCCGGCCAGTACAAGAAGGCCGGGCCCTGGCGCATTGGTGTCTCATGGGCCGGCATGGGCAACAGCTGGATCGTGCAGCTCATCGCCGAGATGCGCCACGCCGCTGCACAGGACAAGAACATCGGTGAGTTCATCTTCACCGAAGCCAATTGGCAGCCCGCCAAACAGGTGGCTGACGTGGAAGATCTGATGACCAAGAAGGTGGACCTGCTCATCATCGGCCCGATCTCTCAGGCCATTGGAGCGCCACTGATCGAGAAGGCCGCCAAGGCAGGTATCCCTGTGGTCACGCTGGGCTCATATGGCCGCGCCGTGCCTTCCACCACAGAGATATGGGCGGGCGGCCGCATTTTTGGTCAGCAGGGCGGCGAGTTTTTGCGCAAGGAGTTGGGCGGCAAGGGCAACCTCTGGGTGTTCCGAGGCATTGCGGGCGTAGATGAAGAGCAGCAGCGCTACGACGGGCTGAAGAAAGCCATTGAGGGCAGCAACCTCAAGATCACGAACGAAGTGTTTGGCGACTGGAACTACGCCAAGGCCAAGCAGATCTGCGAGAACCTGGTGCTCTCGGGCCAGCCGGTGGATGGCATCTGGTTCTCGGGCGCCGAGATGACTCGCGCGTGCATCGACGTGTTCAAGGAGGCAGGCAAGCCGCTGGTGCCCATGACAGGCGAGGCCAACAACGGCTTTCTGCGCGTGTGGAAGCAAGCGGGTGTTAAGACCGTTGCACCGATCGTTACGCCGGGCCTGGGCACTGCCGTGGTGCGCGCATCGAGCGCGCTGCTAGAGGGCAAGCCACTGTACCGCTCGTACTTCTCGATGCCAACACCGATTGCGCGGGACCAGCTCGACAAATTCTTCCGCCCTGAGCTGAACGACTCCTACTGGATGCCCACGGTGCTGCCCGAAGCCAAGATCGTGGAAACCTACCGCAGCAAGTAACAGGAAGCGCGCACCATGACGATCAAGGAGCGCCAGCCCCTGGTGGAGCTGCGCAGCGTGAGCAAGTCGTTCGGCCAGAACTCCGCACTCAAGTCGGTCAGCCTGATAGGCTGGCCTGGCTCGATCCATGCCGTGACCGGCGAGAACGGCGCGGGAAAGTCCACGCTGATGAAACTGCTGGCCGGGGTGCACCAGCCCGACAGCGGCGAGATCCTGCTCCAGGGGCGCCGCGCGGCGCTGGGAACGCCCGCCAAGGCGCGCCGCGCGGGTGTGTCCACCGTGTTCCAGGAGCTGACCATCCTGCCCAACCTCACAGTGGCCGAGAACCTGTGCCTGGGGCGCGAGCTGACGCGCGGTGGCTTGCTGAACCTGCGCGCGCTACGGCATGAGGCCATGCTGGTGCTCCAACGCACCGGCATCGGGCTCGGCCCCGACCGGCTGTGCGGCACCCTCAGCGTGGGTGAACAACAGTTGCTGGAGATTGCCAAGGGCCTGCATTCCGAGGCGGATGTCTTCATCTTCGACGAACCCACTGCACCGCTGAACCGCGCAGAGGTGGACCACCTCGAATCCCTGCTGCGCGCGCTAAAAGAACAGGGCAAGCTGGTCTTCTACATCAGCCACCGGCTTGAAGAAATCTTCCGCTTCTGCGACACCGTGACGGTGCTCAAGGACGGCGCGCATGTGGCCACACAGCCCATCGGAAGCCTCACTCCCGATGCCTTGGTGGCTCTGATGGTGGGGCGCGAGCTGGAAGCGCTGTTCCCCGAGCGCCCGGCACAAATATCCGGGAAGCCTGCGCTGCAAGTGGAACAGCTCACCGCCACACCCCACAGTCCGGCCGTTTCGTTCATGCTGCACAGGGGTGAGATCGTGGGCATTGCAGGGCTCGAAGGTCAGGGCCAGCGCGAGATCATCCGCTGCCTGGCAGGGGCGCAGGAGCCCAACGGCGGCAGCGTGCGTGTGTCGGCAGACGATGGCCGGCTCGACACTGTCGCGCCAGGAAGCGTGGCCGCCGCCGTACGGAGCGGTGTGGCCCTTCTGCCCGAAGACCGCAAGGGCGAAGGGCTGTACCTCGACCTTTCCATCGAAGACAACATCTGGCTCGGCCCCTTGCGCCAGACGCCGCTGTGGCGCCGGGCGCCTCGCGACTCGGACCTGGTACGCCAGTTGGCCGAGCGCATGGGACTGCGCACACCTTCAGGGCAGCCCGTGGGCTCCCTTTCCGGCGGCAACCAGCAGAAGGCGATGCTGGGTCGCTGGCTGGCGGCCAACGTGCAGATTCTGCTGGTCGAGCAGCCCACACGCGGCGTTGATGTGGGCGCAAAAGCTGAAATCTATGAGCTGCTGCGCCGCTTCACGGCCGAGGGCGGTGCCATCCTGGCCGTCTCTGGCGACCTGCCCGAGCTGATCGGCCTGTGCGACCGCATCCTGGTCGTGCGTGGTGGCGCCATTGTGGCCGACGTGCCCGGACACAGCGCCACCGAAGAACTGCTGCTGGGCCACGCACTGCGCAGCGAATCCCCCTACGAGGCCACAGCATGACCACTCTGAATCCGGCCCGTACGGGCCTGACGCGCTACACCCTTGGCCTACCCGTCGTACTGGTGTTGCTGCTTGCCGCCACTCAGGCAGACTTCCGCTCCACCCAAAACCTTCTGAACTTCAGTGGCCAGATCGGCGCGCTGCTCATCGTGGCGATGGGGCAGCTATTTGTCACGCTGGTGGCGGGCATCGACCTGTCGGTCGGTTCAGTGATGAGCCTGGCATCCGCCTTCGCCGCTACCCAGAGCGACCCACTGGCCGCCGTCGCCATGGCAACCGCCCTGGGGGTTGCGGTGGGAACGGTCAACGGCATGGGCGTAGCCATGGCGGGCGTGCACCCGCTGGTGATGACACTGAGCACCGCAACTTTTCTGCAAGGTCTGGCTTACGTGGTGCTGCCGATTCCTGGCGGCACCATAGCGTCCGCCATGACGGCGGCTGCGACGGGCGAGGCGGCAGGCATCCCGGCACCACTGTTGTGGTGTGCGGCTGCAGCGCTGGCAGCCAGAATCGTGCTGCGCCGGACCCGTTTTGGCGCGCACCTGTTCGCAGTGGGTGGCCACCCGCGCAGCGCCTACCTCAATGGAGTGCGCGTGAAATTCGTGGTGGTGGGAGCTTATGTGTGGTGCTCGGTTGCTGCAGCGTGGGCGGGACTTTTCCTGGCCGCGCGCGTGGCGGCCGGAGACCCGGCGCTGGGGGCGTCTTATGCGCTGGAATCCGTGGCGGCCGTAGCCCTGGGCGGCGTGCAACTGACAGGCGGCGTCGGCAGCGTGGCTGGCGTGGTGGCCGGGGTACTGAGTCTGGGACTGATGACCAATGGTCTCAACCTGTTTGGTGTGTCGCCCTTCATGCGCGGGGTGTTGACCGGTGTCTTGTTGCTTGCGGCCGTGAGCCTGCAGCGCCGGCGCATCGTTGGAATGTGAGTTCGCCCATGTCTTCATCCATGTCCCTATCCTCTTCCCCTGGGCTGGCGTACCGCCTGCAACAGGCAATGACATTCATCCTGGCGCTGCCACCCGCTTATCTGGGCTCTGTGGTGCTGCTGGTCAGCGCAGCGGCCCTGAGACCCAACCTTCTTTCTCCGTTCTTGCTGCTGCTCATCTTGCGCCAGGCGGCGCCGCTGGGCTTCGCCGCCATCGGGCAGTCTCTGGTGATGCGCTGCCGCTCGCTCGACCTGTCCTCAGGTGGTGTGATTGCGGTGGTGTCTTACCTGTTGACAAGCGGCGTGACGCCCTTGCCCTGGCCCATCGCATTGCCGCTGTGCATTCTGTTTGGTGCACTGGTCGGGGCATTCAACGGCTTTTTGATTGTGCGGGTGCGTGCTTCTGCGGTCATCGTGACCCTGGCCGTGTCGATGATCCTCTCTGGCACCGTGATCGCGCTGAGCCAGTTCCATGCTGTTGGCGATGCGCCCGACATCCTGCGTTCCATGGGCCGCGCGCGCGTGGCAGGGGTGCCGCTGGTGCCTTTGCTCTGGATTGCGACCCTGTTGCCGTTGGCCCTGTGGCTGCGCCGCAGTGCTTTTGGCCGCGTGCTTGATGCCGTGGGCGCCAACCCGCGTGCTGCGGGCCTGTCGGGACTTCCGCATCTGCGCGTGGTGTTTGTGGCGCATGTCACCTCAGGCGCCATGTCAGCCCTCAGCGGCCTGATGCTGCTGGGCTTCGTGGGCGTAGGCAACGTCAAGCTGGGCGCGGATCTGGCGCTCAACGCACTGGCGGCGTCCATTCTGGGCGGCATCAACTTCGGCAGCGGGCGTGGCGGCATGCTGGGTCCGGCGGTTGCGGCGTTCATGCTGGTTTTTCTCTTCAACTTCCTCACTAGCCTGGGCCTGGGTGAGCCCGGCAAGCTGATGCTGCAGGGCACGCTGATCGGGGCGGCGGCACTGGCCTATTGCTTGCGCCACAAAGACTCGGCGCACTGATTTCAAACAACCCAAAGAAGCTCAATATGGCAGATGTTTTCAAAGATGGCTTGCTGCGCGGGCAGCACGCACTGATCACGGGTGGCGGTAGCGGAATCAACCGACGCATCGCCGAACGTTTTGCGGCCCAAGGGGCTTCGGTGTCCATCGTGGGCCGCAGCCTGGAGCGGGCTGAAGGCGCCGCCAACGCCATCCGCGCAGCAGGTGGACAAGCGCAGGGCTTGTCAGCGGACGTGCGAGATTTCGACGCACTGGCAAGCGCCTTCAACCAGGCACACGCAGCCTTTGGCCCGGTAGACATCTGCATCGCGGGCGCAGCGGGCAACTTCGTTGCCGAGGCCGCCAACATGTCCTCCAATGGCTTCCGGACAGTGGTGGACATCGACCTTGTCGGCACCTGGAATACCTTCCGCGCCAGTTTGGCGCTGCTACGCGAAGGACGATCCAATCTGCTGGCCATCTCCGCAGTCCAATCGGTGATGCCTATGGCCGCACAAGCGCATGTGTGTGCGGCCAAGGCAGGCATCGACATGCTGGTGCGCACGCTGTCCATCGAATGGGCGCAGCGTGGTGTGCGCTGCAACGCCATCGCACCCGGCCCGGTGGCGGATACAGAAGGCATGAGGCGCCTCGCGCCTGAAGGCGACGCGAGCTGGGAGCGCGTGTTGGCAGGCATTCCCATGGCGCGAGCCGCAGACGCGGATGAAATTGCAGACTTGGCGCTGTTCCTGTGCAGCGGCGCTGCCCGCTACATCCATGGCACAGTGGTCACCATCGATGGTGGGCAGACCAACCTGGGCTCACTGCCGTTCGGCAATGCGCTACTTGAGTCGTTGAAGTCATAAACTTCCTAAACATAGGTGTCAGTAGGTCTTTCGCACTCTGCTCACAGCCCCTAGTTTGAGCCAAATCCGCTTCAACCATGTCTGCTACGCAGCGGTTGGAGTCCGTCGTTGCGGCTGGCCGAACTCACGCTAACCGCCATATAGCGACCGCTGGACTTGGCGACCGCGACACGCACGAGGGTCAGTTGTACGAAGTTTAGCGGCCGAAGAACTTGTGCACGGCAGTAAGCGCCGCACCGCTGACTGCTTCTGCTCAGCGCTAACTCGTGCTTTCGACCCATAGGAGCCGTCCGCTCAATTGTGGAGCAAGGCTCGTTGGGCCATTTCAGTCGCTCGCGCTGCTCTCCTTGCGCCGTGTTGAACTCCGACGGAAATTGGTCATTGTCCAGCGTCCGCTTTCAAGACGGCAATACGCCTTCAATCGCACCAAATCTCTTGCGGTCGACGAAGCTCATCAAGCGTGATGACGGCGCCAAGACCTGTTGGGCGCGGACGTCAGCGGGGATGTCTCGCGCTCAAGAAGTGCTGGTTCGCGGTGCAGCGGCAAAACGGTCAATCCAAGCGAACTCGCTAACTGCAGCATCTTCGAACCTGAACCTACGCTCGTCGGCCGTGGTACCGATGCCGCGACTCGACGCATAGAGCGAAGAAGCTAGCACGGACTGAGTGAACGCAGCCATCTTCTGCAACTTCGTGGGTACTTGGGTCAGGAAGCCCAGCGGCACGTTGTACCGATCGGCGCTGGGCAAAGCCCATTGATAGCTTGCAACGCCAAAGATGCCAGGAACCAACAGCGTCTCGAAGCACTCCTGCTTGGGCTGGTAGGGCCCCAAGAAAACGCGATTGAACCCGGCATCGAGCAGTAGCCGAGCCCGCTTCACGTGATGGTCCTTGTGCTCGTCCTGCCGACAGGGAGCGACGGCCACGATCTCTGGCGCCGATCCCCACGCCCTCGTGAGCTCGGCGCGGACCGCCGTGACGAGTTCGCGAACCAGGCTCGTGCGACCCCACAGCTCGGAGTCGGGGATAACCCAGAAGACGGCGGGTGGCAACTCGGCATCGGGCGTGCGCTTTATTGTGGCAAGCGCCTTGCGTAGGTCTTCGAGCAGGCGAGTCTGGTTTTTGGGCATGTACAGAGCTCCGAGGGTCGCTCGGCTTCGGCCACCGTCATAGATCTCGCCATTCTTCTGTGCGTGCACGTCGTGAACGTAGCGTCCAAAGTCGATAGCGGGGTCCTTGCGCAGGCCGATGCGCCCATCCGGCTTCACCAGAGCGGTGCGAGTCCCTCTGCTCGACGAAGGGAGCAGGTATCGAGCAAGCAAATCGTCGTCGAAGCTCTCGACGAAGGTGCGCAGGTGGTCCGGCTGGCTGGCGAGCGAGGCGATGCGGTCCGCCGTCAGCTCTCTCAATTTTGATCGCAGCGACTCGGGAAGCAGCTCGAGTTGCGCATCGATCTCGAACTCGACGTTGCCCTCCGCATCCACCTCGAAGTGCACCGGCAGCGGCACGCTGTACGGACGGCCAGCGCGGATCTCGTCGACCTTGTAGCAGGCGTAGGCCCGCCGGTTTACGTCTTCGAGCTCGAATTGCTCGATATCCAGGAAGTGCTTGTGAAACGCCGCCTCAGCCCGATCGCGCGTCTTGCCGGCTTCGGGATCGTCTGCGTTCCACTTCAGCTCCAGGCTGTTGTCCCAGTAGTTGCCCGTCAGCGTCTTCGGCAATGGGGTATAGGTCAGCAACTCGAAGACGGGACGGCTCTGACGTTCGGCGATCTTCGTGAAGCGTGGCAGACCGTCGGAGGACGCAGCGAACCGGGACTCCGCGTACGACGTCAGCGAGATACGGCCGTTGGTCTCGCCGATCAGGCCTTCTTCCCGAAGCAGCTCCAGCAGGTCGCGGACCTCGCTGGCCGACAGGCCGAAGTATTCCCGTAGGACGCCGACGTCCAACGGTCCGCTCAAGTGCAGCAGGCGCACCGCGAAGTCGGTCATAACCGGGACTTGGCGGTCGATAGACACGTGGCAGCGCACATTGAACAGCTGCGCTGGAATCGCGACGGCGACGGTGTTGAAACGCTCACGCATGGGTCAGACTCCGCTTGAGTTCATTCGATGGCACGAACTGCGCCAGTTGCTGATCTGCGAGTCGCTCGACTTCATCGAGCACGCGCTTCATGGGCATAGCGGACCGAGTCCTCCACATGGCGGATGAGCTGACGATCACCAGCCGATCCTTGGCGCGCGACATGGCCACGTTGATGCGTTCCGGATCGATCAGGAAGCCGACGTGCTCGCTGGTGTCGTTGCGCACGACAGAGAGCACAATGATGCGGTTCTCCTTCCCTTGATAGCTGTCGACCGTGCCGACGGAGAAACGGTCGCGCAAGCCCGAGGCCCAATCGGCTTGCTCGAGCTTGCGACGGATAAGGTCGCGCTGCGCCGCATACATGGCGATGATGCCGATGACCGGATCGTGGTCGCCGTCCTGCGACTGGACCTGCTCCAGGAACTCCGCAGAGGTCAGGATGCTCCGGATGACTTCAACCACGGCTGCGGCCTCGGCTTCGTTAACGAGCGCCCCTTCGGTCGTGCCGGCTGTCCGGTGGAAAGCATTGCGCCCCTGGTCCTGGGTGTCGACCCACACGACCTGGGTGGACAAGAAATCCGGCAGCGTTGCGTACTCGTCGCCAGGCGCTTTGCGTCCGACCACGAGGGCGCCCGAGTAGAAGCAGTGCGACACCAGCCGGTTGATGTGCTCGGCCATGCGGTACTGGACGCTCAGGGTTCGCCCAACGGATTGGCCGTACTTCGAAGAGAAGGCGCGCTGGAAGTTATTCATCCGCCGGAAATCTTTGCGAGACATGCCCAGCAGAGCGGAAGCCTGGTCTTCGACGGTGCGCGGATAGGACGGCGGCAGCTGCAGGTGGTCGCCCACGAGCAGTACTCGTTTGCCGGCTTGCATTGCGACAACAAGTTCCGTCGGCGACGCGCGCGCTGCCTCGTCGACGATTACCCAGTCGTAGGGCACGTCCGTGATGCCGAGCGCTTGCTTGCCGACGCCCACGCAGGTGCCCGCCACGATGCTGGCGCTTCGCGCGAGGAACGCGGTGTAGTTGGATTTCGGACTGCGCAACACTTGTGAGAACTCGTTGGAAAGGCGCGCAATCTGTTCGAGGTGCGCGCATTTGGCCGGGCTTGGCGAGCCATGCTGGTGGGCAAGCGCCTTGAGCTTGTCGTCCAGTAGGTCTCGCAGATCGGCCGGGTCCGTGCCGGACGCGGCATGGATTCCGAACTGGCGGTCGGCGAGTTCGACAAACACTTGGCTCAGGCGCCGCAGATGCTCCGCCGCCGCGAGATCCTTGCCGTCGGACTCGTCGACGGCCCGGGCCAGACCATCGACTCGCTGCAACAGCGGTCCTAGTGTGGTGTGAAGGTCAGCCGCTTCGCGGACGTAGCCCTCCGGGAGGCCCATGGCGACCCCCACGGCTCGCACGCGATCTTTCACCTCTGCATCGAACCCCTCGCGATAGCTCTGACGCAGGGCATCTTCCTGGATACCACGCAGGGTCGGCGACACCATCGATTGCTGGCCGATGCGAACCATGGAAACGTCGAGGCTCGACGCGCGAAGCGAGCCAGCTACCTTGTCCATCGCGTTGTTCACGGCCTCGTGCGACTGACTGACCAGCAGGATGTTGTCCGCGAGTCCCCGCGACAGAAGCAGATGCACAAACGAAGCGATGAACTTGGTCTTGCCCGTGCCAGGCGGTCCCTGCAGCAACGAGATGGGACCATGGGTGAGGGCAGTTCTGAGTGCCTCCTCCTGAGCGGCGTTGAGCTCGTACTCGCCCAGCTCGCTGAGATCGATGGTCGCGTCGCGCCTGGGCAATCGTTCTATATCCGGGTCGAAGTAGTCGACCAGAGAAGGAATGAGGCCGCCCCCTGCGAGCACGCGCTTCATCGCCGCAACGCGACGCTCCGAAGCAACCTTCTCAAAGGTGCCGCGCACGTGCAGCAAGTCTCCCGCCTTGGGCGAGAAGCTCATTCTTCTGGCCTGCACTCGCATGATGTCGCGGCCCAGGTCTGGCGACACCCAGCCGATGGTGAACCAACGGTCGCTGCCGTCGGTCGCGTCGACCCCGCGCTCCAGCAACTCGATGCCCTCATCTTCGGAGAAGTCGAGCACGCCGCCGTCACAGTCGAACGGGATGATCCATTCGCCGCTGTCAGGCGGAACCTGCTTTGCGCCTTGGCGAACGGTGATCGTGGTGACGTTCATCTCATCGGTGTCCGACAGCGCAGTCCACAGCGCCGTGGCGGTGATTCGCTGATGCAATGTCGCCTCGGTCTGCTTTGCGTAGGGGCCGGCAACGGGAGATGCAGCAGGGTCTTCGCCCTCCGGCTCATCGATGAGTTCTGCGCTGTAGCGCTGGAAGAGGAGTCCCGCCAGCGTGACAACATCGAGCTCTTCCTCGAACGTGACTTGAATCTCAGCATTCAACGAGAACAGGCTGCGTCGGTGAGCGTTCACGAAGTCGATGTGGTCGATTTCCTTGATGGATGCATCGAACACAACCTCCTCTTCCGGGTCGTACTTGATGTAGAGCTCCTGCCGTATCCCGGTGACGTAAAAGCGCACGTGACCCGTCTCCGCGTGCCGCGTCGCGCGCACGGCGTACTCGCCATTGTTAGAGGCTAGGTCCAGCGATGGTGGCCCACCACGTAGACGCTTCTTGAGAACAGCCTTGAACTTGGCGATCACGCATGGTCGGGGGTGTAGTTCTTCCTGAAGCGTCTCTGCAAGCAAGTCCAGCGGCGGCATGGCGTCCACCAGATCGATCGCGCGCGCCACGTCGCTGCGCGTCGCAGTGAACTCTTCGGGAAGCAGGCCGAGCACCAGCGCGCACACCGCAAACGCGTCCCGGTGCAGGGGTGACGCGCCTTCGACGGCGTGCGGAATGGCGCCAATGGTGACGCCCTCGTCGCCATCCGCGCTCAGGTCCGGGATGTCCACCAGTACCACGCGCGGGGGTTCTTCTCCCGCTGTCTCGGGCACGATGATGTTGTCGGCCTTCACGTCACCATGCGACAGACCTAGGACGTGGAGGCGTCGCACGGCGTTAAGTAGGGCGTGCGCCAAAAGCGCACGCTGGCGCCCATCGGGCCCCGACGCCAGCCAGGCGGTAAGCGTTTGGCCCTCGATCCATCGCGTAACCAGCACGAGCCCGACCAAGCTCAGGCCAAAGTCCAGCACTTCGGGCGCAGCGTCGAAGCCGGACTGGCGCAGCGATCGCGCCTGCTGCAAGAAGGCGAGCAGGCGCAGGTTCCGGGCCATGTACTTCGGATCGTATCTGAGTTGGGGCCACCATTTCACCAGCACGCGAACGCCGTTCAGCGCCGATTCGTAGACCATCTTGGCCGGTGCCGACGGGAGCTGGTGCTTGACCGGGAGCGTCATCGGCCCTGCCGCCGTTTCATAGCCGACGAAGTCCTCGGCGCGGATATCTGGACCGCCATCTTCGGCGAGGCAGGCGTTGAGCGCGTCGAGAGCTTCCGAGGCTTGGCGATAGCGCGCTGACGGGTCCAGGTCCATCGCCTTGCCGTACCAGGGCGCGAGGACAGGTACGCGGAGCTCGGCGGTGCTATCGAAAACGGGGACGTCGTTCAGGCGTTCCAGCTCGCGCCCCTCGAGCATCTCATATACCAGGACGCCCAGAAGGAACACGTCGCGGACAAATGGGTCGGTGTTGCGGGCTGGTACGGTGACACCTTCGTCCTCGGGCAGTTGGATCGAACCGGTCTCCAGTTCGATGCGATGGACGCCTACGGTCTGGGCTTCGGGGACGCGAGCCGCCGCGAAGGTCGAGAGGATGACTCGGGACGGTTCCAGCACCCAGAGCGTGCGCGTGGTGATGTCCCGATGCGCGATGCCCAGGGCATGCAGCTTGGCAAACCGCGCCAGGATGCTCTTGGCTAGCAACCGCCGTTCTTGCTCATCCATCCCGCCATTGCGAGCTAGATGCTCCGCTAGGCGTTCGATTCCGGTAGGCAGGCGATACGCCTCGGCAAAGTTGGTGGTAATGTCCTCAGCGGTAGCTGAGCCGATGGGTTCAAGCAGGTCCTCATGCAGCTCGGGCGCCTGCATCCGTAGCGTCTCGTTCAAGCGCAGTTCGCGCAAGCCGATAGTTTGGCGTTCTACCGTGGAGGTACCGCCAGCCGCGAGTGCCTCGAAGTCCCATTTGCGCAGCAAGGCCTTCGAGCTGCGGCTTTCCTGGTGTTCCGCGCGGAATTCCGACCAGATCTTGCGCGGATGCACGTAGTCCGCTTGGTCCTCGATCTGCTCGAACCCGTACAGTACGGTGCGGCGCTTGAGGACCGCTGTGTTGGACGTGGTGAAAATGGCGTCGTACAGTTGCCGCTGACGCAGCGGGTCAGCAGAGGGATAGTGCCACTGCGGCGGTGTATCGGGAAAGCGCTTCTTGTAGCGAGAGCTATCCGACGCCGCGTGCAAGAAGTCCGCCAGCGTCAGGACAAAGCGGCGTTGCTCGTCGGGAAAGTTCTTGAGGCGGCAGTGGGGATGGCACAGCACCACGACCGATTCGATGAAGGGCAGCTTGATCGCTCCGTTCTTTTCCTTGAGGAAGGTTCTCAGCGCCCGGGCCTTGACGTCCGTTACCTCGACCGGCGAAGGCATGGCGTGGCCGCGGTGGAACCACTGGCCCGAGGAGTACTCGACGTCGCCGGCCCAATTCTTCAGCTCGACCACTAGGATGCGGTTCGACGTCAGCAGGAGCAGATCGACGTCGAAGGGCTGCTTGGATCCGCGGGGCAGCAAACGGAATGCGGCATAGGCAGTCCACGCACTCGGCAGCTTGGCCGCGATCTCGCGCAGCGCGGCCTGCTCGACCTCTAAAACACCCCGCGGGCTAAGGTATTGAATTCGCACAGTAGAGACTCCCTGATTCTGATTTGCTGGCGTGCCACCTACGTCGGACAGACTACGTGAACTGCGAACTGTGGCGTCGGGTTCGTGGGCAAAGCATAAAGGCTCGCAGGAGGAGCCATGGCATCCGCGCGAAGCCGCTGGTGAATCCAAACGCAGGGACCCTGCGGCTATGAACTAACGCTTTGCCAATCCGTCGTCGACTGGACATTGGCGAGAACGATCCGCTCAAGCGAAGCTGATATGGCCGCGGCGCTGGCTGACTGCTTTGGGCGGAGGAAGGATTGCGTGGACCTAATCATCCAGAGCCGGACATATCGTCAACGTGATGAAGTGGCCGGCCTTGGATGCGTAACGGCAAAACGAACCGCCGCGTGGTGATCGGGAGATCAGGCTATTCGTGCGTAGGTTTTTCCATCCAAGACGCGTTTCACTTGGTCCACGTCTTTCGCCCCGATGCGCACGTAAATTTCCTCGGGCGTGTGGTTTTTGGCGAGCTCGCGTATTGCCTTGACTTGGACCACGGATAAGCGCCCGTCCCGCCCGCAAATCTGCGCAATCGCCCAGTCATTGTCTTTCCACTTTTCGGCCACCCATGGCGCCGGGAATCCCAAGCGGGGATGGTCATTCAGCCACTTGTGCAGAATCTTGTCGCGGTCATCGGGCAGAGGAACGACGCCTTTCGAAAGCAATCCGTTTTCGCGCAGGTAGCGCAGGCCGCTCTTTCCGCCCGGCACCATGTTGAGCCGGCGTCCGTCATCCCAATGCCCTTCCACCAGGAACTCTTCCGCCTCGTAGAGCTGCTCCAGATCGTCCGTGATAGCCATAACTTTGTGGTGCACGTACGTGAGACGCCCACCCTCTCGCTCTTCTCGAAATCGGCGATGGAAAAGCAATGGACTGCCCGTCTCAATCGCGCGAAGGTGCTCGGACCAGCGCTTTTGCCAGCTACGGGTGGACACACCCACATAAAAGTACCCGTCGTCGGGGTACGACGCACCAGCGCCAAAAATGTGCTGGTAGAGGACGTATGCGCGTTCGGGGTAGTGCTTGGGCGATAGCAGGAAGTGCGCTGGCACCGAAAATACAAGGCTAGGGCTCCCGATGGTGCTTTCGTCAATCTGCGTAGCTCCGCGCATGGCCGCGGCCAAGTACGCGGGGTCGGTTACGGCTTCCACCGAAATCGTAGGCTTGATAGCTAACTCGCCTTCGGCCAGAGCGCCGAGACCGTATTCTGGCGTGCGGTCCACAGTTCTGTGCCCATCCATGAGCTTCCGGAACGGAGAGATGAACCCCGGACGGTCGCCCATGAAAATTATGCGCACCACGGGTATCACTTGGCCTGGCCCGAGCCGAAACACGCCGTGGGGATTCGCAGCCACCCGCGCCCATTCCCGCCCGTAGTCGGAGAACCGCACGAAGTCTTCAAGCAGCTGCTCAACCTCGCGCCGCCGTCCAATCATCGACTTCGGCGCCAGATGCTCCCACCAAGCCTTGTTTAGCTTCATCGCGTCACCTCCTATCCTTCGAAAGCCGGTCGGCCAACCCCATCGTTGGCGTGCCGTTTGAGAGCAAGCTTGCACGTCTGTGGCTCCAACTTCCAAACCAGCGCCGAACGCGGCATCGCCTTGCGGGGCATCACCGCACTCTAGCCAGACTGCTATTGCGGCGCTCAAAGTTCAGAACACGCTCTAGACAGAAACACGGTCAAGAAGTGGCTCAAGGCTACCGGCGACATAACCCTGAAGTACGAACGCAAGAAGGCCATTTGCAAGCTCATGTCATTTGCGCCGGTGCTCGAGCAAGCCCTGCGCGCGGATGCACACCGAGCCAAGAGCGCAAGTCGCGGGCCTAGCCACGCTCCGCTCATTGTTTTGTCGCAACACGGCCAGGTCCCTCACCTGCCCCCTTCCACCCATGGATCCAGCAGAGCCGCGTCCGAAACATCGAGCAACGCTTACGGGGCGCTTGCAAACTTACCCTTGGCCTCTTGCTCACGAAGCGAAATTCGTAATACGCTTAAATGGGCTGAAGAATCATTCTGATGTAGCTGCTTCTCTCCATGAGTGATATGCGCGGACTGAATTCGCAATCCAGATAATTACCCGCATGAAAATTAAATTCATCATCCTCGTAAAATTCACTACCTACGAAATATTTTCCATATTTTTTGTAAAGGCAATAATGCAGTGCGCAAAATAACTCCAAGAAATTAACGCCATAAAAACACTCAGATATGCGCCCCGATTCATAATGCGCCTCTCGCATAGTCGATCCATCAGGATTGAGAAATATGCTTTCAAGATGGTTTAAAACATCTTTCTCAATACCTTCAAGCACAGACATAGTTATATCGTTATCGCACTTAAAAGCACAAAATAAATGATAGCGCGGGTTCGCCGAGCTGGATGACCGTGATGCTAGATCTCCCATGGTTATACCGACCTTAGCAAAGGTCTGGTCTCTAGCATCGGCGCCAAGATAAAGCCACTTATTGGTCGACTCGTAGTTCGCTTTTGCTTTATCATGGATGTACTCCATTTTGTAGCATGCAAATGGATCAAGCTCCAATTCGTATTTTTTTCTCTCTCTTTTCAAATCATCCTCCTAGTCAAAAACTTGTTGGCTAAAATGGCAGAAGATTTTTATCTACCGATCTTCTGGCCAGTTTCAAATCCTGACGCACAGCCGCCGCTTGCCCCCGCTGAGATTTCGCAGCCAGTCTGAAGCGGGGTCCAGAGTTTTTCCAGATGTTATAAATCACAAGCCGCCCCCAAAAAAAGACTGCCAGTCATTTTTCATACGATCAGTAGACCGGGCTCCGGCTCTACTCTTCGAAGCTGATCCCAGACGCGGTGCAGCCTATTTGATTGCAAAACGGCATGCACCCGGCAAGAAGAGGTATGGGCCCGCATGCCAAAACAAGAAGCCCATGGCGGTTATCGGCTTGCGAAATCTTCAATTACGTTCGTCACTCGAGTCCGCAGATCGGGGGACATTAGTTCGTCCAGCCCGTCAACGAGCACAGCGCACGCGCCTCGTTCTAATATCTGACGCATGACGTCAACAGAGAGATCAAGATCACGTCGTTGCGAACTGCCCATCGCTGACCGAATGCAAGCGCTCGCAAGCGGCGTCGGCCCCGCGACCCTACTCCAGCTACTGGCTGTACGCCGCCTACCTGCTCGTGGGCATCCTACGCAGAGAGGGCAGGAGCGTCCACCTCGTCACGGGCGACCTGGCGAGCTGGTGCAAGCGCTGATCAAACAGCTGCGCTAGCGCCTCTCACGGCGTCCAGTGATCGCCCGTCGCGATCGGGTTTCCGAACGGGCGGTCACTACGCAACGAGGGCACGCAACTGCCCCGTCGACCGACTATCTGATCCGCAATCGCCGCAGCAGCTTCTCCAGGCCGGCTTCGTATTCGGCTGTGCTCGTGAAATCGGCGTAGAGCTTGCCTTCGAGGAAGATCGGCAACTCGCACTTCTCATAGAGCAATGGCAGTACCACCACTTCTCCACTGGAAATCTCCCGGTTGATGGCGATCTCGAGTTCCTTCTTCACCCATGGAGCGTCGATGGATTTTCCCGACAGCACGACGCCGATATAACGGGTCTGCTTCATTCCCTCGGTGATCTTGGCGATGAGCGAGTCCCCGACTTCGATCTCGGCTTCGTCGACCCATGCCTTGGGCACGCCGCGGTCGAGGAGATCCGTCCGAAGCTGGCGGACGAATGATTTGTCCGCGCCGGTATGGCTCAGGAAAATCCCGTGGTACTTTTCGTGTGCCGCATCGGCCTTTTCGATGCCGACCGCATCCAGGACTAGCCTGTTTGCAGTCTCTTCCGAATTCGGTGGCGTAACTACCCAGCCGGCCACTTTCCCCGCGACGAATCGTCCGCCCAAGCTGTAGCCCTCGGGTGTAGACACGACCGAGGTAAATCCCTCCTGCTCGGGATCCGACAGGCACAGTCGCCACCCCTTGTCAGCCAGCAATGCGAAGTAGCGCGCGAACGGATTGTCGTGGTCCACGATGCGCAGCTTGCGCCCCTTCTTGACCAGAAGGCTGCCATTTCTGACAAGCTTTGCAACCCGCGGCGCCGCATAGCCGTACCAGGTCTCCCTGTAACCGAAGAAATTCATCCGCTTGGCCTCGGACAGGCACCAGACGACGGTGCTCCCGCCCTCCACCGCGGCCTCGAGTTCGTTCTCGCGGTCCCTGCTGTCGTATGCCGAATCCAGGTCGTACCCGCCGTTCTCCTTCTTCAGGTCGCTCAGTTCGCTGGCCGAGTTCGAAAACTCCCCCGACCGACCGAACAGAAAGTGGGTATAGCTCTCCGGGTTGATGATGATGACGTCGTATTCATGGAGGGCAAACGCCGCGCGATCCTGATCTACGATCGGTCGGCACAAGCCGAGCGTCTCGAACTCGACTCCCTCGATCGGCGTCCCCGTGTATTCGAGCCCGACGGTAAGCACTCTTTTCATTAAACTCCCTTTTAAGTAGATGCACGGCTAGGAATCTTGTCGCGCTTCGGTCAATTTTGGAAGCACCAGATTACCCTTCCGGCCCCTGGGCTCACCGCCCGAGGGAAGCGTAAATGTCGGCGAACGGAGCATCCATGCCGAGCAGATCCTCATAGGCAATGACGAGTTTGGGGTGGTCGGCCAGCGAATTGAGCATCGCGCATCCGTCTCCTCTTCGCTGACGTACTCCATCCAGCCGTTGAATGCCATCCACGCGTGAGCAAATGATGAGAATGCGGAACGCTGGTCGGCAATGACGCCGACAAGTTCGCAGACCAAGCTTGCGGCTTCTGGTTCAAGTTGCTAAAAGTTGTCGAAGCGGATCATCAGGCTGAGCCTGCGGAAATGGATGAATAAGAGATGTGTCCGAGGAAAGCATCGTCAGCGGCACCCCACGGATCCATTTCAGCATCCCGTGATCGGTGCCGCCACCCGCAGAACTCGCTGCTTCGCCCTCCCAGCGCGTGGATCATGAAGGCGCCTGATTGGGCGCGCCGGGAATGCCGCGCAGGATCTGCTGCATCCAGTGGTTCAGATGGGATGCAATGAAATGAGCTACCTCATCCGACCGTCCTAAAGGATTCGCGAGCTTCGCCATTTTCAAGATCGTCGGAGGTTCACGACCGTCTGATAGACGGACCCTCACGACCACATGGGCGAAATAGAACACGAGCGGCGAGACGCGCCGCGCGAATAGCGGTTCCCATTCATCGGCCGGCCTATCCTTTTCGGCAGCAGCGATCAGTGCGTCCATTTGCGTCCCCAGCGAGCCACATGCATCATCCAAAGAGGCGTAAGTATTTGCCGTGAGCGGGGCGTACTGCACTGCATTCTTGAGGTTGATGACAACCATGCCGCGATCCGCGTCGCAGGCTTCGGCGTCAATCTGCGTCGCGGCTTTCTGGATGTTCTCGAAGAGCGTCTGACCCGATATCGTGCTCACCGTCTTGATGGCCAACGCCCAGCGGACGTCCTCGTGGCCGTCACGTCGAATCGTGAACATCACGTCGGGGTTGTTGCCCTTGGAACTTACGGGGTGATCCAGTTCCACATCGAACGCGAAGTGGATGGCCAGCGCTCCAAGATACAGCTCGGCCAATTTGCGGTTGACATCGTCTCGGATGTCGCCTTGCTTCGACTGTATCGCCGTCGCGAACTCGCCCCCCTCCTCGAAGAGCCTCAAATGGGGGTGGAACGACTCGAATTCAGGTTGGTTTTCGACAGCTAGTACCTTTGCCGCGAAGTCGTACATGCCCCCGGCGTCCGCTAGCAACTGCGGGCTGCCGGCCAAGGGACCCCCATCACGGGTTAGTTCGAGCAACTGCAGAGGTGAAAGGAATTCAGTTTCAATCTTGGAGCCGATTGCTGGGTTGATACCCAGCGAGTTCAGCAGTGCAATAAAGCGGTCGACGATTGCATCGGCGTCGTTAAATCGCGTAAAACTCATGTCCCCTCCATGTCGGTGATTCAGACAGTGCACCCAGACCGAGCAAATGATCCCTCATCGATGATCGGATTGACCCATGACGCCGAAACTTCCGTGTCTACGTGCCGAATTCGCACTAACGCCCCATCGCAACGAATCGCTAGCCTCCCGGCCGCGCGCTGGTGCTCTGCGATGCGGATGCCTGGAAACTTGCTTCGCCTGCGCTTCACATTGTTGCGAGCTTCGAGTTGACCAAGACGGCTAGATCCATTTTTTTCAATCTGGTTGTTATAGAAGTCGGAATGCAAATCGTACTGAGGATTGAATCGCCCCGGCTGAACTAGACACCTTCGAGCCTCAAACCTGAGGCTCCAATAGTAGGTACCATTACAAAGCAGCGACATCCCGAAGAACTCAAAAATCAAAGCGGTCAAGCAAATCACGGAGCGAGGCCACCGGGTGTCCGAAAGCTCAGAGCAGAAGTCGCGCTGCGCCGCGACTCCCTCGGCTGAAGAGCAATAGGGGTCTTGGCCTTTCTTGAAGACATACATCTGTGTCATCTTCCCCTAGGCTACTCCGAAGCTACGTTAAAGGGTTTGCGGAATGAAATGCTGCTTTCGACCTGCTATTTTTTCCATGCTCCTCGTGCGTGAATGTACGGCGCTCAATCTTTTCTCTTTGTGCCCACTTCGGGCCAGACAGCATAAGTACACCGGGCGCCATCACCGCCGAGTTGCCGCTTGAGGGTCAAAGTTCCATCGAATTGGGAAATATCGTCGGTTCCCTGTCCTTCGAGGACTCTGCCATGCAGCCACAATAACAAGCATGCCAACGAAGCGAAGCATGAAAGAGCAGGAAATACCTCCGGCTGAAGGCAGTCCTGGAACGAGCACGTTGGCCAGCGGACCTGCAGGCACCCATTTCGAGGCCCAGGTCGGTGCGTCATACTTGCTAGCCATGCTCAGCGGGGCACCCGCCCGGGGCCTTCCCGGCGCCACGATAGATAGGGTGGCTCTACAGCAAGCCAATGCGGGACGTCCGCTAGATGACGTGGTCATCCACGCCCACGACAACGTGTCCGGGAAGTCGGCGGTGCTGGAGGTTCAGGTAAAGCGATCAATCACCTTCGCCGCCGCGGATCCCGTCTTTCGCAAAGTCGTAGGCCAAATCGTCAAAGCGTCGCAACGGCCTGACTTCCTGACGCAGCGGTACGAGCTGGCGATTGCGACGACGAAGGGATCGCGCAAGATCGATGGGGCATATCAGGATGTACTCACGCTCGCGCGGCAGATTGGCGACGCAGCTACGTTCACCGCCCAAATTGATCTGGCGGGCGTGGCAAACGACGACATGCGCGCGTTCGTCAAGACGTTCACGAGCCACCTGCGAGACGAAGGCTCGCCAGATGACAACGAGACTGTCTGGCTGTTGCTGCGCCGGCTGCAGATTCTGACCTTCGACTTCACGGCCCCAGGCTCTGCGTCGCACGACCTGGCGCTGGAACGCGCCATCCGTGTGCTGCATACCGACGATGGATGGCGCGCCGGGGCCTTCTGGGTCAGCCTCATTGAGCTGGCAATCGATGTGGCGAAAAGCGGCGGCGACAGAACCCGCGAAACAGCACGACAAGCACTCGCGCAGCTGGGCTATCGGTTCCTAGGCGAACGTCGACACGCCACGGCCCGAGCCGCGCTAGCCGAGTCATCCCGCTTGGCGCTTGCCGACATTCGCAACCGCGTGGGCAACGTCGTACTTGCGCGGCAGGAGCGCATTGCCGCAACGCGCGAGGCGTTGGATCGCGGACGCTATGTGGAGATTCGTGGTGATGCGGGCGTCGGCAAATCGGGCGTCCTGCGGCAGATGGCCGAGGCCATGCGAGCCGAAAGTCAGATCATCGTTCTCAGCCCAGGACGATGTGTTCCCCGCGGGTGGACCGCATTGCGCGCACAGCTCGGCTTCGACGGAACGCTTCGCGAATTGCTTGTCGAACTGGCCAATGACGGCGGCGCCACGATCTTTGTCGACAACCTCGACTCTTTCAGCACGGAGGAGAGGCTCACGGTCGTCGATGTCGTCGGGGAAGCCTCTGTCGTTCCGGGAGTGGCCGTGGTCGCGACGGCTCGGCGCGAATTTGGGATTGATGAGCCCAGCTGGCTGCCGAGCGATGCACTGGCACGCCTGGGTGAATTCGACACCGTCATGATCGGTGAGCTGAGCAAGGTGGAGATTGAGCAGCTGAAGGTGACTGATCCTTCGCTTGCCTTCCTTCTAACGGACAGCCATCCTGCGCGCCAGGTAGCCAGAAACCTGTTTCGCCTCGCACGACTAGCAAGTCAGCCAGCGTCTGATCCTGTACCGCGCACTGAAGTCGATATGGCTGAACAGTGGTGGACCACTGCGGATGGATCCCGCGATGCCGGTTGGCGTGATCGGACGCGGCTGCTGCAAGCCGCAGCAGCGCAGACCTTGGCTGGCGCTGACTTCCTTGATGTTACAGGCCAAGCTGCGGCGCCAATCGATGCCCTGGTGGCCAGCGGCACTCTGCGGGATTTGGGTATTGACCGGGTCGCGTTTCGACATGACGTACTGCGCGAGTGGGCAATTGCAGGCACCCTGCACGCTAACTCCGAACTCGTCGACAGGCTACAACTAGATCGGCCAGCCACGGCACTGTTTGCACGTGGCATTGAGCTGGCAGCGCGTATGGCAATCGAGCGGGCGACTGATGGCGTGAGGTGGCATGCGCTCGTTGATCGGTTGAGCCAAGCGGGAGTTCATCGTTCTTGGCGCCGCTCCGCGTTGCTCGCACTAGCGCGCTCCGAAGCTGCGGAAGCAATTCTCCAGCGCGCATCGCCAGAGCTTCTCGCCAACGGCGGTGCACTGCTGCGCGAACTCATCCGAACGATCATGGCTGTCGATGTGCTTCCGGCTGCGACGGTCTTTGAGGCTGCGGGAGTGGACCCGGCGCTCATACCCGCATCAATCAACGTTCCGCGTGGCCCGGCATGGTTGACATTGATTGTTTGGCTCTTGGGCATTGAAAAGAGCCTTCCTAAGGAGGCAATTCCAGAGATTGTTCAGCTGTACACGGATTTCTCGGTTGGCACGCTTGGCGCTTCCAGCATCACGCCGCTTACGACACGACAGATTTACCTTTGGCTGAGGGTGGTGGAGCCAATAGATTCAATGTCGATGCGAAGCGGAGGACTGAGATCAGACCTTCGCGAAGCGTTCGTCATGTTCGCGCAGGCGACGCCAGAACTGGCCGCTGAATACCTGAAGGCAGTGGGAAGCAGCGAGCACAACCAAGACATCGTACGCAGCATCTTGAAGATGCGTGGCACGCTGGCGCAAGCGGCTCCAGCAGAATTAGCGAACCTGACTGCACAGGCGTTGATCTCAGAACCCCGGCGGCATGAGCACCGATTCAACCAGGAACGCGAAGAGGCGTTTACCTATCTCGACCATCAGTTCATTCCAGCATCACCGGCACAAGGCCCATTCCTCGATTTGTTGACTTACTCACCCAAGAACGGGTTAGCCTTGGTTCATCGCTTGGTCGCACACGCAGTCTCACACCGATGCCGAGGTGTTGACCCAGGAACGAATGGATTCGACTTGGCTTTGCCGGGAGGTGCGCGCACATTCCCGTGGACGCAGACCTACTTCTGGTCGCGTAACAGCAACCACTACTGCGTCACATCGGCGCTAATGGCACTCGAAGCATGGGCGCACCGCCGCATCGAGGCAGGCGACGCATTCGAAGCTGTGCTGAAAGACGTGCTCGGGCCGCAGGGCTCGTGTGCCGCGTATTTGTTGGTGGCAGTTGATCTCATCATTTCGCATTGGCCGAAATCGCTTGACGTGGCGGCGACTTTTCTCGGCAACCCCGAACTGCTGTGCATCGATCACACACGAAAGGTGCATGATCGCATCGAAATGCCGGACTTCTTCGGGTTTGGCGCCTTGCATAGCGAACCGCGCGGCAGCGTGACCGCCGCCGATCTAAAGCGTCGACCATCCCGACGGACAACGCTCGACGAACTGATCGGTAACTTCACGTTCCTAGCATCCCCGGATCAAATAGCGACACTTAGGACCCTGTTGGCGACCTCAGCAGCACGCCTTGGTGAACCTGCCGCGAGCGCACATTTGGGCAACCCGGAATTCATGGTTCGGTACGCGCTGAACCTCTCGGATGCTGCAAATTGGCAAGAAGTCGATGTGACGCTCAAGGACGGATCATCCGCGACTGCACGCAAGTATCTGTCACCAACGGCAGAGCAGACCCATCTACAAGCTTTGCGAGATGTCGCGGCTGAGCGAGAGTCAGACTTGGCCATGAGGTCTGCGCTGACCCTTGCGGTTGATGATCCCACCCGGTTGTCACCAGAAAGTCGCTGGGCGGCGGTGGCGTGGGCGCGGCGTTCTGCGACGACTAGAGCGGCTGAAGTCGAATCCGACGATGATGGCGGAGAGCGGCGCATGCAAGAGGAAGCGGTTGTGACGGCCGCGATGATCGTCATGCGGGATGGCGATGACGCCTTGCGCGCCGAGCATGGAGAATGGGCCCGATCTCAACTAGATAAGACTCTTGCAGCTCTCGACGATGGTACTGGGCGTCAGATGCGAGGGGGCCTGCGCTTCAATCCGACCGCAATCGCTTATGCGGGGTTGATCCACACATTGCGACATCTGCCAACGGGTGAAGACGTGCGCTCGCTTCTTGAAGTAGCGGCGACAGGAAACCACGCTGCGGCTCATGGCTTTGGGGCGTCCGCCACAGTCCTAGCGGATGTCAACAATCGCCTGCCGAGAGCTCTGCTCCGATGTGCATTCAACGCGAGTGTCGTAGAGGACCGAGTTTGGGATGCGTCACAAGAAGAAGTCGACGCTCACAAAGCGCGCCGTCACGAACGGGTGCTGGCTACCGTTGCGGCTGAGATGGCGTGGCTTGAAGGTAAAGGCTCGGAGCCACCGTGGCCGAAATTTCCGGAAGAGCAAGCTCGGTCGAGAAAGCGACTACGCTTACCTGGAGGCCACATTGCTACACCAGAACCGCCAGAAGCACCTTTGCCTTCGCTAACAGGACATGTAAATCATCAGGCTGCGGCTCTCTGGTTGCACCAAGTGCGCCCTCTTTCCTATGATGACGCGTGCCCTTGGCTCCGCGAGCTTGTGAGAGCCTACATGCCTTGGACGGCCCTCGCGAATGGAACGAGCCTAGACGACGGCGACGAAGCGGACCATCCGCCATCTGAGTGGAACGATACGTTCTTTGCGGCTGTTGCACGCTGCGTTGTCGGTCTGTCCACGTCTGAAGCCACTGAACTGGCCGTAAAGTACATCGTTACGCTTCCTGATCGGAATTTCTACGACGTGCTTGTCGATTTCTTGCGCAGCATCGACGCGGTGTACTTCGAGGGCAACAACATTCCGACGCAGGTGGCCATAGACATTCGGAGCGCACTCGCCGACCACATGCTGATGACGCGCGGATGGGAGCGTCTGAGCCGAAGCAGGGACCAGTCCATCGAAATGCACATTGGCCCGGCAATCGCCGTCTTGTTCTTTAACGACCACATTTTCGGGCAGGGATCGAAGTGCTACCTGTTAGAGAAGGGCGTGGAGCGAGTTGGTCCGTTTCTCCCTGTTCTGGGCAAACTGCTCAGGAAAGGACCGTCACTCTTCGTCGCTTTGGCACTACTCAATCTGTTTGAAGCTGCGCCACGAGCCGAGCAACTGGATGTACTGGTGGAGGCTGGAGGTGTTTGGCTTGAGGCATATCCTGATTTCCGACAGCTGTGGATCGATCACGGGGTGGGCCACCGCTGGTGCTTGGTGATGGAGGCCATCCGTGTACATAGCCCTTCCAGCTTTAGCAGCAACGCACCGTTGCGGCCAGCCATCGACAACCTCTTAGCATCGCTCGTGGCGCTTGGCGTGCCTGCAGCCACGAGGCTAGAAGAGGCGCTTCTTAGGCTTTGAGTGGTTAACGGGCCATCGGCGAGTATTGATCGCATTTCGTCACGCATGGATATTTGAGACAGCTAGCGATGGCTCCGGTGCTGACCTCAACTGTCTAAGTTCAGCCCAAAGACGGCAAAGCATAGCAATGCGGTCACTCCGCTCTCGCGAGTGTGCGACAGCAAACGCTGCCAAACCGACGCCGGGTGATTGAGGGCGGCTTCAGGCTGGTTGCTGCCGGTGACCTCTGCGTATTTGCCCAGCGTATATCTCAAGGCTGCCATGCACGAACCGAACTGACAGTACCAAGAATCAGCGGGAATCGACGGCGGACGAAAATACACATTCAACAGAACAGGGAAGAATTTGCCAGTGTTTACAGCAATCATTGAAGGCGGCATTGGTTGGGCGGTAGGCCGGGTGGGCGATAAAGCAGCCAGGGCCTTCATCAGTCGATGGAGCGAGAGGGAAGCGAAGGCGGAGTTGGTCGAAATCATCGACGTAGCTATGGGGGACGCCGTAGCTGCTGTGCCGATCCTGGCAGAAGACTTCCGCTCAGAGACCTTCATCCACCACGTCGTAGCACCGACCGTGGTGCATTTCTTGCGTGATCTGACCGTCGACAAACCCGAAGCGGAAATCGTCAGAGGCTACATCGAGCGATTCGTGGAGCCTTTCCTGCGCGGGCGCTCACTGAAGGAAACCTTGTCGCAGCTGTTCTACACCCGGCAAGGTGACTTGGAACATGCTTTTTCTCTGTTTCTGACACGCCTGCGTCCGGCCCTCTACGCCTCCAAGCACTGGAGAGACCCGATCCGTGATCAAGCATTAGAAGAGGTTCGATCCACGGTCCTTCGCATCGAAAAGCAGCTCACTCCGACCACAGTTGCCGATGCGGTCGATATTGACGATGCACGGGCTGATGCGAAGGTGGCCTCCCAAGCGCTGCGGTCCTGGTCGCAGACGATCAGCGGCGAACATATCGATCGGCCTGAACTAGAGATACTTCGGCAACGCATTCGTGAGCATCCCTACGCTTGCACCCTGGTCATTGGTGAATCCGGCTCCGGGAAGTCGGCGCTTTTCGCCGAACTGGTCGAGTGCCTCCAGTCGCAGGGAGTGGTTGTATTCGCCATCAAGGCGGACCTTCTTCCGACCCATGTGAGAACGCTGAATGATGTGTCGAAAGCACTGGGACTGCGCGGGTACTTGCTCGGCGAGATCGAGGCCTTGGCACGAACTGCCCCCGTCGTCGTCCTGATTGACCAGTTGGATGCAGTCAGTGAGGTCATGGACCGGTCATCGGAGCGGATGCGGCTTCTGCTTCAGATCGCCCACCATTTCCAAGACAAGAAGCGCGCTGAACGGGTTGAGCCACCCGTGCATATCCTCGTGTCTTCGAGACCCTTTGAAGCGGACTATGACGCCCGTTTTCAGTCTCTGGGCGCTGAGGTTGTCCAGCTTGCGCTGCCCAGCCAGGAGCAAGTTCACGCACTACTACAGCGCCTGCACATTTCGGTGGAGGAGATTCCAGAGGTGCTGGGCGAAACGCTGAGACGTCCCTTTGCCTTGCGCATTTTCGTCGACATTCTGCGGAGAGGCGTTCCTGGTCGCGAACTGATCGCCTCACAGTTACTCAACACCTGGCTCACATCCGCCGATCTCGGTGACTCCACCATACGGCGGGAGGTGCTCAAGTTCTTGGAGAAACTGGCCGCCGACATGACCGAGAGTGAATCTCTGTGGCGGCCTGCAGATGTGTATGAGATCCAGGATCCTCAGGCAGTTCAGGTCGCCGTGGCGTCTGGCATCGTCGTGAGACAGAACAGTTTGGTGGGATTCAGCCATCAGGCTTGGCTGGATGACTTCCAGGCCAAGAACTTCTCAACCGGCCAATCACTGGCGAAATACGCCTGGGAGCGGCAGGACGGGCTTTTTGCGCGGGCTACCGTACTGCGGGCTCTGCAGCGTTTGCGGGCGTTCGATCTACCCGCCTATGAACAGGCGATTGATGCGCTGCTGGGAAACACCAAGACGCGGCGGCACCTTCGCCATCTCGTTGTGGACATGGTGGCTGGGCAACGGAAACCCTTCGCGCGTGAGCGGGGCTGGTTGCAACACCTTGTGCGCAGCGATGTTCCGTTGGCGCGCCGAGCCCTTGCGCGAATCACCGCACATTGGACAGATTGGCGCGAGCCCCTTCTCCCGCTGGTGCATAGCATCATGGGTAATGCGGAGCTGCGTTGGAGCGTCGTCCAGTTGTTGATTGCGGAAGCGCCACTCGATGCCGATTTCGTGGTCCGATCAATTGCCGCGCATTGGGACGCACCTGAACACGACCTTGAGGCGCTTGAGGTCTTTTCCAAGTCAGGCCAATGGTCTCCCGTCATTGTCGAGCGCCTTCGGCTGATATTCGCGCGACAGCGACTCGACAACTACACGATCGTTAGCTATGCGGAAAGGCTGGGTGATGATCGTGCCGCAGATCTCTTCAAGTTTTATCTTGAGCGTGTGGAGGTCAGCAACGAAGACCGGCTACGGTTCCATGGCCTGGACAAGCTCGCTCAGCGATCAACCCTAGCTTTTGCAAATGTTCTCATTCCATGGTTTGTATATGTGGCGAGCCGCGACGAGCCTAGATCACGGGGCCTGCTGGATGCCTATCCGGCTTCTTCAAGTCTGCCCCATTGGTGGGACTATGAGCACACGGAGGACGGCATCTTCGGAATCACAAAGGCCGTTCTCTGTGCTTGTGCCAAAGAGCATCCGCATGATTTCCTGCGCCTGATCAAGACATTCGCCGACGTCGATGTGGCGGAGGTGCAAGCACTGATTGTGGAAGGCCTCGCTGCTGGTGGCATGGTGTTGGCAAATGAAGGTGTCGATTATTTGCTTGCCGACTCGCGACGCTTGCAAGTCGGAATGGCCTTCCTGCCAGACACCGACGGTGTGAGTCATCTGGTGGACGGATGGTCGACACAGGTGCTTCTGCGTGCCATCGTTACCCAACTTGGCACGGAGCAACTTGAGCGTATTCGGGCAAACATCGAATCATGGGATCCGTACCTGTATGAGGCGCAGGAAGAATCCGATGTTTCAACGAGACGCAATCGTCGCATTTGGGCTGAGGAGAGACGGTTTCCTCTGTTGGCACTATTACCTGCGCATGTTCTGCAGCCGCGCAGATACCGGCAAGTTCAGGAATGGCGTGCCACGCAGCCGGAACTCCGAGGCAGTCGCGGCGGAAGCATGGCATCTATCGTTAGATCACCGATGTCCTCACAGCAGATGGGCAACGCCTCTGACGATGACGTGTTCAAGATGATCGACGAGGTCGCGGACAATACAGATCGTCGGAGAGGCCGCCGCGGGTTGCGCTGCGATGGTGGCACGGTGGAGTTGGCGCGCGCGTTTGCGGCATTCGGCAAGACTCATGCTGACCGCGCCTTGTGGATCGCGGAGCAACGTTTTCGACCCGGTCGGCATGAGAACGTCGCAGGGGAACTGCTTCGTGTCCTTGCCGAGGATCCGAACGTCGATGCGCAGCGTGTTCGTGCCCTTGTCTGGAAATGGCATCGCGAAGGCTTTATCACCGAGGGGTGGCGAAAGGACGTGGCCTGGGCTCTTCAGGATCTGGCGAAACGTGATGAAGGTTTGATTGACGAGGATGTCGCGTTACTGGAGTCGTGGATCATCAACGACTCACTGCACACCAATAAGCGGATTGCGGCAAGGCTCGCCTTGGAACAACGCAATCGTGAGATGAATAGCAATCGCAAAGCCGAGACGAATGCTATTGTGTTCCGCCGAACTCCAGGAGGCATGCGCACTCTTCCGCAAGACAATTTCACTTTGCTTGCAGCGATGGCGGCCGGTTTGCTGGGGCGTACGGAGCCAGACTGGGATGGGTGGTTGTCTGCCTTGGAGCGGCATGTAGATCGCTCCGAAGACCCAGCGATCTGGACCGCCATATTGATGTTTCGTGGTGCACCATTGCTTTGGGCGGATCGCCCGCGTGCGACGCGACTCGTGCAAACGATCTGGGATAGATTTCCAGACGCATTCTCGGACAAGTATGTCTCGGACTTCCTCTGGCAGAACCGTGATCTGGTTACCGGCGAGATGATGAAGGCGATACGAGATCATTGGCTAGTTGGCAACGATGCTGGGAACCGGCAAGCTGCTGGCGAATTGCTGATGGCGACAGTGTTCCTTAACTCCGAAGACAAGATTGCATCAGTGCAGTTGGAGCAGATCCTGGTAGGGCCAGACACACCAGAACGTCTAGGCGCGCTGTTCGCAGCGTCAGCCGCCTGGCGCGAGGCTTCGTTGCGTCCAGGGGCACACCATGTGTTGATGCGGTTTGTGCAACAGGCCGCTGGGCACGAGGCGTCGGCAATCGCTCGCGCCGTGTCTCACTGGGAATCACCGGTGGCGGACGCATATACCAAAGAGTTTTTGAACGCCGTTGCGAGCAATCCTGCGGTGCTGCGTGTTTGTCTCGATAGAAGCTTCACGCGCTATCTGCAGGAACTGCTTCTCAGCCCAGGCTTCGAGGAACTGGTCCTTGAGCTGGCGGAACGCTGCACGGAACTCATGTTCGCGCAAGGCGAGTCGCGCGTGCGGATGCAATACGGCGAGAGCTTTGTATCCGTCGCCATCGCACTCCAAAGATCCACGGGTCCGCTTCGTAGCCGAGCAATGGATCTGTATGAACGGCTGTTGGATGGTGCGGCGTATGGGGCCGAAGAGGCGGCTGCAGCTTCGCTCTCGCGCTCTTAGCACAGACCTTGCCCAGGAATTTACCGATGCTAGATGGCGGTAGCCCAGCCCCAGTTGAGCGTCTGCTAAACGGCCGATAAAGCACGTTCGTTTGACCTTCTCGATCGTCAGCAATCGCTGCAAGTCTGCCTCTGGCTTCGGTAAGCCGACCGACTGCAATGAGCCTCTCGTGGCCCCGTTCCCCGACCTCTGCTGCTTCTAGAAGCTATGAGGCTTCGGCGCCCAGAGCCGCGAAGCAGCAGCCCAACTTCTCCCTCAGCTCGTGTTGTATCTTAGGTTGAGATAAGCCTAAGGTTCCCTCGCATGCGACCAAGTTTTGCCGGCAGGAATCAGGCCACCCCTCTGTATCGTCATCGAGTGCTATCCACTGCCGAGGCTTTCGACGTTGAGCGTCTTCTTGAACTTGCACACCCCGGGGTGTAGTACGGAACATGGACAGGTTCCATGGATCCACGCCATGGACACGCTTGTGGTAAGTACCACCAATGAACCGGGCACGCAGAGAGGACGGAAGCCGCTTGAGGGTTGCGCTGTATCCGGGACGGATGCACCAGGTGCTACTCAGGACCAAGGCAACTGCCGGGTAGGGTTCAAGCACCGACTCCAGGATAGGAATCCATTCAAAAAGAGAATGTCCTGCAGCCTCATACGGGCTCATGTAGATGCCCTTGCTGGGATGCCAGAGCACATTTTCATGGTGAACAACACCATCGAGATCGAGGTACAGAACGACGTCTGCACTGCGCGGAGTGGACGCAGGAAGATATGGAGAATTCTGGCCTGAAGGCATAGCCGTAGGATTCTGCTTGGTGTGATGGTCAGCAAGGATCAAACAGGTTCCTACAGGACTCAGAACTAGTCAACCTTTCTCCCATAGGGGCGCCACTCCTCGCCTTCGGAAACCGACTCCCTTGGGATGTGCTGCAAGAACCCGGAGGACTGTCCTTGGTCCCATCGACGTTGCTGCAAATCCAGAAAGGCAGCTTCGCCCACACATTTTGACGGCGGTCTGGATGGTGTCGACCAGGGTTCCCAGCACTGCATTGGCTGCGGTCTTGGACCGGTCTTTCGAGAACCATCAACGGCAAAGCAATCGAAATTTCCTGCGAGAGGTACTCCGCGCGAAGCGGCTTGGATGCTCGATTGGAGGTGCTTTGAATGTACAAATAGACGCGACCTCAATGTACAAATGGACGGTGCCCCAAAAGTGGGTCCAGGTACGGTCACTGATGCGTTTATAAGTCCGATTCCTGTAGGCATTGGGCTTTGCCTCGGTGGGTCTTCACTGTTTGTCCCCCAAAACCCGCTCCAGCTCAATGCTGCAGTGCATTTCTTGGCAAAAACTCCACGCCCGTGCGTTTGACCAACTCCTGGTAGCTGAGCGGCCGCCCCACCGTCTCCCCCTCGCGGTTCTCCTGCCAATGTGCCCAGGCCCTTTGGGTCGTGGCGTCATAGACCAGCTTGTACAGATAGGTCGGCACTTTCACCCCATTGGCCCCAATGCGTGGCCCCGCATCCGTGAACACCGGCCCGGTGATCACAAACACGTCTCCCTTGGCCCGCTTCACGTAGTGCCGCGTGTCCTGCTCGATCTTGTTCCATGCGCCCCCGTTGTGCTGGGCATTCTGGGGAACCATGTTCGCCAGACTGAAGCTCTGGGCCATCGCCATCGGTGTCGTCATGTCTCCCGCCGGCGCCATATGTCCTCGGGAGTAACCTGAGTTCTTGTAGTCCTCCAGTTCGGCCCGCTCACCACTTGGGAGCCGCGCGTCCGCGAAGAACCGTTTGGCCCGTTTCTCGTTGGCCCCATCCAGCATCTGCCGATTCAACCGCTGGGCCACGAACACTGGCGTCTTGGTGGTGCCGGAGTGCAGCACCGCAAACGCTTCATAGCAAAGCTCCCGCAGCTGGGGCCGGGGCGTGATGGCAGGAGGCGTACCATCCGCAAAGAACTGCGGGCACTGAGCAAAGGAGGTGGGCTCGGGCGTGAGCAGGGCCGCACTGTCGAACTGCGGAAACCGCGCCCAGGAGAAATTCGGGTGAGCAACGCCAGCCAGAGACAGGGCCAGCACAGCCGCCACGCGCACACGGCCTGGCCAAGAGAACAAACGATTCACAGAAGGAGCATTCGGGTCGAACAAAACGGAGCCCGATTGGAGCACCGTTCTCCTTCACTCCTCGGCTCGAATGCTCGAATGCTGCAGGGTTTTACAGCTGCTTGCAGAGTGGAGCCCACAAACAGAAAGGGCTCCCCAAAGGGAGCCCTTTCTGCCTGCCCGCCCCTGCGGTTCAGTTAACACTCTCCATGGCAGCAGCACCCGCAAATGCAAAGTGCCACCACCATGGGAAGTCCCGCAACTGTTTCAAACCCATCTCAGCAGTTGGTCTGCCAAATTACATGGCGCTGAATTCACCCGAAGGGATCTGGCCGGTACGCAGGGCTTCAGCAGCCTGGGCACGCACGGCAGCGCGGTCGGCCGTGGACTTGTAAGTCACCACACGCGAACCAGCGGGTTCGATCGAGCGGGTCTGGGCCACGGTAGCGGCTTCGGCTTGCACTTCAGCGCGGGTGCGGTTGGTTTCAAACTTGGTAGCGAATTGCGAAGCATCGGCTTCGTCAGCATAGGCGCCAAAAGAAGCGAAAGCAGCGACAGCGGCGATGGAGAGGAAACGTGCGGTGTTGTTCATGATGAAAATCCTTGAAAGTTAAAAAGCGTCTCAAAAAAGCCGGGTCAAAAACCATTCCTGAACCGGGTTCGGTGAGTCGCCTTGCGGGTTCGGCTCATCGATGGGATGAACTGTACGCCGATGGTGTTCAGAGAAAAACCACTCAGTCGCGAACTAACTGTTCCAGTATTGAAAACAATCCTTCGGAGCTTTCCCACGCTTTGTTCGCCGCCTTCAAAGCCAGTAGTTCGTTGGTCCCGCCGCTCAACAGAAGTCGCTTCGGCTTGACCATCCTGCTGAAGGACAAGGTCAAACCACGCCGCCGTGTTTGAGAGCGACCAGCAGCTCCTGGACCCGCTGCGCACCGTACCAGGACTGCGCCCACTCCAAGGGAGTCTCGCCTCCCAGCATCTCGTGTCCACGGCGCAACCAGGCGGAGGCAGTGGAGGGCGATTCAAATGTGTCTTCTGCCTGGCATTGGAGCTCCAGCAATCGCAACACGCGCTCTGCGGCGTGTATGGGAAGTGGCTGGTCCGAAGGCACCTTTCGAGATGCGGTCGCGCGGCCAATGCCCACAAGGTCGGCCAAGACACCCTTGCCAATCCCAAGATACTCACCGAGCAGGGTCAACGACCTGCTGGGCACGCCACGGCGCAGGATTGCGTGGGCTGTCGCTGACGGCAAAGGCATCGGCTGACTGAGCCACTCCATAGGGTCCGTCGCAGTGCCCAGACTCAACCTGCCGAGCTTCTGTGGACGCTCATCGCCCCCAGTGAAGATGATTTCCACGAGCGTCTTGAATGCCTGTGAATGCCTGCTCGCGTCCGCAGGAGATGGCAACGAAGACAAAGTGGAAGTCACAAAACGCCCTTGCTATTCAGCCCCTGCTGCCTCTATCGGGAAAAGTCGAAGAAGGCCACTGTCTGACGGCCTGTGCAGGGAAGGCTACTGTCTTCAGTCATGGGTGGCAAGGGTATGCAACTCCACCAGGTGGAATGGCGAAGCGTAAAGGCGTAGCCGAGCTTCGGGCGTCTTGGCGGTGGGCGGATAGAACTTGCCGCAATCGAGCAGCGTCTTGTCCGACCAGGAGGCAGTCCCGACCAAGGGGTTGAAGCCAGGAATGTGGGGGGCAAAAGAGTGCTCCATGGGGAAGCCTCCTTGGGTTCATCCTACATGCGCATTTGCGGTAAAAGCTGTATATTTATCCAGTATTCAACCACAGGAGAAGCGGCGCCATGCAAGTCATCGAATCCACCTATGTCGTCACCCTATGCGACTACCCCGAAGAGATCCCGGCCAAGGAGCGCATTGCTGCAGAAACCCGGTATGCCCAAGCCCTCGAAAAGCAACTCGGCGGCCCCGAACAGGTGGCCGCCGCCCTGGACACCATGCACAGCCTGGAAGAGTCGCCGCCCGAGGTGGTGTCTCCTGGCGATCTCACATTGCTCAAGGCCTGGGGCAAGGCCAGTGCGGCAGCCAAGCAGGCGGGGTTCCGGGATCTGGGCGAGGGAGATGGGGCGTACTTTGAAGTGCGGCTGGTGTGAGGGTGTGGCTCCAGTGAGGACACGCCATGCCGATCAACGCGCACTGGAGTTACCCGACCTTGATGTGCACGCCACCGGGCGGAGCCGGTGGTGTGTTCCCGACGGAGACCGTGCTGCCGCTGGAGGCTGAGGCGTATGCGGTCACGCAGGAGGGGGAGATCTGGCGGGTGACGGTAAAACACTCCGGTGAAGTGCTGTATGCGGGGCCGGGGCCTGTGGTGCTGGTGGAGTCGCCTGCGCCGTTTTGAAGCAATCCGATTGCAATGTACCGGCTTGCGGTTGTATGGTGCATCAGCCAGCAAGGAGTCGATATGTCGATGGACCGTGCCAACTATCCCGGGGTGCCGGAAGACTTTCCGGTGACTGCCGTACCTTCTGCCGTTGCGGGTGCCCAGCCGAAGATGAACCTGGTTGAGGAAGGTGGGAAGTTCTATGCCCCGGGAACCTCGCCGGGCGAGGTCATGGCGGCGTTCCAGATGTGTGACGATCTGGTCTCGCAGATGGTGCCGTACTGCCAGAGAAAACTTGCCACCTACGAAGGCAACCAGGAGGCGACAGTGAAGGCGGCGTTGAAGGGGCTGCTGGCCAAGCGATGGTGCACCGATGCGCAGTGCGTGTGGATCATGCGCAGGGTGGTGGATGAGCTTCAGTGGACTGTGGGTGATGAGGCTGGGCAACCTGATGCCTCAATGCTCTCGCCAGCCCCCGATGGCAGTTAGACGTAGGGCGGGATCACATCAAATACCCCACTGGCTTCATTGATTGATTGGATCGCTATGGCAAACCCATCATCCGATAGCCGCATCAATGCTGCAGAGCCTGCTTTGCATGAAGATCTGCGAGACCGGTTAGACACTGCCGCTCAAAAGGCCTACGAACCCGACGATGGGCCTCTCACTCCTGCCCAGATATTGGCGCTGCGGGCTGCAGCCGACAAGGATCTGCCGAAGGGGGCAGTTCTCCACAGGATATGTCTTTTTCCTTGAGGATGACATGGCGTAAAGGCACTCTTCCACACCTTTGCTAGCCGTCGTAGCGAACGTTTTAAACAATTGCACACCACGCGACGGCTACGCAGCGCTTGCTGTCACTCACACCAAGCGACTAATGACTACTACTCCGCTAGAGCCGACCTCTGGGCACGCACTGGGGCTAACAGCTCGACTAAGCCGGGCCGGTTCATGTTCTCCTTGGGCGGACCATGTAGGCGGTTCAGATCGTGATTTTTTCGCGGGAGATGCCCACTGGGAGAGTCTTGGAAGACTTCCTGCGCTCTGCAGTGCCAACCAATTACGTGGCCCCGGCCTCCATTCCCGCGCCATTCCTTTCTGGTGACACACAACAAGCGGGTTGAGTGGGCCTCAAAGAAGTTGTTGGAGACGTGTTACTAACTGCGCCCCATTGGCACCGGTAAGTCCTGTAGCGCCATGTACCAGGAGCAGTGAACTGCAGAAGGGACGGTAATTCCAAGATCGGTCATCGACAGCCAGCCACGGTAAATGTGGGACACCATTGGCCCACCGCCACGCATGGCACTCCGCCTCCCTTGGATAGTTGACCAAAGTATCCGGCACCTGTTTCAGTTCGCTGAACATGGGTGTGACACCTTCGACTCTAGCGGCTATATCTCGTGAAAACCTGCTTCGCAGAGCTGCGAGAGAGTTCTCCAAACGCCAGGTGCTTGTGATTACCAGTTTGCACTCGGGCACTCGCCGCAGCGCATCCTCCAGAATGGGCAGGCAGCAGAAGTGCTTCGACTCATGGCAATGCTCAGGGTGCATAACCCCATCAAAATCAAGAAACAGGATGGGCATGCGCTGGCCTCATGAACAGATTTCCAACAGAGGCGAATTTTTTCAAGGTAGTTGCCTGCTAATGAGACTAGTTGGTCGTGGTCTTTTTGGTCCCATTGGACGGAAATCGGGTGGATGTCCACCCGAAAGCGTGCCCCACCCCAAGCCGACTTTGGTCGGGCGCTCCAACAACTGCGCGCTGCTCGGGGGCTGGTTCAGGAAGACATGTTGCTCGCCACCAGCCGCCGCCACATCAGTCGCATAGAGCAGGGTCATCAGGTGCCCAGCATCCGCACCATAGAAGTGCTGGCCGAGCAGATGCAGATTCATCCGTTGACGCTGATCGTAGCCGCGTACTGCCCGGATCTGGATGGGGCCTCGGTCAACGAACTCCTCAAAACCATCAAAACGGACGTCAAGGGCATGGTGTCCGATTAGGCGTGGCAAGCCGAATCAGCTTGCTCCCTAGCATGTTGAACCAGTATTTGGAGACCCCGCATCAGCTCAGTACCAATCGGGGTGGCATCCTGTCGCTGCAGCATCCGGTTAACGATCTCCCGATCAACAGCGGTGCTAAGCAAGCAAAGTACCTCCCGGAGAGTCTCCAAGCCAACCTCCAGACTGTCGCCAGAACGTTTGGCGCCCGCCTTGGACAGGAGCAGCAGTGCAAGGGGCAAGGCAGCTCCAGTGGGGTCTTGATCTCCGTTCCAACCAGCGCCAGACAAAAGATCTCTGAATTGGTCTGACACCAGTAGCAGTTGTTTGTCGTCCAGTGCATCCGGCAGGATTGCTTCCCATCCCGTAGACGTGATCAGGCCCATCATGTCCTGCGCTCCAAATTTTCCGAGAGTTGCTTTTTCCAAACGCAGCATCATTCTTCATCCAAGTTAATATGAGACTAATTGGTCCCGTTTCAGACCGTGGCGTGCGAAGATAGCGGAGCAGGGATGCCATTTCTGTGTTCGGGGCACGCACTCCTATGAATGGAAACAATCCGGTTGCCCTATTGCGCTTGAGGAGGCAACCAGCCTGTTGCCTCAGATCGTTTCATCTTGAAAAACCGCCTGAATCTCACCCGCTTGGCCGAACTTGACAGACAGTTCTGCGAATTCGCGAAGCTGCAGCCAACTGCCACGCCCAGGAGCGGTTGGACAAAGACCGTTCGACTGGCGCTGGGCATGAGTTCCCAAGCACTGGGAGAGCGTTTGGGCGTGACTGCGCAAGGGGCCCGCAAACTGGAGCAGGCCGAGGCGAGCGGGAACATTACGCTAAACACCCTTGCGCGCCTGGCCCATGGACTGGATTGCGAAGTGCGCTACGTGTTTGTTCCGCGAACCAGCTTGGTGGAACAGGTGCTCAGGCGTACCCATGAAGTAGCCAGTATTCCGATGCCGCCAGTGCTTACCACGACCGACGTTCAGGCTGAAGCGCAAAGGCTGATGGCCCTGTCCACTGCACTCACCCAAGTTAGCAAGCGGGGGCTCTGGTAGCAGCGCTTGCTGATCGCTCGTACAGGAAGGTCGAGTTGGAGCCGGGGAATACCCGCAAAGTCTTCTCCGCGAAACCAAGGCTGAAGGAAATTCAGAAACGCATCAAGTTCGCGATCCCGATGCGTGTGTCGTTCCCCAAATATCTGACAGGTCAATCAACACAAACAGTTTGGGCGCGAATGTCGCGAGGATGGGAATCTGCGGGACACGAGCCTCTAGATGGGCGCTCAGCGCCCGCACCCGATGCTCTGGAGAGGCAGTTGACTGCGCTAACCCAGCCAGCTAACCGTTGATTTCCGTCTGAAATTGACCCACTACCCACTGTGGGTTCGGTTTGCACAGAAATGAAGAAAAATGGACAAATGATGGAACCTTTGTCCATCAATTCTGCAAAAAAATGTACGACGATATCGACAGCGGTGCTTGATTTCAAAGTGAATCTAGTTGTCCATTTTCGAAAAAATCGCGTGTAATGCTGGCTTCAACCCCATGACCTACGAGGAGGCCGTGGACCGGGAGATCGAGATCGGCATCGACCTGCGCTCGGCCGGGTTTGGGGTGTGGCAGGCGTGAGCGTGTGTTCAAAAGTCAGAGCCTGTTCAAAGTCTTGACTCCTTCGCGCATCCCTTAAGATTCCGCCCCGCTGATTCCGTCACTCACTTTTTTATAGCTGCTCGCGCATGATTTTCTAGCGCTTGCAGCCCATTTCACTTGAATTTGACCGCCATGAACTTCGCAGACCGCCTGAAGCAACTCCCCTCCGCCAGCCACCTCGCCGCCCTGCAACTGCTGGGCGCGGACGGCCAGGTGCAGGCCACCATCGAGAACAAGCCCGGCCAGACCGGGTCGCTGGTGGTGTATGCCGCACTGGCGGCGCTGTATGGCGGGCAGATCACGCCTGCAGCCGCCAGCCTGGGGCTGGAGTGGTATGCGGAGCATGTGGCGGATGCGCGCGCCTTTCCGGGCAAGCACCCCAACATCGACCGGCTGCTGGCCTGGGCGCAGGGCAGCGAGCGCTTTGCGGTGCGCACCATCGCCGCCTGAGCCGGCGCCACAAAAAAATGTGGTGATGCAAAAGGCCGGTTGTCGAAAACGCACCGGCCCGTTCGTCGTAGAGGTGTGAACGCGTTGACACCCCAGGCCATTGACCGCAATGGTATTGGGGCGCACGCTGTCATCCATCCACCCCGATTCCCGCAAGGAGACCCTGCATGACGACCCCCAACCCCTCCGCAGCCGCTACCGGCACCGTCACCCTGCACCGCGTGCTGCGCGCCCCGGCCGAGCGCATCTACCGCGCGTTTCTGGATGCCGATGCCATGTGCAAATGGCTGCCACCCCATGGCTTTACCGGCCGGGTGCTGAGCCTGGATGCGCGCGTGGGCGGCAGCTACCGCATGCAGTTCACCAACCTGAGCAGTGGCGGCACGCACGCGTTTGGCGGCGAATATGTGGAGCTGGTGCCGGGCGAGCGCATCGTGCACACCGACCGGTTTGACGACCCGAACCTGCCCGGCGAGATGCGCACCACCATCGAGCTCAAAAAGGTGATGATGGGCACCGAGGTGTCCATCGTGCAGGCGAGCATCCCGGCGGTGATCCCGACCGAGATGTGCACCCTGGGCTGGCAGGAGTCGCTGCAGCTGCTGGCGCTGCTGGTGGAGCCGGAGATTCCGGGCGAGTAACGTACGCGCGCGCAGACCTCGGCCCTGGTTACATCAACCGGGTCACTTCAACCACTTGTCAGCGGCCTGCTTGATGGTGCCCCGGCTGTCCACCAGGCCCCACACAAAGCCCATCACGCGCACGTAGTCGGCGTCGTCGGTGGGCAGCATGAAGCCCAGGTAGTTCTTGGGCGTGAGCGGTGCGTCCACAAACGCGGCGTGCAGGCGCGGGTCGGCCTTGGCGTAGTGCAGGGCTTCATAGGTTTCGGTGATCATCACGTCGCCCTTGCCCTCGGCGATCAGCGCGGGGATCTCGGCGTTCTTGTCGTGCGTGCTGACCTGGGCGGCCTTGAGGTTGGCCAGCACATAGGTCTCGTTGGTGCCGCCGGGGTTCTTGATGACGCGCACGGTGGGCTGGTTCATGGCGTCCACGCTGGTGTATTTGGCCTTGTCGGCCGCGCGCACCAGGGCCACTTTGCCGAACGGGGCGTAGCCGGGCAGCATGTCAAAAATGCGCATGCGGTTGACGTTGCGGGTGATGCCGCCCACGGCCACATCGAACTTGTCGCCCTGCAGGTCCTTCACCAGGTTGGGCCAGGTGGTGGGCACGTATTCGATCTTCACGCCCAGCTCCTTGGCCATGGTTTCGATCACATCGATGTCGTGGCCGCTGTAGCCCGCGTCGGTCTTGATGGCAAACGGGCGGTAGTCGCCGGGCGTGCCCACGCGGATGACCTTGGCCTCCATGATCTTGTCGAGCCGAGGGCCTGCCTGCGCAGCCGGGCTGAAGGCGAGGCTGGCGACCACGGCGGCGGCTGCGGCAAGGGCCAGGGTTTTCTTGATGATCATGGGCAGGTTCTCCAGTAGGTCAGAAGATGGGACAAGAACAGGCATTTCCGTGGCCCGCAGCGAATGCGGACGCACAGGGGCTTGGGCCAGACACGTTACAGCAAACGGCGCGCAGTACAAGGGCATATCGGCGGCCCACGGTCTGCATCGCGACACGTTGCGCCCTGCATGACGCAAAGCCCATGCCAGACGCGAGAGCACGGAGTTCGCCCGGCGCAGGCATGAGCGCCTGCAGTGGAGAATCCTTCGGATGCTCTAATTTTTATAGCGCATTAGGCATATCCGTTCGGCGCCAGACATCCATCTGGCACCAAACTGGGTTACCCTGACCGGTTCTGCAACAAGGATTCGCCATGAAAAAACTCAACGTCACCATCCAGCTCGAAATGACCGTGCCCGACAACTGGGAGCTGGTCGATACCTCTGAGGGCACGCCGGTCATCAAGCTGCCCGATGGCAAGTTCATGGACATCGCGATCGAACCCCTGTTTGCCACAGACCCCGAAGACCTGTGGGCCAGTACCGAAGACGAAGACGTGCTGGACGACATCCTCGACATGGTGGACAGCGAAGCCGTGACCTACGAGTTCGTGACGCACTGATCCATAAGCACGGCGGAGATGCCCGCCAGGGCAAAAACTGCTCCGGCGGCGCACCGCAACCGCCGCCGCGCATTCACTACCGGAAACTACACTTTTGATAGCGCCTGGCGCATTGTTCACTGGCGCCAGCGGCTGATTTCATTCAAACATCGTCACAGCTGCGACCGCATCCAGCCGGTCAAGGTCTCGTGTACTTTCTCGCGCAGCGGGCGGTCCTGCCAGGCCTCATAGGTCACGCGGCGTGACCGCCGGATGTCGTCTTCAAACACCTGTGTCTGGCGCTGCGCAAACGCGGCGTCATACACGTTCAGGTTGGCCTCGTCGTTCAGGCGGAACGAGCGGTTGTCAAAATTGGTGGAGCCCACCGACACCAGCAGCTGGTCCACGATCATGACCTTGCAGTGGTACATGGTGGGCCCGTATTCATAAATCTCGGCCCCGGCCTGCAGCAGCTCGCCCCAGGTGGCGCGGGATGCGGCCTTCACCGTTTCGGTATCGGTGTGCTCGCCGGGGGTGACGAGGCGCACGCGCACGCCGCGTGCCAGCGCATCCATCAGCAGCTTGCGGGTCAGGTCGTCGGGCACAAAGTACGCCACCGACAGGTCGATGCTGCGCTCGGCCGCTGTGATGGCCAGGTGGTACATGAGCTGCATGCTCTCGCTGCCACTCGATGGCGAGCTGGAGAACATCTGCGCCTTCTGCCCACCCGCCGGTGCAATGGCCGGAAAGTACGCCTCGCCGTGCAGCACCTTGCCGGTGACCTTGAGCCAGTTGTCCAGAAACGTGGCCTGCATCTGCGCCACGGCGGGGCCGCGCACCAGGTAGTGCGAGTCGCGCCAGTGCTCAGGGTCTTGCGCATTGCCCGTCCATGCCGGGGCAATGCCCACGCCGCCGGTAAAGCCCACCTGCCCGTCCACCACCAGCAGCTTGCGGTGGGTGCGGTTGTTCAGGCGCGCCAGGTTGTACCAGTGCGGTTTGTGGAATTTTTCAATCAACACCCCGGCCGCTTTCATCTCGGCCAGGTAGCTCTCTTCCATCTTGGCGCTGCCCACCCAGTCGAGCAGCACATGCACGGGCACACCGGCGCGGGCGCGCTCGCTCAGGGCGTCGGCAAACTGCTTGCCGATGTCGCCCGACCAGTAGATGTAGGTTTCGAAGGTGACGCTTTTTTGCGCGGCCTGGATCGCGGCGAGCATGGGCGGAAAGATCTGGTCGCCGTTGAGCAGCTCGGTCACCGCATTGCCGCCCACGATGCCCGGGCCCAGCAGGCTGCCCAGGGCGCGCTCGAACTGCGGGTGGGCGGTGCTGTACAGGCGTGGCAGCTGCTGCTGCACCTTTTTCTCGCCTGCCGTGAAGTTGAGTGCCAACAGGACAAGGGCCCCCGTGGCCAGGGCCGTGAGCAAGACAGTGAGCATGGTGGAACGGCGGCGAGGGGCTGCGGGTGGCATGGCGCGATGGTAGGTGCCGACATGCAGGCGCGATGTAGGCGGACGCCGCCAACACCGGGGGCACAATCGCCCTTGTCGGCCGCGACAGCGGGGCGCTTTGCGCGCGCACCAGCCCCTCGCGCAGCCACTTTGTTTTTGTTCATGCCTTTCTCTGCCGTGTCTGAATCTGCCCGCCCTGCTCCCGCCCGCCCCGCCCCCTCCATCACCCGCCGCAGCGCCTTGATCGGCACGGCAGGCCTGCTCGTGCAGCCTGCCCTGGTGGCCCCTTTGCATGCCAAGCCTGTGCCACCCGCACCCACGGTGTGGCCCCAGGCGCTGCAGGTGCCGGGGGGTGTGGCACGGCTGTCGCTGGGCCCGGCGGCCACGCGGCCGGTGGCGCAGGTGCGCCAGGGCGAGGTGGATGTGCCGCTGCGGGTGGTGGGCGATGCCATTGAGTGGACGGCCATCGTGGGCATACCGCTGGCGGCAGCGCCGGGCGATGCCTTCATCAGCGTGCTGCCCGAGGGCGGCGGCAGCCCGCGCCTGGTGCACTACAGCGTGGCCCCCAAGCAATACAAGGAGCAGCACCTGAAGGTGTCGCCGCGCACGGTGGACCTCTCGCCCGAGGACCAGGCCCGCTACGAGCGCGAGCGCGACCACCAGGCGCAGGTGATGGCCACCTTCACCGAGCAGCCCGCCGGCGTGTCGCTGGCATCGCTGCGCATGCGTGTGCCCGTGCCGGGGCGGCGGTCCAGCTCGTTCGGGCTGCGCCGCGTGTTCAACGGCCAGCCGCGCAATCCGCACAGCGGCATGGACATTGCCGCCGCCACGGGCACGCCCATCGTGGCGCCGCTGCCGGGCCGGGTGATTGACGTGGGCGACTACTTCTTCAACGGTGGCACGGTGTGGCTGGACCACGGCCAGGGCCTGCTCACCATGTACTGCCACCTGAGCAGCATGGAGGTGCGTGTGGGCGATGTGCTGCAGGCGGGCGACGCGTTTTGCAAGGTGGGCGCCACTGGCCGCGTGACCGGCCCGCACCTGCACTGGGGCGTGATGCTGAACCGCACCATGGTGGACCCGGCGCTGTTCGTGCCGGCGTGATGGCGCAGGGCTTCATTACTATGCATTTGATAGCACCCAGCGCATATTGCACTGGCGCATCCGGCCCTTTTTGCTTGAAACCAGCCCCATGACCTCGCGCCTGATCCGTTTCAACAAACCCTACGGCGTGCTGAGCCAGTTCACGCCCGAGGGCAAGTGGCAGGGGCTGAAGGACTACATCGACCTGCCCGGCGTGTACGTGGCCGGGCGGCTGGACGCCGACAGCGAAGGGCTGCTGCTGCTGACCAACGACGGCAAGCAACAGGCCCGCATTGCCGACCCGCGCTTCAAGATGGAGAAGACCTACTGGGTGCAGGTGGAGGGCATCCCCAATGAGGCCGCGCTGGCCGCGCTGCGCAGCGGCGTGGTGCTGAACGACGGCCCCACCCTGCCCGCCCGCGCACGGCTGCTGGAGCCCGCCCCTGCGGTGTGGGACCGCACCCCGCCCATTCGCGAGCGCAAGGCCATCCCCACCACCTGGATCGAACTCATCATCCGCGAAGGCCGCAACCGCCAGGTGCGCCGCATGACGGCCGCCGTGGGCCACCCCACGCTGCGGCTCATCCGCGCGGCCATCGGGCCGTACACGCTGGACGGGCTGGCGCCGGGCACCTGGGCGGATTGAGCCGGCAGGCGTGCGGGGTCTACGCGGCCACCGCCTGCATGCGCCGCGACAGCGCTGAACCACGCGCGCGCAAAAAGGCCCGCAAGCCCTCGGCATAGTCCGCACCCACGGCCTGCTGCACCGAAGGGCGTGCCGCCAGCGCGGCGCGCCACTGATGCACCAGCGGCAAGCCTTGCCAGAGCCCCAGTTCATCCGTGCCCGGCAAGGTGTCGATGACGTCGAAGTACCGGAACACGGGGCCAAACACCGCATCCACCATGCCAAAGTTCGGCCCGGCAAAGTACGGCCCCGGCACGCTGCGCTGGCCCAGGGCCTCTTCGATCTGCTCGAAACGGCTGCGCAGGTCCTGCGCGCGGGCCTGCAGCGTGGCCTCATCCGCTGCGGCGTAGAAGGCGCCGATGGTGTTCAGCACCGCAGAGCCAAACTCCATCCACGCCCGGTGGCGTGCGCGCTGCAGCGGATCTGGCGGGTGCAGCACGGGCATGGCCACCTCGTCCAGGTATTCGCAGATCACGGCCGATTCGAACAGGCTCTGGCCGCGCACCTGCAGGACCGGGGTCTTGCCCAGCGGCGAGAGGGCCAGGAACCAGTCGGGCTTGCGGGCCAGGTCGATGGTGCGGCGCTCGAACGCCAGGCCCTTTTCGTGCAGCACGATGGCCACGCGCTGCACATAGGGGCACAGCGCGTGCGAGACCAGAGTGAGCGCAGCGGGCGCTGTGGTCTGGGCCATCACGACAACAACCCCTCAGCCCGCAGCGCAGCCTGCACCTGCGGGCGGGCCGCCACGCGTGCCATCCAGGCCTGCAGGTGCGGGTAGGCAGTGAGCGGGATGCCCAGCAGATGGGACCAGTTGACGATGGTGAAGCCATACGTATCGGCCACGCTGTAGCCGCCCGCCAGAAAATCGCTGCGCGACAGGACGGTATCCATCTCGGCAAAACGCACGGCCAGCTTGGCCTTGACGGCCTGGCGCGTGGAGTCGGCCGTCTCCTTGTGCCACAGCCAGGGGCTGAAGCCCTTATGCAGTTCGGTGCTGACGAAGGTGAGCCATTCCAGCACGGCCAGACGCTCGCTGGAGCCGGGCTGGCCGATGAGTGCGCGCGCCGGGTCCAGGTCGGCCACGTACTGCAGCAGCGCCGCTGCTTCGGTGTGGCGCGACTGGTCGGCCAGCTCCAGCAGGGGCACATAGCCGCGCGGGGAGATGTCGAGATAGTTGGCGCCGGTCTCGGTGGTGTGGCGCACCAGGTCCACCTTGACCAGATCGAAAGCAACGCCGACCTCGCGCAGGGCAATGTGGACGGCGAGCGAGCAGGCACCGGGGGCGTAGTAGAGCTTCATGGGAACGGGGCTTTCTGTAAATACGGTTGGAATATGTCGCCCCTTGGCAGCCACAGACACCCATCGGTACACGGCAAGGCCCGGCGACAGGCAGAATCTATGCTTGCAACAACGCAAACAAAATAAGCATCCATGAAATCAACCGTTGCATCAGCGCAATACCAACTGGGCGCGGCCGAGCTGGAAGTGCTGCTGGCCATGGTGCGCACCGGCACCCTGGCGGCCGCCGGTGAGCGGCTGGGTGTGGATGCGTCCACGGTGTTCCGCGCCATCCAGCGCATCGAACGGGGGCTGGGCCAGTCGCTTTTCGACCGGTCGCGCGCCGGCTACCGTCCCTCGGAACTGGCCCAGGCATTGGCCGAACAGGCCGAGCGGGTGGAAGCCGCCCTGGAGGCCGCGCGCTCTGCCGCACAGGCGCAGCCAGAGCAGGTGTCGGGCACGGTGCGCATCTCCACCACCGACACCATCCTGCACGGCCTCATCGCCCCGGCCCTGCAGATGCTGCAGCCCCGGCACCCGGCCCTGGTGTACGAGCTGCACGCCGGCAACGAGCTGGTGAGCCTGACGCGGCGCGACACCGACATCGCCGTGCGCGCGACCAAGCGCCCGCCACAGCACCTGGTGGGGCGGCAGCTGGGCATGATCCGCTCGGCCCTCTACGCAGGCACCGCCAGCACCCTGGCCCTGTCGGATGTGGAGGCGGGCCGCGCCGCCTGGATTGCGCCCGACGACGCCCTGCCCGACCACCCCTCGGTGCGCTGGCGCAAGAAGCAATACCCCAGGGCGCAGCCCACCTACCGCGTCAACAGCCTGCTCACCGTGATGGAACTGGTGGCCCTGGGCATGGGCGTGGGGGTGCTGCCCCTCTTTCTGGCCCAGGGCCGCAGCGACCTGCGCCCGCTCACGGGCGCGCTGGCCGACGGCGAGACCGAGCTGTGGCTGCTGACCCACCCGGAGTCGCGGCACCTGCGGCGCATTGCAGCGGTGTACGGGCATCTGGCGGAGACGGTGCAGCTGCCCTGAGCGCCCCTGGGCATCAGCCGGGCAAGGCGTCCCCGAACACCTCCAGCGCCGTGCCGTGCAACGCGCGCAGCATGTCCACCGGTTCTACCGCCTGCGCCACGGCCAGCGCGCCGCTGTGTGCGTACGCAGGCGCCAGCAGGCGCTGGGCCACCTCGACCACGATGGGCGCCGTCACGGCATAGATATCCTGCCCGCGCACGCCGGCGATGCGGGTCTGGCCACCCTGCACCAGCTGCACCATGAGCTCGAAGCGCTGCGCAGAGCGTCCGCTGTCGTCCGTGGCCGTGGGCGGCGGCGTGCCGGTGTCGCGGATGTCCTGCAGCGCCGAGCGGTTGAGCAGCGAGCGGAGGTGGCCCACCGGCAGGTGGTGGGCGATGGTGATGACCTCGCTGAACGGGATCTCCACCATGGCCTGGCTGCCCAGGGGCGCGGCAAACGCCCAGTCCGGCACGTGCTCGGAAGGCACCAGCGGCACCAGGCGCCCGTGGGCCACCACCTGGCGCGGCACGGTGTTGCGCTCACCCGTCTTGCGCGTGCCGGCGGTGGGCCACCAGCGGTCCAGCCCTATCGCCACAGTGATCTCGTCGATGGTGCCGGCCCTGGCCAGCGCGCTGGCCAGCAGGTCGGCCAGACCGCCATAGAAGGCGGCGGCCGGAATCACCACCTTGCCCGCAGCGCGGGCCGGAGCATCGAAATCGGCCAGGCTGGCCTGCGCACTCGCCTGCTCGGCCGTCACATCGATGTAGTGGCAGCCTGCCCGCAGCGCGGCATGCGCCACCGGGGCAGCCGTGTCGAGAAAGGGGCCCGCGCAGTTGATGACCACGGCGCAGCCGGCAAACGCCTGTTCCAGGCTGGTGGGGTCGGCCAGATCGGCGATGCGCCGGGTCACGCCAGGGGCAAACACCTCGTCCAGCCGGGCGGCGCTGCGCCCCACGGCCACCACGGGCAGCCCGCGGCGCTGTGCCTCCTGCACGACAAATTGGCCGGTGTGGCCGGTGGCGCCGTAAACGGCGATGGGGCGGTGTTGTTGCGGGTTCATGGTCATCCTTTGCGTTGAGTGGGTGGTTGAAATTTAACGATACAGACCTGTCTGTTTTTTGAAGATTACAGACAGGTCTGTATCATGTCAAGCATGCGCTCCACAAATTCCCGTTCCACCAGAGACCTCTCCCCCACCATCGGCCCGTCCGCTGTGGCCGAGCCCGCCGCCGATGTCCGCAGCCGCATCCTCGACACCGCGTCCCGGCTGTTCTACGAACGCGGGGTGCGCGCCGTGGGCGTGGACCTGGTCGTGCTGGAAGCCGCCGTGGCCAAGACCAGCCTGTACCGCTACTTCCCCACCAAGGACGACCTCATCGTGGCCTTCCTGGAGCGGGAAGACGTCGAGTTCTGGGACCAATGGGACAGCGTGGCGGCCCAGTTCGCCGATGACCCCGCCGGGGAGCTGGAGGCCCACATGCGCTGGATTGGCGAGCGCCTAGCCCGCTCCAACTACCGGGGCTGCCCCCAGATCAACGTGGCCGCCGAGTTCGCCGAGCAGGACCACCCTGCACGGCACGTGGCGCGGCGGCACATGCAGGCGTTGCGGGGCCGCCTGCACGACATCGCGGTGCGGTTGAAGGCCCCCCACCCGGAGCAGCTGGCCGCCCAGCTTGCGGTGGTGGTGAACGGCGCATTCGTGAGCGCCGGACTGCTCAGCGCCGAAGAAGCCACCGGCGTGCTGGTAGCTGCTGTGCAGGCCTTGCAGGCCGGTGCCCGCAGCCCGGGCTAACCCCGGCATGACATCTGCTGCCAGGCCGTTGTCAGCAGCCCTTCTCTACAGTGACGTGCCCCACCGTGCCCGCTGCACCTGCACCGGGCACGCGCACCTGCCCACCCTCAGAGAGGAGCCCCACCATGCCCCCACTAGGCAACCACCCCCGCCCCGGCAAGACCCAGTTCTACGGCGCATCCAGCCTCGACGGTTTCCTCGCCACGCCCGACCACGACCTCGCCTGGCTGCTGGAATTTGGCGAGATCGAGGGCTCCAGCTACCCCGCGTTCATCCGCGACGTGGGTGCGCTGGCGATGGGATCGCACACCTACGAATGGATGCTGAAACATGCCATCGATGCGGGCCAGCCCTGGCCTTACACGCCGCCGACCTGGGTGTTCAGTGCACGCACGCTGCGCGGCATTGCAGGCGCGGATGTGCGCTTTGTGCGTGGCGATGTGCGGCCCGTGCACCAGGCCATGGTGCAGGCTGCAGCGGGGCGCAATGTGTGGGTCGTGGGTGGGGGTGACCTGGTGGGGCAGTTTTACGACGCGGGCCTGCTGGACGAGCTGATCGTGCAGATCGCCCCCGTCACGCTGGGCGCAGGCACGCCGCTGTTGCCGCGCCAGATCATGCAACCCACCCTGCAGCTCAAGTCAGTGACCACGCTGGGCGGCATTTTTGCGGAGCTGCGGTACCTGGTCACCCGTTAAGCAGACTAGCCCGCGCGGGTCAGCCGCGGGTTCTGCTGACCCGCCGCGTCATGCCAGCGGCACCATCTTGCTCACGGGGTGCGACAGCACCAAGGCGGTAGACACGCTGCCAAACGCCGCCAGGGCATCCACCACGCGCTCCAGGTCTGCCGGCTGTCCAAATGCGCAGCGCACCACAAAGCAGTCCTCTCCCGTCACGCGCACGGCGTCCAGCACCTCGGGCATGGTCTGAAACAGCTGCACGTAGCGCTGAATGTGTTCGTGCGTGGTGCGCACCCGCACCACGGCCTGCAAGCCCAGGCCAGCGGCAGCCAGGTCGATGCGGGCCTGGTAGCCCACGATCACACCGGCGTCTTCGAGTTTCTTGACGCGCTCGCTCATCGCAGGCTGCGACAGACCGATCTGCTTGCCCAAGGCAGACAGGCTCTGGCGAGCGTCGGCCTGCAGGGCCATGAGGATCTGTCGGTCTTTTTTGTCCAGCTCCACGGTGCAATGCTCCCTTTGCGATGACTTCAAGGTTTGGAGGGCCACTTTCCGATGATGCCCCCTGCCCATCCACAGGCGCTGCACCTATCGTTGGCAGGCAGTGACACCACTGCCTTTTTGATCTGAAGGAATTTTGACGATGAGACCTGTTTTGCTTGTTCCCGGCATCTACAATTCTGGCCCCCGCCACTGGCAATCATTGTGGCAAACCCAGCACACGGGCGTGGTGCGGGTGGAGCAGGCCGATTGGGCACACCCGCAATGCGACGCCTGGGTGCATGCCATTGACGCGGCCATCACCGCAGCAGGCCAGCCTCCCATCCTGGTGGCCCACAGCCTGGGTTGCCTGGCACTGGCGCGGTGGGCTGCCAGCGCGTTGACCGCTGTGCATGCCCTGATGCTGGTGGCCGTGCCAGACCCCGACGGGCCCGACTTTCCACCGGATGCCAAAGGCTTCACGCCCGTGCCTGCGGCGCTGACCGCCCCGGGTCAGCCCGCGCGGCAGACCATGCTGGTGAGCAGCAGCGACGATCCGTATTCCACTGCATCCTTCTCGGCCCATTGCGCGGCCGCCTGGGGTGCCCAGCAGGTGGACCTGGGGGCCAAGGGGCATATCAATGCCGACAGCGGCCTGGGCGACTGGCCCGAAGGATGGGCCTGGGTACAACGCTGGCGCGCCGCCTGATGAGGCACCAGCGGGAAGTGGGCCGAGAGACGAGCGAAAAGCCGGGCACGCCCCCGGCCGCTCAGTCCGCCAGCGCCTGGTCAATGACCAGGTAGCGTTTGACCAGATCAAAAAAGCTGTCGTAGAAGGTGTCCTTGGCAATGGTCTCGCTGCCCACCTTGACCAGGGACTCGCTGCTGGATGAGAACGGCAGCGACACCGAGCCGATGGCGCCCACACCCACGCTGGCCGAGTTGTTGGTCTTGCGCAATGCGTAGGTGTCCTGGGTGGCCGTCACAAAGCCCAGGCTGACCTTGCCGTCGTTGGCCTCGGGCACACACACCACGCGCACCACCATCTGCAGGTGCGACTCGGGCTCGGGCTGGAAGCTCTTCTTGCCTTCCACCAGGTCGGCCGCGCTGGACGAGATGACGTAGCCCTGGCTGAGCAGCGCGCGGCGCGAGGCTTCACACGTCTGGGCCGGCGTGGCATCGAACAGGCGCGAGTACGTGGCGACCGAGCCAAAGTTCTCCTGCACGCCAAACGTCTTGGCCCCTGTGCCGGCACAGCCCGCCATGACCAAAGTCGCGCCACAGGCCAGAGCCACTGCAGCGGCGCGCAGGGGCGCTGGTTGGGGGGCATGGGATTCTGTGGACCAGGGGAAACGCAAAACCGGGACTCCTTGGGGGTGGGCGGCTATCGCCGACGATAACAAGCGCGAAGCAAACGCGACGCGAGCGCATTGGACAATGCACCCCATTGTCACAGCGCCTGTGGTGTCTGACGGCAGTAACCGTTCCCGGTTCCCCAGATTCTTCAAGCCATACACACCACGGCGTGGTCTCACCTTGAAGCAAAGCAGACCTGTGGCCCGCCAGGTGCTACGCTGGGCGGCGGCAGGCGCATGCCCCCATACCAGCCCTTGTTGTGTCACCGTCACCACGCAGCACACCGCTATACTATTAATAGCTACAAAAGCATGCCGTTGTGGCGCACCCAGCCAAATCGCTCCATTTTTGCAAGAAACACTGGCGCCAGTGCCTGCAAACACACACCCAAGCTCCCTGTGCCCCTCGCTTCCCTGTTTTGCCTGGTCGTTGCCATCAGCGACGGCGACACCCTCACTGCCCGCTGCGGACCACCTGGTGCCTACCAGCAGGTGAAGGTGCGCATCGCCGCCATCGATGCGCCCGAGTCGCGGCAGGCGTTTGGGCAGAAGTCGCGGCAGCACCTGGCACAGCTGTGCTTTCGACAACGGGCCACGCTACAACCCGTGGATGAGGACAGCTACGGCCGCATGGTGGCGCAGGTGCGTTGTGGTGGCACCGATGCCGCCACGGCACAGGTGCGCGCAGGCATGGCCTGGGTGTACACGCCCTACGCCAGCCACTACCCGCACCTGGCGCCCTTGCAGCGCTCTGCACAGGCACAGCATGCGGGCCTGTGGTCCCAGAAGCGGCCTTTGGCGCCCTGGGACTACCGGCACCGGCAGCGCCGTTGAAGCCATCGAATGCTCGTCATCAGCGCGCCCACTGCGAGGCTTTACCAACGCTTGACTGCAGCCCGGCGCAACAATCGCTAGCATCTGGCCTCCCGCCGTTTGGGAGCATCGCCGCATCGGGCGGATGCTTCCCCCGCTGACCCTATCCATGCCCACCCCTGAGCCCCTCACCCCGAGCGCTGCTGTTGCCGCGCCCGCCGAACCTGCCAACGTCTACCGCCATACCGGTTTTGTTTCATTTCTGGTCGCCCGCGTGGTGGCCGTCATCGCCACCCAGGTACAGGCGGTGGTGGTGGCCTGGCAGGTGTACGACCTGACCCGGCAGCCGCTGGCGCTGGCCTATGTGGGGCTGGCGCAGTTTCTGCCCATGCTGGCTTTGTTGCTGCCCGCGGGCGACCTGATCGACCGCTTTGACCGCAAGCGCATCCTGGCGATCGCCTGGTCGGTGGGCGGCCTGTGCAGCGCCCTGCTCTGGTGGCTGTCTGGCCACGGCAGCAGTGGGGTGGCGGGCATTTATGCCGTGCTGGTGCTGTATGGCTGTGCCCGCGCGTTCTCGGGCCCGGCCATGCAGAGCCTGTTGCCACAGATCGTGCCCCGTGCACAACTGGCCCAGGCCATCGCCGCCAACAGCATGCTGATGCGTGTGGCCAGCATTGGCGGGCCGCTGCTGGGCGGGCTGCTGTATGCGCTGGGCGGCGGCGAGCTGACCTATGCCATCTGCTGCGCGTGTTTTGTGCTGGGGGTGGCCCTGCTGCTGCGCGTGGTGGTGGCCCACGCCACGGCACCCGGCCCCGCGCAAGGCACGATGTTCGAGCGCTTTGGCGCGGGCATCACCTTCATCCGCACGCGGCCCATCATCCTGGGCACCATCTCGCTGGACCTGTTTGCCGTGCTGCTGGGCGGCGTGGTGGCGCTGCTGCCCATCTATGCGCAAGAGGTGCTGCATGTGGGCCCGGCGGGCCTGGGTGCGCTGCGCAGTGCCATGGCTGTGGGCGAGGTCAGCGCCGGGCTGTACCTGAGCATGCGGCCCTTCAACCGCCAAGTGGGCCGCACCATGTTCATCGCGGTGGCGGTGTTTGGCGTGGCCAACCTGGTGTTTGCGCTGTCCACGCTGTTCTGGGTGTCGTTTGCGGCGCTGCTGGTGGCGGGCGCGGCCGACATGGTGAGCGTGTACATCCGGGGCGCTCTGGTGCAGTTCTCCACGCCCGACACCATGCGCGGGCGGGTGAACGCGGTGAACATGCTGTTCATCGGCTCGTCCAACGAACTGGGCGAATTCCGCGCGGGCACCAGCGCCGCATGGCTGGGCGTGGTGCCCGCCGCCATCGTGGGTGGCCTGTGCACGCTGGGTGTGGTGGGTGGCTGGATGATGGCGTTCCAGACCCTGCGCAAGGTAGACCGTTTTGAGGAGGCCGCACAGGCCACGGGCGCAGCGCCATAGCACCGAGAACCTGTTCTCAGGCGATCATGTCTGGGGGTTTGAAGATACCCCTCGATACATCCTCCCTGGCGTTTGTGTCGCGCAGGTAAAACCGGCCGTGCGGGCTTGCATGCGGGTGGTGGCAGCGGCACCATGCGGACAGCCATTGGCTGGCTGCCCGCGAGGCCCCATGACCCCCACTAACCCACTGCACCTCCACCGCCGCACCCTGCTGCTCGGCCTGGCGGGCTGCGCCGTCTTTGGCGCCCCCCTTGCCACACAAGCCGCGCCCCCCGCAGCCGCAGTGCCCCACACAACAGGCCCGGGCACCTGGAGCGCGGCCGACGAGCCCACCCTGGCCCGCCTGCTGGACCGCGTGACCTGGGGCTGCACCGCCCAGGGCACGCAAGCGCTGGGCGGCTTGGGCATCAGCGCGTATCTGGCTGCGCAACTGCGCCCAGGTGTCCACACCGCACTGCCCCGCGAAGCCCAGGCGCAGATCGACGCCATGGCCATTTCGCGCACCCCCATCGAGGCGCTTGCAGCCGACATGGAAGCCCGCAACCGCGCCGCCAAGGCCCTGCCCACCGAGGACGAGCGCAAGGCCGCGCTCAAGGCCTGGCAGCAGGACATGCGCGCCCTGCAGCAAGAGGCTGCCGCCCGGTTTGTGCTGCGCGCGCTGTATTCGCCCAGCCAGTTGCGCGAGAAGATGACTTGGTTCTGGATGAACCACTTCAACGTGTTTGCAGGCAAGGGCAACCTGCGCGCCCTGGTGGGCGACTACGAAGAGCGTGCGGTGCGCCCCCACGCGCTGGGCCGCTTTCGCGACCTGCTGGGTGCCACCGTGCGCCACCCGGCCATGCTGCGCTATCTGGAAAACGCGCAGAACGCCGCAGGCCGCATCAACGAAAACTACGCGCGCGAGCTGATGGAACTGCACACGCTGGGCGTGGACGGTGGCTACAGCCAGCAGGACGTGCAGGAGCTGGCCCGCGTGCTGACCGGCGTGGGCGTGTCGCAGCGGCCGCCGGGCGACGAGCCCCCGCGCATGAGGCCCGCACTGCTTCGCCACTACGTGCGCGAGGGATTGTTTGAATTCAACCCGCAGCGGCATGACTGGGACCCCAAAACACTGCTCGGCCAGCCGCTCCGCGCCCAAGGCCTGGCCGAGGTGGAAGAAGCGCTGGACCGCCTGGCCCGTGCGCCTGCCACCGCGCGCTTCATCACCCGCAAGATCGCGCTCTTTCTGGTGGGCGACAACCCGCCCCCTGCACTGCTACAGACACTGGCCCGCAGCTTTGAGCGCACGGACGGCGACATTGCGGCAGTGCTGGAAACGCTGTTCCACACACCAGAGTTCCGCGCATCCCTGGGCCAGCGTTTTCGGGACCCGCTGCACTACGCACTGGCGGGCCTGCGCCTGGCCCACGGCGATGCCGTGCTGCCCAGCCCCGACCCTGCGCTGGCTTGGCTGCAACGGCTGGCCGAGCCTTTTTATGGCCGTGTCACGCCCGATGGCTACCCGCTGGACTCCGCGACATGGTCAGGCTCGGGGCAGATGAGCACGCGCTTTGAGATGGCGCGGGCCTTGGGTGCAGGCGCCATGGCCGCCCCACCAGCGAACGATGACGCGGCACCCCGCGCCGCGCCGCGCACGCCCCCGGCCCTGGCGCAGACCGCCTACGTGCGTACGCTGGAGCCCACGTGGTCCCCAGCCACGCGCAGCGCCCTGGCGCAGGCCACCTCACCGCGCGAATGGAATCTGCTGTTCCTCGCATCCCCTGAGTTCATGCACGGATGAGGAGAAGAGATGGAGTACATCCCCCTGAATCGCTTCGCGCCTTCCCCCTTCTCTCGAATGGCTTCGCCCTTCGGGAAGGGGGACGCAGCCCGTGCGGCGGGGCGGCCCTTGCACGGCTGCCATCGCTTTGGCCGCGCACGCGCCTGCGCAGCAGCCGATGATGCGTTCGGGCGCCATTGAATAGGTTGAAAGGACAGCCCCATGCTTTGTAGACGACACCTTCTCCAGGCCCTGGGCGCCAGCGCACTCGGCACGGGCCTGGGCGTGTACAGCGCCAGCGTGCTCGCCGCACCCCGCGCGCAGGACGCGCGCTTTCTGCTGGTGTTCTTGCGCGGTGGCTACGACTGCGCCAGCCTGCTGGTGCCCACGGCCAGCAGCTACTACTACGAGACGCGGCCCAACATCGCCATCGCCCGGCCGGGGCAGGAGGGCGGCGCCCTGCCGCTCACGCCCGACTGGGGCTTGCATCCGGCACTGGCTGAATCGATGCTGCCGCTGTACCAGCAGCGCCAGCTCGCCTTTGTGCCGTTCGCGGGCACGGACGACCTCTCCCGCAGCCACTTCGACACCCAGGACAGCATTGAGCTGGGCCAGCCCCTGGGCGGGCGGCGCGACTACCGATCGGGCTTTCTGAACCGGCTGGTGGCGGAGCTGAACCCGCGCGCCGACAGTGCCCCGGTGGCGCTGCAGCCGATGGCGTTCACCAGCACCCTGCCCCTGGTGCTGCGCGGGGCGGTGGACGTGCCCAACACCGCACTGAGCGCAGGCGCGGGGCGCGGTGGTGTAGATGCGCGGCAGGCCGAACTCATCGCCTCCATGTACCGGGGCACACCGCTGGCCACGCCCGTGAACGAAGGCTTTGCCACCCGCGATGAGGTCGCCCGCACCATGCAGGGCGAGATGGAGGCCGCCAGCCGCAATGCGCTGAGTACCAAGGGATTTGAAGGCACGGCCCGGCGCATGGCGCGGCTCATGCAGTCGCGCTACCAGCTCGGCTTTGTAGACGTGGGCGGCTGGGACACCCATGTGGGCCAGGGCGCCGCCACCGGCACGCTGGCCAACCGCCTGGAGGAACTGGGCCGGGGCCTGGCAGGCTTTGCCGACGAGATGGGCCCCGCGTGGAAGTCCACCGTGGTGGTGGTGATCAGCGAGTTTGGCCGCACCTTCCGCGAGAACGGCAACCGGGGCACAGACCATGGCCACGGCACGGTGTTCTGGGTGCTGGGCGGCGGGGTCAATGGCGGCCGCATCGCGGGAGAGCAGCAGGCGCTGACCGCCACCACGCTGTTCCAGAACCGCGACTACCCCGTGCTCAACGACTACCGCAGTGTGTTGGGGGGATTGTTCGCCCGCATGTACGGGCTGAACGCGGCGGCCGTGGCGCGGGTGTTTCCAGGGACCCAGGGGGCCGACCTGCGGCTGGTTTAGCCGCGCTGGCGCGCCATATCATTCACTATATTTTTGATAGCTACTCAGGCATGGAAATGTAGCGCTACAGACGATTTATCCTCAAAATCGCCCGGGCATCACGCGTTGAAGGTACCTGTCAGCAGCTCTGGCAGGCGCTCCACCTTCATCTTGAAGCCGCAGGCCTGCGCATGGCCACCGCCGCCCATGCTTTCGGCCAGCGCGATGCAGTCAAAGTTGCGCTGCGCACGCAGCCCCACCTTCACGCCCTTTTCGCCTGCACTCCACATCAGCGCAAAGGTGCCCGTTTTGGCCGAGAGGATGTCGCCCACCAGGCTGTGGAACATGCCGGGGGCGTTGACCATCAGGCCGGTGATGCCGTTGAACACCAGCGGCTGCGCGCCTTCGGCGATGTCGGCGCAGAGCTTGCGGTACTTCTGGTCCATGGCCTCGCCGCGCACCATGAACTGTTGGAGCTGATCGGGCGTGAAGTCGGCAATCTCGCGCCAGCGCGCAAAGCCTTGCTCTTCCATGTCCAGGGCTGACAGGAAGGCAGCGCTCTCGGCAAACTCCCACTTCCAGATATCGCGGTCTTCCACGTATTTGAACAGGGCAGGCATCGGTTCGTGCGGATGGAAAAACTCCCACGCCAGCCGCGCACCCGACTTGTTCATGTCGAAGTGCACCACACCGCAGCGGCAGGCAAAGCCGGTGAGCTTTTCGGCCGCGCTCTTGTGGTGGTCCAGCATGACCAGCTTGGCGGCGCGCTCGTCGATGGCGGCCATCACCTCGTTGGCAAACGAGAAGTCGAGGATGTAGACCGCGCGGCCTTGCAGGGGCGGCAGGTCGTCCACGGTCTTGACATCGCCGTGGTCCAGCCCCACGTATTCAGCCTGGTCGCCGTAGTACAGCCATGCCGCCAGCGCCGCACCAAAGCCATCGGGGCAATTGCGCCCGTGGTACAGGATCAGCGGTGCGGGGTCGTTCTTGTCGGGGGCAACCAGCAGTTGCAAGGGGAGTATGGTTTTCTTCGTCATGGCCCCCGATTGTCGCCGGGGCTTTGTGCCGCAGCGAGCGCAACGTGCGCAGCCAGCACACGTCAGCGGAACCAACCCCATCCCCAACGCCTCCACCCTACTGACGCAGCCAGCAAACCACACGATGTTCCAAGCCCTCAAAGACCTGCTTGAAAGCCTCACCCCGTTGAACCCCGTGCCATCTCCTGCAGAGCGTGCGCGGTCTGTGCAACTGGCAGCCGCCGTGTTGCTGGTGGAGGTGGTACGGACCCAGTCGGCGGTGGGCGATGCGGAGCGCAGCGTGATGCAGACTGCACTGCACCGGCAATTTGCACTAAGTGACGATGAACTGCAGCGCCTGCTGGAACAGGCCGCAGCCACCTCCAGAACCGCCTACGACTACCAGCGCTTCACCAGCCAGCTGAACGAGCATTTCACGCAGGACGAGAAAATCCAGCTCGTTGAAGCCATGTGGCAGGTCGCCTACGCGGACGCACGCCCGGACGAGAACGAGATGCACACCATCAGCAAGGTGGCCGGCCTGCTGCATGTGACGCACGGCGAGTACATCGGCGCCAAGCTCAGGGCGAAAGAAGCAGCACACGCCGGCCAGTCACCCCATTGAGACGGGCGCGGCCCCGGTGAGCGCCGCAGCGCACGGGTGGCGTCCCTCGGGGAAAAGGACGCCAAGCAACCCAGGGGGTTAAATGGGCAACCAGCGCCACCAGAACGGCTTGCGCTCTTCCTTGGCGCCCTGCGCCTGCAGCAAGGCGATGAACTCGGTGCGCCGGTAGCGGCGCGCGGCCTCCAGCGGGGTCATGTCGTCAAAGTCCGATCGCAGCGCTGGGTCAGCCCCATGAGCCAGCAGGTAGTGAGCGATCTCGTGGTGGCCGTGGATCAGGCTCGCCACCAACGGCGTGCAAAGGATCTCGGGATGCTGGTAGTTGGGGTTCACGCCTGCACTGATGTGGTGGCGCACCAGCGCCAGGTCGCCCGCCACGGCGGCGGCGTACATGTCTTTCCAGTCTCCAGCGGACATACCTGGGCATCCTTTGCAAGGGTTGAACGGGGCCAGTGTAGGCAGCGGGGCGTGCGGCACAATCCGCGCCTTCCCCTAGGTATCCTCTGCACGAATCAGCGCGCCGTGTGCATCAGCGGCCTCGGGCGGTCTGCAGCGTTGCAAATACTCGCAATAGCTACGGCTATTGCTGCGTTTTGCGCCTTGCAGCCCCTCCCGATCCGCTGCGCTCACTTGGCCAGCGAGATTCGTGCAGAGGATCCCTAGCCCGCGATGGCCCACACACATTCCTCCATGCCCCCTCCCCTGCAGATCCTCTGGCGCGACGAGCACCTGGTGGCCGTGTACAAGCCCGCAGGCTGGCTGGTGCACCGCACGGGGCTGGACGCGGGCGAGACGCGGTTTGTGATGCAGACCCTGCGCGACCAGCTGGGCCAACATGTGTACCCCGTGCACCGGCTCGACAAGGGCACCTGCGGCGTGCTGGTGATGGCGCTGCACAGCGATGCGGCGCGCGCGCTGTCACAAGCGTTTGAGCATGGCGCCACGCACAAGCGCTACCTGGCGATGGTGCGCGGCTGGGCGCCTGAGGCCATCGAGGTGGACCATGCCTTGAAGCCCGACGATGCGCCTGCGGACGCCGCCGTACAGGACGCCCACACACGCTTTCGGCGGCTGGCGCAGCTCACGCTGCCCGAGGCCAGCGACGCGCGTTTTGCAACCACCCGCGCCTCGCTGGTCGAGGCCATTCCGACCACGGGGCGGCGCCACCAGATCCGCCGCCACCTCAAGCACCTGGCGCACCCCATCATTGGCGATGCCACGCATGGCAAGGGCCCGCTCAACCGCTGGTGGGCCGAGCGGCTGGGCCAGCAGCGGCTGTGGCTGCATGCCTGGCAGTTGACGGTGCCGCACCCGGTGTCGGGGGTGGCGATGACCTTCGACAGCGGGCTGCGCTGGCCGGGGCCCGCGGACTGGGACTGCGGGCACGCCCCCGCCGACGACTCCACCGTGCCATGTGCCGACTGGCAGCGCCTGTTTGCCAAGCTGCCCTGGCACGAGCCCCCCGCCCAGGCCCCGTAACGCGGGCGACACGGCGACGGCATGCCCGTCGAAATAATGGGCGCTCTCAAAAAATCAGGAGACCTTGCCCATGACCTCACCCGCCACCAACCGCGTCCTTGCCCACACGGGCGCGCGCTACCCCATCATCCAGGCGCCCATGGGCTGGATTGCGCGCACGCAGCTGGCCTCGGCGGTGTCACGCGCGGGTGGGCTGGGCATCATTGAGACGTCCTCCGGCGAGACGGCCAACTGCCAAGCCGAGATCACCAAGATGAGCGCGCTGGGCCTGCCGTTTGGCGTGAACCTGCCCATCCGCTTTTTGAAGGACGACGCCATGCTGCGCTTTGTGTGCGCGTCGGGTGTGAAATTTGTGACCACCTCGGCGGGTAGCCCGGCCAAGTTCATTGCGCCGCTGAAGGACGCGGGCATCACCGTGTACCACGCGGTGCCCACGGTGGACGCCGCGCTGAAATGCGTGGACGCAGGCATTGACGGCCTGGTGGTCGAAGGCGGTGAAGGCGGCGGTTTCAAGAACCCCGAAGAGGTCTCCACCCTGGTGCTGCTGCAGGCCATTCGCGCGCGGGTGGACGTGCCGCTGGTGGCGGCAGGTGGCATCTGCGACGGGCGCGGCATGGCCGCAGCCTTTGCGCTGGGGGCCGAGGCGGTGCAGATGGGCACACGGTTTGTCAGCTGCGCCGAAAGCCCCGTGCACGCCAACTACAAGAACGCCATCGTCGATGCGGACGTCACCGGCACCTGGATGCTCAACACCAAGGCCAGCCCCTGCATCCGCGCGCTCAAGTCGCAGCGCACCCAGGCCATCCACGAGGCGGGACTGATGCCCGCCGACAGCTTTGCAGGCATCCAGCGCGTGTACTTTGACGGTGACATGGAGGCGGCCCCTGCGCTGGCGGGCCAGACCGCGGGATTGATTGACTCCGTCAAGACCGCGCAGCAGATCATTGAAGACACCGTGGCGGAATTTTTTGCCATCAGCCAGCGCATGGGTGCCATGGCGGCAGCGCAGTCGTTTGGCTGAAGGCGGGCCGGTCGTCCGGCAGCAGCAGCGGCGGCGATGCTCGGTTGCGCTGAGCTATCCGACCACCGCGCCATGGAAAGCTTCTCAGCCCCTGTAAGCGCAGTAACATGCGCTTACACTCCAGCGGATTCTCTGCGTGGTAGCCCGAAAGCACTCCGACCATGTTTTTGCCGACCGATGACAAAGCCCTGCTCAGAACGGTACTGGTCGTCGATGACACCCGCGAAAACCTGACCGTCATTGGCCAGCTGCTGCGCCCGTACTACCACGTGCGCGTGGCCAACTCGGGGCAGCGGGCTTTGCAGGTCGCCCAAACCCAGCCGGTGCCCAACATCATCCTGCTCGATGTGATGATGCCGGAGATGGACGGTTACGAGGTGCTGGCGGCCCTGCGTGCAGCGCCGGAGACCCGCGAGATCCCGGTGATCTTCGTGACCGCCCTCGACGCCATTGCCGACGAAGAACGCGGCCTGCAAGCGGGCGCCGTGGACTATGTGGCCAAGCCCATCAAGCCCGCCGTGCTGCTGGCGCGGGTGCGCACCCATCTGGAACTGAAGGCCGCGCGCGACTGGCTGGCGGACCAGAACAGCTACCTGGACGCCGAGGTGCAGCGGCGCATGGCAGAAAACGAACTCATCAAGGACTTCAGCCTGCACGCCATGGCCACGCTGGCCGAAAAGCGCGACAACGAAACCGGCAACCACCTGCACCGCACCCAGGCCTACATCGAGGCACTGATGCTGCACTTGCAGGACCACCCCCGCTTTCAGCACCTGCTGGGCAGCGCCCACCAGCGCCAGCAGATCGCCAAGGCTGCGCCGCTGCACGACATCGGTAAGGTGGGCATCCCTGACGCGATCCTGCTCAAACCGGGGAAGCTCACCCCTGAAGAGTTCGAGATCATGAAGACCCACGCCCGCATTGGCGCTGATGCCATCGAAGAGGCCATCCGCAACGTGCTGGAGGTCGGCCGTAGCAAGCATCTTTCCACCGAGTCCGCACTGGGCGACCCGGCGCTGCAGTTTCTGGAGACAGCGCGCCAGATCGCAGCGGGCCATCACGAGAAATGGGATGGCTCAGGCTACCCCGAAGGCCTGCGGGGCGACGCCATCCCGTTGCCAGCCCGGCTGATGGCCATTGCCGACGTGTTTGATGCACTGATCTCGCGCCGCCACTACAAGCGGGCCTTCACCTTGGACGATGCGGTGGACATCATCCGCAACGGCCGTGGCCAGCATTTCGACCCCGATATCTGCGACGCGTTTTTGGAGCTGGTGCCGCAGTTTTCCCTCATTGCCGAGCGATTTTCCGACCACCCTGCAGAGCACGCCGAGGACTGAACCATGCCGCCCTGCTGCCCACCCCCTGCAGCCAAACCACAACACCGTCTGGCCCGAATGACGCTGGCCTGCATGACGGTATGGACGGGCATTGCGGCCGCACAGACCCCGGCCTTTCAGGAAAAACTGGCGGATGCGGCCCTGCTCGCCCAGCTGCGCAACGGTGGCTTTGTGCTGTACCTGCGCCATGGCGCCTCAGACAGCACGCGGGCCGACCGGGCCCCGCAGGTAGACCTGAACGACTGCAGCACCCAGCGGGTGCTCAGCGACGAAGGACGCCGGCAGGCACGTGAGTTGGGCCTCATCCTGCAGCGGGCGCGGGTGCCGGTGGGTGAAGTCATTCACAGCCCACTGTGCCGGGCCCGCGAGAGCGCACAGCTCACCTTTGCCACCCAGCCCCAGCTGTTGCGCGCAGAGCCCCTTTTGGCCTACACCGCCAACCTGACCAGCGAGCAAAAAATACCGGTGATTGCCGCCACGCGGGCACTGGTGTCAGCGCCTGTCCCCGCTGGCACCAACCGCGTCATCGTGGCGCACGCCCCCAACATGGCGGACCTGATGGGCTATTTCGTCAAGCCCGAAGGAACCATGGTGTTGCTTCGTCCCCTCGGGCCGTCCGGCTTTGAATACCTGGGCAGCATCCCCCCGTCGCACTGGGACACTTTGCTCCCCCCCAACCCTAAACGCTGATCCCACACGGCGCTCACTGCCCCATGCTCCGCCTGCTCAAGCGCCAACGCTTTTTTCTGCGATTTTTCCTACCAGTGGTATTGGCCGTGCTGGCAGGCGTCGGGTTTGACTACGCGGTGCAGCACCGCACCCAGGCCGTACAGCTCCAAGCGCTGCAGAGCCAGGAAGAAGACATCGAGGTGGCTGCCAAGGCAGAAGCCATCAGCCGCCAACTGCTGGAGATCAAGCTGCGGCTTACACAGGCCCTCACCGCCTCCAAGTACCGGGAGGTGGACGAAGCCAAGGCCTACCAGCTGCACGCACTCATCGTGGACGAAATGGCGGCGCTTGAAAAAGACCTGACCGCACTGACCACAACCCATGACTTCACGCACATCCGGGCCCACTACCCCGCCGCGCTGAGCGCTTTCCAGGAGTTTCGCCAGTTCGCCTTGATGAGCTCGGACCAGATGTCCATCGACCAGTCTCTGGCTGGCGAACACCTGATCAGTGCCACGGCGTACTACGGCGTGTTTGCCCTGCGGATGGGGGACATCGCCAAGACCTTCATGGACCACGCAGTCCAGAATGCAGCCACCACGCGCAACCAGGTGAAGGATTTCAACCGCCAGATGCGCCTGTACGGCACGCTGGCGACGCTGGCCTTTCTGTTGCTGTGGTTCTGGCTTTCGCGATCCACATCGCGGCAACTGGACCGGCTCAACCACCTGCTGCAAAAACTGGCGCGCGGCGAGAGTGGACTCAGCGACTACAAGACTTTTGCCGAGATCAAGACGGTGGCCGCGCGCAAAGGCACCCTCATTGGCGACATGGCAGATGCCGTGCTGGCGTTCCAGAAAGCGCAGGACGAGCGCCGCCTTGCATTGACAGAGCTGCATGACCGCGAGGAACTGCACGCCAACATCATCAGCCAGGCCCCCATTGGCATCGTGGTGCTGGATGTGCAGACCCTGCAGTTCGTCAGCTTCAACGACGCCACGTACGAATCGCTGGGCTACACGCGCGAAGAGTTTGCCCAGATGACCCTGTACGACTTGCAGCTGAACCCCGACACCCAAAAAGTCGATGACAAGCTACGGCGTATCGTAGCGGAGGGGGGGCTGGACTTTGAGACCCAGCGGCGCGACAAGAACGGCAATATCCGGGATTTCTGGGTGTCCATGCGCCCCCTGCACATGCACGATCGCGAATGCATGACAGGCATTTGGGTGGACATCACCAACCGCAAGCAGTCCGAGCGCGAGTTGGCGCGCTACCGCGACGAGCTCGAGCAACTGGTGGCTGAGCGCACGCTCGATCTCGAAAAAACCAGCCAGGCCCTGGCTCAGCAAACCCTGGAGCTGCAGCACACCAACGCGCAGCTGCGCAGCGCCAAGGCCATGGCCGACGAGGCCAACCAGGCCAAGAGCGCCTTCCTGGCCAACATGAGCCACGAAATCCGTACGCCCATGAACGCAATCATCGGCCTGACCCACCTGATCCGCCGCGACACCACCAACCCGCACCAGCGCCAGCAGCTCGACAAGGTGTCCGGCGCTGCCATGCACCTGCTGGCCGTCATCAACGACATTCTGGATTTTTCCAAGATCGAAGCGGGCAAGATGGCCCTGGACCCGACTGATTTCGAGCTGGAGAAGGTAGTGAGCAACGTGTTCACCATCACCGGCGACAAGGCCGAGGCCAAGGGCCTGGAGGTGATGGCCGAGCTGGCGGGCGTGCCGCCCATCCTGCACGGCGACGGAGTGCGGCTGGGGCAGATCCTGACCAACTTCATGGGCAACGCGGTCAAGTTCACCGAACGCGGCAGCGTTTCATTGCATGCTTTTGTCATCCACCGCGAAGCGACCGAGGTGCGCTTGCGTTTTGAGGTGCGCGACACCGGCATCGGCCTGAGCCCCGAGCAACAAGGCAAGTTATTCCTCGCGTTTCAGCAGGCCGATGTCTCCACCACCCGTACCCATGGCGGCACAGGACTGGGGCTTGCCATCTCGCGCCGACTGGCAGACCTCATGGGTGGGCAGGTGGGCGTGCGCAGCGAGCCTGGCAGGGGCAGCACCTTCTGGTTCGAGGCGCCCTTTGGCATCAGCACACAGGCGGCCGCCACACAACATGTCCAGGCCCTGCCCCCGAGCACCCGCGTCCTGGTGGTCGATGACATGGAGGAAGCCCGCGAGTTGCTGGCCGACATGCTCACCCACCTGGGAGCGCGGGCCGATGCCGTATCGTCTGGCGCGCTTGCGCTGCAGGCGGTAGCGCAAGCCGACGAAGTGGGGGACCCCTACGAGCTGGTGCTCACCGACTGGCTGATGCCAGGCCTGAACGGCACCCAGACCTGGCAACAGATCTGCGCACTGCCGCTCAAACATCGCCCGGCCTGCATTCTTGTCAGCGGCAGCCTGAGTTGCCCGGCCGACGAGGTGGATGCAGGCCCGTTTGCCGCCTTCTTGCCCAAGCCTGTGCTGCCCACTGCACTCGACGAAGTGCTGGTGCGCGTGTGGAACCGTGCCCAACTGCCTGAGACCGCTACGCCCGCGCTGACCGCCGATGCGCCGGTGCGCTTCACCTCGGGATTGCAATTGCTGCTGGCCGAAGACAATGCGCTGAACCAGGAAGTGGCGGGAGAACTGCTGCGCCAACTGGGCTTTGCAGTGGATGTGGCAGGCGATGGGGCCATGGCCGTGGAGCGCGCGCGTGAACATCACTACGACCTGATCCTGATGGACATACAGATGCCCCACCTGGACGGTCTGGAAGCCACGCGGCAGATCCGCACACTGCCGGGTCACGCACAGACCCCCATCGTGGCCATGACGGCCAACGCCTTCGCCGAAGACCGCGCCGCCGCGCTGGCTGCGGGCATGAACGACCACCTGCCCAAGCCCGTGGACCCGGCACAACTGGCACGGGTGTTGGCGCGCCTGCTGCCCCACGCCGGGGACGCAGACGGCGCAGCCCCAACGCCCAGCGTCGCGGCACAGCCCCCCACGCTGGTGAATGAAACTCGGGTGCGGGCCCAGCTACAGGGCGTGGCGGGCTTTCAGCTGGAGCAGGGGCTGCGATCGCTGGGCAACAACTTTGCAGCGCTGGTCCGGCTGCTGCAGCGCATGGTGATGGAACACCCCCAGGACGCGCAAAAGGCTCTGCAGGCCTGGCAAGGCGGTGACCTGGCCGAAACGCAGCGCATCTTGCACACCCTCAAGGGCCTGGCGGGTACAGCAGGACTCACCGGCTTGCAGGTGGCAGCGCAGCAAGCCGAGGCCAGAGTACAGGCCGCTCCGCCAGGGGGCCTGGACGCCGACACCCAACACGCGCTGCAAGACCTGGATGCACGACTGCAACAGCTGGTGCAATCCTTGCGCTTTGTGGTGGATGCCTCTGCACAGACAACAAGTACAGACCCTGCCGCCAGTGCCGACCACCTGCGACAAGGCTTGCGCACGCTGCGGCCCTTGCTGGCCAGTGACGATCTCGATGCCAGCGCTGCATATGCCGAACTGCACCCGGCGATGCTGCAGCACTACCCGGACCGCGCCCAGGCGCTGGCACAGGCCATCGATGGGTTCGACTTTCTGCAGGCGCTGGCGCTACTTGATGCCATCCTCGCCTCGGCGGACGGCGGAAGCAGCAGCGATACCCCCCCTGCCAGCACGCAGATGCCCGCCGCGCCAGCGGGCTGACAGCACCGCGGCGCAGCGCGCCTGGGCTACACTTTTTGGCCTTGCCGCACACGCCCTGCAATGGTCTGGCCACACCACAGGCTGATCCCGCAGGGCCCACGTTCTCATGCACCTGCCCAGCCCGCCATTGCCGCGCCTTTTCTCCGCACAGGCTCCTGTCCCACATGACCGCCAGCGAGGCCTGGCCTGCGCGCGCACAGCCACAGGGCCGCACCATGTCTGAAGCGCAACCCAATGCCTCTGCAGGCCTGTCGATGCCCTCGGGCAACCTGCGCGGCATCATCGCCATGGTGGCTGCGGTGGGTTTCTTTTCGCTGATGGATGCGCTACTCAAGACGCTGAGCGCCCACTATCCCGCCATGCAGGTCGCGGCGCTGCGGGGCTGGGCTGCGCTGCCGCTGGTGGCGCTCTATGCGCTGTGGCGTGGCGAGGTGCCACGGCTGCTGAAGGTGCGCTGGCCCCTGCATTTTCTGCGCGGCGGACTCAATGTGGCCATGCTGGCACTGTTTGCATTTGCCATCCGTGAACTGGCACTGGCCGAGGCCTACACACTGTTCTTCATTGCGCCGCTGCTCATCACTGCGCTGTCCACCGTGGTGCTGCGCGAGAAGGTGCGCGCTGCCCACTGGGTCGCCATTGCGCTGGGCATGGTGGGCGTGCTGGTGGCTCTGCGACCCAATCAGGAGGCGTTCTTTACCCTGGGAGCGCTGGCCGTGCTGGCGGCAGCCACCTGCTATGCGGTGTCGGCCATCACGGGCCGCATGCTCACCCGCACCGACTCCAGTGCCAGCCTGGTGTTCTGGACCACCACGCTGTTGGCACTGGGTGCCGGCGCGCTGGCCTGGCCGCATTGGGTGGGCGTGGCACAGGCGCATTGGCCACTGGTGGCAGGGCTCGCCATCACAGGGTTTGCAGGCCAGTTGGCGATCACCGAAGCCTTTCGCCACGGGCAGGCTTCCGTGGTGGCGCCATTTGAATACACGGCGCTGGCCTGGGGCATGGGGCTGGATTGGGTGCTGTGGCAGACGGTCCCAGGCTACAGCACGCTGCTGGGCGGCGCCATCATCATTGGCAGCGGCCTGTACCTGGTGCGCCAGGAGCGCACGCAGGCAGTGGTGCCACCCTGACCGGCGCGAACCGGTGCGAGACCGGCCACTTGCCGTCGCTCCGGCGCGGCATGCGCTGACACGGCAGTCAGGCAGTTCACCCTGTAATGAAGCGATGAACACAGCGGCACTGCCGCAAGGAAATCGCCATGACACAACACGCCACCGTGCACGGCCACGTGACCTACACACCGGGCGACGGCACCCCGATCGCCATCCCCGAGGGCCCGATCGAGGTGACCACCAGCGCGGACAGCACCACGCTGAGCTGGTCGGTCGAAGAAGACATCGTCGGGTCTGCGGCACTGCCACCCGACCAGTTCAACCAGTACGTCAAGGACGGCAAGATCCGTTTCAAGAAATAGCCCGGGCGCCCACGCCCTAGACCTCCCTGCCGCCCCAGCCGGATCAGATCGGCCGCGTGAGGTACACCGCCTCGCGGCCCACGATGGGCTCGCGGGTGGGCATGAGGATGGTGCAGTCGTCGCACAGCGCGCGGATCTCGTGCGGCCCATCGGTGGCGATGAGGTCACCCTTGGCAAACACCTCAAACCCTTGCACGGGCTTTGTGAAGCGGAAGTCCGACGTGCGCACCATGCAGGTCTCCAGCAGCTCGTAGCGGCGCTGCTCGGCGGGCGTGGGCCGGTCGGCCACCGGTGCGATGAGGCCAAAGTGCGCCAGAAAGTCCAGCGCCACCGCCGTGGCCATGTCGGCCGCCGATTGGCGGAAGTGCTGGCCACATTCCACCACCAGCGCCACCCCATCTCCCTCGTCCTGCCCGTGGCGACCGTGCTGGATGAGCGGCGTGCCCGAACCCAGGCCACTGGGCATCACCAGGTGCACCGGCGGGCGGCCGATGGCCAGCGCCACCTCCGCATTGCGCGGGTAGGCTGGGTACACCCAGAACGGCTGCACGTCCTGGCTGGTGGAATGGATGTCGAGGATGTGATCGGCCACAGCCACTACGGGGCGCAGGATGCGGGCACGCTGCAGCTCGGGGCTGTCGGCCGTGCCGTCCAGCTCGGCCGCCGACCAGATGCGGTTGAGGTTGTGCACCAGCTGTCGGCTCTCGAACGGACGGCTCTGGTCAAACGATTCGTAGGCGGCCACATTCGCAAAGCTGATGGTCAGCGTGCCGATGAGGGGACGCACACCCGTGTCCAGCAGGTGGGTGGCCGCCACCATGCCGCAGATCTCGTTGCCGTGCGTGAGTGCATTGATGAGCACATGCGGGCCAGGCTTGCCCGACTCGAAGCGGTGCACATAGTCGATGCCGACATTGCCCTGGCGGTAGGCAGAGAGGTCGCGGGGGAGGACTTCAAAAACGGGGGGGTTCTGCGTCATGGCAATGAATTAATAAGATGACACATCATTGTCTGCGCAAAGCCGGATCAGTGCTGGGCGCGGTGTACGATGCCCGCCGGTTGAGTCCCTCCTGCGTCCCTGCCCATGCCCACTGCCCGACTTTGCCCACTGGCCGATCTGGCCCACCGCATTCCCCCCGACTGCTGGATGGCCGAGCGTCTGGCGCAGGACCCTGAGGCCCTGGCTGATGAACCCGTGCTGTGGATCACCGGCGACGCGCACTGGCCTGCGCTGCACCTCGACGCCCCCCTGGCCCAGGGCAGCCCGCTGCGCCAATGGCTGCAAGAGCAACCCGACGGCCCCATTGAGGCCTCCGTGCCCCGTGCGCCCTTTGTGATCGTGGTGGATGGAGACCTGCGCATCGACGGCGCCTTGACCAGCGCCGACACCGATGGCACGACGCACCTGGTCGTCAACGGCAACCTGCATGTGCAGAACGCCGTGATCGGCGGACAGCTGGTGTGTGTGCAAGGTGCACTGCAGGTGCATGACCTGCTTTGGGGCCACTACAACCATGGCGAGCTGCGCGTGCGTGGTGGGCTGCAGGCCCGGGTGACGCTGTTCACCGACGAATACCACGTAGACATCACAGGCCCAGAAAAGGTGGAGTTTTTGCTGGACGAGGTGCGCGGTGTGCCGCACCGTGCGGAGTTCTCGGCCGAGATCGTGGGTGCCGTGTTCGCCCCCGAGTTCCACGAGGGCGTGGACGCCGGCGAAGACGGCCTGGCTGCCATGATCAGCCGCCGCCAGGTGCTGGCCGCCGTGCGGGCAGGCCAGAGCGCGGTGCGCAGCAGCGCAGACATCCACGCCGACCAGCCTGTGGCCGACGACCTGTGCGCCGACAACACCATCAGCATCGACAACATCCTGGCCGTGGTGCACACGCCAGTGATTGCACACAAGGAACACAAAGCCTACGGCTGGTTCCAGCAGACTGATTTCTCACTGTGCCAACGGCATGTGGACGAAGAAGGCGACGCGCGCGACGACAACGTGTTCATCACGGTGTGGAAAACCTGGGACTTCTACCTGTCGGTGGAGCAGGTGCCCGCGCCGCGCAACTGGCTGGAGCGCCTGGCCACCAAGCTGTGGCGCCATGCTGCCCCCACGGTAGCGCAGCGCACGCTGCTGTACCGCCGCTACACACAGGGCGAGCCTGGGGAGTGGCAGGTGCTGGCGCCCCCCGCCGAGCCCGGCCACGACCCCGACGCCTGGAAGGCCTGCGAACACGCCTGGCGCGGAGTGCTGGACTATGTGCGCAAGGCCGTGGGCCAGCACCGCGCACGCTACCCGCTCTACCAGCGCCTGCAGGCCACATTGACGGCAGAGCACATCGAGGCCTTGACCAGCCTGCCCGTGTTCACCGAGCAGTACAACGACTGGTGGGACAGCGACCGCAACGGCTACTGGGAGGGCGAGGTCTGGGTGGGGGCGCGCCAGCCCTGCATGCACGACGGCGAACCCTGGGGCCGCGCGCTCAAATACAGCTGGCGCAACGGTGACGACGCGCCGGGCGATGACGAAGACAACGCCCACAGTGCCTACCAGATCCAGGTGGACGAGGCGCGCGAGGGGCCTGCCGCCGTCGAGTTCAGCTACGCCCAGCGCCAGAGCGACAGCCGCGCCCCCCTGCCCCGATGCGCCGCCGACCACATTGCCCGCCTGCTGCGCTTTCATGGTCTGGTGCAGGCCCGCATCCGCGCGCGGCACGAAGAGGCGCAGGCCCAGCAGGCCGAGGCCCGACGCATCGAAGCCGCCGTGCAACTGCTGGCCACCCCCCCATTGCCCCCCGACCTACCCGATGCCGCCGTGTTTCCCGTCGAACTCATGACGCTGTCGGAGCAGTGGCAGGCCGATGGGCAATCCTACGTAGCGGCCATCCGCGCGCACCAGCTGGCCAACGATGCCAACCGCGCCGAGGCCTCGGCAACAGCCGGTGGCGGCGATGAGGAGAAGGGCGCCGAAGAACACGACAACGCCCTGCCCGAAGACCCGCGCAAGGCCGAGGCGCCCACCGTGCTGCAACTGGCGCGCGTGGTGAGCCACTGGGCCGACGAAGAGCTTGCCACGCGGTTTCGCCAGCGCTTTGCCTTTGCTCCGGATGCCTATGTGGCGCGTGCCGCCCAGGCCGGCCAATTCATCGGCCCCGTGTTTGTGGTGGACGATGACCGTGTGGTCGCCCGCATCGGCGCGGCCCATGACGGCGACGCCCGCTGGGTGTTGCTGCATGGCACAGAGCACACGCCCCTGCCCGCCATCCAGGGCCTGGGCCGCTCGCCCGATCGCCGGTGCTTTGCCCAATGCGACGGCCTGCACATCACCACCCACCACGGATGGAATGGCCCCGTGATTGCGCAATTTGCCCTGCCGCGCGGCAACGAAGGCCTGCCCCCGCAGGTGCTGGTGTCGGCAGGCCCGCTGGGGCAGCGCTGCGATGAAATCATTCCCTTCAACGATGGCCTGCGCGTGCTGCTGCGCAACCCCACAGGGGTGTATCTTCTGCACCCCGCAGCCCAAGGTGCCGACAGCCCAGTGCAACGCCTGCACCCGCAGACGTTTGAAGAAAATGGCCCCTACACCTGGCCCAAGAACCAGATGGATGAGGAGGTTGATGGTGAGACCGTCACCGTGCTGGCGCTGGACATGCTGCACATGGCCCTGTCGCCTGATGAGCGTCACATTGCCGTGGGTGACCAGGACAGCTGCCACATCCTACTGGACGCGCACGGCGCTGTGGTGGCCGAATACGAGCCCCTATCGTCTTACCCCCACCACGCGGCGTTCTCGCACGACGGCACACGCCTGTTTGCCAACTCATGCCATCTGTATTGGGGCAGTACCTGCTCGATCCCCATCGGGGCGGCACCGCAAAAAGCGACCGATGAGGACACCCTACCACTGGACGAACGCTGCCGCGTGTACGCATCTGTCACCTTGCCCGGCCTGGTGATCCTGGGCGATGCGGACGGCTACCTGCATGCCATCAGCGACGAGGGACAAGCCCTGTGGCACCACCACATCGGCAGCACGATCAGCGCTGTCGATGCATCCCCCGATGGAGAAACCCTGTGGGCGGCCAGCTATGGCGGCTACCTTGTGCGGCTGCAGCGCAGCGAGGCGGGCATGGACCCTTACTCCATCAGCACGTCACTGTATGTGGAGACGCGGCGGTGGATATTCTGGCGGGATGAGGTGGGGCCGGTGCGGTGGTAGGCGATATGCCGCAGCTCGTTACGAGGCGACGGGTTCCATGGATGCCAAATATTGAGCCAACGGGAACCAGCAAACCATGGCGTCGAATTTGGCGGCGGGTGGCCCATTGCAGCCGTCGGTGCTCCGCTTGAGCGAGGACTTAAGCGCCACCCAGCCTGCGCAGCCCTGACGGCGTTTGTATCTCTGCCACCAAGGCACATGCCGCTCCTTGAGCGACTGTGACGCGTGGTGTTGAAGCGAGGCCAATGGCGGCAAAGAGTGCGAGCACTTCTTCGGGCGCAGGATGCACTATGTGAAGTGATCTGAAATGAAGGGGATTCGTGGGCAGCGCTGCGACAGGATTGGCATCAGCGGCCCTTTGAATCAATAGCGGCACAGCCCCATCCAGCGCGAGTGCACCGTCTGGACGGAACGCCATCCGCCAAGTATGGGAGTCACGGTGCATCGTCTCAACCTGACCAATGGCAGGTACGGTCGCGGCAGCGATGTCATTTGTACTCGCTACCCAGGCAGCCAAACGAGGTGTAGCGCCGTCCGGTATGTCGTCGATGCCAAACCAGCGAGCCCGCGAAACAGGCGCTGCGTCACGGTTGGCTGCGATCACCTCCAAATAAACCGAAGGCCCAAGGGCCAGCAGCAGGTTATGCGTCGCCATGCTGGGATGCTCTCTGCCCGGCCCCGGAGCTACGCCAAGAGCAGTCTCAACATAGGCTGATCCAGCATCGAGGCTGGGTGCGACGATGGTGATGTGGTCGAGACGCGACGCCATCCGCTCTGTGAAGCCAAACGTCATTTGGACAGCAAAACATGCAGGATCGACTGGCCCATACTGGTTCATTTTGACACTGATTTCTCCCGAAGATGGAGTGCGGTCTTGGTTTGAAGAAGACCACTGCCTGACAGGTCAAGCATAAATTCCGCGGAGCTTCACGACAAGCTCTTGGAAATCGAGGCGACGGCAGCCGTGCATGGCATGAGCGTTGCATGCGCTCCCTGCACGCACCTGCACCCTCCATGACTTCATCCCACCGCCCAGCCCGCTCCCGTGCACCCGCTCATCCAGATGCGCCACCACCCAGCGCCCCTGACCTCAGCACGCCGGTGCTCTTGCTCATGGCCGTGGCCTGCGGCCTGTGTGCGGGCAGCAACTACTTCAACCAGCCGCTGCTGCACTCCATTGCCACGCAGCTGCAAGTGCGGGACGCGTCGGCGGCGCTCATCGTGACGCTGGCGCAGGTGGCGTACGCGGCAGGGCTGCTGCTGTTGGTGCCGCTGGGCGACCTGCTGGAGCGGCGGCGGCTTATCACCACACTGATGCTGCTGGCCGCTCTGGGACTGTTTACCAGCGGGTTTGCGCACAACTACGCCATGCTGGCGCTGGGCACGCTGCTCACCGGCCTGTTTTCGGTGGCGGCGCAGGTGCTGGTGCCGCTGGCAGCCACCCTGGCTGCGCCGGGCCGCAGCGGCCGGGCCGTGGGGCTGGTGATGAGCGGGCTGCTGACCGGGATTCTGGCGGCGCGCAGTGTGGCAGGGCTGCTGTCGGAGGTGGGCGGCTGGACGCTGGTGTACCGGGTGGCGGGCGTCGCCATGGTGGCCGTGGCGTTGGCGCTGTGGTGGGTGATGCCCATGTCACGCAATACGACTTCAGCACCGACACAGGGGTATGGACGGGTCTTGCGGTCGCTGGGCACGCTGGCCTTGCACCACCCCCGGTTGCGCAGCCGGGCCTTGCTGGGAGGGTTGTCGTTTGCCTCCGTCAGTGTGTTGTTCTCCACCATGGCGCTGCTGCTGGCGGGGCCTGCACACCGACTGGGCGACGCCGGCATTGGGCTGGTGGGGCTGGCGGGCGTGGCCGGTGCACTCATGGCCAATGTGGCGGGCCGCATGGCTGACCGTGGGCAGGCGCAGGTGGCCACCGCCGCATCGGTAGGTTTGCTGCTGCTGGGCTGGGGCGCGCTGTGGCTGGGCGCCAGCAGCCTGGTGTGGTTTGTGGTGGGCATGCTGGTGGCCGACCTGGCGCTGCAGGGCGTGCACATCAGCAACCAGAACGTGATCTACCGGCTGGACCCCACCGCCCGCGCGCGGCTGAACGCGGTGTACATGACCAGCTACTTTGTGGGTGCGGCCACGGGCTCGGCGATGGGGTCGGTGGCCTGGCTGTGGGGCGGATGGGGCGCCACCTGCGCGCTGGGCATTGGCATTGCCGTGCTGAACGCGCTGGCACTGGCTTACGACCAGCGGCTGGCTGTGCGGGCGCTGGGTGATGGTGTGCGGCAGGCTACAGAAGGCGCAGGTGCGTAGCCCCCGGCAGCTGCCAGCGGCGTAATTTGTGACGTACCATCCTCGCACGGTCCCATCCCGAGACCTTTCAAGGAGGCCCCATGGCCAAAGGCGAACAGCGCAGCAACAAGATGGCGAAGAAACCCAAAAAGGACACCTCGCCGCCCAAGGAACACAGCGCATCGGACCGGCCCATGCCGCCGATGACCACCGTCATGCCCAAGGGCAAAGACAAAAACAAATAGGTCACACCAGCACTCCGCCTGTCCCGGCGAATGCGCTACCAAAACAATAGCTGCAGGCGCATATTGCATAAGCGCCTGCAGCTATTTTTGTTTGAAATTCCGCATCAGGCAGCCCTTCATTCGGCGCTCGCCGCCGCAGGGCTCAGGCAGGCTGGGCCCACCGCGCCAGCCACTGTGCATCGGGCTCTGGCCGGCCAAACAGGTAGCCCTGGTACACGATGTCCGGGGCGCGCTGGCGCAGAAAGTCGGCCTGGGCCTGGGTCTCCACCCCCTCGGCCACCACGCGCAGGCCGAAGTGCCGGGCCACCGACAAGATGCCTTCGACCAGCACGCCATCGTCGGCATTGGTGGGGGCTTCGTGCACGAACGACCGGTCGATCTTGATCTCCTGGATGGGCAGGCGCTTGAGGTAGGCCAGCGATGAGTAGCCGGTGCCAAAGTCGTCCAGCGACATGTCCACGCCCAGCGCGGCCAGGGAGCGCATCTTGGCCACCGCATCATCAAAGTCGTCGATCACCAGGCCTTCGGTCACCTCCAGCGTCAGCAGCCGGGGGTCGGCCCCCGTGGCAGCCAGCACTGCCCGCAGTTGCCCCACAAAACCCGCCTGCCGGAACTGCCGCGCGCTGAGGTTGACCGAGAGCCGCAACCGCCGCTCGCGGAACACCGGCTGCGCCAGCAGCGCACAGGCATGGGCCAGCACCCACTCGCCCAGGCTGACGATGAGGTCGGACTCCTCGGCCACCGGAATGAACACGCCCGGCGCCACCAGGCCGTCACGCGGATGCTGCCAGCGCACCAGCACCTCGGCACCCGTGACCTGGCCCGACACATCCACCTGCGACTGCAGGTGCAGCCGCAGCTCGCCTGCGCCAATGGCATGGCGCAGTTCGCGCTCCACCCGAAAGCGCTGCTCGGCGGCCTCGCCCATGCCCTGCTCAAAAAACGCAGCCCGTCCGCCCCCGGCCTGCTTGGCGCGGTGCAGGGCGGTGCCCGCGCGCCGCAGCGCATCGTGTGCACCGTCGTCCGACGTTTGGGGGTACAGGGTGATACCCACGCTGGCGCCCAGTTGGGCGTCCTGCGCATCGCCCTCCAGACGCAAGGGGCGCAGCAAGGCGGCCTGCAGTTTTTCGGCAAAGGCCAGCGCATGCCGGCCCGCCAGCGAGGCATCCACCCCCAGGCCATGCAGCACCACGGCAAACTCATCGCCCGCCACGCGCACCAGCAGGTCTTGGGGCGGCAGGATCTCGGACAGCCGCAGCGCCACGGCACAGAGCAGTCGGTCCCCCATCTCGCTGCCGCGCGCATCGTTGAAAGTGGTGAACCGGTCCAGGTCCAGCAGCAGCAAGGCATGCTGGGTGGAAGGCGGGCGACCCGCACGCCCGCGCAACACGTGCAGCCGCTCCATCAGGGTGGACCGGTTGGGCAGGCTGGTGAGGCCGTCGAAATGCGCGAGGCGGTGAATTTCGTCGGCAGCGCGCTTGCGTTCGGTGATGTCCTGCTTGAGCTCCACATAGTGGCTCACGCGGCCGTCGGTCTGGCGGATGGGGGCCACCACCACGGCCTCGGTGATCTCGGCGCCGTCCTTGCGGCGGTTGACCTGCTCGCCCGCCCAGTTGTCGCCGCGCGCCAGCGTATCGCACAGTCCCTGGCGCTGTGCGGGCGCCAGGCCGTTGCTGGAGATCTGCGCCGACAGCTGGCCCAGCGCTTCGTCACGCGCGTAGCCCGTGCGGGACAGAAAGGCGGCATTGACGTATTCGATGCGCCCTTCCAGGTCGGTGATGACAATGCTCTCGGGGCTTTGCTCCACCGCGCGCTGCAGCTTGCGCAGCTCGGCATCGACCGCGGCCAGGTTGGTGGCGGTAAGCCGTGCCTCCTGCACGCGGCGCAGGTAGCTGCGGCGCGACAACAGGGTGGCGGCCGCCGTCACTGCGAGGATGGCCCCCAGATACGCCACGTAGGCCAGACGATTGCTGTAGCGTGCAGGTGGCAGCCAGTCGTACAAGTCTGCCCAGACAAAAAACAGGAACAGCCCGCCTGTGGCACCGGTGAGCAGCAGCGTGGGCCGCGCGCCCAGGATCCAGCCCGAAAAAACGATCAGCACCGGAAAATTGAGCAGGTTGGGCCCCCGCAGACCGCCGTTGTTGGCAGCGACCACCGAGACCATGGCCCATACGCCCCAGATCAGCACCAGGGCTGCCTGGCGCCAGCGCTGCAGGTGGCCCAGGAACACGGCCAGGCCGCCCATCGCCCCGGCGCCCAGGTTGAGCAGCACCTGCGTCCAGGACAGGGGCCGGTCCAGCAGCAGCAAAGCGGCGATGGTGGTGCCCGCCAGCATCACGGTCCACGCACCCACGCGCACCAGCTGCTCGGTGGTGGCATCGTCTCTTTCGGGGGGCGATGAAGGGACAACAGCGGGCATGGTGAAGCCGGTAACTGCCAGACTGGCATGGTAACTCGATACATCACGGCTATCGAGACTTGATTGTCGTCAGCGTTGGGACTCCATCACACCCAGCCCCCTGCCCCGCTGTCACCGCCCCTGCCTACGCCACCCCCCCCCGCCACGGACCGGTTGCCGACGGAGCGTCCCTCACTCGCCGTCGTCGGGCGTGTGGTCCGAGTTGCTGCCCTGCTCGCGCACGCCAGAGCCCTTGCCCTTGGCCTTGGCACGCGCGTCTTTCTTGGCCTGGCGCTTGGCGTCTTCGGCCAGGCCTGCAGCACGCCAGGCTTCAAACTCGGCGGGCGTTTCCAGAGTGATGCGGCCCAGGATGGCGGTGCGAAAGTCCGTCATCACAATCTCGGCCGTCTTTTGCAGGTTGACCTTGCCGCCACCCAGCATGGCGCCGCGCTTCTTGCCGATGGCTGCGAGCAGTTCCTCGTCGTGCATCGTGGCCACGGCCCCCGCAGGCAGGCCCAGCTTGTAGCGGGACTCCAGCAAGGGGGCGTAGTGTTTTTGCAGGCGGCGCAGCAGCTCCAGCGCCACCAGTTCCTCGTCGTAGGCATTGCGGCCCACGGCGCCGCTGGCGGCCAGGTTGTAGCCACTTTCGGGCACCACAATGCGCGGCCACAGCATGCCGGGCGTGTCCCACAGGTAGAAGTCGTCGGCCAGGGTGATGCGCTGCTCCAGCTTGGTGATGCCCGCCTCGTCGCCCGTCTTGGCATGGCGCTTGTTGGTCAAGGTGTTGATCAGCGTGGACTTGCCCACGTTGGGCACGCCGCAGATGAGCACCCGCATGGGCTTGGCCATGCCCCCGCGGTTGGGCGACAGCAGATGGCAGGCGTCGATGAGCTTGCGCGCAGGGGCGGGGTCGGACGCATCCAGCGGCACGGCGCGCGTGTCGCTCTGGGCGTTGTACCAGTCCACCCACAGCGCGGTGCGCTCGGGGTCGGCCACGTCCTGCTTGTTGAGCACCTTGAGCGTGGGCTTGTGGCCCGTGATCTCGGCCAGCAGCGGGTTGGCGCTGGAGCCAGGCAGGCGCGCGTCCAGCACCTCGATCACCACGTCAATGTCCTTGATGCGTTCGGTGATGGCTTTGCGGGTCAGGTGCATGTGACCGGGGAACCACTGGATGGCCATGCGGGGGTACTTTCTTCTTGATTCAACAGGTTCTGAGGGTGGCAAGGATAATCGCGGTCCCACTTGCACCACGCCACCGCGCTATTTGACCTCCATGCCAGCCCCTCTCGACAACTCGCGCAAAGCCAATGCCACCAAGGCCGACAAGGAACTGCTGTTCAAGAGCGTGACCCTGGCCCTTATTGGCCTGGTCATCTTGTTGGCGCCCTATGTCGCCCGCTCCAGCAGCGTGCGCGACCTCATGACCCAGGCGGCGCTGGTGGGCTGGTTTGCGCTGGTGCTGGGCATAGCATTCGGCGTGCAGTACGGCCTGCGCCGCGCCAAGGCGGGGCACCGCCAGCCGTGACCTTGCCGGAGTGGACGGCCCCGGCACCGGCTGCGGACGGCGCCACGGCACAAGCCATGTTCGCGGAACTGCAGCAACGCGCGGCCAATGTGGGCATCACGCTGCGCAACCCGCCGCCCGAGCCCACCACCTGCTGTGGGCGCGGCTGCAATGGCTGCGTGTGGGAAGGATTCCTGGACGCCGCCGAATACTGGCGGCAAGAGGCTCTGCTGCAGCTGCAAGACTGATTTTGAAGCCGTTTGGGCTGGTAGCGCTAGTGCGATATGCCCAGGCAGCTACCAAATTAATAGCACGCCCATGCCACTCGGCACGGTCGCACCCTCAGCCCAGCTGCTCCACCGCCATGTACTGCTCGCGCCATTCTTCAAACGGGAGCGTGTCTGCGGCTTCGATGGCCTTTTGCGCGGCAATCGACTCGTCGGCCATCGCCAGGTAGCGCGCCTGCTGCTCGGCCGTCCAGGGCAGGGCCAGCAGTGCGTCGCGGGCGGCGATGGACTGCTGCCGTGCAAAGGCTTCAAAGTGGTGCTGGTGCTCGCGCGCCATGCTGTCCAGCACGCGGGCCGATGGTGTGCGCTCGGGCGCAGCCATCAGTGCGCGGGCATCGCGCAGTGCAACGCTGTAGTCGTTGGTGCCGTGGGTGGCATCGAGCGCGGCGGCCAAGGGCTCGCAAGCGGCCAGCACTTCAGTGCCCCATTCGGTCAGCGGCACGCTCTGGCCGTTGCGCGACAGGCGCAGGCCGGGCTCGCGGCCCCGCTCGGCGGTGAGGTGCTGGTTCTGCTTGAGTTCGGCAATTTCTGCGGGCGTGTCCGGCGGGCTGTCGGACAGCAGGCAGTGCAGCAAAAACACGTCGAGCAAGCGCATGGTGGGTGCGGTGATGCCCACGGGCACGAACGGGTCCAGGTCCATCAGGCGCACTTCGACGTATTCGACCCCGCGCTCGCGCAGGGCGTGCAGCGGGCGCTCGCCCGTGCGCACGGTGCGCTTGGGGCGGATGGTGCCGTAGAACTCGTTCTCGATCTGCAGCAGGCTGGTGCCGAGCTGGTTGTAGTCACCGCCGGGGTTGCGCACACCCACCGTTTCGTAGGCGGGGTATGGCTTGGTCAATGCCTCGTGCAGCGAGTTGGCGTAGCCCGTGAGGCCGTTGTAGCTCACTGCCAGCGTGGCTTGCGCGTCGCTCTGGTAGCCCAGGCGGCCCATGCGCAGCGATGTGGCGTGGGGCAGGTACAGCGCGCTGCCGCCCTCCATGCGCTCCAGGCGGTGCTCGCGCCCCTCCACAAAACAAGGGCACAAGGCGGGTGAGGCGCCAAACAGGTACAGCAGCACAAACGCGTGGCGCCGGAAGTTGCGAATCAGCGCGAAATACTGCTCGCTGTCCACGCCCGGCAGCGACCAGTTGTAGTGAATGCCCGAAATGGTCTGCATGCGCCGGCCATAGCGGTGGCCCAGGCCCATGCGGTATACGCTCTTGGCGCGGCCCACGTTGGAGCTGCCGTAGCGGCCGATGGGAATGGTCTCGTCCGTGGGCAGGCCGCAGGGCATGCTGGAGGCCCACAGCAGCTCGCCGCCGCTGTCCTTCAGGGTGTGGTGCACGAACTGGTGCACCTCGGTCAGCTCATCCAGGCACTGCTGCACGCCCTTGTGGGCGCCAGTGATCAACTCCAGCTGCGACTCGCTGTAGTCCGTGGTGATCAGGGGATGTGTGAGGGCCGAGCCCAGCGCCAGCGGGTGGGGTGTGAGGGCCAGGCCACCGGTGGGCAGCACGCGCAGCCCTTCCTTTTCGATGCCACGGCGAATCTCCCCCAGGGCGTCCGCCGGGTAGGCGGCCAGTCTCTCGTGCAGTTTGCTCATATGTTTATACCGATCCAACTTCTGTCGGCCCGGAACTTAGCACGTTGAGCGCTGGCCCGCCCAGAGGGGTGTCAAGCCCTTGCGGCCAAAGCGCGTCCAACCTCGTTGGTTCCCTGCGCTGCGCCACTTTGTGGTACTTGCTCGCCCGCCCGCTCCGTCACCTCGGCCAGGCGGGCGGCCAGTTGCTCGGGCACTTCGGTGCCAATGCCCAGATGGATACCTTGGGTGAGGGTGATGTGGGCGGCTTCAAACGTGCCCGCTCCGGCACACAGGATGGTGCGCGTGGGCGCGCTTTCGTGCACCAGCACCAGCATGGCGGGTACCACAGCCTCGGGCTTCAAGGCGTCCAGCACTTCCTGGGGCATCAGGCCCTCGGTCATGCGCGTGGCGGCCGTGGGGGCCAGGGCGTTCACGTGGATGTTGTACTTGGCGCCCTCGATGGCCAGGGTCTGCATCAGCCCCACCTGGGCCAGCTTGGCGGCGCCATAGTTGGCCTGGCCAAAGTTGCCATACAGGCCGGTGGACGAAGTGGTCATCACGATGCGGCCATATTGCTGGGCCACCATGTGCGGCCACGCGGCCTTGCAGCAGTTGGCGGCGCCCATCAGGTGCACATCCACCACCAGGCGGAAGTCATCCATGCTCATCTTGGCGAACGACTTGTCGCGCAGGATACCGGCGTTGTTGACCAGGATGTCCACCCGGCCCCAGGCGTCGATGGCCTGCTGCACCATGGCCTCGACCGCCGCAAAGTCGGTGACCGACGCGCCATTGGCCAGCGCCTCGCCGCCCGCAGCGCGAATCTCATCGACCACGGCCTGCGCCGCACCCACGGTACCGCCGCTGCCGTCCACCGCGCCGCCCAGGTCATTGACCAGCACCTTGGCGCCGCGCTTGGCCAGCGCCAGAGCATGCTGGCGGCCCAGGCCGCCGCCCGCGCCCGTCACGATGGCCACGCGGCCTTGGAAATCAATACCCATGGTGAAGGTTCTCCTGTTGTCTTGGTCAATCGGTCAGTGGAATAAAAACCTCTGGCACCTGCCCGAATGGGCTGGCGCCGCGCGCTGCACTGTAAGCCACAGCGCGGCCCGAGCAGGTTGCACAGGCGACTGGCCCCTCCGCCTCCTCCGGCCAAGCAGGCCGAGCACCGCACACGCCCACGCGGCACATTGGGAATAATGGGTGCCTGCGCCAGCCCCGGGGTAGCGGCCGGCGCAGCCCTCCTGAACTCATTTTTTGATAGCTATTGGCGTATGTAACATCTGCGCTATCGGCCATTTTTACCCAAGGATCTCCCATGAAAGCAATCTGGAACGGCGTGGTGGTTGCCGAGAGCGACGACACCGTGGTGGTGGAAGGCAATCACTACTTTCCCGAAAGCGCGCTGCACCGCGACTACTTCACGTTCAGCAACCACAAGACCACCTGCGCCTGGAAGGGCCAGGCCAGCTACCTGTCGCTGCTGGTCAACGGCGAGATGAACACCGACGCTGCGTGGTTCTATGCCGACCCCAAGCCCGAGGCCGCCGAGATCAAGGGCCGCGTCGCGTTCTGGAAGGGTGTGAAGGTCACGGCCTGAAACGGCCTGACAGCACCCTGCGCAGGTTATCCCTGCGCGCACTGGACAATCGTGTGGATAAGTTTTGGCAAGTCCTGTATGACAACGCCAAGTGCTTGATTTGCAAGGAAATGCACTGCATTGCCTTATTTTTAGGCAACCCGGTAAGTCATGGCACGGGTTATCCCGGCGCACACTGGACAATGGTGTGGATAACCTTGGATAAGCCTTGTATGGCACGCTTAAGTGGTTGATTTTCAAGGAATATCCTTGAATTGCTCAAAAAACAGGCAATTGCAGAACGTCCTTTGCCACGTGCGGCCGATACCCCTTCACAGGCATCCAAACCCCTGGTTATCCCTGCCCGCACTGGACAATCTTGTGGATAACTGTGAACAAACCTTGTATGACAGTCTTAAGTCATTGATTTACAAGGCAACTTCTTGTGCCGCTGAAAAAACAGGCAGCACGGGTGGGTAAATCGTCTGCGGTACAGTGCACGTCGGCCCTTGGTTGGCCGCTCCTTATTTCATAGCTGCCAGCGCATGATCCACTAGCGCTAGCGGCCAAAAACACTCCGTCTACCAGTGTCCACCACGTACCTTCAGCACAGTCCCGCCGCAGAGCGCAACCAGGGGCCCATCCTGGCGCAGCTGCTGGCGTTGCTGCCCAACACCGGCGCCGCGCTGGAGATTGCCAGTGGCACCGGCCAGCATGCCGCGCACTTTGCAGCCGCCCTGCCCGGCTGGACCTGGCAGCCCACCGACCTGCAGGACACCCATTTCGCCTCCATCACCGGCTGGGCCGCGCAGGCCGGTGCCAGCAACGTGCAGGCGCCCCGGCGGCTGGACGTGCTGCACGACCAGTGGCCCAGCGACGGCCCGGCATTCGGTGCCGCGTCGTTCGACCTGGTCTATTGCGCCAACATGCTGCACATCGCCCCCTGGGCCTGCTGCACCGGGCTGATGCAGGGCGCCGCCCGCCACCTGGCGCCAGACGGCCACCTGGTCACCTACGGCCCCTACCTGGAAGACGGCGTGCCCACCGCCCCCGGCAACCTGGCCTTTGACGCCAGCCTGCGCGCGCAGGACGCCGCCTGGGGCATCCGCCGCATCGAAGACGTGATGGCGGTGGCCGCCCAGGCCGGCCTGCAACTGGCCGCGCGGCACGCGATGCCCGCCAACAACCTGCTGCTGGTGTGGACCCACGCCGCCCACCAACCCTGAAGAGACACGTCCATGACGACACCCACCGCCGCCCCCTTCTTCATCGCCAAGGTCGAGCCCGATGGCACCCAGTGCGACGCCTGGCCCGAGCAGCCGCTGCTGCTGTCCATGGAGCAAGGCGGCATCGACTGGCCCAGCTCCTGCCGCAACGGCACCTGCCGCACCTGCCTGGGCCAGCTGGTCGAAGGCACGGTGCGCTACGCCATCGAATGGCCAGGCCTCACGGCCGAAGAAAAGGAAGAAGGTTGCGTGTTGCCCTGCGTGGCCTACCCCACGTCGGACGTGGTGCTGCAGGGCAGCGCCATCTGATCTGCGTCAGGCACCGCGCCTTTCAAACACCAAGCAGGCCCCGGTGCACTAAAATCCAGGGCTTTGGGGGCACGATGCCCCTTTGACGTGCGGCAGCGCCGCATCGCATGTTCTTTGGGGCGGTTTCTTGGAGGCACGACAGTTGCCTTCGGCCACGGGGACCTGTGCTGCAGCACACCGCCAGCTGGCAACCGCCAGAGGCTCCACAGAAAGCCCCGACCTTCCATGAACACCCCCCTCACCCCCGTGCCGATCTCGCCCGTCGAGGACATCGTGGCCGAGATGCGCGCCGGGCGCATCGTCATCCTGGTGGATGAAGAAGACCGCGAAAACGAAGGCGACCTCGTCCTGGCCGCCGACCATGTGACGCCCGAGGCCATCAACTTCATGGCCCGCTTCGGCCGGGGCCTGATCTGCCTGACATTGAGCCGCGAGCGCTGCGAGTTCCTCAAGCTGCCGCCCATGGCAGCGCGCAACGGCACGGTGTACAGCACGGCGTTCACCGTCTCCATCGAAGCCGCCGAGGGCGTGACCACCGGCATCTCGGCCGCCGACCGCGCCCGCACCGTGCAGGTGGCGGTGGACCGCAACAGCCAGCCCAGCGATCTGGTGCAGCCCGGCCACATCTTCCCGCTGCAGGCAGTGGACGGCGGCGTGCTGATGCGCGCAGGCCATACCGAAGCCGGTTGCGACCTGGCCGCCATGGCGGGCTGCAGCCCCGCATCGGTGATCTGCGAGATCATGAAGGACGACGGCACCATGGCCCGCCTGCCCGATCTGCAGCTGTTTGCCGCCGAGCACGGCCTCAAGATCGGCACCATCGCGGACCTCATCGAATACCGCAGCCGCAACGAGTCGCTGGTCGAAAAGGTCGGCACGCGCACACTACAGACGGCGTATGGCGAGTTCACCGCCCATGCCTTCCGCGACAAGCCCAGCCAGGCCGTGCACCTGGCGCTGGTCAAGGGCCAGTGGAGCGCCGACGACGTGGTGCCCGTGCGTGTGCACGAGCCGCTGTCGGTGTTCGATGCGCTCGAAGTCAACCGCTCCATGCACTCCTGGGGCCTGGACACCAGCCTGCAATACCTGGCCAAACAAGGCAAGGGCGTGGCCGTGCTGCTCAATTGCGGCGAAAGCGCCTCCCAGCTGCTGGCGCAGTTTGAAGGCACCGCCCGCTCCGCCCAGGCGCCCGAGCGCGGCCGCATGGACCTGCGTACCTACGGCGTGGGCGCGCAGATCCTGCGCGAATGCGGCGTGCACAAGATGGCCCTGATGGGCCAGCCGCGCCGCATGCCCAGCATGACAGGCTACGGCCTCGAAATCACCGGCTTCATCCCCAAAGAATAAAGACAGGAACAGGATCACTATGTTTGGCGCAGACAAAGGCACCGCAGACAAACTGGACGGCAAGAAGCTGCACATCGGCATCGTGCAGGCCCGTTTCAACGAGAGCATCACCAACACCCTGGCTGCTGCCTGCCGCGCAGAGCTGCTGGCCCTGGGCGTGCAGGAAAAGCACATCAAGCATGTGCTGGTGCCCGGCGCGCTCGAAGTGCCCGTGGCCCTGCAGGCCATGGCCGAGAGCGACGAGTACGACGCGCTGATCGCGCTGGGCTGCATCATCCGCGGCGAGACCTACCACTTCGAGCTGGTAGCCAACGAATCCGGCGCGGGCGTCACGCGCCTGTCGCTGGACTACCAGATCCCGATTGCCAACGCCATCATCACCACCGAGAACATGGAACAGGCCATCGCCCGCCAGACCGAAAAGGGCGTGGACGCGGCCCGCGTGGCGGTGGAAATGGCCAACCTGCTGGACGAACTGTCATGAGCGAAAACACCCCTACGCCATCGTCGGCACGTCCGCCCAAGCAAACCCGCACCGGCCTCAAAAGCACGGGCACGCGCAAGGCCGCCTCCAAGTCCAACCGCAGCCGTGCACGCGAATTCGCACTGCAGGCGCTGTACCAGCACTTGGTGGGCGGCAACGACGCTACTGCCATCGATGCGTTCACGCGCGACCTGGCGGGCTTCCACAAGGCTGACTCGGCGCACTACGACGCGCTGCTGCATGGCTGCATCGAGCATGCCGCCAGCATGGACGCATTGATCACCCCGTTGCTGGACCGCAAGATGGCCGAGATCTCGCCCATCGAACACGCCACCATGTGGATCGGCGTGTACGAGTTCCAGAACTGCCTGGATGTGCCCTGGCGCGTGGTGCTCAACGAATGCATCGAACTCGCCAAGGAATTTGGCGGCACGGACGGCCACAAGTACGTGAACGCCGTGCTCAACGGCCTGGCCCCCCAACTGCGCGCCGTGGAAGTGGCGGCCGACAAGGCCGCAGGCGCGGGCGCTGCCTGACCTGCCACCGCCCCGCTGCCGCCCTGCCCGTTGAACCGGGGCGGCTTGGTTTCTTTTCTTTCTACGCCCTCACGCCACCACGTCCACAAGGGGCCCGGTCGGGGCAGGATGCCATTCCATGAAGTTTTCCACGCGCGCCGAGCGCATTGAACCGTTCTATGTGATGGAGGTCGCCAAGGCCGCGCAGGCCCTGGCCCGCGAGGTGGCGGGCACGCGCGAACCGATGATCTTCCTGAACATCGGCGAGCCCGACTTCACCGCCCCGCCCCTGGTGCAGGAAGCCGCAGCCCGCGCCGTGCACAACGGCGCCACGCAATACACCAACGCGCTGGGGCTGGATGCGCTACGCGAGCGCATCAGCGGCTGGTACCAGAGCCGCTTTGGCGTCAACGTGCCTGCACGCCGCATCGTGGTCACCGCCGGTGCATCGGCCGCGCTGCAGCTGGCGTGCCTGGCGCTCATCGAGTCGGGCGACGAAATTTTGATGCCCGACCCGAGCTACCCCTGCAACCGCCACTTTGTGAGCGCCGCAGAAGGCAAGGCCGTGCTGCTGCCCACCACGGCCGCCGAGCGCTATCAGCTGAGCGCCGACAAGGTGCGTGCGGCATGGAATGAAAAAACGCGCGGCGTGCTGCTGGCCTCGCCCTCCAACCCCACGGGCACCTCGATAGCGCCCGATGAGCTGCGCCGCATCCATGACGTGGTGCGGTCGCAAGACGGCATCACGATGATCGACGAGATCTACCTGGGCCTGTCGTACGAGGAAGAGTTTGGCCACACCGCGCTCGCCATCGACGACAACATCATCAGCATCAACAGCTTCAGCAAATACTTCAACATGACCGGCTGGCGCCTGGGCTGGATGGTGGTGCCCGAGGCCATGGTGCCGGTGGTCGAGCGCCTGGCGCAGAACCTGTTCATCTGCGCTAGCACCGTGTCGCAGCATGCAGCGCTGGCCTGCTTCGAGGCAGAGAGCATTGCCGAATACGAACGCCGCCGCGCCGAGTTCAAGGCTCGGCGCGACTTCTTCATACCCGCCCTGCAGTCGCTGGGTCTGAATGTGCCTGTGATGCCTGATGGCGCCTTCTATGCCTGGGCCGACTGCACGCAGGCCGCGCAGCGCCTGGGCGTGAGCGGCAGCTGGGACTTTGCGTTTGAGCTGATGCGCCGCGCGCGCATCGCCGTGACACCGGGGCGCGACTTTGGTACGGCCGAGCCCGAGCGCTTCATCCGCTTCTCGACCGCCAACTCCATGGCGCAATTGCAGGAGTCCGTGGAGCGGCTGCGCAAGCTGCTTGGATGACGAAGGCGAGCGACCCCACGATGGCGTTTGAATTTCCGATCCGGATCTACTGGGAAGACACCGATGCCGGTGGCATCGTGTTCTACGCCAACTACCTCAAGTTCTTTGAGCGCGCGCGCACCGAGTGGCTGCGCTCGTTGGGTGTGGGCCAACAGCAGTTGCGGGAACAAACCGGCGGCATGTTTGTCGTAACCGACGCGCAGCTGCGCTACCACCGCCCCGCGCGGCTGGACGATGAACTGATTGTTACTGCCGCCCTGCAAAGCAGTGGCCGCGCATCGTTGACAATAGTGCAGCAGGCGCTCCTGAAACCAGAGCAGATGACCGACCAGCCCCCGACCTTGCTGACCGAAGGCACCATCCGCATCGGATGGGTGGATGCCGCCACCCTGCGCCCCGCCAGAATTCCAAGCACCCTCCTGGAACAACTCACACCATGAATTCCCAAAACATGTCCATCATCTCCCTGGTGCTGCACGCCAGCTGGGTGGTGCAACTCGTGATGCTGCTGCTGCTGGGCGTGTCGGTGGCCAGTTGGGCCGCCATCTTCCGCAAGCTGTTTGCCTTGAAGCGCGTGAAGACACTGAACGAGGATTTCGAGCGCGAGTTCTGGTCGGGCACCAGCCTGAACGACCTGTACGCAGCGGCCGCCCAGAACGCCAAGCAGGCCGGCCCCATGGAACGCATTTTTGCCAGCGGGATGCGCGAATACCAAAAGCTCCGTGAACGCCGCATCACCGACCCAGGCACCTTGCTGGACGGCGCGCGCCGCGCCATGCGTGCAAGCTTCCAGCGTGAGATGGATGTGGTCGAGTCGAGCCTTTCCTTCCTGGCATCGGTCGGCTCCGTATCGCCGTATGTCGGCCTGTTCGGCACCGTGTGGGGCATCATGCACGCCTTCACCGGCTTTGCAGGCATGGAACAGGTCACGCTCGCTACCGTGGCCCCAGGCATCGCCGAGGCGCTGGTCGCCACCGCCATCGGCCTGTTCTCGGCCATCCCGGCCGTGATCGCCTACAACCGCTTTGCACGCGACATTGACCGCGTGGCCACGCACCAGGAGACCTTCATCGAAGAGTTCTCCAACATCCTGCAGCGCAACCTGGGCGCCCAGCCCGCGTCCTCAGGCCACACGGCCTCGGGCCACTGATCCGGGAGGCGCCCCATGCCCGCCATGGCATCCCGCGGCCGAGGCCGCCGCACCATCAACGAGATCAACATGGTCCCGTTCATTGACGTCATGCTGGTGCTGCTCATCATCTTCATGGTGACGGCGCCCATGCTCACACCCGGCGTGGTCGACGTGCCCAGCGTGGGCAAGAGCAAGAACCCGCCCAAGGTAGTGGCCCAGGTCATCGTCAACAAGGACGGCACCCTGCAGTTCAAGACCCCCGAGGCCACGCGCAGCCTGAATCAGCGGGAGATTGGCGATGCCGCCAGCCGCTGGCAAAAGGGCCAGGGGCCCGAGAGCGCCGTGGTCATCAGCGCCGACAAGGGCGTGCAGTACGAAACCGTGGTGAAGGCGATGGACGCCCTGCAAAAGGCAGGCGTGCAACGCGTCGGCCTGTCGGTCAAGCAAGGCGGTTGAACCGAACCCGCCCGGCACCGCTCAGACGCCCATGCACGCCCACACCGACCGCGACCAGTTTGCCCCGCCCCGTCCACCGGCGCGCCTGCGCGCCATCACGCTGGCGGTGCTGGTGCATGCGGTGCTGATCGGCGCGTTGACCTGGGGTGTGAACTGGAAGAACACGGCCGACCAGCCTGCCGTAGAAGCTGAGTTGTGGGCCGCCGTGCCCACCCAGGCTGCGCCGCGCGCCGTGGAGCCCCCACCGCCCCCGCCACCACCGCCTGTGCAGCAGGTCACCCCTCCCCCGCCCCCTGCCCCCCCCGTGCGTGCGGCCGAGCCGCCCGACACGCGCGAGGCGGACATCGCCATCGAGCGCGAGAAAAAGCGCCTGGAGCAGGAAAAGAAAGCCCGCGAACAACAGCAGCTGCGCGAAAAGCGCGAACGTGAGCGCAAGGAAGAAGAACGCCGCGACCGCCTGGAGCAGGAGAAAAAAGAGCGCCTGCAAAAAGAACGCGACAAAGAAAAGGAACAGCGCGAAAAGCAGCTGGCCGAACAGAAAAAGGTCGAGCAGGACAAGCAGAAGAAGCTGGCGGAAGACAAACGCAAGGCCGACGAGGCCGCCAAGCGCAAGGCAGAAACCGAGGCCAAGCAACTGGCTGAACAGCGTGAGGCCAACCTGCGCCGCATCCAGGGCATGGCCGGGGCCACAGGGGGCGAGAACGCCACCGGCACGGCCCAGCGCAGCGCGGGCCCCTCAGGCAGCTACGGTGGCAAGGTGGCGGCCAAGGTCAAGCCCAACATCGTGTACCCGGACGCTATCTCGGGCAACCCGCGTGCCGAGGTCGAGGTACGGCTGTCGCCCGACGGCACCATCGTGGGCAAGCGCCTGGTGCAGTCCAGCGGTAACAAGGCCTGGGACGACGCGGTGCTGCGGGCCCTGGACAAGACCGAGACGCTGCCGCGCGATGTGGACGGGCGCGTGCCGCCCTCCCTCACCATCGGCTTCAGGCCCCAGGACTGAGCGGGACCCAAGCCCCTCCCTCACGGGGCTTGCACTTCTGCCGTGGGCCCTCGCCTCGTTGCTGACGCGCTGCTGGAGCCCACGCCGCAGCAGCGCTGACCGCCTGCGTGTGAGCCCTTGTGGCAGTGTGCCCCGGTACGATGGACTGAGTCGTGCCTTGCAAGCCCCCCAAAGCAAAGCGCCCGGCAGAACCGGGCGCTTTTTGAGCCTTTTATGCTGGTAGCGCTAGTGGAATATGCGCTACAAGCTATACATTCGATAGCAATTCGCCAGCATGCATCAGCGGTCGCGCCGCTCCATGCGGCGGTTCAGGTTCAGCGCGCCCAGCGTGCAGGCCACACCCGACAGCAGGTACACCGTCACTGCCAGCAGACCGAACTGCGATGACAGATACAGGGCCACCAGCGGTGCGAAGGCTGCACCAATGATCCAGGCCAGGTCGGCCGACAGGGCGGCGCCGGTGTAGCGATACTGCGGCGAGAAGTTGGCCGTGACCGTGCCCGATGCCTGGCCGTACGACAGGCCCAGCAACACAAAGCCCAGCAACAGGAACATGGTGCTACCCACCTCGCCGGTGTTGAGCAACACCGGCGCCATGAAGCTGAACACGCCAATCAGCACGGCCATGCCGCCCAGCAGCTTGCGGCGGCCCAGGTGGTCCGACAGCCAGCCCGACACCATGATGGCGCCCGCCGCGAGGAACGCGCCGACGATCTGCACGCCCAGGATCTGGGTGACAGGCTGGTCGGAGTACAGCGTGATCCATGACAGCGGGAAAACCGTGACCAGGTGGAACAGTGCAAAGCTGGCCAGCGCCGCAAAGGCGCCCAGCAACACGTTGCTGCCTTCATCACGCATGACGCGGCTCACAGGCACGGGCTGCAACTCGCGGTCCTTGAGCAGTTCGGAGTACGACTGCCCCACCACCAGACGCAGGCGGGCAAACAGGGCCACCACGTTCACGGCAAAGGCCACAAAAAACGGATAACGCCAGCCCCAGGCCAGAAACTCTTGCACCGTGAGGCTGCTGTACAGGTAGGCAAACAGGCCCGCAGCCAGCACAAAGCCCAGAGGCGCGCCCAGCTGGCCGATCATGGCGTACCAGCCCCGGCGCTCTTTGGGTGCCGACATGGCCAGCAGCGACGGCAAGCCGTCCCACGAACCACCCAGCGCCAGGCCCTGGCCCACACGCAGGATCAGCAACGCCACGATGGCTGTAGTGCCCACATCCTTGTAGCCCGGCAAAAAGGCCATGCCCACCGTGCAGACGCCCAGCACGAACAGCGCAATGGTCAGCTTGGTGCCCCGCCCCCAGCGCCGCTGGATGGCCATGGAGATGGCGGTACCCACCGGGCGGACCACGAAGGCAACGGCCAGCAGCGCAAAGGCCATCAGCGTGCCGTCCAGGCGCGACAGGAAGGGAAACAGGAAGGACGGGAAGACAAGAACGCAGGCGATCCCGAAAACGAAGAAGTCGAAATACTCGGACGAGCGTCCGATGATCACGCCCACAGCGATTTCGCTGGGGGTGACGTCTTCATGCGTATCAGCCCGCGAGAGAGAGGCGGCGCTTTCGTGAAAACCGGCCGCGGGGTAAGTGGCAGTGGCGGGGCTGCTCATGAACATGGCTCCTTGACGTTGTGTAGCGAACTCAGACCGTTCCGTTCTACACGCAACTTCTGTGGGCCACAAGTGCGGTTTCACTATGCCGACTGCAGGAAATGTCCTTCAAAGCCCTTGAATGCACCACATTGGTGCAAAAACAGCCTGCGCTTTTGACCTTGGACAAAATGTCCAATCGACAAAAAAGCTAGCGCTAGTACATTCGCACACATCCCGTTATCCGCGTTTACCCTGAAACGCATTGATCGCGCTCTACACATGCTCAAACTTCCCCAACTTCGTGGGCCCACCTGGCTGCTCGCCCTGACAGCGCTGGGTAGCCTGGCAGGCTGCAGCAAGGCTGTCGTGCTCAACCCTGCCGGTGACGTCGCTGCCCAGCAAGGCCAGATGGTCATCACAGCCACGCTGCTGATGCTGATCATCATCGTGCCCGTGATCGCGCTCACCCTGCTGTTTGCCTGGAAATACCGCCAGGGCAACACCGAGGCCGAGTACGACCCGGAATGGCACCACTCCACCACGCTGGAGCTGGTGATCTGGACCGTGCCGCTGCTGATCATCATTGCGCTGGGCGCCATCACCTGGATCGGCACCCACAAGCTGGACCCCTACCGTCCCCTGGACCGCATCGACGCGCAGCGCGCCGTCCCCGCCGATGTGAAGCCGCTTGAAGTGCAGGTAGTGGCCATGGACTGGAAGTGGCTGTTCTTCTACCCCGAGCAAGGCATCGCCACCGTGAATGAAGTGGCGGCCCCGGTGGACCGCCCGATCCTGTTCAAGCTGACGGCCACATCCACCATGAACGCGTTCTACGTGCCAGACCTTGCCGGCATGATTTACGCCATGCCCGGCATGCAGACCGAGCTGAACGCGGTGATCAACAAGCCTGGCGTGTTCAAGGGCATGTCGTCGCACTACAGCGGCGCGGGTTTCTCGGGCATGACGTTCAAGTTCCATGGCCTGAGCAACGAGGACTTTGCCCAGTGGGTGCAAAAGGCCAAGACCGAAGGCAAGCCCCTGGACAAGGGCACCTACCTGAACCTGGTCAAGCCCAGCGAACGTGATCCGGTGCAGCGCTTTGCCTCGGTGGAAGAAGGCCTGTACGACAAGGTGCTCAACCGCTGCGTCGAAGACGGAAAGATGTGCATGCACCACATGATGGCCATCGATGCCCTGGGTGGCGACGCTTACATGCGCGCTGCAGGGCTGAACCTACCCCAGGACGTCTGCACCGTGCAAAACGCCGCCCAGGTGGTGGCCGCACTCGAAACCCGCAACGCACCGGCACCAACGACTGGCGCCAGCATCCGTCAATGAGCACTCCTATGTCCTCCGAAACCCTTTCTCCATCCCACTGGGCGCTGGGCCGCCTGAGCTGGGACGCCGTACCGATGGCGCATGAGCCCATCGTGCTGGCCACCTTCATTGCCGTGGTGTTGGGCGGCCTGGTCGTTCTGGCCGGCATCACCAAGTTCCGCCTGTGGGGACCCCTGTGGCGCGACTGGATCTGCAGCATTGACCACAAACGCATCGGCATCATGTACATGATCCTGGGCCTCGTGATGCTGCTGCGCGGCTTTGCCGACGCTGTGATGATGCGCCTGCAGCAGGCCATGGCCTTTGGCGACAACATGGGTTACCTGCCGCCGCACCACTACGACCAGATCTTCACCGCCCACGGCGTGATCATGATCTTCTTCGTGGCGATGCCGCTGGTCACCGGCCTGATGAACTACCTGGTGCCGCTGCAGATCGGCGCGCGCGACGTGTCGTTCCCGTTCCTGAACAACTTCAGCTTCTGGATGACCACGGCCGGCGCCGTGCTGGTGATGGTGTCGCTGTTCCTGGGCGAGTTCTCCACCTCCGGCTGGCTGGCACTGTCCAACCTGGGGGCGCAGAGCCCCAGCACCGGCCTGGACTACTACATCTGGGCGCTGCAGATAGCGGGGGTGGGCACGACGCTCTCGGGCATCAACCTGATCGTGACCATCATCAAGATGCGCGCGCCGGGCATGAGCCTGATGAAGATGCCCGTGTTCACCTGGACCGCCCTGTGCACCAACGCACTGATCGTGGCGTCGTTCCCAGTGCTCACGGCCGCGCTGGTGCTGATGTCACTGGACCGCTATGTCGGCACCAACTTCTTCACCAACGAGCTGGGTGGCAACCCCATGCTCTACGTGAACCTGATCTGGATCTGGGGCCACCCTGAGGTGTACATCCTGGTGCTGCCTGCGTTCGGTGTGTTCTCCGAAGTGGTCGCCACGTTCAGCAAAAAGCGCCTGTTCGGCTACACGTCCATGGTGTATGCCACGGTGTGTATCACCATCCTGTCGTACCTGGTGTGGCTGCACCACTTCTTCACCATGGGTTCGGGTGCCAGCGTGAACACCTTCTTCGGTATCACGACGATGATCATCTCGATCCCCACGGGCGCGAAGATCTTCAACTGGCTGTTCACCATGTACAAGGGCCGGATCCGCTTCGAGCTGCCCATGATGTGGACCGTGGCATTCATGGTCACGTTCGCCATCGGCGGCATGACGGGCGTGCTGCTGGCCGTGCCCCCGGCCGACTTCGTGCTGCACAACAGCCTGTTCCTGATCGCCCACTTCCACAACGTGATCATCGGCGGCGTGGTGTTTGCCATGTTTGCCGGCATCAACTACTGGTACCCCAAGGCGTTTGGCTACAAGCTGGACCGCACCTGGGGCGTGCGCTCCTTCTGGCTGTGGCTGGTGGGCTTCTGGGTGGCGTTCACGCCGCTGTATGTGCTGGGCCTGATGGGCGTCACCCGCCGTGCCAACCACTTCGAAGACCAGTCGCTGCAGATCTGGTTCGTCATCGCTGCCATCGGCGCGGCCATGATTGCCGCAGGCATTGGCTGCTTCCTGATCCAGCTGGTGGTCAGCTTCCTCAAGCGCGAACAACTGCGCGACTGGACGGGCGACCCCTGGGACGGCCGCACGCTGGAATGGGCCACCTCTTCGCCTCCACCCAACTACAACTTCGCCTTCACCCCCGTGGTGCACGAGATCGACGCGTGGTGGGACATGAAGAAGCACGGATACAAGCGTCCTCTGGCGGGCTTCCAGCCCATCCACATGCCTGCCAACACCGGCGCTGGCGTGGTGATCTCGGGGCTGTCGCTGGTGTTCGGCTTTGCACTGATCTGGCACATGTGGCTGCTGGCGGGCGTCTCGTTTGCGGCCGTCGTTCTGGCCGCCATCATCCACACGTTCAACTACAAGCGTGACTTCTACATCCCGGCATCCGAAGTGATCTCCACCGAAGAAGCCCGCACACTCCAACTGGCCCGCCATGTCTGATATCCGCATCCACGCTGGCGCCGCAGCAGGCGCCCTGGCCCCGCGCGAGTACCACCTCGCGCACGAGCCCCATCCTGAAAACGGCACGGCCCTGGGTTTCTGGCTGTACCTGATGAGCGACTGTCTCATCTTTGCAGCACTGTTCGCCACCTACGGCGTGCTGGGCCGCAGCTATGCCGCAGGCCCCACCGGCGCGCAGCTGTTCGACCTGACCCTGGTGGCCATCAACACCGCCTTCCTGCTGCTGTCGTCCATCACCTTCGGTTTTGCCATGCTGCGCAAGCAGCTGGGCGACGTGAAGGGCACGCTGCTGTGGCTGGCGGTCACGGGCGTGTTTGGCCTGTGCTTCCTGGGCCTGGAGCTGTATGAGTTCTCACACCTGCTGCACGAGGGCGCAGGCCCGCAGCGCAGTGCCTTCCTGTCGGCGTTCTTCACGCTGGTGGGCACCCACGGCCTGCACGTCACCTTCGGCCTGATCTGGCTGGTGGTGCTGATGGTCCAGATTGGCAAGCATGGCCTGATCCCCGAGAACAACCGCCGCCTGATGTGCCTGTCCATGTTCTGGCACTTCTTGGACGTGGTCTGGATCGGCGTTTTCACCTTTGTGTACCTGATGGGGGTGCTGTAAATGAGCGCACAACACGCAACACACGCGCACGATGCGCATGGGCATGACGATCACCACCACGACGCAGGCCCCCACAGCACCTTTTCGGGCTATGTGATGGGGTTTGTGCTGTCCGTCATCCTCACGGCCATTCCCTTCTGGCTGGTGATGGCCAAGGTGATTGCAGACCGCAACACGGCTGTGCTGGTGCTGGGCGGCTTCGCCGTGATCCAGATCCTGGTGCACATGGTGTTCTTCCTGCACATGAACGGCAAGATCGAAGGCGGCTGGACGCTGCTGTCCACCATCTTCACAGTGGTGTTCGTGGCCATCGCGATCGCGGGGACCTTGTGGGTGATGTTCCACATGAACGCCAACATGATGCCCGAGCACCCCACGCCCACGCCGCCCACGCACGAGGCGCCTGGACACTCCACGCCCTGATGCCTGCAGCCCCCACCACCATGGCACTGCCGCGCCGGGGGTTGCGCCGCGCAGTCCTGCTGGTGCTGGGCATGGCCCTGTTCCTGGGCTTTGTGTCGCTGGGCACCTGGCAGGTCCAGCGCCGTGCCTGGAAGCTGGATCTCATCGAAAGAGTAGACCGACGGGTGCACGCCGCACCAGCCGCCTTGCCCACTGTGGAGCAATGGTCTGACATCCGTGCCGCACAGCATGAGTACCTGCCGGTGGTCTTTCAGGGCCACTGGCTGCCCGGCAAAACGGTGCTGACGCAGGCGGTCACCGAGCTGGGCGCGGGGTTCTGGGTAATGACGGCCCTGCAACGGGATGACGGTACCCAGGTGCTGGTGAACCGGGGCTTTGTGCCCCAGGAGCAACGCGCCCAATGGCTGGAGGCCCAGCCACCCGCCGAGGGCACGGCCACCGTCCAGGGGCTGTTGCGCATGCCAGAGCCAGGCGGCGGCTTTCTGCGCACCAACGACCCGGCGCAACAGCGCTGGTATTCGCGCGACGTAGCGGCCATCAGCAGCGCGCTGGGTCTGACCCGGGCGGCTCCATTTTTTGTGGACGCCGGACTTCCGGGTACCGCAGCGGCGTCTTCAGCCGCCTCCGGCTGGCCCCGCGCTGGCCTGACCGTCATCCGGTTCCACAACAGCCACCTGGTGTACGCCCTGACCTGGTATGGTCTTGCGCTCATGGTTGTCGTTGCCGGCTGGTATGTGGCACGCTATGAGCGCCGCCTGGGCGCACGGGCCACCAGCCGCCTCCCGACCCACGATGAACACCCTCCCACAACGCCCTGACCCTGCGCTGGCCACTGCGCCGCGCAATGCACGTTCCGCCGACGCCGCCGCCGGGATCAAGAACCTCCAGCAACTGATCGAGCTGCGCTGGATTGCAGTGGTGGGCCAGGTGTTCACCATCGAGATGGCGCACTACAGCCTGGGCTTGAAGCTGCCGCTGCAGGAGATGCTGCTCGTGGTCGGCTGCCTGGCGGTCTTCAACGTGGTGAGCCTGCTGCGCCTGCGCACGGGCCGAGCGGTGCGCAATGTGGAGCTGTTTCTGGCGCTGCTGATTGACGTGGCGGTGCTCACGGTGCAGCTGTACCTGAGCGGTGGCACCAGCAACCCCTTCGTGTTCTTGTACCTGTTGCAGATCACGCTCGGCGCCGTGCTGCTGCGCGGTGCCTACATCTGGTCCATCGTGATCATCACCGTCCTGTGCTTTGCGGCGCTGGCAGACCACCACCTGCCACTGGCCCTGCCCCAGGATCTGCACCAGGGCCTGTCGAGCCTGTATGTGCTTGGGCTGCTGGTGTGTTTTGTGCTCAACGCCACGCTGGTGATGGTGTTCATCACCCGCATCAACCGCAACCTGCGCGAGCGCGATGCCCGCCTGGCGGCCGCACGCCGGCGCCGCGTGGAAGAAGAGCACATCGTGCGCATGGGCCTGTTGGCGTCCGGCGCTGCGCACGAACTGGGCACCCCGCTGTCCACCCTTGCGGTGATCCTGGGCGACTGGCAACACGACAAGCGGCTGGCCAGCAACGCCGCTCTCAAGGAAGACATTGCCGAGATGCAGACCCAGGTGCAACGGTGCAAAAGCATCGTGAGCGGCATCCTGCTCTCGGCGGGTGAAACGCGCGGCGAGGCGTCGGTGCAGACCACTGTGCGCAAGTTTGTCGATGCGCTGGCACAGGAGTGGCGCAGCACCCGCACGATCCCCCAGTTTGACTACGACAACGACTTCGGCACCGACACGCCCATGGTGTCGGACACCACCCTCAAGCAAATGGTTTTCAATGTGCTGGACAATGCACGCGACGCCTCGCCAGGCTGGGTGCGGCTGGCGGTCACGCGCAATGCCGACGCCCTGTGCATGACCGTGACCGATGCCGGCCCCGGCTTTGCGCCCGACATGCTGTCCAAGCTGGGTACTCCCTACCAGTCCTCCAAAAACCGCCCCGGCGGTGGTCTGGGCCTGTATCTGGTGCTGAACGTGGCCCGAACCCTGGGCGGCAGCGTGGAGGCGCGCAACCGTCCCGAAGGGGGCGCACAGGTGACCATCGAATTGCCCCTGGCCTCGATTGCGCTTCCCCCGAAGGTATGAATGAACGAAAGAACCCACCGTGGACACTGAAGAAGCGCAACGACAGCTGCTGATCGTCGAGGACGACGAAGCCTTTGCGCGCACGCTGGCCCGCTCGTTTGAACGGCGCGGCTACAGCGTGTTGCAGGCAGCGAGCCTGGCCGACGTAGAGGTGTTGCTGGAGCAGCACCAGCCCGGTTATGCGGTGGTGGACCTCAAGCTCAAGGGAGAGGCCTCAGGCCTGGCCTGCGTGCAGACACTGCACGCCGCTGACGACGAGATGCTGATCGTGGTGCTCACGGGTTTTGCCAGCATTGCCACCGCCGTGGAAGCCGTGAAACTGGGCGCGTGCCACTATCTCGCCAAGCCCTCCAACACCGACGACATTGAAGCTGCGTTTGGACTCAAGGAAGGCAATGCCGAGGTGGAACTGACCAACCGTTCCAGTTCCATCAAGACGCTGGAATGGGAACGCATCAACGAGGTGCTGGCTGAAACAGGCTTCAACCTGTCAGAGGCCGCGCGGCGCCTGGGTATGCACCGCCGCACCCTCACACGCAAGCTCGAAAAGAAACAGGTGCGTTAGCCCCAACGGCTTTGGACCCGCCCTCCCCTGTTTCGGTGCCGATCCATCTCGCGGGGCGCAATCTGCACGGCCGGTCACGCGCTCCCTTGGCTCCCAAACAGCACTCAGGCAGCCTCAGGCACCGCCTTCAGCATCTGCTGCTCGAAAGCGCGCAAACGCTTGTAGATCGATATCTGTTCCACCACCGTGCTCCAGTTCAGCACCAGAAACTGGAACGACTCCAGCACCTTGTCAAAGGCCCGGGCAATCTGCTGCATCACCCCCAGGGTGATCACCCCCGCGATCAGCGTGGGGCCCAACGCCACCAGAGGCACCAGCACACTCACCTGCAGGTAGGACCACTTCACCACATCGAAGTACAGGTAGTGGAAAAACAGCCGGAAGTAATTGCGGCGCACGCCCGCGAACAGCTCAGCCGCCGTCGGCGGAGAAGCCCGGTTCGGGTCGTCCTCGCCCAACACCAGCTCCTTGCGGTACGCCGCCTCCACCCGCTGGTTGTGAAACTCCAGCCCCGGTAGCTTCACCCCCACGCAGGCCAGCAGCAGCGTGCCCCCCAGTGACCAGGCCAGTGCGACCCAGACCAGGGAATGCGGAACGGCGCCGATCAAGGGCAGCGCAGTGACTTTGTCGGACAACGTCCAGAGCACCGGCAGAAAGGCCCCGAGCGTCATGAGGCTGCGCATGAAACTCAGGCCCAGATCTTCCATGGTGCGGGCGAAACGCATGGTGTCCTCCTGCACACGCTGTGCCGCACCTTCGATGTGCCGCAGGCGTGGCCAGGCCGCCATGTAATGCTCATTCATCGCCTGCCGCCAACGAAAGATGTAGTGTTTGCTGAAAAAATCCGCCAGCACCGCCGTCGTCACATAGATCATGGCAATGCGCGCGAAGGTTGCAAGCTGTCCCCAGAACTCCTCTGCGGTGATGCTGCCAGGCTTACCCAGAGCCTCCTGTATGAGATCGTAAAAGCTGCCGAACCAGTCGTTGATCTGCACGTCCAGCTGCACACGGTAAGCCGTGGCCAGAAGAATGACGAGAGAACCCAAGATGGACCAGGCCCACCAGCGGCGGGCGAAAAAGAAGGACTTGAACATCGTAGTGCCGTGTTGGAATGGTTCTGCGAATTCTGAGTGCCACACGCAATGATCGTTCCGCGGCAAACAACGCCGCCGATCATCTGCCGCCGGGGCAGACGCCGACACATCAGCCGTCGCACCGAGCACAGCCCCAGCGCCAGGCCTTGGCTAGCGCGGCCGGGTCCTTTCCTCCAGCCATTCCTGAGCCGCCTGCTGCCCACCCCAGCGCGCCCAATCCAACGCGCTCTTTCCGTGCGGATCTTTTTGCGAAAGATCCACCCCCTGCTCATCCAGCCAACGCAGCACAGCCACCTGTCCTTTGGCCGCAGCCAGCACGGCGGGGGTCTCGCCCCGGCTGGCGGGGGCGGGTTCGGTCAGCGATTGCCCTTGCTCTTTGAGCCAATCCAGGCACGGCACACAGCCGCTCTGCGCGGCCATGTGCACGGGGCCCCAGTCCCAGCGGTTGCGGGCTTGCAGGCTGGCACCTGCCTGCACCAGGCGTTGCGCCACCACCAGATGGCCGCCATAAAAGGCCCGCAGCAGGGCCGTGTCACCACGCTCACTGTCTTTGGCCGTCTGCCGCAAATCGGGCTGGGCCCCAGCCTGCAACAGCGCCTCCACATGCGCCAACTGCCCCCGGTGGGCGGCCAGCATCAGCACGGAGGAGCCGGTGTCTGCCAGCAGGTTGGGGTTGGCGCCGTCGCGCAGGGCCTGCGCCAGTGCGCTGGCATCGCCCGCTTTCTGAGCGTCCATGAGGCGGGCATCTGCAGGCGCCCAAATGCGCGATGAGGCCACTGCCGCAGGGACTTGCAGCACCGCGCTGCGACCTGCCCACCACAACGCACGCCCGCCATGGGCCCACCATACGAGCAAGCCAAAAGCCAAAAGCCATGCCCAGCCACCCCAGGCTGCACGTGAATGGGCCGCCACCTGGGGCCGCTGCGCCCCTGGCGTGAAGCGCCCCCGCCGGTCCAGCCACGCACGGGCTACCGCCTGGCCCACGGCCTGCGCGGCGGCAGTGCCGCTCAGCCCTGGCGTCAGCGTTTGCGAATGCCCTGACGCATCCTTGCCCAGCACCGCGTGGTAGGCCTGAGTCCCCGCCGTGAACTGCAGCTTGTGCACCAGCGACTGGCTGGATTCGCCTGGCAAGGTTGCCGCGCGAGACCAAACCCAAGAGCCGCGACGCACAACCAGGCCGTCGTCTTGCACCCGCAGCGTCCACCGCAGGGTGGCGGCATGCAAGGCCCAGGCGGGCAGCACCAACAAAGCCAACCAACCCCAAAAGCCGCTCGGCAGCACCAGGGCGCTGGGCTGGATGCGGTCGTTCACCCACCACTCCAACGCCAGCAAAGCCACAGCCACCGCCGCGGACCAGCGCCAAGCAGTCTGCTCGAACGCGAGGGACCAGGCGTCTGGCGTTTCGCTCAAACGCACGCCAGGGGGAAAAAAGCCTGGAGATTCAGCGGACTTCACCGTACCCAGCGAATCCAACGACTGAGAGGCGGCATCGCGCCCCAATGCGGGTGGTTCGATGGGGACTTCCTGTTCCCACTGTGCCCGCCGGTCAAAGCGGTCCGGCACCGAAGCAGCCTCAGCCCAGGACGGGATGGCGGCCTGGACCGCCAAGTCGTACGCCAACTCCAGCGCACCATCGGCACGCACCAGTTCCAGCCGCCAGTCCACCCGGTCGCCACCGCGCCGCGCACCGTGGGTGGGGGCGTCATCAGGCAGGTCAAAACGAGCTACCAAGCGCATGCCGCCCTCGCCCGTCGGCTGGCGCCGCGCCGTGGCCTTCAGCACCTCCACCTGGCGCTCGGGCGAGCCGGAGCTGGATTCGTCCACACGGTATTGCGCCACTTGCAGGCGCAAGTTTTCAGCCCCGGCTTGCTGCACAGCCCGCGCAGGCTGCACCAGCGTGATTTCGACCGATCGCCCCGCCGTGGGCCGCGAAGGCAGGGCCGTCATACCAACCCCCTGGTAGCGCCAGGCCTTGCGGCTGTTCTGCCAAGCAGCAGCGACCAAGCCCACGCCGATCACCACAAAGACGCCCATGAAGCCCTTGGCCCACCAGGGCCCTTTGCCGTCCGACCAGAACAAGGCGGCCATGGGGAAAGCGATGCCGCACCAGAACACCGCGAAGAACCACAACGCCCCCTGCCCCTTGGCCACGGAATGCGTTGGCTCCAGGTCTGGCACATCGCCCTGGGGGCGCCTCAAGATGCGCAGAAACAACCATGCAGCAGTCACCCCGGCGCCGGTGAACACCAGGGCAAACGGCAGCCGAAAAATCTGCAGCCGCCAGCGGATGCTGCGGTCCAGCAGAGCCTGGGCCGGGGCCTGGGGGTTGACCCAGGCGGTGATGAATTCGCCCCGCTCCTGCGCTTGGAGCAGGGTGCGGTGCCATTGCGCCTGCCAGTCGCCCACGTTGTCGGCACTGGAGTTCGGGTCCAGCCCCACGCGCTGCGCTTCGTACGTTTGGCTCGCCACCGTGTAGCGGTACCGGGCCAGCACCTGGTAGGTGGTGCCCCCCTCGCTGCCCGCGTGCTGCTTCAGTTGCACATCCAGCACCTGGGCCGGCACAGGCTGCCATGAGCGCACCGTCCAGGCTGCCTGCGCCGTTTCAGCCAAGGGGCGCAAACCTGCCCAATACCCGCCGGCACCGAACACCACCGCAAAGATGGCGCAGAAAACCAGCAAAACCCCTCGTCCCATTGTGTTGCCTATAGCTCCCTCCTTTTGTTGTTGTTATGGATGTCTTGTTATGGGCTCCAGCATAGTGACGAATGGATGACGTTTGTGTGACACCCAAGGTGGGCCAAAAAAAACGGCCCCTGAGGGCCGCTTCTGTTGCGCAAAGAACGCGAGGATCAGGCGGTGACGCCCTTGGCGGTTTCTGCGTACTCTTCGATCTGGTCGAAGTTCAGGTACTTGTAGATCGACGCGCCGTCCTTGTTCACGATGCCCATGGCTTCGTGGTATTCGGCCACCGTGGGGATCTTGCCCAGCTTGGACGCGATGGCGGCCAGCTCGGCAGAGGCCAGGAACACGTTGGTGTTCTTGCCCAGGCGGTTGGGGAAGTTGCGGGTGGAGGTGGACACCACCGTAGCGCCTTCGCGCACCTGTGCCTGGTTGCCCATGCACAGCGAGCAGCCGGGCATTTCGGTACGGGCACCGGCGGCACCGAAGTTGGCGTAGTGGCCTTCCTTGATCAGCTCGCTTTCGTCCATCTTCGTGGGCGGTGCCACCCACAGCTTGACGGGAATGTCACGGCTACCGCCGAGCAGCTTGGCGGCTGCGCGGAAGTGGCCGATGTTGGTCATGCAAGAGCCGATGAAGGCTTCATCGATCTTGGTGCCAGCCACTTCCGACAGGGTTTTGGCGTCGTCCGGGTCGTTGGGGCAGCACAGGATGGGTTCCTTGATGTCGGCCAGATCGATCTCGATGACGGCGGCGTATTCCGCATCCTTGTCAGCTTCGAGCAGGTTGGGGTTGGCCAGCCAGGCCTCGACCTTCTCGATGCGGCGCTGCAGAGTGCGGGCGTCTGCGTAACCGTCGGCGATCATGTTCTTCATCAGCACCACGTTGCTGGTCAGGTATTCCTTGACCGGCTCGGGGTTGAGCTTGATGGTGCAACCGGCGGCGGAACGCTCTGCAGAAGCGTCCGACAGCTCAAACGCTTGCTCGACCTTCAGGTTGGGCAAGCCTTCGATTTCCAGAATGCGGCCCGAGAAGATGTTCTTCTTGCCCGCCTTGGCCACCGTCAGCAGACCGGCCTTGATCGCATACAGAGGAATGGCATGCACCAAGTCGCGCAGCGTCACGCCCGGCTGCATTTCGCCCTTGAAACGCACCAGCACCGACTCGGGCATGTCCAGAGGCATCACCCCCGTAGCAGCGCCGAAAGCCACCAGGCCAGAGCCTGCGGGGAACGAAATACCGATGGGGAAACGCGTGTGCGAGTCGCCGCCCGTACCCACGGTGTCAGGCAGCAGCAGGCGGTTGAGCCAGCTGTGGATCACGCCGTCGCCAGGACGCAGAGCCACGCCGCCACGGTTGCTGATGAACGCAGGCAGTTCGCGGTGGGTCTTCACGTCCACGGGCTTGGGGTAGGCCGCCGTGTGGCAGAACGACTGCATGACCAGATCGGCCGAGAAGCCCAGGCAGGCCAGGTCTTTCAGCTCGTCGCGGGTCATCGGACCGGTGGTGTCTTGCGAGCCCACGGTCGTCATCTTGGGTTCGCAGTAGGTACCGGGGCGCACGCCCTGGCCTTCCGGCAGACCCACGGCGCGGCCAACCATCTTCTGAGCGAGGGTGAAGCCAGCCTTCGAAGCGGCAGGTGCCTGGGGCAGGCGGAACAGCGTGGAGGCTGGCAGGCCCAGGAACTCGCGGGCCTTGGCCGTCAGCGAACGGCCGATGATGAGGTTGATACGGCCGCCCGCACGCACTTCGTCAAACAGCACATCGCTCTTGAGCTTGAACTCGGCCACGGTGGCACCGTTCTTCACGATCTTGCCGTCGTAGGGCAGGATGTCGACCACGTCGCCCATTTCGAGCTTGGATACATCGACTTCGATCGGCAGCGAGCCCGAATCTTCTTGCGTGTTGAAGAAGATGGGAGCGATCTTGCCGCCCAGCGTGACACCACCAAACCGCTTGTTCGGCACAAACGGGATGTCCTGGCCCGTGGCCCAGATCACACTGTTGGTGGCCGACTTGCGGCTGGAACCGGTGCCCACCACGTCGCCCACGTAGGCCACGAGGTTGCCCTTCTTCTTGAGGTCTTCGATGAACTGCATCGGACCACGCTTGCCGTCTTCTTCGGGCTTGAACGCCGCATCAGGGCGGGTGTTCTTCAGCATGGCCAGGTAGTGCAGCGGGATGTCTGGGCGGCTCCAGGCATCCGGTGCGGGCGACAGGTCGTCGGTGTTGGTCTCACCGGGCACCTTGAACACCGTGACGGTAATCTTCTTCTCGACCTCAGGACGGGTGGTGAACCACTCGGCATCGGCCCAGCTCTTGATGACTTCCTGCGCCTTGGCGTTGCCTGCCTTGGCTTTCACAGCGACGTCATTGAAGAAGTCGAACATCAGCAGCGTCTTCTTCAGACCCTCTGCGGCCACACCAGCCACTTCGGCATCGTCCAGCAACTCGATCAGCGGGTGCACGTTGTAGCCACCCACCATAGTGCCCAGCAGTTCCGTGGCCTTGGCCTTGGAGATCAGACCCACGGTGATGTCGCCGTGCGCCACGGCAGCCAGGAAGCTGGCCTTGACCTTGGCAGCGTCGTCCACGCCAGGCGGCACGCGATGGGTGAGCAGGTCCAGCAAAAAGGCCTCTTCACCAGCGGGTGGGTTCTTGATCAATTCGATCAGCTCAGCCACCTGCTTGGCGTCCAGGGGCAGAGGGGGGATACCCAGTGCGGCGCGTTCGGCAGCATGGTCTCGGTAGGCTTTCAACATTGTTTTCTCCAGTTGCGTTCTAAAGTGGGGCGTAGCGTGTAGCGGTGGGCTCGGCACACACCAGTCGTTGATGGGTGCGCGCGGTTTTTATTTGGTGGCGGGCAGCGGGTCCAGCACGCTCACAGGCGGGTTCTTCTTGATGGCTTCTGCCACCACCACCTGCTCAGGGCTCATGCACTCGTCAGCCAGACGCTGACCCGCGCGCTGGTTCATCAGCATGGATTTGTTGGCGATCTGCAGCCACACGGCACCACCCTTGGCGTCCTCCAGGCGCACCGTGCCCGTGGTCGTGGCCACCGGCGACATGTAGTACTTGAAACCCTTGCCTTCCACATGGAAGTGGCCTGGGGTGGCGGGATCGGCTGTCACAGTGACAAAAGCACCGAGCTCGCAGGGCATGCGCCCCACGTGCACGCGCTCCGCAATCGCCAGTTCGGCGGGCGACAGGGCTGCTTCAGCGGCGATGATGCCGGCCGCCACCTGGTTGGTGGCGCTCTTGAGCTGGGTACGGCTGCTGGTGGGTTCGGCCTTGGCAGTGGCATGGCTCTTGGCGGGAGCCTTGGCTGCGGTCTTGCCATCTGCTGGCTTGGCGGCCGTCTTGGCGGTTGGCTTGGCAGCGGGTTTGGCTGCAGCCTTGGTGTCGGACTTGGCCGCTGGCTGGGCTGTTGTTTGTGCCAAGGCAAAGGCCGGAGCCAGCAACATGAGAGCGGAGGCAATGACGAATTTCATGGGAAGTCCTGCGTGGAAATGTCCAGGGGTGTTCACGATGGAACGAGAGTCGATGCGTCAAACCAGTGACGCACCGCCAAGGGTAGTGCGCGCCCAGTGCTGTGGGCGCGCTCCAGAATCTGCCAATAAAAGCGGTAGCTGGCACGGTCATGCAATACCCCATCCACACTGATGGGTGCCCAGTCCTCCGAGGCTGCCGCCGAAATGATCCGGGCTGCGGTGTCGATATCGTCCTGCAGGGGCGCAAAGGCCTGCAGGATGGTGCGGATCTGCGCCGGATGGATGCTCCACATCCGTGTGTAGCCCAGCTCGCGCGATGCGCGGCCGGCAGCACCTTGCAGGGCTGCCATGTCCGAAAACTCAGTCACCACGCAATGGGAAGGCACCTTGCCATGCGCGTGGCACGCCGAGGCGATTTCGAGCTTGGCACGCACCACCAGCGGGTGCGTGAACTGCCCGGCAGAGGTCATTGCCTGCGCGGGAATGGCGCCTCCATGGGCGGACACAAAATCCATGAGGCCAAAACTCAGGCTCTGGACGCGGGGATGGGAAGCGATTTCAAACGCGCGCTGCACGGCAGCGGGGGATTCGATCAACACATGCAGAGGCACATGAGCCGCCGACGCGCGCTCCAACGCACGTTCAGCCATCAGCACATCATCCACCGACTCGACCTTGGGCACCATGAGATGGCACAGCCTGTGTCCTGCCTCGCCCACAATAGTGGCGACATCATTGGCAAAAGCGGGGTGATCCACCGCATGAACACGAGCCGCTACCCGAGCCTCTGGAGCCGCAGCGGCTGCCAGGCGTGCCACCAGCGACGCATGCTGGGACTCCAGCCCGACAGGCGCACCATCTTCACAATCGAGAGTGACATCAAAGACGCAGGTGCCAAATTCCTGCGTCATCTCTGCCTGCAATTGCAGGCTTTTGCGCATGCGCACTTCCACGCCGCTGTAGTGGTCGCAGACTGGCAGAAAACCGGTCTGCGCCTGGGCGCCGAGCAACACATCGCGCGGATGGACGGACGCAACGCCCGGCCCCGGTACAGAGGCTTGGACGGCCCGAAGGCCCGATGCCAAAGGCGTCGGCTGCATCGCGTCGTTTACCAGCTTGATTACAGCAGGTGCTTGACGCCGTCTTGCTCGCCTTGCAGTTCGGCCAGCGTGATGTTGATACGCTCTTGCGAGAACGCGTCGATGTCCAGACCTTCAACAATCTTGTACTCGCCGTTTTCGCAGGTCACGGGGAAACCAAACATCGTGTCCTTGGGAATGCCGTATTCGCCGTTGGATGGAACACCCATGGTGACCCACTTGCCGTTGGTGCCCAGGGCCCAGTCGCGCATGTGGTCGATGGCTGCATTGGCTGCAGACGCTGCCGACGACAGGCCACGGGCTTCAATGATGGCGGCGCCGCGCTTGCCAACGGTGGGCAGGAATGTGTTGGCGTTCCACTCCTGGTCGTTGATCATCTTGGCCACGCTCTCGCCCTTGATGGTGGCAAAACGGTAGTCAGCGTACATCGTGGGCGAGTGGTTGCCCCACACGGTCAGCTTTTCAATGTCGGCCACAGCCTTGCCGGTCTTGGCAGCGATCTGGCTGGCAGCGCGGTTGTGGTCCAGGCGCAGCATGGCCGTGAAGTTCTTGCGTGGCAGGTCAGGGGCCGACTTCATGGCGATGTAGGCATTGGTGTTGGCAGGGTTGCCCACCACCAGCACCTTCACGTCACGCGAAGCCACGGCATTCAGGGCCTTGCCTTGTGCCGTGAAGATGGCGCCGTTGACGGCCAGCAGCTCGGCACGCTCCATGCCAGGGCCACGTGGGCGCGAGCCGACCAGCAGTGCGTAGTCGGCATCCTTGAAGGCTGTCATGGGATCGCTGTGGGCGGTCATTTCGACGAGCAGCGGGAAGGCGCAGTCGTCCAGCTCCATCATCACGCCCTTGAGCGCCTTTTGAGGGCCTTCGACAGGGACTTCGAGCAATTGCAGAATGACCGGCTGGTCCTTGCCCAGCATTTCGCCGGAGGCGATACGGAACAGCAGTGCGTAACCGATTTGACCGGCGGCGCCGGTGACAGCAACGCGAACGGGCTTCTTGCTCATGGTGAAAACTCCAGGAAGTGAGGAAAACAGGTGTGAGTGCAACGCAAGCACCAGCGCCTGTCACCAGTAGCCCGTGCCCCGCAAAACAGCATTGGAGTTTACCCCTGATTGGACACCCCGGTCAATTTGTCTTATGTCTTATATAAGATATGATTGCACCCCGTTTGTCGTTCGATTGTCATGTGGCAACCGCACTGCCGCACCACAACACACGCACAACTTACAGATCCCACACCATGTCATCGCTTCCGTTCGCAGCAGACAGCCCCGCGCCCCCCCAGAGCGCAGCGGGAGCCGCCACGCCAGCGTTCAGCCCGCTGTACCAACAGATCAAGGGGCTGATCCTGCAAAGCCTGCAGCAGGGCGAATGGAAGCCTGGCGAGGCCATTCCGAGCGAAATGGAGCTGGCTGCACGTTTTCGCGTCAGCCAGGGCACCGTACGCAAGGCGATTGACGAACTGGCCGCAGAGAACCTGGTGATGCGCCGGCAGGGCAAAGGCACTTTTGTTGCCACCCACGCCGAGCAGCATGTGCAGTACCGATTTCTCAAGCTGCTGCCCGACACCGGAGACGCGCGCGTGGAAGGCCCTGCGCAGCGCCGCGTGATCGATTGCCGCCGCGTGCGGGCCAACGCCGATGTGGCCCGCGCACTGGCGCTGCGCAGCGGCGATGCCGTCATGCAGGCCCGGCGCATCCTGTCGTTTGCTGGAGTGCCCACCATTTTGGAAGACATCTGGCTGCCCGGACAAGCCTTCAAAGGCCTCACGGCCGAGCAGCTCGCCAACTACCAGGGACCGACCTACGCCATGTTCGAACTCGACTTTGGCGTGCGCATGGTGCGGGCCGAAGAAAAAATCCGCGCCGTGCTGCCCGACGAGGAACAAGCCCAACTGCTGCAAATCACACCCGTGACACCGCTGCTGAGCGTCGAGCGCATTGCCTACACCTACAACGATGTTCCCATGGAGTTACGCCGTGGGCTGTATCGCACCGATACCCACCACTACCGTAATGAATTGAGCTGACAGCAGGCTGGCACCCGAGCATTAACGTCGAAAATTTCAAGCCCGGCTAAACCCTTGTGTTGCGTTGCAATAGAATTTTGCGTTCTTTGCATCTTCAAATTACAAAGCAGTTACATCCACGAAAGCACCAGAAATGACAGAACTAGCCAAAAAACGGCCTGAATTCCGCAACATCAATGCCTTCAAGGACTTGACGACCTACCGCATGACACCTGCCGCGTGGGTTTCGATCCTGCACCGCGCCAGCGGACTGATCATGTTCCTGCTGCTGCCTTTCATCATCTGGATGTTCGACACCTCGGTGTCTTCCGAAATCTCGTTCGCCAAATTCTCGGCGGCCTTCAATATCGGCATCGGTTTTGTGCCCGGCTGGTTCATCAAGCTGGTCGCTCTGGCCCTGATCTGGGCCTATCTGCACCACTTCACTGCCGGCCTGCGCCACCTGTGGATGGACGTGAGCCACAGCGCCGTGAACAAGCAATTTGGCAAAAGCTCTGCCCTGACCGTTCTGGTCATCAGCATTGGGCTGGCCCTGGTGCTGGGCGCCAAGCTTTTCGGCCTGTACTGATCAACCCACAAAAACGGCGGTCGCTGCCAGCCAGCGCCTGTTGAAGAACGAGAGGAAATTTCCATGTCCGTCAATTACGGTTCCAAGCGCGTCGTCGTCGGCGCCCACTATGGCCTGCGCGACTGGCTCAGCCAGCGTGTCACGGCAGTCCTGATGGCACTGTTCACCCTGGCCCTGCTGGCCCAGGTCATCTTCTCCAAAGGCCCCATCGGCTACGACAAATGGGCGGGCATTTTCTCGGCCCAATGGATGAAGGTGCTGACCTTCTCCGTGATCATTTCTCTGGCTTGGCATGCCTGGATCGGCCTGCGCGAAGTCCTGATGGACTACATCAAGCCCGTGGGCCTGCGCCTGGCACTGCAAGTGCTCAGCATTGTCTGGCTGGTCAGCTGCGCTGGCTGGGGCATCCAGGTTCTGTGGCGTCTCTGATTCCCGCGATTGAAGGTACACAATGAGCTATACAAAAGCCAATATCACTAAGCGCAAGTTCGACGTTGTCATCGTCGGGGCCGGCGGCTCCGGCATGCGTGCCGCGCTTGAACTCTCCCGCGCAGGCCTGAACGTGGCCTCGCTGTCCAAGGTGTTCCCTACCCGCTCCCACACCGTGGCAGCACAAGGCGGCGTGAGCGCATCGCTGGGTAATATGTCCGAGGACAACTGGCACTACCACTTCTACGACACCATCAAGGGCTCTGACTGGCTGGGCGACCAGGATGCCATCGAGTTCATGTGCCGCGAAGCACCCAACGTGGTGTATGAGCTGGAACACTTCGGCATGCCGTTCGACCGCAACCCCGACGGCACGATCTACCAGCGCCCCTTCGGCGGCCACACCGCCAACTACGGTGAAAAGCCCGTGCAACGCGCCTGCGCTGCCGCTGACCGCACCGGCCACGCGATGCTGCACACGCTGTACCAGCAGAACGTGAAGGCCAAGACGAACTTCTTCGTGGAGTGGATGGCCCTGGACCTGATCCGCGACGCTGACGGCGACGTGGTGGGCGTGACCGCCATCGAGATGGAAACCGGCGACCTGTACATCCTGGAAGCCAAGACCGTGCTGCTGGCCACCGGTGGTGCCGGCCGCATCTTCGCCGCATCGACCAACGCCTTCATCAACACCGGTGACGGCCTGGGCATGGCCGCACGCGCGGGCATCCCGCTGCAGGACATGGAGTTCTGGCAGTTCCACCCCACCGGCGTGGCCGGCGCTGGCGTGCTGCTGACCGAAGGCTGCCGTGGCGAAGGCGCCATCCTGCTCAACAGCAACGGCGAGCGCTTCATGGAGCGCTATGCGCCCACACTGAAGGACCTGGCACCGCGCGATTTCGTATCCCGCTCGATGGACCAGGAAATCAAGGAAGGCCGTGGCTGCGGCCCCAACAAGGACTACGTGCTGCTCAAGCTCGACCACCTGGGCGCAGACACCATCCACAAGCGCCTGCCCTCGGTGTACGAAATTGGCGTCAACTTCGCCAACGTGGACATCACCAAGGAACCGATCCCTGTGGTGCCCACCATCCACTATCAGATGGGTGGCGTGCCCACCAACATCAACGGCCAGGTCGTCACCCATGACGGCACCGGCAACAAGGTCGTCAATGGCCTGTACGCCGTCGGCGAATGCTCCTGCGTGAGCGTGCACGGCGCCAACCGCCTGGGCACCAACTCGCTGCTGGACCTGCTGGTGTTCGGCAAGGCCGCTGGCCGCCACATCGTCGAGTTCAACAACAAGAACAAGGAGCACAAGCCCCTGCCAGCCGATGCGGCCGATCGCACGCTGGAGCGCCTGAACCAGCTCGACCAATCCACGGGTGGCATCTACTCGCAAGCCCTGGCAGGCGACATCCGCTCTGCCATGCAGCAGCACGCTGGCGTGTTCCGCACCCAGGTCAGCATGGACGAAGGCGTCAAGAAGATCGCCGAACTGCGCAGCCGCGTGGCCGGCATCACGCTGCAGGACAAGTCCAAGGTGTTCAACACCGCACGCATCGAAGCGCTGGAAGTGGACAACCTGATCGAAGTGGCCCAGGCCACGATGGTGTCGGCCGCTGCCCGCAAGGAATGCCGTGGCGCCCATACGGTGTACGACTACGAACAGCCTGCCGACCACCCCACGGCACCGCTGGGCCGCAACGACGCCGAGTGGATGAAGCACACCCTCTGGCACAGCGCCGACAACAGCCTGACCTACAAGCCAGTGAACCTCAAGCCCCTGACGGTAGACAGCGTTCCCCCCAAGGTCCGGACGTTCTAAACAGTAGCCCCACGAGAGCAGAACCATGCAAAAGCGCACATTCCAAATCTACCGCTACGATCCGGACAAGGACGCCAAGCCCTACATGCAGACCATCGAGATCGAACTCGACGGCCACGAGCGCATGCTGCTGGACGCCCTGGTCAAGCTCAAGGAACAAGACCCTACGTTGTCGTTCCGCCGCTCCTGCCGCGAAGGCGTGTGTGGCTCTGACGCCATGAACATCAATGGAAAGAACGGCCTGGCCTGCTTGACCAACATGAACACGCTCAAGGGTGTTATCACGCTCAAGCCATTGCCCGGCCTGCCCGTGATCCGCGACCTGATCGTGGACATGACGCAGTTCTTCAAGCAGTACAACTCGATCAAGCCCTACCTGATCAACGAAGGCCTGCTGCCCGAGAAAGAACGCCTGCAAAGCCCCGAAGAGCGCGACGAGCTCAACGGCCTGTACGAGTGCATTCTTTGCGCGAGCTGCTCCACCAGCTGCCCCAGCTTCTGGTGGAACCCTGACAAGTTCGTGGGCCCTGCCGGCTTGCTGCAGGCCTACCGCTTCATCGCCGACAGCCGCGACGATGCCACGGGCGAGCGCCTCGACAACCTCGAAGACCCGTACCGCCTGTTCCGCTGCCACACCATCATGAACTGCGTGGACGTGTGCCCCAAGGGCCTGAACCCCACCAAGGCGATTGGCAAGATCAAGGAACTGATGGTGCGCCGCGCCATCTGACCCTGCACCCTCCGAGCCACCGGCCATGCAATCACCGTCCACCACCTCCATCGCACCAGAGGCGGCGTCGCCGCTGCTGGACGAGCGTGAGTTGAGCAAGCTGCACTGGCGCTGCCGGCGCGGCCTGCTCGAGAACGATCTGTTCATCGAGCAGTTCTTCACCCGCTACGAGTCCACGTTGACCCAGCGCCACGCGCAAGGCATGCGTGCGCTGATGGATCTGGCGGACAACGACCTGCTGGACCTGCTGCTGCGGCGGCGAGAGCCCTCGGGCGAACAAGACACACAAGAAGCGCGTGAAGTGCTCGGCATGCTGAGACAAAGCGGTGGCGCCACGGCAGTGCATGCCTGACACCCAGCCCTCGCACCAAGACCGGATTCGTATCGGCAACCTACCCAAGGAAAGTAACAATGAAGCTAGCTGACAACAAAGCCACCCTGTCGTTCAGTAACGGCAGCCCCAGCGTGGACCTGCCGGTCTATCAGGGCAGCATCGGCCCGGACGTCATCGACATCCGCAAGCTGTATGCGCAGACGGGCATGTTCACCTATGACCCGGGCTTCCTGTCCACAGCAGCCACCCAGTCGGCCATCACCTACATCGATGGCGACAAGGGCGAGTTGCTGTACCGCGGCTACCCCATTGAGCAGTTGGCTGAGAACTGCGACTTCCTGGAAACCTGCCACCTGCTGCTGTACGGCGATCTGCCCAACGCAGCACAAAAGACCGACTTCACCAGCCGCGTGACCAACCACACCATGGTCAACGAGCAGATGCAGTTCTTCCTGCGTGGCTTCCGCCGCGACGCGCACCCCATGGCTGTGCTGACCGGTCTGGTGGGTGCCCTGTCGGCCTTCTACCACGACAGCACGGACATCAACAATCCGCAGCACCGCGAGATCGCCGCGATCCGCCTGATCGCCAAGATGCCTACCCTGGTCGCCATGGCTTACAAGTACGGCATGGGCCAGCCTTACATGTACCCGCAGAACCACCTGAGCTACGCAGGCAACTTCCTGCGCATGATGTTCGGCACGCCCTGCGAAGAGTACAAGGTCAACCCCGTGCTGGAACGCGCGCTGGACCGCATCTTCATCCTGCACGCTGACCACGAGCAGAACGCCTCGACCTCCACCGTGCGCCTGTGCGGCTCGTCGGGCACCAACCCGTTCGCCGCCATCGCCGCGGGCGTGGCCTGCCTCTGGGGCCCTGCCCACGGCGGCGCCAACGAAGCTGCACTGAATATGCTGTACGACATCCAGGCCCAAGGCGGCGTGGAAAAGATCGGCGACTTCATCAAGCAGGTCAAGGACAAGAACTCCGGCGTCAAGCTGATGGGCTTTGGCCACCGCGTGTACAAGAACTACGACCCCCGCGCCAAGCTCATGCAAGAGACTTGCAATGAAGTGCTGGCCGAGCTGGGCCTGGAAAACGACCCGCTGTTCAAGCTGGCCAAGGAACTGGAAAAGATCGCCCTGGAAGACGACTACTTCGTGCAGCGCAAGCTCTACCCGAACGTGGACTTCTACTCCGGCATCGTGCAGCGCGCCATCGGCATCCCGGTGAACCTGTTCACCGGCATCTTCAGCCTGGCCCGCACCGTGGGCTGGATCGCCCAGCTGAACGAGATGATCGGCGACCCCGAGTACAAGATCGGCCGCCCCCGCCAGCTGTTCACCGGCTCCGTGCGCCGCGACGTGCCTCCCCTGGCCAGCCGCTGATCGGTTCGGCGCACTGCGCCGCTCCCGCACCCCACAAAGCCCGCAGGCAGTGCCTGCGGGCTTTTTTCATGGCTCATCAAGAGGTGCTCACTGCCAGTTCCTGAATACTCCCCCTGAGTAATAGCTCTTTTAATGCCCGTAGCGCAATCAGCATATGTGCTTGTCTTTTATACTGCCACCCAGTACACCCCAGTGAACGACCAGCCAGCCGCCTGACCATGCCCCACACTGCCGAAGACAAACAACGCGCCATCACACGCCTGCGCCGCATCAAGGGCCAGGCCGAGGCGCTGGAGCGCGCGGTGGAGGCGGGCAGTGACTGCGCCCCCATCCTGCAGCAGCTGGCGGCCATGCGTGGCGCCGTGCACGGACTGATGGCCGACCTGCTCGACAGCCACGTGCGAGAGACGCTGGCGGAAAAACCGGCCCCGTCCCAGCAAGCCATTGACGAAACGCTGGCGCTGCTTCGCTCCTACCTCAAATAGACCGCCCACCCGCATTCCCTACCCGATTGACCGAAAGGACCACCCCATGAAATCCCGCGCCGCCGTTGCCTTCAAAGCCGGAGAACCCCTGCAGATCGTCGAGATCGACGTCGCCCCGCCCAAAAAGGGCGAAGTGCTTATCAAGATCACCGACACCGGCGTGTGCCACACCGACGCCTTTACCCTGAGCGGTGACGACCCCGAAGGCCTGTTCCCCGTGGTGCTGGGCCATGAAGGCGCGGGCATCGTGGTGGAAGTGGGCGAAGGCGTGACCAGCGTGAAGCCCGGCGACCACGTCATCCCGCTCTACACCGCCGAATGCGGCGAGTGCCTGTTCTGCAAGAGCGGCAAGACCAATCTGTGCGTGAGCGTGCGCGCCACGCAGGGCAAAGGTGTGATGCCCGATGGCACCACGCGCTTCAGCTACAACGGCCAGCCCATCTACCACTACATGGGCTGCAGCACGTTCAGCGAATACACCGTGGTGGCCGAGGTCTCGCTCGCCAAGGTCAACCCCAACGCCAACCCCGAGCAGGTCTGCCTGCTGGGCTGCGGCGTGACCACGGGCCTGGGCGCCGTGAAGAACACCGCCAAGGTGCAAGAGGGCGACACGGTGGCCGTGTTCGGCCTGGGTGGCATCGGCCTGGCCGTGATCCAGGGCGCCAAGCTGGCCAAGGCCGGGCGCATCATCGCCATCGACACCAACCCCTCCAAGTTCGACCTGGCCCGCACCTTTGGCGCCACCGACTGCGTGAATCCCAAGGACTTCGACAAGCCGATCCAGCAGGTCATCGTGGAGATGACGACCTGGGGCGTGGACCACAGCTTTGAGTGCATCGGCAACGTGAACGTGATGCGCGCGGCACTGGAATGCGCGCACCGGGGCTGGGGCCAGTCGGTCATCATCGGCGTGGCAGGCGCGGGGCAAGAGATCAGCACCCGCCCCTTCCAGCTCGTCACGGGCCGCAAGTGGCTGGGCACGGCGTTTGGCGGCGTCAAGGGCCGCAGCGAGCTGCCCGGCATGGTCGAAGACGCAATGGCCGGCAAGATCCAGCTCGCGCCCTTTGTGACCCACACCATGGGCCTGAAGGACATCAACGAAGCCTTTGACCTGATGCACGAAGGCAAGTCCATCCGCTCGGTCGTCAAGTACGCTGCTTAACCCTGCACAGCGCCAGCGCCCACAGCCCCTGAGACCACAGGGCACTCCGGGTGCTGGCCCCGACGGGCCATGAAAAACGGCTTGGAGCCGTCTTTTAGGGTCCCTACCAGCGAAAACTGCCTCAAGCGCTACGAAATATTGCCTGAGCAGCTATCAATTCAAGAGCAAACACCATGACCACTCCCCTGGACCTGCTCAGCCAGCACGCCTGTTTTGGCGGCGAGCAGCGCTTTTACCAGCACACCTCCACCACCATCGGCCTGCCGATGAAGTTCTCGGTGTACCTGCCGCCCCAGGCACAACAGGGCCCTGTGCCCGCCGTGTTGTACCTGGCCGGGCTGACCTGCACCGAGGAGACCTTTGCCATCAAGGCCGGAGCCCAGCGTCTGGCTGCCGAACTGGGCCTGGCCCTGATCGCGCCCGACACCAGCCCGCGCGGCGAGGCCGTTTTGGCCCTGCCCGGCGCCACGGCCAGCTGGGACTTTGGCGTGGGCGCGGGCTTCTACCTCGACGCTACGCAGAGCCCATGGAACACGCACTGGCGCATGGAGAGCTACCTGCTGCAAGAGCTGCTGCCCTTGGTGGGCCAGCACCTGCCCATCGACGGGCAGCGCCTGGGCATCTTCGGCCACAGCATGGGCGGCCATGGCGCTCTCACGCTGGCCCTGCGCCACCCCGGCCGCTTCAAGACGGTGTCGGCCTTTGCGCCCATCTGCGCGCCCACCCAGTGCCCCTGGGGCGAAAAGGCCTTCACCGGTTACCTGGGCCCCGACCGCACCACCTGGCTGGAGCACGATGCCACGGTGCTGATGCAGCACCAGCCCATCGCGCCCTACCCGGCGGGCATCCTCATCGACCAGGGGCTGGACGACAAATTCCTGGCCGACCAGCTGCACCCCCACCTGTTCGAGGCCGCGTGCCAGGCCATCGGCCAGCCGCTCACGCTGCGCCGGCATGCGGGTTACGACCACGGCTACTACTTTGTGCAGAGCTTTGTGGGCGACCATTTGGCCCACCATGCGCGGGGTCTTGGCGCCGGACATTAATGCGCACTTAAGCAACTGGCAGCACACTAGCGGGCTATGCTTTTGTCCCTGCGGCGCCTGCTGCCCTTTGCCTCGGCTTCACGCTCGGAGCCTCCCTCCGCCTCCCCTACACCCCGCCCCCTGCACCCCGCATGGGTGGTGGTGCTGGTCAGCACCTGGCTGGCCACGGCCTGCAACGTCCCGCTGTGGCAAGAGGTGGCCCAGCTGCCCGGCCAGGGCAGCCTGCGTGGCTGGGGCTTTGCACTGGCGTTTGCGCTCATCGTCGCGGCGGGCAACGCCGCGCTGCTGAGCCTGCTGGCCTGGCGCTGGACGCTCAAGCCCGCCGTGCTGGTGCTGGTGCTGATGGCCGCGTTTGGTGCGTACTTCATGCTGGCCTATGGCATCGCCATCGACGCCAGCATGCTGGTCAACGTGATGCAGACCGACGTGAAGGAAGCAGGCGACCTGCTCAACCTGCGCATGCTGGGCACCGTGCTCATCCTGGCCGTGCCGCCCCTGTTGTGGCTGTACCGCCGCCCCGTGCAGCGCCTGACCGCGCTGCGCCATGTGGCGCACAACGGCCTGCTGCTGGCAGGCTCCATCGCCGTCATCGTGGTGTGCCTGCTGCTGGTGTTCCAGGACTTTGCATCGACCATGCGCAACCACACCAAGCTGCGCTACCTGATCAACCCGCTCAACAGCGTGTACGCGCTGGGCAACATTGCCACCAAGCCCCTGCGCATGGACACCAGCAAAATCCTGCCCCTGGGCCGTGACGCCCAACTGGGCGCCAGCTACGCCAGCCAGGCCAAGCCCCCGCTGCTGGTGCTGGTGCTGGGCGAGACGGGCCGTAGCGGCAACTTTGGCCTGAACGGCTATGAGCGCGATACCACCCCCCGCCTGTCGGCCCGCAAGGACCTGGTGAGTGCACGCAACGCCTGGTCCTGCGGCACCAGCACCGCCGCGTCGGTGCCCTGCATGTATTCGCACCTGGGCCGCACAGGCTACGAAGGCCGCTCGGCCAACTACGAAAGCCTGATCGACGTGCTGCACCACGCCGGCCTTGCGGTGCTGTGGGTGGACAACCAGTCGGGCTGCAAGGGCGTGTGCGACCGGGTGGGCGAGACCATCACCAGCACCCAGAAAGACCCGGCGCTGTGCACTGGCGGCGAGTGCCTGGACCGCGTGATGCTCAAGGACCTGGACGCCCAGATCGCCGCCCTGCCCGCCGAGCAGCGCCAGCGTGGCACCGTGGTGGTGATGCACCAGATGGGCAGCCACGGCCCCGCGTACTACAAGCGCTCTGCGCCCGAGAACAAGAAGTTTGGCCCCGAATGCACCTCCACTGCCTTGCAGGAATGCCAGCGCGAGCAGGTGGTCAACGCCTACGACAACAGCATCGTCGAGACCGATCATTTCCTCGATTCAGTGCTCCAGTGGCTGGGAGCGCAGGAAAAACATGCCCAGACAGCTATGATTTACGTAGCAGACCATGGCGAGTCGCTGGGTGAGAACAACATCTACCTGCACGGCCTGCCCTACTCCATTGCCCCCGACGTGCAAAAACACGTACCCTGGATCACCTGGCTGTCACCCACCATGCAGGCGCGCACCCACCTCGCCACGGGCTGCCTGCAGCAAGACCTGGGCGAGCGACGCATCACGCACGACCACTACTTCCACTCGGTACTGGGCCTGATGGATGTGAAGACCGAGGCGTACAACACCGAGCTGGACATGTTTGCCGCGTGCCGCAAGCCCGCCGCGGCGGGCTGAGGCGGACCGAAGCGGGGCCAGGCGGACGGCCCCGGCAGCCCTGTGCCACAAAGGTGTGGCGCAGGGCGCAGACAGCTCAGCTCCCTTGGGGCAACAACAGAATCTTGCCGATGCTGGCGCCAGACTCCATGCGCCGATGGGCCTGTGCGGCATCGGCCAGTGCAAACGTGCTGTCGATCACCGGCCGGATCACTCCGGCGGCCAAGGCTGGCAGCCACTGCCGGGCAAACCGCTGCACCATGGCCTGCTTGACCTCGGGCGGGCGGGACTTCATCACGGTGCCAAAAATCTGCAGGTGGCGGTACAGCAGCACATCCATGGGCAGCTCCGCACCCTGCGCACCGCCCAGCAGCCCCACCGACACCAGGCGTCCGCCGTTGGCCAGCGACCGCACGTTGCGCTGCAGGTACGGAGCCCCGATAAAGTCGATCACCACATCCACGCCCCGGCCCTGCGTGGCCTGGTCCACCACCGCCTGAAAGTCTTCGCTGCGGTAGTCGATAAACACATCGGCCCCGCAGCCCAGCACAGCGCCGCGCTTGTCGCCCCCCGCCGTGGCAAACACGCGCGCTCCCGCCGCATGGGCCAGTTGCACGGCGGCTGAGCCCACGCCGCCCGCTGCGGCATGGATCAGCACCGACTCGCCCGCGTGCAGGCGGGCCAGGTGGAACAGCGCCTCGTGCGCGGTCACGAACACCTCGGCCACGGCGCCAGCGGCTACCAAGTCCATGCCCGCAGGCACCGGCATGGCCATGCGGTGATCAATGCGTGACAGCTCGGCGTAGGCCCCGCCGCCCACGATGCCCATCACGCGGTCGCCCACGGCAAAGCCTTGCACCTCGAGCCCCATGGCGACCACCGTCCCCGCAATCTCCAGCCCCATGGTGTCGGCATCGCCAAAGTAGGCGCGACCATAGGCCCCTTTGCGGTGCAGCAGGTCGGCCCGGTTGACGCCGATGGCGGCGTTGCGCACCAGCAGGTCGTGCGGGCGCACCTCGGGGACAGGGATCTCGCGCGCCACCAGCACTTCGGGGCCGCCGAAGTCATCGAACACGATGGCTTGCATGGTGCGTTGGGGGTTTGCAGGTTGTTCGGCCGCTGGTGTGGACATGGGTGTTGCTCCTCAAGCAATGGTTTCAGTGCCTTCAAGGATAGGGCGCCCCGCAGTGATTTAAACGCAGCAATTTCGTTCTACAGCGATGCAAATTTGCATCACACTCACCAATCATCCGCAACCTCCATACGGCCATGAACTGGGACGACACCCGCATCTTTCTTGCCCTGACCCGCGCGCCCTCCTTGCGCGCCGCCGCGCGCAGCCTGGGCGTGGACCAGGCCACCGTCGGGCGGAGGCTGAACGCGCTGGAGGCCGAACTGGGCGCCAAGCTGTTTCTGCGTGCCAAGGACGGCTACCTGCTCACCGCTGCAGGCGAGACAGCGCTTGCCGCGGCCCGCCGCATGGAAAGCGCGGCCCTGGACCTGCGCACCCGCATCGAGGGCCAGGACACCAGCCCTGGCGGCCTGGTGCGTGTGACCAGCACCGACTCGATCGCCATCGACCTGCTGATGCCCGCCATTGAGCGCCTGCAGCAGCACTGGCCCCACATCCGCGTGGACCTGGAGGTGTCCACCCAGTTGCTCAGCCTCAGCCGCCGCCAGGTGGACATCGCTTTCCGCAACGTCCGGCCCGAGACGCCCGACCTCGTGGTGCGCCGCGTGGTGTCGTGGCCTGTGGGCCTGTTCGCCAGTGCAGGCTATGTCGAGCGTTTTGGCATGCCGGTGCCAGAGGACGAACTGCGCGGCCACCACCTGGTGGCCTACGCACCTTACCTGGAGCAAAGCCCGTTTCTGACCATGGCGGGCGTGCCTGCGCGCCAGGCCCGGATTGCGCTGGCCGTGCGCTCCAGCCTGCTGGTGCGCAAGGGCGTGGCAGCGGGCATTGGCCTGGGTGAAATGCCGGTGTGGATGGGGGCGCGCGAAGGCCTGGTGCGCATCTGGCCCGAGCGCCGCCGGGCGACCGACTACGAGGTCTGGCAAGTCATGCACCCCGACCTGCAACGCACGGCCCGGGTGCGCGCCACCGCAGAGTTTCTGTCCGAGGCATTCCAAGTCCAGTAGGCGCCCCAAGCCGATGGAGCCCGCCCCGCCGGGCCGGGCCGCCACTGCAGCACCGGATGCACCATACTCTGACGCAGACCCATACCCCTTGCGACCCACCATGCCACACACCATTCACCACCAGGAACAGGACGCCAAAGGTGCGTTCTACATCGAGCACAACGGCCAGCGCCTGGCCGAGATGACCTACAGCCGCACCAACGCCACGATGATCATCGTGGACCACACCGAGGTGGACCCATCGCTCGGCGGCCAGGGTATGGGGCGCGCGCTGCTCGACGCACTGGTCCAATGGGCCAGGGCCACGGGCACCAAGGTGGTCCCGCTGTGCCCGTTTGCCAAGGCGCAGTTCGACAAGGACGCGTCTTTGCGGGACGTGCTGGTGTAAACAGGCCCGCTGACAGCGGTGCCCGCCCGAGGCGGTCCATTGCTGGTCACTGCGGGTCATGGCAAAGAACGCGATTGCCCGTGGATGGGCGGCGCAACCCGCGCGCGTCGATGGTGGAGTGACTCCAGTCCTGTCGGCCCATAGCCGCTGAAGACGCCAGGCGCCTTCAGGTAGAAAATTCCGCCATGAATCAAAGCGTCATTTACGCCCTGAGCGCAGCGGTGCTCTTTGGCGCCAGCACCCCATTTGCCAAGCTGCTGACGGGCGACCTGCCACCGGTGCTGCTGGCAGGCCTTCTGTATCTGGGCAGCGGCCTGGGACTGGCCCTGGTGCGTGTGGTCCGCGATGGCGGGCTCAAGCCCTCTGGCATTCCCTTGAATGAATGGCCATGGCTCCTGGGCGCCGTGCTGTTTGGAGGCGTGGTGGGGCCGGTGGCGCTGATGCTGGGACTGCGCTCCACCAGCGGCGCCACGGCTTCGCTGCTGATGAATCTGGAAGCGGTGCTGACCGCAGTCATTGCCTGGTGGGTGTTCAAAGAAAACGCCGACCGGCGCATCGTGGGGGGCATGCTTGCCATCGTGGCGGGAGGCATTGCCCTGGGCTGGCAGACCGGCTCTCCGTGGCAACCCGGCGGCACGGGCTCCTGGCTGGTGGGCCTGGCCTGCTTGTGCTGGGCCATCGACAACAACCTCACACGCAAGGTTTCTGCCTCCGACGCGCTCTTCGTTGCCAGCATCAAGGGCCTGATCGCGGGGTCGGTCAACACCACGCTGGCCATCAGCATGGGCGCCGCCTGGCCTTCGTGGGCCACACTGTCTGCAACGATGGCTGTCGGCCTTTTGGGATACGGACTGAGCCTTGTGCTGTTTGTGCTGGCATTGCGCGGGCTCGGCACAGCCCGCACGGGAGCCTACTTCTCCACCGCGCCCTTCATGGGGGTGGTTGTGTCCTTGTTGGTGTTCTCGGAGCCAACCTCGTGGGTGTTCTGGATGGCCGCTGCGCTGATGGGCCTGGGGGTGTGGTTGCACCTCACGGAACACCACAGCCATGAGCACCAACACGAAGCGCTGGAACACGAGCACGAACACGAACATGACGAGCACCACCAGCACGCGCATGGCGTAGAGCATCGCGGCAGCGGCAAACACAGCCACCGACACACGCACCTGCCACTGAAGCACACGCACCTGCACTACCCGGACATCCACCATCGGCATGTGCATTGAGACCGAACACCCGCTTGTGGCGGGGCCGTCCCTTTGCAGGCAGTACGGCATTCGGCGTTAAGCGCCCTCCCCCACAGTCATCACCAAGGGACGCGCCGTCGGCGAGCCCGTAGGGTGTGCAATCACCGCAGTGCCATCCAGCCCTCCACCTCTCCCACCAAATGTGCCCGGAACACCTCGGCGATCGGTGACAGCTGCTTGCCCTTGGGCCAGACCAGGTGCCACTGCGACTGGATGGGAAAGCCCTGCACGTTGAGCACGGCAAGCCCCTCGTGGTGCGGGCCCAGGGCGTGGTGGGAGACGATGGAGACGCCCAGCTGGCCCTCCACCGACTCCTTGATGGCTTCATTGCTGCCCAGCTCCAGCAATGCGCTGGGCGCAAAACCCAGTTGGCGCAGGTGGGCGTCGGTGGCCATGCGGGTGCCGGAGCCTTTTTCGCGCAAGATGAAACGCTCCGTCTGCAATTGCGCGAGCTTGATGCGCTTTTTGGCGGCCAGGGGGTGGCCTGCGGGGGCGATGACAACCAGCGGGTTCGGCATGAGGATCTGGTCCTCCAGCGGCAAATCCGCAGGCGGCATGGACATGACGTAGAGGTCGTCCAGATTGCTGCGCAAGCGGGTGATGACGTGGTCGCGGTTGAGTACCTCCAGCGAGATATCGATCTGCGGGTGCAGCTTGCAGAAGCTGCCCAGCAGGCGGGGCACAAAGTATTTGGCGGTGCTGACCACGGCGACCTTGAGGCGCCCGCTGGTGAGGCCCTTGGCGCCCGACACGCGCTGCTCGAACGCATCCCACTCGCCCGCAATGGCACGCGCAGTGCGGGCCAGGGCGTGTCCCGCCTCGGTCAGGTGTACACGGCGTGAGACCACCTCGTACAGCGGCAGGCCCACGGCCTGGGTCACCTCACGCAACTGCATGGAGGCCGTGGGCTGCGTGACATGCATGACCTTGGCAGCGGCGCTGACGCTGCCCGTCTCGGCCAGCGCCAGGAACAGCCGCAGCTGGCGAAAGGTGATGTTCATAGATTTTTATCTATAGATAACTGCGTTCGAATCGATTTTACTTTGCAGCCACACATCCCTAGCATCGGCCCCCAACAAGGAGTTGAATGATGCAAAGCTTGCTGGACCCCGCGATTTTGTTTTTTGCCCTGGGAGTGTTTGCGGGCCTGGTCCGATCCAACCTGGAGATGCCGGCGGCGATCTCGAAGTTCTTGTCCATCTACCTGCTGATGGCGCTGGGCCTCAAGGGCGGGTTTGCCTTGGCGGCTTCAGGCCTGACACCCAGTGTGGCCAGCAGTCTGGGGCTGGCGGTGCTGCTGGCCGTGGTGGTGCCGCTGGTGGGCTATGTGCTGCTGCGGCGGGTGCTGTCGGGCTTTAACGCGGCGGCGGTCGCAGCCACCTACGGATCGGTCAGCGCCGTGACCTTTGTGACGGCCACGCAGTACCTGGAGTCACAGCACATTGCCTACGGCGGCTACATGGCGGCAGCCATGGCGCTGATGGAGTCGCCCGCCATCATCCTGGCGGTGATGCTGGCCAATGCGATGCGGCAGCGGCAGTCAGTGGCTCAGTCGTTGGCAGTCACCCCCTCAAGCCCCCTCCTGCGCGTGTCACCGGTGGTCGCCATGGCGTCGGCAGCGGGCCCCGCACTGGGTGGCGCAAGCGCAGGGGGCGCACCTGGCAAGCCGGGGCCTCACCTGTCGGTGGGCAAGATCCTGCACGAGTCGTTCACCGACGGCACCCAGTTGCTCCTGCTGGGCGCCATGGTGATCGGCATGGTGACTGGCGATGCCGGCAAGGCGGCCATGCAGCCGTTCTCGGGCGATCTGTTCAAGGGCATGCTGTGCCTGTTCTTGCTGGACATGGGCCTGTCCACGGCTCGCAACCTGCCTGCGGTGCGCAAGCAGTCGCCATGGCTGCTGGCTTACGCGGTGCTGGGGCCGCTGACGCACGCCAGCCTGGCCCTGGCGCTGGCCTGGCTGCTGCAGGTGCCCACGGGGGATGCCGTGCTGCTCATGGTGCTGGCCGCCAGCGCGTCCTACATCGCGGTGCCTGCCGTGGTGCGCTATGCCATCCCCGAAGCCGACCCGTCGCTGTACGTGAGCCTCTCGCTGGGGGTGACGTTTCCGCTGAACATCCTGGTGGGTATTCCGCTGTACACCCAGATAGTGCAGCGGGTGTGGGGGGGCTGACGAGGCAACGCATTGCGGCCTGCGGCGCGCAGTGCAAAGTGCACGGAGATGGGCGCGGGATCTAGAAAAGGCTCCCCTGCCCTTTCAGCAGTCCCGGCCTGAACTGCCCCAGGTCCAGCCCCTCGCGCTCCCGGTTGAGCCCCAGGCGGCGGCAGGTGTTGGCAAACCGCTGGCGCAGCAAATCGGCCCACAGCCCGCTGCCCTTCATGCGGGTGGCGAAGTCGCTGTCATAGGTCTTGCCGGCGGCGCGCTGCGCATCGGTGAGGTGGTGCAGGTCTTGCACCCGCGCCATGACGCGCGCTGCACGCTGCGGGTAGTGCACCGTGAGCCACTCGCGAAACAACGCGTCCAGCTCCCACGGCAAGCGTAGCACGGTGTAGAACGCGGTGCGCGCACCGGCATCGCGCGCGGCCTCCAGCACCTGCTCCATGTCTTCGGTGATGAAGGGGATCTGGGGCGCCACGCTCACGCCCACCGGCACTCCCGCCTCGGCCAGGGCACGGATGGTGCGCAGCCGCCGGTGGGGCGCGGCGGCGCGGGGTTCCATGCGGCGAGCCAGCGCAGCGTCGAGTGTGGTGATGGTGATGTACACCGCCGCCAAGCGCTGCGCTGCCAGCGGGGCGAGCAGGTCCAGGTCGCGCTCCACGCCGCTGGATTTGGTGATCAACGAAAACGGGTGGCGCGCCTCGCGCATCACTTCGATCACGCTGCGCGTGAGCTTCAGGTCGCGCTCCACGGGCTGGTAGCAGTCGGTGGCGGAGCCGATGTTGAGCAAACGCGGCAGGTAACGCGGCTGAGCAAGCTCTTGACGCAACACCTGCGCCACGTTGTGCTTGGCCACGATCTGCGTCTCAAAGTCGAGCCCGGGCGAAAAATTGAGGTAGCTGTGCGTGGGCCGGGCGTAGCAGTAAATGCATCCGTGCTCGCAGCCCCGGTAGGGGTTGACCGAGAGCTCAAAAAAGATGTCTGGCGAGTCGTTGGCGCAGATGGCACTGCGTGCCGTTTCGAAATGCACGCGGGTGGCGGGTGAGGGGCTGGCGCAGGCGCCCTCGTCGCCCCCGCCCCATGCATCACCCTCTTCAGCCCCCCCGCCGTTCGGCTTGCCATCCTGAGCCGTACCCGTGCCACCCTGCTCCACGCCCTCGGCCCTGCCAAGGGCGCGCGGATGGTTCCACCCATCATCCTCACGTTCGCGCTGGTCTTTGGCAAAGCGGTGGGCCATGGCCGTGGAGGCACCGCGCCCGCGGATGGCCTGCAGCGGAATCCGGATGTCCTGCGGCTGTGCAGGCAGGTCGTCGTCGGGAGGGTCAAGTGAACTCATGGCCATCGAGTGGTGGAGCAGCATGCACAATAAAACTGTTTATTTATACAGTATTTATCCACCACCTACAAACCTACCCCTCTGGCAAAGCCCCAATTCGGTGCAAAGCCTCGCACCAACTCCTGGCGCACTTCTTGCTTCAACTTGGTGCAAATCTGTGGCGTCGGATGAAAACGCACCAGAGTCGATCAATCACTATCGCGAGGACGTTATGGAAGCACTCAAACAGGGCACAGATGCCTTGTTCATCTTGCTCGGGGCGATCATGGTATTGGCCATGCACGCCGGGTTTGCGTTTCTGGAGCTGGGCACAGTCCGCAAAAAGAATCAGGTGAATGCGCTGGTCAAGATCCTGGTGGACTTTTCGGTGTCCACGGTGGTCTATTTTGTGGTCGGCTACACAGTGGCCTACGGCACGCATTTCTTCATCGGTGCCGAATCGCTGGTGCAGCAAAGCGGCTATGCGCTGGTCAAGTTCTTCTTCTTGCTCACGTTTGCGGCAGCCATTCCAGCCATTGTGTCGGGCGGCATCGCGGAGCGCGCCAAGTTTTGGCCGCAACTGCTGGCAACAGCAGTCATCGTGGGCTTTGTGTACCCGTTTTTTGAGGGTATTGCCTGGAACCAGCATTTTGGTGTGCAGGGCTGGATCAAGGCGCTGACGGGCGAAGAGTTCCACGACTTTGCGGGCTCGGTGGTGGTGCACGCCATGGGCGGCTGGATTGCGTTGCCGGCGGTGATCCTGCTGGGCTCTCGCGCCAACCGCTACCGCAAGGACGGTGCGATCTCGGCCCACCCGCCGTCCAACATCCCGTTTCTGGCGCTGGGCGCCTGGGTGCTGGTGGTGGGCTGGTTCGGCTTCAATGTGATGAGCGCGCAGACCGTGGACAAGCTTTCGGGCCTCGTCGCGGTGAACTCGCTGATGGCCATGGTGGGCGGCACGCTGGCCGCCCTGGTGCTGGGCAAGAACGACCCCGGGTTTGTGCACAACGGCCCGCTGGCGGGTCTGGTGGCCGTGTGTGCGGGCTCGGACCTCATGCACCCGCTGGGTGCGCTGGTGGTCGGCGCGGTGGCCGGAGCCATTTTTGTGCTGATGTTCACCCTGACGCAAAACAAATGGAAGATTGACGACGTGCTGGGCGTATGGCCGCTGCACGGGCTGTGCGGCACCTGGGGCGGACTGGCTGCGGGTATCTTTGGCAGCAAGGCGTTGGGCGGGCTGGGCGGGGTCAGCCTGTCGGCCCAGCTCATCGGTACCGGCCTGGGCGTGCTCTGGGCCCTGGTTGGCGGCGTGGTGGTGTACGGCATCCTCAAGCAGACGGTGGGTATCCGCCTGACACAGGAAGAAGAGTTTGACGGCGCCGACCTGAGCATCCACAAGATCAGCGCCACGCCCGACCGCGAAGTGAGCTGGTAGCCAGCCCAACCGGCGGCGGCCCGGGCCCGGCACCACGCCTGGTGCAAGGCCCAGCCGTCGCCTTGGCGCCCCGTCTGACATCGCCTGGGCCGGCGCACGGCTATACCTGAGCCCTGCGCCCCAGCGGCTCCACGGTCACAATCGCGCCATGTTGTCTTTGCCCTCCTTGTCCTTGACCCTGCCCCTGCGGGCCCGCCCCGGCTGGCTGGGCATGGCGCTGGTGGTGGTTGCCATGGCCCTTGCCGGTTGTGCGGGCCTGCCCAAGGATGTGGACCGCCCGGTGTCGGCAGCCTGGTCGGCCCCTGGCGATACCCCCCTGGGCCAGTTGGTAGCAGCACGCAGGGTCGCCGAAGGGGCGCGGCACGCTTCGGGGTTTGCGCTGCTCAGCGGCCCGCAAGCCGCCTACAGCAGCCGCCTGGCACTGGTGGACGCCGCACAGAAAACCCTGGACCTGCAGTACTACGCGATTCACGCAGACGCCAGCAGCGAACGCCTGCTGCTCAGCGTGATGGCAGCAGCCCAGCGCGGCGTGCGGGTGCGCGTGCTGCTGGACGACTTCCACAGCACCGGGCGTGATGCGCAGGTGATGCGGCTGGCGTTTGTGCCCAACATCGAGATGCGCATGTTCAACCCCCTCACGGGCGCAAGGGGGTCTCCCATTGGCCGCATGCTGGGCCTGCTGGGCGACTTCTCGCGCGTGCAGCAGCGCATGCACAACAAGCTGTTCATTGCCGACAACGCCATGGCTGTGACCGGGGGCCGCAACCTGGGTGACGCCTATTTCGGCAATGCCGACTCGGGCAACTTTGTGGACCTGGACGTGCTGGCTGCAGGCCCCATCGTGCGGGACCTGTCGCGCAGCTTTGACAGCTACTGGAACAACGAACGCGCCTACCCGGTGCAGTCGCTCATCACACAGGGCGAGCTTGACCATCTGCGCGACAGCATCCGTGTGGCTGACGAAGGGCGAAGACGCCGTGTCGCAGGCCAGGGTGGCACCACCGCCCCAGACCGCCTGCCGCCCGACATGGGGCCAGGCACTACCGCAGCGCAGCGCGCACGGATCTGGAACTACGAGCCCATGGACCTGGAGCGCACCCCGTTCGTCTGGGCTGCGGCGGCCGTGCTGGTGGACCAGCCTGCCAAGATCCCGGCCGACAGCGCAGGGATGGGCAATGGGGCTGCTCTGGCCTTGGCAGCACCGCCGCCGGGCCCAGGCGCCAGCGCCGCCGCAGGGGCGACCCGCAGCCCCAAGGCCGCTGCTGCCGCCTTGGTCTCGGGGTCCCGCACGATACCGGCGGCTGACAGCGCGGCAGCCTCCCCACCCCGCGTGCTGCCGGCGGCCGATAGCGCCACCGCATCTTCCAACGGCGCGCCACCCGACAGCCCCCGCGCAAGCCCCGAAGCCACCGAGGCCCAAACCGACACCGTGGTGGACGGGCTGTTGCAGCTCATGGGCCAAGCGCGGCGCGACCTGCTCATCATCTCGCCCTACTTTGTGCCGGGGCCGGACATGGAGGCCGCCTTTGCGGCGGCGAGGGCACGCGGCGTGCGGGTGCGGGTGCTGACCAATTCGCTGGCCTCCAACGACGCGCCCATTGCGCATGCCGGCTATGCCCGCCACCGGCCGCAGCTGCTTGCCATGGGGGTGGAGCTGTACGAGATGCACAGCGAACTACCAGGGGTGCTGCGGGGAGCGCTGGGCGTATCGGGCAGCATGGGCGGCGGCGCGGGTGCCGTGGGTTCGCAAGGCAGCTCGCGCGCCATGCTGCACTCCAAGCTGATGATCGTGGACGGCCGACTGCTGGCAGTGGGGTCGATGAACCTTGACATGCGCTCGCAGCGGCAGAACACCGAGGTGGCGCTGCTGATCCGCAGCATGGAGCTGTCTCGCCGCGCCCTCACTCAGATCGACACGGCGCTGAAAGAATCCGCGTGGCAGGTGCAGGCCACCGACCAGGGCCTGCGCTGGCGCGCCCCCGAGGGCAGCGGGCTGCCAGACGCCACGACCGAGCCCGACGCCAGTGCCCCGCTGCGGCTGATGCTGCAGCTGCTGGGCCCCCTGGCGCCCGACCACCTGCTGTAGCAGCGGCCTGAGAACCTGTCCTAAGCGCCGTGGGCGCTCTGGGCTTGCGCCTGCAAGTCCGCCACCCACACGGTGATCGCCCGCTGGTCCGTCATAGTGCGCACATGCTGGTATGCCACCTCGGCCTCGGCAAACCGGCGGCGCAGCAGATTAAGCCATTGCTTGAGGCGCCCCGCGCGCTGGCGCGGCTCCAGGTCGTCGCACACCAGCTGCCAGAAGGCGGCCAGGTGTGGCACCAGATCGGCCCACACCACGGTGTCCGTGTCCGGACGCCCAGCATCGGCGGCGCGAATGGCGCGTGCAAGACCGGGGTCCGCCACGATGCCTCGGCCCAGCATCAGCGCGTCGCAGCCCGACACTTCACGGCAGCGCTGCGCGTCCGCCACCGTCCAGATCTCGCCATTGGCCACCACCGGGATGGAGACCGCCGCGCGGATGGTGGGGATGTGCTCCCAGTAGGCCGGTGGGCGGTAGCCGTCGGCCTTGGTGCGCGCGTGCACCACCAGCTCTGCAGCGCCCCCTGCCTGCATGGCCTGGGCGCATTCGCGCATCAGGTGGATGTCATTGAACCCCAGGCGCATCTTGGCCGACACCGGCAGGTGCGCCGGCACGGCGCAGCGTACCGCAGCCACTACGGCCGCAATGCGCTCAGGCTCCTGCAGCAGTGCCGCGCCACCGCCGTGGCGGTTGACCACCTTGGCGGGGCAGCCGAAGTTCAGGTCGATCCCCTCGGGGCCCAGCGCCGCCAGGCGCGCCGCGTTCTCGGCCATGCTGACCGGGTCGGAGCCCAGCAACTGGGCCCGCACGGGCACCCCGGCCAAGGTACGGCTGCCGTTGCGCAACTCCGGCACGTAGCGCAGGAACACCTTGTCGGGCAGCAGGGTGCCGGTGATGCGGATGAACTCCGACACGCAGCGGTCCACGCCGCCCACGCGGGTCAGCACATCGCGCAGCACAAAATCCAGAAGCCCCTCCATCGGGGCGAGCAGCAAGGTCATCTCAGGGGGACTGCTGGCTCGATGAGCCCTCTCCGAAAAAAGAGCCTCCACAGGCACTCAGCAGCAAAAATCAAACAAAAATAGCACCAAGCGCTAGTGCAATATGCCCAAGCAGCTATCAAATAAGGAGCAATTGCGCGGGCATGCGGCGCTTGAGGCAGCGCCAGCCAGCCCACGATTGTGATGCAGGACATCCCAAGGGGTCATCACGGCGTCACGCCCGGCTGGTGGAATCGTCGCTCCAGAGACCGACCGCCACGGAGACACCCCATGCTGCTGCAAAAAACCGACAAAGCCCGCCTGGAACTCTCCCCTGGCGTGCGCACCCTGAGCCTGCGCGAACGCTCCCTGCTCCTGCTGGCCGACGGCAAACCGCTGTCAGACCTGCAAGCCATGTACAACGGCATTGGCGCGCAGATTGTCGAGAACCTGATGCGCCAGGGCTACCTGACCGGGCCGGCAGACCTGCCGCCCACGCCGGAGCCCACCGCCCCCTCCATCGAGCGCCCGGCACCGGGTGAGTCCCTGCGGTCGCTGGCCGGTGCGCGCATGTACCTGTTTGACACCTGCGAGCGCCTGTTTGCGCGCCGCGACCCCGTGCTGGCACAGCATTTCCGCGAGGCGCTGCGCGCCGCCAAGGACCGCACCAGCATGCTGGACGTGGGCGAAGCCATGTTTGAAGAAGTGGCACTCGCTGCAGGCGCCGAGCGTGCCGCCAGCCTGCGTGAGCGGCTGGACCAGTTGCTGCCAGCCAGCCCGGTGGCTGAAAACTTTGCCACTACGCAGCCCGCGCTGCTGGATTGAGCCGGTCTGTGCGGGTTCAGGCCGCAGCAAGCCGCCACAGAGACGTGACCTCGGCCGCACGCGCAGCGTGCAGCGCATCCTGCGCGTCGGCAGCCTTGGCATGCACCGGCTTGACGTCGTGGCGGCCACGCACCACCAGGCCCGCCTCGGCAATCCAGGCCAGCAGATGTTCGCGCGGGCGCAGGCCCAGGTGTTCGGCCAGGTCCGACAGGATCAGCCAGCCCTCGCCGCCGGGCTCCAGGTGTGCCGCCAAACCCGCCAGAAAACCCTTGAGCATGCGGCTGCCTTCGTCGTACACGGCGTGTTCGATGGGCGAGTTGGCGCGCGCCGGCACCCAGGGGGGGTTGCACACCACCAGCGGCGCCCGGCCCGGTGGAAACAGGTCCGCTTGCTGCAACTCGACACGGTCGAGCAGCTGCAGGCGCTGCAGGTTCTCGCGCGCACAGGCCAGTGCCCGGGGGTCCTGGTCGGTGGCCACCACTCGCTGCACGCCACGGCGCGCGAGCACGGCCGACAACACCCCCGTGCCCACGCCAATATCAAACGCCAGGGCCTTGCTGGGCAATGGTGCTGCTGCTATCAGCCCCACGTATTCGCCACGCACCGGCGAGAACACACCATAGTGCGGGTGAATGCGGTTGAGCGGCGGGGCACCCAGCGCAGGGATTTCGACCCCTTTCTTGCGCCATTCATGCGCGCCCACCAGCCCGAGCAGCTCGCGCAGCGTGGCCACCGAGCGCTCGCCGGTCGCAGGCCCCCAGGCCTCTGTACAGGCCTGGCGCCAGTCGGGCGCGCGACGCAGCGCAATGCTGTAGTCCCCCTCCAGCGGAATCAGCACCGACGCCAGCACCCGCGCGCGCTGCGCTTGTGCCTGGCGGTGCAGGTGAAACGCTTCGGCCGCCGTGGCCGCCGCCAGTTTCTGGGACGCCTTTGCAGCCGCCTTGCGGGGCTTCTTGTCGGCCCGGCGCATCAGCGCTTGCAGCAGGTGCCGCGCGTTCTGGAAATCACCCTGCCACAGCAACCCCGTCCCCTCACAGGCCATGCGGTAAGCCGTGTCGGCGGCCAGCGTGTCGTCAGCCCCCTCTACCCGGCGCGGCGTTGAGGCGCCACTCTCGGAGCGCCACAGGGCTTGCTGGGGCTGGCCCTGGTGGGTCCAGTGGATGGTGGAAGGATTTGTTGGCATCAGAGTCTGACAGTGCCGCGCACAGTCCGTAGTATGGGAAACAGGCGCGCGGCAGGCCGGGGATGCCGAGCAAGGGCCGCCCTGCAGCGAAGGCATCGTCCCCCTGCCCGCGCAGCGCAGCGAAGCCAGAGCGGAGGGAACGAGCGCAGCGACGCAGGGGGGGTGTCGTCGCACTTTATGCGTTGATCGGGCGCTTCAGGCGCACTTCTTCGATCTTCACGCCGCCGATCACGGCGGTCTTGGCAGTGGACAGCTCGCGCTTGAAGCCGGCCAGCTCATGAAAGCGCAGCGCGCGCTCATTGCGTAGCGGCACCCAGGCGGTGACGTTGGTGCAGCCTTCTTCTTGCAGGCCGTCACGGGCGGCGTCCCACAGGGCCAGGCCCACGCCCTGGTTCCAATGGGTGGGGGCCGCGTAGATGGCCCAGATTTCACCAGTGGTGGGGCGGGACTTTTCATCGCGCGAGCGGTCGTAGCCGACAAAGCCGACGATCTTCTCGCCATCGACCGCCACCTGGACCTGGGGCTCGCAATATTCAATGGCCTCGCGCCAGTAGGCCTGGCGCTTTTCGACCGACATGGATTTCAACTGCTCGTCTGGCACCAGCCCTTTGTAAGCCTCTTGGGCAGAGACAGTGTGGATCTGGGCGATGGCTTTGGCATCGCGAAGCGTAGCGGGACGAACCTGGATACTTGACATGAAAAAACCGAACGAAAACGGGGAATGAAAAAACAAAAGGACCGGCATTGTCGCCGCAAACGGTTTTTCCACCCTGACAGGCGGGTAGCGCAGCCCTGTCGGTCACGCCTCCCAGCCTGGCTTTTCGCCCCCCACGCCCCGCATGCGCAGGGGCCCGCAGCCGACCCTCAGGCCATGACCATGGCGCCCGACAAGGCGCTGCCCGCAGCCGCAGTGGCCGCTGCCGCTGCGCGCTGCACCATCGCGCGCTTGTTGCGGGGGCGGGGCACATGCACTGCCGGTGGGGCGCCGTTGATGGCGGCGAGGCTGAGCACCAGGGTGACGGTGCGCGAACCGCCATCGCGGTCTTCGCTGGCATACGCACGGTAGCTGCCGTTGCCCTGGCCATGGCTGCGCTGCACCGTATGGAACGCCACCCGCGCCCCCGTCACCCGGTGGCCGCCAAAGGGCAGCACGCGCAGGCGCGCGTCGCGGTCCAGCGCCAGGCCCAGGTTGCCCGGCCGGTTGATCAGGTCGGTGCGGATGCCGCGCCAGGTCTGCCCAGCGTCGGCCGAGAACTGCCAGGTGCCAGCCTGGGCGTCCAGGTGCTCGATCACCACGCCGGCTGCCGCCAGCATGTCGGGGCAGTGCTCCTGCACGATGAGCGCCACGCTGTTGCCCCCCAGGCCGGTGCCCGCATGGGCTGCTCCGGGGCTGGCCGCGGGTCGTCGTTCGCTGTGGTGCAGGCCTGCTTCGGAGGTGCTGGCGCCATGGGTGTGTGCATTGATCGTCATGGGAACCCTTTGAAAACGGAGTGTGGTTACGAAGGTTTGCGCATTGGTGCGCACCCAAAGTGCTTTTCAATGCTTGACGGAAAGTCTAGAAAGTGCACATCCGTGCGTCCATCGCACAAATGGACTAGCCCGCAACACCCGGTTGTGCGCAATACTTGGCTGTATGACTGCCCGTCTTTTGCTTGTGGATGACCACACCCTGTTCCGCACGGGGCTACGCCTGATCGTGCAGGACCACCCCAGCGTGGGCAGCATTGCCGAGGCCGGATCGATCGCCGATGCCTGCGCACTGCAGCAGGCGGAGATCGACCTGGTCCTGCTGGACATCCAGTTGCCCGGCATGAGCGGGCTGGACGGCCTGAGGCTGCTGCGACAGGCATGCCCCCGGGCGCGCATCGTTCTGGTGTCGGCCAGCGTGGCACCCGATGCCATCCACGAAGCGCGCGCGCGGGGGGCCGATGGCTTTTTGCCCAAGTCCGCCAGCGCCGAGGACATCCTGGAGGCCATCAGTTGCGCGCTGTCAGGCCAGCCGTGTTTTCCGATCAACAGCGGCAACAGCGCCACGGTGCGGGGGCCCGACACGCCATCCCTCACGGCACGGCAGCTGGATGTGCTGTCGCTGCTGTGCACGGGCAGGCCCAACAAGGTGATCGCCCGCGACCTGGGGCTGAGCGAGAACACGGTGCGTGTGCATGTGGCGGCCATCTTTGCGCAGCTGGGCGTCAACAGCCGCAGCGCTGCGCTGCTGGCGGCCCAGCGCCTGGGCCTGTCCACCCCGCAGCTCCATGACCCCCTCTGAAACCAGTCCGCTGCCCCTCGAACCGGTGATTCCACCCACGCGCTGGGGCTGGCCGGTGTGGGAGCGCGACGAGGTCCTGCGCGAACAGGTGGCCCTGCTGCGACAGAACTTTCCTATGACGCTGCTGGCATCGCTGGCCACGGCCCTGGGCACGCTCTGGGTGATGGCCCGCGTGGCAGACACGCAGGCCATCACCGTATGGCTGGTCTCGCACACGCTGGTGGTGGCCGGGGTGTACCTCGCGCTGCGCAGCATTGCACCGTTTGTGGACCCGGCGCCGCAGGCCGCACGCAAGCTCATCGCCTGCATGGCGGCCATGGGCCTGAGCTGGGGCAGCCTGGGCTATGTGGTGCTGTACTGGGGCAACTCCGACAGCGTCATCTACGCCATCGGCATCATCAGCACCGTCTCGTCGGGAGCGCTCGGGCTCGGCGCGCCGCTGTACCGGGCGTACGTCACCTACCTCTCCAGCGCCATCGGCGGCGTGATGCTGTCAGTGGCGTTGGCGGGTGGGCCCGTGATGTGGCCTGCGCTGTTCCTGACCGGGGTGTATTACGCGCTGACCTGCCTGCAGGCACGCACGGCCGACCGTGCCACCAGGCGCAGCATTGCGCTCAAGCTGGAAAACGAACGCCTCGTCAGCCAGCTGCGGGCCGAATCGCAGCGGGCCCTGGCGGCGCAAGAGGCCGCCGAGCAGGCCGACCGGGACAAATCCCGCTTTCTCGCGGCTGCCAGCCATGACCTGCGCCAGCCCTTGCATGCCATGGGTCTGTTCCTGGAATCGCTGCACCGCAGCCCGCTCAATGACCACCAGCGCACCGTGCTGAAACATGCGCATGCCGCATCAGGCGCTGCGGCCGAGATGCTCACCACCCTGCTCGACTACTCCCGGCTGGAGGCCGGCGTGGTCAAGGTGCGGCCAGCCGCGTTTGCGGTGCAACCCTTGCTCACCGCGCTGGAGCAGGAGTTTGGCGTGCAGGCCGACACGGCCGGCCTGGTGTACCGCACCCGCGAGACCTCTGCCGCCGCGTTTGCCGACCGATCCCTGGTCGGTCTGGTGATGCACAACTTCATCTCCAACGCCTTGCGCTACACCGCCCAGGGCGGTGTACTGATTGCCTGCCGCACGCGTGGAAAACGGCTGGCGCTGGAGGTGTGGGACACCGGGGCGGGCATCCCCGAGCACCAGTGGGAACACATCTTCAAGGAGTTCCACCAGCTCGGCAACCCGGAGCGCGACCGCCGCAAAGGCCTCGGCCTGGGCCTGGCCATCGTGCAGCGCCTGGCGCGTGAAATGCGGACCTCCGTGGAGTTGCGCTCGCAGCCTGGCAAGGGGTCTGTCTTCAGGCTGTGGCTTGACCGCTGGCAGGGAGCGCTGGAGGACGATGCCACCACACCCCAGGACGGCCGCAGCCTGGTAGGCCTGAAGGTGCTGGCCATCGACGATGACGAGGCCGTGCGCCTGGGCATGCAGTCATTGCTGCAAAGCTGGGGCTGCCAGTGCATGACGGCTGAATCCAGCGCAGATGCCCTGGAAGTCCTGGAGGACGTGACGCCCGACATCATCATCACCGACTTCCGTCTGCGCCATGAAGAAACCGGCAAACAGGTACTGCAGGCGCTGCGAGCCTACCTGGGAACCAACGTGCCCGCGATCATCATGACCGGTGACACCTCGCCCCAGCGCCTGCGCGACGCGCAGTCCACCTCCGCGTTGCTGCTGCACAAGCCGGTGTCCACCGGCCAGCTGCGCGATGCGATGGTGCAGCTCATCACCCAGCCGCCGCTGCCTGCTGCCAGGGTGGACGACGAACCGGAAGACGGTCAGACAGCACCCGGGCAACTCACACAAAGCACTACAACCAGCGGCGCAGCAGCCCCATGACCTGGTCGAACTTGGCCCCATAGGGCGGGTAGAACAGCGAGCCCATGGCCCAGCGCGACTGCACCAGCACCGACTTCTGGTGACAGAAGCGCAGGAACCCCTGCTCGCCGTGGTAAGCGCCCCAGCCACTGTCGCCCACGCCGCCAAACGGCAGGTTGTCGTGCGCAATGTGCATCAGCGTGTCGTTCACCGTCACCCCGCCGCTGACGGTGCGGCGCAACACGTCGTCGCGCACGGCCTCGCTCTGGCCAAACCAGTAAAGCGCCAGCGGGCGGGGCCCACTATTGATGTGGGCAATGGCATCGTCCAGGCGCTCATACGAGATCACGGGCAGGATGGGGCCAAAAATTTCCTCCTGCATGAGCTGCATTTGCGACGTGGCACCAAACACCAGCGTTGGCAGCATCTGGCGGCTTGCACCGTCGCCCAGCGTTCCCACGGTGGGCACCATGGGTTTGCCGTCGGTAGGGTCGATGGTGTGCACCTCTGCCCCTTGTGTTTGCGCCTGCTGCAGCATCGTGCGCAGGCGGGCATGGTGGCGGGGCGTGATGATGGAGGCGTAGTCGGCGTTGCCCTCGATGGTGGGGAACAGGCGCGCCACTGCAACCCGGTAAGCCTGCGCAAACTCGCCCTCACGTCCACGCGGCAGCAGCACATAGTCGGGGGCAATACAGGTTTGCCCCGCGTTGAGCAGTTTGCCGTGCGCAATCTTGAGAGCCGCATCCGCCATGTCGCAATGGCCGTCGATAATGCAGGGCGACTTGCCGCCCAGCTCCAGCGTGGTCGGTGTCAGGTTCTGCGCTGCCGCCTGCGCCACCTTGCGGCCCACCGCCGTGGAGCCTGTGAACACCAGATGATCGAAAGGCAACGAGGCAAACAAGGCGGACAGGTTGGCGTCTCCCTGCACCACACAGAATTCGTCGGGGGCAAAGAACTGCGCCACCAGTAGCGCCAATTGGGCCGAGGTATGGGGCGTCAACTCGCTGGGCTTGAGCATCACGCGATTGCCCGCAGCCAGCGCGGTGATGGCAGGTGCCAGGGCCAGTTGCACCGGGTAATTCCACGGTGCAATCACCCCCACCACCCCCATGGGCTGGCGCTGGATGAAGGCGTGGGCCGGCTGAAGGTGAATCGGCGTATGCACCTTTCGGGGCTTGACCCACTTTGCCAAGTGGCGCAGCGTATGCGACAGCAAGGTGCGCAGCACCAAGAAGTCTGCCACCTCCGTGAGGCGGGGTGACCGCATGCCAAAGTCGGCCTGCACGGCCGCCGCCAGCACAGGCCCATTCTCATCGAGCAACTTGCGCAAGCGCAGCAAACGCTCTCGCCGCAGGAGCAGCGGCACGTCCACGTGCGCACGGCTGGCCTGGAACTGAAGATCGAAATGTGCGCGGATATCGGCTGGTGTCATGGACGGATGATAGGAGACACCCCGATGGGCGCGTCACAAAAAGGCAGGCGCCCTAGGGTTGATGCCCGTAGGCTTACGCTCGTACCACGGGACTCTCATGAGATGGGGTTGGTTGCAGCCAAAGTGCAGCGGCCGCCACTGCCACATCAACGCACTTCGCGTGCTTCTACGTCAGTGACCTGTGCCGCCCCCGGCAGGATGCCGCCACGGCGCGATGCGGCGGCGTCTTCACTGGCGCCTTCAGGCGCACTATTGCCTCGGCGGCCAGCAGACCACCGCTGCGTAGACCGAAAGACCGTGCTGAAGCCTGTGCGTGGGTCCACACCCATCACCCACGGCGTCACCGGTCGCCCCGTCAGGCGCGCCCAGCCTGCACGCAGCACCCACACCAGCGCAAGCAACATGGCCGCGACCAAAAGGCTGGCAAACAGGACCAACCCCATGGCAATGACGACCAGACGCAACAGAAAGCTCACGACACCCGCAACAAAATCATTCAAACGACACCTCTCCTTCACAACTTGGGATGCAGATTGCGGTGCTGAATCACACCGCAACCGCCTCCCGAGCCCACATTACTCTTGCGGGGCAACTCCGAACTGGAACACACCAGGCTCCAGGACAGGGTTGACGGTGACCGGAATCACACTCTTGGGCGGGAATCGCCCTTCCAGCAACAGCTTGGACAACGGGTTCTCTATGCGCTGCTGAATCGCCCGCTTGAGCGGCCGCGCACCAAACACGGGGTCGAACCCCACCTTGGCCAATTCTGCCAAGGCAGCGTCGGACACCTGCAACTCCAAATCCATCTTCGCCAACCGGGATTGCAACAGCTGCAACTGGATCTTGGCAATCGAGGCAATGTGCTGGGCATCCAGCGCATGGAACACCACGGTCTCATCGATGCGATTCAGGAACTCAGGCCGGAAGTGGTTCTTGAGTTCACCCCAGACGGCTTCCTTGATGTCTTCCGAATCCTGCCCCACCATGGCCTGGATCAGATGCGAGCCGATGTTGCTCGTCATCACGATCACCGTGTTCTTGAAGTCCACGGTGCGGCCCTGGCCGTCGGTCAGGCGGCCGTCGTCCAGCACCTGCAGCAACACGTTGAAGACGTCCGGGTGGGCCTTCTCCACCTCGTCGAGCAGCAGCACGCTGTAGGGCTTGCGGCGCACGGCCTCGGTCAGGTAGCCGCCCTCCTCGTAGCCCACATAGCCGGGCGGCGCGCCGATCAGACGGGCCACCGAGTGTTTCTCCATGAACTCGCTCATGTCGACACGGATCAGGTGGTCTTCGCTGTCAAACAGGAAGCCCGCGAGCGCCTTGCACAGCTCGGTCTTGCCCACGCCCGTGGGGCCGAGGAACAGGAAAGATCCGGTGGGCCGATTGGGGTCACTGAGCCCTGAGCGCGAACGGCGAATCGCATTGGCCACTGCGGCAATCGCCTCTTGCTGGCCCACCACACGCTCGTGCAGCTTGGACTCCATCTGCAGGAGCTTGTCTTTTTCGCCCTGCATCATCTTGGCCACGGGAATGCCCGTAGCGCGGCTCACCACTTCAGCGATTTCCTCGGCGCCCACCTGCGTGCGCAGCAGGCGGCGCGTGGCGGGCGCGCCGTCCTTGCCAGCCTCTTGCGCTTGGGCTTCCTTCAGCTGCTTTTCCAGCTCAGGCAGCTTGCCGTATTGCAGCTCGGCCACCTTGTTGAAGTCGCCTTTGCGAGTGAATTCCTCGATCTGAAACTTGAGTTTGTCGATGGCCTCGCGCACATGAGCGCTACCTTGCGCCTGGGCCTTTTCAGACTGCCAGATCTCGTCGTAGTCGGCGATTTCCTTTTGCAGCTTGGTGATCTCCTCCTCGATGAGCGCAAAGCGCTTTTGTGAGGACTCGTCCTTCTCGCGGCGCACCGCTTCGCGCTCGATCTGCAGCTGAATCAGGCGGCGGTCGAGCTTATCCATCACCTCAGGCTTGGAGTCCATCTCGATCTTGATCTTGGACGCGGCCTCATCGATCAAGTCGATCGCCTTGTCAGGCAGGAAGCGATCCGTGATGTAGCGATTGCTCAGCTCGGCCGCAGCGACAATCGCCGGGTCGGTAATGTCCACGCCGTGGTGGACCTCATATTTCTCCTGCAGGCCGCGGAGGATGGCAATGGTCGCCTCCACGGTGGGCTCGCCGACCAGGATCTTCTGGAAGCGCCGCTCCAGTGCTGCATCCTTTTCGATGTACTTGCGGTATTCGTCGAGTGTGGTGGCCCCCACGCAGTGCAGCTCGCCACGCGCCAGCGCGGGCTTGAGCATGTTGCCCGCGTCCATCGCGCCCTCGCCCTTGCCCGCGCCCACCATGGTGTGCAGCTCGTCGATAAAGACGATGGTCTGACCTTCGTCCTTGGCCAGTTCGTTGAGCACGCTTTTCAGGCGCTCTTCAAACTCGCCCCGGAACTTGGCACCCGCAAGCAGCGCGGCCATGTCGAGGCTGAGCACGCGCTTGCCCTTGAGGCTCTCGGGTACTTCGCCCGCCACAATGCGCTGAGCCAGGCCCTCAACGATGGCGGTCTTGCCCACACCGGGCTCGCCGATCAGCACGGGGTTGTTCTTGGTGCGGCGCTGCAGCACCTGGATGGCACGGCGGATTTCGTCGTCGCGGCCAATCACGGGGTCCAGCTTGCCAAGGCGAGCGCGCTCGGTGAGATCCAGGCAGTACTTGGCCAGAGCACCGCGCTGGCCTTCGGCCTCTGCGCTGTCCATCTTCTGACCGCCGCGCACGGCGTCGATGGCGGCCTCCAGGCTCTTGCGCGAGAGGCCGTTGTCCTTGGCGATCTTGGCGGCTTCGCCCTTGCTATCGATCACCGCCAGCAAAAACAGCTCGCTGGCGATGAACTGGTCGCCGCGCTTGATGGCCTCTTTCTCGGTGGCTTGCAACACACGCCCCAGCTCGGGGCCGCCTTGTACCTGGTCGTTGCCTTGCACCTGGGGCAGGCGCTTAACCGCCGCCTCGGCCCCTGCCAACATACCGGGCACATTGGCGCCCGCACGCTGCAGCAGCGCCTTCGGGCCATCGTCCTGTTGCAGCATGGCCTGCAGCACATGTACCGGCTCGATGTAGGCTTGGTCATTGCCTAGTGCAATGCTCTGTGCATCGCTCAGGGCTTCCTGGAATTTGGTGGTGAATTTGTCGAGACGCATGGTCTATGTCCTCCGAATTGCACTGAACTTGAGGCAGGGGGTGCCTGATTTCAAGGCAATGCAAAGAAGACGAATTGACATGCCTCAATAAATTTTTGACGCAGAATCGGATTTCGATACTTACTTGCGACACCAACCGCACACAGTGACAACACAATAGAGCGCCACGGCGGCACACGGCAACACCTAATAGGCTGACATCTGAGATCTGTGCCCCCCTATGCCCCCGCCACTGGCAACAATGTCTCGGCCGCAATTTGAGGTATTTCCGAACAGAATGCTTTGCTGAACACGGCCGCTCCCATCAAGGACTGTGGCTACATGCTCACCAATAACATCGTTAATTTGCCCCTTGAAGCAAATTTCAACCACACACCATCCATGCCATAAATGTGTGTATGAACGTCGGAAAAAATCGGCGACCGCTTGGAATCTCCGCAGCCGGTCACCGCTTGTCCCGACCCTGGGACCATTTGTCATCGGCTTCTTGGCGGAATGGTGACGACTTTGTAGGATGAAACCATGCACGCATTGAAGTCCCGCCATACGGTCAACAACGCAGCTGCGATCCGCCCTCACAGTTGGCAGCAAGGATTCACAGCCATTGAGTTGATGGTTGTTGTAGCCATTCTTGCCGTCCTGGCAGCGTTGGCAGGTCCCAGTTTTACTCTCTTGATCGAGCGCTGGCGTGTGCGCGATGCAGCCGAAGCACTGACATCCAGTTTGTATTTGGCCCGCTCAGAGGCAATCAAACGCGGCGGTGGAGTGACCGTCGATGCGACTGGCGGCTGGAATACCGGCTGGAAATTGACTTACACCCAGAACAGCACCACCACCGACATTAAAGTCAACGCGGCCCCCTCGCGCGTGACTATCGCCCAGAACAATAACAAAACAGCACTATATGTGGATCGCTGGGGCATGCTGACAGAAAACAGTGGAGGCGTAGCCGTAGCGATGAGTTTTTTGCTCTACCCTGAAGGCAAATCTTCAACCGACCAGGCGGCCATTAGGCTGTGTGCGAGCATGGGAGGTCGCATCGTGCAAGTGCCGCACGGTGCTGCCTGCCCAGTATGACTTGCAAGCGTAGTCATGAAGTTTGACAACTTTTCCGTATCGCAAAATCCCTGCCATCGTGCGGGAGGATTCACTGCCATCGAGTTGATGGTGGTGATCGGAATTCTGGCAGTGCTGGCGGGTCTTGCAGGGCCCTCCATGACCCTCATGATCGAGAGCTGGCGGGTGCGTGACGCCACAGAGGCGCTTCGCTCATCCCTTCAGATGGCACGCTCTGAGGCTATTAAGCGAGGGGGCATGGTAGCGATACAAAAGCTGCCAAACAACACCAATGGATGCAACACCGCCACAAGCACTCGCGACTGGGATTGTGGCTGGATCATCTGCCACGACACCAATGGCAACGGTGTTTGCAATGCCAGCGAGCCTGTGCTGCAGCGCATAGACACACCATCGAATGTGCAAGTCACCCGCACAGGAGGTGGGGCCGCTATCAAGTTGAACCGCTGGGGCCTGGTGGACGGAGCTTGGCTAGGCTTCAGTTTGGTTCCCTTAGATAAATCCACCACGCACCCTGGCGCTCGGGGTGTCTGCATGAGTTCAGGTGGACGTATACGCACTATTCCCCCAGAGGCTATTCCATGTACCAGCTGACATCTTTAAACCCTGCTACACAACGACGCCAACGCGGCATTAGCCTGATCGAGTCGCTGGTTGCCATCGTGGTGATGGCGCTGGGCATCTTGGGGATATTAGGCGTCCAAATGCGGACCTTGACAGATACGTCCACCACCGTCCGTCGGGCTCAAGCCATCCGTTTGATTGAGGACCTGAGTGAACGCATGAAGGTTAGCCCCAATGCATTGCTGAGTATCAAAAGCTACGAATCGGGGTATAACAAAAAAGCCAGCGATCTGACTGCATCCAACTGCGATAGTGCCACTTGTACCCCAGCAGAGCAGGCAGTTTATGACTTGAAACAGTGGAAAACGACGGTGGAGCAGTCTCTTCCAGGGGGACAAGCCAGCATTTTTCTGGCTCCGGGAGAAACAGTCGAAGCCAACCGTCGTCAATTGGGAATCATGATTGCGTGGCGAGAGAACGAGCGTGACACCGCTGCCGCCTACAAGGACGATATCGATGCGACTAAATTCCGAGCAACGACCAATAACGGTACTGCAGGTGCACTGAGTTCTGGAACCGACGCGGCCAATGCCTGTCCCGCCGACAAAACCTGCCACTTGCAATACATCACCGTCGCGGCGCGCTGCGCCCCTTATGACGACGGGAGTGGCACTAAGACGCTTTATTGCTCATAACTCCGCTCCGTCGCGTTTTTGCAAAAGATAAAGAATTTGGCGCGTATTTGACGAGCCCTAAACCATGAAAACTCTCCACAACCCCCTCCAGCAGCGCGGTGTAACACTGATCGAGTTAATGGTCGGCATAGTCATTGGGCTACTCGTCGTGGCCGTAGCCATGGGGGCGCTGATGGTGTCACGCGGAATCTCAGGCACCGTGAGCGACGCTAGCGCCATACATCAGCAGGGTGCATACGTGATGCGGGTTATTGGCCAACAACTTCGCCAAACCGGTTCGCTGTACCTTAACCCCAACCCCACCGGAGGCAGCAACGCTGATGTGCTTAGCCCTGTGGCTTTTGAAATCAAAGCAGCCGCGGTGAGCGGTGGGAACAGCTTCGCACAAGAAAGCACACTTGCGGGCGCAAGCGATACGGTGACCACTGGCTTCCGACGCTACGCGGACAATGTGTTCATGGTCGCAGGCACGCCTGCCAGCGGGGCCTCCGCTGCGACATTTGGCACCGATTATCTGGCTCGCAACTGCGTTGGCGCCCCTGGCAATAGCAGCACCGATCAGTTGATTGAGAGTATTTTCAGCTTTGACAGTGCCAAAAGCGAGCTGCAATGCCGAGGCAACGGTGTTACCACCCCTCAACCCATTGTGCAAAACGTCGCGCAATTCCAGGCCCTTTACGTGGTCCAAACTACCGATGCCGCTGGATCCAAAGTGCAGTACACCAAGGGAAGCGATATGCCAGCGGCCGCAACTGATCCAACCTGGCGACGCGTGCAAGGCATTCAAGTCTGCCTAGTGCTTTACGGTAGCGAGCCCATCAATATGCCTGCAGGTAGCACCTACACCGACTGCTCAGGCACCAGCGTGGACATGACCACACTTGCCGGCACTCGAAAAAACCGCATGCATCTGGTGTTCCGTAACACCTTCCAATTGCGCAGCCAAGGGCTGATCTGACGCGCGCCCCTTGTAGAACATCGCAAAGCAGCCATCATGCAAAACTTACTGCGCCCTGCCGCCCTCCATCCACTCGCTCGCAGGCGACAACCGACCCCAAACATTGCCAAGCACCAGCGTGGCGTGGCGCTGTTTGTGGTCATTGTCTTCGTCATGCTGTCAATGCTGCTGGCGCTGTGGGCCTCACGCACCTCGCTCTTTAACGAAATGGTGGTGGGCAATGATGCAGATTACCAACGCGCCCTGGAAGCTGCCCAAGCGCTATTGCAAGACGCCGAGCTGGACATTCGTGGCGAAATGGCCAATGGAAGTCCATGTGCGGGACCTCCATGTCGTGCCTACACGAGCGGAGCAATGCAGTTTCCGGGTGACACCAATGAAATCAATCCTCTGATTACCTCGCTGGAGGCGGAAACCAAACGCTGCAAGGATGGACTGTGCACGCGACGCATGGGGCGGCAAGACTTCTGGAACTACGCCACCGACACGACCCCGATTACGCCCAGCGCCGACGCAACCCTTGGAGAAGTACCGCTTTCTGAACTGATAGCTGTCGGTGCCCGCTACGGCCAGTTTACGGGGGCGACTAATAAAACTACTGCCGGCCAACTCAACCCGATCCTCACAGAAACTGCCGCGGGATTGGGGGGGTGGTACTGGATCGAAATCATGCGATACAGCGATGCAGCCAAAAGCGCCAATCTGATTGTCGATACCAGCACTAGCCAGTTGCCTCTGAACCTTGATGTTTATGTGGTCTTCCGCATTACCGCTGTCGCCAAGGGACGCAAGCCCGAGACCACCGTCGTCTTGCAGGAAACATACGCGCGACAACGGACAAAAGATTGAAACCATGGACTCAACTACTACAAATTTAATAGCAAACAACGCTTACAAAGCAAGAGATACAAGCTTGTTTTATTTTTTTTGCTGAACCCATCTCTGAAGGAGCAAGCCATGCCCCGAACCAATCGCATCCCCTTTCGGAAAAACCTACTGGCCATTGCCGTAGGTGCGGTGTTGACCCCTGCCTGGGCACTGAATCTGGTGCAGGAACCACCTCTTCCCACTTCCAAATCGGCTTTTGTAGCGCCGAATGTGATTATCTCTATCGATGATTCAGGGAGTATGAATTTTGGCGTCAAAACGGGCAGTGATGGCTCAACCGCTACCGGCCCAGGCTACACGGAACCGGATGGCAGTGGCAAATGGAAAGATGATGCAAGACGCGTCAAGGTTCTGCAGTATGCATTGAAAAAGGTCTTTAATGACAAAGCCCTGATACCAGAAAATAAACTGCGCATTGCCTGGCAGTCCATGAATAACGGTACCCAAAAGAATGTCAACGCAGCGGGTATGGTCACCAACTCCATGCGCCCTATCGACGCTGTTGTTGGCACCAACAAGGCGCACCGCGATAATTTTCTTGCTTTCGTTGATGGTTTAGCACCGGGCAGTGGGACGCCTTTGCATCGGCTACCCAGTCAAGCAGATGCCTACATGCGACGCACCCTTAACAGCAGTAGTCCATGGGCCACCGATCCTGGTGGTACCGGCAGCAAGGCCACCGAATATTTGGGGTGCCGCCGCAATTACCACATTTTGATGACAGATGGTCGCTGGAATGGCGCTGTCTCCGGCGGCACGCAGGACGGCGTGGATTGGGCGGCCCTAGGTGATCGGAAGGCTTACAGCACTACCTCAGATCAGACTAAGGTTTACTATGATAACTATTCGGACACGATTTCCGACTGGGCATTCAAAAGCTGGATGGAGCCTTTGCAGACGGCGTCTCTTTTGAAAGACTCAAACAAGCTCAAACCCTCAAAAGTTTATGATGAGGCCCCTATTTCTGAATTTTTTACCGCAACCAGACCTAAATACAAATATATAACAATCTCAGGGACCGGCAAAAAAGCCAAATGCGAAGCGTTACCGGGAGTATGGGACAGTGGCACAAGCCTATGCCGGGTGCAAGATGGCACTGAAACCAAATCGGTAAATTTAGAGAAATATTGGAATCCAAAATACAATCCTGCAACATGGCCACACATGGTCACGTACACTATCGGCTTCAGCGATGATGCTACTACGTGGCCTGGTGCAAGCAGCATTATTGGGCCAACGGACAAGGTTCCTTTTGGTTACGATAACAGTTTCATCGATATCGTAACGGGCTTCCAAGCTTGGCCGGCGATGGATAGTGAAGACAAGCGTGCACTAGATTTGTGGCATGCCGCCATCAATGGGCGTGGCCGCTTTTATTCCGTATCAGAGGCTCAAGACCTCGCTAAAGCATTTACCGAAATTATCGGCAAAATCAACGAAGAAAGCGCTCCACTGCCCGACGAGATCGCCGGCGGCGGCAGTACCAGCGGATATAACGTGTCGCAGAGCAATGCAGGAATTTTTGCATCCACCTACAGCCCGAAACGAGGCTGGAGTGGATCAATTACCGCTACGCGCGCCATTGAACCCGAAGAATATGCATGCCCCACTGAAGCAGATCCTGGGCTTAAATGCATTCGTTTTCCAGACACTGTTGCTGGCTGGCAGGGTAAATCCACAGCTGATCGACTCGACGAAGCTTGGCCTGCAGATGGCGCCGTAGACAGCCGTCTTGTTTTAAGCTGGAGTGACACAACCAGCGCTGGCATTCCCTTTAAATGGTCTTCTGGCACCCCGGTAGGTTACAGCACAGAGCAAAAGTGGGCATTGCTGGGTATTACTTCGGGTGACACCACGACCGATCCGTTGAAGACCAATGGCATCAATATCGTTAATTACATCCGAGGTGATCGCAGACTGGAGGGCACAACCCCCGCCAAGCCATTGCGGGAACGGTTCAGCCGTCAGGGTGACGTGGTCAACTCTGAAATCTGGTACACCGGGCGCCCAAGCAGCAACTACGCCATGGGTTATTCGACCTTTGTCGCCGCCCAGAAAAACCGCACGCCTGTTCTTTACGTGGGTGGCAACGACGGCATGCTGCATGGGTTCTCGGCAACCGACGGCAAAGAGTTGATTGCCTATGTGCCCCGTGGCGTGGTCGGCGGGCTGAAAGACCTGACCGATAAGGACTATCAGCACCGCTACTATGTTGACGGCTCACCCATGACCGGTGACATCAAGGACGGTAGCAACTGGAAGACCCTGCTGGTGGGTGCACTGGGTGCTGGTGGCAAAGGCTACTTTGTGCTGGACGTCACCAACCCAGGCAGCTTTGGCACGGCCAACGCAGCTGACTTGGTGGTGCTGGATAAGACCCGTGCCCAAAATGAGGCCGAGCCTAACTGCGGCGCGCTTTCAGGATTGGCAAAAAGCGACTGCGAAAAGGGCGTAGCCGATATGAGGGATATTGGCAACATCACCGCCGTGCCAGGGCGTAACCCCGCCAACAAGCAGGAGGCTACGCAAATCACCCGTCTGAACAATGGGCGTTGGGCGGCAGTGCTGGGCAACGGTTACAACAGCACCAACCAGCGCCCGGTGCTACTGGTGCAATATCTTGATGGAGACAGGACGCTCAAACGTATTCAGGCCGTCCCAGCGACAGTTGCCACGGGCACAGGCAACGCCAACGACAATGGCTTGGCCTCGCCCACGTTGGTAGACCTGGATGGTGATGGCAAGACCGACATAGTCTATGCCGGTGACAACCTGGGCAACCTCTGGAAGTTCGACCTTACCAGCGCCACCGATGGCGATTGGAAGGTCGCCTTCGGTGACAACAAGCCGCTGTTTACTGCCCGTGGTCCGGTCACACTATCCAGCACCACACGCGACCAAGTGCAACCAATCACCGCTCCACCCATCGTGCGCCCTAATGATCGCAGCATGACGGTAGGCTCAGGCCCAAGTGCAAAAACGGTACCCATAGGGGGAATGATGGTCGCCTTCGGCACAGGACGTAACCTTACGGCCAACGACCGCCGAACTGACATCACACAACCGGTACAAACCCTTTATTCGGTGTTAGACAACACGCGTTACCGCATGAAGTCTGACAAGAGTTCACTCGAAGTGCATCCAGGTGCAGGCGACTGTGTCGCTGCACCCACAACCTGCGTGCCAGCTCCCGCGCAGGTCGGCACCATTGCGAACAGTGGGGCTCCGCTGGCCAAACAATCCATCACGACCGTATCTGGCGATGACGCTACCGTAACTGCAACCCAAGAACTGAAAAAAGAGACATGGAAGGATTACAAAGGCTGGTACTTGGACTTGCCGTTCAGCGGTGAGCGTCTGCTCAAACCCATGCAGTTCTTTGATGGCAGTAATATCCTCGCGGTTTACAGCGAATCACCCTCTGGCACCAAGAACAGCGAGAGCGATAACATCAATGAAAGCTGCGTGCCGGTGAAGGTTGACACTAGCGCGGGTAGCCAGTTCCGCACCTTTGTCAATATCATGGATGGCAAAATCCCGACGGTTCAATTGGTGGACACCGACAACAACGGTATTTACAACGCCACTGCCGACAAAAAGGTGGCCCGGGTTGCTGTCAAGACAGGCACACCGGTTCTGATTACTAAGCGTGACCGCATTCAGGACTTAACAGGGGGCGGCGGCGCACGTGATACGTTGAATCGCATGCCCGAGCAATCCATGCGGCCCAGCTGGCGCCAACTGAAGTGAAAGACGCATAATAATGATTCAACCATCGCATGGAGCACAACGTGGCTTCACGCTCATCGAAGTGATGATCGTGGTGGCCATCGTGGGCATTCTTTCGGCCATTGCGTACCCTAGTTACGCTGAATACATCCGGCGTGGTCACCGGGCAGACGCGCGTGCCGGATTGCTACAAGCGCAGCAGTACTTAGAGCGCGCCTCCACGGCTACGGGGGTTTACCCGACGACTCTGCCAAATGCGCTCAGATGGCGCCTTCCCGATGGAACGGTCGACCCGACAAAGCGCTACACCATTGACTTCCAAGCGGGAAATAACAACGCAACCTTCACACTGGTCGCCACGCGCAAAGCGGGAGGGCCTCAGGCAACGGATAGATGCGGAGATTTCACACTCACCAATACTGGTATCCGCAACGTCGTGAATTACGCCAGCGGCACAACAGCGACGGAGTGCTGGAATAAATAGCCGGCCTACCATTTGTGGTAGTTGGGATTGACTTGTTCGACTTGGTGTACCCAATTTCTCTTTGTAGATGGCGAGTTGCAGGTCTTGACTGAATCCCTGTTTGGACTCCGACCGGGGTAAGTCTCCTGCTTCATTGCAAATTGCGTTTAGCCCCACACAAGGATGAGCCTTAATCAGTGTCCCCCTAAGGCGAGCCCCACGGCCGATCCTCATTCCCCGCCAATTGCAGGAGCTACAACCCAAAGTTTGTTTGGCGTTATCAGTTTCTGCGGAGACAATGCTGTGCGTCATGACCTCCCTACAGCACCCCGATACCTGTACCCCAACCGACCCGTTTGACCCGGATTCCACCCTGGCATTCCAGCGCCGCATGGAGCGAGCGCCGGAGTGGTTTTGTTCTTTTCTCGCGGGCAACAGCAGAGAAAAGAGCCGCTTGCGCCGCGAGATGGCCACCATGAAAGGCTCGGTGGTCTGGCTGGCGCAGCAGCGCCGCCAGGGCACCTGGAGTGCCGAGGAACGAGCCCACCTGCGGGATGTGATGCGGTCCGCGTCTTCGGTCAGCCCTTATCTTTTTATCTGGGTGATCCCCGGCTCGATGCTGCTGCTGCCCTTCATGGCGTGGTTTCTGGACAAGCAACGCAAACGGCGGGAACGCAAGCTTTTGCGATAGCACTGCACTAGGCTGAAGGATATAGCGCGCTCAAAAAGACAGCCCAGTCGGCCTGCCCCTGCGGTCTCAGCCTAGGGGCTACGCCCAGTTGCTGGTAATGACCACCAGCATGCCCGCCCCCACCAGCCCCAGTTGCCAGCGCAGGGCCGTGGACCACGATGGCACATGACGCTCCACTCGCAGATACAACAGACGCCCAGCTGCCAGCGACAACCCAAACGCCAGGAGCATGCCCACGGCGTTCAGCGCTGGTGATGTAGGCCAGAGGTGGCTGACCACCGCGTTCACAAGCAAGCACACGGCAAAGTGCACCAGAAACACCGAGTACGACATCTGGCCGAGCTTCACGAGCGGCGACACACCGGAAAAGCTGCGCATGCGCGCAGAGCGCATCGCCACCACCAGGCACAAGGCCGTGACGGCAGCCACGGCAATGCGTGCCCGGAAATCCACTGCCAGCGCTGCCCCCACCAGCAGCGCCATGAGGCAGACCCATGCCTGCGCCTGCGGCGCCCCCACCGCCCAGTAGGCCAACATGCCCAGGCCGTAGGCACCAAAAAAGTACAGCGCCCACATGTCCAACCCCGCGATGCGGTTGAAAACCCATAGCGAGGCAGCAGCCACCAACAGCACCAGCCCCTGCGACAAGACCGCTGCATGGTGCTGTACCCAGCGCACAGGCAGCGCGCGTACACCGGCCAGCATCAGCACAGTCAGCGCAAAGAGTTGAAAGTCGATGGCCACGTACCACACGCCAGCCGACAAAGCACCTTCACCCACGATGTCCTGCAGCAGCAAAGCGTTCGCCAACAGTTGTGACAAGGTGGGTTGATCGGGCACAGAGTGGTGCTCCATCCAAGGCCGCACGAGGGCGGCGACCACCACCGCCAGCATCAATGCCACGGCGTAAGGCACCACCAGCCGCACGAAGCGTTTGGCAATGGCGGTGCCCGCATGGTCGAAACGCGCAAAGCCCTGGGGCGCAAGGCTCGCAGCAGCCAGGTACCCACCCAACACCAGAAACACCTGCACCGCCATGCGCCCATAGTCATATAGCCACGCTATGAGTGCCGGAGCCAAGGGATGGGCGATGTCGGACATCGGGCCATAAAAAGCCAAGTGGTGCCACACGATGGTGGCGCAAGCCATGCCCTTGATCATGTCGATCAAGGGTGTTCGGGATGTGGACGAAGACATAGGGTGAGGTGTTGAATCCCTGCGGACAGTGCGCCGCTGGATATCCGGCTTCCCTCCGCGCTAATTCGCCTGCTGCAAAAAGCAGCAAGACGAACTGGACCGAGGATGGAACAACAAAACCCGCTATTGTCCTCCGTTAGAGGATTTTTTGCACAGCTGCACTGTCTCCCGCTGGTCTGCCATCACCTGCAGCGGGCTCGATGAACAAGAGTCCGTCCACCGCGCGAAGCGTGGAGACCCTCAGTAACGCAGACTGCCTTCCGCGTCCACGATAGCCAGCTCCACATAGGTCGATCCATTGTGGTTGCGCGGCGAATACTTCACGCTGAAACGACCAAAAGCAATTTCACCCGCGTCTTCCATCGTTTTGGAGAACGACTCGGTAGTCAGGTTGCGCCCCGTGCGGCGCAGCCCTTCCACCAGCAAGCGTGCGTGGACAAAACCTTCAAACTGCGAAGCCGAGGGCTGAGCGCCGGGCGACTTGGCACGCAGCAGGCTCAGATATTCGGCCACCACCGGGATAGTGGTGTTGCGCAGCGAAGGCATGATCTGCGCCAGGATGATGCCCCGCGCCTTGTCCCTGAGTTCGCGCTGGATCACGTCCATGCTGGCCACGGAGAACCCGTAGTAGGCAGGACGCGCCGCCGTGGCCTGCACCGCCTTGATGTAGCTCGTGAAAGTGGTGCCGCCGGTCGCCACGATCACAGCCTGGGGCTGGGCTTTTTCGGTCGCCTGTGCGGCGGCGGCAAAGTCGGGCTGTTTGGGGTCCACCTTGATCTCGGCCACAAAGGGCAGCTTCTCCTCGTCCGAAGCTTTCTTGAGCTCACCTGCCAGAGTCTTGCCCAGGCCGTCGTCCTGAAAGAACACCGCCACACGGGTGATGCCTTGCTGACGCAGCTGCGACACGATCTTGCTGGCCTCGTTCGCATAACCCGCACGCACATGGAACACATACGGATTGAACGCCTCCCGGAACACCGAGGCACCTGTGACGGGGCCAAACAGCACAGTGCGCTGCTCCTTGATCAGCGGCAGGATGGCCGCCGTCTGCGCCGTACCGGTGCTATGGAAAATCATGAACACCTTGTCGTTCTCCAGCAGCTGGCGCGTGTTTTCCACGGCCTTTTGCGGGTCGAAAGCATCATCGAGCGTGGTGTACCGGATCATGCGGCCATGTACCCCGCCCTGCGCGTTCACCGCGTCGAACAGCAGTCGCGAGCCCTCGCCATACTGCGCCGTCTGCGGCCCGAGCGGCCCCGACAGCACGACCGAGGCACCCAGCCGGATTTCATCGGCGGTCACGCCTTCATTGCGGGCATGAACCAGGGTGGTGGCGCATACGGCCAGCAGGCACACAAAAGCACGGAACATCAGGCATCTCCCTCGCAATATGGTGACAAGGCCGGCAAACGTGGCACCGGCATTCATTGATTATTTTTCATCACCATTATCTGTAGGGGACTTCTCCCCCTCACGCGGGTTTCCCCTTGGGTGCGTCACCGCAAAGACACCGCACAAACACCTCCCACAAAGACATTCGCCCGCCTTGTGAGATACACATGGCGGGCGAAACAAACGACGGGGTGAGGGAAGAAAGATGGCCGAACGCCCCTAGAGGCACAAGGCCACCGCCCCTTACACAGAGCGCAGATTCAGAGCTTGAGACGGGCGCGGGCCGCCTCGTATTCACCGCGCAGCTTGGCGACCAGTTCGGCGGTGCTGGTCACGGCGTTGATGGAGCCGATGCCCTGGCCGCAGCCCCAGATATCTTTCCATGCCTTCTTGGCGTCGCCGCCAAAGTTCATCTTGCTGGGGTCGGACTCGGGCAGGTTGTCCGGGTCCATGCCGGCCGCGCGGATCGAGGGCGCCAGGTAGTTGCCATGCACGCCCGTGAACAGGTTGCTGTAGACGATGTCGTCCGAGTTGCCGTCCACGATGGCTTGTTTGTAGGCCTCGCTGGCGCGGGCCTCATGGGTGGCGATGAAGGCCGAACCGATGTAGCCAAAGTCTGCCCCCATGGCCTGTGCAGCCAGCACCGCGCCGCCACTAGCGATAGAGCCGCTGAGCGCCAGCGGGCCGTCGAACCACTGGCGGATTTCCTGGATCAGCGCAAACGGGCTCTTGGTGCCAGCATGACCACCAGCACCGGCCGCCACGGCGATCAGGCCGTCAGCGCCCTTCTCAATCGCCTTGTGTGCGAACTTGTTGTTGATGATGTCGTGCAGCACCACGCCGCCCCAGGCGTGTACGGCCTGGTTCACGTCCTCGCGCGCCCCCAGGCTGGTGATGATGATCGGCACCTTGTACTTGGCGCACACCTGCATGTCGTGCTCCAGCCGGTCATTGCTCTTGTGCACGATCTGGTTGATGGCGAAGGGCGCTGCGGGCTTGTCCGGATTCGCCTTGTTGTAGGCGGCCAGCGTCTCGGTGATCTCGGCCAGCCATTCGTCGAGCAACTCGGCGGGGCGGGCATTGAGCGCGGGCATGGAGCCCACCACACCGGCCTTGCACTGCTCGATCACGAGCTTGGGGTTGCTGATGATGAACAGCGGCGACCCGATGACGGGCAGCGACAGGTTTTGCAACACGGGAGGCAGTTTGGACATGGCAACAACTTCCAGAACAAGAATAGGGATGGAACAGGCCGGATGCGCTAGTGAATCATGCGTCCGTAGCTATCATTTTTATATCAAGGCCCCTGCCCCGCAGGTGGCCTGTCTCCTCACGGCACGTCAGTCCTTCAGAAGGCTTCCAGCGCCAGCTCGGTCACGCTGGCCGCGCCTTCCACAATGCTGTCGCGCAGGCCCGGGGCCTTCACCAGGATGTGGTCGGCATAGAACTGGGCCGTGGTTATTTTTGCGCGCATGAAGGCTTCGTCCTGTCCCTTGTGCAACAGGTCTTGCGCCACCAGCAGGCTGCGTGCCAGCTGCCAGCCCGCCACCACATTGCCCGCCAGCATCAGGTAGGGCACGCTGCCCGCAAACACGGCGTTGGGCTGGGCCTTGGTGCCACCGGCCACGAAGTCGATCACGTCGAGCAGCGCCTTGCGCGCCGCCGTGAGGCGTTTGGCCACGGCCAGCGCAGCGGGCGTGCCGCTGGCCAGCAGGTCGGCCTCGGTCTTCTCGATCTGCGCGGCGATGCCCTTGGCCACTTGGCCGCCGTCCCGCGCCGTCTTGCGGCCCACGAGATCGTTGGCCTGGATGGCGGTGGTGCCTTCGTAGATGGTCAGGATCTTGGCGTCGCGGTAGTACTGCGCCGCACCGGTTTCTTCGATGAAGCCCATGCCGCCGTGCACCTGCACGCCCAGGCTGGTCACTTCCAGGCTGGTCTCGGTGCTGTAGCCCTTGACCAGCGGCACCATGAATTCATAGAACGCCTGGTTCTGCTTGCGCGTGTCAGCATCGGGGTGGTGGTGTGCGGCATCAAACGCCGCCGCCGCCACCGTGGCCATGGCGCGGCAACCCTCGACGGTAGCGCGCATGGTCATGAGCATGCGCTTGACGTCAGGGTGGTGAATGATGGCGGCGCTGGCGTTGATGCTGCCGTCCACGGGGCGGCTCTGCACGCGGTCTTTCGCGTACTGCACAGCCTTTTGGTAGGCGCGCTCGGAGATCGCGATGCCCTGCATGCCCACGGCGTAGCGGGCTGCATTCATCATGATGAACATGTACTCCAGGCCCCGGTTCTCCTGGCCAACCAGGTAGCCCACCGCGCCGCCGTGGTCGCCAAACTGCAGCACGGCCGTGGGCGATGCCTTGATGCCCAGCTTGTGCTCGATGCTCACGCAATGCGCGTCATTCCGCGCGCCCAGGCTTCCATCCTTGTTGACCATGAACTTGGGCACCACGAACAGGCTGATGCCCTTGACGCCCTCCGGCGCGCCCTGCACGCGGGCCAGCACCAGGTGGATGATGTTTTCGGCCATGTCGTGCTCACCGTAGGTGATGAAGATCTTGGTGCCGAAAATCTTGTAGGTGCCGTCGGGCTGGGGTTCTGCACGCGTGCGCACCAGGGCCAGGTCCGAGCCCGCCTGGGGTTCGGTCAGGTTCATGGTGCCAGTCCACTCGCCGGTCACCAGCTTTTCGAGGTAGGTGGCCTTGAGTTCATCGCTGCCTGCTGTCAGCAGCGCCTCGATGGCGCCGTCGGTCAGCAGCGGGCACAGCGCAAAGCTCATGTTGGCGCTGTTGGTCATCTCGATGCAGGCCGCGCCGATGGTCTTGGGCAGGCCCTGGCCGCCAAAGTCGGCGGGGTGCTGCAGGCCTTGCCAGCCGCCTTCGCCATATTGGCGGAAGGCTTCCTTGAAGCCGGGGGTGGTGGTGACCACGCCGTCTTTCCAGCTCGACGGGTTCTTGTCGCCTTCCCAGTTGAGCGGCGACAACACCCCTTCGTTGAACTTGGCACACTCTTCCAGCACGGCGGCGGCCGTGTCCAGCCCGGCATCTTCAAAACCAGGGATTTGCGCGATCTGTTCAATGTTGGCCAGGTGCTCGATGGCGAACAGCATGTCCTTGACGGGGGCGGTGTAGCTCATGGGTGTCTCCGGGAAAGCGAAATTTCGTCAAAAAAAAGGCATCGCGAGCGATGCCTTTGTGTGCACAGGGGCGTTCTTACAGGGCCTTGACCAGTTCAGGCACAGCCGTGAACAGATCCGCTTCCAGCCCATAGTCGGCCACGCTGAAGATCGGTGCCTCAGGGTCCTTGTTGATCGCCACGATCACTTTGGAGTCCTTCATGCCCGCCAAGTGCTGGATGGCGCCCGAGATACCGGCGGCCACATACAGCTGCGGTGCCACGATCTTGCCCGTCTGGCCCACTTGCCAGTCGTTCGGTGCGTAGCCTGCGTCCACCGCCGCGCGGCTGGCACCCAGGGCGGCGCCCAGCTTGTCGGCCAGGGGCGTCATGACTTCGTCGAACTTTTCCTTGCTGCCCAGCGCACGACCACCGGAGACGATGATCTTGGCAGCGGTCAGATCGGGGCGGTCGCTCTTGGCGATTTCGCTGCCCACGAAGCTGCTCTTGCCTGCGTCGGCCGTGGCAGCGGCGGTTTCAACTTGTGCGCTGCCACCGGTGGCGGCTGCGGCGTCAAAGCCGGTGGTGCGCACGGTGATGATCTTGACGGCATCTTGGCTTTGCACGGTGGCAATGGCGTTGCCGGCGTAGATGGGGCGCTCAAACGTATCGGCTGCGATCACTTTGGTGATGTCGCTGATCTGGGCCACATCGAGCTTGGCCGCCACGCGGGGGGCCACGTTCTTGCCGCTGGCAGTCGCGGGGAACAGGATGTGGCTGTAGTTGGATGCGATGGCGAGCACTTGCGCGGCCACGTTTTCTGCCAGGCCGTGTTCCAGGCCAGGGGCGTCGGCGTGGATGACCTTGGCAACACCGGCTATTTTGGAGGCGGCTTGTGCAGCAGCGCCGGCGTTGTGGCCGGCCACCAGCACGTGCACGTCGCCACCGCAAGCCACTGCGGCCGTGACGGTGTTCAGCGTGGCGCCCTTGATGGACGCGTTGTCGTGTTCAGCAATAACGAGTACCGACATTTAGATCACCTTCGCTTCGTTCTTGAGTTTTTCGACCAGGGCGGCCACGTCGGCCACCTTGATGCCTGCGCCGCGCTTGGCAGGCTCGGTCACCTTGAGGGTCTTCAGGCGCGGCGCCACGTCCACACCGAGGTCTTCGGGCTTGACGGTATCGAGCTGCTTTTTCTTGGCCTTCATGATGTTGGGCAAGGTGACGTAGCGGGGCTCGTTCAGGCGCAGGTCGGTGGTGATGACGGCGGGGAGCGTGAGGGCCAGGGTTTCCAGGCCGCCGTCGACTTCACGGGTCACGCTGACTTTGTCGGCTGCGAGTTCGACCTTGCTGGCGAAGGTGGCCTGGGGCAGGTCGGCCAGGGCTGCCAGCATCTGGCCGGTCTGGTTGGCGTCGTCGTCGATGGCTTGTTTGCCCAGGATGATGAGAGAAGGTTGCTCTTTGTCCACCAGGGCTTTGAGGAGCTTGGCCACTGCCAGGGGCTGCAGTTCCACGTCGGTCTCGACCAGGATGGCGCGGTCGGCGCCGATGGCCATGGCGGTGCGCAGGGTTTCCTGGCACTGGGCCACGCCGCAGGAGACTGCGATGACTTCGGTCACCAGGCCTTTTTCTTTCAGGCGCACGGCCTCTTCAACGGCGATTTCGTCAAAGGGGTTCATGCTCATCTTCACGTTGGCGATGTCCACACCCGTGTTGTCCGACTTCACGCGGACCTTCACGTTGTAGTCCACCACGCGCTTGACAGGGACCAAGACCTTCATTGCTGCGGCTCCTAGAGAGTTGGTTGAATTGACGTTTACGTAAACTAGAACATTCTATGTCGCACTGCAGCGAAAGCGCTACGGAGCCACCACACAGACTGCACAATCACAAAAAAGAACGATCGTGCTTTTTGTGAATTATAGGCGAGTGAACCAGGCCAGTGTCTAGAGTTTGCTGTCGCCTGCGCTACCGAGCACCCGCCGGGGTATCACCCTGCAACCGGATCAACTCGCCGAAGCCGGTGCTGGCGCCCCGCCCGGCGACATCGCTGCAGGGACTGCGCCATCGACCTGCACATGCATGACCCGCTGGGGGTAAGGGATTTCGATCTGGTGGGCCCGCAGCGCACTCAGGATGGCCCGGTTGATGTCCGAGCGCAGTCCCAGGGATCCGTTTTCAGGGTCTGCAATCCAGAAGCCCACGGTGAACTCCAGCCCATCGGCCCCGAAGGCCGACAGCGCGGCGCTGGGGGCGGGGTCGCGCAGCACGCGCGGGCTGACCAGGGCGGCATCGGTGAGCAACTGGGCCACCTGGTCCACATCGCTCTCATAGGCCACGCTGACCACGGTGGACATCCACACGCGCGGGTCTGACAGCGACAGGTTTTCCACCCGCTGGGTGATCAAGAGTTCGTTGGGCACGATGGATTCGCGCCCCGAGGGCGAGCGTATGACGGTGTAGCGGGCATTGATCTGCGTGATGCGCCCCTCGAACGTATCGAGCTTGACGTTGTCGCCGATGCGCATGCTGCGCTCGGCCAGGATTACAAAACCGCTCACATAGTTGGCCGCCAGCTTCTGCAGGCCAAAGCCAATGCCCACGCCGACCGCACCGCCCAGCACCGACAGCGCAGTCAGGTCGATGCCCACCGACGACAAGGCCACCAGCAAGCCCACAAACACCAGCAGCGCCCGCACCGCGTTGCTCACCGCCTTGCGCAGCGACAGCTCGGCACCTGTGGCCGAGCGCAGCAGCCGCGACTCGATGGCCGCCGAGATCCACAGGGCAATCAGCAGCACTGCCGCTGCGGTGACCGCCCCTTCGATGATGGTGCGCACCGACAGCGTCGCCCCGCCCACTTTCCAGTGGATCTGGTCCAGCTCGTCCAGCACCAGCGGCAGCAGCCCGGTGACCCACAGCACCATGCCCAGCCACGCCATCCAGGAGATGGAGCGCTCGATGGGCCGCACCCAGGCCGCGTCCGGGTAGGCCACCTGCAGCACCTTCACGCCAATGCGAATGACCACCAGCGCCACCAGCACCGGGATCGCAATCTTGAAAGCCGCCAGCGCCACCCAATGGTGCAGCAGGGTGCGCGCGATGTAGGCCAGACTCAGCAGCACCAGCGGGAACAGCGCGCCATCCACGATGCGCACACCAAACAGGATGGAGCGCGGGTCGCCCCGGCGCAGGCCGCGCTGCAGCAGCGCCACCAGCCCCCAGGCCAGGCCCACGCAGACTGCCAAAACAGCCAACTCCACCAGCACCGTGGGGCTGAGAAAGGCCTGCACCCACAGGCCCACATCGTCGAGCATCGGCTTGTCCATCGTGCGGCGCCTCAACGCTTCCAGGCGGGCTGGCGTTTTTCGGCAAACGCACGGGCGCCCTCCTGGGCGGCCGAGTCCATCATGTTGGTGGCCATGGTCTGGCCTGCCAACTGGTAGGCCGCGTCCATGCCCAGCTCACGCTGCTGGTACACCAGCGCCTTGCCCATGGCCACGGCCACACGGGGCTTTTGCAGGATGGATTGCACCAGTTGCTCGACCTCGGCATCCAGCGCATCGGCGGGCACCACCCGGTTCACCAGCCCTTGCGCGAGTGCAGTGGGCGCATCCATGAAGTCGCCGGTGAGCAGCATTTCCATCGCACGCTTGGCGGGCACATTGCGCACCAGCGGCACGCTCGGCGTTGCGCAGAACAGGCCGTAGTGGATGCCACTGGTGGCAAAACTCGCGCTGTCGGCCGCCACGGCCAGGTCACACTGCGCCACCAGCTGGCAGCCTGCGGCCGTCGCCATGCCCTGAACCCTGGCAATCACGGGTACTGGCAGCTTGTGGATGGTCAGCATCATGCGGCTGCATTGCGCAAACAGCTTTTGGTAGTACGCCAGGTCCGGGTTCGCCGCCATGTCCTTGAGGTTGTGCCCCGCACAGAAGGCCTTGCCTGCTGCGGCCAGCACCACCACGCGCACAGATTCGTCGCGGCCCGCTTCGTCCAGCGCCTGTTGCAGGGCTGTCAGCATTTCAGAGCCCAACGCATTGAAGCGTGCAGGGTCGTTCAAAGTGAGGGTGATCACACCGCGCGTATCACGGGTGATCAGCAGCAGCTCGTCAGAATTTGGAATCGTCATGTTGTTTCTCCTGTGCACAGCAATGCGAGGGGCGTTTGAAACAGGCGCGCATGAGGCCAGTGCCACCGTGGACCTGGCTCCGCCAGGCCACGGGTGGCGTCCCCCTCCGGGGGAAGACGCCGCAGGCGGCTCAGGGGGAGTCAAAGATCAGCCAGGACCCGCAAATGCGCCTCCACACTGCGCGCCAGCGGCCCCATCACGTAGCCACCCTCCAGGCACGACACGATGCGGCCCTTGGAGTAGCGCCGGGCCACGTCCTTCACGCGCTGGGTGATCCAGGTGTAGTCCTGCTCGGTCAGGCCCAGCTGGCCCATGTCGTCCTCGCGGTGGCCATCAAAACCGGCGCTCACAAAAATCATCTCGGGCTTGAAGGCCTCCAGCCGGGGCATCCACATCATCTCGATGATCTCGCGGATGTCCATGCCGCGTGTGTACGCGGGCACTGGCACGTTGACCATGTTGGGGGCGGGATCGTGGTCGCCGCTGTAGGGGTAGAACGGATGCTGGAAGATGCTCACCATCAGCGCCCGCGGGTCATTGGCCAGGATGTCCTCCGTGCCATTGCCGTGGTGCACGTCAAAGTCCACCACCGCCACGCGCTGCAGGTTGTAGCGCTGCAGCGCATATTTCACTGCCACCGCCACGTTGTTGAAAAAGCAAAAGCCCATCGCTTTGTCGCGGCAGGCATGGTGCCCCGGGGGGCGCACGGAGCAAAACGCATTTTCGACCTCGCCTGCCATCACCGCGTCGGTGGCGGCCAGCGCAGCACCCGCAGCACGCAGCGACGCCTTCCAGGTGTGGGCGTTGATGGAGGTGTCGGTGTCAATCTGCGCATAGCTGGGGCCGCCGGCCATCAGCTCTTCGTTGAGCCGGTCAGACATCCCGCGCAAGGCCGCGATGTGCATGCGGCCATGGGCCAGTTCGATGTCGGCCAGCGAGGCTTCCGGGGCTTCGTAGCGCTCCAGCGCATCCCCTACGCCAGTGACCAGCAAACGGTCTTCAATCGCATCCAGCCGCTCGGGGCATTCGGGGTGGCCCGGGCCCATCTCGTGCTTCCAACAATCCCGATGGGTGAAATAGCCCGTCTTGCTCACAGTCTTGTCCCCGCGTCTCGCATTTTTTGCCGTTTTTCGGATAACGTCGTGCCATGAATGCACAGCACAAGATCAAATCGCTTCTGGATCAGCTTAACACGGTGATCGTGGGCAAAAAGGCCCAGGTTCAGGACTGCGTGGCCTGCCTGCTGGCGGGGGGGCATCTGCTCATTGAAGACGTGCCGGGTGTGGGCAAGACCACACTGGCGCACGCGTTGTCCCACACCTTTGGGCTGCAGTTTTCGCGCGTCCAGTTCACTGCCGACCTCATGCCCAGCGACCTGACCGGCGTGTCGGTGTACGAACGTGGCAAGGAAGCCTTTGTGTTCCACCCCGGCCCGGTGTTTGCCCAGGTGCTGCTGGCCGACGAGATCAACCGCGCCAGCCCCAAGACGCAAAGCGCCCTGCTGGAAGCCATGGAAGAAAAGCAGGTGTCGGTCGAGGGCGAAACCCGCGCACTGCCCCACCCGTTCTTCGTGATCGCCACCCAGAACCCGCACGACCAATTGGGCACCTTTGCGCTGCCCGAGTCGCAGCTTGATCGCTTCTTGATGCGCATCTCCATCGGCTACCCCGACCGCGCCGCTGAGCGCCTGCTGCTGTCGGGCGACGACCGCCGCGACATGGTGAGCAGCCTGCTGCCTTTGCTGTCGGCCGAGGAGCTGACCGAGCTGCAACGCCAGGTGCAGGCCGTGCACACCGCCGACCCGCTGCTCAACTATGTGCAGGACCTGATCGCCGCCACCCGCTCGGGCCGATGGTTCTTGCAGGGCCTGTCGCCCCGCGCGGGCATTGCCCTGCTGCGTGCCGCCAAGGCCCAGGCCCTCATCAGCGGGCGCGACTACGTGGCGCCGGACGATGTGCAGGCCGTGCTGCCGCAAACCATCGCCCACCGCCTGGTGCCTGTGGGCGACGCCGGGCGCGGCGCAGTCGAGCAGGTGCGCGCCATGGTCGATGCCGTGCCGCTGCCCTGACCGATGGAATCCGCCGCCCCCCCTTCCCTCACCACGCCTACGGGCTGGCGCGGCCTGGCTGCGCGGCTCAGCCCCGTGGCACGCCTTCGCAGGCGCTTCCAGCGCTGGTGGCAGGCGCGCCTGCCGCTGTCCGACACGCTGCAGCTCACCCAGCGCAATGTCTACATCCTGCCCACCAGCTCGGGCTGGATGCTGGCGCTCACGCTCGTGGTGCTGCTGGTGGCCTCCATCAACTACCAGCTCAATCTGGGCTACCTGCTGACCTTTTTGCTGGCCGGCAGCGCGGTGGTGGGCATGCACATCTGCCACGCCAACCTGCGCGGACTGACGCTGCACCTGAAGGCGCCCGAACCGCATTTTCTGGGCACGAGCACGGCGTTCGAGATCCAGCTGTCCAGCGATCGCAAATCGCCCCGCTATGGCATTGCCCTGGCGGTGCACGGCACCGGCAAGGCCGAACACCACTGGGCCTGGACCGATGTGCCTGCCCAGGGCCAGGCCAGCGTGCAGGTCGCCTTCCAGCCCGGGCGCCGGGGGCTGCACCGCGTGCCCACCCTGACGGCCGAGACGCGGTTTCCGCTGGGCACCTTCCGCGTATGGACCTACTGGCGCCCCGCGGCCGAGGTGCTGGTGTACCCCGCGCCCGAGGTGCCGCCACAGCCCTTGCCGCCGGGCGAGCCCCGCGCCGGGGGCACGGGCAATGCGCCGTCGCAGGGCATTGGCGAATTCGACGGGGTGCGGGCCTATCGGCGGGGCGACCCACTCAAACTGGTGGTCTGGAAGAAGGCCGCCAAGTCGCTGGCCACCGGCACCGACGACCTGGTGAGTCGCGATGCGCAGCAGGCGCAGCGGCATGAGCTGTGGCTGGATCTGGCCCACGCCGCGCTCCCCAACCACGAGGCACGCGTGTCGCGCCTGACGGCCTGGGTGCTGCAGGCCGACCGCCTGGGCCTGGACTATGGCCTGCGCCTGCCCGGCACCGAGATAGCGCCCGACACCGGGGCAGCCCACCGCAGGCGCTGCCTGGAGGCCTTGGCCCTGTGTTGACCCGCTGCCGCTCATTTCAGCCCATAGTGGCACCAAGCGCATGTTCATATTGCCTTGACAGCTATTAAATACATAGCAAAATGAAATCCATCGACCTCCACACCGCCACGCAGCCATGAGCCTGCGCCAGACGCTCCACGCCCTGCCGCGCGATGCGCGCGACACGCTGTTTCTGCTCGTCGTGATTGCGTGGGTCATCGCCCCGCAGGTCAACGTGTTGCCCGCATGGGCGAGCCTGCTGGCGGCCGGGCTGATGCTGTGGCGCGGCTGGCTGGCCTTCACGGGGCGCCCGCTGCCCACGCGCTGGGTGCTGGCCGTTCCGCTGGTGATCGCGGTGGCCGGCACGCTGTACACCCACCGCACCATCCTGGGCCGCGATGCCGGGGTGACGCTGATCGTGATGCTGCTGGCGCTCAAGATGCTGGAGCTGCGCGCACGGCGCGATGCGCTGGTGGTCTTCTTTCTGGGCTTCTTCACGATGCTCAGCAACTTCTTCTTCTCGCAGTCGCTGTTCACGGCCGCTGCCATGCTGGTGGCCCTGCTGGGGCTGCTCACGGCCCTGGTCAACGCCCACATGCCCGTGGGGCGCCCTCCGCTGTCGCAGGCACTGCGCACCGCAGGCACCATGGCCCTGCTGGGCGCGCCCATCATGGCGGCGCTGTTCATGCTGTTCCCGCGCATGGCGCCCCTGTGGGGCATGCCCAGCGACACCATGAGCGGGCGCAGCGGCCTGTCGGGCGTGATGAAGGTGGGCAATATCGCCGAACTGGCGCTGGACGACACGGTGGCCATGCGCGTGCGATTTGACACCCCTGACGGCGCCGCGCCACCGCAGAGCGACCTGTACTTCCGTGGCCCGGTGTTCGGCACCTTCGACGGTGTTGAGTGGCACCCGGTGTCGCCCCGCCCTGGCGATTATTCGCAGGCACGCGCCAACACTGTCGCCAATCTGCGCGTGCAAGGCCAGCCCGTGCGCTACGAGGTCACGCTGGAGCCTCACCAGCGCCCCTGGCTGCTGCTGCTGGATGCTGCGGTGGACAAACCCGCCGTCGCAGGCATGGACACCTTCATGACGCAGGACCTGCAGTGGCTGACCACCCGCGCCGTGACGGATGTGGTGCGCTACAAGGCCGAAAGCTACACGCAGTTTGCCCACGGCCCCAGCACCCCCAACGCCGCCCTGCGCATCTACACCGAGCTGCCCACCGGTTTCAACCCCCGCACGCTGGCGCTGGCCCAGCAAATGCGCAACGACCCCGCACTCAACCCCAACCCGGCGCAGGACAACACCGAGGCGCTGGTCAATGCCGCCCTGACCCGCCTGCGTACCGGCGGATATGTCTACACGCTGGAGCCCGGCGTGTACGGCCAGCACACGGCCGACGAGTTCTGGTTTGACCGCAAGGAAGGGTTTTGCGAGCACATTTCCTCGGCATTTGTGGTGCTGATGCGTGCGCTCGACATCCCGGCCCGCATCGTCACCGGCTACCAGGGCGGCGACCGCAACCCCGTGGACAAGCTCTGGACCGTGCGCCAGAGCGACGCCCATGCCTGGGCCGAAGTCTGGCTCTCCGGCCGGGGCTGGGTGCGGGTGGACCCCACGGGTGCCGTGTCGCCAGGCCGCACCGGGGCCTTCCAGCGGCTGCGCGCCCCCCAGGGGGCCTTTGCCACCGCCATGGGCACGGTCATCAGCCCGGGCCTGGCGCAGAACCTGCGCGCCGTGTGGGAGGCCGTCAACAACAGCTGGAACCAGTGGGTGCTCAACTACACCCAGAGCCGCCAGCTGGACCTGCTCAAGTCGCTGGGCTTTGATTCGCCCAGTTGGCAGGACCTGACCATGGTGCTGGGCATCCTGATCATCGTGGCGGCCCTCGGGGGCATGGGCTGGAGCCTGTGGGAGCGCAGCCAGCACGACCCGTGGCTGCGTCTGCTGGCACGCGCGCGTCAGCGCCTGGCCCGCGCCGGGCTGGTGGTGCCCGACACCTTGCCGCCCCGGGCCATGGCCGAGCGGGTGCAGGCACAATTCGGCGCACCCGCTGCGGCGGTGGCCGAATGGCTGCTGCGGCTGGAACGCGTGCGCTACGCCCCCCACCCGGAGACCGCGCTGGGCGATTTGCGGCGGGAGTTCCGCAGCATCGCCTGGCCGAGAAGTTGACCCCCCTGAGCGGCGTTGCCGCTTCCCCCCAGGGGGACGATGCCCTCGCTGCGGGGCGGCCCTTGCTTGGCATCCCTGGTCTTGGAGCGCGCCGGTATCGGACGCTCGAGGGAGCCATAACATGACGAACCATTGACATGAAGAAGACAGCACCATGGACCGCAGCAGCTATTTTTTTGATAGCTGCCTGTGCATTACCCGCTAGCGCAAAGCCCGAAAATCAACCCAAATCAGCAGCCCAGAAGGCGCATGCCAAAGCCGGCCAGGCCCACCAGGGGCAGGCCAGTGCCAAGGCCCCGGTGCTTTACGCATCGCGCCCCGAGGCCATGGAGTTTGCCGACGACCTGGCCACGCGCCGCGACCTGGACCGCGAATGGGTGCGTCAGGCCATCGGCCAGGCGCATTTTCTGCCCCAGGTGCCGCGCCTCATGCTGCCGCCGGCCAAGGGCATGGCCAAGAACTGGCGCGTGTACCGCAGCCGCTTCATCGACCCCATTCGCATCCGTGCAGGCGTGCGTTTCTGGCAAGAGAACCAGGCTACGCTGGAGCGTGCCGAACGCGAGTTTGGCGTGCCGGCCGAGATCATCGTGGGCATCATCGGGGTGGAGACGATCTACGGCCAGCAGATGGGCACCTTCCGCGTGATGGACGCGCTGGCCACGCTGGCGTTCGACTTCCCCTCTGCCCACCCGCGCGCCAAGGAACGCACCGAGTTCTTCCGCCGCGAGCTGGAGCAGTTCCTGAGCCTCACCAACCGCAGCAACACCGACCCCTTGGAGCCACGCGGCAGCTACGCGGGCGCCATGGGCCTGGGCCAGTTCATGCCATCGAGCTGGGTGCGCTACGCGGTGGACTTTGATGGCGACGGCCGCGTGGACCTGTTCAAGAGCCCGGCCGATGCCATTGGCTCGGTGGCCAACTACTTCCGCGGCCACGGCTGGACACCCGGCATGCCCACGCACTTTGGGATGCAGTTCGACAACGCGCGCCTGCAGCTGGACGACCTGCTCGCCCCCGACATCCTGCCCACCTTCAGTGCCGCCAGCATGTTGGCCAAGGGCGCTGTACTCGATGCCCAGGGTGCGCAGCACACGGGCCCGCTGGCGCTGGTGGAACTGCAGAACGGCAACGATGCGCCCAGCTACGTGGCGGGCACCGAGAACTTCTACGCCATCACGCGCTACAACTGGTCCAGCTACTACGCCATGGCGGTGATCGAGCTGGGCCGCGAGGTGGCGGCAGCGCGCTGATGGCGAACCCCTGCGCTGCTAACCCAACACCTACCGGCTGAACCCGGAGGTTTCTGCGGGCACGGAGCCCCTGCCCTGCACGCTTGCGCAAGTCAGTCCACAATGCCCGACTCCGACCGCTTGCACAGCGGCCCGGCCACGGCGGCGCGCCCTGGCCCTCCAAGAGAACCTTCCCCATGCCTGCATCACCTTCTCCAGCACCCGACAAGGACGCCATCGTCAGCGTACGCGGCCTGAGCAAAACCTACGCCGGCGGCTTTCAGGCACTCAAGAACATCGACCTGGACATCCGGCGCGGCGAGATCTTTGCCCTGCTGGGGCCCAATGGCGCGGGCAAGACCACGCTGATCAGCGTGATTTGCGGCATGAGCAATGCCACGGCTGGCACCGTCACGGCAGATGGGCACGACACGGTACGCGACTACCGCGCAGCGCGTGCTGCGATTGGCCTGGTGCCCCAGGAGCTTCACACCGACTCGTTCGAGACCGTGTGGGCCACGGTGAACTTCAGCCGAGGGCTGTTTGGCAAGGCCCCCAACCCCGCTTACATCGAGAAGATCCTCAAAGACCTGTCGCTGTGGGACAAGAAGGACAACAAGATCCTTGCGCTGTCGGGCGGCATGAAACGCCGCGTGCTGATCGCCAAGGCGCTGTCGCATGAGCCCAAGATTCTGTTCCTCGACGAACCCAGCGCGGGCGTGGATGTGGAGCTGCGCCACGACATGTGGCGCCTGGTGCGGGCGCTGCGCGACGCGGGCACCACCATCATCCTGACCACCCACTACCTGGAAGAAGCCGAGGACATGGCCGACCGCATCGGCGTGATCCGCAAGGGCGAGCTGATCGTGGTGGAAGACAAGGCCGTGCTGATGCGCAAGCTGGGCAAGAAAGCGCTGGCCATCACGCTGCAGCAGCCCATGGAGCAGGTGCCCGCATCGCTCGCCCGCTGGCCCCTGGCGCTGAGCCAGGGTGGCACCGTGCTGACCTACACCTTCGACACGCAGCGGGAAGACACCGGCATCGCCGCCCTGCTGCGCGCCCTGACGGAGCACGGCATCGACTTCAAGGACCTGCATTCCAGCGAGAGCTCGCTCGAAGACATCTTCGTGAGCCTGGTGCACCAGGACATGGCCCCCACCCCTTCGGCCCAGAAAGCGATTCCAGCATGACCGGTGTGAACCTGCATGGCGTGCGCGCCATCTACCGCTTTGAGATGAACCGAGCCTTCCGCACCTGGATGCAGAGCCTCATTGCGCCCGTGCTGACTACCGCGCTGTACTTCATCGTCTTCGGCTCCGCCATCGGCTCGCGCATGGGTGACATCGGCGGGGTGAGCTATGGCGCCTACATCATCCCCGGCCTGCTCATGCTGTCACTGCTCTCCGAGAGCATTTCCAACTCGGCCTTCGGCATCTACATGCCCAAGTGGTCAGGCACCATCTACGAGCTGCTGAGCGCGCCGGTCAACTGGGTGGAGGTGCTGCTGGGCTATGTGGGCGCAGCGGCCAGCAAGTCGCTGCTGGTGTCGGTGCTCATCCTGTCCACCGCCCGGGTGTTCGTTCCGTACGAGGTGGCGCACCCGGTGTGGATGGTGGGCTTTCTGGTGCTCACGGCCGTCACGTTCTGCCTGTTCGGCTTCCTGATTGGCCTGTGGGCCGACAGCTTTCAAAAGCTGCAGGTGATACCGCTGCTGGTGATCACGCCGCTCACCTTTTTGGGCGGTGCGTTTTACAGCATCAGCATGCTGCCGCCGTTCTGGCAGACCGTGTCGTTGTTCAACCCGGTGGTGTACCTCATCAGCGGGCTGCGGTGGGCGTTCTACGGCCACGCCGACGTGCACATTGCGGTGAGCACCAGCATGACGCTGGTGTTCATGGCCCTGTGTCTCACCGTGGTGTGGTGGGTGTTCAAGACCGGCCACCGCATCCGGCGCTGAGCGCGATCACCTCGGTCGCCCCGACAGCCCGGGGCGGCCCCACGCATCAGTAGCGCAGCATCAATAACGCTGCATCTGGCAACTGTGCGGCTGCTGCGCCTTGGTGGCTGCAATCTGCCGCACCACGCGGAAGCCGTAGCCCGAGCCTTCCACGTCGAACTTCACGCCGGGCGCGCCTTTCTTGTCCATCACGCCCACCGCCAGCGCCTGCTGGAACTGGTGGTCGGCGGCGCGCATGGTGCCTCCCTGGCCGGCCAGTTGCACGTTGGCCGACTCCATCTGGCGCGCGACGGCCACCACGTCGGTGCTGCCCGCACGCTCGATGGACTGGGCCAGTGCCTCCACCATCAGCTGCATGCGCATGTGCACGTAGTCGTCCTGCGGCTTGGGAAAGCGTGTGCGGAAGGATTGGTAGAACGCCTCGCTCTGCGCGCCCGGCACGTTGGGCAGCCAGTCGGCCACGGCCACTACCTTGCCAATGCCTGCGTCGCCAATGGCTGCGGGCGCACCCAGCGCGTTGCCGTAGAAGGTGTAGAAGCTGCCCTCGTAGCCCACGTCCCGCGCGGCCTTGACCAGCAGCGTGAGGTCGTTGCCCCAGTTGCCGGTGACCACGGCCTGCGCGCCGCTGGTCTTGATCTTGACGGCATAGGGCGCAAAGTCCTTCACGCGGCCGATGGGGTGCAGCTCTTCGCCCACCACGGCCACATCGGGGCGCTGGGCGGCCAGCTGCTTCTTGGCCTCGCGCAGCACGGCCTGGCCAAAGCTGTAGTCCTGGCCGATGAGGTACACGCTCTTCAAGGCCTTGTCCTCGCGCATCACTTCCATCAGCGCGGCCATGCGCATGTCGGCATGGGCATCAAAACGAAAGTGCCAGAAGCTGCACTTTTCGTTGGTAAGGATGGGGTCCACCGCCGAGTAGTTGAGGAACAGCACGCGCTTGTTGGGCTCGCGCTCGTTGTGCTTGTTGATGGCCTCGATCAGCACGGCCGCCGTGGACGACGAATTGCCCTGCAGGATGACCTGCGCACCATCGTCGATCGCGGCGCGCAGGGCAGACAGGGCTTCTTCGTTCTGGCCCTTGCTGTCGTAGCGCTCCAGCACCAGCGGGCGGGGACCGCCACTGCTGGCAGGCAGCTGCACGCCGCCGCGCGCGTTCACACGCTCCATGGCCCAGTAGATGTTGCGGTACACGGCCTCGCCGGTGTTGGCGAACGGGCCCGAGAGGCTTTCGATGAGTGCCAGCTTGACCGGCTTGGCCTGGGCCACGGCGGCAGGGGCTGGGGCCTGCGCCTGCGCGGCAGGCGCCAACGCCACGGCGCCTGCAAGGGCCACTGCGGCCGCCCAAACGGTGTGACGTAATGCCGCAGCGCCTGATTTCAAGCCCACGGATTGCAATTTATTCATGGCATTTTTCCCTTGAAATGCGGCGTGGCCGCACACAACTCTCTGCCATGCGGCGACCACGTCGAGAGCCGCGCAGTGTATAGGAGTTACCCATGATCTTCGCCCCCGTGATCCGCCGCGCCGCTTATGCCCAAGCCCCCCGTTCCGCCGACCTGGCACTGCAACGTTTTCTGATGGGCGCGCTGGCACAGCCTGCATCCGCAGCGGCAGCACCCGCCGGTGGCTGCACCGTGACGCAGGACGAAAAGGCCACCACCTTGCAGCTGGACGTACCCGGCCTGGCCCGCGAACAGCTCTCGATCAGCATTGAGGGCCAGGTGGTGCAGGTGCAAAGCGTGGAAGGCGCACCGCGCAAGGTGCAGCGTGCATGGGAGCTGCCCACCGAGATCGATGCCAGCGCCAGCACCGCCAAGCTGGAAAACGGCGTGCTGACCCTGACGCTGGTCCGCCTGGAGCCCGTGAGCAAGGCCACCACGCTGACCATTCACTGAAGCGGGCAGCTCCCCAAACGATGGCGCGTAACGGCCATCGCTATATTTTCAATAGCATCTAAGGCATGATGCACTAGCGCTTCATGCCTTTTTTGCTTGCATGTCTGCTCAGAACCCTCTGCAAACGCCCTCACTCATGCCGTAGCGCATCGATGGGGTCCATGCGCGCCGCGCGCCGCGCCGGGAAGTAGCCAAACACCACACCGATCCCGGCCGAGAACAGGAACGACAGCAGGTTCACCCCCGGGTTGAACAGGTAGGGCACCCCCATCAGCCCCGACAGCGCGAGCGACGCGCCCGTGGCCAGCACGATGCCGATGAGCCCGCCCAAAGCGGCCAGCACCACGGCCTCGATCAGGAACTGCAGCAGCACCTCGCGCTCCAGCGCGCCAATGGCCAGGCGCAGGCCGATCTCGCGCGTGCGTTCGGTCACGCTCACCAGCATGATGTTCATGATGCCGATGCCGCCCACCAGCAGGCTCACGGCCGCCACAGCGCCCAGCAGCGTGGTCAGCACCTTGGTGGTGCCCGAGAGCGTGTCGGCCAGCTGCTTGGTGTCCAGCACGTTGAAGTTGTCTTCGTCAGAGTCCGACAGCTTGCGCAGCTCGCGCAGCAGTTGGGTGAGGCTGGCCTTCACCCGCTCGGGGTCGCTGCCGTCCTTCATCGACACCAGCAGCGTGTTCACCCGCGTGTTGCCCGTCACGCGGCGCTGCAGCGTGCGCAGCGGCACCAGCACGGTGTCGTCCTGGTCGTTGCCAAACGCACCCTGCCCTTTGGACGCCAACACGCCCACCACCTCGCACGAAAACGCCTTCACGCGCAGCTGGCCGCCCACGGCATCGGCCGTGCCAAACAGCTCGCGCCGCACGGTCTCGCCGATCAGGCAGACGGCAGCACCCGCGCGCAATTCAGCGTCGGTAAAGACGCGGCCCGTGCGCACCGTCCAATTGCCGGTCTCCAGCCAGGCGTTGGTGCTGCCGATCACGCTGGTCGTCCAGTTGCGCCCGCCCACCACCGCCGTGGCGGCGGCACGCGCCTCGGGCGCCACGGCCAGGATGCCGCCGATCTGCTGCGCGATCATGTCGGCATCGGTGTCCTTGAAGGCCGGGGCGCCGGTGCCACCGCCGGGCCCCATGCGCTGGCCGGGGCGTACCTGCAGCAGGTTGGTGCCCAGGCCCGAGATCTGGTTCTGAATGGCCAGCGTGGCGCCATTGCCCAGCGTGACCATGGTGATCACCGCGCTCACGCCGATCACGATGCCCAGGATGGTGAGGAAAGAGCGCATCAGGTTGCGCCGGATGGAACGCAACGCCAGCAGCAGGGTGTTGAGCAACATCAGTGGCCTCCCGCATCCGAACCGGCCACCGCCGGCAGGGCCGATGCTGCATCAGCGTCCAGGCCCTTGGGGTGTGGGTTGGCTGCATCGCTGTCCACCACGCCATCGACAAACCGCACGATGCGCCGCGCGTACTGCGCCATGTCGGGCTCGTGCGTGACCATCAGCACGGTGATGCCGTGGTCGGCGTTCAGGCGCCACAGCAGCTCCATGATCTCGACACTGCGCTGGGTGTCGAGGTTGCCGGTGGGCTCGTCGGCCAGCAGCACATCGGGCTCGGTGACGATGGCTCGCGCAATGGCCACGCGCTGCTGCTGCCCGCCCGACAGCTCGGCGGGCGTGTGGTGTTCCCAGCCCTTGAGGCCCACCGCTTCCAGCGTACGCGCGGCCGCTGCGTGGCGCGCGGTGGCCGACTCGCCCCGGTACAGCAGGGGCAGCTCCACATTCTCTTGCGCCGAGGTGCGCGCCAGCAGGTTGAAGCCCTGGAACACAAAGCCAAAGTAGCGCCGCCGCAGCCGTGCCCGCTCGTCGCGCGAGAGCGACTCCACATGCACGCCCTTGAACAGGTATTCGCCCGTGGTGGGCCGGTCCAGACAGCCCAGCGTGTTCATGGCGGTGGACTTGCCCGAGCCGCTGGGGCCCATGATGGCCACAAAGTCGCCCTGCGCAATGTCCAGGTCCACGCCCTTGAGCGCCTGAAAGGCCAGAGCCCCTTCACCATAGACCTTGGTCACGCCACGCAGGCGGATGATGGGGGTGTCGCCCGCCACGCTCATGGCTTGGCTCCCGCCGCGCGCTGGTCGGTGATCACGGCCATGCCGGGCGTGAGGCCCTCGCCCGTGACCTCGGTGTGGCGGCCATCGCTGATGCCCACCTGCACATCGATGGGCTTGGCGGCACCGTCCTGCAGCACCCACAACTGCCGCGCCTTGCCCGCGCCATCGCCCGCCTCGCCCCCCGCACCCGGTTTGCGTGGGCCCGAGCCAGACCGTGGCATGCGCGGCATGAGCTGCGACATGATGCCGCCACCACTGCCGCTGCCCGACGCGCCGGGCTTGGCGCCACCCGCCCCGGGTTTCGCATCGGCCCCTGCGGCCTGCGCAGGCGTGAAGCGCAGCGCCGTGTTGGGCACCAGCAGCACGTCCTTGCGTTCAGTGGAAGTGATGGTGGCAGCGGCCGTCATGCCGGGGCGCAGGCTCATGTCGCTGTTGTTCACCTCCAGCCAGGTGATGTATGTGACCACGTTGTCCGTCTTGGTGGAGCCAAACGACACCCGCGTGACCTGGGCCGGGTAGCGGCGCGAGGGATAGGCACTGACCGTGAAGCTCGCGTCGTGACCCACCTTGACCGAGCCCACGTCGGCTTCGTCCACGCTCACATCCAGCCGCAGCCGCGTGAGGTCTTCGGCCACGGTGAACAGCGTCACAGCCTGCAGCGATGCGGCCACCGCGTTGCCGGGCTCCACCGTGCGGGTCAGCACCACACCGTCGATGGGCGAGCGGATGGAGGCCTTGGACAGGTTGGTTTCGTCGGTGGACAGCGCGGCGCGTGCGTCTTCCACCGTGGCGCGGGCGCTGGTTTCGTCGGCGCGGGCGCGGTCCAGCGTGGCGCGACCTGCGTCCAGCTCGGAGGCCGAGGGCACCTTGCCGCCGGACAGGCGGGCCACTTCTTCGAGCCGGCCAAAGTTGGCAATGGCCTCCTTGGTGGTGGCCACGGCCTGGGCCAGGCGGGCCTGCGCCGACGCCAGCGAGGCGCGCGAGCGCAGCACCTGCGATTCGAGCTTGGCGGTGTCCAGCTCCACCAGCAGCTGCCCCTTCTTGACCTTGTCGTTCACATCCACCAACACGTTGCGCACAGTGCCCGACAGCTCGCTGCCAATGGTGACCGAGCGCGTGGGCTGCAGCGTGCCGTTGGCCGACACAGTGAGTGTGAGATTGCCCCGGCGCAGCTCTTCGGTGACATAGGTGGGTGCAGTGCTGGCGCTCTGGCGCGATTGCCATGCATACAAGCCACCGCCCACCACCACGAGCGCGGCCACCCCCAGCCACACGGTAGTGCGCTGCCACCAGCGGCGGGGACGGTCGGCACCCAGGAGTGCTTCGAGGCTGGACGGGGGAGAGGAAGGTTTATCAGTCATAAGATCAAATCAGTTACTCATAGCGCATGAAACTGGCGCGGCCAAAGTGCAGGCAGCAAGCCAAGGTCCGCCCCGCAGTGAAGGCTGCGTCCCCCAGCCCGCATTGCGCAGCAATGCGAGAGCGGGGGGAAGGCGCGCAGCGACTCAGGGGGGGCTTCATGTCTTCCAGCCGCCGCCCAGCGCCTTATAGAGGCGCACATGGTCTGCCGCGACCGCAGCGGTAGTGGTGGCCACGCTCTCTTGCGTGGACAGCAGCGTGCGTTGCGTCTCCAGCACCGCTTGAAAGTCAATCAGCCCACTGCTGTAGCGCTGCTGCGCCAGCAGGGCGGCGTTGCGGGCAGCGTCTGCAGCGGCCGTCAATCTTTCCAGTTTTTCCCGGTCGCCACGCAAGGCCACCAGCGCGTTCTCCACATCCTGCAGGGCCGTGAGCACGGTGGCTTCGTAGGCCACGCGGGCCTGCTCCAGCGCGGCAGACTGCACACGCACCTGCGCGCGGGCGGCGCCCCCATCCAGCAGCGGGATAGACACGCTGCCCAGCAAGGCGCTGGTTACCGCACTGCCCGCCGACAGTGCGCCCAGGGTGAGGGCACGCAGGCCCAGCGAGCCACCGAGGGAGAAGCTGGGGTAGCGCGCCGCATCGGCCTGCGACACGCGCGCCAGGGCGGCTGCAATGCGCTGCTCGGCCGCACGCACATCGGGGCGTTGGCGCAGCGTCTCGGCCGGGATTGCCAGCGCCAGTTCTGCGGTGGGCTGCGGCACGGGCGCGCTGGCGGCCAGCGTGGCATCCAGGGCACCTGGCACCTGGCCTGTCAGCACGGCCAGGCTGTAGCGCGACTGCGCCAGGCTGGCTTCCAGGCTGGGAATCTGCGCGGCGGTCTGCTCGGCCGCTGCACGGGCCTGCTCGGTGACGAGCGAGGTGGTGAGCCCGGCCCGCAGGCGCCACTGGGTGAGCTGCAGGGTCTCTTGCTGGCTGGCCAGGTTGCTGCGTGCAATGGCCAGGCGCTGCTGCAGCCCGCGCAGCTCGATGTAGTTGACGGCCACCTCGGCGGCCAGCGATACCTGAACGTCAGCCAGGCTGGCCTCTGCCGCGCGGGCGTCAGCCTCGCTGGCGCTCACGCCGCTGCGCAGGCGGCCAAACACATCGGGCTCCCAGCTCGCATCAAAACCGGCCTGGAACGTGTTACCGGTGCTGTTGCTGGCCCGGCTGCGCTGCGCCGAAGCCGATGCACCCACGCTGGGCAGCAGGCCGGCCGACTGCACATCCACCTGCGCACGCGCCTGCTGCAGCGCGGCCTGGGCGGTGCGCACGCTGCTGTTGGCGCGCAAGGCTTGCTCGACCAGCGAGGTAAGCACCGCATCGTCAAACCGCTGCCACCACTGGGCCAGGGATGTAGCCGTAGCCCCTTGCGCTGTGCCGTTGCCCCCCGCAGACCAGGCCGGGGGAACGGCCACTGCGGGCAATGCGCGATCCGTGGGTGCCAGGCTGGCACACCCGGCGGTAGCTAGCACGCACAAAAACAAGGCCGTTTGCCTCCACGGCACAGCACGCAAAGGTTGCGCTGCGCGGGCAGTGGGTGTGCCGGGAGAGGCCAGTGGGAGAAAACGCATGGGCAATGGCTACGCAGGGGAAAACCCCATTGTGAGCAGCGATTGCGCCCTCAAGGTACCCACTGGGTCAAGCCCGCGTAAAGAATTGATGCAAGGCAAAGCTCACGCCACTGCATGCCGATGCATGCGTATGCGTGGAACGGGTGTGCGTGCTGTGCCGCGCAGACGGCCCCACACGCAAGGGGCCGGGGTGCCGCTCAGTGCGCGAGCCGCGATTCGTCCCGCAACAGCACCACCGGCGCCAATACGCGGGCCCGGTATTCGCTGGGGCTGCACCCCACATGGGTGCGGAACACGCGGCTGAAATGCGCGCTGTTCGAAAAGCCCCAGGACAGCGCGATGTCCGTCACCGACCGCTGCGCCTGCGTGCTGCTGCGCAGGTCGCGCAGGCAGGCCTCCAGCCGCCGCCGCTGGATCATGGCGGCCAGCGTTTCCTCGTCGTCGGCCACCGCGTTGTACAGGTGCCGCTTGCTGCAGTTGAGCGCCTGCGCCATCCGGTCGATGGTGAGCTCGGGGTCGCCCAGGTGCCGGTCGATGAACTGGCCGATACGGTCGCGCAGGGCCTCACGCTGCGACACGGCGCTGTGCTGGCCGTTGCGCTCCAGCAGTGACAGCTGCACCAGGTGCGTGATCACGTCGGCCACCCCGTCGGCAGCGGCGTCGGACATGCTGGGCAGCTCGGTGAACGCCGCGCGCATGGTGTCCCACGCCAGGCGCGACACGCCCGTGGTGCCTGAAAACCGCTGCACCATCAGGTCGTCGAGCTTGAGCTTGCGCTCGGGCAGTTGTTCCTTGGGGATCATCAGCACCATCTGGCGCACGGCCTCGGGGTTGCTCACGGCGTAGGCACGCGTGGTGTCGTACACGCTCCATTCGCCGGGCGACAGCCACACCTGGCGGCCGTTCTGCTCGAAGCATGCGCGCCCTTCGAGCTGCGCCACCACCTTGATGTAGGCCCGGTCGCTGCTGCGGATGAGGCTGGGGGTGCGCACCACGCGGTGGCGGCTCACGTCCAGCTGGCACAGGTTGACGTAGCCCGCCTGGCCCGAGGTGATGTGGCCCGCGAAGGCCTCGTCGCCAAACGCATCGGACTCCAGCCCGCCAATGAGGCGCCACACCGCATCGCCCCACAGGTGCAGGCGGTCGCGCGGTGGCACGGTGTCGGTCGATACCTCTGTCAGAGGGTGGGCCATGGGTGTCTCCAGTCGTCATGCAGACGGTGCCGCCTGTCTCAGCGGGATTATCGGCCGCGCCGCTATTCCTGCGGCGGGCACGGAAATCCGGGTAAACCCCCTGCGCCATGCACGCTGGGACAAGGCTTTTGTGCACGCTCAGCGCAGCGTGCCAGGCGGCGTCTTCCTACGATCCGGGTACGGCCTGCACTGCGCGGGCCTCCATCCGAGGAGACACACAATGACAACGCATTCACCGTCCCAACCCTCCAAGCGCCAATGGATCAAGGGGGCCGCCGCCACCGTGGGCGCATTGGCCGTGGCGCCGCAACTGCTGGCCCAAGGCAATGGCAGCGGCCCTGTGCGCATCGGCTACGCGATCGCCCGCACGGGCCCCTGGGCCGCAGGCGCCCAGGTCAGCCAGGAGCCCAACTACCTGCTGTGGGCCGAACAGGTGAACGCGGCGGGCGGCCTGAGCATCAAGGGCGCCAAGCGCCCCATCGAGCTCATCGGCTACGACGACCGCAGCGAGACCGAGACCTGCGTGCGCACGTTTGAAAAACTCATGGGCAGCGACAAGGTGGACCTGATCCTGCCGCCCTGGGGCTCGGGCGCCAACTTCGCCATCGCGCCGCTGGCCAACCGCTTCGGCTACCCGCTGCTGGCGCCCACGGCGCTGTCGCGCAAGCTGATCGACATGAACCTGCCCTACTTCTTCTCGCTGCTGCAGCAGCCCGACAAGATGATGGGCGCGCTGGTGGACATGCTGGTGGCCAACGGCGTCAAATCGGTCGCCATCGTCTACATGGACGACCTGTTCGGCCTGGAGAACTTCGCGGCGCTGAACAGCGCGCTCAAGAAGACCAGCATCCAGGTGGTGGAACGCAAGAGCTACCCGCTGGGCGTGAAGGACCTGGCGCCCGTGCTGCGCGGTATCAAGGACCTGAACCCCGACGCCTTCATCGGCATCACCTACCCGCCCGACACCATCCTGGCCAGCCGCCAGGCGCGCGAGGTGGGCCTGAACCCCAAGTTCTTCTACGCATCGGTGGGCACGGCCTTTCAGCTGTACAAGAACGTGATGCAGGCCAACACCGAGGGCGTGATCGGCATGGGATCGTGGAGCGTGAAGACCAGCCCCGAGGCCAAGGCCTACTTCGACGCCCACGTGAAGAAGTTCAACAAGGAGCCCGACCGCTGGGCCAGCGGCCATGCCTGGGCGGGCCTGCAGATATTGCAGCAGGCGGTGGAGAAGGTGGGCCTGGACCGCAAGGCGCTGCGCGAGCACATCGCCAAGAACGAGTTCAAGACCATCCTGGGCGGCATCCGCTTTGCAGGCAGCGAGAACGCCTCCATCCCCGGCACGGTGAGCCAATGGCAGGGCAGCGACTTCGAGGTGGTGTGGCCCAAGGACCGCGCCACGGCGCAGCTGAACACCGCAAAACCAGCGTGGAAATAACACAGTGTCTTTGACTTCCTGGGCCGAACTGGTCGCCAGCGGCCTCATTACCGGCGGCATCTACGCGCTGGTGGCCATGGGCCTGAACCTGCAATACGGGCTGATGCGCATCATGAACATCTCGCATGGCGAGTTCCTGATGCTCGGCGCCTTCCTCACCTGGTGGGCGCACACTGCCTGGGGCTGGTCGCCGTTGCTGCTGATGCCCATCGCCTTCATCGCGCTGTTCGTGCTGGGCGTGGCGGTGCATGCGCTGTGCTTCAAGCGCCTGGCGGCGCGCGCACCCAACGTGGATGTCTTCGAGGCGCGCAGCCTGATGGTGGGCTTTGGCCTGATGTTCCTGGTGCAGAACACCGCGCTCTTGATCTGGGGTGGCGACCTGCGCGGCTACGAGTACCTGGCCGACCCGGTGCAGGTGGCGGGCATGCGCTTCACCGAGAACAAGCTGGTGCTGTTCGGCGTGGCACTGGCGCTGTCGGCCGCGCTCATCGCGCTGCTCAAGCTCACGCTGCTGGGCAAGGCCGTGCGGGCGCTGATGCAGTCGCCCACGGGCGCGCAGTTGGTGGGCATCAACACCCGGCGGCTGCACCCGATGATGTTCGGCATTGGCCTGGGCCTGTCGGGCGTGGCCGGGGCCCTGCTGTCGATGACCTACGAGATCTCGCCCTCAATGGGCGAGCCCTACACCGTGACGGCGCTGATCGTGATCACCCTGGGCGGCTTCGGCAGCCTGGCGGGCAGCCTGGCCGGGGGCCTGCTGCTGGGTGTGGTCGAAGCCCTGGGTATGCACTTCAGCAGCCCGTCTCTCAAGATGCTGCTGAGCTACGCAGTCTTCATCGGCGTGTTGATCTGGCGCCCCAACGGGTTGTTTAGCAAAAAATGAAACTCCATTCCAACAAGCCCTGGCTAGCGCTCGCAGCGGGCACGGCCGTGGTCGGCACCCTGCCCTGGCTGGTGTCCGAGTTCATGGCCTCGGTGCTGCTCAGTTGCCTGATGTACATCGCGCTGGCCACGAGCTGGTCGCTGTTCTGCGGGGCCACGCGCTACCTGTCGCTGGCGACGTCGGCCTTCTTCGGCATCGGGGCATATGCCAGCGCCACGTTGCTCGGCAGCCTGCCCTGGCCACTGGTGATCGTGGCCGGCGCGCTGATCGCCGCTGCGGTGGCCATCGTGATGGGTGCAGCGGTGCTGCACCTGCGCGGCACCTACTTCGCCGTGCTGACCTTCGGCATGACGGAGCTGATCCGCCATGCGGTGACCTTTGTCGAGAAGCAGGTCTCGGGCACCGTGGGCCGTGTGCTCACGGTGGTGCCCAGCAACGAGACGGTGTACCTCACGGTGCTGCTGATCGCGGCGGGCGCCATCGCCACGGCCGTGTCCGTGAAGCGCAGCCGCTTCGGCCTGGCGCTCTCGGGCATCGGCGCCGACGAGCAGCGCGCGCAGACGCTGGGGGTGGACACGCGTCTGGCCAAGATCGCGGGCTTTGGCATCACCGCCGCCTTTGCAGGCGCCGTGGGCGCTGCCATGGCCGTGCGCTGGACCTACATCGAGCCCGCAGCCGTGTTCAGCCCGTTCATCGGCTTCCAGACCGTGCTGATCGCACTGATTGGCGGCGCGACCAGCATTGGCGGCCCCATCCTGGCGGCCATCGTGTTCAGCCTGCTGGCAGAAACCCTGCGCCTGCAGCTGCCCTACGGCTACATGATGGTGCTGGGCCTGCTGCTGATTCTGTGCGTGATGTACTTGCCCAATGGCCTGGCCACGCTGTGGCAACGGCGCAAGCCTGCTGCGGAGGCGCACCATGGCTGAAGCACTTTTGACCATTGACAGCGTGACCGTGCGCTTTGGCGGCCTGACTGCCGTGGATGGCGTGAGCGCCGCGCTGCACACGGGCGAGCTGATCGGCATCATCGGCCCCAACGGTGCGGGCAAGACCACATTCTTCAACGCCATCTCGGGCGTGCAACCGCCTACCTCGGGCACGCTGCACTGTGGTGCCGACAACCTGACCGGCAAGGGCCCGCACCACTATGCGGCCCACGGCATTGCTCGCACCTTCCAGACGCCGCGCGTGTTCCCCGACATGACGGTACGCGACAACGTGCGCTTTGGCATGCAGTTCGCGGGCCGCCACCGCCAAGGGCCCGAGGGCCTACGCAGCGAGGAGGAAATCCTCGCCATGCTGGGCCTGGCGCACCTGGCCGACCGCCCTGCCGCCGATGTGACGCCGTCGCAGCAGCGCCTGCTGGAGATCGGCATGGCCCTGGGCACACGCCCACGCCTGTTGTTGCTCGACGAGGTGGCTGCGGGCCTGACAGAAGCGGAGGTTGATGCCATGGCCCAGCGCATTCGCCGCCTGCGCGACGACTGGGGCCTGACGGTGGTGTGGATCGAGCACGCAGTGACCACCTTGCTCAAGTACGTGGAGCGCGTGCTGGTTCTGCACCAGGGCCGCAAGATCGCCGACGGCACGCCCGCCGAAGTGGTGCGCGACCCGCATGTGATCGAGGCCTATCTGGGCGACGAAATGACAGCCACTAGCGAAGGAGTCACGGCATGAGCGGCGCCCACCTGCAAGTGCAGAACCTGACCACGGGCTACCACGGCTTTCAGGTGCTGCAAGACCTGGCACTGGAAGCCGCGCCCGGCATCACCGTCATCGTGGGCCCCAACGGCGCGGGCAAGACCACGCTGCTCAAGGCCCTGGCGGGCCTGCTGCCGCGCCAGGGCGCGGTGACTCTCGATGGCCAGGCCGTGCCTGCGATGAACGCCACGGCCTGCGTGCAACGCGGCCTGGCGCTGGTCGCCGAAGGTCGCCAGCTGTTTCCGCAAATGACAGTGACCGAGAACCTGGAGTTGGGCGGCTGGCTGGTGCCATCGCGCGTGCGCGCCGAGCGGTTGCACCAGGCGTTTGAAGACTTTCCCCGCCTCAAGGAACGCGCCACACAGCTCGCCGGCACCATGAGCGGCGGCGAGCAGCAGATGGTGGCCGTGGCCCGCGCCATGATGAGCGGCCCGCGCCTGCTGATGCTGGACGAGCCCTCGCTGGGCCTGGCACCCCGCATGGTCGATGAGCTGCTCGCCATCGTGCAGCGCATCGCCGCACAAGGCGTCACCGTGCTCATGGTGGAGCAGAACGTGCGCAAGGCGCTGCAGGTGGCCCAGCGTGGCTATGTGCTGGAACGCGGGCGCATCGTGGCCTCGGGCGAAGCATCAACCCTGCTGCAGTCCGACGTGGTGCGCCAGGCCTACCTCGGCGTGGCCTGAATACCTTCCCCCTTTCTTCATCTATTCTTTTTCAGGAGCTTTCATCCATGACTGCCATTGCCATGTTGATCAACGGCGAGCGCGTGCAAGCCACCGGCGGCGCCACGTTTGAGCGTCGCAACCCGCTCGATGGTTCGGTCGCCACCACGGCACCCGCTGCCAGCGTGGCCGACGCCAAGGCCGCTGCAGACGCAGCCGCCAAGGCCTTCCCGGCCTGGTCCGCCCTGGGCCCCAACGCGCGCCGCGCGCTGCTGCTCAAGGCGGCACATGCGCTGGAGGCCCGCACGGCCGACTTTGCGGTGACCATGGCGGCCGAGACCGGCGCGTCGGGCATGTGGGCGGGCTTTAACGTGCACCTGGCTGCAGGCCTGCTGCAGGAAGCCGCAGCCCTGACCACGCAGATTGCAGGAGAAGTGATTCCGTCCGACGTGCCCGGCAGCCTGGCCATGGGCGTGCGCCAGGCAGCGGGTGTGGTGCTGGGCATTGCACCGTGGAACGCACCCGTCATCCTGGGCGTGCGCGCTATCGCCACGCCACTGGCGTGCGGCAACACGGTGATCCTGAAGGGGTCGGAGCTGTGCCCCGCCACGCATGGCCTCATCATCGAGGCGCTGCAGGAGGCCGGTTTGCCCCCCGGTGTGGTGAACTTTGTGACCAACGCACCGGCGGATGCAGGTGCCGTGGTCGAGGCCATCGTGGCCCACCCTGCGGTGCGCCGCATCAACTTCACCGGCTCCACCAAGGTGGGCCGCATCATTGCGCAGACCTGCGCCAAGTACCTCAAGCCCGTGGTGCTGGAACTGGGTGGCAAGGCCCCGCTGCTGGTGCTGGACGATGCGGACATCGATGCTGCCGTGGCAAGCACCGTGTTTGGCGCATTCGCCAACTCGGGCCAGATCTGCATGTCCACCGAACGCATCATCGTGGACAACGCCGTGGCCGACGCGTTCGTGGCGAAGCTCGGCGAGCGCGCCAAGGCCCTGCCCCTGGGCGACCCGCGCAAGGGCCCGGTAGTGCTGGGCTCGGTGGTGGACATGACCACGGTGCAGCGCTGCAACGCCCTCATCGACGACGCACTGGCCAAGGGCGCCACGCTGGTCTGCGGCGGCAAGAGCGACGGCACGCTGATGCAGGCCACGGTGCTCGACCATGTGACGGCCGCGATGGACATCTACCGCGAAGAATCCTTCGGCCCCGTCAAACCCGTGGTGCGCGTGAATGGTGTGGAGGAAGCCATTGCCTGCGCCAACGACAACGAGTTCGGCCTGTCATCCGCCGTGTTCAGCCGCGACGTGGCTAAGGCCTGGAACGTGGCCGCACGCATCGAGTCGGGTATCTGCCACGTCAACGGCCCCACGGTGCATGACGAAGGCCAGATGCCGTTTGGCGGCGTGAAAAGTTCGGGCTATGGCCGCTTTGGCGGCATGGCCGGGGTACGTGAATTCACCGAACTGCGCTGGATCACCGTGCAGACCAAGCCGCGTCACTATCCGTTCTGAGGAAGTTGGAATTGCCCCTGCTCAGAGTAGATGGCCATGGGCATCCACCCAAAAATGTCTGTGCTTGGTCAAGGTCGGCCATACCACTACCGGCCTCCTTTCGTTCGACTTTGAGGGGCATCTTCCAAATCGCCTGATGGAGAGCGCCAAGAATTCAGTGTCCGCCGCACAACACTGCAGGAGGCGCAACACCTGCGCAATTTTTCTTGACAGCTGGCAACCAGCCTCATAAGGTCGTTACCGATTGTTTCAGCATTCATCGGCTAGTGTGCCGTCCCGAAAACAGCTGCATGCAACGACGCCGATGGACTCATGTTCAGTAACAAGGCACAGCCCTTAGTGACCACCCCAGCGGTCTCGAGGATTTTCAGTGCGGTACCGAGTATGAAACCCCGACTTCGTGAACACGTGGGTTGAGGGGCAACAGCACACTAGATTTGCGCTATGTGCTGTCCAGCGTACGTGGCGTGGCAAGCAAACCGCCGCACATGCACCTCCCACTGGAGCGGACAAGCACCGGCGTTGTCAATCACTACAGCGGACCGCCAGACATGAGCAGGATTTGTTTTCGTATTGCCGCATTGATTCTCTTTGTGGTTAGTTTTTCGAGCCACGCCTGGGCCCAGGCGTTCACAGAAGATTTTGACGACATCACGTTGCTTGCGGGTAACGGATGGTTCATACAGAACAACAGCACCCCGGCCGGCTCAACCACCTGGTTCCAGGGAACAGCAACCACTGCTACGCCAACCCCCGGCCCCTTCAACGCATATAACGGCGCAGCCAATGCATACATTGGCGCCAACTTCAACAGCACCGGCAGCACCGGCACCATCAGCAATTGGCTGGGGATGCCAAACCGGACGCTGCGCAATGGAGATGTGCTGACCTTCTTCACCAGAAAACCCACGATAGGCGCGGGTATGACCGACTATCCCGATCGGCTGGAAGTCCGGCTGAGCACCAATGGCGCAAGCACGAATGTTGGATCAGGCGCTGCCGCCGTGGGGGACTTCACAGCACTGTTGCTCAGCGTCAATCCAACGCTGGTGACTGGCGTTTATCCCCAGACGTGGACGCAATACACCATCACCATCTCGGGACTTCCTGCGCCCACCTCCGGACGCATGGCGTTTCGCTATTTCGTCACCTCGGCCGGTTCTCTCGGAACGAATTCCGACTACATCGGTATCGACAATGCGGTTTACACACCCTATGTGTGCCCTGCGTTCACGATGACACCGGGGGGAGCATTGACACCGGCCGTCTGGGGCCAGACCTACAGCAACTCCCTATCACAGACTGGCGCACTGGGAGCGCCAGGCTATGCCGTGACTGCTGGAGCGTTGCCCCCCGGGTTGACGCTGGGCGTTGGTGGCACCATAACCGGCACGCCAACGGCCACTGGCACCTTCAACTTCACAGTGACCGTCGCGGACGCCAGCGGATGTTCGGGTTCGCAGGCCTACTCCATCCAGGTCGGAGCAAGCGTGCCCGGCGCGCCCCAGAACGTTAGCGCCACAGCTGGCAACGGCCAGGCGGCCGTGAGCTGGCAAGTACCAGCCAACGATGGCGGCAGCGCCATCTCCAGCTACACGGTGACAGCGGTACAAGACAGCAGCAAAACATGTGCGACCTCGGGTGCGCTCAGCTGCACGGTTTCTGGCCTCACCAACGGAATGTCGTACAGCTTCCGCGTCGTGGCTACCAATAACAAGGGCCCCTCCGCCGCAGGCGTCAGCAATGTGGTGACGCCAACACTCTCAACCGTCACAGGCACGGTACCTGGCATGTCAGGTACCGCATCCGTCACACTCACAGGTGGAGGCGCAAGCTGTACGCTGGATCCCAGCTCTGCATTCACGGTCCCATCCACCGCCCCTGCCAACCGCAACTTGCCCCATGGCGCTTTTGGATTCCTCGCCACTGGCTGCACTGGCAGCATCACTATCGCCATCAACTACCCTGATCCCTTGCCTGAAGGCGTACAGTTCTGGAAGTTCGGACCTGCTACTGCGGGAGCGCCGACTTCCACCTGGTTCTTGTGGTCGGGAGCAGTACTCAGCCCAGACCGCCGCACAGTAACGTACAGCGTCACCGACAACGGCATCGGAGATTCTGACGCTGCCACAGGGCGTATCCGCGATCCGCTGGCTCCGGCATTAGGCTCTGACCCAACCAACATCCCGGTCAACAACCCTTGGGCGCTGGCTGCACTGGCTGCTGTCCTGGGGTGGGTAGGTCTGCGCAAGCAACGGCGCAGCTTTGCAGGATAGGCTTTATCGGAAGGGCTGAAATGATGGCATCCAGCGGCCAACGCGGCTTCACGTCAAAGGCGTAGTCGGTGTTGGCCTGCTGCTGCCCCGCCTGCAGCCGCATGGCCGCCGCCATGGCAATCATGGCGCCGTTGTCGGTGCACAGGTGCAGCTCAGGGTAGTGCACGCGCACCTTGGCCGCAGCGCAGGCCGCATTGAGTTGCGCACGCAGGTGCCGGTTGGCCCCTACGCCACCGGCGACCACCACACGTTTCAGGCCGGTCTGCTTGAGCGCGGCCAGCGTCTTCTTCACCAGCACTTCGACAATCGCAGCCTCGGTGCTCGCCGCCAGGTCGGCCTTGCGTGCCTCCTGCTCATCGCCCAGCTTCTTGGCCTGCGTGAGCACCGCTGTCTTGAGCCCGGCAAAAGAGAAGTCGAGATTGCCACTGTGCAGAAGCGGGCGTGGCAGCTTGAAGGCCGTGGCATCGCCCTGCTCAGCCAAGCGCGACAGCGCAGGGCCACCGGGGTAGCCCAGGCCCATGAGTTTGGCGGACTTGTCAAACGCCTCGCCAGCCGCATCGTCAATGGTCTCGCCCAGGATCTCGTAGCAGCCCACGCCATCCACCCGCATCAGCTGCGTGTGGCCGCCCGAGACGAGCAGGGCCACAAAAGGGAACTCTGGCGGGTCGGCGCTGAGGAAGGGCGACAGCAGGTGCCCTTCGAGGTGGTGCACGCCCAGCACCGGCTTGTTCAGCGCCGCACCCAGCGCACAAGCCACGCCCGCCCCCACCAGCAGCGCACCCGCCAGGCCCGGCCCGCGCGTGTAGGCCACCACGTCCACATCGGCCAGCGACTGGCCAGACTCGGTAAGCACCTGCGTGGCCAGCGGCAGCACGCGGCGGATGTGGTCACGGCTGGCCAGTTCGGGGACCACGCCGCCATAGGCCTGGTGCATCTCGATCTGGCTGTGCAGCGCGTGCGACAGCAGCGTAGGCACGGCATTGCCCGTGGAACGGACCAATGCCACGCCCGTCTCGTCGCACGAAGATTCAATACCCAGGATCAGCAAGCTCATGCCCCGAGTGTAAAACCCGGGGCCGATCCGTCCCGGAGGGCTGTTTACCAGCGGTCCGACCGCATGCGCAACTCCCAGTTGCCGCTGCGCAGCTCGTACACACCCACGGCACCGTAGCGCTGCTCGCCCTTCTCATCCCAGGTCATGGTGCCAATCACCGGGGCATAGCCGTTGATGCTGTGCAGTGCCTTGGTGATTTCCTTGGGGTCGGCGGACTTGGCTTTCTGGATGGCTGCCGAAAGCACATACGTGCTGTCGTAGCTGTAGTGGCCGCCATAGGCAGGAGGCTTCTTGAAGGCGGCGATGTACTTTTCAAGGAAGGGCTTGCCGGTGGTGAACTCCTTGGCTTCCAGCACTGGCGAGGTGGCGTACAGCCCCTGCACGATGCCTGCGCCCTTGGTCATGTCGGTGGTCTTGATGGTGTCGCCACCCAGCAGGCTGACCTTGGTGTGGTCTACCTTCTTGAGCGCTTCGAGCAGCGCCAGGGCCTGGAAGTCGTTGAGGGTCGAAACAATCACCTCCACGTTGGCGGCCTTGAGTTCTCCGGCCAGCTCGTCGAAGGCCACGGTCTTGTCGTCGAACGACTTGCGCACCACGACTTCCTTTTTCTCGGCCTTGAGCTGTTCGGCAGCGCCATCGGCGAGGCCCTTGCCGTACGGGGTGCCGTCGTCCAGCGCGGCGTAGCGGTTGGCGCCCAGCTGCGTGGCCGCAAAGGAGCCGATGGCGCGCGCCTGCAAGGTGTCGTTGGCCACCATACGGAACGTGGTGGGGAACCCGAGTTGCGTGAACTTGGGATTGGTGGAGATGGCGATCTGTGGAATGTCCTTGGCGGCGTAGATGGGGGCGGTCTCAATGCTCACGCCCGAGTTGAGGTGGCCCACCACGGCTACCACGCCCGCATCCACCAGCTGCTGGGCGACCGCCTTGCCGGTGGTGGCGTCGGCCTTGTCATCCACGGACACAACCTCCAAGGTCACGCGCTTGCCGTCCACGGTGTAGCCGGACTTGTTGAGTTCCTCCACCGCCAGCTTCACGCCATTGAGCAGATCCTGCCCCAATGCGCCCAGCGGGCCGCTCAAGGGCTGTGCAACACCAATTTTGATGGTGTCCGGCACCTTGCCGCATCCGGTCAGGAGTGCAGCAGTCGCCACTGCGGTCAAGGCCAGGCTGGCCGAGAAGCGGCGCCGGTTCATGTGCTTGTTCATGCAAAAAACTCCATTTCAGTGTGTCTGTGTGACCAGATGTATATGCGACGCCCTGCTGAGCGGGCTACCGGGTATGCCCTCCCACGGTGTCAGTATTAGCAACTTTCAGGCCCCACAACGGGGGCCAGGGCACCCAGGCGTGGCGGGCCTGGGGCCGTTATTGCCCCTGGGTGAAAGCCCATCGCAGCGGCCCTCTGAGGCCATGCACCACCCCAGCGCACCAATTTGTGGCGTAAAAATTGCTTATGCTTACGGGTATGAATGAGGCTTTGCGCATCGTGGTGGTTGCCCCGGATCTGGCAGTCGCCGACCCTGACGACGAACACGCCGTGGAGCAGGCGGAGCGGTCGCGGGCGCTGCGCATCGGGCTGCTGGAGAACAACTTCAACCTGGTGGCCACGCTACCCGCCGACGTGTTTCTGAGCGAGCGCATTGCCCAGCTGCAGCCCGACCTGATCATCGTGGACGCCGAGAGCGAGGCCCGCGACGCGCTGGAGCATGTGGTGATGGCCACACGCGACGAACGCCGCCCCATCGTGATGTTCACCAACGATGAAGACACCTCGCACGTGAAGGACGCGGTGGCGGCCGGTGTGTCTGCCTACATCGTGGCGGGCTTGGCACCGCAGCGCATCCGCCCCATTCTGGACGTGGCCATGGCCCGCTTCCAGCACGAACAGGCCTTGCGCGCCGAGCTGGCCGACGCCAAGACCGAGCTCAAAGACCGCAAGACCATCGACCGCGCCAAGGGCCTGTTGATGCAGCGCCAGGGCCTGACCGAACAGGCCGCCTACGAAAAGCTGCGCAAGACCGCCATGGACAAGGGCCTGAAGCTCGTGGACGTGGCCCAGCGCATGCTGGACGTGATGGATCTGCTGGGGTAAAACCAGAGAACAACCCCCTGAGCGGCCGCGCCGCTCCCCCCTTCCCGAATGACTGCGTCATTCGGGAGGGGGGACGATGCCCTCGCTGCGGGGCGGCCCTTGCTTGGCATCCCTCGCCTGGGCCGCGCCCAATTCCAAGGCCCCTCCCAAATGGTGCGCCGCACAAAGGCAGTGCGACCACACTGATCACAACAAGAACATCCCTGCTGCAAGCCCCGCAGGCGTGTAGCGCTTATTGATCAAGCGCAGATAGCTATTCATTCCATAGCAACCAGCGCTCCAACATGGCGCAGCGCGCGCTGGCACGCGCTTTGCATTGCACAGTGCAAGACCAATGCAGGTCTGACCACTGACAGCACTGACCCAACGGCGGGCCGGTGCTGGCAAGGAGCCCCGGACCCGTTCCAGGCTCCACCCAGGACAAAGGCGTCCCCACCCGCTCCCGGCGTTGCTTTGATGCAGCCGGGCGCGGTGTGAGGACGCCTTTTTTGTTTTTCACGCCACCAGGGATGCCCCATGACCGATCTGTTGAAAACCAGCCTCAACCGCCGCACCGTGCTGCAGGCCGCCACCGTGGGCGCTGTGGGTGTGAGCCCCGCGCTGCGCGCACTCGTCCACGCAGCGGGCTCCGACGCCCCCGAGAAGAAGGAGGTCAAGATCGGCTTCATCCCGCTGACCGACTGCGCCAGCGTGGTCATGGCTTCGGTGCTGGGCTTTGACAAGAAATATGGCGTGACCATCGTCCCCAACAAGGAAGCCAGCTGGGCCGGCGTGCGTGACAAGCTGGTCAACGGCGAACTGGACTTTGCCCATGTGCTCTACGGCCTGGTCTATGGCGTGCATCTTGGCACCGCTGGCCCCAAGAAGGACATGGCCGTGCTGATGAACCTGAACAACAACGGTCAGGCCATCACCCTATCCAAGGCCCTGGCCGACAAGGGTGCGGTGGATGGCCCGTCCTTGGCCAAGCTCATGGCCAGCGAGAAGCGTGAATACACATTTGCGGGCACCTTCCCCACCGGCACCCACGCGATGTGGATGCACTACTGGCTGGCAGCGGCGGGCATCAACCCGCTGTCGGGCGCCAAGCTCATCACCGTGCCCCCGCCGCAGATGGTGGCCAACATGCGCGTGGGCAACATGGACGGCTTTTGTGTGGGCGAGCCCTGGAACCACCGCGCCATCATGGATGGCATTGGCATCACGGCCAACACCACGCAGGACATCTGGAAGGACCACCCCGAGAAGGTGCTGGGCACCACGGCCGAGTTCGTCAAGAAGTACCCCAACACCACGCGCGCCGTGATGATGGCCGTGCTCGAAGCCAGCCAGTGGATCGACGCCAGCCTGTCCAACAAAATGAAGATGGCCGAGACCGTGGCCGGCAAGGCGTATGTGAACACGGGCGTGGATGCCATCAACCAGCGTATCCTGGGCCGCTACCAGAACGGTCTGGGCAAGACCTGGGACGACCCCAACCACATGAAGTTCTTCAACGACGGCGCGGTGAACTTCCCCTACCTGTCGGACGGCATGTGGTTCCTGACCCAGCACAAGCGCTGGGGCCTGCTCAAGAGCCACCCCGACTACCTGGCCGTGGCCAAGGAAGTGAACCAGGTGGACCTGTACAAGTCGGTCGCCAGCGCCATGAAGATCAGCGTGCCCAAGGACGTGCTGCGCACCAGCAAGTTCATCGACGGCGTGGTGTGGGATGGCAAGGACCCCGCCAAGTACGCCGACGGCTTCAAGATCAAGGCCTGACGGCAACCCTGCCCCAGAGCCCGCCCGGCCACCCCGCAAGCAAGCCCTGCACAGGAGAACACCATGGTCAGTGCCGTCTTTCATTCCCCGTTGGATGCAGCCCCCGTGGCCGCACAGAATGCTATGAATACTGTAGCTGCAAGCGCATCATCCACTAGCGCAAGAAGCCAAAAGGCTGCGATATCTGCCCCCAAGGCACCTGCAACGCCCTCCAGCGTGGCCACTGGCCGCGACTGGTCCGCCCTCTCGCGCAGCTTCTGGCTGGCCGTGCTGCCACCGCTGTGCGGCCTGGGCCTGCTCATCGGCCTGTGGGCGGTGGTCTCCACCACCACGGGCGGCAGCATCCCCAGCCCCAAGGACACCTGGCTACAGGCGCTGGAAGTGTTCAGCAACCCCTTCTACCGCAACGGCCCCAACGACCAGGGCGTGGGCTGGAATGTGCTGATGAGCCTGCAGCGCGTGGCCATCGGCTTCGGCATGGCGGCGCTGGTGGGCATTCCGGCGGGGTTTGTGATCGGACGCTTCAATTTCCTGTCGCGCATGTTCAATCCGCTCATCAGCCTGCTGCGCCCCGTGTCGCCCCTGGCATGGCTGCCGATCGGTCTGCTGGTCTTCAAGGGCGCCAACCCGGCGGCCATCTGGACCATCTTCATCTGCTCCATCTGGCCCATGATCATCAACACCGCCGTGGGTGTGCAGCGCGTACCGCAGGACTACATGAACGTAGCGCGCGTGCTCAACCTGAGCGAATGGAAGATCGCCACCAAGATCCTGTTCCCCGCCGTGCTGCCCTACATGCTGACCGGTGTGCGCCTGGCCGTCGGCACCGCGTGGCTGGTGATCGTGGCGGCCGAGATGCTGACCGGCGGCGTGGGCATCGGCTTCTGGGTGTGGGACGAGTGGAACAACCTCAACGTCAAGAACATCATCATCGCGATCTTCGTGATCGGCATCGTCGGGCTGCTGTTGGAGTTTGCACTCATCAAGCTGGCCACCGCATTTACGTTTGAAGAGGTGAAAGCATGAACACGACAGCTCCATCCACCCACCCTTCCATGAGCACCAAGTTCATCGAGATCCACGGCGTCGAGCAGACCTTCAAGACGGCCAAGGGCCTGTTCCCGGCGCTGCGCGACATTCACCTGACGATTGCCAAGGGCGAGTTCGTGGCGCTCATCGGCCACTCGGGCTGCGGCAAGTCCACCTTGCTCAACCTGATTGCCGGCCTGACCACGCCCACCAACGGCGCGCTGCTGTGCGCCAACAAGGAGATCAAGGGCCCGGGGCCGGAGCGCGCGGTGGTGTTCCAGAACCACTCGCTGCTGCCCTGGCTCACCTGCTTTGACAACATCTACCTGGCCGTGGAGCGCGTGTTTGGCGCCAAGGAAACCAAAGCCCAGCTCAAGGCCCGCACCGACGCCGCATTGGCGCTGGTGGGCCTGACCCACGCGGGGCAAAAACGTCCGGGCGAGATCTCGGGCGGCATGAAACAGCGCGTGGGCATCGCCCGGGCCCTGAGCATGGAGCCCCAGGTGCTGCTGATGGACGAGCCCTTCGGCGCGCTCGACGCCCTGACCCGCGCCAAGCTGCAGGATGAGCTGCTGGAGATCGTGGCGCGCACCCAAAGCACCGTGGTGATGGTGACCCACGACGTGGACGAAGCCGTGCTGCTGTCCGACAAGATCGTGATGATGACCAACGGCCCGGCCGCCACGATTGGCGAGGTGCTGACCGTGGACTTGCCCCGCCCCCGCAGGCGCGTGGAGCTGGCCGAGGACCCGCAGTATGTGCACTACCGCAAGGCGGTGATCGACTTTTTGTACACCCGGCAGGGGCATGTCGAGAAGGCGGCCTGACCCCGACCCAACGCTTGGCTCACTCGCGAATCGGCGTGACCGCCGGTGGTACTGCACAATTCAGCCTCCCCGCGCCGCCTGCTTGCGGCGTCCGGTAGCAACTTTTTTGTGAACCACCGCGTCACACCATGGCATCGCAGTTCCCATTTTTCCCGCGCTCGCCCGCATCAGGCAACAGCTTCAATATCGATCAGGCGTACCAACAGGCGCTGGCCTTGCATCGGGGAGGGCAAATTCAGAATGCCGCGAACCTGTACCAGCAGATCCTGCGAAAAAAACCTGAGCATGCGGGCAGTCTGCACATGCTGGGAGTGGTCGCACTCTCCAGCAGTGCTTTTGGGAAAGCCAAAGAGCTGCTGACCGAAGCCCGAAGGCTGCTACCCCAGGATGCTGGCGTCCACGTGAATCTGGCGCTGGCTCTGGCGGAATGTGGCCTCACCGACGAAGCACTTCAGTGCATCGACGAGGCTTTGGCCTTGAACCCGGCCATGCCGGCAGCACGCGTCAACCGGTTGGCGTTGCTGGTCAAGGCGAGCCGCTATGACATGGCGCTGCAGGATGCGGAGGCCCTGGCTTCGGCAGGCATTGATCATCCGGAAATTCAGATCAACCGGGGCATAGCCCTGCTGGAGCTCCAGCGCCCTGAAGAGGCGGCCCGTTGCTTCGAAAAAGTATTGCAGGGCACCCCTCAGCATGCCAAGGCCCACAACAATCTCGCCAAAACCCTGATCGCCCTGGACCAGTTCGACGCGGCCATTGGCCACGCCAATCAGGCGCTGTCGATTCAGCCCCACTACCCCGATGCGGTGAGTACCAAAGCCCGCGCATTGGTCAGGCAACGCCTGCTCCCCGAAGCAGAGCTGCTTCTGAAAAACGCCTCGGAGACCTTCCCGCCAACGCCGGCATTGCTTCTGGACCATGCCAACTGCCTGATCGACCTTCGACGGTTCAAGGACGCCATCGCTCAGGTGGAACGCGCACTGGCCGGCGACCCGGAAAACGCTGTGGCCTACACGGTGGGCGGCCGCGCTCTCGCCGCCCTGGGCAGGCACGAGGATGCCATTGGAAATTTCGACAAGGCCTTGTCCATCGACCCCGGGCTGCATGCTGCGCGTTTTGCAAAAGCAGCATCGGAAATTGATTTGAAGCGGTTTCCCCAAGCCATTGCCAATTTGAAGGCCTGCGACACCGATCCATCCACACTGCTTCCCATCCAGATGCAGATTTGTGACTGGCAAGATTTTCAGAAGCGCAGGGAGGAACTGGGTGGGATCGCCATCGAAAACCAACGCAATCCTTTCCCGTTTCTGGCCATGCTGGACAGTCCAGAGACGCATCTGCGGATTGCGCAGGCACACCTCGAACATCTGAATGCACGGCAAGCGCAACTGGTCGATTTTCCCCGGCGCGCGCCGGGGAAAATCCGTGTCGGCTACTTTTCCGCCGACTATTTTCATCATGCCACCACGCACCTGATGATGGAACTGCTGGACAGCCACGATCGAGAACGATTCGAGATACATGCTTTCTCCCTGGGACCTCAACGTTATGACGCTGCCAGAGAAAAAGTGGTCCAAAGTGTGGATGGATTTCACGACATCAGCGGCTTGACGGACAAGGAAGCCGCAGCGCTGAGCAGGTCGCTGAACATTGACATCGCCGTAGATCTCAAGGGATTCACCATGGACGGGCGATTGGGCCTTTTTGCCGAACGCTGCGCTCCCATCCAGGTCAGCTACCTCGGCTATCCGGGCACCACCGGCGCGGATTACATGGACTACGTCATCGCGGATGAAATCGTCATTCCATTAGACAAGCAGCGATTCTTCACGGAAAAGCCGGTCTACATGCCGCACAGCTACCAAGTGAACAACAGCCAGCGGGTGATCTCCTCACGCCAGTTCACGCGCACCGAATTGGGTTTGCCAGAGAACGCCTTCGTGTTCTGTTGCTTCAACAACAACTACAAGATCCTGCCAGATACCTTCGACAGCTGGATGCGCATCCTGCAAGCAGTACCGGGAAGTGTTTTGTGGCTTTTCAAGGACAACGATGCTGCAGCTGAAAATCTGCGTAAGGAAGCCGAGCGCCGCGGCATCAGATCAGACCGCCTGGTGTTCGCGTCACGCCTACCGGCAGACGAGCATCTGGCCCGCCACGGAGCTGCGGACCTCTTCCTGGACACCCTGCCCTATAACGCTCACACCACTGCCAGCGATGCGTTATGGGCTGGTTTACCTGTACTGACGCTGGCGGGCCAATCGTTCGCGGCCCGCGTGGCTGCCAGCCTGCTCACCGCCGTGAACCTGGACAGCTTGATTACGCAGACGCAGCAGGAATACGAAGCCACAGCCATTCATCTTGCAAACCACCGAGAAGCACTCACGGCGTACCGCACGGTGCTCCACGCGCAGCGCTCACTGTCACCCCTCTTCGACGGACGGCGATTCACCCATGACGTGGAGACCGCGTATCGCATGATGGTGGAACGCCACGAGTCAGGTTTACCGGGGGAAACCATTGTGGTACCACCTTGGTCACACACGGGTGGTTGAGTGCAGTGACGGAAGTGGCGTTCTTGGCCCTTTGCGGGAACTGAGCTGAATTCAGTCAGTGCCCCCCGGTGATGTAGTTCTCCAACTGCTCAATGATGAATTTCTGCTCGGAGATGATGTCCTTAACCAGGTCGCCGATGGAAATCATGCCCACCAGCTTGCCGCCATCCACCACGGGCAGGTGGCGCAGGCGGTTGTTGCTCATGAGCTGCATGCACTGCTCGCTGGTCTGATCCGGGCGCACAAACATCACGGCCGAGGTCATCACATCCTTGACCTGGGTGACGGCTGAAGTGCGCCCCATGAGGGCGATTTTTCGGGCGTAGTCCCGCTCGGTAAAGATGCCGACGATGGACGCGCCCTCGGTCACGATGAGCGCGCCAATGCCCTTGTCGGCCATGAGCTGGAGGGCGTCCAGCACAGAAGCAGCAGGGCTGATGGTATGGACGGTGGCGTCGGGTTTGGACTGAAGAATCTTGGCGACTGCGGTCATGGAAACCTCCCTCGTGAAAACGGAAACGGGCACAGGGAGATTTCAGCCCATAAGGCCCGTGCGCGCAACCCACGCAAGCCCCATGTGCAGCGCTTTTTGATCATCTGTTGCACGGCGAATGCAATGGATGTTTCTGCGCCGTTGCATACCGCCTTGCGCGAAACAAACTGAAAAGAAGCGAAACCGCGGCGAGACGACGCCCCCGGCCTGCCCCGGCACGATGGAGCCCATGTTCAACGCACCGACCACGTTCACCTCTGCGGCATCTGTTGCCTGCCTGCGCCCGGCGGATTCCATGGCAAACCGCCAGGGTTCCGAGGGCAGGCAGACACGGCAGACGGCCCGGGAGATTGTTTCCAATACTGGAACAGTTAGTTCGCGACTCAGTGGTTTTTCTCTGAACAGCACCGGCGTACAGTTCATCCCATCGATGAGCCGAACCCGCAAGGCGACTCACCGAACCCGGTGCGAAGCGAGTCGTTTCTGATCTTCACCCGGTTTTTTTGAGACGCTTTTTTAACTTCAAGGATTTCCATCATGAACAACACCGCACGTTTCCTGTCTATCGCCGCTGTTACTGCTTTCGCTTCTTTCGGTGCCCAAGCCGACGAAGCTGACGCTTCGCAGTTCGCCACCCAATTCGAAACCAGCCGCACCCGCGCCGAAGTGATCGCCGAAGCCGCTACGGCTGTGCAAATGCGCAGCCAAGAGCCCGCAGGCTCCCGCGTGGTGACCTACAAGTCCACGGCTGATCGCGCTGCCGTGCGTGCCGAAGCTGCCGCACAAGCCATGCGCACTGGCCGCGTGGGCCCTGCTGAAGGCGGTTGATTCAATTTCTTGAATCCACAGCTTCACCCATCGCGTATTCCAGATACCTCGTCCCCATTTTTCGAATTTCACAGGAGTTTCATCATGAACAAGACTGCCCGTTTCCTCTCTATCGCTGCTGTTGCTGCTTTCGCTTCTTTTGGTGCCCAGGCTGACGAAGCCGATGCTTCGCAGTTCGCCACCAAGTTTGAAACCAACCGCACCCGCGCTGAAGTGGCTGCCGAAGCCGCTACTGTGGCCCAGACCCGCTCCATCGAGCCCGCTGGTTCGCGTGTGGTGACCTACAAGTCCACGGCTGACCGCGCTGCCGTGCGTGCCCAGGCCGCTGAAGCACTGCGCACCGGCCAGATCTCGTCCGGCGAAATCGGCTCCATGTAATTCGCTGGGCCTGCACCACGGTGCAGGTAGAAGGTTGCAAATGCCAAAAAAGGCCGAGGCCCCTGCAGGGGCCTCGGCCATTTTTTGATGGTACTTCGCTAAAAAGAGAAGCTCGAGGCCCGCCCCCGACAGCTTGGCGGCCGCCGAGGGTCTCCGCCAAGATTTACTTGCCCGCGCGCGCCTGGGCCACCGCTGCCTGTACGTCCTTCCACAGCGCTTCGCCCACGTTGGCGGCAATGCTGGCGTTCACGGCACTGAGCTTGTCGCGCATGCGGTTGGCTTCAGCTGCGGGCAGATCATTGACCTGCATGCCTTTGCCCTTGAGGTCAGCCAGCGCCTTGTCGGCCTCGGCACGGGTGTCCTGGCGCTCGAAGTCGCGGCTCTTCTTGGCGGCGTCGAGCAGCACCTTCTGCTCGGCCTTCGACAGGCCATCCCAGTACTTCTTGCTCACCAGCACGATCCAGGGGCTGTAGACGTGGTTCGTCACCGTGAGGTACTTCTGCACCTCATAGAACTTGCTCGACAGGATGGTGTTGTAGGGGTTCTCCTGGCCGTCCACCGTCTTGGTTTCGAGGGCAGTGAAGAGTTCCGAGAACGGCAGCGGCACCGCATTGGCGCCCAGGGTCTTGAAGCTGTCGAGGAACACGTTGTTTTGCATCACGCGCAGCTTGATGCCGTCCATGTCTTCCAGCTTGTTGACCGGGCGCTTGCTGTTCGTGAGGTTGCGGAACCCGTTCTCCCAGTACACCAGGCCCACCAGGCCCTTTTCCTGCAGCTTGTCCATCACCTTCTGGCCCACAGGGCCGTCCAGCACCACATCAGCTTCCTTGGCGTTGTTGAACAGGAACGGCGTGTCCCAGATCGCCATTTCCTTGGTAATGCCCACCAGGGTCGCGGTGGAGCCCACCATCATCTCCTGCGCACCGCCGATCAGGGCCTGCTGCATCTGTACGTCCGAACCCAGTGCGGCGGCACCGATGGCGCGAATCTTCATCTTGCCGCCCGAGGCCTTTTCCACTTCCTGCGCAAACAGCTTGGTGGCCCGGCCCTGGTTGGAGTCTTCGTTCAGGCCGTAGCCAAAACGGATGATGCGCGGCTTGAAGTCTTGCGCTGCGGCCTGGAACGAGCAGGTGATGGCAGCGACCGACAAGGCGGCCAGCAGGGTGCGACGGAAAGTTTTCATGGTTGTCTCCATTGGCAAGAAAAACGGGGAAGAGGAGCAGGCAAACGGCTAGCGCAGCCAGACGACGGGAGCAGTCACGATCTGCGGGAAGACCACCAGCAGCGCCAGGATCAGCACGTAGGTGATAAGAAACGGGTTCACGCCCTTGATGACGCTGTGCATCGAGATGCGCCCCACCCCGGCCACCACGTTGAGCACCGTGCCCACCGGCGGGGTGATGAGGCCGATGGCGCCGTTGAGCACGAACATCAGGCCGAAATACACCGGGTCAATCCCCGCCTTGACGGCGATGGGCAGCATCACGGGCGCAAAGATCAGGATGGTGGGCGTGAGGTCCAGCGCCGTGCCGATGAGCACCAGCACGATCATCATCACAGCCATCAACAGGCGCGGGTTCTCCACCAGGGGGCCCAGCCAGCTCGTCAGCACGTTGGGCAGGTCGGCCAGCGTGATCATGTAGCTGGCCACCTGAGCACCCGCACACAGGAACATCACGATGGAGGTCGTCTTGGCCGCCCGCACCAGCACGCCGTAGATGTCGGCCAGCTTCATCTCGCGGTGGATGAACAAGGCCACCACCAGGGCGTAGAACGCAGCCACCACGGCGGCTTCGGTGGGGGTAAACACGCCCGTCTTCATACCGCCGATGATGATGAGCGGCATCAGCATGGCCCAGAAGGCGCGCACGGTGGCGCGCAGGCGGTCCTTGACGGGCAAGGGCTCGCCCTGGGGCAGGTCCATGCCGCGCAGCACCCAACGCCAGGCAAAGATGAGGCCCACACCCATCATCAGCCCCGGCACGATGCCGGAGACAAACAGCGCCGAGATCGAGGTGTTGGTCGTCACACCGTAGATCACAAAGGGCATGGACGGCGGAATGATGGGCGCGATGATGCCGCCCGAGGCAATCAGCCCGGCGGATGTGTTCATGGGGTAGCCCTGCTGGCGCATCATGGGCAGCAGGATGGTGGCCAGCGCGGCGGTGTCGGCCAGGGCCGAGCCGCTCATGCTGGCCATGAGCACCGCAGCGCCAATGGCCACATAGCCCAACCCGCCCCGGATATGCCCGACCCAGGCCTGCGCCATGTCGATGATGCGGCGGCTGATGCCGCCCGAGTTCATCAGCTCACCGGCCAGGATAAAGAAGGGCACGGCCAGCAGCGGAAAGCTGTCCACCCCCGCCACCAGGTTCTGGGCCAGCAACTGGGCGTCCCAAAAATCGAGCACCCATGCCATGCCAGCGCCTGTGAGCACCAGGGCCAAGCCCATGTTCATGCCCGTGCCCATCAGCACCAGCATGCCCAGCGAAAAAACGAGAAAAGCCTGCGCTTCGGGTCCCATGGTCACTCCACCTCAGCGCCATGACCGAGGTCCAGCGGCTTGCGTTGAATCAATTCGATGGTTGCCATCACACCAATGGCCACCGCGCACAAAAAGGCCGGCAACGGCAGCAGCGCCGCCGGGTAGGCCATGACGACCGAGCGGCTGCCCATGCCCACCACCACCTGCTGCCAGGCACCCCAGGCCAGCATCGCGCTGGCGGTGATCACCAGCAGCCGGATCACGGCCGTCAGCAGGCCAAAGGCCACCGGGCGCTTGGCCAGCAGGCCAGCCAGGCTGGTGAAGGCCATGTGTTCGCCTGCCGGATAGGCCGCTGAGGCACCGATGAACACCATCCAGACGAACAACAGGCGCGACAGTTCTTCACTGGCTGCCACGCCGCTGCCAAAGCCGTAACGCAGCACCACGTTGATGAACACGGCCACGGCCATCACGCCCAGGCAGCTGGCCATGAGCACCTGGGAGATCCGCGCAAAGCGGCTCTCTGGCACGGCATGTTGTGCAGGGGAACTCATGCGGTCTCCTTCGTTGCCAGCCAGGCCGAGGCCTGTTGTTGCAGCGTGGGCAGGTCCAGCAATGCATCCAGGCGCAGCACGCCCGTTTCGCCCACGGGGGATTCCAGCGTGGCGAACTGGCTGTCCACCAAGGCACTGGAGAAAAAATGGGTGCCTGCGCGGGCGGCCACGCGTTGGCCTGCGCTCGCGCGGTCGATTTCCAGAAAGACGAACCGCAACCCGGGGCAGGCGTTGCGCAAGCGGTCGCGGTAGACCCTCTTGAGCGCCGAGCAGGTCAGCACCGCGCCCTGGGGCTGGTCCTGTAGCAGCTGTCCCAACGTGGCCAGCCATCCTTCACGGTCCGTATCGGTCAATGCAATGCCCTGGCGCATCTTTTCGCGGCTGGCGGGGCTGTGGTGGTCGTCCCCTTCGATCAGAGGCAGGCCCTCGGCCTGGGCCAGGGCGGAACCCAGGCTCGACTTGCCGCAGCCCGCCACGCCCATGACGACCACAAAAGCCGGTGACGCTTGAAAACTCATATTGGTAGCGCTATCCAAACAATCCATAAAAAAGGCATCCGCTCTGGATGCCGCTCCATCTGTGGCAACTTCTGCAACTTCATCCAAAATGGCTCCTGTTGCGTTGCCCATCAGCCTGGACAGCGCTATCCTAACCAGATCAAATCCAACCCCCATGAGGGTTAACCCTTGAACAAACCCGAGACAAAACGCCGCTCCAGCGGCCGCATCACGCTGAGCGACGTGGCCAAGGCCGCCGAGGTCAGCCCCATCACTGCCTCCCGCGCCCTGCGGGGAGAACGCGGCGTGGCGCAAGAACTGGTGCAGCGCGTAAAAGTCGCCGCTGAGCAATTGGGCTATGTGCCCGACCCCGCAGCGCGCGCACTCGCTTCACAGCGCAGCGTGCAGGTGCCTGTGCTGGTGCCGCTGCTGTCCAACGCGCTGTTTGTGGACGTGCTGGAGGCCGTGCATCGCACGCTGTTCCCGCAGGGCTACCAGGCGCTGATCGGCGTCACGCACTACGACCCGCAAGAGGAGGAGCAGCTGCTGCGCACCTACCTCGCGCACCGTCCGGCCGGGCTGCTGGTCACCGGCTTTGACCGCACCGAGGCCGCGCGCCACCTGATTGCCGCCAGCGGCGTGCCCTGCGTGCACCTGATGGAGATGACCTCGGCCCCCGGCGTGTTCTGCGTGGGGTTTTCGCAGCAGGATGCAGGCCACAGCATGACGGACCACCTGCTGGCGCGTGGCTACCGAAAGATCGCTTTTGTAGCCGCCCAGCTGGACCCCCGCACCATGCAGCGCGCAGAGGGCTACCGCCGCTGTCTGCGCGAAGCGGGCCTGTACGACCCCAAGCTGGAGCTGCTGAGCCCGCAGCCTTCATCGATGCGGCTGGGTGGGGAACTGCTGGAAGAGCTGCTGCGCACCCGCCCCGGTGTCGATGCCGTGTTCTTCTGCAATGACGACTTGGCCCAGGGCGGCCTGCTGGCCGCGCAGCGCCTGGGTCTGTCGGTGCCCGGCCAAGTGGCCATTGCGGGCTTTAACGACCTGGCAGGCAGCGACCAGATGCTGCCGCCGCTGACCACGGTACACACGCCACGCTCCGCCGTGGGCGAGGCCAGCGCACGCATGCTGCTGGCGCTGATGCGCGGCGAGGTGCCAGAGCACAACTCGGTGAATCTGGGGTTTGAGCTGACGGTGCGCGAGAGCACCTGACCCCTCTCTCCGCGGCGCCCACCGGAAGCCACAGCGCCGCCCAGACCTACGCCAAGACCCGGCGGCAACGCGGTCGCTCGTCTCGCGCAGACAACCCATCCCCTCACTATCGCTCAGGCCAGGGTGAGCGCCGTCGCACGCCACAACCGTCGCGTGCGCCCCCCCTTTGCCCACCTCAGAGCTCACACCTCCCACCGGCTCTGCAGACGGGACGAAACCCTGACAGTCACGCAGCGCACGCCGTCGCAGCGGTACCTCCTACCCAGCATGCGACTCGGAGTCAGCGCACAGAGACCTCACCCCAATTTAAGACAATATATTTTCATAAAAACAACAAGAAGTTTTTATCAAAGGTGTTCTTATCTACGGGAAAATCCATCGCTTATTTCAAAAATTCGGGTTAACACCTACCACGCCGTAAACGACAACTGTTTGACACATCAAATTCGCGTCACTACGATAAGCAAATATGTTGTCTTAATTACCCCTGCTGTTGTAGCAGGGGGTGTGCCCCGAACTACTCAGGAGAGAACCATGCGCAATCTGAATGGAAAGACCGTGATCGTGACCGGCGGCGGCGGCGGCATTGGTGGGGCCACCAGCCGCCGCTTTGCCGAAGAAGGCGCCAAGGTGGCTGTGTTCGACATGAACCTGGAGGCTGCGCAGAAAGTGGCCGAAGGCATCCAGGCTGCAGGGGGCGTGGCCCAGGCCTTCCAGTGCGATATCACCCAGCGCCCCCAGGTAGACACCGCCGTGGCAGCGGCCGAAGCTGCCCTGGGCCCCATCGATGTGCTGGTCAACAACGCCGGCTGGGATGTGTTCAAGCCTTTCACCAAGACCGTACCTGCCGAGTGGGACAAGCTCATTGCCATCAACCTGACGGGTGCACTGCACATGCTGCACGCCGTGCTGCCCGGCATGGCAGAGCGCAAGACCGGCCGCATCGTCAACATCGCGTCCGATGCGGCGCGCGGTGGTTCGTCCGGCGAGGCGGTGTACTCCGCGTGCAAGGGAGGGCTGGTGGCCTTGTCCAAGACGCTGGCCCGGGAGCACGCCCGCCAGAACATCACCGTCAACGTGGTCTGCCCCGGCCCCACCGACACCGCACTGCTGGCCGGTGTGGCTGAAGGCGCCCGCGACCCCGCCAAGCTGCTGGAAGCGTTTCGCAGCGCTATCCCCCTGGGCCGCCTGGGCCAGCCCGATGACCTGGCCAGCGCCATTGCCTTCTTTGGCAGCGATGACGCGGGCTTCATCACCGGCCAGGTCATCAGCGTGTCGGGCGGCCTGACCATGCACGGTTGATCCCCGGATACCTCCTTACCTTTACCGAGAGAACACCATGAATTTCGAAGACATCCTGTACGAAGTGCGCAACGGCGTGGCCTGGATCACCATCAACCGGCCCGACAAGATGAACGCCTTTCGCGGTCAGACCTGCGACGAAATCATCAAGGCGCTGAACAAGGCCGGCTATGACCGTGATGTGGGTGCCATCGTGCTGGCTGGCGCTGGCGATCGCGCTTTCTGCACTGGCGGCGACCAATCGGCCCACAGCGGCAACTACGACGGCCGCGGCACCATTGGGCTGCCTATGGAAGAGCTGCACACCGCCATCCGCGACGTGCCCAAGCCCGTGATCGCCCGCGTGCAAGGTTTTGCGATCGGCGGCGGCAACGTGCTGGCCACCATCTGTGACCTGACCATCTGCTCCGACAAGGCGCAGTTCGGTCAAGTCGGTCCCAAGATGGGCTCAGTGGACCCCGGCTACGGCACGGCTTTCCTGGCCCGGGTCGTCGGAGAAAAGAAAGCGCGCGAGATCTGGTACCTCAACCGCCGCTACAGCGGCGCCGAGGCCGTGGCCATGGGCCTTGCCAACTTCTGCTTCCCGCACGACGAGCTGGATGCAGAAGTGCAAAAAATTGGTGAAGAGCTGTGCGAGCGCAGCCCCACCGCGCTGGCCATTGCCAAGCGCAGCTTCAACGCCGACACCGCCCACCAGGCCGGCATTGCGGGCCTGGGCATGTATGCGCTCAAGCTGTACTACGACACCGAAGAGTCGCGAGAAGGCGTGAACGCTTTGAAAGAGAAGCGCAAGCCCGAATTCCGCAAGTACGTGAAGTAAGCAACCGCCGGAGAAGAACGATGAACCCGAACCCGTACATCAACGAAGACCTGCAGGCACTGGCTGAAACGGTGCGCCGCTTTGCGCAGGAGAAGGTCGCACCTGGCTTTTTGGAGCGCGACAAGACCCGGGTGCTGGACCGCGCCCTGCTGCGTGAAATGGGATCGCTCGGGTTCATCGTGCCGGAGTTGCCCGAGCAGTTCGGCGGACTGGGCATGGGGTGTCTGGCTGCGGGCGTCATCCACGAAGAGATTGCCCGTGCCGACCTGAGCTTCTCGTACCTGAATCTGCTGGCATCGCTCAACGCGCAGATCCTGTCCAAGTATGGCAACCCTGACGTGGTCGGCCCCTGGCTGCAGAAGCTCATTCAAGGCGAAGCGATCTGCGCCATCGCCCTGACCGAGCCGCGCGGCGGCTCCGACGCCGCCAACCTGCGCCTGAAGATCGACCGCGATGGCGACCATTACGTCATCAACGGTGAAAAGACCTCCATCTCGGCCGCCGACCAGGCCGACATCACCGTGGTGTTTGGTCGCACCGGCACACCCGAGCAGGCCGCGCATGGTGTGACCGCCGTGCTGGTGCCCATGGATACACCTGGCATCACCACCAACCGCTTTGACTGCCATGGCCAACGCGCCATTGGCCGCGGCTCGATCTTTTTCGAGAACGTGCGCGTGCCCATCAGCCACCGCCTGGGCGACGAGAACAAGGGCTTCGTGCAGGTAATGCACGGCTTTGACTTCTCGCGCTCGCTCATCGGTCTGCAATGCCTGGCCGTGGCGCGCGTGGCACTGGAGGAAACCTGGGAATACATCACCCAGCGCCAGGCCTTCGGCCAGCCGCTGTCGGCGTTCCAGGGCGTGACGCATCCGCTGGCGCAGTACGACACTGAGGTCGAAGGCGCTCGCCTGCTGTGCCTGCAGGGCCTGTGGCTCAAGGACAAGGGCCTGCCGCACACCGCAGAAGCCGGCATGGCCAAGTGGTGGGGCCCCAAGCTGGCCTACGACGTGATCCACCAATGCCTGCTGTGCTTTGGCCACGGCGGCTACGACCGCGGACTGATGGAGCAGCGCCTGCGCGACGTGCTGGGCTTCCAGATCGGAGACGGCACGGCGCAGATCATGAAAACCATCATCGCCCGCGCCCGAGCCGGCCGCAAGTTTGTGCCTGCCTGAGCGCCCCCCCAAGTCACCACAGCTCACTGCAGGCCACGGATCACCCACAACAACACCAGGAGACAAGACCATGGAATTTGACGCTGTACTGCTCCCCCCGCGCCGCACGCAGCGGGTGGCCGAAGGCCACTGGCGTGACCGCACCATCAACGATGCGCTGGACGCCTGCGTGGCCACCTGCCCCGACAAGCGGGCGCTGACCGCGCTGCAAGTGGAAACGGGAGCCACCACCCGCTTTACCTACCGCGAGTTAGCACGCATGGCTGATCGCATTGCCGTGGGCCTGTCGCGCCTGGGCGTGGGCCGGGGCGACATCGTGGCGTGCCAGTTGCCCAATTGGTGGCAGTTCACGCTGACCTACCTGGCCTGCTCGCGCATCGGTGCCGTAATGAACCCGCTGATGCACATCTTTCGCGAGCGCGAACTCTCGTTCATGCTGCAACATGGCGAGGCCAAGGTGGTGATTGCGCCCCAAACCTTTCGGGGCTTTGATTTTGAGCAAATGATCACCGCCCTCCAGCCCACCCTGCCGCACCTCAAGCACGTGGTGGTGGTCGGTGGCAGTGGTGCCAACAGCTTTGACGCCCTGCTCAGCGGTCCCGAATGGGAACAGCAGCCCGATGCGCAAGCCATCCTGACCGCCCACCGCCCCAGCCCCGACGAAGTCACCCAGCTCATCTACACGTCGGGCACCACGGGCGAGCCCAAGGGCGTGATGCACTCGGCCAATACCGTGATGGCCAACATCATCCCGTACGCCGAGCGCTTGCACCTGGGTGCCGACGACGTGGTGTTGATGGCCTCGCCCATGGCACACCAGACGGGCTTCATGTACGGCCTGATCATGCCCATCCTCCTACAGGCCAGTGCCGTGCTACAGGACGTGTGGGAGCCCACCAAGGCCATTGCACTGATCAATGCAGAGAAGGCCAGCTTCACCATGGCCTCCACGCCGTTCCTCACCGATCTGGCGCGTACGGTGGCCGACAGCGGCGTAGCCGTACCCAGCCTGCGCACCTTTTTGTGCGCTGGCGCGCCCATCCCCGGTCCGCTGGTGGAACAGGCGCGCAAGGCGCTGGGCGCCAAGATCGTCTCGGCCTGGGGCATGACCGAGAACGGCGCTGTCACGCTCACCCGTCTGGAGGACGACGATGAACGCTCTTTCAACACCGATGGCTGCCCGCTGCCTGGCGTGGAGATCAAGGTGGTGGATGTGGACGGCAACGCCTTGCCGCCAGGCGAGCCCGGCAAGCTGCTGCTGCGCTCATGCTCCAACTTTGGCGGCTACCTGCACCGCGCGCACCTGAACGCCACCGACGCCGACGACTGGTTCGACACCGGCGACCTGGCCCGCATCGACGAGCGCGGCTACCTGCGCATCACCGGCCGCAGCAAGGACGTGATCATCCGCGGCGGCGAGAACATTCCGGTGGTCGAAGTCGAGTCGCTGCTCTACCGCCACCCCGCCATCGCCATGGCGGCCATCGTGGCCTACCCTGACGAGCGCTTGGGCGAGCGGGCCTGCGCCGTGGTGGTGCCCAAGCCCGGGCAGACCATCGACCTGCCAGGCCTGGTGCAGTTCCTCAAGGACCAGAAGATTGCCGTGCAGTACATCCCCGAGCGCCTGATCGTGCGAGACGTGATGCCAGCCACACCGTCCGGAAAGATCCAGAAGTTCAAGCTGCGCGAAATGCTGCGCGAACAGGTTGCCTGAAGGTTGCCACCGTTTTCCCGTCGATCACTACTACACAACAAACCAGCAGGAGACAACGACATGCTTACACACCAAGCTTCCCCCATCCGCAGACGCCTCATCCAGTCTGCCGCCCTGGCACTCTGTGCCCTGGGCGCCATCGGCACGGCGCATGCGCAGGCCTGGCCCACCAAGCCGGTCAAGATCGTGGTCGGCTTTGCCCCAGGCGGCACCACCGATGTGATGGCACGCGTCATGGCCCAGTCGCTCACCGAAGCGCTGGGCCAGCCCGTCGTGGTGGACAACAAACCTGGCGCCAGCGGCAACGTGGCAGCGGCCGAAGTGATTCGCGCACCTGCAGACGGCCACACCTTCCTGATTGCGCCTACTTCGTTCGAAACGGCCAACCCTTTCCTCTTCAAGCAGAGCATTGCCCCGGCCAAGGACCTCACGCCCATCGCGGGTGTGGGCCGCAGCCAGATGTACCTGGTGGTCAAGCCCCAGTCCACCTTCAAGGACGCCAGGGAGTTTGTGGCTTATGCCCGCGCCAACCCGGGCAAACTGTCGTACTCCTCCGCAGGCCCCGGCACGCCACCGCACCTGGCGGGCGAGCTGTTCAAGAAGGTCACTGGCGTGTTTGCAACGCACATCCCTTACCGGGGCGCAGCGCCTGCATTGCAGGATGTGATGGCCAACCAGGCGGACTATGTCTTTGACCCAGGCATTGCCTTCCCGCACGTGCGCGCAGGCAAGGTACGCATGCTGGCCGTGGCGGGGGCCAAGCGGTCGTCGTTCTTCCCGGATGTACCCACGCTGGCAGAGCTGGGCTTCAAGGGTGCGGAGCTGGACATCTGGTTTGGCATGTGGGCCCCCAATGGCACGCCTGCAGACGTCACGGCCCGCATGGCCCGGGAGATCGGCAAGGTGCTGGCCCTGCCCAGCACCAAGAACCGATATGAATCGCTGGGCGCCGAGCCCGTGGGCCTGGACAACGCCGAGTTCCGCACCCTTCTGACCGAAGAGACCAAGCTGCTGTCTGGCCTGATCCAGGAAGCCAAGATCAACATCGACTGACCCGGCCACCCGCCACACCCACCATGAATGATGCTTTGGTACTGACGGAAACCCGGGGCCGGGTGGGCGTGATCACGCTCCACAGGCCCCAGCAGCTCAACGCACTCAACGACGCCCTGATGGACCAGCTGGGCGCCGCCCTGCTGGCCTTCGATGCGGAAGACGATGTCGGCGCCATCGTCCTCACCGGCAGCACCAAGGCATTTGCGGCCGGTGCAGACATTGCGGCCATGGCCGACTGGTCGTTCATGGATGTGTACAGGGGCGCCTTCATCACCCGCAACTGGGAGACCATTCGCCAAGTGCGCAAACCGGTGCTGGCGGCCGTGGCAGGCTTTGCCATGGGCGGCGGCTGTGAGCTGGCCCTGGCCTGCGACATCATCGTTGCCGCTGAATCAGCCCGGTTCGCGCTGCCTGAAATCAAGCTCGCCATGCTGCCGGGCGCGGGGGGCACGCAGCGCCTGCCGCGCGCCATCGGCAAGGCCAAGGCGATGGACATGTGTCTGTCGGCCCGCATGCTTGATGCGCAAGAGGCCGACCGCTATGGTCTGGTCTCGCGCGTTGTACCCGACGCCGAGTTACTGGACCGCACGCTTACCCTCGCGGCGCAGATTGCCAGCTTCTCGCTGCCCGCACTCATGGCCATCAAAGCATCGATCAACCGCGCCTGGGAAAGCCCGCTGACTGAAGGCATTCTGTTTGAGCGCCATGCGCTGTACGAGCGCTTTGCCAGTGCCGACGCCCACGAGGGCATGCACGCGTTCCTGGACAAACGCGCCCCAGCGTTCGAACATCGCTGAGCTGAAGGCCCCGGTCACCCCCAACCGGCAGCGGGAAGTCCTTAGCGGGCTCAGCCCTCGGACTCCGCGCCAGTATCCAGCCGCTGCATGTTGTCCAGCAGCTTGAGCAGGTAGTGCAGCGTGTGGGTGATGTCTCCCACCGAGAATTCGTCCAGCGCCTGCTCGTAATATGCATCGATCTTGGGCCGGGCCTTGACCAGCCACGTCATGCGTCCGGACTCGGTCATCTTGATCAGGCGGGAGCGGCGGTCCTTCTCATCGGTCTCCATACAGATGTGGCCATCGCGCTCCAGGCGTCCAATCACCCCCGCGAGGTTCTGGCGGCTGACCAACAGGTAGCGCGCCAGCTCGTTCACCCCCATACCCTGCTGCGCTTCCTCGCGCGAAAGGGCACCCAGCACCGCCCATTGCTGCGTGGTCAGCCCCTCGCTCTCGACCGCTCGCGAACCGGTTTTATGCAACAAGTTCGCACATTGGTACAGCCGAAAAAACAACCGGTTAGCCAGCTCCATACGGGCAATCTGTGCTTTGGAATCAGGGTGGTGCATGCGTGAGTTCTTAGTGGGTTATGCAGACTGCAACCGCGCGGCAATCAAGTCAACATATTGTCTCACTTCAACATCCACCCCGCACCACACCATCACGATCAACCCAACCACCGGCTTTGTCTCTTGCCCTTCGGACTGCATGAATTCAAGCACCCGGTGCGCAACACAATCATTGGCGATCTTCTGCTGATCGAAATCCACAACCCACCGAAAGCGGTCGCGCAACGGGCCAACGCCCTCGGCACTGCGAGCGGGCGGACCATAGGGGCGACAACACCGTCATCGCGCGCTGTAGCGCATGCGGCTGTGTGGGCTCAGGCCGCCGCCAGCGCCCGGCTGCTGGATGAGGCCTTCATCTCCTTGCGCAGCGCTACCGCATCGCGCGACTGGGCGGGCGCCGACGCGTCGATGCGGAACACCTGCACGGTCTCGGTCATGGTCTGCGCCTGGCCATTGAGCTGCATGGCCGATGCGGCGTTCTCTTCCACCAGCGCGGCGTTCTGCTGCGTGATGGTATCGAGCTGCGCCACCGCAGAGTTGACCTGCGAGATGCCGCTGAGCTGCTCGTTGGAAGCACTGTGAATCTCGCCAATCAGTGTGTTGACCCGGCGCACCAGCTCCAGCGACTCGGTCATAGTTTTCTGCGCAGCGTCGGTTTTTTCATGGCCCTCGGTCACCTTGGTGGCCGAGTCGTCGATGAGCTGGCGGATCTCCTTGGCGGCCGAAAGCGTGCGGTGCGACAGGCTGCGCACCTCGGAGGCCACCACCGCAAAGCCCCGCCCCTGGTCCCCGGCGCGCGCAGCCTCCACTGCGGCGTTGAGGGCAAGGATGTTGGTCTGGAAGGCAATGGAGTCGATCAGCTGCGTGATCTCGCTGATGCGGCCGGATGCGGCCTGGATCTGCTTCATGGTGCTGGCCACACCGTCCACAGCGGCACTGCTGCGCTCGGTGACCTGGGTGGCCTGGGTCGCCAACACCGTGGCCTGGCGCGCGGATTCGGCGGTTTGCTTGACGGTGCCGGTGATTTCCTCCATCGACGCGGCTGTCTGCTGCAGGTTGCTGGCCTGCGCCTCGGTGCGCGACGACAGGTCCTGGTTGCCCTGGGCAATCTCGCGGGTGGAGATCTGCATGTGCTCGCTCTCCTGCCGGGCGTCCCGCACGATGGACAGCAGGTTCACGTTGAGCTGCGCCAGCGCCTTTTGCAGCTGGCCCACCGTGTCGCTGCGCGACGCCGATATCTTCTGGGTAAGGTCGCCCGCGGCCATGCGGTTGGCCCACAGCAGCATCTGCGACAACGGCGCCACCGTGACCTGGTGCAGGTAGACCGCCATGCCCAGCGCCAGCACCACCACCCCCAGCCACGCGGCCCCTGACGCCAACGACAGCGTGTGCCCGCCCAGCAAGGCGGCGCACCACGAGGCCACCACCAGCAGCAAGGTACACACCATCATCTTGCCCATGGGCCCCAGCGCCAGAGCCCGGGCCACACGGCCCCACAGGGTGTCTTTGACCAGTTGCCCGGCCGACAGCCGGTGCACCAGCGTGCCCGCCTGCTTTTCGGCCTGCATTTGCTTGTACAGCGACTCGGCCGCCTGGATCTGTTCGCGCGTGGCTTCGGTGCGCACCGACATGTAACCCGTGGGCTGGTCGCCCTGCATGAGCGGGGTGACGTTGGCCATCACCCAGTAAAACGTACCGTCCTTGCGCCGGTTCTTGACTGGGGCCGACCAGGGGATGCCTTTGGCGATGGTCTCCCACATGTCGCGGTAGGCCTCCTCGGGCATGTCGGGGTGTCGCACGATGTTGTGGGGCTGGCCCAGAAGCTCTTCTTTTTCGTAACCGCTGACCTCGATGAACATCGGGTTGCAGTACAGGATGCGGCCCTTGAGGTCCGTGGTGGACACCAGAGTCTGGCCCTTGGGAAACGCATATTCGTGCTGGCTGACCGGCAGATTGACGCGCATGGGAACCCCATTTCGTAGATGCCTTGATGCTCCCTGACCGGGCAACACGGCAGTGGAAAAGCCGAACACATCCTAAGACGAATGCAATGGATTTGAAACAAATAAATAGCGCCTCTATCGCCAACTCACCAACTCAGTGCGCAACACCAACACTGTGCGTCGCACTCCGCTGCAATGCACCAAAGTGAGCACTTGGCAGAAAATGTGCTTCATTTTTGATAGCTAAAAGTACCCAATTTACAAGCGCTTCCTGGCAATTTCATCAAAATTCCTCCCCCATATCGGCACTGGCATAGCCATTGCTTGCCATAAGGCGCGGCCAACGCTGGCCGCGTGTCAGCCCGGTGCAATGGCGGATTGGGCGAACAGGACGTTGGCGTCTTCATGGAGTGCGTTGGGGCTGGTCAGCCCGCGCGGTCCGTGTGGACGCCTTTTTGTTTTCTGGCCGGGCGAAGGGGTCACCCCCTCAGCCCTTTGCACTCACACCCATGCATTACTTCAGAGAGTTCCTCAAATCCGGCCACGCACCCACGCTGTGGGCGTCGTTTCTGTACTTCGGCTTTTCGTGCGCGGTGTGGGTCATCAACGGTGCGATGGCGCCGTTCATCCGCGAGAGCTTCCAGCTCTCCCCCACCCAGATGGGCATGATGCTGTCCATACCGATTTTTGCGGGAGCGCTGATGCGGTTTCCGCTGGGCATCCTGGCGCAGTACATCGGCCGCAAGCGCGCCACCCTGGTCGAGATGGCCGGCATCTTTTTGGCCATGGGCTATGGCTACCTGTTCGTGCACACCTTCAACGATCTGCTGGCGCTGGGCATCCTGCTGGGCGTGGCGGGGGCGAGCTTTGGCGTGGCGCTTTCGCTGGGCTCGGGCTCGTTTCCACCGCGCTACAAGGGCCTGGCCATGGGTATCGTGGGCGCAGGCAATGTGGGCACTGCCGTGGCAGCGCTGCTGGCGCCTGCCCTGGCGCAGAAGTTTGGCTGGCAGGCGGTGTATGGCTTTGCCGCCGTGAGCGTGGCCGTGCCCGCCGTAGTGATGGCGGTGTATGCGAAGGAACCGCCGGACCTCGCGCCCCACGCCACGTTTCGCGAACACATTGCCTGTCTCTTTGAAAAAGATGGCTGGGCGTTCAGCCTGATCTACGCCGTGACCTTTGGCGGCTTCATCGGTCTGACGGCCTTCCTGCCCAGCTACTTCTACGACCAGTTTGGCGTGAGCAAGGTGCAGGCAGGGCAACTGACCATGCTGGCCGCCTTTCTGGGTGCGGCACTGCGGGTGATGGGCGGCTGGCTGTCCGACCATTGGGGCGGCGTCAACACGCTCACTGGTGTGCTGGCCATCACCGCCGTGAGCATGGTGCTGTGCGGCCTGGCCGAAAACTCCTTGCCGGTGACGATGCTGCTGTTCCTGGTGTGTTTTGCGGCACTGGGCGCGGGCAACGGCGCGCTGTTCCAGCTGGTGCCGCTGCGCTGGCCGCTGTCCACGGCCGTCGCCGGCTCGATGATTGGCGAGATCGGCGCGCTGGGTGGCGGCCTCATCCCCAACGGCATGGGCTTTTCGCGCCAGTACACCGGCACCTACCTGTGGGGCTTTGTGGGCATTGCGGTGTGCGCCTCTGCCATGCTAGTGCTGTTGCGGGTCATGCAGATCCGCTGGACCCGTACGTGGGCGGAAAAGGGCGGTCGGGCACGCAGTGCCTGAGCTGGCGTAGCCAGCCAATGCGCAGCATTGCCCGCGCTTTCGCCAGAAGGGTGGCCGTGCGCGCAGCGCATGACTTGCGTTGAGCAAGTAAGCGCGACAGCGACAGCGCTTGCCACACTTTCGCCAGAAGGGTGGCCGCGCCCGGGGCGCGTGAACGTCCGTAGTCAGTCAACGCGCCGGCCACCCCACATTTCAAGCCCAATCGCCGCCAAGCGCATTTCCCATATGCATCGATAGCTATATTTTCAATAGCAAATCAATCACTCTCATCGCGGCAGAAACAGCAGCCAATACACCAGCAACAGGTTCACCAGCACACTCACCGCCAGCGCGATCTTCCACAGCGCCGTGGCATCGCGCTGCATCAGCGGCTGCGGGCCAGGGGCGGACAAGGGACGCGAAGCCCCCCGCTCGAGGGCCAGCAGCAGTTCCTCGGCGGTTTCAAAGCGTTGTGTGCGCTGGCGGGCCACAGCCTTCAACGCGATCTGGTCGAGCCAGATGGGCACGCTGGGGTTGTGGCGGCTGGGGGCCAGGGGGTCGCGGTGGTAGCGGCCCAGCTGGTACTGCACCACCTCGCCATAGGGCAGGCGCCCATGGCTCAGCAGCTGGTACAGCGTGACGCCCAGGGCGAACAGGTCGCTGCCCGCATCGGGCAACTGGCCGGCGGGGTCCCCGTTCTTTTCATAGCCCGGCCACTGCTCGGGGTTCATGTAGCTGGGGGTGCCTGCGTGCAGGCGGCGCGTGGCCTCGGGCTCGCGGCCCGACAGGGCCACGCCCAGGTCCAGCACCCGCAACACGCCGTCGTCGCCCAGGTGCAGGTTGTCGGGCTTGATGTCGCGGTGGACCACCCCTTGCCGATGCAGCCAGCCCAGCACCTGCGCCGCCTGCATCACCACCGACACGGCCTGCGGCACGCCCAGGTGCTGGCGGCCGCGCAGGCGCTGGCCCAGGGTCTGGCCCGCATGCCAGTCATAGAGCAGATAAAACGCACTGGCGCCGGGGCTTGCACCGCCCTGCTCTGGCGGCCAGGTGTTCAGGCGCGCAAGGTGCACCGCCGCATGGCCGGACTGCATGCGCCGGGCCACCCAGGCCTCATGCGCCAAAGTGGCGCGCTCCTGCGCATCGTGCGCGCGGGCGGGCACCAGCGTCTTGAGCGCGTACAGCCGCTGTGTGGCCGGGTCGCGCACCTGGTAGATGCGGTGCACGCCGCTGTCGGCCACCAGCGCGGTCACCACCAGGCCATCCACCGGCTCGCCCACCTTGAGCAACGGCAACACTGGCAAGTGCTGCGCCCGGCGGGACTCATCCTGCAAGGTGGCTTCCAGCGCCCCCTGCACCCGCACCACCAGCGCGGTCACGTTGTCGGTGCTGCCCCGGCGCAGGGCTGCGCGCGTGATCTCCTCGCTCAGCGCCTGGGCGCCGACGGCACTGGGGGTGTTGGCATCCTGCGGCTGCAGCAGCAACTGGCGCAGTTCACGCTCGGGCAGGCTGCCGTGCACACCATCGGATAGCAGCACTAGCAGGTCGCCGCTGTGCAGTTCGCCCTGGCTGTAATCCACCACCACATGGTCGTCCAGGCCCATGGCGCGGGTGAGCTGGTGCGCCAGGTCACGCTGCGCCATCACATGGTCGGTCGTCAGCAGTTGCAGCCGGCCGCCCCGCAGCAGATAGGCGCGCGTATCGCCCACATGGGCCAGCGTGTACGACTGGCCGCGCAGCACCACGGCGGTGAGCGTGGTCAGGCCCACGGCGGGCTGGCGGCGCCGGTTCATCGACGCCAGCCAGCCATTGTGCGCGCTCAGGATGCGGTCCAGCGCCACGGTGGTGTCCCAGGTGTCGGGCGTGGCGAAGTAGTCGTTCACCAGCGTGTTCACCGTGGTCTGTGCGGCTTCGCGGCCCTTGCCTCCGGTGCTTACACCATCGGCAATGGCAGCGATGGCGCCGCGTTCGCGGTCGCGCCCCTGCCCCTGCACCAGGGCGGCAAAGTCTTCATTGACTTCGTTGCGCCCGGCCTGCGAGGTATGGCCGATGTCCAGTTCAAAACTCATGCACCACCTCCATGCAGGTTCCATGCCCAAGGTGGTGCATGCACGCACCGCGCCGCGCAGCCGAGCCACCCGTCAACACCCAAAACTCCGCCCTCTGCAGGGCGGACAACACCGGATCACCCCACATCAGTGCACAAACTCTGGCACGGGCATTGCTTACCCGAAGCAACGGCCCAACTGGGCCACGCAATTCAGCGGTGCAACGGCGCACCAAGGGGTTGTATGGACGAAGGCGTCCCCACATGCGGTTTCGATGGAATGTCGGAGCTGCATCGTGTGGACGCCTTTTTTGTTTTTTGCATCGCCCAGGCGATGGAACCGACGGAGTCACGATGAAAAAGCTCAAACTGGTGATGGTGGGGAACGGCATGGCCGGTGTGCGCACGCTGGAAGAGCTGCTCAAGATTGCCCCCGATCTGTATGACATCACGGTCTTCGGGGCCGAGCCGCACCCCAACTACAACCGCATTCTGCTGTCGCCGGTGCTGGCTGGCGAGCAGACCATCGACGAGATCATCCTCAACGACTGGCAGTGGTACGCCGACAACCACATCACGCTGCACACCGGCTTCACCGTGACCGATGTGGACCGCGTGCGCCGCGTGGTGAGCGCAAGCAGCAAGGACGGCGATGTGATCACCGCCGAGTACGACCGCCTCATCATGGCCACGGGCTCCAACCCCTTCATCCTGCCCGTGCCCGGCAAGGACCTGAAAGGCGTGCTGGCCTACCGCGACATCGCCGACACACAGGCCATGATCGACGCAGCCGCCACGTACAAGCACGCGGTGGTCATCGGCGGCGGCCTGCTGGGCCTGGAAGCCGCCAATGGCCTCATGAAGCGCGGCATGACCGTGAGCGTGGTGCACGTGATGCCCTCGCTGATGGAGCGCCAGCTCGATGACGTGGCGGGCAAGATGCTGCAGAAGTCGCTGGAAGACCGTGGCATGCGCTTTTTGATGGGTGCGCAGACCCAGGAGCTGGTGGGCAATGCCGAAGGCCGGGTGGCCAGCGTCAAGTTCAAGGACGGCACCGAAGTGCCAGCCGACCTGGTGGTGATGGCCGTGGGCATCCGCCCCAACACGCAGCTCGCCGAAAAGATGCGCCTGCACGTAAACCGCGGCATCGTCGTGAGCGACACGCTGCAGACCACCACCGACGCCCGCATCTATGCCGTGGGCGAATGCGCGGCACACCGGGGCATTGCCTATGGCCTGGTGGCCCCGCTGTTCGAGCAGGGCAAAGTGCTGGCCAACCACCTGGCCGAGTTCGGCATCGGCCGCTACCAGGGCTCCCTCACCTCCACCAAGCTCAAGGTCACGGGCATCGACCTGTTCAGCGCGGGCGACTTCCAGGGCGGCGACAACACCGAAGAGATCGTGATGAGCGACCCCTTTGGCGGCGTGTACAAGAAGCTGGTCATCAAGGACGACAAGCTGGTGGGCGCCTGCCTCTATGGCGATACGGTGGACGGCAGCTGGTACTTCAAGCTGCTGCGCGATGGCCGCAGCGTGACCGACATTCGCGACAAGCTGATGTTTGGCGAATCGCACCTGGGCGACACCGGCCACCAAGGCCAGAGCAAGGCCGCCGCCATGCAGGACACCGACGAAGTCTGCGGCTGCAACGGCGTGACCAAGGGCGCTATCTGCAAGGCCATCAAGGACAAGGGCCTGTTCACGCTGGATGAAGTGCGCAAGCACACCAAGGCCAGCGCATCATGCGGCTCGTGCACGGGCCTGGTCGAGCAGATCATCATGTTCACTGCCGGTGGCGACTACAGCGCCACGCCAAAGACCAAGGCCATGTGCGGCTGCACCGACCACGGCCACCAGGCGGTGCGCGACGCGATCCGCGCCAACAAGCTGCTGAGCATTGGCGATGTGTTCAAGTTCATGGAGTGGAAGACGCCCAACGGCTGCGCATCCTGCCGCCCCGCCGTCAACTACTACCTCATCAGCACCTGGCCCAAGGACGCGAAGGACGACCCGCAAAGCCGCGCCATCAACGAGCGCAGCCACGCCAACATCCAGAAAGATGGCACCTACAGCGTCATCCCCCGCATGTGGGGGGGAGAGACCACGGCCGACGAGCTGCGCCGCATTGCCGATGCGGCCGACAAGTACAACATCCCCACCATCAAGGTCACGGGCGGCCAGCGCATCGATTTGCTGGGCGTGAAGAAGGAAGACCTGGTCAATGTGTGGAAGGACATCGGCATGCCCAGTGGCCATGCCTATGCCAAGGCACTGCGCACCGTGAAGACCTGCGTGGGCAGCGAGTGGTGCCGCATGGGCACCCAGGACAGTACGCAGATGGGCAAGGACCTGGAGCGCGCCATGTGGCGCATGTACGCACCGCACAAGGTCAAGTTCGCAGTGTCGGGCTGCCCGCGCAACTGCGCAGAAGCCGGCATCAAGGACGTGGGCATCATCGGCGTGGACAGCGGCTGGGAGATGTACGTGGCCGGTAACGGCGGCATCAAGACCGAGGTGGCGCACTTCTTCACCAAGCTGAAAACCGCCGAGGAAGTGCTGGAGTACACCGGCGCGTTCTGCGAGCTGTACCGCCAGGAAGGCTGGTACCTGGAGCGCACCGTGCACTACGTGAGCCGCGTGGGCCTGGACTATGTGAAAAAGCGCATTCTGGAAGACCACGAAGGCCGCAAGGCGCTGTGGGAGCAGCTGCAGTTCGCGCTGGACGGCGAGCCCGACCCCTGGTTCGAGTTTGACAAGGCAGCCGTGGACACGCGCCAGTTTGCCCCGCTGACCGCTGCCTGAAGCGCCCGGAGCCCCACACCATGCAACGCCGCACCTTGCTGACCGCCGCCGGCTACACCACGGCCTGGAGCACCCTGGGCATCATGTCGCTGGGCACCGCCCAGGCCCAGGTCACCGACCTGAACGACGCCATCAACAAGGCAGGTCGCCAGCGCATGCTGAGCCAGCGCATGGGCAAGGCCTGGCTGGCGTTGGCGCACAAATCCGACACGCCTGCTGCACGCGCCGTGCTGGACCAGTCGTTGGCGCTGTTCGAGCGCCAGCTGGGCGAACTCAAGGCCTACGCGCCCTCGCCCACCATCCGCGACACCTACACCAAGCTGGAATCGGCCTGGACCGACCACAAGGCCACGCTGCTGGGCACCAGCCCGTCGCGCGACGGCGCTGCCGCCTTGCTGCAGGCCGACGCCAAGGTGCTGGCCCTGGCCCACCAGGGCACCGTGCAGTACGAAGCCGCCTCGGGCAAGCCCGTGGGCAAGCTGGTCAACGTGGCAGGCCGCCAGCGCATGCTGAGCCAGCGCATGGCCAAGTTCTGCCTGTCGGCCATGCTGGGGGTGGACACCTCCACCGCCGCCACCGAGATCGCCAAGGCGCGTGACGAGTTCATCAGCGCCACCGAGCTGCTGCGCAATGCCCCACAGGCCACCGATCGCATCCGGCAAGAGCTGCTGCTGGCCGATGGCCAGTGGGTGTTTTTTGACGCCGCGTTGCAACGCCTGGGCACCAGCAACAACACCTTCCGCCAGGTGTCTGAAGTGTTTGTGAGCAGCGAAAACCTGCTCGCCAGCATGGACCGCGTGACCGGCCTGTATGCAGCGCTGGGCAGCAGCTGAAGGCCTGTCCTGCAACGGCCCCCTGCGCGCCCCTGACATCCCACCGAACAACACCAAGGACGATTCCCATGACCACCAACAACCCAACCCCTGAATGGAAGCTGATCTGCCGGGTGGACGACATCCCCGTGCTGGGCTCACGCCGCGTGGCGCGCCCCCAGGGCCTGGACGTGGCCATCTTCCGCAACGACGCCGGTGGCGTGTTCGCGCTGCTGGACCGCTGCCCGCACAAGGGCGGCCCGCTGAGCCAGGGCATCGTGTTTGGCACCCATGTGGCGTGCCCCCTGCACAACTGGACCATTGGCCTGTGCGACGGCCAGGCCTCGGCGCCCGATGAGGGCTGCACGCCGAAGTTTGCCGTGAAGGTGGAAGACGGCGCGGTGTACCTGGACGCGAGCGAGCTGGCGACGGTGGCCACGGATTTGACGCGCCCCATCGCAGGGCCTGCGCGCAGAACGGTGGGCGTGTGAGCGGTGGAGAGTGTTGCGCCCCAGGCGCCGCATGCGTACCCGGCGAGGACACGACAACACTATCAAAACAATAGCTGACAGCGCAACATGCACTAGCGCCTGAGGCCAAAACAACCCCAACCACGCCATGCAAGAAACCAAATCCACCTGCCCCTACTGCGGCGTAGGCTGCGGCGTGATCATCGAAAGCACAGGCACCCAGATCACCGGTGTGCGCGGCGACCCCACACACCCCGCCAACTTTGGCCGCCTGTGCACCAAGGGCTCGACCCTGCACCTCACAGCCACCAGTCCGGTCACCCTGCAAACCCGCCTGCTGCACCCCCTGCAACGCGCACAGCGCAGCGAAGCCGCCCTGCCCGTGACCTGGGATGCCGCACTGACGCTGGCGGCCGACCGGTTCGCCCACACCATCGCCCAGCACGGCCCTGACGCCGTGGGCTTCTACGTCAGCGGCCAGTTGCTCACCGAGGACTACTACGTCTTCAACAAGCTCGCCAAGGGCCTGATCGGCACCAACAACATCGACACCAACTCGCGCCTGTGCATGAGCAGCGCTGTGGCCGGCTACAAGCAAACGCTGGGCGCCGACGCGCCGCCCGCCTGCTACGACGACGTGAACCACGCGCAGTGCCTGTTCATCGTGGGCAGCAATGCGGCCTGGGCCCACCCCATCCTGTTCCGCCGCATCGAAGACGCACGCGCCGCCAACCCGGGCATGAAGGTCATCGTGGCCGACCCGCGCCGCACCGACACGGCGGGCATGGCCGACCTGTTCCTGCCCATCCAGCCCGGCAGCGACGTGATGCTGTTCAACGGCATGCTGCACATCATGCTGTGGGAGGGCTGGGTCGACACCGCCTACATCGCCGCCCACACCACGGGCTTTGACGACCTCAAGGCCCTGGTGCGCGACGCCACGCCCGAGCGCGTGGCGCAGACCTGCGGCATCAGCGTGGCCGACCTGACCACCGCCGCCAAATGGTTCGCCACCTCCAAAGCCACCCTGAGCCTCTACTGCCAGGGCCTGAACCAGAGCAGCAGCGGCACGGCCAAGAACGCCACACTCATCAACCTGCACCTGGCCACCGCGCAGATCGGCAAACCCGGCGCGGGCCCCTTCAGCCTGACGGGCCAGCCCAACGCCATGGGCGGGCGCGAAGTGGGCGGCCTTGCCAATTTGCTCAGCGCCCACCGCGACCTGGCCAACCCGCAGCACCGCGCCGAAGTCGCCGCGCTGTGGGGCGTGGCCGATGTGCCCAGCAAGCCCGGCAAGACGGCCGTAGAGATGTTCCAGGCCGCTGCCGACGGCGAGATCAAGGCCCTGTGGATTGCCTGCACCAACCCCGCGCAAAGCATGCCCGACCAGGCCACCGTGCGCCGCGCTCTGCAGCGCGCCGAGTTTGTGGTGGTGCAAGAAGCCTTTGCCACTGCCGCCACCTGCAACTACGCCGACCTGCTGCTGCCCGCCACCACCTGGGGTGAAAAGACCGGCACGGTGACCAACAGCGAGCGCCGCATCTCGCGCGTGCGCACTGCCGTGCCCGCACCCGGCCTGGCGCGCCACGACTGGGCCATTGCGGTGCAGTTTGCGCACCAGCTGGAGGCACGCCTGCGGCCTGGTGCACCCACGCTGTTCCCCTACGCCACAGACGCTGCCGATATGGGCGCAGAAGCCGTGTGGAAGGAGCACCGCGAGAGCACACGCGGGCGTGACCTGGACATCACGGGGCTGTCCTGGGAGATGCTCGAGGCCCAAGGCCCGCAGCAGTGGCCGCTGGAAGATGGCACCACCACCGGCAAGGCCCGCCTGTACGAAGATGGCGTGTTCCCCACCGCCGACGGCCGCGCGCGTTTTGCTGCGCATGCATGGCAACCCACCGCCGAGCCCCGCGAATCGCGCTACCCCTTCAGCCTGACCACGGGCCGGCTGCGCGACCAGTGGCACGGCATGACCCGCACCGGCACGCTGGGCCGCCTGTTTGGCCATGTGGCCGAACCCAGCCTGCAGATGCACCCGCAGGACATGGAGCGGCGCAAGCTGGCCAGCGGCGACCTGGTGCATGTGACCAGCAAGCGCGGCTCTATCGTGGTGCCCGTGTTGGCCGACACCACGCTGGGCCTGTCGCAGGTGTTCATGGCGATGCACTGGGGCAGTGAATTTTTGAGCGGCGTGTCCTCCACCGGCGAACGGCTGGCGGGCGTGAATGCGCTCACCACCTCGGCGTTCTGCCCCACCTCCAAACAGCCCGAACTGAAACACGCGGCCGTCAAGGTGCTCAAGGCCGAACTGCCGTGGACGCTGCTGGCCATGGCCTGGCTACCTGCTGAAGGTGCACTGGTAGCGCGCGAAACCTTGTCCGCACTGATGGCGCAGTTTCCCTATTTTCAGTACACGAGTTGCGTGCCCTTCAGCAACAACACCCCGCTGGATGAGCCCGGCCGCGAGCGCACTGGCGTGCTGCTGCGCGCCGCCGCCCACGAGGCACCGCCCGATGCGTTGATCGCACAGATCGAAGCCCTGCTGGGCATGGCAGGCGCCGACACGCTGCGTTATGCCGACAAAAAACGCGGCCAGCGCCGCGCCGCACGGCTGGCCCGCCAGGGCGACAACACCACGCTCGAAGGCATCGTGCTCGCTGGCGACACCAGCGCCGAAGGCTGGCTCAAGACCCTGCTGCAGGAAGAGCTTCCTACACAGACCTACGGCCGCCTGCTGCTGGTGCCCGGCGCCAAGGCCCCCGTGGCCGTGCAGTCGCGCGGCAAACCGGTGTGCACCTGCTTCAACGTGACAGACGCCGCCATCACCGCCCAACTGGCGCACTGCCATGGCACTGACGACGACCGCCTGGCGCAACTGCAAGGCCAACTGCGCTGCGGCACCAACTGCGGCTCGTGCGTGCCCGAACTCAAGCGAATGGTGAGATCCACGGGACCGCTGGCATCCAAACCGTTCGCGCAGGCCGTCATATAACCAAAAGTTGTCTGAGCTCAAGGAAAATAGCGCACCAACACCCCACAGCATCAGGATGGGTGCAACAGGGCTCCAGCTAGGCATCGCGGCGCAGACAGTACTTGCGTACGGCAAGCCGAGATAACGACGCTGGAGCCCTGTTTCACCCATCCCGCCAACACAGACCATGGGCATTAGCCAGTACATCAAGGAAATCGGCCGCGGCGCGCGCGGCGCCAAGCCGCTGACGCGCGAGCAGGCCACGGACCTGTTCGGCCAGGTGCTGGACGGTGCCGTGACCGATCTGGAGATTGGCGCCTTCTGCCTGGCCATGCGCATCAAGGGCGAGACGTCCGAAGAGATGTGCGGCTTTCTGGACGCCACCCACCAGCGCCTGGCGTTGCTGCCCGCCACCGACCGCCCGCTAATCGTGCTGCCCAGCTACAACGGCGCACGCAAGCTGCCGGTGCTGACGCCGCTGCTGGCGCTGCTGCTGGCCCGTGAAGGGTTGCCCGTACTGCTGCACGGCATGCGCACCGAGGCGCGGCGCGTTTTGGCATCGGATGTGCTCAATGCGCTAGAAGTACCTGCCCTGATAGCTCCTGAAAAGATAGCAAATGGCACAGTCCGCCATATCCACACCCAGCACCTGCACGCAGGGCTGGCACGCCTGCTGGCCGTGCGCGAGGTGGTGGGCCTGCGCAACCCAGGGCACAGTGTGGTCAAGCTGATGAGCCCGTGCGCGGGGCCGTCGGTGGTGGTCACGGCGTACACACACCCCGAATATTTCGAGATGCTGCAGAGCACCTTCCGCACCCTGGGGATGAACGCCTTGCTCTCGCGCGGGCTGGAGGGCGAGGTCGCCACCGACCCACGCCGCACCCCCCGCTACGACGGCTTTGTGCACGGCGTGCATACGGTGCTGGAGGCACAACAACCGGGCACGGCCAGCGAGGTGCCCGGTCTGCCCGCCGAGATCGATGTGGCCACCACAGCCGCCTACACACGCCAGGTGCTGGCGGGCGATTTGCCCATTCCACACGCCATTGAACGGCAGGTGGAACATATCTTGCGACTGGTCGATCAAACCGTTTCGGAGACATCCCCATGAGCCGCCCCACGCCTTCCACCACATCGCCCACAGCCCCACCCCACCTGGGCACCGGCGGCAGCTGCACGTTGGTGGGCGCAGGCCCGGGCGACCCGGAGTTGCTCACCCTCAAGGCGCTCAAGGCCATCCAGGCGGCCACCGTGCTGCTGGTGGATGACCTGGTGAGCGATGCCATCGTGGAGCACGCATCGCCCACGGCGCGCATCGTCTACGTGGGCAAGCGCGGCGGCTGCAAAAGCACGCCACAGGCCTTCATCGAAAAGCTGATGCTGATGGCCGTGAACGAAGGCGAGAACGTGGTGCGCCTCAAGGGCGGCGACCCCTTCATCTTCGGCCGGGGTGGCGAAGAGGTGGAGCACCTGCGTGCCGCCGGTGTGCAGGTCACCGTCATCAACGGCATCACCGCAGGCCTGGCGGGCCTGACCTCGCTGGGCGCACCGCTCACGCACCGTGAGCATGCCCACGGCGTGGTGTTTGTCACCGGCCACGCCAAGCCCGGTGACGCGGGCACCGACTGGCGCCAACTGGCCGCCACGGCGCGCGACGCCAAGCTCACGCTGGTCATCTACATGGGTGTGAGCGGCGCCGCCACCATTGAGCAAGAACTGCTCACCGGCCTGCCTGCCGACACACCGGTCGCCGTCATCCAGCACGCCAGCCTGCCGCACCAGCGGCATGCCATCACCACCCTGGGCGCGCTGCACGCCACCATCACCCGCGAAGGGCTGGCCAGCCCCTCGGTGATTGTGGTGGGCGATGTGGTGCGTGGTGTCGCACTGGCAGTGCAGGACGCTGGCGCAGTGCCGTTGCAGGCCCGGCGCGCGGGCTGAGCACACACAACGACCCCCACAATTCCACAGTCCCGATTGCGCGCTGCGCAGGTCGGAGATGCACCGTGCGCGAGCGCAAACCAATGTGCTTCAGGGCACGCCCACGCGCTGCGCAGCCGCGTGTTTGATCAAGCCTGGCCTCCCGCTACACAGCACCGCATTGGGTCACGCGGCTGTACACACATTGGCCCGGGTATTGCTTGACGACATGCATCTGAATGCAACACGCACAAGGAACACCATGGCAGCCTTCCCCCTCCCCGCACGCACTTCCAGCATGCCCACGCTGTCGTCCCCTGCACAGGCTCCATCGCGCGATGGGGGTATGTCGCTCGTCAATCTTGCAGCGCGCCAGCGCATGCTGTCGCAGCGCATGGTGCTGCAAACCGTGCTGGCCGCGCGCGGCAGCGACCTGCACCTGAAGGCCGCGCGCAGCTCGCTCACGCTGTTCACCGACAGCCAGGCCCGGCTGGTCGACACGCCCCGCCACCTCGATGCCGTCAGCGGCGAAATCATCCGCAAGGCCTACCACGGCCCCCTGGGCGTGGGCGCCACCATCGACGCGTTTGCCCAGCAGGTGGGCACGGCGCTGGACCTGGCCGAGCGCCAGAGCCCGCGCGTGGAAGACGCCCTGGCTAGGCTGGTCGAAACCACCGACGGTGTGCTCGACGCACTCAACGCGGCCACCACCGCGTTCGACCAGGTGAGCAAGGCGCAGTCCGAAACCCTGATGAAAGAGCTGGCCGGCATCGTGGCCTCGATCCAGACCGTGGCACGCGAGGCCAAGGTGGTCAGCTTCAACGCCCAGGTGATGGCAGCGCGTGCCGGGCAGCACGGGCGCGAGTTTGCGGTGGTGGCCAATGTGCTGTCAGGCATCACCAACGAAATTGACGGCCTGTCCCTGCAGGCGGTGTCATTGGCCGGACGCAGCCGCAACGCGGCCTGAGCAGCACAGCGTGAGGGGCAGAGAAAAGGCCCGGGGCGATGCGCCCAAGGCCTTCGAAGGCGTCCATTCAAGGCGCCCACTCAACGGGTTACTGCCCGGCGGTTTCTCGCACTTGCTGAAACTGCTGTGCCAGTTCCTTGCGCAGCGTCTTGCGGATCACCGCAGCGTCCCAGCGGCGGCGTTCGTCGGGGGTGGAAGGCGACAGTGCCGGCACCTGCACGGGCTTGCGCGCCTCATCCACCGCCACCATGGTGAAGAAGCAGCTGTTCACATGCCGCACCACCTGCGAACGGATCTCTTCGGCCACCACCTTGATGCCGACTTCCATCGACGAGCTGCCCGTGTAGTTCACGCTGGCCAGAAAGGTCACCAGCTCGCCCACATGGATGGGCTGCAAAAACATCACCTGGTCCACGCTCAGCGTCACGGTGTAGCAGCCCGAATAGCGGCTGGCGCACGAGTACGCCACCTGGTCCAGCAGCTTGAGGATGGCGCCGCCGTGCACGTTGCCCGAAAAGTTGGCCATGTCTGGCGACATGAGCACGGTCATGCTGAGTTGGTGTGAAGGGATGTTCATGCAGCGATTTTAGAAAGCTGCGTGTGCTGCGTCGCGTGCAAGTTGAGCCCGGTGCACTGCGGGTGGCAGCTTCGCTACACTCGCGCAGCACCTGCTGACCGGGTGCGAGGAGGAACCGATGATCGAACTAGAAAAACTCAACGAATTCACCGAAAGCCACGGCGCATTGCGCACCGGCAAAGGGCTGGTGTCGGGCGTGATTGCACTCACGCTGGCCATCCTGTGCCTTCTGGGCGTGTTGGCCTTTCACTTCCCCGAGTACCTCACCACGCCGCAGCTGCGCAAGAGCTACGACGTGGCGGTGATACGCAACATCATGCTGGTGGCCATGGCAATTGCGGGCGGCATCTCGTTGGTCAACATCCTGTTCAACCGCGCCCGCTGGCTGGCCACCTTCGCGTTTGCCATCGTGGCCATTGCCGCGCTGCTGGGCGGCCACAAGGTGGAGGTGGACCCGAACTTCCCCGACAACACCCCCTATATCGGCCTCGACTGGTTCATCCTGGACCTGCTGGGCAGCTCGCTGATCTTCATCTTCATCGAGAAGCTGTTTGCGCTGCGCAAAGACCAGCCCATCTTCCGCGCCGAGTGGCAGACGGACTTTCACCACTTCATCGTCAACCACATGGTGGTGGGTTTTGTGCTGCTGGCCACCAACCTCATCGTGCACAAGTTCTTTGGCTGGGCGGCCAGCGACGGCATTCGCGGCTGGGTGCAGGGGCTGAACTTCTGGGTGGCACTGTTCCTCATCATCCTGGTGGCCGACCTGGTGCAGTACTGGACCCACCGCGCCTACCACGAGGTGCCCCTGCTGTGGCGCCTGCACGCCGTGCACCACAGCGTCAAAAGCATGGACTGGATGGCGGGCTCGCGCCAGCACATCCTGGAGCTGCTGATCACCCGCACGCTGGTGCTGGCCCCCATCTATGTGCTGGGCTTCAGCAAGGAAGTGATCGACGCATACATCGTGGTGGTGGGCTTCCAGGCCGTGTTCAACCACGCCAATGTGAGCGTGCGACTTGGGCCGCTGCGCTACGTGCTGGTCACGCCCAACTTCCACCACTGGCACCACAGCCAGGACCAGGAGGCGCTGGACAAGAACTACGCCGCGCACTTCGCGTTTCTGGACTACCTGTTTGGCACCGCCGTCAAAAGCACCAAGCTCTGGCCCGAGCACTATGGCGTGCTGGGCGACTACGTGCCCAACGGCTTTGTGAAGCAGTTCAAGTTTCCGTTCACCTGGAAGGGATGAGGACTCCTCAGCTGCAGGGCTAGGGCATCGCCGCCAGCTCTCGCTCCAGCACCCGCAGTTGCTCGCGCAAGGCCTCGGTCCGTTCTTCACACGCGGCTTTGGCATCGGCGGCCTTTTCCGCACCCTCCTGCACAAACTGGTTGCCCGACGGCAGGTTGCCGCGCCGCAGCGGCCCTGCCGTGGCCACGGCATTGGGCTGGGCTGTGCATTCACGCTGGTTGCGCTCGATAGCGGCGCGCGCCTGGGGGATGCCCTGGGTCTGCAGGTAGTTCTTGCGCTGCCAGGTGGGGCCAAACGCGCCCTCGGCCAAAGGCGCTACGGGTGGCTGCACCGGGGTGGCGCCACGGGTGGTGGGGCGCACGTCGATCTTCTCGCCCTCGCCCGCACAAGGCGCGTCCTGGAACGACACCTTGCCATTGGCGTCCGTGCACTTGTTGATGGCCCAGGCGGGGGCCAGGCAGCCCAGCGCCAGGGCACAGAGGGCGTAGCGGATCAAAGTCATGGTGTTGTCCTCGGCAGGTCCATGCCACATGCTACCGCGCCGCATGGGGCGGGGCGAATCGCACCGTCTTGCGCGGGTGCCGTCAGAGCCGTGGGTGGATAGACACATGTCCCTAAGATGACGCGCCCCCGGTAGAAACCCGGTGCGTGCGGGGCACAGCGCCCTCCTACCATCGCCGCTCTTCGGGGCCTCGCAGCCCTTTGAATCGGTTTTTTTGCTGGAGATGCTGTGTGATGAAGACCCCGAATGCAAATGCATGGCCCGCCGACCAGGGGCTACCCCTGGCGCGCCGCCGCAGCCTGGTCCTTGCGCTGGCCGGTAGCGCGGCCCTGGCTGGCCTGCCCGCCCGCGCACAGCCCGCCGGCGGCGGCAAGGGAGACATCCTCATCGGCCGCTCAACCGCACTGTCAGGCGGCATGGCGCCGTTTTTGTCGCCCATCCACGAGGGACAGGAGGCCGCCGTGGAAGACGCCAACGCCAAGGGCGGCATCGGTGGCCGCAAGATCCGGCTGGTGTCGCTGGACGATGGTTTTGACGCCCGCCGTGCGCTGGACAACGCCAAGCAGCTGAGCGAAAAAGACGGCGTGCTGGCACTGTTTGGCGTGGCCGGCACCTCGCAGGTCATGACGCTGCTGCCCTACCTGGCGCAGGCCAAACTGCCGCTGATCTCCGTGTACACCGGCAGTCCCGCCGTCCGCGCGCAGCAGCACCCCTACCTCTTCACCACCCGCGCCAGCTATGCCGACGAACTGGTGAAGATCGTGCGCAACCTGGTGGCCGTGCAGACCTCGCGCATTGCTGTGGCCTACGAAAACAATGACTTCGGCAAACTGCTGCTGCCCCTGGTCGAAAAAACGGTTGCCGCCGAGGGCGCTACGCTGGCGGGGTCGCATGCGCTGGCCTCGTCGGGTGAAGACGCGAACGAAGCCGCCAAGGCCCTGGCCACACAAAAGCCGCAGGCCGTGCTGCTGGTGGCGGCAGGCCCGTCGGTAGTGGCCTATGTGCGGGCCAACCGGGCTCACCTGGGCGTGCCCATCTACACCCTGTCGCTGGGCGCAGGCACCGCTGTGCTCAAGGCGCTGGGCGACGATGCGCGTGGCCTGGCGGTGGCGCGAACGGGCCCCTCGCCCACCAAGCCCACCATTGCGCTCACGCGCGACTTTCAGGCCTCCATGAAGCGCTACGACAAGCCCGTGGACTACGACCGCTACACCGGCTACATGGACGCGCGCGTGCTCATTGAAGGCCTGCGCGCTGCGGGGCCTGGCGTCACGCGCGCCAGCCTGGTCACTGCCATGGAGGGCCTGGGCAATCTGGACCTGGGCGGCTTCAGCTACCAGTTCAGCCCGCAGAACCACCACGGGTCCAACTATGTGGACATTGCGGTGGTGGGCACGGGCGGGGTGTACAGGCAGTAAGCGCCGCATCAGCAGTCGCTGGCGGCTTCGGCGCCAGCGGGCCTGCAGGACATGGCACACAGCGTGGCCGTGCCGCAGTGACCACCACAGCGCCGCGCAAAGGCATCACTCTGGCTACCGGGTGCAGCGGGCTGCGTCCCACCCGGTGCGTTGTGCCGCCAGAACAACAAAAACCCGCACCTTGGATGCCACAGTGGATGCATTTTTGCGAATAATTCCCATTTGTATTTAAAATTTTACAAATCCCAGCCAGCCGTGCGTCCCGTCGGAGAAGCGTTGCCAGCCAGCCTGTCATCGCATTTCCCCCAGGAGCCCTTTCATGCACGCACCCCGCAGACACCTTGTCTGTGCCCTCCATCCTCTGGCCGTGGCCGCCTTCCTTGCAGCCAACCTAGCGGGCACCGCCAGCGCCCAGACCGCAGCCGAGCCACCAGCGCCCGCCGCCGAAACCTCCCTCTCAGGCGCAACCAGCGCCGACCAGGTCGTGGAGCCCAAGGCGCTGGACAGCGTCACCGTGTCGGGTGCGCGCGAGAGCGCATCCACCCGCCTCCAGCTCACCCCGCGTGAAACGCCGCAGTCCGTCAGCATGGTGACGCGCGCGCAGATCGAGCGCCAGTCGCTCACCAGCATCGACGCCGTGCTGCGCAATGTGAACGGCATTGCCGTGAGCTTCTACGACACGCAGCGCCCGCTGTACTACGCGCGCGGCTTCCAGATCACCGACTTCCAGACCGACGGCCTGCCCAGCTACAGCAGCAGCACCAACCAGGAGTTCGACACCGCGCTGTACGAGCGCATCGACATCGTGCGCGGCGCCAACGGCATCCAGACCGGTGTGGGCGTGCCTTCGGCCACCATCAACATGATCCGCAAGCGCCCACAGCGCGAGTTCGCGGCGTCTGTGGCGCTCACCGCCGGGTCGTGGAACCTGTACCGGGGCGAGCTGGACATCAACGCACCGCTCAACAGCGACGGTAGCGTGCGCAGCCGCCTGGTCGTGGCCCCGCAGAAGAAAGACAGCTTCCGCGACCGCTACTCCGAGGACAAGACCGCCCTGCTCGCCGCGGTGGAGGCCGACATCGGCACCGCCACCGTGGTGTCGCTGGGCTACCAGCGCCAGTCCAACGACCCCAAGGCGCCGATCTGGGGCACCATCCCGCGCTTTGCCACCACGGGCGCGCCCATCGACCTGCCGATCTCCACCAGCTTCTCGCCGCCCTGGACGCGCTGGGAGCGCACCTCGGGCACGCTCTATGCCACGCTGGACCACCAGATCAACGACGACTGGAGCCTGAAGGCCGCGCTGAACCACACCGAGGGCGACACCTTCCGCCTGAGCACCTACGGCTATGGCGCCACCACCGGCCAGGCCCCATTCATCAACCCGGTCACCGGCGCGGGCACCACGCTGTATGCCGCCGTGAGCGGCAGCAGCGAAAAGCAGGACACGGTAGACGCCTACCTGTCAGGCAAGTTCGAGCTGGGTGGCCGCAAGCACGACCTGGTGGTGGGCATGAGCTCCACCCGCACCGCCACGCGCACCGATGACTACACGTCCGTGGCGGGCTGGAGCTATGTGATCCCCAACATCTACACCTGGGACGGCAACGCACCTGCGCCCACGTACTCCAAGACCGGCGCCTGGCGCACACAGATCACGCAGCAGACGGGCCTGTTCGCCTCGGCACGCTGGCGCTTGGCCGACCCGCTGTCGGTGCTCACCGGCCTGCGCCTGACCGACTGGCACCGCCACTCCGACACCTATGGCACCACCGGCAGCTATGCAGGCCGCTCGGCCATCCAGGACGAGAACCGCAAGGTCACGCCCTTCATCGGCGCGGTGTACGACATCACGCCCACCCTGTCGGCCTACGCCAGCTACGCGCGCATCTTCAACCCGCAGAACTACAAGGACCGCAACAACAATCCGCTGTCGCCCGTCATCGGCAGCAATGCCGAGGCTGGCCTCAAGGCCGAGCTGTTCGAGCGCCGCATCCAGGCGCACTTTGCGGTGTTCCAGACCAAGCAGGACAACTTCGGCGTGCGCGACAGTGCCATCACCACCCCGCTGCCCGACGGCAGCCTGCCCTACGTGGCCGTGAACGGCACGAAGTCCACCGGCTTCGAGCTGGAGTTCGCAGGCATGGCCACCCGGCAATGGCGCGTGAGTGCTGGCCTGACCCGCGCCAAGGTCACGCGTGCCCCCACCGACCTGATCTACGCCAACATGCCCGACTACCTGCTGCAACTGGGCACGGACTACCAGCTGTCGGGCGCGCTGGCGCCGCTGTCGGTGGGCGGCAACCTGACCTGGCAAAGCGCCATCGAGGGCTTCAACATCCCGCACCCCAGCGGCACGGTGACGGTGAAGCAGTCGCCCAAGGCCATCCTCAACCTGCGCGCGTCCTGGCAGTTCAACCCCAAGGTCAGCGCGACGGTGGCCGTGAACAACGTGACCAACCAGAAGTACTGGGCCAACCTGGACTACGGCAACTATGCCGACCCGCGCAATCTGAGCGTGACCTTGCGCGCAGCGTTTTAGGTGAAAACTAAACCTTCCGCGTCCGGCCGTTGGTAACACCTGTCGATGCTCGCTGCCAGTGCGTGACGAACGGCCTGCAACGCGGGTTAATCAGGTAGCACCAGCTTCAGCACACTGTTTTCGCTACCCACATACAGGCTACGCCGGTCAACCCCGGGGGCCAGGAACTTCACCAGGTTCAGTCCTGCCGGCAACTGCCCAAGCAAGACGCCGCCGGGCGTGAACTCGGCCTGGCCGGCCAGCAGTTCCAGCCCTTTGGCCTGCGTCCACCGATGCACGCCGCAGGCGCTGGAAAGAAACACCTCGCCGGGCCGACCGGGCAGAACGCAGATTTGCTTGAAGGGTGCCTCGGAAATTGGCAAATTTCGGTCTATTTCCAATGACAACGCGAATCTCTGGATCCCCTGGGTGTCGATGCGCACCAGCTCGGGATGGAACCGCACAAAGTTGGTGGCGCCATCCAGCTCCACACGGTTGCACAACACCCACGACACCTGCGCAGTGCCGCCCTCAAAGGCCATGTCAGCAATGTCCATGTACCAGGGGCGCTGCGCCAGCGGAGGATAGCTCTGAGGTGTGTAGAGAGCCTGCGGATCCCCTGCAACAATCTTCACCTGCCCATTGGCATCGATCGCGCCAACCAGCGCATTCCCATTGGCCCTACCGAAGTACGCATCGCCATCGCCAGGTTGTGGCGAATAGCGCGTGGCAAACCACAGCAGCCCCGTCGTATCGGTACGTAAAACTTGCACGCCAGGATCATGCCTCCCTCCAGACGCGAAATAGCTGGAGCTGACCCAGGTCTGCCACGCGGACTGGCCATTCGTAGAAGTCCGAATCAAAGCGCGGTTCTGGGTGTCATAAGCGATCAGATGCCCATAGGCGATGGCCATGCGGTTCCCACGAGGCTCCAACGACCATGTGCTCACCTGGCCCGAGGCGCTGACCGACCGGAGGGCCGGTGCAGGTGCAGCCTCCGACGAGTTGCCTCGCTGGTTCTCCAACAAGATCAAACCGCCAGCCCCGTCAGGCAACGCCTCGACACCCCTGACAAAGCTGAACCGTGCTTGGCTCTGTCCGTCCACCTCGCCTGCATTGGCTGGCGCTCCCAGCCATCGAGAGACCGCCGTCGTCGGCATCTCCAACCTGCACGCCACAACCTCCGTCCCACCCTCAAGTGGATCGCTGCATGCAACAAACAAAGCGCCCGGAGCCGTGTTCGACGGCTCTCGAACAACCGTTACTTTGCGCCCCCGTAGCTTCCATACTCCCGATGGCGTGACGCCCGACAAATCGATGTGTGCGATGACCCATTCCCGCGTTCCCAGCCCCTCAGTCAGCGCCCAATACACATCCTGGTCCCGCTGGACTTTCATCAAGGGAGTCCAATGATCAAAAGGCCACTGGTTGGGAAGGACGCGCCATTGATACTCACCGCCTACAAGCACCAGATCAGCCCACTCATACGGGTCGCCCGCGAACTTGGTATGACGCCGCACGCCGCCCGTAGCGGACTCGAGCAGCAGGCTACCCCGGGGCAGCGGCAACAAGGTCTTCACCGTGCCATCCGTCCCAAGGGTACGCAACATGGGTTGGAAGCCCTTCTGGGGATCTTGGTCAATGAAGTACACAAGCCCATCTCGGGCCAGCAAGGGTGAGTCAAAGTAGAAAAGAGAAGCGCTCGCGCCCACTCCATCCACCAAACCGGTGTTGGTCCCGCCTCCCGCCAAGAGTACGGGCGTTTCCCCCTGCAAATAGTGCACGCTTCCGCCACCCGTCGTCACAAGGTAACGGTCCATGGCGTCAAACAGATGGCCAGTGAAATAGTGGGGATACGTTGGAGCAAACGAAGACACACCATCATGGGTTCTGCGCCCCACACGACTGTCCCGGCCATACACCCCAACAAACTGAAGATCGCGCTTGCTATCGAAGCTCAGTCCCGTCAGCTCTGCGGGTAGCCGCACCATTTCGCCCTTGCTGATTGCAAATCCGCCACCGCCCAAGGCGCCAGCCACTATTTCCAGTGTGCCGGCTTTGGCGGGCGGCTCCACGATGGGCTCTCCCCCCCCTCCACCGCCACAGCCGGCTACGCCGGAGGCTGCTGCTGCCAGGCCCCATTGACCAAATCGGCGGCGCGTGATGGCCTGTACTTGGATATCGAATCGAGACGTCATGTCCACAGGTTCTCCTTTGATCGATCGCCCATTATTGGTGCGTCACAGCAGAGAAAAGCCACGGCTGCCGATTCGTTACCAACAGAAACACTCCCAATGCGGCACGTACCCATCAGCTCCCTTGGCCAGAGCACTGCCACAAGCAATGGCGGCACAATCAGCCTCTTTTTGCGCCCCACGCATCCGAACGAAGTGCCGACGACTCCATTTTTTGACGCCATCATCATCGGCGCCGGCGCTGCCGGCCTGTTCTGCGCGGGCCAGGCGGGCCAGCGGGGCCTGAAGGTCTTGCTCATCGACCATGCCGACAAGGTGGCCGAAAAGATCCGCATCTCGGGCGGCGGGCGCTGCAACTTCACCAACCGCGACCTGGACCCGGCCGCGCCGCACAAACACTTTGTGGGGCAGAACCCGCAGTTCTGCCGCTCGGCGCTGTCGCGCTACACGCCCGCCGACTTCATTGCGCTGGTGCAAAAGCACGGCATCCCGTTTCATGAAAAGCACAAGGGCCAGCTGTTTGCCGACCGCTCGGCCGAGGACATCATTGCCATGCTGCTGGCCGAGTGCGAGGCGGGTGGCGTGACCCGCTGGCAGCCCTGTAGCGTCAAAAAAATAGACTTTTTGGCATCAAGCGCTAGTGAATCATGCCGGGGCAGCTATCAAATTGATACTGATCGTGGGCCGGTGTCGGCGGGTGCGCTGGTCATTGCCACCGGCGGCTTGTCCATCCCCAAGATCGGCGCCACCGACTTTGGCTACCGGCTCGCGCAGCAGTTCAGCATCCCGCTCATCGAGCGCAAGCCGGGCCTGGTGCCGCTGACCTTTGACGGCGCGGGCTGGGCGCCGTATGCGCAGCTGGCGGGGCTGGCGCTGCCGGTGCAGATCAGCACAGGGGCCAAGAAAACCCGCATGGCGTTTGACGAAGACCTGCTGTTCACCCACCGGGGCCTGTCGGGCCCCGCGGTGCTGCAGATCTCCAGCTACTGGCAGGAGGGCACGCCCCTGGCCATCAACCTGGCGCCCACGGTGGACCTGCCCGCTGCGCTGGCGCAGGGCAAGGCCCGCTCGCGCAAGCTGGTTGCCAACGAGCTGGCCACCTTGGTGCCCAGCCGCCTGGCCGACGCCTGGGCCGGCCGCGAGGCTGATTGGCAGCGCCCCATCAACGAGGCATCTGACAAGGCCCTGGCGCGCCTGGCGGAGCAGCTGGCGCGCTGGGAGCTGACGCCCACGGGCACCGAGGGCTACAAGAAAGCCGAGGTAACGCTGGGCGGCGTGGACACGCGCGCGCTGTCGCAGCAGACCATGGAGTGCAAGACGCAGCCCGGCCTGTACTTCATTGGCGAGGTGGTGGACGTGACAGGCTGGCTGGGCGGCTACAACTTTCAGTGGGCCTGGGCCAGCGCGCATGCCTGTGCGCAGGCGCTGGCAGTGACACCCCCCTGAGGCCCTACGGGCCTTCCCCCTGCTCTCGCTACGCTGCGCGGGCAGGCGGACGACGCCCTCTCTGCGGGGCGGCCCTTGCCCGGCGTCCCGCGCGTGCGCAGCGCCCGCTTGACCGTTACGCTGCCGCTGCCTCTCGCGTCAACAATCCGCAATGCTGTCGGGCCCAGGCCTCCAGCTCCGGCACCGGCAGCGGCCGGCTGAAGTGGTAGCCCTGCAGCTCCTCGCAATCGAGCGCACTCAGCACCTGGGCCGTGGCCAGGTCTTCCACGCCCTCGGCCACGATGCGCAGGCCCAGCGTGTGGCCCAGCGCGATGATGGCGCGGGTGATGGCCATGTCGGCAGGGTTGGCGAGCATGTCGCGCACAAAGGACTTGTCCACCTTGAGGCGGTCGATGTCAAAGCGCTTGAGGTAGGCCAGGCTGGAATACCCGGTGCCAAAGTCGTCGATGGACAGTTGCACACCCAGCGCCTTGAGCGCCGCCAGTTGCTGCTCAGCCGCATGGGCGTTGTCCATGAGCTGGGACTCGGTGATCTCCAGCTCCAGCCGGTGCGCCGGCATGCCGGTGCGCAGCAGCAGTGCCTCGATGTCGGTGACCAACGCGGGGTCGGACATCTGCGCGGCCGAGAGGTTGACCGAGATCGACACCCGGGCCAGCGGGTGTGGCATCAAGGCATCGCCCGGGCCCGCCTCCAGCGCCAGCTGCTGCCAGCGCACCCACTGCTCGCAGGCTTGCTGCAACACCCAGCTGCCAATGGCGCGGATCATGCCGGTCTCTTCGGCGATGGGGATGAACTCGCTGGGAGGGATGGAGCCCAGCACCGGGCTGGTCCAGCGCAGCAGTGCCTCCACGCCCAGCAGCTGGGTGCCCTGGGCGCTCAGGCGGGGCTGGTAGTGCAGGCTCAGCTCGTGGCGCTCCAGCGCGCGGCGAAGTTGCTGCTCCATGGTCTGGCGGGCCACCGCACGCTGGTCGGTCTCCATGGAATAGAACAGCGCCATGTCGCGGCCGGTGGTCTTGGCCTCGTACATGGCGGCGTCGGCGCGGCGCATGAGTTCGTCAATGTCGCTGCCATCCTCGGGGTACACGGCGATGCCCACGCTGCAGGACACATTGAGTTCATGCCCCTCCACCGGGTGGCTCTGGCGGATGAGCGGGATCAGCCGCCGCTCCACCAGCTGCTGCACATCCTCGCGCCCGGCCACGTCGCGCATCACCACCACAAACTCGTCGCCGCCCAGGCGGCTCACGGTGTCGCGGCTGCGCACGGCCTGCGTGAGGCGCGCGGCCACCGAGCGCAGCAGGCCATCGCCAATGTGGTGGCCCAGCGTGTCGTTGATGGCCTTGAAGCGGTCCAGGTCGATGAACAGCACCGCGACCTTTTCACCCGTGATGGGCGCCTGCGCCAGCGCCATCTGCAGGCGCTGCACGCACAGTGATCGGTTGGGCAGCTCGGTGAGCACATCGTGGTGCGCCAGGAACTGGATGCGCTCCTCGTTGAGCTTGCGGTCGGTGATGTCGATGGCAATGCCGATGTGGTTGGCCACCGCACCGCCCTTGCCCTCGCGCACAGCCGACACCATGAGCCAGGCCGGGTAGGTCTCGCCCGAGCGGCGGCGAAACCGCACCTCGCCCTGCCACGACTCCTTGTCGAGCATGGTGCGCTGGATCTGCACCGACAGCGGCTCGGCGCCCGCCTCTTCCAGCAGAAAGCCCAGGTCTTCGCCAATGACCTCGTAGAAGTCGTAGTGCGTGCTGCGGCAGAACGCCTTGTTCACGCTGATGATCTGCTGCTCGGCGTTCATGATGATGATGCCCTCGGACGAGGCCTCGAACACCTTGGCCCAGAGCTCCAGGCGCTGCTCCATCACCTTGAGCACGTTGATGGGCGTGAAGGCCGTGAGCACCGAGTCGCGCCCCTGGAACTGCAGGCGCCGCGCCGACAGCACGGCCCACGAAGGCTCGGGGCTGCCCTTCCAGCGCACTTCAAATTCATCGACCGAGCCCTGGTCCGCCAGGCGCTGGAAGAAGCGCGCGCGCACGCCGGGCTCCAGCCCCACGGCCCATGGGTCGGTCTTGCGGCCCCCCAGCCAGTGGGCTGCGGGTGCGTTGGAGTGCAGCACCTCGTGCTCGGGAATCGACGTGACCACCATGGGGATGGGGAAGGCCTCCACCAGTTCACGCTGCGCCTCGGCCGCACGGGCGCTGGCGGCCAGCTCCTGCTGCAGCACGCGGTCGCGGTCGAGTTGGGACAGCATCTCATTGAACGCGGTGACCAGGCGGCCGATCTCGTCGCGGCTGGCCCAGTGCGCACGCAGCGTGTGGTCACCGCTCTTGCGCACCTCGTCGGCCACACGCGCCAGCTGCTGCAGCGGCTTGGCGATCTGGCGCGCGACCAGGGTGACGAGCGAAAGGATGCAGCCCAGCAGCACCAGCGCCGTGCCCAGGTGCAACCACATGCGGGCAAACAGGCTGTCGGCGCGCTGGTTCAGCAAACGCTCCAGGTCCACAATGCCCACCGACCAGGCATCGCGCAGCGCGCCCAGCACCTGTGCCTCCTGCACACCCACTTGCGCCACCGTCAGGCGCGACTCGCCCGACGCAATGCCCTGCAGCAAGGCCTGAAAGCCCTCCTGCGCCGCCTTGAGCGCCTCGCGCTGGCGCACCAGCGCGGCCCGCATCTCGGGCGAGCCTGCAATGAAGGCCTGGTTGTAGTCCGACTCGATGCCCAGCATCACCGCATCCAGCCGCCCCACCAGCGTCAGCAGCTCGGACGACCACTGCGGCCCGCGCCGCGACGGCGCCGCGTTCAGGAAGCTGACGGTGTCATGCACCGCCTGCAGCAGCTCGGGAAACCGCAGCACCACCAGCGACATCACGTAGTAGCTGTCCAGGTCCGGGTCCAGGATCAGGTTGGACTGGTTGCCCACCGTGGTGAGCAACTCACGCCCCTCGCGCAGCAGCTGGCTGCGCAGCCGGGTGAGCGTCTGCGGATCAGCAGCTGGAGCGCCCCCTTGGGGCTGGCCCGTCAGCTGCTGCAGCGCCACGCCAAACCGCTGCCCCACATCGGCCGTGTGCAGTTGTTCGTCGTGGGCTGCCCGTACGGCGTCCAGGCGGGTCAGCACGTCGGCCACCAGCGGAGGCTGCTGCGAAGCATCCAGGAACTGCCCCATCAGCCCATCGCGCACCACGGCCGCGTAGGTCGTGCCCACCACCTCCTTGCGCGTGAAATCAATCGCCAGGTACTTTTCGTGGATCAGGATGCTGGAGACGTAGATCACCGCCGTCAGGTCCAGCAGATAGATGAGCATGAGCTTGCGGCCCACACTGAGCCGGCCCAGCCAACCCGATACGCGGTGCATGAATGCCATGGTGTCTGCGGCGGGGCCGCCCGGGCGGATGGCCAGGGCTCTCCACCGGTGAATAGGAGTGTTACAACGTGAAGCAACTTCCGCGCCATTGCGGTGCGGCCCGGCTGTCAGCAGCCCACTGGACGCCCTGTTCGGGGACAGACCGGCAATCCTTGCGCTCTGGGCGTGGATAAAGGCTATAATCTCCGGCTTTGCTGGCAATGCCCCGTCGGCCAAATACTAGTTACAGACGGGGAAACCGCTTTGTACGGACTTGAGGCCCGATCTCCCCAAGCCCCTCTGCAGGCACCATTTGGAAAACATTAGCTAATGACTACGATCCGCGTAAAAGAAAACGAACCCTTTGACGTTGCACTGCGCCGCTTCAAGCGCACCATTGAAAAGCTCGGCCTGCTGACCGACCTGCGCGCCCGTGAGTTCTACGAAAAGCCCACCGCCGAGCGCAAGCGCAAGAAGGCTGCTGCCGTGAAGCGTCACTACAAGCGCGTTCGCAGCATGCAACTGCCCAAGAAGCTGTACTAAGTACCGCTTTGGCCCCGTCCTGATACGGAGTGCCGACAAACCCGCGCTAGGGACGCCAAGCGCGGGTTTTTGTTTTTGGGGTTTGCCAAAAGGCTTTCTGGCGTCGTTGCAACGCCTTGCCGTAGCAGCACTACTGTCTGCGGCGTTGACGCCTAGCCAGAAAGCCTTTTGGCAAACCCCTGTTCTTGTCTAAAACCAACCAAGGAAGCCGCCATGAGCCTCAAGGACCAGATCACCGAAGACATGAAAACCGCCATGCGCGCCAAGGACAGCGAGCGCCTGGGCACCATCCGCCTGCTGCAGGCCGCGATGAAGCAAAAGGAAGTGGACGAGCGCATCGTGCTGGACGACGCGGCCGTGGTCGCCATCGTGGACAAGCTCATCAAGCAGCGCAAGGACTCGATCACCGCCTTTGAGGGCGCAGGCCGCCAGGACCTGGCCGACAAGGAAAAGGCCGAGATGGCCGTGCTGCAGGCCTACCTGCCCGAGCGCATGTCGGCCGAAGAAACGCTGGCTGCCGTGAAGGCCATCGTGGCTGAGGTGGGCGCATCGGGCCCTGGCGACATGGGCAAGGTCATGGGCGTGGTCAAGACCCGCCTGGCGGGCAAGGCCGATATGGGCCAGGTGTCGGCCGCCGTGAAAGCGGCACTGGCGGGCTGATCGCCCCTGCGGTCGTGCCCACGGTACGACCGGTATCTTTTTGATAGCTGTCAGCGCATGTGAGACGTGCGCTGGCAGCTATTTTTGCTTCAAACCGAGGCGTTTGCGCCCACACCGGTCTTTGCGCTGCGCGACGCCCACCCGTCGCGAAAGAGCGCCTGCAAAAACTCCACGCACACCCGCACTTTGGCCGAGCGCTCCAGCCGCGTGGGGTAGACGGCCCACACATTGGCTTCTTGCTGCCACTGCGGCAACACCTGCACCAGGCGCCCGGTCTGCAGGTGCGCGCCCACATCCCACAACGAGCGCAGCACCACGCCACGTCCGTCCACCGCCCACTGCACGGCCATCTCGCCGTTGTTGGCCGACAGCGGGCCACGCACCTTCACCGACTCCTCCTGCGCACCGCTGCGCAGGCGCCACACGCCAAATGGATGGTCACGCTCCTTGATCACCAGGCAGTCGTGCGCGGCCAGGTCGGCCACCGTGCGCGGCGTGCCCTTGCGCTGCAGGTAGGCAGGCGCCGCGCACAACACACGGTGGTTGTCCGCCAGGCGGCGTGCGATCAGGTGCGGCGCAATTTCGTCGCCCACGCGCACGTCCAGGTCAAACCCTTCGCCCGCCACATCCACCAGCCGGTCGAACACTTCCAGGCGCACCTGCAGCCCCGAGTGCTGCTCCACCAACCGCGACAGCGCGGGCGCCACGATCTGCCGGCCAAAACCAAAGCTGCTGCTCACCCGCAACAGCCCGCGCGGCTCGCTGCGCGTCACCGCTACCTCCTGCATCAGCTGCTCCATGTCGTCCAGGATGCGCTGCGCCCAGTGGAAGACGCGCTCGCCCTCCTCCGTCACCGCCACGCGGCGGGTGGTGCGGTGCAGCAGCTTGACCTGCAGGTCCTGCTCCAGCAGGCGGATGCGTTTGCTGACGTAGGCGGGCGAAGTGCCCAGCTCGGTGGCGGCGCCGCCAAAGCTGGCCTTGCGCACCACGGCCGTGAACACGCGCAGGTCTTCCGCTGCAGGATTTTTATGCACGATGTGTGAAGGATAAGGCCACAGTTAGCGGATTGTAGTTATCGGAAGCGTTGGGAACAATGCAGGCAATGCCGCTGGCTGCGCCCTTCAGCCGCACCCTCGAAGCCATTGCAAGGACCGCTTGATGACCTCCTCCACTGCCCCCAAAACCTACCGCATCGCCCTCATCGCCGGAGACGGCATTGGCAAGGAGGTGCTGCCAGAAGGCCTGCGCGTGGTGCAAGCCGCCGCAGCGCGTTTTGGCATTGCACTCGAAACCACTGCCATCGACTGGGCCAGCTGCGACTACTACGCCGCCCATGGAAAAATGATGCCCGACGACTGGAAGGCGCAGCTGGCGGGGATGGACGCTATCTTCTTCGGTGCCGTGGGCTGGCCCGCCACCGTGCCGGACCATGTGTCGCTGTGGGGTTCGCTGCTCAAGTTCCGCCGCGAGTTCGACCAGTACATCAACCTGCGCCCGGTGCGCCTGTTCGAAGGCGTACCCTGCCCCTTGGCGGGCCGCCAACCCGGCGACATCGACTACTGCGTGGTGCGCGAGAACACTGAGGGGGAGTACACGTCACTGGGCGGCCTCATGTACGAGGGCACCGACCGCGAGATCGTGATCCAGGAATCCGTCTACTCCCGCCACGGCGCCCACCGCCTGCTGAAGTTCGCGTTCGACCTGGCGCAAAGCCGCCCCAAAAAGCACGTCACCCTGGCCACCAAAAGCAACGGCATCGCCATCAGCATGCCCTGGTGGGACCAGCGTGCCGACGACGTGGCCCAGGCCTACCCCGAGGTCACGCTGGACAAGCAGCACATCGACATCCTCACCGCCCGCTTTGTGCTGCAGCCTGGGCGCTTTGACGTGGTGGCCGCCACCAACCTGTTTGGCGACATCTTGAGCGACCTGGGCCCGGCCACCACCGGCACCATTGGCCTAGCGCCCTCGGCCAACCTGAACCCCGAGCGCACGTTCCCCAGCCTGTTCGAGCCCGTGCACGGCTCGGCACCCGACATCTATGGCCAAAACATCGCCAACCCGATTGCGATGATCTGGTCGGGGGCGCTGATGCTGGACTTCCTCACCCAGGGTCAGGGCGCAGGACGGGCAGCGCACGATGCCATCGTCAACGCCATCGAAGAAGTGATCAAAAGCGGGCCGCGCACGCCGGACCTGAGCGGCACGGCCTGCACCACGCAGGTGGGCGAGGCGATTGCGGCGCGGGTGGCTGGGCAATGAGCCACGGCCCTCGTCAAAAATGCTCCTGTTTTTTATAGCTTAAAAGGTATACCCACCAAGCGGTAACGGCCTTTTTGCTTGAAAAAAAGGGTTATGTGGCAATGTCCTCGTGCAGACAGAGGTAGTTGCCCTCGGTGTCCTTGAACCACGCAGCCTTCTCGGCGCCCAGCACACACACGTGATTGACGGTCTTGAGGCCCGGGAAGTCGTAGTCCTCGAAGACCACCTTCGCGCGTTTCAGTGCCTCGATGGTGGCGGCCATGTCGGCCACCTGAAAGCTGATGGCCGTGTGGTCGGCCTTGGTGCCTTCCGGCTTGGGGAACAGCGCCAGCGTGCTGCCCCCCACCGCATAGACAAACTTGCCATCGGGCCGGAACCCGCCGGGCTTGAGCCCCAGGCAACCCTCGTAGAAGGCGCGGGCGCGGTCCATGTCCATGTCCATCACAGGCAGCATGGTGGTTACGGAAGCATCGGACAACATACCAGGTCCTTTCGCTCAATCCGGCCCCGGGCCTTGCAGCCCCCTGGTGCACACCAGGCCCCGGTCCGGGCCGCCTGACCGGTGGTGCAGTGTAGGCCGATCCCCTCCGCCTCACCAGTGCAGGCAGTGAGGAGGCCCGCCCCCGTCACCCCCCATGGGGCGGCACCCGGAAATTCTCGCTGATGTGTTTTTCCGCCCGCGCGAGGGCGGCACCCAGCGCCCGCAGCCACCGCCCGCCCAGACGCCGCATCCGCCGGGGCCATCGGCCCCCACGGGCCGGGTGCCCTGGCACAACCCCCGGCGGCTGGCAGGCCTGGGATTGGCGGGTCGTGCTTTCGGGGTCCAAACGGGTGGGATGCAACATGGCCCGCATGCTCGGGCTTGGCTTACCATCTGTAAAGTTGAATTCAATGACGATTCACTTCATAAAAGCTGATGCGTAACCTCAATCTCGACCAGTTGCAAACCCTGATCGCCATCACCGACCTGGGCACCTTTGCGGCCGCCGCGCAGGCGTTGCACCTCGCGCCGCCCACGGTGAGCATGCACATCAAGGAACTGGAATCGCGCCTGGGCGCCGAGCTGGTGGTGCGCGGACGGCGGCAGGCCGACCTCACCCCCGCTGGCGAGGTGCTGGTGCGCGAAGGCCGCCAGCTGTTGCTGGCCAGCGATGACCTGGTGGAACGCGTGCGGCGCCACGCATCGGGCCGCGAAGGCATGGTGCGGGTGGGAGTGTCGGCGGGTGTCAGCACCCGGTTGCTGCCACGCATGCTGGAGGCGCTGGCGGCACGCAGCCCCGGGGTTGAAATCCGCCTGGAGGCAGTGGGCTCGGCCGAGTCGATGCAGCGGCTCAAGGCCGGTACGCTGGACATTGCCATCGTCGCCAGCCCCCAGCCGCCGCTGGCAGAGGTGCGCCAGACCCCCTGGCGCAACGACCCCATGGTGGCCCTGCTGCCCGCCGCGTGGGACGCGCCAGACCACGTCGGCCCCGACTGGCTGGCCAGCCGACGCTGGGCATCGTTTGCGCCCGCCACGCAGATGCACGGATTGATTGCCAACTGGTTTGGTCAGGCTGGGCACCATCCGCGCCCGTTTCTGGCGCTGAGCTACCCTGGCGCCCTCAAAAGCCTGGCCGTGGCCAGCCAATGCGCCGCACTGCTACCGATGGAGGAGGTGGAGGACCTGCAGGGCACGCCCGATGTACAGATCCGCCCGCTGCAACCGCCGCTCATGCGCCCCATGGCCGTGGCGCACCGCCACCAGCCACCGCCCTCGCCCGCCGTGGAGGGCGTGCTGGAGTTGCTGGCGGACTTTGCAGATTTCGCAGAGTGATGGCGGTACACACCGCGCGCCGTCACGCGGGCGGCAAGCCCTGGGCGCCCGGGGCAGGCCGAACAGAAGACCGGACAGCAAGCCGCTGCAGGTAGGGTTGCACGAACAGGTACAACCCCGTCAACAGCAGCAGTGCCAGCGGCGGCAGGGGCGCGTACGTGACCCAGTCCGGCGGGTTGCCTGCACCCTGGGCGCGAGCCAAAAAATTGGCGATGACGGCCAACGTGAACGCCATCGACACCCAGCGATGGAACCGCCGAATTCCCGCACCGGCGCTCATTGCACACCTCCAGCGGCGAGCTGGATCATCTTCCAGCCGTTGCCCGCCGGGTCCCGGAAGCCCGCGTCCACGTTGCCGTACCGGTCCACGGGCTCCTGTGTGAACTCCACGCCCAGGTCGCGCAGCCGGGTATACGTGCCGCGGCAGTCCGACACATGCAACACCAGCGGCGGCATGGCGCCCTTGGCCACCATGGCGCGCAGGGCTTGCGCCGTGGCCTCGTCGTGGATGGGAGGGCCAGGCCTGAACAACCCCAACTGAAAGCCCGGCTGGTCGGGGTGCTGCACCGTCAGCCAGCGGTAGGGGCCATTGCGCACATCCGTGTGCACCTGAAACCCGAGCTTGCCCACATAGAACGCGAGCGCTTCGTCCTGATCGTCCACATACACGCCCACCACGCCAATGCCTTGGTTCTTCGCCATCAGATCTCCTTGGTTGTTGCTGATGTCGGCTTTGTACCTGCGGGCTGGCGGCGGCGCTTCTCCGAAACTGCGGTGGTGAGGTCAGGGCGTTGTGCGGCTTTCAATACGCAGGCCGGCACCTTGTCCAGTGGCTCCAAGCGGGCCTGGGCCTGAAGGCGCACCGCACTGGGGCTCTGCCCCGTGATGTCGCGAAAGGTGCGGCCGAAGGTGCCCAGGCTCTCCCACCCGGTGGCAAACGCAATCTCGGTGATGGGCAAGTCCGTGTCGCGCAGCAGCGTGGTGGCCTGTTCGATGCGGCGGGTCAGCAGGTAGCGGTGGGGCGGGATGCCAAACGCCTGCCGGAAGGACCGTGCGAAATGCGCGTCGGAGACGCCGCTGACCTCGGCCAGCCGCTGCACCGGCCAGGCCTCATGCGACGCAGCGTCCATGCGGTCCTTGGCGCGCAGCAGACGGCGCAACAGGGCCGGGTCTTGCGGCGCAATGGGGTCAGCGGTATGGCCGTTGGCTGGGGGCTTCGAGGGCACGACAGGCATGGTGGGCACAGCATATCGCGTGTCCGTCGGCGTTCCTGCACCACCTGTACGGCGGCAGGCAAGACCCGCGAGAACCCGCAGGCAAAGACAAGCACTGTGAACAAAGTCACCGTCTTCGCGATGGACCTCACCCGCCGTTAGTGCTGCAGAGACGATGGCATGGAATCATCGCGGCATCGCCCGTCGATGACTACCCGGCCATCGGCAGACCTTTCCTCAATCCTCTCGCGAATCATCATGAAGCGTCTTCTCATCCTGGGAGCCACGGGCTCCCTCGGCCGCCACGTACTGCAGCAAGCTGTTGCGGCGGGCCACCAGGTGTCAGTGCTAGTGCGCAACCCTGCCCGGCTGCCCCAGGACCTTCGATCACGCATCACGGTGCACCAGGTGGACCTGGGGTCCGTGGCAATCAGCGCCTTGGCAGACATCATCCGGGGCCACGAGGCGTTGATCAACTGTGCGGGGCTGGTCACCGAAGGTCGCGCGTTTGTCGACCTTGTGGACCGCATTGTTTCCAGCGTGGAGTCCCTGGCCCCCGCAGAGCGGCCAACCTGCTGGTTTCTAGGGGGCGCTGCGGTGCTCGACATCGGCCAGACAGGCCGCCGGGGTGTTGAACTGCCCAAGGTGCGCGACACCTATTGGCCGCACAAGAAGAACTTTGAGCGCCTGAACACCTCGTCCCTCGATTGGCGCCTGCTGTGCCCGGGACCGATGGTCGACCAACCCGCGCTGGGGATCGCCCGGCTGCGCATCGCCGCGGACCAGCTGCCGGTCTCCGTGCCAGCCTTTGCGGGCAGGCTACCCAGCCCATTGATGCTGCTGCTGTTCGCATCGAAGGTGCCGCAGATGATCGTTCCCTATGCCGACGCAGCTTCTCTGATGCTGGCCCATCTTGAGCCCCGGGATGCGATGTCCCGGCACCGCGTCGGACTCGCGCTGCCCGTGGGCATGCGTGGGAAGAAAGACACCTGGGCGGCCAAGCCCCGCAGTGCCACCTGACGAAACCCTCCATGAAAAAAGGCCCTCGCAGTCACGAGGGCCTGGGGCGGGAGAGTTGCAGAAAACCCGCATCACAACAGCAACTGGCGGTATCCGCCTGCTGCGGGCACGAAGATCAGCTGCCCGCCACCTTCATGCGGTTGACCAGGATCGAACCCACCGTCTTGGCACCATAGTTGTAGGCATCGGCACCCACGGCCTCGATGCCCTTGAGCATGTCCTTGAGGTTGCCTGCAATGGTGATCTCGTGCACTGGGTAGGCGATCTTGCCGTTCTCGACCCAGAAGCCGCTCGCGCCGCGCGAATAGTCGCCCGTGACGTAGTTCACGCCCTGGCCCATCAGCTCCACCACAAACAGGCCCGTGCCCAGCTTTTGCAGCATGGCGTCCAGGCTGTCGCTGGCTTGCGTGAGGCGCGATGTCATCACCAGGTTGTGCGAGCCTCCGGCGTTGCCCGTGGTCTTCATGCCCAGCTTGCGGGCCGAGTAGCTCGACAGGAAGTAGCCCTGCACGCGACCACCCTGCACCACCTTGCGCGGTGCCACGCGCACGCCTTCTTCGTCAAACGGCGAGCTGCCCTTGCCACCCAGGATGAAGGGGTCTTCCAGGATGTCGATGTGCTTGGGAAAGACCATCTTGCCCAGCGAGTCGAGCAAGAAGCTGCTCTTGCGGTACAGCGAGCCGCCACTGATGGCCTGCACAAAACCGCCCAGCAGGCCAGCGGCCAGGGTCGACTCAAACAGCACGGGGCATTGCGTGGTAGGGATCTTGCGGCTGCCCAGGCGGCTCAGCGCACGCTGCGCGGCGTAGCGGCCCACGGCCTCGGGCGAGGCCAGATCGGCTGCGTTGCGCATCGAGCTGTACCAGGCGTCGCGCTGCATTTCGGCGTTCTTGCCGGGCAACGAGGCGATGGGAGCCACCGAGAAACTGTGGCGCGAGCTGGCATAGCCCCCGCGAAAGCCGCGTGTGTGAGCGCTGAAGAAATGGCTTTGCTGGGCCGACACGCCAGCACCTTCGCTGTTGGTGATGCGGCGATGCGTCTTGAAAGCCGCGGCCTCGCAGGCCTTGGCCATCTCTGCGGCTTCTTCGCTGGTGATGGCCCAGGGGTGGAAGAGTTGCAGGTCGCGGTGCGTCTCCTGGGGCGCGATATCGTCGGCATCGGGCAGGCCAGCCACGGGGTCTTCGGCCGTGAAGCGGGCGATGTCGTAGGCCGCTTGCACGGTCTGCTCGATGGCCTTGGTAGAAAAGTCCGACGTGCTGGCGTTGCCTCGGCGGTGGCCGATGTAGACCGTCACGCCCAGCGACTTGTCGCGGTTGCGCTCCACATTCTCCAGCTCGCCCTTGCGCACGCTGACCGACAGGCCACAGCCCTCTGACGCCTCGGCGCCCGCGTCGGTCGCACCGAGCTTTTTGGCATGGGCCAGGGCGCGGTCCACCAGGTCTTCAAAAAACGGGCGGCTGTAGCTGAAGCCGCTGTCAGGGGTGCGGGAGGTGGCAGCTGCGGGCACAGCAGCCAGCGCGCCGGGGGTGCGCGGGGCGCGGTTGGAGGGTTTGTTCATAGCGGCAGCTATGATACTTGCCACTGCGGCGCACCCTGCGCCCGCCTCTCTTTGCCCCCACCCCATGTCACGCAAACCCAAAAAAGGCTACTTTGTGCGAGGCCAGTTTGTTGCCGAAGGCAGCGAACTGGACATTCAGCTCAAGGCCGAACTCAAAGGCACGCCCGATGCCAGCCGCACCGATCTCAAGCGCGAGAGCGACGAACTGCAGGACCTGGGCAAGGAGCTTTTGAACCTGCGCGCCGACCTGTTCGACGCCGTGGGCCTGCCCGACAAACTGGTGGAGGCGCTGGCCGAGGCCAAGCGCATCACCAACTTTGAAGGCAAGCGCCGCCAGATGCAGTATGTGGGCAAGCTCATGCGCAAGCTCGAACCAGAGCTGGTGCAGGCCGCCCGCCAGGCGCTGGAAGAACAGCACAAAGGCTCTGCCACCGAAAAGCTGCAACTGCATCTGGCCGAGCAATGGCGCGACCGCCTGATTGCCGACGACGATGCACTGGCCCCCTGGATGGCCGAGCATCCCGACACCGACACCCAGCAACTGCGCGCGCTGATCCGCCAGGCCCGCAAGGATGCGCAGCCTGCGGGCAAGGAGGCCAACGTCCAGGTCTCGCAAGGCCTGGCGCCCCGCAAGGGCCGTGCATACCGCGAGCTGTTCCAACTGGTGCGCGAGCACCTGGGCGGCACCGGCACGGCAGATGCCAGCGACACCGACGAGGACAACGACGATGAGTGAAGCCGTCCACGACGCCGTCAAGATCGGCATCGTCTCGATCAGCGACCGCGCCAGCACCGGTGTCTATGAAGACAAGGGCCTGCCTGCCTTGCAGGACTGGCTGACGCGCGCGCTGCACAACCCCATCACCTTCGAGCCTCGCCTGATCCCCGATGAGCAGGCCGGCATCAGCGCCACGCTGATCGAGCTGGTGGACGCTGGCTGCAGCTTGGTGCTGACCACCGGAGGCACCGGCCCCGCGCTGCGCGACGTGACGCCGGAGGCCACGCTGGCCGTGGCACACAAGGAGATGCCGGGCTTTGGCGAGCAGATGCGCCAGATCAGCCTGAAGTTTGTGCCTACCGCCATCCTCTCGCGCCAGGTCGCTGTGATCCGAGACCAGAGCCTGATCATTAATCTGCCTGGTCAGCCGAAGGCGATTGCCGAGACGCTGGAGGGGCTGAAGGACGCCAACGGCCAGCAGATCGTGCCGGGCATCTTTGCCGCCGTGCCTTACTGTGTGGACCTGATCGATGGGCCGTACCTGGAAACGCGGGATGAGGTCTGCAAGGCGTTCCGGCCCAAAAACGCTGTCCGACCCAAGACCGCCTGAACCGCCTGCGGGCCAGCGCTGGCCCACGGGCGGAAGCTCCCCCCATCGCCCATCACGCAGACGATGAAGTACCTTGCCTTCGCCCTCCCCCATCTGCTGATAGTCGCCCTGGCCTTGTGGATGTATGTGCGCATACGCGCCATGAAACAGCGCCAGGATGCGCTGGTGAAAGACCTCAAGGGCCGGCACTACTGGCGTATCAACCTGGCCCGCCCCGCATTTTTTGGACGCTGGATGCGGCTTATGGCTTTCGAAGCCAAGGGCGTGCTGATCGACGATGGAGAAGCATTCCGCATCCGGGGGCATTGGGCCAAGACGGGCAAGGCTTTCGAGTCGTTGGTGCCCAAATCGGGGCTGAAGGTCGAGTGGCTGGGCAACCAATCCATCAAGACGGGCAACATCCACTGGGCTCGGCTGGACACCCCCAAAGGCCAGGTGCTGTTCACCGCCGATACCGGCTGGAGCGCCGGGCCGTCGCGCGAGGCCTTGTGCGACATCTTCCGCTCGGCGTTCCCCGACTATCCGCTGGACGAAGAGAACACACACGATTTCGCACTGGAGAAGAACCCTCGCAGCCTAGGCGCGACGGTGCTGTTCCTGGGCCTGATGCTGTTTGCGCTGCTCGACAGCTTTGTGTTCTCCGGCTACGAGCTGACGGATGCGCAGCTCTTCAGCATCCTGCGCTCGCCCCTGACCTGGCTGGTGGCGTCGGTGGGCATCGCAGCGTTGGTGGCACTGTGCTACCGCTTCTTCGCTGCAGGGCGCATCCCCTCGCGCGAATCGATGGCGCTGGCCCTGATGCTGGGCGCCGTATCGGCCGGGGCTGCCCTGCCGGTGCTCAAGCGGGTAGACCAAATGCTGGCAGGCTCGGTGTCAGAAGACCACGCATACCGCCTGTCGGGCACCTATCGGCTGGAGCCCATCGACACCGCGCAGGGCCTGCCGCCACTGAAGTTTCCGCGCATGCGGGACTATTGGGAGCAATGGCCCGATGGCAGCGAACACCGCATTCCGCTGATGCACGGACCGCTGGGGCTGTGGCAACTGGACCACGCAAAGTTTGATCCGCCCATCGTGGCTTTCTACGAAAAGAAGAGCAGCAAGCCTGGCAAGCACTGAGCCCGCAGTGCCCCCACGCAACGGCAGGAAGCCTACTTGCCCACCAGCTCGTTGAGCTTGCCCGCCTCGAACTGCTCCTTGATCGCCGCGTCACAGGGCACGCAGTCCTTGGCCTGCAGGTTGGCGGCAGAGAGCTTTTCGATCGCCTGCCACAAGAGCGCGATCTGGTGCTCTTGTGACGAGGCGTTGTCGATCAGCCCACGCATGGCCTGCGAGAGCGGATCGTCCTCCTGCGTGATGCCATAGGCCGTGAATTTGCGCGATGGCTGGGGTTCGGTCACGTCGGCGCTCTGGCCTTCCTTGGACGGAATGATGCGTGCCGGGATGCCCACGGCCGTGGCGCCAGCGGGCACGGGTTTGATGACCACGGCATTGCTGCCGATCTTGGCGCCGTCGCCCACTTCAAAGCCGCCCAGCACCTTGGCGCCTGCACTCACCACCACATCTTTGCCCAGCGTGGGGTGGCGTTTGGTGCCCTTGTAGAGCGAGGTACCGCCCAGGGTCACGCCCTGATAGATGGTGCAGCCATCGCCGATCTCGGCGGTTTCGCCCACCACCACGCCCATGGCGTGGTCGAAGAACACGCGCTCGCCGATCTTGGCGCCGGGATGGATCTCGATGCCGGTGAACCAGCGCGCAAAGTGCGAGATGAAGCGCCCCAGCCACTTAAGGCCGTGGTGCCAGCACCAGTGCGCGGGGCGGTGCAGCCAGATCGCGTGCAGGCCCGGATAACAGGTGATCACCTCCCACGTGCTGCGCGCGGCAGGATCGCGGTCGAGGATGCACTGGATATCGGAGCGCAAGCGGGCGAGCATTGGTTGTTATGGTTATTTGTAAATGGGCTGCACAGTCTATCGTTTCGCCTGCGCCGTCTCGATCATGGCTTTGGCGACACCTCTCAAGATGTGGATTTCCTCGGGGCTGAGCTGCGCGCGGTTGAAAAGCTGGTTAAGGCGGGGCATGAGCTTCTTGGGCGCGGCCGGGTCCAGGAAACCGATGGATGTGAGCGCCTGCTCCCAATGGCCCAGCATGCCCGCCACCTGGGCAGCGTCGGCCAACGCACGCGGCGGGGTGGCGTCCTGCACCGCAAAGCCGCCCAGCGCCTGGCGCCACTCGTAGGCGATCACCTGGATGGCCGCCCCCAGGTTGAGCGAGCCGAAGCCGGGGTTGGTGGGAATCGACAGCGCCACGTGGCAGCGGTACACATCCTCGTTGGTCATGCCAAACCGCTCCGAGCCAAAGAGAAAGGCCACACCGGCCTGTGGGGCTGCACTTGGGTCTGCAGCGGTGTCGTCGGCTGCGTTTTGAGGGGTTTTGGCCTCTTGTGCCAGTGTTTCATGCCTGAGTAGCTCACTTTTTAATAGCGCTTCAAAGTGCGTGCGCGGCGCTGCGGTAGGGGGGCCAAAATCGCGTGGCGTCATGGCCGTGGCGCACAGGTGGCTGATACCGTCGAGCGCCTCGTCCAGCGTGGCGACGATGCGTGCGTTGTTCAGCACATCGAGGGCGCCGCTGGCGCGCTGGATGGTTTCCTCGCGCCTGAGCACGTTAGCCCAGCGGGGAGCGACCAGCACCAGGTCGTCAAACCCCATGGTTTTCATGGCACGGGCGGCGGCGCCCACATTGCCGGCGTGGCTGGTGTTGATCAGGACAAAACGGGTCTTCATGGACAGGCGGAGCGAGAGGGGGGAAAGCGGCCGGTTAGGCAAAAAAGGGCACTGCGGGTAAAATCCCGCCCTCTATTGTCGCCGCCCGCATCGCCGGGACGGGTCGGACCTCCCCGCTCATCCTGTACGCAGACGCCCGCGCCATCTTGGCCGCGCGCTGCCAACCACCACAATTTATGTCGTCCAATCTGCACCCCATGCTCAACGTGGCCATCAAGGCCGCACGCGCCGCCGGCGCCATCATCAACCGCGCGGCCCTGGACGTGGAATCGGTGCGAATCTCGCAAAAGCAGATCAACGACTTTGTGACCGAGGTGGATCACGCCTCCGAAAAGATCATCATCGAGACGCTGCTGACGGCCTACCCCGGCCACGGCATCCTGGCTGAAGAGTCGGGCAAGGAATACGGCGCCAAGGATTCAGAATTTGTCTGGATCATCGACCCGCTGGACGGCACCACCAACTTCATCCACGGCTTCCCTGTGTACTGCGTGAGCATCGCGCTGGCCGTCAAGGGCAAGATCGAGCAGGCCGTCGTGTACGACCCCACCCGCAACGACCTGTTCACCGCCACCAAGGGCCGCGGCGCCTACCTCAACGAGCGCCGCATCCGCGTCTCCAAGCGCACCCAGCTCAAGGACTGCCTGATCTCCACCGGCTTCCCCTTCCGCCCAGGCGACAACTTCAAGAGCTACCTGAACATGATGGCCGATGTCATGCAGCGCACCGCCGGCCTGCGCCGCCCCGGCGCCGCTGCTCTGGACCTGGCCTACGTGGCTGCGGGCTTCACCGACGGCTTCTTTGAAACGGGCCTGTCGATCTGGGACGTGGCAGCGGGCTCGCTGCTGGTGACCGAGGCCGGCGGCCTGGTGGGCAACTTCACGGGCGAGGCTGAATTTCTGGAGCAGCGGGAGTGCCTGGCAGGCAACCCCCGCATCTACGGCCAGCTGGTGCCGATCCTGGGCAAGTACAGCAAGTTTGCGAGTGCTGGCGACAAGGCGGCTGTGCGCCAGGCGGCTGCGGCTGATGCGCCTGCCACCGACACCCAAGACACCAATGAAGGCGCGGAAGCAGCAGAACCAGCAGCCCCGAAGGCCGACGCCGCCAAGGGCGAAGACGCGCCCTTCTAAATCCATTCCCGCACGCAGCCATGAAGCCTGGGCACGATGTGCCCTAGGCGGGTCTCGTAGCTGGACCGTGCAGCGGGCGGGGCATACACGAGTGCAGCGGCGCAAGGGCCGCCCCGCCGCGCTGGCTGCGTTCCCCTTCCCGCATTGCGCAGCAATGCGAGAGAAGGGGGAAGCGACGAAGTCGCTCAGGGGGTTGTCCGCTACGCCGGGTCGGGATACTTCTGCGCGATGCTGCGGAAGTCTTCTGCAATGTCCACAAACGCGTCCACCATGTCGGGGTCAAAGTGCGTGCCCTTGCCCCGCACGATGGTGTTACAGGCCTGGTCGTGCGAAAACGCAGGCTTGTACACGCGTTTGCTGATGAGCGCGTCGTACACATCGGCCACCGCCATCAGGCGCGCCGACACCGGGATGGCGTCGCCCGCCAGGCCCTGCGGGTAGCCAGAGCCGTCCCACTTCTCCTGGTGGCTGTAGGCGATCTCCTTGGACACGCTCAAAAAGGCCACGCGCATGCCCAGGCGCCGCTCGGCCTCGTCAATGGCATTGCGGCCCAGCGTGGTGTGGGTCTTCATCACCTCGAACTCCTCCACCGTGAGCTTGCCGGGCTTGAGCAGAATGCTGTCGGGGATGCCGATCTTGCCGATGTCGTGCAACGGGGCCGACTTGTACAGCAGCTCGATCATGCGGTCATTCAGCACATGCTCAAAACGCGGGTGGTGGCGCAGGCGCTCGGCCAGGGTCTTCACATACAACTGGGTGCGGCGGATGTGGTTGCCGGTCTCGTTGTCGCGCGTTTCGGCCAGGGAGGTCATGGCCATGATGGTCACGTCCTGGATGGCCTGCACCTCCAGCGTGCGCATGGCGACCTCCCGCTCCAGGTAGGCGCTTTTGTCGCGCAGAAAATCGGCCGTGGCCTTGAGCGCCAAGTGCGTGTTGACGCGCGCGAGCAGGATCGGCGGACTGATGGGTTTGGTGATGTAGTCCACAGCACCCAGGGCCAGTCCCATGCGCTCGTCGTCGGTGTCGGAACGCGCCGTCAGGAAGATCACCGGGATGTCGCGGGTGGCAGGCGCCTCCTTGAGGCGACGACAGACCTCGTAGCCATCCACCTCGGGCATCATGATGTCCAGCAGGATCAGATCGGGCGGCGTGGCCGACTGGGCAATCTTGAGGGCCTTCTCTCCATGGTTGGCCACCTTCACCAGATAGTGCTCGCGCAGCAGGCTGCCCATGAGCGTGAGGTTCTCGGGCGTGTCGTCCACCACGAGCACGGTGGCAATCGGCTTGTCAACCAAGGTCGCCGGGCTGGAGGCAAAAGGCGCGTTGTCCATGCAAATGTCCTGCGTGAATGCCGTTCATGGGGTTTCGAGGGCCGGAGATTCAGAGCCTGGCACCGCAGCCAGGGCTTCCAGCGCCTGCTCGAAATCGAAATTCAGGGTGTGCTTTTCAACGACCTGGAAGGCGCTGCCCAGCGCCGCCTTGAGCACCACACCATTGTGTTGGAAAAATTCAGTGGCTGCAGGATCGTCCTGCTCCAGCAGGTGGCGCAAGTGCTGCCCTGCCTCGGCGGGCGTCATGCCGGCCCCCGGCGCCCTCGCAGTGGGCGCCAAACCTGATTCAGGTGTCGTTCCCGCCTGCACGGCCTGCAGCACCCAGTCCTGCAGCCCGTGCAGCAAGGGCTGCAGCGCAGCCCGCAGCTCAGCCAGCAGCGGCACGATGGCCTCGTTGCCATGGCGAAAGCGCAGCGCGTGCTCCAGCGCCTGCGCGCGGTCCGACACGGCCTGTGCGCCAATATTGGCTGCCACTGACCGCAGCGTGTGGGCCAGGCGTTCGGCCAGTGCGACATCGTGCACCGCCAGCGCACGCTGCAGCTCTGGCAACACCGGAGCCTGCCCTTGCACAAAGCGGCGCAGCATCTCGGCGTACAGCCCTGTCTTGCCCAACGCGCGCTGCAGGCCCAGTTGGGTGTCCAGCCCCGGCAGATCAGGGACATCCACCGGCAGCCACCCTGCGGCCGCTGCACTGGTGGCCGCTACCGGCGCGGCCACTGGAGCCGCACTGCTGCGAGCGGGCACAACCGCCGCACCGAGACCCTGGCGGGGGCGGATCCAGCGTGCCAGCGCGGCCCACAGGGCCGCAGGTTCGATGGGCTTGGCAACATGGTCGTTCATGCCCGCCGCAAAGCAGCGCTGGCGGTCCGCCTCCATGGCGTTGGCCGTCATGGCGATGATGGGCAACTGCGCGTAGCGCGGGTTGCCGCGCAGCAGTCGTGTGGCCGTCTCGCCATCCATGATGGGCATCTGCATGTCCATCAGCACGGCGTCGTAGTGCTTGCGCTCGATGTGGTCGATGGCGATCTGCCCGTTCTCGGCCACGTCGACGGCAAAGCCCGCGTCAAGCAGCAGCTCCATGGCCACCATCTGGTTGAGTTCGTTGTCCTCGACCAGCAGCACGCTGGCGCCCCGGATGTCCAGCGGCAGCTCGTCAGCAGCGGGGGCGGGAGTGGCCGCACGGCGCCCCTCCGTGCCCGATGCCTCCAGCGGCTGCATCAGGGTGTCGAACAGCAGCGAGGCATTCACGGGCTTGATGAGCACGGTTTCGATGCCCTGCGCACGCGCGGCCCGCATCACGTCCTCGCGCCCGTAGGCCGTGACCATCAGCATCTGCGGCACCTTGGGCATGCCCAGGCTGCGAATGTGGCCCGCCAGCTCCACGCCGTCCATGCCTGGCATGTGCCAGTCCAGCAGCAACAGGCCAAACGTCTGGTGCTGTGCCATGGACTCGCGCAGCCGGTCCAGCGCCTCCAGGCCCGAATGCGCCTGCTCCACCACAAAGCCCATCGCCTGCAGCATGTCGGACAGCACCGTGGCAGCGGTATGGTTGTCGTCCACCACCAGCACCCGGGTGCCCCGCAGGTCGGGCGGAGGTAGCAGCACACGCGCCGCTGCACCACGCTCCAGCGGCACCGACACCCAGAAGGTGGAGCCCTTGCCGAAACGGCTCTCCACGCCCACCTCTCCGCCCATCAGCTCTGCCAGGCTCTTGCAGATCGCCAGCCCCAGGCCCGTGCCACCATAACGGCGCGTGGTCGAGGTGTCGGCTTGCTGGAAGCTCTGGAACAAGCGCCCCATCTGCTCGTCCGTGAGCCCGATGCCGGTGTCGCGCACCTCGAAACGCAGCCGGACCTGGTTGCCCATCTCCTCCAGCAAGCGCACGGCAATGCTGATCTCTCCGGATTCGGTGAACTTGATGGCGTTGTTGGCGTAGTTGATGAGGATCTGGCCCAGGCGCAGCGCATCGCCCACGAGGTTAGGGGGCACATCGCTGGCTACATCGCAGACCAGCTCCAGCCCCTTGGCTCCGGCCTTGTAGCCCACCACATCGGACACGCTCTCCAGCATGCGGTCGAGCAGAAACGGCTGACGCTCCACCACCAGCTTGCCCGCCTCGATCTTGGAGAAGTCCAGGATGTCATTGATGACCCCCAGCAGGTGCTGGCCCGCCTGCTGGATCTTGCTCACGTAATCGTGCTGGCGTGGACTCAGGCCCGACTTGAGTGCCAGGTGCGACATGCCGATGATCGCGTTCATGGGTGTGCGGATCTCGTGGCTCATGTTGGCCAGGAAGTTGGACTTGAGCGCGGTGGACTCCTCGGCCAACTCCTTGGCACGGCGCAGCTCCTGTTCAGCACGCTGGCGGTCGGTGATGTCCACGAACGTACCAATGGTGCCGCCGGGTGTGCCATCGGGGCGCGCAAAGCCATGCAGCCAGAACAGCGTATGGTGCAGCTCGCCGTCGGCATAAGGCAAATCGACCTCGCGGTGCACCTTGCGCTCGCCCTCCATGGCCTGTATCGCGTCCTGCTCGAAGCGCGTGCGGGTCTCCTGCGGCAGATAGTCCAGATCCATCACCGTCTTGCCGATGAGCGCCTCGCGCGAAACGCCAAAGGCGTGCTCATAAGCACGGTTCACGCCGATGTAGCGCCCGTCCGCGCCCTTGTAGAAAAGGGGCACCGGGATGGCGTCGATCAACGCCTGCTGGAAATCGAGCTGCCCGGCCACCTGCTCCTCCAGGAGCTTCTGGTCGTGGATGTCCACATTGACGCCCACCACCCGCACCGGCTGGCCCTGGGCGTTGCGGAAGATGCGCGCGGCCTCCAGAAACCAGCGCACCTCGCCATCGGGGCGCACGATGCGCCAGGAGTCGCGCAGGTAGTCCTCGGTGCCTGCAAGGCAACTGTCGAAATAAGCGCTTGCCTGGTCGCGGTCTTCCGGGTGCAGGCAGTTGAGCCAGAAGTCGCGCCCATCAGGCTGGGTTCCGGGGGGCAGGCCCATCATCTGGGCCAGCTTGTCCGACCAAAGGATCTCGCCGGTGACCAGGTTCAGGTCGAACACCCCGATCTTGCCCGCTTCCTGCGCCAGCTCCAGGCGTTCCTGGGCCTGCTGGATCACGCGCTCGGCACGCCGCTGCTCGCTGACATCTTCAATGACCCAGATCGAGGCGGTGCCAAAGTCGTCCATCTTGACGCTGCGGCCCGCCAGGCGCGCCTCGAACTGGCTGCCATCCAGCCTGCACAGGGTAGCGGTCTCGCGCAAGGCCTGGCCCGAGGCCAGTGCCGGCGTGACGCGGGCAGTGAACAGGTCGGCATGGCCCGTCCCGCCAAACAGCACCGACACCCCCAGACCCAGCAGCTGTGATGCGGTACCACCCATGAGATCCACAAACGCCGGGTTGAACTGGCGGAACTGTCCGTCGCACACCATCACGATGGGCGGTGCGTTGTCGAAGATGGCAGTTTGCTGCTCCAGCAGTTCGTTGAGCAGGCGTTCGCGACGCTCCAGCTCCTTTTGCGCCTGGATGCGTTCGGACACGTCCTCGTGAAGGCCCACGATGCCGATGCGCTTGCCCCGCCCATCAAACACGGGCGATAGCGTGGCCTCGTCGTGGTAGATGCTCCCGTCCTTGCGCCGGTTGACGAACTGGCCCTGCCAGGACTTCCCCGACAGCAGCGCGGACCACATCAGCTGGTAGGTCTGCGCGGGCGTCTGTCCACTGGCGACCAGCGATGGCTTTTTGCCACGCACCTCGTCCAGCGAATAGCCCGTGTTGCGCTCATACTGGGGGTTGACCCAGTCGATGCGGCCGTCGCCATCGGTGATGACCACGGACACCGGGCTGCTCTCCAGCGCCGTACCCAGCACCCTGAACCGCTCCAGTGCACTGGCCACCCGGGCACGACTGCGCAGCAAGTCCAGCAGCAGCAGGCCCAGCAGGCACAGCAGCACAAAGGCCACCGCCCCAATGCGCGCGCGCTGCGTCGACGACATCAAGGCGCTGATATCGTCCAGCGCCACCAGCTGCCACTCGCCCCCCGGGTCGTGCCAGTCAATGGCCCGGCGTTCGACAGCGTAGGTCACGCCGTTGATCTGGACATCTCCGGTATCGGCCGCAAAGGGCAACGCCGAAGCCACGCCATTGTCGAAATGCCGGCCGAACTGGCGTGTGGCGCGGATGGCATCGATACGCGCCTGCGTGAGCGGCGGCGCCACCGCGAACTGCCATTCGGGGCGCGTGGCGGCAAACGCCACGCCCTGCGGCGACAGCAGCACCATGGGCAGGCCCGCGCGCTTGAGCAGCAGGTCCACCGGCTCAAAACCCACCTTGAACATCACCACACCGATGATGTTGCTCGATGGCGTGTCGCTTTCATAGAGTGGCGCTGCGTAGTACAGCCCACGCTCCTGGGTATTGCTGCCAATGGCGGCATACACACTGTTGGCGCCCTGGATGGCCTGCTGGAAGTACGGGCGGAATGCAAGGTTCAGGCCCGTGGATCGTTCGCCAGGCGTCTCGTGCGCTACCACGGTGCCATCGGCAGACATTACGTACACGCCTTGCACCAGAAAGCGCCCGCGCGCCACGGCCAGGCGGGACAGTGCCTCGGGGTGGTCAGGGGGCAAACGGCCCAGCGCCATGTCCTTGAGCAAAGGCTCGCTCAGGCCCATCAGCGACACCGCCCCGAGCATGGAGCCGCCAGTGGTCTGGGCTTGCAGGGCATCTGCCGTCTGGTGCAACACGCGTGAACGCTCGGTCGCCCGCTCGCCCGCACGCCAGTGCTGTGCACCCTGCACCACCATCACTGCGCCGATCAATGCCAGGGCCACCACCAGCAGCAGGCCACGGATGCCGGGGGCGTTACGGTCCACAAGCTTGTCAAACCACATGCCTACGCCCTTGCCACGCAGGCCAGCCACACCGCAGACGTACCGTCAACCAGCTGGATACAGCAATGCATCGATAGCCTCCGCTGGCCCCGGCCTTCCAAACAGATACCCCTGGAACCCCTCGCACCCGTGCAGCCTCAGGAACGACAGCTGCCCCGTCGTCTCCACCCCCTCCGCCACCACCTCCAAATCCAGGCTCTTGGCCAGCGCCAGGATCGTCCGCACGATCGCCGCGTCGTTCGGGTCCGTCAGCACGTCCCGCACGAAGCTCTGGTCGATCTTCACCTGGTCCAGCGGCAGGCGCTTGAGGTAACTCAGGCTGGAATAGCCAGTGCCAAAGTCATCGAGCGCAAAACCCACGCCTTCGCTCTTGAGCTGCACCATGCGCGCGATGGTGTCTTCGATGTCGCCCAGCAGCAGGCTTTCGGTGAGTTCGAGCTTGAGTTGCCGGGGGTCTGCGTTGTGGTTCTTCAAGGTTTGCAGCACTTCGGCCACGAAGCCGGGTTGCCGGAATTGACGGGCGCTGACGTTGACGGAGATGGACAGGTGGGCGGTGTCCGGGTGTTGGCTCCAGCGCTGCAGTTGTTCACAGGCGGTCTGGAGCACGTATTCGCCCAGGGGGAGGATGAGGCCGGTCTGTTCTGCCAGGGGGATGAAGTCGCCGGGGCTGATCATGCCGCGCTGGGGGTGGCGCCAGCGCACCAGGGCTTCTGCGCCCAGCAGGCGGGCGTGGTGGTCCACGACGGGCTGGTAGTGCACGAGCAATTCGCCCCGGGCCAGGCCCTGGCGCAGGTCGGCTTCGAGGTTGGAGCGGGCGTTGACGGCCGCCTGCATGTCGGGGTCGAAGAAGCGCTGGGTGTTGCGTCCTGCGGCTTTGGCCTGGTACATGGCCAGGTCGGCGCGCTTGAGGAGTTCGTCCACGGTGAGGCGTTCGTCGCCAAAGAGGGTGATGCCGATGCTGGGGGTGCTGTAGTGCTGGGCGCCGTCCAGGTCAAAGGGCTGGTTCAGGCTGGCCAGGAGTTTTTCGGCGACGGTTTCTGCCTGGGTGGCGGCGTTTTGCAGGTCGGGGGCCAGGGCTTCGAGCATGACGACGAATTCGTCGCCGCCGAAGCGGGCCACGGTGTCGGCTTCGCGCACGCTGCCCACCAGGCGGGCGGCGACCTGGGCCAGGAGCTGGTCGCCCATGTCGTGGCCCAGGGTGTCGTTGAGGTCTTTGAAGTTATCGAGGTCGATGAACAGCAGGGCCCCGAGGTTCCTGGTGCGCTGGCAGGCGGCGATGGAGCGTTGCAGGCGGTCCAGCAGCAGGCGGCGGTTGGGCAGACCCGTGAGCGCGTCGTAGAACGCCAGGCGTTCGATCTCTTGTTCGGCCAGCTTGCGGTCTGTGATGTCCATGGTGAAGCCATGGGACACCACCGAGCCATCGGCCTCGCGGTGTGGAATGGCGTTGGTCATGTGCCAGCGCACGCTCCCGTCATTCATCCGCACACGGTATTCGCACTGCCAGGGCACCAGCTTGCGCACCGACATCATGGCCGAGCGCTGCACCAGCGGCAGGTCTTCAGGCACCACGCGGTGCATGAGCACGCCGTGGTCGGCCGTGACCTCGTGTGGCTCCACGCCCATGAATTCGCGCACGGCATCGCTGATGTACTGCACGCTGGTGCCACCATCGGTATGCAGCCGGTATTCGTAGATGAAGCCGGGGATGCGGCTGGCAATGCGCTGAATGAACAAGAGTTGCTCGCGCAATTGCTCCGCAGCGCGGTGCTCGTCCGTCACATCCTGCACCACCCCCATGACGACCTGCACGCCATCGCGCGGCAGCGTGCGTTGAACCCGCGAACGCATCCAGCGCACCTCGCCATCTGGCCGGCGCCAGCGGTACTCCACATCCAGGCCAGATCCCCGTTCTCGGATCTTGTCGAACACATGCCGGTCTTCCGGCAGGATGCCACTCACCGCGCGCTCGGGGTCCACCCATTCCTGCTGCTCAAACCCGGCGATGTTGCACAGCCCTGGCGACCAGAGCAGCACGGTTTCGCCTGGGTCTTCAATGCGCCGCCAGTGGCCGGTGCGCGCCAGGCTCTCCATGGTGTTGAAAACGTCGGTCTGCTCGCGCAACTCGCGCCGCACTTCTTCCAGCGCACGCTCGGATGCGGCCAGTGATACCCGCAAATTCTCGGCTTCAGAGGCATCGCGCACCGTGACCACGATGCAGTCATTGGTCACGCGGCGGGCCGACAAGTCCCAGGCCAGCAACAGCCGACCGGGCTCGCGCACCACCTGGCGGCACTCCAGCGGAGCCCCCACGCGCACCACGCCGAGCAACTGGTCCAGCAGCGGCGTGTTGGCCAGCAGGTCAAACACCTCGGACGCATCCACGCCCGGATGCCGTACCGCTCCCAGCCCTGGCATTCGCCGTGCCGCAGCGTTGGCGGCCAGCAGCAGCAGGCGGCCGTCTTGCAGACGAAACTCCATGAGCGCCACCGGCACCGCGTCCACCAGCGCTTGAAGGCGCGCCTGCGCCATGGGCTCAATGAGGCCTTCCCCGGTAGGGGCGAGGAGGTCGGTCAACAGTTCGGACGAAATCACGGTCGCTCTGAAGCCTCTGAATCCTGGGGTTGAAACACCAACTCTCGACGGAGGGTGGCTCCGTTCAGGGTCAAGCTGCCAGCATACAGCCAAGAGTATGTCAAAACGTAACATCTTGGCAGAACGCAGTGGAATTGCCCAGGGGGAAACCCGATGACCAAACTGCTACAGTCCACGCCTCATTCCCGCCACCCCTGCATGTCCGACACGCTCGAACACCACACACCCATGATGCAGCAGTACCTGGCCCTCAAGGCCGGGTACCCCGAGACGCTTCTGTTCTACCGCATGGGCGACTTCTACGAGGTCTTCTGGCAGGACGCAGAAAAGGCGTCGCGTCTGCTCGACATCACGCTCACCCAGCGCGGCCAGTCGGGCGGCCAGCCCGTGCTGATGGCGGGCGTGCCGTTCCATGCGCTGGAAAACTACCTGGCCCGCCTCATCAAGATGGGCGAGTCGGTGGCCATTGCCGAGCAGGTGGGCGAGGTCGGTGCGACCAAAGGCCCCGTGGAGCGCAAGGTGGTGCGCGTGGTCACACCCGGCACGCTGACCGATACCGAACTGCTGTCCGACAAATCCGAATCGCTGCTAATGGCCGTGCACCAGGCGCCCCGCGCGCGCTGCGGCCTGGCCTGGCTGAGCGTGACGCAGGGCCGCGTCTTCCTGGCCGAATGCGCGCACGATGAACTCGGCGCCTGGTTGGCCCGCGTGGCGCCCAGCGAGCTGATCTACAGCGCGGGGGTGACCGAACGCTTCGAGCAGCAACTGCAGGTGCTGCGCCAGGGCGGCGCCTTCACCTGCCCCATGAGCCCCCGGCCCGACTGGCAGTTCGACAGCGCCCTGGGCGAACGCAAACTGCTCGAAAACCTGGGCGCCGCTAGCCTGCAGGCCTGGGGCGCGCAAGACCTGGGCGAGGCCCACGCCGCCGCCGCCGGGCTGCTGACCTACGCCGAGCACACGCAGGGCCGCACCCTCACCCACGTGCACAGCGTGCAGGTGCAGCGCAACGACGACCTCATCGACCTGCCCGCCACCACGCGCCGCAACCTGGAGCTGGTCAAGACCCTGCGCGGCGACGACGCACCCACCCTCTTTTCGCTGCTCGACACCTGCATGACCGGCATGGGCAGCCGCCTGCTCAAGACCTGGCTTCTGGAGCCCCAGCGCGACCGCGCCGAGGCGCGCCAGCGCCTGTCGGCCACCACGGCCCTGCGCGGTGCGGGTGGCGCGGGTGGTGGCAGTGGCCCCTGGGCGACGCTGCGCAGCGAACTCAAGGGCGTGAGCGATGTGGAACGCATCACCGCCCGCATCGCCCTGCGCCAGGTGCGCCCGCGCGAATTGGTGGGACTGGGCAAAACGCTACAAAAAGCAGAGCTACTAGCGCTTAATGGACAGGCGCTGGAGCCTTATTTGATTCAAATTTTTGGCCATCTGCAGCCGCCCGAGGGCTGCACCGGCCTGCTGCAGGCCGCCATTGCCGAGGAGCCCGCCGCCCTGGTGCGCGACGGCGGTGTGATCGCCAACGGCTTCGACACCGAGCTGGAGGAACTGCGTGCCATCCAGACCAACTGCGACGCCTTTCTGCTGGACCTCGAAACGCGCGAAAAAGCCCGCACAGGCATCCCCAACCTGCGCGTGCAATTCAACAAGGTGCATGGTTTCTACATTGAAGTGACCGGCAGCCACCTCGACCGCGTACCCGACGACTACCGCCGCCGCCAGACGCTGAAGAACGCCGAGCGCTTCATCACACCCGAGCTGAAAACCTTCGAGGACAAGGCCCTGTCGGCCAACGAGCGGGCCCTGGCCCGCGAAAAGTGGTTGTACGAGCAGATCCTCGACCAGCTCCAGCCCCACGTGCCCGCCCTCACCCGCCTGGCGCAGGCGCTGGCCACGCTGGACGTGCTGTGCGCGTTGGCCGAACGCTCGCTCACGCTGAACTGGTGCGCGCCGCAGTTTGTACCCGAACCCTGCATCGAGATCGAAGGCGGCCGCCACCCCGTGGTCGAAGCCCGGCTGGCCGAGACATCGAGCGGCAGCTTCATCGCCAACCACACGCGCCTGAACGCCAACACGCGCATGCAGGTCATCACCGGCCCCAACATGGGCGGTAAATCGACCTACATGCGGCAGGTCGCGCTCATCGTGCTGCTGGCCAGCATGGGCAGCCATGTGCCCGCCGCCAGTTGCCGCCTGGGGCCCATTGACGCCATCCACACCCGCATCGGGGCAGCCGACGACCTCGCCAACGCGCAATCCACCTTCATGCTGGAGATGACCGAGGCCGCGCAGATATTGCATGCCGCTACGCCGCACAGCCTGGTGCTGATGGACGAGATCGGCCGGGGCACCAGCACGTTTGACGGGCTGGCCCTGGCCAGCGGCATTGCCACGCACCTGCACGACAAGACCCGCGCCTTCACGCTGTTTGCCACGCACTATTTCGAGTTGACAGACCTGCCCGCCAAGGCGCGCCACGCCATCAACATGCATGTGAGCGCCACCGAGAGCGGCACCGACATCGTGTTCCTGCACGAGATCCAGCCCGGACCGGCCAGCCGCAGCTACGGGATTCAGGTGGCCAAGCTGGCGGGCATGCCGTCGCCCGTGCTGCACCACGCAAGGCATGCGCTGGCGGCGCTGGAAGAGCGGGCGGGTGAAGATGAATTGCAGGTGGACCTGTTCGCCGCGCCCGAGGTGCCCGAGAGCGCGGGCGCCAGCCCTCTCGAGGCCGCGCTGGCAGGCATCAACCCCGACGCTCTGAGCCCGCGCGAAGCGCTGGATGCGCTGTACCAGCTCAAGAAGATGGCAGGCTGACCCGTTCCCCACGGGCACAGGCCGGCCCAGCGCACACCCGTTATTGCTTGACCACGGACACCAGTGTGTCTGCCACCATCTTGCCCGTCTTCATATCCATCCAGGGGTTCTGCACCGTGACGTGGTGGGTGCAGCCAGTGCTCATTTTTTTCTTCAGCACGGCGTTGAACTCCTCCTTGCAGCCGGCCGCGAATGCGGCCGATTCCTTGGTCGCGTCGCCCATGGGCTTCATGCCCGGCTGCTGCTGGTAGAAGGCGGCCACTTTCTGCAGGCTGTCGTTCGTGCGGTAGGCCACGCCTTCCACCCCCAACTGGCTGCGCAGGAATTCGCTCACGGCGGCATCCTGCTTAGCCCCCGGATAGGCCGCAATGCCGCCGCCCGCCGCCTGCGCGGCCGCCAGGCCCGGCGATAGCGCGACCAGGACGGTCAGCGCCATTGCAACGCAGGGCTTCCTCAGCACACGGGATGGCAAGGTTTTCGGGGCTTTAGTCATGTTCGGGTTCACATTCTTCTCCTGTGGTGGCTGCAGTGGCTCGGGTGATCCGCCCGATGTCAGGCAGATTATTGGCAGGAGCATGCATCCCGAAAAGCACTCTGCGGCACGCGGCGTGATCTTTTGGGCATATCCGGCGCCCCCGTGGCTGCGCCAGCCCGGCGCAGCGGCACACTACACTCGCAGGTTTTCTCTCTTGCTGCACTTCCCATGACGTACTGCGTCGCCATCAAACTCAACGCCGGGCTGGTTTTCCTGTCCGATTCCCGCACCAATGCCGGCCTGGACCAGATCAGCTCATTTCGCAAGATGATGGTCTATGAGAAGGCGGGTGACCGCTTCATGGTGCTGCTGTCGGCGGGCAACCTGTCCATCTCGCAATCGGTGCGAGAGATCTTGCAGACCGAACAGATCAAGGACGGCGAGTCGGGCGAAGCCATCACCATCTGGAATGCCAAAAGCATGTTCGACGCCGCCCGCGTGCTGGGCGCCGCCGTGCGCCACGTGCACGAGCGCGACGGCGCGGCGCTCAAGCGCTCGGGCGTGGACTTCAATGTGTCCATGGTGTTTGGCGGCCAGATCAAGGGCGAGGGCATGCGCCTGTTCCAGGTGTACTCGGCAGGCAACTTCATCGAGGCCACATCCGAAACACCATACTTCCAGGTTGGCGAATCCAAATACGGCAAACCCGTGCTCGACCGCGTGCTCACGCCCGAGACCCCACTGGACGAGGCTGCCAAGTGCGCGCTGGTGTCGATGGACAGCACGCTCAAGTCCAACCTGTCGGTGGGCCTGCCGCTGGACCTGGTGGTGTACGAGGTGGACCGCTTTGCCACCGACAAGGTCATCTGCATCGACGAGAACAACCCGTACTTTCGGATGCTGCACGACAGCTGGGGACAAAAGCTGCGCCAGGTGTTCGACAGCATCGAAGACCCCGCCTGGACCGGCGGCGCTACCGAGGTGCCGATCATGGTCAGCCCGGCGCGCAGCAAGCCACTCAAGAAGATCACCAACCATACCGACCGGCTGATCTGACGCCCTGCAGGCCAGCGCACTCCACGGCACCTGGCCGCGTGCGCGCCTGCACCCCGGCCCTGCCACCCCGCCATGCCCTCCATGCTCCCCATCGTTTTCTCGCACGCCAACAGCTTTCCGGCCAGCACCTACCGCGTGCTGTTCAAGCACCTCAAGACCCGGGGTTTTGAAGTCAGCGCGGTCGAACGCTATGGCCACGACCCGCAGTACCCGGTGACCAGCAACTGGCCACACCTGGTGCAGCAGCTGGCCGACTTTGCAACGGTGCAGGTGCAGCGCCTGGGGCTGCCGGTGTTTCTGGTGGGTCATTCGCTGGGCGGCTTTTTGAGCGTGATGGCCGCCGCCCGCCACCCCGAACTGGTGCGCGGCGTACTGCTGATCGACTCGCCCCTCATTGGCGGCTGGAAGGCCAACGTGGTCAGCGTGGCCAAGCGCACCCAGGTGGTGGGTTCGATATCGCCGGGCCGGGTGAGCCGCCAGCGGCGGTTCAGCTGGGCCAGCAACGAAGAGGCGCTGGAGCACTTTCGCAAGAAGAAGGCTTTTGCACGCTGGCACCCCGATGTGTTGCACGATTACATCACCCACGGCCTGCAAGACCAGGACGGCAAGCGGGTGCTGGGCTTTGACCGCGCGGTGGAAACCGCCATCTACAACACCCTGCCACACAACCTGGGCCGCCTGCTGAGCAAGCACCCGCTGCAGTGCCCGGCCGCCTTCATCGGCGGGCGCGATTCCGAAGAGATGAAACAGGTCGGCATGGCCATGACGCTGCGTGTCACCGAGGGCCGCACCATGATGCTGGACGGCAGCCACCTGTTTCCCATGGAGCAGCCCGTGGCCACTGCAGCAGCCATTGAAGCAGCACTGCTCAACCTGGCCATGCTCACGCCCCGCCAGACTTAAGTCGTACTGGCAGATCCCCGCGCAGGGTCGCCTGCGTTCCGCCTTACCACCAAATTCGGATCGCAGGGCGCGAAAAAACGCGCCACACCGCCCCCGGATCAGGGCAAACAGGGGACACACACGCCGCGCCAATCCCCTACACTGGCGAAATTGTTACAGCGTGATACACCCGACATGTCTGCACAGCCCCCGACGGCCGGGCGCCTACCCGCGCTCAGCTTTGCCTTGCTGGCCGCCTTTGTCATCGCAACAGCGGTGCGCACCCACAATGACACCACCATCGCCATCGTCATCGCCTCGGTGCTGATGTTTGCCTGCTGCTGGACCAGTGCAGCGCATCTGCTGGGCACCCGCGCTGCCCTGCAGTTTGTGTTGATCGCGGTCAGCCTGGGCTGGTTTGCCGAACAGATGGGCTCCAGCCGGGGCTGGTTCTTCGGGCACTACACCTACACCGATGTGCTGGGCCCCCGTCTGCTGGACGTGCCACTGGTCATTCCGATGATGTGGTTTGCACTGACGTATGCGGGCTATGTGATCAGCAACCTCATCGTCTGGCAATCGGCGGTGGACGGGGCTCCCGGCCTGGGCAATGCCGCCATGCTGTCATTTCTGGCTGCCATGATCGTGACCGCGTTCGACCTGGGCGCAGACCCCTACTTTGTGTACACCCTCAAGGCGTGGATCATGGCCAAGACCGATGGGGCCTGGTTTGGCGAAACCGTGCAGGGCTTCTTCGGCTGGGTGTTCGTGGCCTTTGTGATCATCTTCAGCTTTCGCATGTCGGCGCGCCAGCTCCCCTTGCAACCCGCCAGCCCCTTCCTGCGGCGCCACGCCATGGTGCCGCTGACCATCTACGCGGCTGGCATGGTGTTCCAGATGATTCTCGGCAGCCCGGTGGAAATCCGGACCATTGCAGCCTTTGCCATGGGGATTCCGCTGCTCTGCGCGCTGGCGGGCTTCCAACGCTGGCGCGCACCGGGTAAGGTCGCGGCATGACCAGCAAGCCCCACAACCCTCTGCTGCCAGCTGCCGATCTGGCACCCATGCAGCACCACGCCGACCCCTTGGCTGATGCAACGATTGCCAGGATCCTTGGGCCCTGGCCCCCCGGCGACGTCGCCGCCGACGCTCCGCAATGGGCGCACATCAACACGGTGAACCTGCTGTTCAGCCAGTGGACCGACAACGCCACGCTGGCCACCTGGCAGGCAACCGAAGGCCCGGTGCAGGTGGGGGATGGTGACAAGGCCGCCAAAGGCTATGTGACCGCCGAGATGGCCAAGGCGCTCAACGACTATGTGCAGGCGGCGCAGGTGCTGCCGCCCTGGGCCGATGCCCGCAAGATCGAGCGTGCCGAAAAACTCTTCATGGACCACGGTGCGCTGTCTTGCATCCTGCTGTTCTGTGCCAGCCTGCCCGAGTGTTATGTGGTCCCGGACCTGTCGAGCGTGTTGCACACGACCGGCCAGCTGGAACAGAACACCGAATACCGCATCCGTTCCACAGCGGCCATGATCTTCCCGGTGATGCTGCACGGAGGCCTCAGCCCACGGGGTGCCGGTGTGGCACAGGTGCTCAAGGTGCGATTGATCCACGCCACGGTGCGCAATCTCATCTTGCACGGCTGCCCCGAACATGCCATCGCGCAATGGAAGGCCGGCGGAGACGGCTTGGTCGTGCCACGCGCAGCCCCCGCTGGTGGCGGCCGGTCCGTGATGTACCAGACCCTGTATGCACGTGGCTGGAACCTGGCCGCCAAAGGTCTGCCCTGCAACCAGGAGGAGCTGGCCTATACGCTGCTGACCTTCGGCTACGTGTTCCTGCGCAGCATGCGTCGGCTGGGTCTCGGTCTGCCGCCCGGCGACGAAGAAGCCTACCTCCACGCCTGGAATGTGGTGGGTCACGTTCTTGGCATCGACCGCTCCCTGATGGTGGAAACGATGGCGCAGGGCGATGCACTGATGGCACTGATGCAGGCCCGTGGCCGCGCAGAGCCGGTCACGCCCGACCCGCGCCCGGCCCTGGGGCAGGCCCTGATGCAGACCATGGCCAACGCGCTGCCGTGGCGCATCGTCAAGCCCTTCCCGCAGCTCATGACCCGTTACCTGTGCGGGCGAGAAACCGCCGAGGACCTGGGGTTGAACCAGCCCGTGCCGTGGCTGTCGGCCTTGCTGTTCTGGTGCGTTCTGCTGCTGGCCCGCGCCATCGATGCGGTGGTGGGTTTGCTGCTGCCGCGTTTTTCGATCGTGCGCATGCTCACGCGGGCGCTGGGCTACCACTTCATGAGCCGGGTGCTGATGAGCCAGACGCGCCCGCTGCAACTGCCCACCGAACTGCTTAACCAGGTGGACACCGTGGTGCACAGCTGGAGCGACGACCCCCACGCCCCCGGCTGGCTCAACCGCATCGAGGATAGGCTGACCACCTCTGGCAGCTGGAGCCGGGGCCTGGCTGGCAAGGCAAAGCCCGCGCAGGCGGGCCAGACAGGCCAGGCACAGCAAGCCACATCGCCGTAGCCACCACGCCAATGCAGCCGCTGCCGCGCAACCTCCCGATGCTGGCCCGCTTGCGGTGCATGTGTTGCGGCGTGGCAACGTGGGTGCTGTGTCTGCTGGTACTCCTGGCTGCAACCTTGCCCCGGAGCGCACAGGCGGGCGAACCCTTGGTGCTCACACAGGACAGACCGCAGGTGGATGCCTGGGAGGCCGTCACCCTCAAAGCCGACCCCACCTACGAGCTCTCGGTACAGGACATGCTGGACCGCCTGGACGAGTTCAAGGCTCCAGCACGGAGCAACAACTCGCTGGGCGTACACAAGGCGGCCATGTGGCTGCATATCCCCCTGGTTGCGCCCGAGGCGCTGCGCACCCCGTGGGTGGTCAACATTGGCTACAGCTCGCTCAGGGCCGATTTGTACCTGGCCCGGGGTGGCAAGCTGCTTCAGCAGGCCCGAGCACGCCAGTCCGATCCAGCGCAGCTGGCTGGCCGCACGCCTGCGATGGCCTTCGACCTGCAGCCGGGGCAACGTTACGACCTGCTGATACGGGTCCAGGCCACCGGCCCGCTGATTCTGCCCATCACGGTCAGCGAAATGCCCATTCACCTGCGCCAGGCCCTGCGCGAGCAGATGCTGCAGGGCCTGCTCAACGGGCTGGCCTTCTGCCTCTTCGCGTACAGCCTGATCCAGTGGGTCACTCAGCGTGATCGCATGTTCGGCTTTTATGCGTTGGTGGTGCTGGGCAGTGCGGGCTTTTCGCTGCAGTTCTTTGGCGTCGGCCCGCAGTATCTGTGGCCCGATAACCCGTGGATGGACCGGTATTCGGGTCCGGCAGCAGGACTGATGGCGCTGGCGGGATCGTTTCTGTTCCTGGGCCACACGCTGGCCGGCGACACTCCGGGCAGCCGGTATGCGCGCACCATGCGGGTGGGTGCGGCCGTCACCGCAGCGGTCTGTATCGCGTTGGTGGTGGGCTGGTTGACCGTGCCCCTTGCCATTGCCTTCATGAGTCTGGCGGGCGCCCTTCCCTCGCTCATCAGCCTGCCTGCTGCCATGGCGCGAGTGCGGCACAAGGACCCTATTGGCGCCACCCTGCTGGTGGCGTGGATCGCCTTTGGCGTGGCCGCCGGAACGATGGTGTGCCTGGTGCAAGGCTGGATTCCTGCCAATTTCTGGACACTCCACTCGTTCCAGATTGGCGCCACGCTGGACATGCTGCTGTTCTTCCGCGTGATGGGCTTGCGCGCCCGCGCGGCCCAGGCCCAGGCCCAGGAGGCCATGCGCGAGCGGGATCTGATGCAGTCACTGGCCAACACCGATCCGCTCACCGGCCTGAGCAACCGGCGCGGCCTCCAGCACGCATTGCATGCCGCGCTGGCCCACTGTTCCCCGCAGCGGCTGGTCGCGGTCTATCTGATGGACCTGGATGGATTCAAGCCCGTCAATGACGCGCACGGCCACGATGTGGGCGACGACCTGCTGGTGGCCGTGGGCCACCGCCTCTTGGCCAATGTGCGGCACCAGACCGACCTGGTCGCTCGGCTCGGCGGTGACGAATTCATCATCATGGCCCGCGACCTGGCCACGCCCGAGCAGGCGGAGGACCTGGGCCGCTCGCTGCTGCGGGCCTTTGAGCACCCTTTTACGCTGAGCCATCTGCGCATCCAGGTGGGCCTGACCATCGGGTACGCGCTGGCCCCCCTCGACAGTGACGACCCGCAGGGCTTGCTGCGGCATGCAGACACGGCGATGTACGCGGGCAAACAAGGCGGCAAGCACTCGGTGCGGCGCATCCCCGCCACGGCTGCACTGGCATGACAACGATGCAACGCAACGCCCTGCTCCCCAGTCGGCCGACACCCTGGCACCCCCTGCTGTGGCTGCTGGTACTGGCACTGTGGCAGGTGCTGGCCCTGCCCACTGCGCGGGCCGCTGAACCCGGCCCGCTCGTTCTGCCAGCCGATGCCCGCCCGGTGAACGTGTGGTCGGTGGCCACGTTGCTGGCCGACCCATCTTTGCAATGGGGCGTGCAAGACGCACTGGAACGCTTGCCTGACTTTGCAGAGCCCCCCAGCCGTGGCGGCAGCCTGGGTGTGCGCAAGGAGGCCATCTGGCTGCGCGTGCCGCTGATGTCGCGCGTGGCGTCGGGCAATGAATGGATCGTGAACATCGATTTTGCGGTGCTCAACGAAGTCGACATCTACCTGACCCAGCAAGGCCGTCTGACTCAACACGCCGCGCTGGGCAACCTGCGCCCCTATTCCGAGCGCCCGCTGCGGGGCCGTACTCCGGCGATGACGCTGGACCTGGCGGCCGACACTCCCTATGAACTGCTGATCCGCGTGCAGACCTCGGGCGCGATGATCGTGCCCATCACCCTGAGCAAGGCGCCCTACCTGGTGCACCGGTCACTGCGTGAGCAGATGTTCCAGGGCGTGCTGGCCGGGCTGGCCCTGTGCCTGGTGGTCTACAGCTTCACCCAGTGGGTCAGCCAGCGCGAAAAGCTGTTTCTCTACTACTGCATGCTGGTGGTGGGCAGTGCCGGGTTCTCGCTGCAGTTCTTCGGCGTTGGCACCCAGTTCCTCTGGAGCGACCGGCTCTGGATCGAAGTTCACGCAGCAGGGGCGGCGGGGCTGCTGGCCATTGCGGGCTCGTTCCTGTTCATGGGCCATGCGCTGATGGGCCACATGCCACACAGCCGGTTCCTGAGGGTGATGCAGGCGGGAGCAGTGCTGAGCCTGGTGCTGCTCGCGGCCTTCCTGGTCGATCTGATCAACACCCGGACCACCACCGCCATCATCAGCGTCCTGGGCCCCCTACCCTCTCTCATCAGCCTGCCCATCGCCGTGGCACGGGCGCGCAAGGGAGATTCGGTCAGCGCCACGCTGCTGGCTGCCTGGGTTGCGTACTTCACGGCAGCTGTGGCCATGGTGTGCCTGGTGCAAGGCCTGCTGCCGGTCAACTTCTGGACGCTGCACTCCTTCCAGCTCGGCGCTGCAGCCGACATGCTGCTGTTCCTGCGGGTGCTGGGTCAACGCTCAGCCGCCTTGCGCCACGCGGCCTCTGAAGCGCTGCGCGAGCGCGACACCATGCGCTCGCTGGCCTACACCGACTCACTGACCGGGCTGTGCAACCGCCGCGGCATGCAAATGGCGCTGCAATCGGCGCTGGCGCAGGCCAGCCCCCAACGCCTGGTAGCGCTCTACCTGATGGACCTGGACGGTTTCAAGCCAGTCAACGACACCTACGGCCACGATGTGGGCGACGACCTGCTGGTGGCGGTAGGCCACCGGCTGGAGGCCAATGTGCGACAGCACACCGACCTGGTGGCAAGGCTGGGCGGGGATGAATTCATTGTCATGGCACGCGAACTGGCCACCCCCGAACAAGCCCAGGAACTGGGGCGGGCCTTGCTGCATGCATTTGAAAAGCCGTTCCGGCTGAGCCACCTGTCCATCCAGGTGGGCCTGACCATCGGCTACGCGCTGGCACCGCTGGACAGTGACGATGCACAGCACCTGGTCCGGCTCGCGGATGCAGCCATGTATGCAGGCAAGGAGAGTGGCAAACACTGCATCCGCCGCAACCCGGGCGAACTGGCGCTGGCCTCATGACGTACACGCGCTTGAGTGGGTTTGTGCATCGCCCGGTTCTTGCCAACTGGTGGCAAGTGGCCTGCCTGCTGTCGGCACTGTGTCTTCTGCTGGCAGCCCTACCGACCAGTGCGCGGGCAGCCCCTCTCGAACTGCGGGATGACCTGATTTCCATCGAGGCCTGGCCCGCCGTCACTGTGCTGCCAGACCCCTCCGGCACCCTGCTCGTGAATGATGTCCTTGCGGAGTTGTCACGCTTTCAGGCCCCACCCGGCACCAGCGGCACCCTGGGCGTGCGGGCCGAGCCGGTGTGGGTGCGCATCCCGGTCACCGTGCCCGTTTCATCCAGCGGCCTGTGGGTGCTGGACATCGACTACCCCGTGCTGCAACGCATCGAGGTGTACCTGGCTGCAGACGGCCATGTGACCCAGCAGGCCACGCTGGGCAGCCTGCAGCCTTACACCCAGCGCCCGCTGCGCAGCCGCACCCATGCACTGCCCCTGGCCATGTTGCCCGGACACACCTACGACCTGCTGCTGCGCGTGGAGACCCGGGGTGCAATGGTGCTGCCCATCACGCTGAACAAGCCCACCACCTGGCACAGCAAGGCTCTGAACGAGCAGATGCTGCAAGGCATTCTTACCGGACTGGCGCTGTGCCTGCTGATCTACAGCCTGGCGCAGTGGCTCAATCTGCGCGACGTGCTGTTCATACAGTACGCACTGCTCATTGCGGGGAGCCTGCTGTTTTCGCTGCACCTGTTCGGCCTGGGCACGCAGTACCTGTGGCGCGATATGCCGTGGGTGGAGTTGCATGCAGCCAGTCTGGCTGCGCTCACGGCCACCTGCGGCTCCTTTCTCTTCATCAGCCAGGCCTTGGCGGGTGACAGGCCCCGCAGCTGGCTGCTGCGCAGCATGCGTGGCGGCGCAGTGCTGTGCGTGGTGCTGGCTGCTCTGTATGCCCTCGACCTGCTCAGCACCCGCGCAGTGACAGGCATCGTCAGCATCCTGGGGCTGGTGCCAGCGCTCATGGGCATTCCGGGGGCGGTGCGCCGCGCAAGGCTGGGCGACCCGGTGGGATCCACCCTGCTGCTCGCCTGGCTGTTGTATTTTTTGGCCACCGCCACGGTCATTGGCGTGATCCAGGGTTGGGTGCCGGTGAACTTCTGGACCTTGCACTCGTTCCAGTTTGGCGCCACGCTGGACATGCTGCTGTTCATGCGTGTGCTGGGCTTGCGCACCAAGGCGCTGCGGCTGGAGGCGCTGGACGCCAACCGCGAGCGCGACGTGATGCGCTCACTCGCCCACACCGATCCGCTCACCGGCCTGCCCAACCGGCGCGGGCTCAATATCTCGCTCGCATCGGCCCTGTCGCGCTGTAGCGCAGAAAAAATGCTGGCTGTGTACGTGATGGACCTCGACGGATTCAAGCCCGTCAACGATCAGCATGGCCACGACGTGGGCGACGAGCTGCTCGTGGCCGTGACCCGGCGCCTGCAAGGCCATGTGCGCCAAAGTGACCTGGTGGCTCGCCTGGGTGGCGACGAGTTCGTGGTGATGGCTGGACAGCTGCACAGCCTGCAGCAGGCGCAAGAGCTGGGCCACAAGCTGCTGGATGCATTCCGCTCACCGTTTTCGCTGAACAACGTGCAGGTGGAGATCGGTCTGACCATTGGGTATGCCATCGCGCCGCACGACAGCACCGACGCCATTGGACTGCTCAAGCTGGCCGATGCCGCCATGTACAGCGGCAAACAGGGCGGCAAGTTCTGCCTGCGGCGCAATACGGGCGACCTCGCGCTGTCCTCGTCCTGAGATCGTTTTCACGATCCAGAGGTGGCTGCCCAGCAGCGGGCTGAAAGACACGCCTGCCATTTCCCTCTGGTCAAAGCGCTCCTGCTCCGGTACACCCGGGGCTTCGCAACTTCCTGAAGGATCGCTCGCCATGGCCCATCGCAAAAGTTCGGCCCGCCTTGCCAAAGACGCACGCGTCGCGCACTTTTTATCTTTGGCGGCAAAACAGCCGGCGTTGAGCGCTGCGCAGGCCAGCACGCCGGTGCTCACATGGGAGGCGGTGGCCGCTCTGGAGGCGCGCATCGTAGGACGCATCGTGCTGCCCTCCAGCCCCGACTACAACGCAGCGCGGCAGGAGTCAAACCCCGCCTTCCAGTCGTATCCGGAGATCATCGTCTTTTGCGCCTGCGAAAACGATGTGCTGGAGTGCCTGGCCGTGGCCCGCACCTACGGCGTGTGGGTGGCCGTGCGTTGTGGGGGCCACAGCACCGCGGGTTACTCGGTCAACAGCGGCATGGTGGTGGACCTGAGCGACTTGCAGGGCGTGGTGCTGGACCCTGCGCGCGAACGCGTGCACGTGCTGCCGGGCACCGACTTTGACCACTTTAACGGTGCCATGAACCACACGGGCTGGCATGTGCCCACGGGCGCCTGTGGCAGTGTGTGCGTGGGGGGCTTTGTGCAAGGTGGCGGCTACGGCTACACATCGCGCGCGTTCGGCATCCAGAGTGACCTGGTCGATTCCTTCCGTGTGGCGCTGGCCGACGGCACCATCGTCACCGCCAGCGCGCAGGAGCATTCCGACCTTTACTGGGCCCTGCGCGGCGGCACGGGCGGCAACTTTGGCGTGGTGCTGCAGGTGACCTACCGCATGCAGCGGCTGGACCAGGTCTGGGCCTGGGCCATCAGCTGGGACGCCATGCACGCGGCCCAGGTGCTCACACTGATGCAGGCCGGCTACATGAAGACCGGCGCGCCCGACGCATTGGGCTACATGATGAACCTGGGCTTCCAGAACGGTGTGCCGGTGTACATGGTGCAGGGCATGTTCTGCGGCAGCCGCGAGGACGGGCTGGCAGCCATTGCACCGCTGATGGCCATCCCCAGCGCGCAGCTGCTGGTGGACAAGACCGGCACCTACCCCGACATGAACGTGTGGCTGGAAGACCACCCCTACACGCTGCCCGACAACCTGCCGGACGGGATCGCCGAAACCAAGGCCAGCGGATACATCAATACCCGGCTCTCGCCCGCCGACTGGCAGCGCATCATCGACTACTTCAAGACGTCGCCCAACCCCTGGTCGCTGGCCTATCTGGAGCCCTATGGCGGCGCCATCAACCGCTACCCGGTGGCCGACAGCGCCTTTGTGCATCGCAATGTCGACGCCGACCTGGTGGTGGATGTATTCTGGCGCAACCCGGCGGAGCGCGCCCAGATGGAAGCCTGGCTCGACGGCTTCATGCAGCTCGTGCGGCCCTTCCTGAACGGCCACGTGTACCAGAACTACCCGGATGCGCGGCTGGCCGACTTTGCCTCCGCCTACTGGGGCCCGGCCTACCCGCAGCTTCAGCGGGCCAAGGCGGCCTACGACCCCGGCAACTTCTTCCACTTCCAGCAAAGCATCCGACTGCCGTGATACCTCGCCCCTGCTCTGCGGGGGCGCAGAGGGAGGAAAAGGGCTCAGGCCGTCAACGCGTAATGCAGACGGCCCTTACCCGCCCGTTTGGCAGCGTACATGGCCTGGTCGGCACGGTTCATCAGCGCGTCGATGTCTCCCTCCAGCGGAGGGTACACCGCCACACCAATGCTGGCGCCAATGCGCAGCTCGCGCCCGTCCACCGTCATGCCCTGCTGCAGGGCGTCGATGATGCGGTGGCCGATGGTGTCGGTCACTTCGCGGGTCACCTCGTGGTCCAGCATCACCAGAAACTCATCACCGCCCAGCCGCGCCATGGTGTCGCCCGCGCGCACCGTGCTGGCGATGCGCTGGGCCACGATGCGCAGCACCTCGTCACCCGCGCGGTGGCCTTCGGCGTCATTCACGTGCTTGAAACCGTCCAGGTCAATGAACAACAGCGCCACCGACCCCTCGGTGTGCCGCGCATGCAGCAGCGACTGCTCCAGCCGCCCCTGAAACGCGGCCCGGTTGAGCAGCCCGGTCAGTGAGTCGTGGTTGGCCAGGTAGTGCTGCTGCCGCGCGATCTGGATCTTGGCGGAAACATCCTGAACCAGCGCCATGATGGAGGTCACCTGGCCGTCGGCGTCGGTCAGGGCAGAGTTGAACCACTCGCAGTGCACCTCTGTGCCATCGCTGCGCACAAAACAGGTTTCGGCTCGGTTCTGGGACTCCTGGCCGGACTGCAGCCGCTGCAGCGCCTGCTGCAGGCTGTCGTCCATCGAGGCAGGTGCCAGCAGGTCCGTCAGCAGCCGCCCTTCCAGTCCCGCCACATGCAGCCATCCCAGCAGCTGCACCGCGCGCTGCGAGCAATGCAGCAGCTGCAGCTGGTGGTCCATCTCCACCACGGCCAGGGGGCTGTTCTCCATGTGGGAGGACAGGCGCTGGTTGGCCGCGCGCAGCGCATTCATGGTGACCTGCAGCTCGTGCACGTCCAGCGCCGTGGTGATGAAACCGTCAATCGCGCCTTGCGGGTTGTGCCAGGGCGTCAGGCAGATGGTGCGCCACTCGTCAAAGCCGTAGGGCGTACGCAGCATGCGCTGGTACTGCACCCGCTCGCCGCTGAGCACGCGGTTCACAAACGGCATGAACCGGGCGCAGTCCTGCTCGCCATAAACCTCCACCAGTGTCTTGCCGACCAGCTCCTCCGGCACGGTGCCGAACCAGCGCGCGTATTCGTCGTTCACATAGATCATCGACAGGCTGCGGTCGATCACAGCCATGGTGGCGCCTGCGCTGCGGGTGATCACATCAAGCAGGTCCGCCTTGGACCACACCTTTTGGCGGGCGGTCTCCGGGTGCGTGGACAACTCGGGCGCTTCTGGCGTCATGCGGCAATACCCCAGTGGGGGAGAGGATCAGCGAAGGGGCAGCTTCACACACCACGACAGGGTGATGGCACGGGGTGCGGCCGCCTGGGCGTAACTGTCTGTGAGCGGCAGCTTAGCACTTTCGCCAGGCACAACCGCTCCCGTTGAACCCTTGCCACAGCGGATGCGCCTAGCGGCAGCACCGGTAGGCCAGCCCCACGGAGACCGAATAGCCCACAGGCTGCACGGTCAAGGGGCTGCGGCGCGCATCGCCCTGCAGCTGCGACACGCGGGCCGCGCCCAGCACCACCCAGTGCCGGTTGAGAGCCGTCATCACCTCCACCCCGGCATCTACGCTGTACAGCCCGCCGCGTGGCTCGAACGCAGGCAAGGGGCTGCTGCCACCGGCCGGCACCCCAAAATGCCCCCGCACGTAGGTGCGGTCCCCAAAGCTCGCGCCCGCCCCGAAGCTGACCTTGGTCTGCTCCGTCACGGGCCAGGTGTAGCCAATGCTGGTAGACCATTGCGCGCCACCGTCGCGGCCCAGGATGTCTTGCGAAACCCCGGCCCCCACGGCCCAACGGTCGGTGATGGCATAGCCCGCGCTGATCCGTGCCCGCAGGGTGGACCGCACTGACGGCAACCCCACCAGGATGGGGGCATCCGAGCCGTCACGGCCCTTGTCAATGCGCAAGGCTGCACTCAGGCTGAAGCGGTCGCTTTGCGCCAGCGTGGCGCTGGCGCCGGACTCGCGGGGCCCCAGGCCGTGGCCCATGAAGGCGCTGCCGCGCGAAGTGCTCAGGCGAAACCGGCCGTACTCGATGGCCCAGGCGGGCCGCAGGCTGTTCTTGCGGCCATCGCCCCCGGCGTAGTCGGGGCTGCTGCCCACGATGGCACCAATCGCGTAGTTGAATTTGGGAGCCGCAGCCTGCTGGCTCTCTGCCTTGTCGGACACCGTGGTTTCGGTGCTGGCCGCCTCTGGCAAGCCCTGGGCGCCCACCCAGGGGCTGACCGACAAGCCGGCGAGCGCCAGCGCCCGCAAGGAAATCAAGGGAAAGGAAACCCGACCGGTAGTGAAACGCATGGCCTGATTATCAGTCGGCCCACTGCACCCAGCCGGTCCACGCGGTCACCAGAACGATGACGCCGAACACGATGCGGTAGTAGGCAAACGGCACAAAACTGTGACTGCTGATGTAGCGCAACAACCAGCGCACACACAGCCACGCGCTGAGGAAGGAGAACACCAGCCCCGTGGCAAACAGCGGAATGTCGGTCGCCGACAGCAGCGCGCGCTCTTTGTACAGGCTGTATACCCCGGCGCCAATCAACGTGGGGATGGCCAGGAAGAACGAAAAGTCCGTCGCCGCCTGGCGCGACAGGCCCAGCAGCATGCCTCCGATGATGGTCGCGCCGCTGCGGCTGGTGCCAGGAATCATGGCCAGGCACTGCACCAGGCCGACCTTGATGGCATCGAGCGGCGTCATTGCGTCCACGCTGTGGATGCGGGTGGCCGAGGGCGGCCGCCGCTCGGCCCACAGGATGATGAAGCCACCAATGATGAAGGTGCTGGCCACGACCACCGGCGTGAACAGGTGTGCCTTGATGGCCTTGCCAAACAGCAGCCCCAGCACCACGGCAGGCACGAAGGCGATGAACACGTTGAGCGCAAACCGCTGGGCCTGGCGCTCGGTGGGCAAGGCGACCAGCGTGGAGCGGATCTTGGCCCAGTACACCAGGATCACCGCAAAAATGGCGCCCGTCTGGATGGCAATGTCAAACACCTTGGCCTTGGCATCGTCAAACCCCAGCAGCGACCCGGCCAGGATCAGGTGCCCGGTGGAAGAGATGGGCAAAAACTCCGTCAACCCCTCGACGACCCCCATGATGGCGGCCTTGACCAGCAATACAACGTCCACGCGCACTCCTTGCAAATAGGTGCGGGATTATCCGCCGTGGGCTCCAGCCCCCTGGCAATACGCCCGCCGCGTTGCCTCTGGCGGCCCAATCCGCCCACCACTCACTCCGCGTGGCGGCATTTCACGCCCGGTGGGCTGCATTTCGTCGCAGGGCTGTGGCGCCCCGGGAAGGGCATCGGCACAGTTCGTTCCATCGAACCCGCCAGGAGCCCCGCCATGCAAATCACCCCCGTCATCGCCATCCATCTTGCAGCCGCGCTGGCGGCCGTTGCCATCGGCCCCATTGCCCTGTGGGCCCGCCAAGGGGCCACACAGCGCCCCCGCCTGCACCGCGCGGCCGGCTACGCCTGGGTCACGCTGATGGTGGCCACTGCCGTGTCGGCCCTCTTCATCACCGGCGGCCCTGGCCCGCGCTGGGGCAGCTTCGGACTGATTCACCTGCTGATCCCCGTCACCCTGGGCATGCTGGCCATGGCCTTTGTGTTCCTCGCCCGCCGCAACATCGTCGGCCACCGCAAGATGATGCAACGCACCTACATCGGCGCCTGTGTGGTGGCTGGCGGCTTCACGCTGCTGCCCGACCGTTTTCTGGGCCACACGGTCTGGTCCGCACTCGGACTGATCTGACCCCACCCCTCCATTCATTGTTTACAACAGGACGACCACCATGCTGCTCAACCTCCTTGTCCAACAACCCCAGATGCTGGGTCGCATCATCGAAAACACGCCCTACTGGGTCTGGGCCCTGCTGGCCGGTCTGCTCTGGCTGGGCGGCAGCCAGCTGCTGGCCCGCAACGTGAGTCTGGTGCGGGCCATGGTCATGCCGGTGGCGATGACCGGCCTGTCGGTGTACGGCATCGCCTCGGCCTTTGGCGCTGCGGGCCAGGCCCTGCTGCCGGTGGGCGCCTGGCTGGCCGCCGCCGTGCTGATTGCCGGCGTGGCGCTGTGGCTGCAACCAGCGGCGCCCCAGGGCACGCTGTACGAAAGCAAGTCACGCTGCTTCTACATTCCGGGCAGCGCCATGCCGCTGACCCTGATCCTGGGCATCTTCCTCACCAAGTACCTCGTGGGTGTGGAGCTGGCCCTGCAACCCGCCCTGGCACGCGACAGCGGCTTTGCGCTGCAGATCGCTGCGCTGTATGGCGTGTTCAACGGTCTGTTTGCGGCCCGCGCGCTGCGGCTGTGGAAGCTGGTGCAACGCAGCGCCCCCTTGGCCACATCACCCGCCACCGCCTGAGCCCCCCGTAACGATCCCTCCGCACAGGAGCACCCCATGCGCAACCACACCTTCACTACCGATCCCCTCGAACGTCTGGCACGCCGCCGTGCCGGGGCCAAAATGGGCTGGTACATCCATGCCAGCGTGTACCTGCTCGTCAACCTGCTGCTGGTCGCACTGTCGGTGGGCAGCGGGCGGCACTGGGCGGTGTTCCCGGCCCTGGGCTGGGGCATCGGCCTGGCCATCCATGGCGTGGTGGTGTTCGTTCTTGCGGGTGGCAGCGACCTGCACGAGCGCATGGTGCAGGCGGAACGCGACCGACTGGCTGCTGCGCAAAACCCCCGCTGATCGGCTGATGATGACTCCTCCCAACAAAAACACGGCCATGACAAAAACCTGGATGGCCTGGTGCCTGGCCTTGCTGGCCGCAGCCGTCATCACAGCCAGCCCCGCCCATGCAGGCGTGGGTCTCGCAGAGTTGCCAGGGCAACAGGGCGACGGCCCCGTCACGGTGTTCTATCCGGCACAAGAGGCCGACCAGCCCGTGCAGCGCGGCACTTTTGCGCTGCAGCTGGCCTGGCAGGGCACACCTGTGGCGGGCAACGGCCGTCTGGTGGTGGTGTCGCACGGCTCGGGCGGCAGCCCCTGGGTGCACACCGACCTGGCCCGTGCGCTGGTGCAGGCCGGCTTTGTGGTGGCCCTGCCCGAGCATGCGGGCGACAACTACAAAGACCACTCCACCCCCGGCCCGGAGAGCTGGAAGCGCCGCCCCGCCGAGGTCTCCCGCGCAGTGGATGCCGTCGCACAGGATGCGCGCCTGGCGCCGCTGCTGGCGCTGGACAAGGTGGGCGTGTTCGGTGGTTCGGCCGGAGGCCACACCGCCCTGGTGTTTGCCGGGGGGCAATGGTCTCCCGCCCGCTTCAAGCAGCACTGCGAGGCCCATCTGGCGGAGGATTTTTCGTCCTGCGTCGGCTTCACCACCCGCCTGCACGGCAACTGGCTGGACAGCATCAAGAAGGCCGTGGCCATCACCATCATCCGCCACCGCTTTGACGACGAAACGCTGCATGCACACACCGACCCGCGCGTGGCGGCCACGGTGGCCGTGGTGCCGTTTGCGGCCGACTTCGACATGGACAGCCTGGCCACCCCCCGCATCGCGCTGGGGCTCATCACTGCGGGCAAGGACGTCAACCAGATTCCACGCTTTCACAGCAGTGCCGTGCTGACCACGTGCCAGGACCGCTGCACGCACATTGCCGACCTCCAGGACGGCAGCCACGGCATCATGCTGTCGCCCATGCCACCGCTGGACCGCATGAACGACCTGACCCGCGCGCTGCTGGGCGACCCGCCCGGTTTTGACCGCAGCGTGCTGCCGCAGGTGGACGCAAGCACCGTGGCATTCTTTGCCAAGCACCTGCAGCCGCTCAAGCCGGTCTCACTCACGCCACGCCCATGACAGCACCCGTGCGGACGCGTTGCTGCGCCCATTGAGCCGCCTAGAATGCAAAGCTCCATGCCCATGACACCCGAAGACCTCGACCAACTCGCCCGCCGCCGCGCCAACGCCAAGCTGGGCTGGTACCTGCATGCGATGGCCTTCGTGCTGGTCAACGCCCTCATCTTTGCCATGTCGCGCTATGCGTTTGGCACACGCCCGTGGTCGGTGTACCCGCTGCTGGGCTGGGGGCTGGGGCTGGTGCTGCATGGGGTGTCGGTGTTTCTGCTGGGCTCCGGCAGCGGCCTGCGCGAGCGCATGGTGCAGCGCGAGCGCGAGGCCCTGCAGCGCCGCCAAGACCGGCCATGAAGCTGCGCCACGAGTTCAACGGGGTCAGCAAGCTGCGGCACTACCTGCAGGTGGTGGCCTTCACACTGGTCGTGGCCACTATCCAGTGCACGTTCATGCCCGACAAGCCCTATGGGCCGCCCGTGGTGTATTCGGTGCTGATCGGCACCTTCACCTGGGCCATCATTGACCTGGGGCGGGAGTTGATATCGTCCGCCGCCGAAACGGGCTGGCCACACGGCTGGCAGGGCATTGCGCTGGTCCTGGTGGGCATCGTCGTGGGCTATCTGGCGGGCACCTTGCTGGCCGACGCGCTGTGCGTGCACTACTTTCACTTCTACCCGCCGGGGGCGTTGATCTCCGGAGCAGACCAGCGCACGTCCATCCTCATCACGGCCATTGCCGGGCTGGTGGGCACGTTCTACTTCTACGCCGTCAACAAGTCGGCCTACCTGGAGAGCAAGATGGCCGAGGCGCGCATGCACGCCAGCGAATCGCGCCTGAAGCTGCTGGAGACCCAGCTGGAACCCCACATGCTGTTCAACACCCTGGCCAACCTGCGCGTGCTCATCGGCACCGACCCGGCCCGGGCGCAGCACATGCTGGACCGCATGATTGCCTACCTGCGCGCCACGCTCAGCGCATCGCGCAGCACCCAACACCCGCTGGCGCTGGAGTTTGAGCGCCTGCGCGACTATCTGGAGCTGATGGCCGTGCGCATGGGCCCACGCATGGCCTACACACTGGACCTGCCCGACACGCTGCGCGACGTGCCCGTGCCACCGCTGCTGCTGCAGCCGCTGGTGGAGAACGCCATCCGCCACGGGCTGGAGCCCCAGGTGGAAGGCGGCCACATCACCGTGCGTGCAAGCACCCAGGCAAGCCCCCAAGGCCTGTTGCTGGTCATCGAGGTGCAAGACACCGGGGCGGGCCTGCCCGCCACCCTGCCCGTCCCAGGCCCCGGCCAGAGCTTTGGCCTGGCCCAGGTGCGCGAGCGGCTGGCCACGCTGCACGGTGCTGCAGGCGCTCTTGAATTGATAGCAATAGAGCCAAATGGTACTAGCGCTACCGTCACGTTTCCCTTGAAATCTGCCGCCACACCATGACAGAGCGAGCCCCGCGTGCCCTGATTGCCGAAGACGAACCGCTGCTGGCCGCTGCCCTGCAGCAGGACCTGGCCCACGCATGGCCAGAGCTGCAAGTGGTGGCCCTGGTGGGCGACGGCCGCTCGGCGGTGCGGCAGGCGCTGGACTTGCGGCCCGACGTGCTGTTCTTCGACATCCGCATGCCCGGCCAGAGCGGCATCGAGGCGGCCGCCGAACTGGCCGACGCATGGCCGGATGACATGCCCTTTCCGGCGCTGGTGTTTGCCACGGCCTACGACCAGTACGCCGTGCAGGCGTTTGAAGCGCAGGCGGTGGACTACCTGCTCAAACCCATCCAGGCCGACCGGCTGGCGCGCACCGTGGCCAAGGTGCAGGGCCTGCTGGCCCAGCGCGCCTCAGCCGCTGCAGCAACCGGTGCACCACCCGCTGCACCTTCGGCGGCGTTGCCCTCGCCCGAACTCGAAGCCACCATGGCCCAGCTGCGCGCGCTGCTGGGCGCTCCTGGCGTGGGCACTGCACCCGCCGCCGCGCCCGCCACTGCCGCAACGCGGCTGAGCGTGATCCAGGCCAGCCATGGCACGCAGATCCACATGGTGCCGGTGGCGGACGTTGTGTACTTCGAGGCGGCCGACAAGTACGTGCGCGTGCTCACGGCTGAGCGTGAATACCTGATCCGCACCGCGCTCAAGGAGCTGATCGAGCAGCTCGACCCGCAGGAGTTCTGGCAGGTGCACCGCAGCACCCTGGTGCGCGCCACGGCCATTGCCACCGTCACGCGCGACGAGGCGGGCAAGCAGCACATCAGCCTGCGCGGGCGGCCTGAGCGGCTGCCGGTGAGCCGCCTCTACGCGCACCTGTTCAAGGCCATGTAGGGGCCTGACGTGGGCTTCAAGCGGGCGGCAGCGCCTCCCAGCGCCCCGCCACATTCTTCAACAGCGCATTCACCGCCGTCAGGCGGCGGCTCTTCACGTCGATCAGGCTGCGCTGTGACGACAGCACGGTGGTCTGGGCCGCCAGCACATTCAGGTAACCCACGGTGCCCGCACGGTACTGGTTCTCCACCACGTCCAGCGCACGCTGGGCGGCCGCGGTGGCCTCGCGCTGCAATTGTTCCTCCTGCGCCAGCGCAGCGGCGGCCGTGAGGTTGTCCTCCACCTCCTGCAGCGCGGTCAGCACCGTCTGGCGGTAGGCGGCCGTGACCTGCGCGTGGTTGGCGCGGGCCGTCTCTACGGCGGCACTGCGCGCGCCGCCATCAAAAATCGACGCCGCCAGCGCAGGCCCCAGCGACCAGAACAGGTTGGGCGCGCTGAACAGGTCGGCCAGCGACGCCCCGCGGTATCCACCCGCTGCCGACAGCGTGAGCGTGGGGAAATACGCCGCGCGCGCCACGCCGATCTGCGCGTTGGCCGCGGCCACGCGGCGTTCTGCAGCGGCAATATCGGGGCGGCGCTGCAGCAGGTCGGACGGCAAGGCCTGGGGCACGTCAGCCGGTGCGGGCAACGTGGCGGTGGGCTCCAGCGCAAAGGCAGCAGGCGCCTGCCCCAGCAGCGCCGCCAGCGCGTGCTCCAGCTGGCTGCGCGTGGTTTGGGCCTCCAGCAGCTGCACCTGGGTGGACTTGTACTGCGCCTCCGCCTGCGCCACATCGGCGCTGGACGCCACACCGGCCGCCTGGCGGTTGCGCGTCAGCTCCCAGCTGCGGTCGTAGGCCTTGAGCGTCTCGCCCAGCAGCGCAGCCTGGGCCTCGGCCGCGCGCAGCGAAAAATAGGTCTGCGCCACGGCAGCCTGCAGCGACAGGCGCGCAGCGGCCAGGTCGTCGGCGCTGGCCTGGGCGCTGGCCTGCGCCGCACTCACCCCGGCAGAGATGCGGCCCCACAGGTCCAGCTCCCAGCTGGCAGACAGGCCCAGCGAATGGCTGGTGCTGATGCGCGCGGTGCTGCTGCCATCCGCCTGGTTGCTCAGCTGCGTGCCGCTGCGCGCGCGGCTGCTGCTGGCATTGGCCCCCACGGTGGGCAAGGCCGCAGCGCCACTGCTGGTCACAGCCGCCTGGGCCGCACGCAGGCGGGCAGCGCTCTGCGCCAGGGTGGGGCTGTTGGCCTCGGCCTGCTGCTGCAGGCGGTCCAGCACAGCGTCGCCGTACACGGTCCACCAGGTCTCGGGCAAGGCGGTGGAGGCCTGTGGCTGCGCGGGCTTCCAGATGCCCTGGGCCTGGGCGGCGGCCTGCTCTTTGTAAGCGGCAGGAATGTCCATGGTGGGCCGCTCGTACGGCGACGTCTGCGCGCAGCCCGCCAGCCACAGGCCGCTGGCCACGAGCGCAGGCCAGGCGACCCGACGTGAAAAAGTGAAAGAAGTCATCCGTCGTTTCCTTGCAATACCACCGGGGCCGCAGGCGCGGCGCCCGCTGGCTTGCGGAGCCGCCCCACCGCCCGCAGCACGCGCGCACGCAGCCTGTCGAGCGCCACATACACCACCGGCGTGGTGTAGAGCGTGAGCCACTGGCTTACCAGCAGGCCGCCCACAATCGCAATGCCCAGCGGCTGGCGCAGCTCTGCACCATCGCCCCGCCCCAGGGCCAGCGGCAGGGCCCCAAAGATGGCGGCCACGGTGGTCATCAAAATGGGGCGCAACCGCAGGTTGCAGGCGCGGTAGATGGCCTGCGCGGCTGTGACGGGCGCCCGGCCCGGCTGCCCCTGCTGGCGTTGCCGCGTGAGGGCAAAGTCAATCATCATGATCGCGTTCTTCTTCACGATGCCGATCAGCAGGATCACGCCAATGAGTGCGATGAGCGAGAACTCGGTCTTGAACAGCATGAGCGCCAGCAACGCGCCCACACCCGCGGAGGGTAGCGTGGACAGGATGGTGATGGGGTGCACCAGGCTCTCGTACAACATGCCCAGCACCAGGTAGATGGTGATGATGGCTGCGAGGATCAGCAATGGCTGACCCGCCAGCGCGTCCTGGAACGCCCCTGCCGTGCCGCTGAACGAGCCACGCACCGACACCGGCACGCCCAGCTCGGCCACCGCGTTGTTCACCGCCTCGGTGGCCTGCGACAGCGACACCCCCGGCGCCAGGCTGAAGCTGATGCTGCTGGCGGGTGTGCCCCGGTCGTGGTTGACCGACAGCGGTGTGTTGGTAGTGGTGATGCGCGCAAACGCCGTGAGCGGAATCTGCTGCCCCTGGCTGTTGACGAAAAAGAAGCCGCGCAGCGTCTCGGGGTTCTGCAGGTAGCGCGGCGCGGCCTCCATGACCACGCGGTACTGGTTGAGCGGGTTGTAGATCACGCCCACCTGGCGCTGGCCGAAGGCGTTGTTGAGTGTGGCGTCGATCTGCGCCATGGTCAGGCCCATCCGGGTCACGGCATCGCGGTCGATGACCAGCGAGGTCTGCAGGCCAAAGTCCTGCACGTCGCTGTTCACGTCCTCCAGCTCGGGCAGCTGGCTCAGCACCTGGCGGATGCGTGGCTCCCAGGTGCGCAGGTCGCCAATGTCGTCGGCCTGCAGGGTGTAGTCGAACGAGGCACCGCTCTGCCGCCCGCCAATGCGGATGTCACGCTGCGGCACCATGAAAAGGCGCGCGCCCGGCTCGTTCTTGAGTTGCTCGCGCAGCCGCGTTATCACGGCCTCCGAACTCTCCTGCCCGGGCCCACGCTTGAGGGTCATGAACATCTGCGCCGCATTGCGCTGCCAGCCCCCCGTGAAGCCGGTCACATGCTCCACGGCCGGGTCGGCCTGCACGATGGACAGGAAACGCTGCAGCCGCTGCTCCATGGCTTGGTAGGACGTGGCCTGGTCGGCCCGGATGAAGCCCGAGATGCGCCCGGTGTCCTGCTCGGGCATGAAGCCCTTGTCGATGGCGGTGTAGAGGTACACGTTGAGCCCCACCACACACACCAGCGCCAGCAGGGCCACGGGCTGGTGGCGCAGGCACCAGGCCAGGCTGCGGCGGTACAGGCGCATGCCCCGCACCTGCATACGATCCACCCAGCGACCGATCCGATGGCTGAAGGCCGCAGCCCAGCCCCTGCGCCGCGCCGTTGCCGGACTGTGGGGCTTGAGCAGTGCGGCGCACATCATGGGCGTGGTGGTGAGCGACACCACCATCGACACCAGGATGGCCGAGGACATGACGATGGCGAACTCACGGAAAAACCGCCCCACAATGCCACCCATGAACAGGATGGGCACGAACACCGCAATCAGCGAAATGCTCATCGACACCACCGTGAAGCCGATCTCGCGCGCGCCGTCGAGCGACGCCCGCAGCGCGGTCTTGCCCCGCTCCATGTGGCGCATGATGTTCTCCAGCACCACAATGGCGTCGTCCACCACAAAGCCCGTGGCCACCGTGAGCGCCATGAGCGAGAGGTTGTCGAGCGTGTAGCCCGCCAGGTACATCACGCCAAACGTGCCTGCCAGCGACACCGGCACCGCCACGCTGGGGATCAGCGTGGCACGCCCGTTGCGCAGGAACAAGAACACCACCAGCACCACCAGCGCCACGGCAATCAGCAGCGCGCGCTCCACCTCCTTGACCGAAGCCCGCAGCGTGGGTGTGCGGTCGGACACCACCTCGATGTCGATAGCCGCCGGGATGGACGCCTGCAGCGCAGGCAGCAGCGAGCGCACGCGCTCCACGGCTTCGAGGATGTTGGCGCCGGGCTGCTTGTACACCTGCAGCAGTACCGCCGGCTTGCCATTGGCCACGCCGAAGTTGCGCACGTCCTGCACCGAGTCCACCACGTCGGCCACGTCCTGCAGGCGCACGGCCTGCCCGTTCTTCCAGCGCAGCACCAGGGGCGCGTAGTCGGCCGCCACACGGGCCTGGTCGTTGGTGGCCACCTGCCAGTAGTGGTCTTCCCGCTCCACCGCGCCCAGCGGGCGGTTGGCGTTGGTGCTGACGATGGCGCTGCGCACCTGCTCCAGCGAGATGCCATTGGACGCGAGCCGCACCGGGTCCAGCTCCACACGCACAGCAGGCAACGCGCCGCCGCTCACCGTGGCCTGGCCCACGCCCTCGACCTGCGAGAGCTTTTGCGCCAGCACGGTGGAGGCCGCGTCGTACATCTGCCCGCGTGTGAGCAGGTCCGACGTGAGCGCCAGGATCATGATGGGCGAGTCGGCCGGGTTGACCTTGCGGTAGGTCGGATTGCTGGGCATGCCCGTGGGCAGCAGCGTGCGCGCGGCGTTGATGGCGGCCTGCACATCGCGCGCTGCGCTGTCCACGTTGCGGTCCAGGTCGAACTGCAGCGTGATGGAAGTGCTGCCCAGGATAGAGCGCGAAGTGATCTCGGTCACGCCCGCAATGGCGCCCAGCGACCGCTCCAGCGGCGTAGCGACGGTGGCGGCCATGGTGTCGGGGCTGGCCCCGGGAAGGCTGGCGCTGACCGAGATGGTGGGGTAGTCCACCTGCGGCAGCGGCGCCACGGGCAGCAGGAAGAACGACACCGCACCCGCCAGGGCCAGGCCCAGGGTGAGGAGCATGGTGCCGATGGGGCGGTGGATGAAAGGGGTGGAGAGGCTCATGGGTGGGCTCTCTGGGTGGTTTTTGGATGTTTTTGGCTTGATGCGCTAGTGAAATATGCGCTGGCAGCTATTGATTTTGTAGCGTTTTGTTGCGTGCACTGACTGAGCCGCGTGCCTTTGTTGAGGGCGGAGGCCGGGAGTCGCCCGGCAGGCGAGGTACTTTTCTTTGCTTCGCCAAAGAAAAGTACCCAAAAGAAAGGCGACCCCACTGTCTGCGTCCCCTGCGCTTCGCTACGGGGCAACCTGCGGTGCTCGGGTTTGGCGGGGTCTCGCTCAACTCGCGCCGCTGCGCGTCGCTCAGACACACGCGAGCCCTGATCCGCCAAACCCTGCGCTCCTCGGCGCATCCAGAGGGGCCTGAGGAGCAGAACAGCCACACGGGCCATTGCTGCGCTCGGCCCCGGATCGCGGGCGCAAGCGCCTCGCGCTGCGCAGGCGCGGCCGAGCGCAGCAATGGCCCGAATGGTTGTTCGGCTGTTGGATGTTCGGCTGTCCCACCCCCGCTGGCTGCGCCTGCGGCGGGGCGGTTGTGGGGTGGCACGCGCGTCGGAGCGCGCGTGCTTCGTGAACTGACTCGCAATGGATGTCTGAACGAAGCTGCATCGCAGCGCAGTGAGTTCCAAGGCGCACCCCGCAACCGCCCCGCCAAAGGTTTGCCCCGTAGCGAAGCGCAGGGGTCGCAGACTGGGGGTCGCCTTTCTTTTGGGTACTTTTCTTTGGCGAAGCAAAGAAAAGTACCTCGCCCGCCGGGGCGACTCCCGGCCTCCGCCCCCAGCCAAGGCACGCCTTCTAACCAAGCACACCCCAGCTTCAACAAAACCAGTTCGCAAGGTAGACGACAAAGCGAAACCAACGGAAGCCATCACGCCACCTCACCGTGCCGCCCACGCCACCGCTGCGCCCACCCCTCAAACGTGAGGTAAATCACCGGGGTCGTAAACAGCGTGAGCAACTGACTCAGGATCAGCCCGCCCACCATCGTCACCCCCAGCGGATGCCGAAGCTCACTGCCCACCCCTGTCCCCAACATCATCGGCAACGCCCCCAGCAAGGCCGCCAACGTCGTCATCAAGATGGGCCGGAACCGCAGCAGACACGCCTGATAAATCGCATCGCGCGCACTCAGGCCTTCGTCCCGCTGCGCCTCCAGCGCAAAGTCGATCATCATGATCGCGTTCTTCTTCACGATGCCAATCAGCAGCACGATGCCGATGATGGCGATGATGTCCAGGTCCAGCCGCGCTGCCATCAACGCCAGCAACGCCCCTACCCCAGCCGAGGGCAGTGTGGACAAAATCGTGACCGGGTGCACCGTGCTCTCATACAGCACACCCAGCACGATGTACATGGTGACCACCGCCGCCAGGATCAGCAGCAGCGTGTTCGACAGCGACGCCTGGAACGCCAGCGCCGCCCCCTGAAAACTCGTCTCCACCGACAGCGGCAACTGCCCCTCGGCCTGCACGGCGGCCTTCTCGCGCTCGATGGCCGCCACTGCGTTGCCCAGCGACACGCCCGGCGCGGTATTGAACGAAATGGTGGCGGCGGGCAACTGGCCCACGTGGTTGACCACCAGCGGCATGTTGCGCTCCTCGATGCGCGCCACCGATGACAGTGGCACCGGCGCACCAGTGCTCGACGGCACATAGATGCTCTGCAACGCCTCGGGGCCCACCTTGAACTGTGGCGCCACCTCCAGCACCACGCGGTACTGGTTGGACTGCGTGAAGATAGTCGAAATCAGCCGCTGGCCAAAGGCGTTGTACAGCGCGGCATCGATGCCCGCCACCGTCACCCCCAGGCGGCTGGCCTGGGCGCGGTCGATCTGCACATAGGCCTGGCGGCCCTGGTCCTGCAGGTCGCTGGCCACATCCGTCAGCTCGGGCAAGGCGCGCAGGCGGCGCAGCAGCTCGGTGGTGCTGGTGGTGAGCTGCTGCATGTCGGGCGATGACAGCAGCCACTGGTACTGCGTGCGCGCCACCCGGTCTTCAATGGTCAGGTCCTGCACGGGCTGGATGAACAGCCGGATGCCCGGCAGGTTCTGCACGCGCTCGGCCAGGCGCTGCTGCACTACACCGGCCTTGTCGCGCTGTGCATGCGGCTGCAGGTCGATCAGCAGGCGGCCGGTGTTGAGCGTGGTGTTGGCGCCATCAACGCCGATGAACGACGAGACGCTGCGCACGGCGGGGTCTTGCAGCAGCCGTTCGGCCACCGCCTGCTGGCGCTCGGCCATACCGGCAAACGAGATCGACTGGTCGGCCTCGGTAGTGGCCTGCAGTGTGCCAGTGTCCTGCACCGGAAAGAAGCCCTTGGGGATGAACAGATACAGCACCACGGTGAGCGCCAGCGTGGCCGCAAACACCAGCCAGGTGGTGCCCCGGTGGTTCAGCACCCAGCCCAGCATGCGGCCATAGCCTGCGATGGTGCGATCAAAAAAATGTCCCGTGGCGCGGTACAGGCGGCCATGGCTCTCCTCGGGCGTGTGGCGCAGCAGGCGCGCGCACAGCATGGGGGTGAGCGTGAGCGACACCACGGCCGAGATCAGGATGGACACGGCCAGCGTGATCGCGAACTCGTGGAAAAGCCGGCCCACCACATCGCCCATGAACAGCAGCGGGATCAGCACGGCGATCAGCGAGATGGTGAGCGAGATGATGGTGAAGCCGATCTGCTGCGAGCCCTTGAGCGCAGCCGCGAGGGGTGCCTCGCCCTCTTCCACATAGCGGGCAATGTTCTCGATCATCACGATGGCATCGTCCACCACAAAGCCGGTGGAGATGGTCAGCGCCATCAGCGTGAGGTTGTTGATGGAGAACCCCGCGAGGTACATCACCCCACAGGTGCCGATGAGCGACAGCGGAACGGCCACGCTCGGGATCAGCGTGGCCGAGGGGCTGCGCAGGAAGACAAAGATCACCGCCACCACCAGCAGCACGGCCAGGCCCAGCTCCACCTGCATGTCGCGCACCGAGGCGCGCACCGTCACCGTGCGGTCCGTCAGCACCTGCACATCCAGCGACGCGGGCAAGGTGCTTTGCAGCTGCGGCAACAGGGCCTTGATGCGGTCCACCGTGTCGATCACGTTGGCACCGGGCTGGCGGCGGATGTTGAGGATCACACCGGGCTTAGCGCCCGTGTCTGCCGTCCCCGCCCAGGCCGCGAGGCGCGTGTTCTCGGCATCGTCCACCGTTTCGGCCACGTCCTTCAGGCGCACAGGGGCGCCGTTCTTGAAGGCGATGATGAGGTCACGGTATTCAGCGGCCGACTGCAGCTGGTCGTTGGCATCGATGGTGGACGCGCGGGCCGGGCCGTCAAAGCCGCCCTTGGCCTGCTTGACGTTGGCCGCCGCGATGGAGGTGCGCACGTCCTCCAGCGTCAGGCCCAGCTGCGCCAGCGCCGTGGGGTTGGCCTGGATGCGCACGGCAGGGCGGCGCCCACCCGCAATCGCCACCAGACCCACACCCTGCACCTGCGAGAGCTTGGGCGCGAGGCGGTTTTCCACCAGGTCGTTCACACGGATCACGGGCAGCGAAGGCGAGGTGATGGCCAGCGTGAGGATGGGCGCATCGGCAGGGTTGACCTTGCTGTACAGCGGCGGCATGGGCAGGTCGCTGGGCAGCAGGTTGTTGCCCGCGTTGATGGCCGCCTGCACCTGCTGCTCGGCCACATCCAGCGCCATGTCGAGCGCAAAACGCAGCGTGATCACCGAAGCCCCGCCCGAGCTGGTGGACGACATTTGCGACAGCCCCGGCATCTGGCCGAACTGCCGCTCCAGCGGGGCGGTGACATTGGAAGTCATCACGTCCGGGCTCGCGCCCGGGTACAGCGTGGTGACCTGGATGGTGGGGTAGTCCACCTCGGGCAGTGCCGAGGTGGGCAGCAGCCGGTAGGCCATCAGCCCCGCGATCAGGATCGCCACCATCAGCAGCGCAGTGGCGATGGGGCGCAGGATGAAAAGGCGCGACAGGTTCATGGCGGCGGGTGCGCTGGCAAGACAGGCAGGGGAGAAACCGGGGTGCCGCTGCGCTCAGCGCGCCGGGCTGGCTGCGCCACCCTGGGACGGCGGCTGCTGTTGCAGCCGCTCGCGGATGTAGGCACGGCGCTCCTCCTGCGGCATCGCCATCACGCGGGCGCGCTCGTCGGCGGGCATCTGGTCCAGCAGTGCCTTCACCTGCGGAGGAATGCCCCGTAGGGGTTCGGAGCTACGGTCTGCAGGCGCTGCGGGGGCTGCATGCGGTGCAGGCGGTGCAGCGCCTGGGGATGCTTGCGGTGCAGCTGCTCTGGGTGGTGCTTCGCTGCGCTGCTGTTGTGGCACTGCAGAGGCCTGCGGGGCAGACGCCGGGGCAGCGGCGGGAGCACCCACACCCGACGCCGAAGAGGCTGCAGCAGACGCCGCCGACGCTGGAGCCGCTGCGCCGCTCGCGCCCATCTGCGCTCGCCGCTCGCGCAAGAAGGCGCGACGCTCTTCTGGGCTCATCTTCTGCAGCTTTTCACGTACATCGGGGGGCAGGGATGCCATGAAGGCGCGGCGCTGCGCGGCCTGGTCCTGGGCTGCCTGGTCGGCGCGGGTGACGGCACCGGCATCGATAACCGCGACCTTGGCGCCTTCGCGCAGGCGGTCGATGCCGTCCGTGACCACCTGCTCGCCCTCGCGCAGCTCGCCTTCGACGCTCACACGGTCGCCATCGGTCACGCCCACGCGGATGCGGCGCTGGGTCACGGTGCTGTCTTCCTGCACCAGGTAGACATAGTTGTTCTGCACGGCCGTGGCCGGTACGGTCAGCACGCCCTGGAGCAGGTTGACCTGCAGGCGCACGTTGACGAACTGGTTGGGGTACAGGGCGCCGTCTTCATTCGCAAAAGCGGCCTTCACCTTGATGGTGCCGGTGGCGCTGTCGATGGCGTTGTCCAGCGCCACCACACGGCCCTTGGCCAGCTGGCGGCGGCTGTCGCGGTCCCACAGCTCCACGCTCAGCTCTTCGCCTGCGGCCATGCGGCGACGCATCTGCGGCAGGTGCGCCTCGGGCACGGAGAACGCTGCATCGATGGGCCGCACCTGGTTGATGGTGACGATGCCGTTCGCGTCGCTCGGCCCCACCACGTTGCCCCGGTCCGCCTGGCGCAAGCCCAGGCGGCCGGCAAATGGTGCGGTGACCTGGGTGTAGCTCAGTTGCAGCCGCGCGGCGTCCACCTGCGCCTGGTCCGAGGCCACGGTGCCTTCCAGCTGCCGCACCAGTGCGGCCTGGGTGTCCACCTGCTGGCTGGCGATGGAGTCGCGCGCCAGCAGGTCTTGATAACGCTTGAGGTCGAGCTGCGCATTCTTGAGCAGCGCCTGGTCACGCTGCAGCGTGCCCTGTGCCTGCGACAGCGCCGCCTGGTAGCTGCGCGCATCGATCTCGGCCAGCACCTGGCCTGCACGCACCTCGTCACCTTCCTTGAAGCGCACCGACGTCAGCTCGCCGCCGACCTTGGCGCGCACCACGGCGGTGGCGCGGGCGCTCATGGTGCCGATGGCGCTCACCACCACCCGCACATCGCCCCGCTGCACGGTGCCTACCGACACGGGCTGTACGTTGCCGCCACCAAAGCGCCCGGGCCCACTGCCGGGCTTGCGCGCCGCGTTGGGCCCCGTGGCGGCACCGCCAGCGTTGGTCGCGGCCGCTGCATCCTGGCGCTGCTTCCACCACCAGGCACCACCTCCCACCGCAGCCAGCGCCACGGAGGCCAGTAACAACGCGGAGATCCAGCGCAGCTTGCCGGACTGCAATCTTGCGGGCCTCTGTGGACGGGTCAACGAACGGTTCAGGGGCATGGTGGGGCGCAACGAGGAATGAGCGAACGGGTATGGTAGCCAGCGCACCCCCCGGGGCTGCCGCCCGGCGGGTACCCTTTACCGGGGATTTACGCGCGCTTTGGGCGGGGTTTACCGATGTATCGGCTCAGCCCCGCCAGGGGGCAGCAATCAGCGGTTGGTGGCCAGCAGAAGGCCGCCAGCACCCATGAAGAAACCGCCGGTGGCCTTGTTCAGGCGGGCCACACCGCGCGAGGTGCGGATGAAGCGGCGGATCTGGCGCCCGAAGCTGGCGTACACGGCCGTCGAGACGAATTCGCTGCCCAGATAGATGGAGCCCAGCACCAGAAACTGGCGCGCGGCAGGCTGCGCGGGGTCGATGAACTGCGGAAAGATCGCCGCGAACAGGATGATCGCCTTGGGGTTGGTGATGCCCAGCAAAAACTCCTGCGCAATGAGAGCACGCAGATGGAACTGGGCCTGTTGACCCGATGCCTGGCCACTGCCAGGTGCATCCTCCAGCGCCAGGCCGCTGAACTCGCGGCTGTGCCAGGCCTTCCAGCCCAGCCAGAACAGGTAGGCAGCACCCACCCACTTCACCGCCGTGAACGCCGCTTCGGACGCCAGCAGCATCGCCCCCAGCCCCACCGCAGACACCGTCAGAAAGATCGCGAACGCCGCTGCCCGGCCCACCGTGGCGATCATCGCGGGGCCCACGCCTGCGCGGATGCCGTTGTTGAGGCCACAGAAGTTGTTGGGCCCCGGGGTGAGCGAGATGGCGATGGCAACCGGAACAAATAGCAGCGCATCCATGGGACGGTCCTTGCAGGGTGAGGCGTGTGTGAGGGGAAACGGTCAGCACCGCAGTCTACGGCAGACCCTGCCTACACGGCCGACCCCAGGGCACATGCCCCCAAGGCGCCCTCTACCACCTCATAACGCCTTAGAACAGGTTCTTACAGATCCAGCACCGAGCCCCAGGGCACATCGGGCAGGGCTTCGCAATGTGCCACCACGGTCAGGCGGTCTGGTCTGGCCGCTTGGGATGCCAGGGCCTGCGCCAGATAGCGAATGGAGGGCTTGTCCAGCCCGCCCACAGGCTCGTCGATCAAGGTCAGCGGTGCATTCGAGGCCAAGGCCCCTGCCATGAGCACCTTGCGCTTGCTGCCGGTAGAGAGGGCGTAAAAGGGCTTGTCCAGGTGCTCGTGCAGACTGAACCCGTTGATATGTTCCACCAGGGCTGCCGCATCCCACTGGGGGTAGCGCGCGGGCAGGCTGTCGAGCCAACCCCTGGCAGTGAGCCGGTCCCACTCGCTGGATCGCGGGTCCGCCCAGAAGACCCGTGGTGCCGAGGGCTTGGCGGCCAGGTTCAGGTCCACCCCTTGCAGCGTGATGCTGCCAGCCTGCGCCGTCAGCTCGCCAGCCAGCAGACGCAGCAACGTGGTCTTGCCGGTGCTTTCATCACCCCGCACCAGAGCCAGGCCCGGGGGCCAGGCCAGCGACAGGTTGTCCAGCACAGCACACTCCGGGTACGCAAACCGCAACCCCTTCACCCACAAAAACACGCTCTCAGCCACCCTGTCTCCTCGATGCGGAAAGCGAACATTCTAGGAAGCTGCCGCACGCCGGGCCCACCACAAGCCTCCCACCTGGTTCACCACCAGCCCGCAGAGCACTGCGGCTGCGCCCAACCACTGCAGAGGCGCCGGGGTTTCACCCAGAAAGGCATAAGCCGCCCACAGCCCCACCACCGGCACCAGCAGCGAGAACGGCGTGACCCGCCCCGCCGCATGGCGTTGCAGCAGCTGCGTCCACAGCGTGTAGGCCAGCAGCGTGGCCAAGAAGGCCAGGTAGGCCACGGCCAGCAACCCGGTGCCGTTCAAAGACTGCAGCTGTGCCCACACGGCGGTGGAGCCCTCGCTCCAGAACGCCAGCGCAAAGAACGGCCCAATGGGCACCACACTGCTCCACACGATGAACGGAAACGGCGCATACGCCCCGGCCTGTGCCGCGCGGCGCGCCACCAGATTGGACACCGCCCACATGAATGCTGCGCCAAGGGTGAGCACAAACCCCGCCAGCGTCATCTGGCCCGGCCCCTCACCATGCGCGAGGCCGATGGTCATCAAGCCGCCGAACGCCAGCAACAAGCCCCCCCACTGCCAGGGCTTGGCACGCTCTCCCAGCAATGGCGCGGCCAGCAGCAAAGTGAAGAACGCCTGGGTCTGCATCACCACCGACGCCATGCCCGCCGTCATGCCCAGCTGCAGCCCCAGAAACAGAAAGCCGAATTGCCCCAACCCCTGCGCCATCCCGTAGCCCACCACAAAGTGCCAGGGCAAGGCCGGACGCGGTACGAACAACAAGAAGGGCAGCGATGCCGCCGCAAAGCGCAGCGCGCCCAGCAGCATGGGACTCAGGCCCTGCAGGCCGAGCTTCATCACCACAAAGTTCAGCCCCCAGATGACCACCACCGCCAGGGCGCGCAGCAGGTCGCCACGGCTCAAGGCCGCTGGCGTACTCATGCGGCCGCCACGGACACGCCCGCAGCTACGGGGCGGCCCTGCAGCGCCCGGGCAGCGACGAAGGCGTCAAACGCCTGGCCACTGGTCTTGCCCGGCACATAGCCCAGCACCTCCTTGAGTGCAGTGTTCAGCAACACGGGCCGGTAGCGCAGAAAGTCGAGCTGTTCGGGGCCGTAGCGGCTCACGCCGAGCGCGGAGCCCACGGCCAGCGCGATGCGCAGCAGCCCGGCGGGCAGCTCCAGCACGGGCTTGCCCAAGCGCTGGGCAATCTCGCGCAAGGGCAAGGCACCGTCGCCCGCCAGGTTGAAACAGCCAGCCCGCTGCGTGCGCAGTGCATGCAGGATGGCACCAGTCACGTCTTCGTCCCAGATGAACACGAACGGGCTCTCGCTGCCCCGGATGGCGAGCAGGCGCGGCTTTTCAAACAAGGCGGTGATCTGGTTGTCCACCCGCTCGCCCAGGATGGTGCCGATGCGCAGCACCGTCTGCGCCAGCGCCGGGTGCTGCGTGCGGTATTGCGCCAGCATCTCTTCCACCAGCCGCTTGTGGTGCGAATAGGCAAAGACCTCGTTGCCCCGCAGCGCGTCCGTCTCGCGCAACCACGCGGGGTTGTCGGCGTGGTAGCCATACGCGGCACCGCTGGAGCTGACGACCAACTGCGTCACGCCGGTGGCCACACAGGCATCCAGCACGTTCTGGCTGCCCAGCACGTCCACCGAATATTCAAACTCGCGGCTGGAGCCCTTGCCGGGCGTGACGATGGACGCCAGGTGCACCACGCTATCGATGGCATGGTCCGCCAGCGTCTGCGCCAATGCGGGGTCGCGCACGTCCTGCACCCGGTACGTCACACCGGGCAGGCGACGCTCGGCGGGCACATCGCGCACATCGGTCGCCACAATGGTCCCGACCCCTTCACGCGCCAGTGCAGCCACCACGCTGCGGCCCAGAAAACCGTCGGCGCCTGTGACCAGAATGCGGCGGCTTATCCACCCCATGCCGGTCATGTGCGCTGCTCCTTGCGGGCATCGGCCGCCGGTAGTTCGGCGGGCCTGCGCCCCCACCAGCCTGCCAGCGCCAGCCCCGCGATGATGTCCCAGAAGCCCCACACGCCCGCCACCACGGCCATCCCGCCTAGCCCGCCAAAGAAGCTGAAGATCAGCACCAGACCCAGCCCTGCGTTGCGGATACCCACCTCGATGCTCACCGCGCGCCGGTCGTAGTCCGGCAAGCCGCTGAGCCGCGCGCAGGCGTAGCCGGTGCCGAAGGCCAGCGCATCGTGCAGTGCCACGGCCAGCAGCACCAGGCCGACGTAGTCCAGAAAGTAACGCCAGTTGCCCGCCACCGCGCCCACGATGAAACCGATGAGACACAGAAAGCTGAGGATGCGCACGGGCTTGTTCACGCGCTGTGTGAAGCGCGGCAGCTTTTCTGCGCACAGGATGCCCAGCACAAAAGGCAGCCCGATGATCACCACGATGTGACCCGCCATCTCCAACGGGTCAAGCGCAATACTGCGCAGCAGCGGCGCCGCCGTGGGGTGCATGCCGCCCCAGAACGCGAAGTTGAGCGGCATGAGCACGATGGCCAGCGCGTTGGAGATGGCCGTCATCGACACCGACAGCGCCACATTGCCTCCTGCGCGGTGCGTGAGGATGTTGCTCACATTGCCGGGCGGGCAGCAGGCGACCAGAATCATGCCCAGCGCGATGCTGGGCCCGGGCTTGAGCAGCAGCGTGAGCACAAAGGTCACCGCAGGCAATACGATGAACTGCGCGGCAATGCCCACCGCCATGGCACCGGGCATGCGCAGCACGCGCTTGAAGTCCGCCACGCGCGTATCCAGCGCAATGCCGAACATGAGAAAACCCAGCACCACATTGAGCACCACCAGCGACGCGGGGTTGAAGTTGAGGCGAATTTCGTCCACAGGCAGCATGGCGTCAGTCCTTTCTGGCGAGGGCTGCGGCGGCAGCGCGCACCGCGTTGCGGTAGGTGTCCTTGTGCACGTAATACGCCATGCGTTCGAGCTGGAGGTACTTGAAGCCACCCGACAGATCGGGCGGCGGCCCGGCCTTGGCCTGTCGTAGCGCCTCGGCGCGCGGCGATCCCTCGGCCTGCGCCTTGAAAAAGCGCGCCACCAGCTCTGCCTGTTCATAGCGGCCCTGCCAGCCGATACCACTGGCCTCGATCATGCCCATCACGGCCAGGTTGTCGAAACGGGGTGACAGGATGTTGAGGTAGAGCTGCGGCGCCATGCCCTGCCAGTTGAGCAGGTTGTGGTCGATGAAGGGGTAGTGCAGCTTGTAGCCCGTGGCACAGAGCACCAGGTCATAGTCCTGCGCGCTGCCGTCCTTGAAGTGCACCGTATGGCCTTCAAAACGCGCGATGTCGGGCTTGACGTGGATGTCGCCATGGCCCAGGTGGTGCAGCACCAGCGAGTTGACCACCGGGTGCGACTCGTACATCTTGTAGTCGGGCTTGGGCAGGCCAAAGCGCGCAGGGTCGCCAGTGAACCATTGCAGCACCACGCTGTCCACCTTTTGCTTGAGCCAGGGCGGCATCTTGAACTTGCCGCCCAGCGTGTCTGCGGGCTTGCCGAACACATACTTGGGCACGAAGTAGTAGCCGCGCCGCACCGAGATGTCCACGCTGCGCGCGTAGTGCACCGCATCCACCGCAATGTCGCAGCCCGAGTTGCCCGCGCCCACCACCAGCACGCGCTTGCCTTTGAACAGCTCGGCGCTCTTGTAGGCGCTGGTGTGCAGCAGCTCCCCGTCAAAGTGCCCCTCAAAGCGCGGCATGCTGGGTTCGGCCAGCGTGCCGTTGGCAATCACCACGCCCTTGAACTCTGCCGTTTGCGCGGGCCCACCGTGCTGCGTCCACGTCACGCGCCACAGCGGCGCAGTGCCCTCCCCCACCGGTTCGACCCGGAGAACGCGCGTGCCAAACCAGAAGTGCTGGCGCAGGCCAAAGTGCTCTGCAAAGTCGAAGAAATACTGGCGCATGTCCCGGTGGCTCGGATAGTCGGCCACTTCGGGGCGCATGGGGAACTCGGTGAACTCGGTGGTGTGCTTGCTGGAGATCAGATGCGCCGATTCGTAGACCGTGCTGCGCGGGTTGTCGATGTTCCACAAACCACCCACGTCGGTGTGTGCTTCAAAGCCCTGGAAAGGCACGCCCAGCTTCTGCAGATTGCGCGCGGCGGCCAGCCCACTGGGGCCGGCGCCGATGAGGGCGATGTGGTCGCGCATGTCCTGTGCGAGCGGCGTCGAAGGGCTTGTCTCCGGCATCGTTGTTGTTGTCGTCATTCGCTTTGTTCTCTCTCAGGTGTCGATGTTCTTGTCTGCGCGCACTGGCAACCCCGGAATGGCGGTGGCCCCCGCCTCGCCCACGCGCGGCTTGCGCGGCTGGCCCAGCAACAGCCGGTCGTGCAGGGCATCAGGCAACAGGTTCAACAGGCGCGCCAGCCAACCGATGCGCGCGGGCAGCACGATGTGGGTGCGCCCCCGGGCCACAGCGGCCAGCAGGGCACGCGCGGCGTCCTCGGGCTCCATCAGGCCGGGCATGGCAAAACGGTTGCCTGCCGTGAGCGCGGTGCGCAGGTAGCCAGGGCTGACCGTGCTCACCACGATGGAATCGCCGCGCAGCTCGGCACGCAGACTCTCCAGGTAACGGATGAGCCCGCCCTTGCTGGCGCAGTACGCACCATTGCCCGGCATGCCCCGCCAGCCCGCAATGCTGGCCACCCCCACCAGCGCGCCGCGCCGCTGCGCGCGCAGGGCCGACACAAAGGGCTGGAAGGTGGTGGCGGCGCCCAGCAGGTTGATCTCCAGCATGCGCCGCATCACAACCAAGTCGTCGACCTGGGCGGTGTCAAACCCCCCGGCCACCCCAGCATTGGCGATGACGAGGTCAGGCGCTCCCCGGCGGCCCATCCAGTCGACGGCCATGGCCTGCATGGCGGTAGCGTCGGCCACGTCGGGCGTATAGACAGCGCAGCGCTCTGGCGCCAGTGCGGCCAGGGTTTCCAGCGCGGGCCGGTTCAGGCCCACCAGCGCCACGGCAGCGCCCTGGCCGATCAGCTCGCGCGCCAGCGCCTGGCCCAGCCCACCACAGGCGCCGGTGAGCACTACGTTCTGGAAAAAGGCGGACATGAAGCTCCCGGTGAATTGGGTTTGCAGCTTAGCCACAATGCTGAATAATCCCGAAATGTTTTATGAATTCGTCTCGAATTCCGAGATTTATGACCAACACACCGCCCAGCCTGCGCTTGTTTGAACTGCTGGAAACGATGTGCGCCCAGGGCCAGCCCTTCAGCCTGGGCGATGCCATCGAGGCCACCGGCTGGCCCAAGCCCAGCGTGCACCGCATGCTGGGCCAGCTGGAGGCCGGTGGCCTGCTGGCGCGCGAGCCAGACGGGCGGCGCTACACCCCCGCACCACGTCTGCTACGCCTGGCCGAAAGCACGCTGAGCGCGGGCACCCAGCATGGAGTGCGCCACGCTGTGCTGCGGCAACTGGTGGCGGACATTGGAGAAAGCTGCAACCTCACGGCGTTGAGCGGCGCAGAAGTGATCTACCTGGACCGGGTGGAGTCAGCCTTTCCGCTGCGCATGGAGCTACGGCCCGGCACCCGCGTGCCCATCCACTGTTCGGCCAGCGGCAAGCTGTTTCTTGCCCACCTGTCGTCCGCACGCCGGGCCGCCATCCTGGACGGCCTGCCCCTCACCCGCCACACGGCCACCACCCTGACCGACCGCGCCGCCCTGGAAGCCGAACTGGAGCAGATCCTGCGGCAAGGCTATGCCACGGACGCCGAGGAGTTTGTGGACGGCCTCGTCTGTGTGGCCGTGCCCGTGTTGGCCGGCGGGCGGCGCCAGGTGCGCAGCGCCGTGGCACTGCAGGCACCCTCTGCCCGCATGCCGCTGGCGCGCGCGCTGCAACTGGTGCCCCGGCTGGGAGAAGCCGCGCAGGCCCTGGGCCGGACCTGGGCTTGATCCATCGCGCAGCAACTCCCGACACATTCATAACCTGCTCTCACCATGCAACTGAACTACCTCGACTTTGACTACAGCGAAGACGCTGACGGCAACGGCACCCTGGATGCCATGGCCAGCGTCTTGCCCGCGCAACTGCCTGCCTTGCAGAACGAGATCGCTGCCGTGCTGGCCTGGGCGCATGCACACTGGCCCGGCGCTTGCGCACCGCAGGAAGACGGCGGCGCGTGGCACTATGACCTGCACGGCGTGCAAGAGGTGCAGAGCCCCTTGACCTTGTCCTTTGACGATGCGACGGGGCAACTGCACATGACCACAGGCAGTGCCGCGCCGCCGCGCACCACGCTGACCCTCACCCTCAGTGGCAGCAGCGACTTCTGTACCGCTTTGCGCGAAGCCTTCGATATGGAATGAGCCTCCTCTTCATGGCCTCCAACCCGGTCAACCCAAAGGGTTAACCCCAATTAGCGACCAAAAGCCCCACGTTGCAAACAGGTTAGTGCGCCAGCCCACGCTTTCCTGAGGTCCAGCGCTACAGTTGCGACTCATTAGTTCAACCCGAGACTGGAGAGTTTCATGCTGTCACGCCGTCACTTCCTGGGCGCAAGCCTGGCCACCACCGTTTACGCTGCGGGCTCGTTCGTGCCCGTGTGGGCGCAGAACGCACCCAATTTCAGCACGCCCACCTTGCCCAGCCCTGGTTTCCGTCGCATGAAGGTGGGGGACGTGGAGGTGATTGCACTGAACGATGGCATCACTCGCCGCCCGCTGGGAGAAGAATTTGTGAAGAACGCACCGCTGGCCGAAGTGCGTGCGCTGCTCGCATCGCAAGGCCTGCCCACCGACTACATCGATGTGCCGTACACCCCCTTCCTGGTGGTGGCGGGCGCACGCAAGATCCTGATCGATACCGGCCTGGGCGAGTTTGGTGGTGCCACCACCGGCAAGCTGCTGGACAGTCTGCGCGCTGCTGGCATGCAGGCCTCAGACATCGATACCGTGCTCGTCAGCCACTACCACGGCGACCACATCAATGGAATCCGCAACAAGGCGGGTGAGCTGGTGTTCCCGAAAGCCAAGGTGATGGTGCCTGCAGCCGAACATGCCTTCTGGATGGACGACGCGCGCATGGCCGCCGCCCCCGCCGGCATGAAGGGCGCGTTTGACAATGTGCGCCGCACCTTTGCCACCATGCCAGCCGATACGCTGTTGCGGTTTGAAGCGGGCACCGAGGTTGCACCGGGCATCCAGTCGGTGGCCGCCTACGGCCATACGCCGGGCCACACGCTGTTCGAATTGAAGTCGGCAGGCCAGAACTTCTTCTATGTGGCAGACCTGACCAACGTGCCCGCATTGTTCGCGCGCAACCCCGACTGGGCCGTGACCTTTGACATGGACGCAGAGGCTGCGCGCAAGGTCCGCCGCGAGGTGTTCCAGCGCATTACCACCAGCAACGCCATGCTCGGCGGCTTCCACTTCCCCTTCCCTGCGTTTGGCCGCGTAGCAGCGGCGGGCAATGGCTATGCCTTCCAGCCAGCTGCCTGATGCCGAAGCAGCCGGGGATCAGGCTGCAACGCAAGGTACGCGCGTCACACGGCGCACCTTGCTGGGCAGTGGCGTGGCAGGCGCATTAGGTGGCGGACTGGCCCTCACAGCCCTGCAGACCTGGGCGACCCAGGAAGCGGGTGCCGAGGTCTTACTGCGCCAGGGCGGAGTGGTGGCGTTGTTTCGCCACGCGCTGGCCCCCGGCACCTTCGACCCCCCGGGTTTCCGCCTGGGCGACTGCGGCACCCAGCGCAACCTGAACGATGAAGGCCGGACCCAGGCCCGGCGCATTGGCGAGTGGTTCCAGACGCGGCAATTGCGTCCGGAGAAGGTGCTGTCAAGCCCCTGGTGCCGCTGCATCGACAGTGCCACCCTGGCTTTCGGTGCACCACAGGTGTGGACGGCTCTGGGTTCGCCCACGGGCTACTCCGAGACCACGGGGGAGAGCCACCTGCGCGAACTGCGCCAGGCGCTGGCCGCAGCGTCTGCGCGCAATGGCCGGTTTGAGGTGTGGTTCAGCCACATGTTTGTGCAGTCCGATCTGGCACGCGACAGCACCAGCTCGGGCGATGCGCTGATCTTGCGAGCCCCCCGAGGTGGCGACGTGCAGGTGCTGGCGAAGCTCTCGGTCACAGGATCAACCTGACCAGCGCCTGCTGATGCTGGCGGGAGATCGCGCTCCCGCGCACCGTGGTGCACGGGCCATCGGACTACACGCTGGCGATGCCCTGGGGCGTATCCTGAAGATTCCCAGCCCTGCCAGATACCCCGGCGCGGCGCACACCCAGGAGCCGCCGATGACACCGTCCCACACACTGGGTGAACCCGCAGCCTGCAGGCCCCGTCGCTGAGAGCTGCTATGGCCTTCCTCTCCAGCGCCCCCCGCCTTACCACCGCGTCCAACGAGCCTGCGCGATGGCCCGCGACTGCCGGCGCGCCCCTGGCGCAGGCAATGCCAGGCAGCCAGCGTGGTGTTCGCATGGACCTGCAGATTGACCTGCGCTATGAGATCGACAGCTACGGTGCCGATTTCGTGTTCAACATCCACGCCGCACAAACACCCCACCAGATCGTCCACAACGAGCGCCTGGTGCTCAGCCAGGACATTCCCCACCAGATCCACACAGACCCTGCGACGGGTAACCGCTATCTCCGGCTGCATGGCGAGCCTGGCATGCTGGAGCTGACCTACAGCGCTACGGTGGACATACGCCACTACCGTGCCGACCCCACCCAACTGGCCGAGGTGCCTGTGCGACACCTGCCGCCGCATGTGATGGGCTACATCTACCCCAGCCGATATTGCCAGTCTGACCGCCTGCTGCGGCTGGCCCTGAACGAGTTCGGCGCCTTGTGGCAGGGCCACAGCCGCGTGCAGGCTATCCGTGACTGGGTGAACCGGCATGTGGCGTTCACGTCCAACACCTCCAACTCCAACACTTCGGCCGTCGACACGCTGGTGGAACAGGTCGGGGTGTGCCGGGATTTCGCCCACCTGATGATTGCACTGTGCCGCGCCGTGAACATTCCGGCCCGCTTCACCACGGGCACCGACTACGGTGCCGACCCAGCGCTGGGCCCGCCAGACTTTCATGCCTACGTGGAGGTGTATCTGGGCGACCGCTGGTATCTCTTCGACCCTTCCGGCACGGCCATCCCCATGGGGCTGCTGCGTTTTGGCACCGGCCGAGATGCCGCCGACGTGGCGTTTGCCACCATCTTTGGCGGAGTGCGGGCACAGCCCCCCACCATCCACACCCGCGCGGTAGAGGCCCCTGCCCAGGGGTGGGTGCTGCCGCACCACTGCGCCGAGGCGCTGTCCACCGACCAGGGGACGTCGTACGGGGCGCGTTTCGTCGCGCAATCGGGAGTTTGACCTTCCGCCTGCCGCCTCTGGCGGGGCGGCAGAAAGGCCTGTTGGCTACCCCTGATTGCGGCTGTGGCCTAATATGCCCCTTTTCTCCACTTTCTCAGAGACCTACCATGGGCAACAAGATCGTCACCGAAGCAGACCGCAAGCGCACCCCCCAACCCAAGCCAATGCCCGGCGTGACGCTGAACACCCCTGGCCGTGGCCAGCGCGTGAGCCTGGAGCGTGGTGTCGCCACGCGCAGCAAGAAGAACCCTGGCAAGCGCTCGCGCAAGGGCGGCTGATCAGCCCTCCGGGGGCGCTGCGGCGCCCCGCCAGCACCCACAAAAAAAGCCCTCGTCAGAGGGCTTTTTTTGTGGGCGATACAGCCGTTTATTGCAACGGGGCCGGCATGGTTTCCACATGGCCTCTGGCGGGCAGGATGATGTGAAACGCTGCACCGCTGGCCGGAACGTTCTCGGCAAAGATACGCCCGCCCATGGCCTCGACGATCTTGCGGCAGATGGCAAGGCCCAGGCCCGTGCCCCCAGATCCATCCTTGGTTTTGCTGGACTGCACAAAGGCCTCAAAAATGCTCTGTAACTCCGAAGGAGGGATGCCCGGGCCCTCATCCCGCACCACCAGATGCGTCTGGCCCTGCGGGTCCGCATAGCCCTCCAGGGTGATCGTGCTGCCAGGCGGCGAAAACTTGATGGCGTTGGCCACCACGTTGCGGATCACCTGCTGAAACCGCAACGGGTCGGCCTTGGCCACCAGCGGAAGGTCAGGCATGCGCAAATCCATCATCAGGTGGCTGCGTTCCAGCAAAGGCTCCAGCTCGCGGATCACCGGACGCACTACGCCGCGCAGGTCGATGCGCTCCATGTGGAACGTTCCCACCGTGCTTTCCAGCTTGGACACTTCCAGCAGGTCGTTCACCAGCGTGAGCATGCGCTGGCCAGCGGAATGGATGTCTTCAAACATGCCCGCCAGCTTGGGCTGCGCGCGACCACGCAGCATGCCCAGCTCGGCAAAGCCCAGAATGGACTGTAGCGGCGTGCGCAGCTCGTGGCTCATGTTGGCCACAAACTCCGACTTGGTGCGGGATGCCTCTTCGGCCGCGTCACGCGCCTCCCGGGTGGCGCGCTCGGCCTCTCGGAACTCGCTCACATCCATCAGGATGGTGAGCACACCGCTGACCTGACCATGCTCATCGGCAATGGCTGCCTTGGCCAGGCGCGTGTCACGGCGCGATCCGTCGCCATGGCGTACCTGGGTCTCGACCAGGGCGCGCCCACCCCAGCGCAACAGCTGCCTGTTCGCCGACTCATGCACCTTGACCTCGTCCGGTGGCAGGCACTCGGCAACGGCCTTTCCCAGCACGGTGGAGCGCGTACGGCCCTTGTATTCCTCCCAGGCCTTGTTGACGCGCACGAAACGGTCCTGTGCGTCGGTCACAGAGATGGGCAGCGGATTGGTCTCCAGCAGCAGGTCCTGGAAAGCGATCTGCGCCTGCAGCTGCTGCTGGGCCATCCAGCGCTCGGTTTCATCCACCGCACTGCCTGCAAAACCGATCACACGTCCAGAAGCCACCAGAGGCACCACCGCCACCTGGAACATCATTTCCTTACCCTCGGCAGAACGGGACACCACCTGGCATACCCGCACTCCATCCGGCGACCGGGGGTCGATGGCCCGGACCACATCATTGCGGCTTTGTGGCTCGACCAGGTCGTGCAGGCGTTTGCCGATGGCACGGTCAGGCGCGGTGCCCGTCATCACAGTCCAATGGGCATTCACGTAGGTGATCACGCCCTGCGCATCGGTGCGAAAAATCAGCTCCTGCACGCTGCGCATCAGCACCGACAGATCCCGTTCGTTGCGGGCAATGCGGGCCTGTGCAGCATCAATGGCCAGCCGCGCCCGCTCGCGGGTGCGCAGGCCACGCCACACGGCAAAGGTCAGGCCCAGCACCAGGGCCACCAGGGCCAGGCCAATACCGATCAGCGCGCGGGCATCCGCCAGCCAGCTCTGCACGGCTGTTCGGTACGAGGTCTCGACCACCACCACCAGCGGCATGGCGGCAGAGGCCCGAAAACTGACGATCTGCCGCTCACCCAGCACACCCACGCCCAGGTAGGTGGCGTGCTCCTGCCGGGGCAGGAACTGGCTGAAGACGGGGATGTTGTTCACCCGCGTACCTGCCAGAGCAGCTGCTGCCCCCGAAGTGGCCAACACCTGGCCGTTGTACGAGGTCACCACCGAGTCAAAAACCTCGGACTCCAGCGTCAGGTGCTGAAAGTTGGACAGCGAATCGGGATTGACCAAAGCCACCAGCACCAGCGCCTGCCCGGCTTCGTTCTTGTAGCCGTGCATCACAGGGATAAAAGCGACACCCGCAGGAGCCGCCGCCGCTGCGCCTCCCAGCCGCACACTTTGCAGGCTGCGGCCCGGTGTGAGGCCGCCCTGAACCGTCCGCCCCATGGCCACCAGGGGGCCGAGCTTGGCCAGGTCCACAAAACTCTCGGCATCGCCCGGCGTTGTGCTTGCAATCACCCGTCCGCCTGGGTCCACGACGGCCAGCCCCCGAAGAAACGACAGTGCGGCCAGTGCCTGGCCCAGGGCGTCCTGCATGCGCCGGGGCTCGGAGGCCACGGCCGTGAGGGCGGGCGATGTGGCCAGTGACTCCAGAGCCAGCTCGGCCGTCTGCATGGTGCGCGTGGCCTGATCTTCCAGCACCCGAGCCAGCATGGCGGCATGGTTCTGGTGGCTGGTACGCACCGTGCGAAAGTCGTTCACGGCCAACGCGCCGACGGCCACCAGTGCCGCCAATGCCGACAGCCCTCCGGTGATGAGGACCAGATGGCTGGTCTGCGACACCCACGTGCGCAGCCTGGTCCAGACCGAAGGGAGCGCCTGGAGGTCGGCCATATCAGCGCACCACGATGGCGTTCAGGCCATTTTGAGAGGCCGCGCGCTGCAGGCGGCCGTCGGCCTTGATGCGCGCCACAAAGGCATCCACCATCGCCAGCCAGGCGGCATCGCCGCGCTTGACTGCATAGCCATAGGGCAGCACCGAAAATGGTTCGGGAGACTCGATGAGCCGGGCCCAGTCGGCGTTGTCCATCAGGCGCCGGCTGTAGGGATAATCGGTCATGAACACGTCAATGCGCCCGGCAGTCAGTTCGCGCTCGCGGGTAGCGGGCGGCTGGATGCGCACCAGCGTGGCCTGCTTGAGGCGCTGGGCCATGATGGGTTCCATGAACGTGCCTGCCTGCACGCCCACCAACACACCCGGCTTGTCAATGTCGCCCCACTGCTTGATGACCGTGTTGGATTTGGTGGTGATGCCGTAAATGTCGCTGCGCATGTAGGGCTGGGTAAAAGCCAGCTTTTCCATCCGCTGGGGCAGCATGCCAATGGCAAACATGGCCACATCGCAACGGTCCTGGTTCAGGTCGTCAATGAGGGTGGGAAAAGAAGAGTCCACATATTCGACCCTGGCCTTGAGGTCTCGCGCCAGCTCGGCAGACAGGTCGATGTCGATACCCCCGAGTTGCTGTGTACGCGGGTGCCTGTAGGTCACGCCGTAGTAGTCCGGCCAGACACACACACGCAACACCGACTGGATCTGGACCCGCTCGGCCACAGGCCCCGCCAGCGCGCTGGTCGCACACACGGCCAGCGCCACGCGGGTGACGGTCAAAGCCCACGGTTTCAGCCACTGCATCATCGTCATCATCATTGAGAATCCTTGGATCAATAACACCACCGTGCCCGCAGTGGCCTGCCGCTGAGCGGTCAGAAAAAAGGGGATCAGGGCGCGTCGATCAGTGCATCAAAAGACGGACATTCCTGCGTGATCTTGCACCGCAGCGCATCGATGGCTTCAGCATGCGCCAAAAACGTGTCCACGATCACCGGGTCAAAAGCACGGCCGCGCTCGGCCGCCAGCATCTCCAGCGCCACCGGCACCGCGAAGGCGGGGCGGTACACCCGGTCCATGGTCAGCGCGTCAAAAAAATCCACCACGGCGGTGATGCGGCCCGACAAAGGAATCGCCTCGCCCGACAGGCCCGCCGGGTAGCCCTGGCCGTCGTAGCGCTCGTGGTGCGTGAGCGCCACCTCGGCCGCCATGCGAAACACCGGAATGTTTGAACGCCCCAGGATCTCGGCACCCATCGCAGCGTGGCAGTTCATGGTCTGGCGCTCCTCTGGGGTGAGCTTGCCAGGCTTCTTGAGTACGCTATCAGGGGTGCCGATCTTGCCGATATCGTGCATGGGCGCGGCCTTGCGCAGCATGCGTGCGTAGCCCACCGTCTGCCCCAGAGCCAGGGCAAGGGCCTCGGCCAGGTAGCCGATGCGCACGATGTGCACGCCGGTGTCGTCGTCCTTGAGGTCGGCCGCAGCCGACAGGTGCAACAGTGCGGCATGGTGCGCGCGGGTGACCTCGCGCAGGGCTTCGTTGCGCTCTCGGTACATGCGTCCGAAATCGCGCACAAACCGCTCCATCTGCGCCGCCGCGGCCTCGTCAAAGCAGCGCGTGTCTGGCGGCACCTGAGACGCAGGTTCCAGCAATGGCAGCGAGGTCAATGCGCTGCCTCCATGCGGTAGATGGTTTCCAGCACCTGCAGGGTGCTGAAGGGCTTCATCAGGTAGTCGTCGGCCCCCGCCGCGAAGCCTGCTGCCCTGTCGTCCGACTGCACCCGGGCCGTCAACATGATCACCTTGGTGTGGCGCATGCCCGGGTCGGATTTGATGCGGCGGCAGACGTCCAGGCCGTTCAGGGTGCCCGGCATCATCACATCCAGCAGCACGATGTCGGGCTGCAACTCGCACGCCAGCACCCAGCCCGCATCGCCCGTAGCGGCTTCGTGGATCTCAAAGTCATCAAACTCCAGCGTCATCTTGAGCAGTTTGCGGATATCGATGTGGTCTTCGACGATCAGGATCTTTTTCATTGCGGTAGCCTTTGTGGGGCGGGGAATCGGCTTGGAATACAAAAAAACACGTTTTAACGTGATTTCTTGCCATTGATTGAATCATATCAATCATTTTTATCAAATGCAAGTCGAGTAAAAATAAAAATTAGGAGAAAATGCGCGATCTATGCAATCTGACAATTCCCTCGCGGAGCACGCCATGGCCGACCACTACACCACGCTAGGAGTCGCCAAGATGCTGGGCATGGCCGTGCGGTCGGTCCAGCTGATGGTGGACCGCAACGAACTTGAGGCCTGGAAGACCCCTGGCGGGCACCGCCGCATCTCGCGTGCATCGGTGGAACGCTGGATGACCGCCCATGGCGCCGGTGGCGCTGCCCAGGCACCCGCCGTCGGCGCTCCGGTCGCCGCCCGCGCGCCCCTGGCCGCACCGGTGGGACCAGCCAAAGGGCGTGCACCACAAATCCTGCTGATCGAGGACTCCATCCATTTCCAGAACCTCGTGGGCCTCATCGTGCAGCAGCACCTGCCAGGAGTGCAGCTGCAGGTGGCGAACGATGGCATCACCGGCCTTGCGCTGTATGGGCAGATACAGCCCGAGGTGCTGATCGTGGACATCCTGCTGCCAGGCATCGACGGCGCCACCCTGATCACCACGCTGCGCTCGCACCCTCAATTTGCGCGCAGCCACCTCATCGTGGTCACCTCGCTCGACGAGCAACAGCGCGAGCCTTATGCATTTGCCTTGCAGGGTGTGAAGGTGATCCACAAGCCCCGGCTGGTGGCCGAGTTACCCAGCGCTCTGGCCGCGTGCATTCCACAGGCCCAGGTACCCGCATGAGCGCGCCTAAGGTCCTGCTCGTGGAAGACGACAGCTCCATCGCACGCTTTGTGCAGATGGCGCTGGAGGAACTTCCCATCGAGCTGGTGACCTGCGCCAACGTGCCTGACGCCATGCAGGCGCTGCATGCAGGGGGTGTGGAACTCATCATCACGGACCTCATGCTGCCGGGCGAATCCGGCATTGACCTGGTGCAGCGGCTGCTGCAGGAGCCTGTGCACGAACGCCGAATTCCGGTGGCGGTATTCAGCGCGGGCCTGACGCCGCCAGTGCGCGAGCAACTCCAGGCCATGAAGGTGTGGCGCATGCTGTCCAAACCTGCATCGGTGGCAGAACTGGAGGCCTGCGTGACGGATGCGCTGGCGTTGGTGGCGGATACCCCTGCCAATGCGCCAGCCACAACAGCCACGCCTGCCGATGAAGCGGCCGACGATGAGGCAAAGGCCATTGCCACCCACTTTGCGGGCGACGAGTTTCTGTTCAAGGCGTACCGCGCCAGTTGCCTGCAGCAGTTCCCCGCCGACGTGCGGCAAGGTGACACGGCCAGCGCAGCGCAAGACTGGCCGGCGCTGCGGCGCTTGGCTCACAGCCTGGCCACCGTGCTGCTCACCCTGGGCCACCCGACCCAGAGCGTGCGCGCCCGCCAGCTGGAAAACGCAGCCGCCCAGTCTGCCGCAGAGGCATGCCAGGAACATTGGCGCATGCTGCGCGCTTTCCTGCTGCAGCTCTGACCCAACGCCAGCAGCGCGGCTGGCTGAACACCCTTGCCTTGAGAACCCCGATGGCGGGCGATTGACCCACCCCATCGCCTTCTGGAAGGCGAATGTGAAGACCCATGAACAAGCCGGGGTGGGCTCTTATTTCTGAAACATAACCATTCAGAGCAAAAAATAACCAATTGGTCTAATATATAAACAATTGGTTTCAATCGCCTCAGATGCGGTGTGAAGCTCTCCTCCACCCCCTTCTCAGGCAGCGCTCCATGGACCCCACCGTCGTTTCCGAATACCGCCCCCACCTTGTCGCCATCTCGTTCGCATTGGCGTTCATTGGTTCATTGATCGCACTAATGGTCACACGCCGCATCCGCCACAAGGACGGATCGCTCAACCGCGCAGCGACTTTGACGGCCGGCGTGGCGCTGGGCGGCATCGGGGTGTGGTCCATGCACTTTGTGGGCATGGTGGCGCTGCGGCTGGATGTGGCCAGCAGCTACGGCATCGTTGAAAGCGCTGTATCTCTGCTGGCGGCCGTGGGCTGCACCTCGGCTGCACTCATCGTGGTGTCCAAGGCCCCCCGGGAGCCGGCACGGATTCTGGGCGCAGGACTGCTGCTGGGCCTGGGTGTGGCGGGCATGCACTACCTGGGCATGTCCGGCATGAAGATTGGCGGCTACATCCACTGGGACCTGCGCACCGTGGCGCTGTCGGTGCTGATTGCGGTGGCAGCAGGCACGGCCGCCCTGTGGCTGGCCTTCAACACCCGCCGCCTGGGCAGCCGCGTGGGGGCCTCCCTGCTGATGGCCGCCGCCGTGTGCGCCATGCACTACACCGGCATGGGCGCGGCCGAATTCGTCTGCACCACCCCCAACCGTTTTGCCACCGTGCAGGGCGTCGGGCTGGTCAGCTCGCTGGGCCTCGGCCCCATCGTGGCCGCCTGCGCATTTGCCATGGCCGTGCTGATTTCGGTGGATCTGTATGTGCAATGGATGCAACGCTCCATCGGCCAGCAGCGCCGCCGTGCGGCCTGAACCAGACAGCAACCGCAAAACAAGGGCTGCACCAGGGTGCATTCGGCCCACTCTTCAATAAGATGGCGACCATGATCACCCTGCACCACCTCGAAACCTCGCGCTCGCAACGCATTCTCTGGCTGCTGGAAGAGCTGGGTGTGCCCTACGAGCTCAAGATCTACCCACGCGACAAGGCCACCAAGCTGGCCCCGCCTGCGCTCAAGGCCATTCACCCCCTGGGCAAGTCGCCAGTCATCACCGATGGCGACGAAGTGATTGCCGAGTCGGGCGCCATCATCGAATACCTGGTGGACACCTATGGCGAGCAGGCCCGGGGCGACCTGGCCCACCTGCAGCCAGCACCCCGCACCGCCGAACACCGCCAGTGCCGCTTCTGGATGCACTATGCCGAGGGCTCGCTGATGAACTGGCTGGTGATGAAGCTGGTGTTCAAGACCATCCCCACGCAGCCCATGCCGTTCTTCGTGAAGCCCATTGCACGCGCCCTGTGCGGCACGGTGCAGCAAAAGCTCATCGACCCCAACGTGGACACGGCGCTGGCGTTCATTGAAGCGCACCTGGGCACCCACCGCTGGTTTGCGGGGGAGCACCTGACCATGGCGGACTTTCAGATGAGCTTTGCGGTCGAGGCGCTGATGTCACGCGCCAACGACGCAAGCCGCTGCCCGCACCTGCAGGCCTACCTGGAGCGCATGCACGCACGCCCGGCCTACCAACGGGGCATCGCCAAGGGCGGCCCAGTGGTGATCGAGGCCTGAACGCACGCCACCACCATGTCTCGCTACGCCATTCTCTTCGTGTGCATGGGCAACATCTGCCGCAGCCCCACAGCCCACGGTGTGTTCCGCCACAAGATCACCCACAGCGGCCTGGCGCACAGCGTGGTGGTGGACTCGACCGGCACGCACAACTACCACCCCGGCGAGCCGCCCGACACCCGCACCCAGCGCCACGCGGCGCAGCGCGGTTATGACCTGTCAGACCTGCGGGCCCGGCAGATCATTGATGCGGACTTTGCCCGCTACGACCTGATCCTGGCCATGGACTGGGACAACCTGGCCCTTGCGCAGGACCAATGCCCGCCCGCACACGCGCACAAGCTGCGGCGCATGACGGAGTTCTGTCTGCAATTCGACAGCCCGGTGGTGCCTGACCCGTACTACGGCGGCAGCCAGGGGTTTGAGGAGGTGCTGGACCTGGTGGAAGACGCCTGCGAAGGGCTGCTCAGGCACGTGCAGCGGCAACTGCAGGCGCAGGCGCAGGAACCCAAAGCCCGACACTGACCTGCCTGCGTGGCTACCGCACTCCGCACACCAGAGCGCCGGGGTCGTTGTGCGCCTGCTCGCGGTCGTTCTTGGCCTGGGCCACTTCCATGTCGCGCGGCAGGGTCACGCCGTTCTTGACGGCCAGGATCTCGGCCATCACGCTCACCGCGATTTCGGGCGGCGTCTTGCTGCCGATGTAGATGCCAATGGGCCCACGCAGGCGTTGCAGGCTGGCTTCGGTCTGGTCAAAGTGCTCGATCATGCGGGCACGCCGCGCCTCGTTGTTGCGGCGCGAGCCGATGCCGCCCACGTAGAACGCCTCGGTGCTCAAAGCCTCCAGCAGCGCCAGGTCGTCCAGCTTGGGGTCGTGCGTGAGGGCCACCACGCAGGTGCGGCGATCGGGCTTGAAGGCCAGCACCACATCGTCGGGCATGTCGCTCACCACGGTGGCACCCGGCACGCTCCAGCTGCCCCGATACTCCTCGCGCGGGTCGCACACCGTCACGGCAAAGCCGTTGAACAAGGCCATGGTGGCCAGGTACTCGGTGAGCTGCCCCGCCCCGATCAGCAGCATGCGGTACTCGGGCCCGAAGGTGTTGGTGAGCTGCTGTGCATCCACCTTCAGATCCTCGGGTGCCTGCGCAGGCGCCAGGGTCACGGCGCCATCGGACAGGCGCACGGTGCGCTGCACCAGGCGCCCGGCGGACAGCTGGGCAATCAAATCGGCCAGCAGCGCGGGATCTGGGTCGTATTCCAGCAGCAGCTCCAGCGTGCCGCCACAGGGCAGGCCAAAGCGGTGGGCCTCGTCGGCGCTGATGCCGTATTTGACAAACGATGGCGGCCCGCTGGGGATGCGGTGCTCGGCACCGTCTGCCGCAGCGCCCGCCTGGGCATAGGCGCGGGTGTGGCGGTCGATCAGGTCGTCCTCAATGCACCCGCCCGACACCGAACCCACCACCGCGCCGTCTTCGCACAGCGCCATGATCGAACCCACCGGCCGGGGCGACGAACCCCAGGTGCGCACCACCGTGGCCAGCAGCGCACGGCGCCCTGCGGCACGCCAGCCCTGCAGCGTGCGCAGCACGACGACGTCCAAATTTTCCATGACTCACTTCCTTCCGGTACCCATAGCACTCAACCCCGATTGAACCACCAGGCCAGCAGTACGAGGGCCGCCACGCCAACACCCCACATCCACGCAGGGATACCGCCGCCCTGGGTGGCACTCCCCCCTTCCACGGTGCCTGGCTGAGTGACGGCATCGGCACTGGCTGCTGCATCTGCCGGGGGGGCTTCAGCACGCGGAAAGCGGCGCTGCATCTCGTCATCAAACCGCTTGAAGAAGTCTTCGGCCATGCTCTTGGCGGCGCCGTCGATGAGGCGCTGGCCCAGCTGCGCGATCTTTCCGCCCACGGAGGCATGCACGGTGTAATGCAGCTCGCAGCTGGCCTGCCCCGCCGCATCGGCAGGCAACGGCACCAACTTGACCTGGGCATTGCCCTTGCCAAAGCCCGCCACGCCGCCGGAGCCATCGAAGGCGATGTTGTAGCTCTCGGGCGGCACGATGTCGGACAGCGTGATCTTGCCGGCGAACTTGGCCGACACGGGCCCGATCTTGAGCGCCATGGCCACCGAATACTGGTTCTCGGCCGTGGGCTCGACCTTGTCGCAGCCGGGAATGCACAGCTTGAGCACCTCAGGGTCATTGAGCGCCTCCCAGGCCTGTTGCTGGCTGACGGCAAGGGTTCGGCTGGCTTGCATTTCCATGGTGGGTCCTCTCGGTCTTCAATGGGTGTGAATGTTGTGGGAATTCAATCGGTCCGCTGCATGGCTGGGCTCGATGCGGTGCGGTGCCGCGCCCTCATTGCCGCAACACGCTTGCCAGGCTGGCGGCCAGGTCCTTCAGGTGGCTCAGGTTGTGCACGGCCACCATGCCGTGGGCCTGGCGGTGCAGGGCCGACGCACCGCGCGCCGTGGGGGCATACCCCTCGTAGCGCAGCAACGGGTTGAGCCACAGCAGGCGGCCACAGTGGCGACGCAGCCAGGCCAGCTCGCGCTCCAGCACCTCGGGGGCGCCCGTGTCCAGCCCATCGCTGATCAGCAGCACCAGCGTGCGCCGCCCCACCAGGCGCCGCGCATGCTGCAGGCGCAATTGGCCCAGGCTGTCGCCCATGCGGGTGCCGCCCGCAAAGTCGGTGATGGCATGGCTGGCCGTCTCAAGCATGGCGTCGGTGTCGGCGAGGCGGAAGGCGGGCGTGAGGTCGGTCAAGCCAGTGCCAAAGGCAAACACGTCCCGGCGCACGGCAGCCCCGGTGTGGCGCGGCGCGGTGGCGGCGTGCAAGAAGGCCAGCAGTAAACGCGCGTAGCGCTCCATCGAGCCCGACACGTCCACCAGCACCAGCAGCGGCAGCGGTTGCTGGCGGCGCTGCAGCAAGGGGATGTGCAGCACCTCGCCCCCACTGCGCGCCGCATGGTGCATGGCGCCGGGCCAGTGCGGGCGGCTGCCGCGCACACCCGGCCGGGTGCGGCGGGCCGCAAAGCGCGGCAAAGGCAAAGGCACGTCGCGTGCCAGGCGCTCCACCAGGATGTATTCGCTGGCCGAGAGCTGGTTGAAGTCCGCCTGCCGCAGGCGCTGCAGGTCACTGGCCGTCATGGCGGCATCGAATTCGATCTTGTCTTCTTCGCGCGCGGGCGGTGCGTTGCGCGCGGCACGCACGGGCGCCAGTGCCTCGCTCACGCGCGGGCGGCGTTTGACGGGCTCGGCCTTGGATTCTGCGCTGGGCAGCATCTGCGCCAGCAGCTTTTGTGCGACGTTGGGATTGCGAAAGTAGGCATCGAACAGCTCGCGGAACACCACACGGTCTTGCTCGCGGCTGACCAGCACGGCCTCCAGCGCAGCACCGAAGTCCTCGCGCTGCAGGCCCACCAGCATCACCGCCTGCTGGGCCAGCGCCATGCGGGCCGCATCCACCCGCACGCCAGCGCGGCGCAGCGTGCGGCCAAAGCCGCTCAGGTTGTCGGCCAGCTTGCCAGTGCGGGCATCGCCGAGTTGGGAGAACATCGCGCCCTCGGCCATCGGCCGGTTCTCATGCATCGGCATCGGCGGGCTGCAGCAACTGCACCGCCATGTCGCGGGTGAGCGCAGCCACATCCTCGCGCTGCTTGAACAGGATGCCTGCGGTATCGGACACCACCTCGGGGTCCACCACGATGGTGTCGAGCGCCACCAGCGCCTTGGCCCATTCCACGCTCTCGGCAATGCCCGGTGCGCGCTGGAAGGCGTTGGCAAACGGCTGGCTGCGCAGGCGGCCCACAAACTCTGCAACCTGCACGGCCAGCGCCTCGCTGGCACCGGGCACCTGCGCGCGGACGATGGCCAGCTCGCGCTCGCGCTCGGGGTAGTCCAGCCAGTGGTACAAGCAGCGGCGCTTGACGGCGTCGTGCAGATCACGCGTGCGGTTGCTGGTGAGCAGCGTGACCGGTGTGGCCGTGGCGCGCACCGTGCCGATCTCGGGGATGCTGACCTGGTACTCGCCCAGGTATTCGAGCAGGAAGGCCTCAAAGGGCTCGTCCGCGCGATCCACCTCATCGATCAGCAGCACGGCGCCCGGCGCTGGTGCCTGCAGCGCCTGCAGCAAGGGGCGGCGGATGAGGTAGCGGTCTTGGTAGACCTCGCGCTCCACCTGCGCCATGTCGGCACTGCCCTGCCCTTCCGCTGCCCGCATGTGCAAGAGCTGGGCGGCGTAGTTCCACTCGTACAACGCCTCGCGCTGCTCCAGGCCGTCGTAGCACTGCAGGCGAATGAGGCTGCGCGACAGCACTTCCGAGAGGGCTTTGGCCAGCGCCGTCTTGCCCACGCCAGGCTCGCCCTCCAGCAACAAAGGCCGCTGCAGCGTGAGCGCCAGAAACACCGCCGTGGCCAGGCGACGGTCGGCAAAATAGCCCACGCTTTGCAGGGCCTGCACCAGGGCGTCGATGGAAGCCGGAACCGGCGCGGCGTTCAACGAGTTCATTGCTATCCAATTCATAGCTGCCAGCGCTTATTCCTCTAGCGCTTGCAGCCAATTTCACTCAAAAACCCGCCAACGGGTGCCGTACCACGGTGGCGGGGTTGCCTTCACGTCATCCCAGCATTTGCTGCACAGCGCGCTGCGTTTGCACGCTGATGAGGTTGGCGCGGTAGGCGGCACTGGCGTGGATGTCGGCGTTCAGATCGTTCGCGTCGATCTTCACGCTGGCAGCCGACTGCGGGGTGAAGCTCTGGTTGAGCGCCGCCTCCAGCCCCGCATGGCGGAACACGCTGCTGGCCGCACCGGTCACGGCCACGCGCACGCCGCTGTCGGTCTGCGCCACAAACACCCCCACCAGCGAGAAGCGCGAAGCCGCCTGCTTGAACTTCATGTACGCAGCGCGTTTCGGGATCGGGAAGCGGATGGCGGTGATGATCTCGCCCTCATCCAGTGCCGTGGTGTACATGCCCACAAAGAAATCGTCGGCCTTGATCTCGCGGCGGTTGGTGATGACCGTGGCGCCCAGGCCCAGCACCGCACTGGGGTAGCAGGCGGCAGGGTCGTTGTTGGCCACCGAGCCGCCCAGCGTGCCGCGTGCACGCACCTGGCGGTCGCCAATGTGGGCGGCCAGGTCGGCCAGCGCAGGGATGGCGGATTTCACATCCGCACTGGCTGCCACGTCGGCATGGCGCGTCATGGCGCCGATGACCAGCGCGTTGCCCTCGCGGCGGATGCCCGCCAGTTCGGCAATGCTGTTCAGGTCCACGATCTTTTCAGGGTTGGCCAGGCGCAGCCGCATGGACGGCAGCAGGCTTTGCCCGCCCGCGAGCAGCTTGCCGCCCTGGTCGATGAGCTGCGCGGCAGCGGCGGTGGAGGAAGGCGCTTCAAAAGTGAATGCGTACATGGTGGATCTCCTTATGCCTTGGCGTGTTGAATCGCTTCCCAGACGCGGTGCGGCGACGCGGGCATGTCGAAGTCCTTCACACCCAGGTGTCGCAGCGCATCCAGCACGGCGTTGATCACCGCCGGTGGCGAGCCAATGGCCCCGGCCTCGCCGCAGCCCTTGGTGCCCAGCGGGTTGTGGGTGCAGGGCGTGCACACATGGCCCAGTTTGAACTCGGGGAAGTCATCGGCACGCGGCATGGCGTAGTCCATGAAGCTGCCGGTGAGCAGCTGGCCCGTTTCGCGGTCGTACACGCAGTTCTCCAGCAGCGCCTGGCCAATGCCTTGCACCAGTCCGCCATGCACCTGCCCTTCGACGATCATGGGGTTGATGATGGTGCCGAAGTCGTCCACCGCCGTGAACTTGTCCACCCGTGTGTGCCCGGTGGCCGGGTCCACCTCGACCTCGCAGATGTAAGTGCCTGCCGGGAAGGTGAAGTTGGTCGGGTCGTAGAACGCGGTTTCGTTCAGGCCCGGCTCCAGCACGTCCAGCGGGTAGTTGTGCGGCACATAGGCTGCCAGCGACACCTGGCCGAACGGGATCTTCTTGTCGGTGCCACGCACCGTGAATTCGCCATTCGCAAAGTCGATGTCGGCATCGCTCGCTTCCATCAGGTGCGCAGCAATCTTTTTGGCCTTGGCCTCGATCTTGTCCAGCGCCTTCATGATGGCCGCGCCGCCCACGCTGATGGAGCGTGAGCCATACGTGCCCATGCCGAACGGCACGCGGCCCGTATCGCCGTGCACGATGTCCACGTTCTCCACCGGGATGCCCAGGCGCGCGGCCACCACCTGCGCAAAGGTGGTCTCATGCCCCTGACCGTGGCTGTGCGAGCCGGTGAACACCGTCACGCTGCCGGTGGGGTGCACACGGACCTCGCCGCATTCGAACAGCCCTGCGCGTGCGCCCAGGGCGCCGGCGATGTTGGACGGCGCGATGCCGCAGGCCTCGATGTACGACGAATACCCAATGCCCCGCAGCAGCCCCTTGGCCGCACTGGCGGCCTTGCGCTGCTCGAAGCCCGCCACGTCGGCCAGCTTGTTCGCCCCATCCATGCAGGCCTGGAAGTCGCCGGTGTCGTACTGCAGCGCTACCGGCGTCTGGTACGGGAAGGCCTTGATGAAGTTGCGGCGGCGGATCTCGTCCTGCGGCAGTCCCATCTCCCACGCGCAGCGGGTGACCAGACGCTCCAGCAGGTAGGTGGCCTCAGGGCGGCCTGCGCCCCGGTAGGCGTCCACCGGTGCGGTGTTGGTGAACCACGAGTCCACCTCCACATACACCTGCGGCGTGCTGTACTGCCCCGCCAGCAGCGTGGCATACAGGATGGTGGGCACCGCGCTGGCAAAGGTGCTGAGGTAGGCGCCCAGGTTGGCGTGGGTGTGCACACGCAGCGCCAGGAACTTGCCGTCCTTGTCCAACGCCATCTCGGCGTGGCTCACGTGGTCGCGGCCGTGGGCATCGCTCAAGAACGCCTCACTGCGGTCGGCCACCCACTTGATGTTGCGGTTGAGCTTTTTGGACGCCCAGGTCAGGCACACGTCTTCGGCGTACAGATAGATCTTGGAGCCAAAGCCGCCGCCCACATCGGGTGCAATCACGCGCACCTTGTGCTCGGGCAGGCCCATCACAAAGGCCGTCATCAGCAGGCGCTCGACGTGCGGGTTCTGGTTGCTGACGTACAGCGTGTATTCGTCGCTGGCCCGGTTGTAGCTACCGATGGCCGCACGGGGCTCCATGGCGTTGGGGATCAGGCGGTTGTTGATCAGATCGAGCTGGGTGACATGCGCTGCGTTGGCAAACGCGGCGTCCACGGCGCCCTTGTCGCCGATGGCCCACTTGAAGCAGTGGTTGTCAGGCGCGATGTCGTGCAGCGCCGCACCTGCCACGGCGCCCGATGCGGCGTCGGCCACATTCACCACGGCGGGCAGCACGTCGTAGTCCACTTCTACCAGCTCGGCCGCATCGCGTGCCTGCTGCTGGGTCAGCGCAACCACCATGGCCACGTGGTCGCCCACATAGCGCACCTTGCCCTGCGCCAGGATGGGGTGTGGCGGCTCCTTCATGGGCTGGCCGTCAGTGCTGGTGATGAGCCAGCCGCAAGGCAGGCCGTTGATGTTGTCGGCGGCCACGTCGGCACCGGTGAACACGCCCAGCACGCCGGGCGCGGCCTTGGCAGCGTCAATGTTGATGCTGTTGATCTTGGCGTGGGCGTGCGGTGAGCGCACGAACACCGCATGGCTCTGCGCGGCCAGCACCACGTCGTCGGTGTACTGGCCCGCGCCGGTCAGGAAGCGGTAGTCTTCCTTGCGCTTGAGCGATTCGCCGATGTGCGGCAGCTTGGAAAAGTCGGATGCACCCATGGTCTTGTCTCCTTGGATTGTTCTGGCGTGGGGACGGCGGGCGCGCTCAGGCGCCGGCCATGGCCTTCTGGCCGACCTGCACCGCGCGCACGATGTTCTGGTAGCCGGTGCAGCGGCAGATGTTGCCTTCGAGCAGCTCGCGGATCTCGCCTTCGCTGGCGTTGGGGTGGTTCTTGCACAGGTCCACCGCACTCATCACCATGCCCGGCGTGCAAAAGCCGCACTGCAGGCCATGGCACTCCTTGAACGCAGCCTGCATAGGGTGCATGGTGCCGTCAGGGGTGGCCATGCCTTCAATGGTGGTCACCTCGGCCCCCTGGGCCTGGACCGCCAGCATCGCGCAGGATTTGACGGCCCGGCCATTCACATGCACCGTACACGCCCCGCACTGGCTGGTGTCGCAACCCACGTGGGTGCCAGTGAGCAACAGGTGCTCTCGCAGCGCATGGACAAGCAGGGTATTGGGGGGGACGTCAACACTGGCAGCGCGCCCGTTGACCGTGAACTGGACTTGCATCTGGCTGTCTCCTGGAGTGGTTTTGGCTGGATAGGAGCGCGCTCACGACCTCGCGGAGGGATCGGGATCACGCTCATCGCTCGCGCATCTTCTGCCGCGCCCCAACGCGCATCCCTAGGGACAACCCTAGATTTCCGGCGGCCCTGGCTGGATATTCTCAAAATGAAACATGCTGCAATGCACACTAGTCCACTGAATCCGGGAAATCGGGGGTGCGCCAGGGCTGCGGCGGGATGCACGGCAAGACGCCTGGCGCTGCCAAGGCTGGCTGCCTTGGCAAGTCAGGCAACGCCGCCGGGTACCCGCCGCAGCCCTGGCCCGCAGGGTGAGGGTCTGGCAAGGCCGCACTCGTTGTTGCCGTGCTCGCCGGGTGTACAACACGGCTGCGCCCGGCGCCTAGATTGCGGCCTTGCCAGACCCTCACGCACCCCCGATTTCCCGGATTCAGTGGACTACCGCATCATGCGGACCTCCAGGAGCCCATTCACATGCTGATCTCCGCGCCCCACCCCGCTGCTGACCGCCACGCGCTGATTGCGCAGGCGCGCCAGAGCCTGCTGTCCGACGGTGCAGCGCCCGTGCGCGCCGAGGTGGAGCCGTGGATTGCACGGTCCTGGCAACGCTGCCTGGCACGGGGCCTGGAGCCCACACGGCGCGTGGCGTTTGACGCCGTCAGCGCCACGGCGCTGCGCCACAGCCAGGAGCAGAACCACCACCTGCTGCGCGCGGCCCGGCCGGTGCTGGAGCAGCTGACCCGGGCCATTGCGGGCATGCGCTACTTCGCCATGCTCACCGACGCACGCGGCATCGTGGTCGATGTGCAAGGCCATTGCGACCGGAGCGACCCGCGCGCCAGCGCCATTGGCCGCGTGGGCATTGATTTATCGGAAGCAGCCGTGGGCACCACCGCCATTGGCGCCGCACTGGAAGAGCTGCAGCCTGTGTGGTTGCACCGGGGCGAGCATTTTTTTGACGATAACGCCAGCTACAGCTGCGCCGGAGCCCCGCTGTTCGACCCCCAGGGCCGCTGCATGGGCATGCTGGACCTGACGGGTGTGGATGTGCCCGAACGGCCCGAGCTGCGCCACCTGGTGGCCCGGTCGGCCCGCGCCATGGAAGACGCACTGCTGCTGCAACTGCCCCATGCCCTGCTGCTGCGTGTGAACTGGCCAGGCTGCCCGCTGGGCGGCGAAGGCGACGGCCTGCTGACGCTGGACGCCGACGGCTGCGTGGTGGGTGCCAACAGCATGGCCCGCCAGCTGGTGCCACAGCCCCTGCGCGCCCCCGGCCTGCCCGGTGCCCGCACCCACTGCAGCGACCTGCTGGCCATGCCCTGGACCATGCTGTTCGACGCGGCCCGCCAAAAGCGTAGGGAGCCGCTGGATTTGCCGCTGTGGTCGGGCCTGCGGCTGCACGCGCTGGCGCAGTTGCCTGCGCACGCCCGCACCGTGGGCGACACCCACACAGCGGCGGTGCCAGGCATTGCATCCGCGCCCGCCCCGCTGCGCGAGGCCGAAGTGGCCATGATCCGTCGCGCGGTGCAGGAAGCGCGCGGCAACGTGGCCGAGGCGGCGCGCGCGCTGGGCATCAGCCGCGCCACGGTGTACCGCAAGCTGGGCGCCCCCAAAGGCGGGTGACGGGCCCGCGCCGCTGCCCACACCGCTGTGCAAGCTTCCAACGCCTCCACTTCAAGCCTTTTTGGCCGATAGCGCTAGTGCAATATGCCTGAGCAGCTATCAAATAGGTAGCAACTCAATCACCCAATCAACCGAGGCGTCTCGGGCCGCTCAGGCACGCGGCCGGCGCAGCCCCACCACCGGCTGCGCGCTGCGCCGCTGCTGACGCTCCAGCGCTCCGTCAGCGGCGGCTTTCAGCAGCCGCTGGAAGGACGGGCACTGGGCGTGGCTCTCGGCCGGGCAGGCGGCCGCATGCCGCAGGCCGTTGCTCATGGCCTTGAGGCGCTTGACCATGGTGTCAAGCTCGTCGGCCTTGCTTGACAGCAGCTGCCGGTCAATGTTGGGCTCGCCGCTGGGCAAGAACATGGACCGGATGTCGTCCAGCGAGAACCCGGCCGACTGCCCCAGCGCAATCAACGCCAGCTGGTCCATCACGCCGGGAGCAAACCGGCGGCGCTCGCCGGGTTGCCCCACCGACTGGATCAAGCCCTTCTCTTCGTAATACCGCAGCGTGGACGCCCGCAGCCCGGAGCGTTTGGCGACTTCGGCAATGTCCATGAAAAAACCTCTTGACCTCAAGTTGACTTGAACTTCTATATTCCGTTCAAAACCTTCTTCCGTCAACTTTCCGAGGTGTTTTGATGACTCTCTCACTGCAAGACATTCCCCTCGCCATGCTCCTGGGCATCGGCGCCACCGCCGTCATGGATGCCTGGCTGTTGCTGCTCAAAAGGCTGGGGGTGCCCACGCTCAACTTCGCTTTCATCGGCCGCTGGGTGGGCCACCTGTTGCGCGGGCAGGTCGCCCACGCGGCCATTGCCAAGGCGGCTCCGGTGCGCGGGGAGCTGGCCTGGGGCTGGCTCACGCACTACGCCGTGGGCGTGGCCTTTGCGGGGGTGCTGCTGTCTCTGCAGGGCGCCACCTGGGTCCACAGCCCTACCCTGTGGCCCGCGCTGGCCGTGGGCATGGGCACCGTGGCGGCGCCGCTTTTGGTGATGCAGCCCGCCATGGGCTCTGGCTTTGCGGCATCGCGCACGCCCACCCCGCTCAAGAACTGCCTGCGCAGCCTTGCCAACCACACCGTGTTTGGCCTGGGCTTGTATCTCTCCGCGCTGGTCATCGCACTGATTTCACGCTGACCTGCCCCGCGCCTCCTCCCCGAAATCACTCCCAAGGAACCCACACCATGCAACACATTGCCATCGTTTATCACAGCGCCCACGGCCACACCGCACACATTGCCCACCACGTGTTGGACGGCGCCCGCGCCGTGCCGGGCGTCCTCGCCGAACTGGTCTGGGCCGAAGACCTGGCGCAGGCGCCCGACCGCCTGCTGAGCTACGACGGTGTCATCCTGGGTTCGCCCACCTACCTGGGCGGGGTGTCCGGGCCGTTCAAGACCTTCATGGATGCCACGGGCCGCCTGTGGAAGACGCAGCAGCTCAAGAATAAGCTGGCGGCGGGCTTTACCGTGTCGTCGCTGCCCGCGGGCGACAAGCAGTCCACGCTGATGTCGATGTGGGTGTTTGCCATGCAGCACGGCATGGTGTGGGTGGGCAACCCCATCCTGCCCGAGCAACACGCCGGGGTGCCGTACGACGAGGCGGCCAACCGCCTCGGCTCCTGGTCGGGCCTGATGGCGCAGGCGGGCCATGGGACGGCCGCCGATGCGTTTGTCCCCGGCGACACCAAGACCGCCCGCATGTTCGGCCAGCATTTCGCAGAGACACTGCAGCGCCTGGGCGGTGCGGGCGGTGCAGACGCACGCCAGACTGGCGAAGAGGTGGCGGCATGATCCCCGCGCGCTACGGCCCGGTGCTGTTCAGCTTGATCTTGTCGGGTGCGATGTCGCTGCTGGTGTCGGGCATCTCCACCTTTCGCGCGCTGCAGCCGCAGCAGGACTTTGTGAGCCTCTGGGCGGGCGCGTGGCTGACCGGGTGGCTGTTCGCCTTCCCGGCGGTGATGCTGGCAGCGCCGCTGGCCCGCAAGGCGGTGGCGTTGCTCACCACCGCCAAGGGCTGAGCACCTGCGAGCGGCTGACAAAACTCAGCGAAGCGGCCCTGGCTAGGCGTTTCGTAGCAGGCAGTACAAGCAGTACGACAAGGCGAGACAACGACGCCAGGGGAGTTTTGTCAGTCGCTCACGCCCGCTCGTACCAGCCCTTGCTGCGGTTGACGATGTGCACCACCAGCAGCATCACCGGCACCTCGATCAGCACGCCCACCACGGTGGCCAGCGCGGCGCCGGAGTGAAAGCCGAACAGGCTGATGGCGGCCGCCACCGCCAGCTCGAAAAAGTTGGAGGCGCCGATCAGTGCCGATGGGCAGGCCACGCTGTGCTTCTCCCCCACCGCGCGGTTGAGCCAGTAGGCCAGCCCCGCGTTGAAAAACACCTGGATCAGGATGGGCACGGCCAACAGCGCAATCACCAGTGGCTGCTGCAGGATGGCCTGGCCCTGGAACGCAAACAGCAGCACCAGCGTGGCCAGCAATGCGGCGATGGACCAGGGCCCCATGCGCGCCATGACGGCATCGAACACCGCCTGCCCCTTGGCCAGCAGCGACCGGCGCAGCCACTGGGCCAGCACCACCGGGATCACGATGTAGAGCACCACCGAGGTCAGCAGGGTGTCCCACGGCACGGTGATGGCCGAGATGCCCAGCAAGAACGCCACCAGCGGCGCAAACGCAACCACCATGATGCTGTCGTTCAGCGCCACCTGCGACAGCGTGAACAGCGGGTCGCCGCCCGTGAGGCGGCTCCATACAAACACCATGGCCGTGCAAGGCGCAGCCGCCAGCAGGATGAGGCCTGCGATGTAGCTGTCCAGTTGGTCCGCAGGCAGGTAGGGCGCAAACCAGTGGCGAATGAACAGCCAGCCCAGCAACGCCATCGAAAACGGCTTGACCAGCCAGTTCACCACCAGCGTCACGCCAATGCCCCGGGCGTGCTGGCGCACCTCGCCCAGCGCGCCGAAGTCCACCTTCACCAGCATGGGGATGACCATCACCCAGATCAGCAGGCCCACGGGCAGATTGACCTTCGCGATCTCCATGCGGCCGATGGCCTGGAACACTGACGGCAAGTACTGCCCGAGCGCAATGCCCACCACGATGCACAACAGCACCCACACGGTGAGGTAGCGCTCGAACACGCTCATAGGGGCCGGGACGGCGGCTCCGGCCGGGTTGCACTGCGCCGTCATGGCGTGGCGGCGGCACGCGACAGCTCGCGCGCGGTGTGCTGCAGCAGGGTCTTTTCGAGCTTGTCGGCGGGCAGGTTGATGAGCAGCTCCAGCCGCTGGTGGATGGCATGCAAGGTCTTGCGGAAAGCCTCGCGCTTTTCATCGTCCGTGCCGTCCCCTGCGGACGGGTCGGCGTAGCCCCAGTGCGCAGTGGCGGGGTGGCCGGGCCAGATGGGGCAGACTTCGCCGGCCGCGTTGTCGCAGACGGTGATGATGAGGTCCATCACGGGTGCGCCCGGGGCGGCAAACTCGTCCCAGCTTTTGCTGCGCAGGCCTTCGGTCGAGATGCCCGCGGCACGCAGCACCTCCAGGCCCAGCGGGTTGGGTTGCTGGTTGTCGCGCGGGCTGCTGCCCGCCGAGTACGCGTGGAACCGGCCCGGTGCCATGTCGTTGAGCAAGGCCTCGGCCAGGATGCTGCGGGCCGAGTTGTGGGTGCAAAGAAAAAGAACGTTTAAAGCGGTCATGCGGCGCTCTCAGCAGCAGCTGGTTTTGGCGGTTGTGGCCGTGGCCGGGCCGCAGCACGCCGCCCGAGGGGCCGCAGGTGCAGGGGCTGCCACCGCCGCTGGCGCGCAGCAGGCGCCCGCTGATGAAGACGGTGTGACTTCGTTGAAAACGGGGATGTCGCCCAGGGTGTGAAAGTGCTCCCATGCAATGCCCTGCGGGTCGGTCACCCAGTGCTTTTCGCTGCGGGCGTAGCAGCAGGTGGTGTTGCCCTCGTCGAGCAAGGCCATGTCGGCGGCCTCGGCGCGCGCCTTCAGTTCGGCCAGCTCCTGAGCGTCGTCGGTCTGCATGCCAAAGTGGTCCAGGCCTGGCTTGGCGCCGCGCGTGGAGATGGCGAAATTGACGCGCGGGTCCTCCAGCATCCACTTGGCATAGTCCGCCTCCACCCGCGCGGGGGCGGCGGCAAACAGCTTGGAATAGAAGGCGATGCTCTGTGCCAGATCATCGACATGCACATGGGCGTGGAAGCGTTTCATGGGGTTCTCCTTGGGGCAACGGTGAGGAACGGTCAGCAATGGCAGGAAGCAACCGCGCCGTCAGGGGTACAGGCCTGGCCTTCGCAGCAGTTTTCGGTGAGGTAGGCCAGCAGCGCATTCATGGTGTCGAACGCGGCGCGGTAGATGAGGTTGCGGCCCTGTCGCTCCTGGCTGATGAGCCCGGCATGCGACAGCTCCTTGAGGTGAAAAGACAGGGTGTTGGGCGCCACCTCCAGCTGGGCGGCCAAGTCGCTGGGGGTCAACCCTGCAGGGCCCGCCACCACCAGCGCACGGAAGACCCGCAGGCGGACCTCCTGGGCCAAGGCTGCGAGGGCACGGACAACATCGGTTTCTTGCATGAATCGATAATACAACGATTGTTGAATTATTGTAAATGGCATCAAAAAAATCACTGGAAACCCACGCCCTTCCCAGATGGCAGCCAATCGCCCGGGAGCACGCACCCGCCACAGGCTGTTACGCGTTGGCCCCGCCCCACGGTCGTATGATGACCCGCATACAAAAAAGGGCGGGAGCACGTGGACGATTTGGTTTCAATCTGGCAGGGCGCCATGCAGGTGTTTGTGGTGGGGTTTCCGCCACTGCTGCAGAGCCTGCTGTTCTGGGTTTTTGCGGCACTCGTCGTGCACGTGTGCCAGCAGTTGGTGGAGCACACCGCGTATTCCGTGGACCCGTCCAGCCGCCGCATCAGTGCATCGCACGCAGCCCTGTGCATTGGCTCCATCGTGTGGGCGCTGGATGTGGTGGGCCTGTTCCTGTACAACGAGCTGTCGCACCATGTGCTGGAGCTGGTGCCCGCGCTCAGCGGCCTGGTCATCATGGTGGTGAGTGCGCGGCTCACCATCCCCACCCTCAGCACCGGCGCCAGCAAACGCCGCATTGCGCTGGCCAGCTTGTGGCTGGCGATGGGCACGCTGGCAGGGCACTTCACCATCACCAGCAGCCACGTGCAGAGTTTCGGGCAGATCAACCTGCTGGCCACTGCACTGTCGCTGGGCATTGCCACCGGCATTTCGTGCTACTGCGCCATCCGCCATCGCGCCGCCAAGCTCAGCGTGCTCACCCCCCGCTACCGGGCCCAGAACTGGGCGGACAAGCTGCTGTGCGGCGGCGCGATCCTGGTGCTGCACTGGCTGTTGGTCAACACCTTTGCCATGCACCTGGGCGACCTCGAGGGTGCGTCCGATGGCGCCGCGCTGCTCTTCGTGATGCTGGTGTTTGCGATGGCAGTGGCCATGGAGCATCTGAGCAACCTGCGCTCGGACGCGGGACGCCAGCAGTTGCTGCGGCGGGGGTTGTCGATGATGCGTACGTCGGCATTGGCCCACAACGCCCACAGCGATATTCAGCAGTCGCTGATTGCCGACCACCTGGACCGTCTGCTGCATCCCGACAACCTGGCCCTGCATTTCCAGCCCATCATCCACACCCAGCGCAGCGGGGTACAGCTGGAGGCGCTGCTGCGCGTGACCGACACCACCCTGGGCCGCATCAACCCCGAAACCTTCTTGCTGGTGTGCGAGCTGCAGGGCAAGACGGCGGAGGTGGACCGCACGATTGTGTGCAACGCACTCGATCATCTGTGCCACTGGCGAGCGCAGGGGATGGACGCACTGTCCATCAGCGTCAATGTGGCGCCGGTCACGCTGATGCACGAAAGCTTCGCGCCTTGGCTGGGCCTGCAGCTGGCCCAGCGCGCCCTGCCCCCGCGCACCCTGAAGCTCGAAATGACCGAGCATGCCGTGATTGCGCTGGGCCCCCAGATGGTGGCGGCCATCAGCGCGCTGAGCGCCCTGGGTGTGGCCGTTTTGATGGACGACTTTGGCGCCGGGTATTCATCGCTGGGCATGCTGGCCGAGCTGCCGATTGCGGGCATCAAATGCGACCGCCTGTTCGTACGCCAGCTGCCACACGACCGCCGCCGCCAGAAGCTGCTGCGGCACATCAGCTCGCTGGCGCGGGACCTGGGCCTGTCGGTGGTGGTTGAAGGCGTGGAGACGCCCGAAGAGCTGCGGGCCCTCGCCGCCGCCGGGCTGCACCACATCCAGGGCTACCTGTTCAGCCGCCCCATTGCAGCGCCTGACGTGCCCAATTGGCACCGAACGCAACTGCAGTCGCAGCGTGCCGCATTGCAAGTACTGCTGCACACGCCGGGCAGTGGCCGGGACAGCGATACCTCTTTTGTGCCCACGCAGCCCAGCATGCATTGGGCATCAGGCGCATGACCCCCATGGCTGCATTCAAAACCCTGGTCCTGGGCGGCTACGGCAACTTTGGGGCACGCATCTGCCGCGCCCTGGTGAGCGACGAGGCCACACGCCACCACATGGCCCTGCTGGTGGCGGGCCGGGACGCCTCGCAAGCGAAGGCCCTGGCCGCCACGCTGGGCCACGGTGCACAGGGCGTGGCGCTGGACCACCAGGCGCCGGGCATGGCCGCCACCTTGCACGAGTGGGGTGTGGGTCTGGTGATCCACACGGCGGGCCCTTTTCAGGCGCAAGCCTACAACGTGGCCCAAGCGGCGGCCGAGGCGAGGGCGCACTACATCGACCTGGCCGACGGCCGCCGGTTTGTGTGCGACTTTCCGGCCGCCATGCAGGCTGCATTCGCTGCCGCCGGGCGCACGGCCATCGCTGGCGCCAGCACGGTGCCCGCGCTGTCCTCGGCCGTCATCGAGCACCTGTGCGCGGACTGGCGACACATCCACAGCATCGACATCTGCATTGCCCCGGCGCAACGGGCGCCCCGGGGCCAGGCCACGCTGGCGGCCGTGCTGAGTTACTGCGGCCTACCCATCGAAGTTTGGGACGGTGGCCGGTGGCAGCCGTACCGGGGCTGGGCGCGGCCCAGCCCCGTCCAGTTCCAGCGGCTGCGCCCTCGCCTCGGGGCGGTCTGCGACATCCCGGACCTGGAGATCTTTCCCGCCCATTACCAGGTCCGCGACCGTGTCACCTTTCGCGCGGCCCTGGAGGTCGGCCTGGCGCAAAGAGCCTTCGCCACCCTGGCAACGTTGCGCCGTTGGGGCGTGCTGCCCCACCCCGAAAAGCTGGCCTGGCTGATGCACCACGCGGGCGGCGCGCTGGACTTTCTGGGCACGCCGCTGGGCGGCATGGTGGTGCGTGTGGCGGGCGCGGATGCGCAAGGCCAGCCCCGGCGCCGCGCATGGCACGTTGCGGCCGACCACGACCATGGCCCCGAGATCCCCTGCATGGCCGCCATCCTGCTGGCCCGCCAGCTCGCAGCCGGGCAACCGCTGCCCAGCGGGGCGCACACCAGCACCAGCCTGCTGCTCCTGGAGGCCTTTGCCCCCGAGTTTGCGAAGTGGGGCATGGTGACCGATGTGGTGGAGGAATGACGCCATGGCCCACCGGAAATTGACCTTCCCCATGCCAGCGCGTGCCGACATTGTTTTTGATGCCTTCCACTACCACGAGTGGCGGTGCCAGTGGGATTCGCTGGTGCGCCGTACCAGCGTGGAAAGCGGTGCGCCCTGCCCCAGTGTGGGCGCCACCACCGAGAACCTGGGCGCCGGCGCGTTGCGGGCGCTGTCCATGCGCACACAGTTCGTCAGCTATGACCGCCCCGTGCTCGCAGCTGCGGCCATGGTTGGCCGTTCGTTCCCTTTCTCCCAGTGGGCCGCCTCCATGCGCCACCAGGAGCAAGGCCCCCACCAGTCCCTGCTGATCTACACCTATACCTTTCAAGTGGGCCCCGCAGCCTTGCGGGCGGTCATGGAGCCTGTGGTGGACTGGGTCTTTGTCCGCAAGACGCGCCAGCGGTTCCAGCGCCTGGCGCAGTTCCTGGCGGTCCGTGCTGCCGACATTGCAGCCTGGCAACAGGCGCAGGGCCCTGCGCCCTCTGCAGCGCAGAAGGCCAGCCCATGAACCACGCGTCAGCCCGCCTGCTGCGCGCCAGCCTCGTGGTCGTCTGGCTTGCCACCGCCGTGGTCAGCGTGTGGGAACTGCACGGCCAAAGCCGCGAGCTGCTGGCGGGCCTGCCCACCGCGTGGACCGAGGGCAACACATCGTGGCTACCCACCGCCATCATCCTGGCCGGGGCGGCTGCCGATGCGGTGCTGGGGCTGTGGCTGGCGCTCCGCCCCGGCCGCAAGGCATATGGTGCGGCCCTGATGGTGATGCTGGCCATGACAGTGCTGGCCACAGCCATACATCCTGCATGGTGGCTGCACCCCTTCGGGCCGCTGACCAAAAACCTACCGATTGCCGCCATCCTGTGGGTGCTGCTGCAAGACGAGGCCACTTCATTGCAAAACCCATGAGCCTGTACCTCACCCTCAAATGGCTGCACATCATCTCCAGCGTGCTGCTGGTGGGCACCGGCCTGGGCTCGGCGTTCTACATGTTCTTTACCAACCGCAGCGGCAATGTGCAGGCGCAGGCGGTGGTCACGCGCCTGGTGGTGCGGGCGGACTGGTGGTTCACCACGCCCACGGTGTTCCTCCAGCCCGCCACGGGGCTCGCCATGGCTGCGATGGCAGGCCTGCCCTGGAGCACGCCGTGGCTCGCGGTGTCTATGGCGCTGTACCTGGTGGCCGGTGCCTGCTGGCTGCCCGTGGTGTGGCTGCAGTTGCGCATGCGCGACATGGCGATAAAGGCGGCAAAGGCGGCGCAGTCCGCACAAGGCGACGGCGTGCTGCCGCCCTTGTACTGGCGCTACGCCCGGTGGTGGGAGGCGCTGGGCTACCCGGCCTTTGTGGCCATGGCCGTGGTGTTCTACCTGATGGTGAACAAACCCGCCCTGAACTTCTGAACCTATCATCGCCCCATGCTGATCGAGACGCTGGACACCGCCCGCGACCTGGGGCGCCTGAAGGAAATCCTGGGCGTGATGGTGCGCCACGGGTTTGGCGACACCGTGCGCCGCCTGGGCCTGGCCGACCGGCTGGAGCGCGCGGGCCAGGCGCTGAACTGGACCCACGCCGCCGACCTGGCCCGCGTGGAGCCCCCCGTGCAGGTGCGGCTGGCACTCGAAGAGCTGGGCCCCGCGTTCGTCAAGTTTGGCCAGATCCTTGCGGGCCGGGCTGACCTGTTTGGCCCGGAGTGGATTGCAGAATTCGAGAAGCTGCACAGCCAGGTGCCCGCCGTGCCCATCGATGCCCTGCGCCCGCAACTGCGCGAAGACCTGGGCGCCGATCCCGAAGCCGTCTTTGCCTGGTTTGACACGACACCGCTGGCCGCCGCATCGATTGCGCAAGTGCACCGCGCGCGCCTGCAGGACGGCAGCGAAGTCATCGTCAAAATCCGCCGCCCCGGCATTGCGGACACCATCCAGGCCGACCTGCGCCTGCTGCAGCGCCTGGCCGCGCTGGCCGAGGCAGAGCTGCACGCGCTCAAGCCCTACCGGCCCCAGCAACTGGTGCGCGAGTTCGCGCGCTCGTTGCGCCGCGAGCTGGACCTGGCCGCCGAATGCCGCCAGGCCGAACGCATTGCCACCAACATGGCCGCACTGCCCTACATCGTGATCCCGCGCGTGCACTGGGCCTACACGCGCGAGCGCATCAACGTGCAGGACTTCATCGACGGCACACCCGGGGGTGCGCTGGCCGCGCTGACCCCCGAGGCAGGCTTTGACCGCACGGTGCTGGCGCAGCGCGGCGCGCAGGCGGTGCTGCAGATGATCGTCAAGGACGGCGTTTTCCACGCCGACCCGCACCCGGGCAACGTGTTCTACCTGCCGGGCAACCGCATTGCCTTCATCGACTTTGGCATGGTGGGCCGCCTGTCGCAGCGCCGGCGTGACGAGCTGCTGCAGCTACTGCTGGGCTTGGTGGAGCACCAGCCCCAGGCCGTGGCCGATGTGCTGCTGGACTGGACGGGCGACGCGCAGGGCCTGAACCTGGGCCAGCTCGAAACCGAGATCGAAGCCTTTGTGGACCAGTACCACGGCGTGCCCCTGGCGCAGCTGAGCCTGGGACAGATGCTGGCAGATGTGACGGCCATCCTGCGTGAACACCACCTGGGCCTGCCGTCCGATCTGGCGCTGCTGATCAAGGCCTTTATCTCGCTCGAAGGCATGGGCCGCAACCTCGATCCGGACTTCCACATGGCGACCGAAGCCTTGCCGCTGCTCAAGCAGGTGGTGCGCGCACGCTACGAGCCCAAGGTGCTGGCCGGGCGGGCCTGGAGCACCTTGCGGCGCGCACTGGCCACGGTGGAGCAGTTGCCGGACGACATCGGGCGGCTGCTGCGCAATGCGCGGCGCGGGCACCTGCAGGTGGGCATCGAGCTGGCCCACCTCAAGCGTGTGGGCGACCAGATCGACCGGTCGGCCAACCGGCTGGCGATGGCGCTGGTGATTGCCGCGCTCATCATTGGCTCGTCCATCGTGATGACCGTGAAAGGCGGGCCCACGCTGTTCGGCCTGCCAGCGTTTGGGTTCCTCGGTTTCTTTGGTGCGGTGGTGTGTGGCCTGTGGCTGGTGCGGGCCATCTGGCGCAGCAGCCACCACCGCGATGATGACTGAACGCTGCATACCACTGGTTTAAAAAGCACACGCCGCGCTACCCCACCAGGCAGACAGACGCGGCGTGTGCACACACTCGCAACCAGACGGCCGCCCGCGTTCAGGGCAGCCCAAACCCCAACCGTTGCAATACCGCCTGAGCAGGCGGTTGGCGCAGCGCACTGGCAAATGCCTGGGCCGCAGCGGGCGCATCTGAACGCACAGTCAGGCCGTAGGCGGCGCCTACTTGCAGCGCGACTGGCAGCTGCACCACGCGCAGGCGCGGCACCTCGGCCTGGGCGGCCACTGCGTTGGTGCAGTAGGTCAAAAACACATCGGCCTGGCGCTGGTCCATCACCCAGGCATAGGTGCCCCGGCCCGCAGGCGGCTTGGGCGAATCCGCACCGCCGGTGAGTTTCAGGGCCTTGGCGTCCAGCTGGGCATACGCACCCGGCTGAACCTTGTCGGCCTGGCGGAACAGCGCCCACGCGTAGTCGCCCGACGGGTCGGCCTTGGGTGTGGAGGTGCCCACGCGCACGTCACTGCGCAGCAAGGTGGCCAGCAAGGTGTCGGGGGTGGCGCTGATCTGTTCGCTGGTCAGCGCACACAGCGCGTTGCGCGTGAACACCACGGGCGCCTGCCAGCCGCCCCGGGCCGCCAGGTGCTGTGGGTGGTCGGTGTCGGCCGAGGCAAAGACCTGTGCGGGCTCGCCCTTCTCGATGCGCTCGCGCAGCAGGCCCGAGGCGCCAAAGGTCAGCGCCACCTTCTGGCCGGTGCGGGCCTCTTGGTCGCGCGCGATCTCGGTGAACGCTTCGCGCAGGCTGCCAGCGGCATACACCTGCACGGGGGCAGCGTCAGCCATGGGCGCCTGGGCGGGCGCGGCCACACAACCGGCCACGGCCCAGGCCAGCCCGGCAGCGGCAGCGGCTACCGCCGCGGGTGAACGGGTTGCCATGGAGACCGCTCACTGCGCTGCGTTCGGGAAGAACAGCTGCTCGCCACCGATCTTGTAGCCCGCAATGGCCTGCTGGCCAGTGGGCGACACCACCCAGTCCACAAACTTCTGCGCGTCTTGTGTCTTCACATGCGGGTGCTTGGCGGGGTTCACCACCATCACGCCGTATTGGTTGAAGAGCTTGGTGTCGCCCTCGACCAGAACGGCCAGGTCCGCGCGGTTCTTGAAGTTGAGCCAGGTGCCACGGTCGGCCAGCACATAGGCGCCGCTTGACGCCGCGATGTTGAGCGCGGGCCCCATGCCGCAGCCGCATTCCTTGTAGCCGCTGCCTTTTGATGTATTTGCAGCCTCTGCACCGGCCAGCTTCCAGTAGCGCAGCTCGGCCGCGTAGGTGCCGCTCTTGTCGCCGCGCGAGATGAAGTTGCCATTGGCGGCAGAGAGCTTCTGCAGCGCTTGCACGATGTCCTTGCCTTTGGTGCCCACCGGGTCGTTCTTGGGGCCGATGAGGATGAAGTCGTTGTACATCACGGGGTAGCGCTTCACGCCCCAACCATCGGCCACAAACTTTTCTTCGGCCACCTGGTCGTGCACGAACAGCACGTCCGCGTCGCCCCGGCGTGCCATATCGAGCGCCTGCCCCGTGCCCAGCGCCACCACTTTGATGTCCAGGCCGCTGGCCTTCTTGAACTCTGGCAGCAGGTAGCCAAACAGGCCCGACTGCTCGGTGGAGGTGGTGGATGCCATGGTGATGCTCTGCGCAAACGCTGAACCCGACGCTACCAAAACAATAGCTGCCAGCGCTTTGGAAACTAGCGCTCCCGCGCGAAAAGGCTTGAAATCCGTCATACCAGCTCTCCTTTGACAAACAATCGGGCGGCCTCCGGCAAGGGGCCATTGAAAAAGTCATGCACCGGCAAGTCCGCCACCAGACGGCCGTGCTCCATGTAGATCACGCGGCTGGCCAGGCGCTTGACCTGGCCCAGGTTGTGGCTGCTGAACACCATGGTCACGGGGTGCGCCGGGCCGGCCGCGCCATGGCTGGCCGCAAAGTCGGCCATCAGGGCCTCGACCTCGCGCTTGGCATGGGGGTCGAGGCTGGCGGTGGGCTCATCGAGCAGCAGCACATCGGGCCGCAGGGCCCAGGCACGGGCCAGCGCCACACGCTGCTGCTGGCCGCCCGACAGGGTGCGCGCGTTCTGCGCTGCAATGCCCTGCAGGCCCACCCGCTGCAAGGCCGTCAGGGCCAGCGGACGCGCATCGCGCCAGCGGGTGCCGCGCAGCCACAGGGCCAGGGCCACGTTGTTCTGGGCACTGGTGCGCAGCATGTGCGGGCGCTGGAACAGCATGGCCTGGCGCAGCGACGCATCGCATTGCAGGCCGCCCCCATGCGTGTCGGCCAGGCCATGCAGCACGCGCAGCAAAGTGCTCTTGCCACTGCCGTTGGCGCCCACCAGCGCCACGCGCTCGCCGGGTGCGATGCGCAGCGTGACCTGGTCCAGCGCCTGCACGCGGCCGTAGCGCACGGTCACCTGCCGCAGGTCCACCCAGGGGGTTGGCAAAGGCCCGCTCATGCAGCCACTCCCACCGGCGTGCTGGAGGCCGAGCCATCCACCCGCTCGCGCCAGCGCCTCAGCAACGCAATCAGCACATTGAGCGCCAGCACCACGGCCAGCAGGATCATGCCCAGCGCCAGTGCCAGCGGCAGGTCGCCCTTGCTGGTCTCCAGCGCGATGGCGGTGGTCATCACGCGCGTGAAGCCGTCGATGTTGCCACCCACGATCATCACGGCGCCGACCTCGGAGATCGCGCGGCCAAACGATGCCAGCAGCACGGTGAGCAGCGCATACCGCTCGTCCCATGCCAGCAGCAGGCTGCGCAGCAGCGGGCCGGCGCCCATGGAGCGCAGCTGCTCGCCATGCGCGCGCTCGGCGTCTTCCACCGTCTGGCGCGTGAGCGCGGTGACCACCGGCAGCACCAAAATGGCCTGCGCCAGCACCATGGCCTTGAAGCTGAACAGCCAGCCCAGCGACCCCAGCGGCCCGCTGCGCGAGAGCACCAGGTACACCACCAGCCCCACCACCACCGAAGGCACGGCCAGTAAGGTGTTGAGCACCGCCAGCACGGCGCCACGGCCAGTGAAGCGGGCCACGCCCAGCCAGGCGCCCAGCACCAGGCCCACCCCGCAGGCCATCAGACAGGCGGTGGCGCTGACAGACAAGGAACGGCCCACGATGGTCCAGAGGACAGGGTCGGACGAGAGGGTGAGTTCAAGCGCTGTGCTCGCGCTTTCGGTGAGGGTGGACATGGGCCAGGGGATCGGTTTGGGCTATCGTAGGCACCCATCCAATATCCAGCGATATGAACTCCCGTGCATAGGGTCCAACTTCACTACACACTCAGCCGCGACGCGGGCACTGCGCTCATCCGCAATCCGTTGCCCGAGCTGTTGCAGGCGGTGGCCGAGCGTGGCTCCATCTCGGGCGCTGCGCGCGCGCTGGACCTGTCCTACCGCCATGTCTGGGGCGCCCTCAAACGCTGGGAAGACCAGCTGGGCGGCGAATTGATCATCTGGGGCAAGGGCCAGTCGGCGCAACTCAGCGAGTTCGGCAGCAAGCTGCTGTGGGCCGAACGCCAGGCCCAGGCCCGTCTGGCGCCCCAGATTGCCGCGCTACACGCCGACCTGGAGCGCGCGTTTGCCGTCGCCTTCGACCCCAACGCCCATGTGCTCACCCTCTACGCCAGCCATGACGATGCATTGGCGGCGCTGCGTGCACATGCCGCAACGCAAACCGATGCAGGCGCGCTGCACCTCGACATCCGGTTCACCGGCAGCGTGGACGCCATCCGTGCGCTGAACGAGGGGCGTTGCACCCTGGCGGGCTTTCACACCGTGGCTGACGCAGCCGCACAGTCGCTCACCGCGCGCACCTACCAGCCACTGCTACAGCCCGGGCTGCACAAGATCATTGGATTCGCACAGCGCACCCAAGGGCTCATCGTGGCCCCCGGCAATCCGCTGGGTCTGCGCAGCCTGGCCGATGTGGCCCGCACCGGCGCCCGCTTCATCAACCGGCCGCTGGGCTCGGGCACGCGGGTGCTGCTGGACGACCTGCTGGCCCAGGCCAGCATGGACCCAGGGAGCATCGTGGGCTACGCGCTCAACGAACCCTCCCACACCGCCATCGCCCAGGCCGTGGCTGCAGGGGCTGCCGATGTGGGCATGGGCATCGAGCTAGCGGCCCGCGCGCGCGGGCTGGACTTTGTCCCCCTGGTGCACGAGCGCTACCACCTGGCATGCCTGAAAGCCAGCCTGGACCAGCCCGCCACGCTGGCACTGCGCACCCTCTTGCAAACACCTGAATGGCTGGCACACATGACCACACTGCCGGGTTACACCGCCTGGCACTGCGGCGAGGTGCAGGCCATGAGCACGGTGTTGCCGTGGTGGCAATTTGCGCGGAAAAAGCGTGCTTCCACGCCTAGGAAGAAACCCTAATTGCTGCAGTTTTGATAGCTGAAGAATGAGCAGCTGCTGCGGGATAACACCGTCACGCTGCTGTCAGACTCCGCCTACAGTGCTCCGTAGAATCGCGCCGTCGTCAAAGTGTGCCCTGCCTCAGCGCCTACCCGCGCGGGGCCCGGGCATCTCGCACACACAGCCTTTTTATTGGAGACACCATGCAGGCTCTATTGAAGTTATCAAGAGGGATCGACTGGATTAACACCCAGGTCGGCAAGTACGTGGTCTGGCTGATCCTGGCCTCCACGGTCATCAGCGGCGTGAACGCCGTGGTGCGCAAGGCGTTCAACATCAGCTCCAACGCATTCCTGGAAGTGCAGTGGTACCTGTTTGCTGCATCGTTCCTGCTGGCAGCTGGCTACACGCTGCTGCAGGGCGAGCACGTGAAGGTCGATGTGATCTCGAGCCGCTTTTCCAAGCGCACGCAGATCTGGATCGATGTGTTCGGCTACATCGTCTTTCTCACCCCCATGTGCCTGGCCGTGCTCTGGTATGGGGTTCCGTTCTTCACGCGCGCACTGGCATCGGGCGAAATGTCCAACAACGCAGGTGGCCTGATCCGCTGGCCCGTGTACCTGATGATGCCCCTGGGCTTCACGCTGCTGTGGCTGCAAGGCATTTCTGAACTCATCAAGCGCCTGGGCTTCCTGCAAGGCCTGATCGAAGATCCGACGGTCAAGAAGGTCGAAAAGACGGCCGAGGAAGAACTGGCTGAATCCATCCGCAACCTGGCCGAAGCCGCCAAGGGCAACGGCAAGAACAAGGCCGAGGCTCACTGAGCGGCCCTACCAAGCGGAGCACACACCATGGAATTTTTGACCCATAACCTCGCCCCCATCATGTTCGCGGGGCTCATCTGCTTCTTGCTGGTGGGCTTCCCGGTCGCATTCAGTCTGGGCGCCTGTGGACTTTTCTTCGCCTTTATCGGCATTGAATTGAACGTACTTCCCGAAGCGCTGCTGCAAGCCGTGCCGCTGCGCATCTTCGGCATCATGCAGAACGACACCCTGCTGGCCATTCCGTTCTTCACGCTCATGGGGCTCATATTGGAGCGAAGCGGGATGGCGGAAGACCTGCTGGACACCATTGGCCAGCTGTTTGGCCCCATCCGGGGTGGCCTGGCACTGGCCGTGATCTTTGTGGGCGCGCTGCTGGCAGCCACCACGGGCGTGGTGGCTGCGTCGGTGATCTCGATGGGCCTGATCTCGCTGCCCATCATGCTTCGCTATGGCTATGACCGCCGACTGGCTGCGGGCGTGATTGCCGCGTCCGGAACCCTGGCACAGATCATTCCGCCGTCGCTGGTGCTGATCATCATTGCCGACCAGATGGGCCGCAGCGTGGGCGACATGTACAAGGGCGCCTTCCTGCCCGGCCTGATGCTCACCGGCTTCTATGCGCTGTACGTCATACTGCTGGCAATCTTCAAGCCCCAATGGGTGCCTGCGATCCCGCCCGAAGCCCGTACGCTGCGCGACGACAACGGCAAGAGCGGTGTGACCTCCCTGCTGGTGCTGACCGGCATCTGCGTGGCAGCCTCGATGTATGTGGCCAAGAACATGGCCGCCCTGCACACCTGGTGGTCGGGCGAGGCGGTGGAACGCGTGGCGCTGGACGAAACCATCGTGGTGGCCATGTGCTTTGGCGTGGCCCTGGCCTTCGTGGTCGCCAGCGTCAACAAGATCACCCGCCTGGGCCTGCTGTCCAAGGCTGCGGAACGCGTGACGTTCGTGCTGATTCCCCCGCTGCTGCTGATCTTCCTGGTGCTGGGCACCATCTTCCTGGGTGTTGCAACCCCCACCGAAGGCGGCGCCATGGGCGCGCTGGGCGCAGGCATCATGGCCATCATCCGTGGTCGCCTGAGCCTTTCGCTGCTCAAGCAGGCCGTAACTACCACCACCAAGCTGTCGTGTTTTGTGGTGTTCATCCTGGTGGGCGCGACCATGTTCGGCCTGACCTTCCAGGGCGTGGACGGCCCGCTGTGGGTGGAACACCTGCTGACCGGCCTGCCTGGTGGACAGCTGGGATTCCTGATCGTCGTGAACATCATGGTGTTCTTCCTGGCGTTCTTCCTGGACTTCTTTGAGCTGTCCTTCATCGTGGTGCCCCTGCTGGCCCCGGTGGCCAACAAGCTGGGCATCGACCTGATCTGGTTTGGCGTGCTGCTGGCCGTGAACATGCAGACCTCGTTCATGCACCCACCGTTCGGCTTCGCGCTGTTCTACCTGCGCAGCGTGGCCCCGGCGAAGGAATACCTCGACAAGGTCACCAAGAAGATGATTGCGCCGGTGACCACGCCGCAGATCTACTGGGGTGCCATCCCATTCCTGATCATCCAGTTGATGATGGTGGGCCTGATCATCGCCTTCCCAGGCATCGTCTCCAGCGGCCTGGACAAGGCCGAGGTGTATGACCTGGACAAGGTCCGTATGGAAATGGAAGCCACCATGCCCGACGCGGCCGGAGCCCCCGAGGCAACCGACCCCACGGCTGGCATGGAAGGCGCTGGAGCTGCCCCTGGCGATACTGCGGCCCCCGCTGCAGACGACCCACTCAAGGCCCTGCAGGATTCGCTGGCCAACGAGAAGAAGTGATCCGAACCGCACAGGGCTGTTGACCAGCCCCTGAAGCAACCAGAGCCCCGGCAGATGTCATCTGCCGGGGCTTTTTTCATGGGCCTATGGCGTGCAGAGCGTGCTCAAAGACAGGACCGTCAACGAACGGCTCGACGTTGCCGTCCCCAAAACCTAAGGACCTACAGCAAAACGACCGCCACGCGTTGAGACGTTGGCTTCTTCGCACCACTTAACCCGCTGGCAAGCGTCTGCCTGTGGCGCTAAACGGACTTCGCACACCACGGGAAGCGATGGCCTCAACCACCCCTGGTATCCCATCAGAAACGTTTGCGCCGAGGGATCACGCAGACCTGCCGATCACAGCAACAAGGGCGACACCTTGAACGCCAGCCGACCGAACATCGCCGGGCATCCCGGCGGCATCATCTGCCCCGCAGTACGGCGGGACCGAGCACCCCACCCCATACCACCCACCAGACGCAAAAAAACCCGCCAGGCGAACCAGGCGGGTTTTCTGATCGACACGCCCTGCGACTTGCGCCGCAGCCGGGCTATCAGATCTTCTGTGCAGACATGAAGGTGTCGTAGCGAGCTTCGGCAAAGCGGAACCAGAGAATCTGGTCGCGCTGGAAGGCACGCATGTCGGCGTAGATCTTCTTCCACTCGGGGCTCTTGGCGTCGTTCTCGGCGAACACTTCCATCGAAGCCTTGAACGAAGCGTCCATCACAGCTTGCGAGAAAGGCAGCACCTTGGTCTTGGCAGCCACGAGCTGCTTCAGGGCCGTGGGGTTCAGCGCGTCGTACTTGGCCAGCATGTCCACGTGGGCCACGTTGGTTGCGGCTTCGATGATGGCCTTGTTCTCAGCCGACAGGCCGTCGAACGCCTTCTGGTTGACGAAGAAGTCCACTTCAGGACCGCCTTCCCACCAGCCGGGGTAGTAGTAGAACGGAGCGACCTTGTTGAAGCCCAGCTTCTGGTCATCGTACGGCCCCACCCACTCGGCGGCATCCAGCGTGCCCTTTTCGAGGGCTTGGTAAATTTCGCCGCCAGGGATGCTCTGGGGCACAGCACCCAGCTTCTGCATCACTTCACCGATCAGGCCGCCGCCCAGGCGCATCTTCATGCCCTTGAAGTCGGCAGGCGACTTGATTTCCTTGCGGAACCAGCCACCCATCTGCGTGCCGGTGTTGCCACCTGCAAAGCTGATCATGTTGAAGCCGCCGTAGAACTCGTTCATGAGCTTGCGGCCATTGCCGTGCAACATCCAGGCGTTCATCTGGCGGGCATTGAAGCCGAAAGGCACTGCCGAGCCCAGCGCGAATGCGGGGTTCTTGCCGTAGAAGTAGTAAGGCACGGTGTGTGCCATTTCCACGGTGCCTTGTTGCACGCCGTCCACAACACCAAAGGGAGGCATCAGCTCGCCACCAGCGTGCACGGAGATTTCAAACTTGCCGCCCGACATGGCCTTGACGGCCTTGGAGAACACATCAGCGCCGCCATAGATGGTGTCCAGCGACTTGGGGAAGCTGGAGGCCAGACGCCAGCGAATGGCAGCCTGGGCGTGGACGGCGGGCGCAGCGCCTGCAGCCAGCACACCGGCAATGCCAGCATGCTTGATGATTGAACGACGATCCATGAGGTTCTCTCCGATATATTGATTGCAAAACTTGGTGCGCACGCGTTGTGCACGGCCGACCAAGGACATGTTTCAGCCGGGACCATTGTAGGAACATGCCCCCCAGGACTTTTGCGGGTTTTCCCGCGAAATTCCGGCGCCAACACACACCTTCAGGGTTCTGCAAGCATCTGCGCGACAGCAGTGCGAAAGCCCTCACGGCACCCACGGCCAGCGCGGCGCGCTGCCCGCAGCCCGCCTCCGTTCAGCCCGCGTTGCCAGGCAAAAACCGGGCGTTAATCGATGCGCGAATGCCCGCCGCATCCAGCCCCTGCAACGCCAGCAACTTGGCCGGGTCGCCATGCTCGATGAAGACATCGGGCAACCCCAGCTGCAACACGGGGCGCACGATGCCCATGGCGTTGAGTGCCTCGGTCACTGCGCTGCCCGCCCCACCCATGATGGCGCCCTCTTCGACCGTCACGAGGGCGTCGTGCCGCTCGGCCACCTCGCGCAGCAAGGCCTCATCGATGGGCTTGGCCCAGCGCATGTTGACCACGGTGGCATCGATCGCCTCGCCCACTTCGAGCGCGGGATACAGCAAGGTGCCAAACGCCAGGATGGCAATGCGGGGCGCCTTGCCGTCAGCATCACCCTTGCGCTCGCGGCGGATCTCGCCTTTGCCGAACGGCAGGCCATCGAGCGCAGCCAGCGGCGCCACACCTGCGCCGCTACCACGCGGGTAACGCACGGCCACGGGGTGGTCCTGTTCAAACGCACTGCTGAGCAACTGGCGGCATTCGCGCTCGTCGGCGGGGCAGGCCATGCTCATGTTCGGAATGCAGCGCACGAACGGGATGTCATAGGCGCCTGCATGCGTGGCACCGTCGGCGCCCACCAGGCCCGCACGGTCCAATGCAAACACCACGGGCAGGTTCTGCAAGGCCACGTCGTGGATCAACTGGTCGTAGCCCCGCTGCAAGAAGGTGGAGTAGATGGCCACGACCGGCTTCACACCTTCGCAGGCCATGCCAGCCGCGAATGTAACGGCATGCTGCTCGGCAATGCCCACGTCGTAGTAGCGGTCCGGAAAGCGCTTTTCGAACTCGACCATCCCCGAGCCCTCGCGCATGGCGGGCGTGATGCCCACCAGGCGCGCGTCCTGCGCCGCCATGTCACACAGCCACTGGCCAAACACCTGGGTGAAGGTCTGCTTGGGCGGCGTGGCAGGCTTGGTCAGGCCCACGGAGGGATCGAACTTTCCGGGGCCGTGGTAGGCCACGGGGTCGGCCTCGGCCAGCTTGTAGCCCTGCCCTTTCTTGGTGACCACGTGGAGGAACTGCGGGCCCTTGAGGCTCTTGATGTTCTCCAGGGTGGGGATCAGCGAATCGAGGTCGTGCCCGTCGATGGGGCCGATGTAGTTGAAGCCGAATTTCTCGAACAGCGTGGCGGGCACCACCATGCCCTTGGCCTGTTGCTCGAAGCGCTTGGCAAATTCGAGCAGGGGCGGCACTGGGCGCAAAACGGTCTTGCCCACGTTCTTGGCGGCGGCGTAGAACTGCCCGCTCATCAGTTGCGCGAGATAGCGGTTGAGCGCGCCCACGGGTGGGCTGATGCTCATGTCGTTGTCGTTCAGCACCACCAGCAGGTTGCAGTCGGCCACACCCGCGTTGTTGAGCGCCTCGAACGCCATGCCGGCACTCATCGCGCCATCTCCAATGATGGCCACGGCATGGCGGCTGTCGCCCTTGCGCTTGGCAGCCAGCGCCATGCCCAAGGCTGCCGAGATGCTGGTGCTGGAATGCGCTGTGCCAAACGTGTCGTAAATGCTCTCCGCCCGTTGCGGAAAGCCCGAGATACCGCCCATCTGGCGCAGCGTGTGCATGCGGTCGCGGCGGCCGGTCAGGATCTTGTGCGGGTAGGTCTGGTGGCCCACATCCCACACCAGGCGGTCTTCCGGGGTGTTGAAGACATGGTGCAAAGCCACGGTCAGCTCTACCGTGCCCAGGTTGGAGCTGAGGTGGCCACCGGTCTGCGACACGCTCTGCAGCACGAACTCGCGCAACTCGGTCGCCAGCACCTTGAGGTCCGCGCGCGAGAGCCGGCGCAGGTCTGCCGGGTCATTGATGGTCTGCAGCAAGGGGAAGGGTGTCGTGGACATTGACTATTCTTTTGATAGCTACGAGCGCAAGAGATTCAAGCACCAGCAGGCATTTGGACATTGAGAGAGTCGCCGGGGACCAGGGCCGGGCTCAGTGGGAGCGGCGCACGACCATGTCCGCCAGGGCTGCCAGGGCACGGGTGTCGGGCAAGCCACTGCGTCCCAGGGCCGCATGGGCCTCGGCCAGCAACTCCTGCGCGTAGGCCTGCGCACGCTCCAGACCGAGCAACGATACGTAGGTGGGTTTGTCTGCGGCCGCGTCCTTGCCCGCCGTTTTCCCCAGGGTGGCCGAGTCCGCCACCACATCCAGGATGTCGTCCACCACCTGGAACGCCAGCCCCATGGCAGCGCCATAGTCTGACAGGGCCTGGTAGGCGGTGGGCGCCGCGTGGCCACACAGGGCCCCCATGAGCACGCTGCCCTGGAGCAAGGCGCCTGTCTTGAGACGGTGCATCTGGCGCAGTTGCGCTTCGGTCAGCGCCACGCCCACGCTGGCCAGGTCAATCGCCTGACCGCCCGCCATGCCGGCCGAGCCCGCAGCCCGCGCGAGCAGCCGGCACAGGGCCGCCTGCATGGCAGCGGGGATCAGGGTGTTGTCGGGGGTCAGCAGTTCAAACGCGAATGCCTGCAGTGCGTCGCCCGCCAGCAGGGCCTGGGCTTCACCAAACTGCACATGCACGGTGGGTTTGCCACGGCGCAGCACGTCGTTGTCCATGCAGGGCATGTCGTCGTGGACCAGTGAATACGCGTGGATCAGCTCCACCGCGCACGCGGCACGCAGGGCAGCTTCGTTCAGAGCTGCCTGAACCGCCGCGCCCTCGGGTGCCACGGAGTCCGAGGTGCCGCTGCGCGCCGCCTCGTAGGCAGCCAACACCAGCAAGGGCCGCAGGCGCTTTCCGCCGTCCAGGACGGCGTAACGCATGGCGTCGCCCAGCCCTGCCGGAGCGCCGTCGCCCACCCACAAGGACAGCGCCTGCTCCACACGGGCGAGGTGATTCTGGCTCCAGAGATTCGTATCCAGGGGCGGGTTCGACGCCGTCGAGGAAGTCATCGGCAATGCGCTCATTCCTGGTTCCATGGTTGCAGCTGGCCGTCGTCCAGCACCTTGATCTGGTCCTGCACGGCATCGAGCCGGTGGCGGCAAAAAGCCAGCAAGGCGGCGCCGCGCTGGTAGCCAGCCAGCATCTGGTCCAGCGGCAACTGGCCCGATTCAATGCGGGCCACGAGTTGCTCCAGCTCCTCCAGGGCCGCCTCGTAGCTGGCAGGTTCGGCGGGAGGAGCAGGGGTTGCGGGGGCCTTGGGCATGGAGGGGGCGGCAGTGCGCGGGTGAAAAACCGGTGATTTTAGGCGCAGCGCTGTGGCGCCCGTGTCAGACAGTGACCGATCCGTGGGAGGTCTCTATTTTTCGGGAACCGGTGTTTTCTATTCACGTAGCGGGGGTGCGGGAATAACCCCACCGCCTATAATCCCATTCCCGTCGAGCCGGCTACCCACCCTAGCCGGTTTTCTTTTTCCAGATGCGCCTTCGCGGGCGCACCTCCCGCACTCTCTCTGTGGGGAGTCTTTAGGTCAGGTCACCCATGTCTGATTTAAGTCTTCAACTGCAGCAGGCCGCAAGCCAACTACCAGTTTCGAGCTACTTTGACGATGCGCTGTTCCAGCGCGAGCTGGAGACCATCTTCCAGCGCGGGCCCCGCTATGTGGGGCATCAATTGGCTGTGCCCAACGCGGGCGACTACTACGCACTGCCCCAGGAGGGCGAGGGCCGCGCGCTGGTGCGCAACGCCCAGGGCGGTATCGAGCTGGTCTCCAACGTCTGCCGCCACCGGCAGGCGGTCATGCTCAAGGGCAAAGGGTCGCTGAACACCCAGCAAAAGGGCAGCGCGGGCGGCAACATCGTGTGCCCACTGCACCGCTGGACGTACAACGCCAAGGGCGAGCTGCTGGGCGCACCGCATTTCGCGCACGACCCGTGCCTGAACCTCAACAACTACAAGCTGCGCGAGTGGAACGGCCTGCTGTTTGAAGACAACGGCTACGACGTGGCTGCCGACCTCGCCCAGATGGGACCACGCGCCGACCTGGACTTTGACGGCTACGTGCTCGACCACGTGGAGCTGCACGAGTGCAACTACAACTGGAAGACCTTCATCGAGGTCTATCTGGAGGATTACCACGTGGGCCCCTTCCACCCGGGCCTGGGCAGTTTTGTCACCTGCGACGACCTGCGCTGGGAGTTCGGCAAGAACTACTCGGTGCAGACCGTGGGTGTAGCCAACCGCCTCGGCAAGGCCGGCAGCCCCGTGTACGAACGCTGGCACGAAGCCTTGCTCGCCTACCGCGAGGGCAAGCCGCCCAAGCATGGCGCCATCTGGCTCACGCTGTACCCGCACATCATGGTGGAGTGGTATCCGCATGTGCTCACCGTGTCCACGCTGCACCCCATCAGCCCGACCAAGACGCTGAACATGGTGGAGTTCTACTACCCCGAAGAAATCGCTGCGTTCGAGCGCGAGTTCGTCGAGGCGCAGAAGGCCGCCTACATGGAGACCTGCATCGAGGACGACGAAATCGGCGAGCGCATGGACGCGGGCCGCAAGGCCCTGATGGCACGCGGCGACAACGAGGTGGGCCCCTACCAAAGCCCCATGGAAGATGGCATGCAGCACTTCCACGAGTGGTACCGTGAGGCGATGGGCTCGGACACCATCGACCCGGCCACGCCAAAACGCTGAATACGGCGGCAAAACCCTGCCAATCTGCAGGCCCGCCGTGGTCTGCTCTCATTACAATAGCTGCCAGTGCTTAAAAAATAAGCGCTGGCAGCTATTTTCATTTTTGCGCCCCACGGCGCGCTTCAAGAGATCACAACCCGATGCAAGCCCTCTGGATGGTGTTGGCCGCGTTCCTGTTTGCCAGCATGGGCGTGTGCGTCAAGATCGCCTCGGACTTCTTCAACTCCGCCGAGCTGGTGTGTTACCGGGGCCTCATCGGCATGTTGATTCTCTGGCTGCTGTCACGCTCGCAAAAAGTGACGCTGTCCACGCGGTACCCCGGCATGCACGCCTGGCGCAGCCTCGTGGGGGTGGCGTCGCTGGGCGCATGGTTCTACGCCATTGCGCACCTGCCGCTGGCCACCGCCATGACGCTCAACTACATGAGCAGCGTGTGGATCGCAGCTTTCCTGGTCGGCGGCACGCTGCTGGCCTGGCGGCCCTCCGCCGCCACGCCCCGGCCTGCCCTGCAAGGCCCTCTGGTGCTGACGGTGCTCACCGGGTTCGTGGGCGTGGTGCTGATGCTGCGCCCCAGCCTGGACCAGAACCAGGCGTTCGCCGGGATGATTGGCCTCATGTCCGGCTTGTCAGCCGCATTTGCCTACATGCAGGTGGTGGCGCTGTCGCGCCTGGGCGAGCCTGAGTCGCGCACCGTCTTCTACTTTGCGGCGGGCTCCGCGGTGGCGGGCGGCTTTGCCATGCTGTTCACCGGCATGTCGGACTGGCCGGGCTGGCAAGCGCTGTGGCTGCTGCCCATCGGGGTGCTGGCGGCTGGCGGGCAACTGTGCATGACCAAGGCTTACGCCAGCGCCAAGACCCAGCGCGGCACACTGGTGGTGGCCAATCTGCAGTATTCGGGCATCGTGTTTGCCGCCGTCTACAGCGTGCTGTTGTTTGGCGACAAGATCCCACCCATCGGCTGGATCGGCATGGCCCTCATCGTGGGCAGCGGCATTGTGGCCACCATCTTGCGGGCCCGGGCCGCGCCCGGCGCACCGGCCGAAGAACACTGACCGATACAAAAACCAATGCGCGCAGGCGAGGACAGTCCCCATCGGGATGGCCACAATGGAGGCCTCCCCGCCCAACCGGTTGCTTTGCACCTGATCTGCCGATGACCACCTACACCACGCTCATCTCCGCCCCCGACCTGCAAGCCCTCATCGCCAGCGGTGCGCCGCTGATGGTGTTTGACTGCAGCTTCGAACTCATGCAACCGACGGCCGGCGCGCAGCAATATGCGCAAGCCCATATCCCCGGCGCCGTGTACGCCAACCTCGACAATGACCTCAGCGCCAAGCACGGCGCACCTGGGGCCACCGGCACTGTGACGGCGCAGGAGGCCGACCAGCCCGCATCCGGCGGCCGCCACCCGCTGCCCAGCCGCGAACGTTTTGCCATGTGGCTGTCCGGCGTGGGTTTTGCCAACAACATGCAGGCCGTGGTGTACGACCGCCAGGGCGCCAACTACTGCGGCCGCCTGTGGTGGATGCTCAAATGGGCAGGCCATGACGCCGTGGCCGTGCTCGACGGCGGGCTGCAGGCCTGGCAGGCCGCCGGCGGTGCGGTCCACAGCGGAGGAGAGCCGTCGCACTTCCAGTCCCACTTTGCACTGAACGAGCCCTTGCGCCAGCTGGCCACGGCCAGCGATGTCCTGGCCCGCCTGCAGCGCCCCGAAGACCAGACCGTGATCGACGCCCGTGCCGGCGCCCGCTACCGGGGCGAGGTGGAGCCGCTGGACCCGGTGGCCGGCCACATTCCGGGTGCGCTCAACCGACCCTTTGCCGAGAACATCGGTGCCGACGGCCGCTTCAAACCCGCAGCCACGCTGCGCGCAGAGTTCGACGCCCTGCTGGCGGGCCGTGACCCGGCGACGGTGGTGCACCAGTGCGGCAGCGGTGTGAGCGCCGTCCCCAATCTGCTGGCCATGGAGATTGCCGGCCTGGGGCACACCGCGCTGTTCGCGGGCAGCTGGAGCGAATGGTGTTCAGACCCCACGCGCCCGGTCGAAAAAGGATGAACAACGCCCGCTGCGGCGTCTAAGAACGCCGCCAGTTGCAAAAGCGCAAAAAAGATGGTTTTGCAGGCGCTATCAAAACCATGAGCAGAATTCCGGGGTGGCTGTCTGTCAGTGCAGCAGACACGGCCCCCTGAAAAGCCAGCCGGCGCCTGATCTGCGTGTAGGGCAAATTCCTACACAGCCCACCGCGAAACCAGACACGCGGCACAGCCAAACCCCGACTTAATTTCTGATTGGGGCGGTTTCACAATCCATTTCAACGGATCACGCAAAACCTGCAGTCAGCAGGCAACGCAAGACCCGGTACTGGAAAAAAGGAAGCCGCCATGACCAACGAACAAATCCTCGCTGAAATCCGCGAAGCCAACCTCACCTACCTGATGCTGGCCCAAACCCTGATCCGTCAGGACAAGGCCGAAGCGGTTTTCCGTCTGGGCATGAACGAGGAGTCTGCCGATATTCTCGCTTCGCTGTCGGCAGCGCAAGTGATGAAACTGGCCTCCCGCAACACGCTACTTTGCAGCTTCCGCGTGGACGACAACCTCGTGTGGAGCTTGCTGACCAACCACTCGGCCAAGAAGGTGGGCAACGACGCCACCAACACCCTGCACGCCAACATACTGATGGCCAGCCGCGTGTCGGAAGTGCTCTGAAGCACTAGCCCGCAGCGTTGTCCCGTTCTCACCGAAAGCCCGCCATGTCCTCCACCACCACCGCCGCCGCCAAAGCCCCTGTCAAAAGCGTTCTGAATGAATCCAAGCAGATCGAACGCGCAGCCATGCTGATCCAGATGGGCGCCCGCATGCAGGTGCTGGAGTCCGAGACCACGCTGTCGTATGAACGCCTGATCCGCCTGTACAAGGAGATCGCGGGCAAGTCGCCCTCCAAAGGCCAGCTGCCCTTCTCCACCGACTGGTTCCTGACCTGGCAAGAGAACATCCACAGCTCGCTGTTTTTGAACATCTACGAGTACCTGTCCAAGGGCGTGGACCTGGATTCGGTGGAGCTGCTGACCAAGGCCTACCGCCTGTACAACGAGCAAGTCGCCACGGCCGAGATCGAACCCCTGCTGTCCTTCACCCGCGCCTGGCGCCTGGTGAAATTCGTGGACGCCGGCATGTTGACCCGCACCAAGTGCAGCCAGTGCAGCGGCCAGTTCGTGACCGAGCTGTACGAAAACCGCCATTTCACCTGTGGCCTGTGCAACCCACCCGCCCGTGCCGGCAAGAGCAAGACCGCCGGCGCGCTGATGCTGCATTGATTGACACCTTGGCGTGATTTTTGAGCCAAAAGTGCCCGATGCGCTAGTGCGTATTGCCGCTCTAGCTATTGATTAGATAGCAAACAAACAAGGCCCTTTTCGGGGCCTTTTTGCTTTCTGCTGTCTGCCGATGGAATGTGGTGCAAGGCAGAACGCCGAGCCACCCATCAACGCCCCGCAAGCAAGGTGCGCACGTTCTCGTCCACGGGCACTGCGTAGTTGTGCGCCGCAATCACATGGTTGCCCACCGGGTTCACCAGCTTAAGGCTGATGTACACCACCGAGGCCGACACCGCGTACGTGCCCACAACCACGGCCTGCGCGTTCTGCGCCTGGCTGACCTCCCGCACCTCGCGCGACAGCAGCAACTCGCCCTGTTCCCGGTGCAGCACCAGGTTGTCGCGCAGCTTCACCTCCGTCACGCGCAGCCCGCGCTGCACCATGCGCCCCGCGATCTGCTCCGAAAAGATGCGCCCCAGCCGCGACGACTCGTTGAGCCGGTCCACATTGACCAGGGTGGCCACCAACAGCGGCTGGCTCGCGTCCAGCGGAGCGTTGAGCAGCAAGGCATCCGTTGCCCGGTCGTTCACCTCGATCAGGTCGGTGCGCGACACGCCACCCGCACGGTCGCCGTAGTAATAGCTGTGGACCGGGTTGGTCGAGCAGCCCTGCACCGCCAGGGCCGACACCACCACCATGCCCAAGCACCACGCGGACCTGAGCTTGCCGGGATGGAAACGGCGCATCATGGTGCCACCACCCGCCAGGTTTTAACGGGGGTGGGCGCCGGTGCGGGCACCAAGACCTCTGGCTGGTACAGCGCGGCATCTTCGCGCTCGATGTAGTACAGGTCTGCGGAACCAGCCAAATAACGGTCACGGCTCTTGAGTGTCGTAGTGATCAGAACTTCAGTCCGCGTGGGCCCGCCCGCTGCGGCACCTTGCGTGTACAGATGGGCCATGTCCAATGCCAAACCCGCCCCCACCCCCAGTGCTGTCGCAACGCCTGGGAGCAAAGTGCGATCCGAATAGTGCACCTTCCAGTCACGCCATACCCCCACGCCGGTCCCGATGAGGGTCCCAGCGATCGGGACAGGGAAATTGGGCGGAACACCGGCCAGGTGTTGGACCACCTGGGTCTGCACCTCCAGCTCCACCGCAGTAGGAACCGTGGAAAGGACAACGCCGCGGTTCAACAAATGCACTGTCAGCAGTTTGAGGAAACCCGCGTTGAAGCTGGATTTGTCCGCCACCGTCACGTGAACGGGGTACTCGCCTGCAGGCCAGGACGCGATCTTCTCGGCAACTCGCCCAGCCACATCGCCAGCCAGCACATCCCAGTGGTGCACGGCGCGGGCCTTTTTCTGACCAGTAGCAGGATAGTTGTCGGCGCGTGGCACGTCCAGGGTGCCGCAGCCAGCCAGCAGCGTTGCTGCCAGCAACGGCACAACGGTCGAAATGCGCAGGAGGGAAGATCGCATGGGGCCATGTTAGTGGCGCCAGCCATCCGTGATCGGCATAACAAAGCCGTCTTTCCCCACCTTAAGCCGCGATTTCAGCGCTTGGTGACGCCACTACAAGCACTCACAATAGCCGTACACCCAATAAACCCCGGAAGACCATGCACACCAAGAACACGACACAACGCCTCGCGTCCCTGCTGGCCTTGACCGCCGCGCTGGCTGGCTGCGGCGGCGGATCGGACAAAACTGCCACGCCCGCGCCGCCTGCACCGCCACCTCCGCCTGCTGCGGCCCCCGTCAGCGTGAGTTTCGTGCAGTCCGCCAACAACGTGCTTGAACCCAGCAGCTCGGAGCCTCTGTCCGTCAATGTCTCTACGAACGGCAGCGCCGCGCCAAACGGCACCGCTGCCACCTTCGCCGTGAACCCCAGCACTGCCGGCACCCTGGCCCCTGTGGCACCCACAACGGTTGGTGGTGTCGCCAGCACCACCTTGACGGTCAGCAGCTTGCCGCCCACCGCGACATTTCAGGTGACAGCCACTGCCACCAGCAGCGCCAACTCGGCCAGTGACAGCCTGACGTACTATGTGCGCCCCGCTCACAAGCCGCTGCAGGTGTTGGTCCCCGCCTATTTCACGGCCACCGGTACATCGTCCCCCTGGGCCACGCTGACGAGCGGAGCGACCAGCTATCCCGATGTTCAGATCAACGTCATCGCCAGCACCAACAGCGGCATCCTGACAGCGTCCACCAAGGAAGACACCGACCTCACCACCGCAGTCAAAGCCTTCAGGGCGGTGTCAGGCACCAGCAACCGCGTGATCGGGTATGTGGCAACCTCATCGAGCAGCGGCGGCACACTCTCCGTCGCCGACATCAAGGCCACCATCGACAACTACATCAGGCTCTATCCCAAACTGCTTGATGGCTTTTTTCTGGACGGCATGGCCACCGACAGCGCGCGGGTCGCTTACTTCCAGGACATCTACAACTACGTCAAGGGATTGACCTCGGGCATGAGTACGGGTGCCAGCGCTCCAGGCACCCCTCTCCTGGTTGGCAATCCTGGCACCTACCCTGTCCCGGCCTACGCCGCGGTTGCTGATACGCTGGTGACCTACGCGGGCAATTCAGCCGCGTACCAGAACGTGGATCCACAGCCGTCGAGCACCTGGGTCTATGCCAAGGCCAACACAGCGCAAGCGATGCTGGTGCACTCGGCCAGCACCTGCACCGAGATGCAAGCGGCCGTAAAGAATGCGAACCGCCCACGCCTGAACACGGGCATGGTGTACGCCACCAACCTGGCTATCGGAGCCCCATGGTCGGCGCTGCCCACCTATTGGCCACAGTTGCTGGGCACCGTAGATGCCCTCAACAAGGAACGCACCTTGCCGCTCTGCTGAGGACCGTGGGCCATGCCGTACCAAGCGCTGAACGCCTACATGCATTGTTTGTAGGCCCCCTCACAATCGGCGCATGACGACTGAGCCCACTACCACGCCCTCCTCGCAAACTCCCCTGGAGGAGGGGCAAGCAACAGCCGCATCGGCAGCAGACGCTGCACCCCGCCAGGACTCCGATGCCCCTGAAATAGCAGGGTACGCCCCGGCAGCCGGTCCGGCGTCCCACGCAGCCCCTCTCATGCTCCACATGCCCGTGGACGTGCGCAACCTCTCCCTCGCGTTGCTGGCACTGTTCGCCAGCGTCGCGCTGCTGCACTGGGCCAGTGCGGTGTTCATCCCGATCATGCTGAGCTTGTTGCTGACCATTGCGCTGCGGCCAGCGGTGGAGATGATGGCCCGGTGGCATGTGCCGCGGGCGCTGGGGGCAGGCTTGTTGCTGGTGGCCATCGTCGCCGGGCTGGCCAGCACGGCCTGGTCGCTCAGCGACGGGGCGGCCCAACTGGTGGACTCGGTTCCTGTCGCCGCCAAGAAGGTCCGCGACAACCTCAAGGCACGCGCGGGTGGCAGCAGTCCGCTGGACACTGTGCAGAAGGCGGCCACCCAGATCGAGCAGGCCGCCAACGAAAACAGCGCCGCCAGCACAGCGCCCCGCCGGGGCGTGCAGCGGGTGATCGTGGAGCGCCCGCCCTTCAACATCCGCGACTACCTGTGGAGCGGCACCATGGGCCTGATGTCGGCGCTGGGGCAGCTGATGGTGGTGGTGTTCCTGACCTACTTCGCTCTCGCCTCGGGCAACCTGTTCCGGGACAAGCTGCTGCGCATTGCGGGCACCAGCCTGGAGCGGCGCAAGGTCACCATCCATGTGCTGCAGGACATCACCCAGCAGATACAGCGTTATCTGCTGCTGCAGGTGTTCACCAGCGTGCTGGTCGGCCTGGCCACCGGCGCGGCCTATTGGGCATTGGGGCTGGAAAACGCCGCCGTATGGGGGGTGGTGGCAGCCGTGCTCAACCTCGCGCCATACATCGGCTCGGCGCTGGTTACGGGGTCCTCGGCCCTGGTGGCTTTCTTGCAGTTTGGCACGCTCGACATGGCCATGGCCATTGGCGGTGCCTCGCTGGTCATCCACACACTGATCGGCAACCTGCTGACCCCCTGGCTCACCAGCCGCACCAGCAGCATGAGCCCCGTGGCCGTGTTCATCAGCGTGCTGGCCTGGGGCTGGCTGTGGGGCCTGTGGGGACTGCTGCTGGGCATCCCGGTGATGATGGCCGTGAAGGCCGTGTGCGACCGGGTGGAAGACCTGAAGGCCGTGGGCGAGTTGCTGGGCGACTGAGCGACTTGGCCACCGAGCGACGCAGCGTCTGCCACTGACGCCGTCACTGCGGCTCGGGCCGTCCGGATCTCTGCACCTGTTCCACACGTGGACTCTGGCCTCGCACCAGAGATGCAGCTCCCCGAATTACCGAACACCAGGGCGCAACTGCGCCACCCAACTGTCGTTGGTGATTGTTTCCAATACTGGAACAGTTAGTTTGCGACTGGGTGGTTTTTCCCTGAACACCATCGGCGTACAGTTCATCCCATCGATGAGCCGAACCCGCAAGGCGACTCACCGAACCCGGTTCAGAAATGGTTTTTGACCCGGCTTTTTTGAGACGCTTTTTAACTTTCAAGGATTTTCATCATGAACAAGACCGCCCGTTTCCTCTCCGTCGCTGCTGTTGCCGCTTTCGCCGCTTTTGGTGCCCATGCTGACGAAGCCGATGGCTCGCAATTTGCACTGAAGTTCGACACGAACCGCACCCGCGCTGAAGTGGCTACCGAAGCTGCCACCGTGGCTCAAACACGCAGCATCGAGCCTGCTGGCTCGCGTGTGGTGACCTATAAATCCACCGCTGACCGTGCTGCCGTGCGTGCCCAGGCCGCTGAAGCCGTGCGCACCGGCCAGATCCCTTCGGGCGAATTCAGCGCCATGTAATCGCATGACCGATTGACGCAGTTGCGGGACTTCCCATGGTGGTGGCACTTCGCGCGGTGCGGATGCTGCTGCCATGGGAGGTGTTTTAGACACACAGTTCCACACTGGCCAAACAAACTGGGCTCCCATTGGGAGCCCTTTTTGTTGTGGGTGCCCGCGATAGCAGCAGGCTGGAAAGTGCGGGTTCGGACCGCTGTGCCCGCAGATCAGCCCGTATTGCGCAGCCCCGCTGCAATCCCGTTGATGGAGATGTGGATCCCGGTCTGCACCCGCTCGTCGCCCTGCCCTGCGCGCCAGCGGCGTACCAGCTCGACCTGCAAGTGATGCAGCGGATCGATGTACGGGAAGCGGTGCTTGATGGACCGCGCCAGCGCGGTGTTGTGCGTCAGGCGCTGCTTGTCGCCGGTGATGCGGGTGAGCGCATCGGCCGTGCGGTGCCACTCGGCCTCGATGCTGGTAAACACCTTTTTGCGCAGGCGCGCATCGGTCACGAGTTCGCTGTAGCGTGACGCCAGGGCCAGATCACTCTTGGCCAGCACCATGTCCATGTTGGACAGCAGGGTGCGGAAGAACGGCCACTGGCGGTACATCTTCTGCAGCAGCGCCAGCTGGGCCTTGGGGTCCTTGCCTTCGGTGTTGATGAAGGCTTCCACCGCAGAACCGAAACCGAACCAGCCGGGCAGCGTGAGGCGGCACTGGCCCCAGCTGAAGCCCCAGGGGATGGCGCGCAGGTCTTCGATCTTCTGGCTGGCCTTGCGCGATGCGGGGCGGGAGCCGATGTTCAGCTCGGCAATCTCGCGGATGGGCGTGGAGTTGAAGAAGTAGTCGGTAAAGCCCGGGGTCTCGTACACCAGCGCACGGTAGCTGCCCATGCTGGCCAGCGAGAGCTGCGCAGCAGCATCCAAAAACGCCTTGGTGGCGGGCTTGGTGGGCTGCAGCAGGGTGGCTTCGAGCGTGGCGGCGACCAGAGTTTCCAGGTTGCGTCGGCCGATTTCGGGGTTGGCGTATTTGGAGGCGATGACTTCGCCCTGCTCCGTCAGACGGATCTGGCCGCGCACGGTGCCAGGGGGCTGCGCCAGGATGGCCTGGTAGCTCGGGCCGCCGCCCCGGCCCACGGTGCCGCCCCGGCCATGGAACATGCGCAGCTGGATGCCGTGGGTGGTGGCGAGTTCATCGAAGAGTTCGACGAGGGCGATCTCGGCGCGGTACAGCTCCCAGTTGCTGGTGAAGATGCCGCCGTCTTTGTTGCTGTCGCTGTAGCCCAGCATGATGTCCTGCTCGCCGCCGCTGCGCTGCACCAGCGCGGCCACGCCGGGCAGGCTGTAGAACTCGCGCATGATGGGCGCGGCATTGCGCAGGTCTTCGATGGTTTCGAACAGGGGCACCACGATAAGGTGGTTCTTCGACTCGGCATCCAGGGTGCCGCTCATCAGGCCCACTTCCTTTTGCAGCAGCAGCACTTCGAGCAGGTCGCTCACCGTTTCGGTGTGGCTGATGATGTAGTGGCGGATGGCCTCGTGGCCAAAGCGCTCGCGCATCACACGGGCGGTTTCAAAAATGGCCAGCTCGCCCTGGGCATGGGCGGAATACTCGGCCCCCACCACGCGCAATGGGCGCGCGTCGTTCAGCAGCTTGATCAGCAGCGCGCGCTTGGCGGCCTCTTGCAGGTTGGCATAGTTGGGCTCGATACGGGCCTTGGCCAGCAGCTCGGCCACCACCTCTTCGTGCTTGTCGGAGCTTTGGCGCAGGTCCACCGTGGCCAGGTGGAAGCCAAACACTTGCACGGCGCGGATCAGCGGGTGCAGTCGCTCGGCAGCCAAGGCCTGGCCATGGTGGGACTGCAGCGAGGCCTCGATCACCCGCAGGTCGGCCAGGAACTCCTCGGCACTGGCATAGGCGTTTTGTGGCGCCACCGCATGGCGCGCGGCCTCGCCACCGGTCAGATCCTTGAGCGATGCGGCAAGGCGCGCATAGATGCCGGTGAGCGCACGGCGGTAGGGCTCGTCCACGCGGTGTTCGTTCGTGTCGGGCGAGCGCTGGGCCAGGGCCTCCATCTCGGCCGACACCTGCACCAGGCGGGCCGACAGCGACAGCTCTCCGCCCAGGTAGTGCACCTCGGTCAGGTAGTGGCGCAGGGCCACTTCGGCCTGGCGGCTCAGGGCATATTGCAAGGTCTGCGCGGTGACGTTGGGATTGCCGTCACGGTCGCCACCAATCCACTGGCCCATGCGCAAGAAGCTGTGCACAGGGTACTGGCCCAGCTCGTTTTCCAGGTCCGCATAGATCTTGGGGATCTCACGCAGAAAAGTGGCTTCGTAATAAGAAAGCGCGTTTTCGATCTCGTCAGCCACCGTGAGCTTGCTGTAGCGCAGCAGGCGCGTCTGCCACAACTGCGCCACGCGGGCCCGCAGCAGGGCTTCGTTGGCAGCCAGCTCGCGCGGGGTGAGCGCGTCCTTGGCACTGTTGTAGAGCTGGGCGCGCACCTGGATGTCGTCGCGCGTGGCCAGCAACTGGGCGATGTCGCGCTCGGCATCCAGAATGCTCTTGCGCTGCACCTCGGTGGGGTGGGCCGTGAGCACGGGGGCCACGTAGCTGCCCGCCAGCGTCTGCGAAATCGTCTTGGGCGCAATGCCAGCCCAGCGCAGGCGCGAGAGGGCGACCTCGATGCTGCCCTCTTGCGTGTCGCCTGCGCGCTCGTGCACAGCGCGGCGGCGGATGTGGTGGCGGTCTTCGGCCAGGTTGGCCAGGTGGCTGAAATAGGTGAAGGCGCGGATCACGCTCACCGTCTGGTCGCCCGACAGGGACTTGAGCAGCTTCTTGAGCGCGCGGTCGGCCTCCTGGTCGGCGTCGCGGCGGAAGGCCACGGAGAGCTTGCGGACCTGCTCGACCAGCTCATAAGCCTCCACCCCCTCCTGCTCACGGATCACGTCGCCCAGAATGCGGCCCAGCAGGCGGATGTCATCAATCAGGGGCTGGTCCTTGTCGGATCGTTTCATGCAGGAGTCTCCGGGATGGGTGGGATGGCCTGGCGCGTTGAGCCCGCATGGCCGCAGGCCGCACCAGCCCCAGTGCGGGCGCATGCTAGCATCCTGCGCCGCTGAATAATTACAAACAGGTTACGAACTTGAGCCCCTCGCCAACGCCCCCCATCGTCATCGCCACCCGCGAAAGTCGCCTTGCGCTGTGGCAGGCCGAGCATGTCAAAGCGCTGCTCGAAGCCCGTGGCCACAGCGTGCAACTGCTGGGCATGACCACCAAGGGCGACCAGATTCTGGACAAGTCCCTCAGCAAGGTGGGCGGCAAGGGCCTGTTTGTGAAAGAGCTGGAAGTGGCGCTGGAAGAAGGCCGCGCCCACATTGCCGTGCATTCGCTCAAGGACGTGCCCATGGAGCTGCCCGAGGGCTTTGCCCTGGCCTGCGTGATGGAGCGCGAAGACCCGCGCGATGCCTTTGTCTCCCCCCGCTACGAGAACCTGGACGCCCTGCCGCAGGGTGCCGTGGTGGGCACGTCGAGCCTGCGCCGCCAGGTGCTGCTGCAGGCTCTGCGGCCTGACCTGAAGATCGAGCCCCTGCGCGGCAACCTCGACACCCGCCTGCGCAAGCTGGACGAAGGCCAGTACGACGCCATCGTGCTGGCCGCCGCAGGCCTCAAGCGCCTGGGGCTGGAAGCCCGCATCCGCACCACGTTCGAGCCCAGCGCCATGCTGCCCGCTGCAGGCCAGGGCGCGCTGGGCATCGAGGTGCGCAGCGACCGGCAAGACCTGATCGACGCGCTGGCGCCGCTGGCCCACCAGACCACCTGGCTGACCGTGGCCGCCGAGCGCGCCGTGAGCCGCGCCATGGGGGGCAGCTGCTCGATGCCCTTGGCAGCGCACGGCACCTTCACCCACGGCGTGCTGCAGCTGGACGCCGCCTGGGGCGACCCCGAGGACAAAGCCCCGCTGGTGCGCGCCCAGGCCTCTGCCCCGGTCACCACACTCGCGCAAGCGGAAGCACTGGGCGACGCGATTGCGCAGCGCCTGCGTGCTGGGGGTGCGCGCGGCGTCACCCCGGCCTGACATGGCCGCAGCCGCGCCCCGCGTCATCGTCACACGCCCTGCCCGCGAAGCGGCACATTGGGTAACGCAACTGGGCGCACACGGCATTGAGGCCGTGGCACTGCCCCTGATTGCGATTGGCCCCTGCACGGACGCTGCCCTGCGACAGGCGCTGGACGCGGCCCGCGCCAACGTCGGCACCTACCGCGCCCTGATGTTTGTCAGTGGCAATGCCGTGGCGTACTTTTTTGAGCCAAATCACCCTGTAGCGCTTGATATTCATGCCCTGGCAGCTACAAAAACAAGAGCATGGGCGCCCGGCCCAGGCACCACCCGCGCGCTGGAGCAGGCCGGCGTGCCGTCCAACGCCATCGACGGGCCAGCGCCCGATGCACCGCAGTTCGACTCCGAGGCTCTGTGGCAGCAGGTGGCCCCCCAGGTGCGGCCTGGCGACCGCGTGCTGATCGTGCGCGGTCGCTCTGCCACACCGCAGGGCGCACACGAATCGCCCCAGAGCAATGGCCGCGAGTGGCTGGCCCAGCAGATCGAGGCGCGGGGCGGCCAGGTGGAGTTTGTGGTGGCCTACCAACGCGGCGCGCCCCGCTTCACGGCCCACGAGGTGGCGCTGGCGCAACAGGCGGCGCACGACGGCGCTGTCTGGCTGCTGAGCAGCTCCGAGGCGGTGGCCCACCTGGCCGAGGCCCTGCCCGGCCAATACTGGGGCGCTGCACAGGCGCTAGCCACCCACCCGCGCATCGCCGAAGCGGCCCGCGCAGCGGGCTTTGGCACCGTGCGGGAATGCCGTCCGGCGCTGGAAGATGTGGTGGCCTCGATAGAATCGGCCACATGAGTTCTGCGCCCCCCGACGATCTGCCCTCCACGCCCCCTGCAGCCCCTGTGGCCGCCGCTGTGGGCGCGCCAGCAGTGAGCCCGGCCCCCTCGGCCGCTGCGCCAGCCGCTGCCACCGGCCGCAGTGGCGCCATGACCTTGCTGTTGGGCACCGTGGCGGTGGCCGCATTGGTCAGCAGCGGCCTGCTGTGGCAAAAGCTCAGCGCCATTCAGGAGCAACTGGCCCGGCAGTCCGCCGACTCGGGCGCCCTGGCCATCGAGGCCCGCACCATGGCCCGCCAGGCCGAAGAGCTGGTGCGCGACACGGCGGCACGCCTGTCGGTGGCGGAGGCCCGCGTGAGCGAGGTCGCCCTACAGCGCAGCCAGCTCGAAGAACTCATGCAAAGCCTTTCGCGTTCGCGCGATGAAAACCTGGTGGTGGACATTGAGTCGGCCATCCGCCTGGCGCAGCAACAGGCCCAGCTCACCGGCAGCCTGGAGCCGCTGGTGGCAGCGCTCAAAAGCGCCAACCAACGCATCGAGCGCTCTGCCCAGCCCCGCCTGGCCCCCGTGCAGCGCGCCATCGGCCGCGACCTGGATCGCCTGACCCGCGCCACCGTGACCGACACCGCCGGCCTGCTGGCCCGCCTGGACGACCTGGTGCGCCAGGTGGACGACCTGCCCGTGCTCAATGCCGTGGCCCAGGCCGCCTCGACCAAGCGCCTGTCCGCCGGCCCCGCAGCCCCTGGCAGTGCCCCCGCCCCCACCGAGGGCCTGGCCTGGTGGCAAGTGGCCCTGCAGCGCAGCTGGGAGGTGGTGCGCGACGAGGCCCGCAGCCTGGTGCGCGTGAGCCGCATCGACCAGCCGGAAGCCATCTTGCTGGCCCCTGAGCAGACCTTCTTTTTGCGCGAGAACCTCAAGTTCAAGCTGCTCAATGCACGCCTGGGCATCCTGGCACGCCAGTTCGAGTCGGCCCGTGCCGACCTGACCGCAGCCACCGCAGCGCTCAACAAGTATTTCGACCCCGCATCGCGCCGCACCCAGAACGTGGCCTCCACCCTGCAGCAGGCCCAGGCCAGCATGAAGGCGGCCGAGCTGCCGCGCCTGGACGAAACGCTGTCGGCCCTGGCCACCGCCGCTGCGGGACGTTAACGATATGCGTGCTGCACTCTGGCTTTTGGCGTTGTTTGGCGTGGCAGTGGCGGCCGCGCTGTTTGCGGGTAACAACCAGGGCACAGTCACCCTGTACTGGCCGCCTTATCGCATTGACCTGTCGCTCAACATGGTGGTGTTGCTGCTGGTGGGCGGTTTTGTCACCGTTTATGCGGCGCTGCGGGCCCTGGCGGCGCTGCTGGCGCTGCCGCACCAGGCACGCCGCTGGCGCGTGCAGCAAAAAGAGCGTGCCATGCACGGCGCACTGCTCGACGCCTTGACCCACATGCTGGGAGGCCGGTTCATCCGCTCGCGCAAGGCCGCTGTGGCCGCGCTGTCGCAAGAACACGCGCTGGAGGCCAGCGGCGAGGCGGTGCCCCACGGCAAGCAGCTGCGCGCGCTCGCCCACATGATCGCCGCCGAGGCGTCACACGCACTGCAAGACCGCGCCACCCGCGAAAGCCATCTGCAGGACGCACTGCAGGAAGCCCCCATGCGCGGCTCCATCAACGAGCAGGAAATGCACGAAGGCGCCCAGATGCGCGCCGCCCGCTGGTCGCTGGACGACCGCGATGCCAACGCGGCGCTCGACCGCCTGGCAGCCCTGCCCCAGGGGGCCGCGCGGCGCACCCTGGCGCTGCGCATCAAGCTCAAGGCCACCCGTCTGGCGCGCCAGACGCAAGAAGCACTGGACACCGCACGCCTGCTGGGCAAGCACCGTGCGTTCTCACCCAATGCCGCACAGAGCATCGTGCGCGGCCTGGCCACCGAACTCATCAACAGCGCGCACGATGTCGCTCAGTTGCAGCAGATCTGGCTGTCTCTGGAGACCAGCGAGCGCAACATGCCCGAGCTGGCCATCCACGCCGCGCAGCGGCTGGCCGCACTGGGTGGCGATGCCACGCAGGTGCGTGCCTGGTTGCTGCCCGTGTGGGAACGCATGGTGGAGCTGCCCGATGCCTTGGCCGAGCAACACGCCCTCAAGCTGGTGCGCGCCCTGGAGGCGGGGCTGGATGCGCTCGACGGGCCCTGGCTGGCCCGCATCGAGTCCGCCCAGCAAGCCAACCCACGCGACGCCCGCCTGCAATACCTGGCGGGCATGGCCTGCCTCAAGCGCCAGCTGTGGGGCAAAGCCCAGCAGCTGCTGACCCAGGCAGCCCAACAGCTCAACGACGCTCCAATGCGCGCCAGCGCCTGGCGCCACGTGGCTGAACTGGCCGAGCAACGCGGCGACGACAGCGCCGCCGTCAGCGCCTGGAAACAGGCCGCGCTGGCCCGATAACCGGGGCATCGCGGGGTGCTCTGGCGCCCGCCCCCGTACAGCCCGCCATCGCTGCACTTGATGCGGCCACCTCCCCCATTCGCCAAGGTGTCTCCACAGGGGCACCGGCGCACCAGCAAGGTTCAGGCAGGCGCCACGCCGGTGCCCTGCGGATGCCAGCAAACAGCCGCTCCGCAGAAATTGCACAGCATTGGGGAACTTTGAGCGCTCAAGGCATATCGATTCAATAAATTTGAATCAAGGCATCAATCTGCCTGAAGCAGATCACGGCCAGCGCTTCCTACACTGCGCCATCGCCCAGCGCGTTGTGCCGCCAAGTCCGGCGGCCCTTGCAGCCTTTGCTCACCTTCTTTGTGCACCGACCTCCAGATTCGCTGATGACAGCCACTTCCACGACGACCCTCGACACCCCGCGCCGGTACACGCGCACTGCCATGCTGTTGCACTGGGTGCTGGGCCTGGCGCTGATCGCTCTGTTTGGCGTCGGCGTCTACATGGCCGACCTGCCCTTTTCGCCCCAACGGCTGAAGCTGTACAACTGGCACAAATGGGCCGGCGTGACCATCCTGGTGCTGTCGGCGCTGCGCCTGCTGTGGCGCGCCACGCACCGCCCACCGGCGCTGCCCAAGGCGGTAGAGAAGACCATGCCCGGCTGGCAGAAGCTGGCACACCACGGCACCCACCACCTGCTGTACGTGCTTTTCTTCGCCGTGCCCCTGATTGGCTGGGCCTACAGCTCGGCGGCGGGGTTCCCCATCGTGTTCCTGGGCCTGTGGCAGCTGCCCGACTTTGTGCCGGTGAGCAAGGACCTGGCCGAGGCCATCAAGCCCTGGCACCAGTACACCGCGTTTGCATTGGCCGCGCTGGCGCTGCTGCACATCGCCGCAGCGCTCAAGCACCAGCTGGTCGACCGTGATGGCCTGCTGACCCGCATGCTGCCCGGGAAATAACCAGCCTCCACCTTCAGGGCGCCATGGCAACCCCTGGTGGGTGCCTTGCCCACCTCAAAGGTCGCTCGCCCCCCTGCGACCACCGCATCCACCTTTTGTGAATTGAACGGAGTTTCTCCATGCATCTGTCTTCTACCTTGTCCCGCATCGTGATCGGCGCTGCCCTCGTTGCGGGCGCGCAAGCCACCCTGGCCCAACAGCAGCTGGTGCCCGCACAGAGCGAGGTGCAGTTCACCGCCCGCCAGATGGGCGTGCCACTGGAAGGCCAGTTCAAGAAGTTCAGCGCCCAGGTAGCGTTTGACCCGGCCAAACTGGCCACCAGCAAGATCGCCTTCACGGTGGACACTGGCAGTGCCACGCTGGGTTCGCGCGAGACCGATGCAGAGCTGCCCAAGCCCGCGTGGTTCAATGTGCCCAAGTTCCCGCAGGCCCAATTCGTGTCGTCCAGCATCAAGGCCCTGGGCGGCGGCAAGTTTGAAGTGGCGGGCGCGCTCACCATCAAGGGCAACAGCCAGAACGTGGTGGTGCCCGTGACGCTGACCCAAAGCGGCCCCGCCACCACAGCCACAGGCGCGCTGCCCATCAAGCGGCTGGCCTTCAAGATCGGCGAAAACGAGTGGGCCGACACCTCCATGGTGGCCGACGACGTGCAGGTCAAGTTCAAGCTCGCGCTGACCGGCGTCGGCAAGCTCTGAGCGCCACCCCTCTGCCCGGGCCCCACCGGCCTCCGCCTGTCGTCCGGGCACGGACCCGGCGGGTGGCGCCTTCCCCTTTTCCCTTGTCCTTTCCTTTTTGATCTATCAGGAGTTTCCATGCGCAAGTCCCTCTTCGCCCTGGCTGCCGCCGCCACCCTGTTCGCCGGTGCTGCCCAAGCCCAATCGGCCAACTACGCCATCGACCCGACGCACACCTTTGCCTCGTTCGAGATCAGCCACTTTGGCGCCGCCGTGAACCGCGGCCGCTTCGACAAGAAGGAAGGCACCGTCCAGCTCGACAAGGCTGGCAAGTCGGGCAAGGCAGAGATCACGTTCGACGTGACCTCGGTGAACACGGGCACCCCCGCGTTTGACAAGCACCTGCAAAGCGCCGACCTGTTCGACGCTGCCAAGCACCCCACGATGAAGTTTGTCTCCAGCAAGTTCGTCTTCAACGGCGACAAGGTCGCCAGCGTCGAAGGCCAGCTCACACTGCTGGGCAAGACCTCCCCCTTGACCCTCAAGGCCAACCAGTTCAACTGCTACGACAGCCCCATGCTCAAGCGCGAAGTGTGCGGCGGCGACTTTGAAGCCACCATCGACCGCACCCAGTGGGGCATGAACTACGGCGTGGAATGGGGCTTCCCCAAGAACGTGCGCCTGGTGGTGCAGATTGAAGCCGTGAAGCAGTAAACCAGGCCGAGCAGACCTGGGGTGCAGCGGGCTGACTTGCTCCGCCCTGCCTCCGGCTGCTTGCGACCAGCCACCCGTGCACCTTGCGCCGGGTGGCTTTTTTTTGGGGCCAGCCCGTCCTCATCTGCCAGCCTTCTAGGCATCAAAAATTAACTTAACGTAAATCAATTACGAATAGTAGAATTGCGTTCACCGATTTGAGGAGACTCTGCATGAACGCCGTTCTGAACCCGACCGCCCTGGCCAACCTGCCGGCACCCGCCGCCATCCAGCAGTTGCACCACTACGCCTACAAGGCCCGCGACGCCGAGGAAACGCGCCAGTTCTATGAAGACATCCTGGGCTTGCCGCTGTACCACATCATCCAGAGCGACTATGTGCCCAGCACCGGCGAATACTGCCCCTACACCCATTTCTTCTTCCGCCTGCAGGACGGCTCGTTCATCGCCTTTTTCGACCTGGGCGACGATGTGAAGGCCGAGCCCTCGCCCAACACGCCCCTGTGGGTCAACCACATTGCGTTCCGCGTGAACACCGTGCAGGAGCTGGAGAACACCAAGCAGCGCCTGGAGGCGCATGGCGTGGAAGTGCTGGGCGTGACGGACCACCACATCTTCAAGAGCATCTATTTCTTCGATCCCAACGGCATTCGCTTGGAACTGTCGGCCCAGCTGGCCAACGACGAGCAGATGGAAAAAGACAGCACCGTGGCCCACGCCCGCCTGCGCGAGTGGACGGCGCGCAAGGAGCAATGGCGCAAGGAACGCGCCGAAGGCAAGGTGGCCGCGCCGCTCAAGCCCGAGAACAATGACCGGCCGGAGTTCGTGCCCCACTGAACTGCACGCCGCGTGCGTTCCTCGAACCCGATTTGCCTCTGGCGTTTTCGTGTTAAACGCCAATAGCTATCAAGAAATAGTCAGTCGCCCGTTCGGCGACGCACGGCCCCCAGACCTGCCACCAGCGCAGACAACGCGATCAGGCCCGCCCAGTCCAACGCAGGCACGGCTACTGCGCCATTGCCGGACTGCGGCACCAGCGGGGCCTCGAAAGCGCCGATATCGCAGGCGGGTCCGATAGGTCGTGCCACGAAACGCTGGTCTGTCGCCTCACAGCCGGTTCCAGCATCTATGGCGGGGCTACCAGCCTGCAGGGCCATGGTGTAGCTGTAGCCTCCGTTGTCGGCCAGCGGGGCAAGTAGCGGGTCCCCCACGGGAATGCCGGAGCCACACGACTGCGCGGCAACACTGCCAAATTGCAGGTTGTGGCCACCGTCGGTGATGGCGCCGGAGCTGACATGACAGTTCTCATCCACCGATGGGTCGCTGCTTATGATCGTATTTCGCAGCACCAGGGTCGCACCGGTCCAGGCAGCAATAGGGGACCGGCCCACGTTCCCGGAAAAGGTGCTGTTGTCAATACTGCCATTGGATGAAAGCGTGGCGGCAGAGAGAGCACTGCCTTCGTAGGGCGCGGAGTTGCCATAAAAGGTGCTGTTAACAATACGAAGACTGCTGCCCGACGCGGTGATCTGGATCGCACCACCCACGCCGTCCACGTCCTGCACAACGTTGCCCACAAACAGGCTACGGTCCACAGTTAAAGCGCTGCCGCGATGGGAGATGGCCCCACCTTCCATGACAGCAGGGTTGGTATTTGCCACGAACTCGCTGAGCCACAAGCTCGTGCCGGCCTGCGCCCAAATGACACCGCCGGACCGAGCTCGGTTGCCGGCAGCCGTCACCTGGCTCAGGGTGATTTGCGCACCATCACGTGCAAAGATCGCACCACCCCGCCCGCCAACGAACCCCGTTGTATCTGACACGTTATCCAAAAGGCTCACATTGCTCATCAACAGAGTGGCGCCGATCACATAGACGGAACCACCGTCCAGATTGGTCGCCCGCCCATTGATCAAGGTCAGCCCCGCTAGGGTGTAGTTGGCTGCACTGTTCAGCACGAAATGCCGACTAGCGCCCTGGGCATCCAGCCTGATCCGAGCAGCACCGTCGATCTGGGTCGCCTGGCTTAGGACTTTTTCGCTGGTCAGCGGGATGGTATGGAGTGCGGCACCGCAATCAAACGTGACCGTGCCGCCACCCGACAGGGCCGCGTCAAGGGCACTTTCGGTGCAACTGCTCGGTGTGCCATTGCCGACAATGGCTGAGTAGGCAGGTGAAGTGCAGACAATGGCCGCAAACAGCGTGGGCCGGGCGAAACGGTGAAGGCGCATGGGGTTGTTCGTGACATTCGGAAAACTGCCGCGATTCTTGGGAAACCGCCCCGCCCCGTCCGTGCCCAAAATGACAATCGCTGTGCCCAAAGTGACATGGGCACACCGTGCCGTCAGCCGCTGCGCGCCTCGCTGGGCGACATGCCGAACTGCCGCCGGAAGGCGCGGCTGAAGGCCGATACGTCGTCGAACCCGCTGTCCAGCGCGATCGCCAGCACACGGCGGTGGCGCTGCGCGGGATCGGCCAGCATGGCGCGGGCGCGCACCAGCCGCTGTTCCCGCACAAAGTCGGAAAAGTACGTGCCCTCCCGCGCGAACAGGCGCTGCACTTGGCGCGGGGTGAGGTGGTGCAGCCGTGCGATCTGCACCAGGCTCAGGTCGGCCCGGTCGATGCGGGCCAGGATGTCGCGGCGGATCAGCGCCAGGCGGGGCACGTCCACGGCATCCTGCGCAGGGGCCTGCGCAGTGGGTGCCAGCACACGCGCCACCAGCTCCTGCAGATGCGACAGGGCCGACTGCAGCAGCGGCGCGGAAAGCTCGGGGCTGCGGGCCAGCAGTTGCGCATAGCCGATCGCCAAGGCGGGCTCTGGCATGTCGGGCGACAACATGCGCATCGGCGCCTCCTCCAGCCCCGCGACACGCCTTGCCATGGCGGCATGCGGCACCTGTATGCAGGCGCTGGCCCCGCCACGGAGATTGATGAACTCGTGCGCACGGGCCTTGGAGACGATGGCGTACTGGCCGCCGGCCAGGCAGTGGCTTTCACGCGGCGTATGGAAAACACCGCCGCCCCAGGCCACGGCCAGGTACAGGGCGTCGTCCCCGTCGCGAAGCATCTCGGGCGAGCGCCACATGCGGCTGGGTGTGCACTGGGTATGGACGTAGATGGAGTCACCGCCCAGGGGCAGCATGGTGCTGGCGAAGTCCAGCCCGTCCTGGGCCGCCTGGACGGAGCCCGCGCCTTCAAACGGCTGCAGTTCCACGCGCATCAATTCGCGCCCGTAAAACTCGCGCAGCGCGTCGGTCTTGTCACGCCCAGTGTAGTCGCGCGAGCTCAGGTGGAGGCACTGGGGGGCGATAGGTGCTTTCGGCATGGCGGCTGGGAAGAGTGGGCAGTCACAGTGTAAAAGCTTGTGGGGCTCGGAAGAAGAACTGCCACGGATGACCGCCCACAAGGCACAAGAAGCTATCAGATAGATAGCAAACGACCCATCGCGCACACGCCGGGCGCGATGGGTCGCGAACACGCTTCAGCCGCCCCGCTGCTGCGCCCGCATGATCTGGTGGCGCTGCCAGTAGTGGCTGACCACTGCGTTGAACTGGTCCTTGTCCTTCTTGAGACCTGGCAGCTTGATCTTGCTGGTCTTGGCGCCCAGGCCCAGGGCGTTCTTTTCGGGGTGGGTCACGATCAGCGCGTTGCCAAAGCTGCTTTCCTTGAATTCCAGCCCCTTGATGGCGTCCCAGAACACCGTGGTCTCGTCGGCCGAGGTGCGGATACCGTCAATGCTCACCTCCACTGTCGCGTCGCCCTTGAGGGCAAACACCACGGGCGGGAAGTACTGCAGCACCAGGGCCCGCTCCTCGTCGTTCGCGGGCTCGTAGCGGTAGGCCAGGCTGCGCTCGTGGTCTTGCGCAAACTGCTGCTCGTAGGCGCTCCACAGCCGCAGCTCGATGGCGTCGGCAGTCAGGATCTCCTGCACCCAGGTGGTGGCAGGCACGCGCACGGCGATGGCGCCGTAGTCGCGCTCTTTCAGGGCCATGCCCACGTTGCGCAGGCGCTCGGGCATGGCGGGGTGTGAGTCGAAGGGGTGCGGCACATTGGCCGTCTTCATCGCATCCACAAAGTCGGGCGATGCCGCGTAGGGCGCCAGCCCCTGGGCCACAAAACTGGCAATGCCCAGCGTGCTGTTGTCGTGCCGCTCGTTGCGGCCAAACAGTTCATCCTCGATGCGGTAGCGGTACTGGGCGTAGGCGGCAATCTTGACCAGCGACTGTGCAATGGCCGCCGGGCTCACCAGCTTGGCCGCCAGGCGGTCGGCCTTGAACTCACGCTCGCGGCTGTCGCTGGCCAGGGCGATTTCGAAAATGGTGCGGTACAGGTCCAGCAGCGGCGACGCCATGGCCGACAGCCCGCCCGTGCGGATGGCGTGGCGGTAGTGGTCAAACTGCACCAGCTTGGGCCCCAGCTGTGCGCTGCGCCGCGTGTCGCCCCCGCGCAGGTGGGCCAGTTCATGGCCCAGCACGGCGTCGGCCTCGGTCTGGTCCAGAATGCGCAGCAGCGGCAGGCTCACAAACAGCGTGCGGCCCGTGAGGGTCTGTTGGCCCACGGTGATCGGGGCCTCGGTCACGAAGAAGTTGGCATCAATGCCAGCCACGATGTGCCGGGGCGGCTCTGTCTTCAGGCGCTGCGCCAGGTGGCGGATGCGCTGCCACAGCAGCGGCGCATCGGCCTCGGCCACCAGCTCGCCCACCACCTGGTTGCTGGACTGCACCCGCTTGAAGATGCCCGCCACCGCGACCAGCACCCCCGCCGCCACGGCAAACCCCACAAACAGCACCAGCTTGGGCGAGTACTTGTGGAAGAAAAACGCCGTCACCCAGAACGACAGCCACACTGCCATTGCCCCTTGCACCACCAGCGCCGTGGCGCTGGCCCAGGAGGTCAGGCGCCAGCCCGCCACAAAGCTCGCGTACTGCAGCGTGCGGTCAGCAAACGCCAGCGCCCCCAGCCCCAGCACCGCCAGCAGCAGCGCCGCACTGGCCACCAGCGTCCACAGCGACAGCTTGCGCGCCATGTGGAACTGCCAGACGTCGGAGAAGGTGTCGCACAGCGCCTCGCGGTATTCGCGGGCCTCGGGGTCTGCATTGCTGCAGATGGTGGACGGCGGGTTGCTGCGGTAGTAGTCCTTGCGCGCCTGCTTCTCGTCGGCGGGCAGGCCCTTTTCGGCATCGATGCGCTGGCTGATGCCGGCCACAAAACGGGTGTCCTGGTCGGTCTGGACATGGCGGGTGAACACGTAGGTCACCGCAGGCACCAGAAACAGCGCCAGCAGCGCATAGGCAAAGACCTTGACCAGGCCCAGGCGCCAGGCAGATTGAAACGTCATAGGTTCGGATGGTTGTGACGGCCCGGCACTGTGGCACCGGAAGGCTGAACGCCCCCCGCAAGCCACCGCATCAGTCCTTGTTGTAAATCGTGATCCTTAGAGCGGCTAACAAAACTCAGCGAAGCGGCTCTGGCTAGGCGTTTCGCCGCAGGCAGTACAAGCAGTACGACAAGGCGAGACAACGACGCCAGGGGAGTTTTGTTAGCCGCTCTCAGAGCCTGGTCCGCGTTGCCGCGCCCTCCTCGCTCTGTGGGGCGGGATTATCAGGACGCATTCACCCGCGCACCCAGGCTCAAGGTAACCATTGGAAAGAATCGGCCGACAGACGGCGCGCGATTGCCAAACGGCCCAAGCCCCCGCGGGGCCAGCGCCGGGGTGGCGGTCCCTTAAAATGTGCGGCTCACCCTCTTGTTCGTCGGAGCGCTCCCTGCGGCCGCTCCGTCCCACTGCCCCCACTGCGACACCCCATGAGCACGCCCCAACCACAACCCGGCCTCGAAAGCCTGTCCAAGTCGTTTGAACCTGCCGCGCTGGAAGCCCACTGGGGCCCCGAATGGGAAAAGCGCGGGTATGGCACCGCAGGCCACCATGGCACAGGCCAGCCCCAGGCGGGCGAACCCGCCTTTTCCATCCAGCTGCCGCCCCCCAACGTGACCGGCACGCTGCACATGGGCCATGCGTTCAACCAGACGATCATGGACAGCCTCACGCGCTACCACCGCATGCGCGGCTTCAACACGGTGTGGGTGCCGGGCACCGACCACGCGGGCATCGCCACGCAAATCGTGGTGGAGCGCCAGCTGCAGGAGCAAGGCATCAGCCGCTACGACATGGGCCCCACCCCGCCCGAGGCGCGCAAAAACTTTGTGAGCAAGGTGTGGGAGTGGAAGGAAAAGTCGGGCAACACCATCACCACGCAGATGCGCCGCATGGGCGACAGCGTGGACTGGAGCCGTGAATACTTCACCATGGACGACAAGCTCTCCACGGTGGTCACCGACACCTTCGTGAAGCTGTACGAGCAGGGCCTGATCTACCGCGGCAAGCGCCTGGTGAACTGGGACCCGAAGCTGCAGTCCGCCGTGTCCGACCTGGAAGTCGAGAGCGAAGAAAAAGACGGCTCGCTGTGGCACATCGCCTACCCCCTGGCCGATGGATCGGGCAGCCTGACGGTGGCCACCACCCGGCCTGAAACCATGCTGGGCGACGTGGCGCTGATGGTGCACCCCGAGGACGCGCGCTACACCCACCTCATCGGCAAGATGGTGAACCTGCCGCTGTGCGACCGCCAGATCCCCATCATTGCCGATGACTACGTGGACAAGGAGTTCGGCACTGGGGTGGTCAAGGTCACCCCCGCGCACGACCAGAACGACTACGCCGTGGGCCAGCGCCACAAGCTGCCGATGATCGTGGTGCTGACGCTGCAGGCCACCATCAACGAAAACGCGCCCGCCAAATACCAGGGGATGGACCGCTTCGTGGCCCGCAAGGCCGTGGTGGCCGACCTCGAAGCCCTCGGCGCGCTGGTCGAGGTGAAGAAGCACAAGCTCATGGTGCCGATCTGCACCCGCACCGGCCAGGTGATCGAGCCCATGCTGACCGACCAGTGGTTCGTGGCCATGAGCAAGGTTTCCGACCAGGACCCCACGGGCAAGAGCATCGCGCAAAAGGCCATCGACGCCGTGGCCACGGGCGAGGTGACTTTCGTGCCCGAGAACTGGGTGAACACCTACAACCAGTGGATGAACAACATCCAGGACTGGTGCATCAGCCGCCAGCTGTGGTGGGGCCACCAGATTCCGGCCTGGTACGACGAAGAAGGCAACGTGATCGTGGCCCGCGACGAAGCCGAGGCCCAGGCCAAGGCGCCCGGCAAAAAGCTGCGTCGCGACGAGGATGTGCTGGACACCTGGTACTCGTCCGCCCTCGTGCCCTTCAGCACCATGGGCTGGCCCAACCAGGGCGACAGCGCCACCGACGACTTCAACCTGTACCTGCCCAGCACCGTGCTGGTCACGGGCTACGACATCATCTTCTTCTGGGTCGCCCGGATGATCATGATGACCACGCACTTCACGGGCCGCGTGCCGTTCAAGCATGTGTACATCCACGGTCTGGTGCGCGACGCGCAGGGCAAGAAGATGTCCAAGTCCGAAGGCAACGTGCTCGACCCCGTGGACCTGATCGACGGCATCGCGCTGGAGCCGCTGCTCGACAAGCGCACCACCGGCCTGCGCAAGCCAGAGACCGCACCCACCGTGCGCAAGAACACGCAAAAGGAATTCCCCGAAGGCATTCCGGCCTATGGCGCCGATGCGCTGCGCTTTACCTTCGCGGCACTGGCCAGCCTGGGCCGCAGCATCAACTTCGACAGCAAGCGCTGCGAGGGCTACCGCAACTTCTGCAACAAGCTCTGGAACGCCAGCCGCTTCGTGCTGATGAACTGCGAGGGCCAGGACTGCGGCCTGAAAGAGCACACCAAGGAAGAGTGCCAGCCCGGCGGCCGCGCCCACGGCTACATGCACTTCAGCCAGGCCGACCGCTGGATCACGTCGCTGCTACAAAAGACCGAGGCCGAAGTCGCCAAGGGCTTTGCCGAGTACCGCCTGGACAACGTGGCCAACACGCTCTACGACTTTGTCTGGAACGAGTACTGCGACTGGTACCTGGAGATCGCCAAGGTGCAGATCCAGAACGGCACCGAAGCGCAGCAACGCGCCACGCGCCGCACGCTGATCCGCACGCTGGAAGCCATCCTGCGCCTGGCCCACCCCATCATCCCGTTCATCACCGAGGCCCTGTGGCAGGTGGTGGCACCTGTGGCCGGCATCCCGGGCGAGTCGGTCAGCATTGCGCGCTACCCCCAGGCCCAGCCCGAGAAGATCGACGAGGCCGCGATTGCCCACATGGGCCGCGTGAAGGGCCTGGTGGACGCATGCCGCGCGCTGCGGGGCGAGATGAACGTGTCCCCCTCCACCCGCCTGCCCCTGTACGTGGTGGGCGACACCGAGTTCATGCGTGGCGTGGGCCCGGTGCTGCAGGCGCTGGCCAAGCTCAGCGAGGTGAAGGTGTTTGACGACGAGTCCGCCTGGGCCGCCGCCGCACAGGCCGCGCCTGTGGCCGTGGTGGGTGACGCCCGCATGTGCCTGTACATGGAGATCGACGTGGCGGCCGAGAAGGCGCGCCTGTCCAAGGAAATCGCCCGCATCGACGGCGAGATCACCAAGGCGAACAACAAGCTGTCCAACGAAGCCTTTGTGGCCAAGGCCCCTGCGGCGGTGATCGAGCAGGAGAAAAAGCGCATTGCCGACTTCGGCGCCACGCTGGGCAGATTGCGCGATCAGCTGACACGGCTGGGCTAAAACCCGGGCCATACTGCGCCATGGCAGCCCGTCCCGTAGGGGCTGCCCGCCCCGTTTTCATGTTTTGCCAGTGCGGGCTGCAGTGCAGCCCGGGCACACCGCCACCCATCCGTCCAGAGGAGCCCCATGACTGTTGCCACGACCGTTCGCAAAGCCGTTTTCCCCGTTGCCGGACTGGGCACGCGTTTTCTGCCCGCCACCAAGGCCAGCCCCAAGGAGATGCTGCCCGTGGTGGACAAGCCGCTGATCCAGTACGCAGTGGAAGAGGCCTACGCCGCCGGCATCCGCCACATGATTTTTGTGACTGGCCGCAGCAAGCGCGCCATTGAAGACCACTTCGACACCGCCTACGAGCTGGAGGCCGAGCTGGAGGCAGCCGGCAAGAAGGAACTGCTGGAGCTGGTGCGCTCCATCCAGCCCAGCGACATGGACTGCGCCTTTGTGCGCCAGCCGCGCTCGCTGGGCCTGGGCCACGCGGTGTTGTGCGCGGAGCCCCTGGTGGGCAAGGAGCCCTTTGCCGTGCTGCTGGCCGACGATTTGATGGTGGGCCCCCAGGGTGGTCAGCCCGTGCTGGCGCAGATGGCGACCGCGTTCCGCCAGCAAGGCCGCTCGGTGATCGCCGTGCAAGAGGTGCCCGAGGACCAGGTGCACAAATACGGCATCGTGGCGGGCGAGCCTGCCGGTGGCCCGTTGATCCGCATCCAGCGCATTGTCGAAAAGCCCAAGGCGGCCGATGCCCCCTCGCGCATGGGCGTGGCGGGCCGCTACATCCTCACGCCCGGCGTATTTGACGAGATCCGCAACCAGCCACGGGGCGTGGGCGGCGAGATCCAGCTCACCGACGGCATTGCGCGCCTGATGAACAATGAAGCCGTGTACGCCTTCCAGTACGAAGGCAAACGCTACGACTGCGGCAGCAAGGAAGGGTTTCTGGAAGCGACGGTGGAACTGGCCCTGCAACACCCGCAGGTGGGGACGCACTTCCGGGACTACCTGAAGAACCTGGCGCTGTAAACGCAGCCGGCCAAGCCCTCTGAAACTTCAAAATCGATAGCTGCCTGTGCTTATTGGATAAGCGCTGGCAGCTATTTTTACGTTCAACGGCGGCGCAGGATGTGGATGAACTCGTCGCCCACCGTCTGCTGCTCCACCAGCTCGTTGCCGGTCTGCTTGGCAAACGCCTGAAAGTCGCGCAGCGATCCGTTATCCGTCGCCACCACCTTGAGCAGCTGGCCGCTGGCCATGTCCGACAGCGCCTTCTTGGCCTTGAGGATGGGCAGGGGGCAGTTCAGGCCCCGGGTGTCGATTTCTTTGTGAATGTCCATGGTCATCAATCCTTTGGCGGCGTCGCGGCTGGGGCTTGTTCGTCCAGCCCACGGCGGCGTTCAGCATTTTCTTCGGCCGTGAAAAACACGGGCTCGTGGCCCCGTGTGCGCAGCCAGTCGGCCAGCGCGTAGCCCGTGCCCGCAGGCCAGCATTTGAGGTCTGGCAGATCGTACAGTCGGTAATCCACCAGCTCCGGCGACAGTTGCACCTGCCCGGTGGCCACCACGTGGTAGGCAATGATGACCTGGTTCATGCGCAAAAACTCGTAGGCACCCACCAGGGTGGTGGACTGCACATCGAGGTTGGTCTCTTCCTTGACCTCGCGCGCAATGCCCTCCTGGGGCGACTCGCCCGCCTCCATGAAGCCGGTGATCAGCGCAAACATCTTGCCCGGCCACGCCGCATTGCGCGCCAGCAGCACCTTGCCGTCGATCTCCACAATGGCAGCCAGCACGGGCGTGGGGTTGTTCCAGTGCGTCCAGCCGCAGGCGGGGCAGCGCAGCCGCTCCTTGTCGCCGCCGTCTTCGGCCAGCGTGATGGGCTGCAACTCGGTGGCACAGTGGGGGCAAAAACGGACTTCGTAGGGCATATGCTATCTTTTATGTAGCTGCTGAGGCATGTTCAACTAGCACAAGCAGCCATTCTGATTCAAAAACCTGCGAAGAGGCACCCGGCAATGCCCCTGGAGCCCACTGCGCAGGCCGTTTCACAGGTCACGCAGGAAACACCCCGGTAGACAAATACCGGTCGCCCCGATCGCACACGATGAAGACGATGGTGGCATTGCTGTCGCGCGCAGCGATCTGCTGCGCCACCCAGCACGCGCCTGCAGCCGAGATGCCGGCAAAAATGCCCTCTTCGCGCGCGAGACGGCGGCACATGTCTTCGGCGCTGTCCTGGCTCACATACACCAGCTCATCGACCGTGCTGGCGTCATAAATCTTGGGCAGGTACTCCTGCGGCCACTTGCGGATGCCCGGGATGCGCGAGCCTTCTTCGGGCTGGGCGCCAATGATCTGGATGGCAGGGTTCTTCTCCTTGAGGAACCGCGACACGCCCGTGATGGTGCCCGTGGTGCCCATGGCGCTCACAAAGTGGGTGATGCGCCCGCCGGTCTGCTCCCAGATCTCGGGGCCTGTGGTTTCGTAGTGAATGCGGGGGTTGTCGGGGTTGCCAAACTGGTCCAGCACCTTGCCCTCACCACGCTTTTGCATGGCCTCGGCCAGGTCGCGGGCGTGCTCCATGCCGCCGCTCTTGGGTGTGAGCACCAGCTCGGCACCAAAGGCCTTCATGGTCTGCGCACGCTCGATGGACAAATCCTCGGGCATCACCAGCACCATGCGATAGCCCTTGATGGCCGCGGCCATCGCCAAAGCGATGCCGGTATTGCCCGACGTGGCCTCGATCAGCGTGTCGCCAGGGCGGATGTCGCCGCGCTCTTCGGCGCGGCGGATCATCGACAGTGCAGGCCGGTCCTTGACGGACCCCGCCGGGTTGTTGCCTTCCAGCTTGCCCAGCACCACATTGCCCCGCGCTGCGTTGTCCTGGGCCCCAATGCGCTGCAGCGCCACCAGCGGCGTGTTGCCTACCGCGTCTTCAATCGTCGGATATTTCATACGCCCTACTGTGCCATAATTCAGGGCTTCACATATTCCGCCCGGGTGGTGAAATTGGTAGACGCAGGGGACTCAAAATCCCCCGCCGCAAGGCGTGCCGGTTCGATTCCGGCCCCGGGCACCACAGTCAACAAGGCCGGTAGCTTCCACGAGCTATCGGCCTTTTTGTTGTGCCCGCCGCTGTGGCGGCGGCACGTGATTTCTGCACACCTCCACACCCAGCCACCGCCATGACCGCCCAGGATCTGATCGCGCACGCCACTGTGCTGGCCTACCGGCTGGCGGGTTATGCCCTGCAGAACATGGCCGAGGATGCGGCCCTGCTGGCGATGATGTTCTGCTGACCTTCACGCCCCTGCGGCAGCAACGCTTGCGGATGGCCGATGGCACGGCACATCAGCGCGCAGCCAGCAACAAGAAGTCCTGCTCATAGCCTTTGAGCGATTGCGCCGCACGCAGCCGGTGCGCAGGCGTCATGGCGTTGTGCAGGCGCGCAAACCCCTCGCAGCCCTCGGCCACCAGCGCTTGTGCGTAGCGCTGGTAGGCGCCGTCCGGTGACGTCACCACGCGGTCCAGAAAGCCCAGCATCAGCGTGCGGGCCTGGGCGGTGTTGCCACGGTCGGCCTGGATGCGGCGCAGCACCTGCACCAGGTCTTTTTGCCTGCGCACACGCTCGGCGTAGGTGCGCTGCGGGTCGAAGGCCGACTGGGCGATAAAGGCGCGCAGCACGGCCTTCTGGGGCTCGTCCAGCGCGCCATAAAAGGTTTCGAGCCGCGACGAGAGGTCCTTGAAGCGGCGCTCGCGCATCTTGTCGGGCGGTGGGTCCAGCCATTCGGATTTCCAGTCAGCGTTGCTATCGGCCTGCTTGCGCTCCAGGTTGCGGATCTGCGCCTCGGACAGCTGGGAGGCCAGCCACACCACCTTGGGCTCGGCCTGGGCCAGCACCTTGTCCAGCTGTGTACGTGCCTCGTCATAGATGCGGCAGGCCTGCTCGGGGGTGATGGTGGCGAGCAACTGCTGCTGCACCTTTTGCAACAGCTCGGCATGCTGGGGCAGCATGGTGTCGCGGTGCCAGCGGTGCAGGTCGCCCAAGTCGCCCCGCACGCGCTCCGTCTGCGCGTCCGACAGGTCAAGGTAACGGTTCAGTTGCCAGTACGCCAGGTGGGGCACCTGGTTGTACGCCAGCCGCACTGTGCTGCAACCCGCCAGCAGCACACCGGCAACGGCCAGCGCGGCGATGCACAGGGTGGTGCGCAAACGGGACAAAGCGGGCACGGCGGCTCCAGACAAAGGGAATTGCACAGGATAGGCCCAACGCTGCACACGGCGGGCACAGGGCCCAGATACCCCAGCCCGCGCACCAGGATTTAGCCAAAGGCACCCACCCGCACGGAGGTCCCACGCCACACCCTGCGATGGATGCGCACAAGGGGCCGGCTGACGCGCGGGGTCAGTTTTCCTGTCGCCGGATCAGCTGGCGGCCACTGGCGGTGATGGCCAGCTCACCCCCCGTCCCCTTGGTGATAAAGCCCCATTCGAGCAGTCGCCCCGACACATGGTCCTTGAGCGCGTGGGGCAGCGTGATGACTTCGCCCATCTCCAGTTGCTTGAGGGTCTCGATCTCGTCCACGGTGGGGTCGAAATGCGGAGCGTGGTAAGTGGTCATGGTGGTCGCTCTCCAACAAGGTTGCTGAATGAAAGACAGACTTCCGCGCGGCCAGATTAGTTCACAGCCCCCGTGGGCGCAAGCGCGTCATCCCGCAACCGGCGGGCTACCCACCTCGGCCATGTGCTGCAGCCAGCGCGCAAACGTGGCCAGCACCGGGGGCTGGGCCTGCGTGGGGCTGATGAGGTAGTACGCCCGCTCGCCGCGCAGCGGGCGGTTGCAGGCCACCACCAGTTCGCCACTGGCAAGCTCGGCCTCGATGAGCAGCGGCGGGATCAGCGCCACGCCCATGCCGTGCGTGGCGGCCACGGCCAGCATGGAGAACAGCTCGTAGCGCGGGCCATCCAGCGCATGCGGTGCCTCCACCTCCATGGCATCGAACCACTGGCGCCAGCCGTAGGGGCGCGTGCTTTGCTGCAGCAGCGGCAGCTCGGCCAGCGCCTCGGCCGCCACGGGCTGGTGGGCGCGGCCCCGGCCCCGCGGCGCGGCGGATTCGAGCAGACGCGGGCTGCACACGGGCACCACGTCTTCGTGCATCAGCAGCTGGGCCTGCACACCGGGCCAGTTGCTCACCTGCTCGGGCGTGCCCGCGTACAGCGCGGCATCAAACGTGGTGTCGGCAAACAAAAAAGGCCGCGTCTGCGTGTCGATGTGCACCACGATGTCGGGGTGCGCCTGCGCCAGCTGCGGCAGGCGCGGGATGAGCCAGCGCGTGGCAAAGGTGGGCACCGCCGCCAGCGTGATCGTGCCGCCCTCGCCCTGGTGGGCCATCACGTCCAGCGTGTCGCGCTCCAGCCCTTGCAGCCAGCGCGCCACCTGGCGGCCATAGTGCGCGCCCGCAGGCGTCAGCACCACGCCGTGGCGCGTGCGGCGGAACAGCGCCACGCCCAAAAACTCTTCCAGCGCCTGGATCTGGCGCGACACCGCGCTTTGGGTGAGCGACAGCTCCTGCGCGGCGCGGGTGTAGCTCTCGTGGCGGGCGGCCACTTCAAAACAGGCCAGGGCCTGGGTCGATGGAATGTTGCGGCGCATGATGAAGAGGAACTTGTGAAGAAGCCACCAGCCCTTGAAGCTGGCTGCGACAAGTATTCCATACATTCCATAAACGCATGTCTGGATGAAAAGAACTCGCTTGCGGGCCACCGCCCCCAGGCCTACGATACGTTCCAGATTCGTTTTTTGTTCACCCTTTTTCCGACCTGGAGACACACATGGCCCACGCCGCTTTTCAATGGGATGACCCGTTCCTTCTGAGCCAGCAACTGACCGACGACGAGCGCGCCATCCGCGACGCCGCCGCAGCGTATTGCCAGGACAAGCTGGCACCCCGCGTGCTGGACGCCTTCCGCCACGAAAAGATGGACGTGAGCATCTTCCGCGAAATGGGCGAAGTGGGCCTGCTGGGCCCCACCATCCCCGAGCAGTACGGCGGCCCCGGCCTGTCGTATGTGGCCTACGGCCTGATCGCCCGCGAAGTGGAGCGTGTGGACTCGGGCTACCGCTCGATGGCCAGCGTGCAGTCGTCGCTGGTGATGGTGCCCATTTATGAATTCGGCAGCGAAGCCCAGCGCCAGAAGTACCTGCCCAAGCTCGCCAGCGGCGAGTGGATCGGCTGCTTTGGCCTGACCGAGCCCGACCACGGCTCTGACCCTGGCAGCATGGCCACGCGCGCCTACAAGGTCGATGGCGGCTACAAGCTCAAGGGCAGCAAGATGTGGATCACCAACAGCCCCGTGGCCGACGTGTTCGTGGTCTGGGCCAAGGAAGTGTCTGAAGGCGGCGCCGTGGGCCCCATCCGCGGCTTTGTGCTGGAAAAGGGCATGAAGGGCCTGACAGCCCCCGCCATCCACGGCAAGGTGGGCCTGCGCGCCTCCATCACCGGCGAGATCGTGATGGACGATGTGTTCGTGCCCGAAGAAAACGCGTTCCCTGAGGTGCAGGGCCTGAAGGGCCCCTTCACCTGCCTGAACAGCGCGCGCTACGGCATCGCCTGGGGCGCCCTGGGTGCGGCCGAGTTCTGCTGGCACACCGCCCGCCAGTACACGCTGGACCGCAAGCAGTTCGGCCGCCCCCTGGCTGCCAACCAGCTCATCCAGAAGAAGCTGGCCGACATGCAGACCGAAATCGCCATCGGCCTGCAGGCCTGCCTGCAGTTCGGCCGCATGAAGGACGCGGGCACAGCCAGCGTGGAAGGCACCTCCATCATCAAGCGCAACAGCTGCGGCAAGGCGCTGGACATTGCCCGCCTGGCGCGCGACATGATGGGCGGCAACGGCATCAGCGACGAGTTTGGCGTGGCCCGCCACCTGGTGAACCTGGAAGTGGTGAACACCTACGAAGGTACGCACGATGTGCACGCGCTGATCCTGGGCCGCGCCCAGACGGGCATCGCCGCGTTCGCCAACTGATCGGCCTGCGCCCCGAAAACCGGCAAAAACACCGCCTTTGCGGTGTTTTTGCCTTGTAGCGCTAGTCAATCATGCGCTGACAGCTATCAATTTCATAGTACACCACACCATGACCACCCCCTCTACCTCTCCCGGCGCCCTCGCAGGCATCAAGGTGCTCGACCTCTCCCGCGTGCTGGCCGGGCCGTGGTGCACGCAGATCCTGGCCGACCTGGGCGCGGACGTGGTCAAGGTGGAGCGCCCCGGTGTGGGCGACGACACGCGCCAGTGGGGCCCGCCCTTCTTGAAGGACGCAGAGGGCAACGACACCAACCAGGCCAGCTACTACACCGCCTGCAATCGCAACAAGCGTTCCGTCACCATCGACATGGCCTCGCCCGACGGGCAGGCGCTCATCCGACAGATGGCGCAAGAGGCCGACATCGTGGTGGAGAACTTCAAGGTCGGTGGCCTGAAGCAATACGGCCTGGACCATGAGAGCCTGCGCGCGCTCAACCCGCGCCTCATCTACTGCTCCGTCACCGGCTTCGGGCAAGACGGCCCCTACGCCGAGCGCGCGGGCTACGACCTGATGGTGCAGGCCATGACGGGCCTGATGAGCATCACCGGCCAGGCCGACAGCCAGCCCGGCGGCGGCCCCATGCGCGTGGGCGTGGCCGTCATCGACCTGTTCACCGGCCTGTACGCCAGCAACGCCATCCTGGCCGCGCTGCACGTGCGCGACAACGCGGTGAACGGCACCGGCCAGGGCCAGCACATCGACATGGCACTGCTCGATGTGGGCATGGCCGTGCTGGCCAACCAGGCGTCGGGGTTCCTCGCCACCGGCAAGGCGCCCGGCCGCATGGGCAACAGCCACCCCAGCCTCGCGCCCTACCAGGACTTCCCCACGCAGGACGGCAACATGCTGCTGGCCATTGGCAACGACGGCCAGTTCCTGCGCTTTTGCGCCGCCGCCGAGCAGCCCCAGTGGGCCAGCGACCCGCGCTTTGCCACCAACACGCTGCGCGTACAAAACCGCACCGCGCTGATCCCCGCCATGGAGGCCGTGACCCGCACGCGCACCACAGCCGACTGGATCACGCTGCTGGAAGACAAGGCCGTGCCTTGCGGCCCCATCAACACCATCGCCCAGGCGTTTGACGACGCGCAGGTGCAGGCCCGTGGCCTGGCCGTGACGCTGCCGCGCTGGAAGGACGGCGAGGCCGCCACCGACAACGTGTTGCAGATCACCGGCGTGGCCAGCCCGCTGCGCCTGTCGGCCACCCCACCCGTGCTGCGCAATGCGCCGCCGGCACTGGGCCAGCACACCGACGAGGTGTTGCGCGAGATGGGGCTGGACCCAGCGCGCATCGCGGCACTGCGGGCCAGCGGGGTTTTGTAGCCAGACCCTCGCGGCATCGGCCTGCGCCATGCCCTGACCACTGCACGGCCTTGCCCTCACCGGCAAGGCCGTTTTGTTTGTGCTGTCTGCATTGCACCGGCCCCTGGCGCTTGTCTGGCTTGCGCTATCCGCTATCCATCGGATGACAAAGCGAGGGACTAGGAGCCGCTTGCCTCGGCCCCACGGCAAAAAAGACATGTACAAAAAATTACATCCGTCTCCATAATCCCAAAGACACCCTGTCTGCGGCCCCGCGCACGGCGCGCCGCTGGACCAGGGTGCTGGGCCCATGGCCCAGCACTGCGGCGTTTCTGGACCCTCAAGGAGTTCCTCATGAAGCTCAGCCTCAAGCTCCCCCTGGCCTTCACCGTGTCGCTGCTCTTGCTGTTTGCAGCGGCCCTGTTTGGCATCAGCCGCCTGAACCAGGCGCTCGACACCTACCAGACCACCGTGGCCCAGAGCTTCGAGCACGAGCGCATGGCGGCGGGCATGCTCAACAACTTCAAGGTGCAGGTGCAGGAGTGGAAAAACGTGCTGCTGCGTGGCAAGGACCCGGCCCAGCTCACGCGCTACTGGGCCGCGTTTGAAAAGCAGGAACAGGCCATCAAGGACGATGCGCAAAAGCTCGTCGCCGCCCTGCCCCCGGGGGAGGGCCGCGAACGCGTGTTGCAGTTTGCCCAGGCCCACGAACGCATGGGCACCGCCTACCGCAAGGGGTTTGAAACCTTCAAGGCGGCCGACCACGACCCGCAAGCGGGCGACAAGGCCGTGGCGGGCATGGACCGCGAGCCCTCACAACTGCTGGACCAGGCGGGCGACCTGATCGCCAAGGCCAGCAGCGCCGTGGCCGAACGTGCCGCCGCCACTGCGCAGCGCGCCACCACCATCAGCCTGGTGGTGATGCTGGTGGTGTGCGCGCTGGGCATAGCAGGCGCCATTGCCTTCAGCCGCACCGTGGTGAACCCGCTGGACAACGCGGTGCGCGTGTCGCAGGCCGTGGCCAGCGGCGACCTGACGGTGGCGCGGCACGTGCAGGGCAAGGACGAGATCGCACTGCTGCTCAATGCCTTGCACGACATGCAGATCAGCCTGTCGCACGTGGTGAGCAATGTGCGCAACAACGCCGACAGCGTGGCCGCCGCCAGCACCGAAATCGCGCAGGGCAACAACGACCTGAGCGCCCGCACCGAACAGCAGGCCAGCGCGCTGGAGCAAACATCGGCATCGATGGAAGAACTCAGCTCCACCGTGCAGGCCAACGCCGAAAACGCGCGCACCGCCAACCAGCTGGCCGTGAGCGCCAGCACCGTGGCCGTGCAGGGCGGTGATGTGGTGGCCGAGGTGGTGACGACCATGAAGGGCATCAACGACAGCAGCCGCAAGATCGCCGACATCATCAGCGTGATCGACGGCATCGCCTTCCAGACCAACATCCTGGCGCTGAACGCCGCCGTAGAGGCCGCACGCGCAGGTGAACAAGGCCGGGGCTTTGCGGTAGTGGCCGGTGAGGTGCGCAGCCTCGCGCAGCGCAGTGCCGAGGCCGCCAAGGAGATCAAGACCCTGATCCACGCCAGCGTGGAGCGCGTGGAACTGGGCACCACGCTGGTGGACAAGGCGGGCGCCACGATGAACCAGGTGGTGAGCGCCATCCGCCGCGTGACCGACATCGTGGGCGAGATCAGCGCTGCCAGCAGCGAGCAAAGCGCCGGTGTGGCCCAGGTAGGGGACGCCATCACCGAAATGGACCAGGCCACGCAGCAGAACGCAGCGCTGGTCGAACAGAGCGCCGCCGCCGCCGACAGCCTCAAGGTGCAGGCGCAGCAGCTGGTGCAGGCAGTGGCGGTGTTCCGGCTGGCAGACACCGACGCCAACACCCCCAGGGAGGCCAGCATGCCCGCACAGGGCCACCACCAGCCCCGGTTGGCCGCAGGCTGAAGTGGCGCAGCCATTTCAAGCCAAATCGGCTTGAAGCGCTAGTGCATCATGCGCCAACAGCTACATAAATAGTAGCAAATAGTACCTTCTCAGGCTTCAGCCAGCGCAGGGGTTGCCTGCTGCACGGTGGCCAGCGTGGGCGAGGCCAGCTTGCGCAGGTAGGCCATGGTCTGCAGGCAGGCCTGGGCCACCTCGGTGCCCTTCTTCACAAAATGCTCGCGGAAGAAGCGCACATGGTCCTCGTGGTCGTGGAAGTCGCGCGGCGTGAGCACGGCCGACATCACGGGCACCTCGGTGTCGAGCTGCACGCGCATCAGGCCGTCGATGACGGCGGTGGTGACGAACTCGTGACGGTAGATGCCGCCGTTGACCACCAACGCACAGGCCACGATGGCGTCGTAGCGCCCGCTGCGCGCGAGCTTGCGTGCCAGCAGCGGAATCTCGAACGCGCCGGGCACATCGAACAGCGCCACCTGCGCGGGGGGCAGGCCGTGGCGGTCAAACTCGGCCAGGGCCGCGTCGCGGGCCTGGTGCACGATGTCCTGGTGCCAGCTGGCACTGATGATGGCCACGCGGGCGCCACGGTGGGCGGCGACGGGAGCCAGGGGGGAAACGGAAGGTGAAGAAGACTGATTCATGGGTTCCTCAGAACAGGGTTGGCCAGAATCAGGGCGCGCGCGAACACGGCACCTGCACAGGGCGGCGCAGGCCCTGCGCCATGCCAGCGCGCAACAAAGCACGCAGGCAAACGCCGAGGGCCCAGCCACCCATGGCGGGAGCTGTGGGTTTCGCGATCTCTTTCATCCGGACTGTGACCGTCGGCTCTGGTTTCGCACCAGATCTGCTGACCCTGCAGGCCAATCCGAAGAACGGAACCGCAGGCGCTCGCGGGCTGTTGCCGACTTTTCAGCCAACAAATACCGCCGGTGGGGAATTCCGCCCCGCCCTGAGAACGCTGTCGGCCCCGAAGGTCATCCGGGGCCGACGGGTGGGATTTTAGGCGGCGGGCACGCGGCACGCCGTCGCGCAGGCGATTGCCTGCACTGGCAGTGCCAGTTTCTGCGGATGGGGCCGTGTTGAACGCCGAAGTCTGCTAAGCGCACGCGCTGAAACCCGCCTTCGGCCCAGGCCGCTGCGCTGGCAGGCGTGAGCTTGAAGGTGGGCGGGGCGGACGCACGGGCAACCTCTTCACCCAGCTCGTCCTGCGCGCTCAGCGTGGCCGTGGCGCCTTCGTCATCGGGCACGATGGCCAGCGCCACGCGCAGGCGCTGGCCGTCTGCGGTGGTGATGTGAATGCTCTTGTTCAGCTGCGCGTGGAGTTGCTGCTCGTGGCGGCGCACCACTTCGCTGGCGGTCTTGACCAGGGTGTGGAAGGCCGACACATCGAGCGGCTTGGGGTTCTTCTTGTCGCGGCCCATGGTCCAGGGGCCCACCAGCGCGGGTTCGGCCTCGCCCTTCAGCGTCATGGACACGGCCCAGCCATCGTCGTCTTCGTTCTTGATGACCTGCGCCGTCCAGCGCCCGTCGCTCCAGTAGCGGGGTTCCTGGATGGTGTCGGGCGTGTCGGGTGCGTCGGTCATGGAGAAAAAGGTCTGGATGGCGGGAAAGGGCGCAGAGCATAACGGCAGGGCTTGGCGGCCCCAACTTCCAATAACCATTGGTTATCGAAAAACGCCATGCATAGCGCGGGCCTTGCTACTCCCCCACAACGTCCGGCGCCACACCCGCCGTGTCGCGCAACACCTCGATGAAGGCCTGTGCCGAGGGTGTGGGCGGCTCGCCCAGGCGGGTGATGAGGCCATAGCTGGGCATGCGGTCGGGCAGCTCGACGGGAATGCGCGAGAGCAGGCCCCGGTCCACATATTTCTGGATCAGCGCAGCGGGCTGCAGCGACATCATGTGGGTGGTGTTCATCAGCTCCAGCGCAAACAGGAAGGACGGCGTCTCCACCACCCCCGCCGTGAGCGCCAGGCCCGCGCCGCCGAACAAGTCGTCCGACACCTTGCGCACCGCCGTGGAGGCGGGGTACAGAATCCAGGGCCAGTGGGCCAGCTCGGTCAGCGACAGGTCGGTGGCGCCGCGCAGCGGGTGGTGCTGCCCGCCCACCACATGCAGCGGCTCGGCCGACAGGTGCTCGTAGTGGAACTGGCTGCGCTGGTCCTCGGTGGTGAAGCGGCCGATCATCAGGTCGATCTTGCGCTCGGCCAGCCAGGCGATGAGCTGGTCGCTGCTCTGCTCCAGGATCTTGATGACCAGCAGGGGCCGCAGGCGCTGGATCTCCACCACCGACGCCACCAGCACATGCGCGGCTGACCCGGTGATGGCGCCCACCGTTACATGGCCGTGGCCGCCCTGCTTGAGGGCGTTGAATTCATCGACAAACTTGCGCTGCCCATCGAGCGCCGCGCTGGCGTAGCGCAACGTAAAAAGCCCCAGCTCGTTGGGCCGCATGCCGCGCGAGAGGCGGTCAAACAAACGCGCCTCCAGGATCTCCTCGATGTCCATCAGGATCTTGGTGGCCGCAGGCTGCGTGACGTGCATCTGCTCGGCCGTCAGCCGCAGGTTGCGCGTACGGCCCAGGATGTCCAGAAACTGCAAATGCCGAAAGCGCAGCCGCGCGCAGGCCTGCGCCAAAGACAAGGGTTTACCCGGAAATTCGTCTGGACTCATAAGCGTTTGGAATGGATTGTCGCAAAACATTCAGTGGACCCGGCAGGGCGCGAAACCTAACCTTCGCTTTGCGTTCATGACGGCTTGCCCAAAAAAGCTGCACACGCCGACGGCCTCGCCAGCGGGGTCAGCCATTCCAACGGAGACAAGACACCATGCAATTCACATCACTCGCCAAATCCTTGGCACTCGCCGCCACGCTGCTGGCCGCCCTCGCCGCACCCGTCTCGGCCCAAGTCAAGGAACACACCTTCAAGGTCGGCATCGGCCTGAGCGACGACCACCCGCAGGCCCAGGCCGTGCGCCACTTTGCCGAGCGCCTGCAGGCCAAGAGCGGCGGCAAGATGAACGCCAAGCTGTTTGCCAGCGGCGCGCTGGGCAACGACGTGAGCATGACCTCGGCCCTGCGCGGCGGCACGCTGGAGATGACGATTCCGGATTCGTCCACGCTGATGTCGCTGATCAAGCCCTTTGGCGTGCTGAACCTGCCGCTCACCTTCAACACCGAGGCAGAAGCCGACGCGGTGCTGGACGGCCCCTTCGGCCAGAAGCTGCTGGCCATGCTGCCCGACAAGGGCCTGATCGGCCTGGGCTTCTGGGAAAACGGCTTCCGCCATGTGACCAACTCGCGCCGCCCCATCAACAAGGCGGACGACCTGGCGGGACTGAAGCTGCGCGTGATCCAGAGCCCCTTGTTCCTCGACACCTTCAATGCCCTGGGCACCAACGCCACGCCCATGCCGTTCACCGAGCTGTACACGGCCATGGAGCAGTCTGCCGTGGACGGGCAGGAAAACCCGCCCGCCACCATCCTGGCCAGCAAGTTCTATGAGGTGCAAAAGCATCTGGTGCTGTCGCGCCACATGTACAGCGCCTGGGTGCTGCTCATCTCCAAGAAGACCTGGGACGGCCTCTCGGCCGACGAGCGCAAGATCGTGCAGGAGGCTGCGCGCGAGGCCACGCTGTTCGAGCGCAAGACCATCCGCGCCTTCAGCGAAACCGCCCTGGGCGAGCTGAAGAAGGCGGGTATGCAGATCACCGAGCTGCCCGCCGCCGAGCAGGCCAAGCTGCGCACCAAGCTGCAGCCCGTGCTGGCCAAGTACGGCAAGGAGTTTGGTGAAGAGACCACCAACGAAATGATGGGCGAGCTGGCCAAGGCACGGGGCAGCAAGTAAGCGCTTGGTTCGTTCCCTAGGGCGCAGCTTCCGGCTGCGTCCAGCCCCTCTGTTGCGACGCCCCGACCCCATGACCCAAACACCCCGCCGCCCCTTCCGCTCCCGCGAATGGTTTGCCGCGCCCGAGCGCTCGGACATGACCGCGCTGTATCTGGAGCGGTTCATGAACTACGGGCTCACGCCCGAAGAGCTGCGCTCGGGCCGGCCCATCATCGGCATTGCGCAGACGGGCAGCGACCTGTCGCCCTGCAACCGCATCCACCTGGACCTGGCGCGCCGCGTGCGCGACGGCATCCGCGATGCGGGCGGGATTCCGATGGAGTTCCCCGTCCACCCCATCTTTGAAAACTGCCGCCGCCCCACGGCCGCGCTGGACCGCAACCTGGCCTATCTGGGGCTGGTGGAGATCCTGTACGGCTACCCCATCGATGCCGTGGTGCTGACCACGGGCTGCGACAAAACCACGCCTGCAGGCATCATGGCCGCGTCCACCGTGGACATCCCGGCCATCGTGCTCTCGGGCGGGCCGATGCTGGACGGCTGGCACGAAGGGCAGCTGGTGGGCTCGGGCACCGTGATCTGGCGCAGCCGCCGCCAGCTCGCGGCGGGCGAGATTGATGAGGAAGAATTCTTGCAGCGCGCCTGCAACAGCGCGCCCTCGGCCGGGCACTGCAACACCATGGGCACGGCATCGACCATGAACGCCGTGGCCGAGGCGCTGGGCCTGTCGCTGCCGGGCTGCTCGGCCATTCCAGCGCCCTACCGCGAGCGCGGCCAGATGGCCTACGAGACCGGGCGTCGCATCGTGGAAATGGCGTATGAAGACCTCCGCCCCTCGCGCATCCTGACGCGCGAGAGCTTTCTGAACGCGCTCTCGGTGGTCAGCGTGGCCGGCGGCAGTAGCAACGCGCAGGTGCACATCATGGCCATGGCGCGCCACGCGGGCGTGCAGCTGGACGCGCAAGACTGGACCAACCACGCCTACGACCTGCCCCTGCTGCTGAACATGCAGCCTGCGGGCCAGTTTCTGGGCGAGCGCTTCTTCCGCGCAGGCGGTGTGCCCGCGCTGATGTGGGAGCTGCAGCAGGCGGGCAAGCTACATGCCGACTGCGCCAGCGTGACCGGCAAGACGGTGGGCGAGAACCTGCAAGGCCGCGAGACCCACGACCGTGATGTGATCCGCCCCTTCAGCAACCCGCTCATGCACAAGGCGGGGTTCATGGTGCTCAGCGGCAACCTGTTCGACTTCGGGATCATGAAAACCTCGGTGATCTCCGAAGCCTTTCGCCAGCGCTACCTCAGCCAGCCGGGCGCGGAAGGCATCTTTGAAGCCCGTGCTGTGGTGTTTGAAGGTGCGGACGACTACCACGCCCGCATCAACGACCCGGCACTGAACATCGACGAAGGCTGCATCCTGGTGATGCGCGGCGCGGGCCCCATCGGCTGGCCGGGCTCGGCCGAAGTGGTGAACATGCAGCCGCCCGATGCGCTGATCCGGCGTGGCATCAACACCCTGCCCACGCTGGGCGACGGACGCCAGTCGGGCACGGCAGACAGCCCTTCCATCCTCAACGCATCGCCCGAGAGCGCCGTGGGCGGGGGCCTGTCCTGGCTGCAAAGCGGCGACACCATCCGCATCGACCTGAACACCGGTCGCTGCGAGGCGCTGGTCGCCCCCGAGGAAATCGCGCGCCGACAACGCGACCTGCCCGCCCCACCCGTGCCCGCGAGCCAGTCGCCCTGGGAGGCGCTGTACCGCGAGAAAACAGGGCAATTGGCCGATGGCGCCACGCTGGACTTTGCGCTGGAATTTCAGCGCATCTCCGAAAAGACGCCACGCCACAACCACTGACAACGAGCGGGTAGGCCACTGGCGCCTTCCCGGACTTTTCGAAGGACTCTCCATGAACAACATGACGGCAGCGGCAGTTGCCGAACGGGCCCGTGCGCCCCAGGCCGCATTGCAAGTGCTTCCCGACGATGGCGTGCAGGGCACGCTGGTGGGCCGTGTGTGGGCCCCCCAAGGTGCTGTGCCCGGCCCGGCGGTGGTGGCACTGCGGCCCGAAGGTGTGTTTGACCTCAGCGCGCACTACCCCACCATGAGCACGCTGCTCGACACACTGGCGCCCGCCGAGGCAGTGCGTGCAGCCAGCGGCCAATACCTGTGCAGCGTGGACGACCTGCTGGCCAACAGCCTGCCCGGCACACGCGACACCACGCGCCCCTGGCTGCTAGCCCCTTGCGACCTGCAGGTGGTGAAGGCCGCAGGCGTGACATTTGCGGCCAGCCTCATCGAGCGCGTGATCGAAGAGCAGGCGCGCGGCGACGCCACCCGCGCGCAGGGCCTGCGCACCCAGGTCATCGGCCTGATCGGCCAGAACCTGGCGGACATCCGCCCGGGCTCGCCCGAGGCCATGCGCCTGAAAGCGCTGTTGCAAGACAAAGGCCTGTGGTCGCAATACCTGGAGGTGGGCATTGGCCCCGATGCCGAGGTGTTCACCAAGGCACCGGTGCTGGCCTCGGTGGGCTGCGGCGACGACATCGGCATCCGCTCCGATTCGGCCTGGAACAACCCCGAGCCCGAGGTGGTGCTGGCCGTGAACAGCCGGGGCCAGATCGTGGGCGCCACGCTGGGCAATGACGTGAACCTGCGCGACATCGAGGGCCGCAGCGCCCTGCTGCTGGGCAAGGCCAAGGACAACAACGCATCGTGCGCGCTGGGCCCGTTCATCCGCCTGTTCGACGCGAGCTTCGGGCTGGAACAGGTGCGCAATGAAACCGTGCACCTGCGCGTGGCGGGCACGGACGGCTTTGAGCTGCGCGGCATCAACACCATGGCCAGCATCAGCCGCGACCCCACCGACCTGGTGGCACAGACGCTGGCCGCGCACCAGTACCCGGATGGGTTCATGCTGTTCATGGGCACGCTGTTCGCGCCCATCGAAGACCGCGACCAGCCGGGCGGCGGCTTCACCCACCACCTGGGCGACCTGGTGTCCATCCAGAGCGCCTGGCTGGGCGGCTTGCACAACCGCGTGACCCACAGCGAGGCCGCCCCGCCCTGGCGCTTTGGCCTGCGCGCCTTCATGGCCAACCTGGCGCAGCGCGGGCTGCTGCAGGGCACGGCCCTCTGACTGAAAAAGAAAAACAGGAGACACCCATGCTGAATGCCTTCATCGACCGCTGCTGCCGCTGGATCAACCTGCTCATCGCGCTCGCGCTGGCCGTGATGGTCGCCATGGTGTTCGGCAACGTGGTGCTGCGCTATGCGTTCAACTCCGGCATTGCCATCAGCGAGGAGGTCTCGCGCTGGCTGTTTGTGTGGATCACCTTTCTGGGCGCCATCGTGGCGGTGCGCGAGCGGGGCCACCTGGGCACGGACTTTCTGCTGGCGCGCCTGCCGCCGCTGGGCCAGCGCATCTGCCTGGCACTGAGCTACACGCTGATGATCTGGTGCACCTGGCTGCTGTTCAGCGGCGCGCTGGCGCAGGCGCGCATCAACTGGGATGTGGATGCACCGGTCACGGGTGCGTCCATGGCCATCTTCTATGCGTCGGGCGTGGTGTTTGCCGTGGCGGCGGGCCTGCTGCTGGCGCTGGACCTGTGGCGCATTGTGTCGGGGCAGATGCCGGACAGCGAACTGGTGCAGATCTCCGAGTCCGAAGAACTGGCCGCCGTGGGCAGCCAGCTGCCACACGCAGCCCCCGCGCCCACGGCCTCGCGCCCGTGAGCCCCACACCGCAATGACCTGGAGCGCTCTCCCATGACCGTTTTTATCTTCCTCGGCTCCCTGCTGGCCGCCATGGCCATTGGCGTGCCGATTGCCTACGCGCTGCTGGTGTCCGGCGTCGCGCTGATGTGGCACCTGGACCTGTTTGACGCACAGATCCTGGCGCAGAACGTGATCAACGGCGCCGACAGCTTTCCGCTGCTGGCCGTGCCCTTCTTCATGCTGGCGGGCGAGATCATGAACGTGGGTGGGCTGTCGCAGCGCATCGTCAAGCTCGCGCTCACGCTGGTGGGGCACAAGCGCGGCGGGCTGGGCTTTGTGGCCATCCTCGCGGCCTGCATGCTGGCGGCGCTGTCGGGCTCGGCCGTGGCCGACACGGCGGCACTGGCAGCCCTGCTGCTGCCCATGATGGTGAAGGCCGGGCACGACAAGGCACGAGCGGGCGGACTCATCGCCTCGGCGGGCATCATCGCACCGGTCATTCCGCCCTCCATCGGCTTCGTGGTGTTTGGCGTGGCGGCCAACGTGTCGATCAGCAAGCTGTTCCTGGCCGGCATCGTGCCGGGGCTGCTGATGGGAGTGGCGATTGCCATCACCTGGTACTGGGTCTCGCAGCGCGAAAACGTCACGCCACCGCCCAAGGCGTCCACCGCCGAAAAGCTGCAGGCGCTCAGGGAATCGACCTGGGCACTGTTCCTGCCGGTGATCGTGATCGTGGGCTTGAAGATGGGCGTGTTCACCCCCACCGAGGCGGCGGCCGTCGCTGCCGTGTACGCCCTGCTGGTGGCCACGCTGGTCTACCGCGAGCTGCACTGGCGACAGCTGACCGATGTATTCATCAGTGCCGCCAAGACCACCGCCGTGATCATGTTCCTGGTGGCGGCCGCCATGGTCAGCGCCTGGCTCATCACCGTGGCGGATATCCCGCGCCAGCTGGTGAGCCTGCTCAAGCCCTTGATGGAACACCCCACGCTGCTGCTCATCGCCATCATGGTGCTGGTGATGGCCGTGGGCACGGCCATGGACATGACGCCCACCATCCTCATCCTCACGCCCGTGCTGATGCCGGTGGTGAAGGCGGCAGGCATCGACCCGGTCTACTTCGGCGTGCTGTTCATCATCAACAACGCCATCGGGCTCATCACCCCGCCAGTCGGTACCGTGCTGAATGTGGTGGCGGGCGTGGGCAAGATGCGCATGGATGACGTGACGCGGGGCGTCATCCCGTTCATGGTGGCGCAGTTTGCGGTGATGTTCCTGATGGTGCTGTTTCCATCGCTAGTGCTGGTTCCGATGCGGTGGTTTGCAGGCTGAATCTGAGGATTTGAAGCAAAAGATGCTGCAAGCGCTAGTGGATATTGCGCTGGCAGCTATCAAATCAGGAGTCATTCACTCCCGAGCACTGTTCAGTTCGCCACCGTGAACCGCTTTTGCACATGGCGTGGCGTCTCCAATTCGTCGGCCATCGCCACCGCCAGGTCGGCCACGCTGATGCTGCCAGGCTGGTCGCCGTTCATCAGCGGGGCCTCGTCGCCCAGGCGGTACTGGCCGGTGCGCTCGCCGGGCTGCAGCAGGATGGGGGGAGAGAGGAAGGTCCAGTCCAGCGTGCTTTCGGTGCGGATCCAGTTCAGCGCCTCGCGCGCGGCCAGGGCGCCCTGCTTCCATTCGGCGGGAAACTGGGGCGTGTCCACCAGTTGCACACCGGGCGCCACAAACAGGCTGCCCGCGCCGCCCACCACCAGCAGCCGGCGCACACCGGCCGCCTTGGTGCCGTCGATGATGGCGCGCGTGCCTTTGAGGAACTGGTCGTGGATGTCTGGCACCGTCCAGCCGGGGTTGTAGGCGCTCACCACCGCGTCGTGGCCTGCAACGGCCTTGGCCACCTGGGTGGCGTCCTGCGCGTCTGCGGCGACCACGGTCAGACCTTCGCGGGCCGTGAGCTTTGCGGGATTGCGGGCCAGCACGGTCACGCGGTGGCCGCGTTGCAGCAGTTCGTTCAGCACGGCCGAGCCGACAAAGCCGGTGGCGCCAATCAGGGCGATGTTCATATCGATGTCCTTGGGGTCAAAGTTGTGATGTAGTGAGAATAGGAGCTTGTCAAAACAGGCGGTAGATGGCTAAAACCGCCTTATCTTTGAAGCTGTACTTCACAATCGAACACATGGAAGACCTCAAACGCATGGCTGTTTTCGCCGCCGTGGTGCAGCACGGCTCGATGAGCGGCGCCGCGCGCGCCCTGGGCATGAGCACTTCGGCGGTGAGCCAGCAGGTGCGCAAGCTCGAAAGCGACGGCGGCGTGACGCTGCTGCACCGCTCCACGCGCAAGTTAGCGCTCACCGAGGCGGGCCAGCGTTACCACGCGCGCTGCGCTGCCATGTGGGCGGCGGCGGAGCAAGCGCGCGCCGAGCTGGCCGCCTCCCGCGATGCGCCCAGTGGCGAATTGCGGATGTCGGCCACCGTGGGTTTTGCGCGGCACATCGCACCCGCCCTGGGTGAACTGCTGGCCGCGCACCCGGCGCTGCGCCTGCGGCTGCTGGTGGACGACTCCACCATCGACCTCATCAACGCCCGCATCGACCTGGCCGTGCGCTACGGGCGCCTGGCGGATTCGACCTGGGCGGCCCGGCGCCTGGGGGGCATGAGTTGGTACCTGTGCGCATCACCCGAATGGGTGGCCGCACACGGCGTGCCCCAGCACCCGGATGCGCTGCTGTCTCATAGCTGGCTGGGCTTTGCGCGGGAGGGGGGTGGGTTGCTCGTCGACCTGCGCAGTCCCAGCGGCGAGCCGCGCGCACTGCGGGTGGAGCCGCGCATTGCCAGCAACAACCAGCTCTCGATCCAGCAGATGTGCGAGGCCGGGCTGGGCCTGGCGTTGGTGGGCAGCATGGATTCGCACGAAGCACTGCAGGCCGGGCGGCTGGTGCGCCTGCTGCCCGACTGGTCGTTTGGCACGCTGGACATCTGGGCCGTCACGCCCCAACGCGATGCCCAGCCCGCCAAGGTGCGCCAGTCGATTGCGGCACTGCATGCCTACCTGCGGCAGGTGCCCGGGATTTCGGACTGAGAGCGGCCAACAAAACGCTTCTGGCGTCGTTGCCGCGTCTTGTCGTACTGCTCGCACTGCCTGCGACGCAGCGCCTGGCCAGAACCGCTACGCTGGGTTTTGTGAGCCACTCCGAGCCTTGCTCTTCGGCACCCATCGATTTTTTATCGCACGGGCCCACAAATTCCATCGTTGTGTGGGCGCCGTGCTCTGCCTACATTTGCGGCTCCCTGGCCAGGGTTTGTTTGATGGATTGACCCCACCACCCACCGGAGACCCGACATGACGACCAACCCGCCACTGATCTTCCCCATCGACCGCGTGCTGACCGCCTTCGAGCAGCAGGACGTGCCCACACTGCTGGCCACCATTGCCGACGATGTGGACTTCCGCATCGACCACTACCGCGATGACGCCGATACCCGTTGGCAAATCGCCCGCAACAAGGCCGAGGCGATGGCCGTGGTGCAGCGCCTGGGGGTGGAGGTGTTCCCGCGCGGCACGGAGATCCTGCACACCCACAGCCAGCCGCTGGGCAATGACTGGGTGTTCACGCACTTTCACCAGCGCTTCTTTTATGCGGTACAACAGCGCGAGGTGGAATCCGTGACCTGGATCACCAGCCATTCGCAGAACGGCCAGGTGGACTATTTCCGCGAGACCGTCACCACCATCACCCCGGTCTGACAACCCGATCCAAGAAAGGCTCCGCCACCATGCTGTTTGACCTGCGCGCCCTGGGCTACTTTGTAGCGGCCTATGAAGAGCGCTCGGTCACGGCCGCATCGCGCCGCTGTTTTGTGGCGCAGCCGTCCATCAGCATGGCCATCAAGGGGCTGGAGGATGCGCTCGAAACCACCCTTTTCGAGCGCAGCCGCCAGGGCCTGGCCCCCACACCTGCCGCGCACCGGCTGTACCCCCGCGCCTGCAGCCTGCTGGCCCAGTCCAGCGCCATGGTGCGCGACTTTCGCGATGCACCGCGTGAAACGCTGGGCATCTTCCTGCAGGACGACCTGATGGTGCAGCAGGCCGCGCCCCTGTTCGCACACATCGCGCTGGAGCTGCCCCACACCATGGTGCGGCTCACCGCCAGCGCGCAAGAAGCGCGGCTGCGCATGGTGGCCGAGCACTGCAAGCCGCCGGGCGACACGTTTGTGCCGCTGTGGCACGAGCCTTATGTGATGCTCGTGCCCGAGCTGCACCCGCTGCGCTTCAAGAAGCGCTTTGGACTGGCAGACATTGAAAACCTGCCCCTCATCGAGTGGCCCTATTGCCCGCTGCACCAGTCCTTCATCCGTCTGCTGGCCGAGCGGGGGATTGCGCTGCAGGTGCAGGCCAGCGCCGCGCGCGAGGAGCTGCTGCTGCACATGGTGGACGCGGGCATGGGCTTGGCCGTGGTGCCGCAGTCGCATGCAGCCCAGGCGCGCCGCGCGCTCACCCGCCCGCTGGACGGGCCCCTGGCCTTCTCGCGCCACATCGGCCTGGCCTGCGACGCGTCGGACGCGCCCCTGCTCGGTCTGCTGCACCGCCTGGCGGACGGCATGAAGGCCACCGCAGCCCAGCCCGAGCCCACGCAGCGCAGCAATGTGGTCTGATCCCCTGCCCCATCCACCCCTCAGGCCACCCCCCATGATTCTGGAAATTGCCCACCTCACCGTCCGCCCCGGCCAGAACAGTGCGTTTGAGCAGGCGTTTGCCCTGGCGCAGCGCATCATTGCCTCCATGCCCGGCTACCTGTCCCATGAGCTGGGGCATTGCATGGAGCGACCACAGGACTATGTACTGCTGGTGCGCTGGGCCACCCTGGCCGACCACGAGGTGGGTTTCCGCCAGTCCGCCCAGTACCAGGAGTGGAAACGGCTGCTGCACCATTTTTACGACCCGTTCCCCACCGTTGTGCACTTTGAGCCGGTCACGCCGGACAGGGTGTGACGGCGCCGCCACGCACGGATGCTGCAGCGCACTATTCGGGTATTGCCTGAAGATTTAGCGCACTGCGCGTGCCGTTTGGGTCCTAGAATTTGTAAAAGCGCGTATCTTCGTATCTTCATTACCGCGCGAAGGATCCAACATGAAAGCCATCCAGCAGGACATCGACGAGCGGACCAACCTCACCAGCACCAACAAGTTCGAGCTGCTGCTGTTTCGCCTGGGCATCGACAGCGCCTTGGGCAAGTCCGAGCTGTTCGGCATCAATGTCTTCAAGATCCGCGAGATCGTGGCCATGCCCAGCATCACGCCGATTGCGGGCACCACGGCCCATTCGCTCGGGGTGGTCAACCTGCGCGGACAGGTGATTCCGGTGCTGGACCTGCCCTCCATCGTGGGTTGCAAGCCACAGACGGGCCTGAACATCATGCTGGTGACAGAGTACGCACGCACCACCCAGGCGTTTGCGGTCGAGTCGGTGGAAGACATCGTGCGCCTGGACTGGAAACAGGTGCTGTCGGCGGAAACCAGCGGCGCTGCTGGCAAGCTGGTGACCAGCATTGCCCGTCTGGACGGCAACACCGACGAGTCCCGCCTCGCGCAGGTACTGGACGTGGAAGCCATCCTGCAGATGATCTCGCCCTCTGACGGTCACGAGGTCACAGAGGAAAAGGTGGGCGCCAAGCTCAAACTCAAGCCTGGTTGCATCATCCTGGCGGCGGACGACTCGTTCGTGGCCCGCTCGCTCATCGAGCAAGAGCTCAAGGTGCTCAACGCGCCGTATGAAATGGTGAAATCCGGCAAGGAGGCCTGGGACCGGCTCAATGCCATCGCCAAAAGTGCCGAGGCCGAGGGCAAGACGGTGCTTGACCGCGTGGCCATGGTGCTGACCGACCTGGAAATGCCGGAGATGGACGGCTTCACGCTGACGCGCAACATCAAGCAGGACGCCCGCTTTCATGGGCTGCCGGTGGTCATCCATTCCTCGCTGTCGGGCTCGGCCAACGAAGACCATGTGCGCAGCGTTGGGGCCGATGGCTATGTGGCCAAGTTTGTGGCGGAAGACCTGGCGGAGACCATCCGCCGCGTACTGCCCAAGTAAACCGGCGCCCTATCCGCTGGAACACAACGGCCTTGCGGGGCCGTTTGTTTTTTGGGGGTCCGATTTTTTGGTTGAATCAGTTGATTGCGTCCGTAAAACGTACTCTGATAGCTATCATTTTTGACGATATCAAGCAGCAGGCGTGCCCCATATTCACGGGTTGTTACAGCCTCCATCGGCACCTGTGCATGCGCCGAGTCAACCAAAAGCCGTCCCCACGCGCTAAAGTGATTGGCCCCCTGTGCCAGACCCCTGAAATTTGTAACGCTCCACCGGAGCGCTTTTCATGGGCTTTACGGACAAGGCGGAACGCCCCCACCCGGCCGGAGTCTGATCACCATGACCTACACCATCACCCGCATTCTTTCCGCCACGGTCCTGGGGGCCCTGGTGACGGGGTGTGCCACCGTGCCGGGCGACCCTTATTACGACTCTCCGCGCTACCCGGTGTACGAACAGCCAGGCTACATCTACAGTGCCCCGCCGCCGGTGTACCAGGCGCCGCCTGTGTACCGTGCGCCTGGCGTGATCTATTCGGCCCCGCCGCCACCGCCCTCCATCTACTACGGCGGACGTGACCGCGACGACAACCGGTGGGACAACGACCGTAACCGCAATGACTGGCGCGAAAGAGAGCGTGACCGTGACCGCGCTGAGCGCGACCGGGCAGCCCGCGAACGCGAACGCCGCGACCAGCAGGCCCGTGAACTGGATCGCCGAGCCCGAGAACAGGACCAGGCCCGCCGGGAGCAGGCCGAACGGGATCGCCGCGCTGCCGAAGACCGCCGCAACCGCGAAAACCGCCCCGGCCGCCTGGCACCCGACAGCTACACCCCGAGCCCGTACGACTGGCGCTCGCGCCAGCAGTCCAACAGCCCGGACAAGCCGTGATGGCCTGGCGCTGACCCCGCTACCCCCACAACTCTCCAGCCACCATGAAGCCACGTACCCACTCCCTCATCGCCGGCCTGTGCGTGGTCTTTCTGGGCGCACTACCTCCATTGGGTGCCCAGGCGCAGGTGGTGCGCTGCACCGACGCTGCCACGGGCAAGGTCACCTACACCGACGGCAAATGCGCCAGCGGCACCACCGTGCGTGAGGTGGAGGCCCGCAAAACTCCGCAGGAGATCCAGCAGGAGCGCGAAGAAGCCGCCGAGGCGCTGGCGCGCAAACAGCAGCGCTTGCAGGCCGAGGCGACCGCCGCCGAGACCGAATCACGGCGCAATACACAACGCGACCAGACCGCTCCTGCCAAAACCACAGACTACGCACGCTCCCCGGAGTGCGCCCGTTCACGGCGCAACCTGGATGTGGTGTTGAGCAGCGTCACCGGCGGCGGCTACGAACAAAACCTGCGGGTGGAGGCGGCGCAGCGGCAGGTCGACCTGGACTGCCTGGGCCCTCAGGGCTATGCGGAGGTGGAGAAGTCACGCCCACGGTCAAACAGCACCACGACGCCCGTAGTCGTCGTGCCCCCACCGCATTACCCGGTGCGGCCTACGCCGGTGCAACCGCCGGCGCCCACCCCCAAAAAATTCACACAGTGCAACGTGTTCCGCTGCTACGACGCCCAGGGCAATAGCTACCCCCGCTGATCGGGCGCCCATGTGGGCAAGGTGAGGAGAGCGCGGATTTCTCCAGCCTCTCAGGCTCGCAACCCCTCGGCCACACTGGGGTACCGCAACCGCAGACCCAGCTCGCGCAGCATGCGCTGGTTGTCCAGCCGGCGCGATTCGCTCATGAAACTCAGCAGCATCAGCGACAGCTGCTCTTGCGCTGTACTACGAGGCACGCGCGGTGGGCGAGGCAGGCCATACAGATCAGCCGCCAGATCAAAGTAGTCGCCCATCTTCATGTGGGTGGAGTCGCTCACGTTGTAGGCGCGCTGCGGGCGCCCCTTCCACACAGCCGCCATGCAGGTGCGCGCCAGGTCTTCGGCATGGATGTGGTTGGTGAACACATCGTCCTCGGCCACCAGCACAGGCGTGCCCCGGCGCAAGCGGGCCTCAGGCGTACCGCCCTCGCGGTCGGGGGCGTAAATGCCCGGAATGCGCAACACGGTGGCCCGCACGCCGGCACGGCCCAAGTGGCGCACGGCGCGCTCGGCATTCACACGGCGCTGGGCGCGCGGGGTGCCGGGGGCCACGGCCCGAGTCTCTGGCACCAGGGCCCCCTGGCAGTCGCCATACACACCGCTGGTGGACGCGTAGGCCAACGACATTGGCAAGGTGCGCAGCCGCAGCGCGCGGGTCAGCGCCACGGTACGGGGGTCACGCCACCAGGCATCGCCCCCTGCGCCCTCCCCCGGCGGGGGCGCCAGATGCAGCACCCGCGTCGCCAGGCCGGACAGCCTGCGCAAGGTGCCTGCATCGTCCAGATTGCCCACCAGAGGCCGGGCCCCTTGTGCCCGCAGCTCCGCCACCCGCCCAGCGCTGGAGGTCAGTGCCAGCACCTGCATGCGCCCGGCCCCGGGGCCCGTCTGCAGATGGCGCAGCACCCGTTGACCTACATCACCACAGCCCACGATGAGCAGGCGTTCGCGACGAAAGCGCGCTGGCAGCGCGCCGAGGGGGTTCTGGTTTGAGGGCAAAATCGGGTCCGTTTGCTTAGCTAGAGACGACTCCAAGGATACCCACACATGACCAGCGCCGAGGCTGCCACCACCGCAGCGTTTCAGATCACCGTGCAGCCCAGTGGCCGCGCTTTCAGTGCCAATGCGGGCGAAGCCATCCTGGCCGCCGCCATCCGCAGTGGCGTGGGCCTGCCCTACGGCTGCAAGGACGGCGCCTGTGGCTCGTGCAAGTGCAAAAAACTCAGCGGCACCGTGCAGCACGGCGCCCACCAATCCAAGGCCCTCACGGCCGACGAAGAGGCCGCAGGCCTGGTGTTGACCTGCTGCGCACAGCCACTGTCCGACGTGGTACTCGAATCGCGCCAGGTCACCGACGAAAGCGCCTACCCCGTCAAGAAGATGCCAGTGCGCGTGGCCTCGCTCGAAAAGAAATCAGACGATGTGATGCAGGTGCGCCTGCAGCTACCTGCCGCAGACACCTTCCGATACCACGCGGGCCAGTACATTGAGTTCATCCTGCGCGACGGCGCCCGACGCGCTTACTCGATGGCCAACGCGCCGCACACCCAGGCAGAGGCACCGGGTGTGGAGCTGCACATTCGACGCATGGCCGGCGGCAAGTTCACCGACCATGTGTTTGGGGCGATGAAGGAGAAGGAAATCCTGCGTGTCGAAGGTCCGTTTGGCAGTTTTTTCCTGCGCGAAGACTCCGACAAGCCCATCGTGCTGCTGGCATCCGGCACCGGCTTTGCCCCCATCAAGGCGCTGATCGAGCACCTGCAGTTCAAGGGCATCAGCCGCCCCACCGTGTTGTACTGGGGCGGCCGTCGCCCTGGCGATCTGTACCTGGCCGACTGGGTGCAGGCCCGCGTGGCCGAATTGCCGTGGTTGCGCTACGTTCCGGTCATTTCCAACGCGCTGCCCGAGGACGGCTGGACCGGCCGCACAGGCTTTGTGCATCAGGCGGTGCTGGACGACTTTGCGGATCTCTCAGGTCACCAGGTCTATGCCTGCGGCGCGCCCATCGTGGTCGAGTCCGCCCGTGACGCCTACAGCGCCCAGCGCGGCCTGCCGCCGGAAGAGTTTTTTGCCGACGCATTCACGTCGGAAGCCGACAAACACGGCGGCTGACACGCCCCCGCAAGGCCGATAAAGACACCTGGACCACGACCCATGGTGCGTGCAGCGCCCGCCCCGCCAGCCCCGCAGGGCGCGCCCCGCCGCTGGCATCAAGTCCGGCGCGGAGGCTTCATTGCCACGCTGCTGTGCCTGGCGGCCCTGCTGGTGTGGGGCGCGGGCGAATGGGCAGAACAGAGCGAACGCGACGCCCAGTGGGACAACCTGCGCCGCCTGGGCGAGGTGCAAGCCCTGGCGCTGCGTGGCGTGGCCACGCGCTACAACTACCTGCCCTTCACCACCGCGCAGCACCCGCTGGTGCGCCAGTTATTGCAGCAACCTTCATCGCAGGCCGTACGCGACGCAGCCAACGCGTACCTGCAGGCGGTGAACCAGCATGCGGGCTCCGACATGCTGTACGTGATGGACCCGCAGGGCCTCACCCTCGCATCCAGCAACTGGGACACCCCCAACAGCTTTGTGCACCAGAACTACGGCAACAGGCCGTACTTTCGCGATGCCCTGGCGGGCCAGACGGGCCGCTTTTATGGCGTGGGCAAGACCACGGGCGAACCCGGCCTGTTTGTCTCAGCCCCCGTGGTCGATGCGGGCCGCGTGATCGGCGTGGTGGCGGTCAAGGTGCGCATGGAACCCATCTCGGACCCATGGGCCCAGCTGCGCGATCCAGTGTTCGTGACGGACGAACGGGGCATCGTCTTTCTCGGCTCCGTGCCCAGCTGGCTCTACCGCACCAGCCAGCCCTTGCCCACCCCACTCGTGCAGCAGCTGCAGCACAACGAACAGTACGGCACAGGATGGACCCCGCGCGCCGTGCCCTGGACCCTGCGCCCACAAGACGACCCGCCCGGTGCCGAACTGCGCCTGGACGGCACGGGCGGCAAAAGCTACCTGGCGTTCGAAGAGAAGCTGCCCGACCTGGGCTGGACCCTCACCGTCACTGCCGACAGCCGCGTGGTGGCCCTGGCGCGGCAACAGGCCTGGGCACTGGCCACGCTGGCGTCGGGCCTGCTGGTGCTGGGTGCGCTGTACTGGCAGTTGCGCGAGCGGCGCCTCGCCGAAAACCGGTTGGCCCGCATCGAACTGGAGCAGCGCGTGCAGGAGCGTACCCACGCGCTGCAGCAGGCACAGGCGTTCCGCCAGTCCATGGAGGACTCGCTGCTGGTGGGCATGCGCGCCCGCGACCTCGAAGGGCGCATCGTCTATGTCAACGCGGCCATGTGCGATATGGTGGGCTACCGGGCCGACGAACTCATCGGCCAGCTGCCGCCCTACCCGTACTGGCACCCTGACGAGCTGGACCGCCACTGGAACGACAGCGACACGGTGCTGGCCGGCAACGCGTTTCCGCAGGGGCGGGAGAACCGGCTGAGGCACCGTGACGGGTCGGACGTGTACACGATGTTCTACACCACACGCCTGATCGACGGCAGCGGCCAGCACATCGGCTGGATGAGCTCGGTGGTCAACATCACCGCGCAGAAGCGGGCCGAAGAGCAGCAGCAGCAGCGCGAGACCCAGCTGCAGCGGGTGCAGCGCGTGATCACCGTCGGCGAGATGGCATCCACCCTGGCCCACGAGCTGAACCAGCCGCTGGCCGCCCTGGTCAACTATGCGGCTGCCGCACGGGCGCTGGCCGCCCAGGGCAAGATCGGCCCCCTCCGCGACAGCCTGGAGGCCCTGTCGACCCAGGCGCTGCGGGCCGCCGACATCGTGGGTCGTATCCGCCGCTGGGTGCGCCAGCACCCTGAAAGCCGCGAGCCTTGCGATCTGTCTGCCATCGTGGAGCAGTCGCTGGAGCTGCTCTTGCGCGCCGAGGCTCGCCGCCAGGGGATCCCTGTGCGTGTGGAACAAGCCGGAGCCCCTTTGTCGGTGAACGCAGACCGTGTGCTGCTGGAGCAGGTGGTGATCAACCTGGGCCTGAACGCCCTGCAGGCCATGCAGACCCACCAGCCCCCGCCCGGCGGGCACGAATTGCGGCTGCGCATAGCCGCAGAAGATGGCCAAGCGCTGGTGCAAGTGCTGGACCGGGGCCCAGGCCTGCCGCCCGGCATCGCCGAGCGCCTGTTCGAGCCTTTCTTCACCACACGTTCCGACGGTCTCGGCCTGGGTCTCAACATCTGCCGCTCCATCATTGAAAGCATGGGGGGCCAATTACAGGCCCGCAATCGCGAGGGCGGCGGCGCGGTCTTCGAGATCCGCCTGCCCTGCCCCCCGCCACCGAGAATGCCACCGCGCCATGACCTACGACACTGCCCCCATCGCCGCTGACTCGCCGGACCCCACCGTGGTCTACATCGTGGACGACGACGAAGGCGTGCGCCAATCGCTGGCCGCACTGCTGCTCGCACGCGGGTACACGGTGCGTGCCTTCGACGGCGGCGAGGCCTTTCTGGCGCAGGCTGCACTGGACCACCCCGGCTGCGTGCTGCTGGACCTGCGCATGGAAGGCTTGAGCGGGCTGCAGGTGTTCCACGAACTCGGCCAGCGCCACAGCGCGCTCAAGACCGTGTTCCTATCGGCGCACGGTGAGCTGTCCTCCGCCGTGGCAGCCGTCAAACAAGGGGCGGTGGACTGGCTCGAAAAACCGTGCAACGAAGCCACCTTGCTGGCCGCTGTCGAAAAGGCCTCCACGCTGTCGCAAACGCAGGCACGGCAGACACAACGGCAGCACCAGCTGCGCGAGCGCTGGAACGCCCTGAGCCCACGCCAGCAAGAGGTGGCCCAGCTGCTGGGCACGGGCCTCAGCAGCAAGGAAGTGGCCCGTGCACTGGCGCAGCGTGACCCGGAGCGCCCCATCGACCCGCGCACCGTGGACACACACCGGTCCGCCATCTTCCTGAAGCTGGACATCCGCTCGTCGCACGAACTGGGCATGCTGGTGGAAGACCTGGGCGTGGCGCTCAGCGCGCCTCGCACGGCATGAACGTCCCCGCCTGACCATCACCCCCTCAGGGCTTCATAAGCTTTCTTACGATTTTTTTGCACAATGGCGCCCATGAACCGCAGAAACCTCATCCTCCTCGCCACCGCCGCTGCTACCGCAACGGCTTTTTCGTCCCCCGCCGTCTGGGCTCAGGATGCCGGCCAGCCCATCCGCCTGATCGTGCCGTATGCCCCAGGCGGCCCCATCGACGTCACGGCCCGCGCACTGGCCGAGCGCGTGCGCGAATCGCTGGGCACGGTCATCATCGACAACAAGGGCGGCGCGGGCGGCAACATTGGCGCCGACGCGATTGCCAAGGCTGCACCCGATGGCCTGACCATCGGCATCGCGGCCACCGCCACCCACGCAGTCAACCCCTGGCTGTATGCCCGCATGCCCTATGACGCAGGCAAGGACTTTGCCGGCATCACGCAGATGGTGCGCGTGCCCAATGTGCTGGTCATGAACGCCGCCAAGGCCGAGCAGCTCAAGATCCATACCGTGACCGACCTCATCGCCTACGCCAAGGCCAACCCCGCCAAGCTCAACTACGGTAGTGGCGGCAACGGCAGCGCGGGCCACCTGGCGGGCGAGATGTTCAAGCAGCGCGCCGGCATCTACGCGCTGCACATCCCCTACCGGGGCGCCAACCCGGCCCAGCTGGCACTGCTGGCGGGCGAGGTGGACTTCAACATCGACAATCTGGCCGCCGCAGCGCCCAACATCCGCGCGGGCAAGCTCAAGGCGCTGGCCGTGACCTCGCTCGACGCCTCGGCCTCGCTGCCCGGCGTGCCACCGCTGTCCGCGACTTTCAAGGGTTTTTCTATCGACACCTGGTGGGGCCTGGTGGCGCCGGCCGCTACGCCCAAGCCCATCATCGACAAGCTGAACAAGGCTTTTGTGGCGGCACTGAACGCGCCCGAAACGAAGACCCGCTTTGCCGCATTGCTGGCGGAGCCCGTGGCCACCACGCCGCAGCAGTTCGACAGCTTCATGGCCAGCGAGCGTGCCAAGTACCAGCAGGTGGTGAAGGCGTCCGGGGCAAAAGTCGATTGACTCTCTGAGACGCAATCCGCTCGGTGCTGCCGCCTGAGGCGGCACCTCTTCGATGCCGTCCACGCCTGCGCGGGCAGGCTTGCGGCTGCGGCTTCCCAGCCCCCGAGAGAGACGCCACCCGAGGCCCGGCGGAGCCGGTTCCACGGCGGCACTGGCGTTGGACCGCGTCCGTTTCATCTGTCGCCCGCAAAGCCAATGCAGATGGGAGTATTTTTAAGCCTTTTCAGGCCCTGGCGCTTATCTATAAAGCGCAAAAAGCTCCCAATTTAGGAGCAAATTATTCACCCACCAAAGTGCCCACCCAAGCCGGGCCTTCCAGCTGGTGGATGTCCTGAGTCGCTACGGCCTGCAACGCCGACGCATCCACCCGCCCAAGCACCAGATCGGCCAGGGGGCGCAGCACGAACGCGCGCTCGGCCATGCGGGGGTGGGGCACGGTGAGTGTGGGGGTGTCGATCACCTGGTCACCAAACCACAGAATGTCGAGGTCCAGCGTGCGCGGCGCGTTGCGGTAGGGGCGCTCGCGGCCAGCAGATAGCTCGATGGCTTGCAGGGCACCCAGCAGGGCATCAGGTGCCAGAGTCGTTGTCAGCTCGGCCACGGCGTTGAGGTAGTCCGGGCCACCGGCATCGACCGGTGCGCTGCCATAGAGCGGCGACACGCGCAGGACCCGCGTGCCGGGCAATTGACCCATGGCCGCCAAAGCATTGCGCAAGGCGGCTTGCCGCTCTCCCAGATTGGCCCCCAGGCCCACATAGACCCGAGAGGGCCGCTCAGCCTGCTCCCCCACGTCCGGCCAACTCACTCGCCAGCCGCAGCAGGTGCTGCACCTTCGCCGCCACCACCACCGGGCTTGCGGCGACGACGGCGGCGCTTCTTGGGCGCGCCGCTTTCGGCGGCCCATTCGGTCTCGCCGCCCGCATGGTCAGTGTCTTGGACGGTGCCAGGGGCACGTGGTGCCGCAGCAGGTGCACTGCGAGGCACACGCTTGACCACAGGCTGCGCTTTCTGGCGGGCCTTCTGCTCTTCCTTGGCCTGGTCCATCAGGTCGTCGCGGCGCTCATCGTCCGCCGCCTGGAAGTCCTGCCACCACTCGGCCAGGGCTTCCTCGACTTCGCCCACATCGGCGCGCAGGCGCATGAAGTCGAACCCGGCGCGAAAGCGCGGCTGCATGACCATGCCGAACGGCGTGTTGCCCACGCGCTTTTCAAAACGCGGCTGCATCACCCAGATCTCACGCATGTCGGCGGCCAGCTTGCCGCGGCCCGACACGTCGCCAATGCGTTTGTCGAACACCTCGTCGATGGCCTCTTGCAGCGCGGGCAGCGGGTGTTGGCGCTGGTTCAGGCGCTCCTGCCAGACATTGCGCACGTCTTCCCACAGCACGCAGGCCAACAAGAAGCTGGGGGCCACGGGCTTGCCTTCGTTCACGCGGCGGTCGGTGTCCACCAGGGCCGCCTTCACAAACGGCGTGTCGGCGCGCTCCACGGCCACGTCCAGCAGCGGGTAGATGCCCTTGGACATGCCCAGCTTGCGCAGCTGCTCGATGGTGGCGATGGCGTGCCCGGTCTGCAGCAGCTTGAGCATTTCGTCAAACATGCGGCTTTGGGGCACCTCGGCCAGCAGGGCCTGCGACTGCACCAGCGGCGCGGCCGACTTGGCATCGATGCTGAAGCCCAGCGGGCTGAGCTTGGCCGCAAAACGCACGGCGCGGATGATGCGCACCGGGTCTTCGCGGTAGCGCGTGGCGGGGTCGCCAATCATGCGCAGCGTCTTCTTCTTCGCGTCCTGCAAACCCTTGTGGTAGTCGACCACGATCTGGCTGACCGGGTCGTAGTACATGGCGTTCACGGTGAAGTCGCGGCGCGTCGCGTCTTCGTCCTGCGGGCCCCAGACGTTGTCGCGCAGCACGCGGCCGCTGGCGTCCACGGCATGCTGCATGCCCGACAGCTGCGCCTTGCTGGTCTTTTCGTTGCCAGCCACCTGACCCGCTGCGGCATTGTCGAGGTAGGCGCGGAAGGTGGAGACCTCGATCACCTCGTGCTCGCGGCCCCGGCCGTGCACCACATGCACGATGCGAAAGCGCTTGCCGATGATGAAGGCGCGGCGAAACAGGCCCTTGACCTGCTCGGGCGTGGCGTTGGTGGCCACGTCGAAGTCCTTGGGGCGCAGGCCCAGCAGCAGGTCGCGCACAGCGCCACCCACGATGTAGGCCTCGAAGCCAGCGTCCTTGAGCGTCTGCACCACCTCGGCGGCGCGGCGGTCCACCAGCTCGGGGTTGATGCCGTGCACGCTGGCGGGCACCTCTTCGCGCTTGCCAAAATGGGGCTTGCCGCCGGAGGTCCCGGGCGTCGATTTGCCCAGCAGTTTGTCGATGAACTTCTTGATCATGGGTAGGGAGATATCAGGGGACTGCGAGCGCAGGGGGTCAGGAGGCCGTCTGGCTGGCAGGCTCGGCAAACAGGTCCAGTATGCGCCAGCCGCGCTCCTGGGCCAGGGCGCGCAGGCGCGGGTCGGGGTTGGTGGCGACCGGGTGGTTCACCTTCTCCAGCAGGGGCACGTCGTTCATGGAGTCGCTGTAGAAGGTGCTCTCCACGTCGGCCCAGCTGAGCTGCCGCTCGGCCAGCCATTGTTCCATGCGGCGCACCTTGCCTTCGCGCATGGTCGGGATACCGTCAATCTCGCCGGTGTACCAGCCACTGGCGTCGCGCACCAGCTGCACGGCCAGCAGTTGCGGCACCCCCAGCGCCTGGGCGATGGGGGTGGTCACGAACTCGTTGGTGGCAGTGACGATCACCACCTCGTCGCCCGCTGCCTGGTGCTGGCGGATCAGGTCGAGCGCCTGGGGCTGGATGGCGGGGGTGATGACCTCGCGCATGAACTGCTGGTGCGCCGCCGCTGCGGCATCGGGCCCGCGCAGGCGCACGGCCTCGGTCGCAAAACGCACGTAGTCGTGCACATCGAGCGTTCCCGCCTGGTAGTGGGCATAGAACTCGTCGTTGCGGCGCGCGAACTCCACCGGGTCGTTCCAGCCGATGCGGATGGTGAACTCGCCCCACTCGTAGTCAGAGTCGAGTGGCAGCAGCGTGTGGTCCAGGTCAAACAGCGCCAAGCGAAGGCGGCTTCTTTGCATTTCAATCATTCAATAAGTTACGCTAAGCGAGCGGTTGCAAAAACTGTCGCTGCCCAAACCCAGCGGCCGCCGCGCAAGGGCCGCCCCGCCGCGCTGGCGGCGTCCTCCTTCCCGCGGTGCTCAGCACAGCGAGAGAAGGGGGAAGCGGCGCAGCCGCTCAGGGGGTTGTCCCTCATTTTTTATTCCGACTCGAGCATTGTCTTGAGCAGCGGAATCGTGATGGCACGCTGGGTGCGCAAGGCAAAGGCGTCGAGCTGGTCCAGCAGCTGCATCAGGCTGCCCAGGTCGCGCGAAAAGCGGTTGAGCATGTAGTCCATGACTTCGTCGCCCAGGAACACGCCGCGCGCATCGGCCTCCTGGCGCAGCACGGCGCGGCGCTCGGCCTCGCCCAGCAGTTGCAGCTGGAACACATGGCCCCAGCCCAGACGGCTGCGCAGGTCGTCGCGCAGCGGCAGGTCGGCGGGGGGCAGATCGCCAGCCGCCAGCACCCAACGCTGGCTACCGCTGGCGGGGCTGATGGCATTGACGAACCAGTTGAAGGCCGTGGCCTGCTGGGCGGTGCTGTACAGGTGCACGTCGTCCATGACCACGGCGGCCCAGCGTTCATCAAAATCCGGCGGCTCGCCCACCGAGGGGTCGAGCCAGCCCACGCTGGAGCCCTGCTCGCGCAGGGCCTGGCGCACGGCCTGGAGCAAATGGGTCTTGCCGCTGCCCGGCTCGCCCCAGAGGTAGGTGGGCACCGGGGAGCGGGTGGCTTCGCTGCTGCCCGCCCCGGCGGCCAGGCGCAGGTGCTGCAGCGCGGCCTCGTTGGGCCCGGCAAAAAAACGGTCGAGGGTGGGCCCGGTGGCCAGGCCGATGTCCAGCGCCAGTTGCTTCATCGTCATGCGCGGCGCCCGCACAGTGCAGGCTGAACCGTGGCGGAAGGTGCGGAAGCGGCGGTCAGGAAGAGGGTCAGCAGCGGCATCACAAGTGGGTGGGAAGGCACCGGGCCGTCGATGACTGCGGCCAGGCGCGGCGACAAAGTGGCATACGGCGCGTGGTCACCGACCGGCTCCCTCGCAGGGGCTGGGCGACAATGGCCGCGATTTTAGTCTGCTGCCAGCCCCCTGGGCCGCCGCCCGGCACCACCGTACCCTGCCTTGCACCATGACACCTCCCACCTCCCCTGCAAAGCGCCTGCCCGCCAGCATATGGGCGCTGGGCTTCGTCAGCCTGCTGATGGACGTGTCGTCCGAGATGATCCACAGCCTGCTGCCGGTGTTCCTGGTCACCACGCTGGGCGTGAGCATGCTCGCGGTGGGCCTGATCGAGGGCGCGGCCGAGGCCACGGCGCTGGTACTCAAGGTGTTTTCGGGGGTGTTGAGCGACTGGTGGGGGCGGCGCAAGCCACTGGCGGTGCTGGGCTATGGGCTCGGTGCACTGTCCAAACCCCTGTTTGCCATCGCGCCCACCGTGGGCCTGGTGGTCACGGCGCGCCTGCTCGACCGGGTGGGCAAGGGCATACGCGGCGCGCCGCGCGACGCGCTGGTGGCCGACCTTGCGCCGCCCGGCATGCGGGGCGCGGCATTCGGGCTGCGGCAGTCCCTGGACACCGTGGGCGCCTTTTTGGGCCCACTGCTGGCCATGGGGCTGATGCTGCTGTGGGCCAATGACTTCCGCGCCGTGTTCTGGGTGGCCGTGATTCCGGCCGCCCTGTGCGTGGCACTGCTCCTGGTGGGCGTGCGCGAGCCCGAGCGCGCCGCCAGCGCCGTGCGCACCAACCCAATCCGCCGCGAGAACCTGCGTCGCCTGGGCGGCGCCTACTGGTGGGTGGTGGCGCTGGGCGCCGTGTTCACGCTGGCGCGCTTCAGCGAGGCGTTTCTGGTGCTGCGCGTGCAACAGGGAGGCCTGCCGCTGGCCTGGACGCCCTTGGTGCTGGTGCTGATGAACGTGGTGTTTGCACTGGGCGCCTACCCGCTGGGCAAACTGGCAGACAGCACCCGCCACACTACGCTGCTGGCCTGGGGGCTGGTGGCGCTGATCGCTGCCGATGCGCTGCTGGCCTTCAGCGACCGGGGCGCCGCCGCCTGGCTGGGGATTGCGCTGTGGGGCCTGCACATGGCCATGACGCAGGGGCTGCTGGCCACCATGGTGGCCGACACCGCACCGGCCGACCTGCGGGGCACGGCGTTTGGCATGTTCAACCTGGTCAGCGGCGTGGCACTGCTGGTGGCCAGCGGGCTGGCAGGCCTGCTGTGGGACCGGCTGGGCGCCAGCGCCACGTTTGGTGCCGGAATCCTGTTTGCCACGCTGGCTCTGGCCGGTGTACTGGTGCAATCTGCCCGGCATGGCTCTACCCCAAAGCCCCCTTCCCCACAGGGCTGAGAAAGTGCGTCGGGGCGTGCCCCTTAAAATCCCCGGATTCCAGCCCGCCCGGCGGGCCTACCAGCACCACACCACCCATGAGCTCTTCTGCCCCCTCCACCCCCATCTCCTACAAAGACGCCGGCGTTGACATCGACGCGGGCGACGCCCTGGTCGAGCGCATCAAGCCGCTGGCCAAGAAGACCATGCGCGAAGGCGTGCTGGCGGGCATCGGCGGCTTTGGCGCGCTGTTTGAAGTGCCCAAGCGCTACAAGGAGCCCGTGCTGGTCTCTGGCACGGATGGCGTGGGCACCAAGCTCAAGCTGGCGTTTGAATGGAACATGCACGACACCGTGGGCATCGACCTGGTGGCCATGAGCGTGAACGACGTGCTGGTGCAGGGCGCCGAGCCCCTGTTCTTCCTGGACTACTTTGCCTGCGGCAAGCTCGACGTGGACACGGCTGCGGCCGTGGTCGGCGGCATCGCCAAGGGCTGCGAACTCTCCGGTTGTGCGCTGATCGGCGGCGAAACTGCCGAAATGCCCGGCATGTACCCGGCAGGCGAATATGACTTGGCCGGCTTTGCCGTGGGCGCGGTCGAAAAATCCAAGATCCTGACCGGCAAGGACGTGGCCCCTGGCGACGTGGTGCTGGGCCTGGCCAGCCACGGCGTGCACTCCAATGGCTTCTCGCTGGTGCGCAAGTGCATTGACCGCGCTGAAAGCCAGGGCACCGTGCCCGCCACGCTGGACGGCAAGCCCTTCAAGCAGGCCATCATGGAACCCACCCGCCTGTACGTGAAGAACGTGCTGGCCGCGCTGGCCGCTCACCCCATCAAGGCCCTGGCCCACATCACCGGCGGTGGTTTGCTGGAGAACATCCCCCGCGTGCTGCCCGACGGCACCGCCGCGCACCTGAAGAAGGGCAGCTGGCCCCAGACCGAGCTGTTCGCCTGGCTGCAGAAGACGGCGGGCATCGACGACATCGAGATGAACCGCACCTTCAACAACGGCATCGGCATGGTGGTGGTGGTGGATGCGGCCAACGCCGAAGCCACGGCCGCCACGCTGCGAGCTGCCGGTGAACAGGTCTACGCGATTGGCACGATCGCAGCGCGTGGCGAAGGCGCCGCCGTGGTGGTGGCCTGATACCCGGCCAGCAACACCGCCCCCTCACCGCGCATGGCGCAGCGCCCCGCTCCACCCCCCTCAGCGCAACCTGAGCCCACGCCCACCACCCTGCCCCCGCGCGCCCTGAACCAGGGCATTGTGGTGGCCAGCTATCTGCTGGTGGCCGCTGCGCTGCTGCTGGTGATGTGGCGTGGCCTGCTGCCCGGCCTGCTGTGTGTGTGCCTGGGCTTTTTGCTCACCCGGGCGCTCACGGGCTGGTTTGCAGCGGGGCTGGGCCGGATCCAGCGCCAAGCCGCCCCATCCCCCACCAGCCTGCGCGTGGCCCAGGTCACGGCCGCTGGTCTGGTGATGCTGCTGCCCCTGGCGCTGCTGGCGCTGGGCCTGACCCATTCGCGTGGCTACCTGGTCAGCGCACCGCAGCAGTACCAGGAACTGCTCACCTACATGGCCCGCACGGTGCTGGAGCTGCGCCTGAAGCTGCCCGCCGACATGGCCTCCCACCTGCCCGAGGGCGTGGCCGACATCCAGCGCATCATTGCCAGCTATCTGGGCGCCAAGGCCGGTGCGCTGGCCATGGCGGGGCGGGCCTGGCTCGCCGGTGTGCTGTTTGCCTATGTGGGCCTGCTCATCGGCGCGCTCGCCGCCGTGCGCCCGCCGGTGCTGGCGCGTGGCCCGCTGGCCCAGCAGCTCAAGCTGCGCATCACGCTGTTTGGCGAGGCGTTCCGCCAGATCGTGGCGGCGCAGTTCTGGATCGCGGCGTTCAACACCCTGCTCACCGCCCTGTTCCTGCTGTTCGTGCTGCCGGTGTGGGGGCTGCAGCTGCCTTACACGCCGGTGCTGATCACCTTCACCTTCGTGGCCGGGCTGGTGCCCATTGTGGGCAACCTGGTGTGCAACGTGGTGATCACCATCGTGGGGCTTTCGGTGTCGCCGCTGGCGGCCGCCGCCTGTCTGGGGTTTTTGATCCTGATCCACAAGGCCGAATATGTGATCAACGCCAAGGTGGTGGGCCGCCGCACCCAGATGGGCGTGTGGGAGCTTCTGAGCGTGATGTTCGTGGCCGAGGCCGTGTTTGGCCCTGCGGGGCTGGTGGCGGCGCCGCTGTTCTACGCCTACCTCAAGAAGGAACTGGTGGCCGCTCGGCTGGTGTGACCGCAGCCGGGCAGTGGCCTGCGGGCTCCTCCGGAGCCACCCGCACGGATAGTCACTTTTTGATAGCAGCAAGCACAATCAGCACTAGCGCTTGCGGCCATTTTCTCGATTATTTTGCGAATTGACGGGCCACAAAGGCCCAGATGAGCGCCGACGCATCGGGCCCGGCCGGGTCGCTGTAGGGCAACTGCGCGGCGCCGCCGCTCCAGGCATGGGCCAGCCCGACCACCTCGCGCAGCGCCACCACGGTGCGGCCCCGGGCCTTGAATTCGGTCACTCGCATGGGGTATCGCCGGCCCCTCTGCAAGGTGCGGATGGCACCCGCCCGCGCCCCCAACGCACCGGCCCACAACAAGGCGGTCGCCGCCGCGTTGCGCACCGACACCACACCATCGGCATCGCCATGCACGATCAGCAGCGGTGGCAAAGCCGCAGCGGCGCTGACGGGCAGCACGGTAGCGTCTGCCTGTGTGACCGCAGCGGCAACCGCAGGAGGGTCCGGCAGATGGGCCTCGCGGCGGCCATGCATGGCCGCCAGAGCAGTGGCGGCGGATTCGGCCGTGCCAGGCGCCACACCGGAATGCATGGCCACCGCGCAGAACCGGTGGGGGTAAAGCGCCGCCATCAGCACCGCCATGCTGGCGCCTGCCGACAACCCGGCCACCGCCACCCGCGCCAGGTCCACCGGCAGGCGGCGCGCCACCTTGTCCACGGCGGCCAGCAGCGTGGCGGCTTCGGCCTCGGCCCGGCCATTGCGGCGTTCAAACCAGTTCCAGCAGCCGTGGGCGTTGGCCATGCGCTCCTGCTCGGGGTACAGCACCACAAACCGATAGCGCGCCGCCAGCCGGTTCATGCGCGACACGGCGGCAATGTCCCGCCCCGTCTGGCCGCAGCCGTGCAGCATGACCAGCAGCGGCAGCTTTTCGCCCGGGCGCAGGGCCAGCCCGGCAGGCACATAGGCATGAAACCGCCGCGCCCCCGCCGGGCCCGGGGCCACGCCAGACATCCACTCGCCCCGCGACGGCACCAGCTTGCCAGCGGGGCGCGGTGTGCGGGCCGTGGAGGGCATCTTGGCAACCGCCGCCTTGCGCGGCGCTGTCCGCAGTTTGGACGCTGCCTTGGCCCGCACCGGCCGGGTGCTGGCCCGCGCAGCCCGCGCGAAGGCCTTGAGATTGCGCTGGTAGGCCCGCGTCAGGGATGACAGCGAGAACAGGCGGGAGCGGCGGGGCATAGGCGGGCAGGTGGTCTGGCGGTCGATGTTCAAAAATCAGGGAAAACCCTAGCCACCTTAACAGCTTCCCGCATGGCTCGGATAGCGCTATGTCTTTGATAGCTTGAAAGGCAATATGTACCGGCGCATAACGCTGATATGGCTCCAAAACCCGCTTCACAGGGCCAGCGCAGCACATGAAATGGCCTGGGGCGTCAGCCAGGCCCGTCATTCGCCACAGAATGATGGCTGAAATTGATCGAATCCTGTCTCCGTCAGTGCGGACCGTCGGCCGCTGTGCAGCGAACATAAGCACATCCAAACCACTGCCTCTGTGAGCACGCCATGAAAACCTGTCTGATAGTGATTGATGTCCAGGAATCGTTCCGCCACCGCCCCTTTTTCACCGAGCGCGACCTGCCTGCCTACCTGCAAGCGCAGAACACGCTGATCGACGGGTGTGTCGCCCAGGGTATCCCGGTGGTGCGCGTGTTCCACAGCGACGGCCCCGAAGTCGCCGAGAACCCGTTTTCGCAGGCCTCGGGCCAGGTGCGGCCGCTGAAAGGCTTGGCCAACTTCGAAGCAGCAGCCACCTTCACCAAGTCGCGCCACAGCGCGCTGGTGGGCACGGGCCTCGATGTGTGGCTGACACGCCATGGCATCCAGCGCCTGATCGTGAGCGGCATCCGCACCGAACAATGCTGCGAAACCACCACCCGCCACGCGTCCGACCTGGGCTGGGACGTGGACTACGTGACCGATGCCACGCTGACCTGGGACATGCTGCAGCCCGACGGCCAGGTGCTGGCGGCGGCCGACATCAAGACCCGCACCGCCACCGTGCTGCAAGGCCGCTTTGCGACCCTGTGCACCGTGCAACAGGCGCTGGACCGGGCGGCCGCATGAGCAGCACCCAGCCATTGCAGGTCGCCATCCTGGTGTTCGACGACGTGGAGGCCCTGGACCTGGGCGGGCCCTATGAGGTCTTCACCACCGCCAGCCGCATGCACCAGCGGCAACACCCTGGCGCGCCGGCACCGTTTGTGGTGCAGTGCGTGGCCCGCAGCCTGGACCCGGTGCGCGCCCGGGCGGGTTTGCGCGTGTTGCCCGATGCGGACTTTGCCAGCGCCACCGCGCCCGATGTGCTGATCGTGCCCGGCGGCGTGGTCGATGCCGCTGCGGCCTGCCCTGCCACCCGCGCCTGGGTCGCCCAGGCGGCAGGCCGTGCGCAGATCACGGCCTCGGTGTGCACAGGGGCCTTCATCCTGGCCACAGCCGGTGTGCTGACCGAAGGCCCGGCCACCACCCACTGGGAGGACACCGCCGACCTGCGCACGCAGTACCCCGCGCTCGACGTGCGGGAGAATGTGCGATGGGTGGACCGGGGCGCGCTGGTGACTTCGGCCGGCATCAGCGCCGGCATCGACATGAGCCTGCACCTGGTCACCCGGCTGCTGGGCGCGGCGCTGTCCGAGCGCACGGCCCGCCAGATGGACACGCCCTGGAACCCCCAGCCCTGACACGCTTTTAGCCTAACCCAAAGCCATCGATGCAGAACCCGGCCTCGTCCCCCATCCACGTCTATTTCGCCCTGCTGCCGGGCAGCCTGGTGCTGGACTGGGCGGGCCCGGCCGAAGCGCTGCGCATCGCCAATCAGACGCTGGCCAAGCAAGGCCAGCCCGAGCGGTTTGTGCAGCACTTTGTGAGCCCCACGCCCGAGTCTGTCTCGTCGGTAGGTGCCGTGCTGACCCAGCTGGAGCCGCTGCCTGCCAACTTGCCCAGCCCCGCCTGGGTGGTGCTGGTGGGCCTGGCCGGGCAACACATCGCGGTGGACGGCGACGAGGCCCGCGCGCTGCTGCACTGGCTGCGCGGGCTGCGGCCCGTGGCGGGGCAGCTGGAGCTGATCACCGTGTGCGCGGGCTCGGTGCTGGCCGCCCATGCCGGCCTGCTCACGGGGCGCCGCGCCACCACCCACCACCAGCATCTGGACGAGCTGGCCGCCGTGGACCCGCGCTGCGACGTGGTGGCCAACCGCGTGTTTGTGGCCGACGGCGCCGTGTACAGCAGCGCGGGCGTGACCACGGGCATCGACCTGCTGCTGCACCGCATCTCCGACACCTGCGGCCCCGCGCTGGCCGCGCAGGTGGCACAGGCCATGGTGGTGGCCCTGCGCCGGGGGCCCAACGACCCGGAGTTCTCGCCCTTTCTGCACCACCGCAACCACCTGCACCCGGCCCTGCACCGCGTGCAGGACGCCGTAGGCCAACAGCCCCAGGCCGACTGGAGCGTGCCGCAAATGGCCGAGGTGGCACACACCTCGCCAAGGCACCTCACACGGCTGTTTCTGGAGCATGCGGGCATCGCCCCGCTGCAATACCTGCGCCGCATCCGCCTGGCCACGGCCGAGGCCGCGCTGCGGTCCGGCCAGAACGTGACGCAGGCGGCGCTGATGGCGGGGTTCAGCTCCGACACGCAGCTGCGCCGGGCCTGGCACCAGTTCGGGCGTGGCGGCACCCCGTCGCAAGGCAGTGCGCGCAGCCACTGAGGGAGGTGGCCCAGGCCATGCCATACCGTGCAAACCACCCGGCACCGGCTGATAATCAGGCCCTTTGCCGCACCACCCGCCTGGGTTGCCTCCATGCAAGAACCACCCCGCCCTGCCAACGAGCCCGACCGCCTGCAGGCGCTGCGCCAGCTGCTGATTCTGGACACGCCGCCCGAAGAGCGGTTTGACCGCCTGACGGCCTTTGCCGCGCAGGAGTTCGATGTGCCCACGGCGCTGCTCTCGCTGATCGATGACGACCGCCAGTGGTTCAAGTCGCGGGTGGGTATGGACCAGTGCGAGACCTCGCGAGGCATCTCGTTCTGCGGCCACGCCATCCTGCAAGACGACATCATGGTCGTGCCCGATGTGAACCAGGACGAGCGCTTCATCGGCAACCCGCTGGTCACAGGGGAGCCCTACATCCAGTTTTATGCGGGCGCGCCGCTCAAGCTGCCCAATGGGCACAACGTGGGCACCCTGTGCCTGCTGGACAGCAAACCCCGCACACTGGACGCCATCGACCTGGCCATCCTCGGTTCCCTGCGCGACCTGGCAGTGGAAGAACTGGTGCGCCGCGAGCAGGGAGCCTCCGCCCCATGAGCGATCACAGCCCCCAGGACATCCTGCTGATCGAACCCAGCTCGCTGACGGGCAGCATCATCGTCTCCACGGCCCGCCAGCTGAACCTGCCCGCCGTGCGGCAGGTGAACAGCGTGCGCATGGCCCAGCAGCGGCTGACGCACCAGGACTTTGCGGGTGTGATCGTCTCGATCGATGAGCACCAGCAGGAGGCCGTCGCCCTGCTGGAGCAAGTGCGCAACGACACGCTGGCCGTCAGTGCCAGCGTGCCGGTGGCGGTGACCACCACGCAGGTCGATGCCTCCACCGCCGTGAAAATGAAGGCCCTGCAGGTGCGACGGGTGCTGATCAAGCCCTTCAAGGTGCGGGATGTGATCGCCACCATTGCACTGCTGAAGGACGCGTAGCCTCCCTCGGCCCCGCAGGGGGCGCGTCAGATGTCTTAGTAGATCTCCGGCACGTACATGCTGGCAGGCACGGGCTGGCGCAAATACTCGGGGTTGCGCACGCGGTCGGGCAGCACCACGGGCGGGTGTGGCACCTCCTGGTAGGGCAGCTGAGACAGCAGGTGCGCAATGCAGTTCAGGCGCGCCTTTTTCTTGTCCACCGCCTGCACAACCCACCAGGGGGCTTCAGGGATGTGGGTGCGCTCCAGCATCGTTTCCTTGGCCTTGGTATAGGCCTCCCAGCGCACGCGGCTTTCCAGGTCCATGGGGCTGAGCTTCCACTGCTTGAGCGGGTCGTGAATACGGCCCAGAAAGCGCAGGTGCTGCTCTTCATCGGTGATGGAGAACCAGTATTTGACCAGCGTGATGCCCGAACGCACCAGCATCTTTTCAAACTCGGGCACGGTGCGGAAGAACTCTTCGTATTCGTCGTCGGTGCAAAAGCCCATCACCCGCTCGACGCCCGCGCGGTTGTACCAGCTGCGGTCAAACAGCACCATCTCGCCCGCCGCAGGCAGGTGCGCTACATAGCGCTGAAAGTACCACTGCGTGCGCTCTCGGTCGTTGGGTGCGGGCAGTGCCGCCACCCGGGCCACACGGGGATTCAGGCGCTGCGTGATGCGCTTGATGACGCCCCCCTTGCCCGCCGCATCGCGCCCCTCGAACAGGATCACCACCTTCTGGCGGCTGTGCTGCACCCAGTCCTGCAGCTTGACCAGCTCTCCCTGCAGGCGGAACAGGTCCTTGAAGTATTGCTGGCGCGCCAGCTTGTCGCCAGGGCTGGGGGCGCCGATGTCATCGACCTCGCGGTCTTCGATCTCCAGTTCCAGCTCTTCGTCGTAGCTGTCGATGAGGTCGTTGGCGATGCGTTGCATCAGCTCCTGCGTGTCAAGGGCGTTGTTGTAGAACATGGGCAAGCATCCGGCGGTAGTGCAAATCAGATGCGCGATGGTGGACCGCTGCAGTGACAGCGCCATGACACTGGTGTGATCTGTCACAACGCTGTCATACCCAGAGGCCAGCATGCGAGGCCGTGCCGCCCGCAGACCACCCCGCCGCTTTGTCAAATCCCATCGCCCCCAACGCCAGCCTGAACTACGGCGGAGATGCCGCCGGGCTGATCTGCGGCTACCTGCTGGGTACCGACACCCCGCCGCAGGAGGTGGATTCGGTCCAGGCCGCGCAATGGCTGGCCGGCCTGCAGGCAGGCGCCGCGCCGTCAGGGCAGTTTCTGTGGCTGCACTTCAACCTGAGCCACGCGCAGGCGGTGCGCTGGATGGAGCGGCACGCCCATCTGCCGGAAGCCTTTTTTGATGCGCTGAAGGACCGCTCGGTATCGACCCGCATCGAGCGCGACGACGACACGCTGATTGCCGTGCTCAACGACGCACACTTTGATTTTGCGTTCGAGCCTTCGGACATTGCGACCCTGTGGACCAGCGTGGCGCCGCACCTGATGGTGACTGGCCGCACGCGCCCGCTGCGGTCGGTGGACGTGTTGCGCACTGCCGTGCGCACCGGCAATGCCCCCTGCTCCAGTGTGGCGCTGCTGGCCGAGCTGATGCGCACCCAGGCCTCGGGCCTGGTGGACATCGTGCGGGGCGTGACACAACGCATCGACGATGTAGAAGACGCACTGCTGGCCGGGCGCCTGGACCACAAGCGCGCGCGGCTGGGTGTGCTGCGACGCTTGCTGGTGCGACTGCAGCGGCTGCTGGCGCCCGAGCCGGCGGCACTGTTTCGCCTGCTGCAGCACCCGCCCGCGTGGATGGGCGCCGACGATGCACAGGAGCTGCGCGATTCGACCGAGGAGTTTTCGGTGGTGCTGCGCGACATGCAGGGCCTGCAGGAGCGCATCAAGCTGCTGCAGGAAGAAATCGCCGCCAGCGTGCAGGAGGCCAACAGCCGCAGCCTGTTTGTGCTGACGGTGGTGACCGTGCTGGCCTTGCCCATCAACATTCTGGCCGGCCTGTTTGGGATGAACGTGGGCGGGGTGCCGCTGGCCGACAACGGCCACGGCTTCTGGATCATCGTGGCCGTGGTGGCGGCTTTCACGGCGGTTGCGGGCTGGCTGGCCCTGCGAGGCACGCGCGATCAGTAGGTGGGACCGTGCGGCAGGTGTGATCGCCCGACAGGCCCGGTGGCAAGCCCCACTACAATGCCGCCCCTTGCCCAGCTCCCCGGACCCCTGCCACCATGAACATCGTCGTCAACGAAGAACTCAAAGCCTACATCGAACCCCTGACCCCCGACGAACACGACGCGCTGGAACGCAGCATCCTCACCGAAGGCTGCCGCGACGCACTGGTGCTGTGGGGCGATGTGCTGGTGGACGGGCACAACCGCTACGGCATCTGCCAAAAACATGGCCTGCCGTTCCAGACCGTGCAGAACCCGCGCTTTCAGTCGATGGAAGACGTGCACCTGTGGATGATCGACCAGCACCTGGGCCGCCGCAGCGTGTCGGATTTCCAGCGCGGCGTGCTCGCCCTGCGCAAGCGCGAGATCATGGCCGAGCGCAAGGCCCGCGCAGCCACCTCCACAGAGACCGCCGAAGCCACCCCCACGGCTGACGTGCCCGAAGCCGTGGCCACCCTGCCCGCCCCCGACCCTTTGAGCAGCCGCGAGGCCATTGCCAAGGCTGCGCGGCTGAGCAGCAGCCAGGTGGTGATGATCGAAAAGATCCAGAAACAGGCGGCCCCCGAGCTGGTGGCCGCTGTGAAGTCCGGCACCATCTCCATCAACGCCGCAGCCGCTGTGGCCACCCTGCCCGCCGAGGAACAGGTGGCAGCGGCCGTGGCCGGCAAGGACGAACTCAAGCAGGCGGCCAAACGCGTGCGCGAACTCAACAAGCGCAAGCCGCGCGAGGAGTCTCCGTCAGAAAGTAGCCCGGCAGACACCCCCACGGACTCCGTTCCAGCCAGCGACGAGTTGCACACACTGCGCATCCGTGTGGCGGAACTGACGGCGGAGAACACCGAGCTGCGCCGCCAGGTAGCGCAATTGCAGGCAGCGCTGCCTGCAGACAGCACGCCGTTCTAGAACTATTTTTGAGTCAGGCGCCGGACATCAGCCGTTGGCGTTGCGCAGCGCGCTCAGCCGGTCGGCGATGAGGTCGAGATCCAGCCCGTCTTCGCTGTGGGCCAGATAGGCCTCCAGGTCGGCCACGGCCTCGGCTGTGTTGCCACGCTCGGCGTGCGCCAGCCCCCGGTCGCGGCGCTCGCCCCAGGCCTCGGGCAACAACACGATCAACCGGTCCAGCACGGCGACCAGCCGTTGCCAGTCCTGCTGGGTGCGGTGCACCTCCTTGAGGTTGCGCAGCATGCGCGCAATGATGTCGCGCGGTGTGGCGGCCTGCAGATACAGGCCGAGCGGTACGTCGTAGTCGTCCACCAGACCATTGCGGCGCTTGTAGGGCTCCAGCCGCTCGGCCAGCTCCTCGCGGCTGAGCGACTGGCCCGAGATCGGGTCCAGCACCACCTGGCCCTTGGGCAGCAGCACCTTGACCATGAAGTGCCCCGGGAACGCAATGCCCCGCGCATGCAAGCCCAGCCCCTGCGCCAGCTCCATCCACAGCACAGCCAGGCTGATGGGGATGCCCCGGCGCGTGCGCAGCACGGCGTTGAGGTAGCTGTTCTCTGGGTCGTAGTAGTTGTTGATGTTGCCGCCAAAACCCAGGTCGGCAAAAAAGAACTGGTTGAGCGTGCGCAGCCGTTGCAGCGCCGGCGCATCGGCAGGCAGGCGGCGCTTGATGCGGGCCTGCAGCTGGTCCACATCGCCCAGCAGTTGCTGCACGTCGAACTCGGGGTATTCATCCTGCGCGAGGCTGGCGGCGGCTTCGAGCAGCGGAAAGTGGTCGTCGCTCTGCACCAGCGATGCAAAGTACTCCAGCGAGGTGGGCACGGAAAGGCTCAAGGACATGGCAGCTTTGTACGGGGCCGTCGCCATGGCGTCAAGCCACAGAAGCGCGGGCTTTGCGGGGTATTTCGGGGTCCAGGCCTGCCGCAGATATTCAGCGGCGCAGCAGCTGGCGCAGCTTCAGGCCGGCCGCCCACAGGGCGCCAAAGTACAGCACTGCGGCTGCAGCCATCATCGCGGCCAGCATGCCGATGCGCTGCAGGCGCTGCGCCTTCATTTCCACCCAGTCGAAATGCTGGGCGCCCCACGCCAGCAGCACTGCCAGCAAGGCGCTGGCCGCCACCACCTGCAAGGCAAACCGCCCCCAGCCGGGCAAGGGCCGGTAGCTGCCGCGCCGCAGCAGCCCCACCAGCAGCCAGGTAGCGTTGATGACCGCCCCCACGCCAATCGACAGCGTCAGCGCCGCATGCTGCAAATAGGGCACCAGCACAAAGTTCATCACCTGCGTGAGCACCAGCACCGCCACGGCAATCAGCATGGGTGTGCGCATGTCGTGCTTGGCAAAGTAGCCCGGCGCCAGCACCTTGATGGCCACGATACCCACAATGCCAACCCCGTAGCCCGCCAGGGCCAGCGTGGTCTGCTGCACGTCCCGGTCGGCAAAGGCGCCGTAGTGGTAGAGCACGGCCACCAGGGGCTTGGCAAACACCAGCAGCGCCACCATGCAGGGCACCGACAGCACCACCACCAGCCGCAGCCCCCAGTCGAGCATGGCCGAATAGCGTTCGTCATCCTGCTTGGCGCGGGCACTGGCCAGCTGCGGCATCAGCACCACGCCCAGCGCCACGCCCAGCAGGGCGGTGGGCAGCTCCATCAGGCGGTCGGCATAGGTGATCCAGCTCACGCTGCCAGTGGCCAGGTGCGAGGCAATCTGCGTATTGATGAGCAGCGAGACCTGCGCCACGCTCACCCCCAGCAAGGCGGGCAGCATCAGGCGCGCCACCTTGCGGGTGGTCGGGTCCGCCCACGCCGCGCGGATGGCAGACCAGCGCACGCCAATGCGGGGCAGCAGCCCCAGGCGCAGCAGCGCAGGCACCTGGATGCCCAGTTGCAGCAGGCCGCCCAGCATCACACCCGCCGCCTGCGCATAGATGGGCTCGATGCCATGGCGCTTGAACAAGGGCGCGCCCAGCGTGATGGACAGGATGAGCGCAATGTTGAGCAACACCGGCGAGGCGGCGGGCACCGCAAACTTCTTCCACGTGTTGAGAATGCCCCCCGCCAGCGCCACCAGCGACATGAAGCCGATGTAGGGGAACATCCAGCGGGTCATCGTGACTGCGGCGTCAAACCCCTGGGGCTGGAGCCCACTGGCCATGGCCCACACCATCCAGGGCGCACCCAGCACGCCCGCGATGCACAGCAGCACCAGCGTCCAGGCCAGCAAGGTGCCCACGTGGTCGATCAGCGCCTTGGCGCCCTCGTCGCCGTCCTCGGCCCGGGTGGCAGCCAGCACCGGCACAAAAGCCTGGCTGAAAGCGCCCTCGCCCAGCACCCGGCGGAACAGGTTGGGAATGCGGAACGCCACATTGAAGGCGTCGGTCATGGCACTGACCCCGAACACGGAGGCCATGAGCAACTCGCGCACCAGCCCGGTGATGCGGGAGACGAGGGTCAACAGGGAAACGGTGGAGGCGGCTTTGAACAGTGACACCGGCGGGAGTGTATGCGCTTGCAGGCGCGCACTTTCAGCAGGCAGGGCAGCCCCAGTAGGCGGCAGAAGCTTCAAGGGATGATCCTTCATGAGGGAGTGGGTCACCCACTGTGAGCAGTGCACGTGAGGCGGGCAGGAAGTGGGTGAGGTGGGCGTGAAGCGTTGTCGCGGTGGCGCAACGAAAGGCTCTGGGCTATAATCGCGGGCTTTGCTGGCATCATCCACAGACCCAAGGAACTAAACAATGGCATCCGCAAAACCCAAGAAGAAGAACCCGCGCCTGGCGTCGGGCCGCAAGCGCGTCCGTCAGGACGTCAAGATCAACGCCGCAAACACCTCGCTGCGTTCCAAATACCGTACCGCTGTCAAGAACGTCGAAAAGGCTGTTCTGGCTGGCGACAAGACCAAGGCGACCGAACTGTTCGCCAAGATGCAAGCCGTGGTGGATACCGTGGCTGACAAGGGCATCTTCCACAAGAACAAGGCTGCTCGCGACAAGAGCCGTCTGTCTGCCAAGGTGAAAGCCCTGGCAACGGCCGCCTGACCCACTTCAGGCAAACAGCCCGAACGGCACCTGCCGTTCGCCGTTTGTAACGGGTGCGCTGCCAGCAAAAAACGAACAAACCGCCTTCGGGCGGTTTTTTCGTTGGGGGTTCAGAATTGCGCCGAGCGACCTGAAGTGCATCAAAGGGTGGATGGGGAGTGCCCCCGCTGGCTGCCGGGCGGGCATGCCCCTGCGCAGCGACGCTTCGGGCCCGACGCGGCAGGCAGCGCCGGAAGCCAGGCCGTGGCCGGTCAGGGCTTGGCGGGAGGAGGCGGGTCGGGCAGCAGGCAGGCCTCGGCCACCTGCAGGTTGTTGTCGCGGGCGAAATTGATCACGAAGTCCCAGGCCATGGGCTCGTGCCCCTGCAGGTCGCGGTGCACGACCACACATTTCACGCCGTTGAGCGTGGTGGGAATGCACCAGGGCGAATAGCTCAGATGACTGCCCGGCCGTGCTCCACCGGGTCGAAAGCTGCTCATCACCCCGGCCAGCCGCTCGGCCCAGTCGCTGGGACGAAAGGTTTTCCCGTCATGGGTGATGCCCTGGATGAAGACTTCTTTGGAGGAGGGGGAAACCATCGGGGATTGGAGTGGTAGTGAGGGCACAGACGCAGGATCACTGCATGTTGCACCGCAACGCGACATTCTAACTCTTATATAAGAGCTAGCTCCCTAATCCCTCCGGCGCGCTACACATAGGCACCCCGAAGAGGGTAAGGGCCCCGCATTGCAGTGATGCGCAATCGTCAACAGACCGAACCCCTGCTCCCCCTAGAATCGTGACTCGCTTTTTCGCCACCGTACCGTCTGGAGATTTCCGCATGACCGCTTCCATCCCGGCAGCTTCGCCCCACGTGATGAACACCTATGGCCGCGTACCCATCGCGCTGGCCCGTGGGCAAGGCAGCCGCGTGTGGGACGTGAACGGCAAGGAATACCTGGACGGCCTGGGCGGCATTGCCGTGAACACACTGGGCCACAACCATGCCAAGCTGGTGCCCGCGCTGCAGGACCAGATCACCAAGCTGATCCACACCTCCAACTACTACCACTCGCCCCTGCAGGAGCAGCTGGCCGCCAAGCTGGTGGAGCTGTCGGGCATGACCAACGTGTTCTTCTGCAACTCGGGCCTGGAGGCCAACGAGGCGGCCCTGAAGATTGCACGCAAGTTCGGCGTGGACAAGGGCATCGCCAAGCCCGAGATCGTGGTTTACGAAAAGGCCTTCCACGGCCGTTCGATTGCCACCATGTCGGCCACCGGCAACCCCAAGATCTACAGCGGCTTCGGCCCGCTGGTCGAGGGTTTTGTGCGCGTGCCGCTCAACGACATCGAAGCCATCAAGCAAGCCACCGAAGGCAACCCCAACGTGGTGGCCGTGTTCTTCGAGACCATCCAGGGCGAGGGCGGCATCAACCCCATGCGCGTGGAATACCTTCAGCAGCTGCGCAAGCTGTGCGACGAGCGCGGCTGGCTGATGATGATTGACGAAGTGCAGTGCGGCATGGGCCGCACCGGCAAGTGGTTTGCCCACCAGTGGGCCGGCATCGTGCCCGACGTGATGCCCCTGGCCAAGGGCCTGGGCTCGGGCGTGCCGATTGGCGCGGTGGTGGCCGGCCCCAAGGCCGCCAACGTGCTGCAGCCCGGCAACCACGGCACCACCTTTGGCGGCAACCCGCTGGCCATGCGCGCCGGGGTCGAAACCATTCGCATCATGGAAGAAGACGGCCTGCTGCAAAATGCCACCACGGTGGGTGAGCACCTCAAGGCGGCACTGCAGCGCGAGCTGGGCGGCCTGCCCGGTGTGAAGGAGATCCGGGGCCAGGGCCTGATGCTGGGCATCGAGCTGAACAAGCCCTGCGGCGCCCTGATCGGCCGTGCGGCCGAGGCAGGCCTCTTGCTGTCGGTGACGGCCGACAGCGTGATCCGCCTGGTGCCGCCGCTGATCCTCACCACCGCCGAAGCCGACGAAATCGTCGCCAAGCTGACCCCGCTGGTCAAAGCCATCCTGGCTGAATGAAGAATAGCCCCACTGCCATGACGACGCTGAAACATTACCTGCAGTTCACCGACCTCTCCGCCGACGAATACGCCTACCTGTTCGAGCGCGCCGCGCTCATCAAGAAGAAGTTCAAGGCCTACGAAAAGCACCACCCGCTGGTGGACCGCACGCTGGCCATGATCTTCGAGAAGGCCAGCACCCGTACGCGCGTGAGCTTTGAGGCGGGCATGTACCAGCTCGGCGGCAGTGTGGTGCACCTGACCACGGGCGACAGCCAGCTGGGCCGCGCCGAGCCCATCGAGGACAGCGCCAAGGTCATCAGCCGCATGACCGACCTGGTGATGATCCGCACGTATGAGCAGGCCAAGATCGAGCGTTTTGCCGCCAACTCGCGCGTGCCCGTGATCAACGGTCTGACCAACGAATACCACCCCTGCCAGATCCTGGCGGACATCTTTACCTTCATCGAACACCGTGGCTCGATCCAGGGCAAGACGGTGGCCTGGGTGGGCGACGGCAACAACATGGCCAACACCTGGCTGCAGGCGGCATCGCTGCTGGGCTTCAAAGTGCATGTGAGCACGCCACGCGGCTACGAGGTGGATGAAAAATTGGCCGCTGGTGCCCATGGAATCAGCGCTGACAGCTATCAATTCTTCAGCAACCCCATGGAAGCCTGCCGGGGCGCAGACCTGGTCACCACCGACGTGTGGACCAGCATGGGCTACGAAGCCGAGAACGAAGCGCGCAAGAAGGCCTTTGCCGACTGGTGCGTGGACACCGAAATGATGGCTGCGGCCCAGCCCGACGCCCTCTTCATGCACTGCCTGCCCGCGCACCGGGGCGAGGAGGTCGAGGCGGATGTGATCGACGGGCCGCAGTCGGTGGTGTGGGATGAGGCAGAGAACCGCATGCACGTACAAAAAGCACTGATGGAATATCTGCTTCTGGGCAAACTGGCCTAAAAGCCCCCATGCCCTGGCGCCGCCAGCCCGCTCACAGCGCCGAATTGCTGGCGCACTGGCATGCCCTGGGCCAAGCGCTGGGGCGCGACACGCCCGCCTGGCGGGCCGAGGGCAGGCGCCTGCTGCGCAGCTGGGCCCGCTGGCCCCGCGCCTACCACGACACCACGCATCTGCGGGCCTGCCTGCGGCACCTCCAGGCAGTGCAGGACCAGCAGCCCGGAGCGCTTCACAACCCCCCTGCTGTGGCCCTCGCCCTTTGGTACCACGACGCCATCTACTGGCCGTGGAGCGGACACAACGAGGCGCGCAGCGCCGACTGGGCGCGACAGTTCCTGCTGGGCCAAGGGCTGCCCACCACGCTGGCCGAAACCGTGCGCCAGCATGTGATGGACACCCGCCACACCCCGGGCCCGCTCACCGGCGATGCGCTGTGGGTGGTAGACATCGACCTCGCCATCCTGGGCCAGAGTGACGCGGTGTACCGACAGTTCGAACGCAACGTGCGGCGTGAATACTTTTTTGTGCGCTGGCCGCGTTATGTGGCGGGGCGAAGCGCAGTGCTGCGAGGCTTTCTGGACCGCCCGCACATCTATGGCACAGCCTACTTTGCGCAGCGCTATGAGGCACAGGCGCGCGTCAACCTGCAACAGGCGCTGATCGCGCTGGGCCAGGGCCAGCTGTACCAGTAGACAATTTGAGTCAAAACGGCTTGTAGCGCTAGTGAATCATGCGCTAGCAGCTATATAAAATATAGCAACTACTGAGAAGCAGGCCCGCGACGGACGGGCATGGCCACGGGTTTTTCAGCGGCCGCCGCGGACGGCGCCGCGCAACTGCCGCAGCTGCTGCACCCACCATCGCCTCCCCCACAGCCCGGCGACTGGACGAGCCCCGGGTGGACCTTGCCCAACCCTTGGCGCCAGCGCCCGGGCAAATAACGCCAGAGCACATAGAGCGCTGCGGCAAGGACGATCAGACCGACCATGAGTTGCTGGACCATCACAACGTTTCCCTTCAGCCGCCGCCCAGCGCCAACGCCACGCGGTAGGTCACAAAGCTGGCGGCATACGCCATGGCAAACAGGTACCCCACCATGAGTAGCGGGTAGCGCCAGCCGTTGGTCTCGCGCCGCACGGCGGCGATGGTGGAGATGCACTGGGGCGCAAACACATACCAGGCCATCAGCGACAGCGCGGTAGCCAGCGACCACGAGCCCGCAATCAGCGACCCCAGCTGGCTGGCCACCTCGTCGCCCGTGGCGGACAGCGCGTACACCGTGCCCAGCGCACTCACCGCCACCTCGCGGGCCGCCATGCCGGGCACCAGCGCAATGGCAATCTGCCAGTTGAAGCCAATGGGCGCGACGATGACCTCGAGAAGGCGGCCCAACTGGCCGGCCAAGCTGTAGGTGATGGCAGGCTGTGTGGCGCCTTCCGGCGCACCGGGGTAGGTGGACAAGAACCACAACAACACCGTGACGGCCAGGATGATGCCGCCCACCCGTTTGATGAAAATCACCGCCCGCTCGTACAGGCCGTAGGCCAGGCCCCGCACGCTGGGCCAGCGGTACGCGGGCAGCTCCATCATCAGCGGCGTAGCCCGCGTATCACTGCGGGCCAGCTTGGCCACTGCCGCCACGGCCATGGCGCTGACGATGCCTGCCACATACAAGGCGAACAGCACCACACCCTGCAGGTTGAACACCCCTGCCACAGAGCGCTCGGGGATGAAGGCAGCGATCAGCAGCGCATACACCGGCAGGCGCGCCGAGCAAGTCATGAGCGGCGCGATCATGATGGTCACCAGCCGGTCGCGCCAGTGGGTGATGGAGCGCGTGGCCATCACGCCCGGCACGGCACACGCAAAGCTCGACAGCAGCGGGATGAACGAGCGGCCCGACAGACCCACCGTACCCATCACGCGGTCCAGCAAGAACGCCGCGCGCGGCAGGTAGCCGGAGTCCTCCAGCGCCAGGATGAACAGGAACAAGAACAGGATCTGGGGCAAAAACACCAGCACCCCGCCCGCACCCGCCAGCACCCCGTCGGTCAGCAGGCTGCGCAAGGGGCCGTCGGCCATGTGGCTGTTGACCAGGGCTGCCAGCCAGCCCACGCCATCTTCAATCCATGACTTGGGAAGCTCGGCCCAGCTGAACACCGCCTGGAACATCAGGAACAGCGTGGCGGCCAGGATCAGCAGGCCCCACACCGGGTGCAGCACCACTGCATCGATGCGGTCGTCAGTCCGCAGGCTGACCACCGGCACGCGCACAGCCCGGTCCAGAATGCGCCGCACCTCCTGGTGGGTGCGGATCACGTCGTTCTGCGCCTCCAGGTCGCTCGCATCCAGGCGCGCCGCCGCGTCGGGCGCCACCACCGGGCGCTGCAGCTGCTGCAGGTTGGCGCCATCCAGCCACTGCACCAGCTCCTGGGCGCCGTTGCCGCGCACGCCCACGGTGGCCAGCACAGGCATGCCCAGCTCGCGCGACAACGCCTCGCGGTCGATGGCGATGCCCTGGCGCTCGGCCACGTCCATCATGTTGAGCACCAGCACCATGGGCAGGCCCAGGGCGCGCGCCTCCAGCACCAGGCGCAGGTTCAGGCGCAGGTGGGTGGCGTCGGTCACACACACCAGCACATCGGGCACGGGCTCACCCGCGCGGCGCCCGCGCACGATGTCGCGGGTGATGGCCTCGTCCACGCTGTGTGCATGCAGGCTGTAGGCACCCGGCAGGTCCAGCACGCGCACGCGGCGGCCGGCGGCGGTCTGCAGCAGGCCTTCCTTGCGCTCCACCGTCACGCCCGCGTAGTTGGCCACCTTCTGGCGTGCGCCGGTGAGCAGGTTGAACAGCGCGGTCTTGCCGCAGTTGGGGTTGCCCAGCAGCGCCACGCGCAGGGGCGCATCGGCGGCGGTGGGCTGCACAGTAGCCTGGGCGTTCATGCCAGCTCCTTGGCAGACAGGCTGGTGTCATCCAGCGGCTGCACCTGCACCATGGAGGCCTCCTGGCGGCGCAGCGCAAACGTGGCCTGCCCCACCCGCACCGCGATGGGATCGCCGCCCCAGCCGCCGCGTGCGACCACCTGCACGGTTTCACCGGGCAGGAAGCCAATCTCCAGCAAGCGCAGCAGCATGCCGTGCTCTTGCGCGTCCTGTGCGGGCAACAGGCCCGTGACCCGGCCCGAGGCACGGCGCGGCAATTGGTCCAGCCGCGAGGACAGGTTCTGCTGCGTAGGAAGATGCAACCGCGCCGCAGCGCCATCGTCCATGGTTTTCATGGTGACTGGCCTCGATACAAATAATAGTGATTCTCATTCTACCAATATCTGCATCGTGCTGGTTGCCGTCCCACTCTCTCCTTGACGCAACGCAAGCCGCAGCCCCGCTGCCCTGCCCGGGTGGTCAGTCACATCGCTCAAACCGCTTGCACTCCGCAGTAGCCCGGATGGATGTGAGCGTGTTTTCGCCGTCGATGTGCCGGGCAGTGAACTGCACCCAGGCCCCCTGCGGAATGCCGTGCATCAGGGCGGGGTTGACCACCCGGAAGGTCTGTGTGGTGAACGGCAGCTTGGCGCGGGGCAGCAGCTTCAGCCGCACATGCGTGGTGTTGCCGCCCGCATCCGCCTCCACAGACACCACCCGCGCCCGGGTGTAGACCGGCGGCGCCGCAGGCGCTGCAGCCTTCACGTCCACGGAGGCCGCGCCCGCCGGAGCGACCGGCTGGGCACCCGCCACAGCACACCCTGCGGCCAGAACCAGTGCAATGACCAGCCTACCGCTGCGCAGCCCCTTGCGCGCAAGCAACGAAGCGAAGGCCTGCGTCATCAGAACGCCCATGCACCCAGCTGGTAGTAATCAAAACCGCTGGTCCGCCCACCCAGGCATTGGGCGAGGAAGTCCTCGGTCTTGCGGTACATGGTGAGGTTGTTGGGCCAGCGCTGGTTGCCATGGCCATCCCCGGTGAAGGTGACGTAATCCACCGGCTTGCCCGCCTTGCGCAGGGCCGCCACCATCCATTCGGACTGCTCCAGCTTCACGCGCGGGTCGTTCACGCCGTGCATGATGAGGATGGGTTTTTGCGCGTGCTCAGCCCGGTACAGGGGCGACTTCGCGTCCATGCGCGCACGGTCTTCCGGCGCGGCCGGGTTGCCCACATAGCGGTGCCACCACGGCAGGCCCAGCTCCCAATAGGGCGGAGCAGCTTCCAGCAGGCGTGCGATGTCCGTCACGCCCACCACATCCACGGCGCAAGCAAAGACTTCGGGCGTGAAGGTGGCGCCCACCAGGGCCGAATAGCCGCCGTAGCTGGCGCCATAGATTGCCACGCGCTGCGGGTCGGCCACGCCGCGCTCCACCGCCCAGCGCACGCCGTCCACCAGGTCGTCGTGCATGCGGCCTGCGAACTCGCCACGGGCCTTTTCCATGTGGTTGCGGCCATAGCCGCTGGAGCCCCGGTAGTTGACCTGCAGCACCGCATAGCCCCGGTTGGCCAGAAACTGCTGCATGGCGCGGCTGGTGGCGCCATCGCCCCAGCGGTCACGCGCCCAGGGGCCGCCATGCACCAGCAGCACGGTGGGCAGCCGCTGCGGCGCTGCGCCTACGGGCAGCGTGAGGTAGCCGTGAATGGTGAGACCATCGCGCGCGGTGTAGGTGATGGGCGCGGTGGGGGCCAGGTCCTTGGCAATCAGGCTCAGCCGGTTCTCGCCCAGAAAGCGGGGTTCGTGCCCATCGCGCAGCAGGTAGTTGCGGGTGCCACGGTCGGTGGCCACCGCCACCGTGAGCACCTTGTCCGTCTGGTCCAGGCTGGTCACCAGCACCTCTGCGGGCTTGTCTCCGGCCAGCGCGGACAGCCGGGCATCCAGCGCGGGGTCGAACACCTTGCGCGCCGGGTATCCCGGCATGAAGTGCACCAGCAGCGGCTCGCGGGTGCGGCGGCTCAGCGTCACGCTGTCCAGGTCCACGTCGGGCGAGGCAAACCGCTCTTCCTCGGAGCCCGTGGTCAGGTCCAGCCGCACCAGCGCCAGCTTGTCGCGCCCCAGGTTCGACAAGGCCCAGGCCTTACGCCCCTCATCGTGCAGGCCAAAGATGTTCAGCGTGTCCCACCGGCTGCGCTCTGCCACCGTCACCCAGCTGCCCGGCTCGGCGCCAGGTCGCTCCAGCAGCACCTGGTCGCCCTTGATCTGTGCCCGGGCGCGCAGCTGGCCCGTGGTGTCCACGCCCCACCAGCCCACGTTGCCGGGGTTGGTGGCCATCAGCACCGGCGGCCCGCCCGCAGGGTCCACGCGGTACAGGTCAAACACCTTTTTGTCGCGCTGGTTGGAGGTGACGATGAAGTCGGACGAAGCATCCACCGCCTCTGCAAAATGCGCCACCGAACGCGGTGCAGGCATCAGCTCACGCAAGTCGGTCCCGGGGCCCTCGACCGGGCCCACATAGATGCGGGTGTTTTCATCGCCCGTAGGGTCGGCCGTGATGCCGAGCCAGCGGCTGTCGGCACTGAAACGGATGGCGCGCGCACGGATGCGGAACGCCTTGGCGTCGCCCCCATCGATGGACTGCACCCAGATTGCGGGCACCACCCCGTCGGTGCCAAACCAGGCGATGCGCTTTCCATCCGGCGACACGCGATACCCCCCGGTGGACTGCCGGCTGGCCACAAAGTCGCGCACGGGCACCAGGTCGGGCAATTGCGCCCCAGCCAGCGAAGGGTGCGTAGGCCCGGAGGCACAGCCCACCAAGGCCAGTGCAGCAGCAAGCGCTGCGCTGCACCACCATCGCCGCACCATCGCCTGTTTGGTTGTCAATGCCATCGTTCCCCCCCCATGTGTTGAGCCATTGAATGCGCCCATTGTGCAAAGTCCCGCCTTAAGGCCAGCCAAAGGTGGCGGCTGCGGCACTGCGCAACGGCCACCACTCCCGCCACAATCGCCCCATGCACATCCTGCTTATCGAAGACGATCTGGACCTGGGCCGGGCGCTGCAGTCCGCGCTGAAGGTGGAGGGCCTGACCAGCGAGTGGCTGCGCCGCGCGGTGGATGCCCCGGCCACGGTGGATGCCACCACCATCGACTGCGTGCTGCTGGACCTGACGTTGCCCGACGGCAGCGGCTTCGATCTGCTAGCGCGCTGGCGCAACCAGGCAGGCCAGGGCGGGCAGGTGCCCATCATCGTGATCACGGCCCGCTCGGCCGTGGAGGACCGGCTGGCGGGCCTGGACGGTGGGGCGGACGACTTTGTGATCAAGCCCTTTGCCACGGCCGAGCTGATGTCCCGCATCCGCGCCGTACTGCGCCGCAGTGCGCGCCAGGCCAGCGAGCGCTGGGTGCTGGGCGAGCTGGTGATCGAGCCGCGCCGCCATGCGGTGCAACGCAAGGGTGCAGTGCTGGATGTGTCGCCCCGCGAGTTCCAGCTGCTCCTGGAACTGGCGCGCGAGCCCGGCGTGGTGGTGTCCAAAAGCGTGCTGTCGCAGCGGCTCGACCCGCTGGGCGAGCCCGTGGACTTTGCCGCCATTGAAGTGCATGTGTCCAACCTGCGCCGCAAGATCGGGGCGGAGCTGATCCGTACGGTGCGGGGCGTGGGCTATCTGCTGCAGGCATGACCACGACGATGAAGCACGCGTTGCGCAGCACATGGACCTGGCTGGCCGAGCCCACGCTGATGCGTCGCAGCGTGGCCTCGGTGCTGGTGGCGTTTGTGGTGGTGTGGGCGGTGCTGCTGGGCTACAATTTCGTCAACTACAAACACACCATCACCCGCGACCCCGGCCTGCTGAAGTACGGTGACGCGGTGCTGGACTCGCTGGTCTCCGTGACCGACCCCGCGCACGCTGCCACGGCCGTGGCGGCCACCGACCACTGGACCAACATCCGCCGCCGCCAGATCGGGCTGCTGCCCGGGGTGCAGATGCACGAGCTGCTGGATGCGGCATCGGGCCAGCGCATGTTTGCATCGCCGGGGCTGCAGAACGTGGCCGTGCCGCCCGCCACACCACGCGCTGAGCCTTTTATTGAAGAAGCCGCTCTGCAAGGCCGGTCATTCCGCATCTACACCGGCCGCAATGCGCGCTGGGTGCTGCGGGTGTTCGAGACCAAGCGCACCGACTCCAACTTTCTGCAGTACAACGGCCGCGCGCTGCTGCCCTACCTGTTGCTGGCGTCACCCTTTGTGCTGCTGGCGGTGTGGCTGTCGGTACGCCATGGCCTGCGGCCGCTGCAGCAACTGGCCAGCCGCATTGCGCAGCGCGGGCAGGACGACCTGCAATCGGTGGGCTTCAACGCCCGTCATCGCGAACTGAAGCCGCTGGAGCAATCGCTGGACCACCTCTTCGCCCAGCTGCGGCAAAAGGTGGACCGCGAGCGCGCCTTTGTGCAAGACGCGGCGCACGAGATCCGCACGCCGCTGGCCGTCATCACCGCCCAGGCCCATGTGATGGCCCGCTCGCCCAGCGAAGAGGAACGCACGCAGGCCCAGGCCCATCTGGAACAGGCCATCGCCCGCACCTCGCACCTGGCGCAGCAACTGCTGGACCTGGCCGCGCTGGACGACGCGCAGCGCCCCGCACCACGCGACCTGGACGTGGCGCAATGGCTGCGTGGCGCGCTGGCACAGGCTGCGCCGCAGGCCATCGCGCGGCAGATCGAGCTGTCGCTGGACGCGCCCGACACCTTGCCCGCCCGCCTCGACCAACCCGCGTTCGAATCCATCGCCCACAACCTCATCGACAACGCACTGCGCTACACGCCCCACGGCGGCAACGTGGCGGTGGCGCTGCGGCGCGAGGGCGCGGCACTGCAACTGTCGGTGCAGGACGACGGGCCGGGCATCCCGGCCAGCGAGCACCAGCGGGTGTTCGAGCGCTTTTACCGGGGCGCGGGCCATGCCGCCAGCGGCTCGGGCCTGGGCCTGGCCATCGTGCGGCAGGCGGTGCTGCGCATGGGCGGGCAGGTGCAGATTGGCTTGGGTGTGAATGGCAAAGGCGTGGGCTTTTTCGTTAGCATTCCCCTCCCCCCCAGCGCCTGACGCCCCCCGCCGCAGGCCGAACGCACGCACTGCATGTCCGACGACGCGACCACCATGACCACCGCCGATTCCGCCCACCCGTGCCTCAGTTGCGGCGCCTGCTGCGCCAGCTTTCGCGTGGACTTTGCCGTGTACGAGATGCAGGCCATGGGCGGCACGGTGCCCGACGATCTGGCACTGGATGTGAACGGCAGCACCTGCCGCATGCGGGGCACAGAGCAGGTGCCCATCCGCTGCGCCGCGCTGACCGGCCAGGTGGGCCAGCAGGTGGCGTGCAGCATTTACGAACTGCGCCCCGCGCCCTGCCGCGAGTTCTCGGCGGGCGACTACGCCTGCCACAAGGCGCGTGCGCGGCACGGGCTGGCGCCGCTGGCACCACTGGCGGAAGGCCTGGTTCTGTGAAGCTGGCGCCCGTCCAGCAGCCAGGCTACTGCCGCATCAAAATAGTTTAGGTTTCAACAAAAAATCGACACGGTGTTGGAAATAACCGACACCACGGGTTTTTCGGGACATGCAAACTTTGTCCCATGTCAACGCCTTCCTCCCCCACCGCCCGCCAGCTTTGGGACATCTCGCCGCCCGTGCATGCGGGCAGCCCCGTGTTCCCCGGCGACACGGCCTACAGCCAGCAGTGGTGCGCCACCATCGGCCCCGGCTGCCCGGTCAATGTGAGTGCGATCACGATGTCGCCCCATGTGGGCGCGCATGCCGATGCGCCGCTGCACTACGATGCGCAGGGCGCCACCATCGGTGACGTGTCGCTCGACGCGTTTCTGGGCCCCTGCCGCGTGATCCACGCCATCGGCTGCGGGCCGCTGATCACCTGGGAGCACATTGCCCACGCGGTGAACGGCACCCTGCCGCAGCGCGTGCTGGTGCGCACCTACGAACACATGCCGGTGGACCGCTGGGACGGCCAGCTGGCCGCCTACGCGCCCGACACCATCGAGCGCCTGGCCGACCTGGGCGTGCTGCTGGTGGGTATCGACACCGCCAGCATCGACCCGGCCGACAGCAAGACGCTGGACAGCCACCAGGTCATCCGCCGCCGGGGCCTGCGTGTGCTCGAAAACCTGGTGCTCGACGCTGTGCCCGAGGGCGACTACGAACTCATCGCCCTGCCGCTGAAGCTGACCACGGCCGATGCATCCCCCGTGCGGGCCGTGCTGCGGGCGCTGGACTAGCGCGATACACAGAATTTCAAGCATTTTTGGCTGGAAGCGCTAGTACAACATGCGCCAAAAGCTATCAATAACATAGCAATCACCTCTCCCAACGCCCATGCCCATCACCCTTCAAGACTGCCGCACCCGCGACGCCCAAGACCCGCTGCGCGCCCTGCGCGACCACTTTGCCCTGCCACCGGGCGTGATCTACCTCGACGGCAATTCGCTGGGCGTGGCCCCCAAGGCCGCCGCCGCGCGCGTGGCCGATGTGGTCACCCGCGAATGGGGCACCGACCTCATCAAATCGTGGAACACCGCCAGCTGGTTTGACCTGCCCCAGCGCCTGGGCAACCAGCTCGCCCCACTGATCGGCGCGGGCAAAGATGAAGTGGTGTGCACCGACAGCACCTCCATCAACCTGTACAAGGTGCTGAGCGCGGCGCTCAACATCGCGCGGGAAGACGGCTCCGCGCGCAAGCGCATCGTGAGCGAGCGCAGCAACTTCCCCACCGACCTCTACATTGCCGAAGGCCTGTGCAAGGAGCGCGGCCTGGAGCTGGTGCTGGTGGAGCCCGAAGAGATCACCGGAGCACTGACCAGCGACCTGGCTGTGCTGATGCTCACGCACGTGAACTACCGCACTGGCGCCATGCACGACATGGCCGCCGTCACCGCCGCCGCGCACGCCCAGGGCATCTTGTGCGTGTGGGACCTGGCGCACAGCGCGGGCGCAGTGCCGGTCGATCTGAACGGCGCAGGCGCGGATTTCTCGATTGGCTGCGGCTACAAGTATTTGAACGGTGGCCCTGGCGCCCCGGCGTTTGTGTGGGTGCACCCGCGCCATGCCAGCCGCTTCTGGCAACCGCTGTCCGGCTGGTGGGGCCACGCTGCACCGTTTGCCTTCACACCCGACTACCAACCCGCCCCGGGCATCACGCGCTACCTGTGTGGCACGCAGCCCATCATCAGTTTGTCGGCCCTGCAGTGCGGGCTGGATGTGTTCACCGCCGCACAAAGCCTGGGCGGCATGGCCGCGCTGCGCGCCAAGTCGCTGGCGCTCACTGATCTGTTCATCCAGCTGGTGGAAGAGCGTTGCGCAGGCCACGGCCTGGGTCTGGCCACGCCGCGTGAGCATGCCCAGCGCGGCTCGCAGGTGTGCCTGACGCGCGATGAAGGCGCGGGCGTGAACGGCCAGGGCAGCGGGGCCTACGCCATCGTGCAGGCGCTGATTGCGCGCGGCGTGATTGGCGACTTCCGCAAGGGCGATGGCGGCACGGGCCGCCACAAGGACATCCTGCGGTTTGGCTTTACGCCGCTGTACCTGGGCTTTGAAGACGTGTGGAACGCTGTGGAGCACCTGCGCCAGGTGCTGGAGAGCGGCGAGTGGCAGAAGGCCGAGTTCAACCAGACGCACGCCGTCACCTGATCGGAAAGGCAAACCACCATGTGCCCTTTCTCGCAAACCCCTGCCGACGGCAACAACCCGGCGTCTGCCGCCCTGCCCGAATCCATCGTGCACGAAGAGCGCGCCCAGCTCGACTTCAGCCAATCCATGAGCTATGGCGACTACCTGCAGCTCGACGCCATCCTCACCGCACAAAAGCCGCTGTCGCCCGCGCACGACGAGATGCTGTTCATCGTGCAGCACCAGACCAGCGAGCTGTGGATGAAGCTCATGCTGCACGAGCTGCGCGCGACCATCGACCGCATTGCCAACCCCGATACGGGCACCCGCGCCGAGGCCTTCAAGATGCTGGCACGCGTGAGCCGCATCATGGAGCAGTTGGTGAGCGCATGGAGCGTGCTGGCGACCATGACGCCGCCCGAGTACACGGCCATGCGTCCGTACCTGGCCAGCTCCAGCGGCTTTCAGAGCTACCAGTACCGCGCCATCGAGTTCTCGCTAGGCAACAAGAACGCCGCGATGCTCAAGCCGCATGAGCACCGCCCCGACCTGCTGGCTCAAGTGCGGTCGGCGTACGAAACGCCCTCGCTGTACGACGTGTCGCTGCAATTGCTGGCCAAGGAAGGCCTGCACATTCCGGCAAGCCACCTGGAGCGCGACTGGACGCAGCCGTACATGGAAAGCGAAGCGGTCAAAGAGGCTTGGCTGGCGGTGTACCGCGACCCGCAGAAGTACTGGGACCTGTACCAGCTCGGCGAAAAGCTCACTGACATCGAGGATGCTTTCCGCCTCTGGCGCTTCCGCCACGTGACCACGGTGGAGCGCGTGATCGGTTTCAAGCGCGGCACGGGCGGCACGGGCGGGGTGAGCTACCTGCGCAAGATGCTGGATGTGGTGCTGTTCCCCGAGATCTGGAAGCTGCGCACCGACCTGTAAGGACAAAGCCACGCAAAAAAATAGGCCTGTTCACCACCCCGGTGAACAGGCCTTTGAACTGCCGCTTGGGCCCTACAGAAAGGCGCAAGCGGCTATCGTTTTTATAGTTCTCTCCCTGATTCGCAATCGGCGGCGTTTCAGTCCCCGGCCCTGGTGAACACCTGCCCGCCCGAGAGCTGGTAGGCCACGTTGTCCACCTGCAGGCTGCGCTCGTTGGCAATGTCAAAGCGGCTGTACAGCCCGGGCGTATCGCCGTTCAAGATGGCGGTAGACACCACCATGGAGCGCTGGGCCAGCGCGCCGGTGGTGGTGTTCACCTCCAGCCGCAGGGCGCCCTGGTAGCCCCGCACGGGTGGTGGCGTGCCTACGCCCGTGGGCGCTTGGTAAACGCGTGCAGGGAACGCTATGCGCACCTTGCCCTCCACCGCCTGCAGGTTGAGCACGGGGCGGGTGCTGTCGAGCGTGGTGATACTGCCCCGGCCGCCCGCCGTCTGCGCGGCCAGCCGCTTGCCCTGCGCTGCATTGCGCACATCGAACACCGCGAGCTGGATGCCATCGGCAACGCCGCCCAGGGCGCTGTCCTTGCCCACGCCCAGCAGCAGTCCGTTCGGAAGCGGAACCAGGTGGTCGGCATAGCCGCCCGCAGCCAGCTCGCCTGCCACCGTAGGGTTCGCAGGGTTGGCAAGGTCCAGCACCCACACGGGTTCGGTGTTGGTAAAGGGTGTGGCATAGGCCCGGGCGCCTGCAAAGAACAGGTTGTCGATCTGCTGGTCGCCCCGCGCCGTGCGCAGCCGAATGGGCAGCTTGGCCTGCGGGCCCAGATAGCTGTCCCGACCGCTGTCGCGCAGCACGGTCAGCAGCGCGGGGGAGGCCTGCTGGGCCTGGATGGTCACCGGCGGCATGCCGCTCTGGCCCGTCTTGCCGGTGAAGGTCAGCACGCGCAGATCGTTCTGGTATTCGTTCAGGCGCGATGGCAGGCGGCGCAGGTCCCAGCCCAGGTGGCCGTCCACGCTGCCCGATGCGTCGTAGTCCACCTGCGCGCCCCGGAAGCTGAACTTGTGGATGTCGGTGCGGCTGTCGGCGGGGAACACAGCGTTGGCAACGTCACCGCCATAGCGGTACTGCCGCGAGCTGGCGACATACACGCTGCGCGCGCCCAGGTGCACCGCTTCGCTGCCGCCCGCAAAGCAGCGGCTGGTGCGCGCCAGACTGGACGAGGTGAGGTCGATGGCCGTGATGGACGTGAGCTGCAGCGACAGCGAGGCATTGCCCGTCTGCACCAGGCAGTCTGCCTCGTTGACCAGCGGCTGCGGCTGGCCGCCATCCACGCGCAGGGTGGGGATCAGCGCGGCGGTGTTGAGGTCCTTAAGTGCCGCGTCCACCGCCGATGCCGTGGCCCCTGCCGGCACGGTGAAGCGCGTAAGGTCGGGCGACCAGGTGGTGACCAGGTACAGCATGTTGCCAATCAGGCGGCTGCCGACCAGCAGGCCATCGATGCGCATCTGCTTGAGCTGCGCGGGCGCCATGTCCTTGTGGATGGCAAACAGGTCCAGCGACAGCGTGCGACTGTACTCCGGCAACACGGTGATGCTGGCGTCGGCCGCAGCCACCACGGGCTGGCGGTCGGCATACGGGTCTTGCTGCGACAGCACGGCAGCGCGCGTACCACCGCCCGCCACATAAAAGCCCTGGGGGATGTACTTGGCGTCCAGCGTGGCGCTGCCCACGCTGGTCAGGCTGCCGTCGGCCGCGCGGGCCATGGCGGCCAGGCGCGGCGGCTCGCGGCCAGTGTCGGTGGCATAGGCGCGGTGCAGGCCGTACACCATGTTGCCCTCGGCCTTGATGAGGCCGTCTTCCTCCACCACAGTACCCGCCAGTGGCGCGCCGGTGTGGGTGACCACGCTGCCCGCGCTGCTCAAGCCCCCCACGGTGGGCACGGTGATGGCCGTACCCGGATAGCCCAGCGCCACCCGCTGCGCAATCTTGGCCTTGAAGTAGGCCACCAGATCGCCGGAGCGCGCCACCTGCAGCCGCGCCTCGTTGGGGGTCTGCGGATTGCCGCCCTCCCCGCCACCGCAGCCCGCCACGAATGCAGCGGTGGCCACGGCCAGCCATGCGGGCGACGCATGGGATATGCCCGCCAATGTGTTCATCAACCCTCGGTTCTTCATGTGATTGTTCTCCCTGTGAATGCGTATACCCACGGCGCGGCGTCGGCTTCGGCCCACACCCCATCGCAGATAAGTGGGATAATATCCCACATAATTTCAAACCGTCAACCAGATGACAATCACAGCCTGACCCTGACACCCGCCGCGCCTCGGCCTTCTTTCATGCCCTCCCGCTCCGCCATCGTTCTGGCCTCTGCCCTGCACGTGCTGCGCCCTCTGGCGCGCCTGCTGCTGCGCAATGGCGTGGCCTACCCCGCGTTTGCCGCGGCCATGAAGAAAGTGTTTCTGGACGCTGCGCACGACGAGCTGCAGCGCACAGGCAAGAAGACGACCGACAGCGCGGTGAGCCTGATGTCGGGCGTGCACCGGCGCGATGTGCGCAACCTCGGCCGTCTGGCCGAGCCCGCTGCTGAGGAAGAAGCGGGCGAAACCCCGTTGAACATGGCCAGCCAGGTGGCCGCGCGCTGGCTGAGCCAGACGGATTGCCTGGACGACGAGGGCCAGCCCCGCCCCCTGCCCCGCAGCGGCGAGCCTCCGCACTTCGATGGCCTGGTGGCCAGCATCAGCAGCGATGTGCGGCCCCGCGCGGTGCTCGACGAACTGGTCCGCCTGGGCATCGCCGAGGAAGGTGAGGATGGACTCATCCGCCTGCTGGCCGCCGGCTTTGTGCCGCGCCAGGGCTTTGCCGAGATGGCACAGCTGATGCAGGACAACCTGCACGACCATTTGGCGGCGGCCAGTCTCAACCTGGAGGGCGAGCACAACTACCTGGAGCAGGCCGTGTTTGTGGACCAGCTCAGCGAAGAATCAGCCCACCGCCTGCACGTCGTGGCCGCCAAGGCCTGGCGCCAAGCCTTCAAGACCGTGATGACCGAGGCCCAGGCCCGCTACGACCACGACCAGCAAAACACCCCGCCCGGCGAGCGCAACCGGCGCGCCCGCTTTGGCAGCTACTTCTATGCCGCAGACCAAGATGAACGTCCTTCCTGAACTCTGGGCCCGGGTGGGCCGGATGGCCCTGCTCACGGCCCGACGGCTGGTGGCTGTCACCACCCTGCTGGTGCTGGCCGCCTGCGGTCCCGGCACCGGTGGCACGGGCACCGGCCCGATCAACGGAGCGGTTTATTTTTCGGGCGCGGGCTTCACGGTGGGCGCCCCCTGCGCTCTGCATTGCGGTGGTACGGATCTGCTGTTGGAAAACGAGCGGGTGGAACTCAACATCACCTGCCAGCGCTTTGTGTTCACCGGCCCGTGGGAGATCAATGCACAGGGCCTGGCACTCTTGAAGGGCACCCTGGAAACCACGGAATTTCCCAACGGGGGTGAAGCCCAAACCCGCACTGTGGCCGCCGAGATGCAACTGCAGTTCAGCGACACCCGCGCCGACAGCAGCCGCGAGGTGGTCGTTACCGTGCGGGACGCACAGGGCAACCTGCTGGTCGCCCCCCGCACGCTGGAGCAGCGCCCTGCTTCTGCAGCAGCCGCCCCCGGGTCCTGCACGCCCGAGGCGCGCTGAAACGACACAGGGCCTGTGCAGACAGGCTGCACAGGCCCTGAAAAAACCAGAAACCCGAACCAGCCCCGAACAGGCCGGTGACAAAGAGGGGTGAGGTTACTGGACGCCCGCCACCATCATGCCGCGGTTGCTGCGGCACCAGATCGGTGCCAGGTGTCCAATCTGGATCGTCAGCTCATTGCCCTTGCCCAGCACCGTGGTGGGGCCGTTGCTGTAGGCGTAGCCGCTGTCGGCAGCCTGCTTGGGCAGCTCCACCGTCCAGCCGCTGCGGCGCATCACGCTGCGGCCTTGCTCGGGGTAGAACTGCATCTCCACTTTTTCACCGTTGCCGCAGGCGTATTGCATGCTGCTGCCATCGGTCGGTGCGCTGAACGCCTGCATCGCGGGGGGCTGGCTTGCGCAGCCCGACAACAAGAGGGTAGCCAACGCACCCGAACCCAGCAAAACCATCGTCTTCATCGGTCACTCCTGACATCGCGGCGCCGCCTGACGGCGCCCGACAACTTCCATCCAACGGCTTGTGGCCACCGGCCACCAGGACCCATTCAAAGCCCCGTGGTGATCACCCAAGCACAAACCTTGCCACTCACCACTGCCTGCACCATCCTGATTGCGAGAGACCGAAACCTGCGATTCCAGAGCCGTGACCAACACCCGGTGCAGCGCATGGACACAAGAGTGCCCCAGGCCCCCGGCACCGTCATTGGGGTGATCCCCACATCGAGAGCCTCCTCTAAAGTCTGCCCGCGCCCTGTGGCGCCCTCATGACGGCCCCAGCCACCTGCAGACGGGGCAGGATTGGAAGCACCGAGGAGTCCAATCCGCGGTAGAAACATCCGATTACAAGCACCCACACCCCAAAATCCGCAGCATCCGACGCGTTTGGTCGGTTATGGATGGGAGGGACTGGGACATACCCTAGGAGCCTGCCTGTACGGCAGCTCCGCCCACCGGGCCGGCTCCCCGCCGTCCATGGGTGACAGCAGCGCCCGTGCTCAGCGGATAACCTCGCGGGGCCCAGTCGCCGGCAGAGAACCCCTCTCGACCGCCACGGGCATCCGCTCTGGAGACTTGCCCCCGTGCCCACCCCCTTGCCAGCCCCCCCTCTCCTCGCCCCCCGCACTGCCTGGGCCATGCTGCTGGCGCTGGTGGCGGGCTTTGCACTGAGCCAAGCGTTTCGCACCATCACGGCCATCATGGCGACGGGCTTGCGGGCCGAGTTCGGTCTGTCGGCGCAGGCGTTGGGGGTGTTTGCCGGGGCGTTTGCGTTTGCCTTTGGCACCATGCAGCTGTTCATGGGCATTGGCATCGACCTGTATGGCGTGCGGCGCACGCTGCTGGTGGCGTTTCCGCTGACCATTGCGGGCGCGGTGCTGTCGGCACTGGCGCCGGGCTATGGCGCGGTGCTGCTGGGGCAGGTGCTGATCGGTGTGGGCTGCGCACCCGCATTTTTGGTGTGTACGGTGTTCATCGCACGCTACTTTCCCGCGTCACGGTTTGCCATGGTGTCCGGAGTGGCCATGGGGGTGGGCGGACTGGGCATGCTGTTCACCGGCACGCCACTGGCCTGGCTGGTGCAGCAGTCGTCCTGGCGCATGGGGTTTGGCGTGCTGGCGGGCCTGGCGGCGCTGGCCTGGCTGCTGATCTTCTGGAAGGTGCATGAACCCGCACGACCCATCGACGAGGCCGCTCCGCGCGAATCGATGCTGCAGGCGGTGCGCGGCTTCGGCGCGCTGTTCCTGCTGCCGCACACCGCCGGCATCATGCTGCTGGCGCTGATGACGTACGCCTCGTTCCTCACGCTGCGCGGGCTGTGGCTGGGGCCGCTGCTGATCGAGCGGCACGGCTATTCGCTGGTGGCCAGCGGCAATGTGGCCATGCTGTCGTCGCTGGTGTCACTGTTCAGTCCAGCCCTTTTTGGTCGGCTGGACCCTGGCCCCACACGGCGCAGGCGCTGGCTGCTGGGCTTTACCGCCCTGCTGGCGGCCTTGTTTGCGGCCATGGGCTTTCTGCATGCTGAATGGCTGGACGTGGGCGGCTCCGTGGCCGTGGGCCTGCTGTCCGGCTACATGGTGCTGCAGTATTCGGATGTGCGCTCGGCCTACGCCCCTGCGGTCACGGGGCGGGCCATGGCGGTGTTCACCATGGCGCTGTTCCTGGGCGTGGCGCTGATGCAGTGGGTGACGGGCGCGGCGGCCTCCATCGCCGCCGCACAGGGTGCAGACCCGTACGTGGCGGTGATGCTGACCATTGCGGCCATGCTGGTGGTGGGTGCACTGGCCTTCAGGCTGCTGCCCGCGCCCGCCCATTGACCAGCTCATTCACCCGTGCGGGGTCAGGCGGGCACAGCGCCGCGCGGGCACCTGCTACACGCCACCATTGCAGCACGCCAAACAACAACTCGAAGGCGGTGAAACCCAGCACGATGGCATTGGCGCCGTGTGCCACCGCGTAGATCTGCCAGGCCGCAAACAGAAACCGCGCCACGCCATCCAGCCGCCCCAGCAGCACCGTGGGCGCCACGATGCGCGCCACTGACCACACCACCACCACCGAGCCCAGCAGGTTGGCCAGCAGCATGTGCGTGGTGTCCAAGGGGTGCAAGGTGCCAGGCAATGCGAGCGCCTGGGCCAGCAGGTTCAGCTGGGTGTAGAGCCAGGCAAAGGTCCAGGGCAAGGCAAACGGCCAGGTGACGAGCAGGTCGTACCAGCCGCTGGCGCGCACGATGCGCAGATAACGGCCGGAAGCGAAAGCGGGGATGTGCATGACAGGAAACCTCTGTGAATGGATCAATGAGGCCCCGAGCTTCCACCTTGAAGTACGCTTCAGGGTCAAGCACTTTGTGAGGGGAACGGGATCATGCTGATCGGTGAACTGGCCACGGCCTCGGGCCTGAGCCGCGAGGCGCTGCGCTTTTATGAACAGCAGGGCCTGATTCGCGCGCGGCGCCTGGACAACGGTTACCGGGACTACCCGCCCGAGGTGGTGACGCTGGTGCAGTACATCCGCACTGCGCAGCAGCTGGGCTTTACCCTGGCGGAGATCGGCGACCGGCTGCCCGCCATCTGGGACGCCGCCGAGCCCGGCCCCACATTGGCGCAAGTGCTGGCCGCCAAGCTGCAGGAGATTGATGACCGCATTGCCGCACTGCAGGCCCTGCGCCAGACGTTGGCCGAGCGTGTGGCCACCGACTGCCCGCTGCAGGCCCGGGCGCCACGGGCCAAGGCCTCTTCGCCCGCTTTTTGAGCCAAATCGGGCGGTAGCGCTAGTACATCATGCGCTGGCAGCTATCAAAAACAGAGCAATCTTTCTTCAACCGCCGCGCAGGTGCCAGCGCAGCCCGGTCAGGTGGCTGAGGCGGGCACCTGGTGCAGCAGCACCGGGTGGTTGCCATCGGCGTCCGCACTCTCGATCTGCACCCCAAAGCCCCACAGCCGCGCCACGTGCTTGAGCACCTCCTGCGTGTCGTCGGCCAGCGGGCGGCCCTGGTACTGGGTGTGGCGCAGGGTCAGGCTGCGGTCGCCGCGCAGGTTCACGTTCCACACCTGGATGTTGGGCTCGCGCGTGCCCAGGTCGTACTGCTGCGACAGCATCTGGCGCAGGCTGCGGTAGCCGTTTTCGTCGTGGATCTCGCTGACCACCAGATCGCGCTCGCCAGCGTCGTCATGCAGCGCAAACAGGCGCATCTCGCGCATCAGGTGCGGGCTGAGGTACTGGCCGATGAAGCTCTCGTCCTTGAAGTTGCGCATGGCATGGTCGAGCGCAGGTAGCCAGGGGCTGCCTGCGATGTCGGGGAACCAGTGCCGGTCCTCCTCGGTGGGGTGCTGGCAGATGCGCTGAATGTCGCGGTACATGGCAAACCCCAGCGCGTAGGGGTTGATGCCGCTATAGGCACGGTGCCCCACGGGTGGCTGGTAGACCACGTTGGTGTGCGAGCCCAGCCATTCGATCATCACGCCATCACTCAGATACCCCTCGTCGTACAGCGTGTTGAGCAGCGTGTAGTGCCAGAACGTGGCCCAGCCTTCGTTCATGACCTGGGTCTGGCGCTGGGGGTAAAAATATTGGGCGATCTTGCGCACGATGCGCACGATCTCGCGCTGCCAGGGCTCCAGCAGGGGCGCGTTTTTTTCGATGAAGTACAGGATGTTCTCTTGCGGCTCCCTGGGGAAGCGGTCTGCCTCTTGCGCCGCACCTTCCTTGCCGGGGCGCGTGGGCAGGGTGCGCCACAGCTCGTTCACCTGCTGCTGGGCGTAGGCCTCGCGCTGCGCGCGTTCAAGCCGCTCGCGCGCCAGGTTCTTCTTGGAGGGGCGGCGGTAGCGGTCCACGCCAAAGTTGGCCAGAGCATGGCAGGAGTCGATCAGGCGCTCCACTTCGCCCGTGCCGTAGCGCTCCTCACACTGGGCCACATAGTCCTTGGCATACACCAGGTAGTCGATGATGCTGGACGCATCGGTCCACATGCGAAACAGGTAGTTGCCCTTGAAGAAGCTGTTGTGGCCATAGGCGGCATGCGCAATCACCAGCGCCTGCATGGCGGTGGTGTTCTCCTCCATCAGGTAGCTGATGCAGGGGTTGGAGTTGATGACGATCTCGTACGCCAGGCCCATGTGCCCGCGCCGGTAGCGCCGTTCGGTGGCCAGAAACTCCTTGCCGTAGCTCCAGTGCCGGTAGTTCACCGGCATGCCCACGCTGGAGTAGGCGTCCATCATCTGTTCGGCGGTGATGATCTCCAGCTGGTTGGGGTAGGTGTCAAGACCAAAGCGCTCGGCCGTGGCGGCAATGGCCGCGTGGTAGCGCTCGATCAGCTCGAACGTCCAGTCGCTCGGGTCGGGCAACGGCTCGGCCGGCCGCGCGCCTGCAGGCAGGGGCTGGCCGGGCACGGCACGGTGGCGGCGCTCGCCCACGGCAGCGGCCTTCCAGGGGTTGTCGCTGAGGCGGCGCTCCAGCACGGGGTACTGCACAACGTTGTTCATGCGGCCACCCCCTCTTTCTTGAAGAGATCGCGGAACACCGGGTAGATGTCACCGGGTGCGGAGACCTTGCGCATCGCAAAGTGGGAATACAGCGGCGCGAGCTGGCTGTACTCGTCCCACAGGTTCTGTTCTTCCTCGGCCACCTGCACATAGGCAAAGTAGCGCACCAGCGGCAGGATCTTGTCCACCAGCAGGTTGCGGCAGACGCCGCTGTCGTTGGTGAAGTTGTCACCATCGCTGGCCTGGGCCACGTAACTGTTCCAGTCGCCCTGCGGGTAGCGCGCACGGATGATCTGGTCCAGCAGCACCAGCGCGCTGCTCACCACCGTGCCGCCGCTTTCGGTGGAATGGAAGAACTGCTCCTCGCTCACCTCGGCCGCCTGAGTGTGGTGGCGGATGAACACGATGTCGATGGTCTCGTAGTGCCGCGTGAGGAACAGGTACAGCAGGATGAAGAACCGCTTGGCCAGGTCCTTGCGCGTCTCGTCCATGGAACCCGACACATCCATCACGCAGAACATCACCGCCTGGCTGCTGGGCACGGGCACCGGCGTGCGCGCACGAAAGCGCAGGTCGATGGGGTCGAGGTAGGGAATCTTGCCAATGCGCGCCGCGAGCGCATCGATGCGGCGCTGCAACTCAGCCACCGCCTCGCTGGTGCCGTCGTCCTGCGCCAGCAGGGCGTCCAGTTCGGCCTGCAGCGCCAGCAGCTCGCGGTGCGCCGACTTGCCCAGTGCAATGCGCCGGCCCAAAGCGCCGCGCATGGTGCGCAGCACGGCCAGGTTGTTGGGGATGCCGTCCTGGCTGTAGCCTGCGCGGCGCGACTTCCACTGAGGGTTCTCGCCAATGTGGGTGCGCAGCAGGTGCGGCAGTGCGAGGTCTTCGAAAAAGAGCTGCATGAACTCTTCCTTGGTCAGCGTGAAGGTGAAGTCGTCTTCGCCCTCGCCGCTGTCGCTGGCCTGCGAGCCGCGCCCGCCCGCCCCGCCCTGGGGCCGCTCGATGCGGTCGCCACGCACATGCTCTGCATTGCCGGGGTGCACTGTGTCGCGGATGCCGCCCTGGCCATGGTGGAATACGGGCTCGCTGATGTCCTTGCGCGGGATGGTGATGCTCTCGGCCTGCTCCATGTCGCGGATGCCGCGTTGCGAGACGGCGCGGCGCACCGCATCCGCGATCTGTTCCTTGTAGCGGCGAACAAATCGCTCGCGGTTGCCCACCGACTTGTTCTTGCCAGCGAGCCTGCGGTCGATGATTTGCAATGCCATCCGTTGCTCCCGTTCCCCATGCAGGGCCTGTGGCCCAGGCACCGACCCTAGCTACTCTTGCGCACGCGCAGGTACCACTCGCACAGCAGCCGCACCTGCTTGGGCGTGTAGCCCTTGTTCACCATGCGGGTGACGAAGTCCTCGTGCTTGCGGGCCTCTTCGGCGCTGGCCTTGGCGTTGAAGCTGATCACCGGCAGCAGCTCTTCGGTGTTGGAGAACATCTTCTTCTCGATCACCAGCCGCAGTTTTTCGTAGCTGGTCCAGCTCGGGTTCTTGCCCTGGTTGTTGGCGCGCGCCCGCAGCACAAAGTTGACGATCTCGTTACGGAAGTCCTTGGGGTTGGCGATGCCTGCGGGCTTCTCGATCTTCTCCAGCTCGGCGTTGAGCGCACTGCGGTCGAACACCTCGCCGGTGTCGGTGTCGCGGTACTCGTTGTCCTGGATCCAGTAGTCGGCGTAGGTGACGTAGCGGTCAAAGATGTTCTGGCCGTACTCGCTGTAGCTTTCCAGGTAGGCCGTCTGGATCTCCTTGCCAATGAACTCGGCATAGCGCGGCGACAGGAACTCCTTGATGTAGCCGGTGTACTTGGTCTCCAGATCGGTGGCGAACTGCTCGCGCTCGATCTGCTGCTCCAGCACATACATCAGGTGCACCGGGTTGGCGGCCACCTCGGCGCTGTCGAAGTTGAACACCTTGGACAAAATCTTGAACGCAAAGCGGGTGGAGATGCCCGTCATGCCCTCGTCCACGCCCGCGTAGTCGCGGTACTCCTGGTAGCTCTTGGCGCGCGGGTCGGTGTCCTTGAGGCTCTCGCCGTCGTACACCTGCATCTTGCTGAAGATGCTGGAGTTCTCGGGCTCCTTCAACCGCGTGAGGATCGCGAACTGGGCCATCATCTTGAGCGTACCGGGCGCACACACGGCGTTGCCCAGCGACGATTCGCGGATGAGCTTTTCGTAGATGCGGATCTCCTCGCTCACGCGCAGGCAGTACGGCACCTTGACGATGTAGATGCGGTCGAGAAACGCCTCGTTGTTCTTGTTGTTGCGAAACGCCTTCCACTCGCTTTCGTTGCTGTGGGCCAGCACCACGCCGTCAAACGGAATCGCCCCAAAACCTTCGGTGCCCTTGTAGTTGCCCTCCTGCGTGGCCGTGAGCAACGGGTGCAGCACCTTGATGGGCGCCTTGAACATTTCCACGAATTCGAGCAGCCCCTGGTTGGCCAGACACAAGCCGCCGCTGTAGCTGTAGGCGTCGGTGTCGTCCTGCGCAAAGGTTTCGAGCTTGCGGATGTCCACCTTGCCCACCAGGCTGGAGATGTCCTGGTTGTTCTCGTCGCCCGGCTCGGTCTTGGCAATGCCCACCTGCTTGAGCACGCTGGGGTAGCGCTTGACCACACGGAACTGGCGGATGTCGCCGCCGTACTCTTCCAGCCGCTTCACCGCCCACGGCGACAGCACACGCTGCAGGTAGCGGCGCGGAATGCCGAACTGCTCCTCCAGCACCGGGCCGTCTTCTGCGGCGTCGAACAGCCCCAGCGGTGATTCGTTGACCGGCGAGCCCTTGAGCGCATAGAACGGCACCTTCTGCATCAGCGCCTTGAGGCGCTCTGCAATGGAGCTTTTGCCACCGCCCACAGGGCCCAGCAGGTAGAGGATCTGCTTGCGCTCCTCCAGCCCCTGCGCGGCATGGCGGAAGAAGCTCACCACCTGCTCGATGGACTCCTCCATGCCATAGAACTCGGTGAATGCGGGGTAACGCTTGATGACCTTGTTGGCAAAGAGCCGCGACAGGCGCGGGTCGTTGCGCGTGTCCACCATCTCGGGCTCGCCAATCGCTGCCAGCATGCGCTGGGCCGATGTGGCATAGGCCATGGGGTCACGCTTGCACTCGGCGAGGTACTCGTCGATCGACATTTCCTCTTCGCGGCTACGGGCATAGCGCGCGGCGAAGTTGCTGATGGCATCCATACGACCTCCTGTAGCGGCACCCCTGGCGGGCTCAGGTGGTACCACGGTGTTGCATTGGCAATCGCTACCGGCTTGGCTCTTTGTAGCACCACGACCTGCGCTTGAACAGCAAATTCGCGGGCGTGTGGCCGGCCTTTTTGTGGCATTGCACACACAGGGATAGAGCGTGGCACACTGCGCAAAGTTCACCCTGCAAAACGCGCTCGCGGGTTGCACCGGATAGGGAATGTCCTGACAACTGGAATGTCCGGTTGATACCGCATGCATGGGCCATGCGCCAACGGCTTATCCGCAGTGCGCCTCCCGCACGCCAACCGTCACAACGAACTGGCGCTGGAGCCGTCGCCCCGGTACAACCAGGGCACATCCAGCAGGCGCTCGCCCAGCAGGCGCAGCGACAGGTCGCGCCCCCAGCGCACCGGCCCCGTGGCGTGGAAGATGCGGCCATTGCGCGTCGACCGGGCCTGCACCCGCGCGTTGCGCTGCCAGCGGTTGAGCGCATAGCGGCGCAGACGCAGCGGCACATCGAGGTCGTGCATGGCCAAAGCACGCTGCAACTCGGCCGCGTCTTCAATCGCCATGCCCGCGCCCTGGGCCAGGTACGGCCGCATGGGGTGCGCGGCATCGCCCAGCAGGCCCACCAGGCCTTGTGCCATCTCGTCGGCGCTGCGCACCGGCGGGCGGTCACACAAGGGCCACAGGCGCCAGCCCGCCCCACCTGCGGCACTCACGCTGCGCACCACGTCCTGCAGCGCGGTGCAGGTGCCTTGCAGTGCGTGCTCCAGGCCTGCGGCATTGGCGGCGTGGTCCCAGCTCTCCAGGTCTTGCGGTGCGGGCCCTTGCACAATGACCACCAGGTTTTGCAGTTCGCCCCGACGCACGGGGTACTGCACCGCGTGCAGGCGTGGGCCCAGCCAGGCGGTGACCTGCGCCGTGCGCAAGGCGTCGGGCAGCGCATGCTGCGGCACCAGCGCGCGGTAGGCCAGGTGCCCCGTCACGCGTGGCGGTACCGCGCCCAGAAGCTGGGTGCGCGTGCGGCTCCACAGGCCATCGGCACCAATCAGGGCATCGCCCTCAACCTGCTTGCCCCGGCTGGTGCGCACGGTGACCACGCCGTCGGCATCGGCAAAGCTGTCGATCGCATGCTCCAGATGCCATTGCGTGTCGGTGTACTTGGTCACGGCGGACAGCAACAGGCCATGCAGGTCCGCTCGGTGAATGGTGGCGTAGGCCGCGCCATAGCGCTCCACCGCCGTGGGACCCAGGGGCAACACGGCCAGCTCTTGGCCGCTAACGGCGTTGCGCACCTGCAACCGGCTGGGGAAGGCAGCCACCGCCTGCAGCGGCTGCTGCAGACCCCAGGCCTGCAAGCGGCGCACGACGTTGGGCCCGATCTGCACGCCCGCACCCACTTCGCTGAACGCGGCAGCGCGCTCGTACAGCCGCACCTCCCACCCGGCCCGGGACGCGCCCAACGCAGCAGCCAAGCCGCCAATGCCGCCACCGGCGACCAACACCTGTTTTTTCATGGCGCGATTGTGAACTGCGCGCGCCGGCGGACCTTTGCCTTAGCGCAGGTCATAGCGCAGGCCGTAGCGCACGCTCCAGCACTTCGGCGGGCATGGGCCGGCCAAACAGGTAGCCCTGAAAGGCCTTGCAGCCGTAGCGCTGCAAGAACTCCAGCTGGCCCGTGGTCTCCACGCCCTCAGCCACCACCGCCAGGTCCAGGCTGTCGGCCAGGGCCAGGATGGTGCGCACAATGGCGGCGTCGTTGGGATCGGTCTGCAGGTCGCGCACAAAGCCCTGGTCGATCTTGAGCTGGTCGAGCGGCAAGCGCTTGAGGTAGCTCAGGCTGGAATAGCCGGTGCCAAAGTCGTCCAGCGAGAAGCCTACGCCATAGCGGCGCAGATGCTCCATGCGCGCAATCACATCTTCGACATCGGCCATCAAGAGGCTCTCGGTGAGTTCGAGCTTGAGGCGCTCCGGGTTGGCGCCCGTGGCATCGAGCACGCCCAGCACTTGCTCCACAAAGTCGGGCTGGCGGAACTGCCGCACGCTCACGTTCACCGACAGGAAGAACTGTCGCGTGAGCGAGCTGCGCTGCCAAGCCACCAGCTGTGCACAGGCCGTCTCCATCACCCATTGCCCCAACGGCAGGATGAGTCCGGTCTGCTCCGCCAGCGGTATGAATTCGGCGGGTGAGACCATGCCCCGTCGTGGGTGGCGCCAGCGCACCAGGGCCTCGGCGCCCTGCAGGCGGCCCTTGCCGTCCACCACCGGCTGGTAGTACAGCACCAGCTCCTTGTCTTGCAGGCCGCGGCGCAGGTCGGCCTCCAGGGCCGAGCGGTTGCTCACGGCCGCTTGCATGTCGGGGTCGAAGAAGCGCTGGGTGTTGCGCCCCGCCGCCTTGGCCTGGTACATGGCCAGGTCGGCATGTTTGAGCAGCTCATCTACGCTCACGGTCTGCTGGCCAAACAGCGCGATGCCTATGCTGGGTGTGCTGTGGTGGCTGGCATCGCCCAGCGCATAGGGCTTGCCCAGCGTGGTGATGATGTGGCTGGCCACCAGCGCAGCCTCGGCGCTTGCGTGGGCGGGGTCGGGGCTGAGGCCCTCCACCAGCACCACGAACTCGTCGCCACCAAAACGGGCCACGGTGTCGGACTCCCGAACGCAGCCCTTCAGGCGCTGCGCCACCTGCAGCAGCAATTGGTCGCCGGTGTCATGGCCCAGCGTGTCGTTGAGGTCCTTGAAGTTGTCGAGGTCAATGAACAGCAGCGCGCCCTGGGTGTCGGAGCGCGCAACCGCCAGCGTGGCGTGTTGCAGCCGGTCCACCAGCAAGCGGCGGTTGGGCAGACCGGTCAGCGAGTCATAGAACGCCAGGCGTTCGATCTGGCTCTCGACCTGCTTGCGTTCGGTGATGTCGCGGCCCACACCCCGGTAGCCACGCAGCGCGCCATTGGCATCAAACACAGGCACGCCGCTGACCGAGATCCAGTGCATGCTGCCGTCCGCTCGCCGGCGTTGCAGCTCCAGGTCACGGAACGGCTGGTGCGCGGCCAGCACCGCGCGGTGCGCAGCCCAGTCGGCATCGGTCATATTCAGGGCGCCGATCTCCCAGCGCGTGCGCCCCATCACGTCCGACAGCGGGATGCCGTTCACGCTCAGATCGCCCGCCAGTTGCACAAAGCGGCCCTCGGCATCGTGCTCCCAGTACCAGTCGGACGACAGGTCGCTCAGGGACCGAAAGCGCGCCTCGCTCTCGCGCAGCTCGTTCTCCACACGCACGTAGTCGCTCACATCGGCAAACGTACGCACCAGGCTGCCATCGGCCAGCGTGGTGGTGCGGACCTCGAACGTACGGCCATCGCGTGTGGTGCGCCAGTACAGCGCCGGGGCAGCAGCGACAGCACCCTGTGCCACGTAGTCGTGTCCGCGACGGTCCACCAGGCTATAGCCCTCGCCAAAGTCACCGCGCTCGGCCTGCACGCGCGTCAGGTCAGCCAGCGTGGGGCGGGTGGCCATCAGCGACTCGGGCAAGTTCAGCAGCTCCAGCACGCGCTCGTTGTAGACGGTGATGCGGCCATCGGGCCCGGTCTTGAAGATGCCCTGGCTCATGCTGGCCAGCGTGGCCTGCAGGGCCGAGCGCTGCTCCTGCAGCATGGTCAGAGCCTCTTGCCAGATGCGAGCATCCACCATGCGCACGGGCTGGCCCTGCCCCTTGGCGCCTTGCACCAGCGCCACCAGGCGGTTGAGCAGCTCGCTCAGGTGCGCTACGCCATCGGCCTCGCGCAGCACATAGTCGCCCAGCCCGCAGCGAAAGGCGCGCGCAGCCAGGGCCTCTTGCGCTGCATCGATGCACATCAGCACAGGGCGGCCAGCGCACAGCTCCAGCAGGCCGGGCAGTTCCTGGTCGGTGGGCTTGAGGCACAGCACCACGGCATCCCAGGCCTGGCTTGCGAGGGGAGCCTTGGCGGTTTCTGGCGTGGGGCTGTTGACCACCCGCCAGTCGGGGTAACGCGTTGCCATGAGCCGCCGCGCGGCCGCCGCATGCTGGGTATCAATGTCCACCCACAGGATGCCCACACCGTTCATGGCTGCGGCTCCTGCGGTGCGGGCAGAGCGGTCGGCAGCGAGGGGGCCCAATGGCCCGGCAGATGCTCACGCTCGAACAACTCGACGGGCCCAGGCCTTCCAAACAGATACCCCTGGAACCCCTCGCACCCGTGCAGCCTCAGGAACGACAGCTGCCCCGTCGTCTCCACCCCCTCCGCCACCACCTCCAAATCCAGGCTCTTGGCCAGCGCCAGGATGGTCCGCACGATCGCCGCGTCGTTCGGGTCCGTCAGCACGTCCCGCACGAAGCTCTGGTCGATCTTCACCTGGTCCAGCGGCAGGCGCTTGAGGTAGGACAGGGACGAGTAGCCGGTGCCAAAGTCATCGAGCGCAAACCCCACGCCTTCGCTCTTGAGCTGCACCATGCGCGCGATGGTGTCTTCGATGTCGCCCAGCAGCAGGCTTTCGGTGAGTTCGAGCTTGAGTTGCCGGGGGTCTGCGTTGTGGTTCTTCAAGGTTTGCAGCACTTCGGCCACGAAGCCGGGTTGCCGGAATTGGCGGGCGCTGACGTTGACGGAGATGGACAGGTGGGCGGTGTCTGGGTGCTGGCTCCAGCGCTGCAGTTGTTCGCAGGCGGTCTGGAGCACGTATTGGCCCAGGGGGAGGATGAGGCCGGTCTGTTCTGCCAGGGGGATGAAGTCGCCGGGGCTGATCATGCCGCGCTGGGGGTGGCGCCAGCGCACCAGGGCTTCTGCGCCCAGCAGACGGGCGTGGTGGTCCACGACGGGCTGGTAGTGCACGAGCAATTCGCCCCGGGCCAGGCCCTGGCGCAGGTCGGCTTCGAGGTTGGAGCGGGCGTTGACGGCCGCCTGCATGTCGGGGTCGAAGAAGCGCTGGGTGTTGCGTCCTGCGGCTTTGGCCTGGTACATGGCCAGGTCGGCGCGCTTGAGGAGTTCGTCCACGGTGAGGCGTTCGTCGCCAAAGAGGGTGATGCCGATGCTGGGGGTGCTGTAGTGCTGGGCGCCGTCCAGGTCAAAGGGCTGGTTCAGGCTGGCCAGGAGTTTTTCGGCAACGGTTTCTGCCTGGGTGGCGGCGTTTTGCAGGTCGGGGGCCAGGGCTTCGAGCATGACAACGAATTCGTCTCCGCCGAAGCGGGCCACGGTGTCGGCTTCGCGCACGCTGCCCACCAGGCGGGCGGCGACCTGGGCCAGGAGCTGGTCGCCCATGTCGTGGCCCAGGGTGTCGTTGAGGTCTTTGAAGTTATCGAGGTCGATGAACAGCAGGGCCCCGAGGTTCCTGGTGCGCTGGCAGGCGGCGATGGAGCGTTGCAGGCGGTCCAGCAGCAGCCGGCGGTTGGGCAGACCCGTGAGCGCGTCGTAGAACGCCAGGCGTTCGATCTCCTGTTCGGCGCGTTTGCGGTCTGTGATGTCGCGGCACACGCCCAGGATGCCTGTCACGCGCCCATGCAGGTCGCGGATGGGCGTCTTGATGGTCTCGAACTGGCCCTGGTAGCCGTCTTCGGCGAAGGTGAGCGTCTCCTCATACACCAGCGGCTGCCAGGCCTGCATGGCGCGCTGGTCGTACTTGCGAAAGCGCTCTGCGTCGGCAGGCGCTACCAGGTCAAAGTCGCTGCAGCCCACGATCTGGTTCTCCGGACGGCCGGCAAAACGCTCGAACACCGGGTTGACCGACAGGTACACCCCGTTGGTGTCTTTCATGAACACCATGTCCGGCATGGCGTTGACCACGCTGGCCAGATGCGCCTTCTGCTGGGCGAGTTCCTGTTCGATGCGCTTGAGGGCGGTCAAATCGTAGGCGAACAGCACCACGGCAGCCACCCCCTGCTCCGTCACGCTTTCGGGCGCAATGGTGGTGTGGCGAAACTGTGTGCCGTCGGGGCCGTCAATGCGGTTTTCAAACACCGCTGTCTCGCCCGCAAAGGCTTTTTCAAGATGCGGGTGGATGCGCGCGAACACTTCGGGCGGGATCACATCCTGCAGCAGCTGCCCTTCCAGCTCCTGGGGCGTGGTGTACAGCCAGCGTGCCTGCTGTTCATTGACGTACAGCACGCGCAAGTCCCGATCAATCCGCGACACACCACCCGGCACATGGCGCAGCGTGTTGGCCATCCGAGCCTGCTGGGCGTGGGCGGCCTCTTCGGCCTGGTGGTGGGCGGTGATGTCGGTCTGCACGCCGTCCCACAACACCCGGCCATCCTGCAGTCGGCGTGGCGACGAACTCAGGTGCATCCAGCGCACCTGGCCGTCGGTGCGTCGCAGCCGAAACACCGCCTCCAGACTGGTCATGGACAGGTAGGACTGGCGCTCTGCCTGCCGCAGGCGATCTATGTCTTCCGGGAGGATCTGGCGGTACAGCACGCGTGGGTCCTGCAGCACGTCTTCGACGCGTACCCCATTCAGCCGTTCGATGGCGTCGCCCATGTGCACAAAATGCACCCGGCCATCCAGCTCGCGCACGATCTGGAACAACACGCTGTGCGGCAGGTTGCGCCCCAGCAATGACAGACGCCCCTCGCTCTCGCGCAACCGGCTCTCGGCCTCCTGGATGCGTGCGAACGGGCGGCGGATGCCTGCATCAAACACCGCCTGGTACAGCAGCGCATACGCCACCACCCGAAAGCCATGGGACAGCACTCCACCCAGCATCGAATGCCCGCCCAGCGCGCCCACCGTGACCTCGCCGCACACGAACGCTCCGGCCGCCCAGGCAAACAGGCGTTCACGCGGTGCCTCTTCGCTGCGGCTGCGGCGATGCAACACCACGGCGCTGGCGGCCAGGGCCAGGGCGAGCCCCACGGCCACCACCTGGCGCAAGGCACCGTCTGCAGCATGGGCAAACCAGTGGGGCAGCGGCCCCAGCGACGACCCTGCCAGCACCAGCGTGACACCCCCCGCCGCTGCCAGCCAGGCGCGGGCCGGCCCGGGGGCCGACAAGCGCGTGGCGGTGAGCCCCAAGGTCAGGGCCTCGGCCACACGCGCCCAACTGCTCAGCCACAACGACATGTCGGCACTGCCCGGCGGCATGTGCACAGGGCCGGAGTGCACCAGCACCCCGTGAAGAAAATTGCAGGCCGCCGCTACGCCAAAACCCACCACCAGGACATTGGCGCGCGCCTGCTCCTGCGCCTCCAGGGCGTGCAGGGACACCGACACCACCAGCAGTCCCAGCAGCACCGCCACCAGCTCCAGCAACGGTTCCAGACCGTGCTGGGCGCCCGCCCCATCCCCCAGCATCTGCGCCAGCGGCACCACGACCAGCGCCAGCACTGCCACCACCAGCACCACTGTGATGGCGGGCGCATCCGACCAGGGCATGCGCGCTGTCGGAGAGCTGTTGGGAGGTGGCATGGACGAAGGGGTGAATGGCAGTGCCAGCGAAATGGCCGCACAACGTCACAAGTGTATCTACGCGTAAGGAAATGACCAGAGCGCTCGCACCATGAAAAACGGGGCCGAAGCCCCGTCCAAGACAACCCTGGACGGCGCTGCGCCCAGGCGTTGCGTGCACGCATCAGCGCAGAGTGCAATGCGGCAAGGAAGAAGGATGCAGCGGGCCTTCAACCCTCCAGCAGCTGGCGCAGCACAAACGGCAAGATGCCACCGGCCTGGTAGTAGTCCACCTCAATGGGGGTGTCGATGCGCAGGGTCACCGTCACTTCCTGGCGCGTGCCATCGGCACGGTGAATGACCAGCCTCGCATCGCTCTGTGGCGTGAGTGCGGCATCAGGCACCACATCAATCACCTCATTGCCCGTCAGGCCCAGCGTTTCCCAAGAATCGCCCGCCTTGAACTGCAGCGGCAACACGCCCATGCCCACGAGGTTGGAGCGGTGAATGCGCTCAAAGCTGCGCGCCACCACCGCCTTGATGCCGAGCAGTTGCGTGCCCTTGGCGGCCCAGTCGCGGCTGGAGCCGGTGCCGTACTCTTCGCCCGCAAAAATCACGGTGGGCGTGCCCTGCGCCATGTACTGCATGGCGGCATCGAAGATGAACATCTTCTCGCCCTGCAGCGGACCATCGTTCTGGAACAACGTGACGCCGCCCTCTTCACGCGAGCCATCGGCGGTGGGCGGAATCATCAGGTTCTTGATGCGCACATTGGCAAAGGTGCCGCGCATCATCACGTCATGGTTGCCCCGGCGGGCGCCGTAGCTGTTGAAGTCTGCCTTTTGCACGCCATGCTGCAGCAGCCACTGGCCTGCGGGTGAGCTTTCCTTGATGGAGCCTGCGGGCGAGATGTGGTCGGTGGTGATGGAGTCGCCGAACAGCGCCATGATGCGCGCGCCATGCACCGCCGACGCGGCCGCAGCGCCTTTGTCGAGTGCGAACTGGGCAAAAAACGGCGGCTCGGCAATGTATGTGCTGGCGGGCCAGGTGTAGGCCGTGCCGCTCACGCCCTTGATCTTCTCCCACAGCTTTCCGGGGTCGGTCGCCACCTTGGAATAGTTCTCGCGGAAGGCCTTGCCGTTCATGGCGAACTTGAGCAGGGCGTGGACTTCATCGCTGGTGGGCCAGATGTCGCCCAGGTAGATGTCCTTGCCACCCTTGCCCTTGCCCACGGGTTCGGTCATCAGGTCTTTGAGCACCGTGCCCGCGATGGCATACGCCACCACCAGTGGCGGGCTGGCCAGAAAGTTCGCCTTGAGGTTGGGATGGATGCGCGCCTCGAAATTGCGGTTGCCCGACAGCACGGCTGCGCAGACCAGATCGTTGCTGGTGATGACCTCGTTCAATTCCGGGGTGAGGTCGCCCGCGTTGCCGATGCAGGTGGTGCAGCCATAGCCCGCCAGCGCAAAGCCCAGCTTTTCCAGGTACGGCAGCAGCCCGGTCTGCGTGAGGTATTCGGTGACGATGCGCGAGCCGGGGGCCAGCGAGGTCTTGATGTGCGGCTGCACCTTGAGGCCTGCCTCCACCGCTTTCTTGGCCAAGAGGCCTGCAGCCAGCAGCACGCTGGGGTTGCTGGTGTTGGTGCAGCTGGTGATGGCGGCAATCAGCACGTCGCCATTGCCCACTGTGGGGTCAGCCCCCTTGGCGGGCAGCGTGGCTGCGCGGGCCTCGCCGTGCGCAGTGGCCAGTGCGGGTTTGTTGGCCTCCATCTCGACCACCGAGCGCGGTGCGCCGGCCGGCGTGGGCTTGCCGTCTGGCGTAGCCTCTTCGGCGGCAGCTTCGCCATGGCGGTGGATGTGATGGCGCGTGTGCAGCAGCTCTGCCGGGCGGTTGAAGCCGTTTTGCGCGTTGGGCTTGCTGAACAGCTCAGCGAACTGGCTGCTGACCTTGCCCAGCTCGATGCGGTCTTGCGGGCGCTTGGGGCCCGCCAGGCTGGGGGTGACGCTGCCGAGGTCGAGCTTGACGACCTGCGAATAGTCCACCTCACCGGCCAGCGGCACACCGAACAGGCCCTGGGCCTTGAAGTAGGCCTCGAAGGCTTCGATCTCGCCCTTGGTGCGGCCCGTGCCCTTGAAGTAGTCAATCGTCTTTTCGTCCACCGGGAAGAAGCCCATGGTGGCGCCGTACTCCGGCGCCATGTTGCCGATGGTGGCGCGGTCGGGCAGCGCCAGGGTGCGCGTGCCTTCGCCAAAAAACTCCACGAACTTGCCCACCACCTTGTGCTGGCGCAGCAGCTCGGTCACCGTGAGCACCAGGTCGGTGGCGGTCACGCCCTCGCGCAGTTGGCCGGTCATCTCAAAGCCCACCACATCGGGCGTGAGGAAGTACACCGGCTGGCCCAGCATGGCGGCCTCGGCCTCGATGCCGCCCACGCCCCAGCCCACCACGCCGATGCCGTTGATCATGGTGGTGTGGCTGTCGGTGCCCACCAGGGTGTCGGGGTAGTAGACGCCATCCTTGCGCTTGTGCACGCCGCGCGCCAGGTATTCGAGGTTGACCTGGTGCACGATGCCAAAGCCCGGGGGCACCACACCAAAGGTGTCAAAGGCCTGCATGCCCCACTTCATGAACTCGTAGCGCTCTTTGTTGCGCTGGAATTCGAGCTTCATGTTCAGGTCGAGCGAATTCTTCTTGCCGTAGTGGTCGACCATGATCGAGTGGTCCACCACCAGGTCCACCGGCACCAGGGGCTCGATCTTCTTGGGGTTCTTGCCCAGCTTGGCGGCCACGCTGCGCATGGCGGCCAGGTCGGCCAGCAAAGGCACACCGGTGAAGTCCTGCAGCACCACGCGCGAGACGACAAAAGGGATCTCGTCGGTGCGCGCGGCATTGGGCGCCCAGTGCGCAAGCTGTTGCACATGCTCGGCCGTCACCTTGCGGCCGTCACAATTGCGCAGCACCGATTCGAGCACGATGCGGATCGACACCGGCAGACGCTGGATCTGCGGAAACTGCTTGGCCAGCGCGGGCAGAGAGTAGAACTTGCCCTCCTTGCCCGACGCCGTTTTGAAGCCCTTGAGCGTGTTGGCAAAGGCGTGGCGTGCGGGTCGGGACGACGGTTTGGCTAGCGGCTTGGACGATGAGGCCATGGCGAACTCCTTGATAAGGCAACAGCGTCTATTCTGGCAGTCCCCCATGACGGCGCAATCGTTGGGGGTATGCCGCTGTGCCCCGCCGCCCTGGCGCAGAGGCTCATACGACGCTCTTTTCACCATTTTTGCGAAAAAACCGCCCAAGCGCTACATCCTTATGCCTCAATAGCTATCAAATATATAGCACAAAAGAACTAAGCAGCAGCCCATGCAGGCAAGCGGCGCACACCCATCCACTGCAGCTCCGCAATGAGCGCCACCGAGACCACGTGCGCCACCAGGTACGCCTGACCCAGCAACGTGGGTGCCACGGCGTTACCGAGCAGCAGCACCAGGCTGGCCAACGCCCATCCAAAGTTGGCAGCGATCAGCGCCCACAGCCCTCCGCGCGGCATGGTGCGCGCGCGGGCTATGCGGGTGGCCAGTGCTGCGTAGCCCAGCAGCAAAACGCCGGACACCACCAGCAGTCCGTGCGGCAGCCCCAGCCATTCGGCCAGCGACGCCGTCAACAGCAGATGCAAGGCGCCCAGCAGCAGCCCGGTGGACGCATCGAACCAGACCACGGCACGCAAAAGGGAGGGGGAAGACAACAGGTTCAACATGGCAAGCTCCTTGGGGGTTGAAGAAGACTGCATCGTTGCCGCTGCGGTGCATGGCGTCGATGACATGGCAGGTAATGGCCTGCGGCCTGGTTGGGCCTAGGATGCGAGGCATGACGTCCGCACCCTCCACCCCCTCTCGCCGCACCCCGCGCCATCCGCTGCCGCACCGCAGCGCAGCGGCGGGGCCTGCCAGTTTTGGCGACCACCTGCGCACCTGGCGCCAGCAGCGGCACCTGAGTCAGCTGGAGCTGGCCGACGAGGCAGACATCTCCACGCGGCACGTGAGCTTCATGGAAACCGGCCGCACCAATCCCAGCCGTGACATGGTGCTGCGCCTGTGCGAGCGCCTGGCCATCCCACTGCGCGAACGCAACGCACTGCTGGTGGCAGCCGGCTACGCCCCCATGTACCGAGAACGCGCGCTGGACGACCCGGCACTGACCGCAGCGCGCCAAGCCGTCGAGCTGGTGCTCAAGGGCCATGAGCCCTGCCCCGCCATCGCACTCGACCGCTGCTGGAACGTGGTGGCTGCCAACCGCGCAGCGCAGGCCTTGCTGGCCGCGCACGTGAGCCCTGAACTGCTCGTGCCCCCCATCAACGTGTTCCGCCTGAGCCTGCACCCCGACGGCCTGGCGTCACGCATCGCCAATCTGGCGCAATGGCGCCACCACCTCTTTGAGCGCCTGCGCCAGCAAATTCATGCCACGGGGGACCCGGCATTGCTGGCCCTGCAGGCCGAACTGCTGGAATACCCCGCGCCCGATGAATCCACACCACTCGTCATGGCGGGAGAAATGCTGGGTGTGGTGATGCCGTTTTGTTTCAATAGCATGCACGGCATGCTGTCGCTCATCAGCACCACGACGATATTCGGCACGCCAGTGGATGTGACGCTGCAGGAGCTGGCGGTGGAATCGTTTTTCCCGGCCGACGCATTTACTGCCCAGGTACTGCGGGAGATGGCGCAGCAATATGCTGCGGACTGATCGCCTGGGGTGGTTTGAACCACAACACGCAGACCGAATTTTTGGGTTCCGTGGGCAGTGGCTGGTTGGGATAGCGTGATTTTGCGGTATCCACCCAGTGAATGCAGGGCGCAGATTTTGTGCCGCCAGCGAGGTATGAAGGCTCCAGATGCTGGGCCAGGCTGGGTAGTTCGGCGCCCCATGCCAGGCCACCCAAAAAAATAGCCCGCAGTTGCGGGCTATTTTTTTGAGTGCAGCGAATGCCGGTTCTCAGATGGCGAACTTTTCGCGGTTTTCGTTCTGAATCCACTTGGGCGCCTTGCCACGGCCGGTCCATGTCTGGCCAGTCGCCGGGTCGCGGTATTTGGGGGCCACTTTGGTGCCTGCGGTAGAGCTGCGGCCGGTTTTCCCTGCGGCCTTGCCCGCAGGGAACACATCCTGCGCGGTCAGACCATATTCGGCCACCAAGGCGCGCACTTGGGAAACAGCGTCCGACAATTCTCGGCGACGGGCTTCGCTGATTTGTTGCTCAAGCGCTTCACGCTGCTTCAAAAGTTCTTTGTAGCTGGTCATGGTGTCTGAATAAGAAAATGGGGTTGGTGACAGCACTATTATATGGATAACCGCTGCAAGCACACGCCGGGGTAAAGATTTTGCATTAAGAAACCACAAAAATACTGCCTGGCATATTCAGCACCTGGACAGACGGTGGTCCAAGAAGCCACAAAGGCTTCAAAGTGCGCCGTCAGGCAGTGCCAATACGCGGTCAATGCGTTTTCCCTCCAGGGCCAGCACCTCGAATATCCAGCCCACGCACACAATCTGTTCGCCTACGGCAGGTAAATGCCCCGTTTCTGCCATCAAAAACCCCGCCAGGGTGTTATACCGCCCACGGTCTTCCTGCGGCAGATCTCGAATATCCAGGCGCGCCTTGAGTTCGGACACAGGCATCAGCCCATCCAGCAGCCATGCGCCATCATCACGCGGGGTAGCCCAGGCATCGGCGGCAGCGCCGGGCTGCAATTCACCGGTAATGGCTTCGAGCAGATCGTGCGGGGTCATGATGCCCTGCACCACGCCATATTCGTCCACCACAAACACCATGCGCCCCGAGCGCGCTCGAAACTGCTCCAGCAGCTCCATGCCGCTCAAGGTCTCGGGCAAAAAGGCGGCGGGCTTCACATACTGTTCCAGCGTGCCGGGCGCACTAGGCCCCAGCTCCAGCAACCGGGCCACGCTCACAATACCCACCACCTCGTCCAGAGAGTTGCGACACACGGGGTACCACGAATGCGCGGCATGCTCACCGCCACGGCCCGCCTGCTGCAAGCCCTGCAATACCGACCACCCTGCATCGAGCCAGCCCACATCACTGCGCGGCACCATCAGCGAAGTCAATGGCCGATCATCCAGGCGAAAGACGTTTTGCACCATCTGGTGCTCATGGTGCTCGATCACACCGGCCTCGCGCCCTTCTTCCAGGCTGGCAACGATTTCTTCTTCCGTGACCGAACGCCCTGCTGTGTTGTCCACCTGCACCAGGCGCAGCACTCCTTGGGTGGAGAGCGACAACAGGCGCACAAAAGGCTTGGCCACCCGGGCCACCCAGGCCATGGGTCGCGCCACCAGGCGGGACACCGCCTCGGGATAGAGCTGTCCGATGCGTTTGGGCACCAGTTCGCCAAACACGATGGTGACGAAAGTGATGACGGTTACCACCAGCGCGGTGGCGGTGATGCTGGCGGCCCGCACAGGCATCCCGAGCTGCTGAAGCCACAGCCCCAGGTCATCGCTGAAAGCAGCCTCTCCGAGGATCCCGTTGAGCATGCCAATGGAGGTGATGCCCACTTGCACCGAGGACAAAAACTGCGTGGGGTTCTCAAGCAGCGCCAGAGCGGCCTGTGCGCCCTTGTCACCCGCCTCGGCCATGGCGGTCAGCCGCGACCTGCGACTTGACGCCAGCGCCAGCTCGGACATCGCGAACACGCCGTTGAGCAGGGTCAGCAGCGCGATCAGCAGAAAATCCATGCTTCACTCAATCAGGTTTGCAACCGACGACCATCATGGCACTTTACTGTATCGGCGACATTCAGGGCTGCGACGACGCCCTGGGGCGCCTGCTGGACACCATCGGCTTTTCTGCCAGCCGTGACACGGTGTACCTGCTGGGGGACCTCGTCAACCGCGGCCCCGACTCCGCCGCCGTGCTACGCCGCTGCATGCAGCAGGGCGACGCCATCCGCTGCCTGCTGGGCAACCACGACCTGCACTTGCTCGCTGCCGCACACGGCGCGCGCAAACCCTCACGCCGCGACACCCTGGCCTCGGTGCTCGACGCCCCGGACCGCAGCGCTTTGCTCGAGTGGCTGCGCCACCAGCCATTGGCACGGGCCCACGAGCATGCCGGCCAGACCCTGCTGATGGTGCATGCGGGCGTGGTCCCCACCTGGACCCCCACAGACACCCTGGAACGCGCGCAGGAGGTCCATGCCGTGCTGGGTAGCCCGGACCTGCCCGCCTTCTTGCACAGCATGTATGGCAACACGCCGGACCACTGGAGCGATACCCTCACAGGCTCCGACCGGCTGCGCGTGATCGTGAACGCGCTGACGCGCATGCGCTTTTGCTCATCCGAGGGTGTGATGGATTTTGAAAGCACCGAAAGCGCCAGCGCTGCCCCAGAGGGCCTGATGCCCTGGTTCGATGTGCCGGGCCGGCGCACCGCTGGCACGCTGATGGCCTTTGGCCACTGGTCCACCTTGGGGTGGCTCAACCGCAGCGACCTGCTGGGCCTGGACACTGGCTGTGTATGGGGCGGCTGCCTGAGCGCCGTGCGTTTTGGCGCGACGCTGGAAGAGCGGGAGCTGCTGCAGGTGCACTGCGAGCAGGCCCAGGCCCCGGGCTGAGTGTCTGGAGACCATCTCGCCAAGACCCGCCAGCTCGCTCAGAGCCGCAACCGACTCAAGACGGTATAGGCTCGAGCAAGGCCGACATGGCGGCAGACTGCCAGACACCACCATCCTGCCCGGCGATCAGCACAGCCAGCCCCGGCATACGCTGCGCCAGGGCCCTGCCCGCCTGCGGGCCCTTCACCATGAGCGCGGCGCCCAGTCCGTTGACGGCCGCCACATCCCGCGCCACCAGACTCACGCCATGCACCCCGAATGCCGGGCGCCCCGTACGCGGGTTGAGTACATGGTGCTGGCGCTGGCCTTCGTGAAAGAAGAAGCGTTCATAGTCCCCTGAAGAGGCCACCACACCGGTGCCTGCCACCGCCACGACGCCCAGCAAGCGCTCGGGAGACCGCGGGTCGCGCAAGCCCACACGCCAGGGTCGGCCTTGCCACAACCCCTGGGTCAGCACGTCACCGCCGCCATTGATCATGGCATTCTCGACCCCTTCGGAGCGCAGCATGTCCATGCCGGCTTTCAGAATCGGGAGTTTGGCGATGCCACCCAAATCCAGCGCCATGCCCTGGCGAGCCAGGTAGGCAGTGCCTGCGGCCACATCCAGCACCAGACCGCGTGCATCCACCAGCGGCAGTTGCCGCGCGATCTCGCTGGCGCCTGGCACCACCTTTTCGCCCGGGCCAAAGTTCCAGGACCTGAAAGCTCCCACGGTGGCATCGAAGGCCCCACGGCTCGCTGCCGACACACGCTGTGCGCTTTGCAGTACCGCCATGACCTCGGCCGGAACCTGCACCGGCGTCACGCCCGCAGCCAGGTTGATGCGGCTGACCACGCTGCGTGGCTGGTAGCGGCTCATGAGCGCCTCCAGCCTCTGCATCTCGGCATAGGCCCGGTCCATGGCGCGGCGCAGCAGCAGGGCGTCAACACCCTCCACAGCCATATCCACCTGCGTGCCCATCAGTGGCCGCGAGCTGCGTTCAGACACCACCCTCGCGTGGGCTGCCGCGCCGGCGCCCCAGGTCGCACCACCTAGCAAAGGCAGCGCCATCACCATGCGACGGCGCAACAGACCGTGGGAATGCAGAGAAGCTTGCTGCATGGCGTCTGCGCTCAGAGCGATTTGTCGGCCATGAAGTCCACGGCGGCCTTGACCTCGTCATCGGTCAGGTTGGCAGAGCCTCCCTTGGCAGGCATCATGCCTTTGGCCCCGGTAAAGCCCTCGATCGCGTGCTTGTACAGCGTGTCCTTGCCCTGGGCAATGCGCGGACCCCAATCGGCCTTGTCGCCTGGCTTGGGGGCACCGGCCACGCCCGCGGCATGGCACATGGCGCAGGTCTTGCCGAACACGCCCTTGCCCACTTCGTTTTCTGCGACAGCCGGGGCGGCAGGGGCCGCCGCGGGCGCCGGAGTCGTCGCTGCGGCGGGTGCGGCAGCAGGTGCAGGTTCCGACTTCTTGTCGCCACAACCGGCCAGCAGCGCGGCCAAGATCGCTACGGCGACCCACACGGTTTTCTTTTGCATCGCATACATCCTGTTCTTGATGGTTAAAAACATCTGAGGGGGCCTGTGACTGCGCACGAAATGCATGCAGCGCCACTTCAGACCGGTGCATGAACTTTAGAGGCAACAGGCCCTTTTGGGCAGTTACAGGCCTCGCCAGAACATGATCCAGATCAAATTGATTCATATTACATGAATCTATTATCCGCCCCATGCAAAGCCATCCAACCGTCCGAACCCTGCGCCTTTGGTTGCTGGCGTGGTTTGTCATGGCGCTGGCTGCAGCAGCGGCTTCGCCGCTGATAGCGCCCCGTGCCCTGGAGCTGGTCTGCTCCGGCACAGGTGGCACCCGCCTGGTGGTGAAGACCGCAGAGGGCCTGGTGGCGGCAGATAGCGCCGGCCTTGATTGCCCCTTGTGCCTGGCCGCCGACGCTCCACCCGCTACCCCGATCACAGCAAACACCACCGCGGCAGTGCCCCCATTGGCGCCCCTCTTTCACACATCACTTTCCGCTCGCACAGGGATGGCGCTCAGCCCCCCTGCGCGTGCACCACCCCTTTTCAACTGAGCGATCCCAAAGAGGAAAACCATGACCGAGAGAAAAGACAGTTCCCTTCCCGCTGCTGGCCTGGGCCGACGCAGTTTCATCAACACGGCAGCCCTGGTGGGCCTGACCGCAGGCGTTGCCGCCTGCAACGAAAAGCCCAGCGCCGCCACACCTGCGGCACCGGCATCGGCAGCCCCTGCCGCCAGCCACGCGGCCGGCGGTGCCAACCCCCACCTCAAGCCCGGCGAACTGGACACCTACTACGGTCTGTGGAGCGGCGGCCACACGGGCGACATGCGCGTGCTGGGCCTGCCCTCGGGCCGCGAAATCACCCGCATCCCCTGCTTCGTGCCTGACGCGCTCGTGGGCTGGGGCATCACCAACGAGTCCAAGGCCGTGATGGGCACCAAGGCCGATGGTCACCTCGAATACACGGTGGCCGACACCCACCACACGCACGCCTCGTACAAGGACGGCAACTACGACGGCCGCTACGCCTGGATCAACGACAAGATCAACAGCCGCATCGCGCGCATCCGCCTCGATTACTTCGTGTGCGACAAGATCACCAAGCTGCCCAACGTGCAGGGCTTTCACGGCATCTTCCCGGACAAGGCCGACCCGGTGGACCCGGCCATCAACTACACCACGCGCGTGTTCTGCGGCGGTGAGTTCGCGATTCCCATGCCCAACACGGGCACCGAAGACTCCAGCAAATACCGCTCCATGTTCAGCTGCGTGGATGCAGAAACGATGGAAGTGCGCTGGCAAGTGCTGATCGACGGCAACTGCGACCTGGTGGCCACGTCGTACGACGGCAAGCTGGCCGCCACCAACCAGTACAACACCGAGATGGGCGCAAAGTACGAGGACATGATGTCCGCCGAGCGCGACGCCTGCCTGTTCTTCAACGTGGGCCGCATTGAAGCCGCCGTGAAGGCTGGCAAGTTCAAGACCATCGGCACCAGCAAGGTGCCCGTGGTGGACGGCACGCACGAAGCCAACAAGGATCCCAAGACCGCCCTCACCGCCTATGTGTCGGTGCCCAAGAACCCGCACGGCGTGAACGCCAGCCCCGATGGCAAGTACTTCATCTGCGCCGGCAAGCTCTCGCCCACTGGCACCGTGATCGAGCTGGCCAAGGTGCTGGACTACTTTGACGGCAAGCTCGAAAAGCTGGACTCCGCCATCGTGGCCGAAGTGGAGCTGGGCCTGGGCCCACTGCACACCGCGTTCGACGGCCGTGGCAATGCCTACACCACCCTGTTCCTGGACAGCCAGGTCGTGAAGTGGAACGTGGAGGCTGCCATCAAGTTCCACGCAGGCGACAAGACCGCCAAGTACGTGGTGGACCGCCTCGATGTGCAATACCAGCCCGGCCACTTGAACGCCTCGCAGTCCGAAACCAAGGCCGCCGACGGCAAGATCCTGGCGGTGGGTTGCAAGTTCTCCAAGGACCGCTTCCTGCCCGTGGGCCCGCTGCACCCCGAGAACGAACAGCTCATCGACATCTCGGGCGAGAAGATGGTGCTGCTGGCCGACCACCCTGTGCGTGGCGAGCCCCATGACTTCATCATCTTCAAGCGCGACCTGGTGCGCCCCAAGCAGGTCTACACGCTCGACGAGTTCCCGCTGGCCGTGAAGGACCCCAAGGAGTCCGGCGTGTTCCGCAATGGCAAGAAGGTCACCGTGAAGATGACCTCGCAAGCCCCGGCGTTCAGCCTGCGCGAGTTCAAGCTCAAGAAGGGTGACGAGGTCACGCTGATCCTGACCAACCTGGACAAGATCGAAGACCTGACCCACGGCTTTGCGATCCCGAACTACAACGTGAACTTCATCGTGAACCCGCTGGAGACCAAGTCGGTGAGCTTCGTGGCCGACAAGCCCGGTGTGTTCTGGTGCTATTGCACGCACTTCTGCCATGCGCTGCATTTGGAAATGCGCACCCGCATGATCGTGGAGGGGTGATTCGGAGCATCCCCCTGAGGCGCTGCGCGCCTTCCCCCTTCCCGAATCGCTGCGCGATTCGGGAAGGGGGACGCAGCCCTCGCGGCGGGGCGGCCCTTGCTTGGCTGCTCTCGCCTGGGGCGCGCCAGTTGTCACGTTTGTGCCCCATTTCGAATCATATTGGCCGCTAGCGCTTGAAGAATATGCGCCGGCAGCTATCAAAAAGATAGTTTCATGATTTCCCTCCGTCGGCAGTTCGCCACGCTTCTTCTGGTCTTGTTGGCAGCACTTTGGCTGGCGCCGCGCGCGCATGCTGCGGCAGGCGCCTACGAGGCCGAACTGCCTGCGGACCTGCCTACCGCGCGCGACATGTGCGCGCTGGTGCCGTGCAAGGACGTGTTTCCCGGCGCCAGCCATTTCTCTGAACGCAAGGGCCAGCCGCCCTACGTAGAGGCTTACGACAACGACAGCGCGCAAAAGAAGCTGCTGGGCTATGTGATGCTCTCCACCGACATCACCGACACCCCCGCCTACTCCGGCAAACCCGTGGTCACGCTGATCGGCATGGACACACAGGGCCGCTTTGTGGGCGTGAAGGTGCTCAAGCATTCCGAGCCCATCCTGCTGCTGGGCATCCCTGAATCCGCACTGCTCAAGTTCAACGCCCAGTACCTGGGCAAGTCGGTGGCCGACAAGATCGAGGTGGGCCAGTCGCGCCCCGATGAGAACGTGCTGGGTCTGGACGCCATCTCGGGCGCCACCGTCACCGTCATCGCGCAGAACCAGGTCATGATGGCCTCGGGCTCGGCTGTGGCGCGACAGGTGGGCATCCTTGCGCCCACGGTGCGCGAGCCCGCTCGCTATGCCGAAACCGGCAAGCGCATGACCTGGGCCGAGTTGGTGCAGCAAGGCACCGTGCAGCGCCTGCGGGTGGCGCCCGAACAAGTGGGCCTGGACAAGGGCCCCGACCCGTTCATCGAGCTGTGGTTTGGCGACCTGAACCACCCCGACATTGGCAAGAGCCTGCTGGGCGAGAACGGCTGGAACAACCTGCGCCTGCAGCTCAAGGAGGGCGAACACGCCTTCTTCATCGTCCGCACCGGCGGCAAGGAATCGTTCAAGGGCTCGGGCTTTGTGCGCGGCGGCATCTACGACCGCGTGCAGGTGCGCCAGGGGGCGGATTCGTTCACCTTCCGCGACCTGGACGCGCTCAACCTGTACGGCATCGAGGCCGCAGGTGCACCCAGCTACAACGAGTCGGTCATCTTCATCATCCGCTCGAGTGCGTTCTCGGCGGCTTATCCGTGGAAGCTGAGCTTTCTGGGCAACCGCGTGGACCGGGCCACGGGCACACGCAGCTTCACCAGCTTTGACACGCCCTACTGGCTGCCCGCCGCCACGCTGCAAGGCGGGCGCCCCACCATTGAGGAGCCCGACGCCCCCTGGGTGCGCGTGTGGAAATCTCGCGCGGTCGAGATCGCACTGTTCGCCGTGCTGCTGGTCGCCGTGAGCGTGGTCTACGCCCTGCGCGAAAAGCTCACCCGCCTGTCCACCCACAAGAACAAGTGGCCCGTCAACGCCTTCAAGTACAGCTTCTGGGCACTCAGCATCGGCTGGATCGGCTTTGGCGCCATGGCGCAGCCCTCCATCACGCAGGTGCTGACCTGGTTCCATTCGCTGCTGTTCCAGTGGACCTGGTCGCTGTTCCTGTCCGACCCGTTCATCTTCCTGTTCTGGATCTTCATCATCGTCACGGTGTTCCTGTTCGGGCGCGGGTTGTTCTGCGGCTGGATGTGCCCGTTTGGCTCGCTGCAGGAGGGCATCTACAAGATCGCGCGCACGGTGGGCCTCAAGCGGTTCCAGACCCAGCTGCCGCAGAAGTGGCACGACCGGCTCAAGTGGGTCAAGTACGCGGTGTTCTTCGGGTTGCTGGTGGTGTCGATGTTCTCGATGGGACTGGCTGAGAAGCTGGCCGAGGTGGAGCCGTTCAAGACCACCTTCCTCGTCGGTGTGCTGAACCGCGCCTGGCCCTACAGCCTGTTTGTGGCGGCCATTCTGGGCGTGTCGATCTTCATCGAGCGGCCCTATTGCAAATACATCTGCCCGCTGGGCGCCTCGCTGGCCATGCCCAGCACGTTCCGCTGGTTTGGCCTCAAGCGCAAGCAGGACTGCAACAGCTGCAAGGCCTGCACCGTGGGCTGCGGCGCCCAGGCGATTGACGCCGATGGCCGTATCGACCACCGCGAATGCCTGCATTGCCTGGACTGCATGGTGCTCTACACCGACACCAAGGGCTGCCCGCCCCTGGCAAAAGAGCGCAAGCGCCGCGAAAAGGATGGCCTGGAGATCACGCCCATCGGCGCCAACGGCTACTTCATCCCGATCCACCCCGCCACGGTGCAAGACCAGATTTCGGCCAAGGCTGCCCAGGGGCCGGACCCACGCATGCCCACCACGCCAGCACTGCCCGCACACAAGGCCGACGCCAAAGGCCTGCGCTGGGTCGTTCTGGAGCTGGTGGACCACCTGTGGCCCTGGAGCCGTGAAGGCTGGGCCTCAGGCCGTGGCCTGCAGATCGCAGGCTTCTCGCTGGCCGTCGCCGCCAGCGTGGCCTGGGTGATGACCGCCATGGGCACGTTGTCGTCGGGCGCCATCATCGGCTGGTGGTTTGGCTGGAGCGTGTACGAAGTGCTGATACGCCTGTCGGGCAAGCGCTATGTGAAGGACGGCCCGTGGTGGCAGGGCCAGTACCGCCGGGCGGGCGTGATGGACATGCTGAGCTACGTGGGCTTCAAGAACCTGCTGATCGGCGCAGCACTCTTCCTGGCCATCAAGGCCGTGGTGGGACTGGCGTGATGAAGCCCCCCCTTGCTGCCACCGCATTCACCGCATTCGTGGCGCTGGCTGCGTGCCTGCTGGCCCTGCCCGCCCACGCTGCCACCGTGCAGGTGCGCCCCGGGCAGGACCTGCAGGCCGCCATCCAGGCCGCCAAACCGGGCGACACGGTGGAGGTGCTGCGTGGCGCCTACCGTGTGAACCTGCGCATCGACAAAGCCCTGACGCTGCGCGGCATCGACCGACCCACCCTCAGCGGCGGGCAGCAGGGCGACACCATCCGCGTCACCGCGCCCGACGTGGTGATCGAGGGCCTGATCGTGCGCGACTCGGGCACCAGCCTCAAGGACCAGAACGCGGGCATCTACATCTTCCCTGGCGCGCACCGCGCCGTGGTGCGCCACAACGACCTCACCTACAACCTGTTCGGCTTGTGGATCGAGAAGGCCAACGACGTGCAGGTGCTGCACAACACCATCACCGGCCTGCGCGATGTGGGCTCGTCCCAGCGTGGCAACGGGGTGCAGCTGTACAACACCACGGGCGCACGCATCGAGGGCAATCACATCAGCTTTGTGCGAGACGCGCTGTATGTGGATGTATCCCACCACGCCGTGTTCCGGGGCAACAAGCTGCACCACAGCCGCTACGGCACACACTACATGAACTCCTACTACAACCTGTGGGAGGACAACGACACCTACTACAACCGGGGCGGCCTGGCGCTGATGGAAGTGCGCGACCAGGTGGTGCGCAACAACCGCGCCTGGGGCAACACCGACCACGGCATCATGCTGCGCACCATGCAGGACTCGGTGATCGAAAACAACGTGGTGGCCGAGAACAACCGGGGCTTCTTCATCTACGACGTGGAGTACGTCACCCTGCGCGGCAACCTGGTGGCGCGCAACACGGTGGGCGTGCACCTGTCGGCCGGCTCGACCCGCAACAAGGTGGACAACAACGACTTCATTGGCAACCGCGAACAGGTGCGCTACGTGGGCGCCCGCGACGAGCGCTGGGGCACCGGCGGCGGCAACCACTGGAGCAACTACCTGGGCTGGGACCGCGACGGCAACGGCGTGGGCGATGTGCCCTACGAAGCCAACGACATGGTGGACCGCCTGACCTGGCGCCACCCCAGCATCAAGCTGCTGCTGGCCAGCCCCGCCGTGCAGGCACTGCGCCTGGTGGGCCAGCAGTTTCCGGTGCTGCGCGTGCCCACCGTGGTGGACCCCCAGCCCCGCATGCAACCGAACCAACCCCAACGGAATTTCCAGCGTGACACGCAACCCTCCCCCCATTGACCTGAGCGATCCCCCCGCCATCGAGGTGCGGGGCGCGCACAAGCACTACGGCGCACTGCACGCCGTGGACGGCATCGACCTGCGCATCGCGCGCGGCGAGATCTTTGGCCTCATCGGCCACAACGGCGCGGGCAAGAGCACGCTGTTCAAGATGATCCTGGGCCTCACACCCGCCACCTCGGGCGAGATCCGGGTGGGCGGCGCCACGGTGCAGGGCCGCGACTTTCGTGCCGCCCGCCGCCACCTGGGCTACCTGCCTGAGAACGTGGTGCTGTACGACAACCTCAGCGGGCTGGAAACCCTGCGCTTTTTTGCAAAGCTCAAAGGCGCGCCGCTGGCCCAATGCCCTGAGCTGATGGACCGCGTCGGCCTGGCCCATGCCGGCAACCGCGCCGTGCGCGACTACTCCAAGGGCATGCGCCAGCGCCTGGGGTTTGCACAGGCCCTGCTGGGCGAACCCCAGGTGCTGCTGCTGGACGAGCCCACCAACGGCCTGGACCCGCAGGCCATCCGCGACTTCTACGCCACGCTGCGCGGACTGCAGGCCCGGGGCGTGACCATCGTCATCACTTCGCACATCCTGGCCGAGCTGCAAGAGCGTGTGGACCGCCTCGCCATCCTGGCCGCTGGCAAGCTGCAGGCCCTGGGCAGCGTGCAAGCGCTGCGCGAGCAGACACACATGCCGCTGGCCATCGCCCTCACGCTGGCCGCCACGGACCAAGCGGCGGGTGTGCTGGCACTGGCCGCGCTGCCCGGCATCACGACCACGGCCACCCCCAACGGCCTGCACGTGGAATGCCCCCGCAGCGCCAAGATGGCCGTGCTCGCCGCAGTGGCGCCGCTGGGCGCACGGCTGCTGGATGTGAACATCCACGAACCTTCGCTCGAAGACGTGTACTTCGGGCTGCGCGGAGACTGACCATGGAATTCACCCAAATCTTCACCATCGCAGGAAAGGAGTTCCGCGACCGCATGCGCAACCGCTGGGTGCTGGCCGTGGCGCTGGTGTTCACCGTGTTCTCGCTGGCCATTGCCTACTTTGGCGGCGCTCAGCAGGGCACGGTGGGCTTTCGCTCCATCGAGTTCACCATCGCCAGCCTGGTCAGCCTGGTCATCTACCTGATCCCGCTGATCGCGCTGCTGCTGGGCTTTGACGCCATCGTGGGCGAGCGCGAGCGCGGCTCGCTCGATCTGCTGCTGTCATTGCCCATCACGCGGCTGGAGCTGCTGCTGGGCAAGTACCTGGGGCTGGCGGCGGCGCTTACGCTCTCGACGCTGGCGGGGTTTGGCCTGGTGGCCGTGCTGCTGGTCCGGCAGTTCAGCGGGGCTGCGCTGTTCCACTACGGCGGCTTCATGCTCAGCTCGGTGCTGCTGGGGCTGGCGTTCCTGAGCATGGCGGTGCTGCTCTCGGTGCTCACCCACGAACGCACACGCGCTTCAGGCCTGGCGATTGCCGCCTGGTTCTTTTTTGTGCTGGTGTTTGACCTGCTGCTGCTAGGCGCCCTGGTGGCCACAGGCGGCAGCTATGGCGGCGAGGCCATGGCCTACCTGCTGCTGCTCAACCCGGCCGACGTTTTCCGCATCCTCAACGTGTTCTCGCTGGACGACGTGCGCACCCTGTACGGTCTGACCAGCATCGTGCCCCCTGCCCTGGCCAAGCCATGGCTGATGGGCGCGGTGATGGCGGGCTGGATCGTAGTGCCCCTGGGTCTGGCGAGCTGGAGATTCAAGCCATGACGAAAAAATCGCACAACCAATACCAATGCGCGTGCGCCACACGGCGCCAACTGCTGGGCTGGGCGGCCCTTACATCGCTGGGCACGCTCACCGGCCTCACGGGCCTGACCGGCTGCAGCCAGGCGGACAACAGCGCGCAGTCCCTGAAACCCGTGGAGATCGACCGCACCACCAGCTGCGAACTCGACGGCATGCTGCTGGCCGACTACCCCGGCCCCAAGGCGCAGGTGCGTTTCGCGGGGCAGGACAAGCCCTCGTTCTTTTGCGACACGGTGGAGCTGTTCAGCACCCTGCTGGCCGGCGAGCAGGTGCGCGCCGTGCAGGCCGTGTATGTGCAGGACATGGGCAAAGCCGACTGGAATGCACCACAGGGCCACTGGATCGAAGGCAAGACTGCCCTCTACGTGGTGGGCGGCAAGCGCCACGGCTCCATGGGCCCCACCATCGGCAGCTTTGCGCAAGAGGCCGACGCGAAGAAGTTTGCTGCTGAATATGGCGGCAAGGTGCTGCGCTTTGCCGAGATCAAGCCCGCCATGGTGGACCTGAGCGGCGGGGCCCAGCAAGACACACGCATGTGAGCCACCCGTGTCGGCATTGATACCGCCCCCCCCACGCCCCGCCGCTCGGCGCGCCGTGCTCGCAGCCCTGTTGCTGGGCTCGACAGGCCTTGTGGCGTGGCAATGGCCCCAGCGCACCCCGCCCCCGCCATCCGGCAACGCCGCCCTGGAGGGAGTGGGCGACGATGTGTGCGTGGTGGCGCCTCCCACGCCCTACGACCCTGCGCTGGGCCAGCCCCTGGCCGCTGCGCGCGAGGTGCCCGCCGACGCGCGCTGCCCGGTGTGTGGCATGTACCCGGCCCGCGCACGGGCGTGGGCGGCACAGGTCATTTTTGCGCAAGGGGACGCATATTTCTTCGACTCCCCGCTCAGTCTCATGCTGTACCTGGGCAACGTGGACCACTACACGCGGGGCCGCACGCCCGACGCCATCGTGGCCCGCTACGTGACCGATACCGACACGGGGCTGTGGCTGAACGCGCAGGAAGCGGTGTACGTGACAGGTTCGTCGGCCCTGGGGCCCATGCGGGCCGGCAACCTGCCCGCCTTTGGCAGCGCGGGGGCGGCACAGCAGTTTGTGCAGCAGCGTGGTGGGCAGGCCGTTCTGTTCGGCGGCATCGACACGCGCTTGCTGCGCGGCCTGGCCCCCAACCTCAGGGCCGACCACCACCTTCACGCAAGTTGAAGGGAACTTGACCGCTATTGAAAATATAGCTACCAGCGCTTATTCTTCTAGCGCCACAGGCCCAAAAAGACCTGTTTTTTATCACTGCACCGAAGTTTCTGGCTGAGTGGCCTTGAAGAGGGCCGCCACCTTGCGCTTGGGCTTGATGTTGGCCGAAATGCTGCTGCGCGCAGGCGATTTGGCGGCGGCCTCCCAGGCGGGGGCGGTATCCGCACTGCTCGGTTCGTAAGGCTTTTCGAAGAAGGGATCGCGCGAGGCCACGGCAGGGCGGAAACCCCGGTGGTGTTCACGCGACTCGCGGGGTTCGCGGCGCTCGCTGCGTTCACGCACGGCCCCTGGAATCGCATCGCGCGGATCACCGGTCTCGCCTGCTTCACGCCATGCGCGGCGGCCGTCGTTGATGCGGCCGCGGGGGCGGTCTTCTTCGTATTCGATGGCTTCGAGATCGATCTTCTTCTTGATCAGCTTCTCAATGTCGGCCACCAGGCGGGCATCGCTGCCCGACACCAGCGTGACGGCCAGGCCGGACGCGCCCGCACGGCCTGTGCGGCCAATGCGGTGCACATAGTCTTCCGCATTGAAAGGCACGTCGAAGTTGAACACCGCCGGCACGTCCTTGATGTCCAGGCCGCGCGCAGCCACATCGGTACACACCAGCAGATCAACCTCGCCGCTCTTGAAGGCTTCCAGCGCCTTCAGTCGCTCGTCCTGGCTCTTGTCGCCGTGCAAGGCTGCGGTCTTGAGGCCCTCACGCTCCAGGCTGCGCGCCAAACGGGCGCATCCGAGCTTGCTGTTCACGAAGATGAAAGCCTGCTTGATGCCGCGCGTCTTGAGCACCTGGTGGATGGCTCGGCGCTTGTCGTCATCATTGGCGCTGTAAAAGCGCTGCTCCACCGTGGAGGCCGTTTCGTTCGGGCGGGCCACCTCAATGGTGATGGGGTTTTGCAGATAGCTGCTGGCCAGGCGCTTGATCTCGGGCGAGAAGGTGGCGCTGAACAGAAGCGTGGTGCGCTGCTTGGGCAGGTAGCTCAGGATGCGCTGCAGGTCGGGCAGAAAACCGATGTCCAGCATGCGGTCGGCCTCGTCGAGCACCACGTACTCCACCTGGTTGAGCACCGCATTCTTGGCCTCGATATGGTCGAGCAGGCGGCCCGGCGTAGCCACCAGCACTTCGACGCCTTTTTTCAGCTCGATGGTCTGGGGCTTCATGTCCATGCCGCCAAACACCACGGTGCTGCGCAGTTTGGTGTACTTGGCGTACAGCGCAATCTGCTGGGCCACCTGGTCGGCCAGCTCACGGGTGGGCAACAGCACCAGAGCGCGCACAGGGTGGCGAGCGGGGGATGTGGAACTGCTCTCGTGCTTGAGCAGGCGCTGCAGCAAAGGCAGCGAGAACGCGGCGGTTTTGCCGGTGCCGGTCTGGGCTGCCCCCATCACGTCCTGGCCGGTGAGCACCACCGGGATGGCCTGCGCCTGGATGGGCGTCATGGACTCGTAGCCCATTTCGGCTACGGCGCGCGCCAGCGGCTCAGCCAGCGATAGATTGGAAAAGGAACTTGTCATTTAGCCCTCTATTGTCGCACCGGTGGCCCAAAAAACGATTTTTCGGGCCCGCAGCAGCAAAAATGCAGTAGGCGCAGTCAGCGCATTGGCGAGTATTTGCTATCCATTTGATAGCTATCAGCGCATATGAATTCGGCGCTATCGTCTGTTTTTATTCAAACTCTGGGCCGGCGATGCCGATGGCCGCAACCCCTTGCGCCGCGTGCGGTCGTTGCATCGCGGGGCGAACAATGTCCCGCAGCTGCCACAACAAACGCCCTCGGAAAGCGCTTGGCACCGGCCAAAGGCAGAGGGCGCTCGTGCGGACTCTCACCCTTTCCGGACGCAGTGCAGTGCGTCTGCTGCTGTCCAGTTACTCGGCAGACCGCCTGAGCGTGTCCACCACCGGGCGCAGCAGCACCTCGCGCAAACCCCACCAGCCTGCGGCCAGCGCCAGCACCGCGCCCGCGAGCGCACCGGCCAGCGGCACCCAGGGGGCGGCGGTCCAGGTGAAGTCAAACACATAACGCGCCAATGCCCAGCCCACGCCCACCGCCACCGCGCTGGCCAGAAAGCCCGCCAGCAGGCCCACACCCACCAGCTCGGCCCGCTGCACCTGGCGCAGCAGGCTGGCACGGGCCCCCACGGCACGCATGATGGCGTACTCGCGTGCGCGCTCTTCGCGGGTGGCCGTGACGGCGGCAAACAGCACCACCAGCCCAGCTGCGAGCGTGAAGGCAAACAAGAACTCCACCGCCCGGATCACCTGCTCCAGCACCCGCTGCACCTGGGCAATGGTGGCGCCCATGTCCACGTTGGTGATGTTGGGAAACTGGCGCACCAGCGCGTTGTCGAAACCGTGGGTTTCTGGAGCGCGGTAGGCGGCCAGGTAGGTGACCGGGACATCCTTGACCTCGGCCACCGGGTACATCACAAAGAAGTTGGCACGCATGGAGCCCCAGTCCACCTTGCGCAGGCTGGTGATGCGGGCCTCGTCCTGCACGCCGCCCATATCGAATTGCAAACGGTCACCCAGCTGCAGGCCCAGCGTCTGGGCGATACCTTCTTCCACGCTGATGGCGCCCTCCTCGCCGGGCGTCCAGCGTCCTGCTACCACCTGGTTGTGGGGCGGTGCCTCCACAGCGTTGGACAGGTTGAATTCCCGGTCCACCAGGCGCTTGGCGCGGTCGTCGGTGTAGTTGTCGGGGCCCACTGGCTTGCCGTTCACGGCCACCAGCCGGCCGCGGATCATGGGGTACCAGTCGTAGCGACCCACTCCGCTGTCCTTGAGCGTCTGCTGAAAGGCCTCCGACTGGTCAGGCATCACGTTGATGACAAAACGGTTGGGGGCATCGGGCGGGGTCGCCTTGCGCCAGCTGCTGATGAGGTCGGTGCGCAGCAGCACCAGCAGCACCAGGGCCAGCAGACCCACCGCCAGGCTGCTGACCTGGACCACGGCATAGGCCGGGCGCGCAGAAATCTGCCGCGTGGCCAGCACGAGCCAGCGCGGGGCTGTGCTTTCGTTCACGCTCTTGCGCAGAAGCTTGACCGCCACCCATGACAGGCCTGCAAACAGCGCCACGGCGCCGGCAAAACCACCCACGGCAATCAGACCCAGCTTGATGTCGCTGCTGACGGCCAGCAACAGCGCAGCGAAGCCCGCAATGCCGATACCCAGCACTGCCAGCGATGCAGGCTTGAGCCCCCCCACATCACGCCGTATCACCCGCAATGGCGGCACCTGCGCCAGCTGCAGCACCGGCGGCAAGCCAAACGCAAACAGCAGCGTGAGCCCCATGCCCAGGCCAAACACCACCGGCCACAGACTGGGCGAAGGCAAGGCCGATTCCACCAATCCCGCCAGCAGCAGCACAAACGCGTAGTGCACCACATAGCCCAGCGCCACTCCCAAGGAGCTGGCAAACAGGCCGATCAGCGCGAACTCCGTGGTGTAGGCCCCAGCAATGGTGCGCTGGCTCTGCCCCAGCACACGCAGCATGGCCGAAGCGTCGAGGTGCTCCGCCGCAAACCCGCGCGCCGCCAGCGCCACGGCCACGGCAGACAACAGTGCAGCCAGCAGCGCTACCAGGCTCAGGAATTTCTGCGCGCGGTCCAGCGTCTGGCGCATCTCGGGGCGGCCGCTTTCCAGCGACTCCACGCGCACGCCATGCACTTCGGGCTTCTTGGCCTCGACCACCGCCCAATCGTTGAACGCCTTGATGGCCGACGCCGGGCCGACCACGGCAAAGCGGTAGGTCAGGCGGCTGGCAGGCTGCACAAGCCCCGTGGCGGGCAGGTCGCGTTCGTTCACCATCACACGTGGTGCAAAGCTCATGAAGCCCGCCCCCCGGTCAGGCTCGATGACGATGATGCGCGCGATGCGCAGTTGCGCATCGCCCAGCAACAGCTTGTCGCCCATGGCGAGGTTGAGCGATTCGAGCAGTGGCGCGTCCACCCACACCTCGCCGGGCGCCGGGATGTCACGCGTCGGCTGCTCCAGCGCGCCGGGGGCATCCGCCACCGTGAGGCTGCCGCGCAGCGGGTAACCCTGCTGCACGCTCTTGAGTGCCACCAGCTTGCTGGCGCCGCCCTGCGCATCGCTCGCGCGGCCCATGGTCGGAAAGCCCAGCGTGGTCACCGATTGCAACCCCAGCGCCTTGGCGCGCTCCACGAATGTAGCGGGCGTTGGGTTGTCGCTGGCCACGACTGCATCCCCCCCCAGCAGCTGCAGGGCATCGCGCTGCAGTCCGCCTTGCAGGCGATCGGCAAAAAAACCCACAGATGTGAGCGCGGCCACTGCCAGGGTGACCGCCACAATCAACAGGCGCAACTCGCCCGCGCGCAGGTCCCGGGCCAGGGTGCGCCAGCCAAGGCGCAGGAAAGACAGGTTCATGGGCAGACCTTAGCGCAAAGCGAACGGGCTGGCGGGCCGTGGGGTGTTAGAACGTGTTCAACCCATCAGGGCCGTGGGGGTGGCGCTGTGGCGGTGTCGGTCGCCGCAGCTGTCGCCGGCACCGGACTCGGCGCTTCGGCCGCCAGCGCCGGGGCTGCGCTGGCGGCATTTGGTGCCTCCGTCTGCAGCCGCTGTTCCAGCGCCTGCAACACCGGGGCGATCTGTTGGCCCACGCGGATCTGCGGGTTCGAAAAGCCGTCGGCCTTGCCGGCCTCGACCTCACGCTGCTGAATCAGCGGCACAGCCTTGGCAAAGGCCTCGGTGAAGGAATGGGTCTGGCGCAGTTGTTCATGAAACACCGCGCGGCCGAAGAAGGTCAGCTCAGACAGCCTGCCGCAGCCATACGAGGTGTGGGTGGCATCGGCCGCCGTCATGATCAGGGTGCTGTCGGTAGCCAGCGGTTCGATCCAGCCTCCCGAAAAGCAGGCAGACACTGCGATCACGCGGTTGCGGATGCCCGATTCGTCCAGCGCTGCGCGCAGCATCTCCGGCGTCACCGGGGGCACCTGCAGCGGCCAGTGTGCGGCGGCCAGTTCATGGTTGCGTGCGCCATGCGAGGTCATGTAAATCACCAGCACATCATGCTCGCGATCCATGCGCGCGGCCAGCGCGGCAATGGCGCGTTGCAGATTCTCGGGCGTCGCCCAGGGGTGGGTCTCGGCAGTTTCAGCATGGTTGAGCAGGTGCAGAACCCGGCCCTGGGCGTCAAACCGCTCCTGCAGCAGCGTGTTGACCATCGTGCTTTCGCGGCGGAACACGTTTTCATCCGCATAGGGCGCGAACACCAACCCATAGACATCCACAACGCCGGGACGCTGAGGCAACAAAGCATCCACCTGCTGTTGCCACAGCAGCTGCTGGTTCTCAAAAAGGCCTTGCGATAGCGCTAGTTGCGCAGGCTCTGGAGGCTGTGCTCCGTCGGCGGACGCGGCCGACGCATCGGCCACCGCCAGGGCGTCTTCCTCCCAGGGCTGGTCCTGAAACTGCCACATGCCCACCCCGACCACCACAGCCATCGCCACGCCAAAGACCGCAGTGCGCACCCGCGATCGGATGAAGCGGGCACTCACCACCACCAACGTGGCCAGCACCCATACCGTGAGCACGCCGTAGGCCACCCAGAAAAGGATGCTTGCCACCGTCCCATTCCACAGCGCAGGTTGGTGAACCGCCAATCCCATCAGGACATAGAGCACCAGCAAAGGGGCCAAGGGCGCCCACGCCGACAGCACATACCACGCGGCCAGCCCGCCCGAAGGGCCGGGCACACCCCGCTCGGGCGCAGGGGTAGGAGCACGCTGTGCTGGCGCCATGGCCCACCAAGCCAGCCACAGCAGCACCAGGCTGCTCCACATGGGGGTGAGCCAGCCACGCATGCTGAACTGGGCCGGGCCTACGACCTGTAACCGTGCAGCGCCCAACAGCAACGCGCCGCTGATCAACGACAACACCAGCAACTGCCAGGGCGTGGGTGCCGCAGCCCCTGTACGCGGAGCCAGAAACAGTGCAGCGCGCAGTCCTTCGCGCATCCAGCCCCACAGTGAAAGGCGCTCCGTGGCGGAAACGGCCCTGATGGCAGACGATGTGGGCAGGTCTTGCGGCGACCGGCTCAAAGGAACTTCAATTTCCGTGTGGGCCAGTTCTGGTCCCCACTGGCTGGGCAACGTGTCGGCCCAGGTGCTACTGCTGGCGTTCAGGTCTTTCATGCGCGCATCATGCCATCGCGGGGTGACGCCTTCTGTGGCCGCGGAATCCGTCGAAGGCAGGACGCAAGAGGCTGCGGGAACGGACCAAAAGACGACGGAGAGCGGTGGACGAGCTCGCTATTGCGCCAGCGCCCCTCGGCCTTCGTAGGAGGAATCGAAGGACTGGCACCGTCTTTTTTAAAACGGAAAATAATATTAAATAAAAATTAAATAACCAATCGCATATACTCAGCTTTGTTGCAGTCACGGCTTTTGACGCCAGCAGTCACCGCAACGCCTGCCTCCCAGCGGTCTACCGCGCCACGGCAGGCTGCCTTTTGCGACCTTGTCGCCCAGTGGGTCTGAAGAGCTGCAGCCCACCGAGTCCCTCGATGCTCACGCAGGTCGATGCTGGCCTGCGTTCCCGAATGCACCAGATTTCAAACAACGCCATTTCCATGGGCCAATACGTCGTTTCGCCCGCGACACACCCGACCGACTGCGGCCGCTTCCGCGCCTCCTTCTCGGTCCATCGTTCAAGTGGCAACGGCAGCTACTGCCGAGTGTTCCGTTTTGACAAAGCCTTTGCATCGCGCGAAGCTGCCAGGCTCTTTGCCGTCACCCAGGGCTGGCTGCAAGCGTGCATGTCCCATCCCCCTGTGTGCTGAAGCTCTGCTGACCGCAGGCTCCATTTCCTCATCCCAGTTGCCGTGGGCTCCCGCTCACAGTGCTGTACCCCAACGGTGCGCCCTTCGTTGCGTGCCATCCTTCAGAAAGGCTCTTCCATGAGCACCAAGATCTACGTGGGCAACCTGCCCTATTCCGTGACCGATTCCAGCCTGCAAAGCAACTTTGCCGAGTTCGGCAGTGTGTCCTCCGCCAAGGTCATGATGGACCGCGAAACCGGTCGTTCCAAGGGCTTCGGCTTTGTTGAAATGGCGTCGGCCGAAGTGGCCCAAGCCGCCATCAGCGCGCTGCACGGCATGTCCGTCGATGGGCGCTCGATTGTGGTGAATCTGGCCCGCCCCCGTGAAGAAGGTGGCGGCGCAGGGGGCTACAGCGCCAATGGCTACAGTGCGAGCAAACGCTCGGACGTTGGCTATGGCACGGGCGGCTACGGCGGCGGCCGCTATTGAGCCCTGTGGCTCATGAAAAAAGCCGGCTCGCTGCAGCCGGCTTTTTTTCGTCTCGCTCCATGCCCTTGCATGGGCCGCAGGCCAAGGCGGGCCGAAGGTGCTCGACGCCGCTGCGGTGGCCGACTCAAAGACTATTGAGCGGCAACAGCCCTAGCACCACCCCGTCTGCGCGGGCGCTAACCATTGAGCGCTGCAGCCTCACACTTCACCATCAGCCCGGGCGGGGGGCACTACGGGTGCCTGGGCCAGTTCTGGCTGCAGTACCAGCCGGTGCGTACCGCTGTAGCACACAAACCGGCGGTTGGTGGCGCGCCCGATGGCGCACAGGCCCAGCTGCTGGGCCACGGCATGGCCCATTTGGGTCATGCCGCTGCGAGACACCACAATGGGCACCCCCATCTGCGCGGACTTGATGACCATCTCGCTGGTGAGGCGGCCGGTGGTGTAGAACACCTTGTCTGCCCCCGACATGGGAGAGGTTACGGGGTCTCCTGCACAGTCGCTGGATGAGCACGTCTCAGGATTCATCCACATCCAGCCGGCGATGGTGTCGATCGCATTGTGGCGGCCGACGTCTTCCACAAAAATCAGCAAGTCCTCCCCTTTGAACAGGGCACAGCCGTGCACCGAACCGGACGACTTGTAGGTGGTCTCCTTGAGGCGAATCGCGTTGACGATGCCGTACAGCTGGCCCTGGGTCAGGCGGGCGTCGGGCAACTGGATGCGGTCCACTTCGTCCATGAGCCCGCCAAACACGCTGCCCTGTCCGCAGCCCGTGGTGACGACCTTGCTGGCCGTGCGCTCTTCGATCCGTGCAATGCCATGGCGCGTGCGCACAGCGGCGGCGTGGACCTCCCAATCGACCGTGATCGATTCGATGTCGAACACCGATTCGACCAGCCGCTGGTTGCGCAGATAACCCAGCACCAGCAGCTCTGGTTGCGCGCCCAGTGTCATCAGCGTCACGAGCTCGCGCTTGTCCACGTAGATCGTGAGCGGACGCTCGGCGGGGATCTGTACCTGCTCCCGTGCGCCCAGTTCGTTGACGACCTCCACTGCATGGGTCAGCGGGGCGTGGGCCTGCGTCAGGCGCGGCAGAGAGGGCGAGGACAAAACGGAAGGAGTGGACAAAGAACTGGAACTCATGGGGCAAATATACGCAGTGTGGTGCTACAGCGGTTAGCGCACGGGAATGAACCGCTGCGTGGCCCGGTCCACTGCACCCAGGGGGCAGGCTGGTGCCGTATCGCTCTGCGAGTGCTGGCTCGGCGATGCACTTGGCACATCGCGCCCAGAAAAAAAGCCGCGCCCCACCAGGGAACGCGGCTTCGAGCCCAGCGCGGCAGGGCGCGTGTCAGGACTTGGAGGCCGGTGCAGCTGCAGCGGCAGGTACCTGCGTGCTGGGAGGGCTGCTGGCTGTGCCAGGTGGCGAGTGTGCACCAGCAGCCTCTGCAGGCTTAGCCGCTGGCGGCGTGTAGGCGAAGGGACCAGGGTCCGTGCAAGCAGCACCAGTAGCAGCCGCGGGCTTGGCCGAAGGCGTGGTCTTGCGGTAGTGCGCGGCCACCTTGTCTTGCGACAGGCACAACTTGTAGTTGTCCACCTTGCCAGCCCATGCAGCCTTGGCTGCCGCTTCGGCGGCCTTGGCGGCCGCCTCGGGGGACGGGGCCGGCAGCTTGGCGGATGCCACAGTGCATGCGGCTGCCGCGCACAGCGCCAGCAAAGAGGTGCGGATGCTTGATCTCGTCATGGAGTGGACCCTCATACCTGGGCGGGCTGCTGGCCCGCAGATGCTGTTACGTCGGTCGCTGACTGGCTGGCGCTGCGCTGGCGCGGGATCTTGCCGGCCTGCACATCGTCGTACCACAGCTCATGGTGTTCCTTGGCCCAGCCCTCGCTCACATAGCCGGTGCGCATGGCCTTGTAGGCACCCTTCATGCCCACTGTGCCCATGTAGATATGACCACAGATCAGCGCCATCATCCAGATGGCCAGAGTGGCATGGATCATGTGGGCGATCTGCATGTCGCCACGCACGTCGCCAAAGCCGGGGATGAGTTTGTCGAGCACCAGGCCAGTGGCCACCACAACGATGCCGGGGATGGTGATGCCCCACCAGAACAGGCCTTTCTCGCCCGCATTGAAGCGGTGTGAGGGCACCTCGTGATTGCCCTTGCCCAGCATGCCACCGCCCTTGGCCAACCAGACAAAGTCAGCGCGGTTGGCGATGTTGTCCTTGATGAACGTAAGAATGATCACCAGCAGCGACACGGCAAACAACGGACCCACAAAGTTGTGAACGTTCTTGAGCGCATAGGTCAACCAGCCAAACAGCGTGGTCCCCAGGATGGGCAACAGGAAGAACTTGCCAAACGCCATCACGATGCCGGAGATGGCCAGCGCGATGAATGCAAACGCATTGGCCCAGTGGGCCGCGCGCTCGAACGGGGTGAAACGCTCGATACGGCGGGGGCCGGTGCCGTCGGGATGCTCATGCCCCAGCGGGCCTTTCACAAAGTAGAAGATGCCCAAAGCCAGCAACACGATGGCAAACAGCGCCGCACCGTAGGGGATGATCCAGTGGTTGCGCACTTGCCGCCACGCCTCGCCCGCATTGGTGTAGCGCGAGCCGGGGTACTGCACAAAGCGCTGGATCAGGTTGCCCGCCTCGGGCGCCTGGGTCACAGGCAAGCTGCTGTAGCCTGTCACGCCCTGCCCCACCTGGCGCCACATGGGCGCGTTGTTGCCGGGCTGCACCTTCATGCGCTCGCCATTGGTCTGTTCCGCGTATTTGGGATCAGCGCTGGCGTCGGGTTTGACCTGAAAGATATTCTGGCTTTGTACACCCCCCACCGCAGCCGGTGCAGCCGTGGCTGCAGGAGCTGCCGCAGATGCGTCGGGCGCAGCAGGCGGCGTCTGGGCGCCAGCCAGCCCACAGGCCAGGCTGGCCGCCAAGGCCATGGACCACACGATGTATTTCATGGTGGACCTCACTTCGCCTGGGTGCGGGTGTATTCGTTCTGGCCGTACTGCTGGCGCGCTTTCAACTGCGCTTCCCAGCTGGTTTTGTCGCCGGCTTTCCAGCCAGGCTGCGTGAAGTTGCTGCCGGTGCCGGCGTAAGACGGAGCATCGCTGCGAATGCCCGCGCCGGTCTGCGGTTTCTCGCCGCAGCCCGTCAATGCCAGGGCGGCCACCGCAGCGGCCAAGGTCATGTGTATGGTGCGCTGCATCATGACTTGCCTCCTGCAGGCTGACCTGCCTGTTGTGAGCCGTAGGCCGTGCCCCAGCCCCACACTTCGGCGCCCTTGCCACGCTGCACCACGCGGTTGCGGAAGATATCCGCCACCACATCGCCGTCACCGGCCAGCAGGGCTTTGGTAGAACACATTTCTGCACAGGCGGGCAGCTTGCCTTCGGCCAGGCGATTGCGGCCGTATTTTTCAAACTCGGCCTGGCTGCCATGGGTTTCAGGACCACCGGCGCAGAAGGTGCACTTGTCCATCTTGCCGCGCACACCAAAGGTGCCGGACGATGGGAACTGCGGCGCGCCAAACGGGCAGGCATAACTGCAGTAGCCGCAGCCAATGCACACGTCCTTGTCGTGCAGCACCACACCCTCTTCGGTGCGATAGAAGCAGTTGACAGGGCAGACCGCCATGCAGGGTGCGTCGCTGCAGTGCATGCAGGCCACCGAGATGGACTTTTCGCCCGGCACACCATCGTTCAGGGTTACCACGCGGCGGCGGTTCACGCCCCAGGGTACTTCGTGTTCGTTCTTGCAGGCGGTCACGCAGCCGTTGCATTCGATGCAGCGCTCTGCGTCACAGATGAATTTCATTCGTGCCATGTGTGTCTCCTTGCGTGGCGCGATCAGGCGCGTTCCACGTTGCAGATCGTGGTCTTGGTTTCTTGCATCATGGTCACGCTGTCGTAGCCATAGGTGGTGGCCGTGTTCACGGCTTCACCGCGCACCACAGGTGCCGCACCCTTGGGGTAATACGCCAGCATGTCCGCCCCTTGCCAGCGGCCCGAGAAGTGGAACGGCATCCACACGGTATCGGGTGCCACGCGCTCGGTGACGAGTGCTTGCACGTTGATGCGGGCACCGGTGGGAGAACTGAGCCATACGCGCTCGCCGTTGCGGATGCCCCGGTCGGCGGCCGTCTTGGGATTGATCTCGACGAACGACTCCTGCTGCAGCTCCGCCAGCCAGGGGTTGGAGCGGGTTTCCTCGCCGCCGCCTTCGTACTCCACGAGACGGCCCGAGCTCATGATGAGCGGGAATTTCTCGTGCACCTTGTCGGCCACGTTTTTCTCCTGCACGCTCTTGTACAGGGTAGGCAGGCGCCAGAAGGCCTTCTTGTCGTCGTGGGTCGGATACTTGGCCATGAGGTCGGGACGTGTGCCATACAGAGGCTCACGGTGCTGCGGAATGGCGTCAGGGAAGTTCCACACCACAGCGCGCGCCTTGGCATTGCCGAATGGATGGCAACCGTGCTTGAGGGCCACCCGGATGATCGCGCCCGTGGGGTCGGTCTTCCAGTTCTTACCCTCGGCCTTGGCCTTTTCGGCATCGCTCAGATCGTCCCACCAGCCCAGCTTCTTGAGCAGCACGTGGTCGAACTCGGGGTAGCCCGTGGTGATCTCGCTGCCCACCGAATGGGAGCCGTCCTCTGCCAGCAGGTTGACGCCATCCTTTTCCACGCCGAAGTTGGCGCGGAAGTTGCCGCCGCCTTCCATCACATGCTTGGAGGTGTCGTACAGATTGGGCGAGCCTGGGTGCTTGAGCTCCGGCGTGCCATAGCAGGGCCATGGCAGGCCAAAATAGTCGCCGCCAAAGTCGTAACCAGTCTCCTTGTCCTTGCCGCCCTTGGCCTTTAGGGTCTTCACATCGAACAGGTGCATGTTCTTCATGTGGGCCTTCAGGCGCTCAGGGCTCTGGCCGGTGTAGCCAATGGTCCAGACCGACTTGTTGATCTCGCGCAGGATGTCCTCGGGCACGGGCTCGTCCATGCCCTTGACCTTCTGCATCTTGTAGTTCTTGGAGAGCTCGGCGGCAAAGCCCAGCTTTTCGGCGAACTGGTGCATGATCATGTGATCGGAGCGGCTCTCCCACAGCGGCTCGATCACTTTTTCGCGCCACTGCAGCGACCGGTTGGATGCCGTGCACGAACCACTGGTCTCGAACTGCGTGGCGGCGGGCAGCAGATACACCGCACGGTTGGGGTTCAAATCTTCGGCCTTGCCTGGCATGGCAGCCATCGCGGCGGTGGCCGATGGATAAGGGTCCACCACCACCAGCAGGTCCAGCTTGTCCATGGCGCGCTTCATCTCCAGACCACGGGTCTGCGAGTTGGGCGCATGGCCCCAGAAGAACACGCCGCGCAGATTGGAGTCCTGGTCGATCAGCTCGTTGTTCTCCAGCACACCGTCAATCCAGCGCGACACGGTGATGCCGTTCTTGGTCATCATCGCGGGCGACGCATACTGCTTCTTGATCCACTCGAAGTCCACTCCCCACACAGCGGCGAAGTGCTTCCACGAGCCTTCGGCCAGGCCGTAGTAGCCAGGCAGCGAGTCTGGGTTGGGACCCACGTCGGTTGCGCCCTGCACGTTGTCGTGGCCGCGGAAGATATTGGTGCCGCCACCGCTCTTGCCCACGTTGCCCAAAGCCAACTGCAAGATGCACGATGCACGCACGATGGCATTGCCGATGGTGTGCTGCGTCTGGCCCATGCACCACACGATGGTGCCAGGGTTGTTCTCGTGCAGCATCTTGGCGACCTTGAAAACCTGGTCTTCCTTGACGCCACAAGCCTCTTCCACCTTGTCAGGCGTCCACTTGGCCAGCACTTCGTCGCGCACCTTGTCCATGCCATAGACACGGTCGTTGATGTACTTCTTGTCTTCCCAGCCGTTCTTGAAGATGTGGTGCAGCACACCAAACAGGAAGGGAATATCGGTACCGGAGCGGATGCGCACGTACTCGTCCGCCTTGGCGGCCGTGCGGGTGAAGCGCGGGTCCACCACGATCATCTTGCAGCCGGTTTCCTTGGCGTGCAGCATGTGCAACATGGACACCGGATGCGCTTCGGCCGCGTTGGAGCCGATGTACAGAGCGACCTTGCTGTTTTGCATGTCGTTGTACGAATTGGTCATGGCGCCGTAGCCCCATGTATTGGCCACCCCCGCCACCGTGGTGGAGTGGCAGATACGCGCCTGGTGATCGCAGTTGTTGGTACCCCAGAAGCTCACGAACTTGCGCAGCAGGTAGGCCTGCTCGTTGTTGTGCTTGGACGAACCCACAAAGTACACGCTGTCAGGACCGCTGGCCTTGCGCAGCTCCTGCATCTTGGCCGTGATTTCGTTCAGGGCCGTGTCCCAGCTGATGCGCTCGTATTTGCCGTTGACCAGCTTCATGGGATAACGCAGGCGGTACTCGCCATGGCCGTGTTCGCGCAGGGCAGCGCCCTTGGCGCAGTGGGCACCCAGGTTGATGGGCGAGTCGAACACCGCCTCCTGGCGCACCCACACGCCGTTCTCGACCACGGCATCGACTGCGCAGCCCACCGAGCAGTGGGTGCACACCGTACGGCGCACTTCGATCTTGCTGTCGCCGATGCCGACCTTGGCACCTTCGGCAGCGTTGGATTTCTTGACCAGCGTGAGCTGCGAGGCCGCGATGCCCACGCCCACTCCCAGGCCAGAGCGGCGCAGGAACGAGCGACGGTCCATGGTGGGCAGGGCCTGCGACAGGCCACGGCGCAGGCTGTGCACAAAAGGCGATGCAGAGCCGTTGCCCTGCACAGAATGGGAAGACTTCTTGGTTAGCAACATGGCGTGCCCCGATGTCAAAGTTGGGTGGTCTTGTAGTACTGCTTCACGCGGGCAGACAGGTGGTAGCCACCGCCCTTTTCGGGTGCGACGCGCGCGGGCTCGGACACCACGGCATCGGACGGCGCGACATGGGGGAGTGCCACCACGGCTGCTGCGGCAGCCCCTACGGTGGCGGCGCCGGAAAAGAAGCTCCGGCGGGAGGAATTTGGCTGGCTGTTCTGCATGCTTGTCTCCAGAAAGGCTGGCAGCTATGAAACGGAATTCATACAGTCTATGTCAGTGTGTAAAAACCCGCCATCGGGCTTTACAACTCCCAGTAACACACTCATCTTTTGTAGCGGCATATCGAGGGTTTACGAGCATCTGGAGGGATCAATCCAACATGTCGAAGCCCTGGGTCTCCACCGACACAAAGGCCCGCGTGAAGTGCGCCACAGCCGCATAAAACCGTGCTTGCGGCTGTGCGGCCAAGGCATCGCAGAGCTGAAGAACCCAGGGCTGCAGATGCGTTGAAAAAAATTCACGCTGCGATGTCAGGTTGCAGACAGCTACATCGTCTCCAGCGATCAGGTAGCGCATGACCTCCAGCAGGTAGGCCACATGGTCCTCGGTCTCGGGCATGGTCTCGTCCCGCGCCAGGCCCAGCTGCTGCAGATCGGTACGCAGACGCGCCAGCGGCTTCTCGTTGAGAAACCCGCTGAGGTAGTGCGAGCCATACAAAAACACCTCGGGCTTGCCCACACCACCGAAGAGCCGGTCAAACTCTTGCGCAATGGCAGCATCGCTGAGCGCACGCGACGCCGCCACCAGTTGCTGCCAGGGCTCCTGCAAAAAGCCGCCATCGGCAGGCGCCTCCGTCACTGCCACCCGCAAGGCCGACAGCAGCTCCGGGCCGGGCGCTGCGTAGTACAGCTGCGACAACAAGCCATACAGCTCGGCGCGGGCGGTTTCTTCATCTAGCGCAGAGCTGCCGCCCAGGGGGGTCAAGGTGGATGGAGCGCTCACAGGTCAGTCACTTTCGTCTCGTTTTGTGCGGAATACAAGTCAATCACGCGGCAGTCACTGCACATCTTCAGCCGCTCCAGCGCCTCGCCCTGGAACATGGGGTGGCCCGACAGTTTGCCCAGCATGGCCTCGATAGCTTTCACCGTGCCAAAGGGTTTGCTGCAGCGCACACAGGCCCAGGGCTTGGCCTCGTTGAGCACACGCAGCTGTGCACGCTCGGGCGTGAGCAGCAGGCGCGGCTGCAGGGTGATGGCGTCTTCGGGGCAGGTGGTGGCGCACAGGCCACACTGCACGCAGTTCTTTTCGATGAAGCGCAGCTGCGGCATCTGCGGGTTGTCCTGCAGCGCACTGGCGGGGCAGGCGCTCACGCAGCTCAGGCACAGGGTGCAGCGATCTTTGTTGACTTCGATCGTGCCCAGCGGCGACCCCACGGCAGGCAGAGCAATGGCCGCAGGCCGCTCGTCTACGGGCATCGGGGCCTGCTCGATCAGGTGGTCGAGTGCCATCTCCAGCGTGCTGCGCTTCTCTTGGGCCACCGCAAAGCGTGCAGCCACGGCCGGGGTCTTCTGGCGCGTCTGGCCCAGGGTCTGCAGTGCAGCATCCAGCGCGGTGGGGTGGTTGGCATGCAGCAACTGCACATGGGTGCCGGTGTAGCCCAGGCCGCGCAGGATGGCCTGCGCCACGTCCATTTGCGCCTGCAGGCCTTCAAGGTACTGCGGGGCTTCTTCATCGGTACTCAACACCACCACCTGCGACGCACCATAGGCCATGGCACTCAGCCACAGGTCCACCCCCGTGCTCGCCGTGTGCCACAGCGCCACCGGGATCACGTTGGCAGGCACGCCGTGCGCCAGCTTCAGCTGAGCAGCACGGCCCAGTTCTTCCACCAGCGCCTGGCCGCGCTCCTGGCTGTGCAGCAGCAATACCGCATCCTTGCCGCCGGCGGCGGTGTAGGTAGACAGCAGCGTCTTGAGCTCGGTGCCCTGCTCCGTCGCACTGGGGTAGGCATAGGTCAGTGCGCCCGTGGGGCACACGGTGGTGCAGGCGCCACAGCCCACACACAGGTTGGGGTTCACCTTGATTTGCTGGCGGCCCTTGTCGCTGCTGATGGCCTCGGCCGAGCAAATGTCCACGCAGGCATTGCAGCCCACGGTTTCGTTGCGGCTGTGGGCGCAGAGCTTTTGTTTGTAGACAAAAAACTTGGGTTTCTCGAACTCGCCCACCAGCTCGCGCAGCTTGAGCAGCGTGCCCAGGTCCCGCCCGTCCCAGCGCAGGTAACCCTGCGGCAGCGCGTGCTGCAGGAAGGTGGGCGTGGCAGTGGATGAACGCAGGTCCAGCACCAGGTCAAAACGCTCGGTCTGCGCCGTGGCATCTCGGGTGAAGTCGATGGCGCCCGCCACCTGGCACACCTTCACGCAGGCGCGGTGCGACTGGCAGGCGGTCAGGTCGATCTGGTAATCCAGGCCAATCGCGTTTTCAGGACAGGCCGCCACGCAGGCGTTGCAGCGCGTGCACAGGTCCAGGTCGATGGGGTTGTCGGCCGCCCATTGCAGCTCAAACGCACCCAGCCAGCCGGTGAGGCCCGTGATGCGACCACCCAGCACCGGATAGCGCCGCGCCTGCGCGCCACCGGCATTGCCAGGGCCTTGGGTGAACAGCGTCACATCCAGCACATCCGACACCAGGGAAGCCGCCTGCTCGGCCTGGTCGAGCGGTCCGATGATCAGCAAGCGGCCCGTGCTTTTGTAGGTGACCGTGGGTACGGGCGGAGGGTCGGGCAGCCGGGCGGCCGCCAGCAGAGCGGCGATCTTGGGGCTGGCCTTGGCGGCATCGCGGCTCCAGCCCCCGGTTTCGCGGATGTTCACAAACCGGATGGGCGACACCGCGCCCTCGGTCTGCTGGCCCAGGTCGCCAAACAGGCGCTGCTCCTGGGTGCAGGCCACCACCACGTCCTGCCCGGACTGGATGGCCTTTTGGAACGCCCCCGCGTCGCGCCGGCACAGGGTGGAGTGAAGGGTCAGGTCTTCATGCAGTGCCTCGCCCAACGCCTTGGCGTTGAGGGGCATCGTCTGGTTGCAATCGCAGATGAGCGTCGTGGTCATTGTGGGTATGGCTGGCTGGCGTGACCACCGCATCCTGGGCAGAGCGTGGGGCCACCTCAGGCTCGCTAGAGGGAACGCTAGGAACAGCGTTGCATACCTGGGACTGTGCCACGTCTGCGGGGCTTTGCGCCTCCGCATCATCCCGAGGCTGACTGCCCGGCGGGGATATTGCGGCCGCAGGGGCCGCGTCCGGCGCAGCATCACCTGGCAAACCCTGCGCAGCGGTCGCGGCCTTCTTCTCGTGGTCAAAAAAGCCCAGTGCATGCGCACTGGCCATCTTGCGCAGCATGCCTGCAGGCAGCGGGTCGGGCTGGGTGTAGTCGCCGATGTAGATGTCCAGGCCGTCCATCACATTGAAGTGCGGGTCGGTAAACAGCTTTTTCATGGCCAGATTGCGCACCTCAGGCGACACGGCACGGGCCAAAAACGGTTTGAAGTCGGACGCGGGCGTGAGTGCCTCAGCATCCGCCAACGTGGGCGGCGGTGGCGCCTCCGGGGCAGGGACAGCAGGGGCTGCAGGTGCGACGGGCGCTGCCACAGCGGCCACCGGCGCGGGGGTTGCCACCTGGGGGGCAGGCGGCGGCGGGTCCTGCACGGGCTTGCCTGCCAGCACATCCTGCTTGCGCCGCGACCAGCGGCCGAGGAATCCGTCAGCCATGGTCGCCACCTCCTCGCGCGCCTCCCGCATGGCCGCCACCACCACCACCACCACCACCACCACCACCACCACCGCCGCCACGCGGCTTGTCGGTGGACACGGACGCAGGGTTGCCAAAGCGGTCCTGCAGCGTGCGAAAGCTCTCGGGGCGCTTGCGGCGCTTGGGCTCAGGCTGGTAATGCTCGGCCACAAAGGCGCGCAGTGCCTCCACCACCTCGGCATCGGCGGGCACTTGCTCCACGGTTTCCTGTGCGTCCAGCCAGCGGCCAGCGTCGTGGTAGCTCAGGCTCACCGCCACCGGGCGGGCCATGGGGACCTCGCCCGCGCCGGTGTCTTCATCCTGGCGCCACATCACAAACCAGCAGGGCGCGGGCGAAGTGAGGTTCAGGTGATAACCCTCGGCGTCGTCGCGGAACAGCTCCACGCGAAAGCCCGGGAACAGCCAGCGCTGCTCGCGCTCGTCCTGGATCAGCGGGCGGGGTTCGGTCCCAAAGGCGGGCTCGTGGATCACCACCTCGGCCAGCGACCACCGCCAGGGCTGCCAGCGGTTGTCGATGTGCTCGCGCCGCATGATCACGGCAACGTCGGTATAGGGGCGCTCTGTCATGGGCTGCGACTGTACCCCGGAGTAACCCCTTGCCCGCAGCGCGCGGCGCAAAGCCCCACAGCCAGCGTACGGATCGCGCGGTGTCAGCCCGGCACGCCAGTGGCCTGCATGACCTCCACCGCCACCGCGCAATATTTGAATTCGGGGATCTTGCCGAACGGGTCCAGCGCCGCGTTGGTGAGCAGATTGGCCGCCGCCTCCACATAGGCAAATGGCATGAACACCGTGCCGCGCGGCGTGCCATCGTCGCGGCGCACGCGCACCTGCACCATGCCGCGCCGCGAGCGGATGCCCACCAGCGCGCCGGGCGCCACGCCCAGCCGCGCCAGTTCGTCACCGTGCAGCGACGCGGTGGCCATGGGCTCGATCGCGTCCAGCACGGTGCTGCGCCGCGTCATGCTGCCGGTGTGCCAATGCTCCAGCTGGCGACCGGTGATGAGCACCAGGGGGTAGTCGGCATCGGGCTTCTCTGCCGCCGGGATCACGCTGGCGGGCACCAACTGCAGGCGGCCCGTGGGCGTGGGGAATTTCTCGGTGAAGACGATGGGCTGGCCGGGGTCGCCCTCTGTGAGGCACGGGTAGGTCACGCTGGACTCGCGCTCCAGCCGGTTCCAGGTGATGCCCTCGATGCTCGCGTACATGGCCTGCCGCATTTCGTCGTACACGGCGGCTACGCCCGACTCTTCGCCTTCGTAGTTCCAGCCAAGGCCCATCCTCTGGGCGATCTGCTGAATGATCCACAGGTCCGGCTGCGCATCGCCCGGCGGGTTCAACGCGCGACGCCCCATCTGCACCATGCGGTCGGTGTTGCTGGCGGTGCCGGTCTTTTCGGGCCAGGCGCTGGCGGGCAGCACCACGTCGGCCAGCCAGGCGGTTTCGGTCATAAAGATGTCCTGCACCACCAGGTGCGACAGGCTGGCCAGCGCGTGGCGCGCGTGGTTCAGGTCGGGGTCGCTCATGGCGGGGTTCTCGCCCATGATGTACATGCCGCGCACCTTGTGCGGGTCGCTGTCAGGCGCCAGGGCCTTGTGCATGATCTCGACCACGGTGTAGCCGGGGGTCTCGTCCAGCGGAGTGCCCCAGAACTGTTCAAACCACGCATGCGCCCCGGCGTTGTCCACGCGCTGGTAGTTGGGGAACATCATGGGGATCAGCCCCGCGTCGCTCGCGCCCTGCACGTTGTTCTGGCCGCGCAGCGGGTGCAGGCCCGAGCCGGGCTTGCCAATCTGGCCGGTGACGGCGCACAGCGCAATCAGGCAGCGCGCGTTGTCGGTGCCATGCACATGCTGGCTCACGCCCATGCCCCAGAGAATCATCGATGCCCTGGATGTGGCAAACGCACGCGCCACCTCGCGCAGCGTCTCGGCCGGGATGCCGCACACGGGCGCCATGGCCTCGGGGCTGCAGCCCATCACGTTGGCCTTGAGCGCCTCAAAGTTGTTGGCGCGGTCGCGGATGAAGGCCTCATCCACCAGGCCTTCGTCGATCACCGTGTGGATCAGCGCGTTGAGCATGGCCACGTCAGTGTCGGCCTTGAACTGCAGCGTGCGCCAGGCATGGCGGCCGATGTCCGTGATGCGCGGGTCGGCCAGCACGATCTTCGCGCCGCGCTGTGCAGCGTTTTTCATCCAGGTGGCGGCCACGGGGTGGTTGGCCGTGGGGTTGGAGCCGATCACAAAGATCAGCTCGGCATGCTCCACGTCGTGCACCGGGTTGCTCACCGCGCCGGAGCCTACGCCTTCGAGCAGCGCGGCCACGCTGGACGCGTGGCACAGCCGCGTGCAGTGGTCCACGTTGTTGCTGCCAAAGCCGGTGCGCACCAGCTTCTGGAACAGGTAGGCCTCTTCGTTGCTGCCCTTGGCCGAGCCGAAGCCCGCCAGCGCCTTGGGGCCGTGCGTATCGCGCAGCGACCTGAGCGTGCCGGCGGCCAGGCCCAGCGCCTCGTCCCAGGTCGCTTCGCGGAAGGTGTCGCGCCAGTCGGCACCGTAGGGGCGCACCTCCTTGGGCACACCGGGTTTGCGGATCAGCGGCACCCTGAGGCGGTCGGGGTGGTGGGCGTAGTCGAAACCGAAGCGCCCTTTCACGCACAGGCGGCCGTGGTTGGCCGGGCCGTCGCGGCCTTCGACGCTGATGATCTTTTCATCGCGCACGTTGTAGGTGATGAGGCAGCCCACGCCGCAGAAGGGGCAGACCGAGTCGACCTTGCGGTCCACCTTTTGCGAGCCGACGTGGGTCTTGGGGCTGAGCGCGCCCGTGGGGCAGGCCTGGACACATTCGCCGCAGGCCACGCAGGTGCTCTCGGCCATGGGGTCATCCAGGTCGAAGACGATCTTGCTGTCGGCACCGCGCAGCGCGTAGCCGATCACATCGTTCACTTGCTCTTCGCGGCAGGCGCGCACGCAGCGGTTGCACTGGATGCAGGCATCCAGATTCACAGCCATGGCCGGATGGCTCAGATCGGGCGCGGGTTGCTCGCGGCGCAGGGCTTGGAGCGCGGGGCGCACGGTGACGCCCAGGCGGCTGGCCCAGCGGCTCAGCTCGCCGTGCTGGCCTGCCGCTGGAGCAATTTTTGAATCCAATGGGCCTGTAGCGCTAGATGAATATGCGCTAACAGCTATTAATTCAGGAGCATATTCAGCCCCATCGTTCCATTGGTAGCCCACGTCCGGCATGTCGGACAGCAGCATCTCCACCACCATCTGCTGGCTCTTGCGGGCGCGGGGGCTGGCGGCCTGCACTTTCATGCCCTCGGTCGGCGCGCGGCAGCAGCTGGGGGCCAGCGTGCGCTCGCCCGCGATCTCCACCACACAGGCGCGGCAGTTGCCGTCGGGGCGCAGGCCGTCGGAGTAGCAGAGGTGCGGAATCTCCACGCCATGGCGCTGCGCAGCCTTCAGGATGGTTTCGCCAGGATGGGCGGTGACGGGCTGGCCGTCCAGCTCGAAAGCCACGCCGGGCTGAGCTGCGGCAGAAGTCAACACGGCGCTCATGGCTTCACCCCGGTAGGCAGTTGTTCGGTCAACGGGCTGTTACGCGGCTTGGGCAAATCGCCCGGCCAAGGCCCCTCGCCCACTTCGTGCGCAAAGTATTTGTGGATGCAGCGGATGGGGTTGGGCGCAGCCTGGCCCAGGCCGCAGATGGAAGCGTCGGCCATTACCTGTGCCAGATCGTCGAGCAGTTCTTCATCCCACTTCGGCGCTTGCATCAGCGTGGCCGCCTTGGCCGTGCCCACACGGCAGGGCGTGCACTGGCCGCAGCTTTCATGTTCAAAAAAGCGCATCACGTTCAGCGCCGCGTCGCGCGCGCGGTCGTGCTGGCTGAGCACGATGACGGCGGCCGAGCCGATGAAGCAGCCGTAGGGCTGCAACGTGTCGAAGTCCAGGGGAATCTGGTTCAGGCTGGCGGGCAGGATGCCGCCTGAGGCGCCGCCGGGCAGGTAGGCATAGAGCTGGTGGCCGTCCAACATGCCGCCGCAGTATTCGTCGATGAGTTCCTGCACCGTGATGCCCGCCGGAGCAAGCTTGACGCCCGGGTGCTTAACCCGGCCGCTCACGCTGAAACTGCGCAGGCCCTTGCGGCCGTGGCGGCCGAAGCTGGCAAACCACTGCGGGCCGCGCTCCACGATGTCGCGCACCCAGTACAGCGTCTCGAAGTTGTGCTCCAGCGTGGGCCGGCCGAACAGACCCACCTGCGCGATGTAGGGCGGGCGCATGCGGGGTTCGCCACGCTTGCCTTCGATGCTCTCGATCATGGCCGACTCTTCGCCGCAGATGTAGGCACCCGCGCCGCGCCGCAGCTCGATGTGGGGCAAGGGGCACGGCGGCTCGGCACGCAGGTCATCCAAAGCCCGCTGCAGCAGCGCACGGCAGCCGTGGTATTCGTCGCGCAGGTAGATATAGATGGCCTCGGTGCCCACCACCTGGGCGGCGATGAGCACGCCTTCCAAAAAGCGGTGCGGGTCGCGCTCCAGGTAGGTGCGGTCCTTGAAGGTGCCGGGCTCGCCCTCGTCGATGTTGACGGCCATCACGGCCGTGCCCCCACGCTCCCCCGCTTCGCGTGGTCCGCTGCCCCCCGAGGGGGCCGTCGCCTCGCTTGGGGCGGCCCGGCGCTCGGCGAGCGCGGCCTGCTCGCGCACGATGCGCCACTTGCGCCCGGCCGGAAAGCCTGCGCCCCCCAATCCGCGCAGGCCGGAGTCTTCCATGGCGGCCAGCACCGCCTCGGCGTCCATCTCGCCATTGACCAACGCAGCGGCGGTCTGGTAGCCACCATGCGCACGGTAGGTGGCCAGGTCGGTGTGTGCGGGGCTGATTCCATCCGGCTGCGCAGGCACGCTCGCCTCCACACACTCAGCAATATCAAAATTGATAGCACCTTGGGCATATGGATGTAGCGCCACCGCCCGATTGGGCTTCAAATCAATAGCTTCCAGCACCCCACCGACCGTGGCGTGGGGCACCGGGCACTGATGCACCACCGCCACGGGCGCCTGCTCGCACCGGCCCACGCAGGGCACAGCCAACACCTGCACATCGCCCTGCCCGGCCGCGCGCAGGCGCTCGGGCAGCGCGGCCAGCAGGTCGCGGGCGCCCGCCATGCTGCAGCTCAGGCTGTCGCACACCCGCACCACCAGGCGGGGCGCCTGGGCCTCTTCACCACGCACGATCTCGAAGTGGTGGTAGAAGCTCGCCACCTCGTACACCTCGGCCATGGGCAGGTTCATCTGCTTGGCGAGTGCCACAAGGTGCCGGTCGTGCAGCACGCCAAAGTGGTCGTTCAGGCGGTGCAGGTATTCGATGAGCAGGTCACGCCGAAAGCCGGTGGCCAGGCGCGGGCCCAGCAGTTGCGCCACCTCGGCCATGGCCGCGTCTTCGGGCTGGCGGCCCTTGAGACGGCTTTTGCGGCGAATACGTTCGCGCATGTCGTTGACGGACACGGCGGCGACGGTGGGGGCTTCTGGGGCAAGGTGCATGGACCGGGGGCGTGGGGCGTTGATCTGGTTGTATGCAGGCACCTGCATAGGGTGCCCGGGCCGCCGCAGTGTCGGCCACGGGCGCCTGCGGCGTCAAATTGCCGATGCACATGGGTCGATCACAAAAACAAATGAAACGGCCGTTTTTGCAGCCGCCCATGAATCACCCACCGCAACCCGTGCGGTCAGTGCTCAATCTGCGACCAGAAGCCCACTGTGTGCGGCGGCGTGCTGCAGCCAGTCGGGGCTCTGCGCCAGTGCCAGCGCTGCATCGAGGGCGCGGGTGGGCTGCACCTGGCGGTGCGACATGAATCCGATGGGGGTGGTCAGCACCGGGCCCTTGAGCGGCAGGGCCTCCAGCCCCTCATGGCCGCGCACGGCATCGACCAGCGCCCCGGGCAGGACGCTGCACAACTGGCCCGCCACCACGCTCAACGCCAGGGTCAGCACCGAATCGGTTTCCATGGCGGGCATGACCGTGGCGCCTGCCGCGCGGAAGGCGCCATCGACCAGGCTGCGGTTGTGCATCTCCGGGGTGAGCAGGCACAGCGGCAAGGCCGCTGCATCGGCCCAGGCCATGGGCGGGCCGATCTGCAGCCCACGCGCCGGGCCCTGGGGCGGGCGCGGTGCGCGGCGCAGCAGAAAGTAGTGCTCGACATACTGCGGCCAGGCCTGCAGCGGGCCGCCGCGTGCGGGCATGCGCTCGGTGTAGCCCAACGCCAGGTCCAGCGAAATGTTTTCCAGCCCGGCCTCCAGCGCCTGCGAGCTCATCGACAGTGCCACCGGCACGATGCCCGGGTGCCGCGCCTGCAGCTGCGCCGCAAACCGCGCGAGGATGGGCATGGCCGTGGGCACCGCGCCCAGGCGCAGCGTGCCGCGCGGGTGGGCGGCGTCGCCGCTCAGGTCCTGCTGCAGCACCTGGTGCTCGTGCAGCATGCGCTGGGCGGATGCCAGTACACGCTCACCCTCGGGCGTGAAGCCCTCGAAGCTGCGCCCCCGGCGCACCACCACCACGCCAAACTCCTTTTCCAGCGCGCGCAGCGCGTTGGAGAGCGCCGGCTGCGTGATGTGGCAGGCCTGCGCCGCCCGGCCAAAGTGCCGGTGCTCGTGCAGCGCCACTAGGTAGCGCAGGGACGCGAGCAGGTTCATGGCGCGGTGGGCGACTCGGGAGGATCAGGTGTTCTTGCTGATCGAGATGGTGGGGAACTTGTTCGAGAAGTCCTTGGCCTGCTGGGCGATCTTCACCGCCACATCGCGCGCCACCTTCTTGTAGATCTTGGCCACGTCCCCGTCCGGGTCGGCCACCACGGTGGGCTTGCCGCTGTCGGCCTGCAGGCGGATGCTCATGTCCAGCGGCAGCGCGCCCAGGTAGTCCATGTGGTATTCGGCTGCCATCTTCTTGCCGCCATCGGCGCCAAAGATGTGTTCCACGTGGCCGCAGTTGCTGCACACGTGGGCTGCCATGTTCTCGACGATGCCCAGGATGGGCACGCCCACCTTCTCGAACATCTTGATGCCCTTCTTGGCGTCCAGCAGAGCGATGTCCTGCGGTGTGGTCACGATCACGGCGCCGGTCATGGGCACGCGCTGGCTCAGCGTGAGCTGGATGTCGCCAGTGCCGGGCGGCATGTCGATGATGAGGTAGTCCAGGTCTTTCCAGTTGGTCTGGCGCAAGAGCTGCTCCAGCGCCTGGGTGGCCATGGGGCCGCGCCAGATCATGGCTTCGTCCTGGTCCACCAGGAAGCCGATGGACATGACCTGCACGCCGTAGTTTTCGAGCGGCTCCATGGTCTTGCCGTCGTCGCTTTCGGGGCGGCGGTTGATGCCCAGCATCATGGGCTGGCTGGGGCCGTAGATGTCGGCGTCGAGCACGCCCACACTGGCGCCTTCTGCAGCGAGGGCCAGGGCCAGGTTGGCGGCCGTGGTGCTCTTGCCCACGCCGCCCTTGCCCGAGGCCACGGCGATGATGTTCTTGACCTGGGGCAAGAGCTGCACGCCGCGCTGCACGGCATGGGCGATGACCTTGGTGGTGATGTTGACCGACACGTTGTCCACGCCCGCCACGCCCTTGGCGGCAGCCACCAGGCTGCGGCGCAGCTCGGGCACCAGGCTCTTGGCGGGGTAGCCCAGTTCCACGTCAAACGCCACGTCGCCACCGGTGATCTGCAGGTTGCGCAGGGCGCGGCTGCTGACAAAATCCTTGCCCGTATGGGGGTCCAGCACGCTGGAAAGTGCGGCCAAAAGGCCCTGTTCGGTGACTGCCATTCAAATAACTCCTGTGGGGCCGGTAGTCTATTCCCAAGCTCCCGCCCCCTGCCGCTGAAGGACAATGCGCACCGCATTGCATCGTCGCTCTCTCCAAAAAGGCCTCCCGTGAAATTCAAGATGTCCGAAAACTCCCTGTTTGCCGTCCTGCTGCGCTCGCCGTGGTGGATCAGCTTTGTGGTGGTGGGCCTCATCACGCTGGCGGCCGGGGCGTTGTTGCCCAAGGAGTACTTTGTCGTGGGCGCGCTGGCAGGGTTCCCCATCTTTGTGGTGGGCTGCATTGCAGCCTGGAAGCAACTGCGCGCGCCCAACCCCGCCAAGGTGGTGGAGATGCTGGAGGCCGTGGGCAGCATGCCCTGGCGCAGCTTCGCCGACACCCTGGCCACCGCCTGGGAACGCGCAGGCTACAGCGTGGAGCGCCTGACCGGCAGCAACGCCACCGGGGCCGACATGCGCCTGAGCCAGGGGGGCAAGACCACGCTGGTCAGCGCCAAGCGCTGGAAGGCCGCTACCCACGGGGTGGAGCCCCTGCGGGAGCTGCACACGGCCATGACCGCTGCCGATGCGTCGGCGGGCGTTTACGTGGCCGCCCTCGGCCAGGTCAGCGAGAACGCCCAGGCGTTTGCCCGGGAGCACGGCATCGTGGTGCTGCAAGGTGACGCGGTGGCGCAACTGCTGCTCAAGCAGCGTTAAGAACCTGTTCACAGTCTTTTTGGAGTTGCACAAGTGCCTTGCCGGGATGGGATGCAAGGCGCGGTGCGCTGCCAATAGCCCGTGCTATTGGCAAGATTTGCTCCGCCGCAGACCGCCCGGCAAGGCACTTGCCCGAAGGGTTGGAGTGAAATCGGGCCGATGAACTCGGAGTTTTGGCGCCCCGGCTGCTTGCATGGGCATGAGCCCATGCGGCGCATCCGAAGCTTCCACTCCTCCCGATTGCACTCCAATGTAATCTCCAAAAAGACTGTGAACAGGTTCTAAGACCACCCCCCTGTGGGGTGGCCCGCACATGCGGGTTTTCCCACATGAGCTGCGCCCGGGCGCCCCTCCACACTGGGAGCCTTACACCGCCCCACCGTCCATGCCCCCCACAACCCCTACCGCAGCCCCTGGCAACGTAGCTGCCACACCCGCCACGGGCCTGCTGCTGACCGGCGGCGGTGCCCGCGCTGCCTACCAGGTGGGGGTGCTGGAAGCCATTGCCGACCTGCGCCAGGCCTGTGGCGAAGGCGGCGGCCCCAACCCCTTTCCCATCATCACCGGCACCTCGGCGGGGGCCATCAACGCAGCCGCCCTGGCCTGCGGAGCCGACCACTTTGACCGTGCGGTACGCCGCATTGCACGCGTGTGGCGGCAGTTCCATGCCAGCCAGGTGTATGGCGCCGACTCGCTCAGCGTGATGCGCAGCGGCGCGCGCTGGCTCACGCTGGTGTCGCTGGGCTGGGCGCTGGCACGCTGGCGGCGCATGCGGCCGCGCTCGCTGCTGGACAACTCGCCGCTGGAGAAGCTGCTGGTCAAGATGGTGCCCCTGGTGCGCCTGCCCCGGCTGATTCGCAAGGGGCATCTCACCGCGCTCGCCGTGACGGCGTCCAGCTACAGCTCGGGCGAGCACGTCACCTTTTTTGAAGCGGCCACGCCCGTCAAGCCCTGGGTGCGCTCCCAGCGCAAGGCGGCCAGCGACCGCATCACGCACGAGCATCTGCTCGCGTCCTCGGCCATTCCCTTCATCTTTCCGGCCAAGGGCATCGAGGTGGATGACCACATCGAATACTTCGGCGATGGCTCCATGCGCCAGTCGGCGCCTATTGCCCCGGCCATCCATCTGGGGGCCGAGCGCATCCTGGTGATCGGCGCGGGCCGCATGCACGAGCCCAAGGGCGATGCCGCCGCCAACCCCACGGCCACCTACCCCACGCTGGCGCAGATCGCGGGGCATGCGCTGTCCAACATCTTTCTGGATGCGCTGGCGGTGGACGTGGAGCGCGTGCAGCGCATCAACCAGACCCTGTCGCTGATCCCCGAAGAAAAGCGCCTGCATAGCGCGCTGCGCCCCATAGAGCTGCTGGTGATCGCCCCCTCGCAGCGCCTGGACGCCGTGGCTGCGCGCCATGTGGGCGATCTGCCGGGCCCCGTGCGCACCATGCTGGGCGCCCTGGGGGTCACGTCCAACATGGCCGATGTGCGCGGCGCGGCGCTGGCCAGCTACCTGCTGTTCGAGTCCGGCTACACGCAGGAGCTGATGGCCCTGGGCCGGGCCGACACCCTGGCCATGCGGGCCGAGGTGTGCCAATTTTTTGGATGGACGGATACCGGTGCCGAGGTGCGGACGAAGCACCACGGAGCGGAGGACTGAACCGCTGGCCCCCTACGGTTTTGGCAACCAGCCCAGGCCGTGTGCGTGCAGGCTTTGCACATACAGCCGGTCGGCCGTCTCGGTGATGGCCGTGGTCTCGGGGTAGGCGCCGCTCGGGTCCTGCAGGTCGGCCACCACCTTGCCATCGTCGGTGAACGCGATCACGTGGCCGTAGGGCTGGGGAATGGGCCAGAGCGCGCGCGGCAGGCGCAGGGTCAGGCTGCGCAGCCAGGGCTTGCCCGCCATGTTGTCGATGGCGGCTCCGCGTGGCTTGGCAAAGCCCAGCCACACCTTGCCGTCCTGCCCGCGCATCAGGTTGTCGGGGTAGCCGGGCAGGTTGTCGAGCAGCACGCGGGCCTGGGGGCTGGCCTGACCAATGTCGAGGTCATTCGCATCCACCGCAATCTTCCACACCCGGTATTTGCCGGTTTCGTTGACGAACAGGCTTTTCTCGTCCTGGCTCAGCGCCACGCCGTTGGCAAAGCTGATGCCCCGGGCCACCACGCGTGCGGTGCGGGTGGCGGGGTCATATTCGATCACCCGGCCCGTACTGGCCTGCTCGAGGATGTCGAGCACACTGGCCTCAAACGTACCGCCCCAGTCCTTGGGGGCAAACCGGGTGGAGGCATCGCTCAGGTACATCTTTCCGCTTTGGGCCACCACCACGGCGTCGGCATAGCGGATGGGGTCGTTGCCCACCTTGTCGGCCAGCACGGTGACCTTGCCATCGGGCGCAATGGACAGCAGGCCCTTGATGGCATCGGCCGCGATCAGGTGGCCCGCCGCATCGAAGTCGAACCCCAGCACCCGCCCGCCGGTGTTGGCAAACACCTCCTGCCCCGAGCCGTCGGGGTTCATGCGCAAAATGTTGCCGCTGAGCACGGTGGTGTAGAGCTTGCCGTCCTTGCCAAAGGCGATGTGCTCGGGGCCCACCTCGCCTTTGAGATCAATGATGTTCAGCTGGGCCAGGCGCTGGTTGGGGGCGTGTACGCCCTGGTAGCCAGGGGCGGCAGGTGCAGTCCAGGCCACCGGCTGAATGGGCACAGGCCACATCGCCAGATAGGCAGCCACCACCAATATCGCGCCACCCACGCCCCACCCCACCCCTTTTGCCCATGTTCTGGCCATGTGTTGTCTCCTCATGATTATTTGACTGCGGGGCAGTGTGGCGCCGTCAGAGGCTGGCGCACAGGCCACGGCTGGCACCTGCGCGACCGGGCCTATCCGGTGCAGCGCCTGCAGCGGTCAAGGACACTGCCGACCGCCTAAAATCACGGGTTCCGCCTGAGAAAGCCGCATTCCATGACGACCTCCGCCCGCAAACTCTTCGTTACCACCGCCCTGCCCTATGCCAACGGCAACTTCCACATCGGCCACATCATGGAATACATCCAGGCCGACATCTGGGTGCGGTACCAGCGCATGCAGGGCCACGCGGTGAACTTTGTGGGGGCCGACGACACCCACGGCGCGCCCATCATGATTGCCGCCGAGAAGGCCGGCAAGACGCCCCAGCAGTTCGTGGCCGACATTGCTGCCGGCCGCAAGCAGTACCTGGACGGCTTTCACATCAGCTTTGACAACTGGCACAGCACCGACGCGCCCGAAAACCACGAGCTGGCCCGCCAGATCTACCGCGACCTGCGCGACCGCGCCGACGGTGGTCTGATCGAGGTGCGCACCATCGAGCAGTTCTTCGACCCCGAGAAGAACATGTTCCTGCCCGACCGTTACATCAAGGGCGAATGCCCCAAGTGCCACGCCAAGGACCAGTACGGCGACAACTGCGAGGTGTGCGGCACGGTGTACGCGCCCACCGACCTCATCAACCCCTTCTCGGCCCTGTCGGGTGCCAAGCCCGAGCTGAAGAATTCGGAGCACTTCTTCTTCAAGCTGTCGGACCCACGCTGCGTGGAGTTTCTGGAGAACTGGACGCAGGACGGCAAGCTGCAGCCCGAGGTGGCCAACAAGATCAAGGAGTGGTTCACCGTCCGCACCAACCCCGACGGCACCACCAGCGAAGGCCTGGGCGACTGGGACATCAGCCGCGACGCGCCCTACTTCGGCATCGAGATCCCCGACGCGCCCGGCAAATACTTCTACGTGTGGCTGGACGCGCCCGTGGGCTACCTCGCGTCGCTGAAGAACCTGCTGGAAAAGCGCGGCGAAAGCTACGACGCCTACATGGCCGACCCGGCGATGGAGCAGTACCACTTCATTGGCAAGGACATCGTCACCTTCCACACCCTGTTCTGGCCCGCCATGCTGCACTTCAGCGGCCGCAAGACGCCCAACAACGTGTTTGTGCACGGCTTTTTGACCGTGAACAACGGCGAGAAGATGAGCAAGAGCCGGGGCACGGGCCTGGACCCGCTCAAGTACCTGAGCCTGAACATGAATGCCGAATGGCTGCGCTACTACCTGGCGGCCAAACTGAGCGCACGCAACGAAGACATCGACTTCAATGCCGAAGACTTCATGCTGCGGGTGAACAGCGATTTGATCGGCAAGTACGTGAACATTGCCAGCCGGGCGGCGGGCTTCTTGACCAAGCGCTTTGACGGCAAGCTGACCGACCAATTTGGCACCACGGGCGCAGCCCTGCTGGCCGAGGTGCGCGGTGCCAGCGACGCCATCGCGCAGATGTACGAAACGCGGGAATACAGCAAGGCCACGCGCGAGATCATGCTGCTGGCCGACAAGGTCAACGCATATGTGGACCAGAACAAGCCCTGGGATCTGGCCAAGGACGCTGCCAACAACGAGGCCCTGCACCAGGTGTGCTCGGTGCTGGTCAACGCCTTTGCCACGCTCACCCGCTACCTGGCCCCCGTGCTGCCGGGCCTGGCCCAGGCGGTGCAAGGCTTTGTGGGCGTGAACATGCAGCAGTGGAACGTGGCGGGCGACGTGCAGGCCATCCAGCCCTACCAGCACCTGATGCAGCGCGTCACCCCCGAGCAGCTTGAGGCCTTGTTTGAGGCCCCAGCGCAAGCAGAACAAGCGCCAGCAGCTACAGAAACCGTAGCAACCAACTCCCACCCTGGCGGCGAAGAACTCGCCCCCACCATCACCATCGACGACTTCACCAAGATCGACCTGCGCATTGCGCTGATCGTGAACTGTGAGCCGGTCGAAGGCTCCACCAAGCTGCTGCGCCTGACGCTGGACGTGGGCGAAGGCCGCACGCGCAACGTGTTCAGCGGCATTGCCAGCGCTTACAAGCCCGAAGACCTGGTGGGCAAGCACACCGTGATGGTGGCCAACCTCGCCCCGCGCAAGATGAAGTTTGGCGTGAGCGAAGGCATGGTGCTGGCCGCCAGCCATGGTGACGAAAAGGCCAACCCCGGCATCTACGTGCTCAACCCCTGGCCGGGCGCCACGCCCGGCATGCGGGTGCGGTAAGGCGTGCAACGCTCATAGACAAAGCAACCGTCAAGGATGCCGAGGGGTGCTGAGCCCCTCGCCATTCGCTGATAGCGGAAGGGGCGGCATGTTGACTGCCACCCTTCATCCAGTTTTCAGTACAGGTACACCGCGCCGGCGTTGGTGCTGCTTTCGTCCGACTGATTGCCGCCAATGCCAGTCGATCCACTGTCTTCGGTGGATGCCCCCACGGCCAGCGTAGTGCCGTCACCCGTTATCGCCACACGTCCACCAAACCGGTCCCCAGCGCCCGTATTGGGTGCCTTCAGGTAGGCTTGCTGCGCCCAGGTGCCCGCGCTGCGGCGAAACACCAGCACAGCGCCCGCATCCGCAGCGGCGGTGTTGGCCTGGTCGCCATTGAATCCGCGCGCATTGCTGTCGTCGCGGTATGACGGCACCACCAGCGTGTTGCCGTCGCTGGACATGGCCAAGTTGTTGCCAAACCGGTGGGGGGTGCGGGTGTTGGAGGCTTTCAAGTACGCCTGTGACTGCCAGACGCCACCTGCGCGAATGAACACAAACACCGCGCCAGAGTTGAGTGCCAGGGTGTTGCGCGGTGGCGGCACGACGAAGGTGCCTGTGTAGTTGCTGCTGTCTCCATCCATGCCAACCGCCAGCGTGTTGCCGTCGCCTGACAGGATGACCGACACACCGAAGCGGTCCTGCGCTTGGGGACTGGGGGCCTTCAGATAGGCCTGCTGCAACCATGCCCCCGCATTGCGCTGGAACACATAAGCCGCACCGGCATTGGTCAAGGTGTCGTCCGCAGGATCACTCGCCAGGGCGCTGCGCTCAAAGAACGCACCCACCGCCAGGGTGTCGCCCGCGCCAGACAGGCTGAGGTAGATGCCGAAGAAATCTCCCGCACCGGCGTTGGCGGCCTTGAGGTAGCTTTGCTGTGCCCAGCTGGTGCCCGTGCGGGCAAAGACGTAGGCGGCCCCAGACGCAGCATAGGCTGCATTGCCGTGTGTTCCGGTCAGGTCACCATCCTCGTTATAGGCCCCCACCGCCAGGGTGTTGCCGTCGTTCGAGAGGGCTACGAATGAACCGAAAAGATCGTCGGCATCTGCGTTGCTCGCCTTGATGAATGCCTGCTGCGACCAGACGGCGCCCGTGCGGGAATACACATAGACGGCGCCTGAGTTGCTGGCCAGGTTGTTGGTGGCGGGCATCGTCGCAAACGTGCCCTTCTGGTCGCCGCTCTCGCCATCCGCGCCGATGGCCAGCGTGTTGCCGTCGGCAGACAGCGCCACGGCATTGCCAAAATAATCGTTGGCCTCGCCGTTGGGGGCGGCAATGCGCGCCTGCTGCGACCACGTGGCGCCACTCTTCGTGAAGACGTACACCGCGCCGGTGTTGCCTCCCTCGCCATAGGCCCCCACGGCCAAGGTGGTGCCGTTGCTGGACAAGGCCACGCGGTTGCCAAAGCGGCCTTCGGCGGTGGTCGCCGACGCTTTGAAGTACCCAACGGCGCGCACCATGTCGGCCGCCACAGAAGTCGACGGGGCGCTGCAACCACCCGCATTGCAGGCCAGCACGGTGTAGGTGGCATTCAGCCGCAGGTGCAGCAGCACCGGTACTGCATAGGTCAGCCCTGTGGTGGCGGTGGACCCGATCTGCACGGGTGTCAGCGGGCCTGCGCCATCCGGGTCCTCGTACACCGTGTAGCTGGTTGCACCCGGCGCCGAAGTCCACGAAAAGATCAGCGCCTTCGTCCCGTAGCCAATGCCCAGGCCACCCGGCGCCGGAGGAGCTGGCGGCGGTGGGGGCGGTGGCGGAGGCGGCGTATAGATCGCGCTGCAAAGCACCCTCACCTGGGTGACCGGCGCCACGGCGACTCCGGTGCCAGCTTCGACCGTACAGGCCTGATCCACAGGCTGCGCATACACCGTGACCGCATAGGCGCTACCGTGAGGCACCGGCGATTCAAACCGGAAAGCGCCGTTGTCAGTCAGCAGCAAATCTGCAGCGCCGTTCAGCCGCAGCCTCAGCCCCCCCACCAGGCCCGTGACGGTCCCACCCACCACATAGGTGTTGGTGGTGCAGGTCACCAGGATGTTGGTGACCGGGCCCGTCACCACACCCGAGCCGTTTTCCACCACGCAGGTCTGCCCCACCGGCTGGGTGCGCACAACAATGTTGTAAGCCTGCCCCTGCGCAACGTTGGTGACGTAACTGCCGCTGGCCGTGATGCTCACTTCCTCACCCGTTCCGTTGGCGAGTACCAGGGTGCCCGTCAGCCCCGTCACCGTACCCCCCACCGGATGCTGCACCACGGCAGGCGGTGGTAGGGGAGGCGGTGGCTCGGCAGAGTCCCCACCACCGCCGCCGCAAGCTGCCAGGGCGCCTGCCATGACCAGAGGCAACGCCCATGCCGCACCGGCAAGCCTCGCACGCAGGGCCTCGGCCATGGCAGAAAAATTTCGATACATCAAGGGTTCTCCGGGTCTGTGAACTGCATGGACACTTCAACCCCTCGGGAGGCACGAATAGGTCCGGCTCCCTCGCGCGGGTGCAGGCGGGGTGCCTGGAACTCTATGGCGGGAGAACGCGCAAGCGCACCCCACTGAAGCAGGGTTGACGCAGAGAATGGAATGGCCCCGTAGCGTTTGGCGGGACTCAGAACCCCGGGGTCTTGTTCAACCGACGAGACTGTCAGCCACCGCGCTGGCGGCTGTCTCGCTCAATGGCCCACGTAGCGCCCTGGCCGGTGGCTGATCCACAAAAACCCGCTCATCACCAGCACCGCCAGCACCGAATACGCCACACGGTCTACCGGCACCACCCACAGTGCGAGCAGCACGACGGTGCCATCGATCATCATCTGCACCTTGCCCGCACGCATGCCGTAGCGGCCTTGTAGGTACAGCGACACCACGGTGGCGCCACCCAGGCTGGAGCGGTGGCGTGCCAGGAACAGGCAGCCCGTGCCCAGCAGCAGCCCGCCCAGCAACGAGGCGAACAGCGGGTTCAGGTAGTCCACATGCATCACGTGCGGGAACAGCTCGGTCAGCAGCGACAGCAGGCCCACGCAGACAAAGGTCTTGATCGTGAACTCGCGCCCCATGCGCGTCCAGGCAAACCAGTAGAACGGCAGGTTGACCACAAAGAACAGCTTGCCGAACGAGATGCCGGTGACGTAGTGCAGCAAGAACGCCGCGCCCGCCGTGCCGCCCACCAGCAGCCCCGCCTGGTTGAACAGCATGAGCGCCATGGCCACAAACAGGGTGCCCGCGAACAGGGCCTGGGCGTCTTCAAAGGTGCCATGGCGCAGGGCGGATAGCGGCGGTGCGGCGTCGTGGGCGGGGGGCTTGGTATCGGGCATGGGCGTTCAGCGATGGGGAGCGTGGCAAAGGCGCGGAGGCTTTCCGCCGGGGGAGTGCTGGGCACTTGGGGGCAGCCCGGCGCGCGTCCAGCGTTCAGTCTGCAAGATGAGAAGCAAGCAACGCGCCAGTGCGGGCCAGTGCGCGAAGGTGCCGCTACTTCCCGCCCTTGAACTCGGGCGCGTCCGTGTCCGCACCCGTCTGCGTGCGCAGCACAAACTGGTCGGGCCCATAGACCACCGTGAAGACCTTGGACTGGTTGGGGGCCTCCAGGTAGCGCCAGTCGGCCCAGGTCTCCTTTTTCAGCTCGTAGGGCGTGACCTTGGCGGGCTTGCCCAGCAGGCGGCGCACCTCGTCCATGCGCATGCCGGGCGACACACGCGCAAAGGTCTCGGGCGTCAGCACCTGGCGCAGCGCGGTCATGTGGCCGTCGGGGCCGATGGTGATCATGTAGTTGACCTGGCCGGCAGGCTGGCGGTTGTACTCGAAGGTGCGCGCGCCACCGGGCTCGTCCCACACGTTCTCGGGGGCGCCGAAGCGGTCGCGCACGTCGGCTTCGGTCGAAACGCCCTCCTTGAGTTCGCTGATGCGTTGCGGGTCGCAGGCGGCAAGCACCAGCAGGGAAAGGGTGGCGGCCGCCAGGGCAGCGGAGCGATATATCAAGCGCATAAATTCGTCCCGGTAAAATCTTGGACCTTCGGTGCATCACTGTGCCTGACGCGTTCCAAGAAAGAGTTCACAGTCCATGTCTATTTTCCGCCGCCCCGACTACCAATCCGACGCCACCCAGTTCATCAACCAGCTCAAGGCGAGCCGTCCCGAACTGGACCAGCAGCAACAAGCCGGCCGTGCCCTGCTGTGGGACAAGCAGGTGGACCGCAAGATCTGGGGCGAGTACCGCGACGCCCAGGTGGCCCAGAAGCCCTACGTGTACCAGACCAACGCCGATTGAGCATCTTTTTAGCCGCAAGCGCAGGTATTTATTGCGCTGATAGCTCCTGATTCAATAGCAAACCATGACCACTGCGAACGCAGCCGAAGCGGCAGACTCGCCCGGCGCGCCCTCGCTGGACGCGGCGGGTATGCCCGTGGTGGTGGACCAGGTGGCCTTGGCGCGCCTGTACGGCGAGCCGCTGTTTGCGCTGCCGCAGGACCTGTACATCCCGCCCGACGCGCTCGAGGTCTTCCTCGAAGCCTTTGAAGGCCCGCTGGATTTGCTGCTGTACCTGATCCGCAAGCAGAATTTCAACATCCTCGACATCCCCATGGTGGGGGTGACCAAGCAGTACCTGGCGTATGTGGACGAGATCCGCAGCCGCAACCTGGAACTGGCGGCCGAGTATTTGCTGATGGCCGCCATGCTGATCGAGATCAAGTCGCGCATGCTGCTGCCGCCCAAGAAGCAGGCAGAAGGCGAAGAACCCGAGGACCCACGCGCCGAGCTGGTGCGCCGCCTGCTCGAATACGAGCAGATGAAGATGGCCGCAGCCCGCCTGGGGCAGCTGCCGCAGTACGGCCGCGACTTCCTCAAAGCCCAGGTCTACATCGAACAAAGCCTGCAGCCGCGTTTTCCCGACGTGCATGTGGTGGAGCTGCAGGAGGCCTGGCGCGACATCCTCAAACGCGCCAAGCTGGTACAGCACCACCGCATCACGCGCGAGGAACTGAGCGTGCGCGAATACATGAGCATGGTGCTCAAGACCCTGCAGGGCCGGCGTTTTGTGGAGTTTGAAGAACTCTTCGAGCCCGAAAAAGGCAGCACCGTGCTGGTGGTGACCTTCATTGCACTGCTGGAGCTGGCCAAAGAGACGCTGATCGAGATCACGCAGGCCGAAGCGTTTGCGCCCATCTACGTGCGCCTGGCCTACACGCCGGCCTAGGGCCGCCTTCCACTGTTCACCGCCCTGGCCGGTGGCCGTGGCATTACCCCCTTCACACGCCCATGGCATCCCACGACTTCGACGTTCTCATCGTAGGCAGCGGCCTCGCCGGCCTCTCGGCCGCCCTGCACCTGGCGCCCACGCACCGCGTGGCCGTCATCACCAAGCGCACGCTGCAAGATGGATCGAGCGGCTGGGCCCAGGGCGGTATTGCCGCAGTGCTGGCCGACGACGACAGCTTTGCTGCCCACATCGAAGACACGCTGGTGGCCGGCGCAGGCCTGTGCGACCTGGCCACCACGCGCTTTGTGGTGGAGAACGCGCCCGCATCGATCGCCTGGCTGCGCCAGCTGGGCGTGCCCTTCACGCTCGAAGGCGACCAGTTGCACCTCACGCGCGAAGGCGGCCACAGCGCGCGCCGCATTGCCCACGTAACCGACGCCACCGGCGCGGCCGTGCAGCGCACACTGATCGACGTGGTGCGTGCCACGCCCGGCATCACGCTGTTCGAGCAGCACACGCTGGTGGACCTGATCACCACGCGCAAGCTGGGCTTGCCGGGCCACCGCTGCCTGGGGCTGTATGCGCTGGACAGCGACACCGACGAGGTCGTCACCTTCCGCGCCCCGCAAACCATCCTGGCCACGGGCGGCGCAGGCAAGGTGTACCTGTACACCACCAACCCCGACACCGCCACGGGCGACGGCATTGCCGCCGCCTGGCGCGCGGGCTGCCGCGTGGCGAACATGGAGTTCATCCAGTTCCACCCCACGGGCCTGTACCACCCGCACGAAAAATCCTTCCTCATCAGCGAGGCGGTGCGTGGCGAAGGTGGACAACTCAAGCTGCCCCCCTCTGCCGGCGGCACGCGCTTCATGCTCGACCACGACCCGCGCGCCGAACTGGCCCCGCGCGACGTGGTGGCCCGCGCCATCGACTTCGAGATGAAGAAACACGGGCTGGACTGCGTGCACCTCGACATCTCGCACCAGAGCCCCGCGTTTTTGCAGGAGCACTTCCCCAACATCCTGGCCCACTGCGCGTCGCTGGGCATCGACATCACGAAGGAGCCCATCCCGGTGGTGCCCACCGCCCACTTCACCTGTGGCGGCGTGCTGACCGACCTGGCGGGCCGCACCGACCTGCCCGGCCTGTACGCCGTGGGCGAGGTGGCCTGCACCGGCCTGCACGGCGCCAACCGCCTGGCCAGCAACTCGCTGCTCGAATGCATGGTGTTTGCACGCGCCGCCGCGCAGGCCATCGCCGCAGCGCCGACCACAGAACTGCCCACCGTGCCCGCCTGGGACGACAGCCGCGTGACCGATGCGGATGAATCCGTCGTCATCTCCCACAACTGGGACGAGCTGCGCCGCTTCATGTGGGACTACGTGGGCATCGTGCGCACCAACAAGCGCCTGGAGCGCGCCGCGCACCGCATTGCGATGCTGCAGGGCGAGATCCAGGAGTTCTACGCACACTTCCACGTCACGCGCGACCTGCTGGAGCTGCGCAACCTGGTGCAGGTGGCCGACCTCATCGTGAAAAGCGCCCAGCTGCGCCGCGAAAGCCGGGGCCTGCATTTCAGCCGCGACTACCCCGAGGTGGCAGCGCCTGCCGCCCCCACCCTTCTCGTACCACCGGTGGCCCGATGACCTACAGCGTCAAAGAAATTTTCTACACCCTGCAAGGCGAAGGCGGCCAGGCGGGCACACCCGCCGTGTTCTGCCGCTTTGCAGGCTGCAACCTCTGGACGGGCCGCGAGCAGGACCGCGCGCAGGCCATCTGCCAGTTCTGCGACACCGACTTTGTGGGCACCGATGGCACGCTGGGCGGCAAGTTCGAAACGGCCACAGCACTCGCAGAGCTGATCGCCGCCCAATGGCCTGCAGGCGCGGGCCACCGCCTGGTGGTGCTGACGGGTGGCGAGCCCCTGCTGCAGGTCGATGCAGCGCTGATCGACGCGCTGCACGCCCAGCAGTTCCGCATCGCCGTCGAAAGCAACGGCACGGTTGCCGCCCCCGAAGGCATCGACTGGCTGTGCATCAGCCCCAAGGCCGGTGCCCCGTGGGTGCAGCGCAGCGGGCAGGAGCTGAAACTGGTCTGGCCCCAGCCCGGCTTTGACCTGCAGGCGCTGGAGCAAGACACGCAGTTCACCCACCGCTTTCTGCAGCCCATGGACGGCCTGCTGCAGCGCCAGAACACTGCCGCCTGCATTGACGCCTGCCTGGCCCACCCTGCATGGCGATTGAGCCTGCAAACCCACAAGCTCACCGGCATCCGGTGACGCGGTTTTCTTTTCGGGTTTCCGTATGTTGTTCACCATCTCCCAGCGCTTTTTCTTCGACGCCGCCCACACCCTGCGCCGCGAGATCGAGGCCGAAGGCAGCCGCCGCGTACACGGCCACACCTACCATGCCGAAGTGTTCCTGACCGGCCCGCGCGACCCTGCCACCGCCATGGTGCTGGACCTGGGCCTGCTGCGCCAGGGCCTGGCCGTGGTGCGCGAGCAGCTGGACCACCACATGCTCGACGAAGTGCCCGGCCTGGGCACACCCACGCTGGAGAACCTGTGCCTGTTCATCGCCCAGGCGCTGCCCGCCGACCTGCGCGCCAGCCTGAGCCGCGTGCGCGTGTGGCGCGAGGCGCTGGGCGACAGCTGCGCGCTGGACTTTCCACAGCCCTGACCGGCCATGGCCCTGCCACCGGCAGGCCACCCCCCAAAAGTTCACAGACTTCACCCAAGGAAGCCCGATGTTCCGCACCCTGCTCAAATCCAAGATCCACCGCGTGGCCGTGACCCAGTGCGAGCTGCACTACGAAGGCTCCTGCGCCATCGACGAAGACCTGCTGGACGCCGCCAACATCGCAGAGAACGAGCAGATCCACATCTGGAACATCAACAACGGCGAGCGCTTTGTCACCTATGCCATCAAGGGCCAGCGCGGCAGCGGCATGATCTCGGTGAACGGCTCGGCCGCACGCCGTGCTGCAGTGGGCGATCTCATCATCATTGCGGCCTTCGCCCAGGTGCACGAAGACCAGGTGGCCGCGCACCAGCCGCAACTGGTGTTTGTGGACGACCACAACCGCCAGACGGAACTGCGCCACGCAGTGCCCACGCAGGCCCTGTAACGATGGCACCGACCCATGACGCTCTGGTGGCCCGCAGCCTGGCTGCCGTCTGGCACCCGTGCACCCAGATGAAGCGGCACGAGGCCCAGCCCCCCGTGGCGATTGCCCGCGCGCAGGGCCCGTGGCTCTACGGCACCGATGGGAAGCGCTACCTGGACGGCATCAGCTCCTGGTGGGTCAACCTGTTCGGCCACAGCCACCCGCATATCCAGGCCGCGCTGGTGGACCAACTGGGCCAGCTGGACCACGTGATGCTGGCGGGCTTTACCCATGCGCCCGTGGTGGAGCTGTCCGAGCGCCTGGCCGCCCTCACCGGTCTGGGCCATGCGTTCTACGGCAGCGACGGCGCAGCCGCCACCGAGATCGCTCTGAAGATGAGCGCACACTGCTGGCGCAACACCGGTCGCCCCGCCAAGAGCCGCTTTGTGGGTCTGGCCGGTGGCTACCACGGCGAAACCGTGGGCGCGCTGGCCGTGACCGACATTGCGATCTTTCGCGAAGCCTATGCCCCGCTGGTGCGCCTGGCCGACACCGTGCCCAGCCCTGACGCACGCGGTGCGGCACCGGGGGAGACCGCCCAGGACGTGGCCCGACGCGCAGCTGCCGCGCTGGAAGCATGGCTGCAGGAGCACCACACAACCACCGCCGCCTTCATCGTCGAGCCCCTAGTGCAATGCGCGGCCGGCATGGCGATGCACGACCCCGAATACCTGCGCCTGGCACGTGCGCTGTGCAGCCGCTACGAGGTGCACCTGGTGGTAGACGAAATCGCCGTGGGCTTTGGCCGCACGGGCACCATGTTCGCCCACCAGCAGGCCGGAATCCGGCCGGATTTCATTTGCCTGTCCAAAGGCCTCACGGGCGGCACACTGCCGCTGTCGGCCGTGCTCACCACCGATGCGGTGTACGCCGCGTTCTACGACGACGATGTGGCGCGGGGCTTTCTGCATTCGCACTCGTACACCGGCAACCCGCTGGCCTGCCGCGCAGCGCTGGCCACGCTGGAGTTGTTTGAACAGTTGGATGCGCTGAAAACCAACAAGGCACTGGCGCAGCGCATCGATGTGGCCTGTCCCCCCCTCACGCAGCACCCGCGTGTGCAGCATGCACGCCATCTTGGAATGATCTGGGCCTGGGATGTAGACACTACCCTGCCCGACTTTGCGCGCCGTTACCACCAGCACGCGATGGCACGCGGATTGGTACTGCGACCCATTGGCAAAACGCTGTACGCCATGCCGCCCTATGCGCTCGACGACGAGGCCGTCCAGTGCCTTGCCAGCGGCGCGCTTGATGCGCTGAACGCCACCCTGCAGGAGGAAAGTTGATGATGGGATGTTTTGTGACCGGCACCGACACCGGTGTCGGCAAGACGCTGGTGGCCGCCGGGCTGCTACACGCTCTGGCGCGCCACCACCGCCGCGTGGTGGGCATGAAGCCCGTGGCGGCTGGCCTGGTGCCCTGGGGGGACGACTGGGCCAGTGAAGACGCGATTGCGCTGCGCTCGGCCTCTACCCTGGCCGTGCCGCCATCGCTGGACAACCCCGTGCTGCTGCCCGACCCGCTCTCGCCCCACATCGCCGCGGCGCGGGCGGGTGTGCAGATCGACATCGCTGCCATCGTCGCCAGCTACCAAACGCTGGCCGCTCAGGCCGACGCCGTGGTGGTGGAAGGAGCAGGCGGCTTTCATGTGCCGCTCACCGATACGCTGACTGGCGCAGACCTTGCCCAAGCCCTGGCCTTGCCGGTGGTGCTGGTGGTGGGTTTGCGGCTGGGCTGCCTGAACCATGCGTTGCTGACCGCTGAGGCCATCCGTGCGCGGGGCCTCACGCTGGCGGGCTGGGTGGCCAACCGGGTGGACCCCGACATGGAGGCGATGGAGGACAACATTGCCTACCTGCGCACCCGGCTGGGTGCACCGCTGCTGGCCGATGTGCCGCACCAGGAGCTACCCGAACCCGGCAGCCTGGTGTTTGATTTGCCCAAGGACTGGCGATGACAAGCGCCACGGCACCACAAACGTCGTGGCTCGACGAGATCCCCGCGCGCCTGGCCGACATCGAACGCGCCCACCTGCTGCGCCGCCGCCGTGTGGTGCAGCCCGCCGGCGGTGCCCGCCTGCTGGTGGACGGCCAGCCCATGCTGGCCTTTTGCAGCAACGACTACCTGGGCCTGGCCGGCCACCCTGCGCTGGCCGAAGCCGCGCGCGAGGCCACACACCACTATGGCGTGGGCTCGGGCGGCTCGCCGCTGGTCAGCGGCCACAGCGCTGCCAACGATGCGCTGGAGCACGATCTGGCGGCCTATGTACAACTGCCCCGGGCCCTGTACTTCTACGCGGGCTATGCCACTAACACCGGCATCGTCCCCGCGCTGGTGGGTGACGGCGATGCGCTGTTCTCCGATGCACTCAACCACGCCTGCCTGATCGACGGTGCCCGCCTGTCGCGCGCCACCATCCACCGCTATCCCCACGCCGACCTGGCAGCGCTGGAAGCGCAGCTTGCCGCCAGCCCCGCTCGGCGCAAGCTGGTGATCAGCGATGCGGTGTTCAGCATGGACGGCGATCTCATCGACATCCCAGCCCTGCTCGCGCTGTGTGAGCGCTACGACGCGCTGTTGTTGCTGGACGATGCCCACGGCTTTGGCGTGCTGGGCCCCCAGGGGCGCGGCAGCCTGGCACAGGCGGGGCTGACGGGCCCCCACGCCTCGCGCCGCGTGCTGTACATGGCCACGCTGGGCAAGGCAGCGGGCGTGGCGGGCGCTTTTGTGGCCGGCGATGCAGCCCTCATCGAATGGCTGCTGCAAAAAACGCGCACCTACATCTTTGCCACCGCCGCGCCACCGCTGCTGGCGAGCGCACTGCGCCAAAGCCTGCAGCTCATGGAGGAAGCCGACGACCGGCGTGCAAATCTGGACGGACTCATCGCGCAACTGCGCCAAGGCCTGTCCACGCTGCCTGCATCGCTGGGCTGGCACCTGCTGCCGTCGCACACCCCCGTGCAGGCCCTGATCATCGGCAGCAACGAAGCGGCGCTGGCGGTGATGGAAGGCCTGCGCGCCAAAGGACTGTGGGTGCCTGCCATCCGCCCGCCCACCGTGCCAGCGGGCACGGCGCGGCTGCGCATTGCGCTGTCCGCCGCGCACACCACCGACGATGTGGCGCAACTGCTGACCGCGCTGCATGCGCTGGCGACACCGTTGGTGAGTCGTTGACAAGCCGCAGTACCATGCACAGCCCAGGCGCCCTGCCAATGCAGGCCCTCCCCAATCCTTCCAGCGAGACGATTCCATGCCCCACCTGACCATCGAATACTCGGCCAACCTGCCCCACTACCCCGAAGCCGAAACGTTGACGGCCCTGAACGCCGCCCTGTGCGCCCATCCCCAGGTGCAGGACGAGGCCGACCTGAAGACGCGCTTTATCGTGGCCGACAGCTTCGAGATCGGCATCGCGCCCGCCAACCGCGCCTTTGTGCACGCACAGCTACGCCTGCTGTCAGGCCGCACGCCCGAGGCCAAGAAGGAGCTGTCCGACCTCATTGCCGCGGTGCTGCGCGAGCGCACCCCCAAGCCCCAGGGCGTGATGGTGCAATTGAGCGTGGAGATCGTCGATATGGACCGGGGCTCGTACGCCAAAGAGCGGCTCTGACGCTGCGCTCCTGCCCCCGCCTCAGGCCCCGTCGCCTGCGTTGCCGGTGATGGGCTGCACGATGCCCGTGATGTAGCTGGAACAACACGGGGCCGCCAGGAACACGTCGGCGGGCGAGATCTCCTCGGGTTGCGCCGGGCGGTCCAGACGCGTTGTGACGCCAACCTTTTCCACTTCCTTGGCCAGGCGCTCCGCCGGGATCAGCGGTGCCCACACCAGCCCTGGCGCCACCGCTTTCACGCGGATTCCCCGGTCGGCCAGTTGTGCTCCAGCACCTGGGTAAAGGCATGGATCGCACCCTTGGTGGCCGGGAGCGAAGGGGACGGAGGCGGTCACAGCGGAATGTCTTTCTGCCGAGAGGCGCTCCAGGTCAACCGGAGCCAAAAAAAGGGGCGCCTGGGCTTCCAGGCCAGTGCGCCCACGGCGGTACGGACGGCGAGTTCAACGACCGGGTCGGGACAGTACACACTGCCCCGGCCCGGCCGCGTCAGTCGCAGCAACGGTCAGCTGGCATCCTTGGACTTGCCGGTATTGCCCTGGTTGCCGCCAGACGCAGTGCTGGATGCGCTCTGGGAGCCCGCGCCTTTTTGGTTCTGCTGGCCAGGCTGCTGCTGGCCCGAACTGCCGCTGGTGCGTGTGGATCGCCACTGGCTGAAGTCATCCGAGAACTTCTGGTAGCGCTCCTTGCGCCAGCTGTCGTAGTCGTCGTCCAGCATGCGCAGTTGCTCGTCGCGCCACTGCTGGTAGTCGGGATCGCGGTGGCCCCGGCTCTGCTGGGCGGGCGGTGCGTTGCGGGTGAAACCATAGGCGTTGCCGTAGCCACCCTGGCCGCGTTCATCATCGCGATAGGGCGAGGCAAAACGCCCTTCGTCATCGCGAAAGCCCTGGCTCTCGTACGGGGCGCCCCAGGCCTGGTGCTGACGGCCGGGGCCGTTGTCGTAGCCCGAGCGGCCCTGAGGCCCATACGCGCCAAAGCCCTCACGCCCGGTGCGTGGGTAGCCCTGCGATTCGCCACGGCTGCGGTTCAGGCCGTACTGGCCGTAACGTTCCTGGCCATAGCGTTCTTGCTCATAGCGGTCGCTGCGGTCATTGCGGTTCTCGAACTCCTGGCGGTAACCGCCAGGGCTGCTGCCGCGATGGTCTTCGCTGCCGTAGCCCTGGTGGTCACCGCGCTCGGTAAAGCGCATGTCGTCGGCATCGCGGCCCATGCCATGGCGGGAAAAGTTGCTGTCGTCGCTGTCTCGGTAGCCCATGGTGTTCTCCTTGCGGTCAATGGGAATATCAAAAATTGAAAGTGAATAGGAATGAAAGGGTGCGGCTGGCCACGTGCTGTTGTGGCCCGCCCGGTCTCAAGGCTGGCTCTTGTGCGAATCGCGGCTGCCTTGCTGCTTCTGGTCGCGGCCCTGCGCGTGTGTGTCGGCGTCATTGCGAGCGCCTTGCTGGCGGTGGGTGTTGCCGCCCGTGCTCTGCTCGGCCTGCTGCTGCCCGGCGGGCGACTGGCGCTGAGACGAAGGGATGTTGGGCTGGTTCTGCGGGTTGTTTTGAGACATGGTGGCTCCTGTCGAAGTGGTTGAACAAAGGGTGCACACAAAGCCTTCAAAGGCGTCTTGTGTGGGTTCATGTTCGAGGGGCACCGCAGCGCTTTTTGTAGGCCGTGTCCTATAGGCCTGTGGGCCAGGTGCGATGCGGTGTAAGCAAGCGCACAGCAGGTAGCGGGATGCAAAAGGGGGCATTTGTCAGACCGCAGCAACAGGCCTTGCCAGGCCGGTGCGGTCAGGCTGGGTGGGCGCCATGCAAGCGCCTATAGCCCGGGCAAGCAGCGTCACATCCTGATGCACAGGATGCGCGTTGGAACGCTCGGCCCGCTGACTGAACGACCACCGAAGGCAACACACCCACGGCCTGATCCATTGCGCTGAACGGCCCCTGCGGCGGCCGCCAAACACCTGGGGACGGGACGCCAACAGGGAGGTTGCGGGAGAAGGACTGGCTACGCGTCCAGCGTGGCGTCCAGCCAGCCGCGCAGGCTGTTGATGAACGCCCAGCCTTGCACGCGGGGGACGTCGGCCACGCGCAGCACGGCCTCCACCACGTGGCCGTCCTGCAGTGCCACGGCGCGGCCCACGCCGGGCAGCAGGCCGCAGGACAGAGGCGGCGTCACCCAGCGCCCATCGACGAGCGCGGCGATGTTGCCGAAGGTGCCTTCGGTGATCTCGCCCGCCTCGTTCCACAGCACCGTGTCGAACACGCCGGGGGTGGTGGGTGCAAACGCCGCGTAGTGCGCGCGCCGCGTGGTCTTGTAGCGCACAAACTCGCTGTGTGCGGCCGCAAAGGGGCGCGGCGCCAGTTGCAGGCGCACAGGCACTGCCGTGGTCTGCAGCGCAAAGGCCTCGGCGCGGGCGCTGCCATCCGCCGCCAGCAGCAGGCGCACCCGCCAGTCGCCATCGCGGTGTTGCAGGGCGGCAATCTGCAGCTCCTGACGCACCGCATGGGCGTTGAACACAAAGCCGAAATGCGCGGCCGCCTCGCCCATGCGGCGCACATGCTGGTCGGCGTGCACGAATTTGCCGTGGTGCAAGCCCAGGGTTTCGAGCACCTCGAACGGAGCGCTGGCCCGCTCGACAAAGGCGCGCTTGTGGTGCCACTCGGACCATTCGGCGCCCGCCCCGGCACCCGAGGTGATGCCGCTGCCAATGCCGCAGGTGGCTTTGGCAACGCCGGCGGAGGCCTCCGCACCCGCACCCGTACCCACGCCACGCAGCACCACGGTGCGGATGGGCACATTGAACGTGGCCGCCACCGGGTGCAGGCCGTCCGGCCCCGTTGCCCCGCCAGGCCGCACCACACCCACCGCGCCGCAATACACACCGCGCGGCGCGGGCTCCAGCGCGCGGATCATCTGCATGGCGCGCACCTTGGGCGCCCCCGTGACGGAGCCACAAGGGAACAGCGCCGCAAAAACCTCTGTCAGCGTGGTGCCGGGCCGCGTGCGCGCCGTCACGTCCGAGGTCATCTGCCACACCGTGGGCAAGGCCTGCGTGGCAAACAGCGCAGGCACCTGCACGCTGTGCGGCAGCGCAATGCGCGACATGTCGTTGCGCAGCAGGTCCACGATCATCACGTTCTCGGCACGCTCCTTGGGCGCCGTGCGCAGGTGCTCGGCCTGCTGCGCGTCCTGCTCGGGGGTGGCGCCGCGCGGGGCCGTGCCCTTCATCGGGCGGGCCAGCAGGGTGCCGCCTTCAGGCGCGTCCAGCCAGTCAAAAAACAGCTCGGGCGACACCGACAGCACCTGCTCGTCACCCGCCTGCAGGTAGGCGGCATAGCCCCCGGGCTGCGCGCGCAACAGTGCAGCAAACAGGGCCTGCGGCGAGCCCTGAAGCGTGCCGCGAAAGGGCGCGGTGTAGTTGACCTGGTACAGCTCGCCCGCCGCGATGGCCTGCTGGATCTGCGCCAGTGCGGCGTCAAACGCCTCGCGCTCGGGGCTGTCGTCCCACACTACCTGCGCTGGGGTTGCCGCTGCGGCCGCATCCGCCGCGTCGTCGGTCCCGGGCTGGGGCGCGTCGTACACGGCGAACCAGGCCAGCGGGCCGTCGGCCGCATGGGTCTGCAATGCGGCATCGAAGGCCGGGGCGGCCTCGTAGCGCACATGGCCCACGCACCAGCGTCCTTGCTGTGCGGCGGCAAACACGGCGTCGAGCACACCGCGCACCTCGTACAGTGCCTGGGCCACCAGCACCTCGCGTGGGGCCTCGAAACGGTGGCGCAGGCGCGCGGCGCCTGCGCTCAGCGGCTGGGTGAAGTCAATGTAGCAACTAGAAGTCAAAGCAGGCGGAGGCGCTAGTGGATCATGCGCCTGTAGCTATCAAAACATGAGCAAACTTCAACGCGTCGTGCGCACTCAGGCAGCGCCCAGGTGGGGCAACAGTGCGCCGGTGGGCTGACCGTTCCTGAGCGCCGCCGTGAAGGCCAGCATGCGGTCAATCGGCTGACGCGCACGCGGAATCAGTGCGGGGTCCACGTGAACAGCGTTCGCACCGGTCTCCAGCACCCGGGCCACATCGGCCAGGCCGTTCATCGCCATCCAGGGGCAGTGCGCGCAGCTCTTGCAGGTGGCGCTGTTGCCCGCCGTGGGCGCTTCGTAGAAGGTCTTGCCAGGGTTGAGCGTGCGCAGCTTGTGCATCATGCCGTTGTCGGTGGCCACGATGAATTCGGTGGCGTCCATCTCGCGCGCGGCCTTGAGGATGGCGCTGGTGGAGCCCACGGCGTCGGCCAGGGCCACCACGTCGGCGGGGCTCTCGGGGTGGACCAGCACCTTGGCATGCGGGTGCTGCTGCTTGAGCAGCTCCAGCTCCAGCGCCTTGAACTCGTCGTGCACGATGCAGGCACCGTTCCAGAACACCATGTCGGCGCCCGTCTCACGCTGGATGTAGGCGCCCAGGTGGCGGTCGGGCGCCCACAGGATCTTCTGGCCTGCGGCCTTGAGGGCGCTCACGATGTCGAGCGCGCAGCTCGATGTGACGAGCCAGTCCGCGCGCGCCTTCACGGCCGCGCTGGTGTTGGCGTAGACGACCACAGTGCGGTCGGGGTGCTGGTCGCAGAACGCGCTGAATTCGTCGATGGGGCAGCCCAGGTCCAGCGAGCAGGTGGCGTCCAGGTCGGGCATGAGCACGGTCTTTTCCGGGCTCAGGATCTTGGCCGTCTCGCCCATGAAGCGCACGCCGCTCACCACCAGGGTCTGCGCCGCGTGGTCCCGGCCAAAGCGGGCCATCTCCAGCGAGTCGCTCACCAGGCCGCCGGTTTCCTCGGCCAGGTCCTGCAGGTCCGGGTGCACGTAGTAGTGCGAGACCATCACCGCGTTCTTTTCCTTGAGCAGGCGCCGGATCTTGTCCTTGAGCGCGACACGCTCAGCCTGCGAAGGTTCGGGCGGCACACGCGCCCAGGCGTGTTTGGTGGAGCAGACGGCGCCTTCCTCGGTATCGAGCGGCTGCTCGTACTCCACATCGATGCGGTTCAGTACAGCGGTGGTCATGACAGCTCCTGCAGGCGCATCGAAAAGTCCGTGGCCTTCACGTCCTTGGTCAGCGTGCCGATGGAGATGCGGTCCACGCCGGTCTCGGCCAGTTCGCGCAGGCCGTCGAGCGTGACGCCGCCCGAGATTTCCAGAATCGCCCGGCCCGCGTTGATGCGCACGGCCTCGCGCAGCATGGTCAGGGGCATGTTGTCCAGCAGCACCATCTTGGCGCCCACATTCAGCGCCTCGGCCAGTTGCTCCAGGGTTTCGACTTCGATCTCGATGAACTTTGCCTGAGACGCCACCCGCTCGGCAGCGCGCAGCACGGCGGTCACGCCTCCCGCAGCAGCAATGTGGTTCTCTTTGATCAGCACCGCATCGTGCAGGCCAATGCGGTGGTTAGTGCCGCCCCCCACGCGCACGGCATATTTCTGCGCCAGGCGCAGGCCGGGAATGGTCTTGCGCGTGTCCACGATGTGGGCGCGGGTGCCAGCCACCACATCCACATAGGTACGGGTTTTGGTAGCCACCGCCGACAGCAGTTGCAGAAAGTTGAGTGCCGTGCGCTCGGCGCTGAGCAGCGCGCGGGCATTGCCTTCAAGCTCCAGCACCACCTGGTCGGGGGCGCAGCGCTGGCCCTCGGCCACATGCCAGGTGATCTGCACCGTGGGGTCGAGGGCGCGCAGCGCGGCCTCGGCCCAGGGGGCGCCGCAGATGACGGCGGCTTCGCGCGCCAGGATGCGCGCGCGGGCGCGGCGGGCGGGGTCGATCAGGCCGGCGGTGAGGTCGCCGGTGCCCACGTCTTCGGCCAGGGCGCGCGCCACATCGGCCTGGGCCAGGGCCTTCACTTCTTCGTTGTCTCTCATGGTGCTTTTCGCGGGGGGTAACGCTGCTGTCATGGGCCGCGAGCATACCGGGAACGCAAAGGCCACTGCGCAGACACGGGCCGCTGGCCTGGGGGCCGGAAACCAATAAGTACACCCAGTATTGGTCGCATAGACTCGCGGCAATTTTTTGGCTCCCCCGCGCAACATGACCGCCACCAGCCCTGTTTCCGCCACGCCCTACGGCACGCTGCCGCCCGCATCGTCCCTGCCCCAGCGCCGCCCCGTGAGCCTGCCGCGCCTGGCGCAGATGCGCGCGGCGGGCGAGAAGATCACCATGCTCACCGCCTACGACGCCACCTTTGCGGCCGTGGCCGATGCGGCGGGGGTGGAATGTATTCTGGTGGGCGACTCGCTGGGCATGGTGTGCCAGGGCTTGCCCAGCACGGTGGGCGTGACGCTGGACACCATGGCCTACCACACGGCCAGCGTGGCGCGGGGCCTGCACCGCGTGCAGGGCACGGCCTGGCTGGTGGCCGACCTGCCCTATGGCACCTACGCCGAAAGCCGCGAACAAGCGCTGCGCAGCGCCTGCGTGCTGATGCAGGCGGGTGCACACATGGTCAAGCTCGAAGGTGGCGGCTGGACGGCGGCCACGGTCGAATTCCTGGTGCAGCGCGGCGTGCCGGTGTGCGCCCACCTGGGCCTGACGCCGCAAACGGTGCACGCGCTGGGCGGCTACCGCGTGCAGGGCAAAACCGACGACACGGCCCGCACGCTGCGCAAAGAGGCGCATGAGCTGCAGGACGCAGGCGCCGCCATGCTGGTGCTGGAGATGGTGCCCGCCGCGCTGGCCGCCGACATCACGGCCGAGCTGCCGCACTGCCACACCATCGGCATCGGCGCGGGCAACGGCACGGCCGGCCAGGTGCTGGTGTTGCACGACATGCTGGGCATGAACCTCGGGAAGATGCCGAAGTTCGTCCACAACTTCATGCAGGACGCGGGCAGCGTGCGCGGCGCCATGGAAGCGTATGTGCAGGCCGTGAAGCAAGGGCGCTTCCCGGACAACGCTGTGCACACCTGGTGAGCCCTTTTCCTCTCTCCTTCTGACCCCTCCGACCCCATGCTGATTGCCCGCTCCGTTGCCGACCTGCGCCAGGCCCTGACCCCCTACCGCCGCCCCGCCTTTGTGCCCACCATGGGCAACCTGCATGAGGGGCATATCGCCCTGGTGCGCCAGGCCAAGCCCCTGGGCGATGTGACCGTGGCCAGCATCTTTGTGAACCGCCTGCAGTTTCTGCCGCACGAGGACTTTGACAGCTACCCCCGCACCTGGGAGGCCGACTGCGCCCAGTTGCAGGCCGCCGGTTGCGATGTGCTGTTTGCGCCGCGCGAGGCGGACCTGTACCCCGAGCCCCAGACCTTCAAGGTGCACCCCGACCCGCAGCTCGCCGACATGCTCGAAGGCCACTTCCGCCCCGGCTTTTTTGTGGGCGTGAGCACGGTGGTGATGAAGCTGTTTGCCTGCGTGCTGGGCGCCACCGGTGGCGTTGCCGTGTTTGGCAAGAAGGACTACCAGCAGCTCATGGTGATCCGCCACATGGTGCGGCAGTTTGCGCTGCCCATCGACATCGTGGCGGGCGAGACCTGCCGCGCGGCCGACGGCCTGGCGCTGAGTTCGCGCAATGGCTACCTCAGCCTGGAAGAACGCCAGGAGGCCGTGGCCCTGTCGCAGGCCCTGAAGCGGCTGGCGCAGCAGTGGCTGGACGCCAGCGACCGCAGCGCGCTGGAGGCCCAGGCGCAAGATGCCTTGCGCGCGCGGGGCTGGGCGCCCGACTACCTCACCGTGCGTCGCCGTGCCGACCTGCTGCCCGCCACGGCCGACGATGCCGCAGGCACGCTGGTGGCGCTGGGTGCTGCACGGCTGGGCAGCACGCGGCTGATTGACAACCTGGAGTTCTGATTAGCTACTATTTTCATAGCTGCCCAGGCAAATTCCACTAGCGCTTGCAGCCAAAAACTCTTCAATTTATTCAAATCCACCCGTTGCGGGCCAGCCACTGCACCAGCAGGCGGGTCACCACCTCGGGCTGCTCCATGGTCAGCATGTGGCCGCTGTCGGGCAGCAGGTGGTGTTCGGCGCCGGGCACCAGCGCCACGATCTCCGCAGAACATTCGGGCGGCGTGAGCTGGTCGGCCGCGCCACACACCACCAGCACGGGGCAGGCCACCTGGGGCAGATGCACCCGCGCATCGGGCCGATGGATCACGGCGCGGTTCTGGCGCACCAGGTGGTCGGGGCCCGCATCCAGCACAAAGTCCAGGTAGGCCTGCACCAGGTCCACCTTGGCGGCGTTCACGGGGTGGAAGGCCAGGGCCACGTTGGGCTCGATGACCTCGCGCATGCGGCCCTGTTCAAACAGCTCGATGGCGCCTTCTCGCAGGGCGCGCATGTCGGGCGTTTCGGGCCGCGCGGTGGTGCCCAGCAGCGCCAGCCCTACCACACGCTGCGGCGTCTGGCGCGCGGCCTCCATGGCGATCATCCCGCCCATCGACGCACCGGCCAGCACCAGTGGCCCCGCGTGTTGTGCCAGCAGGCGTGCGGCAAAGTCTTCGATGCGGTGCAGGTTCACATCCTGGTGGGCGGTGGCGACCTCGGGGCGCAGCGCGGCGGGCAGCAGCGGCAGCACGCCGCGCCACATGCGTTCGTCGGCGGCCAGGCCGGGCAGGAGCACAAGTTGGGGGAAGTGGGACATGGGTGAAAAGAGGCATCACCAAGTTGGTGCGCGATAAGCCAAAGAGAGACAACCCCAGCAGCGGGGCACGGACCGCACATTGTGAACAGCCGATGACCGCTTGTCACCGCCCCCGGAATAGTTGCCCGCGATGGCTCGGGACTTGCTAGCATGGCCTGCATATGCCCATCCACGCCGCGCTCCACCACGTCACGCATTACCAATACGACCGGCTGGTAGGCCTCGGGCCACAGACCATCCGATTGCGGCCCGCGCCCCACTGCCGCAGCAACGTCATTTCGTATTCGCTCAAGGTCGAGCCTGCGCAGCACTTCATCAACTGGCAGCAGGACCCGTTTGCCAACTACCAGGCGCGGCTGGTCTTCCCCGAGAAGACGCGCGAGTTCAAGGTCACGGTGGACCTGGTGGTGGAGATGGCGGTCTACAACCCCTTCGACTTCTTCCTGGAGCCCGAGGCCGAGAACATCCCTTTCAAGTACAGCAGCGATGTGCAGCAGGAGCTGGCGCCCTACCTGGCCACCGACCCGATGACACCGCTGGTGCAGGCCTATCTGGACAAGGTGGACCGCAGCAAGCAGCGCACCATCGATTTCCTGGTCAAGCTCAACCAGCAGGTATCGCAAGACATCCGCTACCTCATCCGCCTGGAGCCCGGCGTGCAGACACCCGAGGAAACGCTGCAAAAGGCCAGCGGCTCGTGCCGCGACTCGGGCTGGCTGCTGGTGCAGCTGCTGCGCCACCTGGGGCTGGCGGCGCGGTTTGTGTCGGGCTACCTGATCCAGCTCACCCCCGATGTGAAGGCGCTCGATGGCCCCAGCGGCACCGACCACGACTTCACCGACCTGCACGCCTGGTGCGAGGTCTACCTGCCCGGCGCAGGCTGGATCGGCCTGGATGCCACCAGCGGCCTGATGGCGGGCGAGGGCCATATCCCGCTGGCCTGCACACCCCAGCCCTCGGGCGCCGCGCCGATTGAAGGCGGCGTGGACAAAGCCGAGGTGGAGTTCAGCCATGAGATGCACGTCACGCGCATCTACGAATCGCCCCGCGTGACCAAGCCCTACACCGAAGACCAGTGGCAGGCCGTGCTGGCCCTGGGCGAGCAGGTGGACGCCGACCTGGTGGCGGGCGATGTGCGCCTGACCATGGGCGGCGAGCCTACCTTTGTGGCCGTGGGCGACCGCGACGCGCCGGAGTGGAACACCGACGCGCTGGGCCCCACCAAACGCGGCTTTGCCACCGAACTCACGCACAAGCTGCGTGCCGAATATGGACAGGGCGGCTTTCTGCACTTTGGCCAGGGCAAGTGGTACCCGGGCGAGCAATTGCCGCGCTGGGCGCTGTCGATCTGCTGGCGCGCCGACGGCCAGCCCGCGTGGCAGAACCCCGCGCTGTTTGCCGACGAGCGCAACCCCTCGCACTACACCAGCGCCGACGCCGAGCGTTTTGTGCGCCACCTCACGCGCAAGCTGGGCGTGACGGACCGCTACATCCAGCCCGGTTATGAAGACACCTTCTACTACCTGTGGCGCGAGCGGCGCCTGCCGGTCAACGTGGACCCGTTTGACGCGCGCCTGGACGATGAGCTGGAGCGCGCGCGCCTGCGCCGCGTGTTCGAGCAAAAACTCGACAGCGTGGTGGGCTATGTGCTGCCGCTGCAGGCAGGCGAAGGCGCTGGCACGCTGGCGGGCAGCGTGTGGAGTACCGGGCCGTGGTTCTTCCGCGACGACCGCATGCTGCTCATCCCCGGCGATTCGCCCATGGGCTACCGCCTGCCGCTGGACGCCCTGCCCTGGGTGAAGGCATCAGACACCGAGCACCTGATCCCGCAAGACCCGACCGCGCCCCAGAGCCCGCTGGCCGCTGCCACCACGCTGCGGGCGCGGTATTCCGTGCCATCCGGCCCGGTCACTGGCGACCGCGACCTGCCCTACCTGGCCGGCGCCACCGCGCCGGGCGAGGCACGGCGCGTAACGCAGAGCACTGCGGGTGGTGATAACGCGCGCCTGTCCGGTCAGCCCGACCCGCATGCGGGCGTGCAGCCCCCGGGCAAGTTCCAGTCAGCCGCAGGCCTGTCGCGCACGGCGCTGTGCGTGGAAGTGCGCGACCCGCGCCGCGCCAGCGGCCCCAAGGCCGAGAAGGTGGGCGAGAAATACGGCGTGCTCTATGTCTTCATGCCGCCGCTGTCGCGCCTCCATGATTACCTGGACCTGCTGGCCGCCATCGAAGCCACGGCCGAAGAGCTGGGCATGAAGATCGTGCTGGAAGGCTACCCGCCCCCGCGCGACGCACGCCTGAAGGTGCTGGCAGTCACGCCCGACCCGGGCGTGATCGAGGTGAACATACACCCCGCCAGCCATTGGAAGGAGCTGGTGCAGCACACCGAGTTTCTGTACCAGGCCGCGTGGGAGACGCGCCTGTCGGCCGAGAAGTTCATGACCGATGGCCGCCACACCGGCACCGGTGGCGGCAACCACTTTGTGATGGGCGGCGCCACACCGGCCGACTCGCCCTTCTTGCGCAAGCCCGAACTGCTGGCCAGCCTGCTGCTGTACTGGCACAACCACCCCAGCCTGAGCTACCTGTTCAGCGGCCTGTTCATCGGCCCCACCAGCCAGTCGCCGCGCGTGGACGAGGCGCGCAACGACCAGCTGTATGAGCTGGAGATTGCACTGCGCGAGATCGAGGCCAACCGCGCAACCTATGGCCAGGACATGCCGCCCTGGCTGGTGGACCGCACGCTGCGCAACATCCTGGTGGACGTGACGGGCAACACCCACCGCAGCGAATTCAGCATCGACAAGATGTTCTCGCCCGACAGCAGCACCGGCCGCCTAGGCCTGCTGGAGCTGCGCGCGTTCGAGATGCCGCCCCACGCCCACATGAGCGTGGTGCAGCAGCTGCTGCTGCGCGCCCTGATCGCCCGCTTCTGGAAAACACCCTACCGCGCGCCCGCCGCCCGCTGGGGCACCGAGCTGCACGACCGCTGGATGCTGCCCACGTTCATCCAGCAGGACATGCACGACGTCGTGGCCGAGATGAACGCCGCAGGCTACGCGTTTGACGCGGCCTGGTTTGCACCGCAGTTTGAGTTCCGCTTCCCCATGGTCGGCACGGTGAAATCGATGGGCGTGGAGCTGACCCTGCGCAACGCGCTGGAGCCCTGGCATGTGATGGGCGAGGAAGGCTCCGCCGGGGGCACCGTGCGCTATGTGGATTCGTCGCTGGAGCGCATCGAGGTGCGCGTGACGGGCATGAACGAAAGCCGCCATGTGGTCACAGTCAACGGCCAGCCGCTGCCGCTGCAAAGCACCGGCACGACTGGCGAGTTTGTGGCCGGTGTGCGCTACAAGGCCTGGAACCCGCCCTCGGCCCTGCACCCAACCATTGGCGCCCATGCGCCGCTCACGTTCGACATCGTGGACACCTGGATGAACCGCTCGCTCGGCGGCTGCCAGTACCACGTGGCGCACCCGGGCGGGCGCAACTACGACACCTTCCCGGTCAACGCCTATGAGGCCGAAAGCCGCCGACTGGCGCGGTTCTCGCGCATGGGCCACACGCCGGGCAAGCTGGCGGTGCCGCCTGCGACCATTGAACTGCCGGGCAGCCGGGAGTTTCCGTTCACGCTGGATCTGCGGCGCAAGATGCGGAGGTAGAGAAGCCCCCCTGAGTCGCCTGCGGCGCAATCCCCCCAGGGGGACGACGCCCTTGCTGCGGGGCGGCCCTTGCTTGGCGTCTCTGGCATCGGCCCCGCCAGTTTCGACGGTGCGGGTTACCCGCAGAGTGTTGTCGACCAAATGCCCGAAAATCGAGCGCAGTGAACCACCTCAACGACAGCCTCCCCACCCCCGACCCTTCTGACAGCGCAGCCCAGTTGGCGGCTGCACTGGCGCCTGCTGCGGCGGCCGGGCATTTTGACGAGCTGCGGGGTGCCAGCGTGGCGGACGCCCCCGGCGCTGCCACTGCATCAGCCACTCCCAAATCAATAGCAAACAAGCTAGATATCACTAGCGCCTGGGGCCAATTCTTTGATCAATTGGGGCCCGAGGGCTTCCAGGACCTGGACCGGCGCATGCAGAGCCTGCAGCGGCAGGTGCGCGACAACGGCATCACCTACAACGTCTATGCCGACGCCGACGGCCCGCAGCGGCCCTGGTCGGTGGACCTGTTTCCGCTGATCCTCTCGCAGGGCGACTGGACGCACATCGAGCGCGGCGTGTTGCAGCGCGCGCGCCTGCTCGACCGCGTGATGGCCGACGTGTATGGCCCGCAGGAGCTGCTGCGCAAAGGCCTGCTGCCCAGCGCGCTGGTGCAGGGCCACCCGGGCTACCTGCGCGCCATGCATGGCGTGCAGCCCGTGGGCGGCACACATTTGCACATCGCGGCGTTCGACATGGCGCGCGACGCGCAGGGCGACTGGTGGGTGGTGACGCAGCGCACGCAGGCGCCCTCAGGCCTAGGATATTTGCTGGAGAACCGGCTGCTCATCTCGCGCCTGTTCCCCGAGGCGTTCAGCCAGATGCATGTGCAGCGCCTGGCCGCCACCTACCGCGCACTGCTCGACGGGCTGCGGCAGATGAGCCCGGCGGGGGCGGATGCGCGCATCGTGCTGCTCACGCCCGGCCCGTACAACGAGACCTATTTTGAGCACGCGTACCTGGCGCGCTACCTGGGTCTGACGCTGGTGGAGGGCAACGACCTCACGGTGCGCGACGCGCGCCTGTACCTCAAGACGCTGCATGGCCTGCAGCCGGTGCACGGCATCCTCAAGCGCCTGGACGACGAGTTTCTGGACCCACTGGAGCTGCGCAGCGACTCGCGCCTGGGCGTGCCTGGCCTGCTGCAGGCCATCCGCGCGGGCAACGTGCTGGTGGCCAATGCGCCGGGCTCGGCGTTCCTCGAATCGTCGGCGCTGCTGGGCTTCATGCCCGCGCTGTCGCGCCACCTGCTGGGCGAAGAGCTGGCCCTGCCGTCGCTGCCCACCTGGTGGTGTGGCGAGCGCTCGGCCATGCAGGCGGTGCTGCCGCAGCTCGCGCACAGCGTGATCCGCCCCACCTGGCCCATGGCGCAGCGCGTGCCCGTGCTGGGCGGTGCGCTGTCGGCGCAAGACCTGGCGCAGTGGTCCGCACGCATCGAGGCCCAGGGCGACGAATACACCGTGCAGGCCCACCTGCCGCTGTCGCAAATGCCTACCTGGCGCAGTGACGCCGCAGAGGGCGCGGGCCAGGACGGTGGCCCCATCGCCCCCCGCTCGGTGATGCTGCGCGTGTTTGCGGTGTGCGACGGCCCCGGCTCGTGGCGCGTGCTGCCGGGCGGGCTGGCCCGCCTGGCCCAGGGCGACAGCGGCATCACGTCGATGCAGCGCGGCGGCAGCAGCGCTGATGTGTGGGTGCAGACCGATGGCCCCGTGGACACCACCACGCTGCTGGCCCACAACCAGGCCGCGCCCGCCGTGGTGCACCGCAGCCGCCAGGTGACCAGCCGCGCGGCCGAAAACCTGTTCTGGCTGGGCCGCTACACCGAGCGCACCGAGAACGTCACGCGCCTGGCGCGCATCACGCTGCAATGCCTCAATGGCGAGGACCAGACCTCGCAGCCGCTGCTGACCTGGCTGAGCGCCATGGGCGTGAGCCAGGGGCTGGTGCTGCCGACCGTGCCTGCGGCCGGGCAGGCACGGCGCGTGTTCGAGCGCTCGCTGATCGCCGGGCTGACGCAGCCCGCGCAGGTGACCAGCGTGGGCTACAACCTGCGCGGCATCCTGGGTGCGGCCTCGGCCGTGCGCGACCGTTTGTCGCAGGAACACTGGAACCTCATCGTGCGCGCCGAGGCGGAGTTTTTTGCGCCCCGCACGGGGGCCGAAGACGACGGCGACTATTCGCCGCTGGACGCGCTGCGCCAGCTGGAAGGGCTGAGCGGCCACACCGCCGCCATGACGGGCCAGCAGACCGACCGCATGACCCGCGACGACGGCTGGCGCCTGCTGTCCATCGGGCGCCACCTGGAGCGCCTGGGCTTTCTGGCCTCGGCGCTGGAAAGCGGCCTGCAGACCGGCGCCGTGCACGATGAGGGCGGCTTCGAGGCCATGGTGGCGCTGTTTGACAGCACCATCACCTTCCACGCGCAGTACCAGCAGCGGCGCGACATGCCCGCCCTGCTGGACCTGCTGGTGATCGACCGCGACAACCCCCGCTCGCTGGCCTGGGTCGCACAGACGCTGCGCGGGCGCATTGCCAAGATCGAAGTGGCCGCGGGCACTCCCGGCGAATCCGCCGCCACGGGCATCCCTGAGGCGTCCGACCTGTCGCTGGTGGCCCTGTGCGCACAGGACTCCGAGGGGCGCCATGCCGCGCTGGAGGATTATCTGGGCCGGTGTGTGCGGGGCGTGATGGGCTTGTCGGATGTGCTGGCCACGCGCTACTTCACCCACTCCATCGATGCGTTGCGGCACAGCGTAGGAGCTTGATATGGGACATCCCCCTGAGGCGCTGCGCGCCTTCCCCCCGCTCTCGCATCGCTGCGCGATGCGGGCAGGGGAACGCAGCCTTTGCCGCGGGGCGGCCCTTGCTCGGCCGCCCTCGCCTCGGGCGTGCCAGTTTCGCACCCTGCGTCCGACTTCAAGGCCTGGATTTTTATGAAGCTGCGCGTCATCCACGAAACGGTGTACCACTACAGCCCGGCGGTGCAAAACGCCCAGCACATGGCCCATCTGCGCCCGCGCACCGGCGTGGTGCAGCGTGTGCTGACCCACAGCCTGCAGGTGGACCCCGCCCCAACACAGTGCAACATGGTGCAGGACGTGTTTGGCAACACCCGCGCGTTCTTCAGCCTGCCGTTCACCCACGAGCAACTGCGGGTGCGCGCCGAAAGCCTGCTGGAGACCCTGCCCGTGTCCGCCGCACCGCCCGGCGAGCCCTGGGAGGCCGTGCGCGAGCGCCTGGGTTATCGGCGCGGCCAGCCCTACCACGCGGCCACCGAGTTCAGCTTTGCCTCGCCCTACATTCCCCGGCATGCCGACTTTGTGGCTTATGCCGCCGAGAGCTTTGCACCCGGCCGACCGCTGATGCAGGCCGCCCGCCACCTGATGTCGCGCATCCATGCCGACTTTGCCTACACATCCAACGCCACCGACGCGGGCACGCCCGCGCTCGAATCGCTGCGGCTGCGCCGGGGCGTGTGCCAGGACTTTGCCCACGTGATGATCGGCTGCCTGCGCAGCCTGGGCCTGGCGGCGCGGTATGTGAGCGGCTATCTGCTGACCGAGCCCCCGCCCGGGCAACCCCGGCTGGTGGGGGCCGATGCCTCGCACGCCTGGGTGTCGGTGTGGTCACCGGCAGCCGAGGAAAGTGATGGCGCATCAGACGACAACACCTGGTTTGACCTGGACCCCACCAACGACCGCGCGGCGGGCGAGGACTATGTGACCCTGGCCATCGGCCGCGATTTTTCGGATGTGTCGCCGCTGCGCGGCGTGATCCACGGCGGCGACCACCATGTGCTGCAGGTGGGCGTGACGGTGGAGCCGGTGCCCGCCGCCACGGCCGCTATGGCCGCTGCGCCAGACGCACCAGATACACCCCTCACACCGCCGCAGGCACCAGAAAGTCCCGGCTGATCCGCGCGCCCAGGTCGTTCACCCGCTCCAGGAACTGGGTGAGGTAAGCATGCAGTCCATGGGTCAGGATTTCATCGATGCGTGCGAACTTCAGGTGCGCCAGCAGCCGCCCCGCGTGCCGCTGGGTCTCGGCCGACTGGCCGCTGCCCAGCATGTCGAGGTTGCCCAGCACCTCTTTCATGCAAGCGTGCAGTGAGCGGGGCATGTCGGCCCGCAGGATCAGCAGTTCGGCCACACGTTCGGGCGTGATCACGTCGCGGTACACCTTGCGGTAGGTCTCGAAGCCCGACACGCTGAGCAGGATGGCGCTCCAGTGGTAGAAGTCGTAGTCTTGGTCCTGCGCCGTGGCCGCGCCCATGAAGTCGCTCTGCACCGCGTGAAACTTCACATCCAGCAGCCGCGCCGTGTTGTCGGCCCGCTCCAGAAAGGTGCCCAGGCGCATGAAGTGCAGCGCCTCGTCCTGCAGCATGGTGCCCACCGTCACACCCCGCGAGAGGTGCGAGCGGAACTTCACCCATTCGAAGAATCGCGCCGGGTCCTGCTCCAGAGCACCGCTGGCGATCAGGCGGTTCACTTCGAGCCAGGTCTGGTTCTGGATCTCCCAGGCCTCGGTGTTGAGCGCACCGCGCACGGCCCGCGCGTTCTCGCGTGCAGCCTGCAGGCAGGCCACGATGGACGACGGGTTGGACGGGTCCTTGACCATGAAGTCGAGCACCTTGGCGGGCGTCACCTCGCCATGCTGGGCGGTGTAGGCGGGCAGCAGCTCGCTGATGGACAGCAGGCCCTGCCAGCCCAGGGTGGCCACCTCGGTCGATTGGGGTAGCAACGCACTCTGGTAGTTGACGTCGAGCATGCGTGCGGTGTTCTCTGCCCTTTCGGTGTAACGGGCCATCCAGAACAAATGATCGGCGGTGCGGCTCAGCATGTGATCTCCTTCTTGGACGAGGGCAGAGAACCCCGAGCGTGTTGCACACGCTTGCGGTATTTTTTCGAAAGCCCCGCTGCGCAGGGCTTTTCTGCCCGTTCGGTGTAACGGGCCATCCAGAACAAATGATCGGCGGTACGGCTCAGCATGGTCATTCCCTCCCTTGGCGTTGTGTTTGCATTGGTGGTGACGGTATGTGTGCTGCAGCGGGCTGATCGCCCAGCACCCAGGTGTCCTTGGTGCCCCCGCCCTGCGACGAATTGACCACCAGCGACCCCTCCTTGAGCGCCACGCGCGTGAGGCCGCCCGCCACCATCTGCACCTTCTGGCCGCTGAGCACAAAGGGCCGCAGGTCGATGTGGCGGGGCGCAATGCCGCTGTCCACATAGGTGGGGCAGCTGGAGAGGCTCAGCGTGGGCTGGGCGATGTAGCCGTCGGGCTTGGCGATGACTGCGGCGCGGAAGGCCTCGATCTCGGCCCGGGTGGCCGCAGGGCCAATCAGCATGCCGTAGCCACCCGCGCCATGCACCTCCTTCACCACCAGTTCATGCAGGTGGTCCAGCACGTACCGCAGGTCGTCCGGCTTGCGGCACATCCAGGTGGGCACGTTCTGCAGGATGGGCTCCTCACCGAGGTAGAAGCGGATCATGTCCGGCACATAGGGGTAGATGGACTTGTCGTCCGCCACGCCTGTGCCCACGGCGTTGCAGATGGCAACATTGCCGGCCCGGTAGGCGGACATGAGCCCCGCACAACCCAGTGTGGAGGTGGGGCGGAAGACATCGGGATCGAGGAAGTCGTCATCGACCCGGCGGTAAATCACGTCCACCCGCTGCAGCCCGCGTGTGGTGCGCATGTACACAAACTGGTCCTTGACCACGAGGTCCTGCCCCTCGACCAGCTCCACGCCCATCTGCTGCGCGAGGAAGGCGTGCTCGAAATAGGCGCTGTTGTACATGCCGGGGGTCAGCACCACCACGGTCGGGTCGGCCGCGCCGGCCGGGGCGCTGGCGCGCAGGGTGTCCAGCAGCAAGTCCGGGTAATGCGCCACCGGTGCCACCTGGTGCTGCGCGAACAGTTCGGGGAACAGCCGCATCATCATCTTGCGGTCTTCGAGCATGTAGCTCACGCCGCTGGGCACGCGCAGGTTGTCTTCCAGCACGTAGTACACGCCCTCGCCTGCCGCATCCGGTGCCCGCACGATGTCGATGCCGCTGATGTGGGAGTAGATATCGAGCGGCACATGAACGCCGACCATCTCCGGCCGGAACTGGGCGTTGCGCAGGATCTGCTCGGCAGGCACGATGCCTGCGCGCAGGATGTCCTGGCCGTGGTACACGTCGTGGATGAAGCGATTGAGCGCCGTGACCCGCTGCACCAGGCCCCGCTGCATGTGCGCCCATTCCTGCTGCGGAATGATGCGGGGGATCAGGTCGAAGGGGATGAGCCGCTCGGTGCCCGCGCCGTCCTCGTCCTTGGCGCCGTAGACGGCGAAGGTGATGCCCACGCGCCGGAAGATGACCTCGGCCTCGGCGCGCCGCGCCTGCATGGATTCGGCACTCTGGCGCGCCAGCCACTGGGCAAACCGCGCATAGTGGGGCCGTACATCACTGCCCGCCCAGCCTGCCGCACCGCCCAGGCCGGCCAGGGGCAGCCGGGTAACCATCTCGTCGAACTTCTGCATGAGAGCCAATCTCCTGCAAGCCCTCAAGCAAGTTCCAGGCCGTTTTCATGCCCGGCCGACAGCTACCGTCAATATTTCGGCCGAATCGCTCTCTAGCGCCGGTCTTTATTGGCTGTTTTGCTATTCTTTTTGATACCTTGATTCGCAGCCGACGAGGGTGGCGGCATGGGTGCCATGGTGGCCACAGGGGCAGGACGTGCGGCCGCTGCACGCACCATGTCGTGCACAAAGCGCAGCTTGGCCAGCACCTCACCCGCCAGCGCGAACGGGTAGGCATCAGGTTGACCCAGGCTGCGCGTAAGGCTGTTGAGCAGCAGCGTCAGCGGCACCAAGTGTTGCACCATGGACTGAAAGTCGGGCGCCGGGCTGGCAAACGGATCGATGGCGCTGCTGCGCTGCGCGCCATAGATACCGGGAATAGTGACCTCGGTGGCATAGCTGGCCGAGGTTTCCAGCAGGTCGATCATGTGCAGGTAATGGGCCCAGGTTTCAGCCCAGTCTTCCCAGGGGTGGGCGGCGGCATAGGCACTCACATGGTGGTTGGCCCAGTCACTGCCCTCGTTGCCCTTGGCGTAGTGCGCCTCCAGCGCCGCTGCGTAGTCCTGGCGCTCGTCACCAAACATCTGTCTGAAGTCGTCCAGCCGCCCGCCGTCGCGCACCAGCTGGTCCCAATAGAAGTGGCCGGACTCATGGCGCAGGTGACCGATCAGAGTGCGGTAGGGCTCACCCAGTGCGATGCGGCGGCGAGCGCGTTCATCGTCGTCCGCCTCGGCCACGTTGAGCGTGATGGTCCCACTGTGGTGGCCCGTCAGCACGGGCGGTCCGCCCGGCACCTCGGCCAAAAACTCGAACACCGGACCGGTACGCCCGGGCGCCGGCTCCAGGCCCAGGCGGGCCAGGCTGTAGAACAGCCGCCGCTTGGCCGCTTCGATCTGCATCCAGCGCCCCATGTTGGCGGGCTCGGACAGGTCGGGCATCACCCGGGTCTGGCGGCACGACACACACAGCTCCGCAAAGTCGTTGGCGGGTATCGCGAAGTTGCAGGCTTGGTGGTCCGTGTGGTTGCGGCACATGCGGTACAGGCGCCCGCTGTAGTGCGCACTGCCCTGCCCCCCTTGGCGGCGCCACAGGTCGGCACCGTCCTGCGGTGCAGGGGCCAGGGCAGCCATGGTCAGCACATCGGGCAAGAAGGCCAGCGCACTGCCGCAATGCAGGCACTGCACGCTATCGAAAAACACCAGATGACCGCAATGGTCGCAATTGAATACCCGCATGGTGTGGAGCTTATACCCCGTGGACCGGAGCAGTGAGGAGGAACAACGCACGGCCCCCCTTTTGCAGCGCCAAGGTGGGCCCATGAAAAAAGCAGGCCCCGGGACATGCCCGGAGCCTGCTTCAGGATCGAAGCCACTGCGCCAGGGGCGTGGGGCCCCGGGTGCAGGGCGTCAGCCCTACCGGTCAGGGCCGCACAACGATGCTGTTGCGCACTTCGCGCACATGCTTGGTGTTGCGCGCAATGTTTTCGGCCTGGTTCTTTTCAGCCTGCGACTTGGCAAAGCCCGACAGCTGCACCGTGCCATTGAGCGTTTCCACGCTGATGGAGGTGGCAGACACGTTCTTGTCTTCGGCCATCTTGGCCTTCACGGCGGTGGTGATGCCGGCGTCATCCACATAGGAGCCAACTGTTTGCTGTTCGCGGGCCACCGAGCAACCGGTGGCTGTGACGATGGTGATACCGGCAACTGCGGCAAAAGCGAGGGCACGTGCGTATTTCATGGTTTTTTCCTTGTTCAAGAATGGTTGGGAACGCGGGTGCTGGGACATGTTCAGTCCACCGGTCTGTTGCACCCTCCGCGACCGGAGGACTGTGGGAAAAGGACAGCGCTGGCGCATAGCCAGGCGCTGCGGGCAAGGCACCGGCGTGCAAACACCGGCGTGCTAGCCCTCAGTATGCATTGCGCCGGCGGGACATCCACATCGCCACGGTGGCCAGCAAAGCCCCCGATGCGGCGGCGATGACCAGCGACTTGCCGGGCTGCTCGGCCACATACTTGCCGGTGACTTCGGCTGCCTGCTGGATCTGACGGCGTGCACGCGCGCTGGTCTCGGCGCAGTAGTCAATGCTGCGAGCAGCCAGGTCCTGTGCACGGGCGGCCAGGTCATCAATCGCCGGGTCGGTCTGGCGGCGCAGGGCGCGCACGCTTTCTTCGGCCTTGTCCAGCGACTGGTCGGCGGCAGCCCGAGTGGTCTGCACTGCGTCCTGCGCGCTTTGCAGCACGTCGTCGGCCAGGTTGCGAACACCGTGGGTCACTTTGTCGGTAGCGGTCTGAAGGCTCATGGGGAAACTCCTTGGGGTATGGGGTACAGGGGATGCGGGAGGGGGTGAAGGGCAGCAGTCCAGGCGTTGCGGCCTGACTCACCCCTTTTTCAGGAGCCCCAGCACAAAGGTGACGACAGCCATGATCACGAACACAAAGAACAGAATCTTCGCAATGCCCACGGCACCGGCAGCAATACCGCCAAAACCGAAGAGGGCTGCAATCAGCGCGATCACCAGAAAAACAACTGCGTAGTGCAACATTTCCATCTCCTTATGGGTGGCCGGCTTGCCGGCAGATCGGGTGGCGCCAAAACCTCAACGCCTGGGACCAACTGTAGGTATCTCCCTGTGCCCTGGATGCCGGTGCGCGGCGCGCGCCCATGTCGGCGGCGCAGTGGGGGTCATGTAGGACGGCGCGCACTGGCCTGACCGGACGCACGGTAGCGCGCACAAGCGGCTGCAGCGCAGGCACGCCACAACGGGACGATGGCTCCGGGCAGCATGGCGTGCCCACAGCCCACAGCCCACAGCCCGCAGCCCGCAGATGTCGCACGTGGGCCTGCATGCGCTGCGCCACGCAATGCAGGGAATGAGGGAGATGCAGGAAGAGGGCGGCGTATGCCTCAGGCATCGTGTGCAGCGGCGTTGCGGCGCGGCTCCGACGAGGTGCGCGGCAGCGGCAACACGGCCGACAACAAGGTGCCATTGCCAGGCCGCGAAGTGAGCGTGAGACGCCCGCCCGCTGCCTCGACCCGGTGGCGCATGCCAGCCAAGCCGTGCGAGGTGGGGCGCACGGTGCCAGGGTCGAAACCCACACCATCGTCGCGCACCTGCACCGCCACATGCGTGGGGTAGCCGTGCACCGACACCAGCACCTTGCTGGCCTTGGCGTACTTGCCGATGTTGGTCAGCGCCTCTTGCACCATGCGATACACCGTGAGCTGCGCTGCGTCGGGCAGTTGAACGGCCTCCAGACTGGTCTCAACCTCAATGCCTGCGCGCTCGGCGTATTCACGTGTCAGGATCTCCAGTGCGGCCGTAAGCCCCAGGTTCGACAGCGACGACGGCCGCAGGTCTTCGATGATGCGACGCTTGAGCGCAATGCCGCTGTTGAGCGTTTCGGTGAGGTGCTTGAGGCGCTCGGCAATGTCGGGCGCAGTGGCATCGATCTTGGATTTGAGGCGCGCCACATCCAGCTTGGCAGCCGTCAACAGCGCGCCCAGCTCGTCGTGCAGTTCCCGCGCCAGATGGCCCCGTTCTTCTTCGCGCACCTCCTGCAAGTGGTTGGCCAATTCGGACAGCGTGGCCGTGCGGTCGCGCACCAGTCCTTCCAGGCGGTCGCGCTCACGCTCCAGCACCTCTTGCTCGCGCAGGTTGACGGTCTGAACCGCCTGCGTCTGGCGCAGGTACATGTAGAACGCCAGCAGGCCAATGGCAGTGACCGTGGCAATGCCGATGCGCGACAGCATCAGCGACTGCTCGATCTGCTCGCGCCCCTGTTGCAGGCGCTGGTCGCTGCGGGCAATCAGCTCTTGCGCGTGCTGCCGGATCGCCTCCATGTGCTCCTTGCCCACATCCGTGTTCAGAATGAACTTCCATGCGTCTTCGTTGCCCTGGCGGCGCAGGCGCAGGCTCAGCTCCATCTCAGCCAGCTTGCGCGAGATCTGCCGCGACAGCAACGCAAACTCCTGCATGTCCTCGGGCGATGCCATGAACTGGTTGCGCAGGCGATCCAGGTTGGTCTGCACGGTCACTACGGCCTTGTCATACGGTTCCAAGTAGGTCTCGTTGCCCGTGAGCAGATAACCCCGCTGGCCGGTTTCCGCATCCAGCATGCTTTGCAGCAGCTTGTTCACATCGGCCCGCGTGGTCAGCCCCTGGGCCAGTTGTTCCACCGCGTCCTGCGAACGCATGTGCCCCGTTTCATTGATGCCCACCAGCACCATGGCCGCCAACAGCGCCATGGGCAGGCTCAAGGCCATCTGTCGGACTTTTGGTAACCAACGCCGGGTGTTTTCTTGGAGATTCATACGCTTATTCTGGATAATGACCCGTTACCTGCCAGGTGCGCCAGCCATGCAACGACATGCCGAGCGCCTGGACTTCAATACACACCGGCAGCACCTTTGCTGCCGCCTCGAAAGAAGCATCAATGATCAAGATTGGCATTGTGGATGACCACGCGATTGTTCGTTCCGGCCTGCGGCAGTTCTTGTCGGAGCACGTCGACTTGCGGGTGGAAGGCGAGGCCGCCAACGGCCGCGAGGCCATCGACCTGGTGCGCAACAAGGAAATCGATGTGCTGCTGATGGACCTGTCGATGCCTGGCCAAAGTGGGCTGGACGCGCTGGCCATGCTGCGCGCGAAGGCGCCCGACATGGGCATCCTGATCCTGAGTGGCTACCCTGAAGAACACTACGCGATCAACCTGATCCGCCAGGGTGCCAGTGGTTACCTGAACAAGGAGTGCGAACCGTCGGAAATCGTGGAGGCCATTCGCACCATTGCTCTGGGCCGCCGCTACCTGACGCCTGCCGTGGCCGAACTGCTGGCACAGCAACTCAACCGCAAGGACGATGCGCCACCGCACGAGCAGCTGTCTGAGCGAGAGTTCCAGGTGTTCCTGAAGCTGGCCAAGGGAGAGACGGCGGGCGATATCGCCAAGTCGTTGTCGTTGAGCGTGAAAACGGTGAGCACGTACCGCACACGCCTGATGGAAAAGATGAGCCTCTCGTCCAACAGCGACCTGACTTACTACGCACTCAAAAATCGCCTGATCGACTGACATCCAGGATCTGGCCAGAGCCCGGCGCTGCCGGGCGTAGGCAAGCCTTGCTTTTGCGTTGAAAAAGAAGGGAAAAGAAGCACCCCGACTGCCGCATGCACCCACGCACGCGGCGGCGGGTTGTGTCACTGGGATGCGCCCGATGATGCGGCAGACACACCGCCGCCGCTACCGGCCTCCAGCCCGTGGGCCGGGCTACTGTGCTGTACGCAGTAGTCGACCAACGCGTCGATCTCGTTGGATTTGTCAAACACGGCATCCACACCCAGCTGCGCACAGCGCATGCGCACATCCGGCGTGGCGTAATTGCTAAGCACCACCATTTTTTGGCCTGGCCGCCGCGTGCGGCAGGCAGCCAGCACACCCAATCCGCTGCCCTGGCGCAAGAACAGATCCACGATGGCCAAGTCCCATTCCTCAGGGTGCGAGGACAGCCAGTTCGTACCGTCGTCTTCGGTTTCTGCCACGCCCACCGCTTCTACAGACGCCAACTCCTCCAGAGTTCCGATCAGGTTCTCGCGGATGGTCGCGTTGTCTTCAACAATGTAGGTGCGCAGTTTCACGGGCGGGTCCATGTGTACGAACAGTGCGGGTCACGCTGTCCTAGCCTTGAATTTAAGGCTTCCATGCGCCGGATTCTGCCAGCCACAACACGCTGGCCATGTAGGAAAAATCCTACCGCGCAACACACACCTGGCAATGGGCGTGGCGCTGAACGCGCATGGTGCTCCACTCCATGGCCCGGCCATCGAGTATCAGCAGCCGACCCGCCAGCGACTGACCCACGCCCGCTATGAGCTTGAGCGCCTCGGCTGCCTGCATCGCACCCACCACACCCACCAGCGGAGCAAATACACCCATCGTGGAGCAGCGGACTTCTTCAAACTCCGCATCCGGCGGGAAGATGCAGGCATAACAAGGCGACTGCGCATCGCGCGGGTCCACCACCGTGATCTGCCCATCGAACTGGATCACAGCCCCCGCCACCAAGGGTTTGTTATGCCGCACACACGCGGCATTGACCGCCTGGCGGGTCGCATAGTTGTCGCTGCAGTCGAGTACCACTGTGGCATCGCGCACCAGACTGTCGAGAGCCGCCGCATCCACCCGGGCCTGCAGTGCGGTGACCTGCACCTCGGGGTTGATGTCGGCCATGGCCTGCGCCGCCGACTGGACCTTGGGACTGCCCACGCGCGCGGTGGTGTGCGCAATCTGGCGCTGCAGGTTGGTCAGGTCCACCACATCGTCATCGACGAGTGTGATGTGGCCCACACCGGCGGACGCCAAGTACAGCGCAGCGGGCGACCCCAACCCGCCAGCGCCGATGATGAGAGCATGGGCTTCCAACACCCGCTCCTGCCCCTCGATGCCCACCTCGTCGAGCAGGATGTGGCGGGAATAGCGCAGGAGCTGGTCATCGGTCATGGGAAGGCGGGCCTGCAGCGGCCAAAAAATCAACGGTGAAACAGGCGGACATGAAAAAGGCTGGATTCCTCGCGAAATCCAGCCCGGGGTCAGAGCGCGAAAGGCTCAATTCTCTTTCTTTTCTTCCTTGCGCTCTGTCAGCGTCTTGCTGACCAGCACAGGGCGACCCTTGAGCTGGTTGAGGGCCTGCACCAGCTGGAAGTCCTTGTCCGAACCGAATTCGGGCACCTTGCGGTCGGCCGCAGGCTTCTTGGCTTCTTCTTCCATGCGCTTGCGGGCTTCCTCACGGGCTTTTTCACGGGCTTCGTCCTTCTTCTCTTCACCCTGGCCGCTGTTCAAGTGCTTGTCCAGATCTGCCTCGCGCATGCGCAAGGCGGCAAAGATGTTGCCCTCTTCCGACTCGTCAATCATCACGTCGGGCACGATACCCTTGGCCTGGATCGACTTGCCACTCGGCGTGTAATAGCGGGCGGTGGTCAGCTTGATGCCTGTGTCAGGCCCCAGCGGACGCACGGTCTGCACCGAGCCCTTGCCGAAGGTCTGGCTGCCCATGATGGTGGCGCGCTTGTGGTCCTGCAGCGCGCCAGCCACGATCTCGCTGGCGGAGGCAGAGCCTTCGTTGACCAGCACCACCAGCGGCACCGCCTTGAGGGACGCGGGAAGGCGTTTGAGCGGATCACCGCCGCCGCGGCGCTGGTAGTAGTCGGGGGCAGCCTTGTAGGTGGCCTTGCTGTCGGCCAGCTGGCCATTGGTGGTGACCACCGTCACGTTCTCGGGCAGGAAAGCCGCAGAAATTGCCACGGCTGCATCCAGCAGGCCGCCGGGGTCGTTGCGCAGGTCCAGCACCAAGCCCTTGAGGTTGGGCTCCTGCTTGTAGACCTCTTCCACCTTGCGCACAAAGTCATCCACCGTGCGCTCCTGGAATTGCGAGAGGCGGATCCAGGCGTAACCGGGCTCGACCACCTTGCCCTTCACGGACTGGGTCTTGATCTCTTCGCGCGTGATGGTGACGGGGAACGTGCGGTTCTCGTCCTTGCGGAAGATGGTGAGGGTGACCTTGGTGCTGGGCTCGCCGCGCATGCGCTTGACGGCGTCATTCAGCGCCAGGCCCTTGACGGCGGTTTCGTCGATCTTGGTGATCAGGTCGTTGGTCTTGAGGCCGGCGCGGAAGGCAGGCGAGCCTTCGATGGGCGACACGATCTTGATCAGGCCGTCTTCCTGCGTGATCTCGATGCCCACGCCCACGAAGCGGCCCGAGGTGCCTTCGCGGAATTCCTTGAAGGACTTCTTGTCGAAGTACTGCGAGTGCGGATCCAGGCTGGAGACCATGCCGGAGATGGCGTCGGTGATGAGCTTCTTGTCATCGACCGGCTCGACGTAATCGGTCTTGACCAGGCCGAACACGGCGGACAGCTGCTGGATTTCTTCGAGCGGCAACGGCGTCATGGCGCCACGCGCCACCGTTTGCAGTGACACCGTGGTGAGCGCACCCGCCACCACGCCTACCGATACCCATCCTGCAATCTTGAGTTTGTGGCCCATACAACACCTTTTACCGCTTCGAAACCAATATACACCTTGGAAGGGCCAATCCCGCCGCAGTTCCGCATGGATGCTCACTTTGGCGGGGATAAGCGGGGTTTTCCCCGCTCTTTACCTGCGATTTACGCTTTGCCCTGCGATGCCACGGCGGCTGCGGCCTTGGCCGCCGCTTCGGCATCGCCCAGATAGTAGTGACGGATGGGCTTGAGGTCGGCGTCGAGCTCGTATACCAGTGGAATCCCGTTGGGAATGTTCAGACCCACGATGTCGGTCTCGGAGATGTTGTCCAGGTACTTCACCAGCGCGCGGATGGAGTTGCCATGCGCAGCCACCACCACCCGCTTGCCCGAGCGAATGGCGGGCGCCATGGCCTCGTTCCAGAACGGCAGCACGCGGGCCACGGTGTCTTTCAGGCACTCGGTCAGGGGCACATTCTCGGCAGCCACCCCAGCGTAGCGGCGGTCACCACGCTCGCTGCGGGGGTCGGTGGCTTCCAGCGCTGGCGGGGGCGTGTCATAGCTGCGGCGCCATACGAGCACCTGCTCGTCGCCATACTGCTTGGCCATGTCGGCCTTGTTCAGGCCCTGCAGGGCGCCGTAGTGGCGCTCGTTCAGGCGCCAGTCCTTGACCACGGGCAGCCAGGTGCAGTCCATTTCGTCCAGCGTGTACCAGAGGGTGTGAATGGCGCGCTTGAGCACGCTGGTGAACGCCAGATCGAACTCGTAGCCCTCGGCCTTGAGCAGCTTGCCGGCCGACATGGCCTGGGAGACACCGGTGGGCGTGAGGTCCACATCGGTCCAGCCGGTAAAGCGGTTTTCAAGGTTCCAGGTGGATTCGCCGTGGCGGATCAGAACGAGCTTGTACATGGTTTCCCCAGGAAAGGCAGGTCAAAAAAATGCTGGCCAAAACCCAGCATTCTAGAATTACGCTGTTCGCCAACCCAAGGAAGCTTCGTGAAATTCATTATTGATAACTGGTATCTGTTCCTCGTTGCACTGGCTTCGGGCAGCATGTTGCTGTGGCCGGTCCTCAAGAACGCCAGTGGCGGTTCGCTGACGCCAGCACGCGCCGTGCAGCTCATCAACCGCGAAAAAGCGGTGGTCATCGACGTGTGCGAAGCCGAGGAATTCGCCACGGGCCACGTGACTGGCGCCAAGAACGTGCCCGTGTCTCAGCTCGAAGAGCGCCTGCCCACCGTGGTCAAGAACAAGGCCCTGCCCGTGGTGCTGGTGTGCGCCAGCGGCGCACGCGCCAACCGCGCCGTCGCCATTGCCAAAAAACTGGGCTACGACAACGCCCAGGCACTCGCTGGTGGCTTGAAGGCCTGGCGCGAAGCCAGCCTGCCTGTGGAAAAAGCCTGATCCGCCCCCAGTTATTCGGTCAGCGCTAGTCTTGCGACTGGTTTTTCAGTCCCACAGGAAGAAAGAGGAAGGTTCGCCATGCAACCCGTGAAGATGTACACCACCGCCGTCTGCCCCTATTGCATCCGGGCCAAGCAGATCCTCAAGTCCAAGGGCGTGGAGCAGATCGAGGAGATCCGCATCGACACCGACCCCGCCGCCCGCAGCCACATGATGGAAATCACCGGCCGCCGCACGGTGCCGCAGATCTACATCGGCGACACCCATGTGGGTGGCCACGACGATCTGGTGGCGCTGGACAGCCGTGGCGAGCTGATGCCCTTGCTCGGCGCCTGACCCCCTGTCTGGGCGCTGCATAATGCAGCCCCATGTGCCCGCTGCGGGAGCTGCTCCCCGGCGGGTTTTGTTTTGCTAGCAATTTCGTAAGAGCAAAGAGACTTCACCATGGCCGACCAAGAAAACCCCGTGTTCCAGATCCAGCGCGTCTACCTCAAGGACCTGTCGCTGGAGCAGCCCAACTCCCCCGCCATCCTGCTCGAACAAGAGCAACCCAGCGTGGACATCCAGCTGGGCGTGGAAGCCACCCCCGTGGCCGAAGGCATCTTTGAAGTGGCTGTGACCGCCACCGTGCAGACCAAGATCAAGGACAAGACTGTCTTCCTGGTCGAAGCCAAGCAAGCCGGCATCTTCGAAATCCGCAACGTGCCCGAAGACCAGATGGGCCCCATCATGGGCATCGCCTGCCCCCAGATCGTGTACCCCTACCTGCGCGGCAATGTGGCCGACGTGATCAACCGCGCTGGCTTCCCGCCCGTGCACCTGGCCGAAATCAACTTCCAGGCCATGTACGAGCAGCAGCAAGCCCAGGCCGCAGGCCAGGCCTCGCCCATCATCACGCAGTAAGCATTCACAGGCATTTATGCCTGTGGTGCTGGCTGAATAAGCGCATACAGCTATGAAAATCATAGTATTGGGCGCTGGAGCCTGGGGGACGGCGGTGGCCATGAGTGCCGCCCTGCACCCCGCAGGCCATGCCGTCACCTTGTGGGCGCGCGATGCCGCCCAGGCGGCCCAGATGCAGACGCGGCGGCACAACGCGCGTTACCTGCCGGGCATCACCCTCCCCCCCGCCCTCACGCTGGCCCATGGCGACTTTGATGCGCTATGGACCGGCGCCGACCTCGTCATCGTGGCCACCCCCATGGCCGCTTTGCGCGGCATGCTGCAGGCCCTGCAAGGCTGCGTCGCGCCCGTGGCCTGGCTGTGCAAGGGTTTTGAAGCCGTGCCTGCGGGGGCCGACTCGGCATCTTTTGGGCTGCTGGCGCATGAGATACAAGCGCAGATAGCTCCTGATTTGATAGCAGGCGTATTCAGCGGCCCCAGCTTTGCGCAGGAGGTGGCGCTGGGCCAGCCCACCGCCCTGGTGGCAGCCAGCCCCCATGTGCAGGTGCGCGATGCGCTGGTCAGCGCCTTCCACAGCCCGAGCGTGCGCGTGTATGCCAACGAAGACATCGTGGGCGTGGAGGTGGGTGGGGCAGTGAAAAACGTGCTGGCCATTGCCACTGGCCTGTGCGACGGGCTGGCGCTGGGGCTGAACGCCCGCGCCGCGCTCATCACGCGCGGCCTGGCCGAGATGACGCGGCTGGGCCTGGCGCTGGGCGCGCGGCCCGACACCTTCATGGGCCTGTCGGGCCTGGGCGACCTGGTGCTGACCGCCACGGGCGACCTGTCGCGCAACCGGCGCGTGGGCATGCTGCTGGCCGAGGGCAAAACCCTGCCGCAGGCCGTCGAGTCGCTGGGCCATGTGGCCGAGGGCGTTTACAGCGCCCGCACCGTGGCGCAGCGGGCGGCCCAGCTGGGGGTGGACATGCCCATCACCCGCGCGGTGGTGGCGCTGCTCGATGGCCAGCTCACCCCGGCCGATGCGGTCGTGACCCTGATGGGGCGAGGGCCTGCCTCCGAACTGATGTGACCCCATAGTGCCCGCGAAAACAAAAGGCCCCTGCGGAATCCACAGGGGCCTTTTGTTTGGCGGCGCCAATGTCATGCGCGCCGGGGGTGGGGTCAAAACACCCCAAACAGCATCAGCAGCAGCACAACCGACAGCGGGACGCCAAGTAGCCAGGCAATGAGAGGCATGGGGATCTCCTTGAAAGGGTGAGAAGTTCAGGTGGTTTCACTGTATTTCTCACCCCGGCCGCCCCTTGTCCGGCTTTGCACCCCGAACCCGTAGGCCCTCACCTACCTAGACCTGTGGCAGATCCACCCCACAGCGTAGGAGGCCAGCGCTGCGGCCGGGCTTACAGCCCCAGTTCCAGCGCCAGCAGTTCGTCCACTGTCTGACGGCGGCGGATCAGGCGGGCCTGGCCGCCGTCCACCAGCACCTCGGCAATCAAGGGCCGCGTGTTGTAGTTGGAGGACATGCTGGCGCCGTACGCGCCCGTGTCGTGGATCACCAGCAGGTCACCCACCTGGGCGGCGGGCAGGTCGCGCGGCAACACCACGCCGCCGTCGCCCTGGGTGAACACGTCGCCCGACTCGCACAGCGGGCCCGCCACCACCGTGGGCTGCTCGGCGGCCGTGGAGCCGTCGCGGCGCAGCACGCTCATGGCGTGGTAGCTGCCGTACATGGACGGGCGCATGAGTTCATTGAAGCCGGTATCGACCAGCACGAAGTGGTTGCTGCCCGCGTTCTTGGTGGCGCGCACCTGGCCCAGCAGCACGCCCGATTCGGCCACCAGAAAGCGGCCGGGCTCGATCTCCAGGCCGAGCTTGTGGCCCACGATGGCCTCGGCCTGCTGGCGTGCGGCGTCCCACAAGCCGTGGTAGTGCTGCGTATCGACCACCGGGTCGCCGCTGCGGTAGGGAATGGACAGGCCACCGCCCGCCGAGATGGCGTGCAGGTCATGCCCCGCCGCATGCGCCGTGCGCACCAGGTTGACCATGGCACCGCACACTTCCTGCAGGTGGCTGTAGTCCACGCCCGAGCCGATGTGCATGTGCAGGCCCACCAGCTTCAGGCCGTGCTGCTTGATAGCCGCCAGCGCCGCAGGCAGGTCGGTGTGCCAGATGCCGTGCTTGCTGTGCTCGCCGCCCGTGTTGGTCTTGTTGCTGTGGCCGTGGCCAAAGCCGGGGTTGATGCGCAGCCACACCGCATGGCCCGGCGAGCGCACGCCCAGCTGGTGCAGCATGTCGATGGAGCCTGCGTTGACGGGCACGCCGTGCTCGACCACACAGTCGAGCGTGGCGGCGTCGAACAGGTCGGCGGTGAAGACGATCTCCGACGGCTCGCCACCGGCCACGTAGCCCGCCGCCAGCGCGCGCAGGATCTCGCCGCGCGAGACCGCATCCACCTTCACACCCTGCTCGCGCATCAGCTTGAGGATGTGGATGTTGGAGCAGGCCTTCTGCGCAAAGCGGATGGTCTCGAAGTTGGATACCTGCGCGATGCGCTGGCGGATGGTCGCCGCGTCATACACCCACAGCGGGGTACCAAACTGGTCGGCCAGGGCCCAGAGCTGGGCGGGGGAGAAAGGGTTGGACATGGGAGGCTCCAAGGGTACTAAGAGCGGCTAACAAAACTCAGCGAAGCGGTTCTGGCCAGGCGCTGTGTTGCAGGCAGTACGAGCAGTACGACAAGACACAGCAACGACGCCAGAAGAGTTTTGTTAGCCGCTCTAAGCGTGAACGATGCGCGGATGATGCCGCCATCCACGCATTCAGTCGAATGCTTTGATTTACGCCATCCATTCAATATGGATATGCTGTGCGCATGACTGGCATGACCGAGCCCCCCCTAGCCCATCGCATCACCCACCGCCACATCGAGGTCTTCCGCGCCGTGATGACTGCAGGCAGCGCCACCGGTGCGGCCGACCTGCTGCACAGCTCGCAACCCACCGTGAGCCGCGAGCTGGCGCGGCTCGAATCGCTGCTGGGTTATGCGCTGTTCGGGCGCGTGCAGGGCCGACTGCGCCCCAACGCCCGGGCGCTGGCGCTGTGGGACGAGGTACAGCGCTCGTGGCAGGGGCTGGAGCGTGTGGCGGACCGGGCCGTGGCCCTGGGCCGGTCGGGGGCCGTGCAACTGTCGGTGCTTTGCCTGCCCGCGCTGGCCCATGCACTGCTGCCGGGTGCGGCGGCGCGGCTGATGCAGGCGCACACCGAGGCACGCTTGTCCGTCACACCGCAGGAATCGCCCCTGCTCGAAGAATGGATGAGTGCCCAGCGGTTTGATCTGGGCCTGTGCGAACAGACCACCGCCCCGCCGGGCACACGGGCCGAGGTGCTGCTGACCCTGGACGAGGTGGCCGTGCTGCCCGCCCACCACGCTTTGGCACGCCAGCCGGTGCTGCAACTCGGCGACTTTGCCGGTGAATTCTTTGTAAGCCTCTCGGCCGACGACCTCTACCGCCGCCTGATCGACGCCCGGTTTGCCGAGGCGGGCGTGGAGCGCACGCAGCGCGTGGAAACCCACAGTGCCGCCGCAGTGTGCGCCATGGTCGAGCAGGGCCTGGGCATCGCCATCGTCAACCCGGTCACCGCCCTGGCCGCCGCCAGCGAGCGGCTGGTGCTGCGGCGGCTGGCGTTTTCCATCCCGTTCAGCGTAACGGCGCTGCTGCCGCTGTACCGCCCGCCGCTGCCCGAGGTGGTGCCCATGCTGGAGGCCCTGCGCGCGCAGGCACATGCCATTGCGGAGAGGCTACCGCCCGCCACGGACTGAGATCACAGATTCCAAAAACTACTATTTTGATAGCAGCCCAGGCATATTGCACTAGCGCTACCGGCACAAAAGAGCCACAACCGGGGCTCTTGGTGCGTTTCGGACAGTGTCCTCAGCCCCCCGGCGCTGCCAGGCTGCGCACCTTGACGGCCAGCCGCTCCTCGACCGAAGGCGACACGAACTTGGTCACCTCGCCGCCCAACACGGCGATCTCGCGCACAAAGGTGCTGCTGATGAACTGGTACTTGTCGCTGGGCGTGAGGAACACGGTTTCAACCTGCGGCATCAGGCTGCGGTTCATGCCCGCGAGCTGGAACTCGTAGTCAAAGTCGGTCACGGCACGCAGGCCGCGCACCATGGCCTTGCCGCCGCGCGACACCACAAAGTCGCGCAGCAGGCCCGAGAAGGGCTCGACCTGCACCTGGGGATACATCTTCACGGCCTCGCGCACCATCTCGATGCGTTCTTCCAGTGAGAACAGGGTCTTCTTGTGGTGGCCCGCCGCCACGGCCACGATCACACGTTCAAACAACTGGGTGGCCCTGCGCACCACGTCTTCATGGCCCAGCGTGATGGGGTCAAAGGTTCCGGGGTACACGGCGAGCACGTTCTGGGCCATGGCTGGTTGTCTCCTGTCTGGCGATTGACGTTGGCCCCGGCCCCCGGGGCGCTCCCCGCAGGGCCCGCCGGGCCGCGTGCGCGCATTATGCAGTGCAGTGCAACATGAACCGGCGTTGGCTCATTCTGTGGTGGCTGCCACAGGGCGCAGCAGGTGCGCATGCACGGCGCCAGCCTTCAGATGCCGGTACACGGCCAGGCCGCTCCCGGCCAGCTCCTCGTCCGTCCAAGCGCGGGGCGCTTCGAGGTAGATAAAGCCCTGGGCGGCCACGGCCTTGGCTGCGGCCTGCAAAGCAGGGGCAAACAGGTCGCCGTCAAAGGGCGGGTCCAGCAGCACCAGGTCCACACTGGCAGGTGCGGCCTGCTTGAGGGCGGCCACGCCGTCGCCGCGCTGCACGCGCACGGCGCTGGCTTGCAGCTTGGCCTGCAGCACCTGCAGCTGGGCCACCAGCGCAGCGTCACTCTCCACCAGTTGTACCGACGCGGCGCCGCGCGAAGCGGCTTCGAGCCCCAGCGCACCGGTGCCCGCAAAAGCGTCCAGGCAGCGCCAGCCACTCAAGTCCTGGCCCAGCCAGTTGAAGAGCGTTTCGCGCACCCGGTCGGGCGTGGGGCGCAAGCCGGGGCGCTGCGCCACGGGCAGGCGGGTGCGCTTCCATTGCCCGCCAATGATGCGGATTTCGCCCGCGCCCTTGGGGGCGGCCGCCGCAGCTTTGTCCTTGGCGTTTTTCTTGGCGGCCTTGGGGTCCACGGGGGCCGCAGCAGCTGCGGCCTGGGCCTTGCGGATTTCGGCGGTGATGGCGCCGCCGCGCAGGGTCGATCGGCTCATGGCTGCTTGCCTCCCACCACCACCGTCACCATGCGGCCGGGTTGCAGCTTTTGGGCCATGGCAGTGCGCACATCGGCCACCGTCAGGGCCTCGACCTTTTTGGCCCACTGGTCCAGGTAGTCCAGGGGCAGGTCGTTCCAGGCGATGTTGGCCACGTTGCCCAGCAGCTTCTTGTTGCTGTCGATGCGCAGCGCAAAGCCGCCGATGAGGTTGTCCTTGGCGGCGCGCAGCTCGGCCTCGGTGGGGCCTTCGGCCACAAAGCGGGCGATCACGTCGCGCGAGACCTGCACTGCCTGGGCGGCCTGGTCGGGGCGCGTCTGCAAGCCCACGGTGAAGGCCCCGGCATGCAGGCCGGGGGCGAAGTAGCTGTAGACGCTGTAGGAGAGGCCGCGCTTTTCGCGCACCTCGTGGGTCAGTCGCGAGACAAAGCCACCGCCGCCCAGGATGTGGTTGCCCACCAGAAGCGCGAGGAAGTCCGGGTCACGGCGCTGAAAGCCCGGCTGGCCGATCAGCACGTGGGCCTGGGCCGAGGCAAACGGAATGGCCTTCTCGGCAGGTGCCGTCAGCGCCGCCACTTCGCTCACGGGCGGCAGCGGTGCGCAGCCCGCACTGGCAGGCAGGCGCGACAGCAGCGTAGCCACCAGCGTCTGCGCCTGGGCGCGCGATACGGCGCCCACGATGCTGACCTTGGCGCGGCAGGCGGCCACGTACTGCGCGTGAAAGGCCTGCATGTCGGCCACGCCGATGCGCGCCAGCGTCTCTTCGGTGGTACGCACGCCATAGGGGTGGCTGCCATACACCGCAGCGGCGAACGCATGGTTGGCCACGGTGGCGGGGCGCGTGTTGGCTTCTTTCAGGCTGGCGCTCCAGCGGGCGCGGTCGCGTTGCCAGACGTAGTCAGTCGTCGTGGGCTCGGCAATCTGGCGGGCTGCCAGCCGTGCAGCGCGCTCCAGCAGCGGCGGGTCGGTCAGCGAGCGCAGCACGTAGTGCAGCGTGTCGTTGTCGGCATTGGCTTCAAAGCTGGCGCCCAGATCGGCCCAGGCCTCACCCAGGCCGTTTTCGTCCAGCGCGGGCTCGGCGCTGGCGTCGCGCCCGGCCTTCACGCCCTTGCTGGCCATGGCGGCGACGGCGTTGGCCAGGCCGGACTGGCCCGCCGGGTCGCGGCGCGTGCCAGCGTCAAAGTCGATTTGCACGTCCACCATGGGGATGACCGGGCTTTCGACCAGATAGACCTCGGCGCCGCCCGGCTCCGTCCAGTGCTGAATGGGCAGCAGCGCCCAGGCCGAATTGGAGGAAAAAAGGGCGATAGCGCTAGTGCATAAAGCACGGACAGCTATGTTTTTGATAGTAATCATGGGCAATTTCCGCAGGGCGGGTTCAGCGGATGGCAGCGCCCGGGGGCAGCTGGGGACGGGCGCGGGGGGCGTCCAGGGGCTGGGGCAGCAGCGTGGCCACGGTGAGCTGGTCGTCGCCAAAATACTTGGCAGCCACGGCCTGCACCTGCGCCGGGGTCACGGTGCGCAGCAGGGCCAGCAGGCGCTCGTTGGCGTCCAGCGGAAAGCCCTGCACCCAGTTGCCCCCCAGTTCCTGCGCCTGGCTCATCACCGAGTCGCGCTCGTACACCGTAGAGGCGATCCATTGCGTCTTCACGCGGTTCAGCTCGGCCTCACTCACCCCATCCTTGGCCACACGGGTCACCTCGGCGCGCAGCGCGTCTTCGACCTGTTGGGCGGTCTTGCCCGCAGCGGGCACGCCGCTAAGCATGAACAGGCTGGGGCCGCGCCCGGTGACCATGGCGGAGCTGCTGGCGCTGTCGGCCACGCGGTTGGGCCCCTGGGTCAGTGCGCGGTCCAGCCGGGCACCGTCATAGCCATTGAAAACGGCCGACAGCACCATCAGCGCGAGGGCGTCGCGGTCTTCGTCGGTGAGGTTGTCCACGCGGTCCAGGCTGGGCGCGCGGAAGGCCAGGGCCACGTAGGCCTGCTCTGCCGGGGCCTTGACGGCAATGCGGCGCAGGCCCTTTTGCTCGGGCTCGGTGCGCGGTTTGCGCGCGGGCAGCGCGTGCACGGGCAGGCTGCCGTAATACTTTTCGGCCAGCGCACGCACCTGGGCCACATCCACATCGCCCGCCACCACGACGGCGGCGTTGGTGGGGGTGTACCACTGGCGGTGGAAGGCGCGCACGTCATCGGGCGTCATCGCATCCAGGTCGCTCATCCAGCCCACGATGGGGCGGCGGTAGGGCGACGCATTGAAGGTGGCGGCAAACAATTGTTCGGCCAGCACGGCCCGGGGCTGGTCTTCGGTGCGCAGCCGTCGCTCTTCCTTGACGACCTCGATCTCTTTCTTGAACTCCTCGTCGGGCCAGTGGTTGTTGGCAAACCGGTCCGATTCGAGCTTCATCACGTCCTCCAGCCGGTTGGACGGGATCTGCTGGTAGTAGCCCGTGTAGTCGCGGCTGGTGAATGCGTTCTCCCGCCCGCCCAGCGCCGCCACGCGGCGCGAGAACTCGCCCGGCGGCAAGGTCTTGGTGCCCTTGAACATCATGTGCTCCAGCGCATGGGCCACGCCCGAGGTGCCGTCCACCTCATCCATCGAGCCCACACGCACCCAGACCATGTGCACCGCCGTCGGGGCGCGGCGGTCGGGCTGCACGATGAGCTGCATGCCGTTTTTGAGCGTGAACTGCTGCGCGCCAGAGGCCGTGGCAGACGGCGTGGTGGAGGGTTGAGACACCGGGGTGGTGGCCGCAAAGGCAGCCCCGGACGAGAGGCAGGCCAGCAGGCCCAGTAGGGTGAAAGCGCGTTTCATAGAATGGGGTGATTCTAAGAACCCGCCAATGTTCAGTTTTTTCAAGAAAAAGCCCGCTCCTTCGCCCGCCCCCACCGATGTGCCCGCCCCGGCCCAGCCGGTAGGCGCACCGGCGCCCGCCGTGGTTGCGCCCGTAGCGCCCCCCCTGCCCTCCACGCCGCCCGTGGCTACCCTCAACCCGCCAGCGCCCGCTACACCGGCTCCCGTGGCGGCGCCCGCCCCGGCAGGCTTTGGCTGGCTGCGCAACCCGTTTGGCAACAAAGCCCCTGAGCCCGCTGCGCCGCCCCCCGCAGCACCAGCGCCCGTCACGGTGACCCCGCCAGCGCCCGTGGCGATGCCTCCAGTGGCACCGGCCGTCACCCCACCGCCCCCTGCAGCGCCGGCCGCCACAGCGCCCGCCGCTGCTCCAGTGGTTGCAAGCCCTGCATTGCCCCCCGTGGCGCCCCCGATTTCCGTTGCTGCACCTGCGCCGGTTGCACCACCCACGCCCGCCACACCACCGGCTGCGCCAGCGGCAGCATCTGCAACCTCGGCTGCGCCCACTGCCCCGGCGCCTGAACGCAAAGGCTGGCTGGACCGCCTCAAGGCGGGCCTGCGCAAGACTGGCAGCAGCATTGCCACCGTCTTCACCGGCACGCAGATTGATGACGCGCTGTATGAGGAGCTGGAAGAGGCCCTGCTGATGGCCGACACCGGCGTGAAAGCCACCACGCACCTGCTGACGGACCTCAAGCGCCGCGTGAAGGACAGCAAGACCACCGACCCTGCGGCAGTCAAGGGCCTGCTGGCCGACGCGCTGGCCGACCTGCTGCGCCCGCTCGAAAAAGCCCTGGTGATTGGCGAGCACACCCCCACCGTGATCATGGTGGCCGGCGTGAACGGCGCGGGCAAGACCACCTCCATCGGCAAGCTCACCAAGCACCTGGCCGGTGAAGGCGCCGCCGTGCTGCTGGCCGCCGCCGACACCTTCCGTGCCGCTGCCCGCGAGCAGCTGGGTGTGTGGGCCGACCGCAACACGGTCGAGATCGTGAGCCAGGAAGGCGGCGACCCTGCCGCCGTGAGCTTTGATGCCGTGACCGCCGGCAAGGCGCGCGGCAAGGACGTGGTGCTGGTGGACACCGCCGGCCGCCTGCCCACACAGCTGCACCTGATGGAGGAGCTGAAAAAGATCCGCCGCGTGGTCACCAAGGCCGACGCCACGGCCCCGCACGAGGTGCTGCTGGTGATCGACGGCAACACCGGCCAGAACGCGCTGGCCCAGGTGCGCGCGTTTGACGATGCGCTGCAGCTCACCGGCCTGATCGTCACCAAACTGGACGGCACGGCCAAGGGCGGCGTGCTGGCCGCCATCGCGCAGGAACGCCCCATCCCGGTGTATTTCATCGGTGTGGGCGAAAAGCTCGAAGACCTGGAAACCTTCAACGCCCGCGAATTTGCCCAGGCTTTGCTGAGCTGATCGAGTAGGCTCCCCCCATCCGGCGCCAAAGATGACAAGCGGTGATGCTGGTAATTTCTCAAAGAAACCAATGGCCGCACAACGCGCAATCTTCACCATTTGCTCTAACAACTATGTGCCTATGGCCAAGGTACTTTTGGAGAGCGTCCGGCGACACCACCCGGAAGCCGCTGTCTACCTCTGTCTCGCCGACGAGATGCAGCCGGAGATGGTGGACTATCCCAATGCATGCAAGGTCATCACGGCTGCAGAGCTGCGTATCGATGACTTTGAATCATTCGCGTTTCGCTACGACATCATGGAATTCAATACGGCAGTCAAGCCGTTCATGTTCCGTGCGTTAAGAAACCGCCGCCACGACCACATCGTCTATCTAGACCCCGATATAGAGCTGCATGCGCCCTTGGACAAGGTTTTCGAACTGCTGGACGCTGGCGCCTCGTTTGTCCTGACGCCACACCTGACCCGACCTGCTGAACGCGATACCTTTCCTGACGATGTGGGCATCATGCGCGCAGGTGTCTACAACCTTGGGTTCCTGGGCGTCGGTGCAACCGAAGAGACCGAGGGACTCCTGCGCTGGTGGGCTCGGAGACTCCAATACGACTGTGTCAATGAACCAGACTCGGGCCGGTTCGTCGATCAGAAATTCATGGATCTAATTCCTGGATTTGCGGCCAAGGTTCAAATTCTCAGGGACACCGCCTACAACGTCGCCTACTGGAACCTTCACCAGAGAAAGCTGACGGGCACGGTGGGCGCATGGGAAATTGACGGACGACCACTTCGATTTTTTCATTTCAGCGGCATTGATCCGCACAATTTGCGCCGCTTGTCCAAATATACCCAGGCCTTCTGTGACTCGGACATTCCCCAGCCGTTGGCTGATCTCATGCGGGGCTATGCATGCCGGGTGCTGGCCAACGGGCACGGAAGTATCCCCACAGGGGCCTACGCCTATGGGCGTTTTGCTTCGGGCACCCCCATCCCTCAATGCGTCCGCCGCATGTTCCGCGATCGGCATCTACGTTGGCTGGGAGGCGATCCCTTCTCCACCTATGAGGACTACCTACATCTGCCAAGCCCCACCGCAAGCAGTGGCGCGTCGGGCCAGGTAACACGCCTGAGCGCCGAGTTACACCGCAACGAATCTTGGCTCCGCCACACTTTTGATTTATCCACGGCACAAGGCACCGACAATTATCTGGAATGGCTCCGTACCCATGGACGGTCTTGGTTCGAGGGTCGATCCATGATGACGCCCAGACAGGCCGTCGCGGAGCCAAGGGTATACCAACACTTGGAGCCTCAGCCACTGGAAGCGTCTACCCCGCCCACTGTCACCGTGGTGGGCTATCTGAGACTGGCGCTCGGGGTGGGCGAAGCTGGCAGGCAGGTGCTGCGCTCACTCCATCAAGGCCAAATCCCGGCACGTGGGCTGCCGATTGACATCAGTGCCTTGTCCGACAAAGTGGAACAGCCGCTGGAAGAATTGTTTGTGGATCGGTCGCGTGCGCCCATAGAGATCTTCAACATCAACGCGGATCAGTTGCCACTTGTGCTCAAAACCCTTGAGTCCTCCCTGCATTCCAAGGCGTGGCGAACCGTCATGCCCTTCTGGGAACTAGAGAATTTCCCCGCCCCCTGGCTGAAAGCTCTGGAGCTGGTGGACGAAGTGTGGGCCCCAACACGTTTCATCCAGTCCATGCTGAAGCACAGGACTCGCAAGCCGGTACGCTACATGCCGCTGATGCTCACTTTTGATGCTCCCGCGTCAGTGGATCGGGCGCAATTTGGATTGGATGCAGGAGGATTCATCTTTTTCTTTTCCTTCGACTGCCTTTCATTTGTTGAACGCAAGAATCCCATGGCAGTGGTCCGAGCGTTCCGCCGAGCCTTTCGACATCGCAACCCCATTGCACAAGCAAAGTTGGTTATCAAAGTACTGAATGCAGATAAGCTGTCGACCGAAAAGCCGCCGGCTTGGGTGGAGGAGTTGCGCAGCGACCCGGACGTTCAATTGATCGAAAATACCTTGAGCCGTGAAGCAACTCTGCAACTTATAGGGTGTTCCGATGCGGTTGTTTCATTGCATCGCAGCGAAGGCCTCGGGTTGTTGATTGCAGAAGCCATGGAACTAGGCAAGCCAGTGATCGCCACTGACTACTCAGCCACCACGGAGCTGATTTCGAACCAGACTGGTTGGCCGGTGGACTATAGATTGGTCCCTGTCCCCGAGGGGCATTACCCATTTTACACCGACCAAGTGTGGGCAGAGCCAGATGAGGTGCACGCAGCATGGCAGATGCGTTCGGTATACGTTCTTCAAGAAGAGGCCGCGCGCCGGGCACGCAACGCTCGTGATCTGTTGCACCAACAGCACGGTCTGGCTGCATGTGCTCAACGGCTGCGCAGCCGAATTGAGGAAGTGCTCAGATTGCAACCAGCCGCATGATGGACAGCGCCCAAGATGGGCCCGTAACGGAACTCTCCAGCGAAAGGGAATGTGCAGTGGAGCATGCGATCGACAATCACCGCACCGCTGAACTTGCGGAAGCCATGGGCCGACCAAGTGGGGCAGCAGCCTTCGTCCCGGGGACTAAGAGGACCGTACTTTGCGAGGATTCCCTACTGAGCTCACCGACAGCTGAATCGATGTACGCCCCCAACTGCCAGGATGAGAAACTCGACCTATTGGACGCTCAGGCAGAATGCCGACGCCTTGTTCGCGCGGGCGTGCAAATGCACGAAGAAATTCTCTTGCTGCATCGCGAGCTGTCCGCCACAAGGCTGCAAGTGCAGGCACTTTTGTCAGACCAGCGGGAGTCCGCCCAAGACAAGGTCAAACTGCAATTTCTCGAAGCGCGGGTAGACGCGCTCCTGCACTCGGCGTCCTGGCGCATCACCAAGCCCTTGCGATTGCTGTACAGGCTTTTGGTCGGCCACGCTTGACAATACGCCGCGAATGGAAGGCTGAGTAAAAGTAGCCAACAGTGCAATACCGATCACTGCAAAGTTGAACCGGTATTGCGACTGCAGTTGAAGCATGGAGTGCAGTTCAAGCTTTGATCGGAGTGCATGCCAAGATTTGACTACATGCAACCCGTAGGTACCCGCAGACAGGCACACCAAACCCCAGTGCTGTACCAAGGCGCTACACACAGCGAGCAGCAGATAAGCCAAGCTGAATAGCGCTAGGGCAGATATGAAAGTGACCTTTCGCCCAAAAGCTACAGCGTTGGTGCGGATTCCGTTGGCGAGATCTGCATCATGGCCCCGAACTTCATGCATGAGGTGCCCAGCTGCGAAAACCACACCAAAGTAGCATGCAAAAATAACGCTTGGAAAATCCAGCGGGGCAATTGCCAGATATCCCAACAGGAAATGCAGACTGCCTCCCACAAGATGCATCAAGGACCCTGCAACCGGCGCACTCTTGAGGTGCAAGGGGGGGGCAGAGTAACTAGCACTGGTTGCCAGCATGCCTGCGGCAATCCACAACGCTGGCGCCCCCAAGTGGGCAGCGACCACCAGCCCTGACACCGCAAAAAATTGCGCAAACCACCACATGGCACGCCGTGTTACCCCCAGCGATAGAAAAGTTCGAGCCCTCCGTCCTGGGTCCTTCAGATCGCTGTCGATTCCCGCCCAATCGTTCAACACGACGATGTGCGCCACCAGGCTGACGCTTGCACATACCACTGCCGCAAGCACAGCCAGGGCATCCGACCAAGGGAGCCCTTGCCCGGCACGGTAGTGCGCGAACGCGAACCCGATCAACGGAGTTCCCTGAAGTACCGCCACCTCATCCAGACGCACGCAAAACAGCCAAGGGTGTTGCCACCAAGAACGCGTTTCCACCGGGAAAATCTCTTTCATCGACGAAGCGCAGCCGCAGGACCGGCCTGCTCTGTTGCCGCGAAAAGGCGCAGCCAAAGCGCCAACCCCAACTCGGGTGACCAGTAGTATCGACGCACCGTGGCAGTCAGGTCATTGTGGAAGTACAGCAGGGGCGACTGCCAAACGCGCGAGAACCCACCCTCAGCCACCTGTCTCAGCAGGTCTTCGTTTATCTGGAGCTGGTGCCGGTCAATTCCCGCTTCTGTAACCTGAATCCGCTCAATGATCCGCAGCCAAAGCCGCTGATCAGCATCTTCGACGGTGAGCAGAGATTGAGGCAGCTTGATGGGACATCCCATGGCACGCAACGCGGGCAATCGCCACACAACGGCAGCTGGCGCTTTTTTGTAGTAAACCCAAAGAGACGGGTCCTCAGAGCGCGATTGCAGCACTTTGCAGAACTCCCGTGCCGCAGTGGCATCCACTTGGTTAAGCCACATCAGGACATGGATCTGGATGCCAATGTCAGCAGGATTGGGGTCCCTGCCAGGATCAACGCAATCGTAGTGGGCAGATGTAGATAACCATGTGCGGTAAAGACCCTCTGGCGTTTTGAATGCTTCCAGCATGGCGCGGGCCCTTGCCTTCAGCTTGTCATCTGACACCGGCGCCAATCGCCAAACCAGCGCAGTATCGTCCGCATCTGGTGTGATCTTGCACCCCAGTACACCGTGGGAAGGCATATCAGGGCGCCCATGGTAGCGAACGAGGCCCGACTCCTCTTCAATTTGCATGGAGAGAAAGCCCTTGGCCCGATTGAGCATGCCGGAGAGCTCCCATCGATCGCTCACTGGGCTGAGCAGATCGACGATCGCTGCGGTAGAGAACACGTTTAACTCGATGCCCGGTTTGTCAAAGCGCGTATCACTGGTGTAGTCGGTCAGCCAATAGCCGCCCACCTCTTGTTGATGCTCCAGCAGCTTGGCTGCGAGTCCGGCCATATCGCTCATTGGCATGCTGGGAGACCAATGCGGACGAGCGGCCGTAGCCGTAACCGAGAACTTCTTGGCGATGAGGTGCTGTGGTGTAAGGGAGAGGCTCTGCTGTGGCAGTACGACGGAGACTTGGTGCTCCCCCTCGGTCAAGCTGCGCACTGGGATACGGACTCTCCATCCGCTAGGACTGCTGATCCCCAGCACTTGCTCTACGTCCGGCCGCCTGTGGAAGGCGTCGATCACCGCGACCCGTTTACCGTCGAGCCACAGTTCCAAGTTTTCAGGCGCAAGTTGGCCGCGCGTGGTCCATCCCACAACGTCAACACCCCGGTTGGGATACACGTGCACCACATCAATCGCCCCTTTCCAGGAAGCCTCAGCGGGAGTCAATGCGACCAACGGGGCGACAACCACAGGCTTTGGAAGTTCGAATGCCTGAAGTGCCCAAGGCGGGGCATTGGGATGCGAACGGACCCAGGCACTGAATACGGGACGGTCCGACTTCATGAGCGAGGCAGGGAAAGATATTTTCCACGCCCCTGCGGCGGAATTGCCCATGAACTTCGCTACATCCTCACGGTACTCAAAATGATTTGCACCACCTGGTATGCGCACCCCATCGACCAATAAATGGACATCAAACGGTTGATGACTGCCGAAAAGCGACCACCCCTCTACGGTGGCAGTTCCATCCGAGGAAATACTCAGTCGGTCGATTGATCCGTAGAGGCCCGGGAACAGATCATTGAAAAACACGGGCAGGGATTTCCACGGCGAATGAGCAAACATCCAAGCAGCTTTTTCTGCATTTACTTTGTGCTCTTTATAGTTTCGTCCGGGATGGTCTCCAAGGTAGGCTGCGTGGGCAATGCCGTTGTAGCCAAATGCTCCGATCAAAGAACTGACAACAGCGATCAACCCAAGCCCCGCAAAAGCCCTGCGACCGATGACTCCGAAATGACGGATTACAGGGGGCAGCGCCCAAAAGAGTAGCGGCAACGCGTCCGTCAAGAATCGCGGCCCCCAACTCACTCCGGCGATCCAGTTCACCGCTCCGTAGAAAAATATCTGACACACAACGGCAGCTCCCACGGCCATGGACAGCAAACGCGTGCGAGGTTGCTTGGCATGGAGCAGCAACCCCAGTGGAGCAAAGGCCAGGAACGGAGAGAACGTGAGCAAGCCATGCACAGGGCTTACTAACAAGCCCCAGACTCCTTCCAAGGTACCCGTCCAGGACATGAGGATCCGATTTCCTCCAAGTGCGAGGCCGTATCCACCCAAAACATGGCCCACCACTTGAAGGTTGTACGCAAATGTGGCGGCTACCGGGAGTGCCCCCCCAAAAACGAAAAATCCGAAATTCCGGCGGTCGAGTGCAAACGCATGTGCAATAAAGGCCATGGCCAAAATTGCGTCCGGTTGCCGATTACAGCCGAGCAATCCGCAAAGCAGTCCCCCAAAGAGGGCCCGTCCGGGCGATTTTTGCTGACTCACAGCCAACCACAGCAGGCCAATTACAAGCAATTGCGCTACACCATGCATCCAAAGCGCTTGGCTACTGATAACCCATGTGGACGTACCAAATGCGAACAAGGTGGTCAAGCTTGCTGCAACGGGCACCTCGGATTGCCGACGAAGCAACAAAAACATCCAAGCCACACATATGCTCGCGACGAAGGACGCTGCCAGTTTTTCCATAACGCGAGCGACCCGTTCAACACGCTGTGGGCTCCAGTCCGTGGCATTCAAATAGATGACCGCGGGCAAATAGAGCGGCGCTACAACCAGTGGCGTGACGGGTGGATACATCGACACCAGCTTTTCCTGCTGAGTCTTTAACATCCACCAAGCTTCACCCTGCTGACCCGACTTCTGAGGAACAGCGAGTCCTTGAGCCACGTGGTTTGCGATGGGATCTAGAAGGAGACTGCCATTTTTCCAAATCGACAAGGGCAGATATCGCGCTGCATAGGTGTCCACCGCACCTATCGTTCTCAAATTGCTGTTGAAAACCAGAAAACTTGTGCAAAAGAGCAGCAAGGCAATCTGCAGGTTTCGGTCCCACCGCACAAAGTGCACAGTCCGGTCGAGTACACGTTGACAAATTGCCGTGCAAAAAAGATGAACACTCATGACCTGGTAAGACCTGGGGGGACAATTGGGGGGACGGGACACAGGAAAATGGGAGGCGCTAACCCGAGCCTGCCCCAGGAGTTCAGAGCCTCACAGTCGGGCACGAAAACGGCTACTTATCCCCGCCAGATGGTGGAAAGCAAGGACAATCGGTCGCTCAGTGTAACAATGCCCCCGGTGCGTAGCGAGTGATGCCATTCTGCTTAAATGAACGCGAATCTGGACCGCATATGCCCTTAGTTGCCGACGATTTTCTGCTCCTGCCCTGATGTCTGGACGTTAGCTTTTTGCGGTAGACCCTGTACTCCTTCAACAAAGCCCCCCGACATTCAGCTGCGCACCAATATTTTCAGCGTTTCGTTTTTCTTGAGATGCCCTGATGCCTAAGTTGTGCGCAAAGCTCATTGTGCTCATGCCCGTGTACGAGGACGCGGAGGCCTGCTCGCAGTTGCTACGACATCTCGAGATCAGCATTCAGGAACCTTACTGCGTCGTGGTCGTAGACGATGGGTCGCTGCGCCATCCATTTGTATATCCTGTTGCCAGAAATTCCGCGCAGGATCTTCGCGTCATACGCCTGAGCAGAAATCGGGGACATCAAGCGGCGATCGCAGTCGGTCTGCGTTACATCGCGAGATATGTGCGCACTGATCAATGGGTGGTGGTCATGGATTCCGACGGGGAAGACGTACCCGAGGCGATCGCTGAACTGGTGGCCCAAAATGAGGCAATCGTCGATGTCGTGGCGGCCTCCCGCGGAAAACGCAATGACGGACCTCTCTTTCAGCTGCTCTATGCTGCCTACAAGGCACTCTTCCGCTGCCTGACGGGCTACCGGATGAACTTTGGCAACTTCATGGCACTCCGGGGGACTGCGGTTCAGCGGCTGAGCACGATGACAACACTCTCCCAGCACCTTGCTGCCACTGTGCTTGCATCTGGTCTGGAGATGCGAAAAGTGCGAGTGGACCGCGGGCGGCGGTACGCAGGCCGCTCCAAGATGAACTTGCGCAAACTTGTGCTGCACGGTGTGGCTTCGCTCGCAGTGTTGGCTCCTGTGGTCCAGCGTCGGCTCGCTCTGAACACCGCACTCTTCGCGGGGCTGGCGTCAGTCGGCGGAATGGTCCTGGGTGGACTTATGGCGGCAGGACTGCACGCCAACCTCTCGTCCGTCGCCATGGCTGTTGTTGTTGTCTCGGCTGTGGTTGTAGTGGTATCTGTGGGGCTGTCCTCGCGACTGCAAAAGCTCCGCAAGCGGACTGAACGGGCGCTTGATCGGGCGCAACCGTTCTCGATTCGGATCGAGACATCGGAGGACCTTGTTACTGGCGGTACCCCAGCCCCATCAGCGAGACTGCTTGCTCAGCCGACCTCAGGATGCAGCTTGTCCGGCAACAACATCTCACACTCACTCCTTCCGCAGGATATTTGATGGAACGTGCAGCTCTCTCCGTCGCGGGAATAGCGACCTATGCAGCCATTGCAGTAGCTACATATTGGATTTACATCCGATTATTCAAAGTAGATGTTGTATTCTACGCGGCCATTTGGGCTTGCACCCTCGCATTACTTGCATATACCCTCCTCATCACAATCACACCATTTTCAAACTACTTCAACCCACTGGAGAAATTTCAAAATATCGCCATCTGTGGACTGCTCGGCTATATATTGGCAATCACCTTTCCGACCATCATAGACCGCTCGCTGTCGTTTTATTTTTTAGAAAAAATCCAGCAACGTGGGGGAGGCATCCAATTGAATTATCTAGACTATATATTTCGCGAGGAATACATCAAAGAGCATCGACTGATGGAGGTGAGGCTCACTGAGCAAATAGAGTCTGGCACCCTATTTGTCGACCAGGGAAGTTGTATCCGCCTGACCACGCGGGGAGAGCTCCTTGCGACGTTCAGTCGCTTCTTCAGGTCTCATTTTCTTCCGCCAAAACGCCTGATCGCTGGCGAATACTCCAGCGACCTTGTGGACCCCTTCCTGCACAAGAATACGGTGCCAAACTATCTTTGCAAGCAGTAGACTCGTACCGTGAATCGCGGTATGAACATTTTCGCAATTCCCACATCTTGCGAGATTAATTTTTGAAAAATGAGGAGTCAATTTGAATTTCGAAAAAGCCCAGCAACTGGTCGCCTCTGTCAAGCATTGGCATCATGCATTCGAAATTTACCCTGGCCTCGTGACACCCGGCAGTTACAATCCAGGATTTTTACTTAATGATATCGATTTCGCTCAAGATTTAAATGGCCAGAGAGTTTTGGACATAGGGTCGTCCGACGGATTTTTCTCGCTGGCCGCCAATCAACGGGGTGCTGAGGTAGTGGCAGTCGACTATCGGCCTAAAAATGCTCATGGCTTTGGTGTCATGGAAGAGATTACAGGGCGGAATTTTCAGTACCACCGTGCCAATATCTACGACCTGACTGCGGATGAGCTGGGAACTTTTGATCACGTACTTTTTCTGGGCGTCCTGTACCACCTGCCAGATATGGTGAAGGCAATGGCGATCGCTCGCTCTCTGTGCAGGGGTACCTTGCACCTCGAAAGCCATGCTGCAAACGACCTGGGTTTGCAAGAACCTGTCGCCCGTTACTACCGGCACTCCTCCCTTGCAGGCGATATTACGAATTTTTGGTCTCCCAATGCGGAGTGCATCCGGGATATGGCCTTCGACTGCGCATTTGACCTGGTATCGCAAAGAACCTGGGGAGATCGGTATTTTGGGCGCTTTCAGATCAACGAGGAGCCGTCGCGCAAGAGCAAACTTCAATGGGGCTACGGTCTGCTCAGATGAGCGTCCCGCAAGTAGCGCAATTTGCAGACAAGAGCGTCTGAGAAGCACGATGCAACCTGCGCGACGGGCGTCATCAGTCTGCGGCCCACTTCCAATGTGCATCGAACCTGGATATTTCAATGCCCGCGAATTTGCCCAGGCTTTGCTCAGCTGAGCCTCGCGATCTCCCCTCAACCTTGCGAGCAATGGCCCCATCCGGGGCCATTTACACGTTTACGGATCGCAACGTTTCCTCCATCATGGGCTTTCCCCTCGGAAAGCACGGAGGCCCATGTTCATTGAGCTGGTCAAAGGCGTTGCGCTGCTGCTGGCGCTGTGCTTTCTGCATGGGTTCAACATCCGCGTCTGGCGCCAGCACCCGTGGGTGGGCCAGGTCTTTTCGGGGCTGATCTTCGGCGGGATCTGCGTGGTGGGCATGCTCACCCCGGTGGTGCTGATGCCGGGCGTGATCTTTGACGCGCGCTCGGTGGTGCTGAGCATGGCCGGCCTGTTTGGCGGCCCGCTGGTAGCGGGCATTGCAGCGCTGATGGCGGCCACCGGGCGCCTGTGGCTGGGGGGCGCGGGTGCCGAGGTGGGGCTGATGGTGATCGTGCTGTGCACGGCCATGGGGCTGGTGTACCGCGAGGGCCGCGCCCGGGGGCGGCTGGGCGTGGAGCCCATACCCCTCGCGCTGTTCGGGCTGCTGCTGCACACGGCGGTGATCGCGCTGTTTCAGCTGCTGCCCGCCGAGGCCGTGCAGCGCATCAACCAGACGCTGGCCCTGCCCTATCTGCTGACCTTCACCCCAGCCACTGTGGTGCTGGGCCTGCTGCTGCACGATGTGGAGCAACGCATGGCCACCGAGCGTGCACTCACTGGCACGGCAGCCCGCCTGCATGCCATCACGCAGGCCATCCCCGATGTGCTGCTGGTGCTGGATGCCCAGGGCCGGTATGGGGAGGTACTGTCCCCCAACGACGCCACCCTGGTCGCCAGCGCCCCCGAGCTGGTAGGTAAACGGTTGCACGATGTGCTGCCCGCCGAGCAGGCAGAACGGTTCATGGGGCTCATCCGGGACACGCTGCAGTCTGGCCAGACCCACAGCGTGGAATACGAGCTGCAGACCCTGTCGGGACTGCGCCAGTTTGAAGGGCGCACCCAGCCCCTGGGCGTGCAGGTGGGTGGCCAGGCGGCTGTGGTGTTCCTCGCCCGCGACATCACGAAGCGCAAGCAGGCTGAAAGTGCGCTGCGCGAGTCCGAGCTGCGTTTTCGCTCGCTGCTGCGCAATATTCCGTCCATCTCGGTGCAAGGCTACCTGCAGGACGGCACCACCAGCTACTGGAACCAGGCGTCCGAGCAGCTGTACGGCTACACGGCCGAAGAAGCCCTGGGCGGCAACCTGCTCGACCTCATCATCCCGCCGCCCATGCGCGACGGCGTGCGGGCACACATGCAGCACATGTTCGCCACCGGCGAGGTGATCCCGGCGGGCGAGCTGCAACTGCAGCGCAAGGACGGCACGCCGGTGCATGTGTTCTCCAGCCACGCCTACATCCAGGTGCCGGGCCACCCGCCCGAGATGTTCTGCATCGACATCGACATCTCGGGCCGCAAGGCCGCCGAGGACGAGGCACGCTACCTGGCGTTCTACGACGCACTCACGCAGCTGCCCAACCGCCGCCTGCTGGTGGACCGGCTGCAGCAGGTGCTGGTCAACGGTGCGCGCTCGGGCCTCACCACGGCCGTGCTGTTTGTGGACCTGGACAACTTCAAGACCCTGAACGACACCCGGGGCCATGAGGTGGGCGATCTGCTGCTCAAGGACGTTGCCCAGCGCCTGCGCAGCTGCGTGCGCGAGCAGGACACTGTGGCCCGCCTCGGAGGTGACGAGTTTGTGGTGGTGCTGCAGAACCTGAGCAGCGACGCCCCCGAGGCCGCCGCACAGGCGCGCACGCTGGGCGAGCTGATCCTGGCGCAATTGCGCCAGTCCTACGAACTGGCGGGGCACGAACACCACTTCACCGCCAGCATCGGCGTGACACTGCTCAATCACCAGCGCGACTCGGTGGACGAGGTGCTCAAGCAGGCCGACATGGCCATGTACCGCGCCAAGGACGCCGGGCGCAACACACTGCGCTTTTTTGACCCCGACATGCAGCAGGCCGTGAACCGCCGCGCCCTGCTGGAAACCGAGCTGCACAACGGCCTGCGGCGCGCGCAGTTCCTGCTGCTGTACCAGCCGCAGGTGGACAGCCAGGGGCGCGTGACCGGCGCAGAGGCCCTGGTGCGCTGGCAGCATCCGGTCCAAGGCATGGTGCCGCCGTCGGAGTTCATCCCGCTGGCGGAAGAATCGGGCCTCATCCTGCCACTGGGCCACTGGGTCATGGAAACCGCCCTGCGCCAGCAGGCCCGCTGGCAACAAGACCCGCAGTTTGCGCAGCTGAGCCTTGCCATCAACGTGAGCGCACGCCAGTTTCTGCAGGACGACTTTGTGGCCCAGGTGCTGGCGCTGGTGCAGCAGACCGGCGCCAACCCCGCACAGATCAAACTGGAGCTGACCGAAAGCCTGCTGCTGGACAACGTGGACAGCGTGATCGCCACCATGCGCGCCCTCAAGGCCCATGGCCTGGGGTTTTCGCTGGACGACTTTGGCACGGGCTACTCGTCGCTCAGCTACCTCAAGCGCCTGCCACTGGACCAGATCAAGATCGACCAGGGCTTTGTGCGCGACGTGCTGCTGGACGCCAGCGACGCGGCCATCGCCCGCTCCATCATCGCGCTGGCTGGCAGCCTGGGCCTGTCCGTGATCGCGGAGGGGGTGGAGACCACCGCCCACTACCAGTTTCTTTTGGCCCATGGCTGCCAGGCTTTCCAGGGCTACCTGTTTGGCCGCCCGCTGACGCTCGAAGACTTTGAAAGCCGGGTGCGGCAAGAGGTGTAGCGGGGGGGGGCGGAGACTGCCACCACGCCAGCCATCGGGTACCCGGCAAAAGGAAGCCAGAAAGAGGGCAAGGCAACATTCAAGTTCTTTCTCCGTGGCGTCGATATCTCTGTGTGGAAGCCCTGGAGGTGTCCCATGAAGATTGAATCGTCCGCCCTGCAGATGCAGGCCCAGCACGTTGCCAGCCGCGTGCACACCCAAAGCAGCCACTTTGAAGCCTGGGTCGGCGATCGCCGCCCCACCAGTGCCCCTGGCCTTACCCGAGCGGCACCAGCCGTACAAATTTCCAGCGCAGCACGCCTGGCCCGCGCCGCCCAGGAGGCCATCGACCCCACCAATGCCGCAGATGCCGCGCCCGGCAGCAGCCCCAGCGACGGCCTGACACCCCAGCTGGCCATGATCCGCGACCTGATTGCCCGCATGACGGGCGTGCAGGTGCGGGTGTACACCGGCCAGACGGAACCCGCACCCTCCCCACCCGCCACACCCACCAGCCGCCTCGACACGGCGCCGACCGCCGATGCAGGCCGTCCCCGTGCCGGGTGGGGCTTGCTGGTGGAGCAGCGCGAAGTGGTCGTAGAAACCGAAAGCACCCAGTTTGCCGCCCAGGGCACCGTGCGCACCGCCGACGGGCGGGAAATCCGCTTCAGGCTGCAGCTGGATATGCAGCGCAGCTACCGCCAGGAATCATCGTTCAGCGTGCGCCTGGGCGACGCTGTGGCGGTAGACCCGCTGGTCATCAACTTCGACGGCTCGGCCGCGCAGTTGCAGGACCTGCGCTTTGCGTTCGACCTGGACAGCGACGGCCAGACCGACAACGTGCCCCTGCTCTCAGGCAACCGGGGCTACCTGGCCCTGGACCTGAACCACAACAGCCGCATCGACAACGGCCGGGAGCTGTTCGGCCCCGGCACCGGCAACGGCTTTGCCGAACTGGCCGCCTATGACAGCGACGGCAACGGCTGGATTGACGAGGCGGACCCGGTCTTTCAGCAGCTGCAGGTATGGACCCCGTCGGCGGATGGCGCCGAGGGCGCTGGCAGCCTGCGCACCTTGGCCGACGTGGGCGTTGGCGCACTCTCCACCAACGCCGTCGCCACCCCTTTTGCCCTGCGCACCGCCGACAACGCCAGCCTGGGCACCGTGCGCTCCACCAGCGCCTACCTGCGAGAAAACGGCAGCGTGGGCACGGTGCAGCAGGTGGATCTGACCGTCTGACGGTACTGCAGCGCCAGCCCGTTACTATGATTTTTATAGCTTCACAGGCATGAAACACTGGCGCTTGATGGCAATCTGACTCAAAAAAATGTCGACATGCGCTGAGTGTTGTACTGCCGAATTCGAAAAATCAGCGACTTGGAACAACATGGGGTGCATACCTTTGTACCTTTTATTCCTTCAGTGTTGTACTTTGCCGGGCGTTTCTCACTGAGTCTTGTACTTTTTCCAGTCGGGCTGTTCGGTGCGCCATCAGCTCGGGATCTTTCTACTCAGCGCCGCGCCTGAACGCTTGCCGCGAAGGGCAGCGATTTGGCCATGCGGCGGCTTCAGGCCGATAGCAGTCGCCGATGTTCGGCAGTTCACTGACCGCGTATTGTTCATACCGGACTTTGGCAACTATTGGAAAACCATTCCATGCCACAGCATCCTCGGCACCTGAGTACAGGCTATCAGGCAGCTAGATATTCCCTCTTCATGGACTGAACCAGGTCGGCAGTAGTCGGTAAGGATGTCACCCCCGACACCGAATGCCCCGCACTCCATAGATCCGACCACCGTTGAATGACTGGTCCGTCAGATCCACCTCCAAATTTGTTGCGTGCTTCCTGAACGGACACCGTCTCGTCCAACGCTTCGGGGTCGAGACCCACCCGGACGATGGACGGCTTCAAGAAGTTCGCGGGTAACCCGGTGAAGGCGCGTGTGGCGAGCACATCGTCCATGGAGCTTTCCAGAAGCATCTCTTTGTAGTCTCCCCCAGCCAGGCTTTCCTTGGTGGCGATGAATCGCGTACCCACACACCCCAGGTCGCAACCCAGTATGGTCGCGGCGCGCAGCGCCACGCCATCCGAGAGGCCACCCGAGAGCACAACAGGGCCGTCGAACATCTGGCGCACGGCGCGCACGAAGGCGAACGGATTGGCCCAACCTGTGTGCCCGCCTGCGCCGGAAGACAGCAAAACGAGGCCATCGACACCCGCCTCCAGCGCGCGCTCTGCATGGTGGAGCGAGGCCACATCGGCAAACACAAGGCAGCCGCCGTCACGCAAGGCAGGAATCACCGAAGCGGGAGACCCCACACTGGTGATCACCAGCTCCGCGCCGTGGCGCACGATCAAGTCCACTTCGGCCTTGAGGCGTGCGGGGTCGCGCCGCATGATGAGGTTGGGGCAATAAGGCGCTCGGCCAGGCTGTTCTTCGGCTTCGCGCTGAAGCCGCTGCAACCACGCCGCAAACTCGTCCAGCGACGTGCAATTGGCCGTGGGAAACGCGCCGATGACCCCAGCTGCACACGCGGCCGAGACCAGCTCGATGCCCGAGACACGCAGCATGGGGGCCGCAATGATGGGCACCACCAGCCGTTCCATAAAAGGCAATCGGTTCATTCTTGTTCCATTCCATTTTGTGAATGCATTGAGCGAAGGGCCGCGATGGCTTGCACCGCTTCGTCCACCATGCCATTGACGATGTCCTGCAGCGGCTCGATGCGGTTTGCGAATGCAATGGATGGCCCCAGGGAGACCAGGCCATTGCGCCAGTCACCCTCGGCGTAGCAGCGGTCGCGCGCCACGGTTCCGCTGATGAGGTCGCCGAAGGCGGCATATTCGGTGGCACCAGCCCGCTCGATGGCCTGAACCTGGCTCGCGGTGTCATTCAGCAGCACGCGCCAGGTGGTGCCCAGTGACTGCAGCAGCCGCACCGTGGAGTGCTCGTCGCAGGTCAGCAGATGCTCCTTGTAGCGGGGGTGCGTCTGTATTTCCTCGCACACCAGAAAGCGGCTGCCGATGAGCACGCCGTCCAGCCCCTGGGCCAGCACCGCAGCCAATTGATTGCCACGACCGATGCCACCGCCTAGCACCACCGGCACGCTGAACTGACCATGAGCGAGCGCGCCCATGAGCATCGTAGGCAGCTCGTTCATGCCCGGGTGTCCGCCTTCCTCCATGCCGACCAGGGCAATGGCATCTGCGCCTGCGCGCTCTGCAGAAAGTGCGTGGCGGATGCTGGAGGCTTTGTGAACAACGACGGCGTTGGCCTTATGCAGCGCTTTGATGAGTTCCGCTGGCGCATGTCCTGCTGTCTCGAAGACCTTCACGCCATGCCCCAGACTGGCATCCATCCAGCGCGGAACCATGGAGTTGGCTTCGGGCCGGTGCGAGAGCGTGAGGTTCACGCCAAACGGTTTGCCGTGAGTCAGCTCCGTGCAAAGCGCGAGGGCGTCCCGGAAATCCGCTTCGCTGGCATACGACCGGGGCGTGATGAAGCCCATGCAGCCTGCATTCACCAGCGCAGCCACATACCTCGCGTCGGACAGCCACATCAGGCCGCCGCCCAGAATGGGGTGATCGATCCCCAGAAGCTGCGTAATGCGCGTGCGCAGAGCGGCGCCCATGGGTCAGCCCCCCGCAGAACCCAGGGCGGGCGCTCCAGCCAGGTGGGTGTCGCCCATCCCCTCCATGGCCACGGGGAAGCGTACCCACGGCATGTCATCAGCAGCGGCAAACTTGCCTCGCGAGGCGAAATGCGCTTGGGACGACAGTTCGGCGGGATGAACCACGGGTGCAGCTGGAACGTCATGGCGACACAGCAATTCGAAGGCCTCCCGCGATTCCAGAGGCTGCATGGCCTGCTCGATACGCAGATTGATCGCATCGGCCACCGCCTTGCGTGCCTTGTGCGTGGCGTACTCCGGACCATCGAAGGGCGCGAGCGGGAGGGCTGTGCACAAGCGCTTCCAGAAATGGTCTTCCAGCGCGGCAATCGACACGTAGCGCCCATCCTTGCACAGGAACGCGCCGTAGGCAGCCTTTACCAGCGTGGCCTCGCGCTGCGCTTGCACAGTGCGCGCACCTGCAGACCGGTAGGCGCCCAGCCGTGGGTTCATCCAGTGCAAGGCACAATCGGCCAGCGCCACGTCCAGGTACTGCCCGCGGCCAGTGGCTTCGCGCTGGAACAGTGCGGCGAGGGTGGCTGACAGCGCGTACATGGTCCCGCACAGGTCGGCCACTGGTAGCCCAAAGCTCTGCGCGGGAGCACCATTCGGCTGGCCCGAAACGGCCAGCACGCCCGCGGCGGCCAGGTAGTTGATGTCATGCCCCGGCAGATTGGCCCACGGTCCTGTCTGGCCGTAGCCACTGAGGGACACATAGATGAGTCGCGGAAAGGCCTGGCAGAGTGCGGCGGCGTCCAGGCCCAGGCGCGCCATCACGCCGGGGCGGTAGGACTCGACCACGATGTCGGCCGACGCGAGCAACTTGCGGACGTGATCGCGCTGGGCTTCGTCCTTGAGGTCCACCAACAGGCTTTGCTTGCCCCGATTCACGGCCTCGAACGCGCCCTGTCCCAGGTGGCGCGCGTTGTCGCCGTGCGGCGGGCGCTCGATCTTGATGATGCGTGCGCCCATCTCCGCCAGGTTCTGCGTCAGGAAAGGCCCCGGCAGCAGCTCACTGAAATCCACCACCGTGATGTCCTTCAGCGGCGGCCGGGCTGTGGTGGCGGTCATGCGGCGGTTCTTTCGATGATCACGGCGTCGAGGGGCAACACACCCTCGCCTTGCGCGCCAATCCACACGGGGTTGAGGTCCATCTCCTCGATACGGCCTGCGTTCTGCATCACGAAGTCCGAGATGCGCAGCAGCAGCGTCTGCAGCGCCTCCAAGTCTGCCGGCGGGCGGCCGCGCACGCCTTCCAGCAAGGGAAAGCACCGCATCTCGCGGACCATCGTAGCTGCCTCGCTGGCGGAAAGCGGCAACATGCGCCGGGTGACGTCGCGCAGGATCTCCACATAGATGCCGCCCAGGCCGAAGGTCATCACATGGCCGAACACCGGGTCGCGCGTAACGCCGACCATCAGCTCCAGGCCACCGCGCGGCGCCATCTTCTCGATCAGTAGACCGTCAATGTGCGCGTCGGGCCTGTGGTGCTTCGCGGCCACCATGATGTCCTCCCAGGCTTGGCGCAGTTCCTCGGCGTTCTGCAGCCCCACCGCTACGCCGCCGATGTCGGACTTGTGCACGATCTGCTCGCTGGCGATCTTGGCCACCACGGGGTAGCCCATGGCGTTGGCCGCCACGACGGCGTCCTCCACGGTAGGCGCCAAGGCATTGGGCAGCAGCGGGATGCCTGCTGCCCGCAGCTGGGACTTGGCCTCGGCCTCGGACAGGCTGCGCGTGGCACTGGGCGGCGGCAGCGCCGCTACCGGGTTCAACGGAGTGTGCGTGCCGCGCGAGCGCTTCCAGCGGCCATATTCGATCCATCGCTGGATGGCCTTGATGGCCTTGCCCACCGACCGTGGTGGCGCAAACCCACCGTCGACCAGCATGCGATAGCCCTCGCCCATGCGGTCGCTCATCCAAATGGGAAGGATCGGGGTGGAGCACCCCTTCTGCGCCGCGATGATGGTGCGCGCCAGCTGGATCGTGGTGTCGCCATAGTCCAGCGCGATCGGAACGATCACGCAGCCCAGATGGGGATCCGCTGCCACGGCGCTCAGCGATTTTTCGATCAGCGCCGCATCGCTCAGCACGGCGGCGGTCGTGTCCACCGGGTTGTCCAGCGCAGCGTAAGCGGGGAGCAGATCAGCAAGAGTCTGCCGCGTGTGAGGGGCAAACTGAGCGAGGGTCAGGCCTGCGGTGCCCACGGCGTCCGCCGTCAAGGCTGCGGTGCCGCCCGACGAGGTGTAGATGGCCACACCTTCGCTGGGTGCTGGCTCGCCGCGTGCGAACAGCCAGGCAGTATCAACCAGCTCGTCGATGTCATCCACCTCGATCACGCCGCACTGCTTGAACACGGCGCTGTTCACTTCGGCCGATCCGGTCAGGGACGCTGTATGCGATTGGGCCGCCTTCTGCCCGTATTCCGACTTGCCCACCTTGAGTGCGATCACGGGCTTGCCATTGGCAGCCGCACGGTTCACGGCGGCCACGAACTTTGCGCCATCCTTGATGCCCTCCAGCAAGGTCACGATCACCTTGATGTCGGGAGCATCGGCCATGTAGTGGATGAAGTCGGCCACCTGCAGGTCCACCTCGTTACCGGTAGAGGCCCACAGGCCGATGCCGATGCCCCGGTCCATGGCTTGCATCACGTTGCGTCCCAGTCCGCCGCCCTGCGTGGCCAGGCCGATGGGCCCCTTGACCAGATCGTGCGGGAAGGAGGGCGAGAAGGTCAGGCCCAGGCGGTGGTTGACGTTGGTGAGACCCGGGCAGTTGGGGCCATACAGGCGCATGCCGCCCGCATCGGCAATCTCCTTGAGCCGCACCTGGGCGCGTTCGCCTTCTTCACCGGCCTCGCCAAAGCCCGACGTCAACACGATGGCAAACAGAACGCCCCGCGCTGCGCATTCTTCGGCCACCGCCAGCACGCCCGATGCGGGCACCACGATCACCGCCACGTCCGGCGTGGCGGGCAGCGATGCCACACTGGGCCAGCAGCGATGCCCGCGAATCTCTGCCTTGGTCGGGTTGACGAGGTAAATGTCTCCGTCGAACTCGGAATGGTCCAGCAGATTGGTCAGCGTGCGCTCGCCAATGCTCTGCGGGCGGTCGGACGCGCCCACAAGGGCAATTGAGCGAGGGCGGATCAGTCGCGAAAGGTCAGTCAATCTTGTCTCCTGGTCGTTATGGGGGTGTTTATGACGAGGGTCAAACAATCGCCGAGATGCCCAGGATTTCGCGCCCGGCAATCAAGGTCTGCACTTCCGTGGTGCCTTCAGGGATCGTGCCGCCGCGTGTGTCGCGGAAGATGCGCTCGATGGGGTAGTCGGTGGCGTAGCCCAGGCCGCCGTGCACCTGCAGCGCCATGCTGGCGACTTCGTGTGCGGCCTCGGTGGCGTAGAGCTTGGCGATAGAACAGGCAGTGCGCGCATCGGCATTGGCGTCCAGTGCGGCGGCGGCGCGCAGGCCCAGTGCCCGGGCGGCTTCCACACGGATCGTCATGTCCACGATGAGCTTTTGAACCAGCTGGAAACTGCCGATGGGCTTGCCGAACTGGGTGCGGGTTCGGGCGTAGTCAATGGACAGGTCGAGCGCCGCCTGGGCTGCGCCCACAGCACCCATGGCGATGTTGACGCGCGCGCCATCCAGGCCCATGAGCATTTTCTTGAGCGCATTGCCTTCTTCGCCCAGCAGGTTGGCGCGAGGCACCTTGACGTTGTCGAACGCGAGCTCGGCCGTACCAGTACTCCGCAGCACCATGGTGTCAACATTGCGCACTTCATAAGGCGATACATCACGCTCTACCAAGAAGGTGGAGAGCCCTCCCTGGCAATCGGGGCTGAACGTGCGGGCAACCACAATGCCAAAGTCGCCAAAGGCTCCGTTGGTTATCCACAGCTTGCGGCCGTTGAGGACGTAGTGGTCGCCCTGCAGGTCTGCGCGGGTCTGAACCTGCGCAATGTTCGAACCCGTGCCCGGCTCGCTGATGGCGTTGAACACCTTGCGTTCGGATGCCAGCAGGGGCTTCAGGAAGCGTTCGCGTTGCTCTTCATTGGCTTCGGCCGCCAGCTTGTTGATGGCCGCGTTGGTGATGTTCACCATGGTCCGCAGCGACAGCCAGGTGTAGCCCGCCTCTTCCATGAGCATCGCCCAGGTCATCTGGTCCATGTCCATGCCTCCCAGGGCCTCGGGCAGGCGGCCACCGATGTATCCGAACTGGGACAGCTCCTTGAGGAGTTCGAAGGGGAAGGTCTTGTCCCGGTCGTGCTGGGCCACGCGGGGTGCGACCTCGCTTTTCATGAAGCGGCGCACGCTGTCGCGCAGCATTTCTTGTTCGGAACTCATCGTTGCATACATGGCTATGTCTCCTGGGTTGAATGCATGGACCCGCCGCTATGCGGGCGTGGCGTCTTTGGTGCCCGCGCTGCGCCGGCCCGAGGCGGTGGCGCGCAGCGTGGGCGCGGGGTTCTGGGGGTGGAACACGAGCGCCCGTACCTCCTGCAAGGCCTGCAGGCACGCGTCTTTGGTACGACGCAGCCGTTCGGTGGGGCCGGCGATCGACAGCGCGAGGGGTTCGTCGCCCAGATAGCCAGCCACGGCGATGGCGGCCAGGCCGTCAAAGCCTTCGTTCTCCACCCACATCCAGCCTTGCTCGCGCGCTTGCGCGATCTGCGCCTCCAGCGCTGCGAGGTCGGTGATGGAGCCGGGGGCGATCTGCTTGAGCGGCTTGAGCCGCAGCTGGCGTGCAGCCTCTTCGGGCGTGCCCAGCGCCAGCTCGGCCTTGCCCAAAGCAGATACGTGCAGGGCGATCTTGTTGCCCACGTTCTCCACATAGCGCAGCGGGTGTGTGCCCTCGGCAAACGCCAGGACCTTGACCACGCCGGCCTCCACGCGGCCGCACATGCCGGTCTCTCCAGTCTTGTCGCGCAGCAGTTCGCAGGCCTCGGACGCCACCGCGTAGAGCGAATCCCCTGCAGCAATGCCTTTGGCAACCGTGAGCAGGCGGGCCGTGGGGTAGAAGCGCCGGGTCCGCGCTGTCCGCATCAAGTAGCCCAGCTCATGCAGCGTATGCAAGAGATCGGAGCAACTGCTTTCTGGCAGGTCCATCAGGCGCGCAAGGTCTGAGTTGGAGAGTTCGCGGCGCTCCCGGGCAAAGACCTCCAGAAGGGCCATGGTGCGAGACGCAGCGGGGACGATGGTGGGCATAAGTTCTCCGGTATTTCGTAGATATCAACGAATCATAGCTTTGACAGCAGGACTATTCATTGAGGAAATCTTTGTGGAATCTCGCTTCTTGCTTTCTACACGAAGATCAAAACTTCTTGCTTGTCTACGAAATATTGAAGTATTCTACGACCAGCCGCAATCTAGTGGCAACAAAAAATGGAGACAAACATGCGTAGAACCTTCCGAAAACTGGTTGTTTTTGTCATCGCCTCATTGGCCTTCGGTGTGCTGCACGCTGCGGGAGATGCGTGGCCCAGCAAGCCCATCACGTTTGTGGTGCCGTTCCCACCTGGGGGCATTACGGACAGCACCTCGCGGCTTTTGGCCAAGCTGCTCAGCGCACAGCTGGGTCAGTCGGTGGTGGTGGACAACCGCCCCGGGGCGGGCGGCTCCATCGGTGTCGAGTCGGCCTCGCGCCAGCCGCCCGATGGCTACACCATCATTTACGGCACGCAGGGAACGCATGGCGCCAATCTGGCGCTGTACAAGAACGTGCGCTATGACCCCGTGGCGGACTTTGTGCCTGTGCACGCCATGTCGGAAACGCCGCTCATGCTGGTGATCAACCCTTCGCGCCCGTTCAAGACGGTGCCCGAGTTGATTGCCTATGCCAAGGCCAATCCCGGCAAGCTCAACTACGGCTCCGCCGGGCCTGGCACGGGCACCCACCTGACGGCCGAGCTGTTCCAGACCGCCGCCGGCATCAAGATGACCCATGTGCCGTACCGCGGCAGCGCGCCGGCCTTGAGCGACCTGATGGCGGGCAACGTCGACCTGATGTTCGACTACCCGGCGGTGGTGCTGCCCCAGGTGCAGGCGAACAAGCTCAAGGCGCTGGCGGTCACCTCCAAGACGCGCCTGGCCAGCTCGCCCGACGTACCCACCGTGGGTGAGCTGGGCGTTCCCGAAGCCGAATCCACAGCCTGGGGCGCTGTGTTCGTTCCGGCCAAGACACCGCCAGACATCGTGAAGCGCCTGGGCGACGAGATCGCCAAGGCCATCGTTCACCCCGAAATGCTGCAGGCCACCGAGAAGTTCGGCAGCGTCCCGCTCGTCGGCCTGCGCGACGCCAAGCTGGGCACCTTCGTGAAGTCGGAGATGACACGGTGGCGTGCAGTGGTTCAGCAGTCGGGCGCCAAGCTTGATTGACAGGCTGCGGGCAATCCATGCCCGCCCAGCAGCTTTCCTTTTCCCTCCCTTCTTCCTATGACCGATTCAAAGACTTCCTTGAAACCGTTGCAGCCCACTCTGTATGAGCTGGCTGAAGACGGCCACTCGCTCAACTTCTTCTTTGCACAGTGCGGCGCCTGCGGGGAGCTGAGCTTTCCTGCCAACGCGCCGGGCTGCATGCACTGCGGAGAGCCGCTGAGCGAAGCCCTGCGCGTGACCCGTCCAGGCGGTGGAGACCTACTGGAGTTCGTGACGCTGCATGTGCCGCTGCTGCCCGGCATGGCGGCGCCCAGCGTTGCGGGGGACATTCGCATCGCGCCCGGCATCGTCGAAGAAGGTGTGATGGCCGTGGCAGATGAATCGGCGCTGAAGCACGGTACGACGGTTCGCGCCGTTGCCGAAGTGAAGCCGGAAGAAGGCGTTTACGTCTGCCGCTTTGTGCCCGTGAATGAAGGAGCCGCTCAATGAGCAATACACAACAATCTACTTCGCGCAACTGGCTCGATGTCAATGGCGGCGTGTTTATCGCCGGTATTGGTCTGCATCCCTACCAGTTCCCGACCGAAACGCCTTACACCAAGCTGGGCCTGACAGCTGTGCGCGCCGCACTGGCGGACTCGGGGCTTCCATGGGGCCGCGTGCAAAGCGCGTACGTGGGCACCACCTCCATCGGGATGGCAGCCGGCCGCGTCATGCTGCGCCACCTGGGGTCGACGGGCCTGGCGGTGACACAGGTGGAAAACGCATCGGCCTCCGGGTCGTTCGCCTTCCGCCAAGCCTGCATGGAAGTGGCCACCGGCATGAGTGATGTGGTGCTGGCAGTCGGAGTAGACAAACATGGCGACGGGCGCCGCGCCGCCAACAAGGACGGCCTGGAGCGACTGAGCGAAACGGCCACCATTCCCGCCGCCAAGTTCGCGATGATGGCGCGTACCTACCTGCGCGAGCGCGGAGCATCCGTGGAGGAAATGGCCAACGTGGCCGTGAAGAACCACGGCAATGCGGCGCGCAACCCGTTCGCGCAGTTCCGCAAACCGCGTACGCTGGAGCAGGTGCTTGCATCGCCCCGCGTGGTGGGAGACCTCACGGTGCAGCAATGCTGCCCGCGCGGCGAAGGCGCTGCTGCGGTGATGGTGGTCTCTGGCAACGCGATCCGAAAATTGGGACTGGATGCCCGGCGCTGCGTGCGTGTCAAGGCGTCGGTCGCAGGCAGTGAACGGCCCGAAACGCACTACGGCGACAGCGCTGTAGAGCTGGTCCGCACCAGCGCACAGGCTGCTTTTGAACAAGCGGGCATCGCCCCCAAAGAGCTAGACCTGCTGGAACTGCATGACGCCTTCTCGGTGGAGGAGTTGCTGTACAGCGAAGCGATTGGTGTGTGCGATCCCGGCGAAGGCGCCCACTATCTGGCGCGTGGCGATTCGCACATTGGCGGCCGCTGCGCCATCAACGCGTCGGGCGGCCTCATCGGCATGGGCCACCCACTCGGCCCCACGGGTATCGGCCAGTTGGCGGAAATCACCCGCCAGCTGCGGGGTGAAGCCGAAGGCCGGCAGCACCCCAACGCGCGGTGGGGCATGGCCCACATGATCGGTCTGGGGTCTGTGTCCGTCGCTCATGTGCTGTCGGCATCGGCGTGACGGCACTTCAGATCTCTTTTTGAAAGCAAGCCAATGACTACCCCTGATATCCAGGACCTGGGCACATTGCTCTATGAGGTGCGCGATCGCGTGGCCGTGATCACCCTCAACCGGCCCGACCGCATGAACACGTTGGGCAGCACCATGAAGCCGGACCTGGCGCGTGCCTTCTTTGAACTGGCGCGCAACGACGACCAAGTGCGCGCGGTTCTGATCACCGGCAGCGGCGACAAAGCATTCTGCGCGGGCGCTGACATCAAGGAGCGCGCTACCGACGTGGTGCGCGGCACGGAGTATTTCGTGCGGCAGAAAGCAACCCACGAATTGTTCCGCAACATCGAAGAGTTCGAGAAACCCGTCATTGCGGCCATCAACGGTGTGGCCCTGGGCGGCGGGCTGGAGATTGCCTTGTGCTGTGACCTGCGCATCGCGGCCTCCCACGCGCGCTTCGGCCTGCCAGAAATCAAGCTGGGCGTCATTCCAGCAGCCGGTGGCACGCAGCGACTGCCACGGCTGGTGGGCGAAGCCAGAGCCAAAGAGCTGATCCTGACGGCCGACTTGATGGACGCGGAAACGGCATTGCGCTACGGCCTCGTCAGCCGTGTGGTGCCGCAAGCCGAGTTGATGACAGCTGCACTGGAACTGAGCCAGCGCGTTGCGCAGCACCCGCCGCTGGCGGTCCGTTTTGCCAAACGTGCCATCAACCGAGGCATGCAGACCGACCTGGACTCGGGCCTGGAATACGAGCGCTATGCGGCCGCAATGATCGTGGACAGCGAAGACCGCATCGAGGGCATGCGCGCCTTTGTCGAGAAACGCGAACCCCAATTCAAAGGACGCTAGGGCCTTAGCGCACTGGCGACTTCATCAGACAACACACACGAAAGGTATCCCATGGAACTCGGATTGAACGGACAGGTCGCGCTCGTCACTGGCGGTGGGCAAGGTGTAGGCCGGCAGATTTGCATCGAACTCGCGGCCGAAGGTGCGCGCGTGGTGGTGAACGACCTGTTTGCCGAACGCGCCCAAGCGGTGGCGGATGAGATCAACGCCGCAGGCGGGCAAGCTTATGCCGCACCGGCGGACATTACCCAACAGGAGGCGGTCGATGCCATGGTGGCCAATGCCGCCGAGCATTTCGGCGCACCCATCACGGTGCTGGTCAACAACGCGGGCATCATCCCTGAGCGCCGCGAAAAAGGGGGCCGCACACCCGCCTTTGTGGACACCCCCGTGGTGGACTGGGCCAAGATCGTGAACCTGAACGTCTACGGCACCATGCACTGCTGCCGCGCCGTGTTGCCGGGCATGGTGCAAAGTAAGACGGGTCGCATCATCAACATCATCTCGGAAGCGGGCCGCATCGGCGAGGCCAACATGGCGGTGTATTCGGGGGCCAAGGCTGCGATTGCCGGTTTCGCCAAGGCCCTTGCACGGGAGCACGGCCGCCATGCGGTCACCGTCAACTCCATCGCTCTGGGCGCCGTGTCCCATGAGGGCATCAAGGACGGTCCGTTGAACATCCACGCCACGGTAGAGAACAACGAACTGCTGGGCAAGATGCTCAATGCATATCCCATCTCCAAAGGCGTGGGTCGCCTGTCCCGTCCGGGCGACGTGTCGGGCATCGTGGCGTTCCTGGCGTCGAACCGCGCGCTGTTCATCACGGGGCAGACCATCGGTGCATCCGGCGGTTTCGCGATGGTTTGATGCAGGACGGGGTGGTCGGTCAAACCGCCTCTGCGCCGCTCAGGTGCTAACCGTGCTGCGTTCTCATGCAGCACGACCGAACACACAACAAGGAGACAAGACCATGATGAATCGCCGCCATTTCTCGGCATCCATGGGGGCTCTGGCACTCTCGCCCTCGGTATTTGCACAGAGCGCTTATCCGCAGCGCCCGATCACCCTCGTCGTTCCTTTCTCCGCAGGCAGCGTGGTGGATGTCCAAGCCCGCCTGATCGCACGCGCGCTGAGCGACAACTTGGGCCAGTCCATCGTCATCGATAACCGGGTGGGGGTGAGCGGCTCCATCGGTGCCGAGTTCGTGTCCCGAGCGGCGCCCGACGGATACACCCTGCTGATCGGCACGCAAGGCACGCAGGGCACCAACACGGCGCTCTTCAAGAACATCCGCTACGACCCGGTCAAGGACTTTGTGGCCATACACGGGCTGACTGGGAACGCGAACGTCCTGGTCTCAAACCCCAGCATGAAGTTCAGCACCGTGACCGATGTGATTGCGTTTGGCAAACAACAGCCAGGAAAGCTCAACTTTGGCTCTGGTGGCAACGGCACATCAGCCCACCTGTGCCTGGAGCTGTTGCAAACCCAGACCGGTGCGCGTTTCAACCACATCCCCTACAAGTCCAGCACGGCGGCCATGGTCGATGTGATTGCCGGGAACCTGGATGTGATGTTCGACTACGTGCAGACCTCCCGGGCGCAGATCCGGGACGGGAAAATCACAGCACTGGCCGTCACCAGCACTAGCCGCCTGGCCGTGCTACCCAACGTGCCGACCATGGCCGAGGCCGGAATACCGAGCGTGGTGGCCATGAACTGGGGCGGGGTCTTTGCACCAGCTAACACGCCAGCGCCCATCGTCAAGCGCTTGTCCGACGCGGTAGGCCAGGCACTGAACTCGCCCGAGGTCACGGCGTCGCTGGACGCAGTGTCGAGCGTCAAGATGGGCATGCCACACGAGCAGTTCGCACCCTTCGTGGCGGCCGAGGCCGCCAAATGGGGCGAGGTAATCCGCAAGTCCGGAGCGAGCCTCTGATGCCGGCCCTCCAAGTGGCCGTGGTCACCGGTGCGGGCAGCGGCATCGGCCGCGCGCTCGCGCTGGCATGCGCCCACGAAGGCATGGCGGTGGTGGCGGCCGACATCGAGGCCGAAGCCCTGGCGCAAACGCAGGCGCTGGTAGAGGCGGCAGGCGCCGCGTGCATGGTGCAGCGCTGCGACGTGTCCAACGCCGCAGACGTGGAGCGACTGGCCGAAGCCAGCTGGGGCCATTGGGGCGGTGTGGATTGGCTCTTCAACAACGCCGGCGTGGCAGTGCTCGGGACCGCCTGGGATGCCACGGACGACGACTGGAGGTGGGTGCTGGGCGTGAACCTGATGGGGGTGGTGCATGGCGTGCGCAGCTTTTTGCCACGCATGCAGGCCCGGGGCATGCCGGCCCACATCGTCAACACATCATCGGCTGCAGGCCTCGCCACCATCGCAGGTTCCGCCGTGTACTGCGCCAGCAAGCACGCAGTCGTCGCTTTCTCGGAATGCCTGGCCAAGGATCTGGAGCAGGTGGGTTCGCCCATCGGCGTGTCCGTCTTGTGCCCCTCCCTGGTGGCCACGCACATTGACCAGTCACAACGCAACCGACCAGCCGCATTGCCAGAGGTGGGCCCCACGGCTGCCGCCTATGGAGAGCGCGTGCGTGCCGGCATGGCCGCTTCAGCCATCACGGCCGAGGATGTTGCACGCGCTGCGGTCGACGCGATTCATGCGCGCCGCTTCTATGTCATTCCCCACGCCCACACGGGTGCATCCGTGTGGGACCGCACCCAAAAAATCATGGGTGATTTCCACCACATTCACCAGGAGAGTCTTCAGTGACCGCTGCCCCCCCATCCACCGACCTTGACGCCTTGCATGAGCATATGAGGGGCCTCACAGAACGCGTTGAACGCTTGGAGAGCATCGAAGCCATCCGCGCGCTGCGTGCCCGCTACCACGAGTTGGTGAATGAGGATGCGGGCAACCGACTCTACGAGCTGTTTGCCCCCGATGCGTATGTGGCTTACGGCGGGCGCCCCGAAGTACGGGGCCGCGACAACATCCGTGCGTTCTTCGCATCGTTTCCGGTGCAAACGGCCCGGCAATTCATCCACAGCCATGTCGTGCAGGTACAGGGCGACCGAGGCACAGGGTCCAGCTACCTGGACGGCCGACCTGTGAAGGAAGGCAAGAGCTTTTACGTGGTGGGCCGCTTTGACGACGAGTACATCCGCCTGGAAGGCCAGTGGTTCTTTCAGCGTGTGACCTTGAGCGTGCACTACATGATCGAAGCCACTGAGCGTTGGGACCACCTCATTCCGCTGCAAGGAACTCGTTGATGCACAGCACCGCCACCATGGCCTCGTTGCCATCCTTGTTTGATCTGACCGGCCAGCGAGCGCTGGTGACGGGCGCTGCCAGCGGTCTCGGGCTGGCCATTGCAGAAGCCCTGCTGGAGGCGGGTGCGGAAGTCGTGCTGTCCGACAGCGATGCGCCAGCGCTGGACGCCGAAGTGCAGCGCCTGCGCAAGACGTACACAAAGGTGCAGCAGCGAGTGATCGACGTCAGCGACGGCGCCGAGGTGGACCGCCACCTCGACGTCATCGCGGCCGAAGGGCCCATCGACTGCGTGTTTGCCAATGCGGGCATGAGCGCTGGACGCGGTTTCTTGGCCGAACAAGGGCGCCTGGAAAATGTGGACCCGGCAGCATGGGAAAAGGTACTTCAGGTGAACCTGACGGGCGTGCTGACCACGCTGCGCGCCGCCAGTCGCCATATGAAGCCCCGCGGACAAGGGAGGATCATCGTGACATCGTCCATTGCCGGGCTGAGGTCGGAGGCACATTCCGGCTACGCCTACGTGGCCTCCAAGGCTGCGGTGAACAACGTGGTGCGCCAGGCGGCCATCGAGCTGGCGCCATTCAACATTCTGGTCAACGCCATCGCCCCCGGCCCCTTTGCCACCGGCATCAACGGAGGCCGCTTGCGTCTGCCGGAGAGCGCCGAGCGTATGCGCACCTACATCCCGCTGGGCCGCATCGCCCAGCCGCATGAGATTCAGGGGCTGGCGCTGCTGCTGGCTTCGCCGGCATCGAGCTACATGACCGGAGCCATCATCCCCATCGACGGCGGTGCGAGCGCGCGTTAGCGCCTGAGATCATCCGTTCATTCCTATCCAACCACGAGCACAGTGAAAGCAGCACCATGATCATCGTCACAGGCCATGTGATTGCACGCCCAGACACACAAGAGGCCGTTGAGCAGCTGGCCGTGGAGCATGTCCTGCGCTCCCGGACAGAGCCAGGGTGCATGTCCCACGAAGTGAGCCGCGATGTGCAGCAGCCGCTACGCTTCGTGTTTGTGGAGCGCTGGGAAAGCATGGCCGCACTGCAAGCTCATTTCCGCGTGGAAGCATCGCGCACGTTCGCGCAGTCAATGGCAAGCTTGTGCCAGGAGTCACCGCAGATCGATATCTATGAGGCGGCAGCTGTTGCGGTACGCTGAAGGCGGCAGTTCCAGCCTGGCAATCCAGCCCATGAGATGGAATGACGGGATCGATTTTTCGCCAAAGGACATTTGCGACCTCACAACAGGCCTCGCATCCATTTTTGTTGAGCGGTGACCGATTCCAGTGCGCTCTGTAAGAAAGTCCTGACTTCGGCAAGCTCGGTGGCAAAACTGCACATTTGACTTGTCGTCTTCAGCCTGGACCTGTCGGTCGCGCGTCATCCACTGGAACACCAAGGTATTCAGCCTCTGCAGGAACTCAGAGTTCGCTAGAGATAGACAGAGCGGCCGCCACATCTTCTGAAATATGAAAGGTGGTGCGCCTAGTTCTCTGCCGCGCTCAGCTCTTGACCAGAGCATCAAAAAGTTAGCACGCGCTTACACCATACCGTCCATCCTTCATCCGACTGCCTGCTGTTTCGAAGCCCTCGGTGTCCGAACATCTGCTCGCAATGGCGGTGGCAAGATTATTAGAATTTTGCCTAGAAAATAGGCATCAACAGTTCAAAGCGCCGTCGGAAATATTGAAATATCTCTTAAAAATCAAAGAGTTATGTAGCTTTTGGCCTAACTCAAAAATACAAAACTCACGTGGAATCGAAATCGACAACTCAAAAATTGTTCAACGGTATCAATGAGCAACCCGACGGGAACTCCGGGCTTAGCACTCAATCAGAGAGAGTGCTAATATCATGGCTTAGAGGAAAGGATTCCCGGAATGAACATTCAATCTGGAACCGCGACGATGTCTCTGGCACCCGCCAATCCCTGGGCGCTGGTGCCCCCCTTGGGCAATCTGGACGCCTACATTTCGGCCGTCAACCGCCTGCCCCTGCTCACGCACGAAGAAGAGCAGACCTACGCACGCCAGCTCAAGGACAACAACGATCTGGACGCTGCCGGCCGGCTGGTGATGTCGCACCTGCGCCTCGTGGTTTCGATTGCACGCCAGTACCTGGGCTACGGCCTGCCCCATGGCGACCTGATCCAGGAAGGCAATGTGGGCCTGATGAAGGCCGTCAAGCGTTTCGACCCCGATCAGGGCGTGCGCCTGGTGAGCTACGCCATGCATTGGATCAAGGCCGAGATCCACGAATACATCCTGAAGAACTGGCGCATGGTCAAGGTGGCGACCACCAAAGCGCAGCGCAAGCTGTTCTTCAACCTGCGCTCCATGAAGCAGGGCTTTAAGGCCGATGCCTCAGCCGCCGATGCCGCCACGCACCGCGACACCCTGTCGGACCATGAGATCGACGCCGTGGCCGCGCAGCTCAATGTGAAGCGCGAAGAAGTCATCGAAATGGAAACCCGCATGGCGGGTGGCGATGTATTGCTGGACCCAGCCCCTGCCGATGATGGCGAACAGGCGTTTGGCCCCATTGCCTACCTGGCCGATGCATCGCACGAACCCACGGCCATGATCGAGTCGCGCCAACGCGACGCCCTGGCTACCGACGGCATTGCCAACGCACTGGCCAGCCTGGACGACCGCAGCCGCCGCATCGTGGAAGAGCGCTGGCTCAAGGTCAATGACGACGGCAGCGGCGGCATGACGCTGCACGACCTGGCGGCGGTGTACGGCGTGAGCGCCGAGCGCATTCGCCAGATCGAAGTGGCTGCCATGAAGAAGATGAAAAAGGCCCTGGCCGAATACGCCTGACCGGTCCGGGCAGCGGGGTTAATATCCCGGGCTGCAGAAGTTGCCTCGCGGGGCCCCAGCTCTGGGGCCCCGCGTCGTTTGGGCCCCCGAATATTCTTCAAGGAGATTGCACCCCATGCCCTCACGTCCCGCCTTTCCTGGCCGTGTTTCCCGCCGTGCTTCGCTGTTGATCGCGCTGGCTGCCGCATCCCCCTGGGCCCTGGCGCAAAGCGCCGGCAAGGCTGCTGCCACTGCGCCCGCGCCGCTGGCCTGGCCCACCAAGCCGCTGAAGATCATCGTGGGCTTTCCTGCGGGATCGTCGCCAGACCTGACGGCACGCACGTTCTCGGAACCCCTGTCCAAGGCCCTGGGCCAGCCCGTGATTGTGGACAACAAGGTGGGCGCAGGCGGCAACATTGGCGCCGACGCAGTGGCCAAGGCCCGTGACGATCACACCATCGGGCTGATGATCAACGGCAACATGACGATTGCCAAGCTGCTGAACCCGGCGGTTCCGTATGACCCGATCAAGGACCTGGCACCGCTGAGCCTGATCGGCACCTCACCGCTGATTCTGACTGCACCCGTCAACCAGCCCGGCGTGGCCGCCAACAGCAGTGCCCGCGACTTCTTCGTGGCAGCACGCAACGGTGGCGACAAGTGGAGCTACGGTACGCCAGGCGTGGGCACGGTGGGCCACATCGGCACCGAGCTGCTCAAGGCGCGCAGCAACATCAACCCCGTGCATGTGCCCTACCCTGGCTATCCGCAGGTGGCCAACGCGATGCTGGGCGGCCAGCTGCAGATGGCGCTGCTGCCCCCGGCGCTGGCGCAGGCCCAGGTGCGTGCGGGCAAGCTGCGCGCAATCGGCGTGACCTCCTCCGGGCGCAGCCCGCTGGCACCCGAGGTGCCGAGCCTGGCCGAGGCAGGCATTAGCAACTTCAACCTGGAAATCTGGAACGCCTTCGCAGCGCCTTCCACCATGCCCAAGCCCATCCAGGCCAAGCTGGCCGCTCTGATCAGCGAGATCGCCCGCAGCGAAGACGTGCGCAGCAAGCTATTTCAGCAGGGGTGGCAGACGGTGGGCTCGTCTCCCGAAGGCCTGGCCAACCGCATCAAGGCCGACACCAATCTGCTGGGCGGCGTGATTGCGATGCGGGGCATCAAGGCCGAATAAGGCCCAAGAGCACCAGAGCTCATGCGGGGCCGCACAGTGCCTCGCATAACGGCGGCCTGGCACAGGCCCCGGGTCACTCAGGGGCTGGGGGCTCAGCCCCCGGCCTCGGCCAACAACACCTTCACATCGGCCGCCAGGGCCTGTGCGCCGCTGCCATAGCGGTTGTAGACCCGCAGGCGCCCTGCGGGGTCGTACACGTAGCTACCTGCAGAGTGGTCCATGGTGTAGCTGGTGGGCGTCTTGCCATCGACTTTCTTGTAATAGATCTTGAAGTCCTTGGCGACAGCGGCCAGTTGCTCGGGTGTGCCGTGCAGCGCCAAGAAGCTCGGGTCGAAGTTGGCCATGTAGGCCTTGAGCACTTCGGGCGTGTCGCGCTCCGGGTCCACCGTTACAAAAATGCCCTGCAGACGGCCTGCGTCCTTGCCCAGCATCTGCTTGACCTCGGCCAGCTCCTGCATCGACGTGGGACACACGTCGGGGCACTGGGTGTAACCGAAGAACACCACCACCACTTTGCCGGCAAAGTCCTTGATGTGGCGTGGCTGGCCATTGTGATCGGTCAGTGGAATGTCGCGGGCATACTCAGCGCCGGTGACGTCCACACCCCGGAATTCGGCCTTTTTCTCGGAACATGCACCCAGGAGGCCTGTAGCGCATATGGATACTGCACCAGCCGCTATCAATTGAAGAGCGTTTCGTTTCTGCATGGATATCATCACAGCACATAGTGGTCCACCAGCAGTGCCGCAAACAGCACGCTCAGGTGGATAAGGGAGAAGCGGAAGGTCTTGCGGGCCAGAGCGTCCGAATAATTGCGCCACAGCGCGAACGCGTAGCCACAGAAACCCAGACTGAGGAGCACGGCGGCAACCAGATAGATCCAGGAACTCATGCCGTAGATGAAGGGCATCATGCTCCCGGCCAGCAGGATCAGCGTGTACAAGAAAACTTGCAACCGCGTGAACTCGTTGCCGTGAGTGACTGGCAGCATGGGCAGGCCAGACTTGCGGTAATCCTCCACCCGGTACAGGGCCAACGCCCAGAAATGCGGTGGCGTCCACAAAAAGATGATGAGGAAAAGGATAAGCGCCTCGGGCCCTACATCGTTGGTCATGGCCGCCCAACCCAGCACCGGCGGCATGGCCCCCGAGGCGCCGCCAATGACGATGTTCTGGGGCGTCAAGGGTTTGAGGATCACGGTGTAGACCACCGCGTAACCCACAAAGGTGGCAAAGGTGAGCCACATGGTCAGCGGGTTGATCCAGACATACAGCAGCACGGAGCCTGCGGCACAGAGTACGGCCGAGAACAGCAGGGTCTGCGCGTTGGACAGCTCGCCCTTGGCCGTGGGCCGCCAGGCGGTGCGCTTCATCTTGGCGTCAATGCCTTGCTCGACGATGCAATTGAACGCGGCTGCAGCACCCGCCACCAGCCACACGCCCAGGCAGGCCAGCGCCATGTGGCCCAGTTGCGCAGCGTTGGGCAGGCCGGGCACGGCCAGCACCATGCCGATCAGCGCACAAAAGACGATGAGCTGTACCACGCGGGGCTTGGTCAGCGCATAAAACTGCTGGAACCGCGAGGGCGGCACAGCAACGGCGGAGGGGGCAACACTCATGCAGATACTCTCGATGCGCCCGTGGGCGCGGAAAACTCTCGGGGCGCGGGCGCTGCGCGGCTGGACACCAGGGTCCAGGTCAATACCACCACCAAAGCTGCAGCACCGCCGGTATGCAGCACCGCCGCCACCAGGGGCCAGTCCAGCACCACGTTGGACAAACCCGTCACCAGTTGCAGCAAGGTCAGCCCGCCGATCCACCGCGCCTGCGCGGGCAGCACGCCACTGCGGTGAAAGCGCCAGGCCACCAGGCCCAGCGCCAGCAGCACCACATACGCCATCAGGCGGTGCACGTAGTGAATGGCGGTGAGCCCAGCAAAGCTGATGTGGCTGCCGTCTTGCAACAGGCCCAGCTTGCGCCAGATCTGGAAGCCCTGCGCAAAGTCCATGGCGGGCCACCAGCTGCCCTGGCAGGTGGGGAAGGTGGTGCATGCCAGCACCGCATAGTTGGTGCTGACCCAGCCCCCCAGCACCACCTGCAGGGCCAGCAGCAGCGTTGTCAGTACCAGCCCCCAGCGCAGCACGGGGGACAAGGCCACCGGTGAGCGCCCCTGGGCACTGTGGGTATGGCGCACGGCCTGCACACACAACAGGGCCAGCAGCACCAAGCCACCGATCAGGTGCAGGGTGACGATGGCGGGAAAGAGCTTCATGGTCACCGTGAGCGCGCCAAATGCACCCTGCAGGCACACCCACAACAAGGTCACCGTGGGCCACCAGGGGCTGAGCGGCGGCGCCTGCTGTCCGCCATCGCGCCGGGCACGCCGTTGCTGCACCCAGGACGACACAGTGATCACAATGATCAGCACCCCCACCCCCGTGGCGAGGTAACGGTGGATCATCTCGATCCAGGCCTTGCCGTGGGTCACCGGGCCGGTGGGCATGGCCTGCTGGGCGGCTGAAATCTCGGCGCGGGCGCCCACCGGGCTGGCACTGCCATAGCAGCCAGGCCAGTCGGGACAACCGAGGCCCGAGTCGGTCAGGCGCGTGAAAGCGCCAAACAGCACCAGATCAAACGTGAGGAACAGCGTGAGCACCGTGAGCGCCTGCAGGCGCCGCATGGGAGAGCTGCGGCGGTTACGCGCCCACACCCAGACCAGCGGCCCCAGTGCGATCACCAGGCCGAGCAGCATCAGCTCGAGCACTGGAGCCAGGTCGTACAGCGGTTGGGTATCGGTCATGGCTTGACCGGCCGCCCCGGCTCATCCCACGAAGAAGAAGCGCGCAGCAGACGCTCCAGATCACGCTTGGCCTTGGCGGCGCCACCGGTGTCCATGGCGGCCGGAAAACGCATCATCCAGTTGCCCATCGGGTCCACCACATAGAGGTGGTCCGCCAGCTGCTGGCCCGGGGCAGGCTCCAGCCAGGCCTTGAGCGCGCCCGGGTCCACCCGCAACACGGTAGCCTGTTGCAGGGCGGGAGTGAGGGCGGCCGGAGGCAAAGCGTTGTCGTTGATCAGCCAGACCCAGTCCACACGGTCCTTTTCCTTGCCCAGGCTCTCGCGCAGCTGGCGCTGCAGGTACAGGTGCTTCTGGCAGGCCGGATCACAGTCGCCCCCCGCCACGCTCACCAGCAACCATTGGCCTTTGAGGGCCTCCAGCCGGGCGGCCCCACCATCGAGCGTGGAGGCCATGAGCGCGGGCACTGTGCGCTGGGGATTGATCAACTCACCGTAATTGCGCCGCCCCTCCGGACGGATCACGTAGTAAGTGAAGTACGAGGCAACCACCGGCGCCGCGCAGATCAGCAGCACGCCCAGCATCTTCCAGCGCCCATGGCGCGCACGCTGCACGGTGGCGACCGCATCCCCCGCCTCGGGCAAGGTGTGCACGGTCAGCCCCAGCGGGTGCTCTGCACGGGCGCCCACCTGTGAATCAGGCGGCAGGCTGGCTGCGCGGGCGAATGAACCGTCGGACGATTTGGAACCAGACATAAAGGAGTGCTATCAGGCCGCAGAGCCCGAACCATTGAAATGCGTAACCGTAGTGTTTTTCGATGCCTGCGCCGACCACAGGCCAGTCGCGTTGCAGGCCATCGCCCGCGTCGCCTGCCGGGCCTGTCTGCAACACCGTAAGGGAGGCGAGCGCCAGACCGGTTTCGGTACGGAACGCTGCCAAGTCGAGATTTTGCCGGATGCGGGAAGACCCCTGTGCGCTATTGCCCCCTTGGAACTCATACAGCCGCGAGGGCGCCAGGGCCACGCGGCCTTGAACGCGCACCTCGGTGTCAGCCGACGTGGTCACGGAAGGCAGCTGGGTGCGGTCCTGAAAATTGCGCCCCGCCCATCCGCGCTGCACCAGCACCACCCCAGCACCCCCGCCAGAAAGCTGCAGTGGCGTGAGCACAAAAAAACCAGGGCGCCCCTGCATCTGCCGATTGTCCAGATACACCGTGTGTTCAGGCAACCAGCGCCCCTGCAGCACCACAGCACGGTGTACGAGGGCCTGTTGCGCCTCGGGTGTCTGGTTAGTCAGGTCTGTCAGCGTGCGTCCATCAATGGCCGGCAAGGTGGCGCGCGCATCCAGCATCGCCTGCAGCGACTCTTTCTGGGCGGCTCGCGACAATTGCCAGCGCCCCAAAGAGGCGGTGACCAGCATGCCCACCACCGCAGCCAGGGTAATGAGCCAAAAACGCAGGTCCACAGGACGGCGAAGGGGGGTCACAGGATAATGCGCTCCATGAAATACCTCGTAGTGCTGGCGTTCCTCGCCATTTTGGCCAGCCTGGCATCAGCCCTGTTCTTCATGATGCGCAATGGGCGCGACGACAAGAGCAAGGGCAACCACATGGCCAAAGCGCTGGCGGTGCGTGTCGGGCTGTCCATCGTGCTGTTTTTGTGCATTCTGGTGGCCTGGCAGCTGGGATATATCCAGCCCACCGGCCTGCCCGCCACCCGTTGAACTGAGGGCTTGGTCCGCAGCCTGGGAGGCTTGGGCTTATCACAGGCTACCACTGGCCAGCACGCAGAGGGTGGAACAAAAAAAGCGCCGCGAGGCGCTTTTTTTGATGGCGTCCGGGTCTGACTTACATCCAGTAGACCAGCACGTACAGACCCAGCCACACCACGTCCACAAAGTGCCAGTACCAGGCCGCACCTTCAAAGCCAAAGTGCTTGTCAGCCGTGAAGTGGCCTTTTTGCAAGCGCAGCGTGATCACCAGCAGCATCAGCATGCCCAGGAACACGTGGAAGCCGTGGAACCCGGTAAGCATGAAGAACGTGGAGCCGAACACACCCGAGCTGAGCTTGAGGTTCAGGTCGGTGTACAGGTGGTAGTACTCATAACCTTGCACCAGCAGGAACACGAAACCCAGCAGCACCGTGGCCCACATGAAGCCGATGGTCTTGCCACGCTGGTTTTCACGCAGGGCGTGGTGGGCAATGGTCAGCGTCACGCCGGAGGTCAGCAGCAGCGCTGTGTTGATCGTGGGCAGCCAGAAGGGGCCCACCGTCTGGAAGGGCTCGATGATGCCGGCCGGCGAAGCGGTGGCGCCAGCGGCGAGGCTGGGCCAGACGGCCTTGAAATCGGGCCAGAGCAGCGCATTGTCCAGGCTGCCCAATGCAGGCACCGAGTGCGAGCGTGCCCACCACAGGGCTGTGAAGAACGCGCCGAAGAACATCACCTCGGAGAAGATGAACCAGCTCATGCTCCAGCGGTACGACAGATCGATCTTATGACCATACAGGCCACCTTCGCTCTCACGCACTGCATCGCCAAACCACTGGTACAGCGTGAACAGCCACCACACCAGGCCCACGGCCAGAGAATATTTACCCCAGTCGTGGCCATTGATCCACTGGCCTGCGCCGAGGATCACAAAGAACAGACCGGCCGCGGCCATCACCGGGTGGCGGGACTCGGCGGGCACATAGTAGTACGGGGTTCCGCCGTGGGTTGATGCACTCATTTCAGCTCCTGATTCTCAAAATCTTTGTTTTCAGTATTTGTTCGCACGAACCAGCCAACACACACTCACACAATCCAGTTCACCAGCCCGATCAGACCAATGACGAGCAAGAAAACCGCGATCAATCCCACCACGATGATGTGAATCGGATTGAGCTTTTCGACATCTTGCTGGTACTCGCTGCCTTTGCGCAAGCCAATCAGCGACCATGCCACTGCACGCACTGTGCGCAGCAACGAGCCCTTGCGTTGCGAGGGCTTGACGTCTGCCGATGGCTCCAGGGGCGCACTCATGACCCGGCTCCTTGCATGCCTGCAGAGCTGGGCGCAGGCAGCACCACCGCCGCCGTCGATTCGGGAGCTGCCGGTGTCTTGCCGCCCACCTCGAAGAAGGTGTACGACAGGGTGATCGTGGTGACGTCTTTGGACAATTTCGGATCAATCACGAACGCCACGGGCCAGGTTTTCTTTTCACCGGGCTCCAGGGTGTACTGATTGAAGCAAAAACATTCCAGCTTGTTGAAATGCGCAGCGGCCTGCCGGGGCGCGTAACTGGGAATGGCCTGAGCGGCCATGCGGCGGTTCTGCACGTTCTGGAACTCGTACATCACCGTCGTCAGTTCACCAGGGTGCACCTGCACGGAACGCTGCGCTGGCTTGAAGTCCCAGGGACCGCGCGAGTTCGCGTCGAACTCCACGGTGATGGTGCGCGACTTATCCACCTGGGTGTTGGCGGGTACGCGCACATCCTTGCCAGCCACACCGTTGCCAGGCACCTGCCGCTCGGACAGCGACAGGATGTTGATGCCCGTCATCTCGCAGATGTGCTTGTAGATCGGGATCAGCACGTAGCCGAAGGCGAACATGCCGGCCGCAATCACGACCAGCTTGCCGACCATCTTGGCGTTTTCGCGGTGCAGGCTCATGGGGTGGGCCAGTGGCTTCAGCGGGACAGCAACACCACCTTGACCATGAACCCGACAAAGAACACCACCGCCACGGACGCCAGAATCAGCGCCAGCCGCAGGTTGCTCTTTTTTTGCTCGGGGGTCATGGACATGGTGTTCAGCCAATCACGCGGGTTGCAGTGGCGTCCAGTTTGGGAGGATTCTCAAACGTGTGGAAAGGCGCGGGGGAAGGAACTTCCCACTCCAGGCCCTCGGCACCGTCCCATGGCTTGGCGGGGGCCTTGGCGCCGTTGCCACGCATGGCAGGCACAACGACCGCCAGGAAGAAGTACACCTGCATCAGACCGAAGCCAAACGCACCCACCGAGGCAATCGCGTTGAAGTCAGCAAACTGCATGGGGTAGTCGGCATAACGACGGGGCATGCCAGCCAGGCCCAGGAAGTGCATCGGGAAGAAGGTGATGTTGAAGGTGATCAGCGAACCCCAGAAATGGATCTGGCCGCGGGTTTCGGAATACATCACGCCGGTCCACTTGGGCAACCAGTAGTACACGCCAGCAAACATGGAGAACAACGAACCTGCCACCAGCACGTAGTGGAAGTGGGCCACCACGTAGTAGGTATCCTGCAGCTGGATGTCGATGGGCGCCATGGCCAGGATCAGGCCGGTGAAACCGCCCATGGTGAACACGAAGATGAAGCCCACAGCAAACAGCATGGGGGTTTCAAACGTCATGGAGCCGCGCCACATCGTGGCGATCCAGTTGAAGATCTTCACGGCCGTGGGCACGGAGATCAGCATCGTGGCGTACATGAAGAACAGCTGGCCGGTCACGGGCATGCCGGTCGTGAACATGTGGTGGGCCCACACGATGAACGACAGGATCGCGATGGACGAGGTGGCGTACACCATGGAGGCATAGCCAAACAGCTTCTTGCGGCTGAACGCGGGCACGATCTGACTGATGATGCCGAAGGCCGGCAAGATCATGATGTACACCTCGGGGTGACCGAAGAACCAGAAGATGTGCTGGTACATCACCGGGTCACCGCCACCGGCGGGGTTGAAGAAGCTGGTGCCGAAGTGGCGGTCCGTCAGCGTCATGGTGATGGCACCGGCCAGCACAGGCATCACGGCGATCAGCAGGTAGGCGGTGATGAGCCAGGTCCAGGCGAACATGGGCATCTTCATCAGCGTCATGCCGGGGGCGCGCATGTTCAGGATGGTCACGATGATGTTGATCGAGCCCATGATGGACGAGGCACCCAGGATGTGCATCGCAAAGATGCCAGCGTCCATGGAAGGGCCCATCTGCAGCGTCAGCGGTGCGTACAGCGTCCAGCCCGCAGCGGGAGCGCCACCGGGCATGAAGAACGAGCTCACCAGCATCAGCGCGGCAGGAATCATCAGCCAGAAGCTGAAGTTGTTCATGCGCGCAAAGGCCATGTCGGATGCGCCGATCTGCAGCGGGATCATCCAGTTCGCAAAGCCCACGAAGGCCGGCATGATCGCGCCGAACACCATGATGAGGCCGTGCATGGTGGTGAGCTGGTTGAACAGCTCGGGGTTCACCAGTTGCAGGCCGGGCTGGAACAGTTCGGCGCGAATCAGCAGGGCCAGGATGCCGCCGACCATCAGCATGGTGAAGGAGAACAGCAGGTACAGCGTACCGATGTCTTTGTGGTTGGTTGCAAACACCCAGCGGCGCCAGCCGGTGGGGCCATGGTGGTCGTGGCCGTCGTGTGCGTGGTCGCCAGCGTGCCCGTGGTTGTCGAGTACTGCGCTCATGGTGAATTCCTCAATACGATGGGGCGATGATTACTTGCCACGCTGGGCCACAACTTCAGCTGGCTGCACCAGCTGGCCGGTCTTGTTGGACCAGTTGTTCTTGGTATAGGTGACCACGGCGGCGATGTCGGTGTCGCTCAGCTGCGCCCATGCAGGCATGGCGCCGTTGTTCTGCCCCTTGAGCAGCACCTGGATCTGCTTGGCATGATCGGCATCCAGCACCACGGCAGCGCCGTCGAGGGGCTTGATGGGGCCAGCGCCCTTGCCGTTGGCCTGGTGGCAGGCGGCGCAGTTGGCCGCATACACCTTCTCGCCGCGCTTGAGGATGTCGTCCAGCGCCCACACCTTCGTGGGGTCGTCCAGCTTGGCTGCGGCCTTCTTCTTTTGTTCGGCCACCCAGGCGGTGTAGTCCTCGGCGGACACCACCTTCACGTGAATGGGCATGTAGGCGTGTTCCTTGCCGCACAGCTCGGCGCACTGGCCGTAGTAGTCTCCGATCTTCTCGGCGCGGAACCAGGTGTCACGCACGAAACCAGGGATCGCGTCCTGCTTGATGCCGAAGGCAGGCACCATGAAGGCGTGGATCACGTCGTTGGCCGTAGTGATGATGCGGATCTTCTTGTTGACCGGCACCACCATGGGGTTGTCCACCTTGAGCAGGTAGTTGGCGGGAGCGTCCTTGACGTTGCCGCTGTCGGACATCACGCGGTGGCTGCTGTCCAGCGTGGAGATGAACGCCAAGCCTTCGCCTTCGCCCGTGATGTAGTCATAGCCCCACTTCCACTGGTAGCCCGTGGTCTTGATCGTGAGGTCGGCGTTGGTGGTGTCTTTTTGGGCCACCAGCACCTTGGTGGCGGGCAAGGCCATCAGGATCACGATGATGAAAGGAACAATGGTCCACACCACTTCAACCGTCACCGACTCGTGGAAGTTGGCAGCCTTCGCGCCTTTGGAGCGGCGATGCTTCCAGATCGAGTAGAACATCACGGAGAACACTGCAACAAAGATCACCGTGCAGATGATCAGCATCATCCAGTGCAGAAAGTGCTGCTCTTCTGCGATCTTGGTGACGGGCGGCGCCAGGTTCAGCTGGTTGACTGCAGGGCCGCCAGGCAGGTCCTGGACGGCATGGGCTGCGGAGCCCACCCATGCACCGGCAATCAGCAGCAGAGAAGCCAGCTTGTTGGAAATGCTCTTCATAGTTCTCACTTACTTCTAAGCCTCAATTTAACCAATCCCTTTCGCGCGCCTGCGTGGGGTCAGGCAGCGCGCAAGGCCATGCGGATCTCCGATGCCAAGGCCCGCCGGAGCTCTGGGCGCACATAGCGCCCCACCTCCACCGAACGGCCCTGTGCAGACAGCGTGATCAGCGAATGGTCTCCCGTCTTGGGCTCTACGCGAACCCGGCTCCGGTCAAACTCCGCGCGCTCCAGCCTGCCTGCTGTCTCCAGCTCCACCACAAGGCGTGAGCCCTGCAATGAAATCCTCTCGCCATCCGCCGCATGGCGACCGTACATGGCGAATGCAATCCCTACTGCCACGATTTCGAGCCAGGCGAAGGGCATCACCAGGTGGGCGCCGAGCATCCAGAAGAATGTCGCGATTCCCAGGGACACCACACACAACGACAGATACATCCAGCCCAATTGCGTCGGCGTGACCGAACAATTGCGAACCAGACGCCAGTCAATCCGCTGACCCGACACCGTGGCAAAACGAAAAACCAAGCCCGTCACCGTGAGTGCTCACAAGACTGCCGGCTGCGGCACACGTTGCGCCTTGGGCACAACAAGCACAGCCTGCCAAATTGCGCGGGAAGATGCCCGAAATCTCAATAACCAAGAATTGTAGCGTGCCTTGTTCCAAGTCATTGACACGCCGTTACAGGTTAGTTCTCAGTGCCGCCCTTGCGCAACATGGCGCGCATGTCCTGCAGCGACACCGCACTGCTGGAACTGACGCGCACCCGGGGTGCAGGCTTGAAGGCATGGCCATAGATGATTTCAAAAGTCAGTGCCAACTGACCCTCCTGGCCCGAATCGGCCAGACGCTCAGACAGCACTTGGTAGAGCTTGTCGCGCCAGCGCCGTCCGCGCAATGAGGGAAAGCGATCAGGGTGCAAATTGACACCCAGCTCGCGCAGCTCCTGAACCAGCCGCTCGGGCGTGGCAAATGTGAGCGCGATGCGCTCCATGTCCATCACCGGCTCTGCAAAACCTGCGTGCACCAGCATGTCACCCCAGTCGTGCATGTCGGTGAAGGCATGGCCTGCAGGCGGCCACCCCATGGCGGCGTACACGCCATGCAGTTCGCGCAGCGTGTCCGGTCCGAGACACGAGAACATCAGATAGCCGTCCACCGCCAAAGCACGATGCCAGTGACCGATCAGGTCTTGCGGGTCGGCCGCCATGTGCAGCGCCATGTTGGACCACAACATCTGCACACTGGCATCGGCAGGCGGCCCCATTTGCAGGGCCCCAGCACCCCAGCGGGCGGGGTTCCACCAGGGCTTGGCCAATGCCTGCCTCGCAACGGGTTCGCAATGCGCGCTGGTTTCGTACACCTGGCAGCGCGCCTGCGGGTAGCGAGCACTCACCAGGGCATGCGCCTGCAGACCGCCACGCACTGGGTCCCAGTGGCACCAGGACTCTGGGGCCTGGCGAATCCACTGCAGTCGGTCCTCCATGCGGCGCGCCACTTCTTCGTGCAGCCAGGGGGACGCAGCCGGGGCTGCGGCATGCCAGCGGGCGGCGGCAACAGGATCAATGGTGGGGGGACGCTCGGAGGACATGGGCGGTGCAGAAGGACGCGCGAGTATATTGATTCATGCTCTTTTTGGGTTTGCCAGGGATTTCACGCCGCCTCCACGCCTGGGTGGACAAAGTGCCCAGCCAGTGCGCCGTGTGCCACGCATGGCCATCGCAGCGTGTCTGCAACGCCTGCGTGATGCGGTTCGCCCAGCCCGCCACGCGTTGCCGGCGATGTGCACTTCGGGTGCCCGCAGGGGTTGACGTTTGCGGCGCCTGCCTGCAGAACCCGCCCAGCTTCGACGCCTGCATTGCCGCCGTGGACTACGCCTACCCCTGGGCCGACGCCCTGGCGCAGTTCAAGTTTCGCGGCGATCCGGGGTGGGCCAGGGCGTTGGCCACCCTCATGCGCAGCACACCCTGGATGGAGCCGGCACTGGACGCGGCCGACCGGGTACTGGCGGTGCCCCTGTCCAGCGAGCGCCTGCGCGAGCGGGGCTTCAACCAGGCGGCCCTGCTGGCGAGGCAACTGGCTGGTGCCAAGGCAGACGGCCACACGCTGTTGCGCCTGCACGCCACCGAGGCACAAAGCGGCCTGCCCAGGGCGCAGCGGCTGCGCAACCTGCGTGGCGCCTTCGCCGTTGAACCCGCCCGCGCAGCCAGCCTGCGCGGCCAGCGGGTGGTACTGATCGACGACGTGATGACCACGGGCGCCACCCTGCATGCAGCGACGTTGGCACTGCGCGAGGCGGGTGTCGCGCACGTCACAGCCGCTGTGCTGGCGCGCACGGAGCTGAACTGAAAAGCACCAGACAGGTAGCGAACAGGAACCGAGGAGGTAGCGCACACCTACCAAAGGGATACTTTTGATTACGAGCGGTTGCTCAACTCACAGGTCCAACGATGACAATGGCGGTCATGTTCCATATCGTCCTCGTCGAACCCGAGATCCCGCCCAACACCGGCAACGTGATTCGCCTGGCGGCCAACACCGGGTGTTCGCTGCACTTGATCGAGCCCCTGGGGTTCTCGATGGAAGACCGCCAGATGCGGCGGGCAGGGCTGGATTACCACGAATACGCCAGCGTGCAGGTCCATGCGGGCTGGACGGCTTTTCTGCGAGACACCCAGCCAGACCCGACCCGCATGTTTGCGATGACCACGCATGGCTCACAACCCGTGCACTCCACGTGCTTCCTGCCCGGCGACTGGATGGTGTTTGGCGCTGAAACGCGGGGACTCCCCCCCGAGTTGCGCGAAAGCTTCCCCCCGGCGCAGCGCCTGCGCCTGCCCATGGTGCCGGGTCAGCGCAGCCTCAATTTGTCTAACGCGGTGGCGGTGACCGTGTTCGAGGCCTGGCGCCAGAACAGCTTTGCCATGCCCGACGGGCAGGTCATGGTCGAGCCCGAGGGCACGATCATCAGCGGGTTCGCGCAACTCAACTGAGCTGGCCGGACTTTTCCGCCATGGCGCGGGGCACATGTTCGGTCAGGAAGTCCAGAAACACCCGCGTGCGCGCGGGCAGCATGCGGCCCGAGGGCAGCGCCGCATAGATCGTGTAACGCGAAAAGATCCAGCCGGGCAGGATGTGGACCAGCTCGCCGCGGGCCAGGTGCTCCTCGGCCAGCAGGCGCGACGTGACTGCCACTCCCGCTCCGTCCACAGCGGCACGCATCAGCAGCTCGGTGCTGACGGACTGCAACACCGCCGGGGCGTCCACTTCTTCGTCCGGCACGTCTGCCCGCAGCGACTGCAGGCGCAGCTTGCGGCCGGGCCCTGACTGCAGGCGCACGGGCGCGCTCGAGTCGCGCAGGTAGTCGTGGTGCACCAGGTCTTGCGGCTCACGCGGAATGCCCCGGCGCTCCAGGTAGTCGGGGGACGCCACCACGATCGCCTCCCCCTGCACCAGGGGGCGCGCGACGATGTTGGCGTCAAAGTCCTCGCCCGCCACCATGATGGTCACATCGAACTCATCCACTCGGCTGGAGGCATAGGCGTCCATGCTGATGTCGAGCATGAGCTTGGGGTAGTAGGCATGCCACACCGCCACCATGGGTGCCAGAAAGTTGGTGGCGAGCACTGGTGCCGCCACGATGCGGATGGTGCCGCGCAGATCGCGTGTGCTGGCTGCGGCAGCGGCCTCGGCATCATCGATCTCGTGCAGGATGGCGCGCACCCGCTGCAGGTACGACTCTCCCGCGTCGGTCAGCGCCAGCTTGCGGGTAGTGCGTTGCAGCAGGCGCGTGCCCAGATGCTGCTCCAGCTCGGCCACCATGCGGGTGACCACGGGGGGTGACATGTCCATGGCGCGGGCAGCGGCGGCAAAGCCGCCCTCTTCCACCACGCGCTCGAAGATCTTCATGGCTTGCAGGCGGTCCATGGTTCAGACCTCCTGCCCGATGGCGAACCGGCTCAGGCCGGGGCGCCGAAGTTGCGTGCGAGCGATTCGGCCACGCACACCGGCTTGTCGCTGCCCTCGCGCTCCACGGTCACCAGCCAGGTCATCTGCATGCCATCGGGCGCCACGGGCTCGGCAGCCTGCAGCGTGAGGCGCGCGCGCAAGCGGCTGCCCACCGGCACCGGCGCCGTAAAGCGGACCTTGTTCAGCCCGTAGTTGACGCCCATGCGCGCACCCTCGATGGTCAGGCCGGTCTCGAAGAATTGCGGAATCAGCGACAGCGTGAGAAACCCGTGCGCAATGGGCGCACCAAAGGGCCCGGCCTTGGCGCGCTCGGGGTCCACATGGATCCACTGGTGATCGCCCGTGGCCTGGGCGAACAGGTTGACCTGTTCCTGCGTGATGGTGATCCAGTCGGTCACGGCGACCTCCTGGCCCACGCAGGCGCTGACTTCGGAATAAGAGCGGAAGATTTTCATCGTTGCAATGTAGCCCTGCGCTCCGGCGCGCCTTGTCTGCCGGGTGACAGGTGTTTTCCCGGGGGATTGGATGTACGTCGTGCTTCACGCTGTCCTTCAAGAATTGAGCCACGTGCAGATCCCTTGCCACTGCTCCAGGTCGCGTGCCACGCGGCCAGGGGCCACGTCAAACAGCGTGAGGCCGTGCGCTGCCAGGTGGATGTAGTTCTGCGTGTCACGCAGATAGCCCAGCACCGGAAACCCCAGGCTGTCCACAAAATGATGCAGTTGCTCGGCCGCCTTGGTGCGCGCATCCACCCGCATGCCGACGATGCCCACGGGCACCCCGGCGGCGTGGCGGTGCTCGGCCAGCTGGTCCAGAAAGGCCCGCGTGGCAAAGATGTCGAACACGCTGGGCTGCAGCGGCACGATGACCTTGTCAGCCAGCTTGAGCACATCGTTCAGGCGCCAGCCGTGCAGGCCAGCGGGCGTGTCGAGTACCGCGTGGGTGGTGCCCTTGGGCGGGCGGCTGATGACGTCCGAGCTGGTGTCCCAGCTGCCGATGGGGCGCGCAGCGGGCGGGCGCAGGCCCAGCCACAGCCGGGCGGACTCCTGCCGGTCGGTGTCGCCCAGAATCACGGGATGCCCCTGGCTGGCAAAGTAGCCCGCGATGTTGGTGGACAGCGTGGACTTGCCCACTCCGCCCTTCGGGTTGGCGACAACAACTACTGGCATGACAAGCTCCTTGGAATCTGCAGGTCCATGAAAATACAAGCCCAATCAGCCTCAAGCGCAATATTCATATGCGCTAGCAGCTATCAAATCAGAAGCACCCTCTGACACCCCAGCGGTGCCACAGCCGCCTCAGGCGTGCTGACCACCGCGCTTGACGAAGAACAGCCCCGCCCCCACCGCCATCAGCAAACCGCCAAACACGCGGTTCTGCGCCCGCACGGCCCGCGCACTGCGCATCAGGCGGCGCAGCGCGCTCGCCCCCGCAGCGTAGCCGTGCATGACCACCACGTCCACCGTCACCGTGGTGGCGGCCATCACCAGCAGCTGCGTCCACAGCGGGCGCGTGTCGGTCATGAACTGGGGCAGCACGGCCACCATGAAGATGATGCCCTTGGGGTTGGTGGCGTTGGTCAGAAAGCCGGTCAGGCAGCGTTTTTGCCAGGTGCCCGCCGACTCGGTCTCATCACCTTGTACCGGCGATTTATCACCAGCACGCCACTGGCAGAAGCCCACATAGATCAGATAACACGCGCCCAGCACCTTGACGATGCTGAACGCCACCTCGGACGCCAGCAGCAGCGAGCCCACACCCGCGCCGGCAATCAGCAAAATCAGCAACAGCCCCAGCTGCAGGCCCAGGATGGTGGCGCCCGTTTTGCGCACACCAAACGACAGACCATGGCTCATCGACAACACAGCCCCCGAGCCCGGCGACACCGCAATCAGGCAAGACGCCGCAAAAAAAGCCAGCCAAGTCTGCAAATCCATGGGTCACCGTACCTGTGTGCGAAGAAGGGCCCGCATCTTAGCAACGCGGGGCTCCATGCACCATGATCTGCATAAAAACAGGCTCAGGCGCTAGATAATCAAGCCTTGATAGCTATCAAATAAATAGCGTCATAGATCCAACCCACGGCACCCAATCCAACGCCTTGCAGCGGTGCCAGAATCTGCCACACCCGCCCCACTCCTCGGGGGCGCGGTGTTCTGCCTCCCCACGACGACCCCCAAGCGCACGCCCATCCATGGAACACGCCCCCACCTGGCTCACCTACGGTTTCCTGTACCTCACCGCCGCCGTGCTGGCCGTGCCCATTGCCAAGGCGCTGGGCCTCGGCGCCATCATTGGCTACCTGGCAGCGGGCATCGCCATCGGGCCCTGGGGCCTGGGGCTGGTGAGCAACGTGCAGGACATCCTGCACTTTGCCGAGTTCGGCGTGGTGCTCATGCTGTTCCTGGTTGGGCTGGAGCTACAACCCAGCCGCCTGTGGGCGCTGCGCCGCCCCATTTTTGGCACCGGCACCGCCCAGGTGCTGGGCTGCGCGGCTGTGCTGTTCGCGCTGGGTGCGCTGGCCGGCCTGCCCTGGCGCGTGAGCCTGGTGGGCGCGCTGGGCCTGGCGCTGTCGTCCACCGCCATTGCGCTGCAATCACTGGCCGAGCGCAACCTGATGCGCACACAAAGCGGCCAGGCCGGCTTCTCCATCCTGCTGTTCCAGGACGTGGCGGCCATCCCCATCCTGGCCCTGCTGCCCGTGCTGGGCGCGGCCGCCGGTGAAGGCGCAGGCCACACCCCGGGCGAGATGGTGCTGGAGGTGCTGAAGATCGTCGGCGTGATCGCCGCCATCATCCTCGGCGGGCGCCTGCTGCTGCGCCCCGTGCTGCGCTGGATCGCCAAGAGCAACACCCCCGAGATCTTCACTGCCGCCGCGCTGCTGCTGGTGGTGGGCATTGCCTACCTGATGGTGCTGGTGGGCCTGTCGATGGCGCTGGGCGCCTTCCTCGCCGGCGTGCTGCTGGCCGACAGCGAATACCGCCGCGAGCTGGAGGCCGACATCGAGCCCTTCAAGGGCCTGCTGCTCGGGCTGTTCTTCATCGCCGTCGGCATGAGCATCGACTTCGGCGTGATCCTGCGCTCGCCCGGCCTCATGGCCGCCATCCTGGTCGGCTTTCTGGCGGCCAAGGCCGTGGTCATCTACGCCCTGGCCAAGGTGGTGGAGATTCCCTACCAGGAGCGCCCTGTCTTCACCCTGCTGCTGGCCCAGGGCGGCGAGTTTGCGTTTGTGGTGTTCCAGGCCGCCGCCGGCGCCAACGTGTTCCCGGCCGAGACTGCCTCGCTGCTGATCGGGGCCGTGGCGCTGTCGATGCTGATCAGCCCGCTGCTGCTGGTGCTGCTGGACCGGGTGCTGCTGCGCCGCTATGCCCAGCTCAAGACCGCCACGCCCCAGGCCGAGGAAATCTCCGAGCCCCAAGAGGCGCCCATCATCATCGCGGGCTTCGGCCGCTACGGGCAGATCGTCTCGCGTGTGCTGCTGGCCCAGGGCATCCCCACCACCGTGCTGGACCATAGCGTGGACATGCTGGAGGTGGCGCGCACCTTTGGCTACCGCGTGTTCTACGGCGACGCCACGCGGCTCGACCTGCTGCGCATCGCCGGGGCCGAACACGCACGCATCCTGGTGGTGGCCGTGGACGATGCCGAGCAGTCCCTGCAGATCGCCAAGCTGGCGCGCGAACACTTCCCGCACCTGCAGGTCGTGGCCCGCGCGCGCGATGTGACGCACTGGAACAAGCTGCGCGACCTGGGCGTGACGCTGGTGCAGCGCGAGCTGTTCGAGTCCAGCCTGCAAAGCGCCCACACCGTGCTGGAGCTGATGGGCCTGCCACCCGCGCAAGCCACCGCCATCACCCAGCGTTTTCGCACCCACAACATCGCCCTGGCCGACCGCATGTACCCGCACCACAAGGACCGCGCCAAGTTCATCGCCGTGGCGCGCGAAGGTCGCAACCAGTTTGCGGAGCAGATGGCGCGGGAGCGGCAGGAGAGTGCGGCGCTGGGTGCGGCCGCTGGTGCATACCCGGGCTACGGCGCAACGGAGGATGGCCCTGGCGGGGACGCCCCCTTGAACACCAGTACCTCTGACAAAAACAAACCTTAGCGCTTATCTTTATTGCCCACATTGCTATTCATTCAATAGCATCCAACAGCACCCCAGGAAAGCAGCCAACGCTATCGACTCATGGCTGCAGCCCCTTGTGGCCTCAGTGCTTGCCCTCAACGCAGCCCGCTACCGCCGGCACAGGGGGGCGGCCTCATGGACCCGGCTGTATCCGAACACAGGGCTCAATGAAATACAGCCCGCCCCGGCATCACCGCTCGGCACCCAGGCAACGATGTCGGAGCTGCCCGGCGCTTGCTTCACAAACTCGCGCATGCGGCCATGCTCGTAGGACGCGTTGGCAGGCGATTCACAAAAGAGCTTCGTGCTCGTGTACCGCCGTCCTTCCAAGACATACGAAAACTGCACGTCTGGTACGCCCACCCGATTGCCTCCTCGGGAGTGCTGCCGGGGCACCACGGAGGTGAAGGTCACGGGAACGGTGTAGAAGTTGCACGCAGGTGGAGGGCCGTCGTGGAACAGCATCATGGCCGTGACCCACAGCAAGGGGCCCAGGACAAGGGTCAGTCCCAGGACTGCAGCAAAGCGTCTCACCAGACGTCCTCTCAACGATCAGCAGCCCGGGAGTTTGCCCCAATTCGCCATCCCCACGAAAGGCTGGCGCCCTGTCGCACGCGACCAAAGCCGGAGCAAAGGAATGCAGCACCATCGTCGCAAAAGATAATCATTCGCATTACAATCCATCATCTTCAGCCAGCCAGCGTCCCGGGACATCACGCGAGCCAGTGCACTCCGCGTTTTGCCCACTCTCCAACGGGACACCCATGCCTTTCCAGCCCTCTCGCGCAGCCCTGGCATCCAGCGCTGCCCGCACTTTGGCGCATGCCATTCCTTCGGTCTGCCAAGCCCGTCTGTTCGCCCTGACACCCCTTGCCCTCTGCCTGGCCCAGGCCGCAATGGCCCAGCAGGCTGACGCACCGGCAGCAGAGGCCGCGGCCTCTGCCCACAGCGTTACCGCCCCCCAGCTCCAAGAAGTCCGCATCAACGCCAGCACCGAAAAAGACATGGGCTTTGCACCCGTCGAGGCCCAAACCGCCAGCAAGGCGCCCATGCGGCGGCTCGAAACTCCGCAGTCCGTCAGCGTGGTCACGCGCGAGCAGATGGAATCGCGGCAGATCACCAACGTGCAGCAAGCGCTGCAGACCGTGGCGGGAGTCAGCCCGGTCAACTTTGGGCGCCGGGGGTTTGACGATCTGAATATCCGGGGCTTTCGCTCCACCGAATCCATCCTGGTCGATGGCCTGGTGCAAAGCCCGGGCATGTGGGCCAAGCTGCAGCCTTATGGCTACGAGCGCTTCGAGGTGCTCAAGGGCTCGGCCTCGGTGCTCTACGGCCAGGTGCAGCCGGGCGGCATCGTCAACGCGGTGAGCAAGCGGCCCAAGAAGGAGGCGATCAACGAGGTGGGTGTGGAAGTGGGCAGCTTTGGTCAGCGCACGCTGCAGGCCGACATCAACCGGCCGCTGTCCGAATCGGGCAAGACGGCGCTTCGCATGAATGCGCAGGTGTCCAACGCCGACGACCCCACGCAGTTCGTCTACCGCAAGGACCGGTGGTTTGCGCCCTCGCTCTCCATCGACCTGGGTGCGCAGACCGACCTGGTGCTGTTTGCCACCTACAGCCAGAGCGAGTGGATGCGCCAGCAGGGCATCACGCCCTACGGCACGGTGCTGCCCAACCGCAATGGCAAGTTGTCACGCACGATGTTCACGGGCGACCCGAGCTTCGGTGTGTATGACGTGGAAAGCACCACGGTGGGCTATGCGCTGGAGCATCGCCTGTCGGATGCCATGACCTTCCGCCAGAACGTGCGCTACGAGACCGAGAAGGGCACGGGCAACTTCGTCTCCAACCAGGCATTGCAGGCCAACCAGCGGCTGCAGAACCGCCAGGCCTCGCGCCAGTACATGGACTACGACCTGCTGGCCACCGACACCTCGCTGCTGTCACGTTTCGAGGCGCTGGGCGTAAAGCACCAGCTGGTGACGGGCCTGGATGTGCGCAGCGGCACCAGCCTGCTGGCCAGCCGTACCTGCCGCATCGGCGCGCTGGACTTGTTTGCGCCCGTGTACGGCATGCAGGCCACCTGCCCCGAGGCGCTGACCAGCGATGCGCCTTCCAAGCTCACCGTGGCGGGCCTGTACGCGCAGGACCAGATCAAGTTCGGCCAGGGCTGGACGGCCCTGGTGGGCCTGCGCCGCGACTGGTCCACCAACGATACCAACAACCGCGTGGCCAACACGCAGACGCGCCAGAAGGACAACGCCACCACGTTGTCTGCCGGCCTGGTGTACGAGTTCAAGCCAGGCTGGGCCGCGTATGGCAGCTATGGCGAGTCCTTCCTGCCCCAGTCGGGCCTGACGTTTGGTGGATCGAACTTCGTGCCCGAAACCGGCAAGCAGTGGGAGGCGGGCGTGAAGTACGAGGCCCCCGGTGGCCAGATCACCGGCGCGCTCGCCGTGTTCGACCTGGTGCGCCAGAACGTGACCACCGCCGACCCGGTGAACACAGGCTTCAGCGTGCAGACCGGCGAGCAGCGCGCGCGCGGGCTGGAGCTGGAGCTGGGCGCCGACCTGAAGAACGGCTGGAAGATCACCAGCGCCTACACCTACACACAGACCAAGGTCACGCGCGACAACAACGCGGCGATTGTGGGCTTGCCGCTCAACCTCACGCCGCGCCACACGCTCACGGCCTGGGCCACCTACAAACTGCCGCAGTACCAGCGGGTGACGCTGGGCCTGGGCGGACGTTATGTGAGCGAGCAGATCGGCTCGTACCCCTTCACGCTGCCGTCGTACTTTGTGGCCGATGCGTCCGTCAGCTACATGGGCGAGAACTACCGCGTGACGGCGGGCGTGAAGAACGTGTTCAACAAGGCGTACTACGACGGCGCGATCAACGCCAACGTGGTCTCGCCCGCATTGCCCCGCAGCTTCAGCCTGGGTGTGACGTACTTCTTCTGACGCAGCGCCCCAACCCCGCCGCCCACACGCATGACCAGCCAGCGCACGCTCAACCGCCTCTTCACCCTGCACTCCTGGGCGGGCATCGTCACGGGGCTGCTGCTGTTCATCGTGTGCTTTTCGGGCGCGGTGGTGGTGTTCAAGAACGAGATCGACCTCTGGGCCAACCCTTCACTGGCAAAGTTGCCACGCTCCGAAAAGCCGGCCTCGCTCGACGCGGTGCTCACGCAGCTGCAGACCCGCTACCCAGGCGCCACGGTGGAAACCATTGCGCTGCCCGATGCCGTCAACCCCAGCTACTTCGCGTTCGTGCGCGAGCGCGGAGCCCCGGCCAACACGCGCACCAAGGTGGCCTTGCGCTCCGACACCGGCACGGTGGTGGGCCCGGTGGACAGCCAGCTCGGCCAGTACCTGCGCATGCTGCATGTGTTTTTGTTCTTCGGGCCGCGCTGGATAGTGGGGTTCCTCGGCGCGGCGATGCTGGTGCTGATTGCCACCGGCATCGTCATCCACCGCAAGATCCTGGCCGAGCTGTTCACCCAGCGCTGGGGCCGCAGCTTTCGCGTGGTGATGTCGGACCTGCACAAGTCCGCCGGCATCTGGGGGCTGGGCTTTCACATCCTGATAGCCACCACCGGCGCGTGGATGGGCCTGGCGCCGTTGTTCGAGCAGGGCTACAAGTTCATCACCACCCCTGCCGCAATGGCGCCCTCTCAGCCCGCGCGCAAGGCCGAGGGCAGCGAGCCCGCGCCCATGCAGTCGCTGGATGCGATGTATGCCACCGCGCAGCAGGCGGTGCCGGGGCTGGAGGCGCGCTATGTGTCGCTGCGCCGCTGGGGCACAGGCACCGCCGAGGCGGGTTTCACCGGCAACCTGAGCGGCCACCTGGCCAGCACCGCGCGGGTGGACATCCATGCCGTCACAGGCATTCCCAAGAAGGTGCACGACCCACGCACGGCGGGCTTCTGGTCGCTGGTCAACAGCCTGATGGAGCCGCTGCACTTTGGCGACTTTGGCGGGCTGGCGCTCAAGTGGCTGTATTTCTTCCTGGGCATGACTCCGGCGTTTTTGTCGATCTCGGGCACGCTGATCTGGCTGGATGCGCGCCAGCAGCGCAGGCGGGAGGCCGACGCGGCACATCCGGCGTCCGCAGGCAACGCCATCGCGGCGGGCTGACGGGCACCAGCCCCCACCTTCCACACCACACCCATCCACCATGCAACGTTTCTTTCTGGCCCTGCATGCCACCGTGCCCGCCGCGCTCCTCGTGGCGGTGTTCGTACACCTGTGGGGACCTGCGGGCTTGGCCCCGCTGGCGCAGCGGCCCGTGTGGACGGTGTGGGTGCTCATTGCCGTGTGGCTGCTGATGTCGGCCCTGGCCGCGTGGGCGCTGCGCACGCTGGCGCTGTGGCGGGTGGCGCTGGGCAGCACCGGAGCGCTGTTGGCCGTGGCAGCACTCACCGGCCTGGCACTCGGTAGCGCCCTGGCACCCGCCATGGCCCTGGGCCTTGCGGCCACGGGTCTGGCCTGTGCGGGCGTGGCGGCGTTCATGGGCCCGCAGCGGGTGCAGCAGGTTCATCGGCGCCGGGGGAGTCGCCCGTCCATTGCGATCACCCCGGCGGCACCACGGCATGTGGTGTCCCGTACGGGCCGCCCCTGGTCCCTGGCACCGCTGGCGCACCTGCCCTTCTGGCTTTGCGCGGCGCTGGCGGTGGAGTCATTCCGTCTGGCGCACATCGTGGCGGTTGAGCCCGCTCGATCGGCCGCCATGCTGGGCCTGCTGCTGTCGTTTTTTGTCGGGTTGCCTGCGGCCACGGTGCGCACCTGGGCGCCCCGCACCAGCGCCCTGCTGTGGCTGCTGGCAGGGCTGGCCTGTGCCGGCCTGGCAGCCAAGGCCGGGCTGCAACAAGGCTGGGTGGCCGCCATGCTGTGCACGGCAGCAGCCTGCAGCAGCGTGCGGCCGCTGCACCACCGGCTGGGGGCCCGGGGCCTGGGCCATCGCAGCAGCACCCGTCACACCCCGCGCAACCCACAGCCCTCGGAGACCGCATGAACGAACTGCTGGGCATTGCCGCCGCCTTGGCCTCGCTGGTGGCACTGGCCTGCTGGGCCCGCACAGTGCCCACCCGTGCGTGGGGCGATGACACACCCACGGGGGCGGCGCGATGGCGCGCCAAGGCGGTGGCGCTGGGCACCTTGCTGTTGCAGACCACCACCGCCAGCCTGGCTGCTGGCTGGGTCGCCGGTGTGGCCCTGGTGCTGGCCGCATGGATGGTGCTGGGCTGGTTGCTGGTGCTGGCCATGAACCTGTGGCCCCAGGCCAGCCAGCGCTGGGCACTGCGGCTGGGGTGGCTGGGCCTGGGCGGATGTGTGCTGGCGCTGGTGGCCTGCGCATTGGGCGAGGGCCTGCTGCGCTGAGTGGACGCAGGCGAGTGCTACACCGGGACCTGACGGGGCCCACCGGGCATACACAACGCCCATCTGCACATTTCTTGCTCAAAATGCGCTCAAGCGCTAATGATTCATGCCTCATTAGCTATCAAATAGATAGCGATTAACCCCCCATGGAATCGCCAGCAGCCACGGCACAATCGTCGCCATGGATTCGCTGATCATCAACGCCCCCTGGGTGCACACCCTGCGCTTTGTGCTGGAAGTGGCCGCCACCGTGGCTTTCGCACTGTCGGGCGTGATGGCCGCCGCGCGCAAGCGGCTGGATGCTGTGGGGGTGTGCGTGGTGGCCTTTGTGGCTGCGCTCGGCGGCGGCACGCTGCGCGACCTGTTGCTGGACCAGCGGCCCTTTTTCTGGATTCGCCACACCGAGTTTGTGTGGGGCATTCTGGCGCTGTGCATTGGCGCCATGCTGTTCATGCGCCAGCGGCACTTTGAGCCCACCGAACGCGCCATGCTGCTGCCCGATGCCATCGGCCTGGGCCTGTTTGCCGCTGTGGGCGTGGACATTGCCACCGCCATTGGCATGCCACCCATCATCAGCGTGATGATGGGCGTGACCACCGGCGTGTTTGGCGGTGTGCTGCGCGACGTGCTGTGCAACGAGGTGCCCCAGGCCTTCAGCGACCACCGGCCCTATGCGCTGTGCGCGTTTGCGGGCGGCTGGGCCGACGTGGCCCTGCGCCAGATGCAGGCTCCCGACTGGGCGCCGCTGGTGGTCTGCGTGCTGCTCACCGCCGGGCTGCGCGGGCTGGCGGTGTGGCGCAACTGGGAGCTGCCCGCATGGCGGGTGTGACCAGGGCATCCAGCCCTGGCACAGCAAGGCTGGCGCACCTGTGACAGCATCGGGTGCCCGAGGCCCGCACACTGGCCTCCGTCCGACTGCAGGAGACACACAACAATGACCACCGCACCCACGCCCGCCCACCTGCGCGCCACGGCCCTCATCGACAGCGACGCCCCTGCTGTGACGGCCTTTGCCGCCGAACATGCGCGTGGCGCCACCGACCGCGAGCGTGCCGTGGCCCTGTACCTGGCCGTGCGCGATGGTTTCCGCTACGACCCCTACCGCATCGACCTGTCGCCCCAGGGCATGACGGCCAGCACCGTGCTGGCCAACGGCTACGGCTGGTGCGTGCCCAAGGCCGCGCTGCTGGCGGCCGTGTGCCGTGCGGCGGGCATCCCGGCGCGCATGGGGTTTGCCGATGTGCGCAACCACCTGAGCACCGAGCGCATGCGCGAGACCATGAAGACCGACCTCTTCATCTGGCATGGCTATACCGACATCTGGCTGGACGGCGCCTGGCGCAAGGCCACGCCCGCCTTCAACATCGAGCTGTGCGAGCGCTTTGGCCTGCTGCCGCTGGAGTTCGATGGCGAGAACGATTCCATCTACCACCCGTTCGACCAATCGGGCGCACGCCACATGGAATACGTGCACCAGCGCGGCGCTTTTGACGACATGCCGCTCGCGCAGATCGTGGCCGACTTTCGCACGGTGTACGGCGGCTGGCTGCAGGGTGACGCCACCCGCAGCAGCCTGCAGGACGCCAGTTTTGCCAACGACATCGAAAAGGAAGCACGCTGATGACGCACGCCCCCGAGAACGCCACCACCGCCCCCATCCCCGCAGGTTTTGCGCCGCTGGTGGCCGGGGGCCCTTACATCCAGCACAACGGCCCGCTGTATGTGCTGCACCAGGGCAACGTGGTGAAGTTCGGCTTTCGCGTGGAGCCGCGCCACACCAACCCCATGGGCAACCTGCACGGCGGCATGATGGCCACCTTTTGCGACATGCTGGTGCCGCTGTCGGTGCACCGCAAAAGCGACCAGGTGTCGGACCGCTTCTTGCCCACCATCAGCCTGCAGATCGACTACCTGGCCCCCGCCCCGCTGGGCGCCTGGGTGGAAGGCGAGGCCGAGCCGCTGCGCATCACACGCTCGCTGGTGTTTGCGCAGGGCCTGGTCACCGCCGACGGTGTGCCGTGCGCGCGGGTGAGCGGGGTGTTCAAGATCGGGCCAGCGGTGCCCAGCAACGCTGTGGAGTGAGCCCCGCAGGCTCTGCATTGCAGCGCGTCAATGTGCCCTTGTGCTGATTGCCCCCGATTGCATCGTCACATCGGTTGTTCTATTTAATTCATAGATATTCATTTTCGACAAATTGTCATGCATCTATGAGTAATTCATACCATTCAGCCCTCTTTCTTCTGAAAGCCATAATTAATTCATAGATGTCCAAAAAAAATCAATTGAACTAACATCTATGAATGCCATCCCAAAACACCAAGCCCACTGACTACCCCCAGGCAGTTCTTCAGCAGATCGCGTTGCTCGCGCAGAACATCGTGATTGCTCGCAAGCGCCGCAAGGAAACACAAGCCCAGTGGGCCCAACGGCTGGGCGTGTCGCAGCCCACCTTGGCGCGCATTGAGCGGGGCGACCCGTCGGTGTCGATGGCGTCGTATGTGATGTGCATGTGGCTCATCAACCAGGCCCAGGGGCTGGCCGACCTGATTGCGCCGCAGAACGACCTGGCCTCTCTCGAGCAAGAGGTGGCCAGAGCACGGCCTCGGCTCAACGCTCGGGCCAGGGCACAGAAGCAAGCGAAAGTCCCACAGAAAACTTCCACAAAAGCGGCGCCCAAAACGCAAGTCTCCCCCATACCACCCGCATCAAAAGTCAATGCGCCCTTCCACTCAACGGACTCACATCAAGCAAGAGAGGAGCGCTTGTTCCCGGGGATAGATCAGACGAATGCGACCAAGAAAGCAGCCTGGATGGCTACAGGACTGGACCAAGAGGAGCAGATCAAACAAGCCACACGTATGGCCACTGGGTTTGACCGAGAGGAAGAGCTCAGGAAAGCCATGAGAGTGGCTGGACTAGATCAGGAGGAAAGTATCAAGAGAGCCACGCAGATGGCAACTGGGATAGGCGTTGAAGAAGAAATAGCAAGGGCCCTAGGGATCCCAGGATTCGGCGCACCGGAACGCCAGCCCAACAGTACCGCCGCTGGTCTGGCCGCTCTAATCCTTGGCCAAAAGAAAGCGCAGCCATGAACCCGACCAACAAGACGCAGCAAGTTACGCCGCGCTCCTATGTGCCGCAGGACACGCTATACGTCTGGGTGCTGGTCAACCCCAATCAGCCCGTCCTGGCCGGGGCCGTGGGCCTGTCACAACTGGTGCCCAACTGCGCCACCTTCAGCTACGCCGCAGACTGGTGGCAATTCGCGCTGAGCGAAGACCTGCCAGTGCTGGCAGGTCAGATGTTCAGCGCGGGCCACAAGGACAGTGCTCCCGGCGCCATCGACGATGCGCGGCCAGACCGTTGGGGCGAGCGCATCATCCGCCACATCGACCGCCCTGCGCGCCTGTCGATTCTGGAGATGCTGCTGTTCGCTGGTGACGACCGCTTTGGCGCCTTGGGTATCTCCACCTCAGCCGAACAGTACATCCCCCGGCGCATCGGGCCGTACCCGCAATTGCGTGATCTGGAGGCCATGGTGCGGGCGGTGGAAGAGGTGCAGTCTCAAGCCCCGGTCACGCCCGAAATCCAGCGGCTGGTGCAACCCGGCGTGACGCTGGGCGGTGCGCGTCCCAAGGCACTGCTGCAAACCGACAGCGGCCCCTGCGTGATCAAGTTCAGTGAGCTGGACGACAGCGTGGACACGCCCCTCATTGAGCACGCCACCATGACGCTGGCGGCCCAGGCAGGCATCCATGTTGCCACCACGGGCGTGCTGCCCATTCCATCGCGCTTGGGCATGGGGCCTCAGCGCCATGCACTCACGATCCAGCGGTTTGACCGTGTGCAGCTGGCCACGCTGAACCTGCGCGTGCACTGCATCTCTGCCAAGACAGCGCTGGCAGCGGCAGGACTGGCCGAAAGCTACGGCGCGCTGGCCACCGTGCTGCTGCGCCAGGCGCACCCCGACCGGCAGAAAGCCCTGCGCGAAGAGCTGTTCCGGCGCATGGTGTTCAACATCCTCATGGACAACACCGATGACCACGAGCGCAACCACTGCCTGCGCCTGGGCTTCGACGGCTACTACGACCTGGCTCCCGCTTTCGATGTGGTGCCCACGCTGCAGAACATGGGCTACCAGGCCATGGTGGTGGGCCAGCACGGCGCGCAGTCCACACTGGACAACGCGCTGACCGAGCTGAGCGAATTCGGTATCACACGGGCACGTGCCATTGCGCTGATTCAGGAAGTCGCCCAGGCGGTCGAGCAATGGCATCGGCATTTCCTGCAGCACGGCGTCTGCGCGGCAGACATGGAGCAATTGACGGCCAGCATCGACCGCGATGCGCTCCAGCAGCAGCGCCGGGCGTTCTGCTGAGCTTGCCTCTGCGCAAGCCTCAACGTCTCTCAGCGCTCCTGCACACCTAACTGCCCTACCACATGCTCCACAAACCGCGCCAGCTTGGGCAGTTGCCGCCGGTCGGGCGCATACACCAGGTGCATCGGGCGCGGCACGGGCAGGCAGTGCTGCATCACCGGCACCAGCGCGCCACTGGCCAGGTCGTCAGCCAGTAGCACCTCGGGTTGCATGATCAGGCCCAGGCCGCGCAACGCCGCCTGGCGCAGGCCATCGCCCTGGTTGCACACAAAGCGCGCGTTCTCGGGCCAGAAGAAATCCTCGTTGCCGTCGCGCAAGGTCCATTCCACCCGGCGCTGCCACACCGAGTGGCTCAGGCACTGGTGGCGCGCCAGGTCGGCCGCGCGTTGGGGCGTGCCGTGGCGCTGCAGGTACGCGGGTGCTGCGGCAATCACCATGCGGTAGGGGCGCAGCGGGCGCGCCACCAGGCCCTCGTTCACCACCTGGCCAATGCGCACGGCCACGTCAAAGCCCTCGCCTGCCAGGTCCACCACGCTGTCGGTGAGCTGCAGGTCCACACGCACCTGGTCGTGGCGCTGCAGAAAGTCGGCCACCAGCGGCGCGATCACGTGGTTGCCCAGCGTGAAGGGCGCGCTCACCCGCAGCAGGCCCTGCGGCACAGCGCGGCTGCGCTCCACGGCGGACTCGGCCCAACGCACCTGCTCCAGCACACGTTTGCTGTCGTCGTAGAACGCGGCGCCCACCTCGGTCAGGCTGTTCTGGCGCGTGCTGCGCTGGAACAGGCGCACGCCCAGGTGCGTCTCCAGCTGCTGGATGTGCTTGCCCACCATCACGGCGGAGATCTGCAGCTGGCGCGCGGCAGCGGCAAAGCTGCCAGCCTCCACCACGGCCACCATGACTTCCATATTGCGCAGCTTATCCATGGCAACTCCCTCAATTCCTAATCAATGGTTAGCACAAGCATAACTTGCAGGTACTTTATGTTCCGATTGATTAGCAAAAGAATCGGGTTGTCAGTTCCTCATCAACCCTTTTTTTGACACCCAAGGAAAACATCATGTCCAAGATTCTTCTCATCGGCGCGAGCGGCACCATCGGCCAGGCCGTGCTGGCCAACCTGGGCGCACGCCACGACGTGATCACCGTAGGCCGCAGCAGCGGCACGCATCGTGCGGACTTCTCGCAGCCAGGGGCGGTTGCCCGACTGTTCGAGGCGGTGGGCAAAGTCGATGCCATCGTGAGCACCGCAGGCAACCTGCACTTTGGCCCGCTGGCGGAAATGACGGCCGAGCAGTTCAACCTGGGCCTGCAGGACAAATTGCTGGGCCAGGTGCAACTGGCGCTGGTCGGCCAGAAATACTTGAACGATGGCGGCTCCATCACGCTGACGGCGGGCATCCTGTCGATCGAGCCCATCCGCAACGGCGCCAGCGCCACGGCCGTGAACGCGGCCATCGAAGGTTTTGTGGCTGCAGCCGCCATCGAGCTGCCGCGCGGCCTGCGCATCAACGCCATCAGCCCCACGGTGCTGGCCGAATCCATGGGCAGCTACGGGCCGTTCTTCCCGGGGTTCGAGCCGGTGCCTGCCGAGCGCGTGGCGCTGGCCTACCAGCGCAGCGTGGAAGGTGCGCAGACGGGGCGTGTGTACCGGGTGCAGTGAGCGCGTCGACTCACATATGAAGCAAAAATAGCTGCTACCGCCCCATGTATCAGCGGCAGCAGCTATCAATTTGGTAGCTGCAAAAATCTCGACTGCGCTTAATCCAGGCTTGCCCCAGACTCCTTCACGACCTTGCCCCACTTGACGGACTCTGCCTGGATGAAGGCAGCAAACTGCTCGGGCGTTTCGCTGTACGTCTCGGCGCCCTGCTCGTTGATCTTCTTCTTCACCTCGGCCTGGTTCAGCACCTTCACCAGTGCGGTGTTGAGCTTGGCCAGCACAGGCGCAGGCGTACCGGCGGGAGCAAACATGCCAAACCACGAGGTGGCTTCATAGCCGGGCACGCCGGCTTCGGCGATGGTCGGCACATTGGGCAGCTCCGGCGAGCGCTTGGCCGTGGTCACGGCAATGGGCACCAGCTTGCCACTGCGCACATGCTGGATGGCCGAGGGCATGTTGTCGAACATGATGCCGATCTGGTTGCCCAGCAGGTCGGTCACAGCGGGTGCGCTGCCCTTGTAGGGCACATGCACCATGTCCACCTTGGCCAGGCTCTTGAACAGCTCGCCCGACAGGTGGATGGAGCTGCCGTTGCCCGACGAACCGAAGTTGACCTTGCCCGGGTTGGCCTTGGCGTAGGCGATCAGCTCCTTCACGCTCTTGTAGGGCTGTGCCGGGTTGGCCACCAGCAGGTTCGGCACGTTGGCCACGCGGGTCAGCGGTGCAAAGTCCTTGATGGGGTCGAACGGCATCTTCTTGTACAGGCTGGCGTTGATGGCGTGCGTGCCCACCGTGCCCATGAAGAGTGTGTAGCCATCTGCCGGGGCCTTGGCCGCCATGGCGCCGCCGATGTTGCCGCCCGCGCCTGCGCGGTTGTCCACGATGACGGACTGGCCCAGCTCGGTGGTCAGCGCCTGGCCAATGATGCGGGCCAGGATGTCGGTGGTGCCACCTGCTGCAAAGGGCACGACGATGGTGACGGGCTTGCTCGGATAAGCCTGGGCGAGCGCAGCACTGCTGCCCAGCAGGCCGATACCAGCGAGGGCGGTGACTGCAGCGGCCGACAGCGCGAAGCGGCGGGTGGCGTGGATGGAACGGGTCATGGTTTGTCTCCTTCAAGAAGGTGGATGAATGAATGGATCGGTGCCACCAGCGCCGCGTGAGCCCGCGTCTGGCCGCGCCGTGGCCTCAACCGGGCGCCGAGGCCTCCGGACGAGAACGGGGGGTGCCCCTTGCGGGGCGGCAAGGAAGATCAGTTCAGGTTGCTAAACAGGCGCCACTCCCAGCGTGGTGCCTCCGCACACGTACAACACCTGCCCGGTCACGAAACCGTTGTCGGGCGAGAGGAAAAACAGCGCGGCACGGGCCACGTCTTCGGCGGTGCCCATGCGGCCTACCGCGATGCTTTTGAGGATGCGCTCGGTCTGCGGTGCGCCTTCGGGGTTGCTCTGGCGGAAAAGCTCAGTGGCGATGGGCCCTGGGCCGATGGCGTTGACGGTGATGCCGTCACGCCCTAGCTCCATGGCCAGCGTGCGTGTCATGCCGATCATTCCGGCCTTGGTGGCGGAGTAGACGATGCGCTCGCCCTTGCCCAAAGCGGCGCGCGACGACATGTTGACGATGCGGCCCTGCCCGCTGCCGCGCAGCGTGGGCAGAAAGGCTTGCACCAGCAGCATGGGCGCGCGCAGGTGCAGCCCTACCACGTCATCCAGTTGGGCTGTGGTCGCCGTGTCGATGGTGCCGGGGCGCGTGGCGCCCGCGTTGTTAACCAGTGCGGTGACGTTGTGCTTGGCCGCGATCTCGGCCGCGCGTTCGCGGGTCGAGGCTTCGTCGGTCAGGTCGCCCTGGTACGAGGTGAGTTGCGGGTGGCTCCAGGTGGGTAGCACGTAGTCCAGGTTGACCACGGCGTGGCCCTGGGACAGCACGGCTTCGGCAATCGCGCGGCCGATGCCGTTGCTGGCACCCGTGATGACAGTGACCGGTGTCGGGTTGCGCTCAATCACGGTCACACGCGCTCCAGGATCACGGCAATGCCCTGGCCCACGCCGATGCACATGGTGCACAGCGCGTACTTCCCGGCGTGCTCGTGCAGGCGGTTGACGGCAGTGGTGACCAGGCGCGCGCCGCTGGCGCCCAGCGGGTGGCCCAGCGCGATGGCGCCGCCCCAGGCGTTCACGCGGGCATCGTCGTCCTTGAGGCCCAGCGCGCGCAGCACGGCCAGGCCTTGCGCGGCAAAGGCTTCGTTCAGTTCGATCACGTCCACGTGGTCGATGGTCAGGCCCGTCTGCGCCAGCACCTTCAGGGTGGCAGGCGTGGGGCCAAAGCCCATGATGCGCGGCGCCACACCGGCCACGGCCATGCCCACCACGCGGGCGCGGGGCTTGAGGCCATATTTGGCAGCATTGGCTTCATCGGCCAGCAGCAGCGCGCAGGCGCCGTCATTCACGCCGCTGGCGTTGCCCGCCGTCACCGTGCCATCGGGCCGCACCACGCCCTTGAGCTTGGCCAGCGCTTCCAGGCTGGTCTCACGCGGGTGCTCGTCCTGGCTCACGATGATCGCGTCGCCCTTCTTTTGCGGGATGTGCACCGGCACGATCTCGCGCGCCAGATGGCCGGCCTTGATGGCGGCCACGGCGTTGAGCTGGCTGCGCAGGGCCATCTGGTCCTGGGCTTCGCGCTCAATCTTGAAGTCGGTGGCCACGTTCTCGGCGGTTTCGGGCATGGAGTCCACACCGTACTTTTCCTTCATCAGCTTGTTGACAAAGCGCCAGCCGATGGTCGTGTCATACACCGCGTTGTTGCGGCTGAAGGCCGACTCTGCCTTGGGCATGACGAAGGGGGCGCGGCTCATGCTCTCCACACCGCCCGCGATCATCAGACCTGCCTCGCCCGCTTTGATGGCGCGCGCTGCGGTGCCCACGGCATCGAGCCCCGAACCGCACAGGCGGTTGATGGTGGCGCCGGCCACGTCGATGGGCAGGCCCGCCAGCAGGCTGCTCATGTGGGCCACGTTGCGGTTGTCTTCACCGGCCTGGTTGGCGCAGCCATACAGCACGTCGGTCACGGCCGCCCAGTCCACGCCGGGGTTGCGCTCCATCAGCGCCTTGATGGGGATGGCACCCAGGTCGTCGGTGCGCACGCTGGAGAGCGCGCCGCCGTAGCGGCCAAAGGGGGTGCGGATGGCGTCGCAGATGAAGGCTTGGCGTTGTGTGCTCATGGTTTTGTCTCCTCGTTGCTTGGGGGGTGGATTCGTTCAGGCGGCAGGGCGGATGGGCAGGCCCACCAGTTGCTCCAGCTCAGCGTGCGACAGGCCGGGCACGGTGTCGATAAGCTGCAGCCCGGTGGGCGTGCAGGCCAGTGTGCACAGATCGGTGTAGATGCGCTTCACGCACGCGACACCGGTGAGCGGGTAGGTGCACTGCGTCACGATCTTGCTGGCGCCCTGCTTGGTCAGCAGATCCATCATCACCCAGGTCTGCTTGGCGCCGATGGCCAGGTCCATCGCGCCGCCCACGGCGGGGATGGCGCCGGGCTCGCCCGTGCTCCAGTTGGCCAGGTCGCCCGTGGCACTGACCTGGAAGGCACCCAGCACGCAGATGTCGAGGTGCCCGCCGCGCATCATCGCGAAGCTGTCGGCGTGGTGGAAGTACGCACCGCCGGGCAGCAGCGTGACGGGCTGCTTGCCCGCGTTGATCAGGTCATAGTCCTCCAGCCCCGCAGCGGGCGCAGGGCCCATGCCCAGGATGCCGTTTTCGCTTTGCAGGATGACTTCGCGGCCTGCCGGGATGTGGTTGGCCACCAGGGTCGGCTGGCCGATGCCCAGGTTGACGTAGGCGCCGTCGTGGATGTCTTGCGCCACGCGTTTCGCCAGCTCGTCTTTACTACGCTTTTGATAGCTACTCATGCTTATTCTTTCTGCGCTTGCGGGCGATATCACGCTGATTTCTTGAATCCGCCCGCCTGCGTGGCCGTGCGGTCGATCTTCACCACGTGCGTCACATAGATGCCCGGGGTGACGATGGCTTCCGGGTCCAGCGCGCCCAGCTCCACCACCTCGTGCACGGTGGCAATCGTGGTCTTGGCAGCCGTGGCCATCACGGGGCCAAAGTTGCGCGCCGACATGCGGTAGGTGAGGTTGCCCCAGCGGTCGCCCTTCTCGGCCTTGACCAGGGCCACATCGCCATGGATGGGGTATTCGAGCACGTAGTGTTTGCCATTGATCTCGCGTGTTTCCTTGCCCGCAGCCAGTTCGGTGCCATAGGCCGTGGGGCAGAAAAAGGCGCCGATGCCCGCGCCCGCAGCGCGCAGGCGCTCGGCCAGATTGCCCTGGGGCACCAGTTCCAGCTCCAGCTTGCCACTGCGATACAGGTCATCGAACACATAACTGTCCACCTGGCGCGGAAAGCTGCAGATGATCTTGCGCACCTGCCCGGCCTTGAGCAGGGCGGCCAGGCCCTGGTCCGCATTGCCTGCGTTGTTGTTGACCACCGTGAGGTCCCGCGCACCCTGGGCGATGAGGCCATCGATCAGCTCGCCCGGAATGCCGGCCGTGCCGAACCCACCTATCAACACCGTGGCACCATCCTTTACCCCCGCAAGGGCCTGGGCCACCGAGTCCGCCAGTTTGTTGATCATTGCAACGCTTTCTTGGTTTCTCTGTTGTCTCTTTGAAATTTGTTCGTATATAGAACAAATGTTCGCTTAAAGAATTATAGTTGGCATACGTATGAATTCCCAAACCCCTGAAGCCAAAGACCCCAAACCGAGCGACAGCTATGTGCAGTCGTTCGCGCGCGGGCTGGAGGTGATCCGCTCGTTCAGCGCTGCCACACCGCAGCAGACCTTGAGTGAAGTCGCCGCGCAGACAGGTCTCACGCGCGCCGGTGCGCGCCGCATCCTGCTCACGCTGCAGACGCTGGGTTATGTGGAGACGGACGGCAAGCTGTTTCGCCTGAGCCCGCGCATTCTGGATTTGGGGTTTGCGTACCTGTCCTCGCTGCCCATCTGGAACCTGGCCGAGCCTGTGATGGAGGACCTGGTGGAAGAGGTGCGCGAGTCGTCATCGGCCGCCGTGCTCGACGGCCTGGACATCGTCTATGTGCTGCGCGTGCCCACGCACAAGATCATGCGCACCACGCTGGGCGTGGGCTCGCGCCTGCCCGCGTGCTGGACGTCCATGGGCCGCATGCTACTGGCCGGGTTGCCGGACGACGAACTGCAGGCCCGGCTGCAAGGCCACCCCATGCAGCGTTTTACCGAACACACCACCACCGATGAGGATGCACTGCTGGCCCATATACGCCAGGCGCGGCAGCAGGGCTGGTGCCTGGTGAACCAGGAACTGGAAGAGGGTTTGATATCGATTGCTGCGCCGCTGACCAACCGCACGGGGCAGACGGTGGCGGCGCTCAACATCAGCGGTCAGGCCAATCGCACGAGTGCGGCGGTGATGCAGGAGAGCCTGCTGCCCGCACTGCTGAGCGCGGCCCGGACCATCTCGCGCATGATGGGGGCGCCGAGGGGGTGACAGATAACGGCTGTCGGCAACCGGCACCAGAGATCACCCACCGCAACGAGCGGCCGGTGCTAAAGCTCCGATTACCGTCTTACGTGGATAGGGCGAGAACCGGAGCCGCAACACCCGTCACTCGCCACGGTGGATGAAATCAGTTCTTGCGAAAGCCGAGCACCAGCACCACGCCGCCGAGAACCATCGCGCCCAGGCTCAACCATTGGGGGATATTCACGGATTCCTTTTCTTTCACGGTCAACTCCAACGGACCGATCTTGGCCTGGGTGGTGTCCTTGGTAAAGCTGAACCCTCCGGTCAGAAACCCGGCAAGGCCCACCACCAACAACAGCACACCAACGATTCGCATTGCATTCATGACACTTCTCCCGATGCCGGGTTTGGAGGAATGCAGCAAAGTGGACCCGGCTCCCGACCCTTGCGCCAGCCCAATGTAGGTGCGCCGGCGCGCAGCCCGCGTAGGACGCGGCCCCGGCGCGATGTAGCGGCCGGACGCAATCCGCATCACCTCCCCCGCCTCCCCTCTGACGCCAGGCCCTTGCCCTGCGTGCTACCCTCACGCCCCATGTTCAGCCCCTCCCAAGCCGATGTGCGCCGCTTTCTGTGTGGTGTGCACGCCAAGACCCAGAGCGGCGCCCCCATGGAAGCCATCGAGACGCTGGCCAGCCTGTGGATCGCCGAGCACCCCGAGTACCACGCCGACCTGTCCGACGCCGATGCGGCCGTGGCCCACAACTACGACGAAACACCGGGGCAGACCAATCCCTTCCTGCACCTGTCGATGCACCTGTCCATCAGCGAGCAATGCAGCATCGACCAGCCCCGTGGCATCCGCCAGGCGGTGGAGCTGCTGACGGCGCGGCTCGATTCGCTGCACGACGCCCACCACGCCGCCATGGACTGCCTGGGCGAAATGCTGTGGGAAAGCCAGCGCGCAGGCCGTCCGCCCGATGGCGATGCCTACATCGCCTGCGTGCAGCGGCGCGCGACGCGCGACTGAACTGCCGCAGTCCAAGCGCTAGAGGCAACCGACGCCCACGGGTCGCACCGACCGACTGTCCATGCTCCACTACCTGCTCCATGCATCCACGGTCCCATGGCAAGACCAATTGCTGTACGCAGGCCTCGTCCTTCTGGCCATAGCCTTGGTTTTTGCGGGCTTTTGGTGGCGCAGACGCGCGGCACGGCCCCGGCAAGGCGACTTTGCTGCCTTGGTGGCACAGCACAACATCGCGCAAGCGCTGGCCGCTCAGGCCGAGAGCCCACTCAAAGATGCCGCAGACGCCTGGCAGCAAACCCAACACACCATGGAGCACGTCAAGTCCGGCGTGGAACGGGCCCTTGCTTTGATCTTGGCGCTGCTTTCCGGCCTTCTGTGCGCGATCAGCGTGTCTGCGGTGATCAGCGATGTCTGGAACTTCCCAGCGGTGGATTGGAGCCTGTTTGCCTTCTACGCTGGGCTCGGTGGGTTGTGCGCGTGGTTCACCCGCGTGCAATGGCGGATTTTTCGCGGGCGGAGATAGATTGACACGCACCTGGGGCATCTGGCCATGCATTCCCGCCAGGAAGCGATGAACCCTGGAAACCCTGGCGCTGTCGGCCGCACGGCTGGATTCATTGCTCCACGCACTCCCTGCAGCACTGAGCCGCCCCGCACGGCGTTGTTCCTGCCGCCTACAGCACCTGGAATGCGATCACCGCCACCAGCGTGGGCGGCAAGGCACCCAGCAGCAGGCCCAGCGGGTTGATGACGCCGTCCGAGAATTTCTCCTTCAGGATGGAGGCCCCCGCCGGGTTGGGCGCATTGGCAATCACCGTCAGACCACCCCCTGTCACGGCACCCGCCACCAGAGCCACCTTGAACTCGTCGCTCAGGCCTTCAACCAGCGAGCCCAGGTAAGTCAGCGCTGCGTTGTCCGTGAAGGCCGTGAGCGCCGCAGCACCAAAGAACACGGCGTTGGCATCCATCTTCATGAGCACCGGCTGTAACCACCACTGCTGCACGCCACCCAGCACCACCAGACCGGCCAGGAAGAAAGCCACGAGCAAGGCCTCGCGCAAGATCAGCGGGTTTTGATGGCGCTGGTAGGCCGTGGTGAACCCCATGAAAAACAGGAACAGGCCCAGGAACACAGCTGGATGGTGCGCAAAAAGCACTACCAGCGCCAGGAACACCAAGTGCACCAGCATGACGGACACAGGCACGGGCGCCTCATCCGTCGCGACCTTGCGCCCCATGTGCCCCACCTGGCGGCGAAACAGCAGCGTGGCGATGCCAGCGTTGACTACCACCGCCACGGCCGCCTTCCAGCCAAAGTGGGACACCATGAACCACAGATCCCAGTTCCACTGCGCCACCACCATGAGCACCGGCGGCGCGGCGAACGGCGTGAGGGTGCCGCCAATGGAGATGTTGACGAACAGCACGCCAAGGGTCGAATACTTGAGTCGGTTCGACAAAGGCTGCGAAAACAGGATGTCACGCAGCATCAGTGCCGCCAGCGTCATCGCAGCAGGCTCGGTGATGAAGGAGCCCAGCAGCGGAACGGCCGACAACACTACAAAGTACATGGCCACACCGCGCTGAAAAGGCATGCACCGGGCCAACACCCGCACCGCAGAGCCTGACAGCTGGAGGATTGGCCGGGTGGCGGCAATCACCATGATCGCAAACACGAACAGTGGCTCGGTGAAATTGCGCGAGTCCAGGTAGGCGGTGGCCTCCTGCTTGCCGCCGAGGGAGAACATGAACAGCATGAGCACCAGGGCCCAGAAGCCGAAGACGACCTCTACCTCACCCAGCAGATGCCAGATGCCCGCATGCTTGGGCTGCACGTGCGCCAGACGTTCGAAATACTTGGTGGAGAAGGTATGGAGAATGGCCAGGCCGAACAGAACGGCACCAATCCCCTGGATCAGGGTGGGAGAGGAGTTCATGGGTCGCAGACAAACCGCGCGGCGGCCCGACCAGCGCATGAACCTGCCGGGCCACGATGGCGCCGACACCCATCTCCAATTTTACCGTGGCACTACGGCGACCCTGTGTAGGCGCAGCGCGCTTTGCACGCAGCGCACGGCGCACACAACCATGCAGCCCACTCGGGAGTCTCGCTTTCCAGACAATGCAGGCACCCCACCTGGAGGTCCCATGCACCATCATCCCACCGCACCACCCTTGTCTTCACCGCCCCCTGCGTCGATCCCATCGACCGTGGCCTGGCTGGGCTATGGGGGCCTGCTGCCGTTCCTGGCGCTGGCAGCCGTGGGCCTGTGGGCGCCCAGTACACCGTGGTGGAGCGAGGCGCTGCTGGCCTACGGCGCAGTGATTCTGAGTTTTGTGGGTGCGCTGCACTGGGGCTTTGCCATGGCACAAATCGGGCTGAGCGCCCCAGAGCGCACGCGCTGCTTTGTATGGAGCGTGGTGCCATCGTTGATGGCCTGGCCTGCCACGCTATTGCCTGCCGCCGCGGGGGCCGTGCTGCTGGTCGCGGGCTTTGCAGCCCACCTGGTGCAAGACCACCGACTGGCTGCGCGCACCTTGCTTCCCACGTGGTACTTGCCGCTGCGATGGCGCCTGACGGTCACGGCTTGTACATGTCTGGCGTTGGGGGCATGGGCCGCCAGCCGTTGACGATTCAACCATCCAGCAAAAAGCCCGCCGAAGCGGGCTTTTTTTGTTGTCGTCAGCCAGCCTGCTAATCAACGGAAGCGCGACTGGGGCACCGTGTGCAGGTCGCCGTCCAGGCCGCTCACGTAATTGGCCAAGGCCTTCAGTTCAGCGTTGGTGAACTGCTTGGCCACACCGCCCATGATGGCGTTGCCACGACCCACGTTGGCATTCTTCTCAACCTTATAGGCCTTGAGCGCCACAAACAGGTAGTCGGCATGCTGGCCGGCGATCTTGGGGTAAGAGGGGTCGATGGGCTTGGCGAAGTTGTCGCCGTGGCAGGAAACGCAAGCGCCCTTCTTCAGCAGCTCGGCCACTTGCACGCTGGGTTCACGCGAGGGCTTGGCGGGCAGTTCGGCACCGGTCTTGCCGTGTTGTTCGTAGTAGGCTGACACGTCAGCGATGTCCTTCTCGGACAACGACTCGGCGATGCCGCGCATGGTGGGGTGCTTGCGCTCGCCCTTTTGGTAGGCGACCAGCGCTGCCGCAATGTACTTGGCGCTCTGGCCCGAGATCATGGGCACCTTGTGGATCTCAGGAAAGCTGGCCTGGTAGCCAACGATGCCGTGGCAACCAATGCACATGGCAATCTTTTGCTTGCCGGCTTCCACGTCGCCCTTGGCTTCCTGGGCGTGGGACAAGGCGGTCACGGAAGCGACAGCCAGGGCAAATAGCGTGGTCAACGTTTTGTTCATTTTGCGCGCACAATCTCGTGGAAGTTCAGCTCTGGGCTCTGATCAGCCGTCGATTATAGCCAGCGCCCTGTCAAGCCCATTCATCAACGATCCGGTGTTTTCCCCCATGAAATTCCAAGGCTCCCAGAACTACGTCGCCACCCAAGACCTGATGCTCGCCGTGAATGCGGCCATCACGCTGCAACGGCCGCTGCTGATCAAGGGCGAGCCCGGCACGGGCAAGACGATGCTGGCCGAGGAAGTGGCGCAGGCGCTGGACATGCCCCTGCTGCAGTGGCACATCAAGTCCACCACCAAGGCCCAACAGGGCCTGTATGAATATGACGCGGTGAGTCGCTTGCGCGACAGCCAGCTCAACGACGGCGACAGCGCCGAGCGCGTGAAGAACATCCGCAACTACATCATCCAGGGCGTGCTGTGGCAGGCCTTCACGGCCGACCGCCCCGTGGCGCTGCTGATCGACGAGATCGACAAGGCCGACATCGAATTCCCGAACGACCTGCTGCGCGAAATCGACCGCATGGAGTTCTACTGCTACGAAACGCGCGAACTCATCAAGGCCAAGCACCGCCCGCTGGTGTTCATCACGTCGAACAACGAAAAGGAGCTGCCCGATGCGTTCCTGCGCCGCTGCTTCTTCCACTTCATCAAGTTCCCCGAGGCCGACACGATGCGGCAGATCATCAACGTGCACTTCCCCACGCTCAAGAGCGAGCTGCTCAGCGTGGCGATGAAGACGTTTTATGACGTGCGCAACCTGCCGGGCCTGAAAAAGAAGCCCTCGACCAGCGAACTGATCGACTGGCTCAAGCTGCTGGTGGCCGAAGACATTCCACTCACCGCCCTGCAAAGCGCCGACAACAAGGTGGCCGTGCCCCCGTTGGTGGGGGCACTGCTCAAGAACGAACAGGACGTGAGCCTGTTTGAAAAGCTGGTGTTCATGAATCAGAGGAACCGCTGAGTGAACAACGGCAACAGCAACGACGACACCCGCCAGCTGCTGGCCCACGGCGTCGCCGATGCCGTGGGCTTTGTGGGGGGCGCCCTGCTGGGCTTCTGGCTGGGCCAGCTGCTGGGGCTCGATATCTTCGCGCCCGGCTACGGCACCGACAGCCTGGTGGGCATCGCCCTGGTGGGCATCGGTGGCGGCCTGGGCCTGCATGCGGCGCGGCGCTGGCAGAACAGCCGCCGCAGCCAACCGTCCAAGGATTGATGATTAAGGGGTAGAGACCCATGGCTTTTGTAGAACCTGTCACGCTGCGCGATCGCGGAGTCCGCCTGGAACCGCTGGCGCTGGCCCATGAAGAAGGCCTGCGGGCCGCAGCCGCCGATGGCCAGCTGTGGAAGCTGCGCATCACCTCGGTGCCCGAGCCGCAGGACACCCGCGCGTACATCGAAGCCGCGCTCAAGATGCGCGAGGACGGCAACCGCTTTGCCTTTGCCGTGGTGGAAGACGCCACCGGCAAAGTGCTGGGCTCCACCAGTTACCACGACATCGTGCCGGCTGTGAAACGCGTGGAAATTGGCTACACCTGGTACTGCCAAAGCGTGCAGCGCACCCACGTCAACACCACCGCCAAGCTGCTGATGATGGGCCACGCCTTCGACACGCTGGGCTGCCATGTGGTGGGCTGGCGCACCGACAACTACAACTTTGCGTCACAACGCGCCATCGAGCGCCTGGGCGCCAAGAAGGACGGCGTGCTGCGCGGCCACGCGCTGCGCCGCGACGGCACCATCCGCGACACGGTGATGTACAGCATGCGTGCCGGCGAATGGCCTGAGGCCAGGGCGCAGTTGCTATATCTTTTAGAGCGTCATGCGCAATAAACACTAGCGCTAGAGGCCCAAATCATGCTCATCGACTTCTTCTACACCCTGCGCTCGGCCAAGTTGCCCGTGTCGGTCAAGGAATACCTCACCCTGCTCGAAGCGCTGCAGGCCGGTGTGGTGGGCCCCAAGTCGGATGACGCATGGAGCCTGGACGATTTCTACAACCTCTCGCGCCTCACGCTGGTCAAGGACGAGAAGCACTACGACAAGTTCGACCGGGCCTTCGGCGCCTACTTCAAGGGCGTGGAGATGGTGGCCGACTTCACCAAGCAGATCCCGGCCGACTGGCTGCGCAAGATCCTGGAGAACGAACTCACGCCCGAGCAGAAGGCCGCCATCGAGAAGATGGGCTGGGACGAGCTGATGGAGACGCTGAAGAAGCGCCTCGAAGAGCAGAAGGAACGCCACGAAGGCGGCAGCAAGTGGATCGGCACCGGCGGCACCAGCCCGTTTGGCCACGGCGGCTACAACCCCCAGGGCGTGCGCATTGGCGGCGCGGGCAAGAACAAGAGCGCGGTGAAGGTGTGGGAGCAGCGCGCCTACAAGGACTACGACGACCAGCAGGAGCTGGGCACACGCAACATCAAGGTGGCATTGCGCCGCCTGCGCAAGTTTGCGCGCGAAGGGCATGAGCTGGAGCTGGACCTGCCAGACACCATCCGCAGCACGGCGGCCAACGCGGGTTACCTGGACATCAAGATGGTGCCCGAGCGGCACAACAACGTGAAGGTGCTGCTGCTGATGGACGTGGGTGGCACGATGGACGAACACATCCAGCGCGTGGAAGAGCTGTTCAGTGCAGTCAAGAGCGAGTTCAAGCACCTGGAGTTCTACTACTTCCACAACTGCGTGTACGACTTCATGTGGAAGAACAACCGCCGCCGCTTTGCCGAGAAGTTCCCCACCTGGGACATCATCCGCAAGTACAACAAGGACTACAAGCTGATCTTTGTGGGCGACGCGACGATGAGCCCGTACGAGATCCTGCAGCCCGGCGGCAGTGTGGAATACAACAACGAGGAGCCGGGTGCCGAGTGGATCCAGCGCCTCACCCACGCCTTCCCCAAGTTTGCGTGGATCAACCCCGAGCCCCAGGGCGTTTGGCAGTACCGCCAGAGCATCAGCATCATCCAGCAGCTGGTGGGCAACCGCATGTACCCGCTGTCGCTCAAGGGGCTGGAAGAAACCATGCGGCTGCTGTCCAAATAGGCGCGGTACCGGGGTCAGATGCCTTGTGAGCATCTGTCCGACAGGGAGCGCTGCAGTTTCAGGGCATAGTCGGGGATGAATGGGACAGGCTGGCAGGCTTGTCCGCCACCCCCATACGACCTCCCTGACATATCCTTCCGCGCCGTGCCTCTCCGCGTTTTGCGCTCCGCCACCGCTACCACCCCAACGCCGGCCCTGTGGTCGGCGTTGCTGCTTTCCGGCGCACTGTGCCTGAGTGGCTGCAGCCTGCTGCCACGGGCCGACGAGCCCACGACCGGTGACACGCGCAGCGACATGGCCAGCACCGCCGCCAGCGATAGCGCGGCGTCGTTTGACGTGGTGGTGCGCGCCCCCGACACGGTGCGCGAGACGCTGGAGCGCCACCTGGAGCTGCAGCGCTTTCGCCAGCTGCCCGACCTGCAGGCCAACGAGCTGCAGCGCCTGCTGGGCGCCACTGATGCCAATGCGCGGGAACTGCTGGGCACCCTGGGCTACTTCGCGCCCACCATCACCGTGGAGCTGACGGAGGCCCAGGAAACCGCCGGTACCCGCAAGGGCGCGCCCCGCACCGTCACTGTCACCGTGGAGCCCGGCCCCCAAACCCGCATTGCCCGTGCCGACATCTCCGTGGCGGGCACCGACGATGCCGACAAAGACAACCTGGCGCGACGGCAGCAACGCCTGCAGCGCAACTGGTCCCTCGCCCCCGGCCAGCCCTTTACCCAGTCGGCCTGGGACAGCGCCAAGACCGACGGGCTGCGCCAGCTGCAGGCCCGGCGCTACCCCACGGCCCGCATCGCCAACAGCCGGGCCGAGATCGATGCCGACCGGCACGAAGCCCAGCTGGGCGTGAGCTACGACCCTGGCCCGGCCTACCGCTTCGGCCCCTTGCGCGTGCAAGGCAGCCAGCGCTACGACAGCGATGGTGCGCGGCGACTGGCACGACTGCCCACGGGCGCCGTGTATGACGAAGCCGACATGCTGGACGCCCAGTTGCGCCTGGCCAGCAGCGGCTACTACGACGCCGTGTTCCTCACCCTCGACACCGAAGGCACCGACCCGCAGGCCGCCCCCGTCGTGGCCCAGGTGCGTGAGGCCCCGATGCAAAAGCTGGTCTTTGGCCCGGGCTTCTCGACCGACAGCGGCGCGCGCCTGTCCCTGGAACACATCCACAACCAGATGCCCGTCCTTGGCTGGCGCGCGGTGACCAAACTCGCGCTCGACCGCGAAACCAAGCTCGCCAACACCGAATGGACGGACCTGCCCAGCGACAACGGCTGGCGCTGGTTTGCGGGCGGCCAGTTGCTGCGCGAGGCCACGGGCGACTACGACGTGAACAGCGGCCGCTTGCGCGCAGGCCGCAGCAAAAGCACCAAATCCATCGACCGCAATTACTTTCTGCAGTACGACTACGCCCACAGCCAGGGCCTGACTGACAACACGCGGTCGCCCTCCGACACCAGCACCGCCCTGAGCATCAACTACGGGTGGACAGGCCGCTACTTCAACAGCCTGACCGCCCCCACGCGCGGCCACGGCCTGGCGGTGGAGCTGGGTCTGGGCACCACGCTGCGACCCGAGCGCGACCCGTTTGTGCGCACCCTGGTGCGGTGGCAGTCCTTCATCCCCGCAGGGCGCGTGCAGGACGACTCAGGCATCGGCCGCAATGCCCGAGTGGCCCTGCGGGCCGAGGCCGGCGCGGTGCTGGCGCGCGAGGGCGCGCAGATCCCCGTCACGCAGCTGTTCGTGACGGGCGGCGACACCACGGTGCGCGGCTACGGCTACCGCAGCATCGGCGCGCGCACCGACAACGGCCAGCTGTACGGGGGCCGCTACCTGGCCGTGGGCAGCGTGGAATGGCAGCGCCCCATCGTCTACCAGGGTGCCATGACCGACTGGGAAAGCACGCTGTTTGTGGATGCCGGTGCCGTGGCCGACAAGGTGGGTGACCTGAGCCCGCGCGTGGGCGTGGGTGCCGGCGTGCGCTGGCGCAGCCCCGTGGGCCCGCTGCAGGCCGACCTGGCCTACGGCATCAAGACCAAAGAGGTGCGGCTGCACCTGCGCCTGGGGTTCAGCTTCTGATGACGATGAGCGACGCCCCCCACACTCCCAAGCCGCGCGGCCGCGCGTCGGACTTCAGCGCCGGGTCCTCGTCGGCACCCCGCCATCAGCCCCCTCGCACGCCGCGCTGGCTGCGGGCCGTGGGGTGGCTGCTGGCAACGCTACTGGTCTTGTTGCTGGCGGCCAGCGCGCTGCTGTGGTGGTGGGCGGGCAGCGGCACATCACTGGCCACCACGCTGGCCCGCGCGGCGCAATACCTGCCCGCCAACCAGCAGCTGGAGAGCCGCGATGTCAGCGGCTCGCTGCGCAGCGGCGGGCGCATTGGCTGGCTGCGCTGGAGCAGCCCCACCCTGGCGGTGGAAGTAACCGACATCCGCCTGGGCTGGCAGCTGGCCCCCTTGCTGCAGCGCCGCCTGGAGCTGGGCGAGGTGCATGCCGCCCGCGTGGCGATCACCCCCCAGCCCAAAACCACTGACACACCCGAGCCCCCCCCCACGCCCCCTACCAGCCTGGCGCTGCCGCTGCAGCTGGGCGTGCCGTTCCGGGTCGACCAGCTTGTGTGGGCCGGGTCACCCGCCGTGGAAGCCCAGGGCCTGGTGGGCGACTACCGGTTTGATGGCCGCCAGCACCGCCTGACCATCGGCGTGGTGGAGCTGGCCCAGGGCCAGTACAGCGCCCGCGCCACGCTGGACGCACAGGCCCCCATGGCGCTGGACGCCACAGTGGACGGCACCGTGCGCACCGCCGCGCCCGGGGGTGGTGCCGCGCTGCAGGTGGGCGCCCACGCCACGCTGCAGGGCACGCTGGCCACCGCCGCCGCCCAGCTGCAACTGCAGGCACGCCTGAAGCCCACGCCGACCAGTGAAGCCGCCACACCACCCACAGCCGCGCCCGCCAGCAAACCAGGCGCATCAAAACCTCCTACCCTACGCACAACCCCTGCGCCCGCCGCCGACCCCATGCAGGCCGATCTGGCCGCCACGCTGGCACCCTGGGCGCAGCAACCCCTGCAGTCCGCCAACGCCACGTTACGCGCCGTCAACTTGGCAGCCCTGTGGCCGCAGGCACCGGTCACGCAGCTGCACGGCACGCTGCAAGCCGGGCCCACATCCGGCGGCGCAGGCGCGGCAGGCGCAGCAGGCTGGAGCCTGCAAGCCGCGATGCGCAACGACCTGCCCGGCCCCTGGGACACCACCCGCCTGCCCCTGACCGCGTTGGACGCCAGCGCAAACTACGACGGCACCCGCTGGACCGTGCCCAGCGCCAGCCTGCAAGCGGGCACGGGCAGCATCACCGCGCAGGGCCACTACACCCCCGCCACCCACGCGCTGGAGGGCCAGGCCACCCTGCGCGCGCTGCGCCCCGACGCCCTGCACACGCTGCTGGCCGCCGCCCCGCTCTCCGGCCGCGTCACCGCGCAAACGCAAGGAGAGGCCGTGCGCTTCAGTGCCGATGTGCGGGCAGACACCGGCACGGCTGCGCGCGCGGCAACCACAAAGACCCCGGCGGCAGCGGGTGCACCGCTGCGTATCAACACTTTCAGCACCCAGGGCACCTGGCAGGCTACCGACGGCGGCACGGTGCGGCTGGACCGCCTGCTGCTGGACGCACTGCAGGCCCGAGTGGAAGCCACCGGGCTGCAGGTCGCACTGGGCACGCAGTCCGCACAAGGCAAGGTCACCCTGGCTGTGCCCGGCGCCACTGCACAGGCACAAGGCACGCTGGCCCCGCGCAGCGGCGCGGGCGACCTGCAGGTGCAGTGGGCCGACGCAGCGCTCACCCAGCGCTGGCTGGCGGGCCTGCCGGTGGTGGGCACCGCCATGCAGCGCGCACTGCAGGGGGCCAGCGCGCAGGGCACCGCACAGATCACCGCGCGCTGGAAGGGCGGCTGGCAGACGTTGACGGAGCAACTTCAGACTGCCACCGCCCACAGCGCAGCCGCCCGCAACCCCGACGGTTTTGATCTGCAAGCCACGCTGAACACCCCCCAGCTGGACCTGACGCTGCCGGCGGGCACCAACGCCAGCGGCGGCACCTCCGCCGGGCAAGCCCTGCAACTGCGCGCCTTCAAGGCCGAACTGGGCGGCAACCTGGCGCAGGCCTCTCTGGCGCTAACCGGCGAGGTCCGCACACCAGGCCCCCAGGCCGCGCAGGCGGCGGTACAGACCCGCCTTGCCAGCACGATGGTGGGTGCCGGGCAATGGCAGTTGCAGGTCAGCGAGCTGCGCCTGCAAGCCCAGGCCGCACAGCGCCCCGGGCCGTGGATGCTGCAACTGGCAGAGCCCCTGGGCCTGACCGTGCGCACCGGCGCCTCAACCCCCAGCGCCCCCCCGTCACCGGCCAGCGGGCGTACGGCACCACCACCCACCACCACATCCCTCAGCCTGCAGGCATCGGCCGGTCAGGCCCGCATCACCGGTCCCTTGCCGGGCACCGTCACCCTGCGCTGGTCGCCGGTGCAATGGTCTGCCGCCACGGCACCCAACACCCTCTCGCGCTTGCAAACGCAGGGCACGCTGCAGGGCCTGCCCATGGCCTGGGTGGATGCGCTGGGCCTGGGCGAGACGCCCGCCACCGCAGGCCGGCCCGCGCAGCCGTTGCTTGCGCGCATGGGCCTGGCCAGCAACATCGTGCTCGACGGGCAATGGAGTGTAGACACCACGGGCGACGCCCTGCGCGCCAGCGCCAGCCTGCGCCGTGCCAGTGGCGACCTGCGTATCCTGGCGGGCGATGCCACGGCCGTCACAGCGGTGCAAAGCAGCGGCCAGGGCACCGGTGCAGGCGCCACCACCGTGCTGGCGACCACGGCCACGCCGCCTGGAGGTACAGCAGGTGCAGCAAGCTCGGCAAGCGCATCGAGCGCCCCAGGCGCGCTCGCCGGTGTGCGCCAGGCAGAAATCACGCTCACCGCCGAAGGCGACACGCTGCGTGCGCGCCTGCTCTGGGCCAGCGACCGCGCGGGCGAGATCGACGCCACCGCCAGCACACGCCTGTCCGCTGCCAACACCGATGCCCCCATCACCTGGCCTGCCGACGCACCACTGGCCGGCACCTTGCGCGCCCGCCTGCCCGACGTGGGCGTGTGGTCTGCGCTGGCGCCGCCCGGCTGGCGTGTACGCGGCACGCTGGATGCCAGCGCCACCTTGTCGGGCACGCGCGATGCGCCGCGCTGGGCAGGCACCCTGGGCGCAGACGACATGGCAGTGAGATCGGTGGTGGACGGCGTGGACCTGCAAGGCGGCCGCCTGCGCGCCACGCTGCAGGGCAACCAGCTCAACATCACAGAGTTCCGCTTGCAAGGCGGGCGCGGCAGCAGCGCACGCATCGCAGGCTTCAGCGGCAACCGCACGGCCGCATCACAAGATGGCGGCACGCTGACCGCCACCGGCCGCGTGGCCTGGGGCGACAGCGCCACGGCAGCCACCGGCCTGTCGGGCATCACCATGTCCCTGCAGGCCGAGGCCAAGGCCCTGCAAGTGCTGGTGCGGGCCGACCGCCAGGTCAGCGTGTCGGGCCAGTTGCAGGCCCAGTTGCAGCAGGGCCAGATCAGCCTGCGCGGCAAGCTCACCACCGACCGCGCCACCATCATCCTGCCCGATGAATCCGCACCGCGACTGGGCTCGGACGTGGTCGTGCGCTCCGCCGCCAAGGACCGCGAAGACCAGGCCAAGGCCCAGGCCGCGGCCAAGGCCAACCAGGTGGCCGCGCAGGCAGAGACCGCCAAGCCGCCCGACATCGCCGTCACCCTCAACCTGGGGCGCGACTTTGCGCTGCAAGGCCAGGGCATCACCACCCGGCTGACGGGCGAGGTGGACATCCGCAGCAGCGCCGTGCCCGGCGCCCCGCCGCGCGTGACCGGCGAAGTACGCACCGACCAGGGCCGCTACCGCGCCTGGGGCCAGATGCTGGACGTGGAGACAGGCCTCATCCGCTTCAACGGCCCGTACAACAACCCCTCGCTCGACATCCTGGCGCTGCGCCCCAACATCAGCGTGCGCGCGGGCGTGCAGGTCACCGGCAGCGCGCAGGCGCCACGCGTCACGCTGTATTCCGACCCTGAACTGCCCGATGCCGAAAAGCTGTCCTGGGTGGTGCTGGGCCGCAATGCCTCGGCCGGAGGCGCCGAAGCGGCCGTGCTGCAACAGGCCGCTTTGGCGCTGCTGGGCCGCAACGGCGGCCAAAGCCCCACGGCCAACGCCGCCAGCCGCCTGGGCCTGGACGAAATCGGCTTTCGCGGCGCCACCACGGGTGAGGACGCCAGCGCCGCCGCCCTCACCTTCGGCAAGCGCCTGTCCAAAGACCTGTACGTGACGTATGAGCGCAGCCTGTCGGGCACGCTGGGCACGCTGTACATCTTCTACGACCTCTCGCGCCGCCTCACCCTGCGCGGGCAAACCGGCGAGAAAAGTGCGGTGGACATCATCTACACCGTGAAATACGACTGAGGTCCAGACGGCCAGAGAGGCAGCCGCACGCCACTACAATGCTCGGCTGCCTTGCCTCCTCGTAGTTCAATGGATAGAACGAGTGCCTCCTAAGCGCTAGATACAGGTTCGATTCCTGTCGAGGGGACCAGTAACCCATTGATTTCAAAGAGATTTGAAAAAAATCGGGACAAACACGGGACAAGCTAGGAGATCGGGAAGCGGTCTGTTAATCCGTAGGCCGAGTGTTCGGGTCCCTCAGAACCCACCAAATCAAAGCCTCAAGGCAAAAGAAGCCGCAGCTATTTAAACAATAGCAGCGGCCTTTTTCTTTGCAACGGATGGGTGACGTTTTGTGTGCCGTGTCCCATATACATGCAAGTGCTGATCGAAACCGGATGCTCCAGCAAGCTGAAAGAGTTCATGCTGCTGGCCAGCGGAATGCCTCCACCTTCGACGCCTCTCCCGGTCAAGTCACACAGTCCATGGACAAGGTGGCCAAGAACTTCAAAACTCCCCTGAGCAGCATTCGCGGCCTGTCGGATTGCCATGACAGAACTTCTGGAACTGTTGGCGCGAGTGGCGATAGGAATATGGATCATCCCGTTACAGCAGCATGTAGACATGTGGCCGAGCGAGACCTTCACGTGCTCCGGAATTTTGTCAACGTTGACTAGTACCGTCATCAAGGCAAACGCTGCACGTATAGCAAGCGCTTTGAACAACATCCCACCCGTTGGACTTCAAGATTAAAAGGGTAAACGGGGCCGCTCCCATTTGGCTCGCCGACATACCGATCAAACGAATTCATCTGCTATGTAGCAATGCTGCAAAACAACAACGGAGAAGTACATCAAGGTACGGTGGAACGAGAGCACCCAACCAAACGATGCCGCGATTTAGAAGGCTTTTGCCCCGTTTTCGCCCCACTTGCCGGCGACGGGGACATCTACAGCCAACTCCGCACACTCGATAAATGTAATAAATGGTTGCTCGCAAGGCACCACAGCCTCACAATCAGTTCAAAAAATTTCGCATGCCACGGAGGGGCAATGACGTATAGAGAACAGTTGCCGGAAAGTTGTCCACCACAGAACGCCCGCCATCCCACAGAATCGAAGCTTTGGCGTTTACTACAACAGCAGCGTGTAACTGACCGGGATTTCGATTCTCAGTATTTAAAATTCCCTGAGCGAAATTTTCCCGATATGTGTGGGGCAAAAGCGGTCTCGTTGATGACCAGTCTCACGATTTGTCGTGCCGCAGCTAAGTCACCAAGGCTCAAGCGAGCCGGATTTACCCATGCAGTCGAGGTTACTTGCTGCACAACTCTGGGAATTTGGGATCAAGACAAACCCGAGCACGTTAACTGGTGGCCTTTTAGCACTGTAAATATCCTCGGGCATATTGGCCCTGTGCAGGTGCTTTAGTATGGCAAAACGTCGAAAAACCCTTTGCGTGCAAAGGACGCTACTAACTTACGACGCTCCTCTCGTTATCTACGCTGAGGATTCAAAAGCGCAACCATATGTTGGCGTCAACTATGGAGATGGTGAACATGCGTACTTGTTCTATTTTGTGCGAGTAAGGGCTATTGACCTTGAACTACTTTATCAACAACGCATCGATGTGCGTTATTTGGTAACTAGGCTAAGACTTGGAAGTCCGCTTTTTAGCGAATGTTGGGCCAATATTGGTGAAGAGGCAACTGCAAGTCCCGAAGATGAAATTGCAGAGGAATTTCTACCCGATAGTGGAATGTTTATCCCACAACAATCTATTAATTCGCTAGCAATTAGAACCGTCAGTATCGATGGCCGCTGGGACATTGAGGACATGCGACGTTTTTCTGACTTAGTGCAGGATTCCTATGCATTTGTCTACGCGCTTGCAGGCAAGGGCCCCGCTTCCACAAAGCAAAAAATGGGCGCATTGTTTAGAAGGTACCCTTGGCGAGGGGGCTTTAGTGCAGTCAACTTTTTCGATGATCTGTACAAACTAATTCCAGCAAATGACAGAACTGAAATTAAGAGTATTAAATATGCATCGCCTGGTGATATTCAGCTACGTATGGATGGAGATGTTGCAACGCTGATTAGGTCATTTGTTGATGATCTTAACTCTCCGGAATCAGTCGCGCAGGATGCATACAAGGAAGCTAGGGCGTTTTTGAGAGTTAAAGGATGGCTTGGTAAAGCGAAAGATGACTTAGATTTACTTGCGCAGGATGAAACCCGCCTTATGGATTTCGTGCAGAGACTGTCGGTTGCATTCGGCTTAGGTGGACATGTGCAAGATATTGTCGCTTTTAGCAACTCCGACCCCCTCGGGGCGGTCAAAATTCTGCTTGCCTACTTCCGTCGATTGTCCAATCTTGCTGACTATTCGGCCACTGGCAAAGCTCAGCGACTGTTTGAGTAAAACTCTTTTGATTCTGAGCTTGGAGCGGGTGAAGGACATCTAAGGGTGGCCATGCAAATTGGCCACTCGCCCAAGATGTTTTTTCGCGTGTACAGCCGGTGGAATCAGGGCGCCGACTAAGGGGCAGAGCGCTGCAACCTGGACACCTTAGTGGAGCAGACATACAGCGACTAACATACGGTTGCAATTTGGAGGTCACCCGTGCCCACAGATAAGTACCTGCTCGCCGCCTTTATCACCGCACTGATCGGTTTCATAACTGCAGCGATGAGCGTCGTTCGTCTTGTAAATGACAAGGAGAGCAAAACGACCGACTACCGCCAAGCATGGACAGACTCGCTTCGCACCTCTTTTGCGACCCTGCTGGCGAAGATTGAGCTTTTGACGAGCACTCAGGTCCGATACACAGAGACTGCGAACCTGCTGCACAAGTTGGACCAACTAGGGACGGATAAGGAAAAGGATGCCAAAGACTACAACATCAAGGTACACACGGAACTGACCGGCTCGATAGCACGCTTAACCGAAGAACTACACACCGCATACGCGTTGACGCGGTTGCACTTCAAACCCAACGACTTGAGCTTTGCCCGCGTTGAGCACAAGCTCGATCACATCAGTGAACTTCTGGAGCGTTTGTCCAAGACTGATGCGCCTGATGGAAGAGCGGCAAGACAACAATTGGTAGGCGCAATTCGAGTAGCGATTTCCGAACTTACAGGCTTCGCACGGGACATTCTCAAAACGGAATGGGAGGCGGTTAAGCGAGGAGAAAAGGCCTACCAGACCACTAAGCGCTGGTCCTTGATTGCTGGGGGAATAACCCTGGTAATTCTTCTGCTATTTGGAGGCGTAGCACTGTGGTCAGCTGGTGCTTCCAGAGCAGAGCAAGCTCCACCCGTTCCGCACACCACTTTCGGATCCGCTCCAACCATCAGTTAGCGAAACGGTTCGGGACGAGTATCGGGATAGGGAAACAGAACGAAGCCGAAATTGGCTGCATGGTTTTTGGCCCCCAAAGGAAAAGATTCAGCCAAAGTCAGCCACGTCCGGGCGCTTTTGGGTTCGATTCCAGTCAATGGGACCAAATTCACAGCCAAAATGGCGGCAAGCGCTAGTGCAATATGCGCTGGCAGCTATCAAATTTGAAGCAGACTCACACACTACGTACGCTGCACCAGTCAGCCTGTAGTGAGCCCCGCACACCCTACTTCGGGTCTGTCCTGCCTTCCGGCCCTCGCGGGGGCAGCGCAAGGTGTTCTGTGGCCACAGCATCGGCCGAAGGATCATCCGGGCTGACCAGGGTGCCCGCTGCGGCACCACCCAGCGCACCGGCGATGCCGCCCAAAGTGCCCCCAACCACCACCCCCACCGGGCCCGCGACGGCCACGCCCACGGCGGCGCCGGCTGCGGCGCCAGCCATCATGCCGCCGCCCATCAAGGCGGAGTGGGCTTCGCGCTCTGCGTCTTCAGGCTCCAACGCGGTCTGTGCGCCGGTCCGGGGGTCTTGCGATGGGATGCCGTAGCCGGGGCGTGCTTGCTCGGCCAGGTCTTCGTCCACCGGTGTGGCGGTCGCAGCGGAATGGATGGTGGATGAAATCATGATCGGCTCCTTGGACATTGAGTGATGAAACACGAGCGGTCTCATCACTGTCTTTTGTATTCGCCGCTCCCCGCCACCGACGCCATCTTGTGGACCGTGAGACTGTCGGACAATGCCCAGTGCCCTGGAAGAGATGCAGATGTTCCAATGAACGCGGCGCTCCCCGCCTAAGATCGAGCCCATGCTGGCATCACTGAATCCCCCGTCCCTACCCTTTTCCCCCCAGCCATCCGCCACCGCACTGGCACAGGCGCTGGGGGTTCCTGTCTTTGCGCCCCAATGGCACATGCCACAGTACCCCGACGGTGCCGTGGGACCGTGGCAGATGAAGCGCATGGGGGTGGGGATGGACCGTGGTTATTACAGCGGCCCATGTGTCACATCCGGCTCGACGCTGCTCCTGCGCCAGAGCCCCGAGGGCAGATGGGAAACCTGGATGTCACTGTCACCAATGGAAGTTGAAAGCCAGGAGCTGGCCTGTCACCATGCACGAGGCCACACGGTAGTAATGGGCCTGGGCATGGGCTGGGTCGCTGCCAACATGGCGCTGCAACCCTCGGTGAACCGAGTGACCGTGGTGGAGCGGGATGGCGACGTGCTGGAGCTGTTTCGCCGCTGCCGGGTGCTGGAGGGACTGCCACAGTCCGCTGCAGCCAAGGTGGAGCTGGTGCAGGCCGATGCGCTGCAGTGGCAGCCCCCGGGCGCGCCCGTGGATTTTCTGTATGCCGACATCTGGCTGCACCTGGCCGAGCCGCAAGCGCTGGCCGAGGTGCAGCGCATGCAGGCCAATGTGCGCGCCGCGCAGGTCTACTTCTGGGGACAAGAACTGGTGCTGGGTGCCAAGGCCCGCGTGCAGGCGGAGCCCGGTACGCCCCCCTGGTCCGACGCAGTGGACCGTGCCGTGCACGACACAGGCCTGCCGTTGCTGACGCAGACCGAGGCGGGATATCCCCACCTCATCACACGCGTATTGGAATCGTGCAGCGCAAGGGCCGCCGTGCGGTAAGGCCTACCCCGCCATAGCCGCCGGTCAGGCCGCCTGCGGTGCCGCGCGGTCTGCAGCAGCGGGCCGGGCAGCAGTCATGGCACTGCCCATCGACGCGGCCATGATGCAGCCAATGGCCAGCCACTGCACCACGCTCAGGTGCTCGCCCAGCAGCGCCATGGCCACCAGTGCAGCCACCGCAGGCTCCATGCTGATCATGATGCCGAAGGCCTCCTTGGGCAGGCGCTTCAGGGCCATCATCTCCAGCGAGATCGGGATGGCGCTGGACACCGCAGCCACCGCCACGCCAATGAGCAGCACGGCGGGCGACAAGAGCGCCGCGCCCGCATGCACCACGCCCACCGGCACTACCACCAGCGCGGCCACCAGCAGGCCCAGCGATACCGAATGCCCCGCGTGCAGGTGCCCGGCGCGCTTGCCGAACACGATGTAAAGCCCCCAGAACACGGCCGCGCCCAGGGCGTAGAAGACGCCCACCGGGTCCAGCGTGCTGCCGTTAAGCCCCAGCGGCAGCAGCATGCCCAGGCCCGCGATGGCCAGCGCCACCCACACAAAATCCACCGCGCGGCGCGATGACCAGATCGCCACGGCCAGCGGCCCGGCGAACTCGATGGCCACCGCCAGGCCAAACGGCAGGGTGCGCAGCGACATGTAGAACATGAGGTTCATGCCGCCCAGCGCCGCGCCGTACAGCATGACGGCCCGCGCGTCGGCGCGCGACAGGTGCCAGCGCCAGGGCCGCCACAGCAGCAGCACCAGCAGCGCCGAAAAACCCACGCGCACAGCGGTGGTGCCCTGCGCCCCGACCACCGGAAACAGCCAGTGCTTGGCCCACGAGGTGCCAATGCCCAATGCGGTGACGGAACCCAGCACGGCCAGGAAGGGAAAGAACCGGTGCAGAAGAGAACGGAGAGGAGAAGCGCTCATGGGCTGAAAATATAGTGCGACCCCAGCGTGCTTTTGGCTCGAATTTAGGGGCTTGCGCGCAACTTTCGCTCACCCTGAGACCCCGTTCCAAGGAACCCCCATGTCCACCCCAGCAGCACTTGACCGCTTCGACCTCGCGATCCTCGACATCCTGCAGGCCGACAACACCACGCCCCAGCGCGCGATTGCGCAGGCGGTGAACCTGTCGGCGCCTGCGGTACAGCGGCGCATTCAGCGGCTCAAGGACAGCGGCGTGATCCGCGCCAACGTGGCCGTGCTGGACCCGGTGAAGGTGGGCAAGCCGCTGACCATCGTGCTGGAGGTGCACCTGGACAACGAGCGCCCCGACCGCACCGCCCCGCTGCGCGCGCGCATTGCGGCGGAAGACGCGGTGCAGCAGTGCTACAGCGTGACGGGCGAGGCAGACTACCTGCTGGTGGTGAACGTGGCGTCGATGGCGGACTACGAGGCGCTGACGCGGCGGCTGTTTGACGGGGACGACAACATCAAGCGCTTTCGGACCTCGGTGGCGCTGGCCAGCCTCAAGACCGGGCTGCGCGTGCCGCTGGACAGCGCAGCACCCGCTGCCTGATCACCGGTCACAACCCCAGTCCCGAATCCCAAATCCCAACTCACAGACCCAGCATCTGGCGCATCTGCCTGCCCGTGAGGCGCTGGCGCGGGCCACCCAGCAGCTCGCACATGCGCGCATTGAGCGGTGCCGCCATGCCCTGTTGCGCCGCCAGCCGCACCACGGCGCCGCACAGCGCGTCGATCTCCGTCACGCGCCCGGCTTCCAGGTCGTCCCACATCGACGAGCGCGCCGTGGCGTCGATCTGCAGCATGCGCTTTGCCAGTCGTGTGAACAGCCAGTTGGGCAGGCGCAGCACATGGGGCAGCAGTGTGGGCGACACGGCGGTGACCTGGGCGGGGGTGATGCCCGCGCGCGCCATCACGCGCAGCGCCTCGGTCTGCAGCGCAGCAAAAACACGGCGGCAGTCGCGGTCCAGCAGCTCTTGCCGCAGAGGCAGGTTGGACAGCGCATTGACCGGGTTGTTGAGGTTGAGCAGCAGCTTGCCCCACTGCACCGCGCGGATGTCTGGCGGCAGCGTGGTGGCCAGGCCGGCGGCATTGAACAGGGGCGCGATGCGCTCCGTGACCGCGTCGCGCTGAAGCTGCAGATGGCCCGCGGTGGCGCGGTGCACCTGCGCGCCGCGCAGCACCACGTTGTAGGGCACCATGCCAGCCAGCACGTTCAGGCCGGGCGCCAAGGCAGCGATGCGGGCCACGTTGTCCACGCCGTTTTGCAGCGAGATCACCGGGGTGCCGGGCGCACAGGTCGCCGCCAGCTCGCGCGCGGCAGACTCGGTGGCGCCGCTTTTGACGCACAGCAGGATGATGCTGTCGGCACCGGGCGCGGCGTCGGCCAGCGTGGCAGCCAGTTGCAGCGCGGACATGGGCACGGTGCGGTCAAAGCCGTCCAGGTCGGTGACCTTCAGGCCGTGCTGCGCGATGGGCTCCAGCGCATGCGGCCGCCCCACCAGGCACACCGGCTGGCCATGCGCGGCCAGGCGCCCACCCACATAACAACCAATGGCGCCTGCGCCCAAAACGATGAAGTTCATGCCGATGCGTGTGTACGGTGGTGGAAGTGGACGCAGGCGGACCAGGAACCGGCACAGCCTGCGCGCTACCCCCGCATTGTGCGGGGCAGGCCCCTGGCGGCGTGGCGCGCACGTGACGAGACGCTTTGAAGCACTCTGCGGGTGCTTTTGAGGGCTTTTGAGGGCTTTTGAGCCGATAGCGCTAGTGCAATATGCCTGAACAGCTATGCAATTAATAGCAAACAGGGCATCACACAGCTCAGGGCTTGGGAGCCGCAAACCGCACGGTCACCCGCAGGCCGCCCAGGCGCGCCGAGCTGTCCAGCGCCACGGTGGCGCCATGGCCTTGGGCGATGGCCTGCACGATGGCCAGACCCAGACCGCTGCCGGGCGCACCATCGGCAGTGACGCGCACAAACCGCTGCATGGCCCGCTCGCGGTGCTCGGGGGCGATGCCGGGGCCGCTGTCTTCCACGGTGAGCACGGCGTGGTCGCCCTCGCGGCGCACCTGCAGGTCCACCTGGCCGCCGGGCGGGCTGTATTTGATGGCGTTGTCCAGCAGATTGCGGGCCAGCATGCGCAGGGCCTCGGCATTGCCGGTGACGGTGGCGGCGTCCGATTCAAGCTGGCCCACATCCATGCCGCGCGCCTGGGCAGCGGGTGCCACGTCGGCCAGTGCCAGTTGCGCCGTGGCGCGCAGGTCCACCGGATCGTTGACGGCCGTGCTGGCCTCCTGCCGGGCCAGGGTCAGCAGCTGCTCGACCAGCCGCGTGGCGCGCTCGATGCCGGCCGACAGGCGTTCGATGGCGGCCGCCCGCGCAGCGTCGTCGCCAGCACGTTGCAGGCCCTGCAGTTGCAGGCGCAATGCGGCCAGGGGGGAGCGCAGCTCGTGCGCGGCGTCGGCCACAAAGTGCTGCTGCGCCTCGAACGCGTGCTGCACGCGCTCGAACAGCAGGTTGAGTTCGCTCACCAGCGGCTGCACCTCATCGGGCAGTTGTGCATCGCTCACGGGCGACAGGTCGTCGGCCTGGCGCTTTGCCAGCTGGCGGCGCACGCGCTCCACCGGGGCCAGCGACCGGCTCACGCCCCACCACACGGCCAGCACCAAGAGCGGCGCCATGATGGCCAGCGGCGCCAGCGTGCGCAACGCCAGGCTGCGGGCCATGTCGCGCCGCGCAGCCATGTTCTGCGCCACCTGGATGACTTGCGAGCGCGTCTGCATCGAGAACACCCGGTAGGTGCCGCCGCGCGCCTGCACGTTGGTGAAGCCCAGCACGGCAATCTGTGGCAGGGCGGCGCCCACGGCGGATTCAAAAATGCGCAGGCCCTCGTTGGTCCACACCTGCACGATGAACTCGTGGTTTTCGTCCTCGGGGTCCAGGCCCGGGCCCAGGCCTTGGGCATCCACCGGCAGGCCCGAGCGCAAGGCCAGCGCGGTTTGCTGCATGTGGTAGTCGAACAGCGCATCGGCCTCGTCCAGCGCGCCCCGGTAGGCCAGTGCGCCCTGCACTGCGCCTGCCAGCACGATGGCGGCCAGCAAAAACATCAGCAGCCGCATGCGCAGCGAGCGCGGGAGCATGGACTGCAGCGCGCTGCGCCAGGAGGTGGTTGGCACGTTCTTCATCTCTATCCATCCATCCCCGCCGCATGCTCAGGGCGGGAGATTGCGCGGGGGCAGCCAGCAAGGGCCGCCCCGCCGCAAAGGCTGTCGTCCCCTTGGAGGGAAGCGGCGAAGCCGCTCAGGGGGGTCATGCCTTCGGCACGAGGTAGCCCACCCCGCGCACGTTCAGCACCAGCTCGGGCCCCAGCTTCTTGCGCAGGCCGTGGATGTAGACCTCCACCGCGTTGCTGCTCACCTCGTCGCCCCAGCCGTAGAGTTTGTCCTCCAGCTGCTGGCGCGACAGCACCATGCCGGGGCGCGCAATGAGCGGCTCCAGCACCGCCCATTCGCGCCCCGACAGCACCACGGGCGTGCCGCGCACCGTCACCTCGCGCGTGGCGGGGTTGATGCTCACGCCCTGGTGCTCGTACACCGGCTCGGCACGGCCCGCTGCGCGGCGCAGCAGGGCACGGATGCGGGCCAGCAGCTCGTCCAGGTCATAGGGCTTGAGCACGTAGTCGTCGGCCCCGGCATCCAGCCCCTCGATGCGCTGCGCCACGGCATCGCGCGCGGTGGCCACCAGCACGGGGGTACGGTTCTTGCGGGCGCGCAGGTCGCGCAGCACGGTCAGACCATCGCGTTGGGGCAGGCCCAGGTCCAGCAGCACCAGGTCATACGCCTGGGTGCGCAGGGCCGTGTCGGCCGCGTCGCCATCGCGCGCCCAGTCCACCGCGTACTGCTCGGCGCGCAGCAGGTCCAGCACGGCTTCACCGATCATGGAATCGTCTTCAACAAGCAGCAGGCGCATGGCAAGGGGGCAGAAAGGTCGGTCGGTCAGGAGTGCAGGAAATGGGCTGGCTGCCAAGGATAGCGGCGGCATGGGCGCTGGCGCAGCACCGGGCTGCCAGAACGACTTAAATTTGACACATCACTGTCACAATGAAAGCGCCACGCGCACACCGTCCGCCCCAGGGGCCGGGCCACCACCACAAAACACAAGGAGCAAGACCGATGGCGATTCCGATGGCATTTCCCCCTCTCCACCACGTTGCTGCGGCCGTTGCGCTGGCCGCACTGGCTTCCACTAGCGCCCAGGCCCAGGGCGTGGTCAACGCGCTGTGCAGCACCGACGCGCCCTGGTGCGAAGCGGCCGCCAAGGAGTTCACCCGCAAGACGGGCATCAAGGTGAACCAGGCCCACAAGGGCACCGGCGAGATCGCCGCGCAGCTGCGCGCCGAAGCCAACAACCCCAAGACCGACATCTGGTGGGGCGGCACGGGCGACCCCTTCTTGCAGGCGGCGGAGCAAGGCCTGCTGGCCGAATACCGCCCCGCCTATCTGCATGACCTGCACGGCTGGAGCGTGCGCCAGTACGCCATGTCGGGCCACCAGGTGGGGGGCTTTTACAGCTCGGCTATCGGCTTTGGCTACAACACCGAAACGCTCAAGAAGAAAAAGCTGCCGGAGCCGCAGTGCTGGTCCGACGTGATCAAGCCTGCCTACAAGGGCGAGGTGGAAATCTCGCACCCTGCCTCCAGCGGCACGGCCTACACCGTGATTGCGGGGCTGGTGCAGCTGATGGGCGAAGACAAGGCGTTCGACTACCTCAAGGCCCTGCACAAGAACACCACCACCTACACCCGCAGCGGCCAGGCACAGGCGCCCAATGTGGCCAAGGGCGAGGTGGGTGTGGGCATCACCTTCATGTTCAACTTTGAAAAATGGAAGGCCGACAAGTACCCGGTGAAAACCCAGGCGCCTTGTGAAGGCACCAGCTACGAGGTGGGCGGCATTGCGCTGGTCAAGGGCGCGCGCAACATGGACAACGCCAAAAAGTACTACGACTGGCTGATGAGCCCCGAAGGCCAGGCCGTGGGCGCCCAGGTGGGCAGCTACCAGGTGCCCGCCAACAAGACCTTCAAGATGGACCCGCGCATCCCGACGCTGGACAACGTGAAGCTTATCAAATACGACTTCGAGAAATACGGCAAGGCCGCCGAGCGCCGGCGCCTGATCGACCGCTGGACCAAGGAAGTGGAGGCGCTGCCGCGCTGATGTGCAGCGCCTGCCGCAGGGACAGAGCCGACGGCAGGCGCAGGCCATGGATCAGCCCAGGCGCACGGGCACAAAGATCTTGTCGCCGTCGCGCTCAATCAGCAGCGCCACTGACTTGCCCGCCTTGGCCATGGCGGCACGCACCTGCGTGATGTCCTTGATGGGCGCGCCGTTGATGGCCAGCAGCACGTCGCCCGGCTGCACACCGGCCGCAGCGGCGGGGCCGCGCGCCTGCTCGATGACCAGGCCCTCATTGAGGCCTGCCGCGCGCCGCTCCTGCGGGTCCAGCGGACGCAATGACAGGCCCAGTTGGCCCTTGCCCACGGCATCGTCGTTGCGCGCCTGCTTGATCGCCTTGTCGCTGGCGTCGCCCAGGGTGGCCGTCAGCTCCAGCGGCTTGCCCTGGCGCCACACCGACAGCTTGGCCTGTTGGCCCGGCTGCGCCTGGCCCACCCAGGCGGGCAGGTCGCCCGAGGCGACGATGGGCTGGCCGTCCACCTGGCGGATCACGTCGCCCGCCTGCAGGCCGGCCTTCTCTGCGGGGCTGCCCTTGCTGACGCTGGCCACCAGCGCGCCTTCGGGCTTGTCGAGGTTGAACGACTCGGCAAACGCCTGGTTCACCTCTTGCACGGCCACGCCCAGCTGTGCGTGGCGCACCTTGCCGGTGGCAACAATCTGGTCTTTGATCTTGGCCGCCAGCTCGATCGGGATGGAGAACGACACCCCTTGGTAGCCACCCGAGCGGCTGTAGATCTGCGAGTTGATGCCGACCACTTCACCGCGCGCATTGAACAAAGGCCCGCCCGAATTGCCAGGGTTCACCGCCACATCGGTCTGGATGAAGGGCACCAGGCTGTCGTCGGGCAGCGAGCGGCCCTTGGCGCTGACCACACCCGCCGTCACGCTGTTTTCAAAGCCAAAGGGCGAGCCGATGGCCAGCACCCATTCACCCACCTGCAGGTCGCGTGTGCTGCCCAGGCGCACGGTGGGCAGGTTCTTGGCGTCGATCTTGAGCACGGCCACGTCGGTCTTGGGGTCAGAGCCCAGCACCTTGGCGCGGAACTCGCGGCGGTCGGTGAGCTTGACGATGACTTCGCTGGCACCCTTGACCACATGGGCGTTGGTCAGCACCAGGCCATCGGGGCTGACGATGAAGCCGGAGCCCTGGCCGTGCGTGGGTACGTTGGGCTGGGCCTGTGGCCCCATGCCGCCCGGAAAACCGAACTGGCGGAAGAACTGGTAGAACGGATCGTTCGGGTCCATCTGAGGCGCCCGGCCCTGGCGCGCGGCGGGCTGGCCTTCGTCTTCGCCGTCGTCATCGGCCATAGCGGCCTTGGTGCTGCCCGTCACGCTGATATTGACCACTGCAGGGCCGTTTTGCGCGGTGATCTGCGCGAAGCTGGGCAAGGCCCCGCCAGGGGCGGCGGGCGTCTGGGCCACGAGGGCGGGAGGCGGAGTCAATGCGCGGGCCTGGTGCCCGGTGATGAGGCCTGCGCCCGTCGCACCCACCGCACCGGCGGCCACCAGGGCCAGGATGAGGCGGCGGGGGGTGGAGGTGAGCGGTGTCGTGTTCATGGTGTGGTGCCTTTCCAATCGGAGTTGCGATGGAGGGCAGTGTGGGCACCAACACTTAGACGAAACTTAGAGCGGCTAACAAAACTCCCCTGGCGTCGTTGTCTCGCCTTGTCGTACTGCTTGTACTGCCTGCGGCGAAACGCCTAGCCAGGGCCGCTTCGCTGAGTTTTGTGAGCCGCTCTCAGACCGGGATTCAACACCCTCACTGTTTTTCTGAGTACCGTGGGGGCCTCCTCACGAAGCGCCCGGTCGCCGCACCCCGCAAGTCACACAGCGCCACGGCCTTTCTGGCTTTCGAAATACACCACCTTGCGGGCCCGCATCACGTCGCCCAGGGGCCGGTGCGCAGCCAGCGCCTGCCAGGGGTCGAACACGGCGGCCTCCACCTCGGCGGCCAGGGCTGCATCGGCGGCAGGGTCCTGCCGCGGCAGGGTGAGCCGGGCCACGGTGGTGTAGGGCGTGGGCCAGTCCACGCTGGCATCCTCAATCGGGGTGGTGGCCTCGTCCACGAACGGCTGCAGCTGCAGGTCCCACTGCAGGTCTTGCTGGCGCAGGCGGCCGGAGAATTCGGCATCCCAGTCGTGCTGTACCTGCCTGACGGGCGCGCCGTTGGATGCATGGGGCACGAGGCGCACACGCACGGCATAGGACCCGCAGGCAATGGGCGCAGCGCTGAACATGGCATGCGATGCAAAGCCCCCAAAGGGCCGCCCAAAGGTCTTGACCGTCTTGGCGATCTGCCGGGCCGCACCCAGCAAGCCATGGCGCTGCACCAGGAACTTGATCAGCGCGCCGCCGCCGTGCGACGCAGCGACCACAAAATCCACAAACTCTGCGCTCTGGGGGAAGGCGAACTTTTCCTGGTTGATGAGCAGGAAGTCCTGGCTTTTTGCGGGCCCGTTGCCCAAGGCAGAGTCGCCCTGCACTCCCCGCACACTGATCGCAAAGCCCCGGATGTCGGGCTTGTGGTCCGCCGCCTTGTCCATGCCGCCGTTGCTCAGCCGCACCCGCACGTCGTGCTGCGCCGGCTGCGCGAACAAGCCCTGGGCCGCAAACGCGGGCAGATCGCCCAGCACCTCCAGGCGGCCATACGCGGCGGTCAGCTGCTTGCGGTGCAGCCCCCGCCCGGCGCCGTATTTTTGCGACTTGCGCGCCTGCAGCTCGGCAAACTGGCGCGCATAGCCCGCAAAGCGCTGCGCTTCATCGGGTGCCACCACTTCTTTCCAGTCGGTGCTGGGGGCGTTGGACATGTGCATGAGCCACCTCGGTTAAAAGCCAGGCGGCATGGTAGCGCGGCACGGGCTTGCCAGGCCAGCCCACCGGCCATCAGCCCCCGATGAAGCGGTACACGATGGCGCCCCGCACCACTGCGCCCGGCAGCCACCAGCGCACCGGAAAGCCCGCGTGGTTGGGCGCATCCGGGTACTCCATGGGCTCCAGGCAGATACCGTCGCCCGGCTGCCACAGCCAGCCGCCCTGCCCCACTCCACGCCCACGGTCCCGCGCGGGGTCGGCCTTGAGGCCGTGGCCCGCATACACCTGCACGCCGGGCGCGGTGCTCCACACCTCCATCGCGCGGCCGCTTACGGGCTCACTCAGCAGCGCGGCCAGGCGCAGGCCCGGTGGCGTGATGGATGACGACGGAGGGGCAAGGGGTGCCGCCTGTTCGTCCAGCACCAGGTAGTGGTCCAGCCCGCCAGCCAGGGCCAGCTGCTCATGGGGTGTTGCGATGGCATCCGCCACAGCACGGGCTTGGCGGAAGTCGAAGGGCGTGCCCTGCACCGCAGCCAGCGCGCCCGTGGGGCACACATCGGCCGCCAGGGGCACATAGCGGCTGGCGGGCACCTGCAGGGTGTGGCCGTGGGTGCTGCCCTGGCCTGCCAGGTTGAAGAACGCATGCCCGGTGAGGTTGAGCACCGTGGGGGCATGGAGCACCTCGGCCGTCCAGGCCATGTGCAGCGCGTTGTCGGCTGTGACCTGCAGGTGGAGCTGCAGGCGTACCGTGCCGGGCACCCCGTCGTCCTCGGTGCGGAAGGTGTGGCTCAGGGTCAGTGCATCAGCCTGCACGTGTTCCACCGCAAACACCTGGAAGCGGCTCCCGCGCGGGCCGCCGTGGTGATGGTGGGGCCCGCTGTTGGTGGGCAGTTGCTGGCGCGATCCATCCGGCAGGGTCAGCATGCCCGCACGCAGACGCCCCGCCCAGCGGCCGATGAGCGCGCCCATGGAGAGCTGGCCGTCCAGGTAGCCCTGCAGGCTGTCGTAGCCCAGCGCCACATCGGCCAGACCGCCCTGCCCGTCGGGGACCGCCACCTGCACCAAGCGGGCGCCATAGTTGCTCACGGCCACCTGCAGCCCGCCGGGGCTGCGCAGGGTGAAAAGATCGGTGCGCTGGCCGTGCAGCGCGTGTTGAAACGCTTCGCGGGAAAGTATGAAAGCCATGGGCCGAGTCTATTTGGTGGCGCTGGCCGTATCGCGCGTGACCAGCCAGATGCCCACACACACCAGCACCAGGGCCAGCAGGTTCTTCCACTCCCACAGCGCCTCGCCCAAAAACAGTGCCGACAGCGCCGCGCCAAAGATCGGTACGGTGAAGTTGAACACCGTGATCTGGCTCACCCGGTTGTGCTTGAGCAGGATGCTCCACAGCGAAAACGCGGCCGACGACAGCAGCGCCAGGTACACCAGCAGCACCGCAGAGCCCCAGGTGAAGCCCGTGAGCGAACCACCCAGCGACCAGCCAATGGCCAACAACGCCACGCCGCCCAGGCCCAGCTGCCAGCCCGTCATCACGACGGAATCCATGCGCTGCGACACCTGCTTGCCGTAGATGCTGGCGGCGGCCAGCACAAAGGCGGCGATGACAACGAAGCCCTCGCCCAGCAGCGTGAAGTCCAGGTCCAGCGTGCCACGCCCCAGGTTGACGACCATCACGCCCGCAAAACCCACCAGGCAGCCCCAGAGCTTGGCATGGCTGAGGCGGTCGTTGTGATAGACCCAGTGCGCCAGCAGCACGCTGAAAAACGTGCCCGTAGCATTCATGATGGAGCCCTTGACGCCCGTGGTGTGTGCCAGGCCCACGTAGAAGAACACGTACTGCAGCGTGGTCTGCGCCAAGCCCAGCACCACCAACTGGCGCCCGGCCCCGGGCCCCAGGCCCCAGATGACCTTGCGCGTTGCTACAGCCCAGGCCAGCAGGATCAACCCGGCGCCCAGAAACCGCCAGCCTGCGAATACGAGCTGCGTAGGAATGTCATTGCGGGCGATGCCGAACCAGGCGTACCCGGTCTTGATGGCGGGGTACGAGCTGCCCCAGAGCAGGCAGCACAGCAGCGCCAGCGCCACCACGACCTTGCGGTCAGAAAATCGGGAATGCCCCATGAGATGCGGTCTTTCAAGGACAACAGCCCTTGCAGGCAAGGGCTGTTGAAGGGGGAACACAAGGGGCTGTGGCCCCGCAAATTTCAGGTTACCGGTGCGGGGTTGAATAACACCAGCGCGTTGTGCAGTTGCCACTGCTCGGCCCAGGTCTTCTTGCGACCGCTGGCCACGTCGAGCAGCAGGTGGAACATCTCCCAGCCCAGCTGTTCGATAGTGGCCTCGCCATCGGCGATCTTGCCGGCGTTGATGTCCATCAGGTCGTGCCAGCGGCGCGCCAGATCAGTGCGCGTGGCCACCTTGACCACAGGGCACTCGGCCAGACCGTAGGGTGTGCCCCGGCCGGTGGTGAACACGTGCAGGTTCATGCCGGCAGCCAGTTGCAACGTGCCGCAGATGAAGTCGCTGGCGGGCGTGGCGGCATACACCAGGCCGCGCTGGTCGCGGCGCAGCTTCTCGCCCGGGGCCAGCACATGCGCAATGGGCGCGGTGCCGCTCTTGATGATGGAGCCCATGGCCTTCTCGGCGATGTTCGATAAGCCGCCCGCCTTGTTGCCCGGCGTGGTGTTGGCCGCGCGGTCCACACGGCCCCGGTCCAGATAGCGGTCGTACCAGCCCAGCTCCCGCACGATAGCGTCAGCCACTTCGGGCGTGGCTGCGCGGCTGGTGAGCTGCTCAACGGCGTCGCGCACTTCTGTGTTCTCGCTGAACATCACCGTGGCGCCCGCGCGCACCAGCAGGTCGGCGCAGAAGCCCACGGCCGGGTTAGCGGTGACGCCCGAGAACGCATCGCTGCCACCGCACTGCACACCCAGCACCAGCTCGCTGGCGGGGATGGTCTCGCGGCGGCGGGCGTTCAGGCGTTCCAGGTGCGGGCGCGCGCTTTGCACGATGTGGTCGAGCATGGACATGAAGCCCACATGCTCGTCGGCCTGCAGGCACACCGTCTCGGGGCCCAGCGCCGCGTCGCGCTCGTCGGTGATGGGGAAGCTGCCCGGGGGCAGCAGCCGGTCGGGCTGCAGCTTTTCGCAGCCCAGACTGACCACCATGACCTCGCCCCCAAAGTTGGGGTTGAGGCTGATGTTGCGCAGCGTGCGGATGGGGATGATGGCGTCGGGCGCATCAATCGCCACGCCGCAGCCGTAGGTGTGCTCCAGGCCGATCACATCGTCCACATGGGGGTACAAAGGCAGCAGCTCGGCCTTGATGCGGCGCACGGCCTGCGCCACCACACCGGCCACACACTGCACGGTGGTGGTGATGGCCAGGATGTTGCGCGTGCCCACCGAGCCATCAGCGTTACGGTAGCCCTCGAAGGTGTAGCCCGTCAGGGGTTCAAGCACCGGGGGCTTCACGGTGGCCATGGGCAAGCCCTCCAGCGCACGGGCCGAGGGCATCTGCAGCAGGCGCTCATGCACCCAGCTGCCTGCGGGGATGTCTTTCAGCGCATAGCCGATGGGCACGTTGTAGCGGCGCACCACGCCGCCTTCGGGGATGTCCGCCAGCGCCACCTTGTGGCCCTGCGGCACCTTGTCGCGCAGCGTGATGCCCGCGCCCGGCACACCGTCTGGCAACAGGGTGCCCGCAGGCAGGCCACCGTCGTTGGCGACGATGGCGACGTTGTCCTGGGCATGCATGCGGATGGTGAGAGCTTGTCGCATAGGTCCGTTCAATTCACAAGGTACGCGGGTTTCAATCTGCCCGGTGGCCGAGCCATCACTCCAGCCAGGTCAGCCGCCGCCCTTGAGCACCAGGTCTGGCAGCCACATCGAGAACTGGGGCACATAGGTCACCAGCATCAGCGCCACGATGAGCGCACTGTAGAACGGCCAGATGGTCTTCATCACCTCGCCCACCGACACGCCCCCGATGGTGCAGCCGATGAACTGCGTGGTACCCACGGGAGGGGTGTTCAGGCCCAGCGCGCAGTTGATCAGCATGACGATACCGAACTGCTCCGTGCTCATGCCGAACTGCTGGCAGATCGGCAAAAAGATGGGCGTGCAGATAAGGATGGTGGCCGCCATGTCGAGAAAGGTGCCCAGCACGAACAGGATGATGTTCACCGACAGGAAGATCACCCAGGGCGAGGTGCTCATGGACTTGAGCGCATCACCCGTGAGCTCGGCCACACCGTAGAGGCCGATGAGGTAGCCGAACATGGACGAGATGCCGATGAGCAGCAGCACTGTGCCCGTGGTCTTGACGGCCTTGGACGCGGCCTTGAGGAACTGCTCCCGCGTGAGCTTCTTGTAGACGAAGACCGACAGAATCAGCGCCCACAGCACTGCGACCGACGCCGACTCCGTCGCGGTGAACGCCCCCGACAAAATGCCTGCAATGATGATGACCACCACGGCCAGGCCCGGGACCGAGGCGCGGAACGAGATCCACACAATCTCCCAGCCAGGGAAGGTGCCTGCGGGGTAGCCGCGCTTGACAGCCACGAAGTAGGCGGCAGCCAGGTTGCAGATGGTCAGCAACAGGGCCGGCACGATGCCTGCAAGGATCAGCGCGGCAATGCTTACCTTGCCCCCAGCCGCCAGCGTGAAGATGATGAGGTTGTGCGAGGTGGGCATGAGCGCGCCCACCAGCGAGGCGTGGGTGGTCACGTTCACCGCGTAGTCAGCGTGGTAGCCCTCCTTCTTCATCTGCGGAATGAGCACGGCGCCCATGGCCGACACGTCGGCCACCGGCGAGCCCGAGACACCGCCAAACAGCGTGCAGGCCAGCACATTGCTCATGCCCAGGCCGCCACGCACATGGCCCGCCACGCTCTTGGCAAAGTTGACGATGCGGTCGGCGATGCCGCCGTACATCATGATCTCGCCAGCAAAGATGAAGAACGGGATGGCCAGGAACGAGAACGGGTTCATGCCCGAAATCATTTGCTGGAAACCCACGGCCAAGGGCAGGCCTTCGTACAGGATGGTGGCCAGCGAGGACAGGCCGATCGAGAAGGCCACGGGCACGCCCAGCAGCAGCAATAGCGTGAAGCTCACGCACAGGATGGTCAACGCCATGATGGAGGAATCTTTGTAGGGACGTTAGGGGGCGGAGAGACAGTGAGGCCGCTCAATGCCAGGCGGGCTCTACTTCCGTGCCACGCAGGATGGCGATGATGTGTTCCAGCGAGAACATGGCCACCAGTACGCCAGCCATGGCGGGCGGCACGTACTTGAAGGCTTCGGAGATGCCCAGCGTAGGGATCTTGTACGGTGCCACCGATTCGGCCAGCACGCCACAGTTCCAGGCCATGACGATGCCGAACAGCAGCACCAGCGCGTGGATCAGCAGCTCGAGCTTGGTGCGCAACCAATCGGGCGCCAGCACCAGGAACGATTCGAGACCGATGTGGCCCGCATCACGCACGCCCACAGCCATGCCCAGCATGGTCACGTAAAGCACCAGCAGTACGGCGCCGCTCTCGGCCCAGGTGGGGGTGTCATTGAAGATATAGCGGCCTATGACCTGGTAGAGCACGGCACAGACCAGCAGGACCAGCCCCCCCACCCCGAGCTTCAGGCAGGCGCGCGCAATGAAAGCGCAGAGTCGCGTGTACATAGTGGACATTCAAAAACAACAACAACAACTGGAAACGGGCAGGCGGCGGGCTGTTCCCGGTCCCGCCTGCCCTGGAGACTCTGGCTTCTGGCTTATTGCACCGCGTCGATGCGCTTGACCATGTCCTGCAGCTTGGGGTCCTTGAGGAACTTGTCGTACACCGGCTTCATGGCAGCCTTGAAGGCCACCTTGTCGATATCCACCACCTGCGCGCCGCCAGCCTTCACCGTGGCCAGGGATTTCTCTTCGCGCTCGTCCCAGATCTTGCGCATGTAGCCCACCGACTCCTTGGCGGCGGCGCGGATGGCCTTCTGGTCGTCAGCGCTCAAGGTGTCCCAAACCCGCTTGCTGAACAAGAGGATCTCAGGCGCCATGGAATGCTCGGTCTTATTGAAGTATTTGGCGACTTCGAAGTGGCGCGAGCTTTCGTAGCTGGGGTAGTTGTTTTCTGCGGCGTCCACCAGGCCGGTCTTGAGCGCGGTGTAGACCTCGCCGAACGGCATGGGGGTGGCGTTGGCGCCCATGGCTTCGAGCAGGGACACCCACAGGTCGCTCTGCTGCACGCGCACCTTCAGGCCCTTGACGTCGGCCAGGGTCTTGATGGGCTTCTTGACGGTGTAGATCGAGCGTGCGCCGCTGTCATAGAACGCCAGCCCCACGAAGCCCTGGGATTCGCAGTCCTTCAGGATCTCGTCGCCAATGGCGCCGTCCAGCACCTTGCGCATGTGCTCCTTGTCGCGGAACAGGAAGGGCATGGTGGGCACCATGGTGGCGGGGCAGATGTTGTTCATGGGCGCGACGTTCACGCGCGTCATGGCAATCGCCCCCAGCTTGGTCTGCTCGATGGTGTCCTTCTCGATGCCAAGCGACCCCTTGGCGTAGACCTTGATGCTGTGCTTGCCACCGGTGGCCTTGGACAGCGTCTCGCCCATGTGGCGCACGGCCAGCACGGTGGGATAGTCCTCGGGGTGGATGTCCGACGAGCGGAACTCGGTGGCCTGCGCGGCCAGGCTGCCGAGCAAGATGCCAGCGGCGATGGCCACGCGGCCAAAGAGGTGTGGAACGTTCATGGTGCTTTGTCTCCGGGGTTGAATCGGTTGGGGTGCCGCGCTCAGGCGGGCGGGTATGGGGCCTCTGCGAGCCCTCGGGTGCCCGGGCGGGTCACGAAGACCGCGCCGCCATGGGCTACATCGTTGCCCTGCGGCTGGCCGGGGCGGATGGAGGTGATGAAAAGCAGGTCCATGTCGGGCCCGCCAAAACTGCACATCGAGGGCTTGCTGACTGGCACGGCCAGCGAGCGGTCCAGCACGCCCGATGGGGTGAAGCGATGCACCATGCCAGCGTCGTTGGCGCAGGTCCAGTAGCAGCCATCGGTGTCGATGGCCGCACCGTCCGGCCGGCCGGGCAGCGCGCGCATATCCACCAACAGACGGCGCGGCCCCAGGCTGCCGTCTTCGTGCAGGTCCAGCGACCAGATCTTTTGCACGCTGGGGTGGCTGTCGCTGAGGTACATGGTGGCGCCATCGGGGCTGAACGCCAGGCCGTTCTGGGTGACCAGGCCTTCGATCAGCGGCGCCGAGAGGCCGCGCGCGTCCTGCCGGTACAGGCCGCCAGCGGGTTGCGCCAGAGACATGTCGCGCACCATGGTGCCGGCCCAGAAGCGCCCCTGGCGGTCACAGCGCCCGTCGTTGAAGCGCATGCCAGCTTGCGGGTGCTGCACGGCAGAGATGAGGGTGCAGGCCAGGGTGCCGTCATCGGCAGGCTGCAGGTGAAAGATGCCCGTGTCCATGCCAGCGATGAGCCCGCCGCTGGCATGCAGCGCAATGCAGGCCAGCCGCTCCGGCGTCGTCCAGCTCATCAGTTGCCGGTCGGCCCAGCGCAGGCGGCGCAGCGCGTGGCCTTCTATGTCCACCCAGTACAGCGCCTGCTCGGCAGTGCTCCACAGGGGGCTTTCGCCCACCTGGTCCTGGTGGTGAGGCAACAGGAGTTCCATGGACCCACTCACTCGAACGGACCGGTGCGCACAAACGGCCCGCCCTGGTAGATCACGGCCGGGTCCGTCAGGTCGGGCTGCGGGTCAGCTGCCTCCACCTTGGCGCGGAAGGGCTCGGAGCTGTCCTGCGGGCGGTAGCCGATGTGGCGGGCGAGTGTGTTGTCCCACCAGGTGGTGGTGTTGTCGCCCATGCCATAGATGATGCTGTGGCCCACCACCGGCGCGGTGAGGCTGGCCATGACCAGGCGCTCCAGGTCGTCGTAGCTCATCCAGGTGGCCAGCATGCGGCGGTTGCGCGGCTCGGGGAAGGAGGAGCCGATGCGCAGGCACACGGTTTCGATGCCGTAGCGGTCAAAGTAGAAGCGCGAAAGGTCCTCGCCAAACGCCTTGGACAGGCCATACAGGCCATCGGGCCGCGCCGGGTCGCGCAGCCCCACCACTTCGTCCTGGCGGTAAAAGCCGGTCACATGGTTGGAGCTGGCAAACACCACGCGCTTGACGCCTTGCTTGCGAACGGCCTCATAGAGGTTGTATGCCCCCACGATGTTGGCCTGCAGGATGGGGTCCCAGGGCTGCTCGGTGGACACGCCGCCCAGGTGCACCACGGCGTCCACCCCCTCCAGCAGCGGCAACATGGCACTGGCGTCTTCCAGCCGCGCGGGGCGCAGTTCTTCGCCCGGCGCCTCGCTGCCCAGGTCGCCGATGTCGGACAGGCGCAAGGTGGTGCAGTACGCCTTCAGGCGCGTGCGCAATTCACGCCCCAGCCCCCCGGCGGCCCCGGTCAATAACAAGCGTTGAAAACGGATCGGCGTCGGGTGACAGGGCATGGCTTTTGCGGAGGTTCTTGGTACAGTGGCGTTACAAGCGGTTGAACGTCATCAGTTGTCATACAACGAGGAGGCAATGTACTCCTTTCAACCCGTCCAACACATAGGGATAACACCGAGACATGAGCACCGACATCGCCCCACGCCGCAAGCCCCGCACCCTGGCCCTGGAGCTGGTGGACTCCCTGGGTGACCGCATCCGCGACGGGCGCCTGGCACTGGGCGACAAGCTGCCCACAGAGGCCGCGATCATGGCCGAGTTCAACGTCAGCCGCACGGTGGTGCGCGAGGCCATTTCCAAGCTGCAGGCGTCGGGCCTGGTGGAGACACGGCATGGCATCGGCACGTTTGTGCTGGGCCTTGGGCAGGCCCCGGGCTTCAAGATCACGCCCGACCAGTTCAGCACCCTGCGTGACGTGATTGCGGTGCTGGAACTGCGCATCGGCGTAGAAACCGAGGCCGCCGCGCTGGCCGCGCAGCGCCGCACGCCCGCCAACCTCAAGACCATGCGCGAGGCGCTGGACACCGTGGCGGCGGCCGTGGACGCCGGGCGCGACGCGGTGGCGGCGGACTTCCAGTTCCATCTAGAGATCGCCCGCGCCACGCAGAACAGCCACTTCGCCGAGCTGATGGGCACACTGGGCAGCATGATCATTCCGCGCGCGCGGCTGGATTCGGTCGAAGCCCCCAACGACGAACGCAGACAGTACCTGCGCCGGGTCAATGGCGAGCACGAGAGCATCTACGACGCCATCGTGGGCCAGGACCCCGACGCAGCCCGTGCAGCCATGCGCACCCACCTGGCCAACAGCCGTGAACGCCGCCGGCGCGCACAGGCCGAGGCTGGCTGAAGGCCAGGGGTCGTGGCGATGCGCCCCACCCCGTGCGCCGACCTGTCGCCCTGCGGGTCCGAGACACTCGGCGGGCCCAGGCGGCAGGAGGTGATCCCATGAGTAGTTACCCGGGGTGCCCAAAAATGCACTTATGTTGTACGATGACATACAACAAATCCGCAGCGGCCATGCCATGGCGTACGGCCTTGCCTGAATGGGCAGCCCCTGTGGTGGCCAGCGCTCCTGGCCACGCCGTCCCGGCACCGGGGCTGTGATTCGAATTTCTTCAACCACCCACCCTTTCACACCACCACCGCCATGCACGCAAACCTGATCGCCGGCAACTGGACCGAAGGCGTCCGCACGTACCAGAACACCAACCCCTCCGACACGCGCGACGTGATCGGCGACTACGCCGTGGCCAGCCGCGAGCAGGCGCTGGAGGCTGTGGCCGCAGCGCACGCGGCCTTTCCTGCATGGAGCCTGTCCACGCCCCAGCAGCGCTTTGACATCCTGGACGCGGTGGGCAACGAGATCATCGCCCGCAAGGCCGAGCTGGGCGACCTGCTGGCCCGCGAAGAAGGCAAGACCCTGCCCGAAGCGATTGGCGAAGTGGGCCGCGCCGCCGCCATCTTCAAGTTCTTTGCCGGCGAGGCGCTGCGCCCCGGTGGCGAGATGATCCCGTCCGTGCGCCCTGGCGTGGGCATTGAGATCACACGCGAGCCGCTGGGCACCATCGGCATCATCACGCCGTGGAACTTCCCCATCGCCATCCCGGCCTGGAAGATCGCGCCCGCATTGGCCTACGGCAACACGGTGGTGTTCAAGCCCGCCGAGGTGGTGCCCGGCTCTGCCTGGGCGCTGGCTGACATCCTGCACCGTGCGGGCCTGCCCGCCGGTGTGTTCAACCTGGTGATGGGTCGCGGCTCGGACGTGGGCGCCGTGCTGCTCGAAGACGAGCGCATTGCGGGCGTGAGCTTTACCGGCTCGGTCGGCACCGGTCAGCGCGTGGCCGCCGCCTGCGTGCCGCGCGGCGCCAAGGTGCAGCTGGAGATGGGCGGCAAGAACCCGTTTGTGGTGCTGGACGACGCCGACCTGAACGTGGCCGTGGGCGCCGCCATCAACAGCGGGTTCTTCTCGACCGGCCAGCGCTGCACCGCCAGCAGCCGCGTGATCGTGACCGAAGGCATCCACGACCGCTTCGTGGCCGCCATGGTCGAGAAAATGAAGACCCTGAAGGTGGACGACGCCCGCAAGGCCGGCACCGACATCGGCCCCGTGGTGGACGACCGCCAGCTCGCGCAAGACCTGGAGTACATCGGCATCGGCCAGCAGGAAGGCGCCAAGCTGGCCTTTGGCGGCGAAGCACTGGAGAAGAACGCCGACGGAGCCCCGGGCTACTACCTGCGCCCCGCCCTGTTCACCGAGACCACGCCCGGCATGCGCATCAACCGCGAAGAAATCTTCGGCCCCGTGGTGAGCGTGTTGCGCGCCAAGAACTACGAAGAGGCGCTGGCCCTGGCCAATGACACGCCCTTCGGCCTGGCCAGCGGCATTGCCACCACCAGCCTCAAGCACGCCACGCACTTCAAGCGCCACGCCCAGGCCGGCATGGTGATGGTGAACCTGCCCACAGCGGGCGTGGACTACCACGTGCCGTTCGGCGGCCGCAAGAGCAGCAGCTACGGCCCGCGCGAGCAGGGGCGCTACGCGGCAGAGTTCTACACCACGGTGAAGACCGCGTACACGCAGGCCTGAGGCGGGCGCGACACGAGCCTGCGCCCGCGACGCCACTCCAGCCCCGGAGTGGCGGGGCCAGGCGCCTGCACCGCGCTGCGCGCACGGGCACCGCACAGGTCATTCTCAAGCGGTTTTTCAGCCGAATCGGCCGCAAGCGCCAGTGAACCATGTGCCGATAGCTATTATTTGTATAGCAACAACAATTCGGCTGCTCTGCGCCGCTGATTCCGGCCACGACGGCAGCCGCTATCATCGCGCCCCATGACCGCCCTCCGAACCTTCTCTGCGCTGCGCCTGTGGGTGCTCGCATGGTTCGTGGCGTCGATGGGGGTGGCCATTGCATCGCCGCTGGTGCACCCCCAGGCCTTTGAGGTGATCTGCTCGGGCACCGGCGCCATCAAGCTGCTGGTGCAGACCGACGACGGCACCGTCGAAATGGGCGCGATGGGCATGGACTGCCCCTTGTGCGCCACCCCCAGCGCCCCGCCCCCCACACCGGTCGCCGCCGTGCTGCCGCCCCACCCCCTGGCCCATGCGCTGCAGCCCGTCGAGGCCGCCCGCATTGCGGCCGTCACTGCAGCCCCCCTGCCCGCACGCGGGCCCCCATCGCGCTCTTGATCTGAAGCTTGTTGGCAGTGCCCGGTACCTGGTGGTCGGGTGCTGACTTGTTCCCGCTGGTTTCCAGATGGCGCAGCCCTGCGTGCACCCCACGCGGGCGTGGCTGCGCTGTCGCTTCAAGACAAGAGCGTTTTCATGTCCCGTATTTCCTTTGCTTCGCGCAGCGCTGCGGCCTTGCCGCGCCTGCCCCTTTCCCCTCTGTGCCTTGGCGTACTTGCCACCTGCGCACTGTCGTCTGTCGCAGCCCACGCACAGACCAACACCCCACCCACAATGCAGGCCGTGGATGTGGTCGATGCCGCCGCATCGCCCAACGGCAAACTCAACCTGGACACGCCCGTGGACACAGGCAGCCGCATGGGTCTGACGGTGCGCGAGAACCCCGCCTCCGTCACTGTGGTGGACCGCGCCACCATCGACGCACGCGGCGCGCAAGACACGCAGGAGATCCTGCGCGCCGTGCCGGGCGTGGTGGCGCACAACGCGCCGGGCTCCATGTCCGCGCACTACCGGGGCTTCACCAGCAACTCGGTCGCGCAGCTGTACAACGGCATCAACCCGCAATACGGCAGCGCCACACGCGCGGTCGACAGCTGGATCTACGACCGGGTCGAGGCCATCGGCGGCGCGTCGAGTTTTCTGTACGGATCGGGCGGCGTGGGCGGCTCCATCAACTACATCACCAAGGCGGCCGAGCGCAGCGACTTCACCGAGGGCCAGCTGCGCCTGGGCTCCTACGACATGAAGGAAGTGTCGGTGGGCCTGAACCGCCGCATCGCGGGCGGAGATGGCGGCGCAGGCCCCGCGCACTACGCGCGCATCGACTTCAACCAGCGCGACGCTGGCAGTTGGACGGAAGGCACCAAGACCCAGTCCACCCAGCTCGCGACCTCGCTGCTGTCGGACCTGGGCGGCGGCTTCAGCCACACGCTGGCCTACGAGTACCAGAAGGACCATGTGGACCGCCCCTACTGGGGCACCCCCGTTTTGAACCCTGCCGTGGGCGCGCTGACCATCGACCCCGCCACGCGCTTCAAGAACTACAACAGCGCCGACGGCATGTACGAACACCGCGTGCAGTGGCTGCGCTCGGTGGCGCAGTGGCGCGCTTCGGATGCATTGCAGCTCAAGAATACGTTCTATGTTTACGACGCCCTGCGCGACTACCGCAACGTGGAGATCTACACCTTCAACGCTGCCAACACGACGGTCACGCGCACATCCCCGCTGTTGCAACGCCACGATCAACAGCTGGTGGGCGACCGGCTGGAGGGCACCTACCAGGGCCAGCTCGCAGGCCGAAAGAGCGACTGGGCCTTTGGCCTCGATGTCAGCGTAAACAAGCAGACGCGCTTCCCCTTCGGCCCCTCGGTCACGGTGAGCACGGTCAATCCCTACCACTTTTCCACCGAGAACTTCTTCGACATTCCCGGCATGTCACCCGTCCTGAACCCTGACAAGGACAACAAGATCACCAACACCGCGCTGTACCTGGAAAACCGCACGGCCGTGGTGCCTGGCGTGAATCTGATCACCGCGCTGCGGCACGAGCGCATCGATCTCGACCTGGTGAACCGCCGCGCCGTCACAGCCACCGCGCCCGCCACCTTCAGCCGCAGCTACAGCCCCACCACTGGCCGCCTGGGCGTGGTATGGGACATTGCGCCCAGCGCCAACCTGTATGCGCAGGCCTCCAACGCGGCCGCCCCGCCATCGGGCTCGCTGGCCTCGGCCTCGTTTGCCGATGTGCGCAACAACAGCGAACTGACCACGGGCCGCCAGGTCGAGGTGGGCAGCAAGTTCGACTTCTGGGACGGCAAGGGCAGCGCCACGGTGGCGGCCTTTGAAATCCGCCGCAAGAACATCGCTTCGCAAGACCCCTCCAACCCCAACCTCACGGTGCTGGTGGGCGGGCAGTCGTCTAAGGGCATAGAGCTGTCGGCAGGCATCAGCCCCACGCCGCAGTGGCAGCTGCAGGGCAACCTGTCGCTGATCCACGCACGGTACGACAACTTTGTACAGGGCGGCGTTTCACGCGCAGGCAACGTGCCGCAGCTGGTGCCGCAGCAAGTGGCCAACCTGTGGGCGTCGTATGCGATCACACCCACCGTCACCGCCAGCGCGGGGGTGCGCCATGTGGGCAAGGTATATGGCAATGCGGCCAATACCAAGTTCTGGCCGTCATACACGCTGCTCGACCTGGGGCTTGCGTGGAAGGTCAACAAGACCACCACCCTCACTGGCCGCGTGCGCAATGCCACCGACCGCATCTACGCGGCCGAGACGCGTGACCAGGTCTACCTGGGCGCACCACGCACGCTGGACGTGACGCTGCACACCGCCTTCTGACGCAGGGAGCACACGCACATGCTGCATGCCAAACGCTGGCTGTACCTCGTCCACCGCTGGCTGGGCGTGCTGCTGTGCGCCTTCTTCGCCATGTGGTTCCTCTCGGGCGTGGTGATGATGTACGTGGGCTACCCCAAGCTCACGCAGGCCGAGCGCCTTGCCCATCTGCCGCCCTTGCGCAGCGCCACGCTGGGCGCGGAGCCTCTGCAGGAGCCCGCCGATGCCCTGCAGCGCGCAGGCTTGGCAGGCCCGCTGCAGGACCTGCGGCTGGCGGTGGCCGCCGGCGGACGCGCCGTGTACCTCGTGGTGCCCGCAGCCCCCACCGGCGACGCTGCGCCACGCCCGCGCAGGACACCGGCGCCTGTGGTCATCGACGCCATCACCGGCGAGCGGTTGCAGCGTGTGGACGCCACGCACGCCATCGCCTCGGCCCGCGCCTTTGCACAGGAAGCTAACCCGTCCATCGACTACCAGGGCACGATCGACGAAGACGCCTTCACCCACTCGCGCGCACTGGATGTGCACCGCCCGCTGCACCGCCTGCACCTGGGCGACAGCGCGGGCACCGTGGTCTACGTCTCCGGCACCACGGGCGAGGTGGTGCGCGATGCGCCGCTGCACGAGCGCGCCTGGAACTACGCGGGCGCCTGGATCCACTGGCTATACCCGTTCCGCGGCAATTTCTTCAACGACTACTGGACGGACATCGTGAACTGGCTGTCCATCGCAGGCATCGTGCTCACGGTGACAGGCACGGTGGTAGGCGTGCTGCGCTGGCGCTTCCAGGGCCGGTACAAGACGGGCACGCGCACGCCCTACCGGGGCTTCATAATGCGCTGGCACCATGTGTTCGGACTGGTATTTGCGCTGATCACATTCACCTGGATCTTCAGTGGCCTCATGTCGATGAACCCCTGGAAAATTTTCGACAGCGGCGCAATGCCACTGCGCCAGCAGGCCATGAATGGCGGGCCCCTGCAAGTGCCCGCGCAGGCAGCAGCGGTGCAAGCCTTGCTCTCTGCGGCGTCGCCCAACACCCGTGAACTGCGGTGGGTGCGCCATGCCGGCCACACGCTGGTGCTGGCCCACAGCCCCACAGGCGCCCCGACGGTGCTGGACGCCATCACCGCCGCCGCGCACGTGTGGGCCCCGGGTGCTGTGGCCGAAGCCGCCGCGCGCCTGTTGCCCCACGCGGTGGTGCGCACCGACACCCTGACCGCCTACGATCTGCACTACTACGACCGCGCTGCCCACACCATGACTGGCGGCGCCGAGAAGCCTTTGCCCGCGCTGCGCGTGGTGTTCGACGACCCGCACGCCACCTGGGTGCACATCGACCCGCACACAGGCGCCGTACTGGGCCGCACCGACAGCCACCGCCGCACGAGCCGCTGGCTGTTTGCCATGCTGCACAGCTGGGACTGGCTGCCGCTGCTGGAGCGCAGACCGCTCTGGGATGTGATGCTCATCGCGCTGAGCCTGGGTGGGGCGGTGATGAGCGTGACAGGCGTCATACTGGGGTGGCGCAGGCTGGGTATGAAACTGCAAGGACCGCAGTGGCGCAGCAGCCGCTAGTGACCAGGGCGCAGTGCGCGCCTATGATGGCTATCGTTGCGCTTGGAAAACTTTTGCCCATGACGGCCCCTAAACCGCCCTCCGCCACCGCCCCCGAGCGTTCTGCCACCAGCAGTGCGGCACCGCACCTCAAGCGGCCATCCAGCCTGCCTTTGCGTGCCATGGTGACATGGGGTACGGCCTTGGTCTTGATCATGGCCTGGGGTACGGTGGCTCTTCTTATGGATGTGTCACGGCGCGATGCCATGAACGCGCAGGTTCGCCAGAACAGCAATCTCGCGCTGAGCCTGGGCGAACAGACCGTACGGGTGATGGCGGCCGTAGACCAAGCGACCCTTCGCATGCGTGACACTGTGCTGGCCAACGACTTTGAAAAGGCAGACTTCACGCGGTTCGCCAACGAGACCGGGCTTGCCCCCTTGATCCTGACTCAGCTCTCACTGGTCGGCTCCGACGGCCGGTTCGTTGGAAGCAACATCGACCCCACCGGCGAGAAAACGGGTCACGTTGACCTGTCCGAGCGTGAGCATGTGCAAGTGCACCTCCATCCCTCCGCGTCGGAGGCGGTCCGTCTGCAGCAGACGCCTAGCGGACTGTTTGTGGGCAAGCCCGTGATTGGGAAGGTGTCCGGCAAGGCCACCATCCAGTTGTCGCGCAAGATTCAGGACGCTGGCGGTGGCGTAGCCAGCGTGATTGTTGCCTCCGTGAACCCCGGTTACTTTGAGGACGTCTATCGCGGAGTTCAATTGGGGCGAACTGGTGTCGTGACACTTATCGGAAACGACCGCACCATTCGAGCAAGAGTGATGGGAGGACAGAGCGTCGGAATGGGAAGCGTAGTGCCGCGCAGTCCGGACAACAATGCAGAAGAACGCGGCCCCAGCGGCCACTACGTGCGCTCCAGCGGCATCGACGGTATCGAACGCATTTATGCCTACAGCCGTGTTGGCACCTACCCTCTGATGGTGGTGGTGGCCACCAGCACCGACGAGGCCTTGCAGGAATGGCGCGCTAGCCGCAATGTGGCCCTGTTCACCATGGCGCTGTTCAGTGTGGCGCTGGTGGGTGCAGCGCTGATCTTTGTGCGCAGCGTGCGCCAGTTGGAGAGCACCAACGCCGCACTGCGCATCAGCGAGGCCGAGGCCCGCTCGGCCAGCCAGGCCAAGAGCGAGTTCCTGGCCGCCGTCTCGCACGAGTTGCGCACGCCCCTCACCAGCATCCGCGGCTTCGCAGAACTGATGGAGCTACGGCTGGAGCAGCCCCGCTTCAAGGAACAGGCCAGCCTGATCCGCAAGGCGGCAGACCACTTGAACGCCCTGCTCACCGAGATCCTGGACCTGGCCAAGGTGGAAGCAGGTGCCATGCCCCACATGCCCACCGAACAGAGCGTGACCGAGATTGTTCAGTCCACCGCCGACTTCTTTGCCGTCACGGCCGCCAACAAGAACCTGGCGCTCCATGTGCGCATCGCCCCGGACGCCCCGCACACATTGATGTGCGACGGACTGCGGCTCAAGCAGGTGCTCAACAACCTGCTGTCCAACGCCATGAAATTCACGACCGCAGGCTCGGTCACCATCGAAGTGGATGCCAGCAACGACGCCGTCCGCTTTCATGTGGTGGACACCGGCCCGGGCATTCCGGCGCACCTTCACGAAACGATCTTCGAAAAATTCCGCCAGGGCGACGACCAGGTGAGCTACCAGCACGGAGGCACCGGGTTGGGCCTGGCGCTGTCGCGGGCGTTGGCGGTGCTGATGGGGGGCACGCTCACGCTGTCATCCGCAGAAGGCCAAGGCGCGCGCTTTACGCTGACCCTGCCGCGCAACCCGGGCACTGAGCCTCAGTAAGCAGGTTCGTACTGGTGGGACCTACGGCGTTGCAGAGTCAGTGCCGGCTGCGCAACGTGCGGCTGAGCATAATCACCGGCACCAGCCCGACCGCCACCAGCGCCAGCGACGGCAATGCCGCCTCGCCCAGGCGCTCGTCGCGGGCCAGCTGATAGGCCACCACGGCCAGGGTGTCGCTGTTGAAGGGGCGCAGCACCATGGTGGCGGGCAGCTCCTTCATCACGTCCACAAACACCAGCAGCGCTGCGGCGGCGGTAGAGCGCTTGAGCAGCGGCCAGTGCACGCGTGCCAGCAGGCCTGCGCTGCCCATGCCCAGCATGCGGGCAGAGTCGTCCAGGCTGGGCGGAATCCGCGCGTAGCCGCTCTGCATGGATTGCAGGGCGACTGCACAAAACCGCACCAGGTAGGCCCACACAATGCCAAAGGCCGTGGCCGTGACCAGCGCGCCCACACCCCACTGCGGCATGGCCGCCTGCAACCAGCCCACGGGCAACAACAGCCCTACGACGATGACGGCGCCCGGCACGGCATAACCCACGCTGGCCAGCTGCACCACGCCACGCGTGATGGCGTCGGGCTGGCGGCGCACCGCAAAAGCCAGGGCGAGCGCGATGGCGACGGCCAGCGCCGCAGTGATGCATCCTAAGCGCACGCTGTGCCAGGCCCATTCCATGAACCGCTCCCACGGCAGCACCGACCAGTCGGCCGCCAGCGGCCGCAGCATGAAGACCACCGGGGCAACAAAACCCATGACCACCGGCACCGTACAGACCGCCCAGGCGGCCCACCGGCGCGCACCATGCAGCCGCTGCGGCTGCGCCTCGGCCGAGCCTGCGCGCCCACCGCCAGTGGCAAAACGCATGCGCTTTTGCGCGCGGTGCTCCAGGTGCAGTAGCGCCATCACCACCACCAGCAGCATGGTCGCCAGCTGCGCGGCGGCCAGGCGGTTGTCCATGGACAGCCAGGCCTTGTAGATGCCCGTGGTGAAGGTCTGGATGCCGAAGTAGCTGGCCACGCCAAAGTCGGCCAGGGTTTCCATCAGCACCAGCGCCACGCCAGCCGCCACGGCCGGGCGTGCCAGCGGCAAGGCCACGGCGCGGATGCGGCGCGGCAGCGGTGCGCCCAGCAGGCGTGCGGCCTCCATGAGGTGGGCAGCACGCTCACCCAGGGCCGTGCGCGCCAGGAGGTACACGTAGGGGTAGAGCGAGAAGATGAACACCCAGACCGCGCCGCCCAGGCTGCGCACCTCGGGCAGCAGGCGGCCTTCCAGGCCGAAGGTGTTGCGCAGGCCCACCTGCAGCGGCCCGCTGAACTGCAGAAAGTCGGTGTAGGCGTAGGCCGTCACGTAGGCGGGCATCGCCAGCGGCAACAGCAGCAGCCATTCAAAGGTGCGGCGGCCCGGAAAGTCGAACAGCGTCACAGCCGCCGCCGCCAGCGTGCCCACCACGGCCGCGCCCAACGCTACCAGCACGCTGAGCCACAGCGTAGTCCACACATAGCCGGGCAGCACCGTGGCTGCCATTTCGCGCAGGATGGCGCCCGTCCGCGCATCGCCCTGCCCGGTGGGCGAGAACGGCAGCCACGACGCCAGCACTGCCAGCACCGGCAAGGCCAGAAAGCCTGCAAACAGGATCAGCGGGATGCTGCGAAAGACAGAAGACGGCGTGCGGCGCAAGGCGATGGGCTCGGCAGAGGAAAGAAAGCGCACACCTGCCGAAAGGCATGGGCACCGCAGCACCCAGGAATGCAAATGCGAATTTTAAGCATTCACTCCACCCCGCCTAAAATGCACAGATATGTTTCTTGAGGTCTCCCAACTCGAAGTGCACTACGCAGGCCGCGCACAGGCCGCCGTGCAAGGCGTCACGCTCAGCCTGAAAGCGGGTGACATCGGCGTGCTGATCGGCCCCTCCGGCTGCGGCAAGACCACCCTGCTGCGCGCCGTGGCCGGGCTGGAGCCCGTGACGGGGGGCGAGATCCGCCTCACCAAAAGCGTGGTCAGCAGCGCCCGCCTGAGCGTGCCACCCGAGCTGCGCCGTATCGGCATGGTGTTCCAGGACTACGCGCTGTTCCCGCACCTGTCGGTGGGCCGCAATGTGGCCTTTGGCATCCACCAGTTGCCCAAGGTCGAGCAGGCCGCGCGGGTGGCCGAGGTGCTGCAGCTGGTGGGCCTGACGGGCAGCGAGCACCGCTACCCGCACGAACTCTCTGGCGGCCAGCAGCAGCGTGTGGCGCTGGCGCGTGCGCTGGCGCCGCGTCCCCAGCTCATGCTGCTGGACGAGCCGTTTTCCAACCTCGACGTGGACCTGCGCGAGCGCCTGGCACACGAGGTGCGCGGCATTCTCAAGGCCGCAGGCGCCACGGCGCTGTTTGTGACGCACGACCAGTTCGAGGCGTTTGCCATCGGCGATGTGATCGGCGTGATGAACGAAGGCCACCTGCACCAGTGGGACGATGCCTACACCCTGTACCACCGCCCCGCCACGCGGTTTGTGGCCGACTTCATCGGCCACGGCGTGTTTGCCCCCGCCACGCTGGTGCAGCGCGGCAACAACGTGGTGGCCCAAACACCCTTGGGCGACCTGACCGACCTGGATGAGTGCCCCCTGCCCAGCAGCTACCCTGCGGGTGAATGTGATGTGCTGCTGCGCGCCGACGACATCGTGCACGACGACCATGCGCCCGTGCAGGCGCAAATCGTGCGCAAGTCGTTCCGGGGGTCGGAGTTTCTGTACACCCTGCGCCTGGCCAGTGGCCACACGGTGCTGGCCCATGTGCCCAGCCACCACGACCACGCGCTGGGCGAGTGGATCGGCATCCGCGCCCAGGTGGACCATGTGGTGACGTTTCCGCGTGGCTGAGGCGGTGATGGAATCAAAGTTGGCCGGATGCGCTAGTCGAGCATGCCTGAATAGCTATTGAATCTATAGCAACCACCCTTCCGCTCAGGACTTGCCCTTGCGCTGCAGGCCCTCCAGGCCGTTCAGGTCCACCTGCGACATCAGGCCTCGCAGCTCTTTCACACCGATCTTGTCGCCCTCAATGCTGACCACAAGGCCGTTCTTCAGGATGGTCTTGAACTCTGCGTGGCTGCCATCCTTGTCGTAGCGCTGGTGCAGGGTGCGGCCCCCCTCTTGCCACGTCTTTTCGGCGCTGGTCTGGTCTTCTTTCTCGCCCTGCGCCATGCCCATGGCCATCACCGCCATCTGCCCCAGGCCGCCCACGTCCACGATCTCCAGGCGCAGCTGCTTGTCGTCGTTGCCGTATTGCGCGCTGGCCTGGCTGGTGGGTAAGCCCAGGGCGGCACCGTCCTGCACGTCAAAACCCGTGCGGGGCAGGCCCGCCAGCTTCTCGGGCAGGGCCGCCTTGAGCGACTGGGCCGCAATGGCCTGACCCCCACCCAGCACACCCGCAGCGGCCTTGGCGGCATCGCCCGTGGCGGCTGCGATGGCGGCCGGATCCTGGCTCTTCTGGGCCTCTTCCATCTTGCGGGCGGCTTCTTCCATCTTATTGCCGGCAGCTTCCAGACCGGCGGTGTCGATGGACACCTTGCCACCGGGCGTGTTCATGGTGATGGCAGGGGCATCGGCACCGCCAAACAGCGCACCGCTGCGCGGCATGAACAGCGCACTGACGGCACCGATGACCACACCCACCACGATGGCCGCAATGATGACCACCACCGTGTAGCCCACCGACTTTTCGGGCGCACTGCGCATGAGCACAGGCAGGCCGGTGTAGAGCAGGTAGATGGAGTACACCGCCGCCAGCAGGCCCAGCATGGCCAGCGATGGCAGCAGGCTGAACACTCCGCCCAGCAGGGCGGCCGTGCTGGCGTACACCGCCACCTTCTGTGCCTGGATGGCATTCTTTTGCCCGCCGAAGGTGGGCGCCAGCGCATCGATGATGAAACCGAGCACCAGCAAGCCCACCAGGCTCAACCCGTATGACACGACCATGTTCACCAGCCCGGAGAAAAAAGGCACGCGGATGGTGACCCCAAAACCGCCAAAGCCGATCAGCGACATGCCGATGAAACCGCAGACCGCCGGAATGGCGGCCAGGATCATGGCGTAGCGGGTGAACAGGGTGGCGGTGTCGGTGGCCTCCGCATCGATGGTGGCCCAAGCCTCTTTGGGTTGCAGAAGAATGCTTTTGGCGCGTTCAATCAGGTTCATGGTGCCCTCCCGGCAGTGTGCAAAGGCCTGCGATGAACCGCAGGCAAATGGAAAGCGCGGACGATACGGGACATTGCGCCGGGCAGACCACCTGGACGACCACCTGCAGGGCCCAAAGCGTGGAATATGCACGCTTTTGCCGCACAAAGACAGCTCGTTGGGAACCCAGGGAACCTGTGTGCGTTCTCAGGCCTTGCGCAGTTGATCGACGGTGTCGTGCAAGTGCTGTGTCCAGGTGCGGCGGTCGCGCTCGCCTGCCAGCTCGGGCGGGCCGTAGTGCACCACGGCCTCGATGGGCGGGGCGCTGAGCGTGCGCCAGATCGAGCCCACCAGGGTTTCGTCGCCGATGTAGCTGGGAGCAAAACTGGTGGCGCCCGTGGCCTTGTCGGCAAAGCGCAGGCCTACGGGCTGCACGGGCGCCTTTGCAGCCACGGCGGCCTGCAGCAGGTTGGCGTGGAAGGGCAGCATCTCGCGCCCGTCGCCCGTGGTGCCTTCGGGGAAAACGGCCAGCACCTCGCCGCGCTCCAGCGCCTCCTGCATCGAGCGCACCATGCGCAGCGCATCGCGGCGCGAGCTGCGTTCGATGTAGAGCGTGCCCGCCGCCGTGGCCAGGGTGCCGATCAGCGGCCAGGCCTGCACGTCGGACTTGGAGACAAAGCGGCAGTGCCGCGCCGCATGCATCACCGGGATGTCGAGCCACGAGATGTGGTTGGCCACCAGCATCACCGGGCCAGTCACCGGGGGCTGCCCCAGGATGCGCAGGCTGATGCCCGCATGGGCCAGCAGCTCCAGCGACCACACCTGCACGCGGGCATGCTGCTGGTCCGGCGACAGCGACGGAAACCGCAGCGCCACAATCCACAGGCCCTTGGCGATGTGACCCAGCAGCCGCAAGAGGCGCCAGCTGGCGCGCAGGAACTTCACGGCCGGGCCTTGCTATCGCAGCGTCGCGCCGTCTCAGCCGCGGTCAAAAGCGACCTGTCCGCCGACCAGGGTCATGCGCACGCGGCCGGGCAGCTCGTAGCCCGAGAACGGCGTGTGTTTGCCCTGGCTGGCGAGCGCGTCGTCCTGCACCGTCCACGCTGCCTGCGGGTCGAAGATGCAGAGGTCGCCCACGCCGCCTTCCACGATCTGGCCGACGCTGGCCTGCAAGGTGCCCAGCGCGTTGCCCAGCACGCGTGCGGGCTCTGCCGTGACCACTGCCAGCGCGCGCTGCAAAGGCACACCACTGTCTTGCGACCACTTGAGCGCCAGCGACAGCAGGAGCTCCAGACCCGTGGCGCCGGGCTCGGCTTCGGCAAACGGCAGGGTCTTGGCGTCTTCATCCACCGGGGTGTGGTCGGACACCAGCGCATCGATGGTCCCGTCGAGCAGCGCCGCGCTCAGGGCGTCGCGGTCACGTTGCTGGCGCAGGGGCGGCGTCAGGCGCGCGCGGCTGTCGAAGAAGCCGATGTCGTTTTCGGTGAGGTGCAGCGAGTTGATGCTGACATCGGCCGTGACCTTCAGGCCATCGGCCTTGGCGCGGCGTACCAGCTCCACGCCCGCAGCGCTGCTCAGGCGGCACAGGTGCACGCGCGCGCCGGTGGTCTTGAGCAGTTCAAAAATGGTGTGCAGCGCAATCGTCTCGGCCGCCACGGGCACGCCCGACAGGCCCAGCCGCGTGGCCAGCGCACCGCTGGCAGCCACGCCCTTGCCCAGGTGCATCTCTTGCGGGCGCAACCACACCGTGTAGCCAAAGGTCGCGGCGTACTGCAGCGCGCGCTGCAGCACCTGGGTGCTGGCCAGCGGCACCTCGGCCTGGCCAAAGCCCACGCAGCCGGATTCGGTCAGCTCGGCCATCTCGGTCAGCACCTCGCCAGCGAGGTTGCGCGTGAGCGCGCCCAGCGGGAACAGGCGCGACTGGTGCAGCTTCTCGGCGCGGAACTTGAGCATCTCCACCAGACCGGGCTCGTCAAGCACCGGGTCGGTGTCGGGTGGGCAGACCAGACTGGTCACGCCACCGGCCACGGCCGCAGCCATTTCGGATTCGAGCATGCCTTCGTGTTCGTGGCCGGGCTCGCGCAGGCGCGCGGCCAGGTCCACCAGGCCGGGCAACACGATGCAGCCAGCAGCGTTGATGGTGCGGTTGGGCGCAAAGTCGGGCGGCACGCGGTTGACCCCCACGATGCGGCCCGCCGCCAGCGCGATGTCGCAGGTCTGGTCAAGGCCCGAGGCGGGGTCGATCACACGGCCGTTCCGGATCAGTATCTTCATGATTTCAAGCCAAATTGGCTGCTAGCGCTTGATTGATAAGCACGAGCAGCTATGAAAACAGGAGTATTCATCCTCAAGGTCACGCCTCGTTCCCTGCGACGATGGACATGACAGCCATGCGTACCGCGATGCCGAAGGTCACCTGCGGCAGGATCACGCTCTGCTTGCCATCGACCACGGCGGAGTCGATCTCCACGCCACGGTTGATGGGGCCGGGGTGCATGACGATGGCGTCGGGCTTGGCCAGTTGCAGCTTTTCCTGCGTGAGGCCGAAGCTCTTGAAATACTCTTGGCTGGAAGGCAGCAGCGCACCGCTCATGCGCTCGTTCTGCAGGCGCAGCATGATGACCACGTCGGCATCCTTGATGCCTTCTTCAAGCGTGTGGCACACCCGCACGCCCATTTGCGCCATGTCCGACGGCACCAGGGTGCGCGGACCCACCACACGCACTTCGGCGCAGCCCAAGGTGGTCAGGCCGTGGATGTCCGAGCGCGCCACGCGCGAGTGCAGCACGTCGCCCACAATGGCCACGGTGAGGTTGCTGAAGTCCTTTTTGTAGTGACGGATGGTGTACATGTCCAGCAGCCCCTGCGTGGGGTGGGCATGCCGTCCGTCGCCGGCGTTGATCACGTGCACATGCGGCGCCACGTGCTGCGCGATGAGGTAAGGCGCGCCGGACTCGCTGTGCCGCACCACGAACAGGTCGGCGGCCATCGCGCTCAGGTTGGCGATGGTGTCGAGCAGCGACTCGCCCTTGCTGGCCGAGCTGCGCGCGATGTCCAGGTTGATCACGTCGGCCGACAGGCGCTTGGCCGCGATCTCGAACGTGGTGCGCGTACGCGTACTGTTCTCGAAGAACAGGTTGAACACACTCTTGCCGCGCAAGAGAGGCACCTTCTTGACTTCGCGGTCGTTGACGCTGACGAAGTTGGCGGCCGTGTCGAGGATGTGCGTGACGATGTCGCGCGGCAGGCCCTCGATGGACAGCAGGTGGATGAGTTCGCCGTTGCCGTTGAGTTGGGGATTGCGCTTGTGCAGCACGGTCAGGCCTCTTTAGTCTTTGTCTTGGACTTGGAATTGGAAGGTGCCGCTGTCGCCACGCGCCAGGGCCAGCGAATGGGCGACCGGCAGGGCCACCCGGGCAGCAGCAAAGTCGGCCTGCACGGGCAGCTCGCGCCCGCCACGGTCCACCAGCACAGCCAGGCGCACGCTGGCGGGGCGGCCATAGTCGAACAGCTCGTTGAGCACGGCGCGGATGGTGCGGCCGGTGTAGAGCACGTCGTCGAGCACCAGCACGTCGGCGCCGTTCACGTCAAACGGCAGCACGGTCTGCGCACTGGCCGACAGGCCACGCTGGGCGAAGTCGTCGCGGTGCATCACCGATGACAACACACCGGCCGGGCCTTCCAGGCCCAGGTCTTTTTGCAGGCGCTCGGCCAGCCAGGCGCCGCCGGAGGCGATGCCCGCCAGGCGCGTGGTGGGGGTCAACATGCTGCGCACGCCGCGCAGCAGTTCGCGGTACAGCGCCTCGGCATCAAGCACCAGGCTGCCGGACATTCCGGGGGATGGGGTGGTCATGGGAGATTCCTCAAAAACTGTTCCAGGATGATGCAGGCCGAGGCCGCGTCGGCATCCTTGGCACCACCTGCAATGGCTTCGGTGGTGCTGTAGCGCTCGTCCACCTCGAACACCTGCAAGCCAAAGCGCCCGCGCAACTGGCGCCCGAACTTGAGAGCACGCGCGGTGTTTTCGTGGGCCGCACCGTCGGGGTGGTAGGGCACGCCGATCACCAGCGCATCGGGCTGCCATTCCTTGATGCGCTCGGCCACCTGGGCAAAACGGGCGTCGCCCTCGGCCTGGATGGTGCGCTGGGGTGTGGCGCTCTTGAGCATGCGGTTGCCCGAGGCCACGCCCGTGCGCTTGAGCCCAAAGTCAAAAGCAAGAAAGGTCTGGAAATGCGCAGGAACGGCTGGCGGCTGGATGGACTGAGCGGGCGCGCCAGTCATGCGTGCCCCGCCTCCGGCGACAGCATCCAGGCCTGCAAGCCCAGAAGCGACAGGGCCCGGTCGTACCGCTCGGGCACGGGCGTGTCGAAGATCACCGACAGATCGGCGGCCACCGTGAGCCAGGCGTTCTCGGCAAGCTCAGACTCCAACTGACCCTCGCCCCAGGACGAATATCCCAGCGTGATGAGCACGCGGCGGGGACCTGCGCCAGTGGAAAGGGCTTCGAGCACGTCCTTGGAGGTGGTCATCTCCAGGCCACCGGGGATGGTCATGGTGGAGGCGTAGGCCGACTCGTCGGTTTCCCCCTTGTCCATGAGCATGGGTTCGTGCAGCACAAATCCGCGCTCGGTCTGCACCGGGCCGCCCTGAAAAACGGGCTCTTTGGTGAGGTCCTCGCGGCGCAGCGACAGGTCCACCTTGTCAAACAGGCCCTTGAGGGTGATATCGGTGGGCTTGTTGATGATGAGGCCAAGCGCACCGCGTTCGCTGTGCTCACACAGATAGACGACGCTGCGCGCAAAAGACTCATCTTCCAGGCCGGGCATCGCGATCAGGAAGTGATGCGTCAGGTTGATGGGCGCAGAATCGAAAGACATCCCGCAATTTTAACGGTGAACATGCCCCCCTCCCCCGAGCCCACTTACTCCCGTGGCCTGGTCTGGTTCCGCCGCGACCTGCGTGCCCACGACCAAGCGGCCCTGTACCACGCGCTGACGCGCTGCGAGCAGGTGTTCTGCGCTTTTGTCTTTGACAAGGACATTCTCGATGCCCTGCCCCGCGCCGACCGGCGGGTGGAGTTCATCCGCGAGTCGCTGGTGGAGCTGGACGACAGCTTGCGCGCGCTGTCGCCTCAGGGGCGGGGAGGCCTCATCGTGTGGCACGCGGTGGCCAGTGATGCCATTCCGGCACTGGCCAACGCCCTGGACGTGCAGGCGGTCTTTGCCAACCACGATGACGAACCCCAGGCGCTGGACCGCGACCGCCTGGTGCGCACGCGCCTGGCGGCTGCAGGCAAGGCCTTCCACACGTTCAAGGACCATACCCTGCTGGAGCGCAGCGAGGTGCTGACGCAGACCGGCAACCCGTACAGCGTGTTCACGCCGTACAAGAATGCCTGGCTCAAGAAGATCGATGAGTTCCAGCTCAAGAGCTATCCGGTGGAGCGCCACGCCCACCATTTGGCGGCGCGCCCAGAGGCTCATTGCCAGCCTGCGCCCACCTTGCAGGACCTCGGGTTTGAGCCCACAGCGCTGCCCCAGCTGCGCCTGCCCACCGGCGCCCAGGGCGCACAGCAGTTATTCGACGATTTTCTCGGCCGCATCGAGCGGTATGAGGACACGCGCAACTTTCCAGCGGTGAAAGGGCCCAGCTACCTGAGCGTGCACCTGCGTTTTGGCACCATCTCGCCGCGCTTGCTGGCGCGCACGGCGCACAGCCTGATGCTGGAGGGCAATCCGGGCGCCACGACCTGGCTCAGCGAACTGATCTGGCGGGACTTCTACTTCCAGATCCTGCACCACCACCCGCATGTGGTGGGCCAGAGTTTCAAACCGGCCTACGACGCCATCGCCTGGGAGACCGGCCCCGGGGCCGATGCCCTGTTTGCCGCCTGGTGCGAGGGCCGCACCGGCTACCCGCTGGTGGATGCCGCCATGGCGCAGATCAACCAGACGGGCTACATGCACAACCGCCTGCGCATGGTGGTGGCAAGCTTTCTGGTGAAGGACTTGGGGCTGGACTGGCGCCGCGGCGAGGCCTACTTTGCCACGCTCCTCAATGACTTCGACCTGGCCGCCAACAACGGTGGCTGGCAGTGGGCCAGCTCCAGCGGGTGTGATGCCCAGCCCTATTTCCGCATCTTCAACCCGGTGAGCCAGAGCGAGAAGTTCGACCCGGAGGGCAAGTTCATCCGCCGTTACCTACCCCAGCTCGCAGCGCTCCCCACCAAGGCACTCCACGCCCCCTGGCTGGCGCGCCCGCTGGAGTTGCAGGAAGCGGGCGTGCGCCTGGGAGACACCTACCCCTTGCCCGTGGTGGAGCACGATGCCGCAAGGCAACGCACGTTGGAGCGGTACGCCGTGGTGAAGACGGCTGCAGGGTGACAACACACGGACTCACAGACTCAAGCAGGTCGCCGAGGGCTAACGATGCGCCGTGGGCGGCGGGTCGTCCGGCGGGGGCTCCTCCGGCGCCATCTGCATGCTCTCACCGCCCAGCGAGGCACCGGCGGCCAGCCGCAGTCGCAAACGCACATCGGTGCGGTTGTCGGCGTTAGCGATGGCTTCTTCGGGCGATATCGTGCCCGCCTCCACCATGCCCAGCAGTGACTGATCAAAACTCCACATGCCCTGCTCGCCACTGCGGGTGATGGCGGTCTTGAGTTCGTCGATCTGCCCCTTCTGGATCAGTTCGGCCACATAGGGCGTGAGCAGCATGATCTCGGTGGCAGGCACCAAGTGGCCCGAAAGGCCCGGCACCAGGCGTTGCGCCACCACCGCCCGCAGGTTGAGGGACAGGTCCATGAGCAGCTGGCGGTGGGCGTCCTCGGGGAAAAAATTCACGATGCGCTGCACCGCCTGGTTGGCATTGTTGGCGTGCAGGGTGGACACACACAGATGGCCGGACTCAGCGTAGTGCAGTGCGTGCTGCATGGTGGCCCGGTCGCGGATCTCGCCGATCATGATCACGTTGGGCGCCTCGCGCATGGCACGGCGCAGCGCCTCGTCATACGACAGGGTGTCGAGACCCACCTCGCGCTGCGTCACCAGGGATTTTTTGTGGCTGTGCAGGTATTCGATGGGGTCTTCTACCGTGAGGATGTGCCCGCCAGTGTGCGTGTTGCGATGGTCCAGCAATGCGGCCAGCGTGGTGGTCTTGCCCGAACCTGCGGAGCCCACCGTCAAGACCAGCCCCCCTTTGAGAAACGCCAGCCGCTGGAGGACGGGCGGCAACCCCAGCTCTTCCAGCGTCGGGATCCGCGCTATCACATGGCGGATCACCATGCCGACCTGCCCCCGCTGCATGTGCACGTTCACGCGAAAGCGCTCCCCGTCAGCGGTCTGCAGCGAGAGGTCGCACTCCATCGTGGTCTCGAACTCCTTGCGCTGGGCCTCGCGCAATATGGAATAGGCCATATGCCGCACATCATCGGCCACCAGGACTTGCTGTGTGATGGGGACAAAGGCACCCTGCCGCTTGATCGTGGGCGCAGCACCCGCCAGCAAAAACAGGTCCGAAGCCCGCTCGCGCGCTACCAGGGCCAGGCAGGCCAGCAGCCGGGGATCGGGGGAAGGGGATGGTGCCAGCGGGTCCATCACGGTGACACGGTCCGCCCTATCGATGCACAGGGCACCACAAGGCAAGGCGATAAGAGAGCACTCCCGACCCAGGCTAACTCGCAGGGTCGGGAGTGGGCCAGCATCGTGTCAGGCCTCAGCCGCTGCAGCGATGCGGGCGTAGTGCTGGATCAGACTCAGCAGTTCTTCGTCCGAATATGGCTTGCCCAGGTAATGGTTCACACCCAGCTCCATCGCGTGCTCGCGGTGCTTTTCAGCAATCCGCGAGGTGATCATGATGATGGGCAGATCACGCAAGGCACCGTCTGCACGGATGTTGCGCGCCAGATCGAAGCCGTCCATGCGCGGCATTTCGATGTCGGACAGAACCACCGTCGGGCGCTCCTCCTGCAGACGCTCCAGCGCCTGCAGGCCATCGGCCGCCAGGGCCACACGGTAGCCTTCGCGCTGCAGCAGACGCTGCGTCACGCGGCGCACGGTGATGGAGTCGTCCACCACCAGCACCAGCGGCACCTGGCTCGGTCCCGACAACTGTTGAGACACCACGGCTTTGCCCGTACCGCCGGCAGCGGGGGTGTCGGGTGCTGGCGCCATGTCGGCACTGGCTGCGCGCACCTGGTCGCCATACACCGTGGCCAAGGCCACCGGGTTGTAGATCAGCACCACCGCACCCGATGCCAGCACGGACATGCCCGCCAGACCTGGCAGACGGGACAGCTGCGGCCCCAGGTTCTTCACCACGACTTCCTGGTTGCCCAGCACTTCGTCCACGTGCATGGCCACGCGCTGGGCAGCGCTTCGGAAGATCACCACCGGGCGGGTCTTGCCCGCTGGCTCGGTGCTGCGGGTGGACGACTGCAGCAGGGCTCCTGACCAGAAGAACGGAATTTTCTCCATGCCGTCGTCAAACACGCCGGTACGGTAAGCCTCTGCCAAGTCAGGGGCCGAGGTGCGGCGGACGATCTCGACCACGTTGGCCGGAACGCCGATCGCCAGGTCACCCGAGCGCAGCATCACCACCTGCGTCACTGCGGTGGTCAACGGCAGCACCATGCGGAATGCCGCGCCCTTGCCCGCCTCGGTGGAGGTTTCGATGCGGCCGCCCAGTGCATTGATCTCAGCACGCACCACGTCCATGCCGATGCCCCGCCCTGCCAGACCAGTCACTTCGGAGGCCGTCGAGAAGCCTGGCATGAAGATCAGGTTGGCCGCATCCGCATCGCTCAGCTCCACGCCGGGCTCCACGATGCCCTGAGACACGGCCTTTTCGCGAATGCGCGGCAGGTTCAGACCCGCTCCGTCATCGCGGAACTCGACCGATACGTCATTGCCTTCGTGGTGCAGATCCACCGTGATGGTGCCCGACGCCGGCTTGCCGGCCGCCGTGCGCACTTCAGGCTCTTCAATGCCGTGGGCCACGCAATTGCGCAACAAATGTTCGAAGGCGGGCGTCATGCGGTCCAGCACGCCACGGTCCATTTCGATGGAGCCGCCGGTGATGTCCAGCTTGATCTGCTTGCCGGTTTCCTTGGAGGCCTGGCGCACCACCGCGTATAAGCGCTCGGCAATCCCCTCGAACTCCACCATACGTGTGCGCAGCAGATCGCGTTGCAGCTCACGCGCCTGGCGACCTTGGGCAATCAAGTCATCTTCAGCGCCTTCCATGGCGCGTTGCAGATTGCGCTGCACCGTGGCCACGTCGTTGACCGACTCGGCCATCATGCGGGTCAACTCCTGCACCCGTGTGAAGCGGTCGAACTCCAGCGGATCGAAGCCCGCAGCAGAGTCCTTGGACAGCGCCAGGCGCGACTGCATCTGGGATTCGGCCTGCACCTCGATGTCGCGCAACTGCTGGCGCAAGCGGTCCAGATTGCCCGACAGATCGGTGAGTGAGCTGCGGAACTGGCCCAGGCGCGCGTCCAGACGCGAACGGCTGATCATCACCTCGCCCGCCTGGTTGACCAGGCGGTCCAGCAGCTGTGCACGCACGCGCACCGACTGGTTGGCTGCCACCCGCAGGGGCGCCAGCTGGGACGGTCCGGGCAGGCGTACGGCCGGAGCCGTTATCGCCAGCGGCTTGGCAGAAGATGCTGCCGCCGAGGGGACGGAGGCTTCGGCCGCATCCGCCACATTGGCACGCAAGGCCGGTGTGGCTTCGACCGGCAGAGTAACCACTGCGTCGGAAGGCCCCTGACCAATGGCACGCAGCGCCTCGAAGTTGGCTTGCAGTCCATCGAAACTGCCTTGCAACGGCTCGATCTGGTCGGCCGTGACGGTTTCTGCGTCCAGCTGCTCGATCGCAGATTCCAGCCGGTGGGCCATTTCGCCCAGGCGCATCGCCCCGGCCAGTCGCGAACTGCCCTTGAGTGTGTGCAGGGCTCGCAATACTTCGCTGCGGGCGCTGAGGTTGTCGGGGCGCGACGCCCATTGGCGCAACGCACCACCGAGCTGGGGCAGCAACTCGGCCGCCTCTTCCTCGAAGATGGGGAACAGGTCAGGGTCGATGACGTCGATCGCATCGATGTCGTCGTCCGCGTCCGGGATCGAGGCAATGGCGTGCGCGATGGCATCGTCAATGTGCTGATCGTGGTCGTGGATGACTGCAGACAGCGCGGGCGCCACATGGCCCACCACGGGGGCAGGCACAGCCGGTGTAACAGCCTCAGGCTCTGCATCCACCACAGGCACCTCCGCCACCGGCTCAGGTGCCAACTCGGTCGCAGCAACTTCTGACGCTTCCTGCTCTGCGGCGTCGAGGTAGGCCTGCGCATCTTCCTCGGGTGGAGACTGGGTGCTGACCACCTCGGTTTCCAGAATCTGGCGCAGCTGGGCCAGCACTTCCGGGCTGGGCTCTTTGAGGAACCCGGCAGCAAACTGGTGCAACAGGCGACGGATGTCTTCCGCTGCAGCCATGAACGCTGCCGCTTGCTCCTCGGTGCCACCCGACTGCAGCTGCACATGCTGCAGCGTGTGCTCCAGCACGCGGGCCATTTCGGACAGCGCGGTGAAGCCCACCGTGGCCGAACTGCCGGCGAGCGAGTGCGACAGGGCCACGGCCGTGTCAGGCAGCGGCTCATGCAGTTCCAGCGCCCATTCCTGCAAACAGGTCACCAAGCGGCGAGACCATTCATCGGCCTCATTCAGGTACACGTTGTACAGCGGGATACCGATGCGCAGCGTGTCGATGACCTTCACCGCATCGTCGCTGCCGCCTTCTTCCTGCGGCAGGGCATCGAGCAGATGCGCCACTTCTTGCGCGGGCTCCACTTCAGCGATCAGGTCGTCTGGCAACGCTTCGGAACCGGCCACAGCCACGTCCTCGGGGGCAGGTGCAAGCAGTTCGGCAGCCTCGGCCGACTCGGCCTCCAGCAGCTTCTCCAGCTCAGCCACGTCCAGGGCTTCCAGCCCATCCGAAGGAATGCGGGCCTCTGTATCCACCGCGTTTTGCGGTTCGGCGGCATCGAGCACCAGGTCTTCTGGTAGCAATAGTTCGTCGCCCAGGGCTCCTGCGGGCGCTTCCAGCGGCGCATCGACAGGTTCTGCATGATCCACTGCGGGCACAGGCGCTTCCGCAGTCACAGGCTCCAGGTCAGGCAGCTCCAGGTCGAGGACAAAGTCCACGCTGGACGGATCGACCACAGGTGCGGGTTCCTGGGCAGACTCGTTCAGTGCTGCGGTGAACACCGAGAAGTCGATCTCCTCGGCCACTTCCGGCGCACCGTTGGCGCTCTCGACGGGCTGTTCGGGCACATGCTCGGAAATCTCGGTGGCCTGGAAATCCGGCACTGTCAGTTCTTCGCTGAGCACATCGGCGGAGAGGGCATCCACCGGCTCTGCCGCGGCCTCGGAAAGCTCCGGCGCGGCCTGTGGTGCTTTAGGTTCGGGCGCCATACCGCCACCCGATGGCATCGCCAGCGGTACGAGCGTGCCATCCAGGCGCATGGCGTCTGCCGACCGGCGGAAGGACTCAGGGTCCCAGCCTGTCGCGCGGCCTGCGGCGATGTCGTCTGCCCAGCTGCTGAAAGCATGCAGTGCGTCGGTGGACAGCTGCAGCAAGCTCGGCTGCATGGGCTTTTGTTCGGCCAGCCAGACGTTGAGCACCTGCTCCATCGACCAGGCTGCTTCGCCAAAGTCGTTCAGCCCCACCATGCGCGAGCTGCCCTTGAGCGTATGGAACGCACGGCGCAGTGTGGTCTGCTCGCTCAGGTCACCAGGTTCACCCCGTAGCTGCTCAATGGCAGCCAGGCCGTTAACCACCACTTCGCGTGCCTCTTCGAGGAACACGTCGAGCAGTTCATCTTCGACATCGGGCGCTGGAGCAGGCGCAGGCGCCGGAGCGGCTGCTTCCAGCGGTACGGGCGCGGCAACGGCGGGAACGTCAAAGGAGATGTCCGGGGCCAGGCCTGCGGGCTCTGCCGCCACGCTGGCATCGGCTGCAGGGGCCGACTCAAAATCAGGGAACGGCGCAAAGTCCGTGGGCTCGCTGACAGGCTCCTGCACCGGAAAGCGAGGAATCACGTCTGGCACCAAGGTGGCAGAACGCTCTTCCAGCTTGGCAGGCGCTTCTTCCACAGCATCAGAGGCGCGCGCACGGGTTTTACCCATGAGGATGCGCAGCTCGCCCAGTTCTTCGTCGTACACAAAGAGCTTGCGCGCCATGGTGCGCTGATAGCTCAGCATGTCGATCAGGAAACCCAATGCGCCCAGGCTGTTACCCAGCTTTTCAAACGCGCTTTGGCGTTCTTCCTCGGGCACCTCGTTGATCAGCAGACGCTCCACCGTGTCGCGCATGCGGACCACAGCCAGTGATGCCTGGTCCAGCCCCAGCACCGACAGCACGCCGCGCATTTGCGCAAGATGCCCGGGCACGGTCGCCAGCACACCAGTGTCCTTCGGGTTGCGGAAAAACTGGTCCATGGCCTTTTCAGCCTCGCCCAGGGTCACCCGGAGCTCATCGACCACGCTGCCCATGGTCTGGTTGTCGCTGACCCTGCGGTACAGCTCTTCCATCCATTGTTCAAGGGGTTCGGGTTCGGCACCCGCCGTGACCGCATCCAGACGCTCTGCAAGACGGCTGGCGCGGGCTTCCATCTGTTCGTCTGCCGTGTCCAGTTCTTCAAAAGCTGCCTGCAGGTACAGCACGGAGGTAGCCACTTCCATCGCCAATGCGGGCGACGGGGGTTCGCCCGACCGGGTGGTTGAATCCAGGGCACGCGTCAGCGCCTGCGCCAGGTTCTCACTGCCCGGATGGAGCTTGCGCAGCGAATCGCACACCAGGCTGAACTGGTCTGCCGCTGGCTTGAGTTTGTTGCGGTCCCCACCCGCCAGGGCAGACCAGGTTTCCGTGGCCGAGGCAATGCGCTTGCGCGCCTGCGTCAACACCGCCGGGTCAAAACGTCCGAAGCGGGCAGTCTCGTAGTCCACCGGCTTGAAGCGGTCCAGCGCAAAGGCCTGACGGACAGCACGCAATGAGGGCGCTGCGTCCTCTGCCAGATCGGCCACCTTGGCCTGCGAGCAGAAGAACAGCAGGTCCTGCACCAGCCGGTCGGCGATCGTCGGATCGCCCTTGGCCAACGTGGCGTACTGCATGAGCACACGGGATGCCACGCGCTTGACGTACACATCTGGCGGCAAAAGGCCCGAGCCAAACGCATCGAAGAAACCCGCGCAAATTTTCCAGAACGCACGCGCCTGCCGATCTGTTTGTGCGGCCACAAAGCCCAGGCAGGTGTCGCGCAGGCTCAGGGCGGCCTTCAGGTCCCCCGACTTGACGATGCGCAGCACAGCTGCATCCAGCCGCGCCCGCGCCTCGGGACCGTAGGGCAGAGGTGGGCGCGACACCGCACCTTCGGGTTCACGGAAACGGCGCTCTACCGGCCACAAGTCAGCGGGATGAACACGGTCAGCGCCTGCCAATGCCTGAGCATCGCGGTACTGCGGAAACAGGGCCACGGGCGATACGGCTTTGCCCGCCAGCACGGTTTCCAGGTATTCGATCAGCGCAAAGCTGGCGCGCTCGATCACGGCGGCAGCGTCATCGCTGCAGGTCTCGGGGCGCTGAACAAACTTCTGCACCGCCGATTCCATGGACCGCAACACCAGCGCCGGAGGGCCCATGCCCACCATTTCCAGCGCACCACAGGCTTGGTGCAGTTGCTGGCGCGCAATGCGCAGGGGGCCAGCGTCCAGCGCCGCCAGATCGGACTCGCGTGCGACCTCGGCATCACGCACAAAGCGCCGCATCGCCTTGACAGCACCGTCCAGCGATTTGCGCAGCTCGTCAAGCACCCAAGCCAAAGGACCCAGGTCCTGATCTCCCTGGGTCCCGTCGGCGGCCGGTGCATTGTTGACATCAATAGATGACATGGATTCGTCCCCGGCTGCAATGAGCCAGCTGGTTGATGACTAACTGCTGCGTCAGGCGATCTTGAAACGTGCCACCGATTGGCGCAGTTCCTCGGCCATGTGCGAGAGCTCGCGCACCTGTTGCGCTGTGGTGCGGGTACCTTCACCCGTCTGCTCGGTCACGGCAAAAATGTGCTGGATGTTGTCGGCCACTTCGTTGGCCAGAACAGCTTCCCGGGAAGTCGAAGACGAAATCTGCTCAATCAGTTCGGCCAAACGGCGCGACACGCGGTCAATCTCGGTCAGCGCAGTACCAGCGCTGTCGGACAGGCGTGCCCCTTCCACCACACCCTGCGTGGAGCGCTCCATAGCGGCCACGGCATCCTGGGTATCGGTCTGAATGGCTTTCACCAGGGCAGAAATCTGGCGCGTCGCATCGGCCGAACGTTCAGCCAGACGCTGCACTTCTTCCGCCACCACCGAGAAGCCGCGACCGGCTTCACCGGCGGATGCAGCCTGGATGGCAGCGTTCAGGGCCAGCACGTTCGTCTGTTCGGTAATGTCAGAAATCAGCTCGGTAATTTCACCGATCTCCTGCGACGATTCACCCAGGCGCTTGATCCGCTTGGAGGTGTCCTGGATCTGGTCACGGATGGAGTTCATACCGCCGATGGCGTTCTGCACGGCCTGCAGACCCGAGTCCGCGGCTTGCAGCGACTGACGGGCCACCGTGGCGGACTCTTGCGCTTGTGTAGACACCTCGTTAATGCGGGTCGCCATGTCCAGAACGGAGCGGCCGGTTTCGCGGATTTCGCGCAGCTGCTCGGTCGATGCCGCCAGCAGTTCGGTCGAGGTGTTGTCCACCTGGGCAGTCGTCTGCGCCACGCGGGTCGCCGTGTTCTGCACGCTGCCCACCAGCTGGCGCAGCTCTTCCACCGTGTAGTTCACCGAGTCGGCAATGGCACCGGTGATGTCTTCCGTCACGGTGGCTTCTTGCGTCAGGTCACCTTCAGCGACCGACTGCAGTTCGTTCATCAAACGCAAAATGGCGGCCTGGTTGGCGTCGTTGACGCGCTTGGCTTCCTGCTCCTGGCGCTTGGCGTCGCGTTGCTGGTTTTCAGCCGCTGCCTGACGGCCACGGCTGTCCAGCAGCTGGACGCGCGAAATGCCGATACCGCACAGCAGCACGAACAAGCCTGCCAGCGCCAGAGCGGCGAACTGGCCAGCGCCCAGACCGGTCTGGGCGGACAGCTTGCTCTGCAGACCTTCCAGCTGGCGGCGCAGTGGCTCGCTGTCGGCAATGATGGCGGACTGTGCTTCGCGGGCAGACACCAGACCTTGCAGGTTGCCAAGAATCGCGCTGGCCTGGGTCCGGGTCTGTTCGTACAGCTTGATCAGCGCTTCCAGTTGTTCGCGGGTCTGCGCATCCTTGGTGGCCGACAGGCGCAACTCGGGGCTGCCTTCCAGCAGGCCCTGCGCGATTTCCTTGAAGGAGTTCAAGTCCTTGCCCAACAGGAACACGGCCTCAGGGCTCACGCCTTCCATCGTCTGGAACTCGTTGGCAGACTTGCCGATACGCTGGGTCAACATCACCAGCTGGCCTGCGGCGGAGATTTCGGCAGCGGGCGCATTTTGTTGCAGCTTGAGCGAGGAGACCGTTTCAGCGATTTCCAGCAGGTCGGACGACTGGCGGTTGATGGTGCGCAGAGCGTCACCCACCTGCGTCAGGATCTTTTGCTGACCCATCACCACGCTGGCGTTGCGCTCGGCGCGCTCCATCAGGGGATTGACGGCGTCCAGATCGGGCTTGAAGGGCTCACCCAGCGACTGCACACCCAGCTCGTTGTCACCGGCATTCAGGGCGCGCACGTTGCGGGCCAGCACGCCAGAGCTTTCCACCACGTCCGGGAAGGCCTGTGGGCTACCCACCAGCGCCTGCGACACCGACTTGGCAAGACGTTGCGACTGCATCAGCGACTGGCCGGTAGCAGCCAATTGCTGTGCGGAACGGTCGGCCTGCTGCAGCACCCAACCGGCGATCAGCGCCAGCACCACCACACCCACGGCCAGCAAGGCCAGCAGTCGGCGCTGATGGCCGGCAGCGGTCGAACGGCCCAGCAGGGGCAGGCTGATGAGGTCTTCTTCGGCCTCGGGTGCGGTCAACTCGGGCGTGTAGCCGTCGGGGTCGCCCTGGACGCTGTTCATGGCTTCGGCCTGGTAGGAGTCGCGCAGTTGCGAACCATCCAGAGCCCCCGTGGCCAGGAGATCCTGCCCATCGTCGGTCGCGCCGGTGGCTGCGCCGGTGTCAGGCGTGGCGGGTTTCCGGTTGAACAGTTTTCCAAATTGATTGACGACGGACATGGTGCAGCCTTACAGAAAAACTCAAGCACTGATGCTCAGGAAAGCGGGATGTTGGGACAGGATCTGCAAGTTCAGCTCCTGCCAGCGTGTGCCACTGGAATCGATATAGGTGGTGCCGAAGAAGCTGGGTGAATCCTCGGCGGGCGGCTCGGACGACACAAACGCATCCGTGCCGCGCAGACCGGCGAGGCGGTCCACCAGCAAGGCAGCGTTAACGTCGAGCGCCGCATTGAATGCCAGCAGGCTGGCCTCGGACAGGGCTTGCTCGGTGCGTGCTGCGGTGGACCCCAGCAACCCGGCCAGATCCACCACCCCCACCAGGCCGCCGCGCAGGTTGGCCACCCCCAGAAACCAGCTCTGGGTGTAAGGCACGGCCTGCACCGATACCCAGGGGAAGATTTCCCCAGACTGCCCCAGGGGCAGCAAATAGAAATTCCCGGCGGACTCTACAGCCAGCCAGGAGGACACAGACGTACCTTCGGACCTTGCAGCCTGCAAACGGCTGGCAAGTCGGGTCTGGAGCTCCCGTAGGGCTTCGCGGTTTGCCATGAGCGCGCCGCTGCCTCAGTTCAGAGCGTCAATTTTGGCCTGCAGCTCTGCGGGATCCACCGGCTTGGTGATGTAGCCGCGCGCACCCTGGCGCATGCCCCAGACACGGTCGGTTTCCTGGTTCTTGCTGGTGCACATGATGATGGGCACATCAGCGTAAAGGGGGTCGCGGGTAATGGCACGCGTGAGCTGAAACCCGTTTTGGCCCGGCATCACCACATCCATCAGGATGAGGTCAGGCTTTTCTTCGGCCAGACGACGAAACGCCTCTTCGGCATTTTCTGCGGTACGGACTTGCATGCCTTTTTTCTGAAGCAGGTCCGTCAAAAACATCAACTCGGTCTTCGAGTCGTCGACGACCAATACTTTCTGAATGGGCATTACATGGCTCCTTGTTGGGAATTGCCAAACTGCTGCACTGCCTGCAACAGCTGGTCTTTGGTAAACGGCTTGGTGAGATATTCCTGGCAGCCGACCATGCGCCCACGCGCCTTGTCGAACACGCCGTCCTTGGAGGACAGCATCACCACCGGGGTATCTGCGAAACGGGCGTTGCGCTTGATGATGGCGCAGGTCTGGTACCCGTCGAGCTTGGGCATGAGGATGTCGCAGAAAATCAGCTGAGGCTGGTAATCGTTGACTTTGGCCAAAGCATCAAAGCCGTCGTCGGCCAACAAGACTTCGTGCCCCCCCTGCTTGAGAAAAATCTCGGCGCTTCGACGGATGGTGTTGCTGTCATCCACCACGAGCACTTTGAAAGATGCGCCTGTTGTAGTCAATTGTCACTGCTCCCGATGGAGAAAATAAACAACGCAGCAGCGATTGGTGCTGGAGCGCCTCAGATCTGGACCATCTCGAAATCTTCCTTGCGGGCACCACATTCGGGGCAGGTCCAGTTCATCGGGACCTGATCCCATGGGGTGTTGGGTGGAATGCCGTGTTCGGGAGACCCCTCAGCCTCGTCATAAATCCAGCCGCAAATCAAACACATCCAAGTTTTAAAGTCGGTCACAGCTTAAAGGGCCTTCACATAGAATGCAACGATTGTATCTAGTGATCTCCGCGGCCTGCAGCTTCCGTGCCACCCCTCCAGCAGGATCTGGTCCATGACCATCAAAGCCTCCCTTCCCCCCCCAGAAATCCCAGATATTGACGACGATGACGCGGAGGAAGCGAGCCCGGCCTGTGTGCTGGTGTTCAATGCCAGCGACCCCAGCGGAGCCGGCGGACTGACCGCCGACATAACCACCATCGCCTCCGTCGGCGGACACCCGATTGCCGTGGTCACCGGGGCCTATGCCCGCGACACCGCTCAGATTTTTGACCACTTCAGCTTCGACGACGAGGCGGTGTCCGAGCAGGCGCGGGCAGTGCTGGAAGACCTGCCCGTGCAGGCGATCAAAGTCGGCTTTGTGGGCAGCCCCGAGAACATCAGCACCATTGCCGAGATCACGACCGACTATGACGAAGTCCCCGTGATCGCCTACATGCCCAACCTGTCCTGGTGGCGGGACGAGCTGATCGACGAGTACCTCGACGCCTTCCGCGAGCTGCTGCTGCCCCAGACCTCGGTGTTGGTTGGAAACCACAGCACCCTGTGGCGCTGGCTGCTGCCGGACTGGACGGGCGAGCGCAGCCCCACCGCCCGGGACATTGCCCGCGCAGCGTCCGAGATGGGCGTGCCCTACACATTGGTCACTGGCATCCCCTTGCCCGAGCAGTTCGTCGAGAACGTGCTGGCCTCGCCGCAGACCGTGCTGGGCAGTGGCAAGTTCGAGCTGTTTGACGCCACCTTCTCGGGCGCGGGCGATACGCTCTCGGCCGCACTCACTGCCCTGGTGGCCAGCGGCAACGACTTGGGAGAAGCCACCAGCGAAGCGCTGGGATACCTCGACCGCTGCCTGGACGCGGGCTTTCGCCCCGGCATGGGGCACATCGTGCCCGACCGCATGTTCTGGGCACAGCCTGAGGACGACGAGACCGACGGCGAAGAAGAAGAAACCACGATTGATGAAACACAGGCCCTGGAGGGTTTTGTGATGCCACCCCATGACACCAAGCACTGATCTCAATATTCCCCTGTTCGAACGCGCCAAGGCGCTGATCCCCGGAGGCGTGAATTCGCCCGTGCGGGCCTTCAAGGCCGTGGGCGGCACGCCGCGTTTTGTGAAGCGCGCCAAAGGCGCCTACTTCTGGGACGCCAACGACCAGCGTTTCATCGACTACATCGGCTCCTGGGGCCCGATGATCCTGGGCCACGGCCACCCCGCTGTGCTCGAAGCCGTGCAGAGCGCAGCGCTCGAAGGCTTCAGCTTTGGCGCACCGACCGAACGCGAGGTGGAGCTGGCCGAGGAAATTCTGAGCCTCGTGCCGTCGATGGAAATGATCCGCCTCGTCAGCTCGGGTACCGAAGCGGGCATGAGCGCCATCCGCCTGGCCCGTGGCGCCACAGGCCGCAGCAAGTTCATCAAGTTCGAAGGCTGCTACCACGGCCATGCCGATTCGCTGCTGGTCAAGGCCGGATCGGGCCTCGCCACGTTTGGCAACGCCACCAGCGCGGGCGTGCCGCCCGAGGTGGTGCAGCACACCCTGGTGCTCGAGTACAACAATGTCGCTCAGCTCGAAGAGGCCTTTGCCCTGCACGGCAAGGAACTGGCCTGCGTGATGATCGAGCCCATCGCGGGCAATATGAACCTGGTGCGCGCCAGTGTGCCCTTCATGCGCCGCTGCCGCGAGCTGTGCACCGAATACGGCGCGCTGCTGGTGCTGGATGAGGTGATGACGGGCTTCCGTGTGGCCCTGGGCAGCGCGCAGAGCGTGTACGCCAAGAGCATCCCCGGCTTCAAACCCGACATCACGGTGCTGGGCAAGGTCATTGGCGGTGGTATGCCGCTGGCAGCCTTTGGTGGCCCGCGCGCCATCATGGAAAACCTCGCACCGTTGGGCGCCGTGTACCAAGCAGGCACGCTGTCGGGCAACCCTGTGGCCACGGCCTGCGGGCTGGCCACGCTGCGCGAGATCCAAAAGCCCGGCTTCTTCGATGCGCTGTCGGCCCGCACCCGCTCGCTGGTCGATGGCCTGCAAGCCGCTGCCACGGCGGAAGGCGTGCCGTTCTGCGGTGACTGCGAGGGTGGCATGTTTGGCTTCTTCCTGCTGCCCGAACTGCCGCAGAACTATGCCCAGGTGCTGAAAACCGACAGCGCGCGCTTCAACCAGCTGTTCCACGGTCTGCTGGACCGGGGCATCTACATTGCACCGGCCTTGTATGAAGCAGGCTTCGTGAGCGCCGCCCACACCGCCGATGACGTGGCAGCCACCGTGGCTGCTGCGCGTGAAGTGTTCAAGACGCTCTCAAAATAATAGCTGGCAGCGCATATCGCACTAGCGCTTCCTGCCAATTTGGCACTGAATGGCCCTCCCGAGGGCCATTTTTCATGGCGACGAGGCTTGTGGCGGACAGTCACAGCAGTCCGCGCAGTTCGCGGGCGGCCTCCTGCAGCAGCGGCAGCATGTCGCGCTGCAGGCTGCCCTCGTCCATCTGCTTGGGCGACGCCACCACGTTGAGCGCCGCCACCGTATGGCCCTGCAGGTTGCGCAGCGGCACAGCCAGCGCGTGCACGCCCAGCTCGTGCTCCTCCACGGCCAGGCAATAGTCGTCCCGCCGCACCTTGGTGATCACCTGCCGCAGCGGGCCTACCTGCGTAATGGTTTGGGGCGTGAGGCGGTGCAAGGGCCGGTTCTTGAGCCAGGCGGTCAACTCCGCCGGGGGCAGCGCCGCCAGCAACACGCGGCCGGTGGACGTAGGGTGGGCCGGCAGCCGCGCGCCCAGGTGCAGGCCATAGGCCAGCACCCGCGACGGCGCGCCATACACGCCACTGCGCGCCACGATCACCACCTCATCCCCATCCAGCACCACCGCCGAGAATGACTGCTGGGTCTGGGCTGCCAGCCGGTTCAGCGTGGGTTGCAGCACGCGCGGCAGCCGGGCAGACGCGAGGTAGCTGCCCGAAAACCGAAGCACCTTGGGCGCCAGCCAGAAATAGCTGCCATCCGTCTCCAGGTACCCCAGGTGCGCCAGGGTCAACAGGTGCCGCCGCGCCGCCGCCCGCGTGAGGCCGGTGCGCTGCGCCGCCAGTGTGGCGTTCAGGCGCTGGCGCTCGGTGTCGAAACTCTCCAGCACGGCCATGCCTTTGGCCATGCCTTCGATGAAGTCTGCCTTGGCAATGGGGGTGGAAGCCATGGGGGTGACGGGTTAGGGACCGGGGAATTGAGCGGGGTTCGAACGCCGGGGCTACCGGGGCCCTGCAGCGACCCGGTGCACTCACCACCGGGCCTGACCACCCGCATCACCCCGGAGACTGCGCGATCATCGCACAAAGCATCGACTGATCGCACGCAATCGGCAGCGCCGGATATCGCTTGGATCTGGATCAACCTACGCTCAAGGCCACTGGTTTTCGGTATCCCCCATCTCCCCCCCCATTCCCAGAGGTTTCCCATGCGCACCCAGGTTGCCATCGTTGGTGCCGGCCCCGCCGGCCTGCTGCTCGGTCAGTTGCTTCACAAGTCCGGCGTTGACGCCGTCATCATCGAGCAGCGCAGCCCCGACTACGTGCTCGGCCGCATCCGCGCCGGGGTGCTGGAGAAGGTCTGCATGGACCTGCTGGACCAGGCGGGCGTGAGTGCCCGCGCCCATGCCGAGGGCCTGCCCCACGACGGCATCGAGCTGCTGTTCAAGGGCCAGCGCCACCGCATCGATTTGCACGAGCTGACCGGCGGCAGCCGCGTGACGGTGTACGGCCAGACCGAAGTCACGCGCGACCTGATGGATGCGCGCGCAGCGGCCGGCCTCACCACCGTGTACGACGCACAGAACGTACAAGTGCACGACTTTGACGGCCAGCACCCACGCGTGACGTACGAAAAAGACGGCCAGACCCACGAGCTGGCCTGCGACTTCATCGCGGGCTGCGACGGCTACCACGGCGTGTGCCGCGCCAGCGCGCCGGCCGACCTGCTCAAGACCTATGAGCGCGTGTACCCCTTTGGCTGGCTGGGTGTGCTGGCCGATGTGCCACCGGTGTCGCACGAACTCATCTATGCCAACACCGAACGCGGGTTTGCGCTGTGCAGCATGCGCAGCGCCACGCGCAGCCGCTACTACGTGCAGGTGCCTACGACTGACAAGGTCGAGAACTGGACCATCGACCAGTTCTGGACCGAGCTGGGCAACCGCCTGGACCCCGAGGCCCGCGCCAACCTGGTGACCGGCCCCGCTCTGGAGATGAGCATCGCCCCGCTGCGCAGCTTTGTGGCCGAGCCCATGCGCTTTGGCCGCATGTTCCTGGCCGGTGATGCTGCCCACATCGTGCCACCCACGGGCGCCAAGGGCCTGAACCTGGCCGCCAGCGACGTGGGTTATCTGTGGACCGCGCTGACCGAGTTCTACAAAGAAAAGTCAGCCGTTGGCATCGACACCTACTCCGACCGCTGTCTGCGCCGCGTGTGGCGTGCCGAGCGCTTCTCCTGGTGGTTCACTTCGCTGATGCACCGCTTTCCGGAAACTGGAGAGTTCGGCCAGAAGATCCAGGAGGCTGAGCTGGACTACCTGGTGCACTCCCGTGCGGCCTCGGTGTCGCTGGCGGAAAACTATGTGGGTCTGCCGATGAACTTTGGGGCCTGAGCCCTAACGGGCCTCCAGACCCGGCCGCCATCGCCATCGCCGTTCAGCGGGCGGCAGATGCGGGCTCTGCGGCCGACGCGCCCTGTGCCGCGGCGGACGGCACCGGCAGCGACACCAGCCACTGCGCCATCTCGCGCGCCTGGGCTTCCGTGACTTGCGGGTGGCGCGGCATCAAGGTGCGGCCCCACTCGCCCACACTCCCGTTGCGGATCTTGCCGGCCAGGTAATCGACTGCGTCGGCGCGGTCGCGGTACCGCGCTGCTATCTGCTGAAACGACGGGCCTACGTAGTAGCGCTCCATGCCATGGCAGCGCAGGCAATCGGATGCCTCCATCAGGCGAAGTCCGGCCGGTGCGGAGGGCGGTAAGGCAGCGCTGCCGTCTGGCCCGCCGGCACCCGACGCGCCCTGAGCGGCACTCACAGCGCCCGGCCCCGGCTGCAGCATGCGCCAGCCCAGGTTGAGCATGCCCAGCACCACCAGTGCCATGAACACCATCAGGGCCCACCCCAGCCAGCGGGGCCGGGGTGGCGGGGTCTCATCGTCGCGGTGCATGCGCGCGCACCGCCGCGAGCCCCGTCGCGATACCCATCATCTCAGTGGCGGAAGTGGCGCACACCGCTGAAGACCATGGCCACGCCACGCTCGTTGGCGGCGTCGATCACTTCGTTGTCGCGCATCGAACCACCGGGCTGGATCACGCAGGTAGCGCCCGCATCAACCACCACGTCCAGGCCGTCGCGGAAGGGGAAGAAGGCGTCGCTCGCTACAACCGTCCCTTGCAAGGTCAGGCCTGCGTGGCCTGCCTTGATGCTGGCGATGCGGGCCGAGTCCAGGCGGCTCATCTGGCCCGCACCCACGCCCATGGTCATGCCGCCCTTGCAGAAGACGATGGCGTTGCTCTTGACGTACTTGGCGACCTTCCAGGCGAACAGCAGGTCTTCCATTTCTTCCAGCGTGGGCTGCTTCTTCGTCACGACCTTGAGGTCGATCAGCGACAGCTCGTGGTTGTCAGCGGTCTGCAGCAGCAGGCCCGAGCCAATGCGCTTGGCGTCCATGGCGTTGCGGCCACGTTCCCAGTCGGTCTTGCCCCCGTGTGCGGGCAGCGCGATTTTGAGCAGACGCACATTGGCTTTGGCCTTGAAGATCTCCAGCGCCTCGGCGGTGAAGTCGGGGGCCATCAGCACCTCGACAAACTGTTTGCTCACCTGGGCCGCCGCCTGGCCGTCCACCACGCGGTTGAAGGCGATGATGCCGCCGAAGGCGCTGGTGGGGTCGGTCTGGAAGGCCTTGCTGTAGGCGCTCAGCGCGTCCAGGCCCACGGCCACGCCGCAGGGGTTGGCATGCTTGACGATCACGCAGGCGGCCGCTTCAAAGCTCTTTACGCACTCCCAGGCGGCATCGGCGTCGGCGATGTTGTTGTAGGAGAGTTCTTTGCCTTGCAGTTGCACGCCGGTGACCAGCGAGCCGGGCGCGGGGTGCAGGTCGCGGTACAGCGCAGCTTGCTGGTGGCTGTTTTCGCCGTAGCGCAGGTCTTGCACCTTGATGAAGGCGCCGTTGCTTTGGCCGGGGAACTGCGTGCGCTCGGGCACATAGGTTTCCGACAGCTTGGCTTCGTCGAAGGTGACGGAGGAGAGGTAGTCGCTGATGGCGCCGTCGTATTGCGCGATGCGGTTGAACGCGGCCACCGACAGGGCGAAGCGCAGTTTGTCGCTCAGCTTGCCGTTGGCCTTCAGCTCGGCCAGCACGGCCTCGTACTGGTCGGCCGAGGTGATCACGCCCACGTCCTTCCAGTTCTTGGCGGCGCTGCGCACCATGGCGGGGCCGCCGATGTCGATGTTTTCGATGGCGTCGGCAAGCGTGCAACCGGCCTTGGCCACGGTGGCTTCAAAGGGGTACAGGTTCACCACCAGCAGGTCGATGGTGTCGATGCCGTGCTCCTTCAATGCCGCCATGTGTTCGGGCAGCTCGCGGCGGGCCAGCAGGCCGCCGTGCACCTTGGGGTGCAGCGTCTTCACGCGGCCGTCCAGCATTTCGGGGAACTGAGTGACTTCGGCCACCTCGGTCACGGGCAGGCCCTTGTCGGCCAGCAGCTTGGCCGTGCCGCCGGTGGACAGCAGCTTGATGCCCAGCGCGTGCAGCGCTTGCGCGAATTCGACGATACCGGTCTTGTCAGAGACGGAGAGAAGTGCGTTCATGGTGGTGGTGCGGAGGTTTTGAATAAAAACGGGCTGTAGCGCTAGTGCATCATGCGCAAGCAGCTACAAAATAAATAGCAATCAGACGAACCCGGTCAGAGCAGCTTGTGCTCGACCAGCTTCTTGCGCAGGGTGTTGCGGTTCAGGCCCAGCCATTCGGCGGCGCGCGACTGGTTGTTGTCGGCCTGCTGCATCACGACTTCCAGCAGCGGCCTTTCGACCACACGCACCAGCATGTCGTACATGCCATCGGGCGTCTCGCCGCCCAGGTCGCGAAAGTAGCCCTGCAGGCTTTCGCGCACGCATTCTTCGATGTGTTTCTTGCTCATGCAACCAATCCCTCTTGTTCTTCTGTGTCGGCATCCACGTCGGTGGCGGCAGGCAGCCGGTCCATCTGTTGGCCCAGGGCGTCCAGGTAGTCAGCCACGGCCTGCCACTGCGTGGTGCAGTCTTCGATCGTATTGATATGTGCCCGCAAGGCCTCGCCGCCCGGCAGCGCGCGCAGGTACCAGGCAATGTGCTTGCGCGCACTACGCACGCCGGTCAGCTCGCCATACAGGCGGTAGTGGTCTTGCAGGTGGTCCAGCAGCAGGCGCCGCACCTCGGCCACCAGCGGTGGTGCCAGGTGTTCGCCCGTGGCCAGAAAGTGGCCGATCTCGCGAAAGATCCATGGCCGGCCCTGGGCTGCGCGGCCGATCATGATCGCGTCGGCCCCGGTGACGGCGAGCACGTCGCGCGCCTTCTCGGGCGAGGTGATGTCGCCGTTGGCCACCACGGGCACCTTCACCGCCGCCTTGACGGCGGCAATGGTGTCGTACTCCGCATGGCCCTTGTAGCCCTGCTCGCGCGTGCGGCCGTGCACGGTGAGCATCTGGATGCCCACGCTTTCAAACTGCCGCGCCAATGCCACGGCGTTCTTGTGCTCCTGGCACCAGCCGGTGCGCATCTTCAGCGTGACAGGCACGTTGAAGGGAGTGCAGGCCTCGACCACCGCAGCGGCGATCTCCACCGCCAGCGCCTCGTTCTGCATCAGGGCGGAGCCCGCCCATTTGTTGCAGACCTTCTTGGCCGGGCAGCCCATGTTGATATCGATGATCTGCGCGCCGCGTTCCACGTTGTAGACCGCAGCCTCGGCCATCATCGGCGCATCGGTGCCGGCGATCTGCACGGCAATGGGCCCTGGCTCCCCTTCATGGTTGGCCCGGCGCGAGGTCTTGAGGCTGTTCCACAAATCCTTGCGCGAGGTCACCATCTCGCTCACCGCATAGCCCGCACCCAGCGCCTTGCACAGTTGGCGGAACGGCCGGTCGGTGACGCCCGCCATCGGGGCGACGAACAACCGGTTCGCCAAAGGAATGTGGCCAATTTGCATGGGCGGGGATAGGGAGGGGGAGGCAGCAACAGATGCTGAAAAAGGAGGCGGGATTGTACCTGCTCAAAATTTCAGCAAATGAAATGGAGCACACACCGTATCTATCTGCCGGTCGGGCTCCATTGAGTCAGCCCACTAGACGCCTCCCTCGCCCCCTCACTCGGGCCCGGTGGCGCAAGCACCGCAGCGTCTCAACGCGCTGAGTGCAGGTTCACCGTGCGGCGAGATCGGTGTCTGCAGCCTGTGCGGGCGGCACACCCCGCTGCGCGAAATGCCACCAGGCATCCGGCAGGTTGTCGAACTGGTGGCGCGCCATCAGCGCCCGCAGCCACTGGCGGTTGTGCAGCACGTCCGGGGAGAAACCGCTGGCGCCCGCCGCCGCCTCCGAGCGCGCAGCGCCCGCCGGAGTGCCCATGTCCACGGCCTGCCCGTCGGCCAGCGGCCCGCGCACCACTTTATGGGCCTTGGTGCCGTCCACCACCTGTACCTGTACCACCCAGCCACCGCTGGCGGTGTTGCAGGTGGCCTGCAGCGCCATACCCTGGGACTGCAGCTCGCGGCCAATGCGCTCCAGCGCCGGCCGTGCGGTGGGCGCCCTGTCGCAAGGCGCTATCGCGGTGGGCTCCCACAGGGTTGGACCCCCTTGCAGGCCAGGGCTGGGTACCGCGGCCTGCGGGCTGTGCACGCAGGCCGCCAGCAACAGGGCCATGGCGGCCGAAGACCAGCGGGTCGCGGGCGGCAAAACCACCGAGGGGTTCAAGCGGCGTGGTTGGGACGTTGTGGGCAATACCGGCATGGGCGACCTCCTGGGGTTGTCATTCAGGGCCAATGTGTTTTCACGATACAAAAGACGCTGCAACCCAGCCATGCGCCGATGGCTCGCTCCCCTGTAGGACAGATCCCCCTGGGGCACATGGAGCCCCACCCGCCCCCTACACTCGGCGGCTATGGAAATCTGGATGCACCAGCTGCTCGAATGGCTGGCCCTGCCGCAATTCGGACTGAGCACAGTCTTTGTGGTGTCTTTTGTCTCGGCCACGCTGCTGCCGCTGGGCTCTGAGCCAGCTGTGTTCGGTCTCATCAAGCTCAACCCCGACCTGTTCTGGCCCGCCATCATCGTGGCCACCCTCGGCAACACCCTGGGCGGCGGCGTGAGCTGGTGGATGGGCCTGGGTGCGCACAAGGCGGTGGACAAGGCGCGCGGCAATGCCACCGAGGTGCGGGCACTGAGCTGGCTCAGGCGCTTTGGCGCGCGGGCCTGCCTCTTGAGCTGGCTGCCGGTGGTGGGCGACCCGCTGTGCGCGGTGGCCGGCTGGCTCAAGCTGCCGTTCTGGCAGTGTCTGGCCTATATGGCCGTGGGCAAGTTCCTGCGCTACCTCGTGATGACGAGCGTGCTGCTGTACTTCATGCCCGGCCACCTGGCCCCGTAGCGGCCCGCAGGTGCCACCGGGGTCAGGGCGGCAGCAGACGGTCCCAGTCCACGGGCACCGTGGTGTCCACGTGCAGCGTGATGGCCTCTTCGTGAGGCTGCAGGGGGTGGGCGCGGGCCCACTGGGCGTCCAGCACCGCCACGTCTGCCTCTGACGCACCGCCTCCGGCCAGCGCACGCTGGCGGACGCGCTCGCGCAGCACCGGAAGGGGGGCCTCGAACGACAGAATGTGGCAGGGCACTTGCGCAGCATCGGCCAACGCCAGGAAAAGTGCGCGGGCATCTCGGTCCAGCAAGGTGGCATCCACAATCACGGAGTAGCCTACCGCCAGCGCCTCGCGCGCCACTTGCGCCAGCCGCTGGTGCGTGCGCAGTGTGGCCTCTGCGGTGTAGATGCCGCCCGGTATTCCGTCGCTGGCAGCATCCGGCGCCAGGCCAAACAGACGCTTGCGCTCCACATCGGCCCGCACACGCACCATGCCACGCTGGCACGCCAAGGCCAGCGCATGGGTGCTCTTGCCCGCGCCCGAAAAGCCATGGGCCAGCCACAAGCTGGCAGAGCACGCCGTGGACCAGCGTGCAGGCCGTTGTCCGGCAAAGCCCGCCGCCAGCTCCAGATATCCCTCCACGGTTTGCGCAGCGTGCCCGCTGCCACTACCGCCACCGGTGGGGTCCATCCGCAGGGCTGCAACCCGCGCCCGCACCAGGGCACGGTAACAGCCGTAGTAACGCAACACCACCAGGCCTGCATAGTCCCCGGTGTGTTCGAGCCACCGGTTCAAGAACCTCCAGGCCAGATCTGCCCGACCATGGGCCGCGAGGTCCATCACCACAAAGGCGATGTCAGCCACGCAGTCGATCCAGCGCAAGGCGGGGCTGAACTCCAGGGCGTCGAACAGCTGGGCCTCGCCATCGATGAGCGCAATGTTGGCCAGGTGCAAATCGCCATGGCATTCGCGCACCCGTCCGGCTGCCCGGCGCGCCTCGAACGTGGGGGCCAGGGCTTGCCCCTCATGCTGGCACCAGCTGGTCACCTGCGCCAGCAATGGCCCCTGACCAGGCAGTGCGCCTGCCACGGAGGGGAGCAGAGCCGCCAGGCAGTCACCCACCGGCGCTTGCACCGCCGCTGCTGTGCCCCAGGTGGTGGCGCCTGCGGCGACGGCGGCCGTGGCATGAAACTGCGCCACATGGCGCGCCAGCTGGTCGATCTGCGCAGGTGACACACGATGTGCGTTCAATGCGGTGGCGAACAGTGACTCCTGGTCAAAACGCCGCATCCACACGGCGGGCTCGGCGCCTGGTGGAGCGCCTTGCCAGGGCACCAACCGCAGCGTGGCCGAAGCATCTTTTGCCGCATCGCTCACCAAGCCGACAACGCCCAGGTAAAGGCCCGGCGCCGTCCGGCGGTTGATGCGCAGCTCTTCCTCGCAGGCCGCATGCCGCAGCGCCCGCGTGCTGAAGTCCAGAAAATCCAGCCGCAGTGGCTTTTTGAACTTGTAGGCAAAATCACCGGCCAGCAGCACCCACGAGATGTGGGTTTCTATACATTCCACGGGCTCCATCGGGTCTACCGGATGCGGGAAAGCCTGTGGTTGCTGCTGCACCATGCGCACGCGCTGCTGGGCAGTGGCGAATTCGGCCGACAGGTCAACGGATGGGGACATGGAACGGACGCGGGGCATGGGCTTCTGCACCCACGCGCAGGCGCAGCACGGTGCGATGCCACCCAACGCGCAGGTGGGAACAGACCCTCAGTGTGGGCACCGCAAGCCGCTTGTCAACCCGACCAGCACAAACGATAGCCGGCACACCGCCAGCCGATGGCCAGAAACTACAAGAAAGCGTGGCCGCTGGGGATCGACAGGTCCGACAGCTGAGAGTCGCCTTTGGCGATGGGCTCCTCGACCACCACTTGGTTGCGCCCGCCCTCCTTGGCCATGTACATGGCAGTGTCCGCCCGCGAGAAGAACTCCAGCACCGACTCGCCCAGCACATACTGGGTCACACCGATGGACACCGTCACGCGGCCTTTGAGCAGGCCCGTCCAGGCGTGCGACTCGACCTGGGCCCGAATGCGTTCGCAGGTGTTGAGCGAGGGCAGCAACGAAGTCGCCGGGAAGATCAGCAAGAACTCCTCGCCACCGTAGCGCCCAAACACGTCGCCACCGCGCACGCCCTGCTGCGCAATGCGCGCAAAGGTGCGCAACACCTCGTCGCCCCCCAGGTGACCCAGCTCGTCGTTGATGCGTTTGAAATGGTCAATGTCCAGCACGGCCAGACAGAGCGGAATCCCGCTTTCGTCGGCCAGCTGCTTTTGCTCTTCAAGCGCCGCCAAGATGTAGCGGCGGTTAAAACAGCCCAGCAAAGTGTCGCGCTGCGCATCTTCCTGGATGTTCTTGATCTTGCGGCTGGCCTGGTAGAGGCTGCGGTACAGCCGCTGCACGCGGCCCATGAGCACGATGAACGCTGGCACGGAGACCGCCAGCGCCAGCAGGTGCATCAGCTCCAGCCGCAGCAGGGCATCGTTGCCCTGCTCTGCGTAGTGCGCGGCTGCCACTGCCGCATAAGCGCACAACACCCCGGCCGTCAGCACCAGCAACGTGCGCCGGGGTACGGTAAAGATGCCATAAGCCACTGCCACAAACATGAAGGGGGCCAACAGAATCTGCGTGACAGGCTCCAGGTAGAACAACCCCAGCATGCCGCTGATGGAAGCCACCACGATGCCCAGCTTGAGATGGCGCAGCCGCAGTTTGTGGTGCAGACCCAAACGGAACAAGGCACCAAACACCGCGAAGCCCGCCGCCGTCAGACCGGCCAGCACCCACAGCACCTGGACCCCCACCACGCCCAACGCATAGAACCCCAGCAGGGCCAGGGCGTACAGGCCAATGAGCCCCGCCACAGCCCACCACTTGGACTGCGCACTGCGCTCTCCCCGGGGGCCAAAGCCATCCAGCGCGCGCCGTCCAGGTCGCACGGCGACTGAAGACGAATCGTCGAACTCCAGCACGGCATCGGTCAACGGGAAGGCATCCGTCGCCGAAAACAGGTTTTTGCGTCCAAAAAGCATGTGGTGGCGGGCTCTGGCCTGGATATGTGGGTGGGCGGTGCAGCAACACACGCGCAGCACCCGTCAGACAAATCGCAGGATCTTACGCGTGGCTGACAGAATCGAACTGCGCGTTTTCCAGTAGCCCAGGCGACAGGGACCGCCCCGCGATTCAGGCCACCGCCATCCGCTGACGCGTCCACCAGCCCTCCACGCTGTACACCAGCAGCGCGGCCCAGATCAACACAAAACCCACCAGCCGCGCGGGCTGAAAGGCCTCGTGGTACACCCACACCCCCAGCGCAAACTGGAGGCTGGGCGAGATGTATTGCAGGATGCCCAGCGTGGACATGGGAATGCGCCGCGCGCCCGCCGCAAACAGCAGCAAAGGTACGGCCGTCATGGGCCCGGCCAACAGCAACCAACCCACAGTAGACGCATCGCCCTGCACCAGAGCGCCCTGTCCTTGCCAGCTCCACCAGGCCAGCACCACGGCCGCCACCGGCGCCAGCATCAGGGTCTCCAAGGTAAGCCCCTCCAGCGCGCCCAGCACTGCTACCTTGCGCAGCAGGCCATAGAAGCCAAAGGTCAGTGCCAGCACCAGCGCGATCCAGGGCAGGCGCCCTGCCTGCACGGCCAGCCACAGCACACCGGCCGCAGCCACCGCCACGGCCAGCCACTGCCCGGGCCGGGGGCGCTCGCGCAGGAACACGAAGCCCAGCGCCACATTCACCAGTGGCAAGATGAAATACCCCAGGCTGGCATCGACCACATGGTGGTTCTGCACCGCCCACACGTAGGTCAGCCAGTTGCCCGACAACAGCACGGCGGACAACGCAAATGCGCCGAGCACCCGCGGCTGGCGCACCACAGACGCCATCCACGCCCATTGCCTGCGCACGGCCAGCAGCCCCAGCACCACGGCCAGCGACCACAGCGTGCGGTGCATCACCACCTCCAGCGAGGGCACATCGGCCACCTGCTTGAAGTACAGCGGGAACAGCCCCCAGGCGACATAGGCGAGGGCAGCGTAGAGGATTCCTGTATTCATGCGTGAGAAACCATCAAAGAGTGAACGAAGGCATGGCCTTGCCCGGGTTGCTCTGGAGCGGGAAGCCGCCAGAAAAAATCCCTGCCCGCCCGGGGGCAGACAGGGATGACGGGCAACACAGCGCACGCAGGCCCCGAGGAGCCTGCAGCAGGGTCAGACGTTGAACAGGAAGTTCAGCACGTCGCCATCCTTGACCACGTACTCCTTGCCTTCGGCACGCATCTTGCCGGCATCCTTGGCGCCCTGCTCGCCCTTGTAGGCAATGAAGTCCTCGAAGGCGATCGTCTGCGCACGGATGAAGCCGCGCTCGAAGTCGCCGTGGATCACACCAGCAGCCTGGGGCGCGGTGTCGCCAATGTGGATGGTCCAGGCGCGCACTTCCTTCACGCCAGCGGTGAAGTAGGTCTGCAGGCCCAGCAGCTTGAAGGCGCCACGGATCAGGCGCGCCAGGCCTGGTTCTGTCTGCCCCATTTCAGCCAGGAACATGTCGCGGTCTTCGTCGCTCATCTCAGCCATCTCGGCCTCCATCTTGGCGCAGATGGCCACCACAGGCGCATTCTGGCTGGCAGCATAGTCCTTGAGGCGGTCCAGGAACGGGTTGTTCTCGAAGCCGTCTTCACTCACGTTGCCCACGAACATCGCGGGCTTGGCCGTGATCAGGCACAGGGACTTGAGCAGCGGCTGCTCTTCCTTGGTGATTTCGACCGAGCGGGCAGGCTTGCCTTCGTTGAGTGCGGCCTGGATGCGGGTGAGCAGCGCCACCAGCTTGGCGGCATCCTTGTCGTTGCCCGACTTGGCAGCCTTGGTGTATCGGTTCAGGGCTTTCTCGACCGTGCCCAGGTCAGCCAGGCACAGCTCGGTCTGGATCACTTCGATGTCGGAGATCGGGTCCACGCGGCCCGCCACGTGGATCACGTTGTCGTCTTCAAAGCAGCGCACGACGTTCACGATGGCGTCGGTTTCACGGATGTGGGCCAGGAACTGGTTGCCCAGGCCTTCACCCTGGCTGGCGCCAGCCACCAGGCCGGCAATGTCCACAAACTCGACGATGGCGGGAACGATGCGCTCGGGCGAGATGATCTGGGCCAGCTGCTGGAGGCGGGGGTCCGGCACCTCCACCACGCCCACGTTGGGCTCGATGGTGCAGAAGGGATAGTTCTCGGCGGCAATACCAGCCTTGGTCAGCGCGTTGAAAAGGGTGGACTTGCCGACGTTGGGCAGGCCCACGATGCCGCATTGGAGGCTCATGGCAGGGCTTTCTGGTGTTCTGGAGACAAACCGCCGATTTTACGGGCCCGCCCAGTGCCCAGTGCTGATGGCCCAAATCAGACGGTCATTCAAACCGCAAATCGGCAGCAATGCGTTGCCCCACACGCAGCCACTGCCCTGCGCCACTGCGCACGATGGCGTTCATGCCGAACGTGATGGCGCCGTCCAGCCGTTTGTCCTGGCGGTAGGTGCGCAGGGTGTCGCCCACCGACGGATGGCTCTCGGCCGTGGCCGGGTCAATGTCGGGGATGGGGCATCGCGCGCAGGGCTTCACCGGTTGCAGGTGGACGTCGGCGGTGCCATCGCCCTCCACATGGATCAGATCCACACGGTCCTCGTCGTGGGCATCCACCCCCGCCAACACCACGTTGGGCCGGAACCGCTCCATGCCCACCGCGCCGTGGCCGTCGGCCGTGAGCCGTGCGTTGAGATCGTTCAGGGATGCCTCACTGGTCACCAGCAGCGGAAACCCGTCAGCAAACTGATTGGGAGCCTCCACGCCACCCGTCCACTCCAGGCTGGACAGGCGCCGATGCTCTGGGTCAAACCGCACCAGGCGGCAAGGCTGCCCCAGAAAATCGCTGAACCACTGCGCCGCTACAGGCCCCATGTCCCAAGCAGGGACCGTGTCGCGCCAGACAGTCACCGTGGCTGGTGCCTCCACTGCGTCGATCGCCACATGCAATGCCAGCATGCCCGGAGCCCGCAGCACCATTTCGTCACTCTTGAGCTGGGGCCGGATCAGCGCCATGCGGGGCAGGCTGCGCTGGGTGAGGAACATGCCCTGTGCGTCCACCACCATCCAGGCGCGGTCCAGATCCAGCCCGGTCTCGGTAAGCAGCGCCTGCTGCACCTCGATGCCCGCACAGGATTTGACGGGATACACAAACAGCCGCGCAATGGTGCCGGACAGATCAGACTCGGAAGGGAAACTCACGCCGGGTGCTCCTGAAGAAGGGTGCCAGAAAGGCCAGACCGCAATTCTGCCCTGTCATTACAGGGGGTAAGACCCCTCCTACAATGCCTGTCATGGCCCCAACCTTTGATATCTGTATTCGTGGCACCGGCATCGTGGGCCGAACCCTGGCCTTGTTGCTGGCACGGGAACGACTGAGGGTGGCCCTGGTACCAGCCCCGGCTCCACGCAGCGCGGTGGCCACCGATGTACGGGCCTATGCCCTGAATGCAGCGTCCCATAGCCTGCTCGAATCGCTGCGCAGCTGGCCCGACGCCGAACACGCCACCGCCGTCAAGCACATGCAGGTGCAGGGCGATCAGGATGGCTGCGTGCATTTCGATGCCGCCCCCCAGGGGGTAGAAGCCCTCGCCTGGATCGTGGATGTGCCGGCCCTGGAAGAGCGACTGGCACAGGCTGTGCGGTTTCAGCCATTGGTAGAGGTGGTGGATATCCCGGTGGCTGCGCCCCTGACCGTCGTGTGCGAAGGACGCGCCAGCACCACCCGGTCCGAGTTTGGCGTGCACTTCGACGTGACGCCCTATGCCCAGCACGCCATTGCCACGCGGGTGCGCTGCGAACATCCGCATGCACAGGTCGCACGCCAGTGGTTTTTGCCACAAGGCATCCTGGCTTTTTTGCCGCTGGAGGGAGCCCAGGGGAACTCTGTGGCCGTGGTGTGGTCCGTCCCTGAGGAGCGGGTTTCCGCGCTGATGGCGTTGCCGGCCGACGCCTTTGCGCAGGAATTGCAGACGGCGAGCCAGCAGGCGCTCGGCAGCATTGCGCTCATTGCCGAGCGTGCCACTTGGCCGCTGCAGCTGGCCAAGGCAGACCGCTGGTGCGGTGCTGCATCGACCAATGCGACCAATGGCCCAGCTGCGCGCAGCTGGGTATTGGCAGGCGACGCGGCCCACAACGTGCATCCGCTGGCAGGGCAAGGGCTGAACCTGGGCTTGGCCGATGTGGCAGCCTTGGCCGATGTGCTGCGCACCCGCGACTACTGGCGCAGCGTCGCCGACCTGCGGCTGCTGCGGCGCTACGAACGCCAGCGAAAAGCGGCTCTGATAGCGATGGGCCTGGCCACCGATGGGTTGCAGCAACTGTTTGCACGTCCGGAGGCGCCCTGGCAGGCGCTGCGCAACTGGGGCATGAAGGGCTTTGAACACAGCGGCCTGCTGAAGGATTTTGTGGCCCGCCAGGCCATGGGGATGCGCTGAACGCGCGAGTTTGATTGAACGGGAACATGATGAAATTGACCACTGCTTTGCTGACCGTCGCGGCAGCCACTCTGAGCCTGAGCGCCACGGCGCAAGAGGACGTCATCCGCAAGGCATTGGCCCAGCGTATTCCTCAGATGGACAAGATCGACGAAGTGCGCCCCACTCCCATGAAGGGTCTGTACGAAGTGCGCATCGGTACCGACCTGTTCTACACAGACGCCAAGGGCGACTATGTGATCCAGGGCGAGCTCATCGACTCCAAGGCGCGCCGCAATCTGACCGAAGACCGCATCAGCAAACTCACAGCTGTCAACTTCTCGGCCCTGCCCCTGAAAGATGCCGTAACCATTGTGCGCGGCGACGGCAAGCGCAAGGTGGCCGTGTTCGAGGACCCCAACTGCGGCTACTGCAAGCGCTTTGAGCGCGACTTGCAGCAGATCAACAACGTGACGGTATACCTGTTCCTATACCCCATCCTGAGCCCGGATTCGGCCGAAAAGTCGCGCAACATCTGGTGTTCCAAGGACCAGGCCACGGCGTGGCAAGACCAGATGGTGCGTGACAAGCCCGCACCGGCGGCTAGCTGTGACACCAGCGCGCTGCAGCGCAACCTGGCCTTTGGCAAGAAGTACAAGATCACCGGCACCCCCACCTTGATTTTTGCCAACGGCACGCGTGTGCCAGGTGCGATCGGCGCCCAGGAGGTCGAAAAGCGTCTGGCCGAAGCCGCCAGCGAAACGCCCTCCGCCAATTGATAGCCGCTGAAAGCCCCTGACCGACGACCCCGCGCGGCCCTTGAGTCGCACACGCCATGCCCCTCTCACGCCAAGCCTCTGCTGCAGACATTCACTACCGCGTCGAACCCACAGACCTGCACGCACATCTGTTCACCGTGACGCTGACGGTGCAGCGGCCAGCGGCATCGCAAGAGCTGTCTCTGCCGGTCTGGATTCCAGGCAGCTACCTGGTGCGGGAGTTCTCCAAGAATCTGCAGGTTCTGGCGGCTCGGCAAGGCCAACGCGCTTTGCAACCGGCCCAGCTGGACAAGCACCGCTGGCAAGTGCAATGCACGGAGCGCAAGCCTCTGGTGCTGACCTATCAGGTGTGCGCCTACGACAGCTCCGTGCGCACCGCCTGGCTGGACACCTCGCGCGGCTTTTTCAACGGCACCAGTCTGTGCCTGCGCGTGCATGACCAGGAGAAACAGCCCCACACACTGGAACTGGCACGCACGGCGGCCACGGCGACCTGGGCTGCTGCCACCGGTCTACGGCCCCTGGATGCCGACAAGCAAGGGTTTGGTCTGTACGCAGCGGCCGACTACGATGAACTGGTCGATTGCCCGGTGGAATTGGGTAACTTCTGGGTGGGGCGCTTCAAGGCCTGCGGCATTGCCCACCAGTTTGTGGTGGCAGGTGCGGCTCCGTCGTTCGATGGCAAGCGCCTGCTGGCCGACACGCAGAAAATTTGTGAAACCGCCATCCGTTTCTGGCACGGCGAAGGCAAGGCGCCGTTCAAAAACTACGTCTTCATGCTCAACGCCGTGGGAGATGGTTATGGGGGACTGGAACACCGCAACTCCACGGCGCTGATCTGCGGGCGGCGTGATCTGCCCCGCCAGGGCGATGTGCGAGCCAGTGAGGGCTACACCACGCTGCTGGGCCTCATCAGCCACGAATACTTTCACACCTGGAACGTCAAGCGCCTGCGGCCTGCCGAGTTCACCCGCTACGACTATGCGCAAGAGAACTACACCGAGTTGCTGTGGTTCTTCGAGGGCTTCACGAGCTACTACGACGACCTGCTGCTGCGCCGCGCCGGGCTGCTGGACGACGCAACCTACCTCAAGCTCATCACCAAAACCATCAACCAGGTGCTGCAAACACCCGGCCGGTCGGTACAAACCGTGGCCCAGGCCAGTTTTGACGCGTGGGTGAAGTACTACCGACAGGACGAGAACACACCCAACACCACCGTCAGCTACTACACCAAGGGCTCTCTGGTGGCCCTGTGCCTGGACCTGGCCCTGCGGCGCGAGGGCAAAGCCACGCTGGACGATGTGATGCGCGCACTGTGGGTGCGCTGCGCGGGCGGCCCGATGACCGAAGCGGATCTGCGCGCCGTGCTCCACGACCTGGCCGGCCGCCCATTCGACAAGGAACTGGCGCACTGGGTGCACAGCACAGCCGATCTACCCCTGGAGGAGCTGCTGGCCGCCCACGGTGTGGCGCTCAAGGCCGACCGGCCGCAGCTGGCCCAGCGCCTGGGCCTGCGTGTGGCCGAGAACCACAGTGTGCAGATCAAGACCGTGCTGCGTGGCGGAGCCGCAGAGAAGGCAGGAATGTCTGCAGGCGACGAGTGGCTGGGCGTGGAAGTGCAGGGCCAGGGCTGGCGCATCAGCAAGCTCGACGACGTCACTTTCTACGCGGGCACCCACACCACCCTGCAGGCACTGGTGGCCCGCGACGGGCGACTCCTGCGCCTGTCCTTGGAGATGCCACCGCGCCAGGCAGCTGGAGCCCCTGCCAAGGGCCGGCGCAACGCAACCGCCACAGCCATGGCGCCAGACACCATCAGCCTGACGGTGACAGACGCCGCTGCAGTGGGACGCTGGCTGGCCTGACGGCAGCAAAGCCCTACTGCCTTGGGTATATTGCTGCAGCTTTCATAACCAACCGTAACCCCCAGGAGATTTCATGGCTTACGAAACCATCGAGGTGCGCATTGAAGCGGACAAGGTCGGCATCATCACCCTCAACCGGCCCAAACAGCTTAACGCGCTGAACGACCAACTCATGAATGAACTGGGCGCTGCCCTCAAGGCGTTCGACGCTGACGAGAAAATCGGCTGCATGATCGTCACCGGCAGCGAAAAGGCTTTTGCGGCGGGCGCGGACATTGGCGCCATGGCCAAATACAGCTTCGCTGACACCTACAAAGGCGACTACATCACCCGCAACTGGGAGACCATCCGCTCCGTTCGCAAGCCCGTCATCGCCGCCGTCAGCGGCTTTGCATTGGGCGGCGGCTGCGAACTGGCCATGATGTGCGACTTCATCATCGCCGCCGACAATGCCAAGTTCGGTCAGCCCGAGATCAAGCTGGGCGTGATCCCTGGTGCCGGTGGCACGCAGCGCCTGCCCCGCGCCGTGGGCAAGTCCAAGGCCATGGACATGGCGTTGACAGGCCGCATGATGGACGCGACCGAAGCCGAGCGCGCCGGACTGGTCAGCCGCGTGGTGGCTTACGACAAGCTCATGGACGAAGCACTGGGCGCCGCCATCATGATTGCCGGCTTCTCGCAGATCGCTGTCATGGCAGCCAAGGAATCGGTCAACCGCGCCTTCGAGGGCACGCTCGCCGATGGCGTGATGTTTGAGCGCCGCCTGTTCCACGCGCTGTTTGCGACGCAGGACCAAAAAGAAGGCATGGACGCGTTCATGAACAAACGCGCTGCCAACTTCACACACCAATAATTTTTGTTCTATAATTCTGGTTTTCGGTCGTATAGCTCAGTTGGTTAGAGCGCAGCATTCATAATGCTGATGTCGGTGGTTCAAGTCCACCTACGACCACCAAATACAAAAACCCACAGTGCGGCAACCCACTGTGGGTTTTTTCTTTCAGGCGAGCCTCAGAACCTGTTCCTGTGCCCATCGAAGCACAGAGCCGCTTGACTTGTCAGAGGGATATGCCACGCTGGCAACCCCTTCTAAAATTGTGCCTTCAGCCCCTGGATGTAAACCATGAACCGCTGCACCACACCCTCTTCCAGCCGCTACCCCGCCCAGCGGGGGCCCCGCTTTTTCCATGCCGCATGGATGGCCGTGGTGACCTGTGCGGCCCTCTGCGCCGTGGCACCGGCCTCGGCTCAAGTCCAGCCAGGCCTGGGCCTCTCACGCCCGTTCCCCGAAGCCGCACTGCGGGGCACGCTGAGCATCAACACCGCATCCGAAGCCACACTCAATGGCAAGACCATCCGCATGGCCCCCGGCATGCGGCTTTTCAGCCCCCAGAACACCTTGGTCATGGCACACACGGTGCTGGGCCAGACCTTCAAGGTCAACTACGTGCTGGAGAACAGCACCGGCATGCTGCATTCCGCATGGATCCTGACCGAAAGCGAGGCCGCACAGCCCCGCAAGGGCAGCGACGCCATCGTCACCAACATCACGACCGGCTCGGGCGCCGCCCTGAAGTAACTCCTTTCCGGTGCGGCCGCACAGCCACCGCACCGTTGTGACATTCACAGTTTCCGCACCATGCCGGGCGCGGTGTTTGCTTGCTCTCTTGCGAAATTGCCATGGCCAAAAAAGTCTTTATCAAAACCTTCGGCTGCCAGATGAACGAGTACGACTCGGACAAGATGGCCGACGTGCTGAATGCCGCCCAAGGCTACGAGCCCACCCAGAACGTGGACGAGGCCGACCTCATCCTCTTCAACACCTGCTCGGTACGCGAGAAGGCGCAAGAAAAGGTCTTCAGCGACCTGGGCCGCATCAAGCACCTGAAGGCACGCGGCGTGAAGATCGGTGTGGGCGGGTGCGTGGCCAGCCAGGAGGGCGCCGAGATCATCAAGCGCGCGCCCTACGTGGACGTGGTGTTCGGCCCCCAGACCCTGCACCGCCTGCCCGAGATGCTCAACCAGCGTGAACGGCTGGACAAGCCCCAGGTGGACATCAGCTTTCCCGAAATCGAGAAGTTCGACCACCTGCCGCCCGCGCGTGTGGAAGGCGCGTCGGCCTTTGTGTCGATCATGGAAGGCTGCAGCAAATATTGCAGCTACTGCGTGGTGCCCTACACCCGTGGCGAAGAGGTGAGCCGCCCATTCGACGACGTGCTGGTCGAAGTGGCGGGCCTGGCCGACCAGGGCGTGAAGGAAATCACCCTGCTGGGCCAGAACGTGAATGCCTACCTGGGCAAGATGGGTGGCACGGCAGAGATTGCCGACTTTGCGCTGCTGCTCGAATACGTGTCGGACATCCCTGGCATTGAGCGCATCCGCTACACCACCAGCCACCCCAACGAATTCACACCCCGGCTGATCGAGGCCTATGCCAAGCTGCCCAAGCTGGCCAGCCACCTGCACCTGCCCGTGCAGCACGGCAGCGACCGCATCCTGATGGCCATGAAGCGCGGCTACACCGCCATGGAATACAAGAGCACGGTGCGCAAGCTGCGCGCCATCCGCCCCGACCTGGCCATGAGCAGCGACTTCATCGTAGGCTTCCCCGGCGAGACGGAAGACGACTTCAACAAGATGATGAAGCTCATCGACGATATCCACTTTGACAACAGCTTCAGCTTCATCTTCAGCCCCCGCCCCGGCACCCCCGCGGCAGGCCTGCACGACGACACGCCGCACGACGTGAAGCTGCGCCGCCTGCAGCACCTGCAGGGCGTCATCAACGCCAACATCAAGTCCATCAGCGAAAGCCGCGTGGGCACGGTACAACGCATACTGGTGGAAGGTGCCTCCAAGCGCGACGCCACCGAACTGATGGGCCGCACCGAGTGCAACCGCGTGGTCAACTTTGTAGGCCAGCCCCGCCTGGTGGGTCAGATGGTGGATGTGACCATCACCGAGGCCAAGGCCTATACCTTGCGCGGCGAGGTGCTGACGCACGAAACCGCCGCACTGGCCGGCTGACGCGCAGGCACAGACGCCGCGCACGCCGACCCACCTGGCTGCAATGCCCACCCAGAGCCCCCCACCCACGGCACCGCCACCCGCCGAAGGCCTGCTGCATGGCCTCTCCTTCCAGCAACTGTTGCTGCTGGCATTCGTGCTGATTGCAGGCTTGCTGGGAGTCAGCTCACTGAGGGCCTTGCACACGTTGGAGCAGCTCATGGTGCTCAGCCGCCATGGCACGGCCGAGGCCACTGCACTGGCCACGGCCGCACAAGGCCTGAACCAGCGCGGGCAAGCCCTGGAACGTGCGGCGCGGCAGTCCCTGGTGCTGCGCGATGCGCCGCTGCGCCGCAGCTTCGACGACATGGCGGTCGATGCGCTCACCGTAGTGGACCACCTGCAGGCCGCAGGGTTGCCGACCGCGCAGACGCAAGCGTGGCGCACCCACCTGGAGGCCGTCAAAACCCTGCTGGACGCACCACCAGACCGTGCGCTCGACAATGAACGCCTGGTCGCCGAGGAATTTATGGCCCTGGAAACCCTGCACGGCACCATGGTGCAGTCGGTGCAGGACATCAACACCCAACGCAACCAGGCGCTGCAGGACCAGGTGGAGAGCAGCCGCCGCAACGTGACGCACCAGGTAGTGGGCGCCATTGTGCTGGCGTTGGTGTTGGCACTGTCTCTGGGCATCTGGCTGGCGCGACCGTTCAAGCGTCTCGAAGGCGTCATCCGGCAGCTGGGTGAAAACCAGCTGGACGAACCGGTGCTGATCTCCGGCCCGGACGACGTGCGCCGGCTGGGCCAGCGGCTGGAATGGCTGCGGCTGCGACTGCTGGAGCTGGATGCCGACAAGGCGCGGTTCCTGCGCCATGTCTCCCACGAACTCAAGACCCCTCTGGCCGCGCTGCGCGAGGGCGTGGCGCTGCTGCAGGACGGCGTGACGGGCGAACTCACCGCTGGCCAGCGCGAGGTCGCGCAGATCCTGCACCACAACACGCTGCAGCTGCAGGGCGAGATCGAGGCCCTGCTGCGCTTCAACGCCGCCGCCTTCGAGGCACGGCAACTGCAGCGGCGCGACACCGATCTGCTGGCCCTGCTGGAGGCCCAGGTCGAGGCACAGCGGCTGCAGTGGCAGGCCAAGGGCCTGACCGTGCGGATAGAGGGGTCGCCCGTGCGCATGCTGGTCGATGCCGACAAGATCACCTCCGCCGTCAGCAATCTGCTGTCCAACGCCATCCGCTTTTCACCTCCCCAGGGCACGGTGCGGTTGGTGCTCTCGCAACCTCCCGGCCAGGTGCGCCTGGACGTCTTCGACCAGGGGCCCGGCGTGGACCGGGTGGACCGCGACCGCGTGTTTGAACCCTTTTACCGGGGTGTTCGCCAACCGGACGATGCCGTGCGCGGCACCGGCATCGGGTTGTCCATCGTGCAGGAATATGTGCAGGCCCATGGCGGCAGCGTGCGCCTGGTGGACGAAGGCGCACACTCCTTCTTTCGCATCGAACTTCCCCATGCCGCCTAGCACTCCCCCTCTGTCCTCCCACGCGCTGCGATGGCCGCTGCTTGCCCTGGGCGCCGTGCTGGCAGGCTGCGCCACCACCGCGCCCCCACCTGCCCCCTCCAAACCAACTCCGGTGGCCATGATCATTGCCGTGCCTGTAGCTCCGGTGATCGAAGTCGGCGCCACCGAAGCACGCGGTACGGAGACCGATAACAACGCCCCTGTTGCCCTGCTCCTGGCCCAGACAGACCGTGTACTCAAGCTGCCCCCGGCAGAACTCGCCAGGGAAATTGCCCGACTGAGCGAAGCGGAGGACGCCACGGCCGACACGCCGTTGCTATTGGCCACGGCCCTGGCACAAACGCGCCAGGCCGTAGATACCGCCCGTGCGCTGGGCCTGGTGCAGCGCGTGCTGGGCAACACCGGCGCCGCAGCGCAACCCTTGCACCCGCTGGCCCGGCTGCTGGAGGCCCGGCTGCTGCAACAACGCCGGCTGGAGGATCAGCTCGACCGCCAGGCCCAGCAGCTGCGCGACAGCCAACGCCGCAATGACCAGCTCAGCGAACGCCTGGAGGCCGTCCGCGCCATCGAGCGCAGCCTGAGCACGCGCCCAGCACCGTCACCCTCCGCCCCCGCCGCGCCTGCAGCGAGCAATGGCGCGGCGCCACGGCCCGCCCCCTGACCGACCTACCCGCCATGCCCTCTTCCGCCCCCACCCGCGCCGCCCCACCTGCCCGCATCCTGGTGGTGGACGACGACGCCGACATGCTGCGGCTGCTGTCGCTGCGCCTGAAAGCCGCCGGGCACGACGTGGTGGCCGTGAGCTCGGCCGAAGCGGCACTGGCGCATCTGGACATTGCCCGCCCGCAGCTCGTGCTGAGCGATGTGCGCCTGCCTGGGCGCGACGGCCTGGCCCTGTTTGACGAAGTGCGCGCCCGCCACCCCTCACTGCCCGTGATCCTGCTGACCGCACACGGCACCATTCCCGATGCGGTGGAGGCCACGTCGCGCGGGGTGTTTACCTACCTCACCAAGCCCTACGACGGCAAGGAGCTGCTGGAGAAGATTGCGCAGGCGCTGGCGCTCAGCGCCCCTGCCGTTGCGCAGCCGCATGCCGACGAGGACTGGCGGGCAGAGATCGTGAGCCGGTCGCACCGCATGACGGACCTGCTGTCCGAGGCATACATGGTCGCCCAGTCCGACGCCAGCGTGCTGCTGCGCGGCGACAGCGGCTCGGGCAAGGAGCTGCTGGCGCGCGCCATCCACCGCGCCAGCCCGCGTGCGGCGCGTCCGTTTGTGGCCGTCAACTGTGGCGCCATCCCCGAGGCGCTGCTGGAGTCCGAGCTGTTCGGCCACGTCAAGGGCGCCTTCACCGATGCGGTGAGCAACCACAAGGGGCTGTTCCAGGCGGCGGATGGCGGCACCCTGCTGCTGGACGAGATTGGCGACATGCCCCCGGCCCTGCAGGTCAAGCTGCTGCGGGTGCTGCAGGAGCGCGCCGTGCGCCCCGTGGGTGCCAGCCAGGCCACGCCCATCGACGTGCGCATCATCTCGGCCACGCACCGGGACCTGGAGGCCGCCATGGCCAGCGCGCAGTTCCGCGAGGACCTGTATTACCGGCTGAACGTGGTGTCGCTGGTGCTGCCCACCCTGGCCGAGCGGCGCGAGGACATCGCGCTGCTGGCCAACCACTTTCTGGACCGCCTGTCCCGCAAATACGACAAGCGCCTGTCCGGCTTTGCGCCTGAGGCGCTCAAGGCACTGACCACCGCCGCCTGGCCAGGCAACGTGCGCCAGCTCTACAACGTGGTTGAGCAGGTGTGCGCCCTGTCCACCACCCCCCTGGTGCCGCTGACACTGGTGCAGCGCGCGCTGCGCACCCCGTCCACCCAGGTGCTGAGCTTTGCAGAGGCCCGCCAGCGTTTCGAGCGCGAGTACCTGGTGGGACTGCTCAAGATGACCGACGGCAATGTGGCCGATGCGGCGCGGCTGGCGCAACGCAACCGCACCGAGTTTTACCGCCTGCTGCAAAAGCACGCGCTGACGCCTGGACAGTTCAAGCAGGATGCAGGCGACATTGACGATGTCGTGGATGAGCGACACGAGTAAGTCATTGATTTACATGGTGTTTTTATCAAAGCACCCACCCCTTGTCGCCATCCGGCGACAAAAAACGGGGGCCGAGTGGCGCTTACATGCCATTGCACAACTGCTTACACGCAGAGCCCTCTCCAAACCATTGATTTCAAAGCTTTTTTTGCAGCTGGCACAGGGTTTGCCCTATGCCCGGCATGCACGCAGTTTTTCCCTCCTTTTTTCGCCAGATCGGCAGGCGCGCAGGGCCCGCAATGGCCCTGGCCACCGCCCTGCTCCTGCTGGCCGGCGGCGCGCACGCACAGGGCTTTGACTTCGAGAGCGTGACCCGCCTCGCCCGCGACCGCGCCAGCCAACCCTACCGACCCGTGAGCGACAAGCTCCCGGCCGACCTCGCACAGCTCAACTACGACCAGGTGCGCGACATCCGCTGGCGCCCCGATCGCGCCCTGTGGCGGGCCGACAAGCTGCCCTACGAGGCCATGTTCTTCCATCTGGGGCTGTACCAGAAAGAGCCGGTGCTGATCAACGAGGTGACGCCGCAGGGCGTGCGCCACATCCCCTACAGCCGCGCGGACTTTGACTACGGCAAGAACCAGCTGCGGCCCGAGGCCTGGGGCGACCTGGGCTTTGCAGGCTTTCGTCTGCACAACCACCTGAACTCCAGTGCCTACAAGGACGAGCTGGTGGTCTTCCAGGGCGCCAGCTACTTCCGCGCTCTGGGCAAAGGCCAGCAGTACGGCCTGTCGGCGCGCGGGCTGGCCATCGACACCATGGGCGGCCGGGGCGAGGAATTTCCCCGCTTCACCGAGTTCTGGCTGGTACGGCCCGACCCGCTGTCCACCCAGGTCACGGTGTATGCACTGCTCGACTCGCCACGCGCCACGGGCGCCTACCGTTTCGACATCCAGCCCGGCGCGCAGACCACCACCACGGTGCGCAGCCGCATTTTTGTGCGAGCCGCTTCTGGCAACCCACCCGTCGCCACACTGGGCGTTGCGCCGCTGACCAGCATGTTCTTCTTTGGCGAGAACCAGCCACGCAAGGAAGACTTCCGCCCCGAAGTGCATGACTCCGACGGCCTCATGGTCGCCACGGGCGAGGGCGAATGGCTGTGGCGCCCGCTGCAGAACCCCCGGCAGACGCTGGTCACCTCGTTCGCCACCAGGAACCCAAAAGGCTTTGGTCTGATGCAGCGCGACCGCCAGTGGAGCAGCTACGAGGATGTGGAAGCCCGCTACGAACGCCGCCCCAGCGCCTGGGTGCGCCCGCTGCATGACTGGGGGGCCGGCCGCGTGGAGCTGGTGCAGCTGAACACCCCGGATGAAACCCACGACAACGTCGTGGCGTATTGGGTGCCCGCCCAGATGCCAGCCCCCGGCCAGCCGCTGGAACTTGCCTATGAACTGAGCTGGCAGGGCGATGAGCAGCAGCGCCCACCCAGCGCCTGGGCCACCCAGTCGCGCCGCGGCATGGGCTACACCAAGTTGTCGGCCCAGGAACTGCGCCAGCAGGTGCAGTACGTGGTCGATTTCGAGGGCCCTGCCCTCAAGGCCCTGCCTGCCGAAGCCAGTGTGAAGGCCGTAGTGACCAGCGATGCCAACGGCAAGGTGCTGGAAAACATTGCCTACCGCAACCCCGCCACCGGCGGGTGGCGCATGACCTTTCGCATCCAGCGCCTGCAGGCCGACCGGCCAGTAGAGCTGCGCGCTTTTCTCCAACACGATAACCACGCTGTGAGTGAAACATGGACGCACATCAGTCTTCCCGAGTAAGCCCTCATGACCCCCACGGCACCCACGCATCCACAGGCCCGGCCGTGGTCGCGCGGCGCGGTGTGGCCTACCCCCGGCCAACCCCCAGCCGACGCAGCACGTTGCGCGAAGAGCGTCACCCCAATGCGGTGACGGCACCGCCCCTGCACCGCGGCTCCATGGTGCCCCTGCCCTGGCGCGGCTTCTGGAACAGCGTAGGCACCGCCGTGCTGCTGCGCCTGACAGGCCTTACATCTCCGCAACCCGCATCGACTACGGTGGCACAAGCTCCCGCTGAATCCACCGCCGCTTGGCAAGGCGCAGCGCAGCGCCGCCGCTGGACGTTTGCGCTGCTCACCGTGCTGACCACCGCACTGGCCAGCACCCTGTTTGCCAGCGTGCAGCCCGACTATGAAAACGCGTGGCTGGGCTACGGCCAGATTGCGTTGTTTGCGCTGCTGTCCGCCTGGGTGGTGACCGGCTTTTTGACCGGACTCATGGGCTTTTGGGTGATGTTGCGCGGCGACCGGCATGCGTTGTCGGCACGCAGCGTGGCAGATCACGCGCTGGCTTCCGACGCCCGCACTGCCATCATCATGCCGATCTGCAACGAAGACGTGGCCACCGTGTTTGCCGGGCTGCGCGCCACCTGCGAGTCGGTGGCCGCCACCGGCCACGGCACCACGTTCGATGTGTTTGTGCTCTCCGACAGCAACGACCCCGCCATTGCCCGCGCCGAGCGCGCCGCCTGGGAAGAGCTGCGCAGCGCCCTGGCGCAGCACAGCCAGCAACCCCAGGTGCAGGTGTACTACCGCCTGCGCACACGCCGCACCCACCGCAAGTCGGGCAACGTGGCCGACTTCTGCCGTCGCTGGGGCAAGGACTACCGCTACATGGTGGTGCTGGACGCCGACAGCGTGATGAGCGGCGACTGCATCGTCTCCATGGCCAAGCTGATGGAAGCCAACCCCACGGCTGGCATCATCCAGACCGCTACGCAGGCCATCGGCCATGTGACGCTGCACGCCCGCGCGCAGCAGTTTGCCTCGCGCGTTACGGGTCGCCTGTTCACTTTGGGCATGCAGTACTGGCAGCTGGGCGAATCGCACTACTGGGGCCACAACGCCATCATCCGCGTGGCACCGTTCATGCAGCACTGCGCGCTGGCGCCCATCCCCGGCAAGGGGGGCCTGGCCGGCGGCATCATGTCGCACGACTTTGTGGAAGCCGCCCTCATGCGCCGCGCGGGCTACCACGTGTGGCTGGTAGGCGACCTGATCGGCAGCTATGAGCAACAGCCGCCCGACCTGCTGGCCGAGCTGCAGCGCGACCGCCGCTGGTGCCAGGGCAACCTGCAAAACGCGCGCCTGATGGCCGAGCCCGGCATCCACGCGGTGCACCGGTCCATGTTCGTCACCGGTGCCATGGCCTATCTGTCGGCGCCGCTGTGGCTGGCCTTCATGACTCTCGGTACAGCGCTGTGGCTATCGGGCGCCAAGCTGGTAGCGGACTGGCACATCCTGCCTGCCGAGCTGCTCGCCCTGTGGGTCTGGACCTTGTGCCTGCTGTTCTTGCCGCGCATCCTGGGCGTGGCCGCAGTGTTCATGCGCCGCGAGCAAAAGCAGTACGGCGGCGCTTTCAGCCTGCTCAAGAGCGCCGTGCTGGAGAGCGTGATGGCCATCCTGCAGGCGCCGGTGCGCATGCTGGCGCATTCGTTGTTTGTGTTGATCGCGTTGACCGGCCTGAAGCTGGAGTGGAAGTCGCCCCCGCGCGAAGCCCATGCCGTGCCCTGGCGCCACGCCGTGCGCCAGCTCGCTCCCATGAGCGCGGTGATCGCCCTGCTGGCTGCGGGCGTAGCGCTGATCGACAGCAGCGCGCTGTTGTGGCTGATGCCCGTGGGCCTGCCGCTGGCGCTGGCGATTCCGCTGGCGGTGTGGACCAGCCAGATCGCACTGGGCCGGGCGCTGCGTGCCCAGCGACTGCTGCTGATTCCCGAGGAGTCGTGGTCCCCTCCAGTACTGCGCCGTGCCTGGTTGCACGCCAGCCGGCTGGCACGGCCCGTGGCGTTGCAAGCAGCCTGAGGCACCGCGCAGAGCCACCATCCACCGACCCACAAAAAAAGCCGACGCATGTCGGCTTTTTTATTCACTCATATTTTCATAGCACTCCAGGCATATGGTTGTAGCGCCTGGTGCCAAAAAGGCTTGAAAACCCTTCAGAAAGGCATCTTGGGCATGCCTCCGCCGCCCATGCCCTTCATGCCGCCCATCTTCTTCATCATCTTCATCAGGCCGCCGCCCTTCATCTTTTTCATCATGCCCTGCATCTGCTCGAACTCCTTGAGCAGGCGGTTGACTTCCTGCACATGCACACCCGCCCCGTTGGCGATGCGCTTCTTGCGCGTGGCCTTGATGAGTTCGGGCTTGCGGCGCTCCAGGGGCGTCATGCTCTGGATGATGCCTTCCTTGCGCTTGATGTCTTTTTCGGCCTTGTCCATGTCCAGCGAACCCGCCTTGGCGGTGAGTTGGGAGGGCAGCTTGTCCATCAAGCTGGAGAGCCCTCCCATCTGCTTCATCTGCTGGATCTGCGAGAGAAAGTCGTTCAGGTCGAACCCGTCACCGCTCTTGACCTTGGCCGCCAGCTTTTGTGCGGCCTCCATGTCCACCCCGGCCGTCACCTGCTCCACCAGCGCCACGATGTCGCCCATGCCCAGGATGCGGCCCGCATGGCGCTCTGCGTCGAACACTTCCAGGCCTTCGATCTTCTCCGAGACACCGGCAAACTTGATCGGAGCCCCCGTGATCTGGCGCACGGACAGCGCGGCACCGCCGCGCGAGTCGCCGTCCAGCTTGGTGAGCACGATGCCGGTGAGGGGCAGCGCCTCCTTGAAGGCCTTGGCGGTGTTGATGGCGTCCTGGCCCTGCATGGCATCGACCACGAACAAGGTTTCGACCGGATTCAGCGCGGCGTGCAGGTCCTTGATTTCCTTCATCAAGGCTTCGTCGATGGCCAGGCGACCGGCCGTATCGACCAGCAGCACGTCAAAGTAGTGCTTCTTGGCGTAGTCCAGCGCGGCGTGGGCAATGTCAAGCGGCTTCTGGTCGGGCGTGCTGGGAAACCATTCGGCACCGGCCTGCTTGGTCACGGTCTTGAGCTGCTCGATGGCGGCCGGGCGGTACACGTCGCCCGACACAGTCAGCACCTTCTTCTTGCGCTTTTCAATCAGGTGCTTGGCCAGCTTGGCCGTGGTGGTGGTCTTGCCCGCACCTTGCAGGCCGGCCATCAGGATGACGGCGGGCGGCTGGGCGGCCAGGTTGATGTCGGCCACGCCCTCGCCCATGGTGGCGGCCAGTTCGCGGTTGACGATGCTGACCAGCGTCTGCCCGGGCTTGAGCGAACCCAGCACCTCCTGGCCCAGGGCCTTTTCCTTGACGCGGGCGATGAAGTCGCGCACCACGGGCAGGGCCACGTCGGCTTCGAGCAGCGCCATGCGCACTTCGCGCAGCATGTCCGTGACATTGGACTCGGTGATGCGGGCCTGGCCACGCATCTCCTTGACGAGGCGCGTGAGTTTGTCGGTAAGGGCGGAGGCCATAGGGGTGTTTCCGGTATTGGCTGCGCGCCGTCAACAACGGCGTTGTGCGCGCGGCCCCGCCAGGGCGCTGGCGGTGGGCGAAAGGCTAAACTGTGCCCATGATTTTAACGAGTAGCTCTCCGGTCAGTTGGCTGCTGGCCCTGGCCGCTGCCGTGGCTTATGCCGTGCCTGCCGCCGCAGCCTCCCGCCTGGGGGCCGCAGCGGCGCGCAATGCACTGCTGGTGGCGTGGTTGCTGCATGGCGCCGTGCTGGTGTGGGGCCTGTGGGGCGAAGCGCCCCGGTTCGGTTTTGCGCCCGCGCTGTCGATGACTGCATGGCTGGTGCTCACGGTGTATGCCGTGGAGCGGCAGTTGTTTCCGCAAATGCAGTCGCGCTGGGTGCTGGCAGGCCTGGGCGCGGCAGCCATTGTGCTGGCCATGTTGTTCCCGGGGCAGCCCCTGCACGTGGCTGCATCGGCCTGGCTGCCCTTGCACCTGGCCTTGGGCATTGCGTGCTATGGGCTGTTTGCAGCCGCCGTCGTGCACGCCTGGCTCATGACACGCGCCGAACGCCACATCCGACAGGCCGAAGACCCGCACAGCGGCATCCCGCTGCTCACCCTGGAGCGACTGACCTTCCGGTTCGTGACGGCAGGGTTTGTCCTGCTCACCGCCACCTTGATGGCCGGGTGGCTGTTTGGCGAGACGCTGTATGGCCGGGCCTGGCGGTGGGACCACAAGGCCGTGTTCTCGATGCTCTCGTGGCTGACCTTCGCCACCCTGCTGCTGGGCCGCGCGCGGTTTGGCTGGCGGGGCCGCAATGCGGTGCGTGTGTTGTATGCGGGCTCGGCCCTGTTGCTGCTGGCCTATGTGGGCTCGCGTTTTGTATTGGAAGTTGTTCTGGGCCGCAGCACATGAAATACCTGGTCTTGTTGGTCGTCATCGCGGTGGCGGTGGGTATCTGGCGCAGTCGCCGTGCTCCTGATGCCGCAGTGCCCAAGGCGCGCCCCACACCGCCGGCCCTGCCGCAAGACATGCTGGCCTGCGCGCACTGCGGCGTGCACGTCCCGCAGGCCGAAGCCCTGATGCTGGGCAGCCAGGCCTATTGCAGCGCCGAGCACCGGCGCCTGGGCCCGGCCTGAGCGGCGCGGCCCCGTTGTGACCATGCAAGCCGTGTCCGCAGGTTCCCTGCCGCCTTCGGCAGACGCGCCCTTCGCGCGGCTGTGGCTGGGTTTCCTCACCGGCCGCGTCATGGTGGCCCTGGCGCTCCTGGTGCTGCAAGGTGCCGGGCAGCTCATCAATCAAGCGGTGGGGCCCACCCTGCTGGCGGTCTGCGTGGCCTACCTGGTGGCTACGGTGGTCGTGCGTGTGCTCTCGCGCCGGGGCCCACCCTCGCCGAGCGCAGGGGCGCAGTGGCTACCCTCCATCGGGGTGGACCTGGCCGCGATCACCGCGCTGCAGCTCTTGCATGCGGGCACCATGAACTACACGCCGCTGTTCGGCCTGCCCATCTTGATCGCTGCGGTGATGGGCACGCTGACGCTGGCCCTGGGCACCACTGCCGCGGTCACCCTGCTGCTGTTGGGCTGGGCCTGGTGGGTGGGACAGTACAGCACGGGAGACGAAGGGCAGCGCTACCTGCAAAGCGCACTGACCGGCACGGGCTACTTCATCGTGAGCTACCTGGTGCACCAGCTGGCGACCCGCCTGGCGCGCGAACAGGAAGTGGCACAACAAAGCCAGGTGGCGGCGCGCGTTCAGACCCAGGTCAGTGCATTGGTCATCCAGAATCTGACCGATGGTGTGCTGGTGGTGGACGAAAGCGATGTGGTGCGCATTGCCAACCCGGCAGGGCTGCAGCTGCTGGGCGGCATGGCGCTGACCGAGTTGCCGTTTGCCCTCACATCCACGGCTCCTTGGCACCCCTTGGTGATCCTGGCGCGGCGCACCTTCCGGCACGAACAACCGCAGACGGCCGACGTCGATCTGCTGCACGAAGGCCAGAGCCCCACCGGTCTGCATGTGCGCACCTGGCTCACATCCACCCGCAACGCGGCCTTGCAAACGCGCTCCGAGCGGCTGTGCGTGATGTTCCTGCACGACCTGCGGGAAATGGAAGCGCGGCTGCGCACCGAAAAACTCGCGGCCATGGGCCGCATGTCCGCCGCAGTGGCCCATGAGATCCGCAACCCGCTGGCGGCCATCGTGCAGGCCAATGCCCTGCTGGAAGAAGACCTGCACGACCCCGCACAAAAACGGCTGGCGCACATGGTGCAGCAAAACGCCGACCGCCTGGCCCGCATCGCCGAAGAGGTGCTGGACATTGCCCGCGTACAGCACCAGATCAGCCATGCCCCTGCCTCGACCGTGGCGCTGGACGAGACGGTCGCCCAGATCTGGAACGACTGGCAGGCCCAGGACCCCGCCCGGCGGCGCGCCCTGGTGTCGCTGGACACGGGCGCCACCCAGGTGGAGTTTGACGCCGAGCACCTGCGTCGGGTGCTCGTCAACCTGCTGGACAACGCCCTGCGCTACATGGGACCGGAGCCCGACTCGTTGTCGGTGACCACGCGCAACACGCCCGCTGGCCAGGTCAGCCTGCAGGTGTGGAGCGACGGTGCCCCGATGGACAAATCCGTGGAGCGGCATTTGTTCGAGCCCTTCTTCTCGTCGGAGAGCCGCTCCAGCGGCTTGGGTCTCTATATTTGCCGGGAGCTGTGCCAGCGCCATGGCGCCTCAATCAGCTACCAGCGCCTGAACCGCCACACCGCACGCGGTGACATCGGAGGCAACGCCTTTACTGTGGGCTTCCGCCGCACGACCCGCCCCGCCGACAATGCCTCCTTGTTTGACACCATCGTGGTCTGACTGCCGCCTCCATGAACGCCCCTGCCGCCTCCATCCTTGTCGTTGACGACGAACCCGATCTGCGCACCCTGTACGAGCTCACCCTGCTGCGCGAGGGGTACCGGGTCGAGACCGCGTCGAGCGTCCAGGAGGCGCGTGATCAACTCAAGGCCCACCGCTTTGACGCCGTGATTACCGATATGCGGCTGCCCGACGGGTTTGGCATGGAGCTGCTGCAGGACCTGCGCGACCAGCAACGGCGCGAACGCTGCGTGGTCATGACCGCCTACGGCTCGGCAGAGAACGCGGTCGAGGCGCTGCGCGCCGGGGCCTTCGACTACCTCACCAAACCCGTGGATCTCAAGCAGTTCCGCTCGGTGGTGGCATCGGCCATCCAGGGTACCGGCGGCGTTCCGCCTCCGCGTGCAGCGCGCACCAGCGGGTCGAGCCGCTCGGCCAACGCGGCGGTAGGTAACGAATTCGGTGGCGCCAACGCCGCCCTGGACCGCCTGGTGGGCGAGTCTGATGCCATCCGCAACGTCAAGCAGCGCGTGGCCAAGGTATCGCGTGGCATGGCGCCGGTGCTGATCCATGGCGAGTCGGGCACGGGCAAGGAGCTGGTGGCCCAAGCCCTGCACGCCAGCAGCCAGCGTGCTGACGGGCCCCTGGTCGCGGTGAACTGCGGGGCCATCCCCGAGAACCTGCTGGAAGCTGAATTTTTTGGCGCCCGCAAGGGCTCCTACACCGGCGCGTCGCAAGACCGTGACGGCTACTTCCAGGCCGCACGCGGGGGCACATTGTTCCTCGACGAAATCGGCGACCTGCCGCTGGCCATGCAGTCCAAGCTGCTGCGCGCCATCCAGGAGCGCAGCGTGCGGCCACTCGGCTCCACCCAGGAAGAGACGGTGGATGTGCGCATTGTGAGCGCCACCCACCGCGATCTGGCGGCCGATGTGCAGGCCGGCCGGTTCCGCCAGGACCTGTACTACCGGCTCAATGTGATCGAGATCGTCATCCCGCCGCTGCGCGAGCGCCGCGAGGACCTGCCCGCACTGTGCGCAGCGCTGCTCACCCGCATTGCCCACGAGTCGGGCATGCCGGTGCCCCAACTCACCGACCGGGCACTGAACGCCATTGCCGCCCACCCGCTGACCGGAAATGTCCGCGAGCTGGAAAATCTGCTGCACCGCGCAGTGGCATTGAGCGACGGGGACGAGTTGCAGGTGGATGCGCCAAGCGGCGCGTCAGATGTGCAGATGGCACGCCTAGCACCGCCCACGCTTGTGCCCGCGCCAGAGGGATCGGCGGTGTCCGCCGCCTTCTCTGCCGGGCCCCACGCTTCGACGTCTGCAGACACAGGCCAGGGCCCTCAGCCCCTGGCCAACGGCTGCACGGTGCCACTGCCCAGCGACCTGCAGGCCTGGTTGGACCAGCAGGAGCGGGAGATCCTGATCCGCGCGCTGAAAGAAGCCGGGTTCAACCGTACCGCCACAGCCGCACGCCTGGGCATCAGCCTGCGCCAGATTCGCTACCGCATCGCCCGTCTGAACATCGCCGTGCCCAATGACCAGGACCCGCATGACGAACTGGGCTGACAGTGCACCAGCGGCAGACATGGCGCCCTGGGAGGGCGGCTGGTACAGGACCGCTCAGCGGCTAGCATCTCCGAACCACGGGCCGCGCCCGGTACAGACCTCGCAAGTCGATCTGATCGTGGTGCATTCCATCAGCCTGCCGCCGGGCGAATACGGCGGCGGTGCCGTGCAACAGCTGTTCACCAACACCCTGGACTGGGATGCGCACCCCTACTACCAGGGCATCCGCGGATTGCAGGTCTCCGCGCATTTTTTCATCGAGCGCACCGGGGTGCTGTGGCAGTTTGTGGATTGCGACCTGCGCGCCTGGCATGCCGGGCAATCGTTCTACCGGGGGAGGAGCCAGTGCAACGACGATTCCATCGGCATTGAACTGGAAGGCCTGGAGGGCCTGCACTTCGAGTCGGCACAGTACGAAACCCTGGCCAGGGTCTGCCAGGACATTGCGCTGCGCTATCCCATCGAGCACATCGCAGGGCATGAACACATTGCCCCGGGACGTAAGTTGGACCCAGGCCCGGGCTTTGACTGGCCACGACTGCAAGGGGCGTTGGACTGGCCCGCGCAGCGATTCCCGCTGAACACGCGGGCGGACCCCTTGCAGCTTCGCTGACGCCGCACTTTCACTGTCGTACGGGCGCATCAAGACATTTTTTCTTTGTGCGCTTGCACATATTTTTGCAGCCAAGCGCTGCGCGGCCTGGCGCAGGAAATCCGCCGCCAAGGTACGCCACTGCACGGTTTTGCATCGCCCACATCGCATTCACAAGGGCTCGCCACAGGCACCGGTTGCGTACGCAACGGGGTTGAGAACATGCTGTTTCGGTTTTGGGGACTCATTCCGGCGGTACACTACCGGTAGTGTCTTGAACCGCCTCGACACACCATATATAGTGTGCACCAGACTGAAGTCCGGTGCAGCACCCACACACTGCGGCGGCACTCCAGGCCGCACGCCCACTCCAGACAGCCCACAGAAGAGGACCCCCATGCAAGCTGCTTTGAACACGCCTTCCCCATCGCCCACCGCTTCTGCGGATGCCGCCACGCACGCTGCAGCGGCCGCAGCTTCCGGGCACCCGCTCACGCATTACCAGATCATTCGCCGCAACGGCGCGGTGGTGCCGTTCGAGCCCCAAAAAATTGCGGTGGCGATGATGAAGGCGTTTCTGGCAGTGCACGGCACGCAGGGCGCTGCCTCTGCCAGCGTGCGTGAGGTAGTGGACACGCTCACCCAGAACGTGGTCCGCGCCCTCATGCGCTCGCGTCCTGGCGGCGGCACCTTCCACATTGAAGATGTGCAGGACCAAGTCGAGCTGGGCCTGATGCGCGGCGAGCACCATGAAGTCGCCCGTGCCTACGTGCTGTACCGCGAGCGCCGCACGCAGGAGCGCGCTCACCACCTGGAACAGCTAGCACCCGCCACCCCGGTGCTGCACGTGATCGACAACGGCCAACGCGTGCAGCTGGACATCCTGCGCCTGCACGCCTTGATCGAGTCGGCCTGCGCCAACCTGGGCGCCGACATCCAGGCAGCCCCCATCGTCGCAGAGACCATGCGCAACCTGTATGACGGCGTTCCCATGGACGAGGTCTACAAGGCTTCCATTCTGGCGGCCCGCACCCTGATCGAAAAAGATCCTGACTACACCTACGCCACGGCCCGCCTGCTGCTGCACACCATCGTGCGCGAGGTGCTGGGGCGTGACGTAGCCCAGAGCAACATGGGCCAGGCCTACAAGGACTATTTCCCCACCTTCATTCAGAAGGGGGTGGACAACGAGCTGCTGGACGAGCGCCTGCTCAAGCAATACGACCTGAACCGCCTGGGCGCCGCGCTCAAGGCCGAGCGCGACCTGCAGTTCGACTACCTGGGCCTGCAGACGCTGTACGACCGCTACTTCCTGCACGTCAAGAAGACCCGCATCGAGCTGCCCCAAGCCTTCTTCATGCGCGTGGCCATGGGCCTGGCGCTCAACGAAACCGACCGCGAAGTCCGGGCCATCGAGTTCTATGAAGTGCTCTCGTCGTTCGATTTCATGTCGTCCACCCCCACGCTGTTCAACAGCGGCACGCTGCGCTCGCAGCTGTCGAGCTGCTACCTGACCACGGTGCCCGACGACCTCGATGGCATTTACGAGTCGATCAAGGAAAACGCCTTGTTGTCCAAGTTTGCTGGTGGCCTGGGCAACGACTGGACCCGCGTGCGCGCCCTGGGCTCGCACATCAAGGGCACCAACGGCGAATCGCAGGGCGTGGTGCCCTTCCTCAAGGTGGTCAACGACACGGCCGTGGCCGTGAACCAGGGCGGCAAGCGCAAGGGCGCCGTCTGCACCTACCTGGAAACCTGGCACCTGGACATCGAAGAGTTCCTGGAACTGCGCAAGAACACCGGCGACGATCGCCGCCGCACGCACGACATGAACACGGCCAACTGGATCCCTGACCTGTTCATGCGCCGCGTGATGGAAAAGGGCACCTGGACGCTGTTCTCCCCTTCTAACGTGCCCGACCTGCACGATCTGTTTGGCGCCGACTTTGAAAAGGCCTATGTGGCCTACGAAGAAAAGGCTGCACGCGGCGAGATCAAGCCCGCCAAGACCATCCAGGCCACGGACCTCTGGCGCAAGATTCTCACCATGCTGTTCGAGACCGGCCATCCCTGGATCACGTTCAAGGATGCCTGCAATGTGCGCTCGCCCCAACAGCACGCCGGTGTGGTGCATTCCTCTAATCTGTGCACCGAGATCACGCTCAACACCAGCGACACCGAAACTGCCGTGTGCAACCTCGGCTCGGTGAACCTGCTGCAGCACATCAAGAACGGCCAGATCGACCACGACAAGCTCAAGAAGACCATCACCGTGGCCATGCGCATGCTGGACAACGTGATCGACATCAACTACTACGCAGTCAACAAGGCCCGCGACTCCAACCTGCGCCACCGCCCCGTGGGTCTGGGCGTGATGGCTTTCCAGGACAGCCTGTATGCGCTGCGCATTCCTTACGCCTCGCAAGAGGCGGTGGAATTTGCCGACAAGTCGATGGAAGCCATCTGCTACTACGCCTATTGGGCGTCCACCGAGCTAGCCAAAGAGCGCGGCAAGTACTCGAGCTATAAGGGCTCGCTGTGGGATCGCGGTATCCTGCCTTTCGACACGCTGGACATGCTCTCGCAGGCCCGTGGCGGGTATGTGGAAGTGGACCGCTCGTCCACGCTGGACTGGGATGCCCTGCGCAAGAAGATTGCACTGGACGGCATGCGCAACTCCAACTGCGTCGCCATTGCCCCCACGGCCACCATCTCGAACATCATTGGCGTTGATGCCTCGATCGAGCCTTCGTTCGGCAACCTGTCGGTCAAGTCCAACCTGTCGGGCGAGTTCACGGTGATCAACGGCGGCCTGGTGCGTGACCTCAAGCGCCTGGGCCTGTGGGATGACGTGATGATCATGGACCTCAAGCACTTCAAGGGTTCGCTGCACCCCATCGACCGCGTGCCCCAGGACATCAAGGCGCTCTACTCCACAGCCTTCGAAGTCGAACCCCAGTGGCTGGTGGAAGCCGCATCACGCCGCCAGAAGTGGATCGATCAGGCGCAAAGCCTCAACATCTACATGGCCGGCGCGTCGGGCAAGAAGCTCGACGACACCTACAAACTGGCGTGGGTGCGCGGCCTCAAGACCACCTACTACCTGCGCACCCAAAGCGCTACGCACGTCGAAATGAGCACCGTGAACACACGCCAGCTCAATGCAGTGTCATCGGGCAATGACAGCGGCGCATCGGCAGCTTCAGCCACCGCAGCGGCCAAGCAAAACCCGCTAGAAGCCGCTGCCGCGACGGCCTCTCAGCAGGCTGCAGCTGTGCCAGCCACGGACGTCAAGTTCTGCGCCATCGACGATCCTGGCTGCGAGGCCTGCCAGTAAGCACATTGCCAGCAACGCATCGGGCTCGCCCGAGGCGTTGCTCCGGTGCTGTGAAGCAACAAAACCTTGCTGCACAACGCTTCAGTGCTTTCCTTTTCGCAGCACTGCTTTCATAATCCGAACACTGGAAAATCTATGTTGACCTGGGACGAAGAAGTCAAGCCCTCATCGCAAAATCAACTGGACGGCGGTCTGCCCAACAACCGCCAGGTGGGACAACCGCCTCTCGCTTTCCAGACGCCTTCGCTGCAGCCTTTGAGCACCTCGGCCCCAGCAGCAAGCGCCACCACCACACCCGTCGCCGCAGCAGCACACCGCCGTGTGAACGCTGCCGACAAGCGCATCATCAACGGCCAGACCGACGTCAACCAGCTGGTGCCTTTCAAGTACAAGTGGGCGTGGGAAAAATACCTCGCCACCTGCGCCAATCACTGGATGCCCCAAGAGGTGAACATGACGCGTGACATCGCGTTGTGGAAGGACCCCAACGGCCTGACCGAAGACGAGCGCCGCATCATCAAGCGCAACCTGGGCTTCTTCGTCACCGCCGATTCGCTGGCCGCCAACAACATCGTGCTGGGCACGTACCGCCACATCACGGCCCCTGAGTGCCGCCAGTTCCTGCTGCGCCAGGCGTTCGAAGAAGCGATTCACACCCACGCGTATCAGTACATCGTCGAATCGCTGGGTCTGGATGAAAGCGAAATCTTCAACGCCTACAACGAAGTCCAGTCGATCCGCGACAAGGACGAATTCCTGATCCCCTTCATCGAAGCGATCATGGATCCGTCGTTCAAAACCGGCACGCCCGAGACCGACCAGACCCTGCTCAAGTCGCTGATCGTTTTCGCGTGTCTGATGGAAGGCCTGTTCTTTTACGTGGGCTTCACGCAGATCCTGGCATTGGGTCGCCAGAACAAGATGACCGGCGCTGCTGAGCAGTACCAATACATCCTGCGCGATGAGTCGATGCACTGCAATTTCGGCATCGACTTGATCAATCAGCTCAAGCTCGAAAACCCCCACCTGTGGACTGCAGAGTTCAAGGCCGAGATCAAGGCACTGTTCCTCAAGGCCGTCGAGTTGGAGTACCGCTACGCCGAAGACACCATGCCCCGTGGCGTGCTGGGCATGAATGCTTCCATGTTCAAGGGCTACCTGCGTTACATCGCCAACCGCCGCGCCACGCAGATCGGGTTGGAGACGCTGTTCCCCAATGAAGAGAACCCGTTCCCGTGGATGAGCGAGATGATCGATCTCAAGAAGGAGCGCAACTTCTTCGAGACCCGGGTTATTGAATACCAGTCCGGTGGTGCGCTGTCCTGGGACTAGCGCCTTTTTTGCAGACCACACCACCATGGATTTTTACACCACGCCCAGCAACGACAGCGCCGCAGAGCGCTGCCCTGCGGGGCGTTCCCGTGTTCATGGAGATGGAGTTTTCATCCATCTCCATGGATCGCTCTCTGTCCACTGCAGACAGGAAGTGCTCTTTGCAAATTGACCCAAGGAGAACATGATGGCAACTGCGAAAAAACCGGCCGCTAAGAAGGCTGCTCCCGCGAAAAAGGCTGCAACGGCCAAACCCGTAGCCGCCAAGAAGGCTGCACCTGCCAAGAAGGCAGCAGCACCGGCAAAGAAAGCCGCTCCTGCCAAGAAGGCCGTAGCTGCGAAGAAGGCTGCACCCGCCAAGAAGGCAGCAGCACCGGCAAAGAAAGCCGCTCCTGCCAAGAAGGCCGTAGCTGCGAAGAAGGCTGCACCCGCCAAGAAGGCAGCAGCACCGGCAAAGAAAGCCGCTCCTGCCAAGAAGGCCGTAGCTGCGAAGAAGGCTGCACCCGCCAAGAAGGCAGCAGCACCGGCAAAGAAAGCCGCTCCTGCCAAGAAGGCCGTAGCTGCGAAGAAGGCTGCACCCGCCAAGAAGGCAGCAGCACCGGCAAAGAAAGCCGCTCCCGCCAAGAAGGCCGCAGTAGCCAAGAAGGCCGCAGCACCTGCCAAGGCAGCCCCCGCAAAGAAAGCTGCCCCGGCCAAGAAGGCCCCCAAGGCGCCTGCCCCTGCGGCCGCTGCCCCTGCAGCACAAACCACGCTGAACCCTCAGGCAGCCTGGCCTTTCCCTACGGGCAACAAGCCCTGATCCTGGCGCGCCACGCGCTCAACCCGGTGCAAACGCACCGGGTTTTTTTTCGTCTGTATGCAAGTCTGGGCACTCCCAAGAGCTACCTGGCAAGCAAGCTGCGTTGTACAGCACTGGGCAGCACAACGCAGACGACACTGGCTCGGAGGATTAACCCAACGGATCGAAATCCAGCGTGTAGTTCTGTGGGCCACGTTGCGCGATCTTGAGAGCGCCAACCCGGTTGCCCAGCTCCGCACAACGCACGAGGGACCAGCCCTTTTCCAGACCAAACAGCAGCGCGCCGCGCCAGGCATCGCCGCAACCCGTGGGGTCCACCACCGCTGCAGGCGCCACAGAGGGCACATGGGTTTTTTCACCATCCACCCAGACCTCGCAGCCCTCTGCGCCCAGCGTCACCACCAGCCCCTGCACCTTGCGGGAGATATCGGCCAAAGACCAGCCGGTGCGGTCGCAGAGCATTTTCCCTTCATAGTCATTGACGGTGACCCAGGTGGCCTGGTCGATGAACTGCGCCAGCTCCTGCCCATTGAACATGGGCAAGCCCTGACCTGGATCGAACACAAACGGGATACCCGCCGCCACGAACTGGGCCGCATGCTCCAGCATCGCGTCACGCCCGTCCGGCGCGATGATCCCCACGCTGACACTTTTGTCTGCACCAATTCGATTGGCATGGGCCTGCATCATGGCGCCAGGATGGAAAGCCGTGATCTGGTTGTTGTCACGGTCCGTCATGATCATCGCCTGCGCGGTGTAGGTGTCCTGCACCTGCCCGACGTGTCGGGCGCTGATACCCAGCGACTGCAGTCGCTGCAGATAGTCAGCACCGTCACTGCCCAACATGGCCATGGGCAGCGGCTCGCCACCGAGCAGCTTGAGGCTGTAAGCAATGTTGCCAGCACACCCCCCGAAGTCGCGGCGCAACGACGGGACAAGGAAGGACACATTCAGGATATGGAGCTGATCCGGCAGGATCTGCTCCGCAAAACGCCCCTCGAAAGTCATGATGGTGTCGAACGCCAGGGAACCACAAATGAGGGCAGCCATAGATAGTGAAACTCAGTAAGTTGTTGGGAGAAAAATCAGGGATAGAACGCAAGCAGCCGGTAGCCCGCCACGCGCGCACCGCCGGTGGTCACGAGCACCGACACCGAGGTGCCCCACTCACCTTTCGCGGGCAGCTCCGCTGGAGCCGCCATGTCGGTAGGCAGCAGAACCCGCCGCAATACGGCCTGATCCTGCGCATCTGTAAGGGTCAGCTCCACCGCAGGCATGGCCAGTGGAATGGTGGCGGTGCTCTTCATCGTCAGCGCTAGTTGGTAACTGTCACCCCGGGCTTTGTTAAAAGAAGAACTGTCGATGACCACATCGGCAATCTGGCGCACAGGGGCAAGTTCGCAGCGCAAAGGCTCGCACAGTTTCACCAACCAGGGCCGGGTACGCACATCCAGGGCTGCAATGCGGTCACGCTCCTGCACCGCAATCTGCAAAGCCAGCCCCAGCAAGGAGACGATGAACCCCAGCCACAAAACCATCCGCACGACCGGCTTGCGCCAAAACGCCTTGCGGCGCGCAGCCACCACAAAACTGACCTCGGGGTCTGACGCCTGGTTGTTGGCCTCATCGTCGTCGTCAACAGCGGGTCTGGGGCGCGCCTGCAGGATGGCGGCATGCGAATCGTCCTTCACCAACTCCATCGCCGGAGCCTCTGGCGCAACCTCCTTCGACACAAAGTCCACAGAAGGCAACGCGGGCGCAGGCGGGGTGGGCACAGCAACGGGCGACGCAGGCACAGATTTCTGAGCATCGCCTGAAAGTCCAGCACCGATATCGGATGACGGAGCGAGAGCAATAGGCGCTACCGGAGACTGTGCAAACTCTGCTGAGTGACTCGCGCGCTGCTCTGTGGCATCCACATCCATGGTTGCGTTCAGCGCTACCTCGGAATCGCGAAGTTCGGCAAACGGCAGTTCATAGCCTGCCAGGCTGGGGGACGCAGGAACCGGTGGCACAGCTCCACCAAACAAACTGCCGCGTCCATCAGCGACATCCTGCGCCACGTCGGATGGCATCGTGACGGCGGCATGCTCTTGCCTGGCCACATGAACGGCAGGGGAGTGATCATCCAAGCGGAGCGCCGTGTCCGGTATCACCACCGGCTCTGGAGCATCAGCAGGCGCTGTGACGGATGGCGATGCCCCAGCCTCCGCCGCTGTCGCAGTCCGCGATGCACTGTGGGCTTTCCATGCAAACGGCGCGGCGACCGCCTCGCCTAAGACATCCGACGAGACTTCCGTGCGAGCCGCGGCAGTAAGAAAAGCAGGTACCGCAGGACTGGGAATATCGAGCACCGGAGCAGCAGGTAAATCACTGTCCATGCCATACGGAAATGCGTCCATGGCGGCGGTTGCGGCAACCTCGGTGGCGGAGGTTGAAGCACTGCGGATGGCGGGAGTGCCTGACTTGTCCACATCCTGCGGGGCAGGCGGGGTACCGGTGGGCGACTTGCCTCCACCCCAGGCTCCCAGTGCATCCGGCTTGCGCGCTATGGGCGCAGTGGGCGCGCGCAGGTCCGTGAGCGATACATCGGGCAGTAGCGCAGCCGGTGCCACAGGCAGCAAATGGGCCGAGGCATCGAATACCTCCTTGCATTGGCCGCAGCGCACCCATCCTTCAGAGATGCGCAATTGGTCCGCCACAACCTTGAAGGTGGTGGCGCAGGACGGGCAGCGGGTGATCTGGCTCATCAGCGATGGATTGTAGAGGCCGTGCCACGGCTGCCAGAACGGCGCTCGCGCACCTTCAGCGGCGCGCAGTCATCAAGATCCAACCGTCCTCGGCATCCGCCACTTCCAGCGGCAGCCAGGGCGCGTAGGCCTCCTTGAGCTCATCCGCCTGGCGCTCCAGAATGCCTGCCAAAACCAGATTCCCACCCACAGCCACATAACTGCACAGCAGTGGGGCCAATACACGCAACGGAGTGGCCAGGATATTGGCTAGCACGGTCTGGTATTCGCCTTGCGCCTTGTCGGGCAGGCCCGCTTTCAGCGTGACCTGATTGGCCTGGGCGTTTTGCACCGTGGACTCCACGGCAGCCGGGTCGATATCCACCGCATCGATGTCCGTGGCACCGAACTTGGCAGCACCGATGGCGAGGATGCCGGAGCCACACCCGTAGTCCAGCACGCGCCCCAGCAGGTTGCCCTGCTCAGGTTGCGTTGCGCCATGGCGCGCAATCCAGCGCAGGCACATGCGCGTGGTGGGATGGGTGCCCGTGCCAAACGCCAAGCCAGGGTCCAGCCGGATGCTCCGCACTGCCTGGGCGGGCAACTCATGCCAGGTAGGCACGATCCAGAAATCCGGGGTGATGTCCACCGGCGCAAATTGCGACTGCGTCAGCCGCACCCAGTCCTGCTCGGGCACCTGGGTGACACCCAGCACCTGGCAGCCCACAAAAAAGTCCTGCACCACCAGCAACTGCTGCGCTTCACGGGCTGCCACCTCGGAGGGGAACAAGGCCACCACGCGGCTGCGTTGCCAGCCATCCTTGGGCGGGGGCATGCCAGGCTCGCCAAACAGCGCCTGTTCAGCGTCGGTCTGTGCATCGGCGTCTTCCACCGACACGGACAGCGCATCCAGCGCGTCCAGCGCATCGCTGACCGCTTCAATCCGGTCCTCGGGGCACATCAGACTCAGCTCAAACATAGGCATCTCTCAGAAAAAGTGAAATGCTGGCACCCGTTGCCAGGAGCCAGCATGTGAATGACCTGCTGCGTGCCAGCTCAGCGTTTGTGCTGCGACAGCCACTCTTCCAGGTAGTGGATGTTGGTGCCGCCCGCCATGAACTTGGCGTCCACCATCAGCTCGCGGTGCAGCGGCACATTGGTGTTGATGCCTTCGATCACCGTCTCGGACAGGGCAGTGCGCATGCGGGCCAGCGCCTGCTCGCGCGTGTCGCCGTGCACGATGATCTTGCCGATCATCGAGTCGTAGTTGGGTGGCACGAAGTAGTTGGTGTAGGCGTGCGAATCGACGCGCACGCCGGGGCCACCTGGTGGATGCCAGGTGGTAATGCGCCCAGGCGAAGGAATGAACTTGTACGGGTCTTCCGCGTTCACCCGGCACTCGATGGCATGGCCACGGATTTCGATCTGGCGCTGGGTGAAAGGCAGCTTCTCGCCCGCCGCCACCATGATCTGCGTTTTCACGATGTCCACGCCCGTGATCCACTCGGTCACGGGGTGTTCCACCTGCACGCGGGTGTTCATCTCGATGAAGTAGAACTCGCCGTTCTCATACAGGAACTCAAACGTGCCCGCGCCCCGGTAGCCGATCTTCTTGCAGGCAGCGACGCAACGCTCACCGATCTTCTCGATCAGCTTGCGAGGAATGCCTGGAGCTGGCGCCTCTTCGATCACCTTCTGGTGGCGGCGCTGCATGGAGCAGTCGCGCTCGCCCAAATACACCGCATTGCGGTGCTTGTCGGCCAGGATCTGGATTTCGATGTGGCGTGGGTTCTGGAGGAACTTCTCCATGTACACCGCAGGATTGCCAAACGCGGCACCCGCCTCGGCCTTGGTCATCTGCACGGCATTGACCAGTGCGGCCTCGGTGTGGACCACGCGCATGCCACGGCCACCGCCGCCGCCTGCGGCCTTGATGATCACCGGGTAGCCCACTGCCTTGGCGATGCGGCGGATCTGCACCGGGTCGTCGGGCAACTCGCCCTCAGAACCCGGCACGCAGGGCACGCCTGCGCGGATCATGGCCTGCTTGGCGGACACCTTGTCGCCCATGATGCGGATCGACTCGGGCGTGGGGCCGATGAACTGAAAGCCACTCTTTTCGACGCGCTCGGCAAAGTCGGCGTTCTCGGACAGGAAGCCATAGCCGGGGTGAATGGCCTCGGCGTCGGTCACTTCGGCCGCCGAGATGATGGCGGGCATGTTGAGGTAGGACAGCGGCGAAGGCGCTGGGCCGATGCAAACGGCCTCTTCGGCCAGCTTGACATACTTGGCGTCGCGGTCGGCCTCGGAATAGACCATGACGGCCTTCACGCCCAGCTCATGGCAAGCGCGCTGGATACGGAGCGCAATCTCTCCGCGATTCGCAACAAGAATCTTCTTGAACATGAGCGCCTTATTCGATGACGAACAGCGGCTGTCCGTATTCCACGGCTTGGCCGTTCTCGCCCAGGATGCGGGTGACGGTGCCCGACTTGTCGGCTTCGATCTCGTTGAGGATCTTCATGGCCTCGATGATGCAGATGGTCTCGCCTTCCTTGACCTGGCTGCCCACCTCGACAAAAGCCTTGGCGCCAGGGCTGGACGAGCGGTAGAAGGTGCCCACCATGGGCGACTTGACGATGTGGCCGGTGGGTGCGGCGGCCGCAGGGGGCGCGGGCAATTCCGCCACAGGCGCGGCAGCAGGCGCAGCGGCAGGCGCTGCAACCGGGGCGGGCACATACTGCTGAACCACGGCACCACCGCTCTTGACGATGCGGACTTTGCCCTCGGCCTCGGTAATTTCGAGTTCGGACACGTTCGACTCGGACACGAGATCGATGAGGGTTTTGAGTTTTCGCAGATCCATGGAAGCTCCAACGGCTATAAAACTGAATAGGGCGCGAATTTACTCCAATTTCACCCTATCGCAGTCTTCCACACCCATTTTTCATGAACTTCGGCATGGGAATTGCCATCTCTCAGAGAGAAAGACGCACCCAGAAGGTCTGAAAGGCAGCTGCTTTTCGACGCGAACCCTCAGCCCATACCTGCCCAAAGCTGCAAGTCCTGGGTGGTCACTTGCCCCATTTTACGATGCAGCACCTTTCCCTCCCCACCAAGGACCACGGTGAAAGGCAGGCCTCCCGTCAGGTTGCCCAGCGACCGGCCCAGATCCGTGCCACCCAGTCCCGCCAGCCCCACAGGGAAATCCAGCGGGATACGCGTCAGAAACTTGCGTACCGCTGACGGCTGGTCAATGGCCAAACCCAGCACTTGCCAGCCTTTGGCAGATTGTTCGCGATAGAAGGCGTTGAGCATGGGCAGCTCTTCCACACAAGGCGGGCACCAGGTGGCCCAGAAATTGAGCAGCAACGGCTTGCCTGCCAATGACTTCATGGCCAAGGTGCCACCGGCGGGAGTGTCAAATTCCAGCCCCCAGAGCGCCTGCTCGGCCCCTTGCTCCACGGCGTGGGGCTGAAACTTCCACCATGCCAGGCCCGCCCCCCCCAAAGCGGCGGCGCCTGCCACCCCGGCATACAAAAAGCGCCTGCGAGCGGCGGTGGGCACAACGTCGCCAGGAGTCACAGGTTCGGGAGATTCAGCAGGCTGGGTCATGGGGTCGTGTTTTCTTGAAGCAAGCGGCGCACTGCCGTGATGTCACCACGCGGGGTTCGGCCCTTGGTGTCGGGCCGGAGCGCACCCCGCAGGTCGTCAAGGTCGTAAATCAGCAGGTGCACGCCGATCATTTCGTTGAGTTCGGGCGATTTGCTGCCAAGACTCAATGCCTCCACCGATTCACCGTGGAAGCCAGTGACCGTGCGGGGTTCGTAGTCCATATGATGATCGATCAGAGCGATCTCTGCCGATTTGGGGTCATCGCAGAACAACTGCAGGTAAATATCCGACAGACGTGTGGCCGTTCCGTGCCACACCGCACCCGCCAGATGCGGCCGGAAAGCCGCCATGCGCTCCATCCACACCAGGGCCAGCTGGCGCAGTGCCCGCAGCTCGCGCGGCTGGGTGTCAGCACAGAAGAGCTGGATGTACTCGCGCACAGCCTCTTCCACCAAGTCGTTGTCCGGCAGCGGGGTACGGGCCGGCAAACCCATCTGCCGCAGCGCACGGCGCTTGGCGGGGCCCCATTCCAGCCCTTCTTCCACCACCAAGCGGGCCGTGGTGTGGGCGATTTCTTCGCTCAAAGGTGTGTGCATGGCAGACAGAGGCAACTAAGGACCCTGCATTGTGGCGCGAAGCCATGACAGCACGGGCGATGCCCCTCAGGCACCCCTGGCAACCCCAACAACCGCCGCCCCGAAAGACTATTGTTTTGAGAGCAGTTCAGGCAGATGGAACAGGCGCCAGCTGCCACTTTTGCTTTGAACAGTGCGCGGAACCCCGGCTTTAGAATCAGCGCCCATGCATATACACATTCTGGGCATCTGCGGCACGTTTATGGGAGGCTTGGCGGCCCTTGCGCGCGAGGCGGGCCACAAAGTGACGGGCTGCGACTCCGGGGTCTACCCCCCCATGAGCGACCAGCTCCGCGCGTTGGGCATCGACCTGATCGAGGGCTTCGACGCCGACCAGCTCGCGCTCCAGCCCGACATGTTTGTGGTGGGCAATGTCGTCAGCCGGGCACGGCTGGCCGATGGCTCCCCCAAGTTTCCGCTGATGGAAGCCATTCTGGACGCCGGACTACCCTACACCAGCGGGCCCCAATGGCTGGCCGAGCACGTATTGCAGGGCCGCCATGTGCTGGCCGTGGCTGGAACCCATGGCAAGACCACCACCACATCGATGTTGGCGTGGATTCTGGAGTCTTCCGGGCAGCAACCGGGCTTTCTGATCGGCGGTGTGCCGCTGAACTTTGGCGTGTCCGCACGCCTGGGCGCTGCACAGCGCCCTGCCCCCGCCGCCGCGCCGCTCGGGGCCGCGCCGCTGTTCGTGATCGAGGCCGACGAATACGACACCGCCTTTTTCGACAAACGCAGCAAGTTCGTGCACTACCGGCCCCGTACGGCTGTGTTGAACAATCTGGAGTTCGACCACGCGGACATCTTTGACGACCTGGCGGCCATCGAACGCCAATTCCACCATCTGGTGCGCACCGTGCCGCCGTCGGGGCGCGTGGTGGTCAATGGGCTGGAAGAAAGCTTGGCACGTGTGCTGCACACCGGCTGCTGGAGCGAAGTGACCAGCTTTGGCGCTGCAATCAGCGACTTTCACGCGGTGGGCGACCCACAGGCATTTGATGTGGTGCACCAGGGGCATACCGTGGCGCGCGTGGAGTGGACGCTGACCGGCGTGCACAACCAGCTCAATGCGTTGGCAGCCATGGCAGCAGCCCACCATGTGGGCGTGGCGCCCGAGCAGGCGGCAGCCGCGTTGGGCAGTTTTCAGAACGTCAAGCGGCGCATGGAGCTGCGCGGCACGGTGGGCGGTGTGGCCGTGTACGACGACTTTGCCCACCATCCCACCGCCTTGCGTACCACCCTGGACGGCTTGCGCCGCACCCTGGGCCCGGGTGCCCGCATCCTCGCTGTGTTCGAGCCCCGCAGCAACACCATGAAACTGGGCGCGATGAAAAGCCAATTGCCCTGGGCCCTGGAGCCGGCCGACCTGGCCTTTTGCCACACGGCTGGGCTGGACTGGGATGCCGAGCAGGCTCTGGCACCACTGGGCGTCGGCCCCGGACAGCGCGCCCAGACGGCCCCGGACATCGATACGCTGGTGGCCCTGGTCACCCAGGCCGCGCGCCCGGGCGACCATGTGGTGTGCATGAGCAATGGCGGTTTTGGCGGCATCCACGCCAAACTGCTGCAAGCACTACAAAAATAATAGCTGCCAGCACATATTCCACTAGCACTAGCAGCCGATTTCTAGCCAATGGTGGTCAAAATGTGACTGCCATGCCCGGCACGTCCACGCGCACGATAGGCTTGGCCAGCGCGGCACTGGAGGCACGCGCAAAGTCGCGGGACCACACTGGGTCCTGCATCAGCGCCGCACCGGCTGCGCGTGCCACGGTCAGCACCTTGTCGGCCAGCAGCACCTTGCCGCTGGCGCGCAAGGGCTCGCAGTCCAGCGCGATGAACTGGTCGTCGAGCCAGCGCCGACCCGCCTCGTGGGCCATGGGCTCGGCACCCTCCAGATCAAAACGGTATTCCTGATTCGCGGCCAGTTTGACCGACACTTCGCTGTGCATGATGGATCGCCTTTCTGCGTTTTTGCGGTGACTCGGGCCGGCAGCTGCACGTGGTGTGCAGCGATAGGCCCAAGTTTAGATCTTGCGACAGGTCTGACGATCAGCGGGCGCGACGCGCCTTGACGGAGTCCGACAGCTCGGCCAGCGCCTGCAGCGAAGCGTCCCAGCCCAGGCAGGCGTCGGTGATGCTCTTGCCGTATTCGAGTGCCGAAGGATCGTCCTTGCCGGGTGTGAACTTCTGGGCGCCTGCCGTCAGGTGGCTTTCGATCATCAGGCCGAACACGCTGCGCGAACCGCCCGCCACCTGAGCCGCCACATCGCGGGCCACGTCCAGCTGCTTTTCGTGCTGCTTGCTGCTATTGGCATGGCTGCAGTCCACCATCAATGTGGCGGGCAGCTTGGCGGCTTCGAGGTCTTTGCAAGCCGCGGCCACACTGGCAGCGTCGTAGTTGGGCGTCTTGCCGCCGCGCAAAATCACATGGCAGTCCTTGTTGCCCTTGGTGTTCACGATGGCGACCTGACCGTTCTTGTGCACCGACAGGAAGTGGTGTCCCCGGCTGGCCGACTGGATGGCGTCGGTGGCGATGCGGATGTTGCCGTCCGTGCCATTCTTGAAGCCGATGGGGGCCGAGATGCCGGAGGCCAACTCGCGGTGCACCTGGCTTTCGGTGGTGCGCGCGCCAATCGCGCCCCAGCTGATCAGGTCGCCGATGTACTGGGGCGAAATCACGTCCAGGAACTCGCTGCCGGCAGGCATGCCCAGGCGGTTGATCTCGATGAGCAGCTGACGCGCAATGCGCAGGCCTTCGTCGATGCGGTAGCTCTCGTCGAGGTAGGGGTCATTGATGAGCCCCTTCCAGCCCACGGTGGTGCGTGGCTTTTCGAAGTACACGCGCATCACGATTTCGAGCGTGTCAGCGTACTGGGCGCGCACAGCCATCAGGCGGCGGGCGTACTCGACAGCGGCGGCGGGATCGTGGATAGAGCAAGGGCCAATCACCACCAGCAGGCGGTCGTCCTTGCCAGCCATGATGTTGTGAATGTTCTTGCGGGTCTGGGTGATCAGCGTCTCGACCGGCGTGCCGCCGATCGGGAAGAAGCGGATCAGATGCTCGGGAGGAGGCAACACGGTGATGTCCTTGATACGTTCGTCGTCGGTCTGGCTGGTTTTTTCGACGCTGCGGTACCAGGCATCGCTGGTGGGATTGGTAGTGGCCGTCATGGTTGCTTCCTCGTGGAGTCGGTTGGAGTGGATGGAAAAACGGGAGGGCTGAAAAACAAAAACCGCCGGGCTTTGCAGCGTCGGCGGTTGGTATGGGGAGGTTGTGTGTGCTTGCGCGTTTTCCTCTCATCCGCCGGGGACCGAGATAAAAAACCAAAAATAAAACGCGCTGCGAACTTGCATGGAAAGCAATGTAGCACAGGAGTGCGGCAGTTCAGCACCCTCGGCATGTTGCAAATGCACGACATCCACTCGCCCCAAAAGCGCCAGACCAGAGCGATTCACCGGCGCCCCCCCCGAAACCATGCACGCAAGCGCTGCAATGCCGAGGGCTTGCGCGGCGGCTGCACGTCTTGCAAGTCGCTCGCAGGATTGCTCTGGTGCTCGTACATGTCGATGAGCAGCAGCGCTTCGCCCAGGGTCCGCCAGGCCAGCAGCTCGAACTGGTCAAAGCTTTCGCTTTCCTTAGTGCTGCGCCGCTCCAGCATCAGTTGCCAGTCTGCAATGGCGTTGCGCAGCTCCCGCAGTGCACGCTGGTAGGCGCCAAACTCGTACAGCGCGTGCCACGCTGAGCCCAGGCCAGTCAAAAAAAGCTGGTGTTCCCGCGCGCTGTGCGACAAGGTCACCACGCGGCGCGTGATCTCGGTGGTGTCCGTGCTGGTGCGGCGGATGCGAACTGCCTCGTCGATCTGCGAGGACAACGCACCAAGGCTGTCACGCAGCTGGCGCGAGTCCTCGTCGGCAACGCCCTCGCGCAAAAAGCGGCTGATGTCTCCAAACGACTGGAGCGTCAGCAATTGACTGGGGCGCGTGGCAGGCATGGTGTCACCCATTGTGCGCTGGCCGACGCGCAGTACAAGCCCCGAAAAGCGGGTGAAAACGCGAAGTCACGCACCACCCCAGGTCTGCCGGCAGGCTGCCAACGCAACCCTCAGGCCGTACCGCCCACCGTCAAGCCTTCGATGCGAAGCGTGGGTTGCCCCACGCCCACAGGCACGCTCTGGCCTTCCTTGCCGCAGGTACCCACGCCGCTGTCGAGGCGCATGTCGTTACCGATCATGGTCACCTTCTTGAGCGACTCAGGGCCGCTGCCGATGATGGTGGCGCCCTTGACGGGATACTGGATCTTGCCGTTTTCCACCCAGTACGCCTCGCTGGCCGAGAACACGAACTTGCCCGAGGTGATGTCCACCTGCCCGCCGCCGAAGTTGCTGGCGTACAGGCCCTTCTTGATGCTGGCGATGATCTCTTGCGGGTCCTTGTCGCCGCCCAGCATGTAGGTGTTGGTCATGCGCGGCATGGGGATGTGGGCATAGCTCTCGCGGCGGCCGTTGCCGGTGGGTGCCACACCCATCAGGCGTGCGTTCAGCGAATCCTGGATGTAGCCCTTCAAGATGCCATCCTCGATCAGCACATTGCGCTGGCTGGCATGGCCTTCGTCATCCACGTTCAGCGAACCTCGGCGGTCGGCAATGGTGCCGTCGTCCAGCACAGTGACACCCTTGGCAGCCACGCGCTGGCCAATGCGGCCACTGAACGCACTGGAGCCCTTGCGGTTGAAGTCGCCCTCCAGTCCGTGGCCGATGGCCTCGTGCAGCAAGATGCCCGGCCAGCCTGAGCCCAGCACCACGGTCATCTCCCCCGCTGGAGCGGGACGCGATTCCAGATTGACCAAGGCCGCATTCACGGCCTCGTCAACGTACTTACCCATCTGCTCGTCGTCGAAATAGGCGAGGCCAAAACGGCCACCGCCGCCAGCAGAGCCCATCTCACGTCGGCCGTTCTGCTCGGCAATCACCGTGACCGACAGCCGCACGAGCGGTCGCACATCGGCCGCCAAGGTGCCATCGGCGCGCGCCACCAGCACCACGTCGTATTCACTGGCCAGCCCCGCCATCACCTGCGCCACGCGCGGGTCCTTGGCCCGGGCGCGCTGCTCCAGCCGCTCCAGTAGCGCCACCTTGGCCGTGCTGTCCAGCGAGGCAATCGGGTCCACGCCCGGGTACAGGCTGCGGCTGGATGCTACCTTTTTAGGAGCTACCCGCACTTTGCCAGCGTCCGCTATAGACGAAATAGACCGTACGGTGCGCGCCGCGTCCAGCAGCGATGCCTCGGAGATGTCGTCCGAATAGGCAAAGGCCGTCTTCTCGCCACTGACAGCACGCACCCCCACGCCCTGGTCGATGCTGAAGGAGCCTGTCTTGACGATGCCCTCTTCCAGGCTCCAGCCTTCACTGCGGGTGTACTGAAAGTACAGGTCCGCATCGTCCACCTGGTGGGTGCGGATCTCGGCCAGTGCGCGGGCGAGGTGGCCTTCGTCCAGGCCAAAAGGGGTCAGCAGCAGTTCACGGGCAACATCAATGCGCTGGCTGGTGGCCGCACGCTGGGGCGCGGCAGTGGTGGAGCGAAAAGTCATCGAAGCATTTTAGGCGCCTGACCAGCCCCTGCCCGCGTGGAGCCCACATGTCCCTATTTGACCCTGGCGCCCCGTCAGCCCCGCCCGCCGCCTTACGCTGCGGTCTGGTCATCCAGGCCGGCCTCGGCCGCATGGACCTGCACCGACTCGATGCCCGCGTCCCGGGCCTTGGCACCGGAGTACATCTGGCTTTGGCCAATCACCTGGCCATTGGCGGCTTTCAAGGTGAAATATGGCGCTCCGTTCTTGGCACTGAGCCTGCCAAAACGGCCATCGTTCGGAGCGTTCTTGCGCACCGCCTCGATACCACCCAGAGCGCTGGCGCGAGACTCGTACATCTCGCTGGTCAGGATGACCTGACCGTTGGCGGCCAGCAGGTTGAAGACAAACTTGTCGTTTTTCGACTTCTTGAGCTCGAACTTCGCCGCCATGGGGAAACCCTCCGGATGCTGAGCGGCCAAAACACGGTTGGCCAGCCGGTTTGTACCCCGAGGGCGTGTTCCAGGCAACCAGGCCCACAAGGCCCTACAGTGCTGCCGGAAGAGGATCCTTGGTTTCCTGTTTCTGGGATCGCGCCACCGACATCAGGATGCCCAGTGCCAGCCCCAGCGTCACCATGGCGGTGCCGCCATAGCTGATGAAGGGCAAAGGGACGCCCACCACCGGCAGGATGCCACTCACCATGCCCATGTTCACAAAGGCATAGGTGAAAAAGATCATAGAAACCGCCCCCCCCATGAGGCGGCCAAACAAGGTGGTGGCACCTGCGGCAATGGCCAGGCCCCTCCAGACCAGCAGCAGAAAACACACCAGCAGGAACAAGTTGCCCGCCAGGCCAAACTCTTCCGAATAGGCGGCAAAAATGAAGTCGGTGGTGCGCTCGGGGATGAACTCCAGGTGGGTCTGCGTGCCCGCCATGAAGCCCTTGCCCCATAGCCCGCCCGAGCCGATGGCGATCATGCCCTGGATGATGTGAAAGCCCTTGCCCAGCGGGTCGCGGGTGGGGTCCAGCAAGGTGCAGATGCGCTGCTGCTGGTAGTCGTGCAGCACCACCCATCGCACGCCATCCGCGCACAGCTGGTCGCCCAGCAGCACCAGGGTGGCAATGCCCACACCGCCAATCAGCACCGGGGGCAGGATCAGCTTCCAGGACAGGCCCGCAAAAAAGATCACCGAGAGCCCCGCAGCCAGCACCAGCAGCGAGGTACCGAGGTCGGGCTGCTTCATGACCAGGCCCACCGGAACCGCCAGCAGCAGGCCCGCCGCCGCAAAGTCCAGGGGACGCAGCGTGCCCTCGCGCTTCTGGAACCACCAAGCCAGCATCAGTGGCATGGCGATCTTGAGGATTTCGCTGGGCTGGATCACGATACCCACGTTGATCCAGCGCGTGGCCCCTTTTTTGGTGATGCCAAACAGCGCCACCGCCACCAGCAGGGCCACCCCGGTCAGGTACAGCGGCACGGCGCAAGCCATGATTTTCTGGGGGGGCACCTGGGCCACCATGAACAGGATGGCTCCCGCAATCAGCATGTTGCGCCCGTGGTCCACAAACCGCGTGCCGTGGTCATAACCCGACGAATACATGGCCAGCAACCCCGCGCTGGCCAGCATCAGCACCAGCAACAGGAGGGGAAGGTCAAAGCCCCGGAACAGGGGCGCCAGACGCTGGACGAGCGTGGGCTTTTCAAAAACGACGGCCATTCCCCGATTATCGGGGGATGCCGGGCTTCAGAGCAGCCAACGCCCCGGCAGGGCGATCGCCGACAGCGGCACTACCCTGCCTGCCGGAAGGCCATCACGGCCTGGTTGCGCAGGGTGCGCAGCAGGCCCAGGGCCTTGTCATCCACCACAATGCCCCCCGGTGTGGCCTGATCGGCATAGATGAGGGCAAAGGGCTGCCCCTTGATTTGCAGCGGCAGCAGCAGGAACGACGGTGCATTGACGCCCTTGCGGTACCACTCGGGCAGCCGCGCCTGCATGCGGGGCTCGGTGGCGTCGTTGATCAGGGTGTCTGCACCGCGCAGGCACACGGCGGCAAACAGGTCGCCCTGGGCCTTGAGGGGTACCTTGAGGGCCCGCACGGCCACCTCGCTGCCCTCCCCCAGGCCAAAGCGGCCGGTCAACATGTCGGTGCGGGCCTCGCGCAGGCAAAACACCATGCGCCGGAAACCCAGCGCGCGGAACATGGTCTCCAGGATCATGCGCAGTACATCGTTGAGCTGAAAACTCTCGACCATGGCATTGGTGATGTCCTGAATGCCTGCCGCCAGCACCTCATTGACCTGCGCCACCGACACCGCCCCTCCGGCCTGGGACTCCAGCACGGCAGGCAGGGGCTGGGTTTCGTTCACGCGCAACTCGTGGGCGCCCAGCGCGTCATCGGGGGCCACAGACGCACCCGCAGCCGACGGCAGCTTGAGCAGGCGGGCGGCTGGTGTGTCCTGCGCCACGCGCAGGTCCAGCGCCTCGGCCAGTGCCACCAGCTTGTGGCGCGCACGCAGGGTGGCTTCGGCAATGGCCTCAGCCGACAGCGCCAGCGTGCGTGCGTAGCGCGTGCCCACTTGGCCCAGCTGCCCCTCCAACTGAGCAGGTTCGCAAAACAGCAAGGCGCTGGCGACCTCGTTGGCCGCCATGGCCGCCCAGCGCAGGCGCTCCACCCCCTGCTCGGGCGCGCGCTGCATGGGTGAGCCCAGCGGCTTGCGCATGCAGCGCTGCAGGCTTTCGGGCAGACCCCAGACGCGCGCCACGCCCACTCCCAGATCCTCAAACCCCAGGCCCAGCACCTGTACCGATGCAGCCTCTTCCCCGCCCTCCATGCGCCCCGAGGCCACCAGGCTGCGCACCTGCCGGGCCTCTTCAGGAAAGTAGAACTCGCACAGCATGCGCCCCAGGTTCTGGAACATCGCCCCGATGAAGGCCTCCTCGGCCGCCTGGCTGGTGCTGCACAGCTCGGCCGCGACCGAGCCCGCCATCATGGCGCGCAAAAATTCCTCGCGCATCTGGCTGGCATGGGCCTTGTCCTGCATGTGGTCCAGCAACACCAGGCTCAGCGCCATGTTCCGCACTGCATTGAAGCCCACCAGGCTCACCGCGCGCGACACGGTGCTGATGGTGCCCCGGCTGGCGTGGGCGTAATGCACGCTGTTGACCAGACGCAGCAGCTTGTTGGTGAGCGCCACGTCTTTCAGGATCTCGTGGGTCAGGTCGCTGATGCTGTCGTCTTCCGAATTGGCCACACGCTGGATGCGGGCCACAGAATCCGACAAGGCCGGGAAGTCGCTCTTGTGGCGCATGCGCCGCAGCAAAAAGTCCAGCGTGGCGTTGCTCGCGGCCGATGGCGCACTGGCCGGAGCCGCCCAGGCACGCAGCGCATCCCGAAAGTCCGCCGCCGTGGCGTAGCGCTGCGCGGGGTCGCGTGCCATGGCCCGCTGCAGGATGGCGCGCAGGCCGTCGTCCACGCCGGAGCCCAGGTCGGCGGGCAGCGCCAGGTTTTCGTTGGCAATGCGGTACAGCGCCTGCCAGGTGTCTTTTTGGTGGATGAGGGGGCGCCCCGTCAGCATCTCGATGAGCACCAACGCGGCGGAATACACGTCCATCCCCGGGGTGGGCGCAGCGCCCGCCGCCGCCTCCGGTGCCATGTAGGCGGGCGTGCCGCTGGCCAGCTGGGCATCGGGCGCGGCCTGCACGGGGGCCGCCATGCCAAAGTCCATCACCCGGGCGTGCCGGTGCGCATCGATCATGATGTTGGACGGCTTGAGATCGCGGTGCACGATGCCCGCCTGGTGGGCGGCATGCAAGCCATCAAGTACATCCACCAAAAGCGCCACGGCGTCATGCGGCGTACAGCGCCCCTGCTGGGCCAGGTGTTCGGCCAGCGTGTGGCCTGGCACGTACTCAAACACGATATAGGGCTGCGAGCCCTGCACGTCGGCCTCGAACACCGGCACGATGTAGGGGTGGGCCAGGCGCCCCACATGGCGCGCCTCGCGCAGCCACTGCTCCAGCACGGAGGGGTCCTGGTCCTGCATGGGGCGCATGAGCTTGATGGCCACTTCGCGCTGCAGACGGGGGTCCAGCGCCAGCCACACGGTGGCCTGGGCGCCTCGGCCCAGCTGCTTCTTGAGCTCAAACCGACCCAGCGAGGCAGGCGGCTTATCGCCTGATCCGAGCGCCCATCGTCTGGCAGTGGAAAGCGGGGCAAAATCGGTCATGGTGCGGGTAGCAAAACCAGGCGCCGCACGGTGTGGCGCCCCGGTACGCACATCTTATGCCTGCGCCAGCCCGGTTAAAGCAGTGATTCCCCTGCCCCGATCACTTTCTGTCTCATGACCACCACCCACCTGCTGTACCTGCACGGTTTTCGCTCGTCCCCCTCGTCGTCCAAGGCCCGCCAGACCGCGGCCTATATGGCAGCCCACCACCCCTCCGTGACCTTCTGGTGCCCCCAGTTGCCGCCATCGCCGCGGGCCGCCATGGCGCTGGTGGCCCAGGGCATTGCCGATTGGCCCCGGCCGTCCATGGCCGTGATCGGCTCTTCGCTGGGCGGCTTCTACGCCAGCTGGGTGGCGCAGCACGCGGGTTGCCCCAGCGTGATGCTCAACCCCGCCGTGGACCCGGCACGTGATCTAGCCCGCTACATCGGCGAGCAGACCAGCTGGCATGACCCGAGCGAGCGCTTTTATTTTCTGCCGGAGTACATCGACGAGTTGCAGGCCCTGGACATGCGGGGTCGCTCGCCCGCAGCCCCTGAGCTGGCCATCGTTGCCAAGGGCGACGAAGTGCTGGACTGGCGCGAGATGGTGGGGCGCTACCCGCAGGCCAAGCAGGTGGTACTGGAGGGAGGTGACCACGCGCTGGGCAACTATGCGGACTACCTGCCCTTAGTGAGCCAGTTCCTGCGGCTGGCCTGAATGCGCGCAGGCCGTCCGCCGCGCATCCGGTCAGGGCTTCAGGTGTGACGAAATCCGCCGACCCTGCTCCCGCCACCGCTCATAGTCCGCCGGGTACGCAGCGCGGTATCGCTTGAGGTGAAACGCCGCCTCGTCGTCCAGCCCCAGCATCGTGGCGCTTTCGATCAGCGGCTCGATCACCCGGGGTTCGGGCGAGAAGTGCAGCAGCTTGTTGGCCACGGCAAAGACCTGGCCCGCGTTGCTGGGCGAAAGCTCGATGGTGGTCAGCAGCGCAAAATCGACCTGATCGGTGAAGAAAGGGGTGTTACCCACCTTGCGAACGGTGTCCTGGCGCAGGGACGGCGGCCGGTCGGCGAGCGGTTTGTACAGCTGGCCGACGCGATAAAAATCCCAGCCCACGTAGGCCCCTGTTGCCAGCGCGGCCACGATGATGCCGGCCGCCCCCCGGCGTGCGCCCAGCGAACTTGCCCAGCCGGGCAGCTGCCAGCGCCACAGCAACGCGACGGCCAGCACCGTGATCAGCTGGAACGGTCCGTACCACAGCGGAAACTCCAGAAGGCTGTGCAGACCCAGCGGCGCCAAGATGCCCCAGGCCAGTTGCCGCGCTGGATCGGTCTCGCGCCAGGGCTTTTCGCGCAGCACCCACACCACCACCGCGGCGCAAAAGATCAGCGCCACCGGCACGCCCAGCTCCACCGCAAGGTGCAGGGGCAGGTTGTGGGCGTTGTCCAGCAACACACAAAACCGCTCGCCCGGGAACACGGTGACGTAGTGCGCGTAGTCCAGCTCCCCCCAGCCCCAGCCCACCCAGGGCTTTTGGGCGATCAGGTGCAGCACATTGGCCCACAGCACGCGGCGGCTGGTGCAACCAGGCTCTTCGTCGAGGATGCGCACAAACAGCCCATCCGATGCGAACCCGGTCCAGTCCAGCAGTAAACGGGGCAGCAACCAGGCCGCTGCGCCATACAAAACCAGCCCCACCAGTCCCAGCCCCAGGACTAGGCGCCCCCACGACACGCGCCAGCAAAACATCAGCCCCAACATCAACAGCCACTGCACGGCCCCGGTGCGTGAGGCCGTGGCGGCACTCGACGCCGCCAGCAACGCCAACACCCAGGCCACTAGCAAACCCATCAACCACCCGGGCCAGGACTTCCCTCCCTGCACGGGGGTGGCGATGCCGGGGTGGTCCAGACCTGCCTGCATCTGAGCCAGGGCCCACAGCAGCGCCCAGACGCCCAGGCTCAGGAGCGTTGCCTGCTGGTTGCGCTGGCGCAGGTTGCCAATGGCCTGCCCTAGGGTAGAGGGCTGCACGCCGTGCAGGCCGGGGTCCCCCACAAAATACTGCAGCAGCCCAATGACCGCACTGGCCAGCGCTGCCACCAGAAGGCCCGCCGCCAGCATCCGGCTCGACACCAGGGCTGGCGCAACCCCGGTCTCCCCTTCCTGATACCGCCCAGGCGAACTGCCGCAGCGAGCCAGGGCCAGCAGCACCAGCACCGCGCCGCAGCCCCAGGACGCCAGCAGGGGCCAGAAGTTGTTGATGGGGGCCTGCGTGAAGCAGAACAGGAACGGCAGCGCCAGTGCCAGCAGTGTCAGCGGCGTGGCCATGGTGGCAAAGGGCATGGGATGGCAGGTCGGGCAGAAAGGGCGCGCCGTGGATCATATGCGCGGCTGCCCGGGTACCCGCTGGCGCCCATGGGACAATCGCCGCCATGCACGCATTGTTTGAAGAAGCCGGCAAATTTCTCGCCGGCCGTATCCTGTCCGAAGCCGATACCTCCGCCCAAGTGGAGCTGGACTCGGGCAAACGGGTCAAGGTCAAGGCCGCCCATATCCTCCTGAAGTTCGAAAAACCCGCCCCGGCAGAACTCATCGCCCAGGCCCAGGCCGTGGCCGAGTCCATCGAACTGGACCTGGCCTGGGAGTTCGCGCCCGAAGACGAATTTGGCTTTGCCGACCTGGCGCGAGACTATTTCTCCGAGAACGCCACCCTGATCCAGCAGGCCGGTGCGCTGTTCCGCCTGTACGACGCGCCCCACTACTTCCGCCGCGCGGGCAAGGGCCGCTTCAAGAAGGCCTCGGCCGAGATCCTGCAGCAGGCGCTGGCCGCCATCGAGAAGAAAAAGGCCATCCTGGCGCAGATCGACGAGTGGGCCGCAGCGCTCGGACGCGGCGAATGCCCGCAGCCCATCCGCGACCAGCTCTACAAGATCTTGTTCAAGCCGGACAAGAACGCGCCCGAATACAAGGCCGTGGTCGAGGCCAGCCGCGCCACGCACACCGCACCGCTGGACCTGCTGCAAAAAGCGGGCGCCATCGATTCGGCCTACCAGTTCCACTGGAAGCGTTTTCTGTTCGAGAACTTCCCCAAGGGCACGGGCTTTCCCGCGCTCACGGCGCCGGCCATTGCCGACGAACTGCCGCTGTCGTCCGCCCAGGCGTACTCCATCGACGACTCGCAGACCACCGAAATCGACGATGCGCTGTCGGTACAAGGCCTGGGCACCGGCACCGTGGTGCTGGGCATCCACATCGCCGCGCCGGGCCTGGCGATCCAGCCGGGCAGCGCCATCGACCAGCTCGGACGCGCCCGCCTGTCCACCGTGTACATGCCGGGCTACAAGATCACCATGCTGCCGGATGACGTGGTGCAGACCTACACGCTGGACGAAGGCCGCGCCAACCCGGCCGTGTCTCTGTATGTGACCATCGACGAGGCCACACTGGAGTTCAAGGGGTCCGAGACCCGGCTGGAGCGCGTGCATGTGGCCGCCAACCTGCGCCACGACCAGCTCGATGCGGTGGTGACCGAAGAATGGCTGTCCAACCCGGCGTTTGAGCACCAAAACGACCCCAAGCGCTTGTCCGAATTGCGCCCGCAGCTATCCTTTTTGCACCGCCTCGCCAAGGACCTCAAGGCCCGTCGCGAAGTGGTGCGCGGCAAGCCCGAGAACTTCAACCGGCCGGACTACAACTTCCGCCTGGTCGGCAACAACGGTGCCGAGCCCACGGGTGATGAACAAGTGCAGATCAGCGTTCGCCAGCGCGGCGCGCCGCTTGACCTGATCGTGGCCGAGGCCATGATCGTCGCCAACAGCACCTGGGGCAGCTGGATGGCCGAGCTGGGCGTGCCCGGCATCTACCGCAGCCAGGCCAGCATGGCGCCGGGCGTGAAGGTGCGCATGGGCACCAAGGCGCTGCCGCATGCAGGCATCGGCGTCAAAGCGTATTCGTGGGCCACCTCGCCCCTGCGCCGCTACACCGATCTGGTCAACCAGTGGCAGATCATTGCCTGCGCCCGCCATGGCAAGACGGCCGCGCTGGCCGCGCCCTTCAAGCCCAAGGACGCCGACCTGTTCTCCATCATCAGCAGCTTTGACGCCGCCTACAGCGCCTACAACGGCTACCAGGCCGGCATGGAACGCTTCTGGACGCTCAAATACGTGGAGCAGAACGGCATCACCGAACTGAACGCCACGGTCTTCAAGGAAGGCCCGGGCGGCAGTTTCCTGGTGCGGGCAGACGATATTCCGCTGGTCTTCCCCGTGCTGGGCGCACAAAACCTGCCGCGCGGTGCGCGCCTCAAGGTCAAGCTGGGCGAAGTGGACGAGATCACCCTCGACATCCACGGCACCGTGATCGAGCGCCTGGACGACCCCGCCGACACCAGCGACGATGGCCCGGTGGACGATGCCGAGGACGACGACACCGTGGCGGGGCCCATCGCCATTGCGGTGGACGTGAACGAGGCCCCCGCAGACGCCACTGCAGCAGCACCGGCCGCCTAAGCCCCGGACAGCCCCTGATAATTGCTGGCGATGAAACTCCCTGCCTTCCTCCGCACCTTCAGCACGCTGCAGCTGGCGCTGGGCGTGTCCATCGCCGTACACGCTGCACTCATCTCCGTGCGCTTCATTGACCCCGAGGGCTTCAACCGGGTGTTCCAGGACACGCCGCTCGAAGTCATCCTGGTCAACGCCAAGTCGAACGAGCGGCCCGACAAGGCTCAGGCGATTGCCCAGGCCAACCTGGCAGGCGGTGGCGATGCAGAGAAGGGCCGGGCCACCAGCCCCCTGCCCTATTCGGCCCTGACCACCATCGGTGACGACTACGAAGAAGCCCAGCGCAAGATGGACGCGATGCAGGAGCAGCAGGCCCTGCTGCTGGCCCAGTTGCGCAAGCAGCTGGCCACCATGCCCGCGCCCGATCCGCGCCAGGCCAGCCAGAGCGGAGAACAGGCCAGCGAGCAGGAAAAGCGCCGCCAGCTGGTCAAGCTGCTGGCCGAGATAGAAAAACGCATCAACGAAGAAAACTCGCGCCCCAAGAAGCGCTACATCAGCCCCGCCACCCGCGAGGAAGCCTATGCCGTGTACTACGACGCGCTGCGCCGCAAGGTCGAGGACAAGGGCACCGAAAACTTCCCGGAGCAGGGCGGGCGCAAGCTGTACGGCGAGCTGACGATGATCGTCACCGTCAACCACGACGGCCGCGTGCTGGGCACGGAGATCGTGCAGGGCTCAGGCAACGGCACGCTGGACCGCCGCGCCGAAGCCATTGCCCGCGCCGCAGGGCCGTTTGGCGCCTTTGATGCCGAGATGCGCAAGAAGGCCGACCAGATCGCCATGGTGGCGCGCTTCAAGTTCACCCGCGACCAGACCCTGGAAACCGTTGTGAAGTAACTGCCTGGCGGGTGCGCAGCGAGGCCCTTCTCGCAGGCCGCCAAGGCCTCCACGTCCACCTGCCCGCCCCACAGAACACACCGCACGGCCGCCCGTACCGCCCGCCCCACGCCGCCCTAGCCACCCATGACATTCCCCGCCTCCCCTGCCGACCTGTACTGCGTGATGGGCAACCCGGTCGCCCACAGCCGCTCGCCTGCCATCCACGCCCGTTTTGCCGAGCTGACCGGTGAACACATTGCCTACGAACGCCGCCTGGTGCCCATGGACGGGTTTGCCCAAGGCGTGCGCGCGTTCGCGGCAGAGGGCGGGCGCGGCTGCAACGTCACCGTGCCCTTCAAGACCGACGCACCGGGCCTGGCGACCGAGTGCAGCGAACGCGTGCGGCTGGCGGGCGCAGCCAACACGCTCACCTTTCGCGCCGACGGCAGCATCTACGCCGACAACACCGACGGCCTGGGCCTGGTGGCAGACATCACGCACAACGCAGGGGTGTCGCTGGCCGGGCGCGACGTACTGCTGGTGGGTGCCGGTGGCGCAGCCGCAGGTGTGCTGGGCCCGCTGCTGCTGGCAGGCGCCCGCCACATCACCGTGGCCAACCGCACCCTGGCCAAGGCGCAAGCGCTGGTGCAGTCGCACAGCGCCCTGGCGGCGCTACAAAAAGCAGAGCTGTCAGCACAAGATCCACTGGCGCTATCGGCCAATTTCGATGTGATCATCAACGCCACGGCCAGCAGCCTTTCTGGCGGCGGTGTGCCGGTCCCCGCCAGCGTGCTGCGCCCGGGCGCTCTGGCCTACGACATGATGTACGGCCCCGCAGCGCAAGGCTTCCTCGACTGGGCGCGCCAGCACGGTGCGGAGCCCCGTGACGGCCTGGGCATGCTGGTGGAACAGGCCGCTGAAGCCTTCTTGCTGTGGCGCGGTGTGCGCCCGCCTTCGGCCCAGGTGCTGCGCGAAATGCAGCAATCCATTGCGGCCTGAGCCCCGAGGACGCCCCGATGAAAGCCGTGCTGCGCTGGCTGGGACTGCTGGTGATCGCCTTCGTGGCGCTGCAGCTGTTCTTCGTGCTGCGCATTGCCGCCATGGTGGCGATCAACCCCCAATCCACCACCTTCCAGCGCTCTGAAGCCTGGACGCTGCTGGCCAGCAAAGGCCACGTGCCCTGGCGCCAGCAATGGGTGCCGTACGCGGACATCTCCGACCACCTCAAGCGCGCCGTCATCGCCTCGGAAGACGATGGTTTTGTGAACCACGACGGCGTGGACTGGAACGCCATCGAAAAAGCCTGGGAGCGCAACGCCAAGGCCGAAGCCCTGGCCAGCAAGGCGCAGGCCCGTGCCCCCGAGCGCCCGGTGCGTGCGCCCAAGATCCGGGGTGGCTCCACCATCACCCAGCAGCTGGCCAAGAACCTGCTGCTGTCGGGCGAACGCACGCTGCTGCGCAAGGGGCAGGAGTTCGTGCTCACGCTGGCGCTGGAGCAGTTGCTCTCCAAGCAGCGCATCCTGGAGATCTACCTCAACAACGTGGAATGGGGCGAGGGCGTGTTCGGCGCCGAGGCGGCCGCGCAGCACTACTTCCGCAAGAGCGCCAGCCGCCTGGGCACCGCCGAAGCCGCACGCCTGGCCGTGATGCTGCCTGCGCCCAAGCGCTTTGAGAAAACGCCCGGCTCGGCGTATCTGGCAGGACGGACACGCACAATCCTGGGGCGCATGGGCGGCGCAGAGCTGCCCTGAAGCCGGCTGTCGGCAGCGTCACCCACACGCCTACAGCGCCTCATCGCCCCTGCGGTGCCTCACGCCGCTGCAGCCACAGCGCAGACGCCCCCTCGGGCCGTAGTGTCACTTGAAACCTGGGGGCCCCCACGGCGCCCCCCGCCGGCAGCCGCACGGTGTACCGCTGCAGCAGCATCGCCGCCAGCAGCGTCATCTCCAGCATCGCAAAGTGCTGGCCAATGCACACGCGCGGCCCCAGGCCGAACGGAATCCACGCGCCCCGAGGAATGGACGGAGCGCCGTCCAGAAACCGCTCAGGCACAAAACGGTCCGGCTCGGCAAACCAGCGCGCATCGCGGTGCAGCACCCAGGGGGTGATGCGCAGCATGGCGCCCTGGGGCACCGGCACGCCGCCCAGCGTGATGGGCGCGGTGGTGCGGCGGCTCATCAGCGCGGCGATGGGTGGGTACAGGCGCAGCGCCTCTTTCAGCGTGGCGCCCAGCCAGGGCAGTTGGGCCAGATGCTCGGGGCCGGGGGTGCCGCCCCGCAGCACGGCATCAACCTCCGCCTGGGCACGCTGCGCGGCCTCGGGGTGTTGGGCCATGAGCAGGGTCCACCACAGCAGCGTGGTGGCGCTGGTTTCGTGTCCGGCCTGGAAGCTGACGATGCACTGGTCAAACACCTCTTGCGCGGACAAGGCCTCGCCGGTTTCCTCGTCGCGCAGGGCCAGCAGCATCTGCAGCAGGTCCGTGCGCGCAGGGGCATCGGGCGGGGGCACCTCGGCCTGGCGGGCATGGATGTGGCGCCACACCAGCCCCTTCAGCGACCGGATAGCCCGCCGCTTGGCCGCCTTGCCCGGCAGGGGCAGCCAGTCGGGCAGCGTGAAGGGCATGAACATCTCCTGGTAGGCCGTGGCCCCCAGCGTCTGCGTGGCCCAGGCGGCCTCGCGCGCATCGGCCTGCGCCGAGGTGCTGAACAGCGTGCGCAGGATCACGTCCATGGCCACGTCCGTCCACAGCACGTCCACGGCCACCTGGGCGCCGGCATGGCCCGGAGGCACGGCAGCGTCGAGTGCTCTGCGGGCGGCCTCGGTCATCAGCTGTGCGTAGCCTGCCACCCGCTTGGGAGCGAAGGCGGGCATCAGCATGTGGCGCTGGCGCTGCCAGGTGTCGCCTTCGGTCACCAGCACGCTCTGGCCAAACACTTCTTCAAACACCGCAATGCCACGCTCCCAGCGGATGAGCTGGTCGGCATGGGTGACGAGTGCCTCGCGCACGAGGTCGGGGTGCATCAGGTCCCACGCATCTTCATACCCTAGTCGCATGCGGGTGAGGTCGCCATGCTCGCGCTGCAGTTGGGTGACAAAGCCCAGGTAGTCGGCCCGCATGGCGCGCAGCAGCGGCAGGCCCCACCAACGGGTTCGCGGGCCGCGTGGCGTTGCAGGCGTGGGGGGATGAGTGGGAGAAGTAACAGAGGACGTGGTGGCTGTGGGCGAGTTCATGCCCCACATGCTGCGGCGCAGCGACGAGTCGGTATTGAACGATTGCGACAGCCCCTGTCGCCTACACTCGCGCCCCATGGCAAGCTTGGCCCCCCTTTCCCCCCGGCACCCTGCCGGGTTGATCCCCTCGGGCGAACTGTGGCTGCCGCGCGCCAGCCTCACGGCCTGCCTGCGTGCCGCCATGGCGCGCAGCACGGTGGGCCATGCGCTCAGCGATGCGCAGCGCATCAACCGGTTCCCCGCATCCCCCTTGTGCAGCCTGAGCTGGTGGTTTGAAGGCCGCAGCGAGGCCCTGGTGGCCGAGCGCCCCGACACCATGCCCACGGAACACAGCCCGCGCGAGGCCTACCCCGGCCGCTGGGTGCTGGCAGGCCCGCAGACGCGCCCCACTTCCAGCTACTGCGCAGGGCCCACGCACGCCATGATGGCGATGTTCATGCCCGACGCGCTGCACCAGCTCACCGGCGTAGACCCCGGCGCCCTGACCGACCGCATGGTAGACGCGCAATCGCTGCTGTCACCCGACTGGGTGGCGCTGTGCGAGGTGGTGCAGAACCTGCCCGACAACGCGGCCCGCCTGCAGCACCTGGAGGACTTCCTGGAGCCCCGCTGGCAAGCCTGCCGCCCCGCCCAGGCATTGCCCACACAGCGGTACGGCGACTGGGCCGCGCACCTGGCGCAGCGCGCCGCCCTGTCGGCCCCCGGCCGCAGCCTGCGCCAGCTGGAGCGGCGCATCAAGCGCTGGGCCGGGCTGCCCCTGCGCGAGCTGCGCGGCTTTGGCAAGGCCGAGCAGGCGTTCTTCGACACCATCGCGGCCGATGCATCCCAAGGCAGCGTCAAATGGGCGGATGTCGCAGCGGGCGCCGGGTTCTCGGACCAGTCGCACCTGTGCCGCGTCACGCGCCGCATCACGGGCTATGCACCGCAGGCGCTGTATGACGGCATCTATGGGGACGAAGCTTTCTGGGCCTATCGCATCTGGGTGTAGCGCTGCCCAGGTCCTTGCCTGGCATGCAGGCCCGGCGCCCGTATCATCCCCGCCATGCTTGCCAAGTTGATGAGTTTCCTTCTGCTGGGGATCGTGCGGTTTCTCACCGGCTCCCAGGCCCGCTGGTATGGCTGCCCGCCCAAGGCCGAGCAGCGTATCTACTTTGCCAACCACCAGAGCCACGCCGACATGGTGCTGATCTGGGCGGCGCTGCCCGAAGAGCTGCGCAGCATCACGCGGCCCATTGCCGCCAAAGACTATTGGACCAAGACGCCGTTCCGGCAGTGGATCACCACCGCCGTGTTCAACGCCGTGTATGTGGACCGCCAGGCCACGCCCGCGCGGCCGGTTGCGCCGGTGGCGGCCGAGCCCACTGGGGCACCAGCCACGCCGAGCGATGCAGACACGGCCGCCGCAGGTGGCCCAGACCCATCGCCCGAAGCCCCGCCGCGCGCGCCAACCCCCGAGGAGTTGCGTTCCGCCCTGCCAGAGTCCGACCCGCTGGCCCCGCTGGTGCGCGCGCTCGAGAGCGGCGACTCCATCGTGATCTTCCCGGAAGGCACGCGCGGCCATGGCGACGAGCCCCAGTCGTTCAAATCCGGCCTGTTCAAGCTGGCACAGATGTTTCCGCAGGTGGTGCTGGTGCCCGCATGGATCAACAACGTGCAGCGCGTGATGCCCAAGGGCGAGGTGGTGCCGGTGCCCATCCTGTGTTCGGTGACCTTTGGCGCGCCCATCCAGCTCGAAGCGGGTGAAGAGCGCCGCCCGTTCCTTGACCGCGCGCGCCGCGCCGTCATCGCTCTGCGGGAAGTCTGAGTATGACCTGTCCGAAGCCCCTGACCTTGCCGAATGCTGCGCCCCGGAGCGCGCGCTGACATGAACCAATTCCTGCGCAACCTCACCGCCACCCAGCAGATCGGGGCCTTGTTCCTGGTCGTGTTCGGCATCCTGTCCATCGTCACCGTGTGGGCCTTTGTGCGCAACCTGCGCGAGCACGCCAGCGACGACCCCGAAGCCGAAGCCCGGGCCCTGGAAGCCAAGCGCTTCTGGGGACTGCTCAAGACCTCCTGGGTCATGGCCACGGTGTTCTGGATCGGCTGGGTGCTGGGCGAAACGGTGGCCACGGTGCTGTTTGCCATCGTGGGCTTTTTTGCGCTGCGCGAGTTCATCACCCTGTCGCCCACGCGCCGGGGCGACCACCGCAGCCTGGTGCTGGCGTTCTTCGTGGTGCTGCCCTTGCAGTTCTGGCTGGTGGGCAGCAAGCACTTCGACCTGTTCACCGTGTTCATCCCGGTGTACGTGTTTCTGGCGCTGCCCGTGGTGAGCGCACTGGCCAACGACCCCCAGCGGTTTCTGGAGCGCAATGCCAAGCTGCAGTGGGGCATCATGGTCTGCGTGTACGGCATGAGCCACGTGCCTGCGCTGCTGCTGCTCGACTTCCCGGGCTACCGCTACAAGGGCGCGTTTCTGGTGTTCTTTCTGGTGTTTGTGGTGCAGACCTGCATGCTGGTGCAGCATCTGCTCGGGCGGCGCTTGCCGCACAAACCGGTGGCGCCGCAAGTGAGCCAGAGCTTTCAGTGGACCAGCTGGCTGGCAGGCGTGGCCGCCGGGGGCCTGGCAGGCGGTCTGCTGACCTTCATCACCCCCTTCAAACCCGGCCAGGCGCTGGGCATGGCGCTGCTGGCCTGCGTGGCGGGCAGCCTGGGGCACCTGGTGATGAAAGCACTCAAACGCGACCGCGGCATCACCAGCTGGGGCATGCAGGGCATGTCCGTCACCGGTGCCGGGGGCCTGCTTGACCGGGTGGATGCGCTGTGTTTTGCAGCGCCCGTGTTCTTCCATTCGGCACGCTGGTACTTCGGTTTGTAGAAGAATCGGCCGATAGCGCTAGTTCCCATTGCCCCAATAGCTATAAAAACGAGAGCAAATGCGCATCCTTGGTATTGACCCCGGCCTGCAGACCACCGGCTTCGGCGTGGTGGACATGGACGGCCACAAGCTCAGCTACGTAGCCAGCGGCACCATCCGCACCACCACCCTCGCGCTGGGCGACTTGCCCGGGCGCCTGAAGATCCTGTTCGACGGCATCACCGAGGTCGCAGCCCGCTACCAGCCCGATGTGGCCTCGGTCGAGATCGTGTTCGTCAACGTCAATCCCCAGTCCACGCTGCTGCTGGGTCAGGCGCGGGGCGCCGCCATCACCGCCCTGGTGGCCAGCAATCTGCCCGTGGCCGAATACACCGCGCTGCAGATGAAAAAAGCCGTGGTCGGCCACGGCCGCGCCGCCAAAAGCCAGGTGCAGGAAATGGTACGGCGGCTGTTGCAGCTGCCAGGCCTGCCGGGCACGGACGCAGCCGACGGCCTGGGCATGGCCATCACCCATGCACACGCCGGTTCCGCCATGGGCCGCCTGGGTGAAGCCGCCACGCTGAATCGGCGGCAGCATGCTATGTACAAGGATGGGCGGAGTTATTGAACCCGCCTGGGCGCCATACCAGACAAAAAATACCGCGCCCAAAGGCGCGGTACAGCCCCACCAGGGTCTTAACCAGAACGAGACGTCAGGCCAACTGCGTCTTCATCCGCTCCGCCCGCTCCTTCGGTGAGGGGTGGGTGGACAGAAAGTTGCTCGAATCACCGCCCGACATCGCGGCCAGCTTTTCCAGTGCGCTCACGCAGGCGCCAGGCTGGTAGCGCTTGGCTTTCATGAAGCCCATCGCGTAATCGTCGGCCTCGCGTTCGTTGCTTTGGGAGTGCTGGGCGCGCACCACTTTTTCAAACAGATCGCCCAGTTGCGAGTCGGCGATGGCGCCGGCGCGGCTGTTGCTGGACGAAACAGCATTGCGCAGGGCGCTGGTGCGCAGGGCCGCCTGGATGCGGGCCTTGCTGTGGCCCTTTTTGACGTGGCCAATTTCGTGGCCGATGACGTAGCGCACTTCGTCATCGGTGAACTTGTCCATCAGGCCCGAGTACACACGGATGGTGCCGTTGGCCATGGCAAAGGCATTGATGTCGGGGGTGAGGTAGACCTTGAAGTTCATCTTCAGGCCGTCATACGTGCCCAAGCCCGCCGTGAGTTTGTTCAAGCGCGTGGCGTAAGGGTTGCCAGCGGGAGCAATGCGGTTTTGGCGGTCGCTTTCAGCGGCCATCTGGTCAAAGGCAGCCTTGACCTCGTCGTCGGTCAGCGACTCGGATTTGGCCAGGTCCTTGCCCGCGTCGAGCATCTTGCCCAGGTCAAACTGTGCCCAGACGGGCGATACGGCACTCACGCCGGATGCCAGGGTCACAAGCGTCAGTAGTTGGCGGCGGTCCATCGAATTCCCTCTCTCTTGTCTATCGTTGCTTTAGGTATGGATGTTTTATTGAGCAACCTTGTGCAAGCAAAGGTTCTCAAGTGCGCCGAAATATAGCGACGCAACCCCCCGATTTCGGGGGCGGGTCCTGTCTGCAGATGTAAGAGCTGTGTGCCGATGCTCGGCGCGGTCAGTACGCCAAGGCGTCGTTTACGTGCGCTCTAAAAAAGGTATCGCTAGCGACACCTCCACCTTCGCGCGCCGCGACGCGCCCAGCGGCAGAGGATTGCGGCTTCAGAAGGCCAAACGGCTTGGCAAAAAGAATGCCACCACCCGGGGTGGTGCGGCTCAGCGCCCCAGCCCGCGCTTGAGCTCCTTGAGCAGCAGCAGCACCTGGTTGGATGCGTGGCGGCAGCTGCCGTTGAGCAGCTGCGCTGCCTTGGGCTGGTCGCCCGACTGGAAAGCTGTCACCACGTCGGCCGCCTGCTGGTGAAAGTATTTGTGCCGCGCCACCAGCATGTCGAACGCGGGGTAATGCCCCAGGCGCACCCGGCCCGTGCCGTAGAGCCATCGGCCCAGGTCACAGCGGTCGTCCTGGCAGATGCGTTCGGGCCGCATGACTTCGTCGGAGCGCCCGTTGACCATGTCTTGCAGCTGCAGGCGCCAGCGCTCGTGGCTGGCAATGGCGGCGTCGATGTCGATCTCGGTCATCAGCGTGGCCGCGTACTCGGCATCCAGCACCAGTTCACTGCCGTTGTCTTCCATGGCCCAGGTGGTCTCGGGGCTGGTGGGGTCCTGCTCCCGGATCTTGAACAAGCGGCTGAAAAAACCCATGCGTCATCCCTTTTGCGCGACTGGCCCGCGCAGCGCGAAATGGCAGCCGGCGCGGAAATGTCTTGAAACATTCTGTGGCGCCTCCGCCGTTTTGGCTACCAAAAAATGGCCCCTTCGTAAAAATGTGCGTGGGCAACCCTGCTGCCACTGCCAGCTCTGCGCCCACCGCCTGCACAAAAGCAACGGCAGCCGGACAATGCGCGCATGACTTCCACTCCCCGCCGCCCTGCCCTTTCCATGCTTGATCTGGTGGCCGTCCGCGAAGGCGGCACCGTGGCCGATGCGCTGCAGATTGCGCTGCGCACCGCCCAGCATGCCGAAAAACTGGGCTTTGCCCGCTATTGGCTGGCCGAGCACCACAACATGGCGGGCATTGCCAGCTCCGCCACCGCCGTGCTGGTAGGCCACATTGCCGGTGGCACCTCGCGCATCCGCGTCGGGTCGGGCGGCGTGATGCTGCCCAACCATGCCCCGCTGGTGGTGGCCGAGGCCTTTGGCACGCTGGCCGAGCTGTACCCTGGCCGCATTGACCTGGGCCTGGGCCGCGCGCCGGGCACCGACCCCACCACCATGCGAGCACTGCGCCGCAACCGGGTGGAAACCGAAGAAGACTTTCCGCGCGACGTGGCAGAGTTGCAGCGCCTGCTGGCCCCTGCCGAGCCCGGCCAGCGCCTGATTGCCATGCCAGGTGCGGGCACCAATGTGCCGATCTGGCTGCTGGGCTCCAGCCTGTTCTCGGCCCAGCTGGCAGCCGAGCGCGGTTTGCCATATGCGTTCGCCTCGCACTTTGCGCCGCGCCTGCTGCACCAGGCCATTGACCTGTACCGCAATCTGTACCGGCCCTCTGCCGCCTGGCCCAAGCCCTATGTGGCCATCGGCGTGCCGCTGATCGCTGCCCCGACGGACGAAGAGGCCGACTACCTGGCCAGCAGCACCTACCAGCGCGTGCTCGGCATCTTGACAGGCGACCGCCGCCGTCTGCTGCCGCCTATCGAGAACTACGCCGCGCGCCTGCAACCCCAAGAGCGTGCAGCGATTGGCGACTTTTTGGCTGCGGCCGTGATTGGCGGGCCGGACACGGTGCGTGCAGGGCTGGCCAGCCTGAGCGAAGCCACAGGCGCCGACGAGTTGATGCTGGTGAGCGATGTGTACGACCCTGCGCTGCGTCTGCGCTCGCTGGACATTGCCGCCAAGGCCCACGCCACACCGGGCCAGGCCGCCGTCGCGGCCTGAGCACCTGGGCAGCCGGGGGGCGCCTGGGTGCCGCTCTTGTTCTTCAGCGCGCCAGGTAACCGCCATCCACGGGGTAGTACGCCCCGGTCACAAACGACGCCTTGCTGGACGCGAGCCAGGTCACCAGCTCGGCCACCTCCTCGGGCTGCCCCAGGCGGCCGATGGGGTGGGCGCCAACCAGCATGGCGTTGATGCCGGCGTCCTGCTCCAGCCCGCTGATCATGGGCGTGTGGATGAAAGCAGGGCCCACGGCATTGACGCGCACGCCGTGCGCGCTGTATTCGATGGCCGCAGCCTTGGTCAGCCCCACCACGCCGTGCTTGGCCGCCGTATAGGCGGGCGCCGTGGCAAAGCCCACCGAACCCAGGATGGACGCCATGTTGATGATGGCGCCGCCACCGTTCTTCAGCATCGCGACGATCTGGTACTTCATGCCGTAGAACACGCCCGACAGGTTGATGTTGATGACCTGCGCCCAGCCGTCCAGCGGGTAGTCGGCCGTAGGCGCCTGCGGGCCGCCGATGCCCGCGTTGTTGCAGGCCACGTCCAGGCGGCCGTAGTGGGCGACGGTGCGCTGCACCAGCGCCTCGCAGTCCTCGGGCTTGCCCACGTCGGCCGCCACAAAGATCGCATCGCCCCCGGCTGCGCGCACCAGCGCGGCGGTTTCCTCGCCCGCCTGCACATTCACATCCGACACCACCACCTTGGCACCTTCACGCGCCCACACCAGCGCAATCGCGCGGCCGATGCCCGACGATGCGCCCGTTACCAATGCCACCTTGTTCTTCAGCATGAAAGACCCCTTGTTCGTTCCAAACGCCTGCAACCTGATGCCACAGATCAACTTTCATTCTGCGCGTGCCATGCGTCAGCGCCTTGACCTGTGTCATGCCCCGGGCAAGGGAGTCGAGTGGAAGCCCCCGGCCTTGGGTAGCGGCTACCATCAGGGTCTGCCAAGCCAGCGGCGGACATCCGTCCGTTGCGGGACTGCCTGATTTCCACGCTGACGCCCCACCACCCACGCCCGCATTTGCATGCCTGCTTTTTCCTTTGAAGCCCTGGACGCCCAGGGCCAGACCCGCAAAGGCCTCCTGGAGGCTGACACCGCCAAGGCCGCACGCAGCCTGCTGCGGGCCCAGGCGCTGGTGCCACTGGCGGTGGAGCTGGTGCAGACGGGCCAGTCGCTGGACGGCCGGTCCGCCAGCCTGGGCCAGCGCCTGTTCACCCGGCCGGTGTTCAGCGCGACGGGGCTGGCCATCTGGACACGGCAGATCGCCGGGCTGGTGTCGTCGGGCCTGCCGCTGGAGCGCGCACTCACCGCGCTGTCCGAAGAAGCCGACGATGAACGCCAGCGCCACCTGGTCGCCGCCCTGCGCGCCGAGGTCAATGCGGGTGCCACCTTTGCCCGCGCACTTTCGCAGCACCCGCGCGAGTTCTCTGACATCTACTGCGCCGTGATCGGTGCGGGCGAGCACAGCGGCAACCTGGGCCTGGTGCTGGAGCGCCTGGCCGACGACCTGGAAGAGCGCCAGGCGCTCAAGGCCAAGCTGGTGGGCGCTGCGCTGTACCCGGCCATCGTGACCCTGGTGGCCATCGTGATCGTGTTGTTTCTAGTGGGCTATGTGGTGCCGCAGGTGGCCAGCGTGTTTGCAGGCACCAAGCGGGCGTTGCCGTTCCTGACAGTGGCCATGCTGGGCCTGAGCGCCTTTGTGCGCAGCTATGGCTGGGTGATGTTGATTGCTTCCATCTTGATAGCACTTGGGACAAGATGGGCGCTCACCATCGGCCATATTCGCGAGAAATTCGATGCTGCGTGGCTCAATCTGCCCCTGGTGGGCAAACTGGCGCGCGGCTACAACGCAGCACGGTTTGCCGGCACGCTGGCCATGCTGGCAGGCGCCGGGGTGCCGATCCTGAAGGCCTTGCAGGCGGCTGCTGAAACGCTGAACAACCGCGCGCTGCGGGCCGACGCGCTCGACGCCCTGGTGCTGGTGCGCGAGGGAGCTCCGCTGGCCTCGGCCCTGGCCCAAAAGAAACGCTTTCCGGGCCTGCTGTCGATGTTTGCACGCCTGGGCGAACAGACCGGACAACTGCCCGTGATGCTGCAGCGTGCGGCCCGCCAGCTCTCGGCAGAGGTCCAGCGCCGCGCCATGGCCCTGGCTACGATCCTGGAGCCGCTGCTCATCGTGGGCATGGGCCTGATCGTGATGCTCATCGTGCTGGCCGTGCTGCTGCCGATCATCCAGCTCAACCAGTTTGTAAAGTGACTTTATGGCCGTGACGCTCGACGACAAGCTGGTAGTCGCCATCTCCTCGCGCGCGCTGTTCAATTTTGAGGAAGAGAACCGCGTCTTCGAAAAGGACAACGACCGCGCCTACGTGGACATGCAGCGCCAGCGGCTCGACGTACCTGCTGCGCCGGGCGTGGCGTTTTCACTGGTGCGCAAGCTGCTCGCGTTCAATACCTCCGAGCACCAGCGCGTGGAGGTGGTGCTGCTGTCGCGCAATGACCCGGTGAGCGGCATGCGCGTGTTCCGCTCGTGCCATGCCCATGGTCTGCCCACCATCCAGCGCGGTGTGTTCACGCAAGGGCGCGACCCGTTTCGCTACCTGCGGCCGCTGGGTGCACACCTTTTCCTGTCCGCCAACGAGGCCGACGTGCGCGAGGCCTTGCACCTGGGCTACCCCGCCGCGCGGGTGGTGACGGAGTCGGTGCAGGCGGGCGACTCCAACCCCAACGAAGTGCGGATTGCCTTTGACGGCGACGCCGTGTTGTTCTCCGATGAGGCCGAGCGCGTGTACCAGGCGGAGGGGCTGGCCGCCTTCCAGCAGCACGAGACCGACAAGGCCGCACAGCCCCTGCCCGACGGCCCGTTCAAACCCCTGCTGGCCGCCTTGCACCGCCTGCAGTCTGCGGGCGAGGCCGGTGGCACCGGCATGCGCATCCGCACCGCGCTCGTCACCGCCCGCAGCGCCCCCGCGCACGAGCGCGCCATCCGCACCCTGATGGACTGGAACATTGCAGTGGACGAAGCCATGTTCCTGGGCGGCCTGCCCAAGGGCGAATTTCTGCGCGAGTTTGAGCCCGATTTCTTCTTTGACGACCAGACCGGCCACGTCACCTCGGCAGCGCGCCACGTGCCTGCGGGCCATGTGAACAGCGGCATCTCGAATCCGGTGCGGGTCGCGGGGAACTGACCCGCAGGAGCCTCGGCTGCAGGCTGGCGCGCTGTGCCACCCTGCACCCGCGCTTGGGAAAAGTTCTGCAAAGACTTGCAACGCCCGGTGAAAGCCTGCAAAGCCCCGGTTGCAAACCACCGACCTCGCCCCCCATGTGCCACCATGGCCGTTGAGACTTCGAAGGAGAACACTTTGCGCATTCGCACATCCCTGGCGTCCATGGGGTTGCAAAGGCCGGTCCTGGCGACGGTGGCCCTGTTGGCAGCCTGTGCAGCACTGGCACAAACGCCCCCACCAGCACCGGCCCCTCCAGCGGAGACACACGCCGCCACAGAGCCCGCAGCGGCAGTGAGCCCGGGCGAGCTGAAGGCACAACGTGAATTCAAGATGCTGGACTTCAACGGAGACGGCAAGCTCAGCCGCTCTGAGGTAAAGCTGTTCCCGCGCCTGGCGGCAGCCTTTGACGAGGCCGACACGGATGGCGATGGCTTTGTGTCGTATGCCGAAGTCCGTGCCTTCGCCGCCAAGTACCGCGCCGAGCGTGATCGCCAGCGAGCGGCGGCACAAGCGGCTGCGACGTCGGCGGCACCGGCTGCGCCGCCCCCTGCGCCATAGACCCGTCCGTGAGGAACGCTGGTTGCACTTTGCCAAGCGGCAAAGCCAAAAAAACCAGTCCAATCGACTTGGAGCGCTAGTGCAATATGCGCTGCCAGCTATCTAATTAATAGCAAATAATACCTGACGCATCAAGGCAGTACCCACAGCTTCCGTGCGCACGGCACCGTGCACCCACTGCATGCAGCGCCTGTACGTCACAGTTTGCCGCTGCGCAGTGGCTTCGCTGCACTGCACCGGGCTCGCCACCGCACGCAATGGGCCGCCTTCAGGGCAGTCAACCCGGCAGTGCCAGCTGCTCAGGCGCCACCGGTGCGCTTGACCTTGGGGTCGGTGTAGGTCAGCGGCTCGTTCTTGGCCTGCTGGGCCAGGCGCTCCTGCAAGGTCATCTTGTTGACGTCCTGCGCTACCTCTACCGCGCTGCCGCTGGCGCGCCACATCGACTGGATGAACTCCAGCAGCTGCTTGTAGATCGGCTCTTTGGGAGGCTCCGGCGGCTCTTCGACGGTGTCTTTCTTTTTTACCGCCGTCCAGTCCCGGTTGGGCGCCTCGGGCGCCGAGGGTTTGTCCGGCTCGCGCACGATCGCCCCCTCACCCATCCGGTCCATGGACTCGACAGGGTTGGGAGCGTTGATGGGACGCACCGGAGGCGCACCCGAGGCGCCAGTGGAATACAAATCAGCGCCCTGAGGACGCCAGGACGGCGATCGATCGACAGGTGGCATTTGCATGACATTGGCCCGTAGTTGAACAAAAGGTACAGAGGGTCTTTCGGCCTCTTCGTACATTCATTACGGCAAAAAGAAGGGTGAATTTAGGTCTTTTTCACCGATTGAACGAAATTTAGGGTTTTCCCTAGTAAAAAGCCAGCTTTTTGGGACGGTTCAGCGTCAGGCAGGGACCATGAAGGTGCCAAACAGTGCCCCGAATGGGCCGAATCGGCTGAACAGCGCGCGGGGCATGCGCCGAATGTCGCAACAGCACCACGCCGTCAGAAGGCCGGGCGCCCGCAGGCCATCGCCCGCTGCAGGGGAACAGGCAGAAAAGTAAGCGGCTCGGGCCGTGCGCAAGGAATGCGCAAGAGGGGGGGCTCAGCCGGCCCCCATTCCCGACAGAGCATGTTGACGGCCTTGCTAGGAGCGCAGACAGGCTCCTACGGCTGGCAGGACAAGGTCCGAGCCCAGGACGGAGCCGGCTTGACTCCGCCTTACAAGGTCAAAGAAAGCGTTCGAGCAACCGGCGCGAATGCTTGTCCAGCGCCGTGGTGTCCTTCACACGGAACTGCAAGCCGTCGCCCCCGGCAATCAGCAGCCGGGTGCGCCCGCCCAGGCGGCGGATGTCTTCTTCGGCCTTGAGCACCAGGCGGGCAGGCCCCCGGTCGGTCTCCACATCCCAGGTGCTGGGGGTCGAGAAACTAGAAACGGCGAGGATTTTCTGGATAGTGGGCACAAACTCGCGCACCTCCAGCTCTTCATCAATGAGCTGCCGGGCGGTGCCCATCACGGCCTCCAGCCGGGGAACCCACAGCAGCTCATGACCGTCGGTGCCCACCAGGGACAGCCCCTCGCCCGGCGCGGCGATGGGAAAAGCACGCACGGGAGTCACGCCCTCATGGGCCGTGCCATCGGCCAGGGTCAGGACGAGGCGGCCGTGCGGGTTGCGCGTGAGCTGGAAGGCGGGGGTGGACGACGATGGTGTCAGGGAAGCATTCATGGCAGGGTCGCTCACAGCGTCTCAGGGGTTGCCGGCGGGGTGGGCCGGGTGCAGCAGGCTGCTGTCGATGATGACGCCTGCGGCCTGCGCGTCTTCTTCGGCACGGCGGGCCTGGGCTTCGTACAGCCGCCAGTAGGCGCCCTGCTTTTCCATCAATTCATCGTGCGGGCCCACTTCCACCACCTCGCCGCGGTCCATGACCACCAGGCGGTCGGCCTTGCGCAGGGTGGACAGGCGGTGGGCAATGGCGATCGTCGTACGGCCTTGCACCAGGTTATCGAGCGCCTTCTGGATTTCCTTTTCGGTCTCGGTGTCCACCGCCGAGGTGGCCTCGTCCAGGATCAGGATGCGCGGATCGATCAGCAGAGCGCGCGCAATGCTGATGCGCTGGCGCTCGCCGCCCGACAGGCCCTGGCCGCGCTCGCCCACCAGCGAGTCGTAGCCATGGGGCAGGCGCAGGATGAATTCATGCGCATGGGCGGCACGGGCGGCGGCCACGATTTCCTCGCGCGTCGCTTCGGGTTTGCCGTAGGCGATGTTCTCCGCGATGGTGCCAAAGAACAGGAAAGGCTCCTGCAGCACCAGGCCGATGTGGCGGCGGTAGTCGGCCACCGCAAAGCGGCGAATGTCGATGCCATCGACCTGGATGGACCCGTCGCTCACGTCGTAGAAGCGGCTGATCAGGTTGACCAGCGTGCTCTTGCCCGATCCGCTGTGGCCCACCAGACCGATCATCTCGCCGGGGCGGATGTCCAGATCCAGCCCCTTGATGACCGCGCGGCTGCCGTAACGGAAGCCCACGCCCTGCATGCTGATGGCGCCCTGCACCTTGTCCACCTTCACGGGTTGGGCCGGGTCGGGCACGTTGCTCACATGGTCCAGGATGTCGAAGATGCGCTTGGCGCCTGCAGCGGCCTTCTGGGTGACCGAAACGATGCGGCTCATCGAATCCAGCCGCCCGTAAAACCGCCCGATGTAGGCGATGAAGGCGGTGAGCACACCCACCGTGATCTGGTTGCGAGACACCAGCCAGATGCCGAACGCCCAGACCACCAGCAGCCCGATTTCGGTCAGCAGCGACACCGTGGGGGTGAACAGGCTCCAGGTCTTGTTGAGCTTGTCGTTCACCTCCAGGTTGTGCTGGTTGGCATCGCGAAAGCGCTGGGCCTCGCGCTTTTCCTGGGCGAAGGCCTTGACCACGCGGATGCCGGGAATGGTGTCGGCCAGCACATTGGTCACCTCGGACCACACACGGTCGATCTTTTCAAACCCGGTGCGCAGGCGGTCGCGCACGGTATGGATCATCCAGCCAATGAAGGGCAGCGGCACCAGCGTGACCAACGCGAGCCACGGGTTGATGGAGAACAGGATCGCCGCCGTCATCACGATCATCAGTACATCGGTGATGAAGTCGAGCGCGTGCAGCGACAGGAACACGTTGATGCGGTCGGTCTCCGACCCGATGCGCGCCATCAGGTCGCCGGTGCGCTTGCCCCCAAAGTAGTCGAGCGACAGGCGCAGCAGGTGCTCGTACGTGGTGGTGCGCAGGTCGGCGCCGATGCGCTCGGACACCAGCGCCAGGATGTAGGTGCGCGCCCAGCTCAGGCCCCAGGCGGCCAGCGCCGACAGCAGCAGGCCGCTCAGGTACAGCAGCACCAGGCCAGGTTCGATCTGTTTGCCGTTCTGGAACGGAATCAGGATGTCATCCATCAGCGGGATGGTGAGGTAGGGCGGCACCAGGGTCGCTGCCGTGGACGCCAGCGTCAGCGCAAAACCGGCCGCCAGCTGTTTGCGATAGGGCCGCGCAAAACGCCACAGGCGCAGCAGCACCCAGGTGGAGGTCTGGGGTGGCTGGGCACGAGCGCAAGCCGGGCACTCCTCGGTGTCGGGCGGCAGCGGCGTATGGCAGGTGGGGCAAGCAGGCTCGTCGGCTTCGTCCTCGGCACCGCTGTCGCCCCGGGCGCTTTGCTGCTCAAAACGTTGCACCAGGCGCAGCGCCTGCGCATGGTGCGCCAGGGTAAAGCGCCACTGGGCCAGGCGCTCCTGGGGGTTGTGCAGCTCGAGCGAGCCCACTCCGCCATGGTCATGCAGCTTGAGCGTCAGCCCTTCACCCGGGGGCCAGCTGCGCCAGGTCGTGGTGCCCGGGTCGCAGGCCAGCAGCCGTTCGGAGGTCACCACCACCCACCCCGCCGCAAAGCGCAGTGTGGCGCTCAGGTCAACCGGCAAAGCCGCCAACACGTTCTCTTTGGAAGCGAGCATGGCCCGCAGATCGGCCCCCACAGGGCCAGAAAAGACACCCGAGGCGTCCACAGAATGGTGATGTTGCATTTTTGGTTGGGTTTTCCGCCACCGGCTGCCTGCGGTGGCCGCTCTCGCGAAAGCAAGAATTCTCACCGATACTGCACGCCACGGTGCGACGGCATCCTCCTGTAACGTCTGTGGCGGCCTTTTGGCTGACACTGCGCACAGGCCCTGGACTGGCGCACAATCATCGTCCACAAAATTCCCTTTCGTCCCTCTACCGCACAGCCCTTACCAAGGCCGGAACCACAACCGCTGCAATCCATGGCGAAACTCAACGACATCCAACTGCTTCGCATCAACTACCTGCGGGGCCCCAATATCTGGACCTACCGGCCGGTCCTGGAAGTCTGGCTGGACCTGGGCGAGCTGGAGGACTATCCCTCCAACACCATCCCCGGCTTCAATGACCGCCTCACGGCCTGGCTGCCAGCGCTGATCGAGCACCACTGCGGCGTGGGCGAGCGCGGCGGCTTCCTGCAGCGCCTGCAGGAAGGCACCTGGTGCGGCCATGTGCTGGAGCACATCGTGATCGAGCTGCTCAATCTGGCAGGCATGCCCACCGGCTTCGGCCAGACGCGCAGCACCAGCCAGCGCGGCGTGTACCGCATGGTGTTCCGCGCCCGCGACGAAAGCGTGGCCCGCGTGGCACTGGCCCAGGGCCATGCACTGATCATGGCGGCCATCAACGACCAGCCTTTTGATGTGCAGGCCGCCGTGGCGCGCGTGCGTACCGAGGTGGACGACCAGTACCTCGGCCCCAGCACCGCCTGCATCGTCACCGCCGCCACCGACCGGGGCATTCCCCACATCCGCCTGAATGACGGCAACCTGGTGCAACTGGGCTATGGCGCCCGACAGCGCCGCATCTGGACCGCTGAGACCGAGTACACCAGCGCGATTGCTGAAGGCATTGCCAGCGACAAGGATCTGACCAAGGGCCTGCTCAAGTCCTGCGGCGTGCCCATCCCCGAAGGCCAGGTCGTCAACAGCCCCGAGGAAGCCTGGGAGGCCGCACAAGACATCGGCCTGCCCGTGGTGGTCAAACCCTCCGACGGCAACCACGGCCGGGGCGTGACGCTGGACCTGCGCAAGCAGGAAGACATCGAAGCGGCCTACCACGTGGCCTACCCTGAGGGCAGCGACGTGATGGTGGAGCGCTTCATCCCTGGCGACGAGCACCGCCTGCTGGTGGTGGGCGGCAAGGTGGTCGCCGCAGCACGCGGCGAGTTGGTCACCATCACCGGCAACGGCCGCTCCACCGTCAAGGAACTCATCGACACCCAGCTCAACTCCGACCCGCGCCGGGGTTACGAAGAAGAGTACCCGCTCGAAATCATCGACCTGGCCACCGACACCAAGGTGCAGCTGGAACTCAAGCGCCAGGACCTTGAAGCCGACTCGGTGCCCGCCGCTGGCCGCCAAGTGGTGGTGCAGCGCAATGGCAACGTGGCCGTGGACTGCACGGACGACGTGCACCCTGAAGTGGCGTACATCGCCCAGCTTGCCGCCAAGGTGGTGGGCCTGGACATCGCAGGCATCGACATGGTGGCCCGCGATATTTCCAAGCCCCTGCACACCCAGGGCGGCGCGATTGTCGAAGTCAACGCAGGCCCTGGCCTGCTCATGCACCTGAAACCCGCCGTGGGTGCGCCGCGCCCTGTGGGCCAGGCAATTGCCGAGCACCTGTTCCCCTCCGACGCCGATGACGAAGGTCAGGCCGGTCGCATTCCGCTGGTGGGCGTGGCCGGCACACGCAGCACATCGACCATCTCGCGCGTGGTGGCCTGGCTGCTGCACCTGAGCGGGCACCACACCGGCCTGGCCTGCCGCGAAGGGCTGTTTCTGGATCGTCGCTGCGTGGAGGCCACCGACTGCGCCCACTGGGAAGCCGCCCACCGCCTGCTGATGAACAAGATGGTGCAGGCCGCCGTGATCGAAAGCGACGCCCGCACCATCCTGCGCGACGGCCTGGCGTATGACCGCTGCCAGGTGGGCGTGGTGACCGACATGGACGGCGTGGAAACGCTGTCCGAATTCGATGTGCACGAACAGGACCAGATGACCAAGGTGATGCGCACCCAGGTGGACGTGGTGCTGGCCGAAGGCGCTGCGGTGCTCAATGCCGCCATCGCCCAAGTGGCCGACCTGGCCCCCCTGTCCGACGGCGACGTGGTGCTGTATGCGCAGGACGGCACGCTGCCCGTCATCGCCGAACACCGCGCCAAGGACAATGGCCGCGCCGTCTTCGTGAAGAACGGCCGCGTGGTGCTGGCCACGGGCAGCGCCGAGCATGTGCTGGGTGCCCTCTCCGACCTGACCTTTGGCCGCAACGCCGTGGTGCCAGACACCGACGCCCTGCTGGCCGCCATCGGCACGGCCTGGGCGCTGGACATTGCCCCCGACCTGATCGGCGCAGGCATCAAGACCTTCGAGCCCGAACTGGTCCCCACCGCCGCCCTGCGGTCGTGATGGCCTCTCGTGCATTTGCCTTTGTTTGTTGTTTGACCCCACATCCCACGACCTGAACAGGGCCCCAGCGCTCTGATGGACCACTGAAAGAGACTTCCATGGATGTAACCCGCACCCGGGCCCTGCGCGGCCCCAACCTCTGGAGCCGCCACATGGCCATCGAGGCCGTGGTGACCTGCGCCGAGAACGAGCGCGCCGTGGGCCAGATGGCCGGATTCGAAGCCCGCCTGCGGGCCCTGTTCCCCGCCATCGGCGCCCTGCACCCGGAAACCGGTGGCGGCGATGTGTCGCTGGCCCACGTGCTGCAGACCGCAGCACTGGCGCTGCAAGCGCAGGCCGGCTGCCCCGTGACCTTTGCGCGCACCACGGCCACCAGTGATGTCGGTGTGTACCAAGTGGTTGTCGAATACAGCGAAGAAGCCGTGGGCCGCAAGGCGTTTGAAGACGCACAGCAACTCATCCAGGCAGCGCTGGGCAACGGCAGCTTTGACGCCGAAAAGGCCGTCGCCGACCTGCGCGAGCTGGACGAAGACGAGCGCCTGGGGCCCAGCACGGGCTCCATCGTCGAGGCCGCCGTGGCCCGGGGCATCCCCTACCGCCGCCTCACACGCGGCAGCCTGGTGCAGTTTGGCTGGGGTTCCAAGCAGCGCCGCATTCAGGCAGCCGAGGTCGATTCGACCAGCGCCGTGGCCGAATCCATCGGCCAGGACAAGGACCTGACCAAGCGCCTGCTGCACGCCGCTGGCGTGCCTGTCCCGCTGGGCAAGCCGGTGGAGACTGTGGACGAAGCCTGGGAGGTCGCCCTCAAGGTCGGCCTGCCCGTGGTGGTCAAGCCGCAAGACGGCAACCAGGGCAAGGGCGTCACCGTCAACATCACCGACCGCGCACAGCTTGAAGAAGCCTACAAGAACGCGGCCGACTACGGCACCGTGATGGTCGAGCGCTTCTTGCCCGGCCACGACTTCCGCCTGCTGGTGGTGGGCGACCAACTGGTGGCCGCCGCCCGCCGCGAGCCGCCCCAGGTGCTGGGCGATGGCGAGCACACCGTGCGCCAGCTGGTGGACGTGGTCAACCAGGACCCCCGCCGTGGCGAAGGCCACGCCACCTCGCTGACCAAGATCCGCCTCGATGACATCGCTGTGGCCCGCCTGGCCATGCAGGGCCTGACACCCGACTCGGTGCCCGAGAAAGGCCAGCGCGTCATCTTGCGCAACAACGCCAACCTGTCCACCGGCGGCACCGCCACCGATGTGACTGACGACGTGCACCCCGAGGTTGCGGCCCGCGCCGTGGCCGCCGCCCAGATGGTGGGCCTGCACATCTGCGGTGTGGACATGGTGGCCGAGACCGTGCTGCGCCCGCTCGAAGAACAAGGTGGCGGCTTTGTGGAAGTGAACGCCGCCCCCGGCCTGCGCATGCACCTGGCCCCCAGCTACGGCAAGCCCCGCAACGTGGGCCAGGCCATGGTGGACAAACTGTTTGCCCATGGCGACGACGGCCGCATCCCTACCGTGGCCGTGACCGGCACCAACGGCAAGACCACCACCGCCCGCCTGATTGCGCACCTGTTCACGGCCCAGGGCCTGCGCGTGGGCATGACCAACACCGACGGCGTGTACGTGAACGGCCGCCAGATCGACAGCGGCGACTGCAGCGGCCCCAAGAGCGCCCGCAACGTGCTGCTGCACCCCGAGGTGGACGCCGCCGTGTTCGAGACCGCCCGTGGCGGCATCCTGCGCGAGGGCCTGGGCTTTGACCGCTGCCAGGTGGCCGTGGTCACCAACATCGGCGCGGGCGACCATCTGGGCCTGAACTACATCACCACGGTGGAAGACCTGGCCGTGCTCAAGCGCGTGATCGTGCAGAACGTGGCCCCCACGGGCTACGCGGTGCTCAATGCCGCCGACCCCATCGTGGCGGCCATGGCTTCGGCCTGCCCCGGCAAGGTGATCTACTTTGCGAGTGACCGCCACCACCCCGTGATGGTCACGCACCGCGCCCAGGGCCACCGCACCGTCTACGTGGATGGTGACTCCATCGTCGCCTCCGAAGGCTCGTGGCGCGAAACCATCCACCTGCGCGACGTGCCCATCACGCGCAACGGCAAGATCGGCTTTCAGGTCGAGAACGTCATGGCCTCCGTGGCTGCCGCCTGGGGCGTGGGCATGCCCTGGCAGACCATCCGCCGCGGCCTGTCGGGCTTTGTGAACGACAGCGACAACGCCCCCGGCCGCTTCAACATCATGGACTACCGGGGTGCGACGGTGATCGCCGACTACGGCCACAACCCCGACGCCATGCGCGCCCTGGTGCAGGCCGTGGACGCCCTGCCCGGCAAGCGCCGCAGTGTGGTCATCAGCGGTGCGGGCGACCGGCGCGACGAAGACATCCGCGAACAGACCGTGATCCTGGGCGCCGCGTTTGACGACGTGATCCTGTACCAGGACGCCGCCCAGCGCGGTCGCGCCGACGGCGAAGTGATGGCCCTGCTGCGCGAAGGCCTGGCCGGTGCGCCGCGCACCACGCATGTGGAAGAGATCCGTGGCGAGTTCATCGCCATTGACACCGCCCTGGAGCGCCTGCAACCCGGCGACCTGTGCCTGGTGCTGGTGGACCAGGTCGAAGAAGCGCTGGCCCACCTGGCCCAGCGCTGCACCGAAGGCGAGACCGCGGCATGACCGCTGCGCGCACGTTGGCAACCGCCGCCGTTGTGGCGCTTGCGGCCCTCACGGGCGGCACAGTGCAGGCCGCATCGGGCGAAAAAATCGGCACCGTGGACACCGCGTTCCAGTGGATCGGCCGCGACCACGACATCATCGTCGAGGCCTATGACGACCCGGGCGTACGGGGCGTCACCTGCTACGTCTCGCGGGCACGCATTGGTGGTGTCAAGGGCACGCTGGGCCTGGCCGAGGACCGCGCCGAGGCCTCCATTGCCTGCCGCCAGGTCGGCCCCATCAGCATTCCCGAGCCACTGAAGAAACAGGAGGAAGTGTTCAGCGAACGCATGTCCATCCTGTTCAAGCGCCTGCGCATCGTGCGCATGGTGGACCCGGCCCGCAACACGCTGGTGTACCTGACCTACTCTGAAAAGCTCATCGACGGCTCCCCCCAGAACAGCGTGACCGCCGTTCCCGTGGACCGCGCCACCGCCATTCCGCTGCGCAAGTGACGGTAGCCCGGTGTGGCCGGGGCATCGCTCAGACATCAAAAAAGGGGCTCCAGGCCCCTTTTTTGATCGTACATGCCAGTAGCGCTAGTGCAATATACCTGAGCAGCTATCAAATAAATAGCATCTAGCCCTGCGCGGCAATCTGCCGCAGCGCCTGCTCAAACACCTCCACCGGCTGCCCACCCTGGATCAGGTGGCGCTCGTTGACGATGATCGCGGGCACCGAATGGATGCCGTTTTGCAGATAGAACTGCTCGCGCTCGCGCACCTCGTCGGCGTAGCGGTCTGAGGCGAGCAGCGCACGCGCCTCGGCCACATCCAGCCCCACCTCGCCCGCCACACGCGCTAGCACCTCGTGGTTGCTCGGGTCCTGCCCGTCGGTGAAATACGCCGTGAACAGCGCCTTCTTCAGCGCGGGCTGCACGCCCTTCTCTTCGGCCCAGTGCAGCAGCCGGTGCGCATCAAAGGTGTTGTGGATGCGGCTGCGCTTGTCCATGCTGAAGGTAAACCCCAGCGCCGCCCCACGCGCCGCGATGGCCTCGCGGTTCTTCAGGCTCTGCTCGGGCGTGGCGCCGTACTTTTCTTGCAGGTGCTCGCCAATGTCCTGACCCGCAGGCCCCATCTGCGGGTTCAGCTCGAAAGGCTGAAAGTGCAGGTCCAACGCGACCTCACCCTGCAGCCGGTCCGCCGCCTGCTCCAGCGCCTTGAGGCCGATGATGCACCAGGGGCAGGAGACATCGGAGACGAAATCGATTTTGAGGGTGGTGGTCATGGGTCGAGTCTGTGGATGGCAAGCCAGGATGGTAGGACGGGCTGCAAAACCGCGGAGGCCGCAGGCTTAATGGTGCACCAACCAAAGCCTGCTTCGGGTATCACACCACCATGGGCGTTGCTGCGCCGTCCATCGTCAGAACCACGCCCGTGACATAGCTGGCACGCTCGGACGCCAGAAACAGCACCACGTTGGCGACCTCCGCCGGCTGCGCCAGGCGACCCAGCGGCACCTTGCTCGTCGCCTGTGCAAGCGCTTCCTGCTCCGAGATATTGTGCATGCGTGCCGTGGCGATCATCCCTGCCTGCAACCGCTCGGTGTGGGTGGCGCCCGGGTTGACGGCATTCACGCGTACACCCTTTGGCCCGTAGGCGGCAGCCATGCCCGCGCTCATGAGCATCAGCGCCGCATTGGCCGCCCCGCCAGGCATATGGATGGGGCTGGCGACCTTTCCTCCGGCGCCCACCACATTGACGATGGCTCCCTGGCCCCGCGCGCCCATCTTCTTGACCACCAGATCCACCATGTGGACGTAGGTGAAGAATTTGGCGTTCATCGCATCGTGCCAGGCCTGCGCGCTCAGTTCCTCGGGCGGGGTGCGCCGGGCAGCCCCTGCAGAGTTGACCAGCACATCGACGTCCCCAAAGGCGGTTTCGGCAGCCGACAGCGCTTTCGCCGCCGACTCGGGCTGCTGCAGGTCAGCGGCATGGACGCTGATGCGCCCAGCGCTGCCATGGACATCCACCGATAACCGACCACGTGCGGCCTCCAGGTGTTCGGTGCTGCGCGATACCAGGCTGACGCGCGCCCCTTCGGCCAGAAACGCCGCCGCACAGGCATAACCAATGCCTTTGCTGCCCCCCGTGATGAGGACATGTTTGTCCTTCAGATTCAGATCCATGGACTTGCTCCGAGAAAGGTGAAGTGTGCAGAACCAGCCGCCTTATTCGATCGAGATGCCAGCCGCCTTCACCACGGCACCATACCGGTCCAGGTCCCGCTTGATTTCATCGCGGTATTGCTCGGCTGTGCCGGGGGTCGGCTCGATGCCCATTACACGCAATTTCTCACGCACGGCGGCATCGTTCAGCACCGCGTTCAGTTCAGTGTTCAGGCGCGTGATCACCGCCGCAGGCGTACCCACCGGTGCCAGCAGCCCCACCCACGAGTTGACAACAAAGTCGGGTACACCGCTCTCGGCAAACGTGGGCACATCGGGCAAGGCGCTGGTGCGCTGCGCACTCGACACTGCAATGGCCTTGAGCTTGCCGGACTTGATGTGTCCATGCGCGCCCGCCACCGCCGTGTACACCAGCGGGATCGTGCCCCCCAGCACATCGGTCATGGCTTGGCCGCCACCTTTGTAGGGCACGTGGGTCAGGTTGGCACCTGTCCGGATCTTGAGCAGCTCACCGGCAATGTGCGGTGTGCCCCCCGTCCCCGAGGTGCCGAACGAGAGGCCTCCCGGCTGGGTCTTCGACAAGGCAATCACATCGGCCAGGCCCTTGACCGGCACGCCGGGGTTTGCCACCAGCACCAGGGTGGCATCGCCAATCTTGCCGACTGGCGCAAAGTCTTTGGCCGTATCAAAAGGCAGTTTCGAAAACACATGTGGATTGATCACCATGGTGCCGTCAAAACCCAGCACCAAGGTGTAGCCATCTGCTGGCGCAGACTTGGCCAGCGCTGTGCCAATGTTTCCGGAGGCGCCCGGCTTGTTGTCCACCACAACCTGCTGGCCAAGGCGCTTGCCAAGACTTTCGGCAATCAGACGCCCGCTGGTGTCGGTGACGCCCCCGGGCGTGAAAGGAACAATCAGCCGAAGGGGTTTGCTGGGCCACACGTCCTGCGCGTGCGTGGCCGTGGGCATACCGGCCACCACGCCCAGGCACAGTAGGGCTGACAGGGCCAGCAGCTTGCGCCGACGCGGCATGGCGGACGCAAGCGGCACATGGCTGTGTTGGATGAGAAATGGATGGGGCTTCATGTTTGTCTCCTTCGTGTTTTGCTTTGGGATCGTCTTGTCGAGGCATGAAAGGCTTCAGCTGGCGCGTGCTTCGCCAATCAGGGTGTCTCGGCGTACTGGCGTTCAAACGCCCAGACGTCCTCAAAACCCATGAGCTGCGTCAATTCCGCGAAGGGCATCAAGCCAGCGTCGCTGTTCACCGACGAGCCCGTGCGCTGAAACTGCGCATACACCGTCTTCATGGCCTGGGTGGCAGCCAGCAAGGCCGTCACCGGAAAGATGGCGAGCTTGTAGCCAATGGACTCCAGCTCGCTGTGCGACAGCACAGGCGTCCGCCCGCCCTCCACCATATTGGCCAGCAGGGGCTTGTCCACGGTTTGGCCGATCTTTCGCATCTCGTCCTCGCTCTCGGGCGACTCGACAAAAAGAATGTCTGCGCCAGCGCGGGCGTACGCCTCTGCCCGGCGCAAGGCTTCGTCGAGACCAAAGCTGGTACGGGCGTCCGTGCGCGCAATCACCAGGAAATCGGACGAACTGCGGCTGTCGACAGCGACGCGAATCTTGCGCACCATGTCTTCCATGGGGATCACCCGGCGGCCAGGGGTGTGGCCACATTTCTTGGGGTATTCCTGGTCTTCCAACTGGATGGCTTGCGCGCCAGCAGCCTCGTAGCCCTGCACCGTGTGGCGCACGTTGAGCAAACCGCCATAGCCCGTATCGCCATCCGCAATCAGCGGGGAGCGGGCCATGCCTGCCATGGCTTTTACCCGCCCCACCATGTCCGAATACGTGGCCAGCCCGGCATCTGGCAAGCCCAGGTGCGAGGCCACCGTGCCAAAGCCCGTCATGTACAAGGCATCAAAGCCGAAGGTATCGGCCAGCCGCAGCGACACCATGTCGTACACCCCGGGGGCAATCACCAGCCCGGGCTGGGTCAGGCGCTGGCGCAAAGAGATAGGAGCGGGCATGGAGGGCTTGGAAGAAGGAGCAGATTCAGACATGGCAATGGAGTGATGTTGCAAACAGGGTGGTATCAAGGCAGCTGTTGCACAGTACGTGCCAGCCCGTCAATCTGCCGTAAGCCATTGATTTGATTGACTTTTTCCGCAACAACGTCGTACAGCAGCGGCGTGCATGTTTCACCATTCGCCCCAATGTTTCATATTTGTGTTTCACTCAAGAAAGAATAAAACGCAACGACCTGTCGTTGAAACGCTTGCACAGCCCACGCATCGTCCGCACAACCGTCCGCCCTATGCCAACCCCCGTCACACCACTTGCCAGCCGCCCCCGCCTTTGCTTCATGAGCTATCGCCAGATCCGGCTGATGGCCATGCCCATCGTGGCGGAATACCGGGACAGAGCGGATATCGAGGTGATCGACGGCAGCTTTGAGGTGGCGCTTGAGCTGGCCCGCCAGCGCCTGGACAGCGGGCATGTCGATGTCTTTGTGAGCGCGGGGTCCAACGCCAGCCTGCTGCGCAGCGGGATCAGTGCCCCGGTGGCCACCATCCAGTTGAGTGGCTTTGACATCCTGCAGGCGCTTATCAAGGCGAGGGCAACGGCCGACCGCGTGGGCATCGTGATGTACGGCCACAAGCTGCCGGAGCTGGAATCCGTCAAGGGCCTGCTGAACATCGACATCCACCAGTACGCCTACCAGACGCCAGACGCGGCCCGCGCGTGCATCCGCCAGCTGCATGGCGATGGAATCCGCGTGGTCGTGGGGTCCAGCCTGGTGGTGGAACTGGCAGAAAACGCAGGCCTCGTTGGATTGCTGGCGTATTCGCATGCCAGCATCCGCCAAGGCTTTGAAGACGCCCTGGAGCTGGCGCGGGTGGCGCAGCTGGAGGCCGGGCGATACGAACAGCTCAACACGGTGCTGCACACGCTGCAAGAGGCGGTCCTGGCGGTGAATCAGTCCGAACAGATCATTGCCATCAACCCAGCGATGCAACGCATTTTGGGCCTGGTGCGTGCGCCGCGCTTGGGCGAACTACTCGCGTCTGTCACCACCGATCTGTCGCTGCGCGAGACGCTGGAAGGCGGCCAGCCCGAACATGGCGCAGTGCTGCGCCTGCAAGGCCGCGACTGGATTGCCAATCGCACGCCCATTTACGAAGGCGGCCACACCATGGGTGCGGCGCTGACCTTGTACGACGCACGCACCATCCATGAGGCCGATAACAGCCTGCGCATTCAGCACCGCCGCAGTGACCACGCTGCGCGCCACCGCTTTGAAAGCCTGGCGGGGCAAGCCCCCGCGTTTTTGCAAGCCATCGCCAGAGCCCGCCGGTATGCCGCCACCGACTTCAGCGTTCTGATCACCGGCGAGAGCGGCACCGGCAAAGAACTCTTTGCACAGGCCATGCACAACGCCAGCCAAAGGGCGCGTCGCCCGTTTGTCGCCATCAACTGCGCGGCGTTCCCGGAAACGCTGCTCGAAAGCGAGCTGTTCGGCCACGAGGAAGGCGCTTTCACCGGTGCGCGCCGCGGCGGCAAGCGCGGGCTGTTTGAAGCAGCCCACACGGGAACCCTGTTTCTGGACGAAATCGGCGACATGCCACTCACGCTGCAAACCCGCTTGCTGCGCGTCTTGCAGGAGCGGCGCATCACCCGCTTGGGGTCCGTCACGTCCATCCCGGTCGATGTGCGCGTAATAGCGGCAACCCACCAGCCACTGCTGCAGATGGTGAACGCGCGCCAATTCCGCCAGGACCTGTACTACCGCCTCAACACCCTCACGTTGGCATTGCCTCCGCTGCGGGATCGCAAGGGCGACGTCCAAGTCTTGGCTGCGCGTTTGCTGGCCCACAGTCTGAGCCGGGTCGGCGTGTCGGGTGTCACCGCCGCTGAGGTGTTGGCCCAATGGGGAGGTGCCATGGAACAGCACCCATGGCCCGGCAACGTGCGCGAGCTGGAAAACATGTGTGACCGCATCGCCGTTTGGCTGTCTCAGTACCGGCACATCGACAAGGTGGAGTGGAGCGAGCTACGTCACGAATGCCCGGAACTCCTTGCGGCACGGCCAGACATCGAACAGGCCCTGGCTGCTCTGGCGACACCGGAGCAACCGCCAGAACAACCCGATCGGCACACACAGGCCCTGGCTGCGCTGGAGCGCCATGGCGGACGCACTGGTGCAGCCGCTGCAGAGCTGGGGATCAGCAGGTCGACGTTCTGGCGATGGTGTCGGAAACCGACCCACAAACCGTCTGAACTTGCGCGCGCACCTGCCCACGAGCGGTCATCCGATGAAGATGGGGCGTGATGGCGGGCTGCCATAACACCCCACTGCCCACAACATCGCCCCGCCGCAGCACTACCCCTTGCCCCGCAGCTCCGTCTTCAACACCTTCCCATAGCTGTTCTTCGGCAACGCCTCCACCCACCGGTATTCCTTCGGCCGCTTAAAGCGAGCAATGTGCTCCAGGCACAGCGCATCCAGCACGGCATCGGCCACCGCACCGCCCTCCCCTGCAACCAGGAAGGCGACCACCACCTCGCCCCATTCCGCATCGCGCTGGCCCACCACGGCCACCTCGCGCACCTGGGGGTGGAGCAGCAGCACCTCTTCGACCTCGCGCGGGTAGATGTTGCTGCCGCCGGAGATGATGACGTCCTTGGACCGGTCCTTGAGCGTGAGAAAACCATCGGCATCCAGCGCGCCCATATCGCCGGTGTAGAGCCAGCCGTCGCGCAGCGTCTGCGCCGTGGCGGTGGGGTTGTTCCAGTAGCCGGGCATCACGGTGTCGCCGCGCACCACCACCTCGCCGGTCTCTCCGGTCGGCAGAGGCTGGCCTGCGGCATCGACCACGCGCACCTCCACCAGCGACTGCGCCACTCCCACCGACACCATGCGCTCGGCCCAGCGCGGGTGGTCGCGGTCGGCCAGCTGGGCGCGCGACAGGGCGGTGATGGTCATGGGGCTTTCGCCCTGGCCGTAGATCTGTGCAAAGCGGTTGCCCATCACGGCCAGGGCGTTGCGCAGGTCGTCGGCGTACATGGGGCCGCCGCCGTAGACGATGGTCTTGAAGCCTGAGACGTCGGCACCCGTGGCACGCACATGGTCCACCAGGCGGTGCACCATGGTGGGTGCTGCAAACAGCGTGAGCTGGCCCACGCTGGCCGCGAGCTGCACCAGTTCAGCCGGCTCGAACCCGCCCGACAGCGGCACCACATGCCGCTCGCCGCGCAGCACCTGGGCGTAGTTGTAAAGCCCCGCGCCGTGCGACATGGGTGCGGCGTAAACCATGGCGTCACCGGGCAGGATGTCGTCCACATCGGTGAAGTAGCAGGCCGTCATGGCCAGCAGGTTGCGGTGGGTCTGCATCACACCCTTGGGTCGGCCGGTGGTGCCCGAGGTGTAGAACAGCGAGGCCACGTCATGCGGCGCGCGGTCGCACACGTCCATGGGCGTGTGGGCGACTGCGGCGCGGTATGCGTCGGAGCCAAAGACCAGCACCGCGTCTTGCGGCGCCCCGGCCTCGCGCACGGCGGGTGCCAGCGCTTCAGAGGTCAGCACCACACGCGCGCCAGAGTCGGTCAGCACGTAGGCGAGTTCTTTGGCATGCAGCTTGTAGTTGACCGGCACCGACACCGCCCCTGCCCACAGGATGGCGTGCAGGGCTTCCAGGTATTCGGGCGCATTGGCGGCATAGATGGCCACGCGGTCGCCCGGGGCCACGCCACAGCGTGTGCGCAGATGGGCGGCCAGCGCGGCGGTGCGGGCAGCCAGCGTGCCGTAGCTCCACAGCACCTGGTCGCCATGCAGCAGCGCGTGCTGGTGGGCGTGCAGCAAGGCGCTGCGGCGCAGCAGGTGGGCGATGTTCATCGGGCGCGCTCCAGAATGCTCACGTAGTTGGCCACGGCCGAGCCGCCCATGTTGAACACGCCCGCCAGGGTGGCACCCGGCACCTGCAGGTCGCCCGCCTCGCCCACGAGCTGCATGGCCGACACCACATGCATCGACACGCCCGTGGCGCCGATCGGGTGGCCCTTGGCCTTGAGCCCGCCCGACGCGTTGACGGGCAGGCGGCCGCTGCGCAGCACGGTGCCGTCTTCCAGCAGGCGGTGGCCCTGGCCTGCGGGCGCCAGGCCCATGGCCTCGTACGTGAGCAGCTCGGCGATGGTGAAGCAGTCGTGCACCTCGGCCAGCGACAGGTCGTGCACCGCGCACCCTGCCTGCCGCAGCGCCTGCTGCCAGGCGCGCCGGGGCCCTTCAAAGTCCACCACGCGGCGGCGCGCCATGGGCAGGTAGTCGTTGACCTGCACCCGCGCCCGCAGGCGCACGGCGCGGGGGAAGTCGCCCACTGCATCATCGGCCGACAGGATGAGCGCTGCGGCACCGTCGGACACCAGCGAGCAGTCCGTCTTGCGCAGGGGCGCGGCAATCATCGGGTTGCGGTCGGACACGGTGTTGCAGAACTCAAAGCCCAGATCCTTGCGCATGTGGGCCCAGGGGTTGAGCGCGCCGTTGGCGTGGTTCTTGGCCGCGATGCGTGCCAGGGTGGCCGAGTGGTCGCCATGCGCGGCAAAGTAGTCCTGCGCGATGGAGGCAAAAATGCCCGGGAAGCCGCCAAGCGGGTGGCCCGCCTCGCCGGAGTAGCCGCAGTCGCCCAGGATGCGCGTGGTCTCGGCGCCGGAGACAGCGGTCATCTTTTCAGCGCCGATGACAAGGGCAACCCGGGCGCGGCCGGCTTCGATCGCGTCACACGCGGCATAGAGGGCCGCCGAGCCCGACGCGCAGGCGTTCTCCAGCCGTGTGGCGGGTTTCCACCGCAGGGCGTCGTCGCACTGCAGGGCCAGCGACGAGGCAAACACATCGGGCGTGAAGCCGCCGTTGAGGTTGCCCAGCCACACGCCATCCACCGCTGTGCCGTCGATGCCCGCGTGCTGCAGGGCCTCGCGGCCCGCGCGGGTGATGAGGTCTTCCAGGCCCATGCCGTCCAGCCGTCCAAACGGCAAATGCGCCCAACCCACGATCGCTACGCCCATGTCCATCCTCCGTTGATGTGCGCCAAGACGGCGCGATGGCAAGCACTGTAGGCAAGCGACGGCCCTCCGCACAGTCGCCGAACTACCCAAGGGAAAACCCGAAGTGCTGGCGCCACGCACAGCCCGCGCCATCAATCCCCCACACGCTGTGGCGTTGAAACCGCATTGCCTAGACTGCACCTAAGAACCTGTTCACAAGCCACCGCACAACACACTGCAAGCAGTGTGCAACCCCTCCCCCCCTTTTTTCCGCACGACGACCATGACCCTGGACCAGCAAAAATCCATCCTCACCATCGCCCTTCTGGCAGCATTTGCCGATGGCAACAAGGACGATGCCGAACGCGAAGAGATACGCCGCATTGCCGAGTCGCTCGCGGGCGACGGGGGCGTGGCCGACCTGCCGCGCATCTACCAGGACGTGCTGCTGCAGCGCACCAGCGTGCAGGCCGCCGTGCAGGGTTTGAGTGAGCCCATGCACCGCCAGCTGGCCTACGAGATGGCTGTCTGCGTGTGCGATGTGGACGGCCGCCAGACCGCGGCGGAGCGCGAGTTTCTGACCCGCCTCAAGGCGGCCCTGCAGCTGGGCGACCCGCAGACGGCAGCGTTTGACCTGCAAGCCGATGCGCTGGTGGACGTGGCCGAAAAGGCCGTGCCGATGGCGGTGCCGGTGGCCACTGCTGCGGCAGCGCCTCTGGCCGTAGCAGTCGGTGCAGGTGCCTCGGACGCAGAGCTGGACAAATCCATCCTGAACTATGCGCTGCTCAATGGCGCGCTGGAGCTGCTGCCGCAGTCATGGGCGTCGATGGCCATCATCCCGCTGCAGGTGAAGATGGTCTACGGCATCGGCAAGGCCCACGGGGTGGAGCTGGACCAGGGCCACATCAAGGAGTTCATCGCCGCTGCCGGCGTGGGCATGACGTCGCAGTATCTGGAGCAGTTTGGTCGCAAGCTGCTGGGCGGCCTGCTGGGCAAGGTGGCGGGCCGCACCATCGGCGGGCTGGGCGGCGCTGCCACAGGCATGGCGTTTTCGTTTGCCACCACCTACGCGCTGGGGCAGGTGGCCAAGCGCTATTACGCCGGTGGCCGGGTCATGAGCACGGCCATGCTGCGCGAGACCTTTCAGGGCCTGCTCACGCCCGCCAAGCAGCTGCAGACGCAGTACTTGCCACAAATTCAGCAGAAGGCAGCGACGCTGGACGCGGGCCAGATCATGGCCCTGGTACGGGGCAAATAGCGAACGCTATATAATTGATAGCTGCTTGCACATATTCGACTAGCGCTTGCAGCCGATTTGACTCAAAACCCGTCCCACAGGCACGTAGTGGCTTGCTCGGACGCTCCGCAGCGCGCCACCACGCTGCGCGCACCCGTTGCCGCCGCGCAGCACCTTGCAATTCGGCAGGTAATACACCGCCCGGTGCATGACAGAATCCGACCATGCTCGACCACACGGATCCTGTCGCCTCCATCATCCCGGCCATGTCGCTCGATTCGCCGTCCGACAATGCCATGGCGGCCATGTCGCGGCTGGCCCTGGGGCCCGTGAACACGGACTACTACCTGAAGGTGTTCGAGCGCTTTGACGACACGGGCCGCACGACCACCACCTGGAACTGGGCCGCCTGCCTGTGCACCCTGAACTGGATGCTGTTTCGCCAGCTGTGGGGTGCCGCGCTGGTCTATGTGGCGGCGGCAGAGGGTCTGGCACTGATCGTGTTTGGCGTGGGCCGTTCGTTTTTGCACTGGCCTGTGGGCATCGAACTCGGGGTGCTGGGCGCCTTTGCGGTGCTGGCCTTTGCCGTGCCGGGGCTGTACGGCAACGCCATCCTGTACGCCGACATCCGCAAGCGCATTGCGCGCGCGCTGGCCGCGTCGCGCACCGTGCCGGAAGCCTGCGCGCTGCTCGAAAAGCAGGCCAGCTCGCGCAAGCGGCTGCAGGTGCTGGTGCTCGCAAACGTGGTGCTGGGCCTGGCCGCACTGATCGCCTACCTGGCGCTGTCGCCGTCGGACGTGAAGCCCCTGGCGCTGGAACCCGCCGTCACGGTGGCGCAGGCCACGGCAGCGGCCCAGGCGGCATCTGCCACCAAGCCCGTGGGTGCCTTGCCGGTGCCGGAGGCCGAAGGGGTCACCACGCCGCCAACGCCTGCCCCTGAAGTGGCAACAGAACCACCGCCAGCGCCACCGCCAGCGACCACACCCGCGCCCCAGGCTCCTGCTGCAGCAGCAGCCCCCAAGCCTGCGCCTGCACCTGTGGCATCGGCACCTGCGGCTGTCGCGTCCGCTCCTGCCGCCACTGCCGTTCAAAAATCGGCCGAGCCCCCAACTACAGCACTGTCCGCATCGGTCACGGCCGCCCCCCCAGCCGCCAAAGCGTCCACACCCAAGCCAGCCACGCCAGCCGCATCGACCCGCGCACCGACGCCTGCGGCCAGCGCCACCGCTACCGCCCCTGCACGCCGTGATGCCGCCAGCCGCGCAGCAGCCCCCACCAAGCCCAAGACACCGGCGGCAGCAGCGTCCTCCACCGCCGACACCGCGCTGCCCGCGGTGGGCACTGCCCCGGGCTACTACATCAACGTGGGCCTGTTCGCCGAGGAAGCCAACGCCCGCAAGACGCAGGCGCGCTTGCTCAACGAAGGCCTGCCCGCGTTTCGCCAGGAGCTGAACAATTCCAAGGGACGCCGCATCCGCGTGCGGGTGGGGCCTTACGCCACCCGCGCCCAGGCCGATGCCGCGGCCGAGGCGATCCGGGCGATGGCGCTGGACGCCGTCGTCTTCAAGCAGTAGCACCCCCTGGACGCGGGGCGTAGCACTGTCCTACGCACGTGAATGCCCGACGCCGACGCAGGGTCGCCGAGTCTGCAGGTACGCTGAGCCCAGAGCAACTTCGGGCGCATGCACCATGACGCGAAAGACCTCCCCGCACCACAATGCCACCCGCCGGTGGGCCACCCTGGCCGCGGTGGCTGCGGGCGCACTGCTGCTGACGGGCTGTGCCCCTTGGCGCATGTGGACGGCCGCCGACCTGGCCCGCGATGCACGCCCCTACACCGCTCAGCCCCCGCAGCCGACGCGGCGTGTGCTGGTGGTGGGAGACAGCACCGCCGTGGGCACTGGTGCCAGCACCGCAGCAGACAGCCTGCCGGGGCGCATCGGCCAGGACCATCCCCAATGGCGCATCGACAACCTGGCGGCCAACGGCGCCAAATTTGGCGATGTGGTGCAGCAACTGGAACGCGCTGGCGGCGGCTACGACCTGGTGCTGGTGCTGGCAGGAGGCAACGATGTGATCCGCTTCACGTCTGAAGACACGCTGCGCGACCACGTACAGCAGGCCGTGGCGCTCGCGCGCCGCAAGGGGCAGCAGGTGGTGCTGATGCCTTGTGGCAACGTGGGCCACGCGCCCTTTTTTGTGCCGCCCCTGTCATGGGCCATGTCGCGCCGGTCCGAGGCGCTGCATGCCCTGGCGCGGGAGGCAGCCAGCGCGCAGCAGGTGCATTACGTGCGCTTGCTCAAGCCGCGCGACCAGGACCCGTTCGTGACCCGCAGCCAGGAACTGAACGCCGCTGACGGCCTGCACCCCAGCAGCGCGGGCTATGCGGAGTGGTACCGCGAGCTGGTGACACAGGGTGCGTTGAACAGCCTCACGCCGTAGCCCCCGTCACCCGTCTGTTGACTCGCTACGGGACAGCCACTGCAGCACGGCATCGATGACCCACTGCGGGTCATCCAGCGGCAGGTCGTGTCCCGCCCACGGATGCGACTGCAGCGGCAGCCCCCAGGCCTGCGCAATGGCCTGCGAGCATTGGTGGGATACCAGGTGGTCCTTCTCGCTGCCCAGCAGCAGCACACGGTCCACGGGTGCTGCTGCCGGCGCGCGGTACCGCGCGGCCGCCACCAACTGGCGCAGGGCATTGTGGGCCGACACCGGCCGTTGCCTGCGCACCGCGGCCCACTGCGCCAACACGCCGGTGGCGGCGGATGGCGCGCTGCGGCTGGTGATTTGCCACACCACCTGCTCGGCGGCCTCCGCAGATCGCCACCGCCAGGCCAGCCGCAGCAGCGGTGCGACGTTGTGCAGTTGCAGGCGGTGCCAGAACGGGCTGAACGGGCGCAGGCTGGTGTTGATGAGCACGCAGCCCGCCACCTCGTGGGGCGCCACGCGCGCCCATTCGGTGGCCACCATCGCCCCCAGCGACATGGCCAGCAAGTGGTAGGGCGGCGCCACCGCACGCTGCGCCAGCTCTGCACGGCAGGCCCGCACCATGCCTTGTACCGACAAGGGTGATGTCAGATGGTGGAACTGGCCGTTACCTGGCAGGTCCAGCGCCAGCACGTCGTCGCCCGGCACCGCTTGCGCAAAGCGCTCGCCAAAGGCGCCCCAGTGCGCGGCCTCGCGCGTCAGCCCGCGCAGCAAGATCCATTGGCGTGGTGGGCGCACTGGCATCTCAGTACCACGCAGCCAGGGCATCGGCCCGGCGCTGCGCACGCTGATCGGGCGCAGGCACCCAGCGTGCGTGGCTGCAGGCCGCGCGCGACAGAAAGTCCAGCAGTGACAGGTGCCGCCGCAGCACCCGCTGCTGGCGGTGGTTGATGAGCGGATTGAAGATGCCGTTGCGCGAGAACAGCTGGCGCGGGTTCTTCTTGATCCACAGCCACGACCCCATCTCCAGAGTGAGCGGCAAGAAGGTGTGCGCGGGCACGTCGCGGCAGGCCTGCAGGTACAGGTGGTCCCACAGGTCGCCATGGGCCAGGTACTGCGCGCTCTGCGGCTCGATGATGTACTGGTGGTTGCTGTGCGCCTGCAGAAAGATGTCTTGCAGCGCATGCAGCTCGGCCAGGTGCGGAATGGGCCGGCGGGTGTGGGCAAACGGGAACCACAGCCGGTCCTTGACCCCAAAGCCCGAGTGGCAGTCCAGCGCAATGCTGAAGGGCCGCGCCAGCAGCTGCTGCGCCACCACGTCGCACAGCGCCTGGCTCTCGGCCTCCATGGGCTCGCCCAGCCTGCCCCGGTACCAGGGCAGGCCCGCGCTCACGCGCTGCCCGCCAATGCCCCAGGGCACCGGGTCCACCGCGTCGACGGGCGCATTGCGCATCAGGTCCACACCGCGCGGGTTGGCGCGCGTGGCAGACCACATGCCGCCGGGGTTGACGATGGGCATGAAGACCAGGCGCACACGCTCCAGCTGCTGGTGCAAGGTGGTGTCCCACTGCAGCCGCATGACCACGTTTTGCAGGTAGGCAATGACCACCTCGGCACCAATGCGCTCCAGCCCATGCACGCCGCCAAAGAATCCGACGGCGGGCACGTCCAGCGCCGGGTTGCCCAACCCAATGGCATAGATGGGAAATTGCGTGCCCGATGCCACAGACACCTGCTGGACGACCTGCACCTGCAGATGGGGCGCCCCCAGGTCCAGGATTTTTTCCAGCGCCGCAAGCTCGGGCAGCATGTTCAATGGGTGGGGGTAAGTCGGTGTGTGGAGCACGCCAGAGCGCGTGCCAGGCAGTGAGGATAGCGCCCGGGGCCCAGCACGAACAGCGCTGCGGCCAACCTGTGGGGTTTGCGCGAGCCGACGCGAAACCGTCACACAAGGGCGCTACCTTGCCTGCAGTCACCACCCTTTGGAAGAGGCGCAACATGCTCTGGAAATTGTTCGGACTGCAGCGGCTGCTCGATGAGCTGTTCGATGAACGCGGGTGGCTGAGCCTGGACCTGCCCCGCACCACCGGCTGGGACCACGATGATGTACCCGCCATCGCGCAAGACTGAGGCCTACCGCTGGGCCATGGGCTGGGCGATGCTGGCCTGTGCACTGGCCTGGGGCGTGGTGGAGTTCCTGGCCCTGCAGCGCGCGCGCTGGCAGCTGTGGCGCGAGCGGCTGCACACGCCTGCCCACCACTAGCAAGATCGCCATGAGCGACCGGCCGCAGGACCTGCACGAAGAGGTGGCCAACAGTGCGCTGCACGGTGCTGCGCTGGTGGGCGCCTGCCTTGCCGTGCCACAACTACTGCAATCAGCCCCCGCCGCGCATCCCGCAGCCATAGGGGGTGTGCTGGTGTTTGTGGCTACCATGGCGCTGCTGTATGGCGCGTCCACCCTGTACCACGCGCTGCCGCCGGGGCGGGCCAAGCAATGGGCGCTGCGGCTGGACTATGCGGCGATCCACTTGTTCATTGCGGGCAGCTTCACCCCGTTTGCGTTGAGTGCGCCGGGCCACACGCACCATGTCACCGCCCTGGCCCTCGTCTGGCTCGCGGCCCTGGCGGGCTGCTGGCTGCAGCTGCGCACAAGGCGCACTGCGCCCTGGCTGTCAACGGCCTTGTATGTGGCGATGGGCTGGGTGGCGCTGCTGGCGGCCTTGCCCCTGATGGCCCATGTGCCCGCCGTGAGTGCGGCCTGGCTGGTCATCGGCGGGGCCGCGTACACGGCCGGTGTGGTGTTTTTTGTGATGGACGCCGTAGTGCGCTACGCCCACGCCGTGTGGCATGGCTGTGTCATCGCAGGCACGGGCTGTCACGTGATCGCGGTGCTGGGCCTGCAGACGGCAGCTTAGCCACGCAGACAACAAGGGGGCGCAACGCGCGCTCCTGCAACGACCTCGCGGGCCCTGCGCAAACAGTTGGCACCGCACCCATGCGACGGCTGCAAACACCTGCGGCACGCAGGCCCTATCGCGTCTGGCGTTATCGCACCTAAAATCACGCAGGTCCTCGCCCGCAGAGGCAGGGCCCATCGTCATTCCAATCAACGAAAAAACATCATGGCAACTGCAAAGAAAACTCCCGCTCCCGCAAAGAAGGTGGCCGTCAAGGCCGCAGCACCCGCCGCCAAGAAGGCAGCACCTGCAGCAAAAAAGGCGGCTCCAGCCGCCAAGAAAGCAGCCGCTCCCGCCGTCAAGCCCGTGGCCGCTGCTCCCGCCCTGAAGCCCATCAAGGCTGCGTTCAACAAGACCACACTGGTCGCCCATCTGGCCGAACAGTCGGGTGTGGAGCCCAAGGCCGCCAAGGCCGTGCTGGCTGCGCTGGAAGCCGCCATCCTGGGCTCGGTGCACAAGAAGGGCTCTGGCGAGTTCACGCTGCCTGGCGTGCTCAAGATTGGCCTGCAGCAAGTGCCTGCCAAGAAAAAGCGTTTTGGCAAGGACCCGTTCACGGGTGAAGAGCGCTGGTTCCCCGCCAAGCCCGCCTCGGTCAAGATCAAGACCCGCGCCCTGAAGAAGCTCAAGGACGCAACCGCCTGATGCACCCAGCGCCGCAAGGCGCCTGCTTCAGCACCAGGGGCCGCGAGGCCCCTTTTTTCTTTTGGGGGAACCCGCAAGGGTGCGCGACGACGCCTCCCCTACACGCCCTGGGCCCCGCGCAATCAGGCCCTGATAACCCCTGGCGCTGCAGGATGGGCGTACAACGCCTGCACCGCCGCCGCGCGGCGTGAGAGCACCGCCCCCTGGTTGATGTAGCCCTTGTCGGTGATCTCCCCGGCGTCTGCATCAGGCGCCATGTCCATCACCATGGCCCGCGTGGGGCATTGCGAAGACCCAGCGCCCGCATCGCGGCGCGCGCGCATCACGGCCTGCAATGCTTGCTCCAGCCGCTCATCGTCGGCCGCACCGGCCGCAGACGGAAACACCAGCATGCCCACCTCATCGCGGTCATGCCCGGTGAGCACGATGTCCTGGACCAGCGGCGCCAGTTGCGACACCAGCTCCACCCGCAACGTGCCCACCGACACCCAGCTGCCGCTGGACAGCTTGAAATCCTCCGCCACGCGCCCGTTGAAGACCACGCCTTTGTCTGGCTGCTCCGCGTCCACCAGATAGCCCGCGTCGCCGATGCGGTAGAACCCCTCGTGATCGAACGCGGCCGCCGTTTCGCGCGGCGCATTGCGGTAGCCCGCAAAAACCGACACGCCACGAACCCGCATCTCCAGCTTGCTGCCGTTGGGCACCAGCTTCAGCTCCAGCCCTGGCAAGGGTGCACCAATGCAGCCCGCGCCTTCAAGGTGCCAGTGCGCGGTGGTGACGGCAGGTGCTGTCTCTGTGGATCCCCACGATGTCGTGAGCCACAGCGGCTGGGCGGGGCGCACGCGCCGCGCAACGGCCTGCAGGCGCTGCCAGGTCGATGGAGCCAGCGCCGCCGCCGCATAGAAGGCCAGCCGCATGCGCGCCAGCACGTCGGCGGCCAGGCCGTCGTCGGCCTCCAGAAACGGCAGCAGCATGTCAAAGCCCCGAGGGACGTTGAACAGCATGGTGGGCTGCACCTCGCGCAGGTTGCGCACCGTCTTGTCGATGAGCCCCGGCACCGGCCGCCCCTCGTCGATGTAGAGCGTGCCGCCGTGGCACAGCACCATGTTGAGGTTGTGGTTGCCGCCAAAGGTATGGCTCCAGGGCAACCAGTCCACTAGCACTGGCTTTTCGTGCTCCAGAAAGCGCCACGCCTGGGCCATCATCTGCTGGTTGGCGCAGAGCATGCGGTGGGTGTTGATGACCACCTTGGGCCGACCGGTGGAGCCGGAGGTGAGCAGGTATTTGGCATGGTCATCGGGCAGCAGCGCCTGCATGGCCTGCTGCACCTGGGGCGTTTCCTGCCCAGCGAGCAGATGCTCCCAGGGCAGCGCACCCGGACACGTGGAGGCGTTGCGGCTGAACACCCGCACGGCATCGCTGTCCCAGCCTTGCAGGGCTGCCGCATAGACGCTGGCATCGGACGCATAGACCAGGCTGGGCTCCAGCACCGACAGCATGCTGTGCAGGCGGCTGGGGTCCTGGGAGCGCGCATACGCGCTCGACAGCGAACAGGGGGTGATGCCCACATGCATGGCCGCCAGCATGAGCACCGCATGGTCCACCGCGTTGTCGGACAGGATGGCAATGGGCCGCCCGGCTGGTAACCGCAGGTCCAGCAGCGACTGGGCCACGGCGCCCACCTGGCGGCGCAGCTGGGCATAGGTCAGGCTGCGCCAGCCTTCTGCACCGTCGCCGCGCTCGGCCAGCGCCAGCGCATCTGGCGTCTCTCGCGCCCAGCGTTCCAGCCATTCCCCCACACAGCGGGCATAGGGTTGCAGCGCCATGGGAGAGCGCAGCGTGAAAGAACCATCGTCAAACTGGGTGCGCACAGCGCGCGCAGGGGCAATCTGGCGCTCGTCATCAAGAAAGGCTGGGTACATGGTGGGTTCTCGGGAGCGATGGAGGTTCAAACACTGAGGCGCTATGCCTCAGGCATCGAGATCAGGGTCAGGTTGGCCGAGCAGCCCAGACGCCTGCTTGGCGCGCAACAGCTCGATGAGCAAGGCATCCCGCGCACGGACCAGATCGCTGGCCTGCCTGTCACCCAGCGCCTGCGCCACACCTTCGGTCACCCGGCGCTGCAAGGCTTCGGTCATGGACGGGGAGCCCAGGTCCTGCCACCAGCTTTCGATGGGGCCACCCAGGTGGGCCAGCAGGTGGGCGATGCCACCGTCGCCGCCCGACAGGTGCAGGTTCATGAACGGCCCCATCAGCGCCCACCGCAAGCCAGGGCCCTGCGAGATGGCGGTGTCGATGTCCTCCACGGTGGCCACGCCCTGGTCCACCAGGTGAAAGGCCTCGCGCCACAGAGCGGCCTGCAAGCGGTTGGCAATGTGCCCTTTGATCTCGCGCCGCACCTGGATGGGACGCTTGCCGATGTGGGCATAGAACGCCATCGCATCATCCACAGCCTGGGGCGTGGTGCGCTCGCCGCCGCCCACTTCGACCAGCGGGATCATGTGCGGCGGATTGAACGGGTGGCCCAGCACCACGCGCCCGGGGTGCGTGCAATCCTTCTGCATGTCCGTCACCGCCAGTCCCGAGGAACTGGAGGCCAGCACCACATGCGCCGGGGTCGCGGCATCCATGCGGCGGAACAGGTCCACCTTGAAGTCGAGCCGCTCGGGTCCGTTCTCTTGCACAAAATCGGCCTGCGCCAGAGCATCTTCCAGCCGCACATGAAAGTGCAGTCGCTCCTGGCTTGCCCCCGAGGCCAGCCCCTGCTGCGCCAGCGCCACCCAATGCGAGGCGACGGCGTCCCGCAGTCGCTGCTCGGCCCCTGGCGACGGGTCGATGGCCTCCACGTCCAGGCCCCGCGCCAGAAAGTAGGCGGCCCAGCTTGCGCCAATGGTGCCGGTGGCCACCACAGCCACGCGCTTCACGGTGTGTGCCATGGTGAACCTTTCAGGACTCTGCCGTGAAGCCGACCTTCTTCACCAGCGGCCCCCAGCGCTCATATTCGGCCTGTTGCGAGGCCAGCATCTCCGCAGGCGTAGAGCCCTTCGCGATGAGCCCCACCACGGCCAGGCTGTCCATGACGGCCTTGTCCTTGATCGCTGCGTTGATGGCGGCATTGGCGGCAGACACCACGGCTGCTGGCGTGCGGGCCGGGGCGTAAAAGCCAAACCATTCCTCGGTCGTGAGTTCTGGAAAGCCCTGCTCTGCAAACGTGGCGACCTCGGGCGAAAACGGCGACCGCGCCTGGCCCGAGGTGGCGATCAGCCGCAGCTTGCCCGCCTTGTGGTTGGGAATGAAGTCTCCGCTGGGCGTGACCATCGACGCGATCTGCCCGCCCACCACATCGGTCACCCCAGGGATGGACCCGCGGTACGGCACATGCTTGAGGTCCACGCCGTTGTTCAAGCCCAGCAGCGCACCAATGAAGTGCGGCGTGGAGCCTGCTGCGGGTGAGCCGTAGTTCGCCTGCCCGGGGTTGGCCTTGGCCCAGGCCAGAAAGTCCTTCACCGTCTTGACGGAGACAGGCACCAGCGGCCCCACAGCCAGACCATGGTGCATGACGGCGCCGATGGACACCGGCACAAAGTCCTTGGCCGGGTCGTAGCTCAGGCGGCTGTAAATGTGCGGGTAGATGGACGTGCACGAGAACGGCGACAGCGTGAGCACGCTGCCATCGGCGGGCGCACCCTTGAGCGACTCCAGCGCGATGCGGCCGCCCGCGCCGGGCTTGTTTTCCACCACCGCGGGGTTGCGGGTGTAGGGCGATCCCGCCAGTTTCTCGCCCACCCTGCGCGCCACGCTGTCACCCGCGCTGCCTGCGGGAAAGCCGTAAAAGATCTTGACCTGGTCGATGGTCTGCGCCCAGGCGGCCAGCGGCGACAAGGCCCCCAGCGCAGAGGCGCAACCGACGTGGTGCATGAACTGGCGGCGCGTGTGCATCATCATGTGTCTCCTGTGGATGGAGCGGTCATTATTTTTTGTAGCCCCGCGCCACTCAGTCATCGCGATGACATTTGGACTCAGGGAATACGCGCACGCGCCTGTACAGCACCCGGGGGCGCAGGAGACACTCTCACCATGTTGGTCAAACTGGCGCCCCCTACCCTCACCGATCTGCTGCTGCACTCTGCCTGGTTCCCGGCCCTGGACAGCGCCGCCCAGCAGCGGGTGATGGACGATGCGCGCGAGGTCGAAGTGCCCCAGGGCGGCGAGCTGTGCCGGCGCGGCCATACCCCGGTGCACTGGTACGGCGCCATCGAGGGGCTGCTGAAGTGGACTGTGACCTCGGGGGATGGCCGCTCAGTCACGCTCGGCGGACTGTCGGCGGGAAGCTGGTTTGGCGAGGGCACCTTGCTGCGCGGCACGCCCCGCACGGCCGACGTGATCGCACTGCGCCCCAGCCGCGTTGCGCTGGTGCCGATGGAGACTTTTGAATGGCTGCACGCCACGCAGCGCAGCTTTGACCACTTTCTGCTGCGCCAGATCAACGAACGCATGCACTGGTTTCTGGGTAACTTTACGGCCCACCATTTGCTCGATACCGACAGCCAGGTGGCCCGCGCGCTGGCAGGCCTGTTCCACCCCTGGCTGCACCCGGGCAGCGACACGCACTTGCAGGTGTCGCAAGAAGAAATTGCCAATCTCTCGGGCGTATCACGCCAGCGCTGCAACGCGGCGTTGAAGCGGCTGCAGGCCGCTGGCCTGCTGGAGATCGAATACGGCGGCATTACCGTGACCGACCTGGAAGGCCTGCGGCGCCAGGTGGAATAGCCCCTTTTTTTTGGCGTCACTGGGTGCATGGGCTACCGCCCGCTACTGCCCCATCTGCCGCTATGTGGGCGAGTGGTGCGCTTGGATGAAGGCAACCGCAGCGGCCATCACCGCACCAGGCTGGTCGCGATGCGGAGAGTGCGCGCAGTCCGGCAATTCCAGCACCCGGGTGCCTGGCACCCGCTGAGCAATGCCCCGGATCTGGGCCAGGGTGCCGTATTCGTCATCACAGCCCTGGATGGCCAGCACGGGGGCGCGGATCTGGGCGACCTCTGGCTCGATGTTCCACGCACGGAAGGCCGGGTCCAGCCAGACGCGGTTCCAGCCCCAGAAGGCCGAATCCCCATCGTCGTGGTAACGCGCCAGCTTGTGGCGCAGATCAGTCTGTTCGTAAGCGTCCCGCGCGCGTTCGATGTTTTGCACCGTCACGTCTTCCACAAAGATGTGCGGCGCCATCACCACCAGACCTTGCACGCGCTGCGGCCAGCGTGCAGCCAGCAACAGGGCAATCGATGCGCCATCGCTGTGACCGAAGAGCCAGGCGGCTTCCTGCACTCCCAGTGCATCGAGGAATGCGGGCACCACCTCGTGTGCCTGCTGGTGCATGAAGTCCACGCCCCACACCTCGTCCGCGAGCCGGGGTGTGGACCGGCCATAAGCAGGACGAGAGAACACCAGCCCCCGAAACCCACCCGCATCGCACAGCTGGCGCGGGAAGTCCTTCCACATCGCCACGGAGCCCAGGCCCTCATGCAGGAACACCACCAAGGGGGCAGTGCTGCGCTCGGGGGCTATCCACTGGTACTCGATATGGACCGTACGGTTGCGCCAGCGCACTGGCACATGCTCTGTGCGCCCCAAGGGGCTGGGTGCAACGACGTTGGCACTCACGCCCGCAGCTCCCGCTCGCGCAGCCGAAAGCGCTGGATCTTGCCGGTGGCCGTCTTGGGCAGCTCGGGCAAGAATTCGATCAGACGCGGGTACTTGTAGGGCGCCAGGCGTTCCTTCACAAAGGCCTTGAGTTCATCCGGTGTGACCGCCTGCCCATCTTTGAGCACCACAAAAGCCTTGGTCTTGGTCAGGCCGTCGGCGTCCTGCGTGCCGACCACGGCTGCCTCCAGCACGGAGGTGTGCTGCATCAGCGTGGCCTCCACCTCGAAGGGGGACACGTAAATGCCGCTGACCTTGAGCATGTCGTCGCTGCGCCCGGCGTAGGTGTAGTAACCCTCGGCATCGCGCACATATTTGTCGCCGCTTTTGGTCCACGCGCCCTGGAATGTCTCGCGGGTCTTGGCGCGGTTGTTCCAGTACATCAGCGCAGCGCTGGGGCCCTGGATGTAGAGGTCGCCAATCTCGCCCTGCGCCACCTCGCTGCCGTCTTCGCCGCGCAGGGATATCTCATAGCCCGGCACCGGTTTGCCCGTGGTGCCGTAGCGCACATCGCCAGGGCGGTTGGACAGGAAGATGTGCAGCATCTCTGTCGAGCCAATGCCATCGATGATGTCGCAACCGAAATGGTCCTTGAAGCGCTGTGCAATCTCGGCCGGCAGCGCCTCGCCAGCAGACGAGCACATGCGCAGCGCCACCGCACTTCGGGAAGGCAGGCGAGGCGAGGCCAGCATGCCGGCAAAACCGGTGGGCGCCCCAAAGAACACCGTGGGCTGGTGGCGCGTCCAGCGCTCGAACGTGGCGTCTGGCGTGGGTCGCTCGGCCATCAGCACCACTGTGGCGCCCACTGACAAAGGGAAGGTCAGGCTGTTGCCCAGCCCATACGCAAAGTAGAGCTTGGCAGCCGAAAAGCACACATCCTTGTCGGTCAGGCCCAGCACCGCCTTGCCATACAGCTCAGCCGTCCACCACAGGCTGCCCTGCGTGTGCACCGTGCCCTTGGGCTTGCCCGTGGAGCCCGAGGAATAAAGCCAGAACCCAGGCTCGTCCGGGCCGGTGCGGGCGGGCGCAGTCAGCGCGGAGGTGCTGGCGATGGCGGCCTGCATGTCCACCGCCCCTGCAGCCAAAGTGCCCTGCGGCTGCGACACCACGCAAGCACGCACCTCATGGTGGGGTGCCAGGGCCAGCGCCTCGTTCAGCACGGGCAGCAATGCGCCGGAGACCAGTGCCGCCTGCGCGCGGCAGTGCGTCAGCATGTAGGCGTAGTCGTCGGGCTTGAGCAGGGTATTGACCGCCACCGGCACCACACCCGCGTACAGGCACCCCAGAAACGCCACCGGCCAATCGCTGGTGTCCAGCATCAGCAGCAGCACGCGCTCCTCGCGCCGCACGCCAGTGTTGGCCAGCACCGCCGCCAGCCGCCGTGCGCGGTCTTCCAGCGCGCTGTAGCTCAGGGTCCCCCGGTCGTCGATGTAGGCGGTGCGGTCACCCCGCGCGCGGTTGAGAGCAAACAGATGCTCTGCAAAATTGAACTGTTCCGGAAGGCTCTTCATGGCGTGTCTCCGTCGCGATGGTGTTGTCGTTGTGGGTGGGGCTGAGGGGTCAGCAGCCCAGCGCAGCAAGCACTTCGGGGCTGGCCTGCACCGCACTGCGCTGGTGGTAGAAGTCCAGCGCCCGCAAGCCACCCAGCTCAGCACCACCACCAGCCCGGCCGGGCCCGCCATGCAGCGACATGGGCATGACATTGCCGTGGCCCGTGTGCGCAGTGGCCACTGCCGGCGTCACCACATGCACACGGCCATTGCTCGCAGCCAGCTCTACGGCGGCCTGGGCCAGGGCCTTGTCGTCGGCACCATAGAGCGAGGTCACCAGCGAGCCCTGGCCACGCTGCGCAAGGGCCAGCGCATGGGGCAGGTCGTTATAGGGCAGCAAGGTGGCCACCGGTCCAAACACCTCCACGTCATGAACGACGGAGGCCTTGTCGGCATCGCGCGCGCCCAGCAGCACCGGGCCGACGCAGGCGGCCACTGCAGGGTCGGCATCGACCAGCGGCCGCGTTCGGCCGTCATACACAAGGTCGGTATGGGCCCCCAGGGCGGCAATGCCTGCCTGCACCCCATCGAACTGGGCGCGGCTGACCAGCGAGCCCATGCGCACTTCCGGGTTGCGGGGGTTGCCAACCACCACGCGGGCCAGCTGGGCGCTGACAGCCTCTGCCACCGCAGCGTACGACGCAGTGGGGACGAGGATGCGGCGGATCGCGGTGCACTTCTGGCCGGACTTGACGGTCATCTCACGAACGACTTCGCGCACCAGCAGGTCAAAGGCCGAACTGCCCGGCGCCGCGTCGGGCATCAGCAGCGCAGCGTTGAGGCTATCCGCCTCGATGTTGGCGCGCACCGAACGCTGCGCCACCGCCGGATGCGCGCGGACAACGCCCGCCGTCTCGGCAGAGCCGGTGAACGACACCACATCAAAGGGTTGCAGCGCATCCATCAAACCCGCCGAGCTTCCCGCGATGATCGAGAGTGCACCGGCGGGCAACACCCCCGCGTTCACCACGTCTTGCACCATGCGCTGGGTCAGCCACGCCGTGGATGTACCGGGCTTGACGATGACCGGCATGCCCGACAGCAAGGCGGGCGCAGTTTTTTCCCACAGCCCCCAGGCGGGAAAGTTGAACGCGTTGATGCACAGCGCCACCCCTGGCCTCGGCACCTGCAGGTGCTGCGACTGAAAGACCGGTTCCTTGCCCAGCCTGACGGCATCCCCGTCACGCAGCACGCGCACATCGCCCAGCGCATCCCCCCATTTGGCGTATTGGCCGAGCGTGAAGATGCCGCCGTCGATGTCCACCGCAGAGTCCGTCTTGACGGTGCCGGAATTGGCGGTGGCGATGTCGTAATAGCTGTCGCGGTGCGCCTGCAGCACCTTGGCGACCGCGCCGAGCATGGCGGCCCGCTCACGATAGGTGGCAGCGCGTAGCGCAGCTCCCCCCTGTTCGCGGGCAAACGCAAAGGCCTCGGGCAGATTCAACCCCGTGGCGTCCACCCGCACCAGGGCGTTGCCCAGCACAGGATCGCGCAGCTCAGTGCCGGGCCCCGTTCCGTGTTGCCAGCGGCCGGCAAGGTGGTTGGCGAGCAATTCAGTCATGCAGTCAATCTTTCAGAGCAGGAAAGTCAATAGGGAGCAGCGCTGGCGCCAGCCCTAGCGTGTGAAATGGATCTGCCCCTCGGGCAACAGGTACAAAACCAGCGCCCTGCCGCGCGCCACCGTAGGGTGGTGTGCACTGCCGGGCGGGTAGACGCACCAGCCGGCAGGGTGGCCGTCAAACAACGCCTCCCCCTCCAGTGGCATGATCAAATCGATTTCGCCCTGCGGGTGGGTGTGGTGGGGGCCAGCAATGTTTTGCATATCCACCACGTCCACAGAAAACCGGTGCAAGGCATCTTCGGGCTTGAACACACGGCCATAGCGGATGCCGCCGCCTTCGCGTTCACACAGCCAGCCTTCACGTGCGCCCTGAATGCACGCCTCCCGCAAGCGCTGGTAGGTCGCACTGGTGGGGCCGTGCATGGTGTTCAGCCATTGCGCCAGAGCGGCATCCAGGGGTTTGCCAGCGAGCTGGGCGGTCACATCAACCAGGGCTTGGTGAAATGCAGTTTTGTCGGACATGGGCAGTGGGTGCAGCTAGAGTCGGGGCCCAATCTGCACCGTTTTTGATCCACCGCCTTGCGCGCATCCAAAACATGCAGTATTTTGCCAATTGATGAACCATAGTTACCTCAAAGATCCATGTCAAGCACTATAGTGCATGAATGGCGTTTTCCCTGAGAAGACCAGGGCGCTCCATGAAAAGGATGGGTATGAATGAAACAGAAACGGCGGGGCTGCTCGCACCCGCCTCCGCGCAGGAGGGTGCGCAGTCATCGGCCGAGGAGCCCAAGAACCCTCTTCTGGTGTCGCTGGGCGAGCGCGTTCGCAATCTGCGTGCACAGCGGGGCCTGACCCGCAAGGCGGTAGCAGTGGCCGCCGACGTGTCGGAGCGCCACCTGGCCAACCTGGAGTACGGCACGGGCAACGCCTCCATCCTGGTGCTGCAGCAGGTGGCCCATGCGCTGCACTGCTCGCTGGCGGAGCTCGTGGGCGATTTCACGACGCAATCGCCCGAATGGCTGCTGATCCGCGAACTGCTGGAACACCGCAGCGAGCCCGAACTGCGGCGTGCCCGCCTGGCGTTGCACGAGCTGCTGAGTGGGGGGCACAACGACGCAGCAAGGCACCGCCGCATTGCGCTGGTGGGTCTGCGGGGGGCGGGCAAATCCACCCTGGGGCCGCTGCTGGCACGCGAGCTGGATGTTCCCTTCATTGAACTGAGCCGCGCCATCGAGGCCCTCGCCGGGTGCAGCGTGCGCGAAATCCACGACCTGTACGGCACCACCGCCTACCGCCGCTACGAGCGCAGGGCGCTGGAAGAGACCATCCAAATCCACAGCGAGGTGGTCATTGCCACGCCGGGTGGCATTGTGTCGGACCCCGCCACTTTCAACGAGCTGCTGGCCCACTGCACCACCGTGTGGTTACGGGCCGCGCCCGAGGAACACATGGGGCGGGTGGTGGCACAGGGCGACATGCGCCCGATGGCCGCCAGCAAGGAGGCCATGGACGACCTCAAGCGCATCCTGGACGGGCGCGCTGCTTTCTATTCCAAGGCCGAAATCACGGTGGATACCTCCGGCCAGACCCCCGAGCAGAGCCTGCAGACCTTGAGTGCCAGCGTGCGCAAGGCCATGGCCCGCGTGGCGTAAAAACCTGCACCCGGTCTGAACGGCTGCAGCCCGGACATCGGCGCCGCAGCACCCACGCCCATCCCGGCACAGCACAGCGCCCGCCACCACCGCGGCCTGTGCAGCTCGCCCCCTCCCAATCGCCCCCCCCCGCGCAGCCCTCAGCAGCGCTGCCCGTCTACCCGAATGCCATCGGCAAAAAAATGCATTGACACACCGAGAAACATGCATGATGATGCACATCAACAACTGCGCACAAGCACTATATTGCATTAATTCTCCACGGAGACCTCATGGCAGACCTCACCCACGTTCCCGAACGCGTTGACTACCGCACTGATCCCACGCAGTACCGCCACTGGACCTTGTCGGTCGAGGGTGCCATTGCGCGGCTGTCCCTTGACATTGCGGAGGACGGCGGTATCCGTCCTGGCTACAAGCTCAAGCTCAACAGCTACGACCTGGGGGTGGACATTGAGCTGCATGACGCGCTCAACCGCATCCGCTTCGAGCACCCCAACGTGCGCAGCGTCATCGTCACCAGTGGCAAGGACCGTATCTTTTGCTCGGGCGCCAACATCTTCATGCTGGGTGTGTCCAGCCATGCCTGGAAGGTCAACTTCTGCAAGTTCACCAACGAGACGCGCAACGGCATTGAAGACTCCTCCAAACACTCGGGTCTCAAGTTCATTGCGGCAGTGAATGGCGCCTGTGCAGGCGGTGGCTATGAGTTGGCACTGGCGTGCGATGAAATCATCCTGGTCGATGACCGGTCGTCTGCCGTGTCGCTGCCCGAAGTGCCTTTGCTGGGCGTGTTGCCCGGCACCGGTGGGCTGACACGTGTCACGGACAAGCGCCACGTGCGGCACGATCTGGCCGACATCTTCTGCACCAGCGTGGAGGGTGTGCGTGGCCAGCGCGCGGTGGACTGGCGCCTGGTGGACCGTATCGCCAAGCCCGCGCAATTTGCCGTCACGGTGCAAGAGCGCGCCGCCGCCCATGCACAGACCAGCACCCGCCCCAGCGGAGCACAAGGCATTGCCCTGCCACGTGTGGAACGGCAGGACCATGCCGACGGCATGCGCTACCAGCACGTGACGGTGGACATCGACCGCGCACGGCGCACGGCCACGCTGTGCATCCGCGCCCCCGAGGGAGCGCAGCCCGCTGACACGGCAGCCATTGAAGCAGCGGGCGCCGCCTGGTGGCCGCTGGCACTGGCCCGCGAGCTGGACGACGCCATCCTGAACCTGCGCACCAACGAACTGGACATTGGCACCTGGCTGCTGAAGACCGAAGGGGATGCGCAGGCGGTGTTGGCCAGCGATGCCATCTTGCTCGCGCATCAGGACCACTGGCTGGTGCGCGAGACCATCGGTGCGCTGCGACGCACGTTTGCCCGTCTGGATGTGTCCTCACGCAGCCTCTTCGCGCTGATCGAGACGGGATCAGCTTTTGCCGGCACCCTCGCAGAACTGGCCTTAGCGGCAGACCGCACCTACATGCTGGCCCTGCCCGACGCGCCAGAGCAGGCCCCAACGCTCACCCTGAACGCATTCAACTTTGGCCTGCTGCCCATGGTGAATGACCAAAGCCGCTTGCAGCGCCGCTTCTATGAAGAGGCGGGCCCGCTGGAAGCGGTCCGCGCTGCCGCGGGCCGGCCGCTGGACGCAGACAGCGCACTGGCGCTGGGCCTGGTCACGGCAGCCCCCGACGACATCGACTGGGCCGACGAAATCCGTATCGCCATTGAAGAACGCGCCGCCATGTCGCCCGATGCGCTGACCGGCCTGGAGGCCAACCTGCGCTTTGCCAGCAGGGAGAACATGAACACCCGCATCTTCGGGCGCCTGACCGCGTGGCAGAACTGGATCTTCAACCGCCCCAACGCCGTGGGCGAGAAGGGCGCGCTCAAGGTCTACGGCACCGGCCAGAAGGCCGGGTTTGACCAGACGCGCGTCTGACCCCCTGCCCTGCATTCGATTTCCATCCAGAGGAGCACCCCATGAGCAGCATCAACTACAGCGAGAAGATTCCCAACAACGTGAACCTGGGCGAAGACCGCACGTTGCAGCGCGCGCTAGAAGGCTGGCAGCCCAACTTCATCAACTGGTGGGACGACGTGGGTCCCGAGGGCTCAACCAACCATGAGGTCTATCTGCGCACCGCCGTGAGCGTGGACCCGAACGGCTGGGCCCAGTTCGGCCACGTAAAAATGCGCGACTACCGCTGGGGCATCTTTTTGAATCCGGGCGATACCAACCGCGAGATCCACTTTGGCGACCACAAGGGCGAAAAAGCCTGGCAGGACGTGCCCGGCGAGCACCGCGCCAACCTGCGCCGCATCATCGTGACCCAGGGCGACACCGAGCCCGCCTCGGTCGAGCAGCAGCGCCACCTGGGCCTGACGGCGCCCAGCATGTACGACCTGCGCAACCTGTTCCAGATCAATGTGGAAGAGGGCCGCCACCTGTGGGCCATGGTGTACCTGCTGCACAAGCACTTCGGCCGCGACGGCCGCGAGGAAGCCGAAGCGCTGCTGCAGCGCCAGTCCGGCGACGAAAACAACCCGCGCATCCTGGGCGCGTTCAATGAAAAGACGCCGGATTGGCTGGCGTTTTTCATGTTCACCTACTTCACTGACCGTGACGGCAAGTTCCAGCTCTCGGCCCTGGCAGAGAGCGCTTTTGACCCGCTGGCGCGCACCACCAAGTTCATGCTGACCGAAGAGGCCCACCACATGTTTGTGGGCGAAAGCGGCATCTCGCGCGTGCTGTCGCGCACCGCACAGGTAATGAACGACCTCAAGACCGACGACCCTGCCAAGGTGCGTGCGGCTGGCGCCATCGACCTGCCCACCGTCCAGCGCTACCTCAACTTCCACTACAGCGTGACCATCGACCTGTTCGGCGCTGACCAGTCCAGCAACGCCGCCACGTTCTACAGCTCGGGCCTCAAGGGTCGCTACGAAGAAGGAAAACGCACGGACGATCATGTGCTCAAGGGCCAGACCTACAAGGTGCTGGAGGTCAAGGACGGACAGCTGCTGGAAAAAGAAGTGCCCATGCTCAACGCGCTGAACGAAGTGCTGCGCGACGACTTCATCAAGGACTCCATGGCGGGCGTGGGCCGTTGGAACAAGGTGCTGGAGAAAGCGGGAGTCCCCACCCGCCTGGTGGTCCCCCACAAGGCCTTCAATCGCCAGATCGGCGCGCTGGCGGGCATCAAGATGTCGCCCGACGGCCGCGTGGTGAGCGAGGCAGAATGGACCGCACGCAAGGCCGAATGGCTGCCCACGCCCGAAGACTTCGCGTTTGTGGCGTCGTTGATGGGCCGTGTGGTCGAGCCGGGCAAGTTCGCCGGCTGGATCGCGCCCCCCGTCATGGGCATCAACCGCCAGCCGGTGGATTTTGAGTACGTGCGTTTTAATTGATCGCCGCTGAGTTGCCCGTGCCGCATTCGCCCCTGGCAAGACGGCACGAGCGGCCCGGCGAAGTGGGCTCTGCGTTGTGGCACACCGAATGCCTCCACTGTATGCAAGGTCCCAGCACTGGTAGCCGGATATTGCTCGAAGAATGAATATGGACACCCACACGCTGATCGACAACGGCATCCTGAAGCAGCATCTGATCGACCCGGAGATCTGCATTCGCTGCAACACCTGCGAGGCCACCTGTCCGGTCAACGCGATCACGCACGACGACAACAACTACGTGGTGCGAGCCGATGTGTGCAACGGCTGCATGGCCTGCATCTCGCCCTGCCCCACGGGTTCCATCGACAACTGGCGTGCGGTGCCAGTGGCCCGTGCCTACACCGTTGAGGAACAGTTCAGCTGGGAAGAACTGCCGGGCGAGCTTGCTCCCCATGAACTGGTCGCAGCAGGCGGAGAGCCCGCCACAGAGGTAACGGCGCTGCAGCAAGCCCCCGAAGCGCCTGCTGAGCCGGGCACGCAGGTGTTTCGCTCCGCACAGTACGGAGCCACGGTACCGCCCTGGTCTGCAGCCCATCCCTACACCAATCTTTTTCCGCCCAAAAACCCGACCACGGCCACCGTGGTCGGCAACTTCAATTGCACCGAGGCGGGTTTTGAGAGCGAGACCCACCATGTGGTGCTCGACTTCGGCAGCATGCCGTTCCCCGTGCTGGAAGGGCAATCGATTGGCATCATCCCGCCGGGCGCCGATGCGCTGGGCAAACCCCACCACGCGCGCCAATACTCGGTGGCCAGTCCGCGCAACGGCGAACGCCCCGGCTACAACAACCTGGCGCTGACCGTGAAGCGCGTGACCGTGGACCACGATGGCAACCCTGTGCGAGGCGTTGCCTCCAACTATGTTTGCGATCTGAAGGTGGGCGACAAGGTGCAGGTGGTGGGGCCGTTCGGCAGCAGCTTCCTCATGCCCAACCACCCGCGATCGCACATCGTGATGATTTGCACCGGCACCGGCAGCGCTCCCATGCGCGCCATGACCGAGTGGCGACGCAGGCTACGCAACAGCGGCAAGTTTGAGGGCGGCAAGCTCTTGCTGTTCTTCGGCGCACGCACGCAGCAGGAACTGCCCTACTTCGGCCCCCTGCAAAGCCTGCCCAAGGATTTCATCGACATCAACCTGGCTTTCTCCCGCACGCCCGGGCAGCCCAAGCGCTATGTGCAAGACCTGATGCGCGAGCGCGCCGCCGACCTGCTGGCCCTGCTGCGCGATGACAACAGCCACTTCTACGTCTGCGGCCTCAAGGGCATGGAAGAAGGCGTGGTGATGGCGCTGCGTGACATCGCCCAGGAGGCGGGGCTGAGCTGGGACGCCCTGGGTGGGACGCTTCAGCGCGAAGGGCGACTGCATCTGGAGACGTACTGAGGCGGGCATGGCATCGGCCTGAGCCAAACTCAAGCCGTGGCGCCCCCCCAAAAAGGCCCATTGGCCGGGCCTCGGGGCGCTGCATGGAGCCCTTTCCCTTGTGTAACAGCTGCAACGCCGGACGCTGACCGGCAAACTGGTCTGTCGTTCCTGCGAAAATAGCGGGCTTTGCCTTCGGGAGGACTCCTTCCCCCGATGCACGCGCCGCCGGACCGTCCCGCTCGGCCGTGCCCACCCAGTGCACAGCCTTCACGGGATGACCCAACACCACCGACTCAACAGCTCACGCCTCGTGGTCCTGCTCCAGCAATGGACGCGGGAAGCCAGCGAGCGGGCCGCGCCTCCGCTACCAGCAGCCAAGCCCCCCGATGTGGCAGAGCAGCTGAGCCTATGGCTGGGAACCGTGGACGCCGTCCAGCTCAGCCGGGCGCTGCACGCGATCGAGAACCTGCCATCGCAGGCGGCGACTGCACAGCACCCGGCAATGGCGCTGAACATGACGGTACTCGCCGGCCTGGTAGCGAAGGTTCGGGCCGACCTCGAAGTGCAGCTGGCCACGAGGCCCACTGCACCCAAGCCACTGCGGGCCCGGGCGGACAACACCCCCGTGGAACTGCCCGACCCGAGGGTGGACACGGATTTCGCCACCCACGCGCCACGCTATCTGGACCTGCAAAAGCAGATGGAGCTGCGGCTGCAGCCCCTGCGGGCACAGTTGCGCCAGGCGATCGCACAAGGCGCCCCCAGATTGCGCCAGGTGGCGGCGCTGGACGCTGTGATGGAGCGCATGCTGGCACCGCGTGAACAACGGCTGTGGGCCTTGCTACCAGCGCACCTGGAGCGCCGTATGGCGCACCGCCACCGGCAACACCAGCACAGGCTGACCACCCAAGGGTTGACCGATGAGCCTACGCGCTGGCGGCAGGCTGGAGGCTGGCTGTGGGCCTTCGAGCGCGACATGCAGGCCCTACTTGCCGCAGAGCTGCAAACGCGCATGGAACCGATCACGGGACTGCTGGAAGCAGCCCAGAACGACACAACAGGACAACAGGAATGAACAAGAGTGTGATGACCGCCATCTTCGCTGCGGGCCTTGCAGCCGCTGGCTGGGTGGGCTGGGGTTTTGTGGGCCACAGCCCGCTGGCACTGGCAATGACGGTGATGATCGCCGCCACCTACCTGCTGGGAGCCTGGGAGCTGATGCGCTATCGCGCGGCCACCGCCTCGCTGACGCGTGCGCTAGAGGCCCATCAAGAGCCCCCTGCCCTGGATGCCTGGCTGGAAAGCCTGGACCCCGCACTGCGCCACCCGGTTCGCCAACGTATCGAAGGGGAGCATGTAGCCCTGCCGGGACCTGCACTCACGCCTTACCTGGTGGGGCTGCTGGTCATGCTGGGCATGCTGGGCACCTTCGTGGGCATGGTGGTGACGTTCCACGGCGCCGTGTTTGCCCTGGAGGCCTCAGGCAACCTGGAATCCATCCGCAATGCACTGGCTGCGCCCATCAAGGGGCTGGGTCTGTCGTTCGGCACGTCCGTCGCCGGGGTCGCCACATCGTCCGCACTGGGCCTGTTGTCCGCCCTGAGCCGCCGGGAGAGGCTGCAGGCGGTGCGCCAGCTGGATGCGCGCATCCCCACGCTGTTCCGTGCCTTCTCGTCCGCCCAACGGCGTGAGGACACCTTGCTGGCCCTGCAAGCGCAGGCCCAGGCCCTGCCGCTGATTGCCGATCGCCTGCAAGCCATGATGGAAGGACTGGAGCGCCGCCACAGCCAGCTCAACGACCAGCTGCTGGCGCAACAGCAGGGGTTTCATCAAGAGGCCTCTGCCGCCTACACCCAATTGGCGCAGGCCGTGGGTACATCGCTGCAAGACAGCCTGAGCAACAGCGCCCAGCAGGCCACCGCCGCAATGAGCCCGGTGGTGGAACAGGCCATGACGACGCTGGCACAAGAGTCCCAGCGCACCCACGAGCGGCTGCGAGAGCACACAGGCCAGCAACTGCAAAGCCTCAGTGCGCAATGGGAGGGCACAGCACGCAAGGTGGCCGACACCTGGGCCAAGGCGCTCGACCAGCAGTCGAACACACAGGGCGCGCTGACCGCCCAGTTTGAGGTTGCAGTGCAAAAGCTCACGCAGACTTTCGACACACGCTCGAAAACACTGCTGGACTCCCTGCACGTATCGGCTGCACAGCAACAAGCTGACCTGGCGGAGTCCGACCAGCGGCGACTCCAAGGCTGGGAGCACTCCATGCAGGACATGGCTCGCAACCTGGCCAGCGAATGGCATCAAGCGGGCAACCACATGCTGGCCCAGCAGCAGGAGGTGGGCCAGGCCTTGGAGCGCACCGCACAGCAGATGGACCGGCAATTGCAAGCCACCACCCAGGCCTTTGCACAACAGGCCGAAGCCCTGGTCACCACACTGCAGGCGACGGTAGCCGAAGCCCACGGTGCGCAGCGCGCTGCGGATACGCAGCGGCTCGCCGACTGGACGCAGTCCATGCACCAGATGGCCCAGAAACTCAGCGGCGAATGGCAAAGCGCGGGGGCACAAACTGCCGAACAGCACCAGACAACCGGCGCGGCACTCGCCCAAGCAGCCCAGCAGCTGGAGCACCGCCTGCAGTCAGCCAACAACGCATTTGAAGAACGCTCCGAGGCCTTGCTGGCTGCATTGCAAAGCACCGTCACCGATGCTCAGCAGGCGCAGCGCGACGCCGATGCGCAACGGCTGGCAGGCTGGAGCCAGTCCCTGGAGAGACTGGCCCACACGCTCAGCGCTGAATGGCAGCGCGCAGCCACACAGACCGTGGAACAACAGCGCGCCCTGATGCAGACCCTGGAAGACACCGCCACGCAAGTGAGTCTGCGACTGAACGCCCAGGTGGACCGTACATTGGGCAGCGCCACCGCGCTGATGGAGCAATCCGACGCCCTGCTGCGCACACGCATCGACAACGAAGCGCAATGGGTGCAAGCCCAGGGTCAGCGCATGGATGCGCTGACCCTGGTGTGGCGCGAGGAACTGACCACCCTGCGCAATGCAGAAGCCGCGCGCGGACAGGCGGCAGTGGACCGCCTGGATACTCTGCAAGCCGCCGTGGCAGAGCACCTGGCCACCCTGGGCGCTGCGCTGGAAGCCCCCCTCACGCGCCTGCTGCAGACCGCCTCCGACGTGCCGCAAGCGGCGGCCGAAGTCATTACCCAGTTGCGACAGGAAATGACACGCCTGGGCGAACGCGACAACCTCGCACTGGCCGAGCGCACGGCCATGACACAGCAGCTGGGCAGCCTGCTGCAATCCGTGAACGAAGCCGCTGTGCAGCAGCGCGCGGCCATTGACGCACTGGTGGGTTCCGCCGCCGAGGTGCTCGAACAGGCGGGCCAGCAGTTTGCACAGGCTCTGGGCGCACAGGCGGGCAAGGTGGACGAAGTGGCAGCACAGGTCGCGGCCAGCGCCATCGAGTTGTCCAGCCTGGGGGAATCCTTCCAGCACGGCGTCGGCCTGTTCAGCGCCAGCAACGAGAAGCTCGTGGAGAGCCTGCAAGGCATGGAGGACGCCCTTCGCGAGTCCATGGGCCGCAGCGACGAACAGCTGGCGTACTACGTGGCGCAGGCCCGCGAGGTGATTGACCTGAGCATCAGCGCACAACAAGGCATCGTGGAAGACCTGCGTCGACTGCATGGCAAGGCCACGGCAGAACAAGGGGTGCCCGCGTGACCGGCGTGGACGACACCCTGGATGATGCTACCGACCAGACGGCACCGGTGTGGGCCGTCTTCGGCGATCTGATGGCGGGGCTGCTGGGTGCGTTTGTACTGATCCTCGTGGGCGTGCTGGTGGTGCAGATCGACCTGGTGACCAGCCTTCAGCAGGAAGTGCAAAAGCGCCAGATGGAAGAGCAGCGGCGCATGGCGCTTGAGAAGGCCCTGGCCATTCCGCTGGCCAGCGGGCGCGTGACGGTGAACAACGGGCGCATTGGTATCAGCGGCAGCGTGCTGTTTGCCACCGGTTCGGACGAACTGCGTGCCGAGGGACGGCAACTGCTCAAGAGTCTGGTGCAGCCGTTGGGGGTTTACTTGCGGGAGCGCGACGAAATGCTGATGGTCAGCGGCTTCACCGACAACACCGCGCTGCTGCGCGGCAGCCAGAAGCGTTTTGCGGACAACCTGGAGCTGTCAGCCCAGCGTGCACTCACCGTGACCCGGGCTCTGATTGACGAAGGCATGCCATCGTCCCAGGTGTTCGCCGCAGCCTTTGGCGCCGAACAACCCGTGGCTGACAACAGCGATGAAAAAGGCCGTGCACAAAACCGCCGGGTGGAGATGGCCCCAGTCCCCAAGGCCGCCAACACCCGGTCCACCGAGTCTCCTCGCGCACCATGACAGATCCCCGTCTGGAGGCATTGCGTGCAGTGGGCGCGCACCACAACGACCCCGCGCGTTTTCACTACCTGGAGATCCTGGCGCGCCGCCTGCCTGGCCAATCAGCGGCCGTGCAGCGGCTGTTGGCGCACAAGCTCGATACGGCGCTGGCGAGCTACCCCGAAAACCGGCCCCACACAACTCCATCTCAGGACAACCAACGCCCCGCCCCTGCAGCATCTGCGCTGGCACAACTGAACCAAACCCTGGGACCCCCTCGGCGCAGCATCGCCAGGGACGACCCCTTTGCGATGGACAGCGCTCCATTGCCCGCGCTCAAAAGCGTGCGCCATTTCAGCGAGGTCTGGTCGCACATCGCCGCCGAGCAGCAGGTGGTGCAGGCCCTGCACAGGGGGCCTGAGAACGCCGGGCCACTCAACGCCCACAAGCTGATGCTGCGCTCACTGAACCTGATGCGCTCCCTGTCCCCCGACTATCTGCGCCATTTCATGGCGCAAATGGACACCTTACTGTGGCTGGATCAGGCAAGCAACCGAGCCACAAGCCCCGCTCCGCGTTCGGTGCGCAAGACACGCAACAAGCCATAGACCGATAGATCCGCAGGCCTGTAACCAGAGCACAAGCCACTGCTGTGTAGTCCCCGGCCCAACGCCCGGGGCGAGGGAAACAGGCGCTTCGGCGCCTCCAACCGCTGACGCGAAACGTCACAGTACGTGGCCCAGCCATTGTTTTCAAAACTGGAACAGTTAGTTTGCGACTGGATGGTTTTTCCCTGAACACCATCGGCGTACAGTTCATCCCATCGATGAGCCGAACCCGCAAGGCGACTCACCGAACCCGGTTCAGAAATGGTTTTTGACCCGGCTTTTTTGAGACGCTTTTTAACTTTCAAGGATTTTCATCATGAACAAGACCGCCCGTTTCCTCTCCGTCGCCGCTGTTGCCGCTTTCGCCGCTTTTGGCGCCCATGCCGATGAAGCCGATGGCTCGCAATTTGCCCTGAAGTTCGACACCAACCGCACCCGCGCTGAAGTGGCTGCCGAAGCTGTCGTCGAAGCCCGCACCCACAACATGGAACCCGCAGGCTCGCGCGTGGTGACCTACCAATCCACCGCTGACCGCGCTGCCGTGCGTGCACAGGCTGCCGAAGCCGTGCGCACCGGCCAGATCTCTTCGGGCGAATTCAGCGCCATGTAATTTGGCAGACCAACTGCTTGGGTTGGATTGAAGCAGTTGCGGGACTTCCCAAGGCGGTGGCACTTCGCGCGGTGCGGGTGCTGCCGCCATGGGGAGTGTTAACTGAACCGCAGGGGCGGGCAGGCAAAAAGGGCTCCCTCTGGGAGCCCTTTTTGTTGCGTGCGAACACAAGCAAAACGTCGTATGCCTGTTGCATCTCCAAGCCGAAAGCCTCTGCGTCATCGCGAAAAACGAGCGCTCGCTACGCGGTCCCGGCCTTCAATGCCGCGCGTCGTTCCGCAAACTGCGCAGCCCACTCAGATACCGGCATAAAGCTGGGGTCCGAACGCACCACACGCTCCGTCTGGGCCCAGATGGCTTCGTCATCCTGATCCAGGTCCAAAGGATCACCGTGGGGCTGGCTCACGTACCAAGGAGTGTCCAGATAAACCTCCACCGTGTTGTCTTCCGGGTCCATGCAGTAAATGGAAATAGCATTCCCATGGTTAAGCCCGCGCATCTTCGACGCGCCCAGTGCCAAGGCGCGGCGACGCGCCTCGCGCAGATGATCAATGGTCTGGACCTTGAACGACAGCTGCATCACGGTGCTCGGGGCATCTTCACCCCGCCCTCCAGCCAGCACCAACTGGTGGTGCTGATCACCACGCCCGCTCAGAAACACGATCTCGAAGCGAAAGGTCACGCCCTCGCCACGATCCGTCTCCTGCATGTCGAACACTCCGGTATAGAAAGCCTTCATCACCTCCAGGTCACGGCAAAAAATGCCACAGTGAGCGAGATTGGCGGTATAGGGTGGGTTCACGTTGCGAGACTCCATGGGTTCAGGGAATGAGGACCAGCTTGCCCAGCGTGCCGCCGGTGTCCAACAGCTCGTGGGCCTGACGAACCTCTGCCAGTGGCATGCGCATGGCACGCGGTGCACGCACCTGGCCACTCGCCATGAGCGCAATGGCTTGCTCCATCAAGCTGCGGCGCTGAGCCACATCGGCATCCACTGCATGAATGGAGAAGGTACGTATCGCCAGACTCTTGGCGAGCAGTTTGCGAAGCTCATCGAACACATCACTCGATGGTGGGCCTGCAAGGATGTTGTACGACACCGCCATGCCTGAGGGGGCCAGCGACCGCAGACAGGCGATAAACAGCGCCGCACCCACATGATCAAAAGCGAGGTCGACGCCACGCCCCCCAGTGAGCTCCATGACGCGTTGCGGCAGGGCCTGCACGTCGCCATCCACAAGATCGCTAACTCCGTTTTCCAAGGCGAACTGGCGTTTTTCCGGGGTTGATGCAGTACCGATGACGCGCATGCCTCGCGAGCGCGCCACCTGGGCCAGCGCGGTGGCAACCCCACCTGCTGCACCGGGAATCAGGATCGCTTTAGCGGGCAGATTGCCGTTGCTGGCCAGTAGCGCCAGTGCGAGCTGGAAGTTACCGAGACTCACCGCGTCCTCGAACGCAATGCTCTCAGGCAGCACAAATGGCACAACTTCGGGCACGCAGATCGCCTGCACGTAGCAGCCCCCGCGCTGTGGCAACTCTCGTGCACTGACCAGCACGCGGTCACCCACAGACAGGCGGGTGACGCCCTCACCGGTGGCGTCGACGATTCCGGACAGCTCATTGCCAGGCACGGCGGGCAGTGGGGGCATCCATTTGTAAGTACCGTTGCGAATCAGAACGTCCGGCCCACCTGCACCTATGGCATGAGCCCGGACGCGTACCTCGCCCGGTCCGGGATGAGGTACAGGGATGTCCACCAAAGACAGAACCTCCGGACCACCCGTGACCTGGAGCTGCACGGCCTTCATCGTGCCAGTGGAAGAAATCGCCATGTCTAACCTCAGCGCTGGCCGTCGTGTACAGACACCTGCTCGCGCGTCAGGCCGCCCAGGCGCGAGTGGACGCGTCCGCCATCGGCCATCACCAGTGCGAAAAGGATTTCGTCGGGGCGGGGCGCGTCCTGGATCCCCACCTCGGCACTGTTGAAATGGCTGCGGACATAGGCCGCATGGATGTAATGCAGTGGCACCATCAAGCGGTAGCCCGTAGCGGCCACGGCCTTCGCCGACGGCACGATGGCTTTGGGTTCACCCAGCACTTGTCGCATTGCCCAGCCCCCCGCTTCGTGCCAGACGGCGCCATGCTCCAACTCGCCATTCACGCCGACGATGGCTGCCTTGCTATAGGCCTGTACTTTTTCCTTGCCCAGCGTAGCCACCAGCTCTTCAGCGAGCATCGTACCGAGGGTGCGCAGCTCGGCCATGAAGGGCAGCAGATCTGGCTCATAGCGGCCAGCGTAAGGATTGCGAATCACAGCGCAAGCAGAGGCGATACGCAGCGGCGTGTCTACCGGTGGTCCGCCCTCGTGGTACACCGTTTCAATGGTCAGGCTGCGTTTGCGGATAGCGATCAAGTTCATTCAAAAGTCCTTCGACAAGGTAATTGGAGTCATTGTTTGGGAATCTTGGCATCAGCCACTACCTGCTGCCATTTTTCGATCTCGTGGCTCACCATGACCTTCATTTCCTCGGGCGTGCTGCCGCGTGCTTCCCCGCCCATGTCCTCCAGACGCTGCCGTACTGCTGGCGCCTGTAGCGCACGGAGCACCTCCGCATTGAGGCGATCAACGATCGGTCGGGGCGTTCCTACGGGCGCCAGAAGGCCGGCCCACGAGCGCACGTCATAGCCCGTCACACCTTGCTCCACGACGGTGGGAACATTGGGCAGGCCTGGCCACCGTTGGGGGCCGGTGGTTGCGATGGCGCGCAGCTTCCCCGCCTGGATGTTGGTCAATACCGCGGTCGGCGGAGCGATGATGAATGGCACATCGCCTGCCAGCAGCGCCGTGATCGATGCAGCATCGCCCCGATAAGGAACGTGCAAAAGATTGACTCGAGCCATCTTGGCCAGCAGCTCGCCCGCCAGATGGTGGGTTGAGCCCACGCCCGCAGTCCCGTAGCCAACCGATCCCGGTGTGGCCTGCGCGTTTGCGATGACTTCACGCAGGCTCTGGACTTTCGAATTGGCGTTGACAACCACCAGGAACGGAAAGAAGGTGATCGTGGAAACCATCTCGAAGTCCGCGACAGACTTGTAGGGGAGCGTGTTGTAGAGAGCGCCCGCCACCGCATGCCCCCCGGTGGCGAGCAGCAACGTGTATCCGTCGGGCTTTGCCCGCGCTACCGTGGTGGCGGCGATGGTGCCGCCAGCTCCAGACTGTGCCTCCACCACCACGGCCTGGCCCAAGGCTTTGGCCATCTCTGCGCCCACAGCGCGGGCGATGGCGTCCGCATTTCCACCAGGAGCGAACCCCTGATAGAGCTTGATCGCTCGCTCGGGATAGGCTTGGGCCAGGGCCGGCAGCGCCGGCCACCCAAGAGCGGCCGCGCTGCAGGCGGCCAGGACGTGTCTTCTTTGCATGGTGTTTGTCTCCGTGGGCGGCAGCCGCATGGGGCCTTGCTCTACCCTTGCAGGGTCTGGATGGAAGATCGAACGGGCAAATGGCGCCAGACGATGGTCAGCCCTGCGCAACCACTGGATTGCGCAGCACGCCGATGGCTTCAATCTCCACTTCCACGACGTCGCCAGGTTTCATGAACTGCGGCGGCTTCTTGCTCCAGCCCACGCCAGCAGGAGTGCCAGTGATGATCACGTCACCGGGGACCAACGTAAAAATGGTTGAGGCATACGCAATCAGGCGGGGGATCGAAAAAATCATGTGCCCCGTATGGCTGGACTGCACCACAACGCCGTTCAGACGCGTCTCCAGCTTGAGTTCGCGACCAGGCGCGATCTCGTCTGCAGTCACCATCCAGGGACCGAAAGCACCAGTGGATTCGAAGTTTTTGCCGGAGGCGATCTGCTTGGCATGGAACTGCCACTCACGCACGCTGGCATCGTTGTAGCAGCTATAGCCTGCAATGTGCGCCCAGGCGTCCGCCTCGCTGATGTCACGACCTTCCTTGCCAATCACTACGGCCAGCTCGCCCTCCCAATCCAGCGACTCCGAAACATGGGGACGGACGATCGGACCTTGATGTGGCGTCTGTGAACGCCACACGCGCAAGAAGATCGGCGGCTGCTCGGACAGCTCGCGCTGCATGCCAGCAGCGAGCACCTCCTGGTGGTGATCCATGTAGTTGCGCACCGCGCAGACAATTTTTTCGGGGCGAGGAATCACCGGCAGGAACGTCACTTCGGCCAACTTAGCGTCGGCCTTGAGATCTGCCACCAACGCATCCCGGCGCGCGAAGTCCGGGCTTGCGATGAAGCCAGCCAGCGTGGCATGGCCGGTTCGGATTGCCAGTTCGGCAACACCGTCACCGAGGACGGCACCCCAGGTTTCACGGCCGGCGATTGAGTAGGACATCAGTTTCATGGGTTTCCTAGAAAAGGGATGAAAGAGGAATCTGAGAAGGCACAACGATCAGAACTTGGACTTTTGGATTTTCTAATCTAGTGCATGAATGTATTTTTATGCACAAAATACAAATTATGCGTAGTGGTTTACACCGAGCGATTTGAGGGAACTTGCTAGGGCCCTTGCGCAAGAAGAGGCACTTGCAGACAACGGAAATGGGGAACTCAGAAGCGAAAAAGCCCACATGCGCGATGCATGCGGGCTCTGCACCACGCGAGTCGGGTGCAACCAGAAATGAGGAGGGGCAGGGCTGCCCAGGAACCGGCGAAATGCCTGTACCTAGACCATGCCCGGGCTCGCAATGGCAGTGGAGGGTCAGCCTCCCTGGCTGTGCTCCAGCTTGCTCAGCACCGAGAGCACATTGCGCTCGGTACTCAAGATGTGCTCTTGCAAGAGTGCACAGGCGGTGTCTGCATCGCGCCGCAGCGTAGCGTCCATGAGCTTACGGTGCTCGCTGGATTTGTGCTTAAAGGTCTTGCGAAAGCGCGCTGAAAACCGCCGGTAACGCTCCGCCTGGTCGAAGAGGCTTGCACTCCAAGTCCGCAGGCGTTCTGATGGACTGGCTGAAATCAGTGCCATGTGAAAGGCAGTGTGCACTTCCGTCCACCCTTGGTCCAAAACGACCGGACCATCGCTAAGTCGGCCTTCTACCTTCTCCAAGCGGTGAAATGCCCCCACTACTTGCGCCTCCCACACGTCATCACCGTGGGCAATCGATTCGCGCAGCGCCTGAACGTCAAGCATCACACGCATGCGCGTGATGTCGCCCAAGTCCTCTGCAGAAATCGCCGTTACACGAAACCCTCGCCGTTCATCTGCCCGGATCAACCCCTCCTGGGCCAGACGACTCAGCGCCTCCCGCAACGGACTGCTGGAAAAGCCGTAGGCAGCTTGCAGTTCATCGAGCTTGAGCTTGGCGCCTGGACCGTAGGTGCCATTCAACACATCCCTGCGCAATTGCGCGAAGGCCTGATCCACCAGGGGCGGAGTGCGAGGGGATGTGTCTGTTTTGTACATGTTTTGAATTTTATGCATAAACTTCAGGCATTGAAAGAACGAAAGAATCTCAATGAACACCAACCAGATGACACGTCCTATCCGCCTCCTCGCCATCTCCGGAAGCCTCCGCCGCGCGTCGCACAGCACTGCCGTGCTGCGAAGCCTCCAGCCACTGCTACCTTCTGGAACCACACTGGAGTTGTTCGCTCTCGACGAGATCCCCATGTACAACGCAGATCTGGATGGGGAGCAACCGCCGCCTCCAGTCGTCCAGCTCAAGAACGCCATTGAACATGCGGATGGCCTGGTACTGTGTTCTCCTGAGTACAACTACGGCATACCCGGGGTACTCAAGAACGCGATTGACTGGGCTTCACGGCCGGGATTTGCATCTCCTCTCAAGGGCAAGCCCGCGCTCATCATGACGGCGTCGCCAGGCACGGCAGGGGGAGTGCGGGCACAGGCCCAAATTCGTGATGCTTTGGCAGCCACACTGGCACGCCCCTTGGTGCGGCAGCACATCGCCATTGCGGGAGTCGCCGCGCGCATACAAGACGGTCACTTAGTGGACAAGCCTACTCTGGATATCATCCAAACAGGATTGCACGAGCTGGTCGAGGAGATCCGGTGGATCGCCGCGCGCAGCCAACAAGTCTGAGACAGAAGTCGCTAATAAGGCCGGGTTTTAGCGGCCAGTGCCGATAGGGCTCGACTCGGCACCCAATCTTTGAATATGTGCCGGGTCACCCGAATGGAGTTCGCTCATGAAGATCACCGTCTCAACTGTGGTTGCCGCACCGTTGAAAGAAGTCTGGCGCGCATACACAACACCCGAAGACATCAAACAATGGAATACAGCGTCCCCAGACTGGCACACGACCACCTCGTCGGTGGATCTGCGGCCAGGTGGCAAGTTCTCCTCTCGCATGGAGGCGAAGGACGGCTCATTCGGGTTTGACTTTGCAGGTGAATACACCAAGGTTGTGCCGTGCCAGCTCATCGAATACGCCTTCGGGGATCGAGCAGGACTCGTTGAGTTCAACGAGGGCACGGACGGAGTCAAAGTTACGGTCACATTCGACGGGGAACAAACGCACTCCGAAGAGCAGCAGCGAGCCGGCTGGCAGGCTATCCTGGACAACTTTTCCCGCCACGTGGTCGCAAAGCTGACGCGGCAATAGCGGCCAGCTCGCAGAGCCTCTTGCCCGTACATGCGACCTGCCCGAGGCCCGCATGCGCGCTGCGCTGCAGTCAGTGGCCGTGTTCGACCACCCCGACCGCAGCCAGCGCGGTCGCACCATCACGCATGCACACTACTTTGACCTGGGCGATGCGCCCTTCCCGGTGGTGCAGGCCGATGACGATGCAGCGCTGGTGCAGTGGAGCCGCATCGACCAGCTGGCAGGCCTGGAAGAGGAATTCTTCGAAGACCACTTCCACATGCTGGACCACTTTCTGGGGCTGACGAAGCTGGACTGATCCGTTCCACCCGTTTTTTGCATCCAAACGGGCTCAAGCGCTACGGAATCATACATCTATCGCTATATTTTATATAGCACTAGGTACCAGCCCGCTCCAGCATGGCGTGCAGCAGCACGTTGCATCCCGCCTCGATGTGCTCGGGTTTCGCATCCTCGATCTCGTTGTGGCTGATGCCGTCCTTGCAGGGGATGAAGATCATGCCGCTGGGTGCGAGCTTGGCCATGTACACGGCATCGTGCCCCGCGCCGGAGACGGCAGGCATGTGGCTGTAGCCCAGCTTGGCGGCGGCGTGGCCCACGGCCTGCACGCATTCGGGCTGGAAGAGCTGTGCGGGGTAGCTGGACACCATTTCAATGTGGACCTGCACACCGTGTTCTTGGGCCACCTGGTCGGCAAAGGCCTTGACCTCGGCGGCCATGGCGTCCACCAGCGCGTCGGTGCTGTTGCGCAGGTCGATGCTGAATTTGACCCGGCCGGGGATGACGTTGCGGCTGTTGGGGAAGACTTGCACCATGCCCACGGTGCCGCGCCCGTGCGGTGGGTGGCGGTGGGCGGCGGCGACTACGTCTTGCATGATGCGTGTGGCGGCCAGCATCGCGTCCTTGCGCAGGGCCATGGGGGTGGGGCCTGCGTGGGCTTCCATGCCGGTGACGGTGCAGTCAAACCAGCGGATGCCCAGCACGCCGCTGACCACGCCGATGGTCTTGTCGTTGTCTTCCAGCACGGGGCCTTGTTCGATGTGGGTTTCAAAGTAGGCGCCGATGGGGTGGTCGCCGGGTTCCTGGTCTCCGATGTAGCCGATGCGCTCGAGTTCGCCTTTCACCGTCTTGCCTTCGGTGTCGGTGGCGGCGTAGGCGTGCTCCAGCGTGAAGGCTTTGGCGAACACGCCCGAGCCCATCATCACGGGCACGAAACGCGATCCTTCTTCGTTGGTCCAGAAGGCGACTTCGATGGGGGCTTCGGTTTCGATGCCATGGTCGTTCAGGGTGCGCACGACTTCGATGCCGGCGAGCACGCCGTAGTTGCCGTCGAACTTGCCGCCGGTGGGCTGGGTGTCGATGTGGCTGCCGGTCATGATCGGGGGCAGACTGTTGTTGCGCCCGGGGCGGCGCATGAAGCCGTTGCCGATCTTGTCGATGGTGACGGTCATGCCTGCCTCGCGCGCCCAGCGGGTGACCAAGTCACGGCCTTGTTTGTCCAGGTCGGTGAGGGTCAAGCGGCACACGCCGCCCTTGGGGGTGGCGCCGATCTGCGCCAGCTCCATCAGCGATGCCCACAGGCGTTCGCCGTTGATGCGCAGGTTCTCGATGTCGGGTTTGACTTTCGTGTCCATGGGGTTCTCCAGAGATATAGCTCAGTCAGGGATATGTGAGCACGTCGCCCAACGGGTAGACGGGCTGGCGCAGGTTTTCGAACGGGAACAGCTGGTAGTCCGAGCTGGTCACGCCTGGGCTATCGCACTCCACCAATCCAGCAGAGAGCGGCACAAAGACCGGTCGGCAGTACATGCGCGACTTGAGCAGCAGGTAACGATATGCCGTGGGGTCCAGGCCCACACAAGAAAAAACGCCCAGATCCCACGGTTCGTGCGGCTGCTCCACCACCACGATCTGAGTGCCGCCGGCATCCAGCCAGACGGCACGCCCCATGGAGCAGCGCTGGCCGGTGTATATCGGGCCCGTCACGGTATAGCTGCCGTCGCTGATGGCACGCACTGTGCCCTGCACCAGCACGGGCTCTTTGACAATGCCCAGCCGAGCCAGCGGCACCTTGTTGCCCAGGCGCACCGACACCTGCGCGCCCACACCGGCCGCCACGAGCTGCTCAACTGCTTCCGGATCAGACAGCGGCCCCGTGGCGATACCAGTCAGGCCATGCCGCCAGGCGGCCTGCAGTACATCCATGGTGTCGCAGGTTCCTCCGGACATGCAGTTGTCGCTGTGATCCAGCAGCAGCACGGGCTTGCCCACCCCTTCGGCCATGCGCTGCGCCCGAACGAAGGCTTCGGCCAAGGGCTCGCTGGCATACACGTAGCCTTCACGTTCCGCCCAGATCTGGGCAGCCACGCGGTCCAGCGCAGCGGCGCACAGCGCTTCACACTCGGCAGTGCATTCCGCCGTGGCCACTACGCTCACGCATGGTGCGGCGATGTCGGCCAAGGAGAAGCCTGCAAAGATGGTCATGGCCGGCACACCCTCCCCTTCGGCCTGCCGCGCCGATGACACGGCGGCGGCCATAGCGCCACCCAAGGTCGTGCTGCGCAGGGTGTGACTGAGCAGCGGCAACTGTCGCCAGCGCACGGCGTACCTCGTCCCTTGCTGCAACATGTGCAACACGAGACGTGCCGCGTGCTCGCCCGTCTCGTACATGTCCACATGCGGGTAGGTCTTGAACCCCACCATCACATCGGCGTTATCGACCATCTTCTGCGTGATGTTGCCGTGCAGGTCCAGAGCTACGCCCAACGGTACGCCAGGCGCAGCCGCCCTCACCCGGACAAGCAGGTCTCCTTCCCCGTCCGGTGTGTTCTGCGCCACCATCGCGCCATGCAAATCGAGCAGGATGGCATCGCAACCCACCGCTGCGGCGACGATGCGGTCCGTCAACTGGCGGTAGGCGTCGGCATCTACCGGCCCGCTGGGGTTTGCCGTGGCGGAGACGGGCGTCACGCACTGCGCCCCTACCCGCTTTGCTGCATCAATGAAAGCCGCCATCGCCGTTCGCATGCCGAAGTTGGCATGGAAGGCCGCCGCGTCGTACTCGGGCGCAAACGCCTTCAAGGGCGTGGGCACTGGAGAAAAGGTATTGGTCTCGTGGTTAAGACGAGCAATCAGAAACTTCATGAAACGCCCTTCGGGATTCAGTGCGGGATGGGCCACAGCTCAGGCCAAGCCCACGCCCAGATAGCGGTCTTTGACCTCTTCGTCGGCAAGAAAGCTTGCGTTGTCGGCTGTGTAGACGATGCGTCCTTGTTCCAGGATGCAATGGCGGTCGGCCAGTTGCGTGCAGACCTCCAGGTTCTGCTCCACCAGCAAGATGGCAACGCCTGCGGCCTTGATGGTCTTGAGCTGGGCCACGATTTCCTCCACGATCACGGGGGCCAGCCCCTCCACGGGCTCGTCCAACATGAGCAACTTGGGGTCGTTCATCAGCGCGCGGCCGATCGCTAGCATCTGCTGCTCGCCGCCGGAAAGCTGCCCACCGCCGTTGCGCCTGCGCTCCTTGAGCCTGGGGAAAATGCGGTACACGTCGTCCAGTTGCCAGGGTGAGCTTTTTCGCAGGCCCAGCATCAGGTTCTCTTCCACGGTCAGCAGCTTGAAGATGCCCCGGTGCTCCGGTACCAGACACACCCCCTGCCGGGCGATCACATGCGAAGCCTGACCCTGCAGCGGTTTGCCGGCAAATGCCACACGGCCCTGCGTGGGAGCGACTACCCCTGCAATGCTCTTGAGTGTGGTGGTCTTGCCTGCGCCGTTGCGCCCCAGCAGGGTGACCAGTTCGCCGTTACCCACCGTGAAACACACACCCTGAAGCACATGGCTTTTGCCGTAGTGGGCATGCAGGTTGTCAACATCGAGAATCATGCCTTGCCCCCTGTGATCATGTTGCCCAAGTACGCAGTCCGCACCCTTTCGTCGCTGCGTATGTCGTGTGGCATGCCTTCGGCCAGCACACGCCCCAGCTGCATCACCGTCACGGTGTCCGAGATATCCATCACGATGTTCATGTTGTGCTCGATCAAGACCACCGTGTGTTCGTCGCGCAGGCTCTTGATCAAGCGCTTCATGTCGTCCAGGTCATCGATGCCCATGCCCGAAGTGGGCTCATCCAAGAAAATGGCCTTGGGCCGTGCAGCCAGGGCCATGCCCACTTCCAGCCGGCGCTGCTGGCCATGCGAAAGATTGCCAGCGGGGGTGTCTGCGAGGTTCTCCAGTCCCACCTTGGACAGAACGGCGTCAACCACCTGCGACTGCGCACGCGCCCCTACCGGTTCGTGCCAAGGATTCAGGGCGCGTGCAGGCTGTACGCCTTGTGCGCCAAGGCGCAGGTTCTCACGCACCGGCAAGCTCAAGAACAGGCTGGTCACCTGGAATGAACGCGCAATGCCTCGCTGCACCCGCCGATGGTCTGGCTCATGCGTGACATCCTGTCCATCAAAAAGAATCCGGCCTCCACTGACTGTCTTGGTGCCGGTGAGCATGTGGAACAACGTGGTCTTGCCAGCACCATTGGGGCCAATCACCGAGTGCACGGTATTCGCACGCACCTGGAGACTTACACCGCCCAGCGCTGCAAACTTGCCATAGTGCTTCTCGACATCAATGGCTTCCAACAAGATCGGGGTCTTTGGGCTCATGCCTGTTCTCCTTTCGCAGGAACTGCAGCTGCCGATGGCGTCACCACCGTGTCAGCCGACTGCTTGCGATGACCTTGCAGCCGATTCCAGACCGTTTCACCCAAGCCCCACAGCCCGCGCTGCATCCAGAGGCTCACGGCCATCAATGCAATGCCCAGCAGCAAAAGCCAACGCGGCCACAGTTGAGACAGCCAGTCGGCCAGCAGCAGGTAGAACGCTGATCCCAGCAGCGAGGCAAACAGGTTGCCCGTCCCGCCAATAACGGTCATCACCAGGATCATTTCACTGGTGTGGTACTCCGCGTTGGACAGCGGAGCCAGGCCGGTCATCATGGCATGCAGCGCCCCCGCGAGACCGGTGACAGCACCCGAGATCACAAACGCCTGCAGCTTGAGCAGCCTGAGGTTGTAGCCAATGGCAGCCGCACGCTCTTCGTTGTCTCGCACTGCCAGCAAGGTTCGCCCGAATGTGGAGCGTGACACCTTGAGCAGCAGCCAGAACACCACCAGAAAAATCAGCGAAACAAAACCATAGAACTGCCAGGGCGACGCCAACGTCCACAGGTCAAAGCCCAGGATGGACACATTGGGACGAGGGATATCCATCAACCCGTTGTCCCCCCCCGTCAAGCCGGTAGCCGTATAGGCAATGAAATAGAACATCTGCGCAAAGGCCAACGTCAGCATCACAAAGTAGGTGCCACGCTGGCGAATGGCCACCCAGCCCACCACGGCCGCCCCGAGCGCTCCCATGACTGTGGCGAGCAGCAACGCAAGCGGCATGGGAACAGGCCAGCGGGTGAGTAGCAAGGCAACGGTGTAACTGCCCAGACCAAAGAAGATGCCCTGCCCGAACGAAAGCAAGCCGGTGAAGCCGAGCAGCAGATTGCAACCCATGGCCGCCAGCGCAAAGATGAGTACCTCGCTAGCCAAGGAGCCCGACTGCATCAGCAACGGCATGGCCACCACCACCACTGCTGCAAACAGGAAATGCGTGTATTTCTTCATGGGGTTCACTCCTTGCGGCCCAGCAGGCCGTGGGGACGCAGTAGCAGCACCGCTGCCATGGCCACATAGATCATCAGGCGGGCCCCTTCTGGCCATAGCGTGCTCATGACGCTTTGCACAATGCCGATCATCAATCCGCCCAGCAATGCGCCGCTGAAACTGCCCAGCCCCCCCACGACCACCACGACAAAGGCTACCGCCAGGGCTTCAATGCCCATGAAGGGTTCTGCTCCACGAATGGGGGATGCAAGCACGCCGGCCAACGCAGCGGTGGCTGCGCCCAACCCAAATACCAGGCTGAAAATACGCAGCACATTGATGCCGAGCAGCGAGACCATCTCGGTCGACTCGCTGCCTGCTCGCACAGCGCTACCGAGTCGCGTGCCCTCAAGAACCCACCACAGCAGCACTGCCAGCACCGAAGTAAAGCCGATCACGAACAGGCGGTACTTCGGGTAGATGAAACTGCCCCACATCACCACTCCCTGCAGCGAATCGGGAACCGCCACGCTGTCACCCAGTGGGCCCCATTGCAGGATCACCAGCTCCTGGACTGCGAGTGCCAGGCCCACCGTCACGAGGATGTGAAACTCATGGTCCGAGGCATACACGTGGCGCAGGACCAGCTTTTCCGTGGCCCAGCCAATCGCCCCCACCACCAGCGGCACCACGACCAGAGCCAACCAGAAGCTCATGCCCCATCGCGTCATCTGGTAGCAAAAATACGCTCCGATCAGGTAGAACGCCCCATGCGCGAAGTTCACGAATCGCAGCAAACCAAAAACAATGGACAGGCCCACCGCCAACAGGAAATACAGCATGCCAATGCCGATTCCATTGATGACCTGTAGAAGGTAAATGTTCATAAAGTGCTCGGCCGAACGACCACCAGCCGCACCCTGTCGGTGCCGCTGGGGTTCTCAAAAAAGGGGCGGCCACAGCGCGCGCATGGGGCTATGCCCAGCCCGGCGGACGCCGCGAGGGTCAGGCGCGCTTGCAGCCCGTCTGGTCGATGGGCAGGAACGACTTGCCCGAACTGAGCACGTCCACGTAGTCGTCCTTGTTCTTCATCTTGGACTTGGCCTTGCCCTTGAGCAGGTAGTAGTTCTTGAGCACCTGGTGGTCCGCCTTTCGCACCTCTTCCTCACCGGTCAGACCCTGGTATTTGTGGCCCTCCAGTGCGGCGATCACGGCTTTTTGCTCCACGGACCCGGCCTTGATGATTCCGTCGATCAGCAGCTTTGTACAGATATAGGAGCCCGCCAGGCTGTAGTTGGGGTTCATCTTGAGCTTGTCATTGGTGCGTTTGACAAGATCGCGGTTGAGTTCGGAATCCACCGTGTGCCAGTACTGGGCACCAAAGTAGATACCGTCGCACAGGTCAGCGCCCAGCGATTCGAACTGCTCCAAACCAGAGGCCCAGGCCACCAGGATCGTCATGTTCTTGTGCATACCAAAGCTCACGGCCTGGCGGAGCGTGTCGGCACATTGCGCGCCAAAGTTCAGCAGCAGCAGGACATCGGGCTTTGCGGCCAGAGCATTGGTGATGTAGCCGCTGAACTCCTTCTCGGTCAGCGAGTGGTAGCTGTTACCCACATGCTCGATCCCCTTTTCCTTGAAGATGTTCTTGGCAGCCGACAGCAGGCCATCGCCAAACACGTACTGCGGTGTGATGGTGTACCAGCGCTGGGCCTTAGGCATGGAATCGATCAGCGGACGCACCGTCTGCTCGACGGCGCCGAAAGTGGGTACCGACCAGCGGAAGGTCGCAGCATTGCAGTCCGACCCAGTGATTTCATCGGCCCCAGCCGTGGTCACAAACAGGCCGCCAGCCTTCTCGGCCTCCTTGCCCATGGCCAGGGCCTCGCCCGAAAGGATGCCGCCCGCGAAGAATCGAGCACCTTGCTGCTGGGCTGCTTCCTGCACCTTGCGCACGGCTGTAGCGGGCTTGCCCTCTGTGTCCAGGAGTGTGTAGGCAAGCGGGCGATTGAGGGCTTTGCCATATTGCTCAATGGCCAGTCGCATCCCCATGTCGGCGAACTTTCCGTTGGCCGCAAAAGGACCGGACATCGGCACCGGACAGCCAAACTGAATGGCGCCCGGAGCCTGCGCAAAGGCGCTGCGGGTCAGGCCGATAGAGGCGGACAGCGCACTCAGTGCCGAGACTTGCAGAAGATGACGACGTTGCATGGAGGACTCCAGTGAGTAGAAGTGGGAGATCAAGAGTTGCCACCTCCATGGTGTCCAAGAAACCACCTTCCTGATCTTTCCAAATCTTTCATTTGGATTCATGCAAGCACAGGGTTAACCCAGCACGCTTTCGTTGCTGGCGCGGCCAAGCCGCGGCGCGCTCCCCGTCTGGTTTAGCGCCGCTTCAAGATGATCACGGGAGTGTCAATGCAGCCGTTGAGTGTCCTGCACGAGCTGTGCTGAGGCTGTAAAGGCGTAGCCAATCTGGTGCAGCGTCTTGACCGGCAGAGGTTCAGAAAACGCTTCCGCCGCCTTTTTGCGTAGCCTCGTGAGAAGCAAGTTGAGCCGTTCAGCCCCGTTTTGGGCACGAGCACCAAACAGGTGAGTGCTGAGGTCGCGCTTGGGCACGGGCTGACCATCCGCTCGCAGGAGTTGCTGCAAGAACATGAACTCGTGGGTCGTCAGTTGCAGACACTTGCCCTGCGGCGATGACAGTACCCAGTCCTTCATGGCCAGCACCCAGCACGCCGCCTTTGCGACAGGTATGGTCGCAGCAATCAGCGATCCTGCGGGGTCTACGGCTGTCCTGGGGGCAAGTCGGCTCGCCGTAGCGTCAATATTGGCGGCCAACTCCAGCAGGTTGACCGGCTTGACCAGGTAACGATCTGCCCCAGCACGCATTCCTGCCAGGCGATCGTCAAGTGAATCTCGGGCGCTGAGGATGATCACCCCCACCTCGGGTCTGGACTTGAGTAGCGACGCCACGCTGAGGCCATCCTCTCCGGGAAGCCCTAGGTCCAAGAGAACCACATCGACCGGCTGAACGGTGAACCCTTTGTAAAACGCCTCGGCGCTACCCGCACCCCAAACGCTATAGCCCGAGTCGAGCAAGAATTCCTCGATGCTGTGCAGTTGATCGGAGTCGTCCTCTACGATAGCAATGCTGGGCTTGGATTGGGTCATGTTGCGAATACCTCCGGCACCTGTCCGGAATGCAACATTCAGGCCACCGGTGTCACGTTCAACGGGATGTCGATCACAAAGCGAGTGCCTTGGGGTTGGACGGCCTGTAGCTGGACAGCCCCACCATGCAAGTCAACGATCCGTTTTACCAAAGCCAGCCCCAGTCCGGCACCGGGTTTGCCCTCTGCCGTACGGCCGCGGCGGTACTTCTCAAACACCAGCGTTTGCTCTTCCAGCGGAATGCCAGGGCCTTCGTCCTCAATGACAAAACGGCACTGGCCCTCATGCTGATGCACGCTAAAAGACACCGTTGCACCCACCTCGGAATACTTGAATGCGTTCGACAGCACGTTCATGAGCATCACGCGCAACAGCACGGGGTCGCCATTCAATGATGGCAACCCGGGTTCCACCGTCAGGTACAGCGGGTGCTCGGCAGACAGTTGGCCTCCGTTTTCCGTTACCCACAGGCATAACTCCCCCACGTCAACGGGTACTGGCTCTACCGCAAAGTTGTGGCTATCGATGCGGTCCTGGGTCAGGCAGTTGTCAAAGAAGTAGCTCAATCGCGCCGAGCCCCGCAGGATGCGTTGCGCCAATGCCAGCTGCGCAGGCACATCCTTGGAGCGCAGCGCAAGCAACTGCCCGGCGGTATTGATCACCGCCAGCGGAGAACGTACCTCGTGGGACAGCATGGCGATGAAATGGCGCTGGTCGGTCAGCGTCTGCTCAATGGAGGCCACAGCACTCTCCAACTCCTGGGTGCGTTGCGCGACCATTTGCTCCAGATCTTCGGCATGCTCCTTCAAATGCCCTGCCATGTAGCCCATGGAATCCGCCAGAGACCGTAACTCGCGAATAGGGCTGGATTTAGGCGCCTGAGCATTCCAGTCGGACTGGGTCAGTCTAACTGCCCAGTCACTGAGTACCTGCAAGGGTCTCACCAACCGGCTGGCCACGAACACCGAAAACAGCACTGAAGCCAGCAAGACGGCCAGCGTGGTGTAGATCGTGTTGCGTAGCACTCCCCGCAACGGCGTGTTGAAGCGGCTCTCAGGCAGGATGATCGCCATCGTCAGCACAGGACCGCGATCCAGCGCATGCGTCCACCAACGCGCCAGGTGACGCACACCGTCCACATCCATGAATCGGTTTCCCTCGCGTTGACCGCTCTGCAGGATGTGCTGCCCCAACGCACGCATCACGGGGTCGTGACTTTGGTCGATGCGCACACGCTGCCCATCCACCAAAGCCGATACACCTGCAGACGGATCGTGCGAGGACATTGCAAGCAGTTCTCCCGAGGCCTCGGCCAGAAAGGCCCTGCCCCCGGACTCGGAGGCCAGCGCGGCCAGAAACTCGTTGAGCTGGGACAGCGCCACATCGGCGGTGACCACCCCGATCAAACTGCCATCGCGTGAGCGGACCGGAGCTGAAATCCCCATGCCAATTGCGGCATATGCGCCTTGCGCATCGTTGATCATGTAGCGATAAGGCGCGTACCACGCGACCCCATCATTGGCAATCGCTGACTGGTACCACGGACGGGTACGTGCGTCAAAGCCCACCTCGCTGCGAGAAATCAGCGTTGGCTCGCGACTCACGGCGTCGATACGCAAAACCTCCATGGCCCGGCCATCACTGATCCGTGCGCGCAGCATGCGCAAAGCGCGGTCCTCCCCCAAAGGGGGACGGCTGCCGGCGTAGTACTGGCCATCAGGCATGCCCATGGATATGAAGGTCAGTTGGGGTTGCTGGTCGATCTGCAGAATGAACTGGCGCATCAACACGTCAGGTTGCTGAACCATCAGGTATCCGGCGCGCACTTGCTCGACATTGAAAGCCACTACGCGCTGCGGCACATCAAAGAAGGAGACCACCTTTTCGCGGACCCTGCCTGACACCTCGTCAGCCAATTGCAGCGCGAACTCTTCCATGGCACCCGTAGCAGAGCGATAAAACAAACTGCTGCTGGCAAGTACCAGGGGCAGCAACACCGCCAACAGTGCAAGTGTCAGAAAAGTGCGCAGGGCAAGACGGCGAGTAAACATTGGGAGATCGAGGGTGTACAGGCGGCGCACCTCAGAGACACGCCTGTGCGCGCGGTTCGGCGCGTTGCCTCAGATTCAATCACATGTACTCGATGCGGTGCCTTGAACCTTTGTTTGTCGCCCCCACGCGACTCAACCTTACGGTGCGCCTATGCGCAGTGTCTTCGGATGCCAAGTTCAGTTCACGTACTGTAGAACCGGCCATCGCCGTCTTCCGTCGCTTGCCTGGCCGAGAACGGCAATTGTTCAGGCATTTAGATAGACCACATGGTGTCTGCCTCTTCCCTCTGTCAGTGCAGCAGTGACTCTGCCTACCTCTATCAGGAATGCCAGTTACGCAGCGATTGCCGCCAGTGAAATCAAATCAACGAACTCACGACATGTGAAGCAAAGCGGTCGTTGCTTTACGCTGGCACAAAAAAAGGCATCGCGAGCGATGCCTTTGTGTGCACAGGGGCGTTCTTACAGGGCCTTGACCAGTTCAGGCACAGCCGTGAACAGATCCGCTTCCAGCCCATAGTCGGCCACGCTGAAGATCGGTGCCTCAGGGTCCTTGTTGATCGCCACGATCACTTTGGAGTCCTTCATGCCCGCCAAGTGCTGGATGGCGCCCGAGATACCGGCGGCCACATACAGCTGCGGTGCCACGATCTTGCCCGTCTGGCCCACTTGCCAGTCGTTCGGTGCGTAGCCTGCGTCCACCGCCGCGCGGCTGGCACCCAGGGCGGCGCCCAGCTTGTCGGCCAGGGGCGTCATGACTTCGTCGAACTTTTCCTTGCTGCCCAGCGCACGACCACCGGAGACGATGATCTTGGCAGCGGTCAGATCGGGGCGGTCGCTCTTGGCGATTTCGCTGCCCACGAAGCTGCTCTTGCCTGCGTCGGCCGTGGCAGCGGCGGTTTCAACTTGTGCGCTGCCACCGGTGGCGGCTGCGGCGTCAAAGCCGGTGGTGCGCACGGTGATGATCTTGACGGCATCTTGGCTTTGCACGGTGGCAATGGCGTTGCCGGCGTAGATGGGGCGCTCAAACGTATCGGCTGCGATCACTTTGGTGATGTCGCTGATCTGGGCCACATCGAGCTTGGCCGCCACGCGGGGGGCCACGTTCTTGCCGCTGGCAGTCGCGGGGAACAGGATGTGGCTGTAGTTGGATGCGATGGCGAGCACTTGCGCGGCCACGTTTTCTGCCAGGCCGTGTTCCAGGCCAGGGGCGTCGGCGTGGATGACCTTGGCAACACCGGCTATTTTGGAGGCGGCTTGTGCAGCAGCGCCGGCGTTGTGGCCGGCCACCAGCACGTGCACGTCGCCACCGCAAGCCACTGCGGCCGTGACGGTGTTCAGCGTGGCGCCCTTGATGGACGCGTTGTCGTGTTCAGCAATAACGAGTACCGACATTTAGATCACCTTCGCTTCGTTCTTGAGTTTTTCGACCAGGGCGGCCACGTCGGCCACCTTGATGCCTGCGCCGCGCTTGGCAGGCTCGGTCACCTTGAGGGTCTTCAGGCGCGGCGCCACGTCCACACCGAGGTCTTCGGGCTTGACGGTATCGAGCTGCTTTTTCTTGGCCTTCATGATGTTGGGCAAGGTGACGTAGCGGGGCTCGTTCAGGCGCAGGTCGGTGGTGATGACGGCGGGGAGCGTGAGGGCCAGGGTTTCCAGGCCGCCGTCGACTTCACGGGTCACGCTGACTTTGTCGGCTGCGAGTTCGACCTTGCTGGCGAAGGTGGCCTGGGGCAGGTCGGCCAGGGCTGCCAGCATCTGGCCGGTCTGGTTGGCGTCGTCGTCGATGGCTTGTTTGCCCAGGATGATGAGAGAAGGTTGCTCTTTGTCCACCAGGGCTTTGAGGAGCTTGGCCACTGCCAGGGGCTGCAGTTCCACGTCGGTCTCGACCAGGATGGCGCGGTCGGCGCCGATGGCCATGGCGGTGCGCAGGGTTTCCTGGCACTGGGCCACGCCGCAGGAGACTGCGATGACTTCGGTCACCAGGCCTTTTTCTTTCAGGCGCACGGCCTCTTCAACGGCGATTTCGTCAAAGGGGTTCATGCTCATCTTCACGTTGGCGATGTCCACACCCGTGTTGTCCGACTTCACGCGGACCTTCACGTTGTAGTCCACCACGCGCTTGACGGGAACGAGGATTTTCATGGTTGGGTCTTTCTGAAAAAACAGGAAATCGATCAGTGCGACAGCGCGCGGTGCAGGTCGCGCAGCTCGCGCTTGAGCACCTTGCCAATCGCGCTGCGCGGCAGCTCATCAATGAAATGCAACGCAGCTAGCCGCTGCGTCTTGCCCGCACGGGCGTTGTACCAACCCATGATCTGGGTGGCGTCTTCGGTGGCACCCGGCCGGCGGCATACAAAGGCCACCGGCGTCTCGCCCCATTGTTCGGAGGGTACGCCGGTCACGGCCACGTCCTCCACGGCGGGGTGCTTGCGCAGCTCGGCTTCGAGGTCGCTGGGGTAGATATTGAAGCCGCCGCTGATGACCATGTCCTTGCGGCGGTCCAGCAGGGTCAGAAAGCCCTGCGCGTCAAACCGGCCCACGTCGCCTGTGCGGATGAAGCGCTTGCCGGTGGCATCAAACCACTCGGCCTCCCGCGTCTTGTCGGGCTGCCGGTGGTAGCCGGTCATCATGCCGGGCGAGTGGCCCACCACCTCGCCGGTGGCACCGGGCGGCAGCTCATGGCCCTCTTCGTCGATCAGGCGGATGTCGCTGGTAGATGCGGGCTGGCCCACGGTGTGCAGCTTGTCCGGGTGCTCGTGCGCCGCCAGGATGCAGGTGCCACCGCCTTCGGTCATGCCGTAGAACTCGTACAGCGCGCCCGGCCAGCGCGCCAGGATGTCGGCCTTGAGCTCGGCACGGAACGGCGCGCTGGTGCAGAACTTGGCGCGAAAGCACGACAAGTCGAATTCGCCAAACTGCGGCAGCGCCAGGATGCGCTGGTATTGCACCGGCACCAGCATGGAATGCGTGGCGCGGATCTGCTGCGCGGTCTGTAAGTAGCGCAACGCATCGAATTTTGGCATCAGCCGCACGCTGCCGCCCCAGCACAGGCCGGGGAAGAACGACACCAGCGTGGTGTTGGAATACAGCGGCGTTGCCAGCAGCGTGACACTGTCCGGGCCGTAGCCCTGCGCCAGGCCGCGCACCAGATGCGCCCAGCGCATGCCGTGCGATTGCACGATGCCCTTGGGGTTGCCGGTGGTGCCGGAGGAATAAATGATGTTGAACGGGTGCTCGGGCCCCACCTCCACCGGCTGCGGTGCGGAGCCTTCAGGGGCAAGCCACTCGACCCACGGCGTGCCTGCGCCGGTATCGTCCAGCGCCACCAGGGGCAGCACACCGGCGCCTTTCATCACTGCAGGCGGCACCGCCGCCCTACCCTGCGCATCGGCAAACAGCAGGCGCGCCTGGGCGTCGCCCAGCATCGATGCCATCGCATCGGGCGTGACGGATGGCGCCAGCGGTGCCACCACCACACCCGCACGCAGGGCGCCCAGGTACACAGCGGCATAACGCACCGACGACGCGGCGCACACGGCCACCACGTCGCCCGACCGCAGGCCCGCCTGCTGCAACGATGCGGCCACGCGGTCTACCAGGGCATCGAGTGCAGCCCAATCCAGCGCGGAGTCGTCATCGGCCAAGGCACTGGCCTGCGGGCGCTGCTGCGCGTTGTCACGCAGCAGATCGGAGACCCGGCGGAATGGGGGCAAAGGGGCAGAGGCAGTTGCGTTGGTCATGGCCCAACTTACTCGAAGATGATGCCCTTGTCGCGGATCACCTGGCCCCACTTGGCGTAATCGCCACTCACGCGCTTGGCCATCTGGTCCGGGCCCTGGTAGTTGGCGATGGCGCCGGCGCTGAGCAGCTTGTCCTGCACTTCCTTGTCGGCCAGGATGGCTTTGACTTCGGTGCTGATGCGCTCGACCACATCCTTGGGCGTACCGAGCGGGGCCATCAGGCCGCCCCACGACACGGCATCAAAGCCCTTGAAGCCCTGCTCGGCAATGGTGGGCACGTTGGGGATTACGCCCACGCGCTGCGGCGAGCCCACGGCAATGGCGCGCAGCTTGCCCGTCTGAATATGGGGCAGCGCTGCCACGAGGTCGGCATACATCATGGGCACCTGGCCGCCCAGCGTGTCGGTGATGGCGGGCACACCGCCCTTGTAGGGCACATGCTCCATCTCGAATTGACCCAGCTGCTTGAGCAGCTCCATGCTCAGGTGGCCAAAGCTGCCCACGCCCGAGGAGGTGTAGTTGAGCTGACCTGGCCGCGCCTTGGCGTGGGTGATGAGCTTTTGCAGATCGGTCACGGTGGGCATCTGCGCCGGGTTGACCACCACCACGATGGGCAGGTCGTACACGGTAGCCACGGACACGAAATCCTTGGTGGTGTCGTAGCCCGCCTTTTTGTACAGGTGCGGAGCCAACAGCGTGGGCGTGGCCAGCATCATGAGCGTGTAGCCGTCGCCAGGGGTCTTGGCGATCTGCTGCGCGGCAATCGAGCCCGAAGCGCCAGCGCGGTTCTCCACCACCACGGGCTGCTTCAGCCGCTCGGCCAGCTTCTGGCCGACGATGCGCGAGGCCGTATCGGTGGGCCCACCAGCCGGGAAGGGCACCACGAGCTTGATCATCTTGCTGGGCCAGACCTGGGCGTGTGCCGGGGCCGTGCCCAGCAGGCCGATAGCCGACACAGCGGCAGCTGCGGACAGCACCGCGCGACGCGAAAAGGCGGCGGGGAAAAGAGATTGTTTCGTCATCAGAGATCCGTTTTTACTTTCAGCTTTTGTGCTGACCCACGCCCGACGTAACCGGCGCGGCCCAGGCGCGGGCAGCCGCGCAAGGGCCGCCCCGCCGCGCTGGCTGCGTCCCCCTGCCCGCATGGCGCAGCCATGCGAGAGAGCGGGGGGATGCCGCGCAGCGGCTCAGGGGGTTAAGGCAACGCTGAACAAGTCCTCCCGCGCGGCGCATCCCTGGCTCAAGACGGTCTGCGGCGTTGCAAATACTCGCCATAGCGATGGCTATGGCTGCGTTTTGCGCCTTGCAGCCCATCCCGATCCAGGGCCCGCCGCATCGCGAGGACTTATTCAACGTCGCCTCAATCAAGCTTTGCGCCAGACACCTTCACCACGCGCTCCCACACAGGTGCGTCCTTCTTGAACTGGGCGCTGAACTGCTCGGGACTGCTGCCCACGGGGATGAAACCCATCTGCTGGATGCGGTCGCGCACTTCGGGCATCGCGATCACGGCCTGCAGCTCAACGCCAAGCCGGGCTACGACTTCGGGTGGCGTCTTGGCGGGTGCGCTCATGCCCACCCAGCCCGTCACCTGGAAGACCTCGTCCTTGATACCCTGCTCAGCCATCGTGGCCACTTTGGGCAACGCGTCCATGCGCTGCGCGCCGGTCACGGCCAGTGGCTTGAGGCGGCCCGATTCGATGTAGGGCCGGGCCGACTGCAGGCTGGCAAACGCCATCTGGAACTGCCCGCCCACGAGATCCTGCAGCATAGGGGCCTCGCCCTTGTAGGCCACATGGTTCATGTCGGCCTTGTGCTTGTCGGACAGCCATGCACCAGCCAGATGGGAGTACGAACCCATGCCCCACGAGCCATAGGCGATCTTGCCCTTGTTACGGTCGATGTAGGCCATCAGCTCCGCTGCGTTGTTGACCGGCAGCTGCGGGTTGACCAGCAGCACCACCGGCGCCAGCGCGATCTGCGTGATGAGGGCCTGGTCCTTTTGCGGCTGGTACGGCAGGCGGTCGTACAGGAACTGGTTGATGAGCATGGTGGTGCCCAGGGACACCAGCAGGGTGTAGCCGTCGGCTGGCGACTTGAGCGCCTGGTCGGTGCCGGTCACCCCGCCGGCTCCGCCGCGGTTGTCCACCAGCACAGGCTGGCCCAGACGGGCCGAGAGCTTCTCGCCCAGCGCGCGGGCGGTGATGTCGGTGGCGCCACCGGCCGGGTACGGCACGATCAGCTTGATAGGCTTGGCAGGCCAGGCTTCCTTGCCCGCCTGGGCCAGGGCCGAGCCCAGCAGGCCGGTGCTGATGAGGGCGGCCAGGCCCTGCAGGACCCTGCGGCGGGGAATACGGAAGAAGTTCATGTTTGTCTCCGGATGGCAATAGGAAAAGGTCGATAGCGCTTGTTCTGCAAGCGCATTTCGCTATCGTTTTTATAGCTATTAAAGCGGGGGAAGTGTGAGCACACCCTTGTCGCGCAGGGCCTGAAGCTCGGCCTCGGGCAGTTGCAGCAGCTGCTGCAGCACATCGCGCGTGGCGTCGCCCAGGGTGGGCGGTGCGTTGCGGATGGGCAGGCGCTGGCCGTCCAGCCGATAAGGCGGCGCGAACACATGCGTGGTGCCCGCCACGGGGTGGGGCATTTCCTGCAGCAGGCCGCCACGCCGCGTACGCTCGCTAGTCAGCGCCTCATGCAGGCCGGCCACGCGGCCGCAAGGGATGCCTGCAGCGGTCAGGCGTTCGAGCAGCACATCACGCGGGAAGCTGGCAATCAACGCCTTCATCTCGGGCAGCAAGGTCAGTCGATTGCGGGCACGCTCGACATTGGTGGCAAAACGGGGGTCTTCCACGATATCCGGGCGCATCACCACCTGACGGCAGAATTTGTCGAACTGGCTGTTGTTGCCCACGGCGATGATGAGCGGACCATCCTGTGCCTCGAACATGCCATAGGGCACGATGGACGGGTGGGCGTTGCCGTAGCGCTGCGGGTCATGGCCCAGCAGCATGGCGTCCAGGCCGTAGTAGCCGGTGATCATCAGACCGCAGTCGTACAGCGCCATCTCGATGTGGCGGCCCTTGCCCGTGCGCTCCCGCCGGAACAGCGCGGCCAGCACGGCCTGTGCCGCATACATGCCGGTCATCATGTCCACCGCGGCCACGCCGAACTTCAGCGGGGGCTGGTTGGCCTCACCGTTGATGGCCATCAGACCCGCCTCGCCCTGGATCACCAGGTCATAACCGGGGCGCTTGGCCTCGGGGCCGGAGCTGTCGTAGCCCGCCACCGAGCAGTAGATGAGGTCCGGCTTGATGGCCTTGAGCTGCTCGTAGCCCAGGCCCAGCTTCTCGGCGCCGCCGGTCTTGAAGTTCTGGACTACCACGTCGCACTGCGGCAGCAGGTCGCGGATGATCCTCACGCCTTCGGGCGTCTGCAAGTCCACCGTGATGGACCGCTTGTTGCGGTTCATGCTGTTGTAGTAGGTGGTCTCGGTCTTGCCGATGCGCATGCCCCAGTCGCGGGTGTCGTCACCCCGGCCGGGGTGTTCCACCTTGATGACGTCGGCACCAAAATCGGCCAGTACCTGGCCGCACAGCGGGCCCGCAAACACACGCGAGAGGTCGAGCACGCGCACGCCTTCGAGCGGGAAGTCCATGCCCTCGGGCAATGGGGGTGTGGGGGTGGTGGAGGTCATTGCGTAGTGTCTTGTGTACCCGCGCCGGCGGTATTGACCTGGCGCAGGCGGGCGAAATCGGCCGGGCGTTTTTCCAGAAACGCACCAATGCCTTCGCGGGATTCTTCGGTGGCTTGCGACTGCACCATGAGCTGAGCTTCCAGCTCCAGCTGGTCATCCAGCGGCTGGACGTAGGCACTGCGGCACAGCGCCTTGATGCGGCCCATGACCAGGTCCGGCCCGGTGGCCACCTGCGCGGCCAATGCCAATGCCTGCGTCAGCGCCTCACCGGGTTCGGCCAGCCGATTGACCGGGCCGAGTGCGTTCAGCCGCTCGCCCGAGATGCGTTCGCCGGTGAGGCACAGCTCGGTCAGCACCTGGCGTGACACGAACTCGGCCAGGAAGGCCGTGGCGCCGCCATCGGGCGTGAGGCCCACCTTCACGTAAGCCACCGAGAACACGGCATTGCGCGCAGCCACCAGCATGTCGCAGGCCAGCGCCAACGACAGGCCCGCACCAGCGGCAGCGCCCTCCACCGCTGCAATCACCGGCTTGCGGCAATCGCGCACGGTGCGGATCAGGTCGTGCAGGCCTTCGAGCTTGGCGCGGCGCTCTTCGATGGGCAGCTCACGGCGCTTGGCCAGCTGGCGCAGGTCACCGCCCGCGCAGAAGTGCCCGCCTTCGCCTGTGAGCACGATGGCACCGACGGTAGGGTCGGACTCGGCCTGCGCCAAGGCCTCGGTCAGCGCCGCGTAAAACGCGGGCGACAGCGCATTGCGCGCAGCGGGGTTGTTGTTGGAGAGCACGAGCACCGCGCCCTCGCGGCGTTGCAGCAGAGGCTGTGGCTGCTCCATGGCTTCAGCTCCGGCCTAGCGCAATGAAGCGCACCAGGTGGTGGTCTTCATCGCCAAACTGGTGATCCACCATGACCAGGCGCTTGGCATAGTGCGACAGGGGCAGCTCCCACGTCATGCCAATGCCTCCGTGCAGCTGGATGCTTTCCTCAGCCACCAGCGCTCCGATGCGGCCCATCGTGACCTTGGCGGCGGACAGCGCACGCTCGCGCTCGGCGCGGTCGGTGCTGTCCATGGCTGCCGCCGCATTGATGACGGCAGAGCGTGCCTGCTCCACTTCCAGCAGCAGGTCGGCCATGCGGTGCTGCAGGGCCTGGAAGCTGCCAATGGGCACGCCAAACTGCTTGCGGGTCTGCAGGTATTCCAGCGTGTGCTTCTTAGCCACGTCCATGGCGCCCAGCGCCTCGGCGCACACGGCCAGAATGCCCCAGCCCACGGCATGTTCCAGTGTGGCAAAACCTTGGCCTTCCGAGCCCACCAGCGCGCCGGCGCCGACTTGCACGTTTTGCAACGTGACTTCGGCCACGCGGCCACCGTCTATGCGGCCCATACCACGGCGGCTCAAGCCTGCCGCATCAGCGTGCACCAGGAACAGCGAGATGCCGTTTTCATCGTCCACAGCGCCCGAGGTGCGGGCACTGACCAGCAGCAGCTGCGCCTGGTCGCCATGCAGCACCACGGCCTTGTGGCCGGTGAGCAACCAGCCGTCGCCACTGCGCACTGCGCGGGTGGTGACGCGGTTGAGCGCATAGTGCGCGCCGGGCTCTTCATGCGCCAGCGCAGCCACAGTGCTGCCGTCGATGATGCTGGCGAGGTGTTCCTTTTGCGCCGCACTGCCCGCCAGGCCCAGCGCACGGCCCACCACCAGAGCGGCCACAAACGGCTCCACCACCAGGCCACCGCCCAGGGCTTCAAACACCACGGCCACGTCAAAGCCCGCGCCGCCAAACCCGGCATCGGCTTCGGGGAAGAGCGCGCCAATCGCACCCAGCTCGGCAAAGCGGGCCCACAGCGCCGGGTCCGTGCCGGTGTCGCCATAGGCAATGTGGTTGCGCGTTTCAATGCCGTACTGCTCGGCCACAAAACGATTCAGGGTGTCCGCCAGCATGCGGCGGTCTTCGGTATGTTCAAAGTTCATCGCGGCAACCTCACAGGCCGAGGATCATCTTGGAGATGATGTTCTTCTGGATTTCATTGGAGCCGCCAAATATCGACAGCTTGCGGTAGTTGAAGTAATTGGCTGCAGCCGTCGCTGCCTCTTTCGGGCCCACGGGTTCTTCGGCATAGCCTTCGTACTGCGCTTCTTCGATGAAGGGCAGCGCGTACGGTCCCACAGCGCGGCGGATGAGCGACAGGATTTCCTGGCGGATCTCGGTGCCGCGAATTTTGAGCATGGAGCTTTCCGCCCCCGGCACGCCGCCACCGGCTACGGCAGCAATCACGCGCAGGTTGGTGGTCTTCATGTTCTCCAGGTCAATCTCCACCTGGGCCATGCGGGCAGCAAACAGCGGGTCCTGGTCCAGCGGCTGGCCGTTCTTCATCACCTTGGCAGCCACCACCTTGAGCTTGGCCAGCGCGGCAATGCAAAAGCCCACGCCTGCGATGCCGGTGCGCTCGTAGGTCAGCAGGTACTTGGCGTAGGTCCAGCCCTTGTTTTCCTCGCCCACCAGGTTTTCCACGGGCACCTTCACATCGGTGAAGAACACCTCGTTGACTTCCTTGTCGCCATCGAGCGTGCGGATGGGGCGCAGCTCCACGCCGGGCGATTTCATGTCCACCAGCAAAAAGCTGATGCCCGACTGGGCCTTGGCTTCGCGGTCGGTGCGCACCAGGCAGAAGATCATGTTGGCGTGCTGGCCCTGGGTGGTCCAGGTCTTCTGGCCGTTGACGATGTAGTGGTCGCCTGTTTCGTCCGTGACTCGCACAGCCGTAGTCTTGACCGAAGCCAGGTCCGAGCCCGCGCCGGGTTCGGAGTAGCCCTGGCACCACCAGTCCTCGCCGCTCAGGATGCGCGGCAGCCAGTATTTTTTCTGCGCCTCGTTGCCAAACTTGATGAGCACCGGGCCCAGCATGTTCACGCCAAAGGGCACGATGCGCGGGCCACCGGCCAGGGCGCATTCGGTGTCGAAAATGAACTTCTCGACCGCACCCCAGCCGGGGCCGCCGTATTCCTTGGGCCAGTGGTTGGCCAGCCAGCCGCGCTCGTTCAGGATGGCGTGCCACTCGTCCTGGTCAGCCTTGGACAGGCGCTGCCCGGCCTTGACCTTGGTGGCGATGCGTTCGGGCAGCTTGGCTTTCAAGAAAGCCTGCACCTCGGCGCGGAAGGCTTCTTCTTCGGGGGTGAAATTCAGGTCCATTGACGGTTTTCCTCAGTCATCCATGGCGCTGTGCGCCTGTCTACGGCCTTCGCACCGGCGCGCCCCACGCGGGGGACGCCGAGCAAGGGCCGCCCCGCAGCGAGGGCGTCGTCCCCCTCCCGCAGGAGAGGGGGAAGCGGCGCCAGCCGCTCAGGGGGTGTTTCAATAAATTTCGAAGAGGCCTGCAGCGCCCATGCCGCCTGCAATGCACATCGTCACCACGCCGTACTTGGCCTTGCGGCGGCGGCCTTCGAGCAGCAGGTGACCCACCAGGCGTGCGCCGGTCATGCCAAACGGGTGGCCAATGGCAATGGCCCCGCCGTTCACGTTCAGCCGCTCAGACGGAATGCCCAGGCGGCGCTGGCAGTACAGGGCCTGCGAAGCAAAGGCCTCGTTCATCTCCCACAGGTCAATGTCCTGCACCGTGAGACCGTGGCGTGCCAGCAGCTTGGGCACGGCAAACACGGGGCCAATGCCCATTTCGTCGGGCTCGCACCCGGCCACCGCAAAGCCACGGAAGGCGCCCAGCGGCTGCAAGCCACGGCGCTCGGCTTCTTTCGCTTCCATGAGCACGCAGGCGCTGGAGCCATCGGACAGTTGCGAGGCATTGCCCGCCGTGATGAACTGGCCTGGGCCCTTCACCGGCTCCAGCTTGGCCAGGCCTTCGAGCGTGGTATTGGCGCGGTTGCAGTTGTCGTGCGTGGCCGTCACTTCGCGGTAGGTGACCTCGCCGGTCTCCTTGTTCTTTTCCATCATGCGCGTGGTGCAGGGCACGATCTCGTCAGCAAACACGCCCGCCTGCTGTGCGGCGGCGGTGCGTTGCTGGCTTTGCAGCGAGAACAGGTCCTGGTCTTCACGGCTGATGCCGTAGCGGTGGGCCACGATGTCGGCGGTGTCGATCATGGCCATGTAGAGGTCGGGCTTGTGCTCTTGCAGCCAGGGATCGATGTCTGCCGGGTTGCCTGCGCGGATGGCAGAGATGCTCTCCACCCCGCCCGCCACCATGGCGGGCACGCCTTCGGCCACGATGCGGCCTGCGGCAATCGCCACCGACTGCAGGCCCGACGCGCAAAAGCGGCTGGCCACCATGCCCGCCACCGACAGCGGCAGGCCCGCACGCAGCGCGGTCTGGCGGCCAATGTTCTTGCCGGTGATGCCTTCGGGGTAGCCGCAGCCCATCACCAGGTCTTCGATCAACTCGGGCTCGATACCCGAGCGCTCCACGGCCGCCTTGACGGAATACGCCGCCAGCTGCGGGCCGGGTGTGGCGTTGAACTCGCCCCGGTGCGACTTGGTCAGCGGGGTGCGGGCGGTGGAAACGATGACGGCTTCACGCATGATTTGCTCCTGATTTGATAGCTGCTAGCACTTACTGATAGGGCGCTAGAGGCCAAAATGACTTAAAAATGAGTGTTGAAACACAGCCCAACAGTGAGAAAGGACTTGGCGTTGGACCACCGAGGCCACCACCCACCAGCCGTTCGGGCTGAGCCTGTCGAAGCCTTGCGCCGCGCTTCGACAGGCTCAGCGTGAACGGGTGGTGGTTATTCACCCTTGTTCAGGCTGTCGAAATCACGCCCCTCGGCCACCAGCTTTTTCAGCAAGGGCGAGGGCCTCCAGAACAGCGGGTCTTCCTTGGCAAAGGCCTCGATGTCGGCCAGCAGTTTGTCCAGCCCCGTCATGTCGGCCCACTTCATCGGGCCGCCCCGATGGCGCGGAAAGCCGTAGCCCGCCACAAAGGTCACGTCCACATCCAGCGGGCGCAGGGCAATGCCTTCATGCACTACGTTGGCCCCCTCGTTGACCATGGCGGCCATGTAGCGGCGCATGATCTCGTCGGCGGTAAAGCTGCGGGGGGTGACGCCCTTCTTGGCGCGCTCGGCATCCACAATGGCAAGCACTTCAGGGTCAGGCTGGCCCGTGCGGGAGCCTTCGGGGTAGAGGTAAAAACCGCGCCCGGTCTTCTGGCCAAACCAGCCACGCTCGCAGATGCGGTCGGCAATTTCCACGTAGCGGGCCTGGGGGTCACGCGTCGCAGCACGGCGCTTGCGCGTGGCCCAGCCAATATCGCCACCGGCCAGGTCGGTCACCTGGAAGGGACCCATGGCAAAACCGAAGCCGCGCACGGCGGCATCGATCTCGTAAGGGCTGGCACCGTCTTCCAGCAGGTAGTCGGCCGCTTGCTTGTACACGGCCAGGATGCGGTTGCCGATAAAGCCGTCGCACACACCGGCGCGCACAGGCACCTTTTTGAGTTTTTTGGCCAGTTCAAACGCCGTGGCCACCACATCGGTCGCCACTTTGGAAGGCACCACAATCTCCAGCAGCTTCATGATGTTGGCGGGGCTGAAGAAGTGCAGGCCGATCACGTCCTGCGGGCGGCCAGTGGCAGCGGCAATAGCGTCGATGTCGAGGTAGGACGTGTTGGTGGCCAGCACGGCACCGGGCTTGCACACGCGGTCCAGCTCGCGGAACACGGCCTTCTTGACCTCGATGTCTTCAAACACGGCTTCGATCACCAGGTCCACCTTGGCAATGTCGGCGTAGCTGGTGCTGCCGGTGTAGCGTGCCATCACGGCGGCCTGGGCGGCTTCCGTCATACGGCCCTTGGCGACCAGAGCGTTGTAGACCTTCTCGACATTGGCGCGGCCGCGGGCGATGGACTCGGCATCGCGCTCGATCATGGTCACGGGCAGGCCTGCATCCAGTGCCGCCACGGCAATGCCTGCGCCCATGGTGCCGCCGCCGATGACGGCAATGCTGGCGACAGGGCGTGGCTGCGCGGCCTGGGCTTCGGGCACCTTGACCACTTCACGCTCGGCAAAAAAGGCGTGGATGAGCCCGGCGCGTTGCGGGCTGTCGATGCATTCCATGAACAGCGCACGCTCGCGGGCCATGCCTTCGTCAAAAGGCAACTGCAGCGCGGCCTGCACGCATTCGATGATCTTGAGGGGCGAGAACAGGCCGCGCGACTTCTTGGCCGTCTCGGTCTTTTGCTCTTCGAGCCAGGCCAGTGCAGCTTGCGGCTGGGCAATGGCCAGGTCACGAGTGCGGCGCACGGGCGCATTGGCCGCCAGCAGTTCGCGCACATAGGCCAGGCCTGCGGCCAGCGGGTCGGTGCCTTCCAGCAGTTTGTCTACCAGACCTGCCTGCAGCGCGGCCTGCGCCTTGAGGGGCTGGCCACTGAGCATGAGAGTGGTGGCCGCCTGCACGCCCATGAGGCGCGGGGCGCGCTGGGTGCCGCCCGAGCCGGGCAACAGGCCCAGGTTCACCTCGGGCAGGCCCAGCGTGGCGGCAGGCAAGGCCAGCCGGTAGTGGGCCGACAGCGCCACCTCCAGCCCGCCCCCCAGGGCTGCGCCGTGCAGCACGGCCACTACGGGCTTGTTCAGGTTTTCGATGGCGCGGCAGACCTCGGGCAGGATGGGTGCTACCGGTGGCTTGCCGAATTCACGAATATCCGCCCCGGCAATGAAGGCCTTGCCCGCGCCCACCAGCAACACGGCGACCACGGCGGCATCGGCCTGCGCCTGCTGCATGGCCGCCAACAGGCCCTGGCGCACGGCGGCGCCCAGGGCGTTGACGGGCGGGTTGTCGATGGTGACGACCAGAACATCGCCATGCAGCGCGGTAGTTACAACGGAAGATGCGGCAGCGGCGGCATGCATACGGGGAAGTCTCCTGGTCAATGGCTGTGCCTGTTGATGACCGGGGGATTGTTGATGCGCGAAGTAATCTTGACAATTACATAGCCCATTGACAGACTGTCAAACTTCTTTTGACAAACTGCGGCAAGCTAGTGTTCAGGCGCCGCCCCACCCATCCCGCCTATGGAACTGACCTCCCTCACCGTGCTGGTCGACATCCTTGATGCTGGCAACCTGAGCCAGGCCGCGCGCAACCTGAAGATGACGCGTGCGAATGTGAGCTACCACCTGCACCAGTTGGAAAAATCGGTGGGTGTGCAGCTGGTGCGCCGTACCACGCGCCGGGTGGAGCCCACTGAGGTGGGCCTGCGCCTGTACGCCCATGGCCGCGCCATTCAGAACGAAATGCTGGCCGCGCGCGAGACGATCGCCACGCTGGGCCAAGGCCTGCAGGGCCGCGTGGGCCTGAGCGTACCCAGTGGCTATGGGCAGATGGTGATGTCGGACTGGCTGATCGACTTCAAGCGGCTGTACCCCGGCATCGTGCTGGATGTGCGCTTCGAAAACCGGGTGGACGACCTCATCCGCGATGAGGTGGACATCGCCATCCGCGTGATGCCCGAGCCCCCGCCCACGCTGGTGGCGCGCGACCTGGGCAGCGTGCGCTACATCGCCTGCGCATCGCGGGAGTACGCCGAGACGCATGGGCTGCCCCAGGACTTCGAAGCTCTGCAGGCCGCGCCGGTGATCACCGCAGGGGTGGTAGGCAAGCAGCTGCGCCTGCGCGGATACCGGGGTGACCAGCGCCAGGAGGCCATGCTGGAGCCCACCCTCATTTCGGAGCACTTTCCGTTTCTGCGCCAGGGCATCCTGGCAGGGCTGGGCGTAGGGCTGGTACCGGATTACGTGGTGCAGGACGCCGTGAGCAGCGGCGAAGTGCTGACCACACTCGACGACTGGCGACTGAGCATTTTTGGCACCCAGATGTTCATGCTCTACATGCCCAACCGCCACCAGACCCGAGCGGTGCGCACCTGCATTGACTACCTGCTGGGGCGTGCCCTGCCAGCAGCCGGCCAAGGAGTGACTGCGGAGCCAGGATGAGCATCTTCTGCGCGTTTAAAAGCAAAAATAGCCGCAAGCGCAAGTATTCATTGCACTAGCAGCTATATTATTGATAGCAATCGCTGCTGCGACAGTAGCAATGCCGGATGAGTCCCTCCGCCGCGCGTCAGCACACCCGCGTGGCGGCTGGCATCAGATGCGCCCTTCCTCCACCGCATGGCACGCAATGCGAATGCCGCCAATGCTCAGGAGCTGGGGGCGCTCGGTGCGGCAGCGGTCATTCACATGGGGGCAGCGCGGGTTGAACGCACAGCCGGGCGGCGGGTTCAGCGGGTTGGGCACCTCGCCCTGCACGGGGGTGCGGGCCTTGCCGGTGTCGTGCATCTTGGGGATGGCATCGAGCAGCATGCGCGTGTAGGGGTGACGCGGCGTATCAAACAGCGTGTGCTTGTCGGCCAGCTCGACCAGCCGGCCCAGGTACATCACGCCGACCTGATCGCTCACGTGGCGCACAACGGCCAGGTTGTGGCTGATGAACAGGTAGGTGAGCTGCCGTTCGCGCTGCAGGTCCTTCATGATGTTGAGGACCTGGGCCTGCACCGACACATCGAGCGCGCTGGTGGGCTCGTCGCACACCAGGAACTCGGGTTCGGTGGCCAGGGCGCGTGCAATCGAGATGCGCTGGCGCTGCCCGCCCGAGAACTGGTGCGGGTACTTGACCATGTCCAGCGGCGACAGCCCCACGGACTTGAGCAACTCTCCCACGCGGGTTTTGAGCTGTTCCTTGTCGGTGATGAGGCCGTGTTCTTTCAGCGGCTCTCCGATGATGTCCTCCACCAGCCAGCGCGGATTCAGGCTGGCGTACGGGTCCTGGAAGATCATCTGGATGCGGCGGCGCATGGCCTTGGCATCGTTGCCCTTGAAGGCGGCGTGCGCGTCCTGGTTGTCGAAGGTGAGGCCGCCGCGAGTGGGCTCGTACAACCCCACCAGCAGGCGGGCCACGGTGCTCTTGCCGCAGCCGGACTCGCCCACCAGGGCCAGCGTCTTGCCCTTCTCGATCTCGAAGCTCACGCCATCCACCGCATGCAACAGGGTGCGGGGCTTGCGCTCGATCACACGGTTGAGCCAGGGAGCGGAGACGTCAAAGGTCTTGGCCAGGTCATGCGCCTGGACCAGGGCCTTGCTTTTCGTTGCGGTGGCACTCATGCGGTCACCTCGGCTTGGGTCGCGGCACCAGCGTGCAGCCAGCAAGCAGCGCGTGTAGCGCCTGCATCCATCAGGTCGGGGCGGTCGGTCATGCAGCGGTCAAAGGTCTTGGGGCAGCGGGGGTTGTAGGCGCAGCCACGGGGAATGGCGTTCAGGCGCGGCATGGCGCCATCGATCTGGTTCAAACGTTCACGGTCCATCGTCATGTCGGGGATGGAGGCCATCAACCCGCTCGTGTAGGGGTGCGACGGCTTGTTGATCACATCGTGCACCGGGCCGATCTCGGCCACGCGACCGGCGTACAGCACAGCCACGCGATCACAGGTTTCGGCAATCACGCCCATGTCGTGGGTGATCAGCATCACGGCTGCACCGCGCGATTTGCAGATGTTCTTGAGCAGCGTGATGATCTGCGCCTGGATGGACACATCCAGCGCCGTTGTCGGCTCGTCGGCCACGATGAGTTTGGGCTCGGCCGCCAAGGCCAGGGCGATCACCACACGCTGGCGCATCCCGCCGGAAAACTGGTGCGGATAGTGGTCAATGCGCTCTTCAGCCGCCGGAATGCCGGTGTCCTTGAGCAACTGGATGGCACGCTGGCGCGCTTCAGCGGCGTTGACCGGCAGGTGCGCCAGGATGGTTTCGGTGAGCTGTCGGCCCACCGTGTACAGCGGGTTCAGCGAGGTCAGCGGGTCCTGAAAGATGGCGCCAATGCGGCGACCACGGATGTGGCGCATTTCCTCATTGCTGAGGTTGTCGATGCGCTGGCCCTCCAGCAGGATCTGGCCCGAGGCCACACGGCCCGGCGGCTCCAGCAGGCCGATGATGGCCGCGCCGGTGAGTGACTTGCCGGCGCCGGACTCCCCCACCACGCCCAGGATCTCGCCGGGCGCAATGGAGAAGGAAATGTCGTCCAGGGCGCGCAGGGTACCGCGGCGGCCTGGGAATTCGACAACGAGGTTTTTGACTTCGAGAAGGCTCATGGAGATATCGCTTTTCTTGTTCTTGTTGTGGCTCAACGCAGGCGCGGGTTCAGGGCATCGCGCAGCCAGTCACCCAGCAGGTTGACCGACAGCGCAATCAGCACCAGCATGGCGCCAGGAAACACGGTGATCCACCATTCGCCCGAGAACAGGTAGTCGTTGCCGATGCGGATCAGCGTGCCCAGCGAGGGCGAAGTGGGCGGAGCGCCCACACCCAGGAAGGACAGCGTGGCTTCGGTGATGATGGCCGTGGCCACCTGGATGGTGGCCAGCACCAGCACGGGCCCCATCACGTTGGGCAGCACATGCTTGCGCATGATGCGCAGCGGCGGGACCCCCGTCACACGGGCCGCCTGCACGTATTCCTTGTTGCGCTCCACCAGCGTGGAGCCGCGCACCGTGCGGGCATATTGCACCCAGCCGGTGAGGGAGATGGAGAGGATCAGCACCCCGAACGCCAGCGACTCGTGCGCATTGGGAAACAGCGCACGACCCACGCCGGCAATCAGCAGCGCGACCAGGATGGCAGGAAAGGAGAGCATCACATCGCACAGGCGCATGAGCACAGCATCCACCCAGCCGCCCCGGAAACCGGCCAGCAGACCGAAGGCCACACCCACCACCACGGAGAGCAGCACCGAGGCAATGCCGACCACGAGGGAGATGCGCGCACCGTAGATCAGCGCGGACAGGATGTCACGGCCCTGGTCATCGGTGCCCAGGGGGTATTTCATGGAGCCCATTTCGCTCCACGCCGGGGGCAGCCGCGCGTCGCTCAGCTCCAACGTGGTGAGGTCGAACGGGTTGTGGGGCGCCACCCATCCGGCGAACACCGAACAGAACAGGCAAATCAGCGCAATGGCGGCGGCCAGCATGGCGACCGGCGATGTGCGGAAGCTGTAGCCAACGTCGCTGTCGAACCAGCGGGCAAGGGTAGTTTTCATTGTGGGAAACCAATCAACAGGCAACAACACGCGCAACGGGTAGCTGCGGGTGTTGTTGCGGGCTTGAATCAGCCGATGGCGTTGTCGTTGTTGTAGTCGTCGTATCGATCAGGCGGGAACAAGCAGGATTACTTGCTCACGGTGATCCACTTGAAAGGCATGTAGTTGTCGGCCATCTGCACCAGCTTGACCTTCTTGCTCACACCCCAGGCCAGCGCCTGCTGGTGCAGCGGCAGGTGACCCACGTCGGCGGTGTGCACATCGAAGGCTTCCTTGATCATGGCATCGCGCTTGGGCTTGTCGGTCTCGACCAGGATCTTCTTGGTCAGTTCGTCCAGCTTGGGGTTGCAATACGCACCCAGGTTGAACTGGCCCGCTCCGGTCTTGTCGTCGGGGCAGATCATCAGCGCATTCAGGGCGTTGTGCGAGTCGTAGGTGGTGGGGGTCCAGCCCAGCATGTAGAAGCTCGTGTCACGGCGCAGCACCTTGGGGAAGTACGTGCCCTTGGTCTCGGCCGCGAGGTTGATCTTGACGTTGATGCGCGACAGGTTGGCGGCCACGGTCTGGCAGATGCGGCCGTCATTCACGTAGCGGTCGTTGGGGCAGTTCATGGTGACTTCAAAGCCGTTGGGGTAACCGGCTTCGACCATCAGCTTCTTGGCGGCTTCGACGTCATAGGGCAGGCGCTTGACATCCGGCTGGAAGCCGTTGATGCCGGGGCCCACCATCAGCGCGGAGGGGTTGGAGGCGCCGCGCATCACGGTCTTCTTGATGCCTTCGATGTCGATGGCCTGGTAGAAGGCCTGGCGCACGCGCTTGTCCTTGAAGGGGTTCTTGCCCTTGACGTTGGAGTACAGCAGCTCGTCGCGTTTCTGGTCCATGCCCAGGAAGATGGTGCGCAGCTCAGGGCCAGTGATGGCGCGGGCATTGGCGCTGCCGTTGATACGCTCGATGTCCTGCACGGGCACAGGCTCCATCACGTCCACTTCGCCCGACAACAGGGCCGCCACGCGCGTGGCATCGTTGCCGATGGGCGTGAACACAACTTCGGTGGCGTTGCCTTCGATCTTGTCCCAGTAGGCGCCATTGCGCACGAACACCGTGCGCACGTTGGGCTGGCGCTCACGCAGGCGGAAGGGGCCGGTGCCATTGGCGCGGAACGACGCCGCGTTCTCGATGCCCTTGCGGCGGTCTACCGGGGTTGTGGCCTGATTGGTCTCGCACCACTTCTTGCTCATGATGTAGGACGTGGTGATCACGTCCGGGAGGATGGGCTGGGGAGCCATGGTGTCGATCTCGACCGTGTGGTCGTCGATCTTGCGCACCTGCTTGATGTCGCTGTTGGTGGCCTTCATGTCAGAGCCATCGCCCTTCATGCGGGCGAAGCTGAACACCACATCGTCGGCCGTGAACGGCGTGCCGTCGTGGAATTGCACACCCTTGCGCAGTTCGAAGCGCCACACGGTGGGGGCAATCTGCTTCCAGCTGGTAGCCAATGCGGGCGCAAGGCTCAGGTCCTTGTTGCGGCCCACCAGCGGTTCGTAAACGTTGCTGGTCACGCTCAGCTGCAGCGACTCGTTGAGTGAGTGCGGGTCCATCGACAGGGCATCGCCCTGGTTGGCGATGCGAACGGTCTGTGCCTGAGCTACCAAACTCGTCGCAGCCAGCGCAGCGAAGAGAGCGGTCACAGCGACTTTTTTCTGGAATTTCATGGAAATCTCCTGGTAGTGAAAGGGTGGGATGGAAGGGTACGAAGACTTCCGGTGGATGAGCGGTGTGTGCGTGTAGAAGTCAGACGCCCGCGCCTGATCAGAGCGCGGGCAGCGGCATGGCCTGCTCGATCAGGCTGGCGTGCAGCGCAGCGCCCAACGGCAGGATGTCATCGTTAAAGTCATACCGACTGTTGTGCAAGGCGCTGCCGCTCGATCCTGTGCCCTGGCCAATGCGCAGGTAGGCCCCCGGCTTGTTCTGCAGCATGAAAGAGAAGTCTTCTGCGCCCATGCTGGGCTCCAGGTCGCGCACCACGTGGTCGGCACCCAGCAGCGACTCGGCCACATCGCCCGCGAAGATTGCTTCGCTTTCGCTGTTGATGGTGGCGGGATAGATGCGTTCGTAGTGCACCGTGGCCGTGGCACCGAAGCCGAGCGCAATGGCGCTGCACAACTCCTTGAGGCGCTTTTCCACCATCTCCTGCACCAGCGGGTCGAAGGTGCGCACGGTGCCCACTAGCGTGGCCGTGCCGGGCAGCACGCTGAAGGCACCCAGGTCGCCTGCCTGCATCGCGCACAGGCTGACCACCGCACTGTCGATGGGCCGCACATTGCGCGAAACGATGCTCTGCGCAGCAGTGATGATGTGGGCCGCGACCAGCACAACGTCCACCGTCTGGTAGGCGTGCGCGCCGTGGCCGCCACGCCCAGTGATCTCGACCGTGAAACGGTCGGCGGCTGCCATCATCGGACCGGCATTGATCCCCACGGTGCCGGGCTTCATTGCGGGCCAGTTGTGCATGGCAAAGATGGACTGCACGGGGAAGCGGTCAAACAACCCGTCTTCCATCATCACGCGGGCACCGGCAAAGCCTTCTTCGCCCGGCTGGAACACCAGCACGGCGGTGCCATCGAAGTTGCGGGTTTCGGCCAGGTAGCGCGCAGCGCCAATCAGCATGGCGGTGTGGCCGTCATGGCCGCAGCCGTGCATGAGGCCCTGCTTGCAGGACTTCCAGGCGAAGTCGTTGTGCTCGGTCAGCGGCAGGGCATCCATGTCGGCGCGCAGGCCCACCATGCTACCGCTGGCGCTGCTGCGCCCACGAATAACACCCACCACACCCGTGCGCCCGATGCCTTCGTGGATCTCATCCACACCGCAGAGCTTCAGCGCTTCCTTGACGCGTTTGCTGGTGTAGATCTCTTCGAAACCCAGCTCCGGATGGGCATGCAGGTCACGCCGCAGTGCCGTCAACTCAGGGTGGTACTGCGCGATGTGAGCGAAGGCGCGGCCACCAGCTTTCAAACGGGGGCCTTGCATCAATGGCCTCCTGCCTTGCCAACGCGCAGTCGAGGATCGACCGCGAAGTACAGCAGGTCCACCACCAGGTTGATCACCACAAAGATCAACGCAATCAGGCACAGGTAAGCGGCCATCACCGGAATGTCAGCGAAGGTCACAGCCTGGATGAACAGCAGGCCCATGCCTGGCCACTGGAACACCGTCTCGGTAATGATGGCAAAGGCGATCAGGCCACCCAGTTGCAGACCTGTGATGGTCAGCACGGGCACGAGAGTGTTCTTGAGGGCGTGGCCAAAATGGATGGCCCGATTGGACAGGCCACGAGCCCGGGCGAACTTGATGTAGTCGGTGCGCAGCACCTCCAACATTTCGGCCCGCACCAGCCGCATGATCAGCGTGAGCTGGAAGATGGCCAGCGTGATCGCAGGCAGGGTGATGTGGTGCCAGCCCTTGGCCTTGAGCAAGCCGGTGCTCCACCAGCCCAGCTGCACGACCTCACCCCGACCAAAGCTGGGGAACCAGCCCAGGTGTACGGCAAACACCAAAATCAACAAGATGCCGATCAGGAAGGTGGGCAGGGACACTCCCAGCAGGGACAGTGTCATGAACAGCTGGCTGGTGAAGGTGCCGCGCTTGAGGGCGGCATACACGCCCATCGGCACACCAATGACCAGCGCGAGGAGGGCCGCTACCAGCGCCAACTCGAGAGTGGCCGGGAAGCGCTCGGCAATCAGGCGCGACACCTTGGCACCTTGGCGCAGGCTCAGTCCAAACTCACCCTGCGCTGCATTCACCAGAAAGTGCCAGAACTGCACAAAGAAGGATTTGTCCAAGCCGAGGGCGCTGCGCAACTCGCGGATCTGCTCGGGGGTAGCGTCCTGGCCCAGCAGGAACACCACGGGGTCTCCCACGTACTGGAACAGCATGAAGGAGATGAAGGCCACCGTGACCATGACAATCACAGCCTGTATCAGGCGGCGCAAAATAAAGGCAAGCATCAGAGAGTCGAGTGAGTGTTCGATGGAAGTGCCGCCGTCACTTTTGGTGGCTGAGGCACTGCGGGTCAATACATCGTCAGATATACCAAAGAAAGCAAGGGCCGCACGGCCCTTGCTTTCAGTCTGTCAAGAATAAATCAGTTCACCTTGACGGTGCGCATGTCCACGCGGTTATCGGCACGGTGCACCAGTTCGATGTTCTTCTTCATGGCCCATGGGATCACCTGGTCATGCAGAGGAATGTGGGACACGGTGTCGTTGGACAGTTGCAGCGCCTCGGTCAGCATGCGGGCGCGCACCGGTGCATCGGTTTCGGCCTTGATGCGGTCCACCAAGTAGTCCATGCGCTGGTTGCTGTAGCGACCCACGTTGTAGTTGCCGTCACCGCCTTGGCCCACGGTGCGCACCAGCGATTGCAGGCTGTACAGCGCGTCGAATGTCGGCACGCCCCAGCCCAGCATGTAGATGCTGGCTTCATAGCGCTGGATCATCGGGAAGTAGTTGACCAGCGGCAGCGTGCGCAGCTTGGCCTTCACCCCCACGCGCGCCCACATGGCCGTCACAGCCTGGCAGATGGCTTCGTCGTTGATGTAGCGGTTATTGGGGCAGGCGAAATCCACTTCAAAGCCATCGGGGTAACCCGCCTCGGCCAGCAGCTTCTTGGATGCATCCACGCTGTATGGGAAACGCTTGCCAACAGCCTCGGTGTAGCCAGCCACTTGCGGCGCAACGATAGTGCCCGTGGGCTTGCCCAGACCGCGCATGATGTTGCGCGAGATGGTTTCTGCATCAATCGCCTGATAGAGAGCCTTGCGCACCCGCACATCCTTGAGCGGGTTCTTGCCCTTGATGTTCGAGCCCGGCAGCTCTTCGCGGAACTGGTCCATGCCGAGGAAGATCGTGCGGTTCTCCACACCATCAATCACCTTCAAGTCAGGGCTGGCGCGCAAGCGACCCAGATCCTGGGGTGACGGGTCGAGCACCAGATCCACTTCACCCGACAGCAGCGCAGCAATGCGTGTGGCTGCAGACTTGATGGGTGTGTAGACGATCTCGGTCACATTGCCGTCCATCTTGCCCCACCAGTTGGGGTTGCGCTTGAACACCATCTTCACATCAGGCTGCCACGACTCCAGGGTGTAAGGGCCTGTGCCCATGGCGTTGCGGTGGGCAAAGTTTTCGTCGGTGCCCTTGATGTCTTTGGGCTCTACCGACTTGTTCTTTTCCGCCCAAGCCTTGCTCATGATGCGCAACTCGGTCATCTGACGCAGCAGAACCGGATTGGGCGAGGACAGAATGACGTCAAAGTTCTGCGCATCCACCTTCACCACTTTGCTGATCCCCTGTACGTATGGGGTGAAGTTGGACGTTTTGGCCATGGCCCGCTGGATGGAGTACACCGCATCGTCGGTGGTCAGCGGCGAACCATCATGGAACTTCACGCCCTGACGCAGCGTGAAGCGCACCTGCGTGGGGCTGATCTCCTTCCAGGCGGTTGCCAACACGGGCTCCACATCGAACGTCTTGCTGTTGTAGTACACCAGGCTTTCATACACGTTGGCATGAAGGCCGTTTTGCAGCGCATTATTTTGGGAGTGAATGTCCCAGGTCGCGATTTCCCCCTGACTGGCCCATTTGAAGGGCTTGGCCTGCAATGATGGCGCAAACAGCAGCGCGGCGGCAGCAGCCACCGACAAAAGACTGTGGTTGAGTTTCATGGAACCCTCTTCATTAAAAGTTTTACTATGCAGTAAAGGTTGCTCTATAGCCAACGGGAAATCCCTGAATCCCCGATGCCATGAAGGGCCTATAACTGCGCTGGCAACGCTTTCGTCATGCAAGGTTGGTGCCAGCTAAAACTTTGCTTTCGCGAGTACCCATTGGCACTCATGCGGTTGCTCACGAGGGCGATATCGCCTCGGCACCTTTTCAATAAACCTTGGGCAGATGTACCGACGTTGGGCCTCATAACCGCGGGTCTTAAGCCCCTAGTCGCTACGGGAACACCGGGCGCATGGAGGCAACCGGCCGCAAAACACAGCCAAAGCTCCGCATGAGCGTTCATCCTTGGAAACACCAACCAGGGAGTCAATTCGAATCAACCCAGACACACCGACAAAGGCTCTCTCAGGGACAAAACAAACAAGCAAACAACCCGAGAAATGAAAAAAGCCGCCCGAGGGCGGCTTTTGAGCTTGTATATCAACAACTGGCCAAAGCCAGCTGACGATATTAGAAGCTGTGACGGATACCGAAGTCGTAACCGTTGGAGTTGCTGTTCACACCAGTCACAGCGCCGTTCAGAGCTTGTGCAGCGCCGTTCTTGTTGGTCAGGTGAGCGTACGTTGCGTACAGAGCCGTGCGCTTGGACAGGTTGTGCACGTAGCCCAGAGCCAGCTTGTTGGAACGGGGATCAGCACCAACGGTGTCGATCTTGTAGGTGGAGTAGGCCAGACGAACTTCGCCAGCGCCCACGGGCACCAGACCACCGATCAGGAAGCCCTTGCCGTCGTTGCCGCCGCTGATCTTGTCTTGGTTGTAGTGAGCCATGATCTTGGCCACGCCCAGGTCGTATTGACCGCCCAGGTTCACAGCCTTGATGTTGCCCGTCAGGAACTTGGTTTCGGAGAAAGCGATAGCGGCGTTGATGGGGCCGTTAGCGTAACCAGCGCGCAGTGCCAGGCCGTTGCCGTCCTTCTTGTTGGCAGCGTTGCTGTTGTTCTCACCCATGTAGTACTGGGCTTGGCCGTAGAAACCGCCCAGGTTGCCAGGCAGGAAGTAGCCGATGGAGTTCGAAGCGCGGATGGTGGTAGGGCCACCCAGGCTGGAGTTCAGGGTTTGGGTGGTGCCCACGCCGTTCGTGCCGAACGGATCGAACACAGTCAGGTTCCAGAATTGGGGGGTGTAGTCACGGCCCAGACGCACTTCACCGAAGCCGCCGTTCAGGCTGACCGTCGAACGACGGTTGAACACCAGGCCGCCGCCAGTGCTGGTAGCTGCTTGATTGTTGGTGTTGGTAACGCCGCCGGTGCCGTTGTCGTTGTTCAGACCAGCTTCGAGCCAGAACGAAGCGGACATGCCGCCACCCAGGTCTTCAACGCCGCGGAAACCCAGACGGCTGCTGTTGTAGCCGGAGTTCGTCAGTTGCGACTTGTTAGAGACGCTGCCGGAACCGTAAGCGTAGGTTGCGTCAACCACGCCGAACAGGGTCACGGAAGATTGAGCCATTGCAGCGCCGGAAGCAGCCAGCACAGCCAGGGCAATCAGGGATTTTTTCATTGCGAGTTACTCCAAGGTTAAACATCGGGCTCCGGTACGGGGGGTCTATGGTGAAAGCACCTGCACAGTCCCGCCGGTTTCCCGGGCCAACCTCCTGGTGGGGAAGTTGCTCTTATTGCACCAGACCCGGCCGGGTTTCGCAAAGGAATTCACCCACAATCGCCCCGAAAGGGGAAATTCGTTGCAGTGTTGCAACATTTCAGTGCGCACGGGCAAAATCACGATTGCTGCATGCAACTCCTGTGCCTTGCCCTGCGGCTTTTTTGTATCCAAGTGCAATTTGTGTTTCGACGCCATTGCCATCCGAGAGCTTTCCATGGACGCTTTTTTGACTGCCGCAGACAACGCGCTGCGCACACTGTTTGCCCAACCCCGCGCTTCCGAACAGACACCGGCACACGGTGTGCCCGAGGCGTCGCTGGATCCTGCGCAGAAAAAGCTGGCGGGAGCCCTGATGCGCGTGAACCATGTGGGGGAAGTGTGCGCTCAGGCACTCTACAGTGCGCAGACGGCCGTCACCCGTGACCCCGCCCTGCGGGACCACCTGCAGGCAGCGGCGCGCGAAGAGACCGACCATTTGGCATGGACACAACAGCGCCTGGACGCACTGGGCGCACGCCCCAGCCTGCTCAACCCTCTGTGGTTCGCAGGGGCTTTTGCGCTCGGACTGGTGGCAGCCAAGGTCAGCGACCGGGCCAACCTGGGTTTTGTGGTGGAGACTGAAACCCAGGTGGCCGCGCATCTGCAAAGCCACCTCGACAGGCTTCCCGAGCAAGACCAGGCGTCAAGGGCAGTGGTCGCCCGGATGAAGCAGGACGAGGAGCGGCACGCAGACCAGGCCCGCGCCGCCGGTGCGCTGGAATTGCCCGCCCCGGTGCGCCTTGCCATGAAAGGCGCCGCGAAGGTCATGACCACCACGGCGCACTATCTTTGAACCCCCAGCTGGCTCACGCAGGCTGCAGGCGCACCAAAACATACGCGCCGCAACCCGCTCAGCTTGGCAGTCCAGACAACTACACGCCGCCCCCTCAGACCTCCAGCACCTCGAAGCCGGTGGTGATTTCGGCTGTCTTGCCCAGCATGATGCTGGCCGAGCAGTACTTGTCGTGGCTCATGGCAATCGCGCGCTCCACGGCGGCCGGGGGAATGCCCTTGCCCGTGACGGTGAAGTGCATGTGGATCTTGGTGAATACCTTCGGGTCGGTCTGCGCACGTTCCGTCGTCAACTTGACGCTGCAGCCACGCACGTCATGGCGGCCGCGCTTGAGGATCAGCACCACGTCATAGGCGGTGCACCCGCCCGTGCCCGCCAGCACGGTCTCCATGGGCCGGGGCGCCAGGTTCTGGCCTCCGTTGGCCGGGTTGGCGGCATCGGGAGCGCCATCCATGGTCAAAACATGGCCGCTGCCGGTCTCGGCCACAAAACCCATGCCAGAACGGGTTCCCGCCCCGCCGGTCCAACTGACTGTGCATTCCATTTGTGTTTCTCCTGTGTGACACGTGGTTTTTTTCGCACGGAAAACCGAAACGAAAAGAATTTGATGCGAATTTTGCTGCATCGCAACAAGACTCGCGCTAAACTTCGCCCATGCGCTGCCGCTTTCGAACAGAAAGGAACCGGCAGGCGGCAAGAAGCCCGAAACCCGGCACTTGCCTCGCACCGATTGTCTCCTCCATCTCCTCAAAGGATGGATTAGCCCCAGGCCTCACGGCCCGGGGCTTTTTTTTGCCCGCTCGCACCGACCCACGGCAGACTGCCGTCCCGGATGCCTCGGCCCCTCGCCAGGGCGACGCCCTATGATGTGGGCCCCCGCCCGCCGCCCTGCGCCGGTGGGGCTCTCCTCCTGCACCTGCCATGACCCAGCACCTCACCCCCGCCGACTACCTCAAAAAAATCCTGACTGCCCGCGTGTACGACGTGGCGGTGGAGTCGGCGCTAGAGCCCGCCAAGAACCTCAGCCGCCGTCTGCACAACAAGGTGCTTCTGAAGCGCGAGGACCAGCAGCCCGTGTTCAGCTTCAAGCTGCGGGGCGCCTATAACAAGATGGCACACCTCACGCCCGAGCAACTGCAGCGCGGCGTGATCTGCGCATCGGCCGGCAACCATGCCCAGGGCGTGGCCATGAGCGCCCACCGGCTGGGCACGCGCGCCGTGATCGTGATGCCCACCACCACGCCGCAGCTCAAGATTGACGCTGTGAAGACGCTCGGCGGCGAGGTCGTGCTGTTTGGCGAGAGCTATTCCGACGCCTACGGCCATTCCGTCCAGTTGGAGAAAGAACAGGGCCTGACCTTCGTGCACCCGTTCGACGACCCGGACGTGATCGCCGGCCAGGGCACCATCGCCATGGAAATCCTGCGCCAGCTGCAAAGCCTGGGCAGCAACCAGCTCGATGCCGTGTTCGTGGCCATTGGCGGCGGCGGGCTCATCTCGGGCGTGGCCAATTACATCAAGGCCGTGCGGCCCGAGATCAAGGTGATCGGCGTGCAGATGAACGACTCGGACGCCATGATCCAGTCGGTGCAGGCGCACGAGCGCGTGACGCTGGCCGATGTGGGCCTATTCTCCGACGGCACCGCCGTGAAGCTGGTGGGCGAGGAAACCTTCCGCGTGGCGCAGGGCCTGGTGGATGACTACATCACCGTCGATACCGACGCCGTCTGCGCCGCCATCAAGGACATCTTTGTGGACACGCGCAGCATCGTCGAGCCGGCGGGCGCGCTGGCCGTGGCCGCCATCAAGCAGTACGTGGCCCAGCGCAAGACCAAGGGCGAGACCTACGCCGCCATCCTGTGCGGCGCCAACATGAACTTCGACCGGCTGCGCTTTGTGGCCGAGCGCGCCGAGGTGGGCGAGGAGCGCGAGGCGCTGCTCGCCGTCACCATCCCCGAAGAACGCGGCAGCTTCCGCCGGTTCTGCGAGGTGGTGGGCGGCCTGCCCGGCGGCCCGCGCAACGTGACCGAGTTCAACTACCGCATCAGCGACGCGGCCCGGGCCCATGTGTTTGTCGGCCTGACCACCAACGGCAAGGGTGAATCGGAAAAGATCGCCAAGAACTTCAACCGCCACGGCTTCGAGGCGCTGGACCTGACCCACGACGAACTGGCCAAGGAACACCTGCGCCACCTGGTGGGCGGGCACTCGGCCCTGGCGCAGGACGAGCGCCTGATGCGCTTCACCTTCCCCGAGCGGCCCGGCGCGCTGCTCAAATTTTTGAGCCTGATGCAGCCAACCTGGAACATCAGCCTGTTCCATTACCGCAACCAGGGCGCGGACTATGGCCGCATCCTCGTGGGCATGCAGGTGCCGCCCGAAGACAAGGCCGCCTTCGACGCCTTCCTGTCCACGCTGGGCTACCCCTATGTGGAAGAAACGCTGAATCCGGCCTACCGGCTGTTCCTGCGATCCAAATAATGCAAAAAAAATGGCTGCAAGCGATTGTTGAGTATGCCTTAGCAGCTATCAAAACAGAAGCATCAAGCCCCTACGGCACACCATGCAAGCCCTGCGCCACTACCTGCTGGCCGTGCAGTTCTTCACCCGCATCCCCGTCACCGGGCGGCTGGCCGGCTGGGTGGGCTACAGCCCCGCCATGCTGCGTGCCAGCGCGGCGCACTTTCCGGGCATTGGCTGGCTGGCGGCGCTGCTGTCTGCGGCCGTGTATGCCGCGCTGCACTGGGCGCTGGCGCCCAACCCGCTGGCCCCGGCCGTGGCAGCGGTGTTCTGCACCATCGCCACGGTGCTGATGACCGGCGGCTTTCATGAAGACGGCCTGGCCGATGTGGCCGACGGCCTGGGCGGCAGCTACGACCGCGAACGCGCGCTGGACATCATGAAGGACTCGCGCATCGGCTCCTTCGGGGCCATGGCGCTGGTGCTGGCGCTGCTGGCCAAGCTCAGCCTGCTGGCGCTGCTGGGGGCACACAGCCTACTGGCCGCCCTGGCCGCGCTGGTGGGGGCGCATGTGCTGTCGCGCTTTTGGCCCCTGCTCATCGTGCGCAGCCTGCCCCATGTGGGTGATACGGCGCGCTCCAAAAGCAAGCCGCTGGCCGACCAGATCTCCGGCCAGGCACTGGCCGCGGCACTTTTATGGTGTTTTCCGCCCCTTGCGCTAGTCGGATATACCCAGACAGCTCTCTTTTTAGTAGCACCCATTGCTCTCAGCGCGCTCTGCGCGGGCTGGATGGCGCGCTGGTTCGCCCGACGGCTGCAAGGCTTCACCGGCGACTGCCTGGGCGCCACGCAGCAGGTGAGCGAGATCGGGTTCTACCTGGGCGCGGCCATCGCACTGCGATGGCTATGACGCCCCCCCCTGCCACCACCAGCAGCCGCCTGTGGCTGGTGCGCCATGCAGCCCCGCTGGTTCCCCCGGGTACTTGCTACGGCGCGTGGGACGTGCCGGCCGACGCGCAGGCCACCCGCGCTGCGGCAGAGCGCTTGGCAACGGCCCTGCCCCCGGGGGGGTGCGCTGCGTACGTGGCGTATTCCACGCTACAAAGATGTGAGCTTCTGGCGCATGAATTACAAGCGCTCAGACCGGATTTGACCTTCACTCCCGACGCCCGGCTGCGCGAGATGGACTTCGGCCGCTGGGAAGGGCAAAACTGGGACGCCATCGGCAAAAGTGCCATCGACACGTGGGTGGCCGGGTTCGCCACCCACACACCCGGCGGGGGCGAAAGCCTGGCCCACATGCTGCGCCGCGTGGCGGCAGCCCTGCAGACCGCCCAGGCGTGGCGCACTGAACAGGGCGTGAATGAGGTGGTGTGGATCACCCACGCCGGAGTGGCCCGCTGCGTGGCCTGGTTGCAGGAGCGGGGTGAGAGCGCTCTGCCCCGCTCAGAGGACTGGCCGGTGGCGGCGCCGGGCTGGGGGGAATGGGAAATCAGGGAACTGGCCTGAAGCTGTAGGCCAGCAGGTGCCTAGTTCTTGAGCGGCATGTCCAGCGTCACCGTAGCGGGCCCACCCATGCTGGTCCCCAGTTGCGCCTGGCGGGGGCCCAGGGCCTGCAACACCAGGCCTTCGTCCACCGCAGCGCCCACGCGGAAGGGCTTGGCGGGCTTGCCGTCCACGGCAATCAGTGCCGCACCGCCGCCGCTGCTGCGCCCCGACAGCACCCCGATCAGCGTGAACCGGCTCGCGGTGGGTGCCACCGGCGCTGCCACGCCAGGGGCTGCAGGCGCAGCACCCAGCAAACGCGCCAGCGCCTGCGCGTCCATGGCCACCGGGGCGGGCGCCACTGCCGGGGCGGAGGAAGCGGACGAAGGCGCCGACAGGCGCAGCCCCCAATAGACCACGCTGGCGCCGGCTGCTGCCCAGAGCACCAGAGTCCCCAGGCGGACGCCCCATTTGCTGTACGTATTGGTCACCATGCGGGGATTATGATTCACGCGATTCGACCATCCGAGAGACCGCCAGCAGTGAACACTTCTTTCTCCCTCCTCGTGCGTTCCGCCCCCCGCCGCGTTGCCAAGTCCGTGGCCCGTGGTTTCACCCTCATCGAGCTGATGGTGGTTCTGGTGATCATCGGCGTGCTGGCCGCGCTGATCGTGCCCAACGTGCTCGAACGTGCCGACGATGCCCGCGTGACGGCCGCCCGCACCGACATCACCAACATCATGCAGGCGCTCAAGCTCTACCGCCTGGACAACCAGCGCTACCCCACGGCCGAGCAAGGCCTGCAGTCGCTGGTCATCAAGCCCACTGCGGGCCCCGTACCGGGCAACTGGAAGCTGTACCTGGAAAAGCTGCCCAACGACCCCTGGGGCCGCCCTTACCAATACCTCAACCCCGGCATCAAGGGCGAGATCGACGTGATGTCGTTCGGCGCCGATGGCCAGTCGGGCGGCGAAGGCAAGGACGCCGATATTGGCAGCTGGCAGTAAAGAAATGTGGCCCCCACGGTCGTGCACTGGCGTGTCACTCCCTGCTCCCCACAGCAGGCTCGCCCTGCGCTTCGCTGGTGCATGGGGCCGGGTCTTGCTTGGGGCGGCCCGGCGCTGCGGCCGTGCGCCTGGTGGATGCGCCGTCACCGTTGCGACCGCCCATCGCGCAGCTCCATGAACCGCTCGCGCGGATTCACCCTCCTGGAGCTGCTGGTGGTCATCAGCATCATGGCGCTGGCCACGGCGGGCGTGGGGCTGGCGATGCGCGATGGCGGACAGACGCAGCTGGAGCGGGAAGCCGCACGGCTGGCGGCGCTGCTCGAATCCGCGCGTGCCCAGTCGCGCGCCGGGGGCATCCCGGTGCGCTGGCGCGCGCTGCCGGGGGGCTTCCGCTTTGAAGGGCTGCCGCGCAGCGCACAGGCCGCCCTGCCCAACCAGTGGCTGGACCCTGGCACCGTGGTGCGCGGGCCGGCAGTGCTGCTACTGGGCCCCGAGCCCCTGATCGGCCCGCAGCAGGTGCTGATCACCCACCAGTCCTCCCCCGACCGCACCCTGCGCATTGCCACCGACGGCGTGCGCCCGTTTTCCGTGGATGCGGTGCAGTGAGGATGCGCCGCCCTCTCATCGGCCACCGGGGTTTCACGCTGGTGGAAGTGCTGGTGGCGCTGGCCATCGTGGCCATTGCCCTCATGGCGGGACTGCAGGCCACGACGGCGCTCACGCGCAACGCCCTGCGGCAGTCCGACATCGTGCTCGCGCAGCTGTGCGCGGAGAACGAGCTGGTCAAGGCCCGGCTCTCGCGCCAGATGCCCAGTGTGGGTGACAGCAACCTGACCTGCGAGCAGGCCGGGCGCCAGCTGCAGGTGGTGACCATCGTGCGGCCCACACCCAACCCGAGTTTTCGGCGCATCGATGCGCAAGTGCTGGACGGGGACAACTCCATCCTGCGCCTCTCCACCATCATTGGAAGGTATTGATGCCCCCCCTGAGTCGCTTCGCGCCTTCCCCCCGTGAGGGGGACGCACCCGGTGGCCTGGCAGAGCCAGTTCCACGGGTGCGCTGGCCTCGCGTCGCGCCCTTTTTGAAGGCCCCGCGCGGCTTCACACTCATCGAGTTGCTGGTCGCGATCAGCGTCATGGCGTTGATCGCCATCCTGAGCTGGCGCGGGCTCGATGGCATGGTGCGGGCGCAGGAGTCCACGCGCCAGCGGGCAGACGAGATGCTGGTGCTGCAGGCTGCGCTGGGGCAGTGGGGTACGGACCTGGACGCCCTGATGCCCGTTGCCAACACCACGCCGCTGGACTGGGACGGCCAGGTGCTGCGCCTCACCCGCCGCAGCAGCGCCGTACCCGACGAGGGTGCGCTGGTGGTGGCCTGGACCCGCCGCAACAACAACCAGGGCGTGGGCCAGTGGCTGCGCTGGCAGTCGCCGCCGGTGCGCACCCGCGCCGACTGGCGGCAGGCCTGGGAGCAGGCCGCCCAGTGGGCGCGCACGCCGGGCGACGCCGAGCGGCGCTACGAGGTGACGCTGCTGCCGCTCGACAGCTGGCAGATCTTCTACTACCGGGGCGGCGCGTGGTCCAACCCGCAGTCGAGCACGGGCACCCCGTCGGGCGACAGCACCTCGGCCATTCCGGACGGCATCCGCCTGCAGATCACCCTGCCCCCGGGCCAGGCGCTGGCAGGCCAGCTGACGCGCGACTGGGTCAACCCCGTGCTGGGCGGAGGCAGGACATGAGCCCCCACCTGAACGCGCGTTGGCGGTGCCAGTGGCACAGACGCAAGGAGCACGGCGCCGCCCTGCTCGCCGCCATGCTCACCGTCACGCTGGTCGCCACCTTTGCGGCGGCCGCGATGTGGCAACAGTGGCGCGCGGTGGAGGTCGAGACGGCCGAGCGCGGCCACGTGCAGTCCACCTGGATCTTGGTCGGTGCGCTCGACTGGTCGCGGCTCATCCTGCGCGAGGATGGGCGCTCCGGCGGGGCCGACCACTTGGCCGAACCCTGGGCCATCCCCCTGCAGGAGGCCCGGCTGTCCACCTTCCTCGCGGCCGACAAGAACGTGACCCAGGTGGACGACGCCAGCACCGACACCACCGAGGCCTTCCTGTCGGGCCAGATCACCGACCTACAGGGCCGGCTGAACATCACCAACCTCGCGGAGGGCGGGCAGGTGCAGGCCGTGGCGCTGCGGCAGTTCACCCGATTGTTCGAGCGCCTGGGCCTTCCCGGACAACAACTGAGCACCCTGATCGACGGCCTGCGCCGCGCGCAAGCGGGTGCGGGTGCCGACAGCGGCTCCGCCCCCCTTCTGCCGCCCAGCGTGACCCAGCTGGGGTGGCTGGGCCTGACCCCGGCCACGGTGACGGCGCTCGCCCCGCATGTGACGCTGCTGCCTGTGCGCACCCCGGTCAACCTGAACACCGCCGACATCAACGTGCTGATGGCCGCCATCGACGGGCTGGACAGCGCCACGGCCCAGAAGATCGTGCAGACGCGCGAGGCGCGGCACTTCCGCACCCTCAGCGACGTGCGCGACCTGGTGGGCGCCAGTATCGACATCAACGAAAGTGCCCACGCCGTGGCCTCTTCGTACTTTGAAGTACGGGGCCGCCTGCGGCTCGGCGATGCGATGGTGGACGAGCGCTCTTTGGTGTGCAAACAGGGCATCGACGTGACCACACTGTGGCGCGAACGCGGCGCCTTCGACCGGGAAACCACGCAACTGCTGCCCGGGGCACAGCGCTGAGGGTGTAACAACCCTCACACTGCACCCACCCGCACCGCCGCTGCGTCACGCCCGCCCCCTAAAATGGCCCGCAAAACCCGCCCATGAGCACCCTGATCCTTTTCCTGCCGCCGGCCCGCCCGGGACCCGCCTCCGAGTACGCCTACACGCTCACGGCAGACGGCCATTCCGCCCTCCAGCACGCCACCGCACCCGCTGCCCTGCTGCCCGAGCCCACCCGCCCCGGCGGCGAGGTCGTGGCCGTGGTGCCCGCACGGGCGCTGTCGTGGCAGCGCGTGACCATTCCGGCCGGTGTGCCGCTGGGCGCCGGCCAGCAGACGCCCCGGCTGCGCTCGGTGCTGGAAGGCCTGCTGGAAGACCGCGTGCTGGACGATGCCAGCCAGCTGCACTTTGCGCTGCAACCCGGCGCACAAAGTCGTGCGCAGGCTGGCGAGCCGGTGTGGGTGGCCGTGTGCGACCGCGCCTGGCTGCGCGAACACCTGCAGGCGCTGGAGGCCGCAGGCCGCCGCGTGGCCCGCGTGGTGCCCGAATTTGCGCCCGGCCCCACGGGCAGCGGCCAGCCCGAGCTGTGTGCCCTGGGCACGCCCGAAGAGGCCTACGTGGTGCTGACCGGCCATGGCGCCGACCAAGGCGTGGCGGTGCTGCCGCTGACCCCTATGGCCCTGACCCTGGCACGCGCCGGCTTGCCAGCCGCCGATAGCGGCGACAACCCAGCCCTCACGGTCCGCGCCGAGCCCGCCGTGGCTGCGCTGGCCGAACGCACCCTGGGCCAGCAAGGCCAACGCATTGCCCTGCACACCACCAGCCAGCGCGCGCTCGATGCCGCCCGCGGCGACTGGGACCTGGCGCAGTTCGACCTGTCCAGCACCAGCAGCACCCGCGCGCTGCGCAAAGTGGGCAGCGCGCTGAGCGCGGCGCTGTATGCCCCGCAGTGGCGTGCAGCCCGCTGGGGCGCGGGCGTGCTGGTGGTGGCGCACCTGGTGGGGCTCAATGCCTGGGCCTGGCAAGAACGGCAGGCGCTGACTGCCAAGCAGGCCAGCGTACGCAACACCCTGACCCAGACCTTTCCCAAAGTGCAGGTGGTCGTCGATGCGCCGGTGCAGATGGAACGCGAACTCGCCCAGCTGCGGCAGGCTGCCGGCAGCGTGTCGGCGCGCGACCTGGAGCCCCTGCTGGCAGCGGCCGGTGCGGCCTTGCCCGATGGCCGCCTGCCCAGCAGCATCGAATACACCCCCGGAGAGCTGCGCCTGCGTGGCGTGACCCTGGCGCCCGATGAAGAATCTGTGGTGTCCGGCCGCCTGCAAGCCGCCGGATACCGCGCCCGCGTGGACGATGGCAGCCTGTTGCTGCGCACCGAGGTGAGCCCATGACCCGATCCTCCGCCCTCCAGGACCGCTGGAAAGCCCTGGCGCCCCGCGAGCAGAACCTGGTGCTGGCCGCCGCCACGGTGGTGGCGCTGGCCCTGCTGTGGTGGGTGGCCGTCGCCCCCGCGCTCGGCACCTTGCGCGCCGCGCCCGCGCGGCACGCCGCACTCGACGCCCAGCTGCAGCGCATGCAAAGCCTGCAGGCGGAGGCCCAGCAGCTGCAGGCCACACCCGCCACCAGCCCCGGCGATGCCGTGGGTGCGCTGCGCACCGCCCTCACGCAGCGCCTGGGCAACACGGCTCAGCTCAACGTGGCGGGCGACCGCGCCACGGTCACGCTCAAAGGGGCTTCGGCCGACGCGCTGGCCCAATGGCTGGCCCAGGCCCGCAGCAACGCCCGCGCCACGCCGCTGGAAGCGCGGCTGACCCGCAGCGCTGCTGCGGCGCCCACCGGCAATGCGCCCATCACCCTGGGCAGCGCGCCCGTGGCCATGCCCCGCTGGGATGGCACCGTGGTGCTGGCCCTGCCCGCCGCCCCGGCCCGCTGACCCGCGGACTGACCTGAACAACACATTCCCCCCGTGGCCCGCAACCTCCGTCCGACACGTCCAGCCCCCCGCTCCGCCCCCCGCACGGCGTGGGGCTGGGCATGGGCCGGTGCGCTGGCCGGCGTGCTGCCCGCCGTGGTGGCCTTTGCGCCCGCGCACTGGCTGGCCGGCGGCGTGGCCCGCGCCACCCAGGGACAGGTGCTGTTGCTGCAGCCAAGGGGCACGGTATGGACCGGCTCGGCCCAACTGGTGTTGACTGGTGGCCAGGCCAGCAAAGACAGCGCCGCCCTGCCCGGCCGGGTGGACTGGCAGCTGCGCCCCACCTGGGGCGGGCTAAGTGCCCAACTGCACGCAGGCTGCTGCACGCCCGAGCCCCTGCGGGCCCAGGTGCACCTGCGCTGGGCCGGGCCGCAAATCACTGTGGCCGACGGCCAGAGCCAGTGGCCTGCGGCCTTGCTGGCGGGCCTGGGCACCCCCTGGAACACCCTGCAGCCGCAGGGGCAGCTGGCACTGCAGACACGCGCGCTGACGGCGCAATGGGCTGCAGGCCGCATGGTGCTGGCGGGCCAGGCCCAGATGGATGCGCGGGCCATGTCCTCGCGCCTGTCCACCCTGCGCCCCATGGGCAGCTACCGGCTGGTGCTGCAGGGCGGCGAGGTGCCCACGCTCGCCCTCAGCACCCTCGACGGGGCCCTGCAACTGAGCGGCAGCGGCCAGTGGGTGGGCAACCGCCTGCGCTTTGCGGGCGAGGCCAGCGCCACCCCCGAGCGGGAGGCTGCGCTGTCCAATCTTCTGAACATCATCGGACGGCGCAATGGCGCGCGCTCCATCATCACCGTGGGTTGAATCTATGACTTTCCTGTTTGCTCCACGCCTGCGCTTCACTCTCAAAACCATAGCAGCCAGCGCAATACTTACCTGCGCCAGTGGTCAGATTGGCGCCCAAACGGCGGTGGACACCCGCACCGGCAGCGTGCGCCCCAGCGAACCCGTCACGCTCAACTTTGCCAACGCTGAGATCGAGGCCGTGGCCCGCACCATGGCCACCATCACCGGCCGCAACGTGGTGGTGGACCCACGGGTCAAAGGCCAGCTCAACCTCGTGACCGAGCGCGCGGTGACGCCTGCCGCTGCGTTCCAGCAGTTCCTGGCCGCGCTGCGGCTGCAGGGCTTCACGGTGGTGGAGGCGGCCGGCCTGTACAAGGTGGTGCCCGAGGCCGACGCCAAGCTGCAGGGCGGCAGCGTGAGCGTGGTGCAGGGCAACGCGGGCAGCGCGCCCGGCGGCGGGCAAATCGTCACGCAGATCTTCAAGCTCAACTTCGAGAATGCGGCCAATCTGGTGCCGGTGCTGCGCCCGCTCATCAGCCCCAACAACACCATCAACGTGAACCCCGGCAACAACTCGCTGGTGATCACCGACTATGCCGACAACCTGCAGCGCCTGGCGCGCATCGTGGCGGCCATGGATGTGTCCAACGCCAGCGATGTGGAGGTGATTCCGCTCAAGAACGCGATTGCCAGCGACCTGGCACCGCTGGTGTCGCGCCTGATCGACGGCGGCAGCGCCAACGGGGGTGCCGCAGCCGCGGCCGCGCCCGGCCAGGCCGACACCGCGTTCAAGACCACCCTGATTGCCGAGCCGCGCAGCAACTCGCTGATCCTGCGTGCCGCCAACCCGGCCCGCGTGGCCCAGGTGCGCGCCCTGGTGGCCCAGCTGGACCAGGCCCCCGCGCCGGGCAGCAGCGCGGCCAGCGGCAACATCCATGTGGTCTACCTCAAGAACGCCGACGCCACCAAGCTGGCCACCACCCTGCGCGCCGCCATGGCGGCCATGGGTGGCGGCAATGGCGGTGCGGCCAGCAGCGGTGGCGGTGCCAGCTCGCCCGCACCCAGCACGGGGCTGAGCACCGGGGGCATGCTGTCCACCAACGGCAGCTCGTCCGGCAGCAGCACCAGCGGCGGCCTGGGCTCCAGCACCAGCGCCATGGGCACCAGCAGCACCAACAACAACCAGCCCTCCACCGGCGGTCAGATCCAGGCCGACCCCACCACCAACTCGCTCATCATCACGGCGCCCGAGCCGCTGTACCGTCAGCTGCGCGACGTGATCGACAAGCTCGACGGCCGCCGCGCGCAGGTGCTGGTCGAGAGCCTGATCGTCGAGGTCTCTGCCAACAAGGTGGCCGAGTTCGGCATTCAGTGGCAGGGCATTCTGGGCAAAAACGGCGATGGCACCGTGGGCGTGATCGGCACCAACTCCGGCGCTGCCGGTGCCAACATCCTGAACGTGACAGCCGCCCTGGCCTCGGGCTCCACCACCTCCATCGCGACGGCGGCCAGTTCGCTGGGCAAGGGCCTGAACCTGGCGCTCGCACCGCGCATCAACGGCCAGTACTACCTGGGCGCGCTGGCGAACTTCCTGCAGAACAGCGGCGATGCCAACGTGCTCTCCACCCCCAACCTGATGACGCTGGACAACGAAGAGGCGCGCATCATCATCGGCAACAACGTGCCCTTCGTGACCGGCTCGTACGCCAACAGCACCGGCAGCAGCACGGTGAACCCGTTCACCACGGTGGAGCGCAAGGACGTGGGCCTCATGCTCAAGGTGCGTCCGCAGATCAGCGAGAACGGCACGGTGAAGATGGCGATCTACCAGGAGGTCTCCAAGATCGACACCGCCACGCTGAGCAACGCCAACGGCCCCACCACCAGCAAGCGCTCCATCGAGTCGAACGTGGTGGTGGACGATGGCAGCATCATCGTGATTGGCGGCCTGCTGGAAGACAGCTACTCGCAAGGCCAGGACAAGGTGCCGGTGATGGGCGACATCCCGGTGCTGGGCAACCTGTTCCGCAGCGAGAACCGCACCCGCAACAAGACCAACCTGATGGTGTTCCTGCGCCCCATTGTGGTGCGTGATAACGCCACCAGCGACGCATTGATGATGGACCGCTACGAGGCCATCCGCGCGCTGCAGCAGACCACCCAGCCCGCGCCCAGCGTGGTGATGAAGTCGGTGTCGGGTGCGCCCATCCTGCCCGCACTGCCACAACGCACAGATCCCGGCGCAGTCACGGTGCCTGCGCAGCCGCTGGCCCCGCTGCCCGCAGAGTCCTCGCCACGCTGAAGGGCCGCCACGCATGCGCCACCCCCTGCCCTACGCCTTTGCCCGCACCGCCCAGCTGCTGCTGGAGGACGACGGCCACCAGCTGGTGCTGTGGCACGGCCCCAGCCCCGACGCGGGCGCGCTGTCCGAAGTGCTGCGCAAGCACCCGGTGCAGCAACTGCTTGCGCTCGATGCGCCTGCCCTGGCCCAGCGCATCAGCGCGGCCTATTCGCACAGCGAATCGAGCGCCGCCACCGTGGTGAGCGAGGTCGAGAGCGACGCCGACCTCTCGCGCATGATGCAGGAGCTACCTGCGGTGGAAGACCTGCTGGAATCAGCCGGCGACGCACCCATCATCCGCATGCTCAACGCCCTGCTCACGCAGGCCGCGCGCGACGGCGCGAGCGATATCCACATCGAGCCCTACGAGCGCCACAGCAGCGTGCGCTTTCGCGTGGATGGCACGCTGCGCGAAGTGGTGCAGCCCAACCGCGCGCTGCACGCCGCATTGATCTCGCGCCTGAAGATCATGGCCGACCTGGACATCAGCGAAAAACGCCTGCCCCAGGACGGCCGCATCAGCCTGCGCCTGGGCACCCGTGCCATCGACGTGCGCGTCTCCACCCTGCCCAGCGCGCACGGCGAGCGCGCCGTGCTGCGCCTGCTGGACAAGAGTGAAAGCAAGCTCAGCCTGGAGGCCGTGGGCATGCAGGGCGACACCCTGCGCCGCTTTGAGGGCCTGATCGGCCAGCCGCACGGCATCATCCTGGTCACCGGCCCCACGGGCTCGGGCAAGACGACCACGCTGTATGCAGCGCTGGGTCGGCTCGACGCCACGCGCAACAACATCATGACGGTGGAAGACCCCATCGAATACGAGCTGCCGGGCGTGGGCCAGACCCAGGTCAACAGCAAGATCGAGCTGACCTTTGCCAAGGCCCTGCGCGCCATCCTGCGGCAGGACCCGGACATCATCATGATTGGCGAAATCCGCGACTTCGAGACCGCGCAGATTGCCATCCAGGCCTCGCTCACGGGTCACCTGGTGCTGGCCACGTTGCACACCAACGATGCTGCCAGCGCCGTCACGCGCCTGACGGACATGGGCGTGGAGCCCTTCCTGTTGTCGTCGTCGCTGCTGGGCGTGCTGGCCCAGCGCCTAGTGCGCAAGTTCTGCAGCCACTGCCACGGCAGCGGCTGCGAGCACTGCGGCCAGACGGGCTACACCGGCCGCACGGGCGTGTTCGAGTTGCTGGTGACCACGGACGCGATCCGGGCACAGATCCACAACCAAGCCTCAGAGGCCGACATCCGCACCGCAGCGCTGGCGGGTGGCATGGCGCTGATGCGGGACGATGGCGAACGCCTGATTGCCGCCGGCATCACCAGCCGCGAAGAAGTGCTGCGGGTGACGCGGGACTGATTTGCTGCGTTTTTGATAGCTGCTAGCGCATGAAGCACTAGCGCTGCCAGCCAAAAACACTTCAAACTACCGGATCTGCAGCGCGGGCCGGCGCCCCACCTGGGCCATAGCAGGTGCGGCGGGCGTTGCGGGTGCGGAGGTGCTAAACGCCGGGGATGCCGTCGCGCCATCCTGCAGCTTGAACTGGCTGACCGCGCTGTTGAGGTGGTGCGCCTGCTCGCGCAGCGACTCGGACGCTGCGGTGGACTCCTCCACCAGCGCCGCGTTCTGCTGGGTCATCTGGTCGAGCTGCGTGACCGACTGGCTGATCTGGCCGATGTTGTCGCTTTGCTCGGCCGACGAAGCGGTGATCTCCGCAATGATGTCGGACACGCGCCGCACGCTGCTCACGATCTCGGTCATGGTCTGGCCGGCCTGGCTCACCAGGCGCGAGCCGTCTTCGACCCGCTCCACCGACGAACCGATCAGGCCCTTGATCTCCTTGGCCGCTTCGGCGCTGCGCTGCGCCAGGTTGCGCACCTCGCTGGCCACCACCGCAAAGCCACGGCCCTGCTCACCGGCACGGGCGGCTTCCACCGCCGCGTTGAGCGCCAGGATGTTGGTCTGGAACGCAATCGAATCGATCACGCCCGTGATGTCCGCGATCTTGCGCGAGCTGGTGGTGATCTGGTCCATGGTGGTCACCACCTGCGACACCACGGCGCCGCCGCGTGCAGCCACCTCGGCGGCGGACGAGGCGAAGTCGCTGGCCTGGCGCGAGGCCTGGGCGCTTTGCTGCACGGTGCTGGTCAGCACCTCCATCGATGAGGCGGTCTCTTCCAGGTTGGCCGCCGTCTGCTCGGTGCGGTGGCTCAGGTCATGGTTGCCGCTGGCGATCTCGGAGCTGGCGGTGGAGATGTTGCCCGCCGCGTCCTGCACCTGGCGCACCAGGTCACGCAACGAGTCCTGCATGCGGCCCATGGCGCCTACCAGCTGGCCCACTTCATCCTGGTTCATGGCTGCCACATCGCGCGACAAGTCGCCACTGGCAATGCGTTCGGCCAGCTCCTGCGCCTGTCCGAGGGACTTGGTGATAGAACGCACGCTGAAGAACGTGAGCGGAATCAGCACCGCCAGCGCCAGCACCAGACCCACACCAATCAGTGCGGCCATGGTGGAGGTGCGCGATTCGACACCCGCGCGGGCCTCGTCCATCTGCGCACGAGCCGAACCCGCCAGGCTGGAGAACAGCTTGTCGGTGGCTTCCATGTGGACCTTCAGGCGGTCGGCGTAGGCGCCGCCCCCTGCGCCGTCGAGCTGCGCGCCCTCGATCTTTTCGAAGATGGGTGAGATGCCGGTTTCGTACTGCTTGATCTCGTCGAGCGATTTGTCGATCGAGGCCACAAACTCGGCATCGCCCGACTGCACTTGCCGCACATCGGCCAGGCGCTTGCGCAGGGAGGTCAGGGTTTTGGCCCAGGACTCACGCAGGGCAGAGACCTCGACCGAATTGTTGAAGTTGATGATGATGTCTTTTTCGGTCCGGCGCAGGTCACCCAGGGTGGTGCGCAGCTCGGACATGTCTGTCAGCGTCTGCACGCGTTCTGAAAACAGCACCTGCAGCGTGCCGCGCGTTCGGTCCAGGGCCACGTAGCCCATGGCACCAATGACGACCAGAAGGATTAGGGAAAAGACGGTTCCGAAGTAGAGACGCGTGCGGATGGAGAAGCGGCCGAGAGCATTCATGGCTCTTCCTTACATTTTTTAACAGACAGTCCAGCATAGCAAATTTGGTGCCACACACACCCCCCGCCTTCTGGGCCGGGGGTGGGCGGGACTATATGCCGGGCAAGGCGGTCCACCGCACAGGGTAAGCACGGCCCCGGGGCCCTGTTTCAGGGAATCCTCGGGGCCAGTAGCTGCGCTTATTGCGCTGCTGCCTTTACACGGGCTTGAGCGGGATGTACAGCTCGCCGCCGCCCTGCTGGAACTCGGCCGCCTTCGCCTGCATGCCCTGGGCCAGGGCTTCGGCCTCGGCCACGCCCTTTTGCGCAGCGAAGTCGCGCACTTCCTGGGTGATCTTCATCGAGCAGAACTTGGGGCCACACATCGAGCAGAAATGTGCCACCTTGGCCGAGTCCTTGGGCAGGGTCTCGTCGTGGTATTCCTTGGCGGTTTCGGGGTCCAGGCCCAAGTTGAACTGGTCCTGCCAGCGGAAGTCGAAGCGCGCCTGGCTGAGCGCATCGTCGCGTGCACGGGCGCCGGGGTGCCCCTTGGCCACATCGGCCGCGTGGGCCGCGATCTTGTAGGCAATGATCCCCTGCTTCACGTCGTCGCGGTCGGGCAGGCCCAGGTGTTCCTTGGGCGTCACGTAACACAACATGGCCGTGCCCATCCAGCCGATCATGGCCGCGCCGATGGCCGAGGCAATGTGGTCGTAGCCGGGGGCGATGTCGATGGTCAGCGGGCCCAGGGTGTAGAACGGCGCTTCGTGGCAGGTCTTGAGCTGCTCGGTCATGTTGGCCTGGATCATGTGCATGGGCACATGGCCCGGGCCTTCGATCATGGTCTGCACGTCGTGCTTCCAGGCGACTTGCGTGAGTTCGCCCAGCGTGTGCAGCTCGGCAAATTGCGCTTCGTCGTTGGCATCGGACGCGCAGCCAGGCCGCAGGCCGTCACCCAGGCTGAACGACACGTCGTACGCCTTCATGATGTCGCAGATATCCTCGAAGTGCTCGTACAGGAAGCTCTCGCGGTGGTGCGCCATGCACCACTTGGCCATGATGGAGCCGCCGCGCGAGACGATGCCCGTGCGCCGCTGCGCCGTGAGGTGGATGTAAGCCAGGCGCACGCCCGCATGGATGGTGAAGTAGTCCACGCCCTGCTCGGCCTGCTCGATCAGCGTGTCGCGGAAGATCGCCCAGGTCAGGTCTTCGGCCACGCCGCCCACTTTTTCGAGCGCCTGGTAGATCGGCACGGTGCCAATCGGCACGGGGCTGTTGCGCACGATCCAGTCGCGCGTGGTGTGGATGTTCTTGCCAGTGGACAGGTCCATCACGTTGTCGGCGCCCCAGCGGATCGCCCAGACGAGCTTTTCTACTTCTTCTTCGATGCTGGAGGTGACGGCCGAGTTACCGATGTTGGCGTTGATCTTGACCAGGAAGTTGCGGCCAATCGCCATCGGCTCCACCTCGGGGTGGTTGATGTTGGCGGGGATGATGGCGCGGCCCCGGGCCACTTCGTCGCGCACAAATTCGGGGGTGATGATGCGCGGGATGCTGGCGCCCATCGGGTTGCCCATCAGGCGCTTTTCACGGCCTGCGTCGGCCATGTACTGTTCCATCCACTCACGCTTGCCGTTTTCGCGGATGGCGACGTATTCCATCTCGGGCGTGATGATGCCCTTCTTGGCGTAGTGCATCTGCGTGACATTGGCACCCGCCTTGGCGCGCAGGGGCTTGCGCTGCAAGGCGGCGGCCTCGGCGCGCAGCTGGGCGAGGCGGGTGGCATCTTCGCTCTTTTGGCCGTCGTCCAGCGCTACGGGGGCGCGGCCTTCGTAGTGCTCCACATCGCCACGGCCGGCGATCCAGCTACCGCGCACGCTGGCCAGGCCCTTGCGCACGTCGATCACGGCTTCAGGGTCGGTGTAAGGACCGGAGGTGTCGTACACGCTGACCAGCTCGCCGTTGGTTAGCGCGATGTCGCGCACGGGCACGCGCAGGTCTGTGTGCAGATGGCCGGGGATATAGGCCTTGCGGGATGCGGGGAAGGGTTCGCGGGTGCGTGCGAGCAGCTCGGCGAACTTTTCAGGGGCAGCCAGTGTGGCGTGGGGATCGGGGGCGTTCATGGGCAGGTCTCCTGGTTCCGGTGGCGGTGGGTCTGCTCCGGAATGGACCTGTGCGCCCCTCGGGTGGCTGCGCATGGCAGCACCTGAGGCAAGGCGTGCCCACAGGGAGTGCGGGCACGGGGACAAGGAGGTCGGCTCTTCTTCCGCCGGTATGAACCGGATCAAGTTCGTCGGGTTCGCAAGCTGGCCTGAATTTCTTCAGGCCTCTCGCATCTCAGCGCATCAGCACACCCCGGAGCAGGCGCGAGTATAGGGCAGAGGAAAAACGGGGCAGCAGAGCCCCCCAATCAACAGATACATCAGGCCAGGCGGCCGATGAGGATCACCGCGAAGAAAAAGACGGCGGCAATCACTGTCCACTTGAGGATGACGAGCCCCAGGCGCTTGTAGCGCGGCTGCCCGGTGCCCGCGTAAAACGCGAACGACACGGCCGCCGCCAGGAGCAGCAGCATGGCCAGCCAGCGAAAGATCAACATGGCAAGCGGGCCCTACCAGGCGCGCGCAGGCTGCGCAAAGCCGGTGGGAGCCTGGCGCTCGTCCTCGAACGTGACCACCTCCCAGGCATCACGCTGGGCCAGCAGCTCACGCAGCAAGAGGTTGTTCATGGCGTGGCCCGAGCGGAACGCACTGTAGGCCGCCAGCAGGGGCTTGCCAATGAGGTACAGGTCGCCCATGGCATCCAGGATCTTGTGCTTCACGAACTCGTCGTCGTAGCGCAGCCCGTCGCTGTTGAGCACCTTGTAGTCGTCCATCACGATGGCGTTGTCCAGCCCGCCGCCCAGCGCCAGGCCGTTGGAGCGCATCATCTCCACATCGCGGGTGAAGCCGAAGGTGCGGGCGCGGGCAATGTCGCGGCTGTAGTTGCCTTGCCCCAGGTCAAACTCGACGCGCTGGCCAGTGGAGTCCACCGCCGGGTGGTCAAAGTCGATTTCGAAGCTGAGCTTGTAGCCGTGGTACGGCGTGAGGCGCGCCCACTTGGCATTGGCACCCTCACCCTCGCGCACCTCCACGGGCCGGGTGACGCGGATAAAGCGCTTGGGTGCGTTCTGCAGCTCCACCCCGGCGCTTTGCAACAGGAACACAAACGAGGCCGAAGACCCATCGAGGATGGGGACCTCTTCGGCCGTGATGTCCACGTACAGGTTGTCGATGCCCAGCCCCGCACAGGCCGACATCAGGTGCTCCACCGTGTGCACCTTGGCATTGCCCACTGCGATGGTGGACGCCAGCCTCGTATCCGTCACAGCCTCGGCACGGATGGGAATGTCCACCGGCTGCGGCAGATCCACCCGCCGGAACACGATGCCTGTGTCCGGCTGCGCGGGCCGCAGGGTCAACTCGACCCGTTGGCCGCTGTGCAGACCCACGCCTACGGCGCGGGTCAGGGTCTTGAGGGTGCGTTGCTGGAGCATCTGCGCATTTTAGTTTCTGCGGCACCGCCCCGCACGTGCCGAGGTCTTGTCGCACCTCAAAGCGACGCGTACGTAGAGCTACCGCCGCGTTTTCACCTACTGTGCAGGTCCCATGGTTCGCCGCACAATTTGGTACACAGGGCCTTAACAACCACAACATGAACGCACGACACCCGCCCCACAGGAGACTCCCATGAGCAAACTCAGTTTCAAGATGAAAGTCATGCTCATGATCGGCACCGCGCTCACGGCGCTGCTGATCATGGCCATCCTGTCACTCCTCCAGGAGCGGCGACTGATCACCGAGTCCCGCAAGGACCTGCTGACCACCGCCGTCCAGTCCGCACACAGCATCGTGGTCGGTTACCAGGCCAAGGCCGCGAGTGGCGCCATGTCGGTGGAAGACGCGCAGAAGGCTGCCAAGGACGCCCTGCGCATTGCACGCTACGGCGGACCCGAGGGCAAGACCGAATATTTCTACATCTGGACCACCGAGGGCGTGGGCGTGATGCACCCCTTCAAGACCGAGTGGGACGGGCAGGACATGCTCGGCAAGGTCAAGGATGGTTCGGGCGTGGACATCATCGGCCTGCTGGTCAACGGCATGCGCAGCAGCAAGGACGGCAAGGCCTTTGTGCCCACCATGTTCGCGCGCCCCGGCCAGCAGACACCCGTGCCCAAGCTGCAGTACATCGTCAAAGTGGACGGCTGGAACTGGATGGTGGGCTCCGGGCTGTATACGGACGACGTCGATGCCATGCTGCGCCAGGCCCTGTGGTCGAGCCTTGCACTGGTGGTGGCGGTGTTTGTGGCGGTGGGGGTGATCGGCCTGCTGGTGTCGCGCTCGGTGTTGCGCCAGATTGGTGGCGAACCCACCCACGCCATTGCCATCATGTCCGAGGTGGCCGAAGGCAACCTGGATGCCCAGATCCCTGCCGCCCCACCGGGCTCCATGCTCGATGGCTTGGCGCACATGGTGGCCTCGCTGCGCAAGCTGGTGACCGAGGTACGGTCGGCCACGGACAGCATTGCTACGGCGTCGGGGGAAATTGCCCAGGGCAACAACGACCTGGCCCACCGCACCGAAGACACGGCCAGCAACCTGCAAACCACCGCCAGCAGCATGGAGGAGCTGACCAGCACCGTGAAGCAGACGTCCGACTCCGCGCAGACCGCCAACCAGATGGCAACTTCAGCGGCTGCCGTGGCGGCGCGCGGAGGGGAAGTGGTGTCCCGCGTGGTATCCACCATGCAGGATATCAACGCCAGCAGCAACAAGATCAGCGACATCATCGGCGTCATCGACGGGATCGCGTTCCAGACCAACATCCTGGCGCTCAACGCCGCCGTCGAGGCAGCGCGCGCAGGTGAACAGGGTCGCGGTTTCGCGGTGGTCGCCAGCGAAGTACGCAGCCTGGCACAACGCAGCGCTGCAGCCGCCAAGGAAATCAAGACATTGATCGACGCTTCCGTGGAGAAGGTGGCATCGGGCACGCAACTGGTGGGCAATGCAGGCGCCACCATGACCGAGATCGTGGACAGCGTTCAACGCGTGACAGACATCATTGGAGAAATCCGCTCGGCCACATCGGAGCAGAGCCAGGGCATTGCCCAGGTCAACACCGCCGTGAACCAACTGGACCAGATGACCCAGCAGAACTCAGCGCTGGTGGAGCAGTCGGCAGCAGCAGCAGACAGCCTGCGCGAGCAAGCCATGAAGCTCACCCAGGTGGTGGCGCTGTTCCGCGTGAACGGCAGCACCTCCGCTCCCGCCCCGGCCAGCCGCCCCGCAGCTGCGCCCCGCCCCGCCGTGGCCCCTGCCGTGCGTGCGGCAGCGCCCCGCCCGGCCCTGTCTAAGGCGCCAGCAGCCCCCCGTGCTGCTGCGCCTTCACCCGCGCCAGCGGCGGCATTGCCCCCCAAGGCAAGCAGCCCCAAGCCTGCGGCTGACAATAACGATGACTGGGAATCTTTCTGATCACTGAGAGGCCTGGGGCGACCCGGGCCTGAGAGCCTGCTGACGTTCGCCCAGTCAAAAAGCCCTACCAGCTTGCGCCGGCAGGGCTTTTTGTCTTGCAGCCCCCGGGAGGGGGCCGCAGGGTGCGATCAGCGCGGTTGTCAGTCCGCTTGCTTGCGCAGGAAGGCGGGGATTTCCAGGTCATCCATACCGCCGGACGACAGGGCATCCACGCGGGCTGCGGCCTGCGTGCGGTTGGTACGCCACACGCTGGGTACCGACATGCTGCCATAGTCGGCCTGCGCGCTGCCCGTGTGGCCGCCTTGCACGCCCACGGCACCACCCAGCGTACCCACACCGGCGACAGGCATCTGGTAGGCCATGTTGTCCGTACCCGTGCGCAGGCCACCCTGCACCACCGAGATGGGCTGACGGCGCGCATTGGCACGCGACAGACCCGTGGCCACCACGGTCACGCGGATCTCGTCACCCAGGCTTTCGTCATAGGCAGCACCAAAGATCACGTGCGCGTCGGTCGATGCGTAGGCGTTGATGGTGTTCATGGCCTGGCGTGACTCGGACAGCTTGAGGCTGCCCTTGCTGGCCGTGACCAGCACCAGCACACCCTTGGCGCCCGACAGGTCGATGCCTTCGAGCAGCGGGCAGGCGATGGCCTGCTCGGCTGCGATGCGTGCGCGGTCTGGGCCGCTGGCCGTGGCCGTGCCCATCATGGCCTTGCCGGGCTCGCCCATCACGGTGCGCACGTCTTCAAAGTCCACGTTCACCTGGCCGTATTCGTTGATGATCTCAGCGATACCGCCCACAGCGTTCTTGAGCACGTCATTGGCGTGCGCAAAGGCCTCGTCCTGGGTGATGTCGTCGCCCAGCACGTCCAGCAGCTTCTCGTTGAGCACAACAATCAGCGAGTCCACGTTGGCTTCCAGTTCGGCCAGGCCATCGTCCGCATTCTTCATGCGGCGACCGCCCTCCCAGTCGAAAGGCTTGGTGACCACGCCCACTGTCAGGATGCCCATCTCCTTGGCCACGCGCGCGATCACGGGCGCAGCGCCCGTGCCCGTGCCGCCGCCCATGCCCGCCGTGATGAACAGCATGTGGGCGCCAGAGATGGCTTCACGGATATCGGCAACCGCCGCCTCAGCCGCATCGCGGGCTTTCTCGGGCTTGCCCCCAGCACCCAGGCCGCTGTTGCCCAGCTGGATGACGCGGTGCGCCGAGCTGCGCGTGAGCGCCTGTGCATCGGTGTTGGCGCTGACAAACTCCACGCCCTGTACGCTGCGGGCAATCATGTGCTCGACGGCATTGCTGCCGCCACCGCCCACACCGATCACCTTGATCTGGGTGCCCTGGTTGAATTCTTCGGCTTCGATCATTTCGATGGTCATCTTGGAGCTCCTGGTTCTAAATTCGTATGCAATTGCCAATTGAGAGATGGGATCATTTTTCTTGTAGTGCGTGGCGGTCCTGTACATCGCCATCGCTCGCGCGGTATCTGGTGAGGGCTCCCACGCGCTAGCCACAGGGGGTATTTCATGGTCAGAAATTCCCCACGATGAAATCTTTGAAGCGCCCGAATGCGGTCTTCATGGACCCACTCTTCTGAGCCACCTTGAAGCCGCGCAGACGTGCCAGGCGCGCTTCTTCCAGCAGCCCCATCACGGTGGCTGCACGGGGCTGGGCCACCATGTCAGCCAGGGCGCTGGAATACTTCGGTATGCCGCGCCGCACGGGCTTGAGGAAGATGTCCTCGCCCAGTTCGATCATTCCCGGCATGACCGAGCTGCCGCCCGTGAGCACGATGCCCGACGACAGCACTTCTTCGTAGCCCGACTCGCGCACCACCTGCTGCACGAGCGAGAAGATTTCTTCCACACGCGGCTCGATCACACCGGCCAGCGCCTGCTTGCTCAGCATACGCGGGCTGCGGTCGCCCAGGCCGGGCACTTCCACTTGCGCCTCGGGGTCAGCCAACAGTTGCTTTGCGTAGCCGCTTTCCACCTTGATGTCCTCTGCGTCCTTGGTCGGCGTGCGCAGTGCCATGGCGATGTCGCTGGTGATGAGGTCGCCCGCAATCGGAATCACCGCGGTGTGGCGGATCGCGCCGCCAGTGAAGATGGCGACATCGGTCGTGCCCGCGCCGATATCCACCACCACCACGCCCAGCTCGCGCTCGTCGTCAGTGAGCACGGCCTGGCTGCTGGCCAGAGGATTGAGCATGAGCTGCTCGACCTCCAGGCCGCAGCGGCGCACACACTTGATGATGTTCTCGGCCGCGCTCTGCGCGCCGGTCACGATGTGGATCTTGGCCTCCAGGCGGATGCCGCTCATGCCGATGGGCTCCTTCACATCCTGCCCGTCGATCACGAATTCCTGCGGCTCCACCAGCAACAGGCGCTGGTCGCTGCTGATGTTGATGGCCTTGGCCGTCTCCACCACGCGGGCCACGTCGGCCGACGTGACTTCCTTGTCCTTCACCGCCACCATGCCGCTGGAGTTGAGACCGCGAATGTGGCTGCCCGTGATGCCGGTGTAGACGCGCTGGATCTTGCAGTCCGCCATCAGCTCGGCCTCTTTCAGCGCCTGCTGGATGCTCTGCACGGTGGCATCGATGTTGACCACCACGCCGCGCTTGAGACCATTGCTCGGGGCCACGCCCAAGCCTGCGAGCTTGAGCTCGCCATTGGGCAGAACCTCGGCCACCACAGCCATGACCTTGGCGGTGCCAATGTCCAGCCCCACGACGACGTCTTTGTATTCTCTTGCCATATCAGTCTCTGCCCTTCTCGGTTCTGTCCCGCTGTCCCACCAACCCCTCGCACCGGCCTCTCGGGGCCCGCAGAGTGCTGCGTCTTGCTCTGTCTTGCCTCATGCCATTACCTCTTGCGCACGGCCGTCGCGCCGGTTGCGTCTGCAGTCACTGTGGTCACACCCCGCAGGCGCAGGGCGTAGCCCCCGGCGTGGCGCAGGTCCGCAGACTCCAGCGCGTCCACGCGGCGGCCATACTGCGCGGCCACCTGGGTCAGGGTGCGTACAAAACGCTGCGTGCGCTGCACCACTTCCTGCGGCGTACCGCCTCCCAGCTCCACCACGGCCTCACTGTCGAGGGTGGCGCGCCAGCCGCCTCGCCCGGTCAGCTGCAGCTCTTCCACGTCCAGGCCCAGAGGTTTGAACACGGGCTCCAGCAGCCCATACATCTGCAGCACTTCGGCCGAGCTGCCTGTAGGCCCCTGCAGGCGCGGCAGGCCCTCCTGCTCCACATCGCCCACATTGGCCTCGAAGACTTCGCCCTGGCTGTTGACCAGCGCTGAGCCGGTGTCCGGCCCCCAGTACGCCACCGCGTCATGCTCCTGCAACTCCACACGCAAGCTGCCGGGGTACACCCGACGCACTTGCGCGCGGCGTACCCAGGGCACCTGCTCGAAGGCCTCGCGGGCGGCACGCAGATCCACGGTGAAGAAGTTGCCCACCAGATGTGGCGCCACGTTGGCCCGCAGGGTCACCGCGTTGTTGTGCACCAGCTCGCCCTGCACCACGATGCGTGCGATGGCAAAGCCGGGGTAGCGCAGCACCCACCCCACCCCCGCCGCCAGCACGGCCAGGGCGCAGCCCACGAACAGGACCGACGCGGTCAGGTTCATGAGCTTGACGTCCAGGGGTGCGGGCAGCGTCTGGGTCATCAGGCGGCCTTTGGTTTTGCGGGCGTGTCGAGGGCCGCATCCGCGAGGATGCGCAGACACAGCTCTTCGTAGCTGATGCCCGAGGCCCGGGCCGACATGGGCACCAGCGAATGACCCGTCATGCCAGGGGATGTGTTCATCTCCAGCAGGAAGGGCTTGCGGTCGCTCGCGCGGATCATCAGGTCGGCACGACCCCAGCCCCGGCAGCCCAGGGTGCGGTAAGCCTCCAGCACAATGCGCTGGATCTCGCGCTCTTCGGCCTCGGGCAGGCCGCTTGGGCACTGGTACTTCACGTCGTCGGTGAAGTACTTGTTCTGGTAGTCGTAGGCGCCATCGGGCGCCACGATGCGGATCACCGGCAGCGCACGGGCGCTGGCGCCCTGGCCCAGCACGGGGCAGGTCACCTCTTCGCCCTCGATGAACTCTTCGCAGAGCACGTCGGGGTCGTACTGGGCAGAGAGCTGCACGGCCTCCTGCATGTCCGAATAGCCGCGTACCTTGGTCACGCCGATGGACGAGCCTTCGCGCGGCGGCTTGACGATGAGCGGCAGGCCCAGCTCGTCGGGCACGGTGCGCACCACCTCGCGCTGCTGCCGATCGGGCGCCAGCCACACATAGCGGGGCGTGGGCAGGCCCTCGGCCAGCCACACCCGCTTGGTCATGACCTTGTCCATGGCGATGGCCGAGGCCATCACGCCGGGGCCGGTGTACGGAATGCGCAGCAGCTCCAGCGCGCCCTGCACCGTGCCGTCTTCGCCATGGCGGCCGTGCAGTGCGATGAAGCAGCGGGCGTAGCCGTCGCGCTTCAAGTCGCCCAGCGCGTTCTGTGCGGGGTCAAACGCATGGGCATCCACGCCACGCGAGCGCAGCGCCTGCAGCACGCCGCTGCCCGACATCAGCGACACCTCGCGCTCGGCCGAGTCCCCGCCCATCAGGACGGCAACCTTGCCCAGCGACTTCACATCGATATTCGATTCAGGAAGGGTCATAGTGCGCTCCCTTCATGCGCTTTCAGCTCATTATTTTGTAGCATCTCAACCACCTTGCCGGGCACTGCGCCAATGGAGCCGGCTCCCATGCACATCACCACGTCGCCCGCGCGTGCGTTGTCGGCAATGGCCCGGGGCAGATCGACCACGTTGTCCACAAACACCGGCTCCACACGGCCGGCCACGCGCAGGGCACGGGCCAGCGAGCGTCCATCGGCGGCCACGACCGGCGCCTCGCCTGCGGCATACACCTCGGTGAGCAGTACCGCATCGGCATGGCCGATCACCTTGACGAAATCTTCAAAGCAATCGCGCGTGCGGGTGTAGCGGTGCGGCTGGAAAGCCAGCACCAGGCGCCGCCCGGGGAACGCGCCGCGCGCGGCCGCCAGCGTGGCAGCCATCTCCACAGGGTGGTGGCCGTAGTCGTCGATGACGGTGAAGGTGCCGCCGTCCTTCGCGGGCAGATCGCCATAGCGCTGGAAGCGTCGGCCCACGCCCTTGAAGCCCGCCAGCGCGCGCTGCACGGCGTCGTCGGGGATGTTGAGCTCCACCGCCACGGCAATGGCCGACAGCGCGTTGAGCACGTTGTGCTCGCCCGCGAGGTTGAGCACGATCTCCATATCGGGCAGCGTGACGCCGTTGCGCCGCTGCACGGTGAAGCGCATCTGGCCCGCCTCGGCGCGCACGTTGATGGCGCGCACCTGCGCGTCTTCCGAGAAGCCGTAGCTGGTGATGGGGCAGGTCACGCTCTGCAGGATGTCGCGCACGGCGGGACTATCCACACACAGGACAGCCGTGCCGTAGAACGGCATGCGGTGCAGGAAATCGACAAACGCGCCCTTGAGCCGGCCGAAGTCGTGACCATAGGTCTCCATGTGGTCGGCGTCGATGTTGGTCACCACGGCCATCACGGGCAGCAGGTTCAAGAACGACGCGTCGGACTCATCGGCCTCGACCACGATGTAGTCGCCGCTGCCCAGCTTGGCATTGGCGCCTGCGCTGTTGAGCCTGCCGCCGATGACGAAGGTCGGATCCAGCCCCGCCTCAGCCAGCACGCTGGTCACGAGGCTGGTGGTGGTGGTCTTTCCGTGCGTGCCCGCGATGGCAATGCCCTGCTTCAGGCGCATCAGCTCGGCCAGCATCAGTGCGCGCGGCACCACGGGGATCTTCTTTTCGCGTGCGGCCAGCACTTCAGGGTTGTCCGAAGTGACGGCTGTGGACGTGACCACGGCATCGGCACCATCGATGTGCGCTGCCGCGTGGCCGAGACAGGTCTTGATGCCGAGGTCTGCCAGGCGGCGCAGCGTGGCACTGTCGGCCAGGTCCGAGCCCGAGATGCGGTAACCCAGGTTGAACAGCACTTCGGCAATGCCACTCATGCCGGCGCCGCCCAGGCCTACGAAATGGATGTGGCGAATCGCATGTTTCATGGTTGGGCCAACTCCTCGCAGGCAGTCACCACCTCGCGGGTGGCGTTGATTTTTTGCATGGTTTTGGCCTTGAGCGCTACATCCACAAGCGTGGGCCGCTCTAATTTCAATAGCATTTCAGACAGCCCTTGCGGCGTCAGGTCTCGCTGCTGCACCAGCCAGCCGCCTCCTGCGTTCACGAGGAACTGCGCGTTGGTGTTCTGGTGGTCGTCCACGGCCGACGGGAAGGGGACAAAGATAGACGCGGCGCCCACGGCCGCGATCTCGGTGACGGTGCTCGCCCCCGCCCGGCAAACGATGATGTCGGCCGCTGCAAACGCGCTGGCGGTGTCGTCGATGAAAGGCGTCAGCTCTGCCTCGACCCCTGCGGCGGCGTAGTGGGCGCGCAGGGCATCGATCTGCGCCGCACCGCTTTGGTGGACCACGGTGGGGCGCTGGTCGGCAGGCATCAGCGCGATGGCCTGGGGCACGATCTCGTTGAGCGCACGTGCGCCCAGGCTGCCGCCCACCACCAGCAGGCGCAGCGGGCCGCTGCGGCCCGCAAACCGCTCCGAGGGGCCGGGCTGCTGCGTGAAGGCAGTGCGCAGCGGGTTGCCCACCCACTGCCCCTGTTTGAACACGTTGGGGAAGGCCGTGAACACGCGGTCGGCCACACCGGCCAGGACCTTGTTCGCCATGCCCGCCACCGAATTCTGCTCATGCAGCACCAGGGGCTTGCCCGCGAGCACGCCCATCATCCCGCCCGGAAAGGTGATGTAACCACCCAGGCCCACCACCACGTCGGGCTTCACGCGGCGCACGACCTGCAGCGCCTGCCAGAACGCACGCATCAGGCGCAGCGGCAACAGCGCCAGCGTGACGAGCCCCTTGCCGCGCACACCCGAAAAATCGATGAGTTCCAGCGCAAAGCCGTGCTGCGGCACGATGCGCGACTCCATGCTGCCGGGCGCGCCCAGCCAGTGCACACGCCAGCCGCGTGCGCGCAGTTCCTCGGCCACGGCCAAGCCGGGGAAGATGTGGCCGCCGGTTCCACCAGCCATGATGAGGGCGGTCTTCTGCGTGCTCATACGCGACCTCCCCGCATGAGGAGCTTGTTCTCGTAATCGACCCGCAGCACCACCGCCAGCGCCACCAGATTCATCAAAATCGCCGACCCGCCAAAACTCATCAGTGGCAGCGTGAGCCCCTTGGTCGGCAGCGCGCCCAAATTCACGCCCATGTTGATGAAGGCTTGAAAACCGATCCAGATCGCCACGCCCTGCGCCACCAACCCTGCGAACACGCGGTCCAGCGCAATGGCCTGGCGGCCGATGTGCATGATGCGGCGGGTCATCCACAGGAACAGCACGATGAGCGCGACCACGCCCACCAGGCCAAACTCTTCGCCGATCACGGCCATCAGGAAGTCGGTGTGCGCCTCGGGCAGCCAGTGCAGCTTCTCCACGCTGCCCCCCAGCCCCACGCCAAACACCTCGCCGCGCCCGATGGCAATCAGCGAGTGCGATAGCTGGTAGCCCTTGCCGAGTGCATGCTGTTCGCTGAAGGGATCCAGGTACGCAAACACGCGCTCGCGGCGCCAGGGCGAACTGGCGATCATCAGCGCAAAGGCACCCACCAGCACCCCTGCGATCAGGAAGAACATGCGGGCATTCACACCGCCGAGGAACAGGATGCCCATGGCAATCACGGCCACCACCATGAAGGCGCCCATGTCGGGCTCGGCCAGCAGCAGCACGCCGACGATGGCCACCGCAGCGCCCATGGGCAGCACGGCGCGGAAGAAGCGCTCCTTCACCTCCATCTTGCGCACCATGTAGTCGGCGGCATAGATAAGCACCGCAAACTTGGCCACCTCGGAGGGCTGGAAGCCTACGGGCCCGATGGACAACCAGCGGCGCGCGCCATTGACCACCTTGCCCACGCCGGGGATCAGGACCGCCACCAGCATGAGCAAGGCCACGATGAACAACCAGGGCGCCACCCGCTCCCACAGCGCCATGGGCACCTGGAACGCCAGCAGTGCCGCCACAAACCCCACCACCAAGTACATCATGTGGCGGGTCAGGAAATGGGTGGACGCATAGTTGGCAAAGCGCGGGTTGTCCGGCATGGCAATCGACGCTGAATACACCATCACCAACCCCCACGCCAGCAGTGCCACCACCACCCAGAGCAAGGCCTGGTCAAAGCCCAGCACGCTCGCGGGCGTGCTGGACGACTGGCGGTACTCGGTACCGCCCACGCGCACGGGCAACACATCGGCCGCCTTGCCGGGCAGGCCACCGAACCAGCCGGTCACGCGTTGCAACAGGGTGCTGGCGGGTGCCGTCATTGCATGCCCTCCGCCGACTGGCCCGCATCGTCGGCCATCGCCCGCACGGTCTCGCAAAAGACCTGGGCGCGGTGCTCGTAGTCCTTGAACATGTCAAAGCTGGCACAGGCTGGCGACATCAGCACCGCATCGCCAGAATGGGCGCGCTGCGCGGCAAGTGCGACAGCCTCTGGCAAGGTGCCCGCGTCGAGCAGTGGTACGCCAGCGTCCTGCAGCGCAGTGCGGATCAGCGGTGCGTCGCGGCCGATCAGCACCACGGCACGTGCATAGCGCGCGACGGGGGCTGCCAAAGGCGCAAAGTCTTGCCCCTTGCCTTCTCCGCCCAGAATGACCACCAAACGCCGCTCCGTGCCCAGCCCCACCAGCGCAGCCGCCGTGGCGCCCACGTTGGTGCCCTTGCTGTCGTCAAAATATTCCACGCCGTGGATGATGGCCACGGGCTCCACACGGTGCGGCTCGCCCCGGTACTCGCGCAGGCCGTAGAGCATGGGCGCCAGCGGGCAACCCGCCGCCGTGGCCAGCGCCAGCGCGGCCAATGCGTTGGTGGCGTTGTGGCGACCCCGGATGCGCAGGGCATCCGCCGGCATGAGCCGCTGGATGTGCAGGTCCTCTTCGACCTCGTTGCGGCCACGCTTGCGGGTTTCGTCCGCATCCATGGCGCGCACCAGCCAGGGCATGCCGCTCACCACCTCGATGCCAAAGTCGCCCGGACGCCGGGGCATGTCGCCACCAAAAGTGATGTGTGCGCGCACCTGCGGCTTTTGCAGCTTGACCTTGACGGGTGGCGGCAGCATGGCCATCACCGCAGCGTCTTCGCGGTTCAGGATCATCAAGCCCGTCTGGCCAAAGATACGTGCCTTGGCCGCAGCGTAAGCGTCGATGCTGCCGTGCCAGTCCAGGTGGTCCTGCGTGATGTTGAGCACCGTGGCGGCTGTGGGTTCGAAGCCCCCTTCCCCCCCATTCACGCCATCCAGCTGAAAACTCGACAGCTCCAGCACCCACACATCGGGCAAAGTGTCGGCATCCAGGTGTTCTGCCAGCGTGTCGAGCAGGGTCGGACCGATGTTGCCGGCCACGGCCACGCGTTTGCCCGAGCGTTCCACCAGCTGGCCGGTGAGCGAGGTCACGGTGGTCTTGCCATTGGTGCCGGTGATGGCCAGCACGGCCGGGCCATATGCATGCGATGCACGCAGCGCGGCCAAGGCCGTGGCGTACAGGCTCAACTCACCGCCAGCGCTGATGTTGTTTGCACGAGCCGCTTCCAAAACAGGAGCCACTGCCTCGGGACTCAGCCCTGGCGAACGATAGACCGCGTGCAGGTTCTGGCCCTGCACCAGACTGGCATCGAATGCGCCCGACACAAAACGCACCTGGGGCAGCTCCTGCCGCAGCGCGGGCAGTTGTGGCGGGGCAGCGCGCGTGTCGGCCACGGTGACCTGCGCACCACAACGCACGCACCAGCGTGCCATCGCCATGCCCGAGGCGCCCAGGCCCAGGATCAGGATGTGCTGGTCTTGCAGCAGGTTCGCAACGCCCTCGCGCGCCGGGCCTGCGGGCACATCGGGCGTGGTGGGCTCATCGGCCTCAGCGGTCTCGGCAACGTCCGCGCTGTCCGCAGCGCCCGGCTCGGGGGCGGTCACCTCGGCAAAGATCTGCGCCACAAAATCCGCTGCTGCCTTCGCGGCGGAGACGGCGGGCACGGCCTCGGGGTTCCAGGCGGTGCTGGTGCTTTTGGCTGCGGCCGCAGCGTTGTTGGCCTCGCTGCCTATCACGGCACCATCCTGCTCCGGATTCGCCTCAGGCTCTGCGGGCGCTACGGGCAAAGGGGCCTGCATGCAAGGATCGCCTTCGGGAGTGCCGTCCGCGCCCACCCCGGCCCCTGCCAACGGTGGCATGGCCTCGGGCGTACCGAGGGGGTCAGGGACAAGAGGATCGTTCGGGTTCATCGCAGTTTCAGCGTGGACAGGCCGATCAGGCACAGCAGCATGGTGATGATCCAGAAGCGCACAACCACCTGCGTTTCCTTCCAGCCGCTCTTTTCAAAGTGGTGGTGCAGCGGCGCCATCTTGAGCAGGCGGCGGCCTTCGCCGTAGCGCTTCTTGGTGAACTTGAACCAGGTGACCTGCAGCATCACCGACAGGGCCTCGACCACAAAGATGCCGCCCATGATGGCCAGCACGATCTCCTGGCGCACGATGATGGCGATGGTGCCCAGGGCTCCGCCCAGCGCCAGCGCTCCCACGTCGCCCATGAAAACCTGGGCGGGGTGCGCGTTGAACCAGAGGAAAGCCAGGCCCGCGCCCGCCATGGCAGCGCAGAAGATCAGCAACTCTCCCGAACCCGGAATGTGCGGGAAGAACAGGTATTTGGAATACACCGAGCTGCCGGTGACATAAGCAAACACGCCCAGCGCCGAGCCCACCATCACCACGGGCATGATGGCCAGGCCGTCCAGGCCGTCGGTCAGGTTCACCGCATTGCTGGAGCCCACGATGACGAGATAGGTGAGGATCACGAAGCCGAGCACGCCCAGCGGGTAACTCACTTCCTTGAAGAAGGGCAACTGCAGCCCCGCCTTGGGCGGCAGGTCCAGCGAAAAGCCCGACTGCACCCAGCCCACGAACAGCTCCCACACCTTGGCGTTGGAGCTTTCAGAAATGCTGAACACCAGGTACAGCGCGGCCATGAGGCCGATCACCGACTGCCAGAAGTACTTCTCGCGCGAACGCATGCCTTCGGGGTCCTTGTTGACCACCTTGCGCCAGTCGTCCACCCAGCCGATGGCGCCAAAACCCAGCGTGACGATGAGCACAATCCACACAAAGCGGTTGGACAGGTCAAACCACAGCAGGGTGGAAATGGCGATCGACAACAGAATCAACACACCACCCATGGTGGGCGTGCCGCTCTTGGACAGGTGCGACTGCATCGCATAGCCCCGGATGGGCTGGCCGATCTTGAGCGAGGTGAGGATGCGAATCACCTTGGGGCCGGCCACCAGCCCGATGAGCAGCGCCGTCATGGCGGCCATCACCGCACGGAACGTGAGGTACTGGAACACCCGAAAGAAGCCGAACTCGGGCGACAGGCCCTGCAGCCATTGCGACAGCATCAGCAGCATGTGGCACCTCCGGCATGGGCTGACACCGTACGGGCAATATCAATGCGTTGCGCCATGGTGTCCCTCCCGTGGATTGATCGGCTTTTGTTGTTGTTCTGGGGGCAGTGCGGCGGCGCTGATCGCCTCGACCACCTGTTCCATCTTCATGAATCGCGATCCCTTGACCAGCACGCTGCCCACCGTGGGCAGGGCGTTGCGCACCGCATCCTGCAGTGCGCTCATATCGTTGAAATGCCGGGCAACACCACCCTGCCCGTCGCCGTACGCCGACGTGGCGTGCACCGACTGCGCGCCCAACGCAAACATCGTGGGGATACCAGCCTCACGGGCCAGTGCGCCGGCCTCGGTGTGGAACTGTGGCCCCTGGTCGCCCACCTCGCCCATGTCGCCCATCACCAGCAGTTGCGGGCCTGGCAGTTCGGCCAGCACCTGGATGGCAGCGTGCATGGAATCGGGGTTCGCGTTGTACGTGTCGTCCACCACCGTGATGTCGCGGCCCGCGACGGTCACACTGAAAGCGCGCGAGCGGCCCTTGACCGGTGTGAAGTCGCGCAGACCCTGGGCAATGGCCGCGACGGGTGCACCCGCTGCCAGCGTGCACGCCGTGGCCGCCAGCGCGTTGGTGACGTTGTGGCGGCCAGCGATGTGCAGGCGGGTCGTGATCTCGCCGCGTGGTGTGGTCAGGGTGACCGCCCAGGCGCCGCGCTCCCACGTGGCCTGCGCACAGCGAACATCACCGCCATCACCAAAGGTCACCGTGCGGCGGCCGGGCCGCCCCAGAGCCAGCGACTGCCAGAGGCCCGTGTAGGCATCCCCTGACGGGAACACGGCCACGCCATCGGCGGGCAAGCTGGCAAACACCGAGCCGTTCTCGCGGGCCACCGCCTCGACGGTATGCATGAACTCCAGATGCTCGCGCTGCGCGTTGTTGACCAAGGCCACCGTGGGCTGGGCCATGGCGGCCAGCGTGGCGATCTCGCCAGGGTGGTTCATGCCCATCTCGATCACGGCGGCGCGGTGGCTGGCGCGCAGGCGCATCAGCATCAGCGGCACACCGATGTCGTTGTTGAAATTGCCCTGCGTGGCAAACGCAGCTTCACCCTGCCAGGCACGCAGGATGGACGCGATCATCTGCGTCACCGTGGTCTTGCCATTGCTGCCCGTCACGCCGATCAGCGGCAGGTGGAACTGCGTACGCCAGCCGGTGGCGAGTGCGCCCAGCGCAGCCAGGCTGTCGGGCACTTCGATGCCGGGCAAACCGGCTGCCTCCAGACCACCGTGTGCAATGGCTGCAGCGGCACCGCCAGCACGGGCATCGGCCAGGAAGGCGTTGGCATCGAAACGCTCGCCCTTGAGCGCCACAAACAGATCGCCCGGCTGCAGGGTGCGCGTGTCGGTGTGCACACGCGCCAGCGGCGTGGCGCCATCGCCCACCAGTCGGGCGGCCGGAATACGCGGCTGCAGCAGCGCCCAGGCTTGCTGCAGTGTCATGACGGGTGCAATGGTGTTCATGCCCATGTGTGGGCTCCTCGGGCCTGCAGCGCAGCCTGCGCATGGGCCATGTCGGAGAACGGCACGCGCACGCCTGCCGTCTCCTGGGTGTCTTCGTGGCCCTTGCCGGCAATCAGCACCACATCGGCAGGTGCGGCCTCGGCAATGGCCTGCGCGATGGCGGCCGCACGGTCGGGCTCGGCGCGCACGGTGCCACCGGCAATCGTGCCCTGCAGGATCTGGTGCAGGATGGCTGCCGGGTCTTCGCTGCGGGGGTTGTCGCTGGTCACCAGCACCTGGTCGGCCTGCTGCTGGGCCACGGCACCCATCAGCGGGCGTTTGCCCGCGTCGCGGTCGCCGCCGCAGCCGAACACGCACCACAGCCGCCCGCCACGCTCGGTGGCCAGGGGGCGCAGGGCTTGCAGGGCTTTGTCCAAAGCGTCGGGGGTATGGGCGTAGTCTACGGCCACCAGGGGTTGGCCCACCGCCACCAGCCGCTGCATGCGGCCCGGCACGGGCTGCAGGCTGGCGCAGGCGCGCACGGCGCGGTTCAGCGGCACGCCCAGGCTGCGCAGCGTGGCCAGCACGCCCAGCAGGTTGAGCACGTTGTACTGGCCGATCACGCGGGTTTGCAGCAGATGGCGGTCAGTGCCCTCCACCACCGTGAAACGCAGGCCCTGGTCACCCAGGGTGATGTCCTGCGCCGCCAGGCGCGCAGCCCCCTGGGCCGAGACGCTCCACAGATCCAGTGCACTGCCCTTCAGCTCGCCATGCAATTGGGCGCCTGCGGGGTCGTCCACATTGATGATGGCGGCCTGCAGGCCCGGCCAATCGAACAGCGCCCGCTTGGCCAGCCAGTAATCGGCCATGCTGCCGTGGTAGTCCAGGTGGTCTTGCGTGAAGTTGGTGAAGATGGCCGCGTGGATGTGCGTGCCGTCGAGCCGGGCCTCGGCCAATCCAATCGACGAGGCCTCGATGGCGCAGGCACCGAGGCCCTGCGCCACAAACTGGGCAAACGCGCGCTGCAACCGCACCGGGTCGGGCGTGGTCATGCCGGTGGAGGTGAGCGCGGGTGGCAGTCCCATGCCCAAAGTGCCCACCAGCGCACATTGATCTTGCCCTGATTGCTCCTCATTCGATAGCACATTCAGAGCACCTGCGAGCCACCACGCCGTGCTGGTCTTGCCATTGGTTCCAGTCACGGCCAGCACCTTCAGCTGCTGCGTGGGTTGTGCAAACCATTCGGCGGCGATGGGCCCTGTGGCGGCCTTGAGACCTTGCAGCGCCGCCATGTGGTCGCCCGCAAAAGCGAAGGCCTCGACCCCCGCCTGTTCGACGAGGCAGGCCGTGGCGCCACGCACCATGGCGTCGGCCACATGCGCGCGGCCGTCTGTGGCGGCACCGGGCCAGGCAATAAAGCCGTCGCCGGGCGTGATCTGGCGGCTGTCGGTGTGCAGTGCGCCGGTGACGCGCGTGCGCAGCCATTGCACCGCGTCGCTGGCAGTCTGGAGGATGTGGAGCGGCGCTTGCATCACAGCGACTCCTCCACGGCATTGGCCACGATCTGCGGCTTGACGGCCATGTCGGGCTGCACGCCCATCATGCGCAGGGTCTGCTGCACCACCTCGCTGAAAACCGGCGCGGCCACGGCACCGCCGTAGAACACGCCGTTGCTGGGCTCGTCGATCATCACGGCCACGATGATGCGGGGCTTGTCGATGGGTGCCATGCCGGTGAACCACGCGCGGTACTTGCCCGAGGCGTAGTTCTTGCCCACCTGCTTGCGTGCCGTGCCCGACTTGCCGCCCACGGAGTAGCCCACGGTCTGCGCCTTCTGGCCCGTGCCGCCGGGGCCTGCGGCCATCTGCAGCATCTTGCGCACCTGGTCGGCCGTGCGCTCGGAAAAAACAGGCACGCCCACGGCGGGCTCGGCCGTCTTGAGCATGGTGGCGGGAATCACCCGACCGCCATTGGCAAACACGGTGTACGACCGTGCCATCTGGAACAGGCTGGCCGAGAGGCCGTAGCCGTACGACATGGTGGCCTGCTCCACGGGGCGCCAGCTCTTGTAGGGGCGCAGGCGGCCCGTCACCACGCCCGGGAAGTGCAATTGGGGCTTCTGACCAAAACCGGCGGCCGAGAAGGTCTCCCACATCTCGCGCGCGGGCATCTGCATGGCCAGCTTGGTGGTGCCCACGTTGCTGGACTTCTGGATCACGCCTTCGACCGTGAGCACGCCGTAGTTGTGCGTGTCCGAGATCGTGGAGCCGGTGATGGTGATGCGTCCGGGGTTGGTATCCACCACGGTCTCGGGGCGCACGCGCCCGGTCTCCAGCGCCAGGCCGATGGTGAACGGCTTCATGGTCGAGCCGGGCTCGAACACGTCGGTCAGCGCACGGTTGCGCAGTTGTTCGCCAGTCAGGTTCTGGCGCTTGTCGGGCACGTAGCTCGGGTAGTTGGCCAGCGCCAGCAGCTCACCCGTGTGGGCATCGAGCACCACCACGCTGCCCGCCTTGGCCTTGTGCGCGGCGACCTGGTCGCGCAGCTTCTGGTACGCAAAGAACTGCACCTTGCTGTCGATGGACAACTGCATGTCCTTGCCATCGACCGGGGGCACGGTTTCGCCCACGCTTTCGACCACACGGCCCAATCGGTCCTTGATCACGCGGCGCGAACCGGGCTTGCCCGCCAGCTCCTTGTCGAACGCCAGCTCCATGCCTTCCTGGCCGTGGTCTTCCACGTTGGTGAAGCCCACCACGTGTGCGGCAGCCTCGCCCTCGGGATACTGGCGCTTGTATTCCTTGCGCTGGTAGATGCCCTTGATGTCCAGGGCTGCGATCTGCTGGCCCACATCCCAGTCAAGCTGGCGCTTGATCCAGACGAAGGTCTTGTCCTCATCCGCCAGTTTTTTCAGCAGGTCGGCCTGCGGCATGTCCAGCAGCTTGGCCAGCTGCTTGAGCTTGGCGCGAACCTCGGGCTTGTCCTGGTCCACGTCTTCGGGGATCGCCCAGATGCTGGCAGCCGGCACGCTGGACGCGAGGATCAGGCCATTGCGGTCCACGATCTTGCCGCGGTTGGCAGGCAACTCCAGCGTGCGCGCAAAACGCACCTCGCCCTGACGCTGGAAGAACGCGTTGCCAAACACCTGCACATAGGCCGCCCGCCCAGCCAGCCCCAGAAAGCCCAGCCCAATCACCGCCACGATGAACTTGCTGCGCCAGACCGGCGTCTTGCTGGCCAGCAGAGGGCTGGATGTGTAGAGCACGCTGCGGCTCATGGCTGCACCCCGGCGGGTTGCGAAGCGGCGGCTGTTGCCGCTGCAGTGGCAGTTGCGACGCCTTGCGGGTCAGACACGTACTGGGTGATCGCTGGGGTAGCGGTGCGCATGTTCAACTGTGCGCGCGCGATCTTCTCCACCCGCAGCGGCGTGGCCTGGGCGCGCTTTTCCACCTGCAGGCGCTGGTGCTCCGTCTCCAGACGGCGGGCCTCGGCCACGGCGCGGTCCAGCTCGGTGAACAGGCGGCGCGATTCGTACTGGGTGTGCACCAGATAGATCGCACTGGCCAGCACCGCCAGCAACAGGACCACGTTGAGCCGCGTCATGTCAGACGACCGCCGTGCGCTCGGCCACGCGCATGATGGCGCTGCGCGAGCGGGGATTGGCCTCGACCTCGGCCGCACTGGGCTTGATGCGGTCAAGCGCGATGAGCTTCATGGCCTGCGGCGCAGCAAACGGTGCGCGGCGGTCGTAGACCTCCTTGGAATGTTTGGCGATGAACTGCTTGACGATGCGGTCTTCGAGCGAATGGAAGCTGATGACCACCAGCCGCCCACCGGGCTGCAGCACCGAGAGGCTGGCCTCTAGCGCCTGTTGCAGCTCTTCAAGCTCGGCGTTGATGAAAATCCGAAGAGCTTGAAATGTGCGCGTTGCAGGGTTCTGGCCCGGCTCGCGGGTTTTGACCGCGCCAGCCACGAGGTCGGCCAATTCTGCGGTGGTTGCAAGAGGACCCCGTTCTTCGCGCCGAGCAACAATCGCCTTTGCAATGGGGCCAGCAAACCGTTCTTCACCGTAGTCACGTATCACCTCCGCAATCTGACCGACTTCGGCCGTGGCCAACCAATCGGCCACGCTTTCGCCGCGCGTGGTATCCATGCGCATGTCCAGCGGACCGTCAAAACGGAAACTGAAGCCCCGCTCGGGGCTGTCGATCTGGGGCGAGCTCACGCCCAGGTCCATCAGAACGCCCGCAGCACTGGCGGGCGGCAGGTCGGCCAGATGGCGAAAACCTTCGTGCCGAATGGAAAAACGCGCATCGGTGATGCGCGTTGCTTCGGCGATGGCTTCGGGGTCCTTGTCAAAGGCCACCAGGCGCCCCTGGGGGCCTAGCCGGAGCAGGATGAGGCGGGAGTGCCCGCCGCGCCCGAAGGTCGCATCGATCCAGGTGCCGGAAGGCTCCGGGCCTGCGCCGCCCAGGAGAGAGTCCACGGCCTCGTTGAGCAGGACGGTGGTGTGTTGCAAGGGGGATGTCACAGCGCGCCTTAAAAGGAGAAGTCCTTGAAGACATCCGGCATCTCACCCTGCATGGCCTTGGCTTCCTGCTCGTCGTAGGTGGCCTTGTCCCAGAGTTCGAAATGGTTGCCCATGCCCAGCAGCATGGTGTCTTTGGAAATACCGGCGGCTTCGCGCAGCTCGGGGGAGATCAGCACACGGCCGGTGGCGTCCATGTCCACATCCATGGCATTGCCCAGGAAGATGCGCTTCCACCACTGGGCGGACATGGGCAGCTGGGCGATGCGCTCGCGGAACTTCTCCCATTCAGGGCGGGGGAAGACCATGAGGCAGCCGTGCGGGTGCTTGGTGATGGTGAGCTGACCGGATGCCGTGGCCGCGAGGACGTCACGATGCCGGGTCGGCACGGACAGCCGACCCTTCGCATCGAGACTCAGCGACGAGGCACCTTGAAACACGGACAGATTCCCAGTTCGGTTTTGCGCCTCGCATGTCCAGAAACGGACCTTGAGGGCACTTTTCACCACTTAATTGCACTTTTTTGCACTGTAGCAGGAAAAGCACACCGAACAAGGGGGTTGTCCCACAAACTTTTCAATGAAATCAACGACTTAGATGCGTTTTTTCAGACACCAGAACGCTAAAAGTCGTTGAAAAAGAAGCACTTAGAGAGGCCTATGAAAGTGACCTCTCAAGGCTTGACCGAGTGGTCACAGGATGTAGCGCGACAGGTCCTCGTCCTGGCTCAGGGTCTGCAGGCGGGTATCGACGTAGGCGGCGTCGATGGTGATGGTCTGGCCGGCCAGGCGGGTGGCGTCAAAGCTCACCTCGTCCAGCAGGCGCTCCATCACCGTGGACAGGCGGCGCGCGCCGATGTTCTCGGTGCGTTCGTTCACCTCAAAGGCGATGTGCGCCAGGCGGGTGATGCCCTCGGGCGCGAACTCCAGCGCGACGCCCTCGGTGGCCAGCAACGCCTGGTACTGCTTGACCAGCGACGCATGGGTCTGGGTGAGGATGGCTTCGAAGTCCTTGACCGACAGCGATTCCAGCTCCACTCGGATCGGGAACCGTCCCTGCAGCTCCGGGATCAGGTCGCTGGGTTTGGACAGGTGGAACGCCCCCGAGGCGATGAACAGGATGTGGTCCGTCTTGATCATGCCGTACTTGGTGGACACCGTGGTGCCCTCCACCAGCGGCAGCAGGTCGCGCTGCACGCCTTGGCGCGACACGTCGGCACCACTGCTTTCCTGGCGCGCGGCCACCTTGTCGATCTCGTCGATGAAGACGATGCCGTTCTGCTCGGCGTTCTGCACGGCGCGGGTCTTGATCTCCTCTTCGTTGACCAGCTTGGCCGCCTCTTCGTCGGTGATGAGCTTCAAGGCTTCCGCGATCTTGAGCTTGCGGGTCTTGCGCTTGTCCTGCCCCAGCTGACTGAACATGCCGCGCAGCTGCTCGGTCATTTCCTCCATGCCCTGGGGGCCCATGATCTCGAGCTGGGGGCGGCCTTCGGCCACGTCGATCTCGATCTCCTTGTCGTCCAGACTGCCTTCGCGCAGCTTTTTGCGAAAGACCTGGCGGGCGGTGTTGTCAGCGGCAGGCTCGCTGCCTGCTGCGGCGCGGGCCGGGGGGATCAGCACGTCCAGAATGCGCTCCTCGGCCGCATCTTCGGCGCGGGTGCGCACCTTTTTCATCTCGGCCTCGCGCGTCTGCTTGACGGCCATCTCGGCCAGGTCGCGGATGATCGAATCCACATCCTTGCCGACGTAGCCCACCTCGGTGAACTTGGTGGCCTCGACCTTGATGAAGGGCGCATCGGCTAGTCTTGCAAGGCGGCGCGCGATCTCGGTCTTGCCCACGCCGGTGGGGCCGATCATGAGGATGTTCTTGGGCGTGATCTCCTGGCGCAGGCTGCCTTCCACCTGCTGGCGGCGCCAGCGGTTGCGCAGGGCGATGGCCACGGCGCGCTTGGCGCTGGCCTGGCCCACGATGTGGTTGTCCAGCTCGGAGACGATTTCCTGGGGGGTCATGGACGACATACAGGTCTTCCTGGTATCAAATGAGGCTGTAGCGCTAGTGGATCATGCGCCAGCAGCTATAAATAACAGAGCACTCAGCCCATCAGGGTCTGACCGTGCGGCCAGCCTGGGGCCGGTTCCACCGCCGTACGCTCAGAGCGTCTCGATGGTGTGGTTCATGTTGGTGTAGATGCAGAGTTCGCCCGCGATTTCGAGCGACTTCTTCACGATCTCTTCGGCGGACAACTCGGTGTTCACCAGCAGCGCCTTGGCCGCCGAGTGCGCATAGGCGCCCCCCGAGCCAATCGCCACGATGCCTTGCTCGGGCTCCAGTACGTCGCCATTGCCGGTGATGATGAGCGACGCGCTGGCGTCGGCCACGGCCAACATGGCTTCGAGGCGGCGCAAGACCCGGTCGGTACGCCAGTCCTTGGTGAGTTCGATGGCAGCGCGCGTCAGGTGGCCCTGGTGCTTTTCCAGCTTCGCCTCGAAGCGCTCGAACAGCGTGAACGCATCGGCCGTGGCGCCCGCAAAGCCCGCCAGCACCTTGCCGTGGTAGAGCTTGCGCACCTTGCGCGCCGTGCCCTTGACCACAATGTTGCCCAGCGTGACCTGCCCATCGCCGCCGATGGCGACCTGGATGCCGGAAGGCGTCTGGCGACGCACACTGAGGATGGTGGTGCCGTGGAACACCGGATGGTTGTCTTGAGATGAATCCATAGCTGCGGCAGATGGGGATCACCAGGCATTTTGCAAGCCGACCTCGGGACGGATGCCGCACACGCAGCCTGGCCAACCACGCGACACGCCATTCCCCAACGCCCGCAAGACTGGAATCTGGACCGGAACAGCCCCCCCCCAGGAGAGGTGCTGCTAGTTCTTCCGGGGGACCACCCAGGCGTGTTCGTTGATGCCGATCACGTTGAAGAAGATCGCCACCAGCCGCTGCAGGTTGTGGAACTGGATCACATGGCCGTGGCCCTGTTGCTCAGCCGCCCAGTTGAGCACGGAGCCTGCAGCAGCAAAGTCCACCCGGATCAGCTTGTCGCAGGCAATGGTCAGCGGCACGCCGGGCTTGAAGTGTGCCTCGAACGGCTGCAGCAGGGGCGTGGCATCGCCGTCGATATGGCCGCTGAGCTGTGCGACGGGTCCGTTGTCCAAGGGAGCAGGGACCGACGACTCACCGAGATCGGACGCCATGAAGTCGCTGTCGGCGGCCAGAGGCGCAGAGCCTGAAGACACACCCTCGTTGTCCGAGTATCCACAACGTGGCGACACCCAGGAGGGCGGAGAGACTTCGTAGGTCACGCAGTAGTCGAGCGCCACCAATTCAAACTCGTCGGGCTTGCCCATGAGGCGCATGGCTGCCATGCGCAAACGCCACCACTCGGGGCTGTTCGAGCGGTCGCCCGACTGGGTCTTGGCATCGAGCAGGGCATGGAGCTTTTCAACACCCGAAAACACGATCTGGACATCGCGGTCGGCCCACAGGCTGAACTGGTCAGCCAACAGGGGCACTGCCGCCTCATCAATCGAAGCAAGGCGTGACCAGGACAGCGTCCAGGGGGACGCCGCACGGGCCAGCGAGGCCTGCAGTGCCGCCACCGAAGAAACCGCCACGGTGGGCGGAGCGTTCCAGCTGAAATCACGGCGCATGGCAGCGGCAGGCTCGGCAGCGGGAGCCACTTCAACGGCCAGGCCCAGTTGCGCCGGGATGGAAAACCACAGCGGCGCCGAACGGCCATATTGCGCGGCAAAGTCGATGGCCAGGGTGTCAAAACGGTCGTGCTGCCCGGTGGCCCGGTAAAGGTCGAACAGCGTCATCCAGATTTCCAGCTGCTGCGCTGGATCGTCCTGCTGGTGCTGGGCCAGCACCTCCAGCAGGCCAGACTCGGCCCCTGCATGGTCACCATTGGCAAACCGGATGGCGGCTTCTTCAAGATCGGGTTCGTGCACGAATTCCTCCGGTTCGAATGCGGGCGCGGGGGCAGCCGTGGGAGCCGCAGGGCTGAAGGATGCTTCGACGTGTGGGGCGCTGCCGGGCAGCATGGTGGCGTCCGTGCCACCAAAGCGGCCAATGGCCATGCTGTCATCAGCGAACAGAGGCTGAACGGCGGGTTTGGTATCCAGCGGAGCAGACAGGCTCCCGGGCACCGTGGGCGCATAGGCACGGGCTTGCTCTTCCGCAGACGCCTCCGTGCTGGAATCCGGCATCACCCCTGGCTGGGTGGGTGCGTCGGCGCCCTGCTTGCTCTTCCACCACTGCTGGGACATCTGCGCTTCGATCTCGTCGATCTTCTTGAGCGTGACGGCCCGTTCGTCGGGCGATGCCATGCTGCTCTGGAAAAACGAGGGGCGCCCTGCGGCATCTTCCACCCGCTGCCCGTGCAAGACCTCGCGCTGGCGCAGCTTGCGCAGCTGATCAAACTCGCGGCGCCGCACAAAATCGTTGCGGCGCTTGCGCTCGATCATCTCCTTGAGCATCTGCTTGCTGTACTGGCTCTCCCGGTCGTCCTGGAGGGAGTCCAGCTCCGTCCAGTTGACGGTCGGATTCTTCACGAACCGCACCACCTTCGATAGCAGGCCGCCAGGGGTGGATTCTTCCTTGCTCATGGCTCAGGGTGCAGAGTGCGCGCGTTGATCAACAGGCGGGGGCCTGCTCAATCCCCAAACATCTTCTGCTTGAGTTCGCGGCGTTGCTGCGCTTCGAGCGACAGCGTGGCGGTGGGACGTGCGATCAGGCGGCCCACACCAATGGGCTCACCGGTTTCGTCGCAGTAGCCGTAGTCACCCGCATCGATGCGGGCAATGGATTGCTCGATCTTCTTGAGCAACTTGCGCTCCCGGTCGCGGGTGCGCAACTCCAGTGCGTGCTCTTCTTCGATGGTGGCGCGGTCGGCCGGGTCGGGCACCACCACGGTGTCCTCACGCAGATGCTCAGTGGTTTCTCCGGCACTGTTGTGGATGTCCTGCTTGAGTTGAACGAGCTTGAGGCGGAAGAACGCCATCTGCTTTTCGTTCATGTACTCGCTGTCGGGCATGGCCATGACTTCAGCGTCGGTCAGCTCGGCGACGGACTTGGTTTTCCAGTTGTTCGCCAGCTTGGGGTCTTTTTTGGCAGCCGTGTAAGTAGGCTGCGCTTGCGCGGTCGTGGGCATGGTGTGTTGATAACTGGCTTTGGCAGCTGTCGAAGCCACCGTCTGTGCCATGGATGGTACGGTCAATTGGGCCAATCGGGAAGAAGGCCGGGTTGTGCGCACGGGTACCTGCGAGCCCGCTTGCAGTGCGGGCGCCGGAGCGGGTGCCGCCACTGCCGGGGGCGCGACCACCTTGGGTGCTGCAGCAGCCTTGGCAGTGGCCTTCGCAGCAACTTTGGGTGCCGCTGGGGCGGCGGCGCTTTTTGCCGCGGCAGGGGTTGCCTTGGTGGCCCCCTTGGATTTGCTGGTGTCGGCTTTCACTTCCTGGTCTCCTCGCAGTACGGGCGGGCCCCAGCTGCATTCGCAGCCAAGGGCGTGTGGCAAGCCTTCCGGGGTCTAGAACCTGTTCACAGGTTCTTGCCGGGGCGCGATTGTATCGACCTGGGCTGACGCAAACGGAAACGTTGCAGATACAACACAAATCGGGCTCCATCGCCCCCTCGGAACCGGCGAACAGGTCAAACCAGGCTTTGCTCCAGCCCCTGCAGGAAGATGTCCTTGGGCAGGTCAATGCCAATAAAGACCATCTTGCTGGTACGCGCCTCGCCCTCGGCCCACTGGGGGCCCAGGTCGCTGCCCATGAGCTGGTGCACGCCCTGGAATATGACCTTGCGTTCAGTGCCCTTCATATTCAGCACCCCTTTGTAGCGCAGCATGCGCGGGCCGTAAATATTGACGATGGCGCCAAGGAAGTCTTCGAGCTTGGCCGGATCGAACGGGCGGTCCGATCGGTACACAAAACTCTTCACATCGTCATCGTGGTGATGGTGATGGCCATGGCCGTGCTCATGCTGGTGGGAGGGGTGGCTGCAGTGCTCGCCATGTTCGTGGTCATGGTCGTGGTGGTCATGCCCATCCCCTTCTTCCTTGAGGAAGTCCGGGTCGATGTCCAACTTGGCATTGAGGTTGAAGCCGCGCAGGTCCAGCACCTCCTTGAGCGGCACTTCGCCAAAATGCACGGCCTTGATGGGCGCGCGCGGGTTCATGTGCTTCAGGCGATGGATCAGCGCGTCGGTCTCGTCCTTGGACACCAGGTCGGTCTTGGACAGGAAGATCTGGTCCGCAAACCCCACCTGGCGGCGGGCCTCCTGCCGGTCGTTGAGCTGCTGTGGCGCATGCTTGGCATCCACCAGCGTGATGATCGAGTCGATGAGGTAGGTTTCGGCGATCTCTTCGTCCATGAAGAAGGTCTGTGCCACGGGGCCCGGGTCGGCCACGCCGGTGGTCTCGATCACGATGCGGTCAAAGTCGAGCAAGCCCTTGCGCTTTTTGGCCGCCAGCAGTTGCAGCGTCTCGCGCAGGTCTTCGCGGATGGTGCAGCAGATGCAGCCATTGCTCATCTGCACGATCTGCTCCTTGGACTCGGTCACCAGGATGTCGTTGTCGATGTTTTCTTCGCCGAATTCGTTCTCGATCACGGCGATCTTCTGGCCATGGGCTTCGCTCAAGAGGCGCTTGAGCAACGTCGTTTTGCCCGAGCCCAGGAAGCCGGTGAGGATGGTGACGGGGATCAGTGCCATAAATCTGTCTTTCAAGGGAATCAAATACTTGCGCTGCGCGGCGCAGTGCCCCACCCAGGGGCATCTTTTTCAGTGTACCGAGGCTGTCAAGCCCCTGCTGGCACCGGAAAGCTCACCCCTTGCGCATCACCACCAGCCCCTTGAGGTACTCGCCCTCCGGAAACTCCAGCGTCATCGGGTGGTCGGGCGCGCCGCCCAGGCGCTCCAGGATGTAGCCGTCCACCCCCGCATCGGCGCCAGCCGAGGCCACGATCTTGTGGAACAGGTCGGCGCTGATGCCGCCTGAGCACGAGAAGGTGAACAGCACCCCGCCGGGCGACAGCAACTGCAGCGCCAGCCGGTTGATGTCCTTGTAGGCGCGCGCGGCCCGCTCGGCGTGGGCCGCCGTGGGGGCGAACTTGGGCGGGTCCAGGATGATGGCGTCAAAGCGCTGGCCTTCCTTGAGGAACTGGCGCAGCGAGGCATTCACGTCGGCATCGAGGAAGGTGGCCCGGTTCGGATCAAACCCGTTGAGCGCCACATGGGCCCGGGCGCGCTCCAGGGCCGGGCCCGAGGAATCGATGGAGGTCACGTGCCCGTCGGCCACAGTGCCCGCTGCACGCATGCCCGCCAGCGCCGCCACGCTGAAGCCGCCGGTGTAGCAAAAGCAGTTGAGCACATGCTTGAAGCCCAGGCGCTGGGTGTAGTCGGCAAACCGCTGGCGGCTGTCGCGCTGGTCCAGATAGAAGCCGGTCTTGTGGCCCTCAGCGATGTTGAGCGTCAGACGCCACTGGTGTTCACGGATCGTGAGTTCGAGCGGCGGCCCCTCGCCATCACCTGCCGCACCCGTGGGCCCACCGCGCAGCCAGCCGGTGGCGGGCTCCAGGCCCTCCAGCGAACGCACGCTGGCATCCGAGCGCTCGTAGAGCTTGGTCAGCCCCGTTTCGCGCAGCAGCGCATCGGCAATCACGCCCTTCCAGCGCTCGGTGCCGGCGCTGGTGAACTGCGCCACCAGCGTATCGCCATAGCGGTCCACGATGAGCCCGGGCAGGCCGTCGGACTCGCCATGCACCAGACGTACGCCATCGCTTTGCACGTCAAAACGTGCCCTGGCGATGATGGAACGTGCGCAAGCAGCTATAAAAAACGGAGCATCAATGCGTTGTGCCTCATCAAAGCTCCACACCCGGGCACGGATGCGCGAGCTGGGGCTGTACGCAGCCCAGGCCAGAAACTGGCCTTCGTGCGATTCCACGCGCACGGTCTCGCCGCTGTCGCCGCCGCCCTTGGCGATGGCCGATTCAAAGATCCAGGGATGGCGGCGCAACAGCGAGCGCTCTTTGCCCGCGCGGAGTCGAAGGGTTTTCATGACCCGGATTGTGCGTGCTGGCGGGCACGGGTGAGCCACCCGCCGATGGAAAACTGCGCGCAAAAGCTACCCACGCCCCTGGTCACACCCCCATCAGGCAGGCCCAGCCAGCCCTTCCCAGCCCGGCAGGAACGCAGCCGATCTGCCGCATTGAAATCGCATATTTGACAAATATGATTTGCAATCGATAAAATTGCGTAAATTATCATTTTTATCACAAACACTCCGATGACCACCTCTGCCACACGCCCCAGCATCACCCGCCTGGCCCCCGCGCCCGGCACGGCCCAGGCCGTGATGACCGACCTTCGCGAATTTCTGGCCTTCAAGATAGGCAACGAGGAATACGGGGTGGACATCCTGCGCGTGCAGGAGATCCGGTCGTACGAGAAGCCCACCACCATCGCCAACGCGACCGGTGAGCTTTTGGGCGTGATGAACCTGCGCGGCGTGATCGTGCCCATCCTCGACCTGCGCCTGAAGCTGGGCCAGACCGCTGTGCAGTACGACCACCTGAAGGTGGTGATCGTGCTGCACATCGGCCAGCGGACGGTGGGTGTGGTGGTGGACGGCGTGTCCGACGTGCTCACGCTTGAGCGCGAACAGCTGCGCCCCGTGCCCGCCCTGCGCGGCGACGTCAAGCCCGAACACCTGCTGGCCATCGGCTCGGTCGGCCCGCGCATGCTGATCCTGCTCGATATCGAGAAATTTCTTGCCAAATCGGTAGCGAGTGATACACCTGCCACCAGCCACTGAGCGGCTGCATCACCCACAAGGAACTGCTAATCATGAACTTCAATGACCTGAAGATTTCTACCCGCCTGTCTCTGCTGCTGGCCGTACTTTGCGTGCTGACCGTTGTGATCGGCAGCGCAGGCCTCACCGGCATGCAGCGCGCCAACGCGGGGCTCAATACCGTGTACCAGGACCGCGTGGTGCCACTCAAACAGATCAAGCTGGTGTCAGACGCGTACGCCGTGAACGTAGTGGATACCGCACACAAGGTGCGCGACGGCGCGCTCACCCCGCAGCAAGGGTTGGATTCGATCGCCAGAGCCAAGAAGGACATCAGTGACAACTGGAACGCCTATCTGGCGACCGAGCTGGTGGCCGACGAAGTGCGCTTGGCAGCCCAATTCAAAGAGCTGCAGCCCAAAGCCGATGGCGCCGTCCAAGCGCTGGAAAACCTGATCGGTAACAAGGACCTGCCGGGCCTGACCGACTATGCAGCACGAGAGATGTACCCCGCACTCGATCCGCTGCAAGACGTGCTGGGCGCTCTGGTGCAGGTGCAACTGGACACCGCGCGCAAGGAGTATGACCAAGCGGTCGAGTCCTATGCCAATACGCGATGGTTCGTGGCGCTGGCTATTGCCAGTGGTGTGCTATTCGCCCTGGGCTTTGGCTACCTCGTGACCCGCAGCATCGTGGGCCAGTTGGGCACCGAGCCGGGCACTGCTGCCGCACTGGCGCGCAGCGTGGCGCACGGCGACCTGACCGTGGCCATTGACCTCAGGCCCGGCGACACCTCCAGCCTGATGGCGCAACTCAAGCGCATGCAGGACAGCCTTGCCACCATGGTAGCCATGGTGCACCAGAGCTCCATCAACGTAGCCAGCGCTTCGGAACAAATCGCACAGGGCAACAACGACCTGTCTTCGCGCACCGAAGAGCAAGCCAGTGCGCTCGAAGAGACAGCCGCCTCCATGGAGCAGCTCAACGCCACTGTGCGCCAGAACGCCGAGAACTCCCGCCAGGCCAACCAGCTGGCCCAGACCGCCACCTCGATTGCAGTGCAGGGTGGCGAGGTGGTGGCTGACGTGGTGCGCACCATGAAGGACATCAACGACAGCAGCAACAAGATCTCCGAGATCATCGGGGTCATCGACTCCATCGCGTTCCAGACCAATATCCTGGCGCTGAACGCGGCGGTGGAGGCCGCCCGCGCCGGCGACCAGGGCCGGGGCTTTGCCGTGGTGGCCACCGAGGTGCGCGTGCTGGCGAGCCGCTCGGCCGAGGCCTCCCGCGAGATCAAGGGCCTGATCGGAACCAGCGTGGAGCGCGTGGAAGCCGGGTCTGCCCTGGTGGACCGCGCCGGTCAAACCATGAGTGAGGTCGTTGCCTCCATCCGCCGTGTCACCGACATCATGGGCGATATCACTGCCGCCAGCACCGAACAGAGCCAGGGGGTGGACCAGATCAACGAAGCGGTAACGCAGATGGACCAGGCCACACAGCAAAACGCCGCACTGGTGGAAGAAATGGCCGCAGCCGCTGCCAGCCTGAACCAGCAGGCGGGCGAACTGGTCGACACGGTTGCCACCTTCAAGCTGCCTGCGGTCCAAGCCCTCGTCCACGTCCATGAGCCACTTGCTGTCGCGCAGCACCGGCCCGTACGCCGCCCCTCGCTCGGTCACGCCCATCCGCCGATGGCAGCCGTCTGAGCCGCGCGGCCAGGCGTGCAGGCCGCGCCCCTGATGAACTGGAGGGACTACAGCGCCTTGCCAAAGCGCTCCAGGCGCGGCGCCCAGTGGCCCAGCACATCGGCCGACAGCAGCACGCGGTGCGCCTGCCCGATGAGCAGATGGCGTGGCACCAGGCCGATGTAGCGCGAGTCGGCACTGTTGTCCCGGTTGTCACCCAGCACCAGGTATTCGCCCTCGGGCACCTGCACCGGATCGAAGCTGCTGCGCGCAGTCACGCCCTGCAGCCACTGCACACGGCGCTCATGCCCCAGCAGGCGCTCTGTCCAGCGCGTGGCCGTGAGCGTGTGACCTGGCAGCACCGGCTCCTGCACAGAATCGGGCATCTCGTATTCGGCCGCCTGGCCGTTGATGTAGAGCACCTCGTTGCGCATCTCCACCGTGTCTCCGGGCAAGGCCGCAATGCGCTTGATCAGGCGGGTGCCATCCAGCGGGGACGAGAAGGTGACCACATCGCCGCGCTGCGGATCATCGATGTGTGCCAGGATCATGTCCGTGAGCGGCAGCTTGAGGTCGTAGGCCAGGCGATTGACCAGCACCACGTCCCCCTCCAGCAGCGTGGGCCGCATCGAGCCCGAAGGGATGGGATTCCAGTCGGCCACTGCAGTGCGAAAAACACCAAAGCACAACAGCAACACGATGAACCACCGGTTCGATTGGATCCATTTCAGCAGCATGAGGACAACTCCAGGGCGCTCCACAGCGGGCGCCACGTTGCTCGGAGGCGCCTGGTTGTCACTTGGTTCCGCCAGGCCAGCAGGCGCGCCGCCCTTTGGAGGGACGCCGCACGGCAACTCAGGGGGATTTCTTTCGCGCGCGCGGGTGGGCCGCGTCATACACCTTGGCCAGGTGCTGAAAGTCGAGCCGCGTGTACACCTGCGTGGTCGTGATGTTGGCGTGCCCCAGCAGCTCCTGCACCGCACGCAGGTCGCCACTGCTTTGCAGCAGGTGGCTGGCAAACGAGTGGCGCAGCATGTGCGGGTGCACCGGCGTGGTCAGCCCCGCCTGCTGGCTGCGCTGGCGCAGGCGCAGCCAGATGGACTGGGCGGTAAGGCGTTTGCCGCGCTGGCCCACGAACAGGGCGGTGTCCAGCCGCACAGAGCCCTCGACCCCAAACGGTGTGGCCCGCAGCTGCAGCCAGGCCTGCAGCGCGGCTGTGGCAGCCGCGCCCACCGGCACGCTGCGCCGCTTGCTGCCCTTGCCGAACACATGGGCCTCGCCCGCTTGCAGGTCCACCCAGCCACGGCCCTGGCGCTGGGTGTCGGCGTTGGGGATGGCATCGAGCCCCGCCAGTTCGCCCACGCGCAGGCCGCAGCCGTACAGCAGCTCCACCATGGCTGCATCGCGCGCCTCGAGCCAGGGGTCGGCGCCGGTGTTGTCGAATTCGGCCAGCCGCACGGCGTCGTCCACCCCCAGCGCCTTGGGCAAAGGCTTGGGTGCCTTGGGGGCGCGCACGTCCTGCACCGGGTTGTGCGGGATCAGCCCCTGCCGCCCCGCCCAGATGAAAAAGCCGCGCCAGCCCGACAGGATGAGCGCGATGCCCCGCCCGCTGCGGCCGCCGCTGTGCATCTGCGCGACGAAGCGGCGAATGTGAGCGGTTTGCAACTGCAGCATCGGCACATTCACGCTGGCCGCAAACTGCGCCAGTTTTTCGAGGTCGAGGGTGTAGAGCGTGAGCGTGCGCGCAGCCAGCCGCTTTTCGACGCGCACATGTTCCAGATAACGCAGGACATGGGGGTCGAGCGTGGTGGGTGCCGCGGGCGTTTCAGGCATGGGGGCCGTGGCTGAGACGCCGTTGGGTTGGCAATGGCGGCGGGGCTTGCGACTGCTTACTGAAGCCGCAGAAGGGCTGCGCTCGCCAGCTCTGCCATGCGCGACAAAAAGTCGGTGCCCATCGTGGCATCAAAACGCTGTGGATCGTGCGACCCCAGCACCAGCAGGCCAAACGCAGGCGTGGCGCTGTCGATGGCGCCTGCGCGCAGCGGCAGCAGGGCCAGCGACTGTGCGGGTTCACCGGCCTCTTGCGCCAGCCAGCCCGCAGGCTCAAAACCCAGGTTGGGCCCGCAGAACGGCATGGTCAGCGACGACGCAAAGGCCCGCGCGTCCTCGCTCGCGCCCTGGGTGAAGTCGGCGTCGATATAAGGCGCTGCCACCTCCCATACACGCACCGCCGCCTGGGGCACGTCGAAGAGGGTGCGCACGCCATCGACCACGGCCTGGGGCAGGTCGAACGGGTCGCGCACCTGCAGCAGGCTGCCAGTCCATTGGTGCACCTTCTGGGCAATGGCGGCGTTTTCGGTGCTGTTGCGCACCATTTCCATGATGCGATGCTCCAGACCCTTGATCTTCTCGCGCAGCATCTCGGCCTGGCGCTCCTGCAGGCTCACCGCACGCGCGCCGTGCGGGCTGGTGATCTGCACACTGGCCAGCACCTCGGCATGGCGCTCGAAGAAGCCGGGCGTGTTGGTGAGGAACTGGGCGATGTCGTCTTCGGTGATCGGTGGGATGTGGGTAGTCATACGAGCGTGTCGGGAATGTCGATCTGGCCCTCGAACACCGTGGTGGCGGGGCCTGTCATGAAAACGGAATCGGTGTCGGCACCGCTCCACGCAATGGTGAGGCGGCCGCCGCGCGTGTCCACCTGCACCTCGGGGTCGAGCAGCCCCAGGCGGATGCCGCTGGCCACTGCCGCGCAGGCGCCGGTGCCACAGGCCAGGGTCTCGCCTGCGCCGCGCTCGAACACACGCAGGCGCACATGGGAGCGGTCCACGATCTGCAGGTAGCCGGCGTTCACCCGCTGGGGGAAGCGCGCGTGGCGCTCGATCAGCGGCCCGGTCTGCGCGACCGGAGCGGTGTCCACGTTGTCCACCAGCTGCACCGCATGCGGGTTGCCCATAGAGGCAACAGCTATTAAAACAGAAGCACCAGGGGCATATTCTTCTAGCGCCAGCGGCCATTTTTGCCCCAAACCCTGCTGCACGGACGTGAGACCGGTGGTGTCGAACGGCACCTGGGCGGGGTTGAACTCGGGACGCCCCATGTCCACCGTGACGCGGCCGTCGCCCGTGAGGCGGGGCGCGATCACGCCGCTTTTGGTCTGCACGCGGATGGTGTCCTTGCCCGACAGGCCCCGGTCATGCACAAAGCGCGCAAAGCAGCGCGCGCCGTTGCCACACTGCTCCACCTCGCCGCCGTCGGCGTTGTGGATCACGTATTCGAAGTCAATGCCGTCACCAGGAGAAGGCCGCACGGTGAGGATCTGGTCGGCCCCGACACCGAAGTGTCGATCTGCCAGGAAGCGGTATTGGGCCGTGTTCAGCCCCAGGCGGCCCTGGGTTTCGTCGAGCACCACAAAATCGTTGCCCGCGCCCTGCATTTTGGTGAAGCGAATCTGCATGGGATGGGATTATGGCCCCGCCCCTGCGCCAAACCACGTGCGGGCTTACGCTTGGCAGCTTCTCTCGATTCCACCGGCTTTTTCAGGAACCTCGCATGACCGATCTGTCCGCTTTTGCCATCACCCGCAAATGGCCCGCCCGGCACCCCAACCGCATCCAGCTGTATTCCCTGCCCACGCCCAACGGCGTGAAGGTGTCGATTGCACTGGAAGAACTGGGCCTGCCCTACGAGCCCCACCTGGTGAGCTTTGAGACCAACGACCAGACCTCCCCCGAGTTTCTCTCGCTCAACCCCAACAACAAGATCCCGGCCATCCTGGACCCGAACGGCCCGGACGGCCAGCCGCTGGCGCTGTTCGAGTCCGGCGCCATCCTGGTGTACCTGGCCAGCAAGACCGGCCAGCTGATGCCGCAGGACACCGCAGGGCGCTACGAGACCCTGCAGTGGGTGATGTGGCAGATGGGCGGCGTGGGCCCCATGTTTGGCCAGCTTGGGTTCTTCCACAAGTTTGCGGGCAAGGACTATGAGGACAAGCGCCCGCGCGACCGGTATGTCGCTGAATCGAAGCGCCTGCTCAAGGTGCTGGACGAGCGCCTGGCGGGCCGCCCATGGGTGATGGGCGACCAGTACACCATCGCCGACATTGCCATCCTGCCCTGGGTGCGCAACCTCATCGGCTTCTATGGCGCGGGCGACTTGGTGGAGTTTGGCCAGTTCGCCGAAGTGCAGCGCGTGCTCGATGCGTTTGTGGCGCGCCCGGCGGTGGCCCGGGGGCTGGCGATTCCGGCACGCGGCTGACGGCGGGCGCCAGGGCGCCTGGGTTTCTCATCGGCCCTTGATCTTGATCATGCCGCGCAGCCCGGCACCCGGCCGCCACGCACCTACCATGGGCCTCCTCAAAAAAACAGGGAGTGCCCCATGGGATTGACCGTTGATGTTCTTCAGGATCTGGACCTGCACGACCTGCAAGCTGCCGCCCGTGCAGCGCTGCAGGAAACGAACGCCATCGCCTTGATCGAGTTGCTGGAAATGCTGTGGAGCTGCGATGTGGAGGGTGCCAATGCCGTCATCGACGCGGTGCTCCTTCGCCTGCAGCAGCTGCGCGCATTGCGCTAACGGCGAGCCTGCAAGGCAGGCCTGCTCAGCCCAGACGCTCCTGCAGAAAATCCAGAAAACACGCGATGCGTGCCGCCAGCTGCGTGTTGCGGTAGTACACCGCGCTGATGGGCTGGCGCACCTCCACCGTGTCCTTGGCCAGCACCTGCACCAGGTCGCCACGCGCACGGTCACCGGCCGTCATGAAATCGGACAGGCACACGATGCCCACCCCCTGCAGCGCGAGCTGGCGCAACGTTTCGCCGTTCGACGCGGTGAGGCTGGGCACGATGGGCCAAGCATCGCCATGCTCGCCCCGCAGCGGCCAGTGGTTAAGCGACTCAGGCTGGTGAAAGCCCAGCAGCGTGTGCCGGGCCAGGTCCGCCACGCTCTTGGGCCTGCCCGTCCGCGCCAGGTAGTCGGGACTGGCCAGCACTCGCACGCGGCTGGTGCACAGGGGGCGCGCGTGCAGGGTGGAGTCCTGGAGTTGTCCGATGCGGATGGCCACGTCCGTGCGCCGCTCCAGCAGGTCGATGTACGTTTCGTCCGTGTCCAGTTGCAGCGTGATCTGCGGATACGCCTCGCGAAACGCTGGCACCAGGGGCACCACGGCATGCAGCATGAAGGGCGTGGCGGCATTCACCCGCAGGCGGCCTGCGGGCTGCTGGCGGCGCGCAGCCATGTGCTCCTCGGCGTCGTCGATGGAGGCCAGGATGGCGCGCGTGCGCTGCAAAAAGGCCTGGCCCTCCTCGGTCAGCTCAGTGCGGCGCGTGGTGCGGCGAAGCAGCGTGGTGTCCAGCTTTTTCTCCAGCCGCGCCAGTGCCCGGCTGATGCCAGAGACAGTCTGGCCCAGTGCGTCAGCTGCGGCCGTGATCGAACCGCCATCCACCACGGCGACAAAGGCCTGCAGTTCTTCCAGCGTGGTTTTCATGGGAGCTCCTGGCGCTTTGATTGTTGATTTTCAGTCAATTATCAATGGCGCCTCACCCTCTTTTTCTGCAAGACCCAAACACCCACACTCCAGAGCCCGAAAGCCTGAAAACTGGAGTGTTCCCATGCCCATTGCCTTGCTCGCGCTGACGCTCAGCGCTTTTGCCATCGGCACGACCGAGTTCGTGATCGTTGGCCTGCTGCCCACCGTGGCGGCAGACCTTTCCATCAGCATCCCCTCGGCGGGCCTGCTGGTCAGCCTGTACGCCCTGGGGGTCGCCGTCGGCGCCCCGGTGCTCACCGCACTCACGGGCAAGCTGCCGCGCAAGGCGCTGCTGCTGGCGCTGATGGCCTTGTTCACCGCCGGCAACCTGCTGGCCTGGCAGGCCCCCAGCTACGAGACACTGGTGGCCGCGCGCATCCTCACCGGGCTGGCGCATGGCGTGTTCTTCTCGATCGGCTCGACCATCGCCACCGGCCTTGTGCCGCGCGAAAAGGCCGCAAGTGCGATTGCCATCATGTTCACCGGCCTCACGGTGGCCCTGGTCACGGGCGTGCCGCTGGGTACCTTCATCGGCCAGCACTTTGGCTGGCGCGAAACCTTCCTGGCCGTGTCAACCCTGGGCGCGGCAGCCTTCATCGGCAGCGCCCTCTTCGTGCCGCGCAACCTGGCGCATACCCCGCCCGCCTCGCTGCTGCAGCAGGCCAAGGTGCTGGCCGAGCCGCGCCTGCTGCTGGTATATGCCAAGACGGCCATCGGCTACGGCGGCACCTTCATTCCGTTCACCTTTCTCGCGCCCATCCTCACCGACATCTCGGGGTTCAGCGCGGGTTCGGTGGGCTGGGTGATGCTGGTGTACGGCGTGTCCGTGGCCGTGGGCAACCTCTGGGGCGGCAAGCTGGCCGACCGGCTGGGCCCCATCCCGGCGCTGCGCATCATCTTTGCGCTGCTGGCGGCCGTGTTGCTGCTGCTGCAGTTCACCGCGCCCCACCCCTGGCTGGCTGTGGGCACCGTGCTGCTGTGGGGCGCCGTGGCATTCGGCAATGTGCCGGGGCTGCAGGTGTATGTGGTCAAGCAGGCCGAGCGCTTCACGCCGCAGGCGGTGGACGTGGCATCGGGCCTGAACATCGCAGCGTTCAACCTGGGCATCGCCGGCGCCGCGTGGGCCGGTGGTCTGATCGTGACGCACCTGGGCCTGCAGCACACGCCGTGGATCGGTGCGCTGGTGGTGCTGGTGTCGCTGGCCCTCACGCACTGGAGCGGTGTGCTGGACCGGCGCAGCGGCATCCCCGTGCGTGCCGCTGGTGTGGTGCCTGTGGGGCACTGAGCCCACGTCAGCCCGCCATCACCCGCACGAAAGCCGGCACCACGCCCAGCAGGTCGTCGCGCCGCTGCACCGCATGCACATCGGCGCGCGGCGCTTTGGCGCCCAGGGGCTTGAACACCACGCGCGGCCCGAACAGCATGCCCAGAGACGACGGCACCAGGGCCACGCCCAGCCCGGCCGCCACCAGGCTCAGCACGGCCGCCAGCTCCACCGTGGTCTGCGCCACCTGGGGCGCAAAGCCGGCCTGCACGCAGCACTGCACCATGTGCTCGGCATGGGCCGACGAGTCGCGGCGCAGCATCACGAAGGCCTCGCTGCGCAGATCCTTCAAGGCCAGTGCCTTGCGCGCCGCCAGCGGGTGGCCGGGCGGCAAAGCCGCCACCACAGGGTCGGGCCACAGCAGGGTGCTGGCGAGCTGGTCGTCGTTGACGGCCGTGCGCGAGATGCCCACATCGATGCGTTTGTCGCGCAGGGCCGCCTGCTGCAGCGAAGGCTGCATCTCGTGCAGCACCACATCCACGCCCGGGTGGCTTTGCCGGTAGCGCGCCAGCGCCGCCGGAAACGGCCCGAGGAAATGCGAGCCCGACAGCCCCACTTCAATGCGCCCGGCCTGCCCCTGGCCGATGGCCGCCACACGCTGGCGCGCCGTGTCCAGCCGCTCCAGCACCGCGCGTGCATCCACCAGATAGGCCTGGCCTGCCAGCGTCAGCTCCACGCGCCGGCTGGTGCGCACGAAGAGCTGGGCGCCCAGTTCTTGTTCCAGCTGGGCGATCTGCAGGCTCAGCGGCGGCTGCGAGACATGCAGGCGCTGCGCGGCGCGTGTGAAGCTCAGCTCTTCCGCCAGGGCGACGAAGTAACGCAGATGGCGCAGTTCCATTGATACTTTTCAGGTCTTGATCAAGACCAACAATATATTGGACTGCGGATTCGCTTGTTTCCACAATACCTTCACTACAACATCTGGTGGAGACGAACATGACGATCAAGCACAGCCTGCTGGCTGCCACGCTGGCCCTCTCGGGCCTGGCCATGGCGCAAGACAACTACCCCAGCAAGGCCATCACGCTCACCGTGCCCAACCCGCCCGGCGGCGTGGTGGACACCTCGGCCCGCCTGCTCAACGAGCCGTTGGCGCGTGTCATCGGCCAGCCGGTGGTGATCGACAACAAGGCGGGCGGCAGCGGCAACGTGGCCTACGGCGCCGTGGCCCGCGCAAAACCCGATGGCTACAACCTGCTGATCTCGTACTCGGCCTACCACGTGGGCAACCCGGCCCTCACCCCCAGCCTGCCCTGGGAGGCCAAGGACTTCGCCCCCGTCGCGCTGCTCACCGTGGCCACCAACGTGATTGCCGCTCACCCCTCGGTGCCAGCCAACAACCTCAAGGAATTCATCGCCTACCTCAAGGCCAATCCGGGCAAGGTGAACTACGCCTCGCAGGGCAACGGCTCGCTGTCGCACATCGGCACCGAGATCTTCAAGCAGCAAAGCGGCACCTTCATGACCCACATCCCCTACCGTGGCTCGGGCCCTGCGGTGGCCGATGTGCTGGCGGGCCAGGTGCAGGTGTTCATCACCACGCCACCGTCGGTCATGCAGCATGTGGTCAGCGGCAAGCTCAAGGCCTTTGCCGTCACCGGCACCAAGCGCCACCCGGGCCTGCCCAACGTGCCCACCGTGGCCGAGGCCGGCATGCCCGACTTCAAGCTCGAAGCCTGGGTGGGCCTGTTCGCCCCGGCCGCCACGCCACCCGCCGTGGTGGCCAAGCTCACGGCCGATGTGAAGAAGGCGCTCGACATGCCCGAGACGCGCCAGCGCGCCGACGCTGCCGGCATCGAACTGCGCTACCTGCCGCCCGACGCCCTCGGTGAGCTGGTGAAGACCGAAACCGCCTACTGGGCCAAGACCATCAAGGCCGCCGGTATCAAGGCCGACTGACCGGCCCACAGACATCCCCTGCGCGACCCCATTTCCGGCGCTCCGCGCGCCGGGCGGGCAGCGCTTTGCCCATTGACTCCTGAAAGACCACCATGCAACGCACCTACCGCATCGGGCAGATCGTGCCCAGCTCCAACACCACCATGGAGACCGAGATCCCGGCCATGCTGCGCGCCCGCGAGCAGATCCTGCCCGAGCGCTTCAGCTTCCACGCCAGCCGCATGCGCATGCAGAAGGTCACCAAGGAAGAGCTGGCCGCGATGGACCGCGACTCCGACCGCTGCGCACTGGAGCTGTCGGACGGCAAGATGGACGTGATGGGCTATGCCTGCCTCGTGGCCATCATGAGCATGGGCCTGGGCTACCACCGCGCATCCGAAAAGCGGCTGCATGAGGTCACCGTGGCCAATGGCAAGCCAGCGCCCGTGGTGTCCAGCGCAGGCGCGCTGGTCGAAGGGCTCGAGGCCATGGGCGCGAAGAAGGTGTCGGTGCTCACGCCCTATATGAAGCCGCTGACCCAACTGGTGGTGGACTACATCGAGCACGAGGGCATTGCCGTGCACGACAGCCTGTCGCTGGAAATTGCCGACAACCTGCAGGTGGGCGCGCAGGACCCCGCCGCCCCGGCCCAGCTGGTGCAACGGCTGGACACGCGCGGCGTGGACGTGGTGGTGATCTCGGCCTGCGTGCAGATGCCCTCGCTGGCGTCCGTGCAGATGGCACAGGACCAGTTGGGCATTCCTGTCGTGTCCGCTGCAGCCTGCACCACCTGGGCGATGCTCAAGCGCCTGGGGCTGGAAACGCGGGTACCCAACGCAGGGGCCCTGCTCTCTGGCGCCTACTGACCTCCCCAAGGGCAGGAGGCCGGTCCGTTGACGAAAGCAGCTGGCGGGCAGGCTGCAGGGCAACGCCGGATAATGGCCCGATGCCCCGCTCCAGCCAACAACTCCACCCCCACCGAGAACCGGTAGCCACCCGCCCCGCTGCCACCGTGCTGCTGCTGCGCGATGTGCCTGGCGGCGGCGGGCTCGAAGTCCTCATGACCCGGCGCTCGGCCACGGCCAGTTTTGCGCCTGGCGCGTATGTGTTCCCCGGCGGTGGCATTGATGCGCTGGACGCAGCACCCGCTACGCACGCCGCCGCCGACCGGCGCCCCACCCAAAGCGACCAGCAACTTACCCAGGCGATTGCCGCCATCCGCGAGAGTTTTGAAGAGCTGGGCGTATTGCTGGCGCGCCATGCAGAAGGCCCCCGCCAAGGGCAGATGGCCGATGCGCAGGACATTGCCGCCATCGACCGCCACCTGCCGTTTGCCGCGCAGTGCGCCGCACGCGGACTGCGCCTGGCGGCCGACGGGGTGTACCTGCTGGCCCACTGGACGGCCGACCGTGACCTGGCGCGCCGCTTTGAAGTGCCCTTTCTGGTGGCCCGCATGCCCGAGGGCCAGGAGCCCGTGGCCGACGAGGCAGAGCAGTTCGAGCCCGTGTGGGTGCGCCCTGCCGACGCGCTGGCGCGGCACGAGGCAGGGCAGTTCTTCATGATCTTCCCGACCATCCGCACGCTGCAGCGCCTGGCCCAATTTGCCAGCACCCAGGCAGTGCTGGACGCCGTCGCGCACGAGCAGCCCCTGTGGGTCAGCTGCCCGCGCGCAGGCCTGCTGGCAGGCAAGGAAGCGCGCTACATGGAGGACGACATGCCGTTTGGCGAGCTGGCGCTGGTCTGCCCCGACGGGCAGATCGTGCACCCGCTGGACTGGCAGACCGAGCGCCCCGTGCCGTTGCTGCGCAACGTGATGCGCCTGACCGCCCCCAACCCCGGCGTGATGACCGGCCCTGGCACCAACAGCTATCTGGTGGGCGACCCGGCCACGGGCTTCATCGCCATCGACCCCGGCCCGGCCGATGCCGAGCACCTTGACAAGCTCTGGCGTGCAGCGGGGGGCGACATCCGCATGATTGTGTGCACCCACTCGCACGCCGACCATTCTCCCGGCGCGGCGCCGCTGCAGGCGATGTGTGTGCAGGCCGGCAAGGCACGCCCGCCCGTTCTGGGCCTGCCGTCGGCCCCCACGGCCCGCGCGGCCAGCCAGTTCACCCCCGACCGGGCGCTACAAAATAATGAGCTGCTTGTGCTTGAAGGACTAGCGCCTGAGGGCAAAATCACCCACACCCTGCAGGTGATCCACACCCCGGGCCATGCCGCCAACCACCTGTGCCTGCTGCTGGTGGAAGACGCGCTGCTGTTCAGTGGTGACCACATCCTGAACGGCAGCACCACGGTGATCGACCCACCGGACGGCAACATGGCCGACTACCTGGATTCGCTGGACCGGCTGGATGCCGTGTGCGCCGAACACGGCGTGGAGTTCATCCTGCCCGCGCATGGCTACGTGCTGGGGGGCCCGGTCCTCGGTGCCCGCAATGCCATCGCCAAGCTCAGGGCCCACCGCCTGGCGCGCGAGGCCAAGGTGCTGGCTGCCATGCAGGCCCTGCCCCAGGGCAGCATGGACGACTGGGTGCGCCACGCCTATGACGACGTACCGCCGCGCATGTGGCCCGTGGCCCAGCGCTCGCTGCTGGCGCATGTGGAGCGCATTCGCTCGCTGCAACCCTGCAACAACTGAGCCACAAGAACACCAAGACCGCCTTCATTCAATGACCGACAAGAACCCCGACCCCACCCACATCCGCCTGGCCAAACGCGTGGCCGAACAGCTGAGCTGCTCGCGCAGCACGGCCGAGCAATTCATCGAGGGCGGCTTTGTGAGCGTGGACGGCCAGATCGAGGAGGCCCCCGGCGCGCGCGTGCGCCCCGATCAGGCCGTGACGGTTGCACCCGATGCCAGCCTGCTGGAGCTGACTCCAGTGACCTTGCTGCTGCACAAGCCCGCAGGGTTTGAAGCCGGCCTGGGCCTGCCGGGCGCCCCCACCGGGCAGGCGGCCCACGCAAGCCGCAGTCAGGGTGCGCAACAGGCGCTCACGCTGCTCAGCGCGGCGTCCCACCTGCCGGAAGACGCCTCGGGCATCCGCGTGCTGCAGCGCCACTTCAAGCAGCTCGAATGCTTCACCCCGCTGCCCACCGAGGCCAGCGGCCTCGTGGTGTACACGCAAGACAAGCGCATCGCGCGCAAACTGGCCGAAGACATCGAGTCGCTGGAGCAGGAGTGCATCGTCGAGGTCAAGGGCGACATCGCGCCCAATGGCCTGCAGCGCCTGTGCCATGGCCTCACGTTCAATGGCCGCCCCCTGCCCCCCATCAAGGTGAGCTGGCAGAACGAAACCAAGCTGCGCTTTGCGCTCAAGGGCATCCGCCCGGGCCAGATCCCGGCCATGTGCGAGGCGGTGGGCCTGACGGTGGTGGGCATGAAGCGCATCCGCATCGGCCGCGTGCCGCTGGCCAAGGTGCCCGAGGGGCAGTGGCGCTACCTGCAGCCTTGGGAGAAGTTCTAAGGCAACGCTGAATAAGTCCTCGCAGTGGCGCGCGCCCTGATTTGGGATGGGATGCAAGGCGCAAACCACAGCGATAGCCGTAGCTATCGCGAGGATTTGCAACGCGGCAGACCGCCCAAAGCAGGGGCGCGCGGTGCGCGAGGGACTTGTTCAGCGTTGCCCTAAGGGCTTGCGGGCCCAGCCGCACCCTGCCGATGCGCACCGGACAAGTCAAGCACATATGCTCCTGAAAACATAGCTACCAGCGCTTTTACAACAAGCGCTTCAAGCCTTTTTCATTTGAATTCCTTCGATCCGCACCGCTGCTACACTGCGCAGCACTCTGGAGGGAGTTCATGAACACAAACCAATCGTCTGGCGGCGCTGCGGGGCCGATGTCCACCTTCATGCCGATGAACATCGATGCCCACCCGCTCGAGTTCACGGGCAGCGGGGGCGAGTATTTCCGGGTCTGGATCGTCAACGTGCTGCTGTCCATCGTCACGCTGGGCATCTACACCCCCTGGGCGCGCCGCCGCACCGCCCAGTATTTCTACAGCCACACGCTGGTGGCCGGCAGCCCCCTCGAATTCACCGCGCAGCAACGCAAGATGGTGATGGGCTTTGTGCTGCTGATGCTGCTGACCATTGCCTACAACCTGGCCGCCAACACCGGGCAGGACACGGCGGTGGGCCTGTTCCTGCTGGCGGGCGCGGCGCTGGCGCCCTTCATCTGGGCCAGCGCCATGCGGTTTCGCCTGGGCGCCACGCGGTGGCGCGGGCTGCGACTGCAGTTCACGGCCAGCTGGAAAGAGGTCTACATCGCCAGCTGGCCTGTGTTTGCGCTGGCGCTGGTGTGGTTTGGCGTGTTTTATGGTCTGCAGCTGCTGTCGCCCGACCTGGCCCAGGCGCTGGAGGCCATCGAAGAAGAGGGCAAGAAACAACCCATGCCCCGCTTCACGCCCGCCATGGGCGGCCTGGTGCTGCTGGGCCTGGTGCTGTCGGTGCTGTGCGTGATCCGCACCGAATACAACTTCAAGAGCCTCTTGGTGCTCAAGGCCCAGGTGGGCGCCGAGCGAGGCCGCTGGAAGCCCGTGTACATGGACTTCGTCAAGGTGTGGATGGCCACCGTGGCTGTGTTCATCCTGTGCGTGGTGGGGTTCTCGGCGCTGATCGGCATCCTCGCAGGCAGCTCCATCGCCCTGGTAGCCAGCCAGAGCGACCGCCTGGGCCTGTGGATGTTTGTGGTGATCATCGTGTCCATCATCGCGGGTATCTTCATGCTGATCCTGGCGTCGGCACCGGCCCGCGCATACCGCGAGGCGCGCATGTTCCAGCTGATGTGGAACAACATCGGCGTGAGCCACGTGGCCCGCTTCAAGTGCCACCTCAAGAGCGGCCGCTACGTGTGGCTGCGCATCAAGAACATGCTGCTTACCCTGCTGACGCTGGGGCTGTACCGCCCGTTTGCGCGGGTCAGCGAGTACCGCATGAAGTGCGAGTCCGTCACCCTGCACGTCAAGGGCGGCGTGGAGCAGGTGACCGGTGCCATGGTGCGCCAGCAGCAGGGGGGCCTGGGCGATGCGCTGGCGGATGCGGCTGGCCTCGACCTTATCGGTTGAACATGTCGGCATCTGCGCACCCAGCCCTCGTCCCCGGGCGCTGGTTCGATGGCCAGAGCAGCAAGGCCCGGGCCGTGGTGGTGAGCCTGCGGCCCACGCCGCAAGGCCCCTCCTTGGTGCTGCACCCGCTCTCACAGCCCGGGGCCGAGCCTGTGGTCTTTGCCTGGAAACAGGTGGGCTGGCCCGAGGCCTGGAACGAGCGCAAGCCGCAGCCCCGCGTGGTCGTCGATCTGCGCGACCACGGCAGCGTCGAGATCGACGCCGTGGCCGAGTGGCGCGCTGCCCTGGCAGCAGCGGGCGAACGCCCCGGCATCGCACAACGCATGCAGACCCGCTGGCCCGTGCTGCTGGGCGTGACGGCCGCCGCCGTCATTGGCCTCACGCTGTTCTACCGCTACGGCACACCCTGGGCGGCCACGCAGCTCACGCGGTTTGTGCCCATCAGCTGGGAGACCAGCGTGGCCGAGAACGTGCTCCAGCAGATGGACAACGGCACCCTGAAGCCCAGCAAGCTGCCTTCGGCCCGACAAGACCAGCTCAAGGCGCGTTTTGACGCCCTGGTGCAGCAAACACCCCCTGGCCTGCAGCGTTACGCCGGCTACCGGCCGCCTTTGTCCCTGGAGTTCCGATCCGGCATGGGCGCCAATGCCTTTGCGCTGCCCGGCGGCAAAATCGTGATGACCGACGGCATCGTGAAGGCAGCGGCCGACAAGGGCCTGGACGACAACGCATTGGTGGGCGTGCTGGCCCACGAGGTCGGCCACGTGGTGCAGCGCCACACCACGCGCATGGTGGTGCAGCAGGGCGTGCTCAACATGGGCCTGGGGCTGGCGCTGGGCGATGTGTCCGGCATCGTTTCTACGGGTGCATCCTTGCTGACCGGCCTGGCCTACAGCCGCAGCCATGAGCGCGAGGCCGACTGCTATGCCATCGCCGTCATGCGCCACGCCGCACTGCCCACAGCGCCCATGGGCCAACTGCTGCTGGCGATTGCGCGCGATGAGGACAACGAAGAGGCCCAGAAAAAAGACCAGGGCAAGGGCCCGACCGCCGCAGCATCGGCGCCCTCCTCCGGGGCCAGCACACCCGATGCAGCGCGCCAGCGCAAGGTGGCTCAGGAGATCGGCTCGCACCCTGTCTGGTCGCTGCTGAGCAGCCACCCCGACACGGTGGAGCGTGCAACAGAGCTGGAGCAGGGGCAAGCCCCCCATTGCGCAAAAAACTGAACACAGACGCGCCACAGGGGCGGCGTGCTCACCACACGACCCTTGGCAAGTCGGGGTAAAAATAAAGTGTGAAGCGCGCCGATAAGCCGGATTCTGTGCACCACGGTTGCCCGCAGTGTGACCGCCATTAATCTGGGCCGGGTGTCGCCACCACGGCTCGGTGCTACCTACCCGCCAGCTCTGCGGAACCACATCAACGCTGGCCTACTTGGTATTGCTGCGCGTAGAGATTGCCCGTTTCACCCCCGGTGGTTTGCCTTGCGGCACTCCCCCGGGACTCGTCTCTGTTGCTCTGATCCTCACCTCACGGTGGGCAGCCGTTAGCTGCTACGCTGTCCTGTGCAGTCCGGACGTTCCTCCAGTGCCTGGTTTCCCAGATTGCACCAGCGGCGGTCTGGCGTGCTTCACGCATGGGATTATCGCCCAGCGGCCACGACGCGATCCCAGTCCAGACCAAAGCGCACAAGATACTTGCGCAGCCGGTCCGCGTCATTGACCACCGTGCGCTGCGTGCGCGAGGCCTGGAACAGCAGGCGCCCCGCGTCCGACAAAGTGCGCGATTGGCGGCAGACCTGCAGCACCGCCGCCAGTTGGAGCTGGTCGAAGAGGTCCATGGATTCCACCGCCTCGTCGCCCAACAGGGCCGCGAGTTCGTCGCGTCCCACCGTCCCTGTTGCAGATGCCAGCCCGCTGCGCGCATCGCTGGCGGGCTGCCACAGCCAGCGCAAACGGGCGATCTCGGCCTCGACCAGGGGCAGGCCGATGCGACCGCTGTCAGCCAGCGTGGCCAGGCGCGTGACGCTGGCCGACAGGTCGCGAAAGTTGCCGGTCCACAACGCTTCGGGCGACTGGGCATAGCGCAGGTAGGCGGCGCGCGCTTCGTTGGAAAAGCGCACGCTGCGTCCCAGTTCCGTGCCCGCACGCACCAGCAGGTGCTCCACGTTGGGCTCGATGTCTTCGGGTCGCTGGGCCAGGCCCGGCAGCACATAGCTCCAGAGGTTGATACGCGCAAACAGGTCCTCACGAAAGCGGCCGACGGCCACCTCGGTGCGCAGGTCGCGGTTGGTGCCCGCCACCAACTGGAAGTCGCTCTCCACCTCGCGGTCGCTGCCCAGGGGGTAGAAGCGTTTTTCCTCCACCGCCTTGAGCAGCATGGCCTGCTCGTCCGGGCCCAGCTCACCAATCTCGTCGAGGAACAACACCCCCTTGTGCGCCGTACGCAGCAAACCCGCACGGTCGGCCGCAGCGCCGGTGAACGAGCCTTTCTTGTGGCCGAACAGGGTGGACGCCGCGCCATCGCCATGCAGCGTGGCGCAGTTCACCTCCACAAATTCGCCCTCGACCTGGTGGCGGGATTTTTTCAGCTCATACATGCGCCGCGCCAGGTGCGACTTGCCTGCGCCCGTGGGCCCGGTGAACAGGATGGGCGCGCGCGAGCGCACCGCCACCCGCTCCACCTCGTCGATCAGCGCGTTGAAGCGCGCATTGCGCGTGGCAATGCCGCTTTTGAGGAACTGCACCGCATCCTGCTGCTCCTCGCCGAAGCGCTGCGCGATCACGTCGTAGCGAGAGAGGTCCAGGTCGATCAGCGTGTAGCTGCCAGGGTTGCCCATCTGCTGGCGCTTGGGCGGAGAGGTCTGCACCAGCACACCCGGAATGCGGCGCGACTCCACCAGCAGGAACAGGCAGATCTGCGCGACGTGCGTGCCGGTGGTGATGTGCGTCCAGTACTCCTCGCGCTCGGTGTCAAAGCGGTAGGCCTGCGTCCAGTCGTACAGCTGGGCATAGACCTCGCCAAAGTCCCACGGGTCGGCAATGGGCAGCGGCACCAGGTTCACCGTGGTCTCGGGCGAGGCAGTCGCCATGTCAGCGCGCACCTGGTGGGCCAGCTCGCGGTGCGGTGGTGTGTAGAGCAGCTCCAGCCGCTCGATCACCACGTCCTCATGCTGCACCAGCGATACGGTGGGGCGCCATTTCTCCCACCGCCCGGCGCCCCGGCCGGAGTCGAGCTGGGTGCCAAGGAATCCTATGACCACCTTGTTTTTGCGCATTTATTTTTGTCTATCTAACTAGCTTTCATTCTAGTTATTCTGAAAAGCGCATACCACACCAATTTCGCAAAACAAAAATATCACCATACAAATCAACAGCTTGCGCAAGTTGAATACCACTCACCACAAGCTGGCACACATCTGGCAATAGAAGAAGCATCCAGCGCAAGCGGTGACCGCTCACAGGCTGGGGTTAGGACAAATGTTCGCCCCACCGGTGCCGGGCGTCCGGGGCCTTCGGGTTCTGTTGATGTTCTGCATGCCGCACATCGCCAACGCTGGGTAGTGGCACGGTCGTGGTGACCACTCCGAAAGGAAGTGTCTGGTTCGACTCCAGGCGTGCCACCACTGGTAGCTCAGTCTGGTAGAGCCCCGCCGAAAGGCGGTTGTCGCAGGTTCGATTCCTGCCCACGGTCGCAAGACCTTGATTGGAAGTACCGGTCGAAAGACCACCCGCCGAACGCGGGGAGAGGCCCCGAGGTTGCGCAGCGACCGCAAGGGATTCACCCCGTCAGCCGGTGGCGGTTTGTGCCAGCACCCGGCACAGCCCGCGCCCGCAGCCAGCCGCGCTGCCGCCATTCCCGCTGGGGATGGGGGCAGCCACCACGGCGCACTGCACGGCCCAGGCTGCCCCCCCTGGCACCCCGCCATCGCTGTAACGGCAACCCGATACGACAACGAAGAAGAGAGAGGAAAAAGAGATGCTGACGAAGATGTTCCAACGCGCCACCGTCAAGAAGAACGAACGCGCCCTACTGCTGCGCAACGGCAGCTTTGACCGCGTGCTGCGCAGCGGCACCTACTGGCTGTTTGCGGGCACCGACCAGTTGCGCGTGGAGACCTTCGCCCTGGAACAACCCGCCTTCACCCACGGCCTGGCCGAGTACCTGATGGCGCAAGAGCCCGCGACGGTGGCCGCCGAGTTTGTGCAGGTCAACCTGTCGGAAACCGAAGTGGGCCTGCGCAGCGAAAACGGCGTGCTGGTCGAGATCCTGCCGCCCGGCACCCGCCGCCTTTTTTGGAAAAGCCTGGCGGAGGTGAGCGTGCAAGTGGTGGACCTGCAAGCGGGCGCTGAGTTACCCACCGCATTGGTGGCGCGATTGACGCAAACCCAACTGCGCCAGCGCAGCGTGACCGGCTTGGCCGGCGTGCTGCAGGTGCAGGTGCCCGAGGGCCAGTGCGCACTATTGACGGTGGACGGCAAGGTGGAGCGCCTGCTCACGGCTGGCACCTACGCCTTCTGGAAGTACGGCCGCACTGTGGCCGTGGAGATGGTGGATTTGCGCCTGCAAGCCGTGGAGGTTTCGGGCCAGGACATCATGACCCGTGACAAGGTCAGCCTGCGCCTGAACCTGTGCGCCACCTACCGCTACACCGATGTGCTGCGCGCTTTTGCCCAATTGCAAAAGCCTGCCGACCACCTGTACCGCGAGCTGCAGTTTGCGCTGCGCGCCGCCGTCGGCACCCGCACGCTCGACGAGCTGCTGGAGAACAAGACGGTGATCGACGACGTGGTGACCGCACACATGGCCGCCAAGCTGTTGCCCTACGGCATGCAGCTGGAAAGCGTGGGCGTGAAGGACATCGTGCTGCCGGGCGAGATGAAGACCATCCTGACCCAGGTGGTGCAGGCACAGAAGCAGGCCGAGGCCAACGTGATCCGCCGCCGCGAGGAAACCGCAGCCACGCGCTCGCTGCTCAACACGGCCAAGGTGATGGAGGACAACCCCGTCGCCCTGCGCATGAAGGAGCTGGAGACACTGGAACGCGTGGCCGAGCGCATCGACAAGATCTCCGTCTTCGGCGGTCTGGACCAGGTATTGAATGGATTGGTGAAGATGCGCTGAAGTGAGCAAAGCGCGAGGAGGAATGCGATGAAGAACAAAAAACTGACGCCCCGCGAAAAGCGCCAGCGGCGGGACAACGCTGCGGTCACCTGCGAATCCATTGGCCTCGACCCAGTGGTCTACAACGCGGCCCTGAGTTACCTGTTCGACCGCCCCGCATCCGACAAGAGCGGTCAGGAGTGGTACTGGGACATCGAAGAGCCCGCGTTCGAAGCCACGCCACTGCAATGGACGCACATCCAGACCGTGTTGTTCACCAACGCAGGAACCGACCTGGCGCCCTACAGCGACGATCAGGTCGGCATTGGGCTGAACCACGTGATGAGCAACAACGCCGGAGACATCCCGCACATGGTCAACGATCCGTCCGTGCCGCTGGCCGACGCGATGCGCATGGTGCAGGCGCTGCCCAGCTTGTGGCGTGAGTGTCTTGGTCCGCGCCTGGACACCGGGCCCAGCCCCATCGGGAGCCGAAGCGACCGACTCTACTTCGTGAGCTACATGTGGTTTGACGTGTGGCCCACGTTCTGGAACGCCAAGGACATCCCTGAATGGCGCGACGCGATGTGGCAGGTGTTCTGCGAAATGCTGGCAATGCCTTGGCGCGAAGCGCAGGTGTCGGCACTGCACGGGATCGGGCACGAAGGGTCACGCCTGAACAGACCCAAGGAATTGAAGGCACACATGGATGCCTTCATCCGCCAGTTGAAGAACGACGACGAACTGAAAAACTATGCCCAAGCCGCAGCGCGTGGAATGGTTCAATGAACAACAAAGACGAAAGAACAATATGAACAACAACTATGAACAACTCGAAGTCCCCAACGGCGTTCCCGTGAAGATGTGGACGAACGGCGTGCCCGTGGAAGAAGAAGCCAGGAACCAGCTGCGCAACATCGCGCGCCTGCCCGTCGTGTTCAAGCACGTGGCGGTGATGCCCGACGTGCACCTGGGAATCGGCGCCACCATTGGATCGGTGGTGCCCACCCTCAAGGCCATCATCCCCGCCGCGGTGGGGGTGGACCTGGGGTGCGGAATGATGGCGTGCAAGACCACGCTGACCGCGAGCGACCTGCCCGACAACCTGTCCGGCGTGCGAGCCGCCATCGAGCGCGCCGTGCCGGTGGGCATGACGCCCAAGCGCTTTGGCCGCGACAAGGGGAGCTGGGATACGCCGCCCGCTGAAACCGACCGCGCCTGGGCCGGTCTGGTGGATGAGTTCGAGGAAATTTGCGAGGCGCACCCGCGCATCAAGAACACCAACAACTACAAGCACCTGGGAACGCTGGGAACGGGTAACCACTTCATCGAGATCTGCCTGGACGAACACCAGAGCGTGTGGGTGATGCTGCACTCCGGTTCGCGCGGGGTGGGGAACGCCATCGGCACCCACTTCATCGAGCTGGCCAAGAAGGACGCAGAGATGAACCAGCGCAACCTGCCCGACAAGGACCTGGCGTACTTCGAGGAAGGCGCGCAGTACTTCGGTGACTACGTGAAGGCCGTGGGGTGGGCGCAGAAGTTTGCCGCCGCCAACCGCGAGGTGATGATGGGCCGCGTGATTGCCGCGCTGCGCAAGGTGATCACCAAGCCATTCGAGACGCACGTGGAAGCCGTGAACTGCCACCACAACTACGTGCAGCGCGAAACGCACTTCGGGCAAGACGTGTTCGTGACCCGCAAGGGCGCGGTGAGTGCCGAGCAAGGCAAGCTGGGGATCATCCCTGGGAGCATGGGGGCGAAGAGCTTCATCGTGCGCGGAAAGGGTCACCCCGAGAGCTTCAACAGCTGCAGCCACGGCGCAGGCCGCACCATGAGCCGCACCAAGGCCAAGAAGCTGTTCACCGTGGAAGACCAGATCAAGGCGACCGAAGGCGTGGAATGCCGAAAGGATGCGGATGTCATTGACGAGATTCCGATGGCGTACAAGAACATCGACGCGGTGATGGCGGCGCAGGAAGACCTGGTGGAGGTGGTTTACACGCTCAAGCAAGTCGTATGCGTGAAGGGATGAACGTGCAGCAACTGGACTTAGACGGCTCCACCGGCGAAGGCGGCGGCCAGATCCTGCGCACCGGCCTGGCCCTGTCCATGGTCACCGGCCGCCCACTGAACATCACGCGCATCCGTGCGGGGCGGCCCAAGCCGGGGCTGATGCGCCAGCACTTGGCCTGTGTGCAGGCGGCGGTGGCCGTGTGCGGTGGGCATGCCGAAGGCGCGGAGCTGAATTCGCAAACGCTGGTGTTCACACCCGGCGTGGTGCGTGCGGGCGACTACCGTTTTCAGATCGCGACGGCAGGCAGTTGCCTGCTGGTGCTGCAGACGGTGCTGCCTGCGCTGATGCTGGCCGATGGCCCGAGCAAGGTCGAGCTGGCGGGTGGCACGCACAACCCGATGGCGCCGCCGTTTGATTTTCTGGAACGGGCCTTTGCACCGCTGGTGCGGCGGCTGGGGGTCGGGCTGGAGTTGCAACTGCAGCGGCGGGGCTTCTACCCCGCCGGGGGCGGCGAGCTGGTGGCGCACATCATGCCCGCCACCGCCACCACGCAGCCGCTGGCGCCGGTGGATGTGCTGGAGCGCGGCCCGTTGCAAAACGGCTGGGGCGAGGCACTGGCACCCGGCCTGGCGCGCCACATAGCGACGCGGGAGCTGGAGGCGCTGGGCCAGCGCATGGGGTGGACGTTCGAGTCCGGCCAACTGCGCCAGCCATCCACACGCCAGAACGAGGGCCCTGGCAATGCGCTGATCGCCACGCTGGAGTATGCGCAGGTGACCGAGGTGTTTTGCCAGTTGGGCGAGCGCAGCCTGTCGGCCGAGCAGGTGGCCAAGCGGCTGGTGGACGAGGTGCGCGCCTACCAGCGCAGCACCGGCGCGCTGGGCCCGCACCTGGCGGACCAGTGGATGCTGCCGCTGGCCCTGTCTGTGTGGCGCAGTGGGCAGGCCGCGCGCTACACCTGCACCAAGGTTACGCAGCACACGGTTACCAATGCGCAGACCATCGCGCTAGGCTTGCCGGTTCAGGTTCAGATCACCCCCTCAGAGGATGCAATGCACGTTGAGATATCTCCCGTGCCCTGAAGGGCCAGCGCGGCATGGACCCATACCCTGGCTATATCCATATGACCAGGGCCGTAGAACAAGTGGTTCAGAATGCGCACCACACCCCTTCCCTTTGACCCATCCGACACCTCACAGGAGACGCCATGAAAGTTGACAACATTCTTCAGACCATTGGCAACACGCCCCACGTGCGCATCAACCGCCTGTTCGGCCCCGGCGCCAATGTGTGGGTGAAGTCGGAGCGCAGCAACCCCGGCGGCTCCATCAAGGACCGCATTGCGCTGGCGATGGTGGAAGACGCTGAAAAGTCCGGCGCGCTGAAGCCCGGCGGCACCATCATCGAGCCCACCTCGGGCAACACCGGCATTGGCCTGGCGCTGGTGGCGGCCGTCAAGGGCTACAAGCTCGTCCTCGTGATGCCCGACAGCATGAGCATCGAACGCCGCCGCCTGATGCTGGCCTATGGCGCGCAGTTCGACCTGACCCCGCGCGAAAAAGGCATGAAGGGCGCCATCGCCCGCGCGCAAGAGCTGCAGGCGCAGACGCCCGGCTCGTGGATTCCGCAGCAGTTCGAGAACCCCGCCAACATCGACATCCATGTGCGCACCACGGCGCAGGAGATCCTGGCAGATTTCCCCGACGGCATTGATGTGCTGATCACGGGGGTGGGCACCGGTGGACACATCACAGGCGTGGCGCGGGTGCTCAAAGCCAAGTTCCCCCAACTCAAGGTGTTTGCGGTGGAGCCCACGGCCTCGCCGGTGATCTCGGGCGGCGCGCCGTCGCCCCACCCCATCCAGGGCATTGGCGCGGGGTTCATCCCCAAGAACCTCGACACCAGCCTGCTCGACGGCGTGATCCAGGTCGATGCCGAACCGGCCCGCGAATACGCCCGCCGCTCTGCGCGCGAAGAGGGCATCCTGGTGGGCATCTCGTCCGGCGCTACCTTGGCCGCCATTGCCCAGAAGCTGCCCGAGCTGCCCGCAGGCGCCAAGGTGCTGGGCTTCAACTACGACACGGGCGAGCGCTACCTGTCGGTGGAAGGTTTCCTGCCGGCCTGATGGCCGCTGGCACGCAGCGCACTCACACCAGGGCCCTTCGGGGCCCCTTTTTTTTGGGCTGCGCAGCACAAAGCCACGGCCAGCCGTCCTACAGCGGCGGGGCACGCAGGCCAGAACAATCAGTGTTCGCACCGGCCCACCTCTGCGGTGATTTCGCCGGAGCCCTTCCCAACGATTGCAACTGCCCATGGCCCCGAACTCCGCGACAGACTCCCAGCCTATTGCGTTCAAGGTGCTCACCGTGAACGTGCACAAGGGCTTCACCACCTTCAACCGGCGCTTCATGCTGCACGAGCTGCGCGAGGCCGTGCGCGATGTGGCGGCCGACCTGGTGTTCTTGCAGGAGGTGCTGGGCACGCACCACCGGCACGCCAGCCGGTTCGCCAACTTTCCGCAGGTGCCGCACTACGAGTTTCTGGCCGACACCATCTGGTCGCAATACGCCTACGGCCGCAATGCGGTGTATGACAACGGCGACCACGGCAATGCGCTGTTGTCCAAGTTTCCGATCACGCATTACGAGAACCACGACATCTCGGTGAGCGGGCCCGAACGGCGCGGCATGCTGCACTGTGTGCTGCAGCCTCCCGGGCACCACCTGCCGGTGCATGCCGTGTGTGTGCACCTGGGCCTGCAGGAGTCGCACCGGCAGCACCAGTTGCGCCGCGTGTGCGATCTGGTCAACAGCTTTCCCGCCCACGAGCCTGTGGTGCTGGCGGGCGACTTCAACGACTGGCGCCACCGTGCCCACCGGGTGCTTCAGCACGAGGCGGGATTGCAGGAAGTGTTTGTGCAGGCCTTTGGCCGGGCGGTGCGCACGTTTCCGGCGGCGATGCCTCTGCTGGCGCTGGACCGCATTTATGTGCGCAACGCGACCGTGCACTCGCCACTGGCACTGCCCAAGAAACCCTGGGACAAGCTCTCGGACCATGCGCCCCTGGCTGCGGAGATCCTGCTATGAAACGCCCTACCTTCCGCGCGCCACGCTCGTCCCGCTGGGTGCCCGGCAACCATTTCGAGTTGCTCGAAAACGGCGAGGAGTTCTTTCCCCGCGTGTTCCAGGCCATTGCCGAAGCCCGGCGCGAGGTCATGCTGGAAACCTTCATCCTGTTCGAGGACAAGATCGGCCAGCAGCTGCACGCCGCTTTGCTGGCGGCCGCCCGGCGGGGCGTGGAGGTGCATGTGCTGGTGGACGGCTTTGGCTCGCCCGATCTGTCGGACCAGTTTGTCGGCAGCCTGGTGGAGGCCGGCGTGCACTTTCGCATCTTTGACCCGGGCCGCCGTTTCCTGGGCCAGCGGCTGAACCTGCTGCGCCGCATGCATCGCAAGATCGTGGTGGTGGACGGGCACCTGGGGTTCATTGGTGGCATCAACTACTCGGCCGACCATGTGGCCGACTTTGGCCCCGAAGCCAAGCAAGACTATGCCGTGCAGGTGCGCGGTCCCATCGTGGCTCAGATGCACCACTTCACCCGCGAGGCCGTGCTCAGCCGCCAGGACCGCAAGCGCCACCAAGCCGCAGGCATCACCGGGCGCCCGCACGCGGGCACGGCGCACGCGATGTTCGTGACACGCGACAACCAGCAGCACACCAACGACATCGAGCGCCACTACCGCGTGGCCCTGCGCGCAGCGCGCAGCCGGGTGGTGATTGCCAACGCCTACTTCTTCCCGGGTTACCGGTTCATCCGCGAGATGCGGCGCGCCGCGAAACGGGGGGTAGATGTGCGCATCATCCTGCAAGGCCAGCCCGACATGCCCATCGTGAAGACGGCAGCCAGCCTGCTGTACGACCACCTGCAGCGCGCAGGCGTGCGGGTGTACGAATACTGCGACCGCCCGCTGCACGGCAAGGTGGCGCTGGTGGACGAGGACTGGTCCACCGTGGGCTCCAGCAACCTTGACCCGCTGAGCCTGTCGTTGAACCTGGAGGCCAACGTGATCATCCAGGACCGCGCGTTCAACGCCCACCTGCACCGCCGCCTGTCGCACCTGATGGAGCACAGCTGCAAGCAGGTGCAAGCCACAGCCCCCAGCCGCTGGAACGGCATGCGCCTGCTGCGCAGCTATGCGGTGTTCCACCTGCTGCGCTGGTTCCCCGCATGGGCGGGCTGGCTGCCCCGCCACGAGCCCCAGATCACGCTCGCGAACCCGGGGGCGGGTGCGGCAGAGCCCACTGGCAGCCCCGCCACCTGAGCCGGCAGGCGCCCACCATGGCCACCCCCACGCTGCACGCGGACACCCAGGCGGGCGGCGCCACCGACGCCCTGCAGGCGCCATCCCGCAGGGGCAGCAACCGCCACACCCCCAGTGGATGGCGCCAATGGCCGCAGCAGGCCTGGTGGCCCTGGCTCACCCGGGGGCTCGCCCTCGCCTTCTTTGCGGTGGTGGCCGGACTGATCTTTCGGCAGGCGCGCTCGGTGGACTGGACCGCCGTGCTGCAGGCGCTGCGCGACCTGCCCGCCACCGCACTGGCGCTGGGCGGCGCGCTGGCGCTGCTGAGCCACTTCACCTACGGCAGCTTTGACTGGGTGGGGCGCCATTGCAGCGGCCACCGCCTGACGCGCGGCACCACGCTGGCGATTGCCATGACGAGCTATCCGTTCACGCTCAACCTGGGATCGCTGATTGGCGGCGTGGGTGTGCGCTACCGGCTGTACGACCGGCGCGGCGTGGACCCCGGCACCATCGGCCAGGTGGTGGGCACCAGCATCGTCACCAACTGGGTGGGCTACCTGATGCTGGCAGGCGTGCTGTCATGGCTGTGGCAGCCCCCGGCAGTGGCCGGGTGGACGGTAGCGTCCTGGCAATGGCACTTGGGCGGCACGGTACTGGGCGGCCTGCCGCTGGCCTACCTGGCACTGTGCGCGGTGCGCAGGGGCCGCGCGCTCACGCTGCGCGGCCATGCGTTTCCGCTACCGCACTGGCCCGTGGCGCTGTGGCAAATCGCGGCATCGGCCACCAACTGGATGCTGATGGGCGCCGCACTGTGGACGGTGCTGCAACACCAGGTGGCCTACCCCGCCGCCCTGGCCACGGTGCTGTTGGGCGCCGTGGCCGGGCTGGTGCTGCGCGTGCCTGCGGGCCTGGGCGTGCTGGAGGCCGTGGGCGTGGCGCTGCTGGCCACCGACGCATTGGGGCAAGAACAGGTGCTGGCGGCACTGCTGGCCTACCGGGCGCTGTACTACTTTGGGCCGTTGGTGCTGGCCGCCGTGGCACTGGGTGTGGCCGAGCTGCGCTGGCGCCAGGGGCCTGCGCAAGGCATGCAGCGCACTCCGTAGTCAGAATTTCAGCCAAAAGTGCCAGATGCGCTAGTGCATATTGGCCTTGTTGCTATCATTTTTATATAGCCCTGCCGCCCGATACCCCGGTAACTCGGTCCGACAGGGGTTCCGCCCGCTGCGCGGACCCCGTATCATCCCGGCCCCACGCCATTGCTTTTCGCCCGATCGACACGGGCCCGCAAGACCATGATCCGACTCTCCGAAATCCGGCTGCCGTTCACCGTGGCCGAGGCCCCCGAGGCGCCCCTGCGCGCCGCTGCCGCCCAAATCCTGGGCCTGGCAGACGCCGACATTGCCCACCTGCACGTCTTCAAGCGCAGCTTTGACGCGCGCAAGGCCGACCTGCTGGCGGTCTACATCGTGGACGTGACGCTGGCCCAGCCCGAGCGCGAAGCCGCGCTGCTGGCCCAGTTTGCTGGCAACCCACACATCCAGCCCACGCCCGACATGGCCTGGCACCCCGTGGGCCAGGCGCCTGCCGAGCTGCCCTTGCGCCCGGTGGTGGTGGGCTTTGGCCCCTGCGGCATCTTTGCTGCGCTGGTGCTGGCGCAGATGGGCTTCAAGCCCATCGTGCTGGAGCGCGGCAAGACCGTGCGCGAACGCACCAAGGACACCTGGGGCCTGTGGCGCAAGCGCGAGCTGCATGCCGAAAGCAACGTGCAGTTTGGCGAAGGCGGCGCCGGCACGTTCAGCGACGGCAAGCTCTACAGCCAGATCAAGGACCCGCGCCACCTGGGCCGCAAGGTGATGAACGAGTTCGTCAAAGCCGGTGCGCCCGAAGAAATCCTGTATGTCGCCCACCCGCACATCGGTACCTTCAAGCTGGTGAAGGTGGTGGAAAACCTGCGCGAACAGATCATTGCGCTGGGTGGCGAGATCCGCTTTGAGCAGCGCGTGACGGATGTGGTCATCGAAGGCACAGGCGGTGCGCGCCACCTGCGCGGCCTCAAGGTGCTCAACCAGGCCACGGGCGAGACGACTGAGCTGCGCGCCGACCATGTGGTGATGGCGCTGGGCCATAGCTCGCGCGACACCTTTGCCATGCTGTACCAGCGTGGCGTGGCCATGGAGGCCAAGCCGTTTTCCATCGGTTTCCGCATCGAACACCCGCAGGGCGTGATCGACCGCGCCCGCTGGGGCCGCCACGCAGGCCACCCGCTGCTGGGCGCAGCCGACTACAAGCTGGTGCACCACGCCGCCAACGGCCGCGCGGTGTACAGCTTCTGCATGTGCCCCGGTGGCACGGTGGTGGCCGCCACCAGCGAACCCCACCGCGTGGTGACCAACGGCATGAGCCAGTATTCGCGCAACGAGCGCAATGCCAATGCGGGCATGGTGGTGGGCATCGACCCCCGCGACTACCCGCAGGACGCGCAGGCGTTTGAAACCCACCTGGGCCAGACCTATGGCGTGGAAGCCCTGCCCGCCGGGCAGTTCCACCCCCTGTCGGGCAGCGTGCTGCAGCGCCAGCTCGAATCGAATGCGTTTGTGTTGGGCGGGCGCGACTACAGCGCGCCGGGCCAACTGGTGGGCGAGTTCATTGCGGGCAAGCCTTCGACCCAGCTGGGCAGCGTGGAGCCCTCGTACAAGCCCGGCGTGGCCCTGGGTGACCTGCACGCCGCCCTGCCCGGCTATGCCATCGAGGCCCTGCGCGAGGCGCTGCCGGTGTTCGGCCGCAAGATCAAGGGCTTTGACATGCACGACGCGGTGCTGACGGGCGTGGAAACGCGCACCTCGTCGCCGCTCAAGATTGGCCGTGGCGACAACTTGCAAAGCCTGAACACGCCGGGCCTGTACCCGGCGGGCGAAGGCGCCAGCTACGCGGGCGGCATTCTGTCCGCCGGCGTGGATGGCATCAAGGTCGGCGAGGCCGTCGCCCGGAGCCTGCTGGGCGCAGCGGGCTGACCTGCCTCCTGGCGGTGCCTGCCCGTGGCACCGCTTACTTGCGCTGCAAAAAGTCCACGGCCAGCGCCGCCAGCGAGCGAGCGCCCACGGGCAACTGGTCTTCGTCGATGTCGAACAGCGCAGAGTGGTTGGGCGGGGCCTTGGCAAAATCCTTGCCCTTGGGTGGCGCACCCAGGAAGTAGAAGAAGCCCGGCACGACCTTCTGGAACTCCGAGAAGTCCTCCGACCCTGCCACCTTCGGGATCACCATGGTCTTGCCGCCCATGGCCAGGTTCAGCGCGGGCAGCGAGGCCTGCGTGAGCGGCGCAGGGTTGGTGGTCACGGGGTAGGCCACGGGGCCAAAACGCACGCTGGCCTTGGCACCGCTGGCGGCGGCAATCGACTCGGCCGTGGTGGTGATGCGCTTGAGCGCTTCCTGGCGCATGTCTTCGTCAAAGGTGCGCAGCGTGCCCATCATCTCCACCTTGTCGGGGATGATGTTGTAGCGGGTGCCGCCCTGGATCTGGCCGATGGTGACCACCGCCGGTTCCTGGCTGATGTTGAGCTGGCGGCTCACCACGGTCTGCAGGCCCATCACCACCTGGCTGGCGGCCACTATGGGGTCGATAGTGGCCCAGGGCGACGAGCCATGGCCGCCACGCCCTTCCACATGGATGGTGATGTTGTCCGACCCGGCCATCAGCGGGCCGCTGCGGTAGCCCACCACGCCGCCTGGCAGGTTGGAGGTGATGTGCAGCCCGTATATGGCCTGCACGTCCTTGAGCGCACCGGCTTCGATCATGGCCTTGGCGCCGAAGCTGGGCACCTTGCCGTTGGCGTCGGGCTCCACGGGCGCGCCCTCTTCGGCGGGCTGGAAGATGAACTTGATCGTGCCGGGCAGCTGCGCCTTCATGCCCGCCAGCACCTCGGCCGCGCCCATCAGCATGGCGGTGTGGGCGTCATGGCCGCAGGCGTGCATCACGGGCACTTCCTTGCCCAGGTAGTTGGCCTTGGCCTTGCTCGCAAACGGCAGGCCGGTGTTCTCGGGCACGGGCAGAGCATCCATGTCAGCGCGCAGCGCCACCACCTTACCGGGCAGGCCCCCCTTGAGCGTGCCCACCACGCCGGTGCCGCCCACGCCGGTCTGCACGTCCATGCCCAGCTTCTTCAGGTGCTCAGCCACGAGCTTGGCCGTGCGCACTTCCTGGCCCGAGAGTTCGGGGTGGGCATGGATGTCGCGGCGCCAGTTGACCATCTTGGGCGCCACGGCCGTCACGGCGGCATCGATGGCCTGCAGGCCGGCGGCGTCCAGGGCCTGGGCCTGGGCGGACGATGCGAACGTCAGCCCGCTGAGAAGCAGGCCGGTGGCCAGCGAGATGGCAGAGAGGGGTTTGTGCATGAGACAGATCCGTGCAGGAAGTGAAAACAAAAGGGAATGCGACAAAAAACCGCACGTTCATGCTAAGAGCCCACCCCACGCTGCAGACAAGCGAAAATAGCCATCCACAGAGCCAATATCGCCATGCCCCGTTCTTCTGTCCCATCTGCGACGGCGCCAGTTTTTCGCATCGACATCCCGCTGCTGCCCGAATCGGCGGTGGGCAACGCACTGCAGTTCATCGACCTCTTGCGCAGCGCCAATCTGCTGGCCGGCTTGCGGGGCGGCGCTGGCTCGCCCCGCCTGGCCTGGCGGCTGCTGGACGCCCAGGGCCAGCCGCTGGCGCACCAGCCGGGCCCGCTGGCGGCCTACACGCAGCCCACGGCGGCACCTGCCGAGGGGCCGGCGTTCGCCTGGTTCATCCCCTCCTTCCACGCCGCCGACATCCCCGCCATCCGCAGCGTGGCGTCGCGCCACCGCGCCCTCTCGCGCCAGATCGGCATTGCGCTGGATGCCGGACACAAGGTGCTCACCGTCGGCAACGGTGCCTGGCTGGCGGCGCAGAGCGGGCGCCTGCAGGGCCGCCGCTGCGGCCTGCCGTGGTTCTACCTGGCCGGGTTTGAGCGCGACTTTCCCGACATCGACCTCGATGCAGGCCACGACCTGACCGATGACGGCCCCTGGCTCAGCTGTGCGCTGCCCCACAGCCTGGGAGAAATGGCCATCGCCCTGGTGCGCCACGCACTGGGTGACGCGCTGGCCCAGACCTGTGCCAGCGTGCTGCGGCCCGACCACGAACGCGCCCGGGCTGCGCTGCAGGCCAACGCGCAGCAACACATCCCCGCCACGCGCGACAGCACCCTGGCCCGCGCCATGGCCTGGATGGAGACCCATCTGGACGAGCCCTACTCGCTGGCCCGGCTGGCTGAGGCGGCGGCGGTGAGCCCGCGCACTTTGCTGCGGCACTTTCAACTGGAGCTGTCGCAGTCGCCGCTGGACCACCTGCACAGCCTGCGCTGCGCACGCGCCAAGGTGCTGCTGGAGGTGACGCTGGAGAGCGTGCCCAGCATTGCCACGGCCTGTGGCTATGCCGACCCGGCGGCGTTCCGGCGCATCTTTGTGCGCTACACCGGCATGGCACCGGCCGAGTACCGCAAGCGCCACGCACTGCGTGCGCCCCGGCGGCGCTGGCGGGTGGATCTGACGTGAAAGCCCGGTGTACTCTCGCCTAGCGAGGCAGCGCATTGCCCGAAGGCAGGCGAAACGCCTCCACCAGCTCGGCCAGCTGCTGCGCCTGCACCCGCAGGCCCTGTGCGGCGGCGGAGGATTCTTCCACCAGCGCGGCGTTCTGCTGTGTCATCTGGTCGAGCTGCGAGACCGCCTCACCCACCTGGCTCAGGCCCGTGGTCTGCTCGCGCGCCGCAGTGCTGATCTCGCCAATGATGGTGGCCACCTGCTGCACCGAGTTCACGATCTCGCCCATGGTGCCGCCTGCCGCGTGGACCAGCTGGGTGCCTTCGTCCACCTGCCGCACGCTGTCGCTGATCAGGCCCCCGATCTCCTTGGCCGCCGTGGCGGAACGCTGCGCCAGGCTGCGCACTTCGCTCGCCACCACCGCAAAGCCACGGCCCTGCTCACCGGCACGGGCTGCCTCCACGGCCGCATTCAGCGCGAGGATGTTGGTCTGGAAGGCAATGCCGTCGATCACGCTGGTGATGTCGGCAATGCGGCGCGACGACAGCGCAATGCCGTCCATGGTGCCCACCACGCGGTCCACCGCCTCGCGCCCGCGCTGGGCCACGCTGCTGGCGCCAGTGGCCAGGGTGCTGGCCTGCGCAGCCGCGTCGGCGCTGTGGCGCACGGTGGCCAGCAGCTCCTCCATGCTGGCGGCGATCTCTTCGAGGTTGGAGGCGGTCTGCTCGGTGCGGGCCGACAGGTCGCTGTTGCCTGCCGCGATCTCGCTGCTGGCACCGGCCACCGAGGTGCTGGCCTGGCGCATGCCCACCACCAGCTCGGCCAGCCGTGCCTGCATGCCCCCCAGGCGCGCCAGCAGGGCCTGCAGCTCGTCGCGGTTGCCCGCCTGCGGCGCGGGCACGGGGGAAGTGAGGTCGCCTTCGGCAATGCGGTCGGTCACCTCGGACGCATGGGCCAGGGGCTGCAGGATGGAGCGAGACAGCAGCCAGGCACAGGCCAGGCTCAGCAGCAAGCCCACCAACGAGCCCGCCGCCAGCAGCGTGATGCCCTGGCTTTCGCTGCGGGCGGCAGCGGCACGCGCTTCGGCCACACGCTGGCGCTGGTATTCGGCCAGCTTGTCCACGGCTGCGGCGTAGGCGTCTGCCGCAGGACGCAGCTGCTTGGCAATGGCGTCGGGCGGCAAGGCCTCGCCCGCCTTGCGGCGCTTGACGAGGTCGTCCCGCACCGTGCGAAAACCGTTGCCGGCCTTGTCGATGGCATCGAACAACGCCTGGGATTCCGGGTCTGCCGCCAGCTCGTCCAGGCGCTTGCGCACTTCGGACGAGCGGGCCGAGGTGGTCTTGCGGTCGGCGTCGATGCGCGCCGCGTAGTCGGGGTTGTTGTCGATCTCCAGCAGCGTTTCGGCGCGGGCGGAGCTGAGCACCACGATGGCGTGCAGCTCCCGCGCCAGCAGCGCGCGCTCGGACGACGCACCGCCCAGGTCGTCCGCAATGTCCTGCAGCCCGGCCAGCCGCCAGATGCCCACCGCCGCCGACAGGGACATGACGAGGCAGACCACACCAAAAGCCAGGGCCAGGCGGACAGCAACACGTGCGTGGGAGATGGACATGGGAGGCTCTCGTGAGGGTGAATGGGGCAACGCGGGACAGCGGCTGGGGGTGGCAGGCGTTGGGAATGTATCGACAAAAGGTTACAAGTCCTTGAGCCGGCCCACAACAGGCCACACCCTGCCGGAGCGCCAAAGCAACAGCCGCCACGCACCAACAAAAAGGCCGCCACAGTGCAAGACTGTGGCGGCCCTCGGGGCTGATCAGGCGTTGCGCCTGAGGCGGTTCGGTTTATTGCTGCTGTGCGTTTTGCAGCGCAGCAATGCGCTCTTCAATGGGCGGGTGGGTGCTGAACAGCTTGCCAATGCCACCGGCGATGCCCATGGCCGCCACGCTCTTGGGCAGCTCGCCGGGGTGCATGCCACCCAGGCGGGCCAGCGCGTTGATCATGGGCTGGCGGCGGCCCATCAACTGGGCAGCGCCCGCGTCGGCGCGGAACTCGCGCTGGCGGCTGAACCAGGCCACGATCATCGCGGCCACAAAGCCCAGCACGATGTCGAGCACGATGGTGGTCACGTAGTAGCCGATGCCGGGGCCCGAGCTGTTCTCGTCGTTCTTGCGCAGGAAGCTGTCCACCGCGTAGCCGATGACGCGCGACAGGAACACCACGAAGGTGTTCATCACGCCCTGGATCAGCGTCATGGTCACCATATCGCCGTTGGCGATGTGGGCCACTTCGTGGCCGATCACGGCCTCGACCTCGTCGCGGGTCATGCCCTGCAGCAGGCCGGTGGACACCGCCACCAGGGCGGAGTTCTTGAACGCGCCCGTGGCAAAGGCATTGGGGTCGCCTTCAAAGATGCCGACTTCGGGCATGCCGATCTGGGCCTGGTCGGCGAACTTGCGCACGGTCTCGACGATCCAGCGCTCGTCCGGCGAGCCGGAGCCGTCGATCACGCGCACACCCGAGGTCCACTTGGCCATGGGCTTGCTGATGAGCAGCGAGATGATCGCGCCGCCAAAACCCATGATGAGCGCAAAGCCCAGCAGCGCGCCCAGGTTGAGCCCGTTGGCCGTGAGATAGCGGTTCACGCCCAGCAGGCTGGCCACCACCCCCAGCACGACAACGACGGCCAGGTTGGTCATCACAAACAAAAGGATCCGCTTCATGGAATGGTTTCTCCGTGGGGTAAACAACAACGAGTGTTTGCTGGCTCAGATGGGGGCCGGGGGCGCCGCTTCAAGCGCCAGTCTCCAGGCGGCGAGGCCTGGCAGCCCCCCATGGCCGCGATTTCATCGCGCTATGGTAGGTGCAAACCCCGGCCGGGGCCTTATCACACAAGCCTTGGCGGGAATTACGAAACCGCCGCAGCCCGCAAGGGCCGGAACACCTGCGCATCGGCATAGAAGCCCGGCGCTGCATTGGCCGGCCACCAGCCGGGCACGCCCAGCACGGGCAGCGGCGTGAAGGGCTTGCTGGACCATGCCGAGGCCTCCACCTGCCCTTCCAGCCACGCATCCACCTCTGCTATGGAATCGATAGCTGCTGGTGCATGAAATACGTGCGCCACTATGGGTTTTCGCGGAAAAACCAGCTTTTCGAGCAGTGCGTGCCCGAATAGCACCAGCCGGGCCTGGCCCCACAGCGGGCGCAGGTCGATGAACAGGCGCTGCCAGTCCCTCGCCCGGAGCGCATCCCACAGGGCATCCGGCGCCTGCAGCAGTGCGCCGTTTTCATCAAACACCGTGAGTGCATCGCGCAGCGGTCCGCGCACGGCCTGCACGCCATCGGCGGCGATGGCCTGGGCCTGCAGCTGGTTCAGACGCCGCTTGGTGTGCGGAAACCGCAACCACACCAGGCCGTTGAAAAAGTCGTGCAGGTTGTCGCGCGTAGGCACGCGGCGGGTGTCCCAGATGTACTGCTCGTAGGCTGTGCCTTCGGGCAGCGCGGACTGGGGCACAAAGACCACGGGAGCACCCTGCGGCGCTGCGGTCTGCAATGCCTGGTGCACCGATGGGTCATCCTGCAGCAGCTGCCGGGCCAGGGGTTGGCCCAGGCCGCGCCACGGCGCCAGCCAGGGGGCGCTCCAGTCGATGGCGTCGAAGGGCGGACTTACACCAGCCGCCACGGCAGGGCTTCACCGGCGCGCAGGGGCTTGAGTTCGGCTTCGCCAAACGCAAAGCTGTCGGGCGGTGTCCACGACTCGCGGCGCAGGGTGATGGTGGTGGTGTTGCGCGGCAGGCTGTAGAAGTCCGGGCCGTGGAAGCTGGCGAAGCCTTCGAGCTGGTCGAGCGCACCCGCGTTGTCGAACGCCTCGGCATACATCTCGATGGCCGCGTGGGCGGTGTAGCAGCCCGCGCAGCCGGTAGCGTGCTCCTTGAGGTGCGCCGGGTGCGGTGCACTGTCGGTGCCCAAAAAGAACTTGCTGCTGCCGCTGGTGGCGGCCTGCACCAGGGCCACGCGATGGGTCTCACGCTTGAGCACCGGCAGGCAGTAGTAATGAGGGCGCACACCGCCAATGAAGATGGCGTTGCGGTTGTACAGCAGGTGGTGCGCGGTGATGGTGGCGGCGGTGAAGCGGTCGGCGCTGGCCACGTAGTCGGCCGCGTCCTTGGTGGTGATGTGCTCGAAGACGATCTTCAGCTCGGGGAAGTCGCGGCGCAGCGGGATGAGCTGCTGCTCGATGAACACGGCCTCGCGGTCGAACAGGTCGATGTCGCTGCTGGTCACTTCGCCGTGCACCAGCAGCAGCATGCCGGCCTTCTGCATGGCTTCCAGTGTCTTGTAGGTCTTGCGCAGGTCGGTCACGCCCGCGTCGCTGTTGGTGGTGGCGCCTGCGGGGTAGAGCTTGCAGGCCACCACGCCTGCGGCCTTGGCGCGCACGATTTCTTCGGGCGGGAGGTTGTCGGTCAGGTACAGCGTCATCAGCGGCTCAAAGCGCATGCCTGCGGGCACGGCGGCCAGGATGCGCTGCTTGTAGGCCAGGGCCTGCTCGGCCGTGGTGACCGGTGGGCGCAGGTTGGGCATGATGATCGCGCGCCCGAACTGGGCGGCGGTGTGGGGCACGACGGTGTGCAGGGGCTCGCCGTCGCGCACGTGCAGGTGCCAGTCGTCGGGGCGGGTGATGGTGAGGGTTTGGGGGGCTGCAGTCATGGGCGTCATTGTCCCATTGCGGACATGCCGCCTCCAAACGCTCTCAATTTCATAGCTGGCGAGGCATATGTTCGTAGCGCTACCGCATGAAACGGCTCATCACGGTAGCGCCAGGGGCATATCTGCCGGTTTATTCGGCGGTGATCCCTGCGCGTTTGACGACCGCGCCGAACTTCACCATCCGGTCCGCCATCATTTTTTCGAACGCGGCGGGCGACATCTCTTCAGGCACGATCACGCCACGGTCCTTGAGGTTGGCCACCATGGCGGGCGATGTGGCCACTTGGCGCACGGCCTTGTACAGCGTCTGCACCACCGCATCGGGTGTGCCCGCAGGCGCGGCCAGGCCTGTCCAGGAGGTGAGGTTGAGCTCGGGGTGGCCCACCTCGGCCATGGTGGGCACATCGGGCAGCTGCGGCAGGCGCTGGTCGGCCGCCACGGCCAGGGCGCGCACCTTGCCCGCCTGGATGTGCGGCAGCATGATGACCAGGTTGTCGAGGATGAACTGCACCTCGTTGCCCAGCACGCCCGTGATCAGCGGCGTGCCCCCACGGTAGGGAATGTGCGTGGTGAACACGCCCGTGGACACCTTGAGCATTTCCACATTGAGCTGGCCCATGCTGCCCACGCCGCCGCTGCCGTAGTTGAGCTTGCCCGGGTTCTTCTTGGCGTAGTCGATGAACTCCTTGAAGGTCTTGAACGGCAGGCTGCTGTGCACCACCAGCGCGTTGGGCTGGCGGCCCAGGATGGCGATGTTCTCAAAATCCTTGACCGGGTCGTAGCCGATCTTGGGCTGGGTCAGCGGGTTGGCCAGGTGGCTGCTTTGCGATGACACGACCAGGGTGTAGCCATCGGCCTTGGAGCGCGCCACATACTGCGCGCCCACCGAGCCACCCGCGCCGGCGCGGTTTTCCACCACGATGGGCACGCCCAGCACGCGCGACAGCGGCTCGGAATACTGGCGCGCCATGATGTCCACCGACCCACCCGGCGGGAAGGGCACCACCAGCGTGATCGGGCGCGAAGGGAACTTGTCTTGCGCCATGGCGGGCAGCGCGGCGAGGCCGGCAAGGCCCAGTCCGGTGGTCAGAAGATGGCGACGGGAAGGTGTGGTGTGCATGACGATCAAAGAACTCAAAAAAGGGGCGGGGAGGTACAAGAAATCAGGGGTGTGCCAGCACGGCCAGCGCCACGGCCTGCGCGCGTGGCACAAAGGTGGACAGCTCGCAGTACTCGCGTTCGGTGTGTGCGTGGCCGCCTACCGGGCCCGTGGCGCACAGCGTAGGCACGCCCACCGATGCCGTCAGGCCGCTGTCGGCCGCGCCGCCGGTGAACTCGCCTTGCACCTCAAAGCCCAGCGACCGCGCGCCTTGCTGGTACAGCGCCAGCAGGTCGTCCGGGGTGGGCTTCATGGGCAGGGTGCGGCGCGTGGTGGTGATGCGGCCCTGGGTGCGGGGCACGGACTCTTCTTCGACGATGGCACGCACGCGCTCCAGCAGTTCGTCGGGGTTGGTGTCGGCGGTAAAGCGCAGGTCCACCTCAGCGCGGGCGTGGGGGGCCACCATGTTGGGCACGATGCCCCCTTGCACCACGCCCACGTTGCAGGTGACGCCCGTGGCCGGGTCGGTCAGCGCATGCAGCGCAAGGGTCTTGCGAGCCAGGGCTTCGATGGCACTGGCGCCAGCGGCGTGGTTGATGCCTGCATGCGCGGCCACGCCCTGCACCTCGAACTCCACCACCATCGAGCCCTTGCGGCTGGTGACCACGTTGCCGCTGACACGGCCCGGCTCGGCGTTGAACACCACACGCGCCCCCCGCACGCGGGCCATGATGAGGTCGCGCGTGGCGGGCGAACCGATCTCTTCATCGCACGAGAAGAACAGGTGCAGCGGCGCCTGCAGGCCGCCGCAGCGCGCAAAGGCCTCGGCCACAAACACGTTGAGCACCAGGCCGGACTTCATGTCGGCCACGCCTGGGCCGTAGGCGCGCCCCGCTTCTTCGCGGTAAGGGCGCTTGGCCACGGTGCCATCGGGAAACACCGTGTCCATGTGCCCCATGAGGATGATGGGCGCGCCACTGGCTGCAGCGCCCTCTGCCGGGTTGACCTGCGCATGCAGCAGCACGCCATAGCCAGGCACGGGCTCGAACTGCACCGGCACACCGGCCGCCTGCAGGCGCTCGGCCAGGGCATGGGCCACGGCTGTCACGCCCGCCTCATTGCGGCTGCCGCTCTCGATATTGACCACTTTTTGCAACAGGTCTTGCATGGACTGTTGCTGTCTGGCCAGCCAGTCCAGGACCTGCGCACGCACCGGCAGCAGACCTTCGTTCAGGGTATTGAGCATCGTTGTCCTTGGGCAAGCCCCAGGTAGGGGCAAAATTTGGATCGCAGTGTTGCACGCGACCCGGGGTTCTGCAACGTATTTTGCACGAATGAGAATTTTATGAAATCATCATTGCACGAATCCAGCGCCTTGCTGACCGAGCGGCTGGCCCGCCAGGACGCCGACCTGACCGCCAGCGAACGGGCGCTGGCCGAGGCCCTGGGGCGCGACTACCCCCACGCCCTGCTGGAGTCCGCCACCGCCCTCGCTGCGCGCACTGGCACCAGTGCATCGACCGTGGTGCGGCTGTTTGCCAAGCTGGGCTACGGCAGCTATGCCGAGGCCCAGCGCGAGGCGCGGGCCGAGGTCACCGCCCTGCTGCAAACGGCGGGGCAGCGCGCGCCGGTCACCATCGGCACCCGGCGCAGCCTGCAGCAGTGTGTGGACGACGCGCTGCTGCACGACCAGCACAACCTCACCACCACGCGCGACGGACTGGACATGGCGGCCTTCGAGGCCATGGTGGCACGCATCGCACAGGGCAAGGGACGCATCTTTGTGCTGGCGCAGATCAACAGCGCCCCGGTGGCCGCCTGGCTGGCGCTGCACCTGAACATGTGCCGCCCGGGCGTGCACGAACTGGGGGCTGGCGCGGTGGACGCCACCGACCAGCTGCTGTGGATCCAGCCCGAAGATGCCTTGCTGGTCTTCAGCATCCGCCGCTACGCCAGCGGGCCGGTGAAAGTGGCGCAGCGCTTTCGCGACGCCGGGGCCCAGGTGCTGGCCATCACCGACAGCGCCGCTGCGCCCTTGGCCGCGCTGTCCCACCACCGGCTGCAGGTGCGCACGTCCAATGCGTCGCCGTTCGACTCTTACACCGCCGCGTTTTTCCTGTGCAATGCGCTGGTGTCGGCCGTGGCCCAGCTGCGGCACAAGGCGGTGTCCGAGGCACTGAAGCGGCGCGACGATCTGTGGACAGATTTCGAGTCGCAACTCATCGTGGAAAGCCCCTCGCCAGCCGGTCGGCGGAGCAAGCGCTAGCCTGCGCGCGGCAGACGTTCAGCCTTGAGTAGCCCCATGAAAAAAGCGCTCCGGAGAGCGCTTCTTTTTGTAGCCCCCAACCCTTGCGGCACGGGGGTGCAAGCACCGTTCAGTGCTGCAGGATCTTGTTGAGGAAGTCCTTGGTACGCGGCTGGCGTGCGTCGGGGTTGTTGAAGAAGTCGTCCTTGGAGCAGTCTTCCAGGATCTTGCCGCCCACGTCCATGAAGATCACGCGGTTGCTCACCTTGCGCGCAAAGCCCATTTCGTGGGTCACGCACATCATGGTCATGCCTTCGTTGGCCAGACCCACCATCACGTCCAGCACTTCACCGACCATTTCGGGGTCGAGCGCGGATGTGGGTTCGTCGAACAGCATCACGATGGGGTCCATCGACAGAGCGCGCGCAATGGCCACGCGCTGTTGCTGACCGCCCGAGAGCTGGCCGGGGAACTTGTCCTTGTGGGCGATCAGGCCCACGCGCTCCAGCATCTTGAGGCCGCGCTTCTTGGCGTCGTCCGCGCTGCGGCCCAGCACCTTGATCTGCGCAATGGTCAGGTTGTCCGTCACCGACAGGTGGGGGAACAGCTCGAAGTGCTGGAACACCATGCCCACGCGGCTGCGCAGCTTGGGCAGGTTGGTGCTGGGGTCATGCAGCTTCACGCCATCGACCGTGATCTCGCCCTTCTGGAAGGGTTCGAGCGCGTTGATGGTCTTGATGAGTGTGGACTTGCCAGAGCCCGAGGGCCCGCAGACCACGACCACTTCACCCTTGTTGATGGTGGCCGAGCACTCGTTGAGCACCTGCACCGGGCCATACCACTTGGATACGTTTTTGAGTTCGATCATTTCTTTTTCCTCAATCCAATCTCTTTTGCACCAGCCTCGATCAGCGGATGATCGCGATCTTCTGGTGCAGGCGCTTGACCGCCCAGGACAGCGCATAGCACATGATGAAGTACAGAACCGCAGCGGCCAGGTACGCCTCGATCGGACGACCAAAGTTCTTGCCCGCCACTTCAAAGCCCTTGAGCATGTCGTAGGCGCCAATGGCGTAAACCAGCGACGTGTCCTGGAACAGGATGATGGTCTGGGTGAGCAGCACGGGCAGCATGTTGCGGAACGCCTGGGGCAGCACCACCAGCTTCATGTTCTGGCCGTAGGTCATGCCCAATGCCTGGCCGGCGTACACCTGGCCGCGTGGGATGGACTGAATGCCAGCGCGCATGATTTCGCTGAAGTACGCTGCCTCAAAGGCAATGAAGGTGATGACTGCCGACACTTCCGCGCCAATGGGGCGGCCGATGATGGCGGGCACCAGCAGGAAGAACCACAGAATCACCATCACCAGCGGAATGGAGCGCATGCCGTTGACGTAGATGGTGGCGGGCACATCCAGCCACTTCTTGCCCGACAGGCGCATGAGTGCCAGCACGGTGCCGAACAGCACGCCCCCGATGGTGGCCACCAGCGTGAGGATCAGGCTGAAGTACAGCCCCTTGAGCACGAAGTTGGAGATCAGGTCCCAGTTGTAGAAGGAGAAATCGAGATTCATATCAATGCCCCCCTCCGGCCGCGCCACTCACGACCATGCCAGGGATGCGTGCGCGCTTTTCAATGAAGGCCATGATGCGGTTGATCGCAAACGCCGAGATGATGTACAGCGTGGTCACCGCCAGATAGACCTCGATGCCGCGCGAGGTTTCTTCCTGCGCCTGCATGGCGAACATGGTGAGTTCGGCCACCGACACGGCAAACGCCACGGACGAGTTCTTGAAGATGTTCATCGTCTCGCTGGTCAGCGGCGGAATGATGATGCGAAACGCCATGGGCAGCAGCACATAGCGGTAGGTCTGGAAGGTGGTGAAACCCATGGCCATGCCGGCATACCGCTGGCCGCGTGGCAGGGCCTGGATGCCCGAACGCACCTGCTCGGCGATACGTGCCGAGGTGAAAAAGCCCAGCGCCAGCACCACCAGCGCAAAACCGGGCACGCCCCGCAGCACCGGGAACAGGCTGGGAAGCACGTGGTACCACAGGAAAATCTGCACCAGCAGCGGAATATTGCGAAACAGCTCGACCCAGGCGTTGCCCAGCCGAACGATCATCGGGCGATCCTGCAAGGTGCGCAGCGTACCGATGAATGAACCCAACACAAGCGCCAGCAGCAAGGCCAGCAGCGAAACGGACACCGTCCAGCCCCAGGCCGACAGCATCCAGTCCAGGTAGGTGATCTCGCCGCCTTTGCCAAAGCAGCCCTGCACCACATCCCGGTCCATGGTGTCCTGGCAGAACACCTGCCAATCCCAACTCATAGGAGCACCCCTTTAATTTTTGGTTTTGCGCTGGGGGGCCCACTGGGCCGACCCAACAAAAAAGCCCCTTCAAACCAGCTGGCCGAAGGGGCACAAGCGTTGCAGAGCTTACTTCTTGGCGTAGTCTTCCATGGGCTTGTCGTTAGGCGATGCCCAGGCTGCCTTGGTAGCGTCGGACATCGGCAGGCCGATCTTGGTGTTGGTCGGTGGCACCGGTTGCATGAACCACTTGTCGTACAGCTTGGCCAGCGAGCCGTCGGCAATCTGGCGCTTGATGGAGTCGTCCACAGCCTTCTTGAACGCGGGGTCGTCCTTGCGCAGCATGCAGGCGATGGGTTCCACCGACAGCACTTCGCCCACGATCTTGTAATCGGCAGGGTTCTTGGACTTGGAGACGTTGGCAGCCAGGATGGAGCCGTCCATCACGAATGCGTCAGCTCGGCCGGTTTCCAGCATCAGGAAGCTGTCGGCGTGGTCCTTGCCAAACACTTCCTTGAAGTCGATGCCGCCAGCACGTTCGTGCTTGCGCAGGGTCTGCACGGAGGTCGTGCCGGTGGTGGTGGCCACGGTCTTGCCGTTCAGGTCCTTGATCGAGGTGATGCCCGAGTTGGCCTTCACCACGGTGCGCACTTCTTCCACATAGGTGGTCACGGCAAACGCCACGTCCTTTTGGCGGGCGGCGTTGTTGGTGGTGGAGCCGCACTCCAGGTCCACGGTGCCGTTGGTCACCAGCGGAATACGGTTTTGCGAGGTCACGGGCTGGTACTTGATATCCAGCTTGGGCAAGCCCAGTTGCTTCTGGATGTCGTGCAGAACGATCTCGCCCATTTCGGTGTGGAAACCCACGTACTTGCCGTTGCCCAGCGTGTACGAAAGACCCGAAGACTCGCGCACGCCCAGCGTCACGCTGCCGGAGGCCTTGATCTTGGCCAGAGTGTCATTGGCCTGGGCAAATACGCTGCCTGCAGCCAAGGCGGTCACGGCAACCGCGAGCAAATGTTTCTTCATAGGGATCTCCTTGTGTTGAAAACGAAAAAGGGGGGGATTTTAGAGACAGGGGCCAGCCGGGGGTAACCGGTCAGGACCGCACTCCAAAAAGGGGTAGCACGCAACCAGGGATATTAGTCAGAACGGGACCTGGTCGGTAGGGTATTTCCAGAAGTCGCGCAACAAGTAACTGACCGGCAGGCTCAGCACGGTATTGTTGGGCGGAATGGCCTTGTTGAACCACTTGTCGTAAATCGGGTAAATCTCGCGGCTGGTAATCAGGCGGCGCATTTCCTCGTCCACCAGCTTTTTGAACTCAGGGTCGTTCTTGGGCAGCATGATGGCCAGTGGCTCGGTGGTCATGAAGCGGCCCACCACCTTGAGCGCCTTGGGGTCGGGCCGCCCGGCCGCCAGGCCGTACAGCAGCACGTCGTCCATCACAAACGCATCGGCCTCACCCTTCTCGACCATCTCGACCGCCTTGGCATGGTCGGGTGCCTCGACGACGGTGATGCCCATCAGGCGCTCGCGGTTGGCTTGGTCGGCCGCCTTCAGGGGCGTCGTGCCCTTGGTGGACACCAGCTTCTTGCCGTTGAGATCCTCCACCCTGTCGATGGTGCTGGAGGACTTGACCAGCAGCCGCGCGCCGGTGATGAAGTGGGGGATGGTGAAGGCCACCTTCTGGCGCCGCTCGGCGTTGTTGGTGGTGGAGCCACACTCCATGTCGGCCTTGCCCTGCTCAATCATGGCAATGCGGTTGGCCGGCGTGACAGGCACCAGCTCGATCTCCATGTCCTTCTTGCCGGTCTTCTTGCGCACCAGCTCGGCCATGCGCAGGCACAGGTCCAGCGCGTAGCCCACGGGCTTGCCCGACTGGCTGTCGATGTACGAGAAAGGCACCGAGGATTCACGGTAGGCAATGACCAGCTTGCCACCGCCAGCCACGCGCTCCAGCACGCTGGCCTGCGCAGACGCACCGACCGCACAGCACAGTGCTGCGAGGCCCCAGGCCAATCCCCAATGCTGAACTTTCATACGATGCCTCTGTGAAGGAATGAACCGGGTTTGCAATCTTCGTGCCACCGTGGGGCCCTGCCAAGGCACACGCTGCTATCCACCGATCCGGCGATGGCGCAGACTGTACGTGTCGTTACGGTGAAATTCCAATGCCGTTTGCGCGCACAACTATGCAAAGTGTTTATGTCCGTATTTACCCTTAGCATGAGGCCGCTTGGGCCTGCAGGTAGGTCCACAGCGCCTGCGCCGTGCCTTTAGGGGTGTCCTTGCCATTGGGCTTTTCGCGGTAGGCACGCACATCCATGGTCATCTGCAGGCCTTCGGTATCGGGGGGCGCGGCGCTGACCAGGCGGCGCGAGCGCAGCTCCTTCTTCACGGCGCTGTGGGGCAAGAAGGCCACGCCATGCCCTTCTAGCGCCATGGCCTTGAGACCTTCGGCCATATCGGTCTCGTACACGCGCTCCAGGTGAATGGGCGTCTGCGATTGTTTGAGGATGAGTTCGGTCACCCGCCCCAGGTAGGCGCCGGGCGCATAGCCCAGGTAGGGCAGCGGCTGGCCTGCGCGGCCGGGCAGGCGGTGCACGGGCTGGCCATCGGCGTCGGCCTTGCTATAGGGCGACAACACTTCCTGACCCAGGCTGACCATCTCATACCGATCGGCATCGAGCTGAAAGGGCTGCGAGGGGTGGTGGTAGGCGATCAGCAAGTCGCACCCGCCTTCGACCAGGCGCATCACCGCGTCGTGCACATTCAGCGCAATCAGGCGGCTTTTGAACGGGCCGAACTTGTCGTGCAGGCTGGACACCCAGGCCGGGAAGAACGTGAACGCCAGCGTGTGGGGCACGGCGAACTCGATCATGTCCTTGCCTGCGCTGGTGTGCGCGCGCAGCATGGCACGCGTGTTCTGCAGCGACTGGAGCATTTCCAGGGCCTGGTCGTACAGGGTCTTGCCGGCCGGGGTCAGCCGGGTGGGGTAGGAGCTGCGGTCCACCAGGTCGGTGCCGGCCCAGGCCTCCAGCGCCTGGATGCGCCGCGAGAACGCTGGCTGGGTCACATGCCGCAGCTGCGCTGACCGGCTGAAGCTGCGGGTTTCCGCAAGACTGACGAAATCTTCAAGCCACTTGGTTTCCATCGGTGCATTATCCGCGCGCGGGCTACACCGTGCTGGCCGCTGGCATGAGGGTTTACACAGTGCTGACGCGGCGCACCAATGGTGTGCATGCATAGCAACCCATCGCATAATAGAAAGCGGCGCCTACAGCGCTCAGCGTCGAGGCCCCTGGTGCACAACACTGCCGGGCAGGGCGACCCGCATGCTCCCGTGTTTGTTCTCCTCCTTCCCCTGCCCCATGTCCTCCTCCTCCCCCCAAGGGCCTGCGACCGACGCACTGCCCGGCGCCGCGAGTCCCGAGGCCGAGCCCCGCTCGCTGCGCCTTGAAGACTGGCTCACCGTCATCGTCATGGCGGCCCTCGCACTCATCACCTTTGCCAACGTGCTGGTGCGTTACTTCACCAACTCCTCGTTTGCCTGGACCGAAGAAATCTCGGTGTTCCTGATGATCGCGCTGGCGCTCATCGCAGGCTCGGCCGCCGTGGCACGTGACCAGCACATCCGCATCGAGTACTTTGCCGAGGGCGGCTCTGCCCTGCGCAGCAAGCGCCTGTCCATGCTGGGCGCGGCCACTGTGGCCCTGCTGTTTGGCGTCATCGCCGTCCTGAGCGTGCGCGTGGTGTGGGACGACTACAGCTTTGGCGAAACCTCCCCCGGCATCGGCGTGCCGCAGTGGTGGTATTCGATCTGGCTGCCCGTGTTCTCTGCGCTCATCACGGCACGCGCCATCGGGCTGTTCATCCGCCGCAGCCGCGGCACGGTCAGCGATGCCGCCCCGGCGCACAAGGATGCGCAACCATGATCGCCACGCTGCTGTTTGTGGCCTTTCTGGGCCTGATGTTTGTGGGCGTGCCGATTGGCGCCGCGCTGGGCCTGGCGGGTGCCGCCGCCATCGCGCTGGCCAATGCCGACAGCCAGTGGTTCGGCCTGCTGGCCGTGCCGCAGAACTTCTACGCCGGGCTGGGCAAATACCCGCTGCTGGCCATCCCGATGTTCGTTCTGGTGGGCTCCATTTTTGACCGCTCGGGCGTAGCGCTGCGCCTCGTGAACTTTGCCGTGGCCATCGTCGGGCGTGGCCCGGGCATGCTGCCGCTGGTGGCCATTGCGGTGGCCATGTTCCTGGGCGGCATCTCGGGCTCGGGCCCGGCCAATGCCGCTGCTGTGGGCGGGGTGATGATCGCGGCCATGTCGCGCGCGGGCTACCCGCCCTCGTTCTCGGCCAGCGTGGTGGGGGCCGCTGCAGCCACCGACATCCTGATCCCGCCGTCCGTCGCCTTCATCATCTACTCGGTGCTCGTGCCCGGCGCCTCGGTGCCCGCGCTGTTTGCGGCCGGCATGATCCCGGGCATCCTGGCGGGCGTGGCGCTGATCGTGCCCGCCGTGTGGATGGCGCGCAAGCACAAGATGGGCGCGCTCGAAGCCACCATGCCCCGCCCCCCATTCTGGAAGAGCCTGCGCGAGGCCACCTGGGGCCTGGCCGCGCCAGTGCTGATCCTGGGCGGCATGCGTGCCGGTTGGTTCACGCCGACGGAAGCCGCCGTGGTCGCGGTGTTCTACGGCCTGTTCGTGGGCATGGTGATCCACCGCACGATTTCTGTGCGCGACCTGTTCCCCATCTTGCGCGAATCGGGCGAGCTGTCGGCGGTGATCCTCATCGTGGTGTCGCTCGCGGGCATCTTTGCCTACTCGCTGTCCACACTGGGCGTGATCGACCCGGTGGCCAACGCCATCGTGAACTCGGGCCTGGGCGAGTACGGCGTGCTGGCGCTGCTCATCGTGCTGCTGATCACGGTGGGCATGTTCCTTGACGGCATCTCGATCTTCCTGATCTTTGTGCCGCTGCTCTTGCCGATCATGCAGCACTACAAGTGGGACCCGGTGTGGTTTGGCGTCATCCTCACGCTCAAGGTGGCCCTGGGCCAGTTCACCCCGCCACTGGCCGTGAACCTGATGGTGTCTTGCCGCATTGCCGGTGTGCGCATGGAATCGACCGTGCGCTGGGTGGGCTGGATGCTGTTCGCCATGTTCCTTGTGATGGTGGCCGTGATCGCCTTCCCGCAACTGGCCCTGTGGCTGCCCGCCAAACTGGGCTACTGACCCCTTGCCGACGAATTTCTAACCAGGAGACTGAAACAATGAAACTGCGCACCTTCCTCACTTCCGCCGTGGCCGCTGCCGCCGCCCTGGCGTTCACCGCCCCTGCCGCCATCGCGCAGACCGCGTACAAGAGCGAGTACCGCATGTCGCTGGTGCTGGGCACGGCCTTTCCCTGGGGCAAGGGCGGCGAGCTGTGGGCCAACAAGGTGCGCGAGCGCACCCAGGGCCGCATCAACATCAAGCTCTACCCCGGGGTGTCGCTGATCCAGGGCGACCAGACGCGCGAGTTCAGCGCCCTGCGCCAGGGCGTGATCGACATGGCCGTGGGCTCCACCATCAACTGGTCGCCCCAGGTCAAGCAGCTCAACCTTTTCTCGCTGCCCTTCCTGTTCCCCGACTACGCTGCGGTCGATGCAGTGACGCAAGGCGACGTGGGCAAGCAGATCTTCACCACGCTGGAGAAGGCAGGTGTCGTGCCGCTCGCCTGGGGTGAGAACGGCTACCGCGAAATCTCCAACTCCAAGCTGGCCATCAAGAGCCCCGCCGACCTCAAGGGGCTGAAGATCCGCGTGGTGGGCTCGCCCCTGTTCCTGGACACCTTCACCGCCCTGGGCGCCAACCCCACACAAATGAGCTGGGCCGACGCGCAGCCCGCGTTTGCCAGTGGCGCCGTGGACGGCCAGGAGAATCCCATCGCCGTGTACCAGGCCGCCAAGCTGCATACCGTGGCGCAGAAGCACATCACCATGTGGGGCTACGTGAACGACCCGCTGGTGTTCGTGGTGAACAAGGACATCTGGGCTTCGTGGACCCCTGCAGACCGCGAGATCGTGAAGCAGGCCGCCATCGACGCCGGCAAGGAAGAAATCGCCATCGCCCGCAAGGGCATGGTCGAGGCCGACAAGCCCCTGCTCAAGGAAATCGCCGCCAACGGCGTGACCGTCACGCAGCTGTCCGCCGCCGAGCGCGACGCGTTCGTGAAGGCCACGCGCCCCGTGTACGAAAAGTGGAAGGGCCAGATCGGCGCCGACCTGGTGGGCTCCGCCGAGAAGGCCATTGCCGCCCGCAAGAAGTAATCCTTCAACGGACCCGGCACCGGTGCGTGGCAGTCGCCCGGTGTCTGCCCAAGCCCCGCCATGGCGGGGCTTTTTGCTGGGCGGGCATAAAGGCAACTGCGGGTGACAGGCCTGCGAGATTACTATCTATTTGATAGCAATCAAGGCATATTGCACTAGCGCCACCCGCCACTTTCACTTCAAATCATCGGGAACCGGGTGCTTGACCGCGTTTTTGCGCAGCTTGTTCTCCACCGCCTCGGCCAGGTCCACGCCCGCGTGGTCCGCCAGCTGCAGCAGGTACAGCAGCACGTCGGCCACCTCATCGGCAATGGGCTCTTTCAGCGCCGGGTCCTCACGCACCGCGAGCGACTGTTCCGGCGTCATCCACTGAAAGATCTCGGCCAGCTCGGCCGCCTCGACCATCAGCGCCATCGCCAGGTTCTTGGGGGTGTGGAACGGCTGCCACTGCCGCTCCGCCGCAAACGCGCGCAACCGGGTCTGCAGCGCCGTCAGATCGACAGACATTCCATTGCTCCTGATTCAATAGCTAGCAGCGCATATTCCACTAGCGCTATCGACCTGCACAGCCCCAAACCGGTCACACCGGCGTGACCGGCGCCTCACCCGCCAGATGGCGCCGGACGTTCTCCATGAACCGGTCTACCGAGGCCTGCACGGCTTCGGGCGACCAGCCCGCCACATGGGGCGTGAGCACCACGTTGTCCAGGTCCAGCAGCTCGGCCGGGGGGGCGGGCTCGCTCTCGTACACATCCAGCCCTGCGGCGGCAATGCGGCCGTCGCGCAGCGCTGCGGCCAGGGCGGTGGTGTCGATCACGCTGCCGCGTGCAATGTTGACCACCACGCCCCGCGCGCCGAGCGCCGTCAGCACGTCTGCGTTGACCAGGTGCCTGGTGCCCGCGCCGCCCGGTGTGGCGACCACGAGGAAGTCCGCCCATTCGGCCAGCGCGGTGACATCGGCAAAGTAGCGGTAAGGCACATCGGTGCGTGCACTGCGGTTGTGGTAGCCCACCTCGATCTCGAAGCCCAGCGCGCGCTGGGCAATCTTCTTGCCGATGGTGCCCAGGCCGATGATGCCCAGCCGCTTGTGCGACACGTTGGGCGGCAGCGGCAAGGCCGTGCGCCAGATACCGGCGCGGGTGGCCTTGTCCAGCGGCAGGATGCGGCGCTGCGCCGCGATCAGCAGGCCCCAGGTGTGGTCGGCCACGCAGTCGTCGTTGGTGCCTGCACCGGTGGCCACCACAATGCCACGCGCCTTGGCATGGGCCACCGCCACGTTCTCGTAGCCTGCGCCCAGCGCGCAGATGAGTGTGAGCGCGGGCAGCGCATCGATCTGCGCCGGGCTCAGGCCCACCGCACCGATGGTGAGCACCACACGCACGCGGCTGCCGTGCTGCGCGATGGCGGTGGCGGCCTGCGGTGCATCGGGGGCGTAGATCACTTCAAAGGTCTGGGCCATCTGCGCGATGTGCTCTTCAGACAAAAACATGAGGGCGAGAAGAACGGGCTTCATGGATGACAAATCGCGAAACAAATGAAAGAGAGAAAGACGCTGCTCAAGCGGCGGCATCACTTTGCTGGAGCGACCACATGCTGGCGTAGCGGCCACCCAGGGCCAGCAGCTGCGCGTGCGTGCCGCGTTCGATGATGCGGCCCGCGTCCATGACCAGGATCTCGTGCGCGTCCACCACCGTGGACAGGCGGTGGGCAATCACCAGCGTGGTCTTGTTCTGCGCCACGCCCTGCAGCTCGGCCTGGATGGCGCGCTCGTTGGCGGAGTCCAGCGCGCTGGTGGCCTCGTCAAAGATCAGGATGGGCGGGTTCTTGAGCAAGGTGCGGGCAATCGCCACGCGCTGCTTTTCACCACCCGAAAGCTTGAGCCCCCGCTCGCCGACCATGGTGGCGTAGCCCTTGGGTGTGCTGGCGATGAAGTCGTGGATGCGCGCGGCGCGGGCGGCGGATTCGATCTCGTCCTGCGTGGCGCCAGGGCGGCCATAGGCGATGTTGTAGGCCACGGTGTCATTGAACAGCACCGTGTCTTGCGGCACGATGCCAATGGCCTGGCGCACGCTGGCCTGCTTCACGCTACGGATCTCCTGCCCCGCAATGGTGATGCGCCCCTGCTGGATGTCGTAGAAGCGGAACAGCAGCCGCGCCAGCGTGCTCTTGCCCGATCCCGAGGGCCCCACCACCGCCACCGTCTTGCCCGCCGGGATCTCGAAACTGATGCCTTGCAGGATGGTGCGCCCGCCCTTGGCGTCATAGGCAAACACCACGTCCTCGAAACGCACGGTGGGCTGGTCCAGCCCCGCCAGCGGCTGGGCGCCCGGGGCGTCGGCCACCTCGCGCTCCTTGTCCATCAGCGTGAACATCTTGTCCAGGTCGGTCAGGCTCTGCTTGATCTCGCGGTAGATCACGCCCAGGAAGTTGAGCGGGATGTACAGCTGGATCATGAAGGCGTTGACCATGACCAGGTCGCCCAGCGTCATGCGGCCATCGACCACGCCCTGCGTGGCGCGCCAGAGCATGGCCACCAGGCCCACGGCAATGATGAGCTGCTGGCCGGTGTTGAGCAGCGACAGCGTGGTCTGGCTTTTCAGCCGCGCGCGGCGCAGGCGCTCCAGGCTTTCGTCATAGCGGCGGGCCTCGAAGCCTTCGTTGTTGAAGTACTTCACCGTCTCGTAGTTGAGCAGCGAATCCACGGCCTTGGAATGCGCGGCCGAGTCGAACTCGTTGGCCTCGCGGCGGAACTGGGTGCGCCACTCGGTCACCAGCACCGTGAAGAGGATGTACAGCGCCAGCGCCGCCAGCGTGATCCACGCAAACCAGGCGTCGAACTTGATGGCCAGCACCGACAGCACCAGCACCACCTCGACCAGGGTGGCGACCACGTTGAACAGCGTGAACGAGATCAGCGACTCGATGCCGCGCACGCCGCGCTCGATGTCGCGGGTCATGCCGCCGGTCTGCCGCTCCAGGTGAAACCGCAGGCTGAGCGCATGCAGGTGCTCAAAGGTCTGCAGCGCAATCGAGCGCGCCGCGCCCTGCGTGGCCTTGGCAAACACCAGCTCGCGCAGCTCGGTAAAAAACGACGTGGACAGCCGCAGCGCGCCATAGGCCACCAGCAACCCCACCGGCACCACAAGCAGCGCGGCGGGATCGCCCGGCTTCAGGCTCATGGCATCGACCAGCGTCTTGAGCAGGATGGGCACGCCCACGTTGGCGAACTTGGCGCCCACCATGAAGACGATGGCGGCTATCACGCGCCATTTGTATTGCCACAGGTAGGGCAGCAATCGGTGCAGGGTGACCCAGTCCGACTGGACCGGTGCGGGACTGGCGGCCGTGCCACTGGCGGTGGCACCGGGCGCGTTGGCGGCGGCAGGGGGGGAGGTTTCGCCGTGGTGGCGCATGGGGGACAATTCCGGTTGTTGTTTTTACCGACCTGGCTGATGCCCAGGTGGCTTTTTCAGGGCGCGAGGCCTTGTGAAACCACCGGTTTCCCCAAGGATTGGCTCAGCCCCAACCGAGATTGTGCCCATGTCTGCCGTTTTCAGCCCACCACCCGCCGCATTGCCCACCGACAAGGAGCTGGTGCTCAAGGTCATCCCCATGCCCGCCGACACCAACGGCAATGGCGACATCTTTGGCGGATGGGTGATGGCGCAGGTCGACCTGGCGGGCTCCGTGCTGCCCGCGCGTTACATCCAGGGCCGCATGGCCACGGTGGCGGTCAATGAATTCATCTTCAAGCAGCCCGTGCGCGTGGGCGACATCCTGTCGTTCTTCTCGGCCATCACGCGCGTCGGCAACACCTCGGTCACCGTGGAGGTGGAGGTGTATGCCGAGCGTTTTTCTGCGCAGGGGCAGTATGTGAAAGTGACGGAGGCGCGCCTGACCTATGTAGCCATCGACCACCAGGGCAGGCCGCGCCCGGTGCCCAAGCACAACGCGCCTGCGTGAGCCGCCGAACGGAGTCGAACGGACTGACCGCGCCTATCGGGGCGCGGCTGTGAGTGCAGATCAGGCCGCCAGCGCGGCTGGCTCAGCCCTCAAGGGGGCTGCTGCCCGCTGTGTGCTGCTGGACGACGATGCGGAAAAACCGGCCTCGATCTCTCCTGCCAGCTGTCCACCCTCTTCCACCACCAGCTTGCCGTAGCGGATCTTGCCGTTGACCTTGCCGGTGCTGTAGATCACCAGCTTTTGCCGCACGGTGAGCGTGCCGTTGAACTCACCGTGGATCTCGGCAATGTCGATCTCAGCCGAGCCTTTGAAGGCGCCGTGCTCCGAGATCTGGATCACGCGCGAATCCATCGTGGCCTCGACCGTGCCTTCGACCACGAGCGTGTCGCAGTCGGTGATCTCCACGCCCTTGAGCTTGATGTTCGGGCCCACCGTGAGCTTGCTGCCCGAGCTGTCGCCGGCACTGGCCGACTTGGGGGCAGATGGAGCAGGCACCGGCTGCGCAGATGCGGCGCTGCTGGCCGCCGTGCCGCCCAATACGGAGCCTGAGGTGGTGCTGTTGCGGGGTTGGAACGACTCGGGTTCACGCTTGCCAAAGAAAGGGTTTTGCACGGCCATCAGATCTCCTTGAAAAGAGAGTCATCGTAGGTTTCGCGCCCCTGGAAAGATGCCTTCGTTACGCAAGAACGGTAACCAAACGGTTCTCTCGTAGCATGCGCTTGCAAGGCTTGCGGGATCACACATCCCGCGCACGGGAGCGCGGCCGAATCAAGAAACGATGTAAGCCGCAGCCCCCGCCGACATGATCTGCCCATCCGGCCCCAGAAACTCCATGCGTGTCGTGGCGACACGCGAGCCCAGCCGCAACACCTGCGCGCGCAGCTCAAAGTGGCTGCCAATGCCCGGGCGCAGGTAGTCGATGCGCAGGTCGATGGTGCCCAGCTTGGCAAAGCGGTGCAGGCGCTGCTCGGGCGGCTCGTCCAGGTGCTTGGCGCCAATCGCAGCCATCACGGCCAGCCCGCCCATGGCGTCGAGCCCCGCACTGATCACGCCACCGTGGATGCGGTTGTAGGCGTAGTGACCCACCAGGTCGGGCTTCATGTCGATGCGTCCCACCACGCCGTCAGGCGCCAGGGCGGTTACTTTGAGCCCCAGGACCTGGTTGAACACGATCTTTTCTTCAAAGATGGACTTGAGCCCGGCGATGAACTCGGGCTCAAAAGCCTGTGGCTGGGGGGAAATGGTTTTGCTCATGGTGTGCTGTGTGCGGACCTGCAGCGCGCTGCGCCCACCGGTCCGATGACTCCTGTTTTTATAGCTGCTGGCGCTTGATACACCGGCACCTGGAGGCATTTTGACTTAAAACTGGCCGTGGCGTCCCTGCCCAGCCGCAAAACGCGAGGCGCCACGCAGCGCGTCGGCCAGGCATTCGCGGCCACCCGCCCACTCCTGCAGCAAGGCCTGCTGCAAAGGCAAGCCCTCGGCGGCCAGCGCGCTGGCGCGGTCTGCGCGCAGGGTGGCCTGCGGGAAGGCGGCCAACTGATGAGCCAGCACGAGGGCGGCCTCCAGCGCCTGCCCGGCAGGCACCACGCGGTTGCACAGCCCCATGCGCAGGGCTTCGGCCGACTCCACCTTGCGCCCGGTCAGGATCAGGTCGAGCGCGTGCGACAGCCCGACAACGCGCGGCAGGCGCACGGTGCCGCCATCGATCAGCGGTACGCCAAAACGGCGGCAGAACACGCCCATGTACGCGTCCTCCGCCATCACGCGCAGGTCGCACCACAGCGCCAGCTCCATGCCGCCAGCCACAGCGGCGCCTTCGATCGCCGCGATCACCGGCTTGGACAGATGCAGGCGGCTCGGCCCCATGGGCCCTGGTGGATGGACCGCATCGGCCGTGAAGTCCAGCGTCTCTGCGAGCGCCTCGGGCGCAACGCCGTCGGCCAGCAGACGCGCGCCCGACTGCAGATCCCAGCCCGCACAAAAATGCCCTCCAGCGCCCTGGAACACCGCCACATCGGCACTTTCATCGTGCTCAAAAGCCACGAAGGCCGCATGCAGTGCGCGGGCGGTGTCGGCATCCACCGCGTTGCGCACATCAGGCCGGCGCAATGTCACCAGCGTGACACCGCCTTGCGTTTCAACCTCTACGGACATGCGGCTCTCCTGTGGTCCGGTGCTCAGAACCTGTTCACCCACCCGACGTTACTCCTATTGCGCAGGGTGCAGCGCTGCGTCAATATCCGCCGCTACCCGCTCGCCCACCCCATCAGGGTTAGCCCCGAGTGCGGTATGCACAGCACGCGTGCACCATTATTTATGCAAAGCAATCGCTTTGTAAAAATATTCTGCAGGACCCGCGCAAGCAACGATGCACCCGGCACATGCCCACAAGGCATACGCCCCGCTCTTACCCGCTTTGCGCATCACTTATTCTGGAGAGCCAGGTGCAATTTGTGCAACTGTTGATCAGCGGTGTCTCCCAGGGGTGCATCTACGGCCTGATCGCGCTGGGCTTCGTGCTCATCTACAAGGCCACGGAGACCGTGAGCTTCGCGCAGGGCGAACTCATGATGCTCGGCGCCTTCTGCGGGCTGGCACTCATGACGGTGCTGGGCTTTCCCTTCTGGGTGGCCGTGCTCGCCAGCATCCTGGCCATGGGCTGCTTTGGCGTGGTGCTGGAGCGCGCCGTGATCCGTCCCATCCTGGGCCAGCCCGCCTTCTCCATCGTCATGCTCACCATCGGCATCGGCTACGTGCTGCGTGGGCTGGTGACCATGATCCCCAACATCGGCACCGAGACGCACACGCTGCCCGTGCCCTACAAGGACTTGTCGTTTCGCCTCGGTGCGCTGGTGCTCAATGCCGAGCAGCTGGTGGTGATCGGCGCCACCGGCGTGTTGTGTGTGCTGCTGTTTGCCATGTTCCGCTACAGCAAGCTGGGCATCGCCATGCAGGCGTCGTCGCAGAACCAGCTGGCCGCCTACTACATGGGCATTCCGGTGCAGCGGCTCAACGGCCTGGCCTGGGGCCTGGCCGCCGCCGTGGCGGCGGTGGCAGGCTTGCTGCTGGCGCCCATTACCTTCGTGCACGCCAACATGGGGCTGATCGGCCTCAAGGCCTTCCCGGCCGCTGTGGTGGGCGGCTTTGGCAGCCTGCCGGGCGCCATCGTCGGCGGACTGGTGATCGGCATCGTCGAATCGCTCTCGGGCTTCTATCTGCCCGATGGGTTCAAGGACACGGCCGCGTACATCGTGGTGCTGATCATGCTGATGGTCAAACCCAACGGACTGTTCGGCGAGAAGCTGAGAAAGAAAGTCTGACCCATGCGCTTTCTCTTCAAGACCTCGTACGAGCAAGACATTCGCCTCGCCAAGCATGGCGGGCATGTGTTCTGGTACAGCCTGCTGTGCCTGGCCCTGGTCGCCGCGCCCTGGGTGGCGCCGGAGTATTGGCTGGCGCAGCTCACCTTTGTGCTCATCTACGCCATCGTGGGCCTGGGGCTGATGCTGCTGGCGGGCTTCACCGGCTTGTTCTCGCTGGGGCACGCAGCGTTTCTGGGCGTGGGGGCGTATACGCAGGCGGTGCTCACGGGCATGGGCTGGCCGTTTGCGCTGTCGCTGGCCTGCGCTGCGGGGCTGTCGGCCGCAGTGGGCGTGGTGGTAGGGCTGCCCGCGTTGCGCGTCAAGGGCATTTACCTGGGCATGGCCACGCTGTCGTTCGGGTTCATTGTGGAAGAAGTGTTTGCGCGCTGGGAGTCGGTGACCGGTGGCAACTCAGGCAAGCACCTAGTGCCGCCACAAATCGCGGGCTACTCGTTCGAGACCACGGAGTCGTTCTACTTTTTGTGCCTCGTGATTGCGGTGGTCAGCACGCTGGCCATCCTGAACCTGCTGCGCTCACCCACAGGCCGCGCGTTTGTCGCCATCCGTGATTCAGAGATATCCGCGCAGAGCATGGGCATCCACCTCGCGCGCTACAAGACGCTGTCGTTCTCCATATCGGCCGCACTGGCAGGCGTCGGCGGTGCGTTGTACGCGCACAAGCTGCAGTTCATTTCGCCCGACCAGTTCAACATTCTGCAGTCCATCGACCTGCTGCTGATGATCGTGATCGGCGGGCTGGGCTCGGTGCATGGCGCCTTTCTGGGCGCAATTTTCCTGATCTCCATGCCACAGCTCATCTCCCTGGGCAAGGACTGGCTGCCGGACTCCATCGGCCAGTCACCCGGCCTGCAGGCGGTGGTGTACGGCGTCGTGCTGATCGCGTTTGTGCTGTTCGAGCCCATGGGGCTGTATGGCCGCTGGCTCAAGGTGCGCACCTGGCTGCAGATGTTCCCGTTCTACCGCAAGGGCTTGTTCAAGCGGCAGAAGTCGTTCCAGAAATCGGATCGCTTGAAATGAGCGCGGCGACCACTATGAACCAAGACGTGCTGCTTTCGGCGCAGAACCTCAGCGTCCGCTTCGGCGGCGTGCTGGCGGTCAACAACGTGAGCTTTGACGTGCGCCGTGGCGAGGTGTTCACCCTCATCGGCCCCAACGGCGCGGGCAAGACGACGGTGTTCAACCTCATCAGCCGCATCTACACGCCCACCACCGGCACCATCGCCTATGCGGGCCCGGGCGGGGCCCTGCTGCCACTGACCGACCAGCCGCCGCACAAGGTGGCAGGCCTGGGCATTGCACGCACCTTCCAGAACATCGAACTCTTCGAGCACGCGAGTGTGCTGCACAACCTGCTGATCGGCCGCCACACCCGGCAGCACAGCAGCCTGTGGGCCGAGATGTTCTTCACGCGCAAGGTGCGCGAAGGGGAAATTCTGGCCCGGGAGAAGGCCGAGCAGGTCATCGACTTTCTCGATCTGCAGCACTACCGCGACACCATGGTCGCCGGCCTGCCCTACGGCGTGCGCAAGGTGGTGGAGCTGGCCCGTGCGCTGTGCACCGAGCCGCAGTTGCTGCTGCTCGATGAGCCATCGTCGGGCTTGAACGTGGAGGAGACTGACGACATGGCCTTCTGGATCCAGGACATCCAGCACGAGCTGGGCATCACCGTGCTGATGGTGGAGCACGACATGTCGCTGGTCTCCAAGGTGTCCGACCGCGTGCTGGCCATGAACCAGGGCGAGGTGGTGGCGATGGGCACTCCGCGCGAGGTGCAGACGCACCCCGGCGTGGTCGAGGCGTATCTGGGCACCATCGACGATGTGAGCAACCTGCGCCGTCCAGCGGGTTCACAAATGGGGGTTCGGGCATGAGCGCCGTACTTTCCACCGTCAACACATCTGCAGCAGCGGTTGCTGCAGCTGACCAGCCCCTGCTGCGCCTGCAGAACGTGGAAAGTGCCTACGGCCCCATCAAGGCCATCCGCGGCGTGAGCCTGCAGGTGCGGCGCGGCGAGATCGCGGCCGTGCTGGGCAGCAACGGCGCAGGCAAGACCACCATCCTCAAGACCATCAGCGGCATCATCGACCCGCGCAAGGGCTCCATCGAATTCCAGGGCGCCGACATCACCGCCAACGATCCGGCGGCCATCGTGCGCCGGGGCCTCATGCATGTACCCGAGGGGCGCGAGGTGTTTGCACTGCTCTCGGTGCGCGACAACCTGCTCATGGGCGCCTACACCCGCAGCGATGCCGACGCCGTGGCCCGCGACATCGAAACGGTGTATGGCTACTTCCCCATCCTGAAGGAGCGCGCCGCGCAGGACGCCGGCCTGCTGTCAGGTGGGCAACAGCAGATGCTGGCCATCTCGCGTGCGCTCATGGCCAACCCCGAACTCATCCTGCTCGACGAGCCCAGCCTGGGCCTGTCCCCCAAGCTCACCAAGGAGATCTTCGAGATCGTGGTGCGCATCAACCGTGAGCGCGGCACCACCATCCTGCTTGTGGAGCAGAACGCCAACATGGCGCTCAACGCGTCGGACTACGGCTACGTGCTGGAGAACGGCCGCATCGTGATGGAAGACAGCTGCGAGCGCCTGCGCGAGAAGGACGACATCAAGGAGTTCTACCTTGGGATGAAAGATGTCGGCGTGCGCGGAGAGCGGCGCTGGAAGAAAAAGAAGACCTGGAGATAAGCGCAAATGTCTAACCTCTGGGACCTCAATCACATCCAGCCCGCAGGCACCGACGTGCTCGCGGGCGACACCATCGCCGCCATGTTCTGGAACGCCGTGGCCGAGCGCGGCCCGCGCGTGTGGATGCGCCAGAAGGAGCTGGGCATCTGGAAGAGCTGGACCTGGGACCAGACGGCCGACGCCGTGCGGGAGATTGCGGGCGGCCTGATGTCGCTGGGTTTTGCGCCCGGCGAATGTGCATCCATCCTGTCCAACACCAACATTGAATGGGTGCTGGCCGATCTGGCCGTGCTGAGCTGCGGCGGCGTAGCCAATGGCATTTACCCCACTGACGCGGCGGCGCAGGTGCACTACCTGAGCGAAGACTCTCGCACCACCGTGCTGTTTGTGGAAGACGATGAACAGCTCGACAAGGCCTTGGAAGTGCGCAGCAGCCTGCCCCTGCTGCGCAAGGTGGTGGTGTTCGACATGGAAGGCCTGCGCAGCCTGAACGACCCCGATGTGCTGAGCCTTGCGGGCCTGCGCGAGCTGGGCAGGGCCTGGAATACACAACACCCCGACGCGCTGATGCAGCGCGTCAAGGCCTGCCGACCCGAAGACCTGGCCATCCTGGTGTACACCTCGGGCACCACAGGCAAGCCGAAGGGTGCCATGCACACGCACGCCGCGCTCACCTACACCGTGCGCGGCTACAACACGCTGATCTCGCGCAGCGAGGCCGACGAGACCATGTGTTTTCTGCCGCTGTGCCACATCGCCGAGCGCATGGGGGGTGAATACTTCTCGCTCTATACCGGCGCGCGCCTGAACTTTGTGGAGAACCCCGACACCGTGCCCGAGAACGTGCGAGAGATCGCGCCCACGGTGTTCACCGCCGTACCCCGGGTGTGGGAGAAGTTCTATTCGGGCGTGATGATCGCGCTCAAGGAATCCACACGCATGCAGCAAGCGGCCTATGCCTGGTCGATTGGCGTGGGCACCCGCATCGCAGATCGGGTGCTGGCCGGACAGCCGGTGGGCGGTTTGCTGAAGGCGCAGTTCATGCTGGCGCGCTTTCTGGCACTCAACAATGTGCGCAAGCTCATCGGCATCCACCGTGCGCGCTTTCTGGTCACAGGCGCAGCGCCCATTTCGCCCGATCTGGTGAAGTGGTACCTGGCGCTGGGTGTGCCCATGCTGGAGGTGTGGGGCATGACCGAGACCTGCGGCGCCTCCACCGGTGTGCCTGCCAGCCGCATCAAACCCGGCTCCATCGGCCCCGCGGCCAGCTACAACGAGGTGCGCATCGACCCCACCACGGGCGAAATCCTGGTGCGCGGCCCCAATGTTTTCAAGGGCTATCTCAACCAGCCCGAGAAAACCGCTGAAACCATCGACCCCGAAGGTTGGCTGCACACGGGGGATGTGGGCCTGATCGACGCCGATGGCTACCTTCGCATCACCGACCGCATGAAGGACATCATCATCACGGCGGGCGGCAAGAACATCACGCCGAGCGAGCTGGAGAACGAACTCAAGTTCAGCCCCTACATCACCGACGCGGTGGTGATTGGCGACAAGCTGCCCTACCTCACGGTGATCATCATGATCGACCAGGAGAACGTGGAGAAGTACGCACAGGACAACGACGTGCCGTTCTCCAACTACGCCAGCCTGACCCGCACGCGCGAGGTGCAGGAGCTGATCCAGGGCGAAATCGACCGCGTGAACGCCAAGTTCGCCCGCGTGGAGCAGATCAAGAAGTTCTTCCTGCTCGACACACAGCTCACTGCCGAGGACGAAGAGCTGACACCCACCATGAAGCTCAAGCGCAAGCTGGTGCAGCAGAAGTACGCACCGCAGATTGAGGCGATGTACCGGTAGGTGCGCACATCACGCAACCGCAGGGCACGCCCATCAGGATAGGGAAAGTGCTGGTGCCCCACCCCGGGCATCGTTCTATAACGAGCAACCGAGTTCGATCCAACCAAAGGAGACGTGCCATGAAGTTTCATCACATTGCCGCGCTGGCCATCGTGGCCATGGCCGGAGGTGCTGCACAGGCGCAGCCCAGCCAGGGCGTGAGCAAGGACACCATCACGCTGGGTTCCATCCAGGATCTGTCCGGCCCGCTGGCGGGCTTTGGCAAGCAGGTGCGGCTGGGCATGATGCTGCGCGTGGACGAGGCCAACGAGCAAGGCGGCGTCAATGGCCGCAAGCTGGACCTGAAGGTGGAAGACTCGGGCTACGACCCCAAGAAAGCCGTGCTGGCCGCGCAAAAGCTCGTGAACCAGGACAAGATCTTCATGATGGTGGCGCACATCGGCACGGCGCAAAACCTGGCCGCCATGCCCGTGCAGTTCAGCAAGAACGTGATCAACTTCTTCCCGGTGACGGCCGCGCGGGAAATGTACGAGCCCTTCCACAAGCTCAAATATTCGTTTGCCGCCACTTACTACGACCAGATCCGCCTGGCAGCCCCCAAGCTCATCAAGGAAAAAGGCGCCAAGAAGATCTGCACCATCTACCAGGACGATGAATTTGGCCTGGAGGTGATGCGCGGGGGCGAGGCGGCACTCAAGTCCATGGGCATGGACTTCACCGAGAAGACCTCGTACAAGCGCGGCGCCACCGACTTCTCTTCACAGGTCGCCAAGATGAAGTCGTCCGAATGCGACTTCGTGATCCTGGGCACCATCATCCGCGAGACCATCGGCACGATTGGCGAGGCGCGCAAGACGGGCTTCAACCCCACCTTCCTGGGCTCCAGCGCCGCCTACACCGACCTCATCCACAAGCTGGGCGGCAAGCCCATGGACGGGCTGTACGCCACCATGACGGTGCAACACCCCTACCTGGATGAAGCCAGCCAGCCCATCCGTTTCTGGGCCAACAAGTACAAGACCAAGTTCAATGAAGACCCCACCGTGTTCTCGGTCTACGGCTACAACGCCATCGACGCCTTCATCAAGGCGGCCCAGAAGGCGGGCCCCAACCTGAGCACCGACAGCTTCATCAAGGCCATGGACACCATGGTGATTCCGCCCGACATGTTCGGCAGCGCCGAGGGCACCTTTGGCCCACAAAAGCGCCTGGGCAGCGATCTTTCTCGCCTGTCGCAGATCACCGATGGCAAGTGGAAGGTGGTCTCCGACTACGTCAAGCCATGAGCGCCTGACCCGCCTCCTTCAAGCCGCCTTCGGGCGGCTTTTGCGTTTCAGGGGGTGCATCCGGGCTCAGTCGGTGGCAGAATTTAACCAAGCAGTAACTTTGCATAAATAACCTGGTTGCCCCACCATGATCGAACGCACCCTCTTCCAGCCCGACCACCAGGCCTTTGCTGACAGCTTTCGCCGCTTCATCGACAAGGAAGTGACGCCCCACCACGCCGCCTGGGAAGACCAGGGCTATGTGGCGCGCGAGGTGTGGAGCCAGGCGGGCGCCAACGGCTTTCTGTGCATGAGCCTGCCCGAGGAATACGGTGGCGCCGGGGCCGACAAGCTGTATTCGGTGGCGCAGATGGAAGAGCTGGCGCGTGCAGGCACCACTGGTATCGGCTTTGGTCTGCACAGCGAGATCGTGGCGCCGTACATCCTTCACTACGGCACTGAAGCCCAGAAACAGAAGTACCTGCCGCAGATGGCCAGCGGCGCCGTGGTGGGCGCCATCGCCATGAGCGAGCCGGCTGCGGGCAGCGACCTGCAAGGCATCAAGACCACGGCCATCAAAAGCGCGGACGGATCACACTATGTGCTGAACGGCAGCAAGACCTTCATCACCAACGGCTGGCATGCCGACCTGGTGATCGTGGTCGCCAAGACCGACCCGGCGGCCGGGGCCAAGGGCACCAGCCTGTTGCTGGTGGAGCGCGGCATGCCCGGCTTTGAAAAGGGCCAGCGCCTCAAGAAGATGGGCATGAAGGCGCAGGACACGTCTGAGCTGTTCTTCAACGACGTGCAGGTGCCGGTGGACAACTTGCTGGGCGGCCCCGCCATGGAAGGGCGTGGCTTCATCTGCCTGATGGAGCAGCTGCCCTGGGAGCGCCTGCAGATCGCCATCACCGCCGTGGCCGCCGCCCAGGCCGCCATTGACTGGACGCTGGACTACGTCAAGCAGCGCAAGGTCTTCGGGCAAGCCGTGGCGTCGTTCCAGAACACCCGCCACACCCTGGCGGAACTGCAGACCCAGGTGCAGGTGGCCCGCGTTTTTGTGGACAAATGCTGCGAGTTGATCGTGCGCGACCAGCTCGACACAGAAACCGCCAGCATGGCCAAGTACTGGACGACCGACCTGCAGTGCAAGGTGATGGACGAATGCGTGCAGCTGTTTGGCGGCTATGGCTACATGTGGGAATACCCCATCACCCGCGCCTATGCCGACGCACGCGTGCAGCGCATTTATGGCGGCACCAACGAGATCATGAAAGAAGTGATTGCGCGGGCCATGGGCCTGGGTAAATAGCCGCATGCACCGCACCGTGAATAACGCAGTGCACGATGCCCTGCACAACGCCCTTCACAACGCACAAGTGGGCGCCGAATACCGCTACAGGTACCAGGCGGCGCGGGCTTCTTCGGGGCTGAGCGGCGCACCGGGGCGGCGGTCGGTGACATTCAGCCAGGAGCGCACACCCTGGCTGCCACTCAGCGCGCGCATCAGCAGCAAGCCTGCGCCAATGCCGCGTATGGCCGCCGAGCTGCGGCTGGGCGCCATGAAGGCCGCCACCGCCAGCGCACTGGATGCAGCCAGCACGACATGGTGCTCCAGCGCAAATCCTTCGCGCGTGTCGTCGTATTCGATGGCGCTGCGAGCGATGCGCTGCAATGCAGGGGATGTATTTCGTTCCATAGCCAGAAATGTAGATAGCAACCGCCGAAAGATAGTGCAAAAACCACTGCACCCGCGTCAGAAAGCACCTTGTAGTGGCGTGGGCCAGCCCAGCTGCTTCACCACGATACCCGCTTGAAGTTTAGAGAAACCACCGGAGACCATTCATGACCGAAGCCTATGTATTCGATGCGCTGCGCACCCCGCGCGGCAAGGGCAAGAAGGACGGCACCCTGCACGAGGTCAAGCCCATCGACCTGCTGGCAGGCCTGCTGACGGAGCTGCAAGCGCGCCACCGCTTCGACACGGCGGCGGTGGACGACGTGGTCATGGGCATCGTCTCTCCCGTGGGCGAACAGGGCTCGGTGCTGCCCAAGGTCGCGGCGCTCAAGGCCGGGTGGGACTTTCGCTGCGCGGGTGTGCAGGTCAACCGTTTCTGCGCCTCGGGCCTGGAAGCCGTGAACCTGGCCGCGCAAAAGGTGCGCAGCGGCTGGGAGGACCTGGTGGTGGCCGGCGGCGTGGAAAGCATGAGCCGCGTGCCCATCGGCTCCGACGGTGGCGCCTGGGCGCAAGACCCCGCCACCAACTCCGCCACGCTGTTCGTGCCCCAGGGCATCGGCGCCGACCTGATCGCCACGCTGGACGGCTACACCCGTGCCGATGTGGACGCCTTCGCGCTCGAATCGCAGCGCCGCGCCACCGCCGCGCGTGCCGCGGGCTACTTTAAGAACTCTGTCGTGCCCGTGCGCGACTTCATCGGCCAGACCATTTTGGCCGAAGACGAATTCATCAAGCCCAAGACGACCCTTGAAGGCCTGGGCGCGCTCAAGGCATCGTTCGAGCAACTGGGTGGCATGGGCTTTGATGCCGTGGCGCTGCAGCGCTACCCGCAGGTGGAGCGTATCCACCACGTTCACCACGCGGGCAACTCGTCGGGCATTGTGGACGGCGCAGCCGCCGTGCTCATCGGCAACGAGGCTGCCGCCAAGGCCCACGGCCTCACGCCGCGCGCACGCATCGTGGCCACGGCGCTCAGCGGGGCCGACCCCACCATCATGCTCACCGGCCCCGTGCCCGCTGCCAAGAAGGCGCTGGCCCGCGCGGGCATGACCATCGACCAGATCGACCTGTTTGAAGTGAACGAGGCCTTTGCCGCCGTGCCCATGCGCTTCATGCGCGAGCTGGGCGTGCCCCACGACAAGGTCAACGTGAACGGCGGCGCCATCGCCATGGGTCACCCGCTGGGCGCCACGGGCGCCATGATCCTAGGCACCTTGATTGACGAGCTGCACCGCCGGGGCCAGCGCTATGGCCTGGCCACGCTGTGCGTGGGCGGTGGCATGGGCATCGCAACGATTGTTGAACGTATCTGAACGGGCAGGAGACAAGATCATCATGCAAACCATCCGCTACGAACTCATCCCCGCCCAGGGCACCGAAGGCCAGGTCGCCGTCATCACGTTTGACGAAACCAATTCCCCCGTCAACACCATGTGTCGCCAGTGGCAGAAAGAGCTGGGCGAGGTCACGGCCCAGGTGCTGGGCGACCGCGAACGCCTGGGCACTGCGCTCAAAGGCATCGTGCTCGCGTCGGCCAAGACCAGCTTCTTTGCCGGGGCCGACCTCAAGGCCACCATGCGCCTCACACCCGCCGATGCGCCCAACGCGTTTGGCGAAATCGAGCGCATGAAGAAACACTTTCGCACGCTCGAAACGCTGGGCATCCCCGTGGTGGCCTGCCTCAACGGCGCAGCGCTGGGCGGTGGGTGGGAGGTGGCCCTGGTCGCCCACTACCGCATCGCCGTGGCCGACCCCAAGATCCAGTTCGGCCTGCCCGAGGTCACGCTGGGCCTGATGCCCGGCGCCACTGGCGTGACCAAGATGACGCGCCTGCTGGGCCTGATGGGCGCGCAGCCCTACATCCTGGAAGGCAAGCTCTTCAACCCCGCCGAAGCGCTGGAGCTGCAACTGGTGCACGAGCTGGTGGCCACGCGGGAGCAGCTGCTGCCCGCAGCCCTGGCCCACATCGCCACCCACCCACACGCCGTGCAGCCGTGGGACGACAAGAACTACAAGATGTCCGGCGGCACGCCCGCCAACCCCAAGATTGCAGGCGCGCTGACGGTAGCGCCCGCCATGCTCAAGAAGACCACGCGCGGCCGCTACCCCGCGCCCGAGGCCGCGCTGGCGGCCATGGTCGAAGGCGCGATGGTGGACTACGACACCGCCCTGCGCATCGAAAGCCGCTACCTCGCCCGCCTGATGACCGGCCCCGTGGCGCGCAACATGATCAACACGTTCTTCTTCGACATGAACGCGATCAAGAGCGGCAAGTCGCGCCCCGGCACGGCCCCACGCTACAAGCCGCAAAAGGTCGGCATCCTGGGCGCCGGCATGATGGGCGCGGGCATCGCCTGGGCCCAGGCCAGCCGGGGCATCGCCACCGTGCTCAAGGACGTGAGCGCGGAGAAGGCCGAGGCCGGCAAGGCCTACAGCGCCAAGCTCACGCAAGCTCGCGTGGACAAGGGCCGCATGACGGCCGAGGCGCAGCAAGCGCTGCTGGCGCGCATCACGCCCACCGCCAGCGCGGCCGACCTGGCGGGCTGCGACCTCATCATCGAAGCCGTGTTCGAAAGCCGCGACCTGAAGGCCAAAGTCACGCAAGAGGCCGAGCCGCAATTGGCGCCCGGCGGCTTCTTTGCCAGCAACACCTCCACCCTGCCCATCAGTGGCCTGGCCACGGCCAGCAGCCGGCCCGAGAAGTTTGTCGGCATCCACTTCTTCAGCCCCGTGGACAAGATGAAGCTGGTGGAGATCATCCGCGGCAAACAGACGGATGACGAAACCGTGGCCCGCGCCTTCGACTACGTGCAGGCCCTGGGCAAGGTGCCCATCGTGGTCAACGACTCACGCGGCTTCTACACCAGCCGCACCTTTGGCACCTTTGTGATGGAAGGCGCCGCCATGCTGGGCGAAGGCATCCCCGCCGCCGCCATTGAAAACGCCGCCATGCAGGCCGGCCTGCCCGTAGGCCCCCTGGCCGTGCTCGACGAAACCGCTCTGACCCTGAGCGTGCATGTGCTGGACCAGACCCGCGCCGACTACGCGGCCGAAGGCAAGACCTACACCGCCACGCCTGGCGAGTTGCTGGTGGAACGCATGGTCAAGGAACTGAAGCGCCCTGGCCGCGCCGGTGGCGGCGGCTTTTACGACTACCCCGCAGGCGCCAAGAAGCACCTGTGGCCGGAGTTGAAAACGCTGTTCGAAAAGCCCGGCGTGGAGTGGAGCGTGCAGGAGATTCAGGACCGCCTGCTCTACCGCCAGGCCATCGAGACCGCGCGCTGCCTGGCCGAGGGAGTGCTGACCAGCGTGCATGACGCGAACATCGGGTCGATTTTTGGGATAGGGTTTCCGGCGTGGACGGGAGGGGCGATGCAGTTCGTTTATGGAACGGGTGTTGAGGCGTTCCTGAAGCGTGCGGATGAACTGGCGGCGAAGTATGGAGCGGGGTTCACGTTAGAAACAAAAGTCCGAGATGCCATCCGCGAATTTCAGCCACGCTATTGACTGAACCAGGGCCCTTCAAGTCGGATACCTGAAGGAGCTAACTTCAGGCTCCCGCAATGCATCCCCGACCAACTGCCACATATGTTGGTCTGGGGTTGTTGCGAACACGAACCACAACTCTGCAATGTGCAGGGCGGGAAACACAACCTCCTCCAGAGAGAAACGGCCCTCTCTGTTGAGAAAGATAGCAACTATCAGGTCATCGCCGGAATATTTGCTCAAACCATCGACCAATGCCTGGACAGTTGCACCTTCGTTCAAATGCGCGGGCACTAACTCCTTGAGTTGCACTCGCGCAAAGTGCTGAGCATCAGCAGTCCGCCATGTGGCAACGAAGTCATAGTCACTTGATTCCACGGGGGAAAACAAAACCTGGTGCCCCAGACGCAGGGACATGCCATGGCAAAAAAGCGCAGCATGGCGGAACTCGCGTATGTGCTTCAAGCCGTTGGTTCGTAGATTGCGGACTTGTGGGGACAAGTTTGCGCCTACCATTTGTGCCTCGATCTGGCGGAGTTCACGCAGAACTACCGCGGGGTCACGATACGACAGCGCGGCAAATCCCTTGAGGACCGAGGAGGACTGCGTCACGGACTTTCCCCTTCACCAGCTGTAGAAGACGTTCATGTGATTTTTCCAGTTCGAACGGACTCGTTACGGTCCTGCGTACTCAGCCACCTTAAATGCTCAGTAGAGATGACACCACAAATAGTGAAGAAGCTCGTTTGCGTACTCATTGGCCAAGCAGTTCTCTCTTTCTGTGTAGCGGGCGTGTTCATGGTGTTTCACTCTCCCATGATCAAGACGGACACCATTGGGATGGTCGAAAACATCGACAGAAATTATGTACACCGCGACCAGTTGACTCCTGCGCAGATCAGTGAGTTGAACGAATACAAACGCGCCATCCAAACCAACGAAGACGCTCATTGGGGAAGGCATCGCTTTTCTCGGATGGTGGTGATTTACGGATTCTCGCTATCGGCAGCTTTGAGCCTTGTAGTCGTCTGGCTTCTTGCGCGGCGGGTGTGTCCTGACCCTTCGCAGAGTTAACGCAGCGCTACCCGAGACCACTCCGCCGCTGGGTAAAGTGTCAACTGGCGCTACTAGCTAACCCAAGCTGCGGCGCTGGGCGCTATTCCCGCTCACTGAATGCCCGCAGCCTTCAACCCCAACATCCCCCGCGCCTCCTCCGGCGAAGCCACTTCCCGCCCCGCATTGCGCGCGTACTCCGCCAGCTTCTCAATCAACGGCCCGTTCGAATCCGCCTTGGTCCCATCCGGCAGATAGAACGTGTCCTCCAGCCCCGTGCGCAGGTGCCCGCCCAGTTCGGCCACGCGCTGGTGCACGGGCCAGATCTCGCTGCGGCCGATGACGGTGGCTTGCCAGGGGGCGTCCTTGATTTTTAGCTTGAGCAAGATGGGCAGCAGGTCCGGGTCGGCGGGCATGCCGGATTCGACGCCCATCACGAAGTTGTATTCGGGCAGGCGCTCGGTGTACATGCCGGTCTGCACATACATCTCCACGCAGCGCACGATGCCCACGTCGAAGCATTCGAACTCGGGCAGCGTGCCGGTCTCCAGCATCACGTCGATGAAGTCCTTGACCTTGGCGGGCTGGTTGTCGAACAGCATGGGCGGCCAGGCCCAGGTGCCGTTGCTGCGCACCTTCAGGTAGTTGAGCGAGCCGGCGTTGCACGCGGCCATCTCGGGGCGGGTAGCGCGCAGGCAATCGAGCGGGCCCTGGTAGTTGGGGCCGACCACGCCGGTGGTCTGATTGATGATCAAACCCGGGCAGGCCTCGCGCATGGCTTGCACGCAGTCGCGCGCCACCTGCGGGTCCCAGCTGGGCAGGTGGCCTTTGCCGGGCTCCTGGTTGCGAAAGTGCACGTGAACCACGGCGGCGCCTGCGTCGTAGGCGCGGCGGGCCTCTTTTGCCAGTTGCTCGGGCGTGACGGGCACATGGTGCTGGCCGGGGTCCGTCAGCACGCCGGTGATGGCGCAGGTGATGATGGCTTTGTTGCCGTGGTCGGTGCTGTGCATGGGGCGTGTCTCCTTCAAATGCCGAGCTGCTTGGCAGCCAGGTCTTTCATGATTTCTTCCGCACCGCCGCCGATCATCATGACCTTGACCTCGCGGTAGATGCGCTCGCTGACGGTGCCGCGCATGAAGCCCATGCCGCCCAGGATCTGCACGGCCTGGTCGGCACAGAACTGCATGGTTTGGGTGGCGTGGTTCTTGAGCAGGCACACCTGCGCTACCCACTCGGGACCGGTGCGGCCCGCGTCGGCCTGCGCGGCCACGGACTCGCACCACGCAGCGGTGGACTGGATGCGCATCTGCATGTCCACCAGCTTGTGGCGGATGACTTGGTGCTCGACCAGCGCGGCGCCAAAGGTTTTGCGCTGGCGGGCCCAGGCCAGGGCTTCGTCGTAGCAGGCCTCGGCAAAGCCCAGGGCCGATGCGGCCAGGCCAAAGCGCTCGCCGTTGAAGTTGGCCATGATGATGCGAAAGCCCGCGCCCTCTTCGCCCAGCAGGTAGCGGGCGGGCACGCGCACATTGTCGAAGCGCAGGTGGGCGGTGTCGGAGCAGAGCCAGCCCATCTTGTCGAGCTTGCTGCGCGACAGGCCTGGGCTGTGGCCAGGCATGAGCAGCATCGATATGCCGCCGCTGCCCTTGCTGCCAGCGTCGCCAGTGCGCACAGCCACCGTGATCCAGTCCGCGCGGATGCCAGAGGTGATGAACACCTTTTCGCCGTTGACGAGGTACTCATCGCCCTCGCGCCGCGCGGTGGTCTTGAGCTGGGCTACGTCGGACCCGCCACCGGGTTCGGTAATCGCCAGTGCGGCAATCTGCTCGCCCGCCAGCACCGGTGGAATGACCTCAGCGCGCACAGCGTCGCTGCCATGCGCCAGCACGGGCGGCAGACCGATGTTGTGCGACAGCAGGCTGGCCAGCACGCCGCCGCTGGCGCCGTGGCGGCTGAGTGCGCGCCATAGCGGCATGCGCAAGGCGTAGCTGGCAGGCGTGCCGCCGTACTGCTCGGGGTAGCCCAGACCCAGCAGGCCCAGGTCGGCCGCGCGGCGGTACAGGCTGCGAGGGAATTCACCGGCGGCATCCCACGCGCCCACATGCGGCGCGATCTCGGTGCGGGCAAAGCGGGTGACGGTGTCGGTGAGGGCAGTGCGGTCTTCGTTGCTCACAGGGGTCGCGTCGGACGTGACGGTCATGCGGGCGCTCCTTGCATGGCGGGTGCAAAGCGGGCCAGCACCTGGCCGGGCGACACCTGCTGGCCGGGCGCTACCAGCAACTCGGCCAGCGTGATGGCTGCGGGGCTGGCCAGGCTGTGTTCGAGCTTCATGGATTCGATGACCACCACCGTATCGCCCGCCGCCAGCGCCTGGCCTACTGCCACGGGCAGCGCGACCACCTTGCCGTTGAAGGGCGCGCGCAGCTCTGTGGCGCCAGCAGCGGCGCCCGAGCGTGCGGCAGGTTCCCACGATGCGTCTTCCACCCAGCCGTCCACGCCGCCGGTTTGCCAGTGCCAGCGCCGGGGGCCCACCGCCACGCAGTGCACACCGCGCTGGGGCAGTTGCAAAGTCACAGGTTCTGCCCCGGCCTGCTCCACCAGCAGCCGCCCACTGCCCAGCTCGCGCACGGCAATGGAGTGCACCTCGCCCTGGTGGCGCAGCCGCAGGGGCCTGGCCATGGCACAAGGCAGGTCCGACGTCGGATTTGAAGCAAAAATGGCCGATAGCGCCGAAGGAATATGCACTGATAGCTCATCATTTGATAGCAACCGCTGCAACTCCTGGGCATGCTCCGTCAGGAACGGCACCAGCGCTTGGCCGCTGGCAAACACGGGGTGCTGCAGGCAGACCGCCAGAAACGCGCGGTTGGTGGGCAGGCCCAGCACGCGGGTGCCCTGCAGCGCACGCACCAGCGCGGCGATGGCCTCAGCCCGCGTGGGGGCGTGCACGATGAGCTTGCCCAGCATGGCGTCGTAGTGAGGCGTGACCTCTGCCCCCTCCTCCAGCGCATGGTCAAAGCGCAGCGCGCCCGGCGCAGCCCGCTCAAACGCGGTGGCGGGCGGCGCGCTGAACTGCAGCACGCGGCCGGTGTGGGGGCGGAAATGCGCGTCTTCGGCACACAGGCGCACTTCGATGGCGTGGCCTTGCAAGACCACCTGCGATTGCGTAAGGGGCAGCGGCTCGCCCCGAGCCACGCGGATTTGCCATTCCACCAGGTCCAGCCCCGTGAGCGCATCGGTCACCGGGTGCTCCACCTGCAGGCGGGTGTTCATCTCCATCAAGAAGAATTCAGCCCCATCCAGAAGGAATTCCACCGTGCCCGCACCCACATAGCCAGCGGCCTGTGCCAGCGCCACGGCGCAAGCGCCCATGCGCTCGCGCAGCGCGGCGTCCACGGCGGGGCTGGGGGACTCTTCGATGATCTTCTGGTGACGGCGCTGTACCGAGCAATCGCGCTCGCCCAGGTGGATGCACGCGCCATGGGCGTCGGCAAAGATCTGCACCTCCACATGGCGCGGCTGCAGCAGCGCACGTTCGATCAGCAAGTCGCCACAGCCAAAACCCGCCAGCGCCTCCGACCGGGCGCTGGCCAGTGCTGCGGGCAACTGCGCCAGGTCGGTGACGAGGCGCATGCCACGCCCTCCCCCACCCGCTACGGCCTTGACCATGATAGGCGTTCCGATGCGCGCAGCCTCGGCGGCAAAGCGTTCGTCGCTCTGGTCGTCGCCCGCATAGCCGGGCAGGCAGGGCACGTCCTGCGACTGGGCCAACGCCTTGGCCCCGGCCTTGCTGCCCAGCGCGCGGATGGCGCCGGGCGGCGGGCCGATCCAGGTCAGGCCCGCATCTACCACTGCCTGGGCAAAGTCAGCGTTCTCGCTGAGGAAGCCATAGCCGGGGTGCACGGCATCGGCGCCGGCGGCTCTGGCTGCGACCAGCAGCTGGTCGATGCGCAGATAGGTGTCGGCGCTGGCCGCGCCACCCAGCGCCACGGCCTGGGTGGCTTCGCGCACGTGCAGGGCGTTGGCATCGGGGTCGGAATAGACCGCGACTGTTTCGATGCCCATGCGGTGGGCGGTGTGGATGATGCGGCGTGCGATCTCGCCGCGATTGGCGATGAGGATCTTTTTCATAGACTGTGCCCTCGTGGCTCCATCGCCCGCCAGCACGCTGCGCGTGCACGGGCAATCTGCTTCGCCATGCCTGCGGCATGAACAGCCCGATTGGCTATGAGGATTTTCTTCATGAGTTCGCACTCCAGGGCGGCGCCTTGCGCGCAGCAAACGCCGCCAGCCCTTGCGGCGCCTCGGGCCCGCGCAGCGCTTTCGCAAAAGCCACGGCCGCGTCATCCAGCAGCGCGGGCAACGGCGTCTCAAATTGGGCCAGCAACAAACGTTTGGTGGCGGCTACAGCTTGGGGTGCGGCGGCGGCGTGGCGTGCGATGGCAGCCCGTACAGCAGCATCCATGTCGCCCTCCACCACGTCATCGACCAGGCCCAAGCGCAGGGCGGCAGCAGCATCCCAGCGCTCGCCGGTCAGCAAACACCGCCGCGCAGCAGACGGGCCAAGGCGCCGCACCACAAAGGGCGCGATCTGCGCAGGCACGATGCCCAGCGTGACCTCGGGCGTGGCGAACTGCGCGCTGGTATGGGCCAGCACATGGTCGGCGCAGCACACGATCCCAAAGCCGCCCCCCATCGCCGCGCCCTCCACCGCCACGATGAGCCACTGCGGCAGCGCACACAGGGCCTGCAGCAGCGCGCCAAAGCGGCGGTTCAGGGGCACCAGCGGGTCGGCTTCGCCGGCAGCCAGGGGCTGGCCAATGGTCTTGGCAAAGCCGCCCAGGCTGCCACCCGCGCAAAAGTGGCTGCCCGCGCCGCGCAGCACCACGCCTCGCAGGTCGGCATCGGTTGCAGCCCGCTCACACACGGCTATCAAACCGTCAACCACCGCCTCGGACAGCGCATTGCGGCTGGCCGGGTCGTTGAGCGTCCAGGTTTCCACACAGCCGCTGGCCAGCGGCGCGCGGTCGATCAACAGCGAATCGGCCATGTCAGTGCACGGGCCGCTTGGCGATGCCCATGAGCTTGGACAGGATGCCGAGCATTACCTCGTCGGCCCCGCCGCCGATGGACGCCAGCCGCCCGTCGCGGTACATGCGCGAGACCTTGTTCTCCAGCGTGTAGCCCATGCCGCCCCAGAACTGCAGGCAGGTGTCGGGCACCTCGCGGTTCAGGCGGCCAGCCTTGAGCTTGGCCATGCTGGCCAGCTCCAGCACGTCCTGCCCGTTCACGTACAGGTCGCAGGCGCGGTAGGTGAGTGCGCGCAGGGCCTCGACCTCGGTCTTGAGCTCGGCCAGCTTGAACTGCACCCACTGCTGGTCGGCCAGCGTGGCGCCGAACAACTTGCGCTCCTGCGCGTAGTCGATGGTCCACTGGATGCAGTGGTTCAGCGATTCGAGCGTGCTGGCGGCGCACCACAGGCGCTCTTCCTGGAACTGCTGCATCTGGTAGACGAAGCCCTGCCCTTCAGCGCCGATGCGGTAGCGCTGCGGCACGCGCACCTCGTCGAAGTAGATCAGCCCCGTGTCGCTGCTGTGCATGCCGATCTTGCGGATCTTCTGCGCCACCTCGATGCCCTTGGTGAGCTTGCCGCCAGGGCCATCGCGCATGGGCACCATCACCAGGCTCTTGTTCTTGTGCACGGGGCCTTCGCCCGTGTTGACCAGCATGCACATCCAGTCGGCCTGCAGGCTGTTGGTGATCCACATCTTCTGGCCGGTAATCACGTAGTCGTCACCGTCCTTGCGCGCAACGCTCTTGATGCCCGACACGTCGCTGCCCGCCGCAGGTTCGCTCACGCCGATGCAGCCCACCATGTCGCCCGCAATCGCAGGGGCCAGAAAGTTGCGCTTGAGTTCTTCGCTGCCGTAGCGCGCCAGGGCCGGGGTACACATGTCGGTTTGCACGCCGATGGCCATGGGCACGCCGCCGCAGTGGATGTGGCCCAGTGCCTCGGCCATGGCGAGGCTGTACGAATAGTCCAGCCCCTGGCCGCCGTATTCCTCGGGCTTGCACAGGCCCAGCAGGCCCAGGTTGCCCATCTTCTTGAAGACCTCGTGCGCGGGGAAGATCTCGGCTGCCTCCCACTCGTCCACGTGGGGGTTGATCTCTTCGTCGATGAAGCGCTTGAGGGTCTTCTGGATCTCGCGGTGCTCGTGCGTGAACTGCATGGTGCTTGTCTCCTGCTGTTGCGTTTGTATGTTTGTGTGCCTGCAAACCTCGATCACGAAAGCTGAAACTGCCCCAGCGGCTGGGGTCGCCCGTTGAGCACCAGCTCCACCTGGTGCGCGCCGGGGTAATGGGTGCGTGTGGTCATCTGCTGCAGCGACAGCGTCTTGCCCACCGCCACGGTGGCGCCGGGCGGAATGTCCAGCGTTTGCAGCTTGAACACCTTGGGCGCCGCGCCGCCGTGGGCCTTGACGTAGTGCACCTTGAGGTCCGCCAGCACGCGCTGGGGCTGGGGCGTGGGGTTGTGCAGTTCGACCTCGATGCGCACCTTGTCGCCAATGCGTGCGCAGGCGGGCAGCACGCGCGCGGCCCGCACATCCAGCGCCACGGCATGGCCCACGCCCAGGGCATCGAGCGCGCCGACGTCGCCGCGTTTGATAAGAAAACGCAGGCCGTGGCGCACCAGGGCTTCACGCGGGGCGGGCGCGCCCTGCAGCCAGGTGCGCGCAGTGCCTACGGCGAGGTCGGGGTGGTCCTTGGCGATGTCGCCCAGATGGTTGGCCACGGAGCGGCGCACGTAGGACGATGGGTCGTCCTTGAGCGCATCGAGCAACGGCAGGGCCAGCTGCGGGTTGTTCTGGAATGCAGGCAAACGCGGCGCCCAGGGCAGGCGGGGCCGCGTGCCTTCGCTCACCAGACGGCGCACATGGGCGTTGTCGTCCTGCGCCCAGTCACGCAGCCGCGCGAGCGTGGCGCCCTGGTGGTGCAGCAGGTAGGGGCGGATGCTGAACTCGGCGGTAAAGCGCTGGGTGAGCGCGTGCTGCGCGGCCATCGCTGCCTCGAAGTGCGGCAGACCGTGTGTGCCGATGTAGATGCTGTGCGGCAGGTACAAAAAGGCGCTATAGGGGCGGTCACCCGCATCGGGCTCACCGGCGGCATCGATGCCCATCGACGGGTCCATCGAATCGACCAGCACGCCCAGCGCACGCGGCACGTCTTGCGGCAGGTGGGCCTGCAGGGCGTGCGCAATGCGCTGGCCGCGCGCCATCAGCTCCAGCGATTCGTAGCCGGGCTCTACCTGCTGCAAAAACGCGGTGGTATCGAACTTGCGCCACGCGCGACGCACCATGGCCGCGATGCGCGGGGGCACGGTGTCATTCAGCAGGTACTTGAGAGGCTCGGCCATCGGGGAGATTGCGTGCGAAGCGCCTACATCCGCGCCACGCCAAAGCTCAGGGGCCGCAGCGTGCGCGCCTGCGCCTCGGCACAGGTATCCAGGCAAAACGCCAGCACGGCGCGCGTGTCGCGCGGGTCGATCACGCCGTCGTCCAGCAGCAGGCCGCTGGTGTAGAACGCATCGGCCTGGGCCTCGAACATGGCGACGATCTTGTCGAACTGGGCCTGCGATTCGGCCGGGTCGGGCATGATGCCTTTGCGCGCCAGCGCCGCCTCGGTCACGATCTGCATGGTGCGTGCGGCCTGCTCGCCGCCCATCACTGCCGTCTTGGCACCAGGCCAGGTGAACAGGAAGCGAGGCGCATAACCTCGCCCGCACATGCCGTAGTTGCCCGCACCAAAGCTGGCGCCGCACTGGATGGTGATCTGCGGCACGGTGGCGTTGGTCACGGCCTGGATCATCTTGCTGCCGTGTTTGATCATGCCGCCCTGCTCGCTATCCTTGCCGACCATGTAGCCCGTGGTGTTCTGCAGGTAGACGATGGGGTGGCCCAGCTGGCACATCCACTGGATGAAGTGCGTGGCCTTGTTGGCGCCCGCCACATCGATGGGCCCGTTGTTGCTGATGAAGCCCACCGCATGGCCCTGGATGTGGCCCTGGGCGCAGACGGTGGCCATGCCGTAGCGTGCCTTGAATTCGAGCAGCTCCGAGCCATCGACCAGCCGCGCCATCACCTCGCGCATGTCCACGGGTTGGCGCAGGTCGGCAGACATCAGGGACAGCAGGTCGTCGGCGGGCAACGTGGGCCCGGGTGCGCTGGGTCGCCGGGCTACGCCCCACCCCAGCTGCGCCACCACATCGCGCGCCAGGCCAACGGCCTCGCGGTCGTCCTGCGCCAGGTATTCGCCCAGGCCCGAGACGGCGGTGTGCATATCGGCACCGCCCAGTTCTTCTTCCGTCGCAATCTCGCCCGTCGCAGCCATCAGCAGCGGCGGCCCGGCCAGGAAGGCGCGCGAGCGGCCCTGCACCATGATGACCACGTCCGACAGCCCCGGCATATAGGCGCCGCCTGCGGTGCCCGAGCCGTGCTGCACGGTGATGACCGGAATGCCCGCCGCCGACAGCCGCGCGAGGTTGCGGAACAGCGTGCCGCCGTGCACGAAGCCTTCGACGCGGTAGCGCATGAGGTTGGCACCCGCGCTCTCCACCAGGTGGATGAACGGCAAGCGGTTTTGCAGCGCGATCTCCTGCACGCGCAATATCTTTTCCAGGCCCATGGGCTGGATGGCTCCGGCCTCGATGCCCGAATCGCTGGCCACCACCATGCAGCGCACGCCGCTGACAAAGCCGATGCCCGCGACCATGCCGCCACCGGGCACGGACCTCTCGGGGTCTTTCACGTCCTGCAGGTAGCCCGCCAACGTGCACAGCGGCAGCCAGGGCGCACCCGCATCCAGCAGCAGCGCCACGCGCTGGCGCGGCAGCAGCTGGCCACGCTTTTCAAACAGGGGCAGCGACCGGGCCGAGGCGGCGGCGGCACGCTCTTCCAGCGCGCGCAGGGCATCCAGGCGGGCCTGCAGCGCTGCGCGGCGCTGCGTGGCCTCGGCGCTGCCTGGGTTGAATCGGGAGGTGAAGACGGCGGTCATGCGGCCTCGGTCTTGGGGGTATGGGAAGGGGCAAACACCTGCGGCACCTGCGCGCGATGAAAGCCGTCAAATGGCCGCACGGCCGGGTGTGCAGCGGCGGAGGCACCTGGCGGGCGCTGCGGCCAGCCCATGCGCACCTGGGGCCGCGCGCCGTCCACCCGCAGCGTGGTGCCGCTGATGAAGCTGGCTGCCGGGCTGAGCAAAAAGGTGATGGCCGCCGACACCTCGGCCTCGTTGCCAAAGCGCCCGAGCGGCACCGTGCGCGGCATGGCACGCAGCATGTCTGCCGCCTCGGGCGGGTAGTTGTCCATGCCGCTGGAGGCGATGTAGCCCGGCGCCACGGCGTTCACGCGCACACCGCTGTGTGCCCATTCCAGCGCAGCGGTTTCGGTGAAGCTGACCATGCCCGCACGCGCCGCCCCGCTGTGCCCCATGCCCGGCATGGAGCCCCACATGTCGGCCACGATGTTGACGATGGAGCCGCCGTGCTGCGCCATCCACTGCCGGTAGCACTCTCGCGCCATCAGAAAGCCGCCGGTGAGGTTGGTGTGCAGCACGGCCTCCCAGCCCTTGGCGCTGATGGATTCGAGCGGCGACATGAACTGCCCGCCCGCGTTGTTGACCAGCGCATCGATGCGGCCCTGCGCAGCAAGGATCTGCTGCACCAGCGCCACCACGCCTCCTTCGGATCGGATGTCGCACACCTCGCAGGACACACCACCGCCATCGGCAGTGATCTCTTCAGCCACGGCCAGCAGCTTTTCTGGCTTGCGCCCCACCAGCACCACATGCGCGCCCAGTTGCGCCAGCTCGTGTGCCGTGCACCGGCCAATGCCGGAGCCGCCGCCGGTGACCACCACCACCTGGCCCTGGAACAGGCCCGGAGCAAACACAGACTGGTAGGCGTTGCGCGCGGTGGGGGCCATGGTGACTCTGCCTTGATGGGGTTGTTTGTTATGAACGGATGAACAAGGCCAGCGCATCGTCGGTGAGCGCGTCGAGCGACTTGCCCTTCTTGGGCGAGAACCACTGCACCGCCCAGTTGAGCGCCCCAAAGATGAACAGCCGCGCCACACCGGGCTCGGCCTGCAGCGCGCCCTGCTGTGCCAGCGCTTCCAGCACGGGCATCCAGGTGGCCTCGTAGCTGTCCTTGATGCGGGCAATGCCCTTGCGCTGCGCAGGCGTGAGCGAACGCCACTCGTACAACATCACCGGGATGAAGCTGCTGCGGGGCCCGAGCAGGATCTCGAAATGGTGTCGGACGAGCGTGTGCAGCTGCTCGCGCGGTGCGGCCTGGGCTGGCAGCGCGTCGAGTGCCTGCTGCTGACTTTGTGTGGCCATGGTCATGCCTTCGCTCATCACGGCGTAGAGCAGCGCGCTTTTGCTTTCGAAGTGGTAGAAGGGCGAGCCGCTGTGCATGCCTGCGGCCGCCGCAATGTCGCGCGTGCTGGTGGCGGCGAAGCCCTGGGTGCGGAAGAGCTTGGCCGCGCCGTCCATGAGCTTGCGGCGGCGGTTGCCGTCGTCGAGTTCCTCGGCGGTCTTGCGCGGGCGGCCGCGGGGGCGGCGGGTAGGGGTTGCCTCCACAGTGGCTGCATTGGCGTCGGAGGAGGCTACGGCCTTGCTGCCAGTGCGGGCCGGCGGTTTCTTGGGAGCGGGGGCGATAGCGCTGGTGCGCGGCACGGGTGAATCCATGCAGGCACGATAGCAAAACTGTTTATTTTTAGCAAGCAAGTGCTTTGTAAAAATAAATGGCTTGTCTGATCGTGATTGCTACGGGTGCTTTTTGAGGTGAAGCGCCAGTATTGACTACCTGATTTGCTATGTGTTTGTAATCAAACGGCGTGATTGTGCGAAGGGTGGAGGCCGGGAGTCGCCCGGCGTGCGAGTAACTTTCTTTCGCGTCGCCGAAAGAAAGTCACCAAAGAAAGGGCGACCCTACTGCGCGCGTCCCTTCGCTGCGCTCCGGGCAACCTGCGATGCTCGCACAGAGGGTGCGCCGCAGAACTCACTGCGCGCTACGCGCTCCGTTCAAACAACTGCGGCAAGTCAGTGCACGAAGTGCGTGTGTCCTTCGGCACACGCACGCACCCCCTGCCCTGCGCTTCTCGGCACGCACAGAAGGGAACCCGGGTAGGGGACATCCACTCGGGCCATTGCTTCGCTGCGCTGCGCTCGGCCCCGTCTCGCGGGCGCACGCGCCACGCGCTGCGCAAACTGGGCCGAGCGCAGCAATGGCCCGAATGGATGTCCGGCTGTTCGGTTGTTTGGATGTTCGGCTGTCCACCCCCTGCTGGCTGCGCCTGCGGCGGGGCGGTTGTGGGGTGGCATGGGCGTCGAAGCGCCCATGCTTCGTGATCTGACTCGCCGTGGTTGTCCGAGCGGCGCGCGCAGCGCAAAGCGAGTTCCACGGCGCACCCCGCAACCGCCCCGCCGCAGGTTTGCCCCGGAGCGAAGCGCAGGGGTCGCAGACTGGGGGTCGCCTTTTCTTTGGTGACTTTCTTTTGGCGAAGCAAAAGAAAGTTACTCGCACGCCGGGCGACTCCCGGCTCCCGCACTTCACACGGGCATGCAGTCGCCACCCGCACAAAAGCTTCGACAGGCTCAACCCAAACGGACGGGGCGAGAACGAACTATAAAAACAATAGCTGCCAGCGCTTTATGTACTAGCGTCAGCAGCCCAAAATACCTCAGAACTAGCGAATCAAACCGCGCTGAAATCAGGCTTTCTCTTCTCCATAAAAGCCGAGAACGCTTCCCGCGCTGCCGGCTCGCGCAACATGCGCCCAAAGCTCTCGCCCTCTTCCGCCATCACCTCCAGCACCTTCGCCGTCTGCCCGCCCTTCATCAACCGCTTGGTTTCGATGAGCGACGACAACGGCTTGGCAGCCAGCTTCTTCGCTTGCGCCTGTGCGACGCCATTGCATTCGGTCGGCGGCACCACACGGTTCACCAGGCCGACTTCCAACGCGGCCTCGGCCATGAAAGGCTCGCCCAACAGCAAGGCTTCCGCAGCGCGGTGATACCCCAGCATCTGCGGCACGAGCAGGCTCGATGCGGCCTCGGGGCACAGGCCCAGATTGACGAACGGCATGGAGAACGCCGCGTTGTCGCCCGCATAGACCAGGTCGCAATGGAACAACATCGTCGTGCCGATGCCCACGGCCGGGCCACACACCGAGGCGATCACGGGCTTGGGGAAGGTGGCGATGCCGCGCAGAAAACGGAACACGGGCGAGTCCTGCGTGGCAGGCGGCTGCTGCAAAAAATCGCCAATGTCATTGCCCGCGCTGAAGATGGCCACGTCGCCCTGGAACACCACCACGCGCACGCTGGCATCGGCCTTGGCGGCATCGAGCGCATCGGCCATGGCGGCGTACATGTCGCGCGTGATGGAGTTCTTCTTGTCCACGCGGTTGAAGGTGATGGTGGTCACGCCTGCTTCGGTGTGGGCAAGGATGTCTTGGGTGGCTTCGGTCATGGTGGTAAGGGTTCCGGGGGCTGATGGATGGAGGAAAGAGTGCACGTGCAGAGCAACAGGCCGACTTCCTATTCCTTGTAGTAAACGATCTGATGGCTGGTGGCCAGCATGGTGCCAGCCTCATTCCACAGCTGCACGGTCTGGTCAAAGAATCCGTTGCGGAACTCCTGCCCGCGCGCCTGGCCGAGCAGGAAGCCCGTGCCCGTGGCCTGCAGTTGCTCTGCCGTGGCGTGGAAGTACACGGTGATCGACACCGTGCCCGCAGGCACCTGGCGCGCACGGCGCAGCCACACGCGGGGGAAAAACACATCGGCCAATGCAGACAGCGCCACAAAGTCGAGCGGCCGGGGTGGTGTGTCGCGCATCCACAGCTGCGTCAGGCTGTGGTCGCCACTGCCGTCCCAGGTGCGCGGGATGAAGCCAGCGATGGGGCGCATCTCGTAGCGGTTGAGCCATTCCACGGCGCCCAAGGGGGCGACGATGGCCTTTTGCTCTGCAGGCGGAGGCACCTGAGGCATGGGTACATCGCCCACGCTCCAGGTCTCGCGGCGAACGGCCGTGACGGCGGTGGCGGTGACCACCTGCGCGCCGTCGGCACCGGCCTGCAGAATCGACAGCGTCCAGTGCTGGGTGGAGCGATTGGTGCGAACAGGAGTTGCCTGCACCGTGAACGCACCAGCGGTCAAAGCGCCCGCGTAGTTGACTGTGAGCGACAGCGGGTCGCCCAGCCGGTCGGGATGTTGCAGAACGGCCTGCAGCAGCGTGGCGGCGGTGATGCCGCCAAACGGGCCCACCATGTTCCAGTAGCCGGGGTGGGTCTGCCCTTCGTACTGGCCCGTCGCAGCGGACGAAGCCGTCAGTTGCAGCGCCTCGTCCAGCGGGTGGGTAGCGGAGGACGAAGACGCAGACGAAGAAGTGGATGAAGAGGAAGTCATGCTGCAAGTGTGCCGCGAAACGACCGCTCAGGCCGTCGTACCGGAGACTTCGCCGTGGGGCATTCCGCCACCGCCCAGTGCAGCCAGCGCAGCCGCTGCGCGCGGCCACAGGCTTTGGCGGAATTGGTCGCGAAAGAAACCAAAGTGCCCAATGCGCCGCACCTGCAGGTCGGCCGGCGTGATGCTCTCCACCCGGCGCTCGGTGTTGGCGTACAGGTTCACCAGGTTGTGCGTGCCACGCAAGGTCATCAGCTCGTCGTCCGCCATCGACAGCGCCAGCACCGGGAACCGCACCGCGCCATAACTCTGCGCCACCGCAGGCCCCTCAGCCCCCACGCTGTAAGCGGGGTCCAGACACCAGCGCCGCCACTGCAGGATCACGCCCGCAGGCAGGTCGCCCACCTTCTTGAGCGTGCGCCCCGGGAAGTACCCGCACAGCCGCGTGGCCAGCGGCACCAGCACCCACCAGAAATACGGAACGATGCGCTTGAGCTGCGGCGCGTTATCACGCCAGTAGCCGCTGCCTGCGGCCACGCTCAGCAGGCCCGCCACCTGCTCGGGCTTTTTCAGCAAGCCCGGCAACTGCGCGCCCAGGCTGTGACCCAGCAAATACAGCGGCTGCGACGGCAGCGCGGCCTTGGCGGCAGAAATCACCGCCTCGTAGTCCTGCGCCCAATCAAACAGATCCGCCTTCACATCGCGCATGGCACCCTGCAGCGAATCGCCATGGCCCCGGTAGTCGAACGTGGTGACCCGAAACCCCTGCTGCGCCATCCAGAGCGCAAAGGCCTCGTAAAACGACTGTCGCACCCCCATCGCGCCGCCGATGACAACGCTGGCGCGCGGTGCGCCCTCGGGTTCGTAGACACGCAGTGCCAAAGACACTGCCCCGTTGACCTGCAAGGTTTGCTTGTTCATGTCTGTCTCCTTGGTTCAATGCCGATCTGCGCCAGCTTGAAGAAAAACAGGCAGTGCACTTCCCCCTGCCTTCACACCCCGCCCTCAAGGGCGTAGCGAGCGGCTTTCAGGCTAGGCGGACGGAGCGCAGCAACCGGAACGTACTTGCGGTACGTGAGGATTGCGAGCACCGCCCAACGACGCCTGAAAGACGCGCAGTAGCCAGTTACAACGCCTCGATGATGCCGGCGGCGCCTTGGCCGGTACCTACACACATCGTGACCATGCCGTACTTCAGCTTGTGCCGACGCAGCGCATGCACCACCGTCGCCGCACGGATGGCACCGGTAGCCCCCAGCGGGTGCCCCAATGCAATCGCGCCACCCATGGGGTTCACGTTCGCAGGGTTCAGCCCCAGCGTATTGATCACCGCCAGCGACTGGGCCGCAAACGCCTCGTTCAGCTCGTACCAGCCAATGTCATCGCTCTTGAGACCCGCATAACGCAGGGCCGCAGGAATCGCTTCGATCGGTCCAATGCCCATGATCTCTGGCGGCACGCCGCGCGCGGCGTAGCTCACAAAACGCGCCAGGGGCGTCAGGCCAAACTGCTTCACGGCCTTCTCGCTGGCCACGATGAGCGCACCCGCGCCATCGCTGGTCTGCGAGCTGTTGCCCGCCGTGACGCTGCCGCGTGCGGCAAACACGGGCTTGAGCTTGGCCAGGCCTTCCAGGGACGTATCAGGACGAGGGCCTTCGTCCAGGCTCACGGTGCGGCGCTTTTCCACCACTTCGCCGGTAGCGAGGTTGGGCGAACGCTCCACGATTTCGAAGGGCGTGATTTCGTCGCTGAACTCCCCGGCCTTTTGCGCCTTGATGGCGCGCAGGTGGGATTCGAGGGCAAACGCGTCTTGCGCTTCGCGGCTCACCTTCCACTGTTGGGCCACCTTTTCAGCCGTGAGGCCCATGCCATAGGCGATGCCCACGTTTTCGTCCTTGGCAAAAATCTCGGCGTTGAACGAGGGCTTGTTGCCGCCCATGGGCACCAGGCTCATGGACTCGGCGCCACCGGCGATGAGCACGTCAGCCTCGCCCACGCGGATGCGGTCGGCTGCCATCTGCAGCGCGGTGATGCCCGATGCGCAAAAGCGGTTCACGGTCACGCCGCCCACGGGGTGGTCGAACGCCAGGCCCACCGCGATGCGGGCCATGTTCATGCCCTGCTCGCCTTCAGGGAACGAGCAGCCAATGATGGCGTCTTCAATCGCCTTGGGGTCCAGCGTGGGCACCTGCAGCATGGCGCTCTTGATGGCGGCGACCAGCAGGTCGTCGGGGCGGGTGTTCTTGAAATAGCCGCGGCCCGAGCGCCCGATGGGCGTGCGCGTGGCGGCGACGATGTAGGCGTCCTGGACTTGTTTTTGAGCCATGGTGAAACTCCTTCAATTCTTGGGGGGGCGGCTGGAAGGAACCCAGGCCCACGTAAATACACATTCGACCGGCTCCACACCGGCTTCGTCGGTCACGGTGACCTTCACATGCACCTCGCCCTTGTCGCTGGCCCGCATGGCGGCGCGCTGCTCGGCGGTGAGCGTGGCCACGGCCTTCAAGCCGCCCGTGGCGCGCTTCTTGAACGCCATGCTCAGCTCCTTGGCCAGCGGCAGGCAGTCGTCGCGCACGTTCATGCCCACGACCATGCCGGTGGCCGTTTCGGCCAGCAGGTTCATGGCCGAGGCGTGCACACCACCAATGTGGTTTTGCACACGGTGCTCGTTGGCAAGATGCACTTCGACCCGCTCAGGCGTGAGCGACACGAACTTCACCCCGGCCGTGCCGGTAAAGGGCACAGCCCGGCGCAAGATGATGTTCTGCACGAACCCGCGCATGAAGGCGGGGGCCTCGTCCAGGCGCATCAGCGAGCGCTGCAACTTGTTGGGGGCGTGTTCGCTCATGTCGGTCTACCGGTATCCATCGACGTCCGGATCAGTTGCGAACCGGCTTGCCGGTAGACAACATGCCCAGGATGCGCTCATGCGTCTTGGGCTGGGCGATCAGGTGGCAGAACACCTTGCGCTCCAGCGTGAGCAGGTATTCCTCGCTCACCATCGAGCCGGCATCCACATCGCCGCCACAGACCACCTCGGCGATCATGGCGCCGATCTTGAAGTCGTAGGCACTGATGAAGCCGCCGTCGCGCATGTTCACCAGCTGGGCCTTGATGGTGGCCAGGCCGCTGCGGCCCGCCACGGGGAACAGGCGCTTGTGCGGTGCACGCCAGCCGCTCGCGGCCATGGACTTGGCTTCGTTGATGGCCACGAACAGCAGCTCGTCCTTGTGGGGCACGATGATGTCGCTGTCCAGCAAAAAGCCCAGCTTGCGCGATTCGATGGCGCTGGTGCCCACCTTGGCCATGGCGGCGGCGGTGAAGCCCTCGGTCAGGAAGGGCAGCAGGTCTTTGCTGGTGGAAGCGGCCATGTTCTCGGCCGCGCGGCGGGCGATATAGGTCAGGCCACCCGCGCCGGGCACCAAGCCCACGCCCACTTCGACCAGGCCAATGTAGCTTTCCATGTGCGCCACGCGCTTGGCCGAATACACAGCCAGCTCGCAGCCGCCGCCCAGCGCCATGCCGTGGATGGCTGCGACGACAGGCACCTGCGCATAGCGAATGCGCATCATCAGGTTCTGCAGCTCCTGCTCGATGCTTTCCACCGCATCGGCGCCGCCGACCATGAAGGCGGGCATCGTGGCTTCCAGGTCGGCCCCCACGCTGAAGGGCGCGTCGCCGGACCAGATGACCATGCCCTGGTACTCGGCCTCGGCCAGTTCCAGCGCTTCCATCAGCGCTTCCATCACTTCGGGGCTGATGGCGTGCATCTTGTTCTTGATGCTGGCGATGAGCACTTGGCCGTCCAGCGTCCAGGTGCGCAGGGCTTTCGATTCAGCAATGGTGGTGCCAGCGGTGCGCCAGTCGGGCAGGCTGGTTTCGCCCAGCAGGGCCTCGGGGAAGATCTGGCGCTCGTACACGGGCAGCTGGCGGCGGGGCACAAACTTGTTCTGCGATGCACTCCACGAACCTTGCGCTGTGTGCACGCCACCGGCGTCGGCCACGGGGCCCTTGAAGACCCACTCGGGCAGCGGTGCCTTGCACAGTGCCTTGCCAGCGTCGATGTCTTCCTGGATCATCTTCGCCACGTCAAGCCAACCGGCTTCCTGCCACAGCTCGAAGGGGCCCTGCTTCATGCCAAAGCCCCAGCGCATGGCCTGGTCCACGTCGCGGGCGTTGTCGGCTATTGTTGAAAGGTGCACGGCAGCGTAGTGAAAGCTGTTGCGCAGGATGGCCCAGAGGAACTGGCCGGGCGCGCCTTCGGCATTGCGCAGCAGGCGCAGGCGCTCGGCAGCGGGCTTCTTGAGCATGCGGGCATACACCTCGTCGGCCTTCTGGCCGGCGGGCACGTACTCTTCGCTCTCCAGCTCGAAGCGCATCACATCGCGGCCGACCTTCTTGAAGAAACCGGCCTTGGTCTTCTGCCCCAGGTTGCCCAACTCCAGCAGCTTTTTCAGCACGGCAGGCGTGCCAAAGCTTTCGTAGAAGGGGTCGGTCTCAATGCTCAGGTTGTCCTGCAGCGTCTTGATCACGTGGGCCATGGTGTCCAGACCCACCACGTCGGCGGTGCGGAAGGTGCCGCTGGATGCACGGCCGAGCTTCTTGCCCGTGAGGTCGTCCACCACGTCGTAGGTCAGGCCGAAGTTCTCGACTTCCTTCATCGTGGCCAGCATGCCGGCGATGCCCACACGGTTGGCGACGAAGTTGGGCGTGTCGTGCGCACGCACCACGCCCTTGCCCAGGCCGCTGGTGACGAAGGCTTCGAGCTGGTCTAGCACTTCAGGCTGGGTGGTGGGGGTGTTGATCAGCTCCACCAGCGTCATGTAGCGCGGCGGGTTGAAGAAGTGGATGCCGCAGAAACGGGGCTTGATGCTCTCGGGCAGCACTTCGGACAGCTTGGTGATCGACAGGCCCGAGGTGTTGGACGCCAGGATGGCGTGCTTGGCCACGTGGGGAGCGATCTTGGTGTACAGGTCGAGCTTCCAGTCCATGCGCTCGGCAATGGCCTCGATCACGAGGTCGCATTCCTTGAGCAGGTGCATGTGCTCTTCATAGTTGGCCTGCTGGATCAGCGCCGCGTCGTCGGCCACGCCCAGGGGAGAGGGTTTGAGTTTCTTCAGGCCTTCAACGGCCTTGGTGACGATGCCGTTCTTGGGGCCTTCCTTGGCAGGCAGGTCGAACAGCACCACGGGCACCTTCACGTTCACGAGGTGGGCGGCAATCTGCGCGCCCATCACGCCTGCGCCGAGTACGGCGACTTTTTTCACTTGGAATCGGGACATGGGTTGGGTTCCTGGTTGGGGCGTTGCGCAACACCGCAGGGGGTGCGCAAGGCCACGGGAATGGGGTTTACTGGACGCGGATCCAGGTTTGCGTGCGGCCGAACGGGCCGATCGAGCCGCGCACTTCGAGCTTCTTGCCGCCCTCGACGGGGGTCATGCGCAGGGTGTAGTTGCGGCCGTTCTCAGGGTCGAGAATCTTGCCGCCCTCCCACACCTCTTTGCCGTCGGCCTTCTTGGCGCCACGGATGATCTCCAAGCCCACCAAGGGCTTGCCCTTGCGGTCGTCGGAGCACTCCTCGCAGACATCCTCGGGCTTGGCGTCCTTGGACAGGCGCTTTTCCAGCGCTCCGTGCAGCACGCCGCCACCAATGTCGCGGATGCGGATCTCGGCCTTGGCCTCGCCGGTCTTGTCATCGATGTTGCGCCACAGGCCTTCGGGCGTCATCTGCGCCCAGGCCGGCAGCGCACCCGCTACCAAAACAATAGCTGCTACCGCTTTGAACATCTGCGCTCCCTGGCAAAAAGGCTTGAAATCCGCATCCGGCACCGATCAGGCCAGGGCCAGATCGGTGTCCATCAGCACCTTGCTGCCGGCACGGGCGGTGCGCATCAGCGTGGCGGTTTCGGGGAACAGCTTGGCGAAGTAGAAGCGCGCGGTCTGCAGTTTGGCGCCATAGAACGGGTCGGTGTTGCCGGCGGCGATCTCGCGCAGGGCGACCTGGGCCATGCGGGCGAACAGGTAGCCGAACACCAGGTGGCCGGCCACGCGCAGGTAGTCCACCGCAGCAGCGCCCACTTCGTCGGGGTTTTGCATGCCCTTGAAGCCGATCTCGGTGGTGAACTTGGTCATCTGGTCGCCCAGCATGGCCACGGGGTTGATGAACTCGGCCATGCGCTCGTTCACGCCCTCTTCTTCCACCAGCTGGCCAATCAGCTTGCCCAGCTTTTTCAGCGTGGCGCCGTTGTTGCCCAGCACCTTGCGGCCCAGCAGGTCGAGCGACTGGATGGTGTTGGTGCCTTCATAGATCATGTTGATGCGGTTGTCCCGCACGTACTGCTCCATGCCCCATTCCTTGATGAAGCCGTGGCCGCCGAAGACCTGCATGCACGCGTTGGTGCTGATGTGGCCGTTGTCGGTGATGAAGGCCTTGACGATGGGGGTCAGCAGGGCCACGAGTTCTTCGGAATCCTTGCGCACCTTTTCATCGGGGTGGCTGTGCACCTTGTCCAGCAACAGCGTGCAGAAGATCTGCAGCGCGCGGCCACCTTCGGCGTAGGCCTTGGCGGTGAGCAACATCTTGCGCACATCGGGGTGCACGATGATGGGGTCAGCATCCTTGTCCTTGGCCTTGGGGCCCGACAGGCTGCGCGACTGGATGCGGTCCTTGGCATAGGCCAGAGCGTTCTGGTAAGCCACTTCCGTCAGGCCCAGCGACTGGTTGCCCACACCCAGGCGGGCGGCGTTCATCATCACGAACATGGCAGCCAGGCCCTTGTTGGGCTGGCCCACCATGGTGCCGATAGCGCCGTCCAGTGCGATCTGCGCGGTGGCGTTGCCGTGGATACCCATCTTGTGCTCCAGGCCCGTGCAGAAGATGGGGTTGCGCTCGCCCAGCGAGCCGTCGGCATTCACGTTGAACTTGGGCACCACAAACAGGCTGATGCCCTTGCTGCCCTTGGGCGCATCGGGCAGGCGGGCCAGCACCAGGTGAACGATGTTGGCGGCCATGTCGTGCTCGCCGGCGCTGATGAAGATCTTGTTGCCGGTGATCTTGTAGGCGCCGTCAGGCAGAGGCTCGGCCTTGGTGCGCATCAGGCCCAGGTCGGTACCGCAGTGGGGTTCGGTCAGGCACATGGTGCCGGTCCATTCGCCGCTGGTCAGCTTGGGCAGGTACAGGGCCTTCTGGGCGTCGGTGCCATGGGCGTGCAGGGCTTCGTAGGCGCCGTGCGACAGGCCGGGGTACATAGTCCAGGCCTGGTTGGCCGAGTTCAACATCTCGTACAGGCACTGGTTCAGCACGAAGGGCAGGCCCTGGCCGCCGTAGGTGGGGTCGCAGCTCAGCGCCGCCCAGCCACCCTCGACGTACTTGGCATAGGCGTCCTTGAAGCCGGTGGGGGTCTTCACTTCGTGCGTGGTCTTGTTCAGCACGCAGCCTTCGGTGTCGCCGCTGATGTTGAGCGGGAAGGCGACTTCGGCAGCAAACTTGCCAGCCTCTTCGATCACGGCATTGATGGTGTCCACATCCACTTCGGCGTGGGGTGGCATCGCCTTGAATTCATCACTGACCTTGAGCACTTCGTGCATGACGAATTGCATGTCGCGCAGGGGCGGCGTATAGGTGGGCATGGGTTTACTCCTTGGATGTGGTGGTTTGGTTGGAAACTTTGCGGCGCGCCACTGTGGGTGCCTTGGCTGCCGCTGTCGGCGCGCTGTAACGCGCCAGAATGTTGTGAAAGCCCACGACAGCCCGGTCGATGGAGCCCGGGGTCTGCAGGAACCGCGCCTCGTAGTGCAGCGCGAGGATCAGGCCGTGGATCTCGAAGAGCATCTGCTCTTCCTTGGTGTCGGCACGCAGTTCGCCCAGTTCCTTGCACTGCTCGATGGCGCGGCGCATGGCGGCATGCCAGGTCAGCACCGAACTGGCCAGCGCATCGCGCACGGGGCCGGTTCGGTCATCGAACTCGACCGCGCCGCTGATGTAAATGCAGCCCGAGTCGATTTCGATGGAGGTGCGCTTCATCCAGTTGTCGAACAGCGCCGACAAACGCGCCACGCCACGGGGGGCGGACATGGCGGGGTAGAACACTTCCTGCTCGAAGCGGGTGTGGTATTCGCGGATCACCGAAATCTGCAGCTCTTCGCGGGAGCCAAAGTGGGCGAAAACGCCCGACTTGCTCATGCCGGTGACGTCTGCCAGCGCCCCGATGGACAGGCCTTCCAGCCCGATGTGCGTGGCCAGACCCAGCGCGGCCTCGACGATGGCCGCCTTGGTCTGCTGGCCTTTTTGCAAGGCACGGCCGGTACCACTGCGAGCGCGCGGGATGCGGGTGACCTGGCGGGATTCGGGGATGGAGGACATGGGCACGAATAAAAACGAACGTTCGTTCTATTCTGCAGCAAATTCCCTGCAGCCCCCAAGCCCCCGAAAAAAATAGGGAGACCCATCCAAACCACCCGTTGCAGCCGCGCCACCCCCGCCGTGACGCGCCGCCTCAACAGCGCGGACCGCTACAACATCAGCGCAAGGCTGGCTTCCAGGTGCTCGGTGGGCAGGCGCCGAAACCCCGAGCGGGCGTAGCACTGCAGGCGCCCGACCACAAAGGCCGTCAACACGCTGGCCGCCACCTGGGCATCGACTGTGGGCGTGCTGGATGCGGCTGCACTCGCGCGCAGGCACTGGCGCAGGGTGGATTCGATGCGGTCAAAGAACTGGTTCATGCGCTGCTGCAAGCGCTCGTGCTCGAACACCAGTGCGTCGCCCACCATGACCCGCACCATGCCCGGGTTGCGTTCGCCAAACTGCAGCACCAGCGCCACGATGCGCGCCGCCTGGCGCGCGCCCACGTCGGCAGGCTGTGTGGGGCCGGGCACGTCGCGCCCCGTGATCTGCTGCACCAGTGTGAACACCGACTGCTCGATGAAATCGATCAAGCCCTCGAACATTTGCGCCTTGCTGGCGAAATGGCGGTACAGCGCCGCCTCGCTGACCGACAGGCGCGCGGCCAGCGCGGCAGTGGTGATGCGCTCGGCCCCAGGCTGCTCCAGCATGGCGGCCAGGGCCTGCAGGATCTGGACGCGCCGTTCCCCGGGCTTGGGCCGCTTGCGTGCAGCCGCAACATCACCCGCTTCGGCGGTACTGGCAGGCTCGGGGAGGGGCGAGATTTCAGACATGCAGGACAGGGACTCCGGTGGGGCCCTGCTCCCGGTGCGCATGCCACTGGGCATGGTCGGATCACGGCAGGGCGTGGATCACGATGTCACATCTTGCCGCAGCCAGGAGGGGCCGGGGCGCCACCTGTTTGCACAAGTCAATCGTGTGTGGAAATGATTCTCGCACAGGCCCCTTGTCGGTCCGGACGGCCCGGGGACCCCGCACGACTACAGCGGAAACACCACCCTCACCAGCAGCCCGCGCCCCTGGGGGCCCGTGCCCAGCGTCAGTGCGGCACGGTGTACCCGGGCAATCTCGTCCGCAATGGCCAGGCCCAGGCCCGTGCCCTCGCCTCCCGCGCCGGGCACGCGGTAGAACCGCTGCAACACGCGGGTACGCTCAGACTCCGGCACGCCTGGGCCGTCGTCCTCCACCTCCACGTAGGGCCGGGGCGGGCCCGCGCGCCCCTGGCGCAGTCCGCAGCGGATGGTGACCACGCCTCCTGCAGGTGTGTATTTGATGGCGTTGTCCACCAGGTTGGACAGCAGCTCGCGCAGCAGCCAGCCATGGCCTGTAACATGCACCAGCTGGACATCGAGCCCGAGGTCCAGGCCCTTGCCGGTGGCTGCGTCCAAAAAAGTCTCCAGCAGCGACTCGCACAGATCCTTGAGGTCCACCCGCTGCGGCGGCTGCGCGTCCAGGCTGCGGGCGTCCGCGCGAGACAACGCCAGCAGCTGGTGCGCCAGCTGAGAGGTGCGGCGCGTGGCGTTGCGCAGCTTCTCGATCTGATCCGCTCCCAAAACAATAGCACCTTGTGCACGATCTTCATGCGCTAGCGGCATTTTCCGGTCGAAATCCGGGAATGACGTGCGCGGCGGCGCTGCCGCCTTGGCCATCATGGCCCAGGCCTCCACCTGGGCCTGCAAGCCCGCCAGCGGCGTGCGCAACTGGTGCGCCGCGTCGGCCACAAAACGCCGCTGCCCTTCGGCCTGTGCGTTGACCAGCGCAAACAGGCGGTTGAGCGAGTGCACCAGGGGCCGCACCTCGTCGGGCGAGGCGGCCTCGTCGATGGGACTGAGATCGCGGGGAGAGCGGCGCTCCACCGCCTCCGCAAGCCCCACCAGGGGTTTGAAGGCCTGCCGCACCGCCCAATGGATCGCAAAACCCGCGGCAATCAGCAATACGAGGTTGGGCAACAACACCCTGAGGAGCAGTTGCTGCGCCCATTTCTGGCGAGGGTCCGACCCGTCGGCGAGGGCCACGACCAGTTCGCCCGCCCCCGTGCGCCCGCGTTGCGCCGCCACCCGGTACGTCACGCCGCCGAACTCCACGCTGTGGAACTCCGGGGCCTGTGTAGTGGGCACGGCGCCGTGTACCCAGCCCTCTCCGAGCAACAGGCGCCCCGAGGTATCGCGCACGCTATAGGCCGCAAAGCCCGCGTTCTGGCGCAAAAACTCTTCGATGGGCGGCGCCAGCAGCAGCAGCGGTGGGTCGTTGTCGTGGATGGGCGGCGCCAGCACCGAATCGGCGAGCGCGGGCAGCAGCCGCACCAGACGCTGGTCGTGCTGGCCAGCTGCCTCATCGGCCGACCGGTAGTCCAGCCAGACCCCTGCCAGCACCAGCACACACAGGGGCAGTACCAGCATCAGCAGCAGCCGGGTGCGCAAGTCCGATGTCATGGCGCGCAGGCCGGGCCGCCGGGAGGAGTTTTTCCAAAGCATGGCGAGGCGGCGAACTGGGCGCGGAAAATTTCTGCTCAGGTTGCCTGCAGTTCAAGCCGGTAGCCAAAGCCCCGTATGGACCGCAGCGCCACACCGTGGGGTTCCAGCTTGCCTCGCAGGCGCGAGACATACACCTCCACCGCGTTGGGGGTGATCTCCTTGTCCCAACCCGTCAGCGCTTGCAGCAGCTTGTCTTTGCTAGCAGGCTTGGGGGCGTTGATCAGCAGGTATTCGAGCACCGTCCACTCGCGCGGGCCCAGTTCGATGACCTGCTCTCCAGCCGGTGTGCGCATGCTGGCCCGGCGCCCGGCCGTGTCCAGCTCCAGCGGGCCAAAACTCAGCACGGCCGTGGTCGCGGCCTGGGAACGGCGCAACAGCGCACGCAGGCGCGCCAGCAGCTCGGGCAGCTCGAACGGCTTGACCATGTAGTCATCCGCACCCAGATCCAGCCCCTGCACCCGGTCATGCAGAGCGTCACGCGCCGTCAGGATCAAAACTGGCATCGCGGGGCTTGCCATGTCAGGGCGGCGCAGGCGGCGTGTCAGCTCCAGGCCGTCCATAGCGGGCAGCCCGATGTCGATGATGGCGGCGTCAAACGACTCGGCGCGCAGCACCTCTTCGGCCCGCTCGCCACTGCCCACCCAGTCCACCGCATAACCCGCATCGGTGAGCCCCAGCTTGATGCCGCTGGCCACCATCACATCGTCTTCGACCAACAGCAGACGCATGGAGACCTCACGCGGGGTCAGTGAGAGCGGATCATGGTGCCGTAGGCCTGGTCAGTCAGGATCTCCAGCAGCATGGCATGGGGCACACGCCCGTCAATGATGTGCACGGCATTCACGCCCGCCTTGGCGGCATCCAGCGCACCGGCAATCTTGGGCAGCATGCCGCCCGAGATGGTGCCGTCGGCAAACAGCTCGTCGATGCGGCGGGCTGTCAGGTCGGTCAACAGGTTGCCAGCCTTGTCGAGCACACCGGGGGTGTTGGTCAGCAGCATCAGCTTTTCAGCCTGCAACACCGTGGCCAGCTTGCTGGCCACCACATCCGCATTGATGTTGTAGCTTTCGTTGTTCTCGCCAAAGCCAATCGGGCTGATGACGGGAATGAACGCATCGTCTTGCAGCGCCTTTACTACGCTGGGGTCGATGGAAACGATGTCACCCACCTGGCCCACGTCGTGTTCGACGGTGGGATCCTTGCTGTCCACCATCTTGAGCTTTTGTGCGCGAATCATGCCGCCGTCACGGCCGGTCAAGCCCACGGCCTTGCCACCGGCTTGGTTGATCAGTCCCACGATGTCCTGCTGCACCTCGCCGGCCAGCACCCATTCGACCACTTCCATGGTTTCGGCATCGGTCACACGCATTCCCTGGATGAACTCGCCCTTCTTGCCCAGGCGGTTGAGCGCGGTTTCGATCTGCGGGCCGCCACCGTGCACCACCACCGGGTTCATGCCCACCAGCTTGAGCAGCACCACGTCCTCGGCAAAGTCAGCCTGCAGGGCCGGGTCGGTCATGGCGTTGCCGCCGTACTTGATCACCATGGTCTTGCCATGGAACTTGCGGATGTAAGGCAGCGCCTGGGCCAGGATTTCAGCCTTGTCGCGTGGGGCAATCGAAAGAAGGTCGGTCATGGAGGCGTGCCATCCGGAGAAAACTGTGAGGCGCAAATTGTGCCGCATTCGCCAGGCGCGCGAACACAAGAAGGCTTCAGTGGCGCAGCCAGTTCGGCACTTTGAACCGCACGATGGCCAGATAGGCCATGACATAGCTGACCACAAAAAGCCCACAAAACGCCATGAGCAGGGGCGTGTTGTTCCAGAACAGCACTGCAGGCACCACCGTCAGAAGCGTAAAACCCCACAGATAGGGCGACGTACGGTTGTTGCGCATCAGCACCCGGCGGGACTCATCATCGTGAAACACCCCACGAACAATGCGGCGGTAGATGAGCTGGTGAAAATGCAGCGCATCGGCCACGCCCGGTGAAACGCCCCGCACCGCCTTGCGGTAAATGGAGAAAATCGTCTCCCACACCGGGTAGATCAGCAGGAGCATCGGGAACCAAGGCGATACGTCCGCATTGCGCTGCACCAGCGAGATGCTGGCCAGCGCAATCACGCCACCCCATACGTAAGCGCCGCCATCGCCGGCAAACAACATGCCGCGCGGATAGTTCCAGACGAGAAACCCCCCCGTGGCAGCGGCCGTTGACACCAACAGCGCAGCCAGCGCTCGATCACCGACCTGCAACGCGACATGCGCCAGAGCCAGGCAGACAATGAGTGCAACCATGCCGGCCAGGCCGTTGTATCCATCGATGATATTGAACGCGTGGGGAAGCCCTGACACAGCAATAACCACGATAGCGACGCTCAGCCAAGGAGCAGCCGTGAGCACGGAGTCCAGCCAGGGCCAGCCCGTGCGCGGCAAGCTGAGACCCAGAAGAATGATCGCGAGAGCGCCAGAAGCGCCCGTCAAGCTCAAGCGATACCGCACAGAAAGACGCTGGGTCATATCTTCAGCAATACCTCCAAAGACTGCTGGCAGTAGTGCCACCAGCCATCCTCCGACCCACGCACCCAACTTCAGAGAACCAGGGTCGCCCCAATGAATCGACTGCAGGACACCCAGCCCCCAGCTACAGCCGATTCCAAGAAACAACGCAGCACCGCCAAGTCTGGGTATGTCTCCGAGATGAAACCTTTGCGGCATGCCATTGCCATACACAACCGCGTGGCTGCGCATCCACCGCACGATGAATCCTGCCGCCAACGCGGCCACGATAAATGCCACCACAGATAACCAGATCATGAGCGGCAGATGGTACCCGTACTCGCCACAAGTACCTGCAAGAAAGCGTTGCCAAAGAGTCCAAGAAGATCAGGAGGCGGACAATCTGTGCGAAAACTCACACCTCGACAGCTTTTTCGTTCGAAGCGGATGCAATGCAAACGTACAAACTGGCGCCGCTCGATTCGTGACGGCATAACGCGGCTCACAGCACAATTCACAAATTCGCCCGTTCAGCTGCTACCTGAGCAGGCCACGGTAAAAGCGCATCACCTTCTCAACATACTGTTGAGTTTCAGGATATGGCGGAATCCGTCGCCCATACTTGATCACAGCACCTTCCCCCGCGTTGTAGGCCGCGAGCGCCAGCTCCTTGTCACCATCGAACATACGCAACAGGTCTGCTAGGTATCGCGTCCCAATCTGGGCATTTACCTTGGGCTCCATGGCGGCATGCTCCCCGCCAGAGGAGGGACGCGCTGCCACCCCATAGCGCTCAGCAGTAGCAGGCATGACCTGCATCAGCCCAAGGGCGCCCTTGCGCGATACGGCCCTTACATTGAATGCAGACTCCGCAGCGGCGACTGCAATGACAAATGCGGGGTCCAGCGATTGCGCTGCCGCCGCCTCCTCCAAGTGCAACTTGGCGTCGTCATAACCGGGGAGCTGCAAAGCCGAAACGCCGCGCTCCTTGCTTTTCAGCTCCGAAGCAGGTGGCACTCGGTTGAGCCAGATCAGCGCGCGCGAATTCGCCGACGGGGGCACGTTTCCAATATGGGTCACTCCGTCCTTGTCCACGAACTCCCAGATTTGATTGGCCCGACATGCCGACTGCAAGCACACGAATAATGCCATCAGCAGCACCACAGCCCGGAAAGAGAAAAATCCAGGGAGAACATATCCTCCCTTCACGCAGCCAAACGCAGTCGCGTCCATCGTCATCTCCTCTTGTCCGCGTCAGGCAAAAGAGCTTTCAGTGCTGAAGCAACCCTGCTGCGCCATGAAAGCGGTCGGTGCAGTGCAACAGGCCACGCGTCTCCCCGCCTGGAGCGGATCAAACGCGCGGGCGTGCCCGCTGCAACCATTCCCGCTGGCACGTCCTGCCGCACCAACGCTCCGGCCGCAACAACCGCCCCGCGACCAATCTTTACCCCCTCAAGAACAATGGCCCCGGCGCCGATCCAGGCACCATCCTCAATAATGATTCGCGCCCGGGTAATGCGGTTGCGTGCTATGACGACATCACCCTCGTCGATCGCATGACCCGCCGACAACAGCTTGGCATGCGGCCCAATCAAGACATCCTCACCAATGTCCAGCCCGCCCTCGCCTGACAAGTAGCCACCAACGTTCACGATGGTTCGGGCGCCAATACGGATCCCTACGCAAGGGTCTGCTTCCACGTCTCCCAACACTAGCCGAGTATGGGCGTAGATACTGACACCATCAGCCAGACACAACCCATTGAAACGCTGACCAAAACGCATCACCGAGACCGTTGGATCTATCCGGCAACCATCGCCCAACTGATCGACACCCGAGTGCGAAGTCGTGAAGTCTGGAATTCCCAGCAGCATTTCCTTCACACTCACTGACTCAATGACGCACCAGTGAACCTGCGCCAACGGCTGCGCCACGTGCGGTCCTTCAGTTCCATCGTCTTTGCCTGCAGCTCCACTCGCGTCGTCACAAGCTCGGTGTCCATCAAGGTTTTTTCGGATCGTAGCGAATCCACGTTCGTTCGCAAGTCGCTGATCTCCTGTTGCAGTTTTGCAATCAGTTCCTTAGCCTCTGCAAACGCTTTCTGGTGCTCTAGCAACGAAGCTCGTTCACGCTGATGAACCAGAGTCAACGCCTGCAGCTCATCACGCAGACCGTCCACCAAGCCCCGAGCCTCTTTCAGCTCCCAAATGGGGGCATCCACACAGGGAGTGACAACCACCATCCATTGGTAAACATCAAAGTCCTGCCAACCTGCCAACAACACTTGGCGCTGATCGCCAGAAAGTGCACTCCAATATCCGGCAAATTCGCTGCACTCAACAGGCACCCGGTTGGCCTCCCATACCCGCGGTGCCCACCCACAATCGAGTAATACCTTCTCGATACTGCGCTTGGTAAAGAACCGGACATGCGTTCTGTCCAATTGCCCCTTATCCGAATAATCGAAGACACCACCACGCATGGCAGCCAAGACACCAGCGTAGGCGATGTTAGGCACCGAAATTAGCAACTGCCCCATCGGCGCCAGAAATTCGCTCAATCGTTGCAGCACGTCCTCGGGTTTTTGCAAGTGCTCAAGCACATCACACGCCAGCACCATGTCAAAACGGCGCCCAACAATCGCATCCTGCCAATCCTTACCGTCCAAGTTTCCGGAGATGACTTCCACGTCCATCTTCTTAAGGACTTCTAGGGCCTCGGGGTCGTTTTCCAGCACCGTGACGCGATGACCACGGGCCTGCAAGACACGCGTCATCGCACCAGGACCAGGCCCCAGCTCCAGAACAGAGCATTGGCCTGGCGGAACCCGACGCAGCAAACGGGCAGCCCACGCATCCCCATCGGGATCGAAGGCGTAGTTGTATCTATCAACGTCTGACAAAGCCGCTCCCTCTATTCGGTACGTTTCCACATGTTGTCCCAGACACCCCATTGCCACCACGCCCAGGGGCGTGCGCGAACATCCCGCTCCAGCCGCTGAATGACTGCATCCACGGCGGCCTTGGGATCTTCCGGCAGAGGATCTACGTCCACCGTCAGGCGATCCACCCCCTGCGTGTAGCTGATCGCATGCACCAGGGGAACACCCGTGGACTTTGCCAGCCGCTCGATGCCGGTGGGCAGGCTGATTTCCCCACCCAAAAATGGATGTTTGCGCAACCGGCCAAATGTGGGCTGCCAAACATCCGCCAGAATGATCCAGATCTCACCGGCGGCTAGCCCATCGTGCACGGGGCGCAGGCTCTCGCTGGTGCTGCGGTACTGCCCCCGCATCACGCCCACCAAGTTGTTGACCTTTCGGGTTAGGAAACGGCGGTGCACCGAGTCCAGATCGGGGTTGTCCAGCACCGGCATCGTCAGAGCATTCATCTTCAGCCCCCTGCGCGCGAACGCCACCACGCTTGTCATCAGCCGGTCAAAGTGCGTCAGGACAATGATGAAACCTTTTTTCCGGTCCACCAGCCTTTGCACATGCTCCCACCCGTCAAGCTCTATGGAAGGCCCGTTGGCGCCGCCTAGGCGTGGAAGGGCCGTGCCGTCGATCATTTCCAGGGCAAGCATATCCATGTGAGCACTGGTCCACTGCATGCGCTGCACCTGCGTGGACTCCGGGAACACCTGTTCGAAGCGCATGAGTAAGAAATCCTCCGTAGAGCGGCGCGTCTCACGCGGGTCGCGCCCCAGGCGAGGCGCCAACTTCCAGGGCAAGGTTCCCGGTAATCTGGCAAGGCCAGGGTAGCCATATTGCATCCGCCAGTCATTACTCATGCGACCGCCACCCATTCATGGTTCAAGGCCACCAGCCCGAATTCAGTGTTGCGCAAATTCAGTACTGTGAAGGGCTGCACCAGCTCGGCCATGTCCAGCATCTGGATGGCCGTATCGTCCAGGGTGTAGACACTCCAAAGGTATTCCCCAGACAGCAGGGGCAGCGACGGGAACTTGACTCGCAGGCGGTGCAGGCCAACGCCTCGCAGCCCGCCCTTGGGTTCGTGGAACTGTGTGCCCGTTCCAAACACGTTGTCCTTGTCCGGCCGCACGATGAAGAAGGCCACATGGAACGGTGCGTCGGTGTACGCCTCCACCTCGATCTCCACCGACAAGTCCTGGAACGAATCCACCTGAGCCGGGTTAATGCCGTCGCCCGTCTCGGTGGTGATGCGCACGATCTTGACCAGCGGCGTGTCCACAGGCACGGGCGCAGCGCTTGCGGCTGGCTCCTGCATCGCGCCGTCAGCAGTCCGTTCTGACGATACGCTGGCGCGCAAATGGGCATAACGGCGGCGTTCGTGGGCCTCGTACGCGGTCACGACATCCTCGGTCTTTCCCAGCGCTTCCACTCGGCCGCCATGGATCCATGCAGCTCTCTGACACAGGCTGCGAACCTGGTAAAGATTGTGCGAACAGAACAGCACCGTGGCGCCGCGCTCGCGCAGCCCCAGGATCCGATCCAGGCTCTTTTTCTGGAAATGCAGGTCTCCCACAGACAGCGCCTCATCTACAATGAGTACGTCCGGGTCGATGGCCGTCGCAGCCGCAAACGCCAGCCGCATGAACATGCCCGAAGAATAGGTCTTCACTGGGCGTTCAAGGGTTTCCTGGGTCAGCTCCGAGAATGCCGTGGCGCGTGCGATAAAATCCACCATCGCATCCCCCTCCAGGCCATGCAGGGCGGCCATGAAGCGGACATTGTCAAAGCCCGACTCCTCGGGATGAAATCCAGCACCCAGCTCCAGCAAGGCTGCCACGCGGCCTGTTTTGGTCACTTGTCCGCTGGTAGGCCGAATGGTGCCAGCGGCAATCTTTAGCAGGGTGCTCTTGCCCGCACCGTTCTCGCCGATCAAGCCAAACGTCTCGCCCGCCTGGACCTCAAAGTCCACGCCGGTCAGTGCCACATGGATACGGTGGCGGCGGGTGCGCGCAACCCACTCCCACAGCCGATCCTGCGGACGGGCATACACCGTGTACTTTTTTTCGATGCACTCAAAGCGGATGGTCATGACTTACAGCGCCTCGCCGAGTGCAGATTTCATCGATCGGAAGAACCACCAGCCGCCGCCACCCAACAACACCACCCAAATCCCCAACGCCAAAGGTGTTCCAGGCGGCACCGGCATGTGCAATACAGTGCTCTGGACCATCAGTACCAAGCATGCCAATGGATTCCAAAGAAACAAGCTGTGAAACTTTTCGGGCACCTGGGACAGCGGATAGACGACCGGTGTCAGGTAAAACCAGAGCTGTAGTGCAAAGGCGACCATCGAACCCACATCGCGCCAAAGGAAGTGCGCCATGCTCAGCACCAGCGTCAGACCGAAGGTGAGAACAATCTGCGCCAAAACCAGAACAGGCAGCCAAGCCAGAGACATGTAGGGTCCTACGCCCTGCGCCAACGACAGCACAAGCAACAATCCATAGCCTATACCCAGAACCAGCAGACTCCCTCCTACAGACACAGCGGGCAGTATTTCCGCCGGCATGGGCTGTTTGCGCAGGAAGTCTTCATATGCAGCAAGACTCCCCACGCCACGACCAATGGCATCGGTAAATGGGAGCCATACCGCCAGCCCGGCCAACAGGTGCAACAGATAGCCGTTGTCCACATCCAGTCCGGGCACACGCACTGCAAGCACTAGACCAAACAAGACATAGAAAATCGCCAGAGTGGCTAAGGGTTGAACGATTGCCCAAGCAAACCCCAGCATCGAACCGGCATAACGAGTCTTGAACTCGCGCACCATCCAATAGCGCCAAAGCACCCACACTTGACGTGTATTGCGAGACGATGCCGGCGCAATGGCATGGGAACGGGATGTCGGGTCCGTCATGCCACAGTCCGCAGCCAATCGACCGCCTTAGCGACACCCTCTCCAAAAGCCATCTCAGGCTTCCATTTCAGCTCATCTTGGGCACGCCGAATATCCAGCACGTTGACCGGGGGATCAAATGACCGCGCAGGAAACACGCGGCGCTCTACCGTGCGCCCGAGCAATCGCTCCAGGGTGACCAGAATGTCGTTAACACTGGTTCCCAAGCCTCCACCCACGTTGAAGATGCGTGATTCCCCCTGATGACGTGCTGCAGCCACAAATGCACGCCCCACATCTGCAGCATAAACAAAATCTCGCACGACAGACCCATCGCCCCACACATCCACCGGCGTGGAATGGAGCGCACGGTGCGCAAAAACAGCAATGACCCCTTGCACACCATGAGGCTGCTGCCATTCGCCATAGGGATTGCTCAAGCGCAGGATCCGGATGGGCAGGCCATACTGCGCCTCTTCGATGCGCAGGTGATGCTCGATGGCCAGCTTGGTAGCCCCGTATGCTCCCATGGGCATTGTGAGATGTTCCTCGCTCAAGGGTACTGACACAGGGCGGCCATACACAGCGCCACCAGAAGATGCAAACAGCAACCTCGGACGCGCCGCTTTGCCACGCAAGTCATGGAGTAGCCTCAGCGTCCCCACAAGGTTAGCCTGGACATCACCAATAGGGTCTTCACTCGCCGTTGCGGGCACCGTTGAGGACGCCAAATGGACAATCACGTCCGCCCCCCCCACCATATCCCACCAAGCAGACAGATCAAAACAATCCGCTTGAACCTCACCGGCAAGCCATGGGGCAACCGTGGCCGCCAGCAAGGACCGATCAACGGACCACACCTCAGCACCTTCTCCGGCCATAGCACGCCCAATATGGCGCCCCAGAAAGCCTCCTCCACCTAAGATAACACAGCGCATCAGGAAAGGCCCTTCTTATGCGCCTGCGCCCGCGCATCCAGCAAAGCCACCTCAAACTCTTGTGCCACCATATCCCAAGTGTGTGCACGCGCGAAGGTCTCCGCCCGAACGCTCAAGGCGTGACGCCGCTCGTCATCCTCCAGCAAGCCGCATATGGCTGCGGTCAGACCTTCTGGCGAAGTCTCTGCAAGCACAGCGACGTGCTCGTGCAGCAGCCACTCCACATTTGGGCCCCGATTGGACACCACGGCACACCCGCAGGCCATTAATTCAAGAGGCAGCAGTGACGCATTGGTCAACGACAACACCAGAGCCACATCGCATTGACTGTAAAGATCCGGCAAATCATCCAACGCAACCGTGCCACAAGGAAGATGAGGAAATGGGATGTGATAACCAGCGGTATCCCAACCCGCCAGTACAAACTGCGTGTCCGGCATCCGCTGCCAGACGGCATTGAGCACGAGGAGTCCCAACTCGAATGCACGCCGTGGCGTGGGCGGGCGCGCATAGAAGAAAACACGGCGGATCTCTGGCTCTCTACGTGGCAATCGACGGTAGCGCTCAAGCTCCACACCAAAGCCCACCGGGCGAGTGTCCATCCCATACTCTTTGGCAAGTTTTTCTGCAAGCCAAGCACCCGCAGTGATCCCAAAGAAGCCGAAATGGTATGTGTTCTGTGCCAAGACCGATTCCGAGCCCACGGGATAAAAATGTGGTTCGTAGTCCTGTACGAAATACAGTTTGGATCGAGCGCCGGCAAATGCGCGCACTGTATACGCAGTATCCCAGCCCGTCGCGACTGCAAATTCGCAAGGTGGAAGATTGTCCTGCCCAAGCAATACAGCCGCTTCCAATGGAAAGAAGTGCTTTCGGATCGCATCACGTGCTTCATGGGCGTCGTGGTGCATGACAGGATTTGCAATCACGACGCTAGAAACGTATCCCATCTGCTCCAGATGCCAAATCGTGCGAAAGATATTCAGGTGGCCACCCGAGCCCACATTGAAATCCGGGATAAACCACAGAAGCGTTCCCTGCTTAGCCTCACCGGGCCGAGCTGACAGCACGTAGGGCATCGCAAATCCGTAGTGGCGGAACACATCGACATGGCGACCAGGCCCTTGCCTCAGACGACGCACCACAGCTCGCAATGCTGCAGGCACACCCTCTTTGCGCGCCATTTCTTTAACGCGCCACATTTTTTTTGCAAGGTTCAACGCCATGATCAACCAGCTCCAACACGCTGTAATTGCTCATCGCGCGATACCGAACGCAGCAGCCATGAGGGCAACTGGTCGTGCCTGGTACCAAGATATTGCCCGGCGACACGAGCCATTTCTATGAACCCCATGTATGCGGCATTCTTCAACAGGCGCCGGCCCCTCAGCCCCCCATCACGAAGCCAGCCGAGATCGCGTCTTGCCAAGTAAAGACCCGATTTGATGGCCTGCACTAGGTTATCTTGAATTCGATAGCCAAAGTACAGGTTAAACGACCGCGCCTCATCAAAATTGCGCTGAAGTGTTTCCCATATACCGAAGTCGTGCGAATGGTAGACAACCGCATCCGGCACGAAGGCCTTCGCATAGCCCGCCTCAATCGCGCGCAAAGCCCAGGTCTGATCCTCGGCAAACGCGACTTCTGGCAACGGAATTTGCTGCCAAACCGAGCGACGAATACAGGCATTGTTGCTCGAGAAAAAATGCAACCATTGGCGGTAGCCGACGTCTGCGGCAAAACGAGCGCGATCGTCAAGCCGGACCACAGCCAACTCGCAACCGAAGCCCGCGAAGTGCTGACTCAGCTCACAATGCGTAACATGGCGGGCTTCGGGATGAGCGCGATGCGGCCCAAATGCACCTGCCACAGCAGGCTCGGCATCGCACCCTTTTACCATGTTGTATAGCCAGTCAGTGGTTGCGGGCTTGGCGTCTTGAGTAATGAACACCAAAAACTCTCCCACCGACAAGGAAGCTAGGTAGTTGCGTGTGCGCCCATGACCAAATTCTTGTGGAGAAATCTCTTCACAACGAACGCCCTTCGTACGCACCAGTGCGACGGAGTCATCCTTTGAGCCAGAATCAACAACGATAACCTCAAAGGGCCATGGAGTTTGCTGCTGCAGGATCGCATCAATCACCTCGCCAAGCAGTGGGCCGCCGTTTTTGACAGGAATTAATACGGAAGCGCGAACGTGGGTCATTCAGTGAGGCGGCGAAGCAATCGCTCGAAAAGGAAAATCTGCTGCATCGCCCCCCCCCAGAGCCATAGTGGGCATCCAAAGCGAAAGGCAATATCTAGGCAACCGTACATTGTACCGTCGCCTACTCGCACCGCAAGAAGCGTTGTAACAGGCCGCTACAACAATCCAGACACTTCTACTTTGATTGCGCCTTTTCGAACAGCCCACTGATGGCAGCAGAGTTCATCACCACGCCGTACTTCGCGAGGAGGTCTTGCTCCAGCGTTCTTGTGGCAGTCTGCCGACAATAGTTCACAGCTCTAGCCGCAGCCGAAACCGCCACTTCATCCCATGCCAGTTGACGACTATCACGCTTGTCGTCAATGAAGAAAAGGTACACAAAATCCCCTTCACGCACGGGACCTACCATATCGCCTTGCTTCGCCGCAGCGAGGGTACGCAAAATTGCATTCTCATCGACCAGAACTGCCCAACCGATGTCACCTTGCGCTTCCAGGCGATAGATTCCTTCAACACGCTTAGCCATGGCCTCGAAAGGCTGGGCACCTGACGCAATCAGTTTGGCTTGCGCCATCATCCAATCCATAGCAGCCATGCCGTCCACCGTTTCCGAGGCTGGCAACATCACGCGATTCAAACGTGCCATGGGCGGAACTCTGAACGCCTGCGGATTTTCGTCAAAGAACTTTCTTGCCGCTGTGGCATCTGCGGGCGGATCGCAAGGTGGCATCAGCTTGCGAAATACCGACATTGCATACACATCATCAAATCGGTCGCCTTCTTTCCCGGGCTGCCGTTTTTCACCCAGACGCTCTCCCTCTTGCACAAGCGCCCTTCCCATCGCCATCTCGCGCAGTACTTGCTCCACACCCCACTTGCTACGGGAGCTGGCGCGCAGGTCAACCCTGCGCTCAAGATATTGAGACAGATCAGACGACGTTATGACCTCTCCACTCTTTAACTGAACCAGATCTGCTGCGGCAGCCGCCGACGCCCCCCCAATCATCAGAGCAGATAAAAGGCAAACACCCCAAAATCGACCCGCACCCACAGAACGTCCACGCATTGCCCATACTCCTTTATTGTGCTCGCTGCTTCAACAACCTATTCTGACTCGCACGATCCCACAAAGGGCCGTAAACAACGTCGATCACCTCACCGCCCGAGTTGAACGCGACTACGTCACGCTCGCCGTCTCCATCTATGTCCAACAATTGCAAACTCGTCGCAAAACCACTCACCGCATGCCAGCGTGTTTCAACAACCACGCCTTTCTCATCCAAGCGTTGCAAATACAGCTCTCGATCCTCTCCCCAAATGACCACATCCTCATCTAGCGGTGCGACCGACACACTGCCCGTGAGAGGCGACACGATCATCTGGAGTTCCCCCGTTTCTGCATTCACACGGGCATTCCGCCCCCCCGTCTCCAGCGACACGTAAATCCAGCCCCCTTGCGGCGAAGGGCGGGCATTGCGCGATACTGCAGGGAACCTTGCAACAACAACAGGCGCAGAGAGCAAGTTGGACTCCGGAACCGCCACCAATCGCTTGTCGTCCAGGCATGCTGCCGCTATCGCCGGACCGTTGATACCTGCCACCTTTTTCAGTTTGGTCGGGTGCCACGCCACTTCACACCAAGACACCTTCTTGACGTTGGGCGCCTGCTGATCATCAACCGCCCAGTCCAGAACCCAGGCCACTTCTTTACCGTTGTACGGGCTGGCCAAAAGCGTATAGCGCCCCCCTTCAGCCTTTACCACCATGACGTCGCGCGGAGAAAATCCGACCTTGATCTGCTGCAAACGATCCAGCTTAGATCCTTTAACACGAAAAACATCCAGGCTCGCAGTGCCTTCCACAGCTGCCACCAACAAATCGTCCGCAAGCCACGCGGCAGAGTCCGGGTGGTAACCGACCTGCAGGCGATCCAGCAGCGTGGACTTGCGCCCATCAATGCGATGCAGAGCCAACATATTGTTTTCGTGCTCGACAGCAGCCAACAGACACCCACCGGCCCCACAACGCACCTCACCGCCCCACGCATAGGGGACAGGAACCGCAATTTGCGAAACCGTCGGCACGGCAGCAACGCCTCCAGCCCCCTCAAGCAAGGACTGGGATTGGCATCCCGTCATCATCGCCACGATGACGAGCATGGGCGCAAAGAACGTGGGAAAGCGAAATTTCAAAGCCATATTGCCAATCTCACAAAAGCAAAAAAATAGCGCCTTTCGGCGCTATTTTTTTATCGCCTATTACAGCGATCGTTATGGGTAACTTGTCCAATTGATGGAGGCCCAAACCCCCATCAGATCGGCAATTACTTGTACGAACCCAGAACGGTTTGCACAGCACCGAAAGCGGTGGAGCTGATAACCGAGTACGTGAACACGGAACCGCCGAGTGAGTACAGCGTGGTGCCCAGAGCTGCGGTTGCATCAGAAGGAGCTGCCAAACCTGGTTGCCATTCGATGAAACCGTCGGTGAAAGTAGCAGGCAGACCAGCGATGCCTTCAGGATCGAACCAGTCCAGTTCAGCCTTGGTCAGCTTGAAGTTCACAGACTTGCGGTTTTGCTTGTCATCATAAATGTTGACAGTGTGCGTACCGCTGTGGTTGCCAGTAGACCACACCACCACGGCAGTGTCCGTACCACCAGCGGCTTGGTCGATGGCATAACGCATGCTGAATGCCTTCGTGTCCACGCTAGGGCCAGTGCCGGCAGCAGCAATTGGAGCAGCACCAGCAACAGACACCAAGCTCACGTTGTTCATCTTGGTGATATCAACACCAGAAGCGATCGTCAGAGCACCGTCGATAACGGGCACGAAAGCCACATCCTTAGCAACGCTGTTCACTTGGAATGCATTGCCAGAGATTGCGGAAGCGGTGGAAGCCAGAAAAGCAGCGCCGCCGCAAGCGGTTTGTGCTGTGCCGCCTTCGGTGGTGGCACCAACGGCGAACACCAGGTAACCACGGGTGCCGGACAGACCGCCACCGGACTGCGAAGACCAGATGAAGGGCTCATAGTCCTTGTTGGTCATAGCAAAGCAGCCGTCAGTGATGTGAGTGGAGTTCTGATCGAAGAACGTCCAGTACACAGCAACGCTTTGGCCGGTTTGGTTGATCAGACCAACAGCAGTGGTGTCGGTTGGGCCGTTGTGAATCACGTTAGGAACCACGAAACCGTTGCTGAACGTACCCACGGTGTACGCCTGCGCCACACCAGCACTCAGCGCAGCGGCTGCAACGGCTGCCATTGCAAATTTTTTCATCTTCTCAGTCCTTAGATAATTGAAGGAAGCTTTCCCACCCTGTGCGGGATCTGCAACCCATCCGTACTCCGTTTGGGTTGATGCAATCTTATACTGATACCTTTGAATTTTTCAACCTATTTCCGCCAGAAACCCGGCATGAGTTGGTTTGTTGCACTCAAACAACGAACTTATTTGGCATCCTTGGAGAACATCACGCTGCGGCGCAACACATGGTGCCAGACACCATCGATACGGCGCCACTCGTCTTCGGCAACCGCCTCTTGTCTTTTGATGCGCAGGATGGGGACCGAATAGCGCATCCACACATTCACGATGGCGCGGTCGCCTTCAACACTACGCACGTCCCGCACTTCCAGCGCCTCGTAGGCAACACCACCTCGCTTGAGGTATTCCTCCAAAGTGGCCTTCGGGTCTTTGGATGCCTCTTCATACTTCCAGGCGCCTACATTGTCACCACTGCGCACCAACGCCCAGTACGCCTGGGCGCGCTGCAGCAAAGTGGCTTGGTCATCATCTGACGACCTCGCCCCACCGCCGTTTACAGCACATCCCGCAAGCAAGAGGGTAACTACCGGCACCGCAAAGCCAGCGACCCACTGGCGGCGACCCATGAATTTTGTCATGCTCGAAATCTCCTGTGGACTAAATACGATACGAAAAACAGGCAGCAAGGAGCAAACTGCGCAACATCATTGCCTTGGCACAGCAGGCACATCATCAGCACGCAGCTTGAAGGGCTGCGACTCCAAAGACATGCTGCGCATGCGCTGACGCATTTCGGCGCTTGCAGAGCGCAATTGATCATCATCCTCAAGCGCACGAGGCGTCATCAGGACAAGCAGTTCTGTGCGATTGCGCAAGTTTGACGTCGTGGAGAACAGTGCACCCAGCAAAGGGATATCGGCAAACCCCGGCACACCACTGCGAGTATTGGTGTCGTTTTCACGAATCAAACCACCCAGGACGATTGGCTCCCCAGAACGCACCGCTACTCGCGTTTGGATCTGACGAGTTTGAAAGGCGCGCTGCCCTGTTGCAGTGTCCCGCTCGCCAACATCGGTTACTTGCTGAGAAATGTCCATCGTGATCAACCCTCCCGCATTGACAGAAGGCGTGACAGATAGCATCACCCCCGTATCCTTGTAGGTGATTGACTCGGTCACAAGGTTGCCAGTAGTTACTGCGGTAGACGACTTGATGGGTTGCTGCTGACCGACCTGTATGGTTGCATTGTGATTGTTGAGAACCAGCACCGACGGACTGGACAACAAACGCACCTGAGACTTCTCTGCCAGAGCGTTCAGCGTCGCACGCACTACATTCGCCTTGTTGACGATCGTGTAAGAGAACCCGGGCTGCCTGGCGCTAATGCCCCCCGATGTGTTCATGTTCAGTGATGCCTGCCCTTCACGACCATTGCTGAGACCATTCTGCAAATACCACTCCACCCCATACTCCAGATTGCCCGTCAGCGTTACCTCCACGATGCTTGCCTCGATCAGCACCTGAGACGGGGCCTTATCAAGTTCACGGAGAGCCTGCTCAATCCGACGGTATTCAGTACGCGGAGCGCGGATCAGTAGCGCATTCCGCTTTTCATCTGCTACGACGCGTACATTGCCATCCAGCTGACTGGTCGACGTCAAGGATGTGTTGTTAGCAGATGTCTTGCCCGCACCTCCCAATGCCGACCCCATTGCTCCTCCGCTTAAGCCCAAAGTACCAGCGCTACTGCCATAAGCCCCTGAGCTACCCGTACTTGCGCTCGCCCCGAGACCGGTTCCCTGAGAAAACTGCGTGGGTGCAGAACCCGCGGCCACACCAGCTGTCTTGCCTTGCCCCGCCTGCCCACCGAACAAGCCGTTGAGCATTTCCGCCAATTGCAACGCAGATCCGTTCTGCACAGGGTAAACAAACAGGCTGGCCTCCAGAGTATCCGTAGGGCGATCCAGTCGGCGAATCCAGGTTTCGACCTGGGCCAATAAATGGCTGCGCGGCGTTACAACCACCAATGCATTCAGACGCTCCACGGGGAATACTCGAATCAAGCCGCCCAAGGGTGTTGCCATCTGCGCGCCCGCGCCGCTCGCTCCAGCGCCGCCGGACGTCGAACCAGCCGCGCTACTGCCTGCTGTTGCACTCGGCGCACCACCAGGAGATGCCACAGCACCGGTTCCGCCATAAGGGTCGGATGATTTCTCGTTGCCAAGCATCGCCTGCAGCGCGTCTCGCACCACATTCACGTTCGCGTTCTCCAACACGAACACCCCCAGCGACATGCCAGAGAGAAAGTCCACGTCAAACGCCTCAACCATCTCCAGCCAACCACCAAGCTGTGCTTTGCTGCCCTGCAGCACGAGCAGATTACGCATGGAATCCACGTATACGATCGCCTCACGAGGCGCGAGAGGCGCAAGGATCTTGGCCATCTCGGCCGCAGCAATGTGGTTCAGTGGAACTATGACCGTCCCTGCGCCTGAGAGATCCTTGAATTTTGACGAACCCACTACCGGGCGAGCCCCTAACGTGACAGTGCGCTTCGTCACGTGATACACGCCAGCGTTATCCCGAACAATCGCGAGGTCATGTGGCAGCAATACCGCATCCAGTACATCCAGTACTTGGTTTCGCATCAAGGGCTGGCGCGTATTGAGGCTCACCACCGTATCGCCCCCTGCGTCAATCGTGTAGTTGAGCTTAAGCAGGTCTCCCAGCAATGCCACTGCGAGGTTACTCACAGTGACATTTTCAAAATTGAGCGCAACCTTGTCCCCTGTGGCGAGGACTGGATCCACACGCGGCGACACATCGCGCTTAATGAACTGATCATTGCCGGGAAACAGCTTCGTACTCGAAGACGTTTCCTTTTGCCCCTGCGCTTTGGGCACCGAAACGGCAGGCGTTGGCGCTGTGGTGGCTACCGCAGGCATGACAACAGGGACTACAGCAACCGCCGGTGTAGGCTCTGCCGGTTTGGGTGCGGCAGGAGCGCCTTGCGTGCTAGCGCAACCTGACGCTAGCAACGCCAGCAAAAGGACGGATGGCCGAATGTTCATATAGATAGCTCCAATATTGGGGTAGGCCGCAGTGGCTCACTGATTTGCAGGGGATCTGCGCAGACGATCACCAACGGGCGCTCCTGGCCGCGCCGCAGCCACACTTCCTGCCTCTAGAGGACGCTCCACTCGTTGATCGTCCGAAGATATGAAGGAGGCCCTACGTCCATCAAAGGACTCGATACGCCAGGGTTTGGTTTCCCCGGTGATCTTGAGGGTGCTGCCATCCGCACGCAGCAAGATCGCCACACGCTCAGGCCCGGACTCGAAGACGGCCGTCAAGCGCGACTGCATCAACTCTGAGACAAGACTGCTCTTCTTTTCATCTACCACTACAGGTCGCCTGGAGGTCCAGAACAATGGGTGCTCAATCGCTTGCCTAGCCCGTATCGGAACGACTGACGGCATAGGCTCCACCTTGGGAAGATCAGGTTTTCGAGGGGGCGGAGGCGTCCAGCGCTCCTTCTCAACATCCCACCAATACGCACTGGCCGCCAACGCTGCAGCCCCCAGCAATGGCCCAAAATACCAAGCTTTCATCATGGGTTGACCTTTTCCGGAACCAGAGGTGCCTCCAGTTGCAAGGTCAGTCGGGCATTCTGGGGGCCAGGGCCTGAGCTCATCCCTTCGCGGGTAACGTTGGCGGTACGCACCCAGAAAGGGGGACGGTGAACTTGGAGGCTTTCCATAAAGTTCACCAACTTGACCCATTCGCCACTGACCGTAGCAGTCAAGCGGATTCGCGGGATCTTGTCGTCCGCACCAGGCTCCAACGCAACCTGCAGCGAGACGAGCGTACTGCCCGAAGCCATGATCATCTGGCGCAACTTCTGCTGCACTTCGTTCTGTGCAGCCTCCCCTCCCGAATGCAACAAGGGGGCTACCGTAGAGCTGGCTGCTCCGAGCAGCTCTTCGATTTGGCTGCCGGCGTTGACCACGCCCTCCAGGCGCTCGCTACGAGGCTCAAGTTGCAGTAAGGCATTGTCATAACGTACCCACAGAGCCCGGTAGACCAAAGCAGTCCCTGCCATGGCACCGATCAGCACTACCAATATGAGGGTCAAAGATCGAGCTCGCCATACATTCATTTTCATGGCTTGACTCCTTCACCCCGCCAGCGCATTTCAAAAGTAAAGCGCTCTTTATTCAGTGTGCCGTCACGCACGTTCGCCCCTGTTGACCGAACGTCAACCAGTCCCGGCGCACGCGCAATCGAGGATGTGAGCTCGGTCGCATTGGCCGTAAGACCCGTTATCCGAATTTCGCTGCCATTGACCTCGATACGATCGAGCCACGTATCGGCGGGGATAGCGCCTGACAGTGCATCAATCACGCTGGCGAGCGGGACATCCGCGCTGATGTTCTTGCGCAGCTCTTCGGCCAGCAGGGCTTGCCGACGCAACTCGTCCATCTTTTGGCGCAAGGGTGCCGCCTGGGGCTCCAAAGCGCTGACATGCGATACGGCACGCACCACCGCTTGGCGCTTGAGCACCAGCGGCATGAGGGCTGGCAGGGTCAACGCAGCTAGCAAAATCAACAGTAAAACAACACCTGCACAATCCATCAAACCCTGACGTCGGTCCTGCTTTCGCCAGGCATCGCCTCGCACGGGAAAGACAGCTCCGTTGCGCATTAGATATACCTGCGCCGTCTCGGAAAGCCCCTGCCGCCCCAAGTGCTCCACCAGGGTACTGCGCCGGCACATTCCCCACTGCACAGACCACCCACCCTGCGCAAGAGGCTCCGCCTGCCAGGCTGCAACAATCTGGTCGGGAGGTAAGGGCGACACTCGCCAGAGCGTCTCCTCTACGCCGTTCGGCAAAGACCGCCGCGGCATATCAGGAAGTTGCACATTGCCCCAAAGGCATTCGGGCTCCGGAACCAGCAAAGCACTGGCCCTGCGGTCGCCCTTCAGTCGGCGGGCACGTGTCCCAGTGACGGACCAGCGACCACCATCCAGCCCAATCGCCGTGCACGACGTCGCCGGCCACCCTCCGCGCTCCATAAGTGCACGCTTAAGGTCTCCCAGACCCCAAGCCAATCGGTCCAGCGCCGCGTGCGCACGAAGAGATAACTGCCTCCAAGCTGTCATGGCTTCAATTCCTGTTCTTGCGTGTTGAGACGGCGTGTGGGCTCCAGGGAGAGCATGGTCCAAGGCGTCAGGTTACCCGGGCGCTCACTCAGATCAACCCACGCTTCCCGCTGCCACCAGCGCTCACCCTCCAGCCTTACCGCAGCTTTCAGGCGCACCGTCGTTCCGCCGCCGCGCGCAGGCGAAAAAAAATCGGCGGCGGGCCCAGTCATGAGCACACTGCCCCTCGTTTCTGGTGGAGAGTTGTGAATGCGCGCTCCCAATCCCGGCTGTCCCGTCAGCGCGTCAATCAGTGCGGGGGGAGCTGAATCGATCTCGATGCGTTGCTGCCCATTGATACCCAAATGGGGCGCGATTATCTCATAGAGGCCAGAAGTCATTCCAAGGACCGAACGCAGCTCGGAGAGATCATCCAGAGCCCCATTGCGAGGCATGGACGGCCAGCCTGCAGCTCGGTACTGAGGTGCTTCTGCTCCTCCTACGCCACCTGGCGAATCGTCCGGATCGAGATAATCACGCACTCTCGACGTCAGAATCAACGCTTCGCCGGCGGACAGCCCTCCAGCTCGCTGGAACAAGGTCTGCAGCAGAGCATCGCTCGCAACGTTGACATCAACAAGCCCCCCAGAAGGCGTGATCTCCACCCACACGTCGCCCCCCCCCATGGACAGACGCTGAAAGCGATAAGCATTCCCAGCATTTCTATCGGCGAGCATCTGCTGAGCAGTCAACTCGATCGCGGAGTCCAACACCGACTCAACGCGCATGCGCTCAAGATCCAGCCCTACCCGCTGTGTCTGCTGGCGAACACTCCGTGCACTCGCCATGACGACGAGCGATAACGCTGCCACCAGCCACAGCACGAGGATCAACGCGGCCCCCCGACCACCCTTTAGAGCCGGTATCATCATTTCGCTCTCACCAGCGGGAACACCAGGGAAGGCCAATCTCCGAGAGTGTCTCCTATTTCAAGGCGGATGCGTGCGGGGTACTGACCCTTGGACGCGTCCCAGTCCTGAGTCCATTGGCCGGTACGACCATCCTGGTAGTGCCACTGCAGAGTACGAACGTTCGAAATGAGCGTTTCGCGCAAGGCACGACTCCAGTCCATAGCCATCAAAGCACCATCATAGGGAATGGCCTCCACAGTCAAATCCACCCGGCCGTCTGAATGGCGCAAAGGGGTGGTGCGGAAAACATAAAGCCCCCCGGCATCGCCGCGCTCGGGCAAGGGTGCAACCCAAATGGCACCCGCGGCATTTCCACTAAAGAAATTGACGAAGACACTGCCTTCGCGACGACTCAGCAAGCGCAGCGTATCGAATTTACGGCCCAACCATTGGCTCACTACCAACATGCGCTCGGCCCGCTCGCCCACACGCTGATTGCGCTCCTCGGTGCGGCCAATCAATCCTAAGGCTGCAAAAATCAAAGCCACCACTGCAGCGGTCACTGCCAGACCAATCAATAACTCCAGCAGCGTGAAGCCCTGGGTCAATTTGCGAGTTGCACGACTCATGGTGCAGACCTGTAGGGCTTCCAGGTGATCCAGGTCATGGCCGTGACGCCATCCCTGCTGACCTGCACCATGACTTTGGCCGCACGCAACGGACCCGAGGGTGCAGGACGCCCTGCCTCATCGCTCAGAAAAATCGGCTCTGGCGTTACGTCGACTCGCCAGTTCCACCCACCTGCCTGACCAGAATCCTGCCGCATGAGGTCTTCAGCAAAAATACCCGCAGCCAGCACGGACTTCGCCACCAATGCGGCCTCCACACGCGCTTGCACCCCCATCACGCTTTGCGAGCCCTGCCCCACACTGCGGTACAGACTTGCCAGTGCGATGGCAGCGATCGCCATCGCGACCAATGCCTCCAGCAGACTGAAGCCTAAAGGCTTTGCGAGACAGCGCCGCTGCCAAACAAAGCTCGCGCAAGGGGCACGCACCCGGTTAATCGGCCGCATCATGGCTGCGCCGCGGCCACAGATTGTTCAACCGTTCCGAGGAGCCAATTGACGCGAAAGGCAACACCGCTGCTACCCCTCAGTACAGAGATACGTCCTCCGCGAGCACCACCATCCGGATTGAAGATAAACAAAAGCTCGCCAGCCGGAACGACGGATTTTCCTGACCGCCCATCACCGCGCATTGCTTCCCATTGGATATTGACGGCTTCGTGAAGGTCCAGAAACAGCTTTCCGTCCACCGCCAGCCTACGCGCGTCCGGCAGGTAGGTCACCGATACAGGCCTCCCCTCCTGCACACTGAGCACACGCGCCTTGTTGAGCTGACTTGCCACGTCTCGCACTGCTTGGGTGTAGCGCGCACGCTCCAGAAATGCTTGACCACCCGCACCCACGACCGCCGTGGTGATGCTCGCGAGAACCAGCACTACCAACAATTCAAGCAGGGTGAACCCGTAGGCGCCGCGACGCATGACTACGACGCGCGCACTAAGGCAAGAAATACCGCCAATAGACACAAATGGACCCCAGGCATCCACCGAAACGTCAGTTGTAAACGTCTGCGTTTTCGCCATCACCACCTGGCTTGCCATCAGATCCCAGAGTGAAAACATCGGGGCTGCCATTGCGGCCGGGATTTTTGTACAGGTAAGCAGCGCCCCACGGGTCCGCTGGCAACCCCTTCTTCAGATACGGGCCGTTCCAGCCTTGCGCCGTCGCAGGGCGCTCAGCCAGTGCACGCAAGCCCTCTGCATCGTTGGGATACCGACCCACGTCCAGTTTGAACAAATCCAGACTCTGTTCAATTTCAGAAATTTGGATGCGTGCCGTTTTGGATTTGGCACCACCAAGCTGATCAAGGACTTTCGGGCCCACTAAACCCGCCAACAAAGTCAAGATCACCAACACCACCAGCAATTCAATGAGAGTGAAACCGGAGTTATTACGCGCTCGCGCATGGAGTGGACTTTGCAGCTCTTTCATATTCATTTCAATATCTTCCAGAGGATTCAGAATCAAATAGTGTCATTGATAGACAAAACACCGCCCAAGATCGCAATAATGATGAACGCGACCAAGGCGCCTAAAACAATAATAATTAAGGGTTCCATGGCAGCCAGCACGCGCCCCATAGTGCGTCGCCCTTCATCCTCATAGCGATCAGCCAACCCCAACAGGGTTGCATCCAGCTGACCTGTCTCTTCCGCCACCCGGATCAGCTGGGGAGTGCTTGATCTGCCCAGATACGGGGAAACAAATCCGGACGAGAGTCGCTTGCCCGCCTTCACAATCCCGACCAGGGGCTCGATATCCTTGCGCAAGGCCGTATTGGTCAAGGTATCCACGGCAATGCGCAAGGCGTCTACCATCGGAACGCCTCTCTGCAACAAAATGCCGAATGTACGAAAGTAAATGGCGAACTGAAGGTTGCGCAGTACTTTGCCGAATAAAGGCAGATCCAGCAGAATGCTGTCCAAGCGCAACCTCCCCGATGGGGTGGCACTCCAGCGCGAGCCCAGAAACAAAATGACGGCTAAGACCAGGAGAATTGCCATCCAATGCAGGCGAATCATGTCGCTGAGATCAACGACAAGTCTGGTGGAAGGTGGCAGCTTGTCACCCATGGAATCGAAGATTTCACGAAACTGAGGAACCACGAACGCCAACAGCAGAACCACCGAAAGCACGGCGACTATCAGCAAAATGACGGGATAGGTCATGGACGAGATGACATAGTTGCGCAGCTTGTCTTCTGCCTCCAGTTGCACGGTGAGCTCCTTGAGAACCACATGCAATGAGCCAGAGGTTTCGCCCGCACGGATCAGGACCAGATACTGCCGTCCCAGATCACGCTCAAATGGCAGTAACGACTGGTAGAGCGACTTCCCCCCCCTTACGCCCTCCTCCACCTTCCCGACAAAGGCTCTCAGCCGATCTGTATTGGCAGTTTCCTTGAGCATGACCAGCGCCCTGTCCAAGGGCATGTTCGCCTGCTTGAGATGAGCCATCTCGCGGCTGAACAGCAGGATCTCGCTGCGCCGCAGCTTGCTGCCCCGGGCCTGCGGATCAGCCTGCACAGCCGCAGCCAAACTATCGGTAATGCGCACTGGCGTCACCCCCTGGCCAATCAGCCTCAATCGGGCGGCTTCGACATTCTGCGCGCGCATCACACCCCGACAGGGCTTACCGTCCGACGCAATACCGTCATATTGAAATTCAATCATTTTGACGTGCAACGCGTAAGACTTCTTCAGCCGTCGTCAGTCCCTGGAATACCTTGGTAGCCCCATCCTGCAACAAGTTCCCGCCAGCATAAGAGCCATCGCCGCCCCCCAGAGAAGAGCCTCGCTCCAGTACGCCTTTTTTGACATCTTCCGTCATCAGCAGCAGTTCGTGGACCGCGAGGCGGCCACGATACCCTGTGCCCCGGCATGCAGGACAACCTACCGCCCTGTATAGGGTTTGGCCTTTATCGAGGATCACCCCAAGCGAAGCCGCTGCCGCATCCGCCTGCTCGGCAGGTAGCGCCTGCTTGCACTCTTCGCACAGCTTTCGCACCAGCCGTTGGGCGAGTACGCCGATTACCGAGGCAGTAATCAGATATGGCTCGACACCCATGTTGATCAACCGCACGATGGCCCCCAGCGCACTGTTGGTGTGGAGCGTGGACATCACCAAGTGTCCCGTCAGCGCGGCCTGGACAGCGATCTCTGCCGTTTCACCGTCACGCATTTCCCCGATCATGATGACATCAGGGTCCTGACGCAGAAAGGAACGAAGCACCTTGGCAAAGGTAAGTCCAATCTGCGGCTGTACCTGGACCTGATTGAGCCATTGCAGCCGGTATTCGACAGGGTCCTCCACTGTGAGGATCTTGAGGTTCTCGCCTTCCAACTCCTGCATAGACGCATACAGCGTAGTGGACTTGCCCGAACCCGTGGGACCCGTCACTAAGAATATCCCGTGCGGCACGCTCAAAAGCTGTCGCATGGCCTCCAGAGTCGCCGGAGTGAAGTGCAGACTTTCCAGCGAGAGCAGGTCAAAATTCTTCTCCAGCAAGCGCATCACCACCGATTCGCCGAACATGGTGGGAATGGTGGAGACGCGGGAGTCCATTTCTTTGCCATGCACCCGCAGCTTGGTGCGCCCGTCCTGCGGCATGCGGCGCTCAGCAATATCAAGCTGAGACAGGATCTTGATGCGAGAAACGACAGCAGGTGCGTCCTTGTTGTCGATCTCATCGATCGGGTAGAGCTCGCCATCCACGCGGATGCGAACGACCGACTTTTCCTCGTACGTCTCAATGTGGATGTCCGAAGCCTGCGCTGCCACGGCCTGGGAAAGGATCTGGCTCACGCGTTGGATAATGGGCGCCTCGGACGCCATGTCCCGCAGGTGTTCGATGAATTCAGACGCCTCGAACTGGTCGGCTACGCCGTCACCCTGAGCTTCGGGATCCTCCACATACCAGGCATTGAGCTGGGAAGCGATCTCCGACTCCAAGCCGAAAGAAATCCTGGGTACCTCGCCAAATACAAGCCGCAGCGCGTCGCGCAAAGCACCGCTCTGAGGGTCCACCGAAGCGAAATCTGGCACCGAATCCGCATCGCCCGCTTCGCCCAGAGGCAATAGGTTGTTGACGAGCAAAAAGCTGGTGTTCATCCGCGAGGTGGCGGGCTTCTCCTTGGGAAAGGCGTCCTGACGTACAAGAGGCAAACCCGCTTGCCTTGCCAAAGCGGCATAGACATCCACTTCAGATACTAGACCCAGGCTGATGAGCAGCCGCCCCAGGCGCCCTCCCATGGAGCGCTGGACTTCCAGCGCCCGCTCCAAGTCATTGCGCGACAACTTCTGCTCTGCGAGCAACATTTCTCCCAGCCGGGGCGCAGCGACGTCACCGCTTTCCACTTCACCTACTTCCGCCGAGAACTTCATGACCAACGCCTTTGAACAATTTCCCACCCAACAGTGCTTGGCTGCGCTTCGCGCCACCCGGCACAACCATCATCTGCACCACAGCAGACAACGGCTCAACCGATCCAGCTCAGGCCCGATGTAATAACTGCGGTACCCCAGGAGCCTGCTCCGGAGGGGCGCGCCGCGCCAAGCAAGGTATTCTGACACGTAGCCCCCGGGATAGCCTCGGCCATCCAGACGCGATTGCAGGGCCTCGGCTTGGGCTTTTGTTGCACGGCCGAGGTTGAGCACGCGCCGCAGCACTCCGCGCCCATTCGTGACAAGGCGTAAAAGACGCATCTTCAGCCTTCGATCCTTGGCACCGAGCTGGTTGAATCCATGCTGCCGGTAGAGGATCAGCTGTTCGGCAAGGAAGGTGCGGCGCCCGCTGCTGCTCAACAGAGCGCACCACCAGTCATGCATGATGGTCTGATCAGGCAGAGGCAGGGACATCTCCAACAGCGCGCGGTTGATCATCATCGTACAACCCGTGACCTGATTGATACTGAGTAGCGCGGTAGGAGAACATGCCGCAGGATCCATGCGCTGGTGCTGCGAAAAAGAAGGTGCGATGACGTTCAGCTCATCGTCCACAACGGTCAGATCGGAATGCACCAAGCAAGGTTGATGGACGCCCGTGGCTTGCTCCAACTGCATCAATACATGCAGACAGCGCTCAACTTTTTCTGGCAGCCAGACGTCGTCCTGGTCGGAGAAAGCGATCCAGTGCGCATGGCAGCCTTGAAGGCTGGCTCGCATCAAATTTTCAAAGTTCTTGACAACCCCTTGTCCCATCCCAGGATGGGGCACCACGACCAAACGATCCCCGAGACGGGAACGATACGTCTCTAGCAGGGCCAGGGTGCCGTCTGTAGAACCATCGTCGCTAACCAGCAGACGAAAGTTCTGATGCGTCTGCGCCAACAGAGAATCTAACTGGTCAGCCAAATACTTTGCGCCGTTGTATGTGGCCATAAGGATATCGACCAAGGGCTGCCCCGCTAGGGGCTGCAGCCCCTCGCTAGGTCGTACAGGATCGCGCGCTCCCCACACAGCCGTCACAGGCCCTCCGCCGGATGGGGCAACGCAGCGGAGGACTGGCACTGCGCATACATCAAGGTTTCATAGGCGTCGGTGATGCCCTCCCATGTGTAATAGGTATCCACGATGTCCCGGGCACGTCGACTGCGCTCAGGGTAAGCCAGTTGCCACTGGCCGACCAATTGATCCAAACGGCGCGCCAGCTCCTCCGGCGATCCGAAGTAGTCTGCAGCATCGCGTGCCACTTCTCGGTTGAACGGATTGTCGTGGGCCACCACCCAGTTGCCGCAGGCCATGGCCTCTAGCAAAGAGGGGTTGGTACCGCCGACCGAATGGCCATGGATATAGCAGGCCGCATGCGCGCGCACGCACGCCAGTTGCCGGGGATCGTAAATGCCGCCGACGAACCGCACGCATTCACTGGTGTACTGAAGCAAGCGCTGCTGATAAGGGGTGGCACCGGAGACGTCTCCCACGATCACGAGGGGCCACTCGCCGCCATGCAAGATATAGCCCTCAATGATCTCCAGGAGGTGGTTCTCCGGCTCGGGACGCGCCACTACGACCATATACTGAAACGGCACCAGCCCCCAAGCCGAGAGCGCTGAAGAATCCAGCGAGCCCTCGCGCACGGGCTCAGCGCCATAGGCAATAAAACTGGAAGGCGCACCCTTGGGATAAACGTTCTGCAGCCTCTGCGCAATAGCGTTGGCATCGGCAATCAGGCGTGTAGCAGTCAATGTCGCCACCCATTCCATGCAGCGCAGATACGCGCGCGCCGCCCAGCCCCACTTACTGCGGGCCCATTCCAGGCCATCCATATTGATCCACACAGGGGTCCCGCTGACCCGGGGCCACCAACAAGCCCAAGCGGCACCGTAGCCCAACATGTAAACCAGATCGTATCCGTGGCGGGCATCCCAAAGGCATGCACAGTCGTAGGCTAACACGGAGGCGGGCCCCCATTGCGGGCGACGCCGATAACGCACCCGAACGCCTTGGAACTGGCTATCCGCCACAGCATCCTGATCGGACTCGGCATACACCGTAACCGAGTGTCCCCGCTCTGCGAGGCGAACGGACAGCTGTTCGGCAAACGTCTCAAACCCCCCGTAGCTCGCCGGTATCCCTTTTGCCCCTAGAACGGCAATGCGCAGCGGGGCTGGACGCCCCTCCGAGCTACCTGCCTCCAACAACAATGTCAAAGGTCGGCCTCGGCGAGCAGACGGCCGGACTGGTCCTTGGCCGACAGCTGAATCTGCACGTCCAGCGTGGGCCATGCAATCGCAAGCCTGGGATCATCCCAACGGATACAGCGCTCGTGTTCGGGGCTGTAGTAGTCCGTGGTTTTGTACAGGAAATCGGCAGACTCGGAGAGCACTAAAAAACCGTGTGCCAGGCCTGGGGGAACCCAGAGTTGACGATGGTTGTCCTCCGTCAGCAGCGCCCCCACCCATTGACCAAAGGTCTGTGAGTCTTTGCGGATATCAACCGCCACATCAAATACAGCCCCGCGTACCACACGCACCAGCTTGCCCTGAGCGCGGGGCGGCAGCTGGTAGTGCAGGCCGCGCAGCACGCCCTGGCTGCTGCGGCTGTGGTTGTCCTGCACGAACGCGTCCTGCACGCCGGTGGCCTCGCGAAAGGCCTTCTCGTTGAAACTCTCGTAGAAAAATCCGCGGCTGTCACCGAACACCTTGGGTTCGATCAGTACCACGTCTGGGATGGATTGCCGTATAGCTTGCATGGCAGATCAATAAACCTTGTCGTTCAGCAGGCGCTGAAGGTACTGGCCGTAGCCATTCTTGGCCAGAGGTTTGGCCAGGCGCTCCAGCTGCGCACTGTCGATCCACTGTGACCGCCAGGCAATTTCTTCCGGGCATGCGATCTTGAGGCCCTGACGGTGCTCCAGCGTGGCGATGAACTGGCTGGCCTCCAGCAGGCTTTCGTGGGTACCCGTGTCCAGCCACGCGTAGCCGCGGCCCATGATCTCTACATTCAGCTGCCCCTGCTCCAGGTACAGCCGGTTCAGGTCAGTGATTTCCAGCTCGCCGCGCGGAGACGGTTTGAGGCTCCTGGCCATCTGCGCCACCTGGCTGTCGTAGAAGTACAAGCCGGTGACGGCATAGCTGCTCTTGGGATGTGCGGGCTTTTCCTCCAGCGACAGCACCTTGCCGCTCGCATCGAACTCGGCCACACCGTAGCGCTCCGGGTCATGCACGTGATAGGCGAACACGCTGGCGCCATCCGTGCGCTGCTGCGCGTTGCCCAGCAGTTCGTGAAAGTCGTGGCCGTAGAAGATGTTGTCGCCCAGCACCAGCGCACTGGGCGCACCGGCCAGGAAAGCCTCTCCGATGATGAATGCCTGCGCCAAGCCATCCGGACTGGGCTGCACGGCATATTGCAGGTTCAGGCCCCATTGGCTGCCGTCGCCCAGCAGCTGCTCAAACCGCGGCGTGTCCTGCGGCGTGCTGATGACCAGGATGTCGCGGATGCCCGCGAGCATCAGGGTGCTCAGCGGGTAGTAGATCATGGGCTTGTCGTACACCGGCAGCAGTTGCTTGCTGATGGCCAAGGTGGCCGGATGCAGCCGGGTACCGGAGCCTCCGGCAAGGATGATGCCTTTGCGTTGCGTCATGTGAGGGTGCCGATCAGAGAATTTCAGCCAGCATGCGCGCCACGCCCGCTTGCCAGTGGGGCATCTGCAGGCCGAAGGTGGCTTGCAGCTTGCCGGTATGAAGGCGCGAGTTGTGCGGGCGCACGGCAGGAGTGGGGAATGCGCTCGTCGGGACGGGCGCAATTTCATTTGCTTTTATTTTGATAGCAGGCTGCGCTTGCTGCGCCTTCGCAATCACGAATTTTGCGTACTCGTTCCAGTTTGTTTCACCGGCTGCGACACAGTGGTACAGGCCTGCGTCCTGCGGGCGCTGCTGCAGGTGACGCAGCGCATGCGCCGTCACGTCGGCCAGCAGGTCGCCCCCCGTGGGCGCCCCCCACTGGTCGTCGATCACGGTCAGGCGATCGCGCTCCTGCGCCAGGCGCAGCATGGTCTTTGCGAAGTTGCCGCCGCGCGCCGCATAGACCCAGCTGGTGCGCAGAATGAGGTGCTTGGGGCACGCCTGCGCGATGAGCTGCTCGCCCTCGAGCTTGGTACGACCGTACACGCTCAAGGGAGCAGGCATGTCGGTCTCGACCCAGGGGCGGCTGCCGCTGCCGTCAAAGACGTAGTCGGTGCTGTAGTGCACCAGCCATGCGCCGAGCTTCGCCGCCTCCAGCGCGATGGCGCCGGGAGTGGTGGCATTCAGCGTGCGAGCGAAATCGGCCTCGCTCTCGGCCTTGTCCACGGCAGTGTGGGCTGCGGCGTTGACAATGACGTCGGGGCGCAGGGTGCGCACCGTCTCAGCCACACCCGCAGTGTTGGCAAAGTCGCCACAGTGTTCCGTGCTGTCGTGGTCCAGCGCCGTGATCGTGCCCAGCACCGACAGGCTGCGCTGCAGCTCCCAGCCGACCTGACCGCCCTTGCCAAAAAGCAAAATGTTCATGCAGCAACGTCCGTGACGACTGCAGTGGCGGCCTCCTGCGCATACTGGGTCTGCACCCAGGCGCGGTAAGCCCCCGTCTGCACGCTGGCCACCCAGTCAGCATGGTCCAGATACCACTGCACAGTCTTGCGGATGCCGGTATCGAAGGTCTCGGCGGGCTTCCAGCCCAGATCCCGCTCGATCTTGCGCGCATCGATGGCATAGCGGCGGTCATGACCAGGACGGTCCTTCACGTAGGTGATCTGGGTGCGGTAGCTCTGGCCGTCAGCGCGGGGGCGCAGCTCGTCGAGCAGGCCGCACACCATGTTCACGATCTCGATGTTGGGCTTCTCGTTCCAGCCGCCCACGTTGTAGGTCTCGCCAGGGGCACCGGCTTCCAGCACGCGGCGGATGGCGCTGCAGTGGTCCTTCACGTAAAGCCAGTCGCGTACCTGCATGCCGTCCCCGTAAACCGGCAGGTTCTTGCCGGCCAGCGCGTTGACGATCATCAGCGGGATCAGCTTCTCGGGGAAGTGGTAGGGCCCGTAGTTGTTGCTGCAGTTGGTGGTGAGCACCGGCAGGCCATAGGTGTGGTGCCAGGCGCGCACCAGGTGGTCGCTGGCCGCCTTGCTGGCGCTGTAGGGGCTGTTGGGCTCGAAGCCGCGCGTCTCCGCGAAGGCCGGGTCGGTGGGCGCCAGCGACCCGTACACCTCGTCGGTGGACACGTGCAGGAAACGGAAGGCCGCGCGCTCGCCCTCAGGCATCGCGCTCCAGTAGGCACGCACGGCTTCGAGCAGTCGGAACGAACCGACGATGTTGGTCTGGATGAAATCCTCGGGGCCGTGGATGGAGCGGTCCACATGCGACTCGGCCGCGAAGTTCACCACCGCGCGGGGCCGGTGCTCTGCCAGCAAGCGCTCCAGCAGGCCCGTGTCGCCGATGTCACCCTGCACGAAGATGTGGCGGGGGTCGCCCTGGATGCCGTCCAGGTTGTGCAGGTTGCCCGCGTAGGTGAGCTTGTCGAGGTTGACGACGGGCTCGCTGGAGGCAGCAAGCCAGTCAAGAACGAAGTTGGCGCCGATGAAACCCGCGCCGCCAGTAACCAGAATCATAGGGAGGGCCGTGTGAAATGCCAGCTCGGCAGAACTCATGATTATCCCACCCCGCCCGGCCCCCGGGTAACAGAGTTCAACGCGGGTATTTCTGTCTGGGCCGGCGGGTCATCAGAAGTGGATGCCACGCATCATTTGCTGCAGCGCTACCGCCTCGGCGGACAACTGCGGTTTGGCATCCTTGGCGCCCTTGGCGGCGGTGGAATCCGGGAACATGCGGAAGCTCGTGTTCATGGTGATCTGCGCCACGCGCGGCACCAGGGCGTGCAGCAGTTGGCCGGTGATGCCCAGGCGCGTGGCGATGCGCACCGGCTTGAAGATGCAGGCCTGGGCGATCATGTCCGCCGCCTCTTCAGGACTCAGCGTAGGTACGTTGTTGTAGATCTTGGTGGGCGCGATCATGGGCGTGCGCACCAGGGGCATGTTGATGGTGGTGAAGGTGATGCCCTGGTCCGCGAACTCGCTGGAGGCACAACGCGTCCAGGCATCCAGTGCTGCCTTGCTGGCCACATAGGCCGAAAAGCGGGGTGCGTTGGTGAGCACGCCAATGGAGCTGATGTTGACCACATGGCCCTTGCGCTTTTCGACCATGCCAGGCAAGAAGCCCATGGTCACCCGCAGGCAGCCGAAGTAGTTCAGCTGCATGGTGCGCTCGTAATCGTGGAAGCGGTCGTAGCTCGACTCGATGGCGCGGCGGATGGAGCGGCCCGCGTTATTGATCAGGAAATCCACACCGCCATGCTTGTCGATGAGCAGCTGCACAAAGCGATCGCAGTCGGTCATGTCGGCGATGTCGGCCGAGTACGCAATGAAGCTGTAGCCTTTCGCCTTTGCCTCGGCACAGGCCTCGTCCAGCTTGTCCTGGTCGCGCCCGCAAATGATGGTGGTGGCACCCGCCTCGGCAAACTTGTGCGCCGCCGCCAGCCCGATGCCAGACGATCCACCGGTGATCAGCACCACCTTGCCCGCTACCGTGCCTTTGAGGGTGCGGTCGATGAAAAGCTCAGGATCCAGATTGCGCTCCCAGTAGTCCCACAGGCGCCAGGCGTAGTCCTTGAGGTTGGGGCAGGTCACCCCCGAACCCTTGAGAGCTGCCATGGTCTCGCGGCAGTCGAAGCGGGTGGGGTAGTTCACGAAGGTCAGCATGTCCTCCGGCAAGCCCAGGTCTTTCATGACGGCATTGCGCACGCGGCGCACGGGCGCCAGCGCCATCAGACTCTTCTTCACACTCTTCGGAATGAAGCCCAGCAGCGCTGCGTTGACGAACAGGTTCATGCGCGGCGCATGGGCGGCGCGGCTGAAGATGTCGAGCACATCCCCCACGCGGTAACCCACTGGGTCCACCAGGTGATAACACTTCTTGGTGATGTCTTTTTGGTGGCTGATGACGTTCAGTGCGTTCACCACAAAGTCCACCGGCACGATGTTCACGCGCCCGCCTTCCAGGCCCACGGTGGGCATCCAGGGCGGCAGCAGCTGGCGCAGGCGCTGGATGAGCTTGAAGAAGTAGTAGGGCCCATCGATCTTGTCCATCTCGCCGGTCTGGCTGTCGCCCACCACCATGGCCGGGCGGTACACCGTCCAGGGCACCTTGCAGTCCTGGCGCACGATCTTTTCGCTCTCGTGTTTGGTCTGGAAGTACGGGTGGTCCAGGCCCTCGGCTTCCTCGAACATGTCTTCGCGGAACACGCCTTCATACAGACCTGCGGCGGCGATGGAGGAGACATGGTGGAAGTGCCCGGCATCCATCGCCTTGGCCAGGTCCACCGTGTTGCGCGTGCCCTCGATGTTCACGGCCACCTGGGTTTCTTCGTCAGCAGAGAGGTCATACACCGCTGCCAGGTGGTAGAAGTGGTCGATCTGACCCTTGAGCTTCTTCACGTCTTCTGCCGAGACGCCCAGCTTCTTGGCGGTGAGGTCGCCAAACACGGGGACGGCGCGTGCAGGGCCTACGCCCCAAAAGCTGCGCAGGTCGGCCACCTTGTCCGCACTTTCCTTGCGGATCAGGAAATGCACCACCGCCCCCTTGCGCTCCAGCAGCTTCTTGACCAGCCGCTTGCCAATGAACCCTGTTGCCCCCGTCACGAAATACTGCATGGATAACTCCTCTGAGATAGCTTCATTCTTGCCCAAGGCCTGCACACCCCGATTCAGCAGAAACCCGCGCCGATGCTAGGTGCCCAGCCGGCAGGCGGGCTAGATGGCACGCTCTACATTTTTAGGAGCGCGCGCCTACACCTTGCGCACCGTGCGGCGTACAGTGCGGCCATGCGTCGAAGGCAAAATCGCCCCGGCAACCCCAACCAACCGCACCATGGAGGCCTTATGGTCAAGAAACTGCAGAAACTCAGCGCTGACAAGAAGAAGAGCAACGCCCAACTGTCCAGCACCGTCAAGGACTCCGCCCAGCAGATCTGGCTGGCCGGTTTGGGTGCCTTCTCCAAGGCGCAGGAAGAAGGTGGCAAGGTGTTTGAAGCCCTGGTCAAGGAAGGCCTGACCATCCAGCGCAAGACCCAGGCCGTGGCCGAAGAAAAGATCACCGAAGCCACCAGCCGCGTGACCACCATGGCCAGCGACATCGGCTCCAAGGCCCAGGGCCAGTGGGACAAGCTCGAAAACATCTTTGAAGACCGCGTGGCCAAGGCCCTGGCCAAGCTGGGCGTGCCCTCGGCCCGCGACCTGGAAGCCCTGAGCGCCCGTGTGGACGCCCTGGCCAAGGGCAGCAAGGCTGCTCCCGCCAAAGCTGCTGCCAAGGCAGCCGCCAAGCCTGTTGCCAAGGCCCCTGCCAAGAAGGCGGCTGCAAAGAAGGCCGCGCCTGCCAAGGCAGCGGCAAAGCCTGCAGCCAAGGCCCCCGCAAAGAAGGCTGTGGCCAAGAAGACCGCAACACGTGCCGCTGCCGACGCAGCGCCCAGCACGCCGTCGGCCAGCTGATCACGGCTTGCCAGCGGCAAGCACCCAGCCCGCACCAAGCGGTCCGCGCGCCACGGCGCCTGGACCGCTTTTCTTTTTTTGGTGAAACCCGTGAAGTGCGCTAAAAGCGATCTGGGAGCGACACGCGCGCCCTCTTCTCATGTCGCACTGCAGCATGACTGCGTGGGTTAGAGTAGCCATCAGAGACAACGCAACAACGACACACAACGACGCGAAGGGGCCCACACACATGGTGAAGAAAGCGCCACGCCGCACCGCAGAACGCATTCTGGAAGTGACGCTGGACCTGTTCAACCGGTTCGGTGAACCCAACGTCTCCACCACCCTGATCTCGGCCGAGTTGCGCATCAGCCCTGGCAATCTCTACTACCACTACCCCGCCAAGGACGAGCTGATCAACGCGCTGTTTGATCGCTACGAAGGCTCGCTCACCGAGCTGCTGGCCGCAGCAGATGGTGTGCGCAATGTGGAGGACGCCTGGTTCTTCATGCACTCGCTGTTCGAGCTGATCTGGCAGTACCGCTTTCTGTACCGCGATCTCAACGACCTGCTGTCCAAGAACCGGCGCCTGGAGACGCACTTCCAGGCCATCCTCAAAAACAAGACCCGCGCCGTGCGCGCCATGCTCGATGGCATGGGACGCGCAGACGCGCTGCACATCGACTCGCGCGAGTTGGAGGCCACCGCCACCAGCATGGTCGTGGTGCTCACCTACTGGCTCAGTTTTGAATACGTGCGCGACCCGCGCCGCGCGCTGGAGCCTGAAAGTGCCCAGGCCGCGCTGCTGCGCGGAGCCCACCATGTGCTGAACCTGCTCATGCCCTACCTCGAAAGCGGCCAGCGGGCCCACCTGCTGGAGCTGGTCGGCGCCTACGCCGCAGTGCCTGGCTGATACAGAGACGGCCCACCACAGACACCCAACCACAAGAACTTCCGGAGACACACACCATGGCCAAATGGACCCCCTTCCCCCACGCCGGCGACTACCAGTTCGACGCTGCGAGCGTCAAGAAGCACTGGGCACGACTGCATGGCGGTGATGCCGAACCCTGCCCCAAGGACGCAGCCGCGCTGGAAGCGTGGGCGCTGTTCCACAACGGCGACTTTGAAAAAGCGGCGGCTGCAGGCCTGGCGGCCGGTGGAGCGGGCATTACCGCAGCCAACAAGGCCACCTCCATCTACGCCAACTACCTGGAGCCCAAGGAAAAGACGCGGCTGGACCTGTTCATGCAGGTGGCCGAAAGGGCCGAGGCCCAGGCAGCCGCAGAACCGAACAACGCCAACGCCTGGTACTGGCATGCGTATGCGCTGGGCCGCTACAGCCAGGGCATCAGCGTGGCCAAGGCGCTGGCGCAGGGCCTGGGCGGCAAGGTGAAGGAGTCGCTGGAAAAGGCCATCACCCTGTCGCCCAAACACGCCGATGCGCGCATTGCGCTGGGTGCCTTCCATGCGGAGGTGATCGACAAGGTGGGTTCGCTGATTGGCGGCATGACCTATGGCGCCAAGAAGGACACGGGCCTCAAGCTGTTCCAGGAGGCCCTCAAGCTCAACCCGGGATCGGCCATCGCCATGATTGAGTACGCCAATGCCCTCGTCATGCTGGAGGGCGACAAGAAGATGAAGGAAGCCACTGCGCTCTACGAAAAGGCCGCCACCGCGGAACCCATGGATGCCATGGAGCGGCTGGATGTGGAGATGGCACGGGCGGAACTGGAAGAAGAGTAAGAGGCATCCCTCTGAGCGGCTTTGCCGCTTCCCCCTTCTCTCGACTGGCTACGCCATTCGGGAAGGTGGACGACACCCTCACTGCGGGACGGCCCTTGCTCGGTGTCTCTGGCTTGCGCAGCGCCAGTTTTGCACAGAGGTTTGCAGTAGATTGCCGTGTCGCGCTGCTATGGATGCGGAGCTCAAAAGCCCTCAGCCCCCAAACCGCTGCGCGGCAATCTCCAGAAGTCCGTCAAAAATCAGGTTGTCCACCAGCTCAAACGGCCGCGTCATGCTGGGCGCCATCTTCCAGCCGGCGCCGCCGGTCATGATGCAGGCAGGCTCCTGGCCGCAGTGCTGCAACAGGTGCTGGTACATGCGCTCTACGGCCCCCGCGATGGCGTAGGTGCCGCCGCTGGTCAGCGCATCGCTGGTGTTGGTAGGGAACGGGCGCACTTCGCCCGTAGGCACGTGCAGGCCGGCGGTGCCGGATTCAAGCGCACGCAGCATGATGCCGTGGCCGGGCAGGATCAGGCCGCCCATGAAGCGGCCCTCGGTGTCGATGCACTCCACCGTCACGGCCGTGCCCACCATCACCACCACCAGCGGCCGTGCAGAGCCGCTTGCCAGCACATGGTGGCGTGCGCCGATCATGGCCACCCACCGGTCCGAGCCCAGGCGCGAGGGGTGGTCGTAGCCGTTGGTCAACCCCGCCTCTTGCGCCGATGACACCACCCACGAGGGGGTGACGTCCCAGATTTCCATCTGTTCCTGTACGCGGCGTTTGACGGCATCTCCCGCCACCACACAGCCCAGCATGCGTGTCGGATGGGGCAGCGAGGCCCAGCTGCCTTCGGCCAGGCGGTCGATGTGGTCGAGAAACTCGGCGCCATGCGCAATGAGCGCAGCCCCGGGGCGGGGAGCGTCGTACAACGCCCATTTGAGACGGGTGTTACCGACGTCGATGGCCAGAAAAGTCATGCGGCGGATTATCCCGAGTTTTGCGATGCACCCCTGCCCGAGGGCGACAGCCACTGCAGCACCAACCCTCCCCGGCCCCCAAATTGTGAAAAATCGTGTCGCGCCCCTGTCCGACACGACGCAGCCGCCCGTACCCGCTACAGTGGTCCTTCCTGTTTCTGCAACATTAGGAGGTACGACATGGGTCTTTTCAGTTTCATCAAGGAAGCCGGCGAAAAGCTGTTCGGCGGCAAAGAAGCGCAGGCCGCCACGGCAGCCGCCCCCACGCAGGATGAGCTCAACGCCAAGGCATCCAAGGCCATCGAGACCTACATCGCGTCCCAGAACCTGGGCGCCAGCAACGTACAGGTGGCATTCGACGGCACGCAAGGCAAGGTCACCGTCAAAGGCACCGCGCCCACCCAGGCCGCCAAGGAAAAAGTCACCCTGTGCTGCGGCAACGTGGCCAGCGTGACCAGCGTCGAGAACCTGATGGAGGTGACCAACCCCGAGCCCGAAGCCCAATACCACGACGTGGTGCGCGGCGACACGCTGAGCGCCATTGCCAAGAAGTTCTATGGCGACGCCAACAAGTACCCCGTGATCTTCGAGGCCAACAAGCCCATGCTGAGCCACCCCGACAAGATCTATCCCGGCCAGAAGCTGCGGATTCCGCCACTGGCCAAGTAGTCTCTCGCAGATTCAAGCCCTCTGAGCTGCCAGCGCTAGTAGAAAAAGCGCTGGCAGCTCTTTTTTTGATAGCGAATCAGCCCTGCTTCCACGGCAGGCCATGAAAGCGCCAGCCACCACGTTTGCCGCGTTGGCCTTGCGCATCCGCATCGCCCTCAAACCCTTCGAGGATGTTGTACGCGGTGATACCCAACTCGGTGGCGCGGCGCGCGGCGGCAATGGAGCGCACACCGCTGCGGCACAGCAGCACGGCCCGTCCACCCTCGGGCACCGCAGCGCGCATCTGGGCATCAAAGTCGGCGTTCATCGCCATGCCCGGCCATTGCTTCCAGGCCACCGCAGCGGCGCCGGGCACGTGGCCCACCCACTCGCGTTCGGCGTCGCTGCGCACGTCCACCAGCACGGCCTGTCCCGCCTGCACCCATTGCCAGGCCTGTTGGGGCGTCACGTCACCGGCATAGCCTTCGGCGGGAGTAACGGAGGAGAGCGTATTTTTCATGGTTTCAATCCTTTCTGGGCACTAGGCAAAACGTTTGGACTGGGCGCGACCGGCGCGAGGGACGCAAGCCAAGGGCCGCCCCGCAGCGAGGGCGTCGCCCCCCTTGAGGGAAGGCGCCGAAGGCGACTCAGGGGGGATTCACCATAGCGGGGCGGGTTCATCACGGAGATGGCTGCGCAGCTGCGCATAGTCCGGCACCACGGTGGCCACGGTGTCCCAGAAACGGGGACTGTGGTCCATCACGCGCAGGTGGGCCAGTTCGTGCGCCACGACGTAGTCGATGATGGCCGGGCGGTAGTGCAGCAGGCGCCAGTTCAGGCGGATGGAGCCGTCGGCCTTGGCGCTGCCCCAGCGGGTATTGGCGCTCGACAGGCGCAGGCTGGCCCAGCGCACGCCCAGCAGCGGGGCAAAATGGTCCAGCCGCTCGGTGAAGTGGCGGCGCGCGTCGCGCATCAACCAGGCCTGGACGACATCGCGGACCTGTGCGGGGCTGGCGCTGTGCGGCAGGCCAATGTGCAGGCTGGGCGTCGTGGCTGTGCCGCCCGGCTCCACCGCCGCCACCAGCGCTCCACCTTTGCCCGCAAAGCCGTGGCTCGGGTCCAGCACCAGCCTCAGCGGCTCTCCCAGATAGGGCAGCTCTGCGCCATGGGCCCAGACGATACGACCGCCTTCCATGCGCTGCTGGCGCTCGCGCGCCTCCGACAGCTTGCGCAAGATCCAGTCGGACTTCTCGCGCAGCGCGGCATCCACTGCGCCCAGCGTCACCCAGCTGGGGGCCCGCACCGACAGGCCATCGGCCCCCACGGTAAAGCCGATGCTGCGGCGGCGCGCGCGCTGCAGCGCATAGGCCACGACGGCATCTCCCAGCAACACCTCGCGGCTGGCCTGGGGGTGGCGGAATTCGGCAGGCGACAACAGCGAGGGCAGCGGCACCGCAGGCGCCGCAGGCCGGCTCACTATAGTTTTAGGAGCTACCGGCGATTGATCGACTAGCGCTTGTGGCTGATTGGGCTTGAAACCTGCAGCCACAGGACTGGGGCCTGCTGCGGGGGTCCCGGGCGGGTCAAACAGGTCCAGCGCCAGTTGCACAAGCCGCTGCATCACGGTCGGTTTACTTCCCGCTGGGTGCCGCGGTGTTGGCCGCAGGGGCTGGGTAAGCCTCTGGGTCCAGACGACGCATCTCGGCCTCGATCCAGGCCTCCACCTCGCGCATCAGTTCGTCGGGCTGGCGCCCCACGCTGGAGATGGGCTTGCCAATCGACACATCCACCACGCCGGGGCGCTTGACGAACGCCTTGCGCGGCCACACCTTGGCCGAGGTCACGGCGATCGGAATCACCGGCGCACCGGTGTCAATCGCCAGGCGCGTACCGCCGGTCTTGTAGTTGCCCTTCTGCCCCCGCTCGATGCGCGTGCCCTCGGGGAACATGATGATCCAGATGCCCTTGGCCAGCAGGTCCTTGCCCTGCTGCACCACCTTGTTGAAGGCCTGCGTGCGCTGGTTGCGGTCGATGTGGATCATGTCCAGCCGCCCGATGGCCCAGCCGAAGAAGGGCACGTGCAGCAGCTCCTTCTTGAACACGTAGGCCAGGGGGTGCGGCATGATCACCGGCATCAGGAAGGTCTCGTACGTGGACTGGTGCTTGACCAGCAGGATCGCGCCTTCATTGGCGCCCTGCGGCAGGTTCTCCATGCCGGTCACCTCGGCGCGGATGCCCAGAACCACCCGCGCGCCGCTGATGCACAGCGACAACCAGGCCCGGGCGATACGGTACAGGGGCACACCCCGCACGCCCAGCAGCGTGCCCAGCATGATGGCCAGCGCGTAAGGCACCACGGTGATGCCCATCCAGAGAAGGTGAATGACAGAACGGATAAGAGCCATTGGGATGTCTTTTTGGCCGCAAGCGCTAGTGAAATATGCGCCAACAGCTATGAATTAAATAGCATCAAGATGCTGCTGCGCCCTATTACGACAGCGGCAAGGGCGCTGCGGCCACGGCGGCTGCTGCGCTTGGCACCACCGGCAGCAACTGGTCCACAAAATCTCCGAGGCTGGCGTGCAACTGCGTACCCGCCGGCAACCCCGCAGGCAACGCCCCGCCCGGCCGCAACGCGGCAGACCGGCCGGTGCACACCAGGTGCAACTGGGCCCCCAGGGCGGCACCCGCCTGCAGGTGGGCCTCGCAGCTGCCGACCACGCGGACCTCGTTACGCTCCATGCCGTAGCGGTCGCAAATCTGCTCCAGCAGGCCCGGGGCGGGCTTGCGGCAGCTGCAGTCCTCGTCGGCCGCATGGGGGCAATAAAACACCGCGTCGATGCGCCCGCCCACCGCCGCCACCTGCCGGTGCATCTTGGCGTGGATGGCGTTGAGCGCCACCACGTCAAACAGGCCCCGGCCCAATCCCGGCTGGTTGGTGGCGACCACCACATGCCAGCCGGCATGGTTGAGGCGGGCAATGGCTTCGAGCGCGCCCGGCACCGCCGCCCACTCGTCGGCCGAAGTGATGTATTCATCCCCCATCGGGTTGAGGGTGCCGTCGCGGTCGAGGATGGCGAGTTTCATAGGAGGGGTTTGCCTTGTGAGAACCACCAGCCTACCAGCACCAGGGGTCAGGCCGCCAGACGGGACAAATCGGCCACGCGGTTCATGGCTTCGTGCAACGTCTTGAGCAGGCCCTGGCGGTTCAGGCGCAGGTCCAGCTGCTCGGCGTTCACCATCACGTCGTCAAAGAACGCATCCACGGGCGCGCGCAGCACGGCCAGGGTCTGCAGGCTGGCGGTGTAGTCGCCCGCGTCGAACTGGGCATTGGCCTCGGGCACAAAGCGCTGCAGCGCGGCGTACAGGTCCTGCTCGGCCTTTTCCTGCAGGAGCTCTGGGTTCACATGGGCATCCACGGGGCCCTCTGCTTCCGCCTTTTTGAGAATATTGCCGACGCGTTTGTTGGCTGCTGCTAGGGCGGGGCTTTCCGGCAAGGCCGCGAAGGCACGCACGGCTGCGAGGCGCTGCGGAATGCTGGCCCACTGTCCCAAGTGGCGCGCGTAAATGGCAGCATCCACCTCCGCTGGGGAGAAGCCGCCATCCCGGAGATAGCCCTTGAGGCGCTCAACCAAGAATTCGTCCAACTCAACAGCCTTGTCTTGAACCAAGCCCGATGGGAAGGCAGCAAAAGCCAGCCGCGTTAGCTCGTAAAAATGCAAAGGCAGGCGCTGTTCAATCAGCATGCGGATCACCCCCAGTGCATGGCGGCGCAGCGCGAACGGATCGCGGTCGCCCGTGGGCAGGTTGCCGATACCGAACATGCCGACCAGGGTTTCTAGTTTGTCGGCCAGCGCCACCACCACACCAGCGGTGTTGCGCGGCAGTGCATCGCCCGCAAAGCGGGGTTTGTAGTGGTCTTCGATCGCGTTCGCCACGGTCTCGCCCAGGCCGTCGTTCAGGGCGTAGTAGCCGCCCATGATGCCCTGCAGCTCAGGGAATTCGCCCACCATGTCGGTCACGAGGTCGGTCTTGGCCAGCAAAGCGGCTTGGTCAGCGTCTGCCACCAGTTGCGCGTCGCCCAGCTGGGATGCAATCGCCTTGGCGATGGCGCGCACGCGCTCCACGCGCTCACCCTGCGTGCCCAACTTGTTGTGATAAACCACCTTGCCCAGGCCCTCGACACGCGAGGCCAAGGTCTTCTTGCGGTCCTGGTCAAAGAAGAACTTGGCATCGGCCAGGCGGGGGCGCACCACGCGCTCGTTGCCGCCGGTCACAAAGCTCGTGTCTTCGGGGCTGATATTGCTGACCACCAGGAACTTGTTGGTGAGCTTGCCCGCGGCGTCCAGCAGCGGGAAGTACTTCTGGTTGGCCTTCATCGTGAGGATGAGGCACTCTTGTGGCACACCCAGGAACTGCTCTTCAAACTGGCAGATGACCACGTTGGGGCGCTCCACCAGCGCGGTCACTTCGTCCAGCAGGGCTTCGTCTTCGATGGGGCGGGCGCCGTTGCCCACCTTCGCAGCAGCCGCAGCCAGCTGGCGCGCGATCTCGGCCTTGCGCTCGGCAAAGCTGGCGATCACGGCGCCGTCCTTCTTCAGCGTGGCGGCGTAGCTGTCGGCATCGGCCAGCACCACGGGCGACACGGCGGCTTCAAAACGGTGGCCGGTGGTGCTGTTGCCAGCGGTCAGGCCCAGCGCCTTCACGGGCACCACGGTGCTGCCATGCAGCGCGACCAGACCGTGTGCGGGGCGCACAAAGTTCACGCTGGTCCAGCCGGGCAGCTCGCAGTCGGTTTCGAGCTGGTAGCTCATGACCTTGGGGATGGGGAGCTTGGCAATGGCTTCGTCCAGCGCCTTTTGCAAGCCCGCTTGCAACGTGGCACCGGGCACCACGCTGTCGTAGAACAGGGCTTCGGCCTTGCCGTCCTGCGCACGCTTCAAGGCGGCTACAGCGACTGCGGGGTTGGACACATCGGCGCCCAGCGCCTGCAGCTTTTTCAGCAGCGCAGGCGTGGCGTTGCCATCCGCTTGAAGACCCACGGTCACGGGCATCAGCTTTTGCTGCACGGCCTTGTCAGCGGCCTTGTCGGCCACGGCGGTCACATGCGCGGCCAGGCGACGGGGCGAGGCAAAGGGCGTGACCACCGAGGAGGCAGTCGCCAGGCCCAGGGCCTTGAGCTGATCGCCCAGCACGGTGGCGAAAGCATCGCCCAGCTTCTGCAGCGCCTTGGGCGGCAGCTCTTCGACAAACAGTTCAACGAGGAGGTTTTGGGTTGTCATCGTCATTTCTCTCACGCAGCCTTCTTCGTCATCTGTTCCACCCACTCGCGCGGCGCCATGGGGAAGCCCAGGCGCTCGCGGCTCTCGTAGTAGCTTTGCGCCACGGCACGGGCCAGGTTGCGGATGCGGCCGATGTAGGCAGCGCGTTCGGTCACGCTGATCGCGCCGCGCGCATCCAGCAGGTTGAAGCTGTGTGCGGCCTTGAGCACCTGCTCATACGCAGGCAACGCCAGCTGCTGCTCCATCAGGTACTTGGCCTGCTTTTCGTGCGCGTTGAAGGCAGTGAACAAAAAGTCGGCGTCACTGTGCTCGAAGTTGTAGGTGGACTGCTCCACCTCGTTTTGCTTGTACACGTCACCGTAGCTCAGTGTGTCGGTCCACTTGAGGTTGTAGACGTTGTCCACGCCCTGCAGGTACATGGCCAGGCGCTCCAGGCCGTAGGTGATCTCGCCCGTGGCAGGCTTGCAGTCGATGCCGCCGACCTGCTGGAAGTAGGTGAACTGCGTGACTTCCATGCCGTTGAGCCACACCTCCCAGCCCAGGCCCCAGGCGCCGAGCGTGGGGTTCTCCCAGTCGTCTTCGACAAAGCGGATGTCGTTCTTTTTCAGGTCGAAGCCCAGGGCTTCGAGCGAGCCCAGGTACAGCTCCAGGATGTTGGCCGGTGCGGGCTTGAGCACCACCTGGTACTGGTAGTAGTGCTGCAGGCGGTTGGGGTTCTCGCCGTAGCGGCCGTCCTTGGGGCGGCGGCTGGGCTGCACGTAGGCGGCCTTCCAGGGCTCGGGGCCGATGGCGCGCAGGAAGGTGGCAGTGTGCGAGGTGCCGGCGCCCACTTCCATGTCATAGGGTTGCAAAAGGGCGCAACCCTGCGCGTCCCAGTAGGACTGCAGCTTCAAAATGATTTGCTGGAATGTCAACATGGCGTCTGTGGCTGAGGCACTGGCAAGCCAGGGCCTGGCAAGTAAGGGGAAAAAGAAGAAAACGCGGTGCGCGAGCCAAACCCAGCGCCCGCCGCCCCATGGGCAACAAGGACGGGCATCGCGCGCGCAAACCGGTGATTTTACGGCGCGCAGCCGCGCGTGCTGCGGCAGCGCCAGCAACACCGGCCCGCGCCCATGAAAAAAGGCCGGAGCCCTTTTGGAGCCCCAGCCTTCCCAACCAGTCACGCGAGCTATAAGCCGGTGCGTACCGGTGGCCACACGGGTGTGGCCGTCAACGCATGCATCGCGTCAAAGCATGGCGTTCTAACCTCGGAAACAGGGATCAATACTCCCAGAAAATGCGCTGCAGTTCCTTGCTGTCGTTGGTCTTGGTCAAAGCGACCATGGCCAGGATGCGGGCCTTTTGGGGGCGCAGGTCATGGGCCACCACCCAGTCGTACTTGTCGTCGGGCTGCTCGGCATTGCGCAGCACAAAACCATCGGGCACACGGGCCGAACGGATGATCTGCACGCCCTGGCCACGCAAGGCCTTGAGCGAATCGACCGCCTGTGCAGCCACCGAGCCGTTGCCGGTGCCGGCATGGATCAGCGCCTTGACGCCGGCCTTGCCGTAGGCCTCGATGCCCGTGGTGTTCATGTTGCCGTAGCCGTACACGATGTCCACGGCGGGCAGCGCCTTGATGTCGTCGATGTTGAACTCGGAGTTGGTCGTGTGGCGCTTGACCGGGGCGCGGAACCAGTAGTTCTTGCCTTCCACCACCATGCCCAGCGGGCCCCACTGGCTCTTGAAGGCCTCGGTCTTGATGTTGATGGTCTTGCTCACATCGCGACCGCTCTGGATCTCGTCGTTCATCGTGACCAGCACGCCCTTGCCGGCGGCGTCCTTGCTGGCGGCCACAGTCACGGCGTCGTACAGGTTCAGCGCGCCGTCGGCCGACAGGGCCGTGCCGGGACGCATGGAGCCGACCACCACGATGGGCTTGTTGGTGCGCACGGTGAGGTTCAGGAAGTACGCGGTTTCTTCCAGGGTGTCCGTGCCGTGGGTGATCACGATGCCGTCCACGTCCGCCTGCTTGGCCAGGGCCGACACGCGCTGGCCGAGGCGCAGCAGGTGCTCGTTGGTGAAGCTCTCGGAGGCGATCTGGAACACCTGCTCACCCGACACCTTGGCCACATTGGCCAGCTCAGGCAGGCCTGCCAGCAGCTTGTCCACCGGCACCTTGGCGGCGGCATAGGTTGCGCTGTTGGCGGCCGAGGCGCCCGCACCGGCAATGGTGCCGCCCGTGGCCAGCACCACCACATTGGGCTTGGCAGCCTGGGCCATGGCAACGGCGGAGGCAGCAGACAACAGCAAACCCGCGAGCCAGCGGCTGGCGGTGGGGGAGGAAGAAATGCGCATGAAGAAGTCTCCTGATTTTTTTGGGTGGCAGCACGCGTTGCGCCGCTTTATTCAAAACCGCCGGTGAAGCGGTGCCGCATCCTATGAGAAACCAGAACACAGTCATGCGGAATAATTGACCCACCCTTATGAATTCAGCTCACACCCCAGAACTGCCGTTCGAAGGCCATGAAGTGCCCACCGGCCACCGCCACAAGACAACTCCGCCATGAACTTGAGACAACTGGAAGTTTTTCAGGCCGTGCTGCAAACCGGCAACATGAGCGCTGCGGCGCGGTTGCTGTGCATCACCCCCTCAGCAATCAGCAAGGCCGTGGCGCACACCGAGCTGCAGCTGGGCTACCGGCTGTTCAACCGCTCGCCCGCAGGCCTGACCCCGACGCCCGAGGCCCAGGTGCTGGCCACCGAGTCCACCGGCATCTACCGGCAGCTGGATGCGCTCAAGCGCACCGCGCGCAACCTGGCCACCAGTGATTCGGGCGATGTGCGGCTGGGCGCCATACCGTCCATCACGCACGAATTTCTGCCGCGCCTGCTGCAGCACCATGCCGAGCAGCATCCGCAGGTGGGTGTGGAGGTGCGCACCATTCATCAGGACCAGATGACGCAGGCCCTGCTCACGCGCAGCGTGGACTTTTGCCTGGGTTTCTACAAGCACCCCCACCCACAAATCGCGAGCGACCTGCTGGTCAGTGGTCGCTTGTACCTGGCGGTCGCGACCAGCGTGTGGGCGCGTGCTCCCCGTGCCGCCAGCCCCGGTGCGCGGCTGGCGCAGGTGCCCGTGATCCGCCTGGTGGGCGACGACCCCATGCGCCAGGCGATTGACGAAATCGCACACCGCCTCGGTTCCCCCGCCGGGCCCGGCATCCAGGTGCAGACATCACGCCTGGCACTGGAGCTGGTGCGCCGGGGCATGGGCTGGACGGTGGTGGACTTTCTCACCGCCAAGGGGCTGGACCCTGCACAGATGGTGGCGCAGGAGCTGCACGAGCTGGCCCCCATGTCGCTGTACAGCTACCACGCGCGCGCCTTTCCGCCCGGTCTGCAGGCCACCCGCATGCTGGGCATGTTGCCCGCCTTGCTGCACGAGGCCCTGCAGCCCAACCCCAAGGCCCGTCAGGCGCTGACGGCCCGATAGAGCCCATGAAAAACGGCCTGCATGTCCAGAGACAGGCAGGCCGTTGCGGTGGGGAGTCCGCGGTCAGTGGTTCCAGCGGCGCAGCACCAGGCTGGCGTTGGTGCCACCAAAGCCGAAGCTGTTGGACAACACCGTGTTCAGCTGCGCATCGCGCGTTTGCGTGACCAGAGGCATGTCGCCCAGGGCCGGGTCAGGTGTCTCGACATTGGCAGAGCCAGCGATGAAGCCCTTGTTCAGCATGATCATGCAGTAGATGGCCTCCTGCACGCCCGTGGCGCCCAGCGAGTGGCCGGTGAGCGACTTGGTGGACGAGAACGGTGGCACCTTGTCGCCAAACAGGGCACGCATGGCGCGCACTTCCTGCATGTCGCCCACGGGGGTGGAGGTGCCGTGAGTGTTGATGTAGTCGATGGGGGCGTCCAGACCTTCCATGGCTTGCTGCATGCAGGCAATGGCACCGTCGCCCGACGGGGCCACCATGTCTTCACCGTCGCTGGTGGCGCCAAAGCCCACCACTTCGGCCAGGATGGTCGCGCCACGGGCCTGGGCGTGCTCCAGGCTCTCCAGCACCACGGCACCGCCGCCGCCAGCGATCACGAAGCCGTCGCGGTTCGCGTCGTAGGCGCGTGAGGCCTTCTCGGGCGTTTCGTTGTACTTGCTGGACATGGCGCCCATGCCGTCAAACAGCAGCGACATGCCCCAGCTCAACTCTTCGCCACCGCCCGCAAACATCACGTCCTGCACGCCCCAGGCGATCTGCTGCGCGGCCGCGCCGATGCAGTGGGCGGACGTGGAGCAGGCCGATGTGATGGAGTAGTTGATGCCCTTGACCTTGAAGTTGGTGGCCAGGCACGCAGAAACCGTGGAGCTCATGCAGCGCGTGACCTGATAGGGCCCCACGCGGCGGATGCCTTTTTCGCGCAGCGTGTCGGCCGCTTCGATCTGGTTGGCGGGCGAGCCGCCACCCGACCCCATGATGAGGCCGGTACGCGGGTGGCTGACTTGGCTTGGCGTGAGGCCCGCTTGCTGGATAGCGTCTTCCAGTGCGATCTGCGCATAGGCCGCCGCATCGCCCATGAAGCGCAGCTGCTTGCGGTCAATGCGCGCTTCGATATCGATCTCCGGGGCGCCGCCCACCTGGCTGCGCAGGCCCAGTTCCTTGAACTTCTCCACGGCCTTGATGCCGCTGGTGCCCGCACGCAGCGAAGCTTCCACGGAGGCCAGGTCGTTGCCAATGCACGAGACGATGCCCGCGCCGGTGATGACTACGCGCTTCTTGGTGGTCATGCTGCGTCCTTACCGTCTTCCTCGCGCTTGAACAGACCCACGCGAAGGTCGTTGGCCACATAGATTTCCTTGCCATCGGCCAGCAGGCGGGCATCGCCGATGGCCATGACCAGCTTGCGCTTGATGACGCGCTTGATATCGATTTCGTAGGTGACCAGTTTCACGTCAGGGCCGACCTCGCCGGTGAACTTGACCTCGCCCGCACCCAGCGCGCGGCCCCGGCCCGGCAGTTGCAGCCAGGTCAGGTAAAAACCGATGAGCTGCCACATGGCGTCGAGCCCCAGGCAGCCAGGCATGACCGGGTCGCCCTGGAAGTGGCAGGCAAAGAACCACAGGTCGGGTTTGACATCGAGCTCGGCGCGGATCTTTCCCAGCCCGTGCGCGCCACCATCGCTGTCGATGTGCGTGATGCGGTCAAACATCAGCATGGGTGGCAGCGGCAGACGCCCGCTGTCAGCGCCGAACAGCCGGCCCTCGCCCGAGGCGATCAGTTGTTCGTAGGAAAAGGAATCTGCCATTTTCAGTCGTGCTCCAGAACGGCGGATGGCCCGCCTCAAATCATCGTTTTACGCAACACCAGCCCCCGGTTGCGGGCCTCTATTATCAAGGCATAGGGAGCCGCCTCTAAACACGGGGGTGCGCAGGCCCCTGCGCCGCCGGGCGCAATGCCTGACCTGGATCAATTGCCACGCGGCCTGCGGCCCCTGCTGGCGACCATGGCCCCCACCAGCACCAGAGCCCCCAGCGCCCACAGCGGCCACAGCCCCCAGCGGGACACCCACCACGCGTAAGGCGTGATGGCCCAGCCACTTTGTGCGTCCAGCCCCCGGCCCTGCACCTCGCCTTTGAGCACGCCGCGCGTGTAGCGGGCCAGCTGGTGCGTGACCACGCCCCGGTGGTCGATGATGACCGTGGCTCCCGTGTTGGTGGCGCGCACCATCGGGCGCTCGAATTCGAGCGCACGCATGCGGCTGATGTGCAGATGCTGGTCGATGGCCAGGGTGTCGCCAAACCAGCCGATGTTGCTGAAGTTGACAAACACCGTGGGGGCCTGGGCGGGGTCAATGAATCGCGCCCCCAACTCCTCGCCGAACAAGTCTTCGTAGCAGATGTTCGGCGCGATGCGCTGCCCCGCCACGGCAAACGACGCCTGGCCCACGGTCCCCCGGTTGAAGTCGCCCAGCGGGATGTTCATCATGGCCGTGAACCACTTAAAAAACGGCGGAATGAACTCTCCAAACGGCACGAGGTGGTGCTTGTCGTAGCGGTAGGGCTCGGCTTGTGTGGCAGCACTCATGCCCAGCACGGAGTTGGTGTAGCCCTGCGCTTCATCCCCCAGCGGAATGCCCACCATGGCGGCCCGGGCCCCTTGCGCATAGCGTTGCTGGATGCCCTCCAGATACCCCGGAATGAGCTGCTGCGGCAGCAGCGGTATGGCGGTCTCGGGCGCCACCACCAGGTCAGCCTGGGCGTTGCGCAGGGCGTCGGCATACCACTGCAGGGCCACGGGCACGCCGCTGCCGGACTGGAACTTTTCGTCCTGGGGGATATTGCCCTGCAGCAGCTCCAGGCTCAGGGCGGGCGCTGCGCGCCGTACCGGGGTGTGGCACAGATTGACCGCGCACAGCCGGTCCACCGTGGCCCAGGCCAGCAGGCCGCCCGCCGCTAGCACCAGCGCCCACCAGCGCACGTTGCGCAGGTCGGCGGCACGCACCTGCACCACGCCCATCGCCAACGCAGCAGCCACCGCGCTGATGCCATACACCCCCATGTGGCGGGCCAGCACGGCGAGCGGCCCATCCACATGCGCGTAGCCGCCTGCACCCCACGGGAACCCCGTCCACCAGACGCCCCGTGCCAGTTCGGCCAGCAGCCACAGCGCTCCGAAAAGAAGAGCACTTCCGGCACGATTCACCGGCGCATATCGGCAAAAAGAGGCCAAAGCCGCCGCGTAGTAGCTGGCCAGAAAGGCAGCGAGCCCCAGCACCGCTGCCACGGCCAACGGCGCGGGCAGGCCGCCATAGGAATGCATGGAAATGAACAGCCACCAGAAAGTGCCTGCCAGCCAGGCGGTGGCAAACAACCCACCCACGAACGCACCGCGCCGCCAGGGCGCAGCGACGCGCTGGTGCTCCACAGCGAAAGGCCGCACCATCCAGGCGAGTGCAGCCATCGAAGCCAGCTGCAGCCACCACAAGGGTTGGCCGCTGCCCGGCCAGGCCAGCGAGGCCGCCTGGGCCAGGCCCGCCGCCAGCGCCAGCAGCAGTTGCGGCAGCAGCGGCCCGCCCGCCATCCGAGAGCGCCGCGACATCAGCCGTCGGAGGGCGTGTCTTCGACCCTGGACACCTTGAACCAGCGCACCGCCCCGCCCTTGGTGTGCAGCACCACAAAATGCAGGCCGCTGAGCTGCAGATGCTCACCGCGCTTGGGCACATGGCCCATTTCGTGGGCAATCAGGCCGCCGATGGTGTCGAAATGCTCGTTGGGGTCGCTACCCACGATGGCCACCTCAAAGGCCTCGGCCACACGCTCGATGGGGGTGTCACCACTCACACGGTAGGTCCGGTCGGCCAGGCCAAAGATGTCGCCATCGTCTTCGGGGATGTCGAACTCGTCCTCGATCTCGCCGACGATCTGCTCCAGAACGTCTTCGATGGTGATGAGCCCGGCCACGCGGCCAAACTCGTCGATCACGATGGCCAGGTGGTTGCGGTTGCCCCGGAACTCGCGCAGCAGGTCGTTCAAGCCCTTGCTTTCGGGCACAAAGGCTGCGGGGCGCAGCAGTGCGCGGATGTTGAGCTCAGGGGCCCGCTGCAGCTTGAGCAGGTCCTTGGCCATCAGGATGCCGATGATGTTCTCGCGCTCGCCCTGGTACACCGGAAACCGTGAATGCGCCGTGCTGATCACCAGGTGCAGCAGCTCTTCGAAAGGCGCATCGATGTTGACGAGGTCCATGCGCGGAGCGGCCACCATCACATCGCCCGCCGTCATGTCGGCCATGCGGATCACGCGCTCCAGCATCACGCGCGATTCGGCGCCGATGACCTCGTTGTCCTCGGCCTCGGCCAGGGTTTCGATGAGTTCTTCCGTCGAATCCGGTCCAGGGTGGATGAACTCGGCCACTTTCTGCAGGAAGCTGCGCTTGTCTTCCCTCTCGGGCAGTCGCCCAGGGTGCGCGGGGTGCGGGTCAGACACTGTCTGGAGTGCAGGACGTGCGGTAGTGAATCAGGCCCCTAGGATAGCGGATTGCCGTGACAGGACCACACCGGCCGATCTCACGACCCGGCGCGGCCCGGGTCGCTCACTCGGCCGACTGGTGGCGCGCGTGCTGCACGCCGCTGCGCACTTCCTGCACGCTGGCCAGGAAATCCCAGAACTGCTTGGCCTGCTTCTTGAGCTGGTAGTCCACCTCGGCGAACTGTTGCTCGACCATTTCGGTCATGCGCGTGTCGAGGCTGGCGGGCGGAATCTGCAGGTAAGCCTCGGACTCGGACCCATCGCGGCGCACCGTGGCACCGGCGTTGCGCGCGATCTTGAGCATGGCGGTGTTTTCAGACAGCGCATGGATGAACACCATGTTCACGCCCTCATTGCGCGCATGCATCACGGCGCGCTCGAACAGGCGCGCACCAAAGCCACGGCCCCGCGCCTGCTTGAGCACGGACACGCCAAACTCGGCACAGGGCTTGTGTTCGGGGTTTTCCGAGAACGCCAGGTGGGCCATGGCGATGAGCTCAAGGCGGCGGTTGTAAATGCCAAAAATTTCGTCGCGCTCGAAGTTGAGCTGCTCGGCGTAGCGGCGGATCTGCTCGTCGTTGGCGGCATAGCCAAAGCGCAGGTAGCGGTCTGCAGGCTCCAGCTGCAGCAGGTGCTGGGTGATCCGCTCCCGATAGGAGGGGCCCAGGGAGCGGATAGGAACCATCACGGGCGTCTCCTGCTGGTGGATGTGAATGTCAGAGGCAGAAGAGCCGCCGGTTACCGGGCGCAGCATGTCCCGGCCTGCGTACCAGGATGCCTTGAGCCAGTCTTTGGTTGCGAACATGTCGCCAAATATAAGGGTTTTCCCTCATCTTTTCCAGTCCAAATTGCTGCGCCGCAACAAAATAGTGATCCGACTCAAAATACCGAAAAATCGGCCCTAGGCGCTAGACGATCATGCCTCAATAGCTATCAATTTAAGAGTATCTGTACCCCAAATCTCCTCTGCAGGGGTCGCAGACGCGACGGCTGGAGCGGCTGCACTCCACTCAGCGCCAAGCCGTCTTCGCACAGGGTAGAGCGTAAAGCGCGGACCGCCCTACAGCAACCTCCGCCACATCAATAGACGCCACAGCGAGTCACACCTGTGACGTGCCCGGGCGCATCCCCGGGCCAAGGCCCGCGCCGGGTTACACCGGCACGGCCGTGGTCGCCTTCACGCGGTCGAGCACAAAGCTGGTCTTGCAGTCCTGCACGCTGGGGTGCTTGAGCAGGGTGTCCATGATGAAGCGGCTGTAGTGCGCCATGTCGGCCACCACCACGCGCAACAGGTAGTCCATTTCGCCGGTGAGCGATGCGCACTCCACCACCTCGGGCCAAGTCTGCACGCTGGCGCGGAACAGGTCCATGGGGTTGCGTTTGTGGCTTTCGGTGTGCTTTTCCAGCCGTACGTTCAGGTACGCCGTGAGTCCCAGCCCCACCGCCTCGGGCTGCACCAGGGCCACGTAGCGGTGGATCACGCCGCTGTCCTCCAGCCGCTTGACGCGGCGCAGCACCGCGCTGGGCGACAGACCCACCTGCTCTCCGATGACGTCGTACGTCTCGCGGCCGTTGTCCTGCAGGCGGCGCAGGATAGAGCGGTCCAGCTTGTCGAGTGCGTCAAAGGCTTTCATGGCGCAGGATTTTACGAACAACTGCACAGTTTCTGCATGCTGCGGCGCACACGCGGGTATGTCCCGATAGTGACTCCAGGGGCTGAATACAAGAATTGATCTCGCAAAAAAGAACGGTCGTTCGTTTTTGCAAGCATAAGAAACCATACCAACGGAGACAAACACATGACCGGATTTTTCAGCCGCTTTTTGCGGCGACTGGTGCTGGCGGCCACAGCGGGGTTGCTGTTGCTGGGCGTGGGCGCGCAGGCGCAGACGGGCTACACCCAGACGCGCTACCCCATCGTGCTGGTGCACGGCCTGTTCGGCTTTGACTCGGCCCTGGGCATCGACTACTTCTACGGCATCCCCGACGCGCTGCGCCAGGGCGGCGCCAAGGTCTACGTGGCCCAGGTGTCGGCCGCCAACAGCACTGAGGTGCGTGGCGAGCAATTGCTGGCGCAGGTCAAGACCATCCTCGCGCTGACCGGGGCGTCCAAGATCAATCTCGTGGGCCACTCGCACGGTGGCCCCACCACCCGCTATGTAGCCGGTGTGGCGCCACAGCTGGTGGCATCGGTCACGTCGATTGGCGGCGTGAACCGGGGTTCGCGCGTGGCAGACATCCTGCGCGGCGTAGCGCCCGCAGGTTCAGTGTCCGAAGCCGTGGCCAGCGCCGCCGCCAAGGCACTGGTGGGCCTGATCAACCTGACCTCCGGCGGCACCGGCCTGCCCCAGATGCCCACGGCGGCGCTGGACTCGCTGACCACGGCCGGCTCGGCCAAGTTCAACAGCCGCTTTCCGCAAGGCGTGCCCACCTCCGGCTGCGGCAGCGGCGCCGAGCTGGTGAACGGTGTGCGCTACTACTCCTGGACCGGCACCCTGCCCCTGACCAACGTGCTCGATGCCAGCGACGCCCTACTGGCCACGCTGAGCCTGACCTTTGGCGAAGCCAACGATGGCCTGGTGTCGGCCTGCTCGTCGCGCTTGGGCAAACACCTGGGCGACTACCGCCAGAACCACCTCGACGAAGTCAACCAGCTGCTGGGCCTGCGCGACTGGTTCTCCACCGACCCGGTGACGCTGTACCGCCAGCACGCCAACCGCCTCAAGCAACAAGGCCTGTAAGCCATGGCCCAGCCCTCGCGCACCTGGGCGGTTGCCGCCGCAGTCCTGGCCCTCACCACGGTCGCCGTGGTGTGGTGGCTGGGGGGCCCTGCCGGGTTCGGCGCGGGGGATACACACCCATCACCGGCAGGGGCGACCGCCGCCTCCGCCGGTGCCCAGGTACAACCCTCGCCAGCACAGGGCGCGGACCACAGTTTTTTTGCACGCCGCCGCGCCATCACCACCGACGGCCCAGCCGACCCCCTGCTGGTGCACGGCCTGCGCGACACGCTGGAAGCCCTGCTGATGGAAGCGGGCGACGCCAGCGACCCAGCCACGCTCAAACAGCGCCTGGCCGCGCTGGTCAACCGGCATTTCCCCGCCGCCCTGGCCACGCGAGCCCTGGCACTGGCCGAGCGCTACGTGGACTACCGTGTGGCCCTGGGCAGCTTGCGTGCGCCGCAGGACCTGACTGACCCACGCGCGCTGCGCGACGCGCTGGAGGCGCGCCACAAGGTGCGCCTGCAGTTTTTTGACGACGCCGAATACGACGCCCTGTTTGCCCGCGAGGCCGACCTGGACCGCTACACCCTGGCGCGCCTGGAGATTGAGCGCAACACCCAGCTCAGCCCCGAGCAGCGCGCCCAGGCGCTGCAGGCGGCCGACAACGAACTCTCCACCGAGCGCCGCGCCGAGCGCAGTGCCGCCACCGCTCACATGGCGGCCGCAGCGCAGACGGCCGCCTTTAACGCCAGCAACACCGACGAGCGCAGCCGCTACGCCACCCGCAGCGCGCAGTACGGCCCGGCAGCCGCCCAGGCCATGGCGCAGCTGGACCGTGACGAACAGCACTGGAACCAGCGCCTCGACCAGTACATCCAAGCGCGCACCCAGCAGGGCGAGGGCCCCGGCCTGCAGCAACTGCGCCAGCAGCTGTTCTCGCCCGAAGAGCAACAACGCATTGACGCCGCCCTGGCGCTGCGCCAGCTCAACGCGGGCACCTCGGGCTCATAGGGACCTTCTGCCGACCGCGCAGCGCTGCGGCGGCCAGCCCTGCCCGGCGCGCCGCCAGACTGCGCGAAATTTTGACCATTCACAAGATTCCTGCAAATCAAAGGCCAAAGCCTCTTGATTTCGCCAGAAACATGAGGCAGGCCGCGCCTACAGTCCATGACATTCATCAACGAATGCCGGAGACACCCCATGAACGCCGCCTTGCCGCAAGAAACCACCGCCCAGCTCGCTGCCTGGGACAACCCCATGGGCCTGATGGGCTTCGAGTTCGTCGAATTCACCTCGCCCCAGCCCGGCGTGCTGGAGGCGGTGTTTGAAAAGCTCGGTTTCACCCTGGTAGCCAAGCACCGGTCCAAGGACGTGGTGCTGTACCGCCAGAACGGCATCAACTTCATCCTGAACCGCGAGCCCCACAGCCAGGCCGCCTACTTTGGTGCCGAGCATGGCCCCTCCGCCTGTGGCCTGGCCTTCCGTGTGAAGGATGCGCACAAGGCTTACAACCGCGCGCTGGAACTGGGCGCCCAGCCCATCGAGATCCCCACCGGCCCCATGGAGCTGCGCCTGCCCGCCATCAAGGGCATTGGCGGCGCACCGCTGTATTTGATTGATCGCTTTGAAGACGGCAAGTCCATCTACGACATCGACTTTGAATTCATCGAAGGCGTGGAACGCCGCCCCGTGGGCCACGGCCTGAACCTCATCGACCACCTCACGCACAACGTGTACCGGGGCCGCATGGGTTTCTGGGCCAACTTCTACGAGAAGCTGTTCAACTTCCGCGAAATCCGCTACTTCGACATTCAGGGCGAATACACGGGCCTCACGTCCAAGGCCATGACCGCGCCCGACGGCAAGATCCGCATCCCGCTGAACGAAGAGTCCAAGCAGGGTGGCGGCCAGATCGAAGAATTCTTGATGCAGTTCAACGGCGAAGGCATTCAGCACATCGCGCTGATCTGCGACAACCTGCTGGACGTGGTGGACAAGCTGGGCATGGCCGGCGTGCAGCTGGCCACCGCGCCCAACGAGGTCTATTACGAAATGCTGGACACCCGCCTGCCCGGCCACGGCCAGCCGGTGCCCGAGCTGCAGTCGCGCGGCATCTTGCTGGACGGCACCACGGCCGACGGCACGCCCCGCCTGCTGCTGCAGATCTTCTCCACGCCCATGCTGGGCCCGGTGTTCTTTGAATTCATCCAGCGCGAAGGCGACTACCGCGACGGCTTTGGCGAAGGCAACTTCAAGGCGCTGTTCGAATCGCTGGAGCGCGACCAGATCCGCCGTGGCGTGCTGAACACATAAGACATCGGACATCCAGGGTTAACCCTGCACAGGTGCCTATACTGCGCGCTCCCCGGAACTCAAAAGGATCCCGATGTCGCTCCGTAGCACCCTGTTCAGCACCCTTCTGGCCAGCGCGGCCACTGTCGCGCTGGCGCAGAACCCGTCTGCCCCGCTCACCATCGTGGTGCCCTACCCCGCTGGTGGTCCGCTGGACACCTCGGCCCGCATCGTGGCCGATGGTGCTGCAGCCCAGTTGGGCTCCATTACCGTGGAGAACAAACCGGGGGCAGGTGGCAATACCGGCGCCGACCAGGTCGCCAAGGCCGGGAAGACCAGCAACCAGGTGCTGATGGGCGCCGTGGCCACGCACGCGGTGAACCCCTGGCTGTACAAGAACTTCCCCTACAACGCACTCAAGGACTTCAAACCCCTCGTCCTCGTGGCGCGCACGCCCAATGTGCTGGTGGTGAACGCGGAACAGGCGGCCAAGCTGGGCATCAAGACCACGCCCGACCTGGTGCAGTACCTCAAGAAGAACCCGGACCAGGCCAAGTACGGCTCGGGCGGCAACGGCAGCATCGGCCACATCTCGGCCGAGATGTTCAAGTCGCTCACCAACACCCGGATGGGCCACACGCCGTTCCAGGGCTCCAAGCCCGCGCTCGCCGCGCTGGAATCCGGCCAGGTGCTGATGGTGTTTGACAACCTGGCCTCGGCGCTGCCGCAGATCCAGTCGGGCAAGCTGCTGGCGCTGGGTGTGACCACCCTCAGCCGCAACGAGGCGCTACCGAAAGTGCCCAGCATCAACGACAGCGTGCAGGGCTTCAACGTGTCCACCTGGTTCGGCCTGTTCGCGCCGGCCTCGCTGCCCGATGCGGACGCACGCCGCTATGCCAACGCGTTCAGCGCCGCGATGCATTCACCTGCCGGCAAGGAGAAGTTCAAGAAGATGGGCATCACGCCCGAAGAGCTGACGCTCGACGGGTTTGCGCAGTTTGTGCGCTCGGAAAACAGCAAGTACGAATTTCTGATCCGGGCCGCAAAGATCAAGATCGATTAGCAGCCGCGTGGGCTGGTGCGCACCCCCGTCGCGGTGCGCCGACCATGGCGGCAAAGGAGAAAAAATGGGACAAGCCCCTGTCGTCTATGGCCAATCCACCCGCCCACCGCGTGGCGACTATTCGCGTGCCAACGCGGACTACACCTGCCCGCAAGACTACGCGGCCTACACCGCCGCGGACCACGACACCTACCGCCGCCTGTACGAGCGCCAGCGCGCCCTGCTGCCGGGACTGGCCAGCCAGGCGTTCATCGACGCCCTGCCCTCACTGGGCGCGAGCGACCGCATTCCGCGTTTTGAAGAGGTGAACGAGCGCCTCTACAAAGCCACAGGCTGGGAACTGGTGGGCGTGCCCGGCCTGATCCCCGAGGTGCCCTTCTTCACCCTGCTGGCCAACCGCAAATTCCCGGTGACGGACTGGATCCGCAAGCCCGAGGAGTTCGAATACATCGTCGAGCCCGACATTTTTCATGACCTGTTCGGCCATGTGCCGCTGCTGTTCAACCCGGTGTTTGCCGACTATGTGCAGCGCTACGGCCAGGGCGGGCTGAAAGCACAGGGGCTGGGGTCGTGCGAGATGCTGAGCCGCTTGTACTGGTACACGATCGAGTTCGGGCTGATCCGCGAGGCGGGGCAGTTGCGGGCGTACGGCGCAGGGATTTTGAGTTCTTCGGGCGAGTTGGCGTATTCGGTGCAAAGCCCGGAGCCGCAGCGCATTCCGCTGCAACTGGAGCGGACGATGCGCACGCGCTACAAGATCGATACGTACCAGCAGACGTATTTTGTGATCGACAGCTTTGAGCAGTTGTTTGAGATGACGGCAGCGGACTTTGCGCCGATCTATGAGCGGCTACGGGGGCTGCCGGAGTTTGCGGCGGATGAACGGGAGGCTGTGGCGGCTTGATTTCTAGTGGTATTGGCTGCTAGCGCTAGTGAGTCATGCCTTAGCAGCTACTCTTTTAATAGCATTTTCTCTACATCCGGCAATACGTGGCTGAGGTTGTTGGAGCTTGCGGATGAAGCGGGCGCTGTGCCTGGTTTGAGGGCGGAGGCCGGGAGTCGCCCGGCATGCGAGTCCCTTTCTTTCGCGTCGCCGAAAGAAAGGGACCAAAGAAAGGGCGACCCCACTGTCTGCGTCCCCTGCGCTTCGCTCCGGGGCAACCTGTGGTGCTCGGGTTTGGCGGGGTCTCGCTCGAACTCGCTCCGTTTCACTTCGCTCAGACAATCGCGAGCCCTGATCCGCCAAACCCTGCGCTCCTCGGCGCATCCAGAGGGGCAAAAGGGGCAGAACATCCACACGGGCCTTTGCTTCGCTGCGCTGCGCTCGGCCCCAACTCGCGGGCGCAAGCGCCACGCGCTGCGCAGGCGCAGCCGAGCGAAGCAATGGCCCGAATGGATGTTGGCTGTTTGGCTGTCCAACCCCTGCTGGCTGCGCCTGCGGCGGGGCGGTTGCGGGGTGAGCATGGGCGTCGAAGCGCCCATGCTTCGTGAACTGACTCGCCGTGGATGTCTGAACGAAGCTGCAACGCAGCGCAGTGAGTTCCACGGCGCACCCCGCAACCGCCCCGACGCAGGTTTGCCCCTTCGCACCGCGAAGGGGTCGCAGACTGGGGGGCGCCTTTTCTTTGGTGACTTTCTTTTGGCGAAGCAAAAGAAAGTTACTCGCATGCCGGGCGACTCCCGGCCTCAGCCCTCAACAAAGGCGCGCCCCCCAATCAGCGCACGCAACAAAACACTACAAAATCAATAGCTACCAGCGGATATCCCACCAGCACATCCAGCCAATAAAACCAAAACATCACCCCCGACCAACCTCCTGCAGACAAGCCGCCATCACCCCAGGATCAAACGCCATCTGCACATGCGCCACCCCTTCCACCAACCGGTGTTCCGCCCCCGCTAACGCCGCCGTGGTCGCCGGAAACACGATGTTGTCGCAGTTCGAATACCAACAGGTAAACAATGCCGCCCGCCCCGCAGGCTCCTCCCGCTGCAACGCCACCACCCAGTCCCCCGCCAAACTCATCTGCCGCCCATTCACCGCGCGACTAAAACGCCCCAGCCACGTGCCCCCATGCGGCGTGCCCAGCGTCAACACGCGGTGTACCCGCCCATCCGCCTGGTGCGCCCGCAGCCACGCCCGCGCCGCCAAGCCCCCCATGCTGTGGCACAACAACACCGGTGCCTGCCCCGTGGCCGCCGTCACTTTGCGCACAGCGTCTTCAATGATGTCCGCATACTCGTCAATCGAGCCCATCACCGGCTCCAGATTGACCGCCACATAGGCATGCCCCCGCGCCTGCAACGGCGCCAACCACGGCAGCCAAAGCCCCCGGTTGCACATGAAGCCGTGTACCAGCACCACGCCGCGCTTTCCGGTCGGCTGCGCAGGCAGCCAGTCGGGCACGGACTGGTGGCGAAACGGCTGGCGCCAGCAGAAGACCAGCAGCGCCACCCACACCTCGGCCCACCAGGCACCGACCACCTGCGACAGGCGGGCACGCGGCGCGGCGTCGGTGCAGTTGGTGATGTGCATCAGCACAAACTCCACCGCCATCACCACCAGGTACAGACACAGCGGTACCAAGGCCCCCAGCACGGCGCGCCAGGGTGAATGGGGCCATTGCCACACCAGCCAGGCGGCCATGGCCAGCAGGATGCTCAGAAGAAGGGTTCGTTGCCAGCGCGCGATCATCATGATGGTGGTGATGGGCAAATGTTGTAATGGACCAGCCGCATTGTGCGGTCTGACTACAGCCCGACACCGCACCCCGCAGAACGCTGAAAGGACCCCGCCCCATGGATGCCGCCCAGACCATCCGCGATGCCATTGCCGATGTGACCGCCCTGCGCCTGCACCGCACGGGCGACCCGGCGTTGGGGGCGGCGGTGGGCAGCGTCAAGACCTTTCAGGCGCGGCGCTTTCGCGGCACCTATGCGGACCTTATGGCGTCACCCGCGTTCGGGCCCGCCGCCCGGTTTTTTCTGGAAGAGCTGTACAGCGACACCGACTACACCGACCGAGACCAGCAGTTTGGCCGCATCGCGGGCACGCTGCAGACCATGTTTCCCCAGCCGGTCGTGAATACCGCCGTAGCCCTTGCCGTGCTGCACGCACAGACCGAGGAACTGGACCAGGACATGGGCCGCGCCTGGCTTGCGCATGAAGGTGCCGATGCGGCCAACAACGCCGCCCGCTACGCCGCCGCCTGGCGGGCCGTCGGACAACGCCACGCGCGCCAGCAGCAGCTGGAGCGCGTGCTGGCCATGGGCACCGACCTGGCGCGCCTCACCCGCACACCCGGCCTGCGGATGATGCTGCGCATGATGCGCGGCCCGGCCAACGCAGCGGGCATGGGCGCACTGCAGAAGTTTCTGGAGGCCGGCTTTGACACCTTCGGCCAGCTCGCGCGCCAGCGCGGCGGGGTGGAGCAGTTCCTGGCCACCATTGAACAACGTGAGCGGGCGCTGATGGATTTGCTCTTCGACGCCGATCCTGTCACCTGCGGGACCCAGCTTAACCACACACTAGGACAAGCCCGATAGCCCGCAACGCGCCCGCCTTCCACAATCTGTGCCCACCTATCAATGGCATTTGGCGAGCACAAGGGAAGGAAACACGCGCATGGAAAAGATCTGGCTCAAGAGCTACCCCCCGGGCGTCCCGCATGACGTGAAGCCCGAGCAATACCGCTCTGTGGCCCACCTGCTGGAAGAGTCGTTCCGCAAACACGCATCGAGCCCGTTCTCGGTCTGCATGGACCAGTGGATGACCTATGGCGAACTGGAACGCCGCTCGGCCGCGCTGGGCGCCTACCTGCAAAGCCTGGGGCTGGAGCCTGGTGCGCGCGTGGCCATCATGCTGCCCAACATCCCGCAGTTTGGCGTGACCATGGCCGCCGTGCTGCGCGCGGGCTACACCTGCGTGAACGTGAACCCGCTGTACACCGCCCGCGAGCTGGAGCACCAACTCAAGGACTCCGGTGCCACGGCCATCGTGATCCTGGAGAACTTTGCCCACACGCTGGCCGAGGTCGTGGACCACACCGCCGTCAAGCATGTGGTGATGGCGTCCATGGGCGACCTGCTGGGCTTCTGGTTTGGCAAATGGATCACCTTTGCCGTGCGCCACCTGGCCAAGATGGTGCCTGCGTACGACCTGCCGCTGTCGAATGGCCGCAAGGTCGTCACCTTCAAGAAGGCGCTGTCGCTGGGCGAGCACAAGTCGCTCGCACCCAGCCAAGCCACGCTGGATTCGATTGCCTTCCTGCAGTACACCGGCGGCACCACGGGCCTGTCGAAAGGCGCGGTGCTGACCCACCGCAACATCGTGGCCGCCACGCTGCAGGCCGAGGCGTGGTTCACGCCCGCGCTGTCCAAGGTGGGCGACCTCTCCAAGGCCAACAGCATTGCCGCGCTGCCGCTGTACCACATCTTCGCGCTCACGCTGTGCCTGCTGGCCATCCGCCAGGGCTCCAGCCTCACGCTGATCCCCAACCCGCGCGACATTCCCAAGTTCATCGCCGAACTCAAGAAGCGGCCCTTCCACATGCTGCCGGCGGTGAACACGCTGTTCAACGCGCTGCTGCAAAACCCGCAGTTCAAGACGCTGGACTTCTCGCACCTGTGCGTGTCGCAGGCCGGGGGCATGGCGGCCAGCGAGGGCACGGCCAAGCAGTGGCAGAAGGTAACCGGCAGCACCATGATCGAAGGCTGGGGCATGAGCGAGACCTGCGCCATCGGCACCAACAACCCGGTGATCAGCACCACCTTCAGCGGCAATATCGGCCTGCCGCTGCCGGGTATCGACATTGCCATCAAGGACGACGAAGGCAACAGCCTGCCCCAGGGCGAGTCGGGCGAGATCTGCATCCGCGGCCCCAACGTGATGACGGGTTACTACAACCAGCCTGAAGAGAACGCCAAGGCCTTCACGCCCGATGGTTTTATGCGCACGGGCGACATCGGCATCATGGACCCGCAGGGCTACACCCGCATCATCGACCGCAAGAAGGACATGATCCTGGTAAGCGGCTTCAACGTGTTCCCCAACGAGCTGGAGCAGGTCATCAGCCTGTGCCCCGGCGTGGTCGAATGCGCGGCGATTGGCGTGCCCGATGAGAAACAGGGCGAGGCCATCAAGGTGTTCATCATCAAGAGCGACCCAGCCCTGACCGAGGACGAAGTGGCCAACTACTGCCACCAGAACCTCACCGGCTACAAGCGCCCCAAGTACATCGAGTTCCGCGACGAGCTGCCCAAGAGCAATGTGGGCAAGATCCTGCGCAGGGAGTTGCGCAAGGCCTGACCTTGTTCATGGGCGCGGCGGCCCGAACACCGCACCCGGCAACCTCCCCCAGGGCGCTTCGGCGCCCTTTTTCTTGGGCGCAAAAACTGCAAACCGCCTGCGTGCTCCAGATCCTCCAATATAGGCATCTCCGGGTTTTTACTGATTAGCAAACGTTTGCGCAAACGTTTGCTTTCGTTATCATCCCGATCGCGACAAGGCACCGGGCAGCCGCAGGCGCTCCTTTCTTGCGGAGTCTGCCGGGGGTTTCTCTCCGGGCTGTCAGTCGCCTGAGGGCGGCGCTGAATAAGCCTCCGCGATGCGGCGGGCCCTGGATCGGGATGGGCTGCAAGGCGCAAACCACAGCGATAGCCGTAGCTATCGCGAGGATTTGCAACGCTGCAGACCGTGCTGAGCCAGGGATGCGCCGGGCGCGAGAGGCTTGTTCAGCGTTGCCTTTATCCACATTCCAACCTGGAGACAACACCCATGAAGTTCACCCGCCGTTCCGTTCAGACCGCCGCCGCCCTCGCCGTTGTGGGCAGCCTGCTGGCCAGCCCTGCATTTGCGCAGGACAAGCCGAAGATCGCGCTCATCATGAAGTCGCTGGCCAACGAGTTCTTCCGCACCATGGAAGACGGCGCCAAGGCGCACCAAAAGGCTCACGCCAAGGAATACACGCTGGTGGCCAACGGCATCAAGAACGAGACCGACACGGCGGCGCAGATCAAGATGATCGAACAGGCCGTGGCGCAGAAGGTCAACGCCATCGTGCTGGCCCCGGCCGACTCCAAGGCGCTGGTGCCCGTGGTCAAGGCGGCCATCGACAAGGGCATCCTCGTGGTCAACATCGACAACCAGCTCGATGCCGATGCGCTGAAGGAAAAGAACATCACCGTGCCCTTTGTGGGCCCCGACAACCGCGCGGGCGCCAAGCTAGTGGGCGACCACCTGGCCAAGACGCTGAAGGCCGGTGACAAGGTCGGCATCATCGAAGGCGTGTCCACCACCTTCAATGCGCAGCAGCGCACCCTGGGCTACCAGGACGCCATGAAGGCCGCCAACATCACCGTGGTGGGCGTGCAGTCCGGCAACTGGGAGATTGAAAAGGGCAACACCGTGGCCGCCGGCATGATGCGTGAGCACCCGGACCTGGTGGCCCTGCTGGCGGGCAACGACAGCATGGCTCTGGGCGCCGTGGCCGCTGTGAAGGCTGCAGGCAAGACCGGCAAGGTGCAAGTGGTGGGCTACGACAACATCGGCGCCATCAAGCCCATGCTGGCCGACGGCCGCGTGCTGGCCACCGCCGACCAGTACGCCGCCAAGCAGGCCGTGTTCGGCATCGAACTGGCGCAGAAGGCCCTGGCCGCCAAGACGCCGCAAAACCAGCTGCCTGCCACGGTGAAGACCGATGTGGTGCTGGTGACCAAGGACAGCAAGTAAGCCTGAGTGCGGCGAACAATGCTCTTCTGGCGTTGTTCTCCGCTCCAAGATTGAAAACCGCACACGCCGCCATGCCCACCCCGTCACCCGACTCACCACGTACGCCCCTGCTCGCCATCCAGGCAGTAGGCAAGGACTACACCGCCACCGTGCTCGATGGCGTGAATGTGGAGCTGTTTGCGGGCGAGGTGCTGGCGCTGACTGGGGAGAACGGCGCGGGCAAGAGCACGCTGTCCAAGATCCTCTGCGGGCTGGAGCAGCCCACACGCGGCGGCATGTTGCTGGCGGGGCAGGCCTACGCCCCCACGTCGCGCCGCGATGCCGAGCGCCACGGCGTGCGCATGGTGATGCAGGAGCTGGGCCTGGTGCCCACGCTCACCGTGGCCGAGAATTTGTTGATGGGCCGCCTGCCGCACCGCCTCGGCTGGCTGCAGCGCGATGTGCTGCACGCCGCCGCCCGTGCGCAGCTGGCCAAGATCGGGCTCGATACCATCGACCCCGGCACACCGGTCTCACAGTTGGGTATCGGCCAGCAGCAGATGGTGGAGATTGCGCGCAACCTGCAGGACGACACGCGCATCCTGGTGCTCGACGAGCCCACGGCCATGCTCACGCCGCGCGAGACCAATTACCTGTTTGAGCAGATTGCGCACCTCACTGCACGCGGCGTGGCCATCATCTACGTGTCGCACCGGCTCGAAGAATTGCGCCGCATTGCCGACCGCGTGGCCGTGCTGCGCGACGGCCGCCTGGTGGATGTGCGCCCCATGGCCGGCATGAGCGAAGACGACCTGGTGCAGCGCATGGTGGGCCGCGTGGTGAGCGACCTGGACCACCGCCCGCGCCGCCCTGTGGGCCCCGCGGTGATGAGCGCCGAAGGCCTGGGCCGGGGCACCGCCGTGCAGGACGTGAGCCTGGAGCTACGCGCGGGCGAGATCTTTGGCATTGCCGGGCTGGTCGGATCGGGCCGCACCGAGCTGGTCCGCCTGCTGTTTGGCGCCGACCGTGCAGACCGGGGCAGCGTCACATTGCACCCGGATTTTGAACAAAAACAGGCTCCATCGCTTTCTGGACAAGCGCTAGCAGCTACACAAAACATAGCAGAAGCACCTACCACCACGGCGCCCCGCACCTGGCAGCGGGGCTTTGCGTCGCCGCTGCAGGCCATTGCCGCCGGAGTCGGCCTGGTCACCGAAGACCGCAAATCCCAGGGCCTGCTGCTGTCGCAGCCCATCCGCATCAATGCCACACTGTCCGACCTGTCGGCCGTGTCGCGCGGCGGCTGGCTGCAGCGCGGGCTCGAAAGCCGTCTGGTGCAGGGCTTCATCCGCACCCTGCGCGTGCGCTGCCACGGCCCGGAACAACCCGTAGGGCAACTCTCGGGCGGCAACCAGCAAAAGGTGGTGTTCGCCCGCTGGCTGCACCGCGAAGGCCGCGTGCTGCTGCTCGATGAACCCACGCGCGGCGTGGACGTGGGCGCGCGCGCCGAGCTGTATGGCGAGCTGGACCGGATGGCCGCCGAGGGCCGCGCGCTTCTCATGGTGTCGTCCGACCTGCGCGAGCTCATGGCCATGGCCGACCGCATCGGCGTGATGAGCGCGGGCCGCCTGGTGGCCGTGTTCGAGCGCGGCGAGTGGTCCGAGCAATCGCTGCTGGCCGCCGCATTCTCCGAGCCCGGCGGGCGCCCACACACCAGCCCCCCCCCTTCAACCCCTTCTCCTGTCACCGCATGAACGCCCCCACCGCATCTGCCGCGCCCGCTGCGGCGCCTTCCTCCGCCTCGGTCTGGCGCAGCCAGCTAGGCACCTACCTGGGCCTGATGGCCGTGCTGGCGGGCATGGTGGGGCTGTTCTCGTCACTGTCCGAATACTTCTGGAGCGCCGAGACCTTCATCACCATCGCCAATGAAATCCCGGCCCTGGCCGTGATGGCTGTGGGCATGACCTTTGTGCTCATCATTGCGGGCATCGATCTGTCGGTGGGCTCGGTGATGGCGCTGGCCGCCGCCACCTCGGCCGCCGCCATCCTGCAGTGGGGCTGGACGGTACCCGCCGCCGCCGCGCTGGCCCTGGCCACGGGCCTGGTGTGCGGCACCATCACCGGCATGATTTCTGTCGCATGGCGGCTGCCCTCGTTCATCGTGTCGCTGGGCATGCTCGAAGCCGTGCGCGGCAGCGCCTATGTGGTGACCGACTCGCGCACGCAGTATGTGGGCGATGCGATCTCGTGGCTGTCGGCGCCGTTTTTTGGCGGCATCTCGTTCGCCTTCTTGCTGGCCGTGGTGCTGGTGGTGGTGGCGCAGCTGGTGCTGTCGCGCACGGTGTTTGGCCGCTGCGTGGTGGGCATCGGCACCAACGAAGAAGCGATGCGCCTGGCCGGTGTGGACCCGCGCCCCATCCGAGTGATCGTGTTTGCCATGACCGGCCTGCTCGCGGGCCTGGCGGGCCTGATGCAGTCGGCCCGGCTCGAAGCCGCCGACCCCAACGCGGGCACCGGCATGGAGCTGCAGGTGATTGCCGCCGTGGTGATTGGCGGCACCAGCTTGATGGGCGGGCGCGGCTCGGTAGTCAACACCGCGTTTGGCGTGCTCATCATCGCGGTGCTCGAGGCAGGCCTGGCCCAGGTGGGCGCGAGCGAGCCCAGCAAGCGCATCATCACGGGTTTTGTGATCGTGGCGGCCGTCATTGTGGACACGCTGCGCCAGCGCCGCGCCAAGGTCTGAGAGACTGAACCCGCATCCAGCCGCCCCACCAACCACGACCTCATTCTTCTTTTTGCATGGCTACTATCAAGGACGTTGCGCGCCACGCCGAGGTGTCCGTCACCACGGTGTCGCACGTGGTCAACGGCACGCGCCGCGTGAGCCCCGAGGGCCGCGAGCGCGTCGAGGCCGCCATCCGCGCTCTGGGCTACGTGCCCAGCGCCATCGCGCGCAGCCTCAAGAGCAACAACACGCGCACGCTGGGCATGCTGATCCCCAACAGCTCCAACCCCTACTTTGCCGAGATCGTGCACAGCGTGGAAGACCGCTGCTTTGGCGCGGGCTACAACGTCATCCTGTGCAACACCAATGACGAGGCGCACCGCCAGGGCACCTACCTGCAGGTGCTGGCCGAGCGGCGCATCGACGGGCTGATCGTGGTCTCTACCGGGCATGACGCCACGCTGGCCACGCAGCTCGCAGGCCTGTCCATCCCCACCGTGCTGGTGGACCGCGAAATCGACATCGCCGAACAACAACCCTGCGACCTGGTGGAAACCGCCCACATGCAGGGCGGCCTGCTGGCCACGCGCCACCTGCTGTCGCTGGGTCACCGCCGCATTGCCTGCATTGGCGGCCCCGAGGGCATTGCCCCCAGCGAGCAACGCATTGCCGGCTGGCGCACCGCGCTGGCCGACGCGGGCTGCGGTACCGGCGAGGGCCTGCTGTGGCACGGCAACTTCACGAGCCAGGGCGGCTACGAAGCCATGCACGCCGTGCTGCGCGCGCCCGAGCCGCCCACTGCCGTCTTCGTCTGTAACGACCTCATGGCCATGGGCGCGCTGTGCGCCGCGCACGAGCGCGACCTGCGCGTGCCCGAGGCACTGTCCATCGTGGGCTTTGACGACATCGAACTCACCGCCTTCACCAGTCCGCCTCTGACGACCGTGGCACAGCCCAAGCAGCGCATCGGCGCGCTGGCCGTGGACATGCTGCTGGAGCGCATCGACGGCAAGCGCCAGGACGCACGCAAGGTGATGCTGCAGCCCGAGCTGCGCGTGCGCGCCTCCACGGCCCATGCGCCCGGAGGTGCGGCATGAGCACGAACAACACGCCCCGCATCGCCGTTGTCGGCAGCCTGAACATGGACCTGGTGCTGCAGGTGCAACACGCACCCGGCCCCGGCGAAACCGTGCTGGCCGACGCCCTGCACCTGGTGCCCGGCGGCAAAGGCGGCAACCAGGCCGTGGCCTGCGCGCGCCAGGGCGCCCGGGTGGCCTTGTTCGGCCGCGTGGGCGACGACGGCTACGGCCACACCCTGCGTGCGGGGCTGGACGCTGACGGCATCGACCACAGCGGCGTGCAGACCGACACTGCAACCACCACCGGCGTGGCCGCCATCACGGTAGAAGCGACGGGGCAAAACCGTATCGTGGTCGTGCCCGGCGCCAATGGCCACTTTGTGCTGGATGCCGCCGCGCTGGGCAAAGCGCTGCAAGGCGCAGGCGGCCTGGTACTGCAGTTTGAAACACCCCTGCCCCAGGTGCTGGCCGCGGCCGAGATGGCGCATGCCGCTGGCTGCCCCGTGGTGCTCAACCCCTCGCCCATCCAGCCCCTGCCCGAGGCCCTGTGGCCGCGGGTTCACACGCTGGTCGTGAACGAGGTGGAAGCCGCTGCGCTGGCGGGCCAGAACGTGACCACGCCCGCCGATGCCGCGCAGGCCGCACAAGCCCTGCGCGCCAAGGGCCCCGCCCAGGTGGTGGTGACCCTGGGCGCGGCAGGCGCCGTAGCCGCCGACGCCGCAGGCAACCGCTACCACCCGGGCCTCGTCGTGAAGGCCGTGGACACCACGGCCGCTGGTGACACCTTCCTCGGCGCGCTGGCCGTGGCGCTGGCACGCGGCGAGCCGCTGGACGCTGCCGTGCGCGAAGGCATCCGCGCATCGGCGCTGTGCGTCACCCAGCCCGGCGCCCAGCCCTCCATCCCCACCCGCGCCGCCGTGGCGCACAGCCCCCAACCGCCCGCCTGGAGCCCCTTGTGAAACGCACCGCCCTGCTGCACGCCGAACTCTCCCACGCCATCGCCACCCTGGGCCACGGCGACATGCTGGTGATTGGCGACGTGGGCCTGCCGATCCCCAACGGCCCGCGCCGTATCGACCTGGCGCTCACGCCCGGCATCCCCGCCGTGGCCGATGCGCTGCGCGTGGTGCTGGAAGAAATGCAGGTCGAAAAGGCCGTGATCGCCACCGAGGCGGTGGAACGTAACGGCGGCCAGTTGCCCAGCTGGTGCCAACTGCCAGTCACTCCCCAGGCGGTTTCGCACGAGGACTTCAAGCGCCTGACGCAGCAAGCCCGCGTGATGGTGCGCACGGGCGAGTGCACACCGTACGCCAACGTGATCCTGGTGGCGGGCGTGACCTTCTGAGGTTCTGACGTTGTGAAACGCGCCAGGCCCGCCACGGGCCAGGCGTTACGGGTTTTGGAGAACGTCTGGCAAGGCACACCTGGGGTACGCTGGGGCTTCACCTATTGCCTGCCCCCATGCCCAGCTCCGAGCCCCACGACCTCCTGCCCCCCGAAATCACCGTCCTCGAACGCGGCTGGCTGTCGGCCAACAACATCCTCTTCATCGGTCAGCACGACACGGCCATCGTGGACACCGGCTACTGCAGCCATGCCGATCAGACCGTGGACCTGGTGCGCGGCACGCTGCAGGACCGCGCGCTGGACCGGATCCTCAACACCCACCTGCACAGCGACCACTGCGGCGGCAATGCCGCACTGCAAAAAGCCTGGCCCAGCGTGCTCACCGCCATCCCGCCCGGCCAAGCCGACCATGTGCGCCAGTGGGATGCCTACGCACTGAGCTACACGCCCACCGGGCAGGAGTGTCCGCCCTTTCGGGCCGACACGCTGCTGGTGCCGGGCTCGTGTGTGCTGCTGGGCGACAAGCCCTGGCAGGTGCACGCCGCGCCCGGGCACGACCCCCATTCGGTAGTGCTGTTCGAGCCCCAGGGCCGCGTGCTGATCTCAGCCGATGCCCTATGGGAAAACGGCTTTGGCGTGGTGTTCCCGGAGCTGGAGGGCGACGATGCCTTTGCCCAGGTGGGTGCCACGCTGGACCTGATTGAGGCGCTGTCGCCCCAGGTCGTCATCCCCGGCCATGGCCCCGTGTTTGCCGACGCTCCGCGCGCCATCGACGGCGCCCGCCGCCGCCTGGATGGTTTTGTGCGCAACCCGGGCAAGCACGCGCTCTATGCGGCCAAGGTGCTGCTCAAGTACAAGCTGCTCGAATGGCAGCAGATCGGCATCCCCGACCTCACGGCCTGGGCGCAGGCCACGCCGTATTTCGGCATGCTGCGTGCACGGCACTTTGCCACGCAGACCGAGGCCGAATGGCTGCAGAGCCTGGCAGATGAACTGGTGCGGACAGGCGCCGCTGCGCGCCAGGGCGAGGTGCTGCACAACGTGTGAGGCCTGACGCCTCGGCATGACTGGGTGCCAGTGCGTGCCCTGACGGAGGGACCCCGCCACTGGCGCAAAGCGCCTGGGCGGATCAGCACAACGCCGTCAGTGTTTGTATTGCTTGTCGCAGCCCGTCACGTGGTTCTTGCTGCTGGACATGCACTGGTAAAACGACTTCTTGTTGCCCGATGCGCCCTGGCAGTCGGACACGCTGTATTTGCCCTTGGCTTCGCGGATCTTGGGTGCCGTGGCATCGAAAGCCGCTTGGGTCATGTAGCCGTCCCGCACGTTCTTCTGGCCCACTTCCAGCATCAGGTCGGCCTGGTAGTGGATGTTGTCCACGGCCACGGCGCAGTTCAGGGGGACCTGCTGGCTGTCCACCGTGCCCAGCGATTTCTTGAGCCCTTCGCCAAACTCCTCAACGTCCTTGGAGACCTTCTTGGTGCCATCGGGGTTGTACTGCTGGCCCGCCTTGGCGCCGGTGCCCTTGCTGCCAGAGGAAGAGCCGCTGCCCCCGCTGGTGCCGTTGTTGCTCTGCAGCTTCAGCGGCTCGGCATCCTGCTTGGCGGGCGGGGGCTGTGAGCCGTAGTGGGTCTTGCCCTCGGCATCCACCCATTTGTACACGGGTTGCGCCTGCGCGCCCACGCTCCACGCCGCTGCCGCGGCCATTGTGGCCACACAGGCCATCCATGCCAGTTTGCCCATCACACCCTCTCTTTTTGAATAAAACCCCGCTGAGGCGCTAGTTGAATATGCGCCTTCAGCTCCTCTATTGATAGCAATCCAGATACCTCTCGCCTCCGCCTGGCGAGCAACAGGGCCTCAGGGCAAGTCCTTGTTCACCTCGGGCAGGTTCGCGTCGCGGGGGCCAATGGTGCCCAGGCGGCTCTTGAGCGACTGGGGCAGGCCGGTGAGGATGGCTGCATAGTTGGTGGTGTTGGACAGCACCTTCTTCACATAGTCGCGCGTCTCGGCAAAGGGCACGTTCTCGGCCCAGATGGCGGCGTCCAGCACCGGGCCGTTGCGCCAGCTGCGTGGACGGCCAGGGCCCGCGTTGTAGGCGGCTGCGGCCATGGGCATGGAGCCCGCAAAGTCGTCCAGCGCCAGCTTGAGGTAGGCCGTGCCGATGGTGATGTTGGTGTCGCGGTCGGTGATCTGGTCGGGCGTGAAGTTGGTGAGGCCAATCTTCTTGGCCGTCCAGCGGGCCGTGGCGGGCATCACCTGCATGAGGCCCGAGGCCCCGACATGCGAGCGGGCATCCATCACAAAACGGCTTTCCTGGCGGATCAGGCCGTACACATAGGCCGGGTCGATGCCGATGCCTTGGGCACGCTCCACCACGGTGCTGCGAAACGGCATGGGAAAGCGCTGCGTGACGTCCACCACGCCCTTGGTGCGTTCGCTGGTGTTGATGCAGCGGTCCCACACCTCCCGCTGGCAGGCGAAGTCGGCGGCGGCCAGCAGTTCGCGGTCGGGCATGCCGCCGCTCTGGTGCAGGTTGGTGGTGTAGTTCCACTCGCGCACGCCTTCGCTGCGCAGGCCCAGCAGGATGGCGTACAGGGCGCGGTTGAGCCCCGGGTTGGCGCGGGCGACGGCCTTTTCTTCGGCGGTGAGGGGCGCGGGAGCGGGGGGCGTGGTGATGCGCTGGCCCAGCTCTTCGAGCGCCAGCTGCTCATAGAAGCCGCGCGTTCCGGCAATGCCTTCGAGCAGTTGCCGGGCTTCGGCGCGTTCGGCATCGCTCACGCGGCCCGCCAGCAGCGAGCGCGCCTTCCAGTACACCCAGGTGCTGTCCTGGCGGCCTTCAGGGCCCATGGCATCCACCGCCTTGCCCACGGCCTTCCACTGGCCGGCGCGCAAGGCGGCACGCACCTTCCAGCCCAGCAGGTCGTCGTTGAGGTCGCTGTCCTTGGTCACGTTGGCGAAATAGCCGTGGGCGTTGCTGGCCAGTTTCTGCGCAGCGGTCTTGCCGATCACGCCCCAGGCCCAGTTGCGCTCTTCGGCCGAGAGGTGCACGCCCCATTTGTTCTCCAGCTGGTAGGCCGCGCCGTCCGGGTCGCTGGTGGCCAGCTTCAACAGGGCGAGCAGCACCAACTCTTGCCGGGCCTTGCCGGCCGCCGTGGCGCGCGAGAGCAGATACTTGCTGGGCGCATCGAGCACATCCTTGAGCTGCGGCAGCGATTCGGGCGAAACGATCTCGACCGCCGAGCGCACCACGCGGGGGCGGTTGGCCTCCACGCCCAGGCGGGCCTTGCGCCACACGTCCAGGGCCGAGAGCTTCTTGTAGCCATACAGCTCGCGCGCGGCGTGGGTGCAGCCATCGTCGGCGTCGCGGATCGCATACCAGTTGCTGCGCACGTCCTCGGCCACGGTGGCCGGTGCCGTGCCCTTGATCTGGTCGATCAGCAGCGCGTAGCAGCGCACTTCGCGGTCGTCCGACATGCGGTAGCTGGGGTGTTGGTCGGCAAACTGGCCCCAGTCGCGCCGCTGGCCCAGCAGCAGCAGCCAGTCGTTGCGCAGGCGGTCTTCCTGGTAGGTGCCGGCGTAGCGCTGCATGAAGGCCTGAATCTCCTGTGGCGAGGCCTCGCCCAGACGCACGCGCAGCTCCCAGTAGGCGGCCCAGGGCTCGAGCGCATGGCCGCGTGCCGCAGGCAGCAGCTGCGCGAGCTTGTTGCGGTCGCCCTTGCGGAACGCCTGCTGCATCTCCAGCAGGGTATCGTCACCACGGTTTTGCGCCATGACAAGGGGCGCGGTGGCGGCCAGCAGGGTGGCGGCCACAAGGGGTGTCAGAATCGCTCTGAGAAATTGCATGGGGGAATTATCTGATGGACAAAGCAGCCCTTCGGCGCACATTGATAGAAGAACGCCTCAACCTGCCCGACCGCCTACAGCGGGCCGACCTGTTACAGCAGGTGATGCGCATCTGGCTGGTGAACCGGCCGGATACGGTGATCGGCGCCTACTGGCCCATCAAGGGCGAGTTCGACCCCCTGCCCGCCCTGCACCGCTGGAAGGAAGACGGCGAGCTGCTGGACGAACCCCTGCGCCGCCGCATCGGCCTGCCGGTGGTCAACAAGCAGCACAAGACCCTCACCTTCCACGCCTGGTACCCCGGCTGCCCCATGGAAGAGGACGCCTATGGCATCCCCAAGCCCAAGGACACCGAGGTCATCGTGCCCACGCTGCTGTTTGTGCCCTGCGTGGGCTACGCACCGGGTGGCTACCGGCTGGGCTATGGCGGCGGCTTTTACGACCGCACGCTGGCGACGCTGCAGCCCAAGCCGTTCACAGTGGGCCTGGGCTTCACCCATGGCTACCTGGACGACTTCGAGCCCGAGGAGTTCGACCTGCCACTCGACGCCATCCTGAACGACAACGGCGTGGTCTGGCCCATCTGATCCCCGGCCAGGCAGACCTGCACGATGCCCTGTGATGCCGGCAGCGCATCATTCAGGCCAGTTTTTGGCATCGCCGACGCGCCCGGCAGCCGCTAGCATGGCGGGCTGACCTCTTCATCTCAGGTGCCCAACATGCTCAAGCTCTACATCGGCAACAAGAACTACTCGTCCTGGTCCATGCGCCCCTGGGTGCTGCTCAAGCAGGCGGGCATCGTCTTTGAAGAAGTGCGCGTGCGCTTTGACAGCTTTGACGCGCAGTCGGAATTCAAGCGCACCATCGGGGCCGTGAGCCCCACGGCCAAAGTGCCCGTGCTGGTGGACGGCGACCTGGTGGTGTGGGACACCCTGGCGATTGCGGAGTACGTGGCCGAAACCCACTCCGACAAAAAGCTCTGGCCCACCGACGCCAAGGCCCGCGCACGCGCCCGCAGCGTCTGCGCCGAGATGCACAGCGGTTTCACCGCCCTGCGCAGCCACTGCCCCATGAACATCGAAGCGAACCTTGCCGACACCGGCGCCCTGATCTGGCGCGACCAGGCTGGCGTGCGCGCCGACGTGCAGCGCCTGGTGGAGATGTGGAGTGCGCTGCTGCAAGAGCACGGCGGTCCGCTGCTGTTTGGTGAATTCACCGCGGCCGACGCCTACTTTGCCCCCGTCTGCATGCGCCTGCATACCTACGCCCTGCCCGTGCCTGCGACCATCCAGGCCTATGTGGATCGCGTGCGCGCCCTGCCCGGCGTGCAGGCCTGGATCGACGAGGCTCTGGCCGAGAAGGACTTTCTGGACTTCGAAGAGCCCTACCGCCTGCGCCATACCGAAGGCTGAGCACCACCATGGCCGTCACCATCTACCTGCGCTATGTGCTCAACACCAGCAAGCTGAAAGAGTTTGAGCACTACGGAAAACTGTGGATTCCGCTGGTCGAGAAGTTCGGCGGCCAGCACCACGGCTACTTCATGCCGAGCGAGGGCGCCAACAACATCGCGCTGGCGCTGTTCACGTTCGAGAGCCTCGCGGCCTACGAGGTGTACCGCGAGCGATCGATGCAGGATGAAGAGTGCCAGGCGGCGTTCCGCTACGCCGAGGAAACGGGGTGCATCGTGAGTTATGAGCGGAGTTTTTTCCGCCCCGTGTTCCGCTGACCCGGCGGGGCCGTGCAGCCCCGTTACCGGAACTGCTTGCGCAAGAACGCCTTGTGCCGCGCGATGTGGGCCAACTGGGCGGGGGCGATGGTGCCGCCCAGGTCTTCGTCCTCGGTGTTGAGCACCTGGTTCGCGTAGGCCATGGCGCGGGCCACCACATCCTCCTCGCTCACGCCCTGGGTGGCTGCAAGGTCCATCGCCACGCGGCGCATGGCGCGCTGCGACAGCATCCACATAGCGCCGAAGGAATCCCATGCGGCCGCCACCTCCTTGAACTTGTCGTGTTCAGCCAGGATGTCGTTGAGCGGCTTGGCCAGGATCTCCTGCAGCGCCTCCACCTGGGCCTTCAGGGCCTCGAATTGCGCCTCGCGCTGCAGGGCCTCGGCGGCCGCATTGGCAGCGGCGTCTGGTGCCTGGGGCACAGGAACGCTGCCGTCGGGGTTGAGCTGGGCAATGGTGAGGTCGGACGATAGGGACATGGTGGCGGGACTATACGACCCTCGTCCTAAACTACGCCGATGCAAATCTATATGGTGGGCGGCGCGGTCCGCGACAAGCTGCTGGGCCGACCGGTGAATGACCACGACTGGGTGGTGGTGGGCGCGACGCCTGGGCAGATGCTGGCGCAAGGCTACCTGCCCGTGGGGCGCGACTTCCCCGTCTTCTTGCACCCCGAAACACGCGAGGAATACGCGCTGGCCCGCACCGAGCGCAAGAGCGGGCGCGGCTACCGGGGCTTTGTGGTGCAGAGCTCGCCCGATGTGACGCTGGAGGAAGACCTCTCGCGCCGCGACCTAACTATTAATTCAATAGCATCCAGCACAGATGAATCCGGCGCCACCCGCCTTTTTGACCCCTACCACGGCGAAAAAGACCTCCGTGCGCGCGTGCTGCGCCATGTGACCGATGCCTTCCGCGAAGACCCGGTACGCATCCTGCGCGTGGCGCGGTTTGCTGCGCGCTTCACCGACTTCACGGTGGCGCCCGAGACGATGCAGCTGATGCGCGAGATGGTCGCGCATGGCGAGGTGGACCACCTGGTGGCAGAGCGCGTGTGGCAAGAGCTGGCGCGCGGGCTGATGGAAGCACAACCCTCGCGCATGTTCGAGGTGCTGCGCGGGTGTGGCGCGCTGGCCGTGCTGCTGCCCGAGGTGGAGCGCCTGTGGGGCGTGCCCCAGCGGGCCGAGTACCACCCCGAGGTGGACACCGGCGTGCACCTGATGATGGTGCTGGACATGGCTGCGCGGCTGCAGGCGCCACTCACCGTGCGCTTTGCCTGCCTGGCGCACGACCTGGGCAAGGGCACCACGGCCGCCGATGTACTGCCGCGCCACATCGGGCATGAGGAGCGCAGTGCCGAGCTGCTGAAAGACGTGGCCGAGCGCCTGCGCGTGCCCGTGGACTGCCGCGAGACCGCCGAAGTGGTGGCGCGCGAACACGGGCACATCCACCGCAGCGCCGACCTCTCCGCCGCTGCCCTGGTGCGCCTGCTGGAGCGCTGCGACGCCATCCGCAAGCCCGAGCGTTTTGCCGAGGTTCTACTGGCCTGCGAGTGCGATGCGCGCGGGCGGCTGGGGTTTGAAGAGTCCGCGTATCCACAGCGCCCCCGCCTGCTGGCCGTGCTGGCCGCCGTCCAATCGGTCGTCACGCGCGAGATTGCGGCCCAGGCCGCCGCCAAGGGCCAGAGCGGCCCGCAGGTGGGTGCGCTGATCCACCAGGCACGGGTCGAGGCGGTGGCGCAGTGGCTGCACACCCAGGCGCACGGCGCTACCACCTGACCGCGTGCGCTGCGTCGCCAAGATCGGTCCAACCCTCCCTACAATCCGCGTCCGCTCGCACCCTGGGAAGGGTGCGCCTCTTGGCTATTTTGCGATCACGACGCCTCCATGACCTCTGTGCACATCCGACCCGCCACCCCGGCAGACGCCGACACCATCGCGCCGCTGTTGGATGCCTACCGGCAGTTCTACGAACAGGCACCAGACCTGGCCGGAGCGAGGGCCTTCATTGCAGAGCGGTTGGAACGCGAGGAGTCCGTGATCTTGCTTGCGATGGATGGGGCACAGGCAGCGGTGGGCTTTTGCCAGCTCTACCCCACGTTCTGCTCGGTGGAGGCAGCGCCCATCTACACGCTGTACGACCTGTTCGTGGCGCCCGCAGCGCGCAAGACAGGGGCCGGGCGCAGCTTGCTGCTGGCGGCAGAAGCGACGGCCCGCGCCCATGGCAAGGTGCGCATGGACCTGACCACGGCCCACACCAACACCACGGCGCAAAAGCTCTACGAATCGCTGGGCTGGACGCTGGACACAGTGTTCCGCGCGTACAACAAGCGTGTCAGCGCCTGAAGCTCCATTCCCCCACCAGCGCTACCAGCGCAGCAGACGCGGCCCCAGCACAGCCCCCAAAGCAGTCGGTATGGCCATGCCCGCCAGATACCACACCGCCAAAAACGGGGTGGCCATCTCGGGGCAATGCAGGGCATACACCAGCGCCCCCAGCGCGCCTGCCAGCAAGCCAGCGCCCGCTCCTGCCCACGCCAGCCGCGTGGGCGCAGCGCCCTTGAGCGCCCAGAAGCCTCCAACGAACGCCGGGACCGACAGCAAGGCGATATTGAAGGGACAAGTCCGCCAGGTGCTGCCCAGAATCAGCGGCACACGCTCCGTCGCCGGCACCTGCCACAGAGCCCCCAGGGCCATGGCCCACAGCACCAGCGGCGGCACCGCCAGCCACAGGGCTGCGAGGCCCAGCGGCATGCCCGGGCGGGCCATGCGGCGCAGCAGCGCCAGGCCAGCGGCTGCCAGGGCGGCCGCAAACACCAGCTTGCCCCAGAACATGGGCAACGCCATGGTCGCCAGCAGGTCAGGGCGCAGACCGAACAGGGCCAGCATCAGCACCCCGGCACCGGCAATGCCCACAGCGCTGGCGACAGCAAACCGTCGCTCAATAGCGGCGGGCTGCACCGGCCGGTCATCGGTGGCCAGCAGGTGGATCAATTCATCGGTTTTCATGCCATTCCCCTGATCTTGGCGGCCAGGGCCTTGAGCCCCCGGTGCACGCCGACTTTGACGGCCGACTCCGACAACCCCGTGAGGCGCGCCGTCTCGACCACCGACAACCCTTCCAGCTTCACATACTCAATGGGCAGCCGCTGCTTGTCTGGCAACGTGCGCAACAGTTGCCCCAGGTCCCGCCGGGCTTCCGCGGCCTCGCTGTCGCTGGTGGCAAACAACTCGTCGGCATCGTCCAGCGGGTCGTTGCGACCCTCCTTCACGGCATGCGAGCGCAGCCAGTCGATGAGCTTGTAGCGCGCAATCGCGTGCGCCCAGGCCGTCACCGGCATCTCGGGCCGGTAGGTGTGGCGCTGGTTGTGCACGGCCAGCAGCGTCTCCTGCACCAGGTCTTCCACCTCATCGGGCCGCTGCGCCAGGCGGCGGCGCAGGAAGGCGCGCAGGTGGGCGCTCAGCTCCTTCAAAAAACGCTGGTAAGCGGCTGCATCGGCATCCAGCCCCTGCATCAGCAAGCCGCGCAGGCGCTCTTCCACTATCTCCATGGTGTCTCCCTGCAAGGAATTCGTATGCCGGGGCCAATGGGTTACACGCAACACAAAAAATATTTGCGCAACGCCGCCACGATTTTTTTAGCAGTGCTGTAACCCGCCTGCTGCACAGCCCGAATTACAACGCAGATCGGGCCACTCAATGCGACCTCAGTGCCGCCACCCGGTCGGATTCAACCTTTATCCAACCCTCGGAGAACCGTACCATGACCACTCGCACCCTCAGCCTCGGCGCCCTCGCACTTGTTGCCCTGACCTCTGGCGCCGCCATGGCCCAAACCAACGCCGCCCCCATGGACGGCGCCAAGCCTGCCATGGAGAAGTGCTACGGCGTCTCGATGGCTGGCAAGAACGACTGCGCCGCAGGTCCCGGCACCACCTGCGCGGGCACGTCCAAGATGGACTACCAGGGCAACGCCTGGAAGTTTGTGCCCGCAGGCACCTGCACCACCATCAAGACGCCCAAGGGCATGGGCATGCTGACGCCCATGAAGAGCTGACCATGGCATCCCCTCTCACCGCCGGCCTGGGTCTCAAGCCCCAGCACTACGACGAGGCGCTGCGATGCACTGCCCCCGGCCTGTGGTGGGAGGTGCACCCCGAGAACTACCTGGCCGACGGCGGCCCGCGCCTGGCCTGGCTCGAAGCCATCCGCTCGCGCCACCCAGTGGCACTGCATGGCGTGTCACTGTCGCTCGCGGCCGATGCGCCGCCCGATGAGGCCTACCTGGCGCGCCTGGCCGCCCTCGCAAGGCGCGTGGAGCCCGCCATCATTTCAGAGCACCTGGCCTGGTCCACCTGGCGCGGGCAGTACTTGCCCGACCTGCTGCCGTTTCCACGCACGCACGCGGCACTGCACCGCATCGCCGGCAACATCGCCCGCACGCAGGACGTGCTGCAACGCCCCATTGCCATCGAGAACCCCACGCATTACCTGCACATCGACGGCCACGACTGGGCGGAAACCGATTTTCTGGCCGAGCTGGTGCTGCGCACTGGTTGCACCCTGCTGCTGGACGTGAACAACGTGTACATCAGCGCCAACAACCTGGGATTTAGCGCGCAGGCTTACCTCGACGCCTTCCCTCTGCACGCCGTGGCAGAGGTCCACCTGGCAGGCCACCATGCCGACCCGGTGCATGGCAATGCTCTGCTGATCGATAGCCACGATGCGCCCATCGCGCCAGCGGTATGGGCGCTGTACGAGCAGGTGATGGCGCGCACCGGCCCCGTGCCCACCCTGATCGAACGCGACGACCAGTTGCCTACCTTCAATGAACTGCTGGCCGAGCGGGAGCAGGCCCACCGCGCGCTCGCCCATGCACAGCCCCGGGAGGTTGCATGCCGCTGAGCACCTTTCAGGACGGCTTCTCTGCCGCGTTGCTCGGCCAGGCAGCAGATGCACCGTGGCTGTCTGCATTGGAAGCTCAGCCCGGTTTTGCCGTGTACCGCAACACCGTGCTCAAGGGCTGCATTGATGCGCTGCAGGCCAATTACCCCACGGTGTGCCAGCTGGTGGGCGAAGACTGGTTCCGCGCCGCTGCGGCGGTGTTTGCCCGCGCGCAGCCGCCGCGTGACGGCCTGCTGGTGGACTATGGCGCGGGGTTTGCCGACTTTCTGGCCGGTTTTGCACCGGCGGCCGAACTGCCCTACCTGAGCGCCGTGGCAAGCCTTGACCGCTGCTGGACCGCATGCCATCTGGCGGCAGACGCCACCGCCGTGGACCGCCACTGGCTGGCACAGCAGGCCCCTGACACCTTGCCCCACGCATCACTGCAGCCGCACCCCGCCGCGCGCTGGGCCTGGTGTGAAGACTTTCCAGCCTATGCGCTGTGGCACCACCACCGCGAGGGCCTGGCCCTGCCCGGTGCCTTGGACTGGCACGGCGACGGCGCACTGCTCACCCGGCCCCATGCGGAAGTGATATGGCGGCCCCTTTCCCGCGCCGGCGTGGCGTTTCTGGACGCCTGCGCCCAAGGCCTGCCGCTGGAGACTGCCGCCACCCGCTCCCTGGAGGCCGACCCGGCGACCGACTTTGCCGCCCTGATGACCAGCCTGCTCGACGCGGGCGCCTTGACGACCACCAACCCACACACCGCCCACACCGGCTGAGGAGCCCACCATGCACATCCCCAACACCCCGGCCACCCACGTCCCCACGCCCCCCGCCACAGGCCCGCGCATGCTGTGGGCGCGCCTGGCCGATGCAGCCACCTGGCTCACCCCGCACAGCCTGCTGGCACTGGTCAACCGCGTGGCCATTGCAGGCATCTTCTGGCTGTCGGCCCGCACCAAGGTCGATGGCTGGTTCACCATCTCCGACAGCGCCTACACGCTGTTCCGCGACGAGTACAAGCTGCCCGTGCTGCCGCCCGAGCTGGCGGCGCAGATGGCCACCGTGGCCGAGCACCTGTTTCCGGTGCTGCTGGTGCTGGGCCTGTTCACACGCCTGTCGGCCCTGGCGCTGCTGGGCATGACGCTGACAATTCAGCTGTTTGTCTACCCGGACGCCTGGCCCACCCACCTGTCATGGGCGGGGCTGATGCTGTACCTGGTGGGGCGCGGTGCCGGCAACGTGTCGCTGGACCGGGCGCTTGGGATTCGTTGAAGAACCCGTCTGCGCGGGATCAACAGCTACCATTTCGATAGCACTCAAGGCATATTCAACTAGCGCTTGCGGCCTAAAACGCTTCAAAACCTGCCAAGTCGTTCCCAATCACCCCACCACGGTACGCACCCAGCGCACGATGTCCGCCGCCCCCAGCGCGCCCGAAATGCGCGCCACCTCACGCCCCTGCTGGAACAGGATCATGGTCGGAATGCTACGGATGGCATAGCGCGCCGCAATGGCCTGCTGGTCTTCGGTGTTGAGCTTGGCCAGGCGCACGCGGGGTTCCAGCTCACGGGCAGCCTGCGCAAAGGCGGGCGCCATCTGGCGGCAGGGACCGCACCACGGGGCCCAAAAATCCACCAGCACCGGGATGTGGCTGCGCACCACATGCTTGTCAAAGCTGGTGGCATCCAGCTCCAGCGGCGCCCCAGCAAACAGGGGCTGATGGCATTGGCCACAGTCGGGCGCGCTGCCCAGGTCGGCGCTCTGCACGCGGTTGGTGGTGTGGCAATGGGGGCAGACGATGTGCAGGGCTTCGGTCATGGCGTGGCGGGGGCATTGGGATCTCTGAACACATTGCGGCACTGGCTCTCCGTTTCAAGAGGTCGCAAACCTTGCGCGCGTTTACCAGCCCAGAATCCCCCTGGTCGCCATATCTGCATTGCGGCGTCTGCTATGGTTTCGTGCATGCAGCTGCTCCCCACACTGACAACTGCCCATGCGCTTTTTCTCGACTTCGATGGCACGCTCACCGAGCTGGCACCGCGCCCCGAGGCGGTGCGCATCGCGTCGGGGCTGATTCCCACGCTGTCATCGCTGCATACCCAGCTAGGCGGCGCGCTGGCCATCGTGACTGGCAGGCCCGAGGCGGACATCGACGGATTTCTGGCGCCACTGCGCCTGCCGCTGGCGAGCGAACATGGGGCCCAATACCGCCTGGGTGAGACTTCCGTTCCCGCCACCGAACCACCCGCCCTGGAGCCCGTGTTACAGGCCGCCCAAGACCTTGCAGCACGGCACCCCGGCCTGCTGGTGGAGACCAAGCGTGCGAGCGTGGCCCTGCACTACCGCCAGGCGCCCCACCTCGAATCCCTGTGCCATGACACGCTGGTGCGGGCCATGCGCGAGGTGGAAGGTGTGGAACTGCTGCGTGGCAAATGCGTCTTTGAAGTGAAACCCCGTGGCGTTCACAAAGGCCAGGCCATCGTCGACTTCATGACACAGCCACCCTTTGTGGGCCGCACGCCGGTCTTTGTGGGCGATGACGTCACCGACGAGGCCGGCTTTGCCGCTGTGCAGACGCTCGGCGGCTGGGGCATCAAGGTGGGCGAAGGGCCCACCATGGCACAACACCGCTGCATGACATCGGCCGCACTGCGGGGCTGGTTGTCGTCTGCACGCACAACGCTGGAGCGCGAACGATGAACACAGCCGCCACACACCCCCAGACGGGCTCGCTCAACCTCGGGATGATCGGCAACTGCGCCATCAGCGCACTGATCGACGACCATGCCCGCATGGTGTGGTGCTGCCTGCCGCGCTTTGATGGCGACCCGGTGTTCAACGCCCTGCTGCAGCCCGGGGATGAGGGCAGCCACTTTGCGATCGAACTGGAAGACCTGGCATCGGCCCACCAGTGGTACGAGCCGAACACCGCCATCCTGCGCACGCAGTTGTTCGACAAGGCGGGCCACGGCATCGAGATCACCGACTTTGCGCCACGCTTTTACAGCCGGTCACGCTACTTCCGGCCCATGACGCTGGTACGCCGGGTACGCCCCATCCAGGGGTCGCCGCGCATCCGGGTGGCGCTCAAGGTGCGCTACGACTGGGGCCAGACCACCCCCGAGATCACGCGCGGCAGCAACCACATCCGCTACGTGGGCGAGAGCATGACGCTGCGCCTGTCCACCGATGCACCGGTGTCGCATGTGCTGTCGGGCCAGGCGTTTGTGCTCACGCGCGAACACAACTTTCTGCTGGGCGCCGACGAGACGCTGGTGGACGGTATTGCCGACACCGCCCGCCGCTTTGAACAGGAGACCACGGCCTACTGGCGCAGCTGGAGCCGCGCCCTGGCCATTCCACTGGAATGGCAGGACGCGGTGATCCGTGCGGCCATCACGCTCAAACTGTCGCTGTACGAAGAAACCGGTGCCATCGTGGCCGCCATGACCACCAGCATCCCTGAGTCGGCCCACAGCGGCCGCAACTGGGACTACCGCTACTGCTGGCTGCGCGATGCTTTTTTTGTGGTGCGCGCACTCAACAGCATCTCCGAGGTGGGCACCATGGAGGACTACCTGCGCTGGCTGAGCAATGTGGTGATCGAAGGCGGCGACGGCCACATCCAGCCGCTGTATGGCATCGGGCTGGAGAAAGACCTGCCCGAAAGTTTTGTGCCCCAGCTGGCGGGCTACCGGGGCATGGGCCCGGTGCGCGTGGGCAACCAAGCGGCCGAGCATTTTCAGCACGACGTGTACGGCAACATCGTGCTGGGCGCGGCCCAGGCCTTTCATGACCACCGCCTGCTGCACCGCGCGGGCCTGGCCGAATTCAAGCGGCTGGAACAGGTGGGCGACAACGCAGTGCGTGTGTACGGTCAGCCCGATGCCGGCATGTGGGAGCTGCGCACGCGCGCCCGGGTGCACACCTCGTCCGCACTGATGAGCTGGGCCGCCTGCGACCGGCTGGCCAAGATCGCCGCCACGCTGCAGCTGGCCGACCGTGCCAGCCACTGGCAGCAACATGCCGACCGCATGCGCGCCGAGATCCTCGACAAGTCGTGGTGCGAAGAACGCCAGGCGTTTGCCGAGAGCTTTGGCGGGCATGAGCTGGATGCCAGCGTGCTGCTGATGGCCGAGGTGGGCCTGATCGACCCCAAGGACCCACGCTTTATGAGCACCGTGGAGGCCATGGAAAAGAGTCTGTGCGATGGGCCCTACATGCGCCGCTACGAGGCGGCCGACGACTTTGGCAAGCCCGAAACGGCCTTCAACATCTGCACCTTCTGGCGCATCGACGCGCTGGCGCGCATTGGCCGCAAGGCCGAGGCACGGGCCATCTTCGAGACCATGCTGGCCGCACGCAACCCGCTGGGCCTGCTGTCCGAAGACACCCACCCCGAAACCCGCGAGATGTGGGGCAACTTCCCGCAGACCTATTCGATGGTGGGTGTGATCAATGCCGCCGTGCGCCTGTCAGCGCCCTGGGACAGCGTGATTTGAGGCGCTGTCCGACACCGGCCGGGGGCGGTCAGCACGGATGATTGCCCCCATGAGCCGTCTTGTCGTCATCTCCAACCGCCTTGCCGATCCGCGCAAGCCCGCCGCCGGTGGCCTTGCTGTAGCCCTGGGCGAAGCCCTGAACCAGACCGGAGGACTCTGGTTTGGCTGGAGCGGCACCGTGGTCGAAGACGGCACACCCGGCGAGAGCGAACTGCACACCCGCCAGGCCGGCGCCGTCACCCTGGCCACCGTGGACCTGTGCCGCGAAGACCATGACAGCTACTACCACGGCTACAGCAACAGCGTGCTGTGGCCGGTGTTCCATTACCGGCTGGACCTGGCCGACTTCAACGCCCGCTACATCACAGGCTACCGGCGTGTGAACCAGATGTTTGCGCGCAAGCTGCTGCCCCTGCTGCGCGACGACGACGTGATCTGGGTGCACGACTACCACCTCATTCCCCTCGCCGCCGAGCTGCGTGCCATGGGCTGCAAGCAGCGCATCGGGTTCTTTCTGCACATTCCCATGCCGCCGCCGCTCATCATGGCGGCCATTCCGCAGCACGAGTGGCTGATGCGCTCTTTGTTCGCCTACGACCTGGTGGGCCTGCAGAGCGAGGCCGACGTGTCGCATTTCACGCGCTATGTTCGCAACGAGGGCAGCGCCGAAGCGGTGGACGAAAAGCGCGTGCGCGCCTTTGGGGCTACCGTGGTGGTGCAGTCCTTTCCCATCGGCATCGACGTGGACGAATTCACGCGCCTCACACACGCCCCCGACGCGGTGGAGACCTACGAGAACATGCGCGACGAGTATTCGCGCAGGCGCCTGCTGCTGGGCATTGACCGGCTCGACTACTCCAAGGGCATCCCACACCGCGTGCGCGCATTCCGAGAGCTGCTGGATCGTTACCCCGAAAACCGCGACAGTGCGACGATGATCATGATCGCCTCACCCAGCCGCGACGACGTGCACGCCTATGCCGACCTGCGCCAGGAACTGGAGGGCCTGTGCGGCTCGGTCAATGGCGACTACGGCGAACTGGACTGGATGCCCGTGCGCTACATCCACCGCATGGTGGCGCGCAAACGTGTTCCGGGCCTGTGCCGCGCCGCTGCCGTGGGCCTGGTCACGCCACTGCGCGATGGCATGAACCTGGTGGCCAAGGAATACGTGGTGGCGCAAGACCCGGACAACCCCGGCGTGCTGGTGCTGTCACGGTTTGCAGGTGCAGCAGAACAGTTGAAAGAAGCGCTGCTGGTGAACCCCTACGACCCCCAGGGCATGGCCGACAGCATCCAGCAGGCCCTGCAGATGCCGCTGGCCGAACGGCAGGCGCGCCACCAGAAGCTGATGGCGCGCATCCGCGAGCACGACGTGCACTGGTGGCGCAAGGCGTTTCTGGACGCGCTACAGACGGCGGGCTAGCAGGCGCAGTGGCCGCGGTGATGGCGGCCCTACAACAGCTTGGTGATCAGGCTGACCACAAAGCTCAGCAGCAGCGTGGACGCCAGCGGCACATCCCAATCGCGCCCCAGCCAGCGAAACCGGAAGTCCCCGGGCAACCGCCCAAAGCCCATGCGGCGCAGCAGCGGCGACAGCCAGCTGATGAACATCAGGGCCAGGAGAATGACGAGGAGCCAGCGGAACATGGTGCGCCCAGTGTAGGCGCCACCGCATTCGACTAGGCGATGGCGGTTTCGGCCAGTTGGGCCAGCGCCTGGGCATGCAACTGGGGCGTGGCAGCCGCCACCACCCGACCATCCGATGCCACCGTGAGCGCGCGGCCCTGCCAGTCGGTAATGCGCCCGCCCGCGCCCTCCACCAGGCAGACCAGCGAGAGGTAGTCGTAGGGCTGCAGCCCCGCCTCCACCACCAGGTCCACATGCCCCCCCGCCAGCTGGGCATAGGCATAGCAGTCGCCGCCAAACCGGCGCAGCGCGCACTGGCGGCTCAGCGCGTCAAAACGCTGCCAGTCGGCCACACCAAAGGCGTCCGGCGACGTGGTGTAGATGCTGGCCTGCGCCAGTTGCTCGCACCCGCTGGCCCGCACGGGCTGGCCATTGCACAGCGTCAGCTGGCCTGCCAGCCCCGTCCAGCGCTCACCCAGCACCGGCAACTCCATGAGCCCCAGCACGGGCTGGCCCTGGTGCAGCAGTGCAACGAGCGTGCCCCACAGCGGCGATCCGGTGATGAAGCTCTTGGTGCCGTCGATGGGGTCGATCACCCACACGCACTCGGCGTCCAGCCGCTCGCGGCCATGCTCCTCGCCCAGGATGCCGTGCGTGGGTGCCTGCGCCTGCAGCACCGCGCGCATCGCAGCTTCGGCCTCGCGGTCGGCAATGGTGACCGGGCTCTCGTCCGCTTTGGTCAGCACATCCAGCGGGGTGCGGAAGTACCGCAGCGAGTGGACGCGGGCCGCATCGGCCAGGGCGTGCGCCAGGGCCAGGAAGGGGGAAACGGGGGTTGGCAAAGTGTTCATGGGAAGGGTCAAGGGAAGAGGTCCGGGCAGTGGTTGGGCAATGAAAAAGGGCCTTCCGCTCGGCATGAACGGGTTGGCATATTTAGTGCTTGTGTATTTTCGTGCAAAAACAATAATTTGCACAAGTGCAATAAAACGCACAACTTTGGTGAACAAATCCCCTGGCCTGCGGTGACCCCGCACTGTTTTTTGGCAACACACCGTTCTGGAGAAATTCATGCGCACACGCTCCTCCCTCTTTGCCGCCCTGCGCCTGCTGCCCGTGCTGAGCGCCTTGGCCTGCGGGCTGACCGCCGCCCAGGCGGGCACCGTCACGGCCTACACCGCGCTCGAAGAAGACGAGATCAAGGAATACCTGGCCGCCGCCAAAAAGGACTTGCCCGATGTGGATGTCAAAGTGCTGCGCCTGTCCACGGGCGACCTGGGCGCGCGCATCCTGGCCGAAGCTGCCAACCCGCAGCACGACGTGATCTGGGGCTGGGCGCTGACCAATACGCTGGACCCGCGCATCACCGCCCTGCTGGAGCCCTACAGCCCCAAGGGCAGCGACAAGTTGGCCGCCAAGGACAAGGCCGCCGATGGCAAATGGTTCACCACCACCGGCTACATGGCCGCGTTCTGCGTGAACACCGAGGTGCTCAAGGCCAAGAAGCTGCCCATGCCCACGTCGTGGAAGGACCTCACCAACCCCGTCTACAAGGGCGAGGTCGTCATGCCCAACCCGGTGTCCTCGGGCACAGGCTACCTGCAGATTGCCGCGCTGATCCAGTCGCGCGGCAATGACGAGGGCTGGAAGCTCATCAAGGCCATGGACGGCAACGTGGCGCAGTACATCAAGTCGGGCTCGCGCCCCTGCAAGGCCGCGCGGGCGGGTGAGTTTGCAATTGGCACCTCGCTGGCGTTTGCGGCCATGCAGTCGGCGAACGAGGGCTACCCGGTCAAGATGGTGATCCCCACCGACGGCGCGGGCTATGAGCTGGAAGCCTCGGGCCTGATGGCCAGCTCCAAGAACAAGGCCGACGCCAAGCGCTTTCTGGACTGGACGCTGTCGCCCGGCGCGGCGCAGCTCTACACCAAGTACAAGGAAATCGTCACCGTGCCCGGCGTGCCGCAATCCAAGGCGGCCGCAGCGGCAGGCCTGCCCGCCGACCTCTCCAAGGTGCTCTACCCCATGGACTTTGCCAAGTCCGCCAAGGAACGCGACGCCATCCTGGGCACCTGGCAAAAGACGATCGGCCGCTGAACCGCTGTACCGAACCGCTGCACTGAACCGCACTCCCCGAGGACCACACACCATGTCCCTGCAGATCACCGACCTGCACAAGAGCTTTGACGGCCAGGTCGCGCTCGAACGCATCCACCTCGCGGTGGGCGCCTCGGAGTTCGTGTGCCTGCTGGGCCCCAGCGGATGCGGCAAGACCACGCTGCTGCGCATCATCGCGGGGCTGCTGCCTGCCGATGGCGGCCGCATCACGCTGGGCGGGCGCGACCTGGCCACGCTGCCGGCGCGCGACCGGGGCTTTGGCATCGTGTTCCAGTCGTACTCGCTGTTCCCGCACATGACGGTGGCGCAGAACGTGGGCTACGGCCTGGCCATCCGCCGCACGCCGGCCGATGTGGTGCAGGCGCGCACGGCCGAGCTGCTGGACATGGTGAAGCTGGCAGACTTTGGCGCGCGCTACCCGGCGCAGCTGTCGGGCGGCCAGCAGCAGCGCGTGGCCATTGCGCGGGCACTGGCGGTGAACCCTTCGCTGCTGCTGCTCGACGAGCCCCTGTCGGCCCTGGACGCCCGCGTGCGCGCCGACCTGCGCCATGAGCTGCGCGAGGTGCAGCGCCGCCTGGGCATTCCCACCATCATGGTCACGCACGACCAGGAAGAAGCCCTGGCCATGGCCGACCGTATCGTCTGCATGCAGGGTGGGCGCATTGCACAAGCGGGCTCACCACGCGAGCTGTACCTGGCGCCGCGCACCCGCTTCGTGGCCAACTTCATGGGGCACAGCAACCTGCTGCCGCCTGCCCAGGCCCGGCTGCTGCAGCCCGCGCTGGGCGATGCCCCCGAAGGCATGGCGCCCGAATCGGCCCTGCTGTGCATCCGCCCCGAACGCCTGCAGCTGCAAGCCAGCGCGCAGGGCGCGGGCCGCGTCACCGGCACCACCTTCCTGGGCAGCATCCAGCGGGTGCAGCTGCGCTGGAACGACCTGGACCTGCTGGCCGAATCCAGCAGCGCCAGCACCTGGGAGGCTGGCCAGAGCGTGGACATCTCGGTGAGCGCACCGGACTGCGCCTGGGTGCACGCATGAGCACCACTGCCGCCCCACACCTGCCGCCCATGCATGCCAGCGAGCGCTGGCTGCTGCGCGCCTGCCTGCTGCTGCCGCTGGCCGCGCTGGTACTGTTCTTTGGCGTGCCCATGCTGGCCATTGCCTGGCGCAGCCTGGTGCAGGACACGGGTGGCATCGGCTGGGGCAACTACGCCGCGTTGCTCGACACCCCCGGCGTGTGGCGGGCCTTGGCCAACAGTCTGCTGCTGGGCGCCGTGACCACGGCCGTCACGCTGGTGCTGGCCTTTGTGGTGGCGTTTGGGCTGGAGCGCACCGGCATGCCGGGCCGCCGCTTTGTGGCCGGTGCGCTGGCCCTGCCCATGCTGGCGCCCTCGCTGGTGCTGGGGCTGGGCCTGATCTTCCTGCTGGGGCGCAACGGCATCGTGGGGAAGATGCTGGGCGTGCGGCCCGAAATCTATGGTTTTTGGGGCCTGCTGATTGCGGACGTGCTCTATGCGCTGCCGCAGGCCGTGCTCATCGTGCGCACCGCGCTGCGCCAGGGCGATGCCCGGCAGTACGACGCCGCCGAGGTGCTGGGCGCCACGCCGTGGCGGCAGTTTCGCGACATCACGCTGCCGCAGGCCCGCTACGGACTGCTGAGCGCGGGGTTTGTGGTGTTCACCATCACCATCACCGACTTTGGCAACGCCGTGGTCATTGGCGGCAACTTTGCCGTGCTGGCGACCGAGATCTACAACCAGGTCAGCGGGCAGATGAAGTTTGGCATGGGCGCGGTGGTGGGCATGCTGCTGCTGGCGCCCGCCGCGTTGTCGGTGTTCATCGAACGCATGGCCGCACAGCGTGCCGGGGCAGGTGCCGAATCGGCCCTGCCGCCCACGCCCACCCGCCGCCCGGGGCGCGATACCGCATTCTTCATCGCCTGCATGGGCATTGCGGGCAGCATCGTGGTCCTGGTGCTCACGGTGGTGGTAGCCAGCTTCATCCGGCTGTGGCCCTATCGACTAGACCTCACACTCAAGCACTACGACATCACCATTGCGGGGGGCTATGCGCCGCTGTGGACCTCGGTGTGGGTGTCGGCCCTGGCCGCCAGCGTGGGCACGGCGATGCTGTTTGTGCTGTGCTTTGGCATCCGCCGCCTGCCGGGACGGCTGGCGCAGGCGGCCACGGCGCTGTCGGCCTTGCCGGTGGGCGTGCCCGGGCTGGTGCTGGGGCTGGCCTATGTGTTCACCTTCAACACGGCCACCTGGCCCTGGGCCATGCTGTATGGCACTGCCATTTTGCTGGCGCTGTGCAATTACTACCACTACCACACACAGGGCTTCATGACCATGATGACCGGCATGCGCAACGTGCCCACCACGCTGGAAGACGCCACCACCGTGCTGGGCGGCAGCACCGCCCGTGTGCTGCGCGACGTGTACCTGCCCGCCCTGCTGCCCACGCTGCTGGCGGTGCTGGTGTTCTTGTTCATGCGCTCCATGGTCACGCTGTCGGCCGTGATCTTCCTCATCACGCCCTCGCTGCCCATGGGGGCGGTGACGGTGATGCGGCTGGATGAAGCGGGGCTGACCTCGCAGGCGGCAGCGTTCTCCACCTGCATCATGGCGGTGGTGGGCTCGCTGGCGCTGCTGCTGCACTTTGGCACGCAGCGCCGCGTCCGACGCACCCCAGGTTCCAAGCCCGCCTAACATCGCCACCATGCTGCAAGAAGAACGTTTCCTCCGCATCCGCACCCTGCTGTCCACGCTCTCGCGCGTGAGCACGGAGCGCATTGCGCAAGACCTGGACGTGTCCCGCGAAACCGTGCGCCGCGACATCCTCGCGCTGGAGTCGCAGGGCATTCTGCGGCGCGTGCACGGGGGCGTGGTGGCCCAGGGGCCAGAGCCCGAACCCCCGCTGGTCGTGCGCCAGGCGGTGCGCGAGCGCGAAAAACGCGCCATCGCCCGCGCCGCCCTGCAGCTGCTGCAGCCGGGGCAAACGCTGTTCATTGATGCGGGCAGCACCACCACCCTGCTGGCCGAAGCGTTGTCGAGCCTGTCGGGCCTGACCATCATTACCAACGGGCTGAACGTGGCGCTCAAGCTCGCTGCAGCCGACGCCGGGCGCAACACGCGCAACGACGTGATCCTGCTCGGTGGCCGCACCGACCCTGCCGTGCAGGCCACCCATGGCGACACCACCGTGGCCGAAATCCACCGCTACCGCGCCGACGTGGCCCTGCTCTCGCCCGTGGGCATCAGCGTGCACAGTGGCGCCACCAGCTTTGAACACCACGAGGCCGCCGTCGCCCGCGCCATGGCTGCGCAGGCCAAGGAGCTGATCTTGCTGGCCGACCACAGCAAGGTGGGGCAAGCCAGCCGCGTGACCTATGCCAGCCTGGCCGACGTGGGCACGCTGGTCACTGACGCGGGCGCCCGCGCCCTGCCCGCCTTCGCGGCCCTGCAGGCAGCAGGCTGCCATATTGTGGTGGCCTGATCAATTCAGAAGGGGCAGAGCACACCATGGCCTACCAGCACACCATTGGCGGCGAGCGCTGGCAGTTCAGCGACTTGCGGGAGGTGATGGCCAAGGCCACGCCGCTGCGCTCGGGCGACGCCCTGGCAGGTGTGGCAGCCACATCGGCTGTGGAGCGCATGGCCGCGCGCCTGTGCCTGGCCGACATTCCCCTGTCGCGCTTTCTGAGCGAGGCGCTCATCCCCTACGAAAGCGACGAGGTCACGCGCCTCATCCTCGACACCCACAACGCCGCCGCGTTCGCGCCCCTCGCCCACCTCACCGTGGGGGACTTCCGCAACTGGCTGCTGGCCCACGGCACCGACAGCGCCATGCTCGCCGCCGTGGCACCCGGCATCACACCCGAGATGGCGGCGGCCGTGAGCAAGCTCATGCGCAACCAGGACTTGATCGCCGTGGCGCGCAAATGCCGCGTGGTCACGCGGTTTCGCAACACCATCGGCCTGCCGGGCCACCTGGCCGTGCGGCTGCAGCCCAACCACCCCACGGACGACCTGCGCGGCATTGCGGCGTCGATGATCGACGGCCTGCTGTACGGCGCGGGCGACGCGGTGATTGGCGTGAACCCCGCCACCGACAGCATCGCCGCCCTGACGGGGCTGGTGCACATGCTGGGCGATGTGATCGAGCGGCTGCAGATCCCCACCCAGTCGTGTGTGCTCACGCATGTGACCAACACCATCCAGATGGTGGAGCAAGGCGCGCCGGTGGACCTGGTGTTCCAGTCGATTGCGGGCACCGAGGCGGCCAACGCGAGCTTTGGTATTTCACTCGCGCTGCTGAAGGAGGCGCGCGATGCTGCGCTTTCACTGCAGCGTGGAACCCTGGGCGACAACGTGATGTATTTCGAAACCGGCCAGGGTAGCGCCCTGTCGGCCAACGCGCACCATGGCGTGGACCAGCAGACCTGCGAGGCGCGGGCGTATGGCGTCGCCCGCGCGTTTGCGCCGCTGCTGACCAACACGGTGGTCGGTTTCATCGGGCCCGAGTACCTGTACGACGGCAAGCAGATCATCCGCGCGGGCCTGGAAGACCACTTCTGCGGCAAGCTGCTGGGAGTGCCGCTGGGCTGCGATGTTTGCTACACCAACCACGCCGAGGCCGATTCGGACGACATGGACACGCTGATGACGCTGCTGGGCACGGCGGGCCTGACCTTCATCATGGGCGTGCCAGGGGCGGACGACATCATGCTCAACTACCAGAGCACTTCGTTCCACGACGCGCTGTATCTGCGCGAGGTGCTGGGCCTGCAGTGCGCACCCGAGTTTGGCGCGTGGCTGCAGCGCATGCACGTCACGGATGCAGGCGGACGCCTGCTGCCTGCCCACGATCAACACCCGGCGCTGGCACAAATGCGGCAATGGAGGCTGGGCGCATGACACACGAACCAGCGCCACACGGCATCCCTCCCGACCCCTGGGACGACCTGCGCGCCCACACCCAGGCACGCCTGGCCCTGGGGCGTGCGGGCGCAGCCCTGCCCACGGCCGAGCTGCTGCGTTTTGGCCTGGCCCATGCGCAGGCGCGCGATGCCGTGCACATCCCGCTGGACGCCGAAGCGCTGGCCACCCAGCTGCAGGCCCAGGGCTGCGCAACGCTCCCCGTGCACAGCGCCGCCCCCGACCGTGCCACCTACCTGCTGCGCCCCGACCTGGGCCGGCGGCTGTGCGATACCGATGCGCAGGCGCTGCGCTCACTGGGCGATCAGCACAACGGCGGCCGCCCCGTGGACCTGCTGCTGGTGGTGGCCGACGGCCTCTCATCCCTGGCCGTGGCGCGGCAGGCGCCACCGCTCATCGACGCGATTTGCCAACAGGCGCCCGCAGGCTGGCAGCTGGGCCCCGTGGTGATTGCCCAACAGGCCCGCGTGGCGCTGGGTGACGAGGTGGGCGCACTGCTGGGCGCGCGCCTGGTGGCGGTGCTGATCGGCGAGCGGCCGGGCCTCAGCTCGCCCGACAGCCTGGGCATCTACCTGACCTGGCACCCGCAGGTGGGGCGCAACGATGCGCAGCGCAACTGCATCTCCAACGTGCGGCCGGAAGGCCTGCCCCCCGCCGCCGCCGCTGCGCGCCTGTGGTGGCTGTGCCAGGAGGCGCGGCAACTGGGGCTCACGGGGGTGGGACTCAAGGACCGCAGCGATGGGATGACGCTGGTGGCGGGGAGCTCCCACAAGATCTCCGACCGTTCAGGCTGAACCGGTCGAAGCCAAGGAAACTTCAAGCCAAATTCGGCTCTAGCGCTTGCCCACCAAGCGCCTGCAGCTATCTTTCTCGAAGCAAACGAATACCTGGATCACAACCGGTGCGACCGGTCCCCGTGCGCAAACCCCACGGGTTCCCAGGGCTCGCCTGCCCCCACGGCCAGCACCTTGAACAGCTCGCCCATCTCGTGTTCCATGATCAATTTGGCCGCTGTCGCCCGTCCCGCTTGTGGTAGCAGCTCCATTTTGGGGAGCAACCCACAGTTGATGAGGAAATGCGCCTGCGTGGTGTAGCCCAGCACGTTCAGGCCCGCCTCCTGCGCGGCCAGCGCCATGGCGGTGAAGTTGACGTGGGCAGTGATGTCCTTGAGCCCCACCGCCACCAGCGGGTCGCCATCGGCCAGGTGGCCCTGGTGGCACATCACGGTGCCCATGTGGCGCTGGGGGTGGTAGTACTCGTCTTCGCCAAACCCATAGTCCAGCAAGAAGGCGGCGCCGCGCGTGAGCCGGTCGGCCAGCATGCGCATGAAGCCTTCGCCCTGGGCGTGGATCTCGGTCAGGTAATCCTGCGGGCCTTCGATGTCGATGGGCGGGCGCAGGTCGGTGGGGCGGTCGGCCCAGGCAAAACTGCCGTCCTGAGCTACCGCCACGCCGCGCTCATGCCACACACCGCCCTGCTGGCCGCCGTGGCGCGCCAGCAGTTGCACGGGCATGGCGTCCAGTACCTCGTTGCCCACCACCACGCCGCTAAACTTTTCGGGCAAGGCGTCCACCCAGCGCAGCTTGTGGGCGTGGGCTACCAGCTTGGCTTGCTGGCGCGCACGCAGGCTGCCCGACAGATCAACGATGGTGTAGCGCTGCACCTGGTCGCCCAACGCATCCAGCAACTGCAGCGCCAGCGCGCCCGAGCCAGCGCCGAACTCCCAGACCTCGTCGGTGCCGGTTTGGACCAGCGCCTCGCCCACCTGCACGGCCAGGGTCTGGCCGAACAGTGGGGTCATCTCGGGCGCGGTCACGAAATCGCTGCCTGACTCCGGCATGGCGCCGAATTTGGTGGAATCGTTGGCGTAGTAGCCCAGGCCGGGCGTATACAACGCCAGGGCCATGAAGCGGTCAAAACCCAGCCATCCGCCCTCGGCGGCAATGGCCTGGGCGATGTGCTGGTGCAGGGCGGTCGTTAAACTGTCGGGTCTTTGGGTCACGGCCCGCATTGTCCCCCACATGTCCACCCCTTCCCTTCCCCACCGCCCCCGCACCGTGCTGGTGACCGGTGCCGCCAAGCGCCTGGGCCGTAGCATTGCGCTGGCCCTGGCTGCCGGCGGCTGGCAGGTGGCTGTGCACTACCGCTCGTCAGCGCAAGATGCTATCAATACAGTAGCTGAATGTGCAAGATTGACTAGCGCAAGCGCCCATTTTGAGGCCGATTTTGATGACGAAGCCGCCGTGCGCGGCCTGCTGCCCCGCGTGATCGCGCACTTTGGCCATGTGGATGCGGTGGTCAACAGCGCCTCCCTGTTCGAGCACGACAACGTAGAGACCTTTGGCTTTGCTGCACTCGAAAAGCATCTGCGCAGCAACACCGCCGCCCCCGTGCTGTTGGCCCAGGCCCTGCACCAGCATGTGGCCGACCGGGTGGCGGCGGGTGAGGCCGATGCGCAGGGCGCCGTGGTCAACCTGCTGGACCAGAAGCTCTGGAACCAGAACCCCGACTTCATGAGCTACACGCTCTCCAAGGCCGCGCTGGAAGCCGCCGGCACCATGCTGGCGCTGGCCCTGGCGCCGCGCGTGCGTGTGGTGGGCGTGGCGCCCGGCCTCACACTGACCAGCCATATGCTGAGCGACGAAAAGTTCGCGCAGCTGCATTCCCTCAGCCCCCTGGGCCGCTCTTCCACCGCCGAGGACGTGGCCGCCACGGTGAAGTTTGCGCTGGAGAACCGTTCCATCACCGGCACCACGCTGCTGGTCGATGGCGGCCAGCACCTGATGAAGTTTGACCGCGATTTCTCGTTGATGTGAGCCCAGCGCTTGCGCACACAACGAGCCCCCACCATGACACAGACCCCTCCCCAGATGACTGGCACGCAGATCCTGACGCTCACCGGTTTGCGCTTCGATGCCAACCTGGGCATCCTCGACCACGAGAAGACCGACCCGCAACCCATTCAGGTCGATGCCGAACTGAGCCTGGGCGTGCAGCCGCTGGCCCCGCGCGACGACGACATCGGCCATGTGCTGGACTACCGGCGTGTGCGCCAGATCATCATCGACGAGTGCACGGCCGAGCATGTGAACCTGCTGGAGAGCCTGATCGGCAAGCTGGCCAACCGCCTGATGCAGCTGCCCGGTGTGCTGGGCGTGCGCGTGAAGATTGCCAAACTCGAAATTTTTGACGACTGCGAAGTGGCCATTCGCGTCGAGACAGGACAGTGGTGACCCCATGAGCACCGTAGTGAACGAAGCCCCGACCACCAACCCCGCCCTCTTCGCCCCCGTCGGCTGGGCCGACGAGCCTGCAGAGGCAGCCGCCAGCGGCGCCGCCCGCATGAAGATCGAGCGTGAAACCCACAAGCTGGAAAAGCGCCTGTGCCGCGAAGTCGGCAAGGCCATCGTCGACTTCAACATGATTGAAGAAGGCGACAAGGTCATGGTGTGCATGTCGGGTGGCAAGGACAGCTACGCGCTGCTGGACATCCTGCTCAAGCTCAAGGCCCGCGCGCCCATCCACTTTGACCTGGTGGCCGTGAATCTGGACCAGAAGCAGCCGGGGTTTCCCGAGCATGTGCTGCCCGAGTACCTGGCCAGCACCGGCGTGCCCTTCCACATCGAGAACGAAGACACCTACAGCATCGTCAAGAAGCTGATCCCGGAGGGCAAGACCACCTGCAGTCTGTGCAGCCGCCTGCGCCGGGGCATTCTGTACCGCGTGGCCGATGAGCTGGGCTGCACCAAGATCGCGCTGGGCCACCACCGCGACGACATCCTGCAGACGCTGCTGCTCAACATGTTCTTCGGCGGCAAGATGAAAAGCATGCCCCCCAAGCTGGTCAGCGACGACGGCAAGCATGTGGTGATCCGCCCGCTGGCCTACGTAGCTGAGAAAGACACCGCCCGCTGGGCTGCGCACCGCAACTTCCCCATCATCCCGTGCAACCTGTGCGGCAGCCAGGAGAACCTGCAGCGCAAGCAGGTGGGCGAGATGCTGCGCGAATGGGAAAAGCGCTTCCCCGGCCGCGTGGAGAACATGTTCAACGCCCTGCAGAACGTGGTGCCCTCGCACCTGCTGGACGGCAGCCTGTACGACTTCAAGAACGCCAAGGCCACCGGCATCGCCAGCGAAGACGGCGACAAGGCCTTTGACAAGGAAGAGTTTGCGGCGCCATCGCCCTCGCTGCCCGGCGTGCAGGTGGTGCAACTGTCGTGAACTGCCGGGGCCAGCGGCACTCTCACGGAGATCCTTGTTTCAGGACACTCTGACCATGACACAGCGCCGATGGATTCCCGCCCTGCTCCTGGGCCTCACCGTCACCCTGCTCGCAGGCTGCAGCACCACCCGCGTGGTGGAGGGCCAGGTGCAAAGCTTCTCAACGCTGGCGGCCGTGCCCGCACCTGCCACGTACCGCATTGAGCGCCTGCCTTCGCAGCAGGCCCCTTCGTTCGACACCATCACCACACTGGCCGAACAGGCCCTGGCGCGCGCGGGCCTGCAGCGCGACGATGCTGCGCCCCGCCTGCTGGTGCAGCTGGGCGTGCAGGCCGACGCCGTGCCGCGCTATGACCCGTTCCGCCCGTACGGCCCCTACGGCCCCGGCCCCTGGGGCATGGGCGGCTGGTATGGACGGGGCTGGGGGGTGCATGGCATGTGGCGTTTTGGCGAGCCCACGCCCCTGCACCGCCGCGCGGTCAGCATCGTGATGCGCGACGCCAGCACCCAGGCCGTCGTGTACGAAACCTCCGCCGTGCACGAAGATGTGTGGGTGAGCGATCCGGCCGTCTATGGCGTGCTGTTCGACGCCGCACTCAACGGCTTTCCGAAGCCGCCCGAGGGGCCACGGCAAGTACGCCTGCCATTGGTTCCGCCCTCACACTGATTCCCTCTACGCCTGTCTATTGCATGCACGCCACCCGCATCGTTGCCATCCGCCACGGCGAAACCGCCTGGAACGTGGACACCCGCATCCAGGGCCACCTGGACATCCCGCTCAACGACACCGGCCTGTGGCAGGCCGCCCAGGTCGCGCAGGCCCTGGTGGGCGAGCCGATTGCAGCCATCTACTCCAGCGACCTGCAACGCGCGCACGCCACCGCCCAGGCCGTGGCCCACACCACAGGCGCCCCGTTGAAGACCGAGCCCGGCTTGCGCGAACGCAGCTTCGGGCACTTCCAGGGCCGCACGTTTGCCGAGATCGAGGCCGAGCTGCCCGAGGACGCATTGCGCTGGCGCAAGCGCGACCCCCACTACACGCCCGAGGGCGGCGAGTCCCTCGTCACCTTGCGTGACCGCATCGAACGCACCGTGACCGCGCTGGCGCAGCAGCATGTGGGCGAGCAGGTGGTGATGGTGGCGCACGGCGGCGTGCTCGATGTGCTGTATCGCCTGGCCACGCGCCAGGACATCCAGGCGCCGCGCACCTGGCAACTCTCCAACGCCGCCATCAACCGCCTGCTGTGGACGCCTGACGGCCTCACCCTCGTCGGCTGGGCGGACACCCAACACCTTGACCAGATTGTCGTGCGCGATGAAAACCACGCCTGAATTGCAATCCACCATCGGCCAGCGGGTGGACGCTATCGACACCCCCGCCCTGGTGGTGGACCTGGATGCCATGGACCGCAACATCCAGCGCATGGCCGACTTCGCGCGCAAGCACCACGTGCGCTGGCGCCCCCATGCCAAGCTGCACAAGAGCGCCGAACTCGCGCTGCTGCAGCAACGCGCTGGCGCCCAGGGCGTGTGCGTGCAGAAGGTCGCTGAGGCCGAGGCGCTGGCCGCTGGCGGGGTCGATGACATCACCATCACCAACCAGGTCATTGCCATGCCCAAGCTGCACCGCGTGGCGCGGCTGGCGGCGCTGCTGGCGACGCGCGGCGGTCGCCTGGGCGTGGCCGTGGACCACATCGATGGCATCGAACGCCTGGCCGAAGCCATGGCGCAGTACGGCAGCGACGCGGGCATCGATGTGCTGGTCGAGATCGACGTGGGCCAGGGCCGCTGCGGCGTGCCGCCGGGCGAGGCCGCCGTACCGCTCGCGCTGGCCGTGTCGCGCAGCCACCGCCTGCGGTTTGCGGGGCTGCAGGCCTACCATGGGCGCGCCCAGCACCTGGCCAGCAGCGTGGGTCGGCGCGAGACCATCGCCGCTGTCGTTCGTGCGGCGGATCACACGCGCCAGCTCATCGAAGCCGCCGGGCTGCCCGTGCCGCTGATCACCGGATCAGGCACAGGTACCCTGGTCCATGAGGCCGCCAGCGGCGTGTTTGGCGAGTTGCAGGCGGGCTCGTTTTTGTTCATGGACGCAGATTACGCGCGCAACGAACGCGATCCTGCGCAGCCCGCATTTGAACATGCGCTGTACGTCAAGACCCAGGTGGTGTCGGTGCGCGACACCCACGCCGTGTGCGACGCCGGTCACAAGAGCCACGCCATCGACTCCGGCCTGCCCACGGTGGCCCTGCTGCCCGCCGACCGCACCCTGCGCTATGCCAACGGGGGCGACGAGCATGGCTTGCTCTACGCGGACGCTCCCGATGCCCGCCTGCCCAGCCTGGGACACATGCTCTGGCTCATCCCTGGCCATTGCGACCCCACGGTCAATCTGCATGACTTTTTGATCGGCGTGCGCGGCGGTTTGGCGGCCGGCACGGTGGAGCGCATCATCCGGGTGGATGCACGGGGAGCGCTGACATAGGCGCAGCCCTCTAAACACCGGCGCTATAGGGGTTCACCTGCCCCGGTGTGAGCTGGCTGCTGGACCACAATCCGGCAACATGAGCCCCAGCCAGATCATCGTCCTTGCCACACCCGTCTTCTTCCTGCTGATCGCCCTTGAGCTGGCCATTGGCTTCAAGCGCCAGCGCAACACCTACCGCCTGGCCGATGCCGTCAGCAGCATCAGCCTGGGCATGCTGAGCCAGACCAGCGCAGTGTTCACGCGGCTGCTGCGCATTGGCATCTACACCGCCCTGTTCGAGCACGTGGCGCTGTGGCGCAACGATGCGTTTTGGACCAGCCTGCCCGGCTGGCTGCTGGCGCTGGTGTTCTACGACTTCTGCTACTACTGGCTCCACCGCATGGGGCATGAATCGGCGGTGCTGTGGGCCGCGCACGCGGTGCACCACCAGAGCCAGGACTACAACCTCAGCACCGCCCTGCGCCAGACCAGCTCGGGCGCGCTGCTGGGCTGGATCTTTTATGTGCCCATGGCACTGGCGGGCGTTCCGCCGCTGGTGTTCGGCGTCGTGGCGCTGATTGACCTGCTCTACCAGTTCTGGGTGCACACCGAGCAGGTGGGGCGCCTGGGCTGGTTCGACCGCTGGTTCTGCAGCCCCAGCAACCACCGCGTGCACCATGCCGTCAACGACGCCTATCTGGACAAAAACTACGGCGGCATCCTGATCCTGTGGGACCGACTTTTTGGCACCTTCAAGGACGAAGACGACCAGGAAAAATGTGTGTATGGCACCCGCGGCCTGCTCAACAGCTGGGACCCACTGTGGGCCAACGCCCAGGTGTACGCCGGGCTGGCGCACGACAGCTGGCACGCACGCAGCTGGCTCGACAAGCTCAAGGTCTGGATCAATCCGCCGGGCTGGCGGCCTGCGGACGTGGCGGAGCGTTTTCCCAAGCCGGCCTTCAGCATGGCGCAGATGGCGCTCTACCACCCACCGATGTCGCGCGCCGTGCAATGGTTTGCACTGGTGCAGTTTGTGCTGCTGCTCGGGGGCGTGGCGGCCTTTTTGTGGCAGGCCGATACGGCGCCGCTGGCGCACAACGCCGTCTGGTTCGCCGTGCTGCTGACAGTGCAATGGTCGCTGGGCGCTGTGATGCAGGGGCGCCTTCGCATGCTGATGGCGCTGATGCTGCAAAGCGCGGCACTGGCCACGGCCACCAGTGCACTGGGGTTCACACAATGGCATTGGCTGTTCAAACCGCTGACCATGGCGATTGCTATTATTTTGGCAGCTGCCAGTGCATATTCGACTAGCGCAAGAGGTGCACCAGGCGCAAAAACGCCCTGGGTCTTGCTGATCGCGGCCCTGGGCGGGTCATTGGCGGGGGATGTGTTTCTCATGTTCCATGGCTTCTTCATCCCCGGCCTGGTGAGCTTTCTGGTGGCGCATCTGTTTTATGTGGCGCTGTCCAAAAGTGGACAGGCATGGTTTCCGCACCGGGGTGCGCTGGTGGCCACGCTGGGCATCGGCGCGGCCATGTACGCCTTTCTGTGGGCGGGCGGCCTGCCGCCTGCACTCCGCGCCCCCGTCGCGGCCTATGTGCTGGTGATTGCGCTGATGGCGGCCCAGGCCATTGGCCGCGCCACCGTGTTGCGCGACGCCGCTTCGCTGTGTGTCGCCATCGGCGCCGGGTTTTTCATGCTCAGCGACTCGCTGCTGGCCACCAACCGGTTTGTGACGCCCCTGCCCATGGCGCAGGTCTGGGTGCTGGCGACGTATTACGCTGCACAGGCGCTGATCGTGGCAGGCATGCTGCGGGGCACAGCCCGCGCAGAGCCCGGCTCTGCCACGCCCCTCACACCCCAAACAGATCTTGCCCGCTCGCCTTCGGGGGCGTGACCCCCAGGTGGCGGAACGCCGCCAGCGTGGCAATGCGTCCACGCGGCGTGCGCTGCAGGAAGCCCTGCTGGATCAGGTAGGGCTCGATCACATCCTCGATGGTGCCGGCCTCTTCGCCAATGCTGGCCGCGATGTTGTCCAGCCCCACGGGGCCGCCATCGAAGCGGTGGATCACGGCTTCGAGCAGCTTGCGGTCCATCACGTCAAAGCCTTGCGGGTCCACATCGAGCATGGCCAGCGCCTTGTCGGCAATGGGTTTGGTAATGCGCCCATCGCCCTTGACCTCTGCATAGTCGCGCACCCGGCGCAGCAGCCGGTTGGCAATGCGCGGTGTGCCGCGCGAGCGGCGGGCGATCTCGAAGCCACCTTCCTCATCCATCGGTGCATGGAGCAACCCGGCACTGCGCTGGACAATGCGCGCCAGCTCCTCGGCCGTGTAGAACTCCAGCCGCGCCACGATGCCGAAGCGGTCGCGCAACGGGTTGGTCAGCATGCCTGCACGCGTGGTGGCGCCCACCAGGGTGAAGGGCTGAAGGTCCAGCTTGATGCTGCGCGCTGCCGGCCCCTCGCCGATCATGATGTCGATCTGGTAGTCCTCCAGCGCGGGGTAGAGGATTTCCTCCACCACGGGTGACAAGCGGTGGATCTCGTCGATGAAGAGAACGTCGTTCTTTTCCAGGTTGGTCAGCAGCGCCGCCAGGTCCTTGGGCTTTTCCAGCACCGGGCCGCTGGTCTGGCGCAGGTTCACGCCCAACTCCGCCGCGATGATGTGCGACAGCGTGGTCTTGCCCAGGCCGGGCGGGCCGAACAGCAGCACATGGTCCAGCGCCTCACCCCGCTTCCTCGCCGCGCCGATGAAGATTTCCAACTGCTCCCTGGCCTTGGCCTGCCCCACATACTCCTGCAAGAGTTTGGGGCGCAGGGCACGTTCGATGGCCTCCTCTTGGGGGGAAACGGGAACTGCGGAGATGACGCGTTTGGCGGGGGCGGGGGTGAAGTCGTCGGTCTGGATGGTCATTGCCGTAGCTTACTTACTGGTTCGCCCAGGCGTAGTAAGCGACTCCTTCGTAGCGGTAGTCAGGCATGCTGGCCTGGATGAAATCCCGCTCTGAGGGGCTGGTCGTATAGAAATGCACGCCTTTCGAGAGACGGTAGAACCGATAGACAGGAATCCCACCTCCTGCTGCGCTGGGCATTGCGTACCAAGCGATGCCCTCCAGCTGGAAATCCGGGTTACTGCGTTGCACGCTATCCCGCTCTGCAGGATTGATGGTGTAAAAATGTGCCCCGCCGGTGAGGCCATAAAAGCGGTACACCGCACTGTTACCCGACTGCAGCGCCGCTTGGGCATAGAACGCAATGCCCTCGTAATTGAACACCGGAAAATTCACGATGGTGTTGTCGCGCTCTGCTGCGCTGGTGGTGAAGAAGTGGGCCCCCGTGGTGCCGTTAAAAAAACGGTAGACGGGCACACGCACTCCGGATGACGGTGTCTGCGGCTGGCCAGAAGACAGCCAGTTTTTCAGCGCCGTGTTGTATGCGACATCAAAGCGGCCATAGAACTCGGGAGACGAGATGGAGGTGCAGCTTGCGCTGCCACCGTACAGTGTCCCAATGACCTGGGTGCCGCCTTTGAACAGAGCTGAACCGCTGCTACCGCCTTCGGTGGTACCTTGGCTCCAGTTCACACGATAGAAATTTCCCGACGAACCCACGCACTGGAATTGGGTTCCACTGGTGGCCGTGCAGGAAGTCAAGCTGTTCAATGCGCCAATACTCACCTTGAGCAAATCACCCCGGGGATGATGCAGGCCCACCACCGACGCGCCCGTGGCCTGCGTGCTGGCATCCCACCCGGCAAAGAAGGCCCCCGCTGGCGGCGTGTCGTTGAGCTTGAGCAACGCCGTGTCGGTAACGTCCGTCGCGTAGAGCAACACCGCACCATTCAGACGCTTGGTGGTTGCGCTGGAAAGGGTGCGGCTGTTGCATGTCGGAGCACGGTAAAACCAGTCGGTCTGCAGCGAAGACGCCTCTGTCTGGGTGGATATGCAATGGTTGGCCGTCAGAAAGTACGGTGTGCCAGAAGACTGCGCGTCATTGAGCAACGTACCAGTACATACATAGGTCCCACCACCGGACGTAAAGATCATGCGGGCAACGGCGTTGCGCTGGTTGGCATAGGCCTCATAGCAACTGGCGTCCAACTGGCACGAAGCCGATTCGTTAATCTTGGCAGTCAGTTCACCTTCTGTGGGAATCGACAGATTTTCGAAGATGTGGGAGACGCGTGGCACCGAGATATCCACGGCGTCCGGGGCTACGCCAGCGGGCAACTCCAACTCCAGGGTCACCTCGTGCGAACCCAGGTCCGGGGACCACCAGGTCTGGCCGTCGATCGAGGTGTCGCCCGCCTGCGCATTACGTTCAATGCGCTGCATCACTTCATGCCCGGCAATCTGAAAAACTGAGGCTGCATCTGCTTGGCTGTACACACGCATTACAGCGCCTGGAGGCAGCTTTCGGGCGACCACCCCCAGGCGCAGGCCATAGGCCCCCTCGGCGGAGAAGCTGATGGCGGCCACCTGACCGCCGCTGGAAGTGGGGGTCCAACGGAACTGCTGCAATGTTTGCGGTGCGGCTCGGGTAGCTGCTACGTCACGCGCAACGCCCACTTGGCGCGGACCGATGCCACCGCCTGCGGGAGTTGCCTTGGCCTCGGCCAAAGCGCCCAGGCTCACCAATGAGGGTACAGGCGGGGACGCCAGCATACTGCGCGACTTGACGTTGGACACCCCCTGGTCGGCACTGACTGGCTGCACCCACCCATCTACTTGCAGCACGGCGGAGGAAGTCTGTGCAAGGCCTTCCTGGCCCCCGCCGCCACACCCCGCCAGCAGCGCAGCCGCTGCCGCAAACCCCCACCCCAAACGAGCGAACATATTAGATTTCATTTTTTCCCCTGGCCCCAAACAAATCATCATTGAACACTGAAATGCGCCGCGACGAAAGCCAACCGTGACTACTTTGCCAGCGCCTTCAGCGCCAGCTTGATCCCCTCACTCACCCCCACCTCCGCTGGCAGCGCCTTGAGCGCTGCAGCCGCCTCCTTGTCGCTGTAGCCCAAAGCCAACAGCGCCTGCAGAATGTCGGCTTGCGCATCGCTGGTGGCCGCGCCATGCACAGCCCCCATGTCCGCACCCAGCTTGCCCTTGAGCTCCAGCAGCAAACGCTCGGCTGTCTTTTTGCCGATGCCCGGCACCTTCACCAAACGGCCCGCCTCCTGCAGAGAAATCGCTTGCGCCAGGTCGCTCACGCCCATCCCGCTCAGGATGGACAGCGCAGTGCGTGGTCCCACGCCGGAGATCTTGATCAGCTCACGAAACGCCTGGCGCTCAGGGGCGGTTGCAAAGCCGTACAGCAGCTGAGCATCCTCACGCACGATGAACTGTGTCAGCAGGCTCACACGCTCTCCCACGGCGGGCAGGTTGTAGAACGTGCTCATGGGCACATTCACCTCGTAGCCCACGCCGTGGCAGTCCAGCAGCACCTCGGGGGGATTCTTCTCCAGCAGGGTGCCGGTCAATTTGCCTATCATTGATGTCCTTTGACGACGCGGGCATGACATGCCGCGCCGCCGTTCTTGCTGTTTTCCGTTGCCTGACTGGAATTATCCGCGTGATCCTGCGCCACACCTTCACCCCCCACAACAACACCCGGCTCACCCACCTGTGTGGCCCGGCCGATGCGCACCTGCGCACCATCGAGGTGGCCTTGCAGGTGAGCATTGCGCACCGGCACGAGCAGTTCAAGGTCGACGGCCCCAAGGCCAAGGCCACGCAGGCGATGGAGCTGCTGCAGGCCCTGTATGAAATGGCCGAGCGCCCCATTGGCGAGGACTATATCCAGCTGATGCTGGCGGGCGACAGCGAACTGCTGGAGGCCCCGGACGACGCCATCATCCTCAACACCCGCCGTGCGGACCTGCGCGGGCGCACCCCCACGCAGAACCTGTACCTGCAGAACATCGCCACGCACGACATCACCTTCGGCATCGGCCCTGCCGGCACCGGCAAGACGTATCTCGCCGTGGCCAGTGCGGTGGATGCATTGGAGCGCAGCAGCGTGCAGCGGATCGTGCTGACCCGCCCGGCGGTGGAGGCTGGAGAGCGCCTGGGCTTTTTGCCCGGCGATCTGGCGCAGAAGGTGGACCCTTATCTGCGCCCGCTGTACGACGCGCTGTACGAGCTGATGGGACACGACAAGGTGCAAAAGGCGTTTGAGCGCAACGCCATCGAGATTGCGCCGCTGGCCTTCATGCGCGGTCGCACGCTGAACAACGCATTCGTCATCCTCGACGAGGCACAGAACACCACGCCCGAGCAGATGAAGATGTTCCTCACCCGTATCGGCTTTGGCGCCAAGGCCGTGGTGACCGGAGACGTCAGCCAGATCGACCTGCCCAAGGGGACGCTGAGCGGCCTGATCGACGCCGAGCGCGTATTGAAGCGCGTCAAGGGCATCTCGATCACCCACTTCACCAGCGCCGACGTGGTGCGCCATCCGCTGGTGGCCCGCATCGTGGACGCCTACGACGCCCCCCGCCGTGCCGCAGCGGCCCGTACTCGCGACTGAACTCCTAATTTGATAGCTACTTACGCTTATACATCGCGCACCAGTAGCCTAAAACACCCCAAATGTCCTTAAACCAACTCTCCCTGTCGCTGCAGTTTGGCGCGTTTGACGAAGCCGCCGCCCACCGGGCTGTGCTGCCCCGCCACAAGGTCACGCGCTGGATTCGCCACGCCCTGGCCACCGACGCGGAGATCACCGTGCGCATCGTGGGTGCCGAAGAAGGCCAGCAGCTCAACCGCGAGTACCGCAAGAAGGACTACGCCACCAACGTGCTCACCTTCGACTACACGCAGGAGCCGGTGGTGACCGCCGACCTGGTGCTGTGCGCCCCCGTGATCGAGCGCGAGGCGAAGGAGCAAAACAAGAGCCTGGAAGAACACTACGCCCACATGCTGGTGCACGGCACGCTGCACGCCCAGGGCTGGGACCACGAGACGAGCGAGGCCGACGCCGAGGAGATGGAGGCGTACGAGACCGACATCCTGCGCGAGCTGGGCTTTGCCGATCCTTACGCGACCTCCTGAACGCCATTCCGACTGCCGAGGGCAGTGGCGCACTTTTTACCATTTGGTACAAAGTGCTCGCGTCTGTCGGGGCCAGGCGGTACCTTGATAAGCGACGATTGACTCCTCCAGCGGGCGTCTCGCAGACCTGCCGGCGCTCCCGCCGCGCGCAGCGCCTGTCTCCCCCCCCTTTTCTTTGAGGAGTCTTCTCTGTGATGCATTTCCAGCGCCCCCCTGCGCCCGCTGCGAATTCGGGCCTGCCCTACTTGTATCGCGCTTTGCTGCTGGCGGCGCCACTCGTTCTGGCGGCCTGCGGGGGCAGCAGTGGCGAATCAACGCCCGCCGGACTCCCGGCCCCTTCCGGCTTCAGCGTGGCGAGCTACGGCCCCAAGACCTACAACTTCGGCTGGGCCGTCACCCCGGGCGCAACGCGCTACGAACTGTTCGAGGACCCTGATGGCGCAGCAGGCCCCCAGCCTGAGGCGCTCGAAAGCACCGGCGCCGCCAATAACGTCACCAGCGACACTGTGCGGATTCAGGTGCCACTGCACGAGCGGGTGAACGCCAGCTACCGGCTGCGCGCCTGCGACGCGAGCGGCTGCGGCCCGTTCACTGCCGCGGTAACACCCGACATCACCCAGGCCATAGGACGGTTCGACCTTGCTGGCGGCGATCTGACCAAGCGATTTGGAGCCTACGAGAACACCATTGCCCTGTCGGCCGACGGTTTAACGCTGGCCGTCGGTTCGCCCCGCGAGGGCAGTTCAGGTGACCTGGCAGGGGCGGGCGCGGTGTACGTCTTCAGCCGCAGCCAGTCAGGTATTGGCATGCCAGCCCCTGCCTGGGGTCTGCGGGCACGGCTGGAAGGCAGCAGTCCCGCCGCAAAGATGGCCTTTGGCGCCAGCCTGGCGCTGTCGGCCAACGGTCACACGCTGGCAGTGGGTGCGCCCGAGGAAAGAAGCAATGCGCGCGGCATCAACGGCGATGCGACCAACCGCGACGCGTATGGCGCGGGGGCCGCGTATATCTTCACCGACAACGGCAGCACCTGGAGCCAGCAGGCCTACATCAAAGCACGCAACACGGCTGCAAAAGTCGAGACCTGCAGCCGAGGGACCATCACGGGCACAGCTGTATTTCCATGCACCCCCCAACACTTTGGCTTCAGCGTGGCGCTGTCCGCCGATGGGAACCTGCTGGCGGTAGGAGCACCTGAAGAAGGCGCTAACTTCACCCTGGGGACTTCCGCCGTGCTGGGCGGGCTCCACTTCATCGGCGAAACCATTTTTGGGGGCGGCGTGGGAGCCGTTCACACCTTTGCCCGCAAGAACGGCGGCTGGGTCGAGCAGGCGCACCTGCCAGGCAGCAGCGCTGACCCAACCATCGCTCGCTTTGGGGCGGTTGTAGCCCTGTCCAGCGACGGCACAGTGCTTGCGGCGAATACCGACAAGGACGTCTCGGTACTGACACAGCTCGGCGATACCTGGAGTGCATCCACACAGGTGTGGCGCGTTCCTACCATCGGTGTGCAGCCGGTTTCGCACAATCCCTTTGCGATGTCCAAGGACGGTAGCACACTGGCTGTATTGGATCGCTCAGCAGGTACTGACGTTCAGCTGCGAACATTCACACGCACGGGGGACGTCTGGACGCAGCAGCCCGCACTGCCGGTCAAAATGGCCGACCAGGGCTTTTCCAACAATGTGATGCTGTCGCTTTCTGCGGACGGCCGCACGCTCGCCCTGGGCGACTTCAACGAAGCGAGCAACGCCTCTGGCATCAATGGCAACCCCAACAACGAAACCTTATTTTGGGCTGGATCCGTCAATGTCTACCGCCGCGACGGCACCACGTGGAGCCATCGCGCCTACCTCAAGGCACCCCAATCGGAAACACTTGCGCGCTTCGGTGCCAGCGTCGCCTTGTCCAGTGATGCCCGCACCCTGGCCGTAGGTACCAGCCGTGCCACGTACGGCGTGGCCCCCATCAAAGCCGACAATGCTTATTTGTACTGATGGCATCGGTGGTGGGAGCCTCGCTGGCGAGGGGGGCGAACCCCTGAAGAGGTTCATTGCAGGCAAAGGTGTTGCACCTAGGCTGTCGCCAACGGCGTCCACGCCACCGCCTACCATTGATGAATGTTTGACACCTCTTTGCTGCTCACCGCCGCCTTCGTCGCTGGCGCCCTCAATGCCGTCGCCGGAGGCGGCAGCTTTCTGACCCTGCCCGCCCTCGTCTTCACCGGCGTGCCGCCCGTGGTGGCCAATGCCACGGGCACGGTAGCCCTGCTGCCGGGGTACGTGGCCGGCGCATGGGGTTTCCGCGAAGACACGGCCCCGCCGCCGGGGCTGTCGATGAGCCTGTTGGTGGTGCTCTCACTCATCGGGGGCGCGGCCGGGGCCGCGCTGCTGCTGGTCACGCCCGACGCCACCTTCCGCCGCGTGGTTCCCTGGCTGCTGCTGGCGGCCACGGCGCTGTTTGCATTCGGGCCGCAGCTGCGCCGGATGCTGGCGGGCGGCAAACCCTCCACCGCCAAGGCCACGGTGGGCGTGCTGGCGGTGGCTGCCTATGGCGGCTATTTCAACGGCGGGCTGGGCATCCTTCTGCTGGCGCTGTTCGGCCTGCTGGGGCAGACGAACCTGAACGCTATGAACGGCCTCAAGAACTGGGTGTCGGCCCTGCTTACCGCCATTGCCGTGGCCATCTACGCCGCTGGCGGCGTGGTGCTGTGGCCGCAGGCGCTGATGATGATGGTGGCCGCCACAGCAGGGGGCTACGGCGGGGCACGCTTGGCCCGCAAGCTGCCCCCGGTGGTGTTACGCTTGGGAGTCGTAGCCACCGGCCTGGCGATGTCGCTGGTTTTTTTTGCGCGGCAGTAAAAGTCGGACGTCCGCGCGGCAACGTGGTTGCTGCTGCCTCTACCGAGGCGCGAGCGGGGGCTCGTCAACACGGGCTTGCGCCGCACCGCCCCTTCAACGATGCATCCATCCGCCCAGGCAGTTATCCGCCCACTGAGGAGATCTCATGTCTAACGTCACACCTTTGCTCAGTTCCGTCACCGCCAACGCGGCCCTGCGCAGCCTCGGTGGCCTTGCCACGCCACGCTGGCGCGCGGCAGGCATCAGCACCAGCCTGATGTTGTCGCTGCTTCTTTCCGCCTGTGGCGGCGGCAGTGGAGACAACGCCAGCGAACCACCGCCGCCTGCCCCTCCACCTACCTCCGTGCCGGTTCCCGGGACGCCCAACGGAGCATTCGACACCATCGGCACAGCGGAATTCAGCCTGCGCTACGGGGTGGAGCGCTACGACTTCGTCTGGAGCCCCTCGGCCCCAGCCACGCACTACGAGCTCTGGGAGGACCCGGACGGCCCAGGTCCGCTGCCCGAGGCGCAGGCCGGCTCTGCGATCACCGGCACACGGCACACCTTTGAAATCAAGCAGCTGCACCAACGGGTAAACGCCACCTACCGGCTGCGCGAGTGCAATGGCACCAGCTGCTCCTTCCGGGCCACCACGCTCGCGCCGGACGCGCTGCGCGCGCACTTCCTCTTTGACCGCCAGGGCAGCAGCGTGCTGGCACCGTTTAACCCCACCGCTGGCACCCCGGTGCTCGTCGCAGCGGACCTCAAGACGCTGGTGATCGGAGCGCCCGACCCGGTGAGCACCACCACCTTGCCCCGGCCAACGCCCGCCGTTGACGACAGCGCCGTCCACGTCTTCGTGCGCAGCGCCGTGGGCGTGGCCTGGCAGCCGCAGGCCCGACTGCAGGCGAGCAATCGGCGTGCGCCGGCCTGCAACAACGTGGCCCAGGATTACTGCCACTCGTCCTCCTTCGGCGCCCAGCTGGCGCTGTCCGCCGATGGGAACACGCTGGCAGTCAGCGCTACCGGAGAGACCAGCAACGCCCGGGGCGTCAACGGCGATCAGGCCAACACCGACAGCATGGCCGCGGGCGCGGTGTATGTCTTCGCCCGCACTGGCGGCAGCTGGAGCCAGCAGGCCTATGTCAAGGCCAGCAACACGCCGGCACGCAACAACACCTGGTGCAACCTTTCTTATTGGGCCACACAGCCCTGCGACGGGCAGAACTTCGGCGCCAGCGTGGCCCTGTCCGCCGACGGCAATCTGCTGGCCGTGGGCGCCATCGGTGACGACAGCAAGTCCACCGGCGTCAACGGCGATGCGAACGACACCTCGGCGGTCTTTGCGGGCGCCGTTCACACCTATGCCCGCACCGGCTCCACCTGGGCGCCGCAGGCTTACCTCAAGGCCAGCAACACGGATGCTGGCGACGGGTTCGGTACGTCGGTGTCCCTTTCGGCCGATGGCTCGACCCTGGCCGTCGGCGCCATCTTCGAGCGCAGCAGCGCCACCGGCGTCGGTGGCAATCAATCAGACAACGCGCAATCGCCCTTTGGAGCCGTCTATGTCTTCAGCCAGGACCGCGGCAGCTGGAGCCAGCAGGCTTATGTGAAGGCCCCCGTGAACACGGTCGTCGGCGGCACCGAGCCAATGAGCTACTTCGGCGGACGCACAGCCCTGTCCGCCCATGGCGAAACCCTGGCGGTGGGCTCTGTACGGGGCATGGCTTTCGTTTATGCACGAACCCAGAACACATGGCAAGCCCAGGCCCACATGTTCCCGGCCGGGCCCAACGTCATTCGATTCGGAGAGGCGGTGGGTGTGTCGGCGGACGGAAACAGCGTGGTCACTGCAGCGCAGGATGTGGGGAGCGAAGCCTCCGCATTTACGCTTTACTTCTTCAGCCGCACCGCCGGCACCTGGAGCCAGTAGGCACCACGGAGTCAGGCGGCGCCACGCCCCAGCAACGACGACCGCGGCAAGAAGCGAAACGCGGTCGAGGCCGCTGCCAGCATGCACGCGATACTGACCATGACCGCCTGGTAGGGCTCGTGGCCATGGCGCTGCGCCCACGCGGCCAACAGCCCCGTGAGCGATTGCATCAGCGCCACGCCCAGGAACATGGACATGGTGTACAGCGACAGCGCGCGGCCCGTCATTTCAGCGGGGTAGGACGAACGCACGTCCGCGTACTGCAGCACGCCGTAGCCCGACAGCAGGCCCATGAGGAAGATCAGCGCCACGTTGGCAGTGGCGTGATGCCAGAAGGCCAGCAGCAGGAACAGGCTGCCCATGAGCAGGGAAAAGTGGGTGATCCAGCGCCGCCGCCGTGTGGGCCCGGGGTCCATGCGGCCAAATGCGGCGGGCACGAACAGCGCGAGCATCGACAGCACCAGGGCCACGTTGCCGCTGTCGATGAGCGAAAACCCATACCGCCCCATCAGCAGGGGTCCCAGCCACAAGCCGCGCAAGGTCAGGAAGGCGGCGTAGCAGGTCATGCCCAGGATCAGGATGCCCCAGGTGTGGGGCACCTTGAGCAAGCTGCCAAACCGGCCCGCCGCCTGCGCCCACGACTCGCGCGGACCCTGGGGTGCTTGCGCCAATGCGGGCTCGTGCACACGCAGAAAAATCAGCAGCCACGACAGAAGCGACAACACCGCCAGCACCGCGAACCCCGCGCGCCAGCCCCCGTGCTGCACCATCCAGGCCAGCGGTGTGCCGGTGAACAACAGCCCCAGCCCGCCCACCCCCATGCCCACGCCCGAGAAAAAGGCGAAACGCTGCGCAGGAAAGTGGCGCGCAACGAAGACGGTACAAGCCAGGAAGGCGGGAGAGCAGCCCACGCCGATCAGCAGCTGGCCCACCATCAGCCAGCCATAGCCAGGCGCGAGGGCTGATACCGCGGCCCCCAGCCCCGCCAACGGGAAAGCCACCAGCACCGTGCGGCGCAGGCCGTACAGGTCCATGCCGATGCCCATGAGGAGCTGGGTCACGCCAAACGACAGGCCAAACAGGCCGGCAAACGCGCCCAGCGAGTCCGGCGAAATGCCAAAGTCCGCCTGCAGCCCTGCGGCGACGATGCTGGTCACGGTGCGGTAAGCCTGGCTGAGCGCAAAGGCCGACAGCAGGCATAGGTACATCACCCAAAGGGCGCGGCGTGGCGAGGGCGGATCAGGCAGGACAGCGGGGGCGGCTTGGGTCACGGGTGAAGCAGGGCTGGCAGTGGGCGCGCGGCAGGTGGACGGCGGAGTGCGCGCCGCATCACAAGAACAGGAGAACGGAAGGCGCGTGCCCGAGCCTACAGAATTTGCAGCCCGCGCGTCGTCGCCGTGCGGACAACCCCACGGCCAGCTGCGGGCCGAGGCCAGCCCACGCGTTCAGCCAGCCGCCGCTGTCGCCAGCGCAGGCGCCATCCGCAGCGGGATGGTCACCGGGCCGTCATTGATGAGATGCACCTGCATATCGGCGGCAAACTGGCCCGTGGCCACCTCGGGGTGCACCTTACGCGCCTGGGCAACCACATAGTCGTACAGCCGCCGCCCCTCATCGGGTGCAGCCGCCTGGGTGAAGCTGGGGCGGTTGCCGCCGGTGGTGTCTGCCGCCAGCGTGAACTGGCTGACCAGCAGCAGGCCGCCACCGATGTCCTGCACGCTCTGGTTCATCTTGCCTGCGGCGTCCGAAAAGATGCGCAGCTTCAGGATCTTGGCCAGCAGCCTGTCGGCTTCGGCCTCGGTGTCTCCACGCTCCGCACACACCAGCACCAGCAGCCCCGCGCCGATGGCGCCTACGGTCTGCCCGTCCACATCCACACGCGCTTCACGCACACGTTGCAATACGCTGATCACTTCACGGCATCCTTCACATCGTCACGGGGGTCGTCGAAATGCGCTTCCACATCGGTTGGCAGCAGCTCGATGGTGGCGCGCAGGCCGGGTACGGCGGTCATCAGCGCGCGCTCGACCTGGCCGCGCAGTTCGGCGGCGTGCCGCAGGGTCCAGTCGGCGGGCATGTGCAGGTGCATGTCCACAAACTGGCGCTGGCCCGCGCGGCGGGTGGAGACATGGTCGAACCGCACAGCGCCCGGCGCCTGGGCGGCCACAAACTGCTGCAGCGTGGTGTCGATGGTGGACTGAACCTCGGGCTCCACCGCCGAATCCATGAGGCCCTGGGACGACCGCCACACCAGCTCCACGCCCTCTTTCAGGATGTTCAGCGCCACGGCAATGGCCGCCACCGCATCCAGCCACCACCACCCGGTCAGAGCAGCCCCCGCAATGCCCACCAGCACACCGGCCGAGGTCCACACGTCGGTGACCAGGTGGCGTGCATCGGCCTCCAGCGCGATGGAGCGGTGCTCGCGCGCCGAGCGGAACATCACCCAGGCCAGCAGCCCGTTCAGGGCCGAGCTGAGCACCGACAGGCCCAGGCCCCAGCCCACCTGCTCGATGGGTTGTGGGTCAAACAAGCGGTGCCCGGCCGCCCACAGAATGCCCGCCGACACGCCCATGATGAGGATGCCCTCAAAGCCCGAGGAAAAGTATTCGGCCTTGTGGTGGCCGTAGGGGTGGTCGTCATCGGCTGGCTGTGCCGCCACCGTCACCATGGCCAGCGCAAACATGGCGCTGGCCAGGTTCACAAACGACTCCATGGCGTCAGACAACAGGCCCACCGAGCCCGTGACCACCCAGGCCAGCGTCTTGAGCGCAATGGTGACCACCGCCACGGCCACCGAGGCCCACAGCAGGTTGCGGGGTGAAAGCCAGGGGTGGGATGCGGGAGAAGATGCTGACATGGCGGGTGGGCGAAGGAGCGGAAACAGGCGAGTCTGAAATTACACCAGAGCCACCTTAAGAACCTGTTCAGAATCTGAGCGCCGTTTAACAGCAGGCCCCAGCCAAGAGCCTGTTCAACATCTTTTTGGAGTCGCACAACGCCCTTGCCCGAAGGGTTGGAGTGAAATCGGGCCGATGAACTCGGAGTTTTGGCGCCCCGGCTGCTTGCATGGGCACGAGCCCATGCGGCGCATCCAAAGCATCCACTCCTCCCGATTGCACTCCAATGCGATCTCCAAAAAGATGTTGAACAGGCTCTAAGGCCCCCATGCCAGAATCCGCGCATGCTCCCCGCCTGGCGCCGCCTTCTGCCCCGACACGCCCTGCACCTGCCCAGCCTGCTGTTGTGGGTGGCGGTGGCCTGCATCGGTTGCGGCTGGCTGGTGGTGGACCGCCTGCAGCAACTGCACGCGGCGTTTGAGACCGACGCGCGGATCGTGCACCGGCTGCTGAGCCAGCGCGTGGTGCAGCACGACGCCATCATGGCCACGCTGGCGCTGCTGCAGCCAGCCGCTGCGGTGGATGACCTGCACAACGCGGCATCGCCCCTGCCCCGCCTCACGTCGGTGTATCCGCAGATCCTGGCGGTGCTGCAGCGCTCGGCCCACAGCGACTGGCCGCCCGCACTGCAGGCCGAGCTGACAGCCGCCGAGGCCACCTCACGGCGCACCGGTCACGCCGCTACGGCAGGCTTGAACCTGCCCGCAGGCCGTTACTACCTGGTGCTGGCGGGCACGCCAGCCAGCTATGCGCTGCACATCGACCTGCGCACCACCATCCCCGCCGACGAGTGGCCCATGGACATGGCCGCCAGCCCGGTGCGCGTGACGCTGGAGCAGGGCGGCACGGCCTTTGTGGTGCAGCCCGGCCAGGCCGACCAGGGCAGCGGCATCCGCACCTACGACTTTCACAAACTGCTGGCCGCCGCCAGCCAGCCGCTGGACGTGGTGGCCCGCCGCACCGTGGGCATGCACGAACTGCCCTGGTGGCGCATGTTGGGCTGGTGCCTGCTGACCACAGCGCTGTGGGCCGCAGGCCGCGCACTGTGGCGCCAGCGCGTGGCGCGCCAGCGGGCCGAAGAGCTGCTGCGCCTGGGCCAGGTGGCGCGGCTGAACACATTGGGCGAATTGGCCGCTGGCATGGCCCACGAGCTGAACCAGCCGCTGACCGCCCTGCTGTCCAGCACCCAGGCCGCCCAGCGCCTGCTGGCCGACGACCCACCCGACCTCGACACCGCACAGACCGCCATGGCCCGCGCCGTGGAGCAGGCGCGCCGCGCATCCACCGTGGTGGGCCGCCTGCGCCGCCTGGTGGAGCGGCCCGACCTGGCCGGTCAGGCCCAGCCCCTGGCACTGCCCACCGCCTTGCAGGACGTGCTGCACCTGCTGGAGCCCGAGCTGGCACAGCGCGGCGTGGTGCCCGAGGTGTTGGCCGCCGCAGACCTGCCCCCGGTGCTGGCCGAACCGGTGGCCCTGCAACAGATCATCCACAACCTGCTGATGAACGCGCTGCAGGCGCTGGAGCAAGTGCCCCCCGCTGAACGCCGGCTGCACCTTGCAATGGCGCAGGCTGGTGCCGGACAGGTGGCGCTTTCGGTGCGCGACCACGGCCCCGGCATCCCGCCCGAAGCACGCCAGCACCTGTTCGAGCCCTTCTACACCACACGCAACGGCGGCCTGGGCCTGGGCCTCACGCTGTGCGAGAGCCTGGCGCAGGCCATGGGCGCGCAGCTGAGCCTGGCGCCCGAAGCCACGCCCCCATCCGCCGCCCAACGGGGGGCTGAGTTTGTGCTGACCCTCAACGTCGCACCACCCACCGATGACCGATAGCGCCCCCTCCCTCTCGCCCCTGATCCATCTGGTGGACGACGATGCTGCCGTGCGCGAGGGCCTCTCCCTGCTCATCAGCACCGTGGGCCTGCGCGTGCAGACCTGGGCCGACCCGCAGTCGTTCATGGCCGGGTTTGACCGCGCCAGCATCGGCGCCATCGTGCTGGATGTGCGCATGCCGGGCATCAGCGGCCTCACGGTGCTGGAGCAACTGCTGGCGCAGGGCGTGGACCAGCCCGTGATCCTGCTCACCGGCCACGGCACGGTGGAGATGTGCCGCCGCGCGTTCAAGACCGGCGCGGCCGAGTTTCTGGAAAAGCCGGTGGACGACGAAGTGCTGATCGAAGCCCTGCAAAACGCCGTGCGCCAGCATGTGCGCTCGCGCGAACGCCACCAGGCCGACCAGCAGGCGCGCGAGCGTTTTGCGCAGCTCTCGGCCCGCGAGCGCGAGGTGCTGGGACTGATCGTGGAGGGTCTGACCAACAAGGAAATCGGCCGGGCGCTCGAACTATCGCCCCGCACGGTGGAAACACACCGCGCCAACCTGTTCGCAAAGCTGGGGGCCGAGTCGCTGGCGCAGCTGATCCGGCGCTACGCGGCGCTGGTGGACGCGGCCGCGTGAGCTGCCCCTTGGCGGGCTTTCCGTAGTTCTACGGAGGCCCGCGCGTAGCCGCCCGAATGGCCGAAAACGGCGGCCATTTCTACAGTTCTCCCACGGCGCCACAACGGGTGGCACCGACCCAGAAACACCGGAGAACATCATGCAAAACCGCCTCGCCACCGTCGCCGCCCTCACCCTGTCCCTGATCGCCACCGCCGCCAGCGCCGAAGGCGTGCGCACCGAAAAGAACATGTCGCTGGACCTGGCCACGCAGATCGCCGCGCAAACCGTGGCCACCTGCACCGCCAACGGCTACGCCGTCACGGCCACCGTGGTGGACCGCGCAGGCACCGTACGCGCGGTGCAGCGCGCCGACAACGCCGGCCCCCACACGCTGGAAGCCAGCCGCCTCAAGGCCTACACCTCGGCATCGGCCAAGAACACCACGCTGGCCATGATGGAAGGCGCGCAGAAGAACCCCGCTGCGGCCAACCTGGTGAACATCCCCGGCTACCTGCTGCTGGGCGGCGGCGTGCCGGTGAAGGTGGGCAACGAGGTGATCGGCGCTGTGGGCGTGGGCGGTGCACCCGGCGGCCACCTGGACGAGCAGTGCGCGGTGGCGGGCATCGCCAAGGTGCAGGATTTGCTGAAATAAGCCAGCCCAACCACAGGCACCTAAGCATTCAACGGAGGCCCCCATGAAGCCGTGGAATCTTGTTTTCGCCCTGGCCACCGCACTGGCCTGTGCCACCCCGGCCCAGGCCCAGGTACCACCCACGGCGGCAGAAACAGCGGCCTACCAGGGCCTGCATGCCGCTGCGGCGCGGGGCGATGTGCCCAGGCTTACTCAGCTGATCGCAGCGCGGGCCGACGTGAATGCCCGCGATGGCTACGGCCGCACGCCACTGCATGTGGCCACCTATGCGCGGCAGGCCGATGCCATCCGCACCCTTGCCCAGGCTGGGGCCGACATGAATGTGCTGGAGAACGACCGCTACGACGCCGTGACCATCGCCGCCGTGGCGGACGACGAGGCCACGCTGCGCGTGCTGCTGCAGCTGGGCGCCAGCGCCAAACAGGTGACCAGCCGTTACGACGGCACGGCCCTGATCGCCGCCGCCCACCTGGGGCACGACGGCGTGGTGCGTCAGTTGATCGCCGCCGGGGCGCCGCTGGACCATGTGAACAACCTGCACTGGACGGCGCTCATCGAGTCCATCGTGCTGGGCAACGGCGGTCCGCGCCACCAGGCGACACTGCAAGCCTTGCTACAGGCGGGGGCCAGCCAGGCACTGACCGACCGGCAGGGCAATACGCCCCTGCAGCTGGCGCGCCAGCGGGGCTTTGGAGAGATGGTGCGGATGCTGGAGGCTGCCGCGGCACGGCGCTGATGCCGCCAGGGCAGGACGCGCGCCCACTATCAAATTGATAGCTATTGGCGCATGATTGACTAGCGCATCCGGCGCTTTTTACTCAAAGTCCTGGGTTCCCGTCACCAGGCGGGCCTTCACGGTCTTGCCCTTCACCCGGCCCTGGTTCAGACGCTGGGCAGCTTGGGCGCCGATGGCACGGTCCACCGCCACATAGGTGGAGAAGTCGTTCACGTTGATCTTGCCGATCTGCTCTCGGGTGTAGCCCATCTCGCCGGTCAGCGCGCCCAGCACGTCGCCCGCACGGATCTTCTCCTTGCGGCCACCGATGATCTGGATGGTGACCATGGGCGGCACCAGCGGGCCGTTGCCGGTCGGTGTCAGGTCGGCCACGGGGAACCAGCGCGACTCTCGGCCCTGCAGTTGCTCGATCTTGCCCACGCTGCCCATCTCGTCCAGGCTGGCCAGGTTCAGCGCCAACCCTTCGGCATCGCCCCGGCCCGTGCGGCCGATGCGGTGGATGTGCACCTCGGGGTCGGGCGTCACGTCCACGTTGATCACGGCGGCCAGGTTGGCAATGTCCAGCCCGCGCGCGGCCACGTCGGTGGCCACCAGCACCGAGCAGCTCTTGTTGGCAAACTGCACCAGCACCTGGTCGCGCTCGCGCTGCTCCAGCTCGCCAAACAGCGCCAGCGCGCTGAAGCCCTGGGCCTGCAGCACGGCCACCAGGTCGCGGCACTGCTGCTTGGTGTTGCAGAACGCGATGGACGAATCGGGCCGGAAGTGGTTGAGCAGCAGCGACACGGCATGCAGGCGCTCGCTGTTCTTCACCTCGTACCAGCGCTGCTCGATCTTGCCCTCGGCATGCTGCGCCTGCACGGTGATCTGCTCGGGCGACTTCATGAACTGGGCGCTCAGCTTGGCGATGCCCTCGGGGTAAGTGGCCGAGAACAGCAGGGTCTGGCGCTCTTTGGGACACTGCTTGGCCACCACGACGATGTCGTCGAAAAAGCCCATGTCGAGCATGCGGTCGGCCTCGTCGAGCACCAGGGTGTTGAGCGCCTCCAGCGTCAGGTGCTGGCGCTCCAGGTGGTCCATCACCCGGCCGGGCGTGCCCACCACGATGTGCGCGCCGTGCTCCAGGCTCAGCATCTGGCCGCGCAGCGGCACGCCGCCACACAGGGTCACGACCTTGATGTTTTCCTCGGCGCGCGCCAGGCGGCGGATTTCAGTGGTCACCTGGTCGGCCAGCTCGCGTGTAGGGCACAGCACCAGGGCCTGTACCGCAAAGCGGCGGGGGTTGAGGTTGGCCAGCAGCGCCAGCGCAAACGCGGCCGTCTTGCCACTGCCAGTGCTGGCCTGGGCGATCAGGTCCTTGCCCAGCAGGGCGGGCGGCAGGCTGGCCGCCTGGATGGGCGTCATCGTGGTGTAGCCCAGCTGCTGCAGGTTGGCCAGCATGGCGGGGCTCAGGGCCAGCGCGCTGAAATCAGTGCGGGCTTGGTTTTCTTTGGAGGTCATGGGCGGATTATCCGGTGCGGGGTATCCGGGCAACTACCTTACGCCCCCGTCAGGTGTATCGGCTATAACAAACAGATACGTACCGAGCGGTCCATGCCAGACTCATCCAACGCAGCCAACACGCCAGGTCAAGGGAGTTCCAGCGACTCGCTGCTGCGCCTGATCGCCGACTCGGTCCCGGCCCTGATGGCTTACTACGACCTGCCGCGGCTGCGCTGCCAGTTCGCCAACCAGGGCTACGCCGCCTACAACGGCCACAGCACAGAATCCATCCTGGGCCTGACCGTGCAGGAGGCGATTGGCGACAAGGCCTGGCAGGCCATCCAGCCGTACGTGGAGCGCTGCTCGCACGGTGAGCGCGTGAAATACACGCGCGAGCAAACCCTGCCCAACGGCGAGGTGCGGATGATCGAGGTCAACCTGATCCCGCATTTTGGCAACGCGGGGCTGCAGCTCGGCTCCTTTGTGCTGATCACCGACATCACCGAGCGTTGGCGCGCCGAGCGCGAGGTACGCCAGAGCGAAGAACGCATGCGCAAGTTCACCGAGGCCACGGACGAGGCCATCGTGTTCCATCGCGACGGCATCATCACCGACGGCAACGAGGCACTGTACCGCTTGACGGGATTTGCACTGCACGAAGTGTTGGGCCTGTCGATCTTCAACTTCATCAGCCCCGAGTGGCGCGCCACCGCGCTGGAATACACCCGCAGCGGACGGGAGGATCCGTACGAAGTCACCATCCGCCACAAGGATGGGCATCCCATCCCCGTCGAGGTCGTCGGCAAGACCATGCCCCTGCACCATGCCGACTACCGCATCGTGGTGGTGCGCGACATCACGGCCCGCAAACAGGCGCAGGAGCGCGAAGCCTTCATCGCACTGCACGACCCCCTCACACAATTGCCCAACCGGCACTTCCTGATGGAGCAGCTGTCGCAGGTGCTGTCGCTGGCCCGCCGGCGGCATGGCCGTGTGGCGGTGCTGTTCATGAACCTGGACCATTTCAAGACCGTGAACGACTCGCTCGGCCACCATGCGGGCGACCAGCTGCTGTGCAACGTCGCCGAGCGACTGCGCCAGGGTGTGCGCGATGCCGACGTGGTCGCGCGCATCGGCGGCGACGAGTTTGTGGTGGTGCTGACCGACGTGCAGACGCCCGATGACGCGGCCATGGTGGCCGACAAGCTGCTGGAGTCCATGCACGGCGTTTTTACGGTCGATCAGCTGCCGCTCACCATCTCCCCGTCCATCGGCATCAGCCTGTACCCGGACCACGGCGGCAGCGCCGACATGCTGCTGCGCTGCGCCGATGCGGCCATGCAGCATGCCAAGGACAGCGGGCGCGGCAACCGCCAGTTCTACGCCACCAGCATGGAGGCCAGTGCCCTCGATGTGCTCCACCAGGAGCGCCTGCTGCGCGACGCCATTGCACGCAACGACTTCGTGCTGCATTACCAGCCGCAAATTTGCCTGGCCGACGGCTCGCTGCAAGGCCTGGAAGCGCTGGTGCGATGGCGCCACCCCGAGCGTGGGCTGGTGGGGCCCGATGAGTTCATCACGTTCTCGGAGTCACGGGGCCTCATCACGCCCATCGGCCGCTGGGTGATGCGCGAAGCCTGCCGCCAGCTCAAAGCCTGGCAGGACCAGGGCCTGGCCAAGGTGCCCGTGGCAGTCAACCTCTCGGCCCTCGAATTCCGGCAGCGCGATGTGGCCGCTGAAATCGCGGCCGTCCTCCAGGAAACAGGGCTGGCACCGCAATACCTGGAGATCGAACTGACCGAGTCCGTGCTCATGCACCAGACTGGCCAGACCCTGAACACCCTGCACGCCGTCAAGGCGTTGGGCGTCGGCATCTCCATCGATGACTTCGGCACCGGGTACTCCTCCCTGGCATATCTGAAGCGCTACCCCATCGACAAGCTCAAGATCGACCGGTCATTTGTCACCGACACCCCCGGCAGCGCCGACGACGTCGCCATCGTCACCGCCATCATCCAGATGGCCCGCAGCCTGCAGCTCAAGACGGTGGCGGAAGGGGTGGAGACACAAGGGCAGATCGCATTGCTCAAGGAACTGGGGTGCGATGTGATCCAGGGGTTTGTGGTGTCGGTACCCATGGATGCCCTGGCCACCGGCAGCTGGCTGGAACGCCAGCCACCGCAATAGCGGCAAGTTGTCCGCTGGCCCCTCTGGCTTGTGGACAATAGCGGCATGCCCCTCATCCCCGACTTCATCGCCCCCACCCGCCACACCGACCCGGCCGACGCTCTGGCCCAGGTGCAGCGCATTTATCAGCAACAAATCGGCCACCTGAGAGACGCCATGCAGCGTTTTGTGGCGGGCGAGACGCCCGAGGGCCCGGTGCGCGCGTTCTACCCGTTTGTGCGGGTGCACACCACCACCGTGGCGCGGGCCGACACCAAGCTGGCCTATGGCTTTGTGGAAGGCCCCGGGCGGTATGAGACCACCCTCACCCGGCCCGACCTGTTTGCCAACTACTACGCCGAGCAGTTCCGCCTGCTGCGTGCCAGCCACAACGTGGAGCTGGAAGTGGGCACCAGCACCCACCCGATTCCCATCCATTTCTCATTTGCGGAGCACGACCACATCGAGGGCACGCTGACACAGGCCCGCCGCATGCTGATGCGCGACGTGTTCGACCTGCCCGACCTGGCCGCCATGGACGATGGCATCGCCAACGGCACCTGGCAGGCCGCGCCCGGCGAGGCGCAGCCGCTGTCGCTGTTCACCGCGCCGCGCGTGGACTACTCGCTGCACCGCCTGCGCCACTACACAGGCACAGCGCCCGAGTGGTTCCAGAACTTCGTGCTGTTCACCAATTACCAGTTCTACATCGACGAATTCGTGCGCCTGGGCCACGCCGAGATGGCCAAGCCCGACAGCGAATACATCGCCTTCATCGAACCCGGCAACGTGGTCACACGCCGTGTGGGCCTGAGCGCCGAGGCTGGCGACGACCTGGGCGCCGCGCCGCCCCGCCTGCCGCAGATGCCCGCCTACCACCTGGTGCGCAAGGACGCGAGCGGCATCACCATGGTCAACATCGGCGTGGGCCCGGCCAACGCCAAGACCATCACCGACCACATCGCTGTGCTGCGCCCCCATGCCTGGATGATGCTGGGCCACTGTGCGGGCCTGCGCAACAGCCAGCAACTGGGCGACTATGTGCTGGCCCACGCCTACGTGCGCGAGGACCATGTGCTGGACGAAGACCTGCCGCTGTGGGTGCCCATCCCGGCGCTGGCCGAAATCCAGCTGGCGCTGCAGCAGGCGGTGGCCGATGTCACACAGATCAGCGGCGCAGACCTCAAGCGCGTGATGCGCACCGGCACCGTGGCCAGCACCGACAACCGCAACTGGGAGCTGCTGCCCGACAACACGCCGCAGCGCCGCTTCAGCCAGAGCCGCGCCGTGGCGCTGGACATGGAAAGCGCCACCATCGCCGCCAACGGCTTCCGCTTCCGCGTGCCCTATGGCACCTTGCTGTGTGTAAGCGACAAACCCCTGCATGGCGAGATCAAGCTGCCCGGCATGGCCAACCACTTCTACCGCGAGCGGGTGGACCAGCACCTGCGCATCGGAATGCGCGCCATCGAGATCCTGCGCAACGGCGGCGTGGACCGCCTGCACAGCCGCAAGCTGCGCAGCTTTGCCGAGGTCGCATTTCAGTAAACGACAGGCCCGAGGCCGCTGCGCATGCCACTGGATTTCCTCACCCTCATGACGGTCATGGCGGCCAACCTGTTCATGATCTCGGCCGCGCTGCCGCTGATCATGGGCCGGGACGTGAGCCGCGCCGCCCGCAACATGCAGGCCAGCATGCTGCTGCAGGCGGTGGCCTGGTCGACCATCATCGCCTCGGCCACCCTGTGGGACCAGGCCCTCTCCACCCTGTCGATTGCCTGCAACGCGGCCGCGCAGTGGATGCTGTACCGGGCGCTGGAGGAATGGCTGGGCCCCCGCCCCTTGCGCCGCGTGCTGCTGGTGTTGGTGATTGCCGCCCCGCTGGGCTACACCCTGGGTTTTGGGCACTACGCCTGGCGCGTGGGCTGGGCCAACTTTTTGATGGCCACCATTTTGTGCATCGTTGCGCGCGCCACCCTGGCGCCCGTGGTGGAGGCCAACCTGCGCTGGCGCAGCCTGCTGATGGGCTGCCTGCTGACGTCGGCCGCTTTCACGCTGGCGCGGGGCATGCTGGGCGCCTTCACCGACCAGTACCCGAGCTTTCGCACGCCCCATCCCGTCAACCTGGCAGCTGCTGTGGCCACCAATGTGAGCCTGGTGCTGGGCACCGTCGCCCTGCTGGTGGCGTGGCGGTCGGAGGCAGAACACAAGCTGCGCACGCTGGCGATGACCGATGGCCTCACCGGCGTGCTCAACCGGCGAGGCTTCACGACCCAAGGCAGCAGCCTGCTGGCACACGCCGCACGCCACCAGTTGCCCATGACGGCAATGATGCTGGACCTGGACCACTTCAAGCAGGTCAACGACACCCACGGCCACGAGGCCGGAGACCGCGCCCTGCAACTGTTTGCCCGCCTGCTGGGCGACACCTGCCGCAGCGGAGACCTGGTCGGGCGCCTGGGTGGCGAGGAGTTTGGCGTGCTGCTGTTGCACAACAGCGCACCCGCTGGGCTGGCCCTGGACCGGCGACTGCGCAGGCGTCTGCATGCCGTCAGCGTGGCAGAGCTGGGCTTTGCGCTGGACTACAGCGCCGGGATGGCCGTGCTGCAGCCGGGCGAAGCTGGCTTGGCCGAACTGATGGCCCGTGCCGACGGTGCCCTCTATGCAGCCAAGACGGCGGGCCGGGGGCGGCTGGTCGCGGCGGACTGAGGCAAACAGTCCTGTTTTGATAGCATCAGGCGCAATACCCACTAGCGCCTGCGGCAGATTCTGGCAAAAATCCGTCCCCAAGCACCACGGACGCACTCGTCGCACACAATCCCTCCATGACCGCACTTTTTGAAGCCCTGCACCTGCGCAAACGTTATGGCGAGACCACGGTGGTGGACGACGTGTCCTTCGCCATTGCTCCCGGCGAATGCCTGGGGGTCATCGGCCCCAACGGCGCGGGCAAGACCACCACCATCCGCATGTGCCTGGGCCTGGCGTCGCCAGACGGGGGCGAAGTGCACTTCACGCCCCAGCCCGGCACGGCCCCGCTGCTGATGCCCCGCGATGCGCTGGCCATCAAGGCGCAGCTGGGTGTGGTCACGCAGTTCGACACCCTCGACCCGGACTTCACCTGCGCCGAAAACCTGCGCGTGTTCGGCCGCTACTTCGGCCTGAAGGGCCCGGTGATGGACGAGCGTGTGCCCCAGTTGCTGGAGTTTGCCGCCCTCACCCACAAGGCCGACGCCAAGCCGGGCGAGCTGTCGGGCGGCATGAAGCGGCGCCTGTCGCTGGCGCGCGCCTTGGTCAACAACCCGCGCCTGCTGCTGCTGGACGAGCCCACCACCGGCCTGGACCCGCAAGCCCGCCACCTGATGTGGGAGCGCCTGCAACTGCTGCTGCAGCAAGGCAAGTCGATCCTGCTGACCACCCACTTCATGGACGAGGCCGAGCGCCTGTGCTCGCGCCTGCTGGTGCTGGACCACGGCCGCAAGATTGCCGAAGGCCGCCCGCGCGAGTTGATCGCCCAGCACCTGGAGCCGGATGTGGTGGAGGTGTTCGGCGTGGGGGCCGTCCAGATGGCCGAAGACACCGCGCTGCGCGCCCTGGCCGCCCGCGTGGAAATCAGCGGCGAGACCGTGTTTTTCTATACCCAGAACGCCCAGCCGCTGCTGCAGGCCTTGGCCGCACACGGCCACCTGCGCACGCTGCACCGGCCGGCCAATCTGGAAGACTTGTTCCTCAAGCTCACGGGGCGGCAGATCCGGGAGTGAGGTCGGCAGGGCGGTCTGCCACTCGGCCCTGCCACCAGTTTTCAAGGTCTTGTGGCGCGCAAGGCAGGGAAAAGAGGTAACCCTGCAGTTCGTCGCACCCCAGCCGGGTCAGCCACTGGGCTTGGTGCTCGGTTTCCACGCCCTCGGCCACCGTACGCAAGCCCAGCTTTTGCGCCAGGGCCACGATGGCGTCCACCAGTGCTTCGCCCCGGTCATTGCTCCCCAGATCGTTGACGAAAGAGCGGTCGATCTTGAGCTTGCGCACCGGAAACCGCTTGAGCTGGCTCAGTGACGAATAGCCGGTGCCGAAGTCGTCGATGGCCAACTGCACGCCCAGAGCGGCGAGGCGCTGCATGGTCTGCAAGGCCTCCTCCACGGGCTCCATGATCGCGCTTTCAGTGATCTCCAATTGCAGCAACCGGGGTGGGCACCCGGTGCTTTGCAGGGCGCGGGCCACCACCTGGTCCAGCTCGGGCTCCTGGAACTGACGGGCCGAGAGATTCACCGCCACCGGGATCTCCCCCCAACCGGCATCCAGCCAACGGCGTGCCTGCGCGCAGGCCTCGTTCAGCACCCATTCGCCCAGGGGCACGATCAGCCCCGTTTCTTCCGCAATACCGATGAACTGCAGCGGAGACACCAGCCCACGCTCCGGGTCCGCCCACCGCACCAGCGCCTCCACCGACGACACACGCCCCGTCCGCGCATCCATGATGGGCTGATAGTGCAGGCGCAGCCCGTCGTGCTCGATGGCATGGCGCAGGCCCGCCTCCACCCGCAGGCGCTCCGTCAACACCTCCGTCATGTGCGGGCTGAAGAAAGCCAGCCGGTTCCCACCCAGGTCCTTGGCGTCGTACATGGCCACATCCGCATTGCGCAGCAGGAGATCCCCGGAGTCCCCATCCTGCGGGAAGACCGCAATGCCCAGGCTGGTGCCCAGCAACCAGCTGGACGTGCCGGTCTCCACAGGCAGGGTCAGCGCCCGCACAATGCGCCGCGCCATGGGCTCCACCACGGCTGGGTCCGGCAGGTCGGGCAGCACCACCACAAACTCATCCCCTCCCGGCCGGGCCACCACATCGCCGGGACGTACACAACCCTGCAACCGGAGCGCCACCTCCTTGAGCAAGGCATCACCCCGGGCATGGCCCAGGCTGTCGTTCACCCCTTTGAACCGGTCCAGGTCCATGGCCAGAACGGCCACGCAGTGGCCCTGCTCTCGCGCCCGGTCCAACGCCGCGTCCAGCCGCTCCGTGAGGCTGTAGCGGTTGGCCAAGTCGGTCAGGGGGTCTCGCCGCGCCTGGCGCTCCAGCGTCTCCGTGTGTTGCGCGATGGACTGCTGCTGGCGCAGCAGGGACTCCGCCATCCGGTCCAGTGCCCGGGCCACCTGCCCCAGCTCTCCCGGGGGATAGGGTGTGCCAATGGGTTCGGCGTAGTTGCCAGCATCCATGCGGCCAATGGCGCGGATGGCGCGCATGGCATGGCGGCGCACCGCAAATTCCACCAGCAGAAAAGCAGCAACGAACACGATGACCGCCAGTGCCAGCACCCCGAGCAGTGCGCTCCGGAACTGGCGCTCCACCGGGCCACGCAGGTCGTCCTCGGGCACGGCCAGGGCCAGACGCAGATCCGAGCCCTGTGCGCGCGGCAACTGGGCGCGCACCCAGACGCGACGCACGCCATCGGCCCCCTCCATCACGGCATGCCCTTCGACCGCTTGCAACATGAAAGTGCGTTCGGCGTCCCCCAGGGTCAGCGGCGCCACCTCCGGCCGGCGGAAGTCCATGACCACCGAACCGTCGGAATTCCATACCTGCAGATGCATACGCTCATAGCGCTGTGCATGCACCGTGGCCTGCCCGTAGTCCTGCATGTCGAGCGAGGCCAGCAGGATGAAGCGCAACGTGCCTCCCGCATCGCGCACCGGGTAGGCCACCTGCAGCACTCCTTTGCCCGTCAGGCGGCCTACGACCGCTTCCAGCACCGGCCCGGAGGCCGTCAGCGCACGCTGAAAGTAACTGCGGTCCCGGAGGTCCAGGGAACGGCCACTGCGCAGCGAATCACAGAACAAGGAGCCATCGGGCTGGATGGTGAGGATGCCGGTGTACTGAGGATGTTCCTTGAGGACATCTGCCAGGAAATCAGAGCAGGCCGCCTTGTCGCCCGCTGCCAGCAGGGGGACACGCCCAAGGCCAAACAAGAGTTGCCCGGTACCAGCGATCTTGTCGTCCAGGTTGCTGGCAATGATGCCTGCCCGGGTCACCAGCCGGTCGCGCGCCTGTCCGGTGGTGGTCACCCGGAACTCCAGCAGCAGCCACACCAGGGCCGGCACAGGCAACAAAGAGGCTGCCAGCACCAGCCACAGGATCCGCGCACTCAGGCTCACAGGGGTTTCTCCTTCAGAAGCGCGGTCGTCGCACCGGCCCGCCGCAACAGCGGCCGCAGGCTATCAGGCCACGCGGGGCCTGACCTTGCTCGCCGCCAGCTTGGCGTTCGCACGCGCCGTGTCCACATTCTCAGCCCGCGCCAGCGCCACGCCCATGCGGCGCTTCACAAAACTCTCGGGCTTGCCAAACAGGCGCAGGTCGGAGCCCGGCACGCGCAGCGCTTCTTCCACACCATCGAACACGATGCCCTGGGCTTCCACACCGCCGTAGATGACGGCACTGGCGCCGGGGTTGCGCAGACTCGTGTCCACCGGCAGGCCCAGGATGGCGCGGGCGTGCAGCTCGAACTCGCTCTGGTGCTGGGTGCACAGCGTGACCAGGCCCGTGTCGTGCGGGCGGGGGCTCACTTCGCTGAACCAGACCTCCTGGCCCTTGACGAACAGCTCCACGCCAAACAATCCCTGGCCGCCCAGGTTGTCGGTCACGGCCTTGGCGATCTGGCGCGACTTTTCGAGTGCGGCCGGGTGCATGGGGTGGGGCTGCCAGCTTTCCACATAGTCGCCGCTCACCTGCACATGGCCGATGGGGTCGCAGAAGCTGGTGGTGATCTGGCCGTCGGTGCCCACCGACCGCACGGTGAGCTGGGTGATCTCGTAGTCAAAGTCGATGAAGCCCTCGACGATCACGCGGCCGTGGCTCACGCGGCCACCGGCCATGGCGTAGTCCCAGGCCTTTTTCACGTCGGCGGGGCCGTCGATCTTGCTCTGGCCCTTGCCCGAGCTGCTCATGACGGGCTTGACGATGCAAGGGTAACCAATCCCGCCATCAATCGCGGCCTGCAACTCTTCGAGCGAATTACAGAATTTGTACGGGCTGGTGGGCAACCCCAGCGTCTCGGCGGCCAGCACGCGGATGCCTTCACGGTCCATGGTCAGGCGCGCTGCGCGGGCCGTGGGGATCACGCGCACGGTGCCCACGGCTTCCAGCTCTTCGAGCATGGGGGTGGCGATGGCTTCGATCTCGGGCACCACCAGGTGGGGCCGTTCGGCTTCGATCAGCGCCTTGAGCTGGGCCGGGTCGCTCATGGTGATGGTGCGCGCGTGGTGGGCCACCTGCTGGCCGGGCGCGTTGTCGTAACGGTCCACAGCGATGGTTTCCACGCCCAGGCGTTGCAGCGCGATCAGCACCTCCTTGCCCAGCTCGCCCGAGCCCAGCAGCATGACTTTGGTGGCATGGGGGGACAGAGGGGTTCCGAGGGTGGTCATGGTGGGGGCTTTCGAGAAGGTGAAAAAGTCGGTAAACGGCGGGACGCAGGCGACTTTAATGCACCCGGGCGCAGAACTTGCAATCGCCCTCACATGCCCCCACCGCCCATGCCCTCCCCTTCCAGCACGGCCCGCTCGCACAGCCCCACCGACTGGCACGCCCAGGAGCTGCTGCTGATGCGCGAGGTGATGCGCCTCATCGGCCGCAGCCTGGCGCCCGGCCTGGTGCTGCGCGAAATGCTGCACCTGATGAGCGAACTGCTGGGCCTGAACCGGGGGCGCATCGTGCTGGTGGACGACGCTCCCTCCTCCCCAGCCGGCGCGCCGCGCACCGCCTCCATCCAGCACGCCTACGGCCTCACCCAGGCCGAGGTGCAGCGCGGGCGGTACGCCTGGGGCGAGGGCATCACAGGCCGCGTGCTGGCCACGGGGCAGCCTGCCATCGTGCAGGACATTGATGCCGAACCGCTGTTCCTGGCACGCGCGGTGGAGCGCAGCCAGCTGCCGCCCGAGACGGTGGCCTTCATCGCCCTGCCCATCGAGGTCAACAACGCGCCCATCGGCGTGCTGGCCTGTCACCGCATCCGCAGCCGCCAGCGCCACCTGAACGACGACCTGGCGGTGCTGCGCGTGCTGGCCACGCTGGTCGGGCAGCTGCTGCAGCTGGAAGCCCTGGTGGCCGAGCAGACGCGGCAGCTGCAGGCGCGCAACGCCGTGCTGGCCAATGCGCTCAACACCAAAAGCGCGCGCTACGGGCTCATTGGCAGCTCGCCACCGCTGCTGCAGGCCTTGAGCGAGCTGGAGCGTGTGTCACAAACCCAGGCCACCGTGCTGCTGCTGGGCCAGTCGGGCACGGGCAAGGAGCTGTTCGCACGCGCCGTGCACCTGGCCAGCGGGCGGCGCGACCGGCCCTTCATCAAGGTCAACTGCTCGGCCATTCCGGACGCGCTGTTCGAATCCGAACTGTTTGGCTACGAAAAAGGCGCATTCACCGGCGCCAGCACAGCCCGCGCGGGCTGGTTCGAGCAGGCCGACAGCGGCACCATCTTTCTGGACGAGATTGGCGAGCTGCCGTTGGCCCTGCAGTCCAAGCTGCTGCGCACGCTGCAGGAGGGCACGCTGGTGCGCCTGGGCGGGCAGCGCGAGGTCAAGGTCAACGTGCGCCTGGTGGCGGCCACCCACCGCGACCTGGCGGCCGATGTGGAGGCAGGCCGCTTTCGGCAGGACCTGTACTACCGCCTGCATGTGATTCCGATCCATCTGCCCTCGCTGGCCGAGCGGCGCGAGGACATCCGCGCGCTGGCGCTGCACTTTGTGAGCCGCGCCAATCAGGCGCACCAGCGCAACGTGAACCTCTCGCCCGACGCGCTGGCGCGGCTGGAAGAACACCCCTGGCCCGGCAACATCCGCGAGCTGGGCAATGTGATCGAACGCCTGGTGCTGCTGACCAATGACACGCTGGTGGCGCGGGCGGAGCTGGACCGGTTTCTGCCGGCTGCGTCCGTGCCTTTGCCTCCGCAGCCCGCACCACAGCCTCCTGCAGCCACCACGGCAGCAGAACGCCCGGCCATTGCCCCGGCGCCGCTGGTGCGTGACTACGCGCCAGCCCAATCGCACAGCGTGTTGGTGCTGCAGACAGCACTGGCCGAGCACCACGGCAACCAGTCGCGTGCAGCGCAGAGCCTGGGGCTGACGCTGCGGCAGTTCAGCTACCGGCTGCGCAAGGCGGGTCTGAAGTGACGACGGACACTGTGTCGACAATTTGTAGACACAGTGTCTGGCGCGGTCTGCTCCACCCTGGCTACCGACAAATGGCCAAACCCAACTCACTATCAAATCAATAGCTGCCAACACATATTTCACTAGCGCTTCCAGCCATTTTTATTCAAATTTACCCATCTCCACCCGCTCTGGCACACCTGTTGCGATAAGGAAGGCAGGCATCCCGCCCACCACCGCACCGAAAGGTTTTCCATGAGCACCGTGACCGCCACCGCCTCCGACGCCGTCCTCATCTCACCCACCCAGTTGTTGGCCCTGCAAGCCGCAGAGCCTGTGGTGCTGATCGACACCCGCGACGCCGACACCTATGCTCTGGGGCACATCCCCGGCGCGGTGAACCTGCGCGAGACATTCACGTATCTCGCCACCTCCACGCCCCAAGGCCTGCAGGAGCTGAAAGACACCTTTGCCGCGCACCTGGGCGCCATCGGCCTGTCGGGCGCCGAGACGGCCGTGTTCTATGAAGATGCGCTCAACAGCGGCTACGGCCAGTCGTGCCGGGGCTACTACCTGCTGACCTGGCTGGGCTACCCCAAGGTCAAGGTATTGAATGGCGGCTACTCTGCCTGGAAGGCGGCAGAGCTGCCCGTCTCCACCGAGGCGGTGGTGCCCACGCCCGCCATCTTCCCCACCCAGCTGGCCACCACCGATGTGATGCTGACCAAGGAGGATGTGATCGAGGCCCTGGGCACCGACACCGTGCTGCTGGACGTGCGCGATGTGGACGAGTGGATTGGCGACAGCTCCAGCCCTTATGGCAAGGACTTCGCGCCACGCAAGGGCCGCCTGCCGGGCGCCAAGTGGCTGGAGTGGTACCGCTTCATGAAGCCCTCGCCCCAGGGTCCGGTGTTCAAGTCGCCCGACGAAGTGCGCGCCGAATGCGCCACGGCGGGCATCAGCCCGGCGGACACGGTGTACCTGTATTGCTTCAAGGGCGCACGCGCGTCCAACACCTTCCTGGCGCTCAAGCAGGCGGGCTTTGCCGATGTGCGCATGTACTTCGGCTCGTGGAACGAATGGTCGCGCGACGACAAGCTGCCGATCGAAAGCGGGCTGCCTCTGGTCAAGTTCCCCAAAAAGCCTGCGCTGGCACTGGCGGCCTGAGCCCCGTGCGTTGTTGCAGCGGGCATGGCCCGCTGCGAACCCTGTCCTTTTTTTGCATTCCCTTCTCTTTCTCCAAGGAACACCATGTCCACCGATCTGCTGGAACCCTCTGCCCCTGTCACCACCGTGCACACGCACCTGCGCCCCATCGACCGCGACGGGCTGATGGCCTTTGCCGACAAGGGACGCAACAACCCTGCCAGCCGGGGTACCAACAAGGTCCATACGGTGATGGAGGGGCAGTACCGCTCGCTGAGCTATGTGGGCAACCATGCGCCGGTGGTGGTGGACGAGCCCCTGCACCTGTTCGGCCAGGACACGGCACCTGCGCCCGGCGAGATCGTGCTGTCGGGCCTGGGCGGCTGCCTGGCCGTGGGCATCACGGCCGTGGCCACCTGGAAGCAGGTCAAGCTCAGCAAGATCGAGGTGTTCATGGAAGGCGACATCGGCAACCCCGCCGCCTGGGGTGCGGGTGGTGCATTGCAGAAGACGCCGCCGGAGATGGGCTTCCAGGCGATCCGCGTGAAGGTGCTGGTGGAAGGCGATGCACCGCGCGAGGTGCTGGACGAGATCGTGCAGCACGCCAACTTCTACTCGCCCGTGGCCAACAGCATGCGCAACCCCATTCCGTTCGAGATCAGCCTCGCGGACTAAACAGCCCCGCCACCGAGCCCGCCCTGCGCACCCAAGGAGCCCCATGAACCCCGCCGACCTCCCTCCCCAACTCCACCTGGACGGCGCCCTGCGGGGCGATGCGCTGCTGGCCGCCGTGCGCCAGATCGCGCAGGGCCCGCTGGCCGCGCAGGTGGAGGCAATTGACCGCACCGGCTACTACCCCTGCGCGGAGCTGCAGCAGCTGGCCGCCGTGGGCGCGATGAGCGCGCACCTGGACAGCACGGCCGGCCCGGCCGACTACGGCCTGGCCATCCGCGCCATGGCCGAGGCCTCGCGCGTGTGCGGCGCCACGGGCTTCATGATGTGGTGCCAGGCGGTGTGCGGGCTGTACCTGCAGCAGTCGGGCAACCCCGCGCTGATGGGCGATGTGCTGCAGCGCCACGCCAGCGGCGCAGGCATGGGCGGCACGGCGCTGTCCAACCCCATGAAGAGCTACGCGCAGATCGAAAGCCTGCTGCTCAAGGCCACGCCAGTGGAGGGGGGCTGCCTCATCAACGGCACCCTGCCCTGGGTGAGCAACCTGGGGCCCGACCACTACTGCGGCGCGATTGCGGCGGTGGTGGAGGCCGACGGCACGGCCAGCCAGCGCGAGGTAATGTTCCTGCTGCGCTGCGACGCACCGGGCGTGGAGATGCGCGAATGCCCCAGCTTCTCCGCCATGGAGGGCACGGGCACCTATGCGCTGCGGCTCAAGGACCATTTCATCGGCACGGCCGACATCATGGCCGACCCCACCCGCCCCTTTATTGCCCGCATCCGCGCTGCGTTCGTGATGCTGCAATGTGGCATGGCGGTGGGCATCACCCAGGGCGCCATCGACTCGATGTGGGCGGTGGAGGCCCAACTGGGCCACGTCAACCAGTTCCTGGAAGACCGGCCCGACGCCCTGCAGGCCGAACTGGATGCACTGACCGCACGCGTAATGCAACTGGCCCAGACGCCGTTCGACACAAGCACCGACTTCTTCATCGATGTGCTGGACGCCCGTGCCCATGGCGCGGAGCTGTGCCTGCGCGCCGCCCAGTCCGCCCTGATGCACCAGGGTGCGCGCGGCTACCTGATGAGCTCGGACGTGCAGCGGCGCGTGCGCGAGTCGCACTTTGTGGCCATCGTCACGCCCGCCATCAAGCACCTGCGCAAGGAGATCGCCCGGCTCAGCACCGAGGAGATGCCTGCATGACGCGCGCCCTCCCCACCGCCACCACGCCGTCGGTTACCTCCGAGTTCGTGTTGAGCGCGGCATCGCAGGCGCTGTGCGATGCGTTTGCCGACGCGGCCGCCCAGGCGCCCTGGCAAAGCTACATCTGCAACGCCTGCGGCTACGTCTACCACGAGGCCGACGGCGACCCCGATGGCGGCCTGCCGCCCGGCACGCGGCTGGCGGACATACCCGACGACTGGGCCTGCCCCTTGTGCGGCGTGACCAAGGCCGATTTTTCGCCGTACGAAGCCCCCACGCTGGAGGCGCTGCGGGCGCAGGCCAGCGCAGCGCCAGCCGCCTCCCTTCGCGTGCGTGGAGAGCCGGGCGTGGTCATCGTCGGCGCGGGCCGTGCAGGCTGGCAATTGGCCGAAACCCTGCGCCAGCACAGCGCCACGCTGCCCATCACCCTGGTGACGGCCTGCGCGGGCGACCGGTACGACAAGCCTTTGCTGTCGGTGGCCATGGCGCGCCAGCTGGACCCGCTGGCCCTGGTGTCCGAAACCGGCCGCGATGCGGCACACCGCCTGGGCGTCACCCTGCTGGCCCACACCCATGCCGTGCGCATCTGCGCCGCCACCCACCAACTGCGCACCACGCGGGGCGTGCTGCGCTACGGTCACCTGGTGCTGGCCCACGGTGCGCAGGCCGCCTTGCCTCCGGGCTTGCCCGCCAGCCTGTGCTGGCGCATCAACCACCTGGACGCCTACCAGCGCCTGCGCCAGCACCTGGGCGACCAGCCCAAGGACGTGCTCATCATCGGCGCGGGCCTGGTCGGCAGTGAGCTGGCCAACGACCTGGCACTGGGCGGCCACCACATCACGCTGCTGGACACGGCCACCGAACCACTGGCGCGCTGGCACGACCAGCAGGCGGGCCCGCAGCTGCTGGACGCCTGGAAAGACCTGTCCATCCGCTTTGAAGGCGGTCTGCAGGTGGAGCAGGTGGAACGCGTGGGCTCGCGCTACCGCGTCTCCACCACCAGCGGGCGGCGTTTTGCGGCGGACGAAGTGGTGGTGGCTGCAGGCCTGCTGCCCCCCCACCGCCTGGCGCAGAGTGCAGGGCTTGATTGGACCCATGGCATTGCGGTGGACGCAGGCACGCTGCAAACCAGCGTATCCCGCATCCATGCACTGGGCGATTGCATCAGCATCGACGGGCAGTGCAGCCGCTACATCGAACCGATTGCCCGGCAGGCGCGAACGCTGGCGGCCGCCATCCTGGGCCAACCGGTGACCCCCTATGAGCACCGGGCGGCCGTGGTGCGGGTCAAGACCACCACCCAGCCGCTGACCCTGCATTGAGGCAGCCTCGGGCCCGGGCGGCAATCTGGCCCGGTCTGGCACCGGCAAAAAATTTTTGGCATCCACTGCATCCAAACGGCGTTTTCGTGGGTAGTACCTTCAGCAGCGCATCTTGTTGCTGCTGTCCTATCAACCCACAGACCAGAGAGAAACGCCATGACCATACACACGTCCCCCATCTCCCGCCTGCTCCCCCTGACGGGCGCCATTGCTGCCGCCGTGCTGCTGAGCGCCTGCGGCTCGATGATGTCGTCGTCCTCCAAATCCATGTATTCGCAGGACAGCCTGCCCGACAGCATCAAGGTGCCGGCTGGCAACAAGGTGGCGATGGAAACCGTGGGCGTGGGCGAGATCACCTACGAATGCCGCGACAAGGCCAACATGCCCGGCCAGACCGAATGGGTGTTCGTGGGCCCCAAGGCCGTGCTGAATGACCGCAGCGGCAAACAAGTGGGCACCTACTACGGCCCGCCGGCCACCTGGGAGTCGAGCGACGGGTCCAAGCTGACAGCCACCCAGCTGGCCGTGGCGCCATCGGGCACGGGCAACCTGCCCTACCAGCTCGTCAAGGCCAACCCCGCCATGGGTTCGGGCGCCATGACCGGCGTGACCTTCATCCAGCGCGTGGCCTTGAAGGGTGGCGTGGCACCCGCTGCTGCCTGCACCACCGCCAACAAGGGCGAGCGCCAGATCGTGAAGTACCAGGCCGACTACATCTTCTGGAAGGCCGCGTAAACCACGCACACGCAATCCCCTGCCCAGCGGGGGCTACCGCCAGGCGGTGGCGGGTTTGCGGCTACGATGCGCCCACTCTTTAGACGAGGCCCCGCTGCCTGCACACCGTGCCCGACACCCCTGGCGATTTTGACTACGAAGCCGCTCTGGCCGCCTGCGCAGCGGGCGACCGGCAGGCCATGCACCGCCTGTACCAACAGGAGGGCGCGCGGCTACTGGGCGTTGCGCTGCGCATCGTGCGCCAGCGGGCCCTGGCCGAGGACATCGTGCACGATGCCTGCGTGAACATCTGGACCCGCGCCGCCAGCTACGACCCGCGCCGGGGCAGCGCACGCGGCTGGATCTACAGCGTGGTGCGCAACCTGGCCCTGAACGCCGTTCGCGACGCGGGCCGCCACGTTGATGTGGACGACACCACCACCCAAGCCCTGGAGGCCGACATGTCTGTGCAGGCCCACCATGAGGTCGAGGAAACCTTTGCGCTGAACGCCAGCCTGGGCCGCCTGCAGCATTGCCTGGAGGCCCTGGACCCCGCGCGCCGCAACTGCGTGCTGCACGCCTATGTGGACGGCTGCTCGCACGGAGAAATTGCGGAGCGCCTCGGCGCGCCGCTGGGCACCGTCAAGGCGTGGATCCGGCGCAGCCTGGTTTCGCTGCGGGAGTGCATGGCATGACCGACCAGCGCAACACACCGCCTACGCACTTGCCGGAAGACCTGAGCGTGCTGGCTGGTGAGTACGTGCTGGGCACCCTGCCCGCCGCCGAACGCCAGGGCGTGCAGCAACGCCTGCCAGGTGACAAGGCATTGCAACAGGCGGTGGCCGAATGGGAAGCCCGCCTGCTGCCGCTGACCCAGCTGGCGGAGCCCATCGCGCCGCCCGCTGCCTTGTGGGCGCGCATCGACCAGTCGCTGCAGGCCACCAGCGCACAGCCGACTGCGACACCCGTTGCCGCCCAACCCCGCGCAAAAACCGAGCGCAAGCCATCCGTGCGCTGGTGGGACCACCTGGGCCTGTGGCGGGCCCTCGCCGGCTCGGGCTTTGCCATGGCGGCGGTGCTCGCAGCAGTGCTCGTCACCCGCACCGCCCCAGTGGTCACGCCACCGCAGTTCTTGGTGGTTCTGGTCGCGCCACAGGACAAGGCCCCGGGCTGGGTGGTGCAGGCCAGCTCGCCCCGGCAGATCAGCCTGATTCCGCTGGGTATGGCCGAAGTACCGGCCGGTAAGGCCCTGGAGTTCTGGACCAAGGCCGACGGCTGGAGCGGCCCCGTGTCGCTGGGCCTGGTGCAGCCCGGTCAGCCGCTGCAGATCCCGCTGGACAAGCTGCCGCCGCTGCAGCCCAACCAGTTGTTCGAGCTGACGCTGGAACCGCCCACGGGCTCGCCGATTGGCAAGCCCACAGGGCCCATCCAGTTCATCGGCCGGGCGGTCAAGGTGCTCTGACTGTCTTCGTTACCCCACTCGGCGCAATGCATAGGCCCACGCCGGTGTAACAAGCACGGCCTATACCAGCGACCGCCGCGCAAGGGCCGCCAAGCCGCACAGGCGGCGCTTCGCTGACGGGCGCTGGCGGTGTCCCCCTTCCCGAATTGCGCAGCAATTCGAGAGAAAGAGGGAAGGCGCGAAGCGACTCAGGGGGTTAGTACTGTTTATACGGCAGGAATTTGCCGGACAGGACCACATTCACGCGGTCGCCATTGGGATTGGCCTCGCGCTGGATATCCATGCTGAAGTCGATGGCGCTCATGATGCCATCGCCAAACTCCTCGTGGATGAGCTCCTTGATGGTGGTGCCGTACACACTCACCACCTCGTACCAGCGGTAGATCAGCGGATCGGTGGGCACGGGCGTGGGCAGCGAGCCCTTGTAGGGCACCACCTGCAGCCACTTCTGCTCCTCGGCCGTGAGGCCGAAGATCTTGCCCACGATCTTGGCCTGCTCGGGCGTGGCCGTCATCTGGCCCAGGCACAGGGCCGTGGTCCATTCCTTGGACTGGCCGACTTTCTTGGCAATGGCCTCCCATTGCAGGCCCTTGGCGACCTTGGTGCTGATGATCTTTTCGGTAACGTCGTTGCGGTTCATGGTGATGGCTCCTTCGGTTGGATGGGTTTTGGAACAGGGAACAGGAACTTCAGGGTGCAGCACTCCCTGCCACCCCCAAGGGGCAACACGACAGTGCTGGGTTATTCAGGAAATCAGTGGGCTTTGGCGCGCGTCACCAAAAAGTCCACGATGTGGTTGCGCAGCGCGTAGTAGCCGTCCAGGTGGTGCAGGCTGGTGCGCGTACGTTCGCGTGGCAGTGGGTTCACCACCACCTCGGCGATGCCGCCGGGGCGGTAGCCCTCGGGCGTCTCGTTGCCGTTGCTCATGAGCAGGATGCGGTCGGCCAGCAAGATGGCTTCGTCCACATCGTGCGTGATCATGAAAACCGTCTGCTGCGTCTGGCGCACGATGGCCATCAGCTCGTCCTGGATGGTGCCGCGCGTGAGCGCATCCAGTGCGCCAAAGGGTTCATCCAGCAGCAACATCTTGGGCTGGATGGAGAACGCGCGCGCAATGCCCACGCGCTGCTTCATACCGCCTGAGAGTTGCGACGGCTTCTTGTCAATGGCGGGGCTCAGGCCCACCAGCGCCACGAACTTCTCCACATGCACATCCACCTGGCCCTTCTTCCAGTCAGGCCAGCGCGACTTCACGGCGAACGCGATGTTCTGGCGCACCGTGAGCCAGGGCATGAGCGCGTGGCTCTGGAACACCACGCCCCGGTCCAGACTGGGGCCGGCCACTTCGCGCCCGTCCATGATGACGGTGCCCGAGGTGGCGGTGTCGAGCCCCGCCAGCACGTTCAGGATGGTGGTCTTGCCGCAGCCCGAGTGGCCGATGATGCAGACGAATTCACCCTTGTCGAGCGTGAACGACACATCGGCAAACACGGGCTTGGCGGGCACAAAGGCTTTGCTCAGCCGGTCAATCTGGAGGAAGCCTTGGGTCACGGCAGAGGCCTTTCGTTGCGGGGCGTCAGTGGCAAGAGGGGCTGGAACAGCCGGGCGCTGGGCGACATCACTCCACATAGGTCACCACCTTCTGCAGCTGGCCGAAGGCCAGGTCGAGCAACATGCCCACCACGCCAATCACCAGGATGGCAAAGATCACGTTGGTGAGCGACAGGTTGTTCCACTCGTTCCACACAAAGTAGCCAATCCCCGTGCCGCCCACCAGCATCTCGGCCGCCACGATCACTAGCCAGGCGATGCCCATGCTGATGCGCATGCCCGTGAGGATGGTGGGCGCTGCGGCGGGCAAGATCACCAGGAAGGCCTTGCGCAGCGGGTTGACCTGCAGCGTGGCCGACACGTTGAGCCACTCGCGCTTGACCGATGCCACGCCAAACGCCGTGTTCACCAGCATGGGCCACACCGAGCAGATGAAGATCACGAAGATGCCCGAGATCGATGAGTCCTTGATGGTGTAGAGAGCGAGCGGCATCCACGCCAGCGGGCTGATGGGCTTGAGCACCTGAATGAACGGGTCGAACGCACGGCGCAGCAGCGGCGACATGCCGATGACGAAACCGAGCGGTATCGCCACCAAGCAGGCCAGGCCGAACCCTAGCGCGACCCGGCCCAGCGAATGCGCGAGCTGGATGGCGATGCCCTTGTCGTTGGGGCCGTTGTCATAGAACGGGTTGGACACGTGCCCCCACACGGTACGGCCCATCTCTGCCAGTGAGGGGAAGCCGCTGCCCTTGGCGCTGGCGCCTGGGTCCTTGCCCATCATCTTGGCGTACTCGATCTGCTCGGCGGTCATGCCGGCCGTGCTGTTGCCCGCGCCCGAAGAAGCGGTGGCGATGTACCAGATCCCCAGCAGGGCCAGGAAGATGAGCACGGACAACAGGCCCGCGCGCAGGTTGAGGTTCTTGGCGGGAGTCATGTCATGCCGCCTTGCGGATGGGGAAGCTCTTTGCGTACTCGCTCGCCTTGGCGGCATCGAATTCGCGCCCCATGATCTTGAACTTGGGGTATGCGCCTTCGGGCACCTTCTGGTCCAGCGCCTTCATCTGCTTTTTCGCATCGGTGATGAGGAACACCTTTTCGGCAATCTGCTTGTAGTCCACATCGCCCTTGATGTAGCCCCAGCGCTGCATCTGCGTGAGCATCCACACGGCCATGCTCTGCCACGGCATGGGGTCGAAGTCCGCGCGGTCCGGCACGTTCTGGATCTTGCCCAGGCCGTCGGCGAACTTTCCGGTGAGCACCTGGTTGAGCACTGCCTCGGGCTGGTTCAGGTAGGCCTGGGGCGCAATCACCTTGGCGATGAGCTCGCGGTTGGCCGGGTCGCGCGCCATCGCGGCCGAGGTGAGCACCGCGCGGTACAGCGCGGCAAAGGTGTTGGGGTTCTTCTGGATGAACTCGGTGCTGGTGCCGAAGGCGCAACAGGGGTGGCCGTTCCACAGGTCCTTGGTGAGCAGGTGGATGAAGCCGACTTCCTCGAACACGGCACGCTGGTTGAAAGGATCGGGGCCGAGGAAGCCGTCGATATTGCCCGCACGCAGATTGGCCACCATCTCGGCGGGTGGCACCACGCGCAGCTGCACGTCGGTGTCGGGGTTCAAGCCCGCCTCGGCCAGGTAGTAGCGCAACAGGAAGTTGTGCATGCTGTACTCGAAGGGGATCGCGAACTTGAAGCCCTTCCAGTTCTTGGGATCGCGGTTGTCCTTGTGCTTGAGGCTGAGCGTGATGGCCTGGCCGTTCACGTTCTGGATGGTGGCCACGTTCATCGGCATGGCGTTGGAGCCCAGGCCCATGGAGATCGCCAGCGGCATGGGGCTCAGGAAGTGCGTTGCGTCGTACTCCTTGTTGATCATCTTGTCGCGGATCAGTGCCCAGCCGGCCGTCTTGGTGACTTCCACGCTCAGGCCCTGCTTGCTGTAGAAGCCCAGCGGGTGGGCCATGATCAGCGGGGTGGCGCAGGTGATCGGGATGAAGCCGATCTTGAGGTTGGTCTTCTCCAGTGCGCCCTGCTTCTCTTGCGCCATGGCCTGCATGCTGGCCACAGGCAACACGCTCGCGATGGCCGCCATGGCCGTTCCCTTGCCCACCGCCTTGATGAAGCGGCGGCGTACTGCGTCTTGCGGAAACAGCGCCTTGACCAGCGTGGCTTCGATGAACTCGTTGCTGTAGAGCTCGAACTCACGGGTCTCGCTGCGCTGGCGCAGGGTGGCTGCGGCGGCATCGGCCGACACCTCGGTGTGGTGGTCGGCCACCGTGTGGTCGCGGCCACAGCTGCATTTCAGCATCAACGGGCGGTCGGCATCGTAGGGCGAGAAGAATTCGGACATGGCACACCTCGAAGAAGTTGGTGCCAGGCGTTACGCAAAGCGCGGGCCAGTTTTTGCCGGTGTCGGCCCGCTGTCATGAATTCGTGGGTGTGGTGTCTACAGCGTGTAGGGCCAGCACTACAAACCGGGCATGCAACGCACCGAATTCACTCTGCCGGTGCGCCACGCGCCAGCAGCGCAAGCTCCACATCGTTGCGCGCGCCGGTCTTTTCGAGGATGCGGGCGCGGTAGGTGCTCACCGTGTTGGGCGCGAGTTTGAGCTGCGCACCAATTTCGCTCACGCTCTGCCCGGCAGTGAGCAGGCGGAACACCTGGTGCTCCCGATAGGAGAGCGCGTCCACCCCGGCGGGCGTGCCCTGCTGGGCGGTACGCACCACCCCGGTGCGTTCCAGTGCACCTGCCAGGGCTTGCGCGGTCGCCTCTGTCAGGTAGCGCCCGCCTGCTGCCACCTTGCGCACGGCGGCCACCATGTCGTCGGGATCGGCGCTTTTGTGCAGGTAGCCCGCCGCGCCCATCTGGATGCAGCGCACCGCGTATTGCCGCTCGGGGTAGGTGCTGAGCATCAGCACCGGCAATGCAGGCCAGGCCTTGCGCAGCGCCTGCAACACTTCGAGGCCGTCCATGCCCGGCATGGCGATGTCCAGTAGCACCAGGTCCAGCCCCGGTGTTCCCGTGGCACCCCGCAGCGCCGTGACCTGCTCCAGCACCTCGCTGCCCTGGGTCGCCTCGGCCACCACGGTGATCTCGGGCGCGCCGTTGGCCGGGTCGCCAAGCACCTGCTTGAGCCCTTCCCGCACGATGCGGTGGTCATCCCCGATCAATACGCGAACCACGGAATTCATGACAGCTCCAGAGGAATCAGCAATTGCAGGCACGAGCCCTGCCCCGGCTCGCTGGTGATGCTCAACCGGCCCCCAAGCTGCCGTGCCCGCTCGCGCATGCCCATCACGCCATAGGCGGTGGGCGCCTCCAGGGCCTGGCGGGTGGCGCCCACGCCGTTGTCGCGCACGCGCAGTTGCAGCATCTCGTCCTGCACGTCGATGGCAATGTCGATGGCGCTGGCCTGCGCGTGGCGGCCCACATTGCTCAGCATCTCCTGGAAGATGCGGAACACGGCGATGGCGGCGGGCTCGGGCAGGTGCAGGGTGGCAGGCACCTCCATCTGCCACGCCAGCTCCAGTTCGGCCGACTGCACGAACTCCTGCGCCTGCCACTCCAGCGCCGCCCACAGGCCCTGGTGGTCCAGGATGCTGGGGCGCAGGTCGGTGATGATGCGGCCCACGTTGTCCACGGCGTTTTCGATCAGGCGGCTCATGTTCTGGCACTTGCAGCGCATCTGGGTGCGCATGTCGCCCGCGGCCTCGGGCGTGCGCTCGCCCTGCTCGCCCAGGCGCTTGTGCAGCCAGTTGACATCCATCTTCAGCGCCACCAGCAGGCTGCCCAGCTCGTCGTGCACTTCGCGGGCGATGCGGGTGCGTTCGTCTTCGCGCACCTGCTCCGAGTAGGCGGACAGCTCGCGCAGCTGCGCCAGCGCCTGCGACAGCTCCTGGGTGCGCGCGGCCACGCGACGCTCCAGCTCGTCATTGGCACGGGCCAGGTCATCGTGCGCGCGTTGCAGCTCATCGGCAGCACGCTTGCGGCTGGTGATGTCGACAAAGGCGATCACGGCACCCTGCACCTGATCGCCTTCCAAAATGGGGTGGCTCGAATATTCCACGGCAAACGCCGAGCCATCGCGGCGCCAGAACACCTCGGTGTCCACCCGGCAGGGCAAGCCCTGGCGGAACGCGTTGAAGATGGGGCAGTCGCTGTCGGCGTAAGGGCTGCCGTCAGGGTGGCTGTGGTGGGTGAGCGCGTGCATGTTGCGCCCCATCACCTCTTCGGGCGCAAAGCCCAGCATCTGCGCGCCCGCCCGGTTGATGAACACGCAGTTGCCCGCCAGATCAATGCCAAACACCCCCTCGCCCGTGGACTCCAGCAGCAGCCCCAGGCGGTTCTGCCAGAGGGCACTGGCACCGGCGGGCAGGTTCAGGACGTGGGTGGACATAGGGCACCCAAGCAATGGCCGTGCCCAGGTAGCGACCAGGAACACATCGGGGACTGTGCGCCCGCCCGCCAACATCGCACAATAAGCGGATGCAAACCGCTCACCCGCCCTCTGTGGCCACTGTGGCCCCGCCCCCGCCGTCGGTATGGCGCCCGCCCAGCCTGTCCGTGCGCTGGTGGCCCGTGTTCATGCGCAACCTGCTGGTCTGGCGCAAGCTGGCCATCCCCAGCCTGGTGGGCAACATTGCCGAGCCGCTGATGTGGCTGGTGGCCTTTGGCTACGGCATGGGGGCCCTGGTGGGGCAGGTGAACGTGGGCGGCGCGGCGGGCGACACCAAGGTGCCCTACATCCTGTTCCTGGCCAGCGGCTCCATCTGCATGAGCGCCATGAACGCGGCCAGCTTCGAGGCGCTGTACTCGGCCTTCTCGCGCATGCATGTGCAAAAGACCTGGGACGGCATCATGAACGCGCCGGTGAGCCTGGACGACGTGGTGCTGGCCGAAATGCTGTGGGCGGCGTTCAAGGCGCTATTCACCGTCACCGCCATCCTGGGCGTCATGCTGGCCCTCTCCATCAGCCACAGCCCCAAGCTGCTGGTGGCCTGGCCGGTGCTGCTGTTCGTGGGGGTGATGTTCTCCAGCATCGCGCTCATCTTCAATGCGCTAGCCAAGGGGTATGACTTTTTTACCTACTACTTCACGCTGGTGCTCACGCCCATGATGTTTCTCTCGGGCGTTTTCTTCCCGCGCGAGCAGTTGCCCCCCATCGTGCGCACCATCTCCGACTGGCTGCCGCTGACCAACGCGGTCGAGCTGGTGCGCCCGCTGTTCATGGACCAGTGGCCCGCCCACCCTTGGCGCCATGGCCTGGTGCTGGTGGTGACCACCGTGGTGGCCTTCTGGGTGGCGCTGGCGCTGACCCGCAAGCGCTTCAAGGCATGACCGTGCTGCTCGGCCCCAGCCATATCGCCATGGTGGCCAAGGGCGTGTCGGCCATCGTGGCGTCACGCGATGCGGCGCTGCGGCCGAGCATCATGCGGGCCGTGGGTAGCCATATCAGCGGCGATGGGCAGGAGGTCACGGTGTACCTGCGGCGCAGCCAGTCCGAACAATTGCTGCAGGACATTGCGCTCACCGGCGAGATTGCCGTGGTGTTCAGCGTGCCGTCCACCCACCAGACGCTGCAGCTCAAGGCCCGCCGGGCCACGCAGCGCCCGGCCACTGATGGCGACCTGCCGCTGTTGCAGGCCTACCTGCAGTCCATGGTGCAGGAGGTGGGCCAGGTCGGCTACGGGCCGCAGTATGTGGCGGCCATGCTGGCGGCGCCGCTGCAGGATGTGGTGGCCGTGAGCTTCACGCCCACCAGCGCGTTCGACCAGACCCCAGGGCCGCGCGCCGGCGCGGAGTTGTGTGCGTCGCCCGCACCACCCACACCCCCCGTACCGCAGCCATGAGCACCGCAGCGCCGTCCCTGCACAGCATCCGCCCCTGCCTGGAGGGGGCGATTCCGGCCATCATGGCGACCTGCGACCCTGACGGCACACCCAACGTGGCCTACATCTCGCAGGTGGTCTATGTGGATGCGGCGCATGTGGCGCTGTCGTTCCAGTTCTTCAACAAGACCCGCCAGAACATCCTGCGCAACCCGCGCGCGTCGGTGCTGGTGCTGGACCCAGTCACTGCCTATTTCTACCGCCTGCACCTGCTGTACGAACGCACCGAGGACAGCGGGCCGGTGTTCGAGAGCATGTGCGCGCAGCTGGCGGGCATTGCGTCGCATGCGGGCATGGCCGAGGTGTTTGAACTCAAGGGGGCCGACATCTACGCTGTGGAGCGCATCGAATCGGTGGCGGGCGAAGGCCTGCCGGCACCGGTGCCGCGTTCCGGCTTGCTGCACACACTGCGCCTGTGCAGCGAAAGCATCGCGCGCTGCTCGGGGCTGGATGAATTGCTGCAAGGCGCGCTGCAGGGCCTGCAGGACAAGCTGGGCATCCAGCACGCCATGGTGCTGATGCTGGATGCCAGCGCCCAGCAGCTTTACACGGTGGCCAGCTGTGGCTATGCCACATCGGGCGTGGGTTCAGAAATCCGGCTAGGCCAGGGAGTGATCGGCATGGCCGCGCGCGAGCGCACCCCGGTGCGCATCAGCCACATGACGCACGCTGCCCTTTACAGCCACGCCATCCGCGAAAGCATGGACGCGCATGCCGCGCCCGATGCGCCCCCGCTGCGCGGCATGGACATTCCCTACCCCGGCCTGCCCGAGCCGCACAGCCAGGTGGCAGTGCCGCTGCTGTCGGCCGGGCGCCTGCTGGGCGTGCTGTTTGCCGAGAGCCCCGAGGACATGCGCTTTGGCTTCGAGGATGAGGACCTGCTGGTGGCCATTGCGGGCCAGCTGGCCGCCGCCATCGATCTGCTGCAGGCCGCGCCCGATGCGCCCGAGCCGCTGCCTACTCCGACAGCGGCACCGCCAGTGAGCGGCAGCGCGCTGCGGGTGCGCCACTTTGCGGCCAACGACAGCGTGTTCATCAACGACGACTATTTGATCAAGGGGGTGGCGGGCGCCATTGTCTGGAAGCTGCTGCGCGACCACCAGCACACCGGGCGCGTGGACTTCACCAACCGCGAACTGCGGCTGGACCCCGCACTGCGCCTGCCCGATGTGGCCGACAACCTGGAGGCCCGCCTGCTATTGCTGCAGCGCCGCCTGCAGGAGAACTGCCCGCACATCCACATCGAAAAGACGGGGCGCGGGCGCTTTCGGCTGTGCGTGCTGCGCCCGGTGGTGCTGGAAGACGCCTGACGCCTTCACGCCACTGATTTCTCAGAGTCAGTGCATCAGACCCGGCACCACCGGCAGGCCCAGGCTGCGCATCAGCTTGGTCCACTCAGGCTGCGTGAGGTGCGGCTGCACTTGCGCCAGCACCGCTGCCAGCACAGGGGCAGGCGCATGTTGTTTCATGTCCGACAGCATGGCCGTGCGCTCGGCGGGTGACATGTAGGGCACCATCCAGCGGGCCACCACCATCATTTCCTGCGGCGGGATCGAGGCCACCAGCGCGTCGTGCACGCCCGCCAGTTCTGCGTCGGTGTAGCACTGCCAGAGCACGCGGTTGTGCGCAGTCTCTTCCTCGTGCATGTGCTCGAAGTTGTGCGCCACAAACAGCGCCAGCTGGCGGTATAGGGCCTGGGTGGCGGCGGGGCGTGCGGGCTTGGCACAGGCCATCAGGTGGTTTACACCGTCCGCCAAAGCGACGATGGCCTGTTCGTGCTCCACATGTTCACCGGCAATGCTCTGGCTGGATCCGGGCTGGCGCGCCTCCATGGCGGCGTGCACGAACTGGTTCTCATGGTGCAGGTGGGCGCGGCACAGGTCCAGCAGCTGCATCACGCGGTCGCAGGTGTGGGCAAACTCCAGGTCGTCCTCGACATCCATGCGGCCCAGGCCCAGCAGCGTGTCGGCCATGAAGGCGCGCAGCGCCTTGTGGATGCTGGCGTACATGTCCATGCGGGGGGCGGCGGGCTGGGCTTGTGTCAGTGCGGCAATTTCGCGGGCATCAATCTTCATCACGTTCTTTCATGGCCCCGGTGGGCTCTTTCAGCGCCTTTTTTTGGGCGCTGGGCCGGGTGCACCATGCACCCGTTTCCATGCAAAGAAGTCTAGAAATTCGCCACGCTTTTGCCTGTTAAAAACTCCTTAAACAGACCCTTTGAAAACCTTAAAAATCGCGTTCCGGGCGCCAAACGTGAAATCGTTCACGGCGCGGCGCGCAGCAGGTCCACCGCTTTTTCAGCAATCATCACCGTGGGCGCATTGGTGTTGCCGCTCACAATGCGCGGCATGATGGACGCGTCCACCACACGCAGGCCCGCGAGGCCATGCACACGCAGTTCGGCATCCACCACATCCAGCGGCCCGGGCCCCATGCGGCAGGTGCCCACGGGGTGGTAGATGGTGTCGGCGTACTGGCGGATGAACTGCTCGATCTCGGCATCGCTGCGCGCACTGGCCGAGGCCGCCAGCTCCTTGGCGCCGAACTTCGCGAGCGCCGGTTGCATGAGGATCTCCCGCGTGCGTTTGAAGCCACGCACCATGCGCGCCATGTCATCGGGATCGGCCAGGAAGTTCGGGTCCACCAAAGGCAAGGCCATGGGGTCGCGGCTGGCCAGCGTGACCGCGCCCCGGCTCTTGGGCTGCAGCAGGCACACGTGGGCCGAGTAGCCATGGCCGAACACGGTCTTGCGCCCGTGGTCCACCAGCTTGCCGATCACAAAGTGCAGCTGCAGGTCGGGCGCTGGCTCGGATGGGTCGCTCTTGATGAAGCCCCCCGCCTCGGCAAAGTTCGTGGTCAACATGCCCGTGCGGTGCTTGCGCCATTCGGCAATGCCGCGCAGCGTCTGCGCCATGCCCGACAGTGACAGGCCGAACAGGTCCTTGAGCTCGGGTGCGTCCAGCACCTGCACCACGTCGGGGTGGTCGTGCAGGTGCTGGCCCACGCCCGGCAGGTCGTGCAGCACCGGGATGCCGTGTTGCTGCAAGTGTGCGGCAGGTCCCACGCCCGACAGCATCAGCAGCTGCGGCGACAGCAGTGCGCCCGCACTCAGCAGCACTTCGCGTCCCGCCCGCACCTGCTTCAAGGCGCCGCCCTGGCGGTATTCGACACCCACGGCGCGTGTGCCCTCGAACAGGATGCGCGTGGCATGCGCACCGGTAATGACCTGCAGGTTGGGCCGCGCCAGGTGCGGCGTGAGGTAGCCTTTGGCTGCGCTATGGCGCTCGCCGTTCTTGTGCGTGACCTGGTACAGGCCCACGCCTTCCTGCGTGGCGCCGTTGAAGTCGGTGTTGTGCGGGTGCCCGGCCTGTACACCTGCGTCGGTGAAATATTGGCTGAACCGGTTGGGTGCACGCAGGTCTGCCACGTTGAAGGGGCCGCCCCGGCCATGCCAAGCGTTGGCGCCGCGTTCGTTGTTCTCGGCACGCACGAAGTAAGGCTTCACATCCTCCCAGCCCCAGCCCGGGTTGCCCTGCGCGGCCCAGTGGTCGTAGTCGGCGTGCTGGCCCCGGATGTAGACCATGGCGTTGATGGAGCTGGAGCCCCCCAGCACCTTGCCGCGTGGCTGGTAGCCGCGCCGGTTATTCAGCGCGGCCTGCGGCGTGGTGTTGAAGCCCCAGCCATTCAGTTCGAACTTGGCCATCACGGCCAGCCCAGCTGGGCAGTGGATGAGCACGCTCTTGTCGGCAGGCCCTGCCTCCAGCAGGCAGACGCGTACGGAGGGGTTCTCAGTCAGACGGCCGGCCAGCACGGAGCCCGCCGATCCGCCACCGATCACGATGTAGTCAAACATGTTTTGTGTCTCCTCCGCCATGCTGCGCAGCGGCTTGTTGGTTCAGGTTTGACGCACGATAACCGAACGGTCGTGCGATTCGCCTTACCATTCCGTCCATCCGTTTCACTTTGAAGAGGGCTCTCTATATGACGATTCAGACCGTAGGCATCATCGGCGCAGGCACCATGGGCAACGGCATTGCACAGGCCTGTGCGGTGTCGGGCATCAACGTGGTGATGGTTGATATCTCGGATGCTGCAGTGCAAAAAGGCCTGGCCACCGTGGCCGGCAGCCTGGACCGCCTGATCAAGAAGGAAAAGATCACCGAAGCCGACAAGGCTGCGGCCCTGGCGCGCATCCAAACCTCCACCAGCTACGACGACCTCAAGGCCGCGCAATTGGTGATCGAGGCCGCCACCGAAAACTACGAGCTCAAGCTCAAGATCCTCAAGCAGGTGGATGCCCTGGTCGGCCCCGAGGTGCTGATCGCATCCAACACCTCGTCCATCTCCATCACCAAGCTGGCCGCCGCCACCAGCCGCGCCGACAAGTTCATCGGCATGCACTTCTTCAACCCCGTGCCCATGATGGCGCTGGTGGAGATCATTCGTGGCCTGCAGACCAGCGATGCCACGCACGACGCTGTGAAGGCCCTGGCCGAGGCCCTGGGCAAGAGCCCCATCACCGTGAAGAACGCGCCCGGCTTTGTGGTCAACCGCATCCTGGTGCCCATGATCAACGAGGCCTTCTTCGTGCTGGCCGAAGGCTTGGCCACACCCGAGGACATCGATGCGGGCATGAAGCTGGGCTGCAACCAGCCCATCGGCCCGCTGGCGCTGGCCGACATGATCGGCCTGGATGTGTGCCTGGCCGTGATGGACGTGTACCTGACCGAGTTTGGCGACAGCAAGTACCGCCCCTGCCCGCTGCTCAAGGAAATGGTGGCCGCCGGCCGCCTGGGCCGCAAGACCGGCCAGGGCGTCTACACCTACTGACGGCCCTCAGCGCGCTGTCCCTCGGGGGACGGCGCGCAGTTTCCTTTGCGTTTTCAATCATGGGCCAGGAGACCTGCGCCCATGACAAACATCACCCCCACCACGCCCTCGCCCGAGGGCAGCATCGACACCCAGGTCATCGGCCATGTGCTGCTGATCGGCATCAACCGCCCCGCCAAGCGCAATGGCTGGACGCCGCCCATGTTCCGCCAGCTGGCCGAGGCCTACACGCGGCTGGACGACGACCCCGCCCTGCGCGTGGGCGTGCTGCATGCGTTTGGCGACCATTTCACCGCAGGGCTCGACCTGCCGGCCGTGAGCGCCTACATGCAGCGCGGCGAAAAAGCCATCCCCGAAGGCCTGGTGGAGCCGCACGACTACGGCCTGCCCGGCTACCGGCGCCGCACCAAGCCCATGGTGGTGGCGGTCAAGGGCATCTGCTTCACCGTGGGCATTGAGCTGATGCTGGGCGCCGACATCGTGGTGGCGGCCGACAACTGCCGCTTCTCGCAGATGGAAGTGCAGCGCGGCATCATGGCCACGGGCGGCGCCACGCTGCGCATGGCCGAGCGCGCGGGCACGGGCAATGCGCTGCTGCACCTGCTGACGGCCGACGAGTTCGGCAGCGCCGAGGCGTACCGGCTGAACTTTGTGCAAAAGGTGGTGCCCGCAGGCCAGGAGCTGCAGGAAGCGCTGCAGATTGCCCAGCGCATCGAAGCCCAGGCGCCACTGGCCGTGGTGGCCACGCGGCTCAACGTGCTCAAGGCCATTGAGCAGGGACAGGCGGCTGCGGTGGCAGAGTTCATCCCCGTGCAAAAGCAGCTGGCCAACAGCGAGGACGCGGCCGAAGGCGTGCGCGCGTTTGTCGAGCGCCGGCCCGCGCAGTTCAGCGGACGCTGAGGGCCTGGTGGTTTGTCGTCGCCCGAACCACCATGCGTCAAATTTCAAGCCCAATCGACTGCTAGCGTATATGAATCATGCGCCAGCAGCTCTGCTATTGATAGCATCTTCCGGAGAGTGACGGGGGCACGGCGCCCCCGCCTGCGCCAACGGCACGCGCGAATAGCACCGATGGCGCGGCGCCGCTCGCCCACCCACACAAGCCCACCCATTAACAAAGTTTTTCACAATTCAATTGCACGCAATTGAATTTGCACCCACAATTCACCCCATGCCCAGCCACAGCACACCCCACACTCCCAGCCCCGCCATCCTGCGGCTGGACAACCAGGTCTGCTTTGCGCTGTATTCCGCATCGCTGGCGATGACCAAGCTGTACAAACCGCTGCTCGACCAGTTCGGCCTGACCTACCCCCAGTATCTCGTGATGCTGGTGCTGTGGGAACAGGATGGCGTGACGGTGTCTGAGCTGGGCGAGCGCCTGTTCCTCGACTCCGGCACGCTCACGCCGTTGCTCAAGCGCCTGGAGGCACAGGGCCACATTGCCCGGTTGCGCGATGTGCAGGACGAGCGCCGTGTGCGCATCACCCTCACGTCGCAAGGCCGCGCGCTGCGCAACCAGGCCGAAGCCATTCCACCGTGCGTGCTGCAAAGCAGCCAGTGCTCGATTGCCGAGCTGACCACCTTGACCACCGAACTCAAGCAGCTGCGAGACCGGCTCAGCGAGCAACGCTGACGGCCTGCAGACAACGCAAGAACCGATTCCCTCCACCGCCCGCCAGTGGGCAACAACCGCAAGGAAGACACCATGACCAAGCTCGAAAAAGTCCTGTACACCGCCAAGTCGCACGTGACCGGTGGCCGCGATGGCGCCGCCAAGACCGATGACGGCCGCCTGGACGTCAAGCTGTCCTCGCCTGGTACGTCCGGCACCGGCACCAACCCAGAGCAGCTGTTTGCCTCCGGCTACGCAGCGTGCTTCATCGGCGCGATGAAGGCTGTGGGTGGCAAGATCGGCATCCCCGTGCCCCAGGACGTGTCCATCGACGCCGAAGTGGACCTGGGCCCCATCCCGAACGCCTACGGCATCGCTGCCCGCCTGGCCATCAGCCTGCCCGGCCTGGACAAGGCCACGGCCCAGAAGCTGGTAGACGCCGCCCACCAGGTCTGCCCCTACTCCAACGCCACGCGCGGCAACATCGACGTGACCATCACGATCGTCTAAGACCATGGGCCGCCTGCTGATCCCCCGCATCGCGGTGGCCCTGGTGGCCATCGAGCATGTGTACATCCTCGTGCTCGAAATGTTCTTCTGGAACAAGCCCCTGGGCATGAAGACCTTCAACCTGACCCAGGAGCTGGCCGACGCCACCACCACGTTGGCGGCCAACCAGGGGCTGTACAACGGTTTTCTGGCGGCCGGCCTGTTCTGGGGGCTGTTCACCGGCAACCGGGTGTTCAAGATCTTCTTCCTGGCCTGCGTGATCGTGGCCGGGGTATTTGGCGCCGCCACCGCAGCGCCCAAGATCTTCTTCAGCCAGGCGCTGCCCGCGATCATTGCGCTGGGCCTGGTGCTGGCGCTGGACAAAAAAGCCGCCGCACAGCGCAGCCTCTGAGTTACCAAAACCATAGCTGCCAGCGCTTGATCAATAAGCGCTGGCAGCTATTTTTGCTTTGAATCCACGCAGGTACTGCCACCTGCAAGCTGGCATTCAGCCATGCGCGCGATGATGGGGTTGGAGACAACCCCATGAAAATCGCCCTGCTGTCCGACATCCACGCCAACCGCCAAGCCCTGGACGCCTGCCTGCAACACGCCCGCGCACAGGGCGCCGAACAATTTGCGCTGCTGGGCGACCTGGTGGGGTACGGCGGCGAGCCCGTGGCCGTGGTGGAGCAGGTGCGCGACCTGGCCCAGCAAGGTGCCCTGTGTGTGCTGGGCAACCACGACGCCATGGCCCTGGCCCCGCCTGCCAACCCACGCAACCGCAGCGAGCTGGGAGCGCAATGGACGCACGACCAGCTCGGCAACAGCCACATCGCCTTTTTGCAGTCGCTGCCGCTCACGGCGCGGCTGGGCAGCAGCGCCTTGCTGGTGCACGCCAGTGCCGACATGCCCGCGCAGTGGCGGTATGTGGAGGACTCCAACGCCGCCGAGCGCAGCATGACCGCAGCGCAAGGCATCGACCCCGCCATCCGCTATGTGTTCTGCGGCCATGTGCACGAGCAGGTGCTGTACTTCCTCACGCCCACGGCCAAGCTGATGCGCTTTGCGCCCGAGCCCGGCGTGCCGGTGCCCGTGCCAACGCACCGCCAGTGGCTGGGCATCGTGGGCTCGGTGGGCCAGCCGCGCGACGGCGATGCGCGCGCCATGTACGCGCTGTTCGACGACACCGCCAAGCAGATCACGTTCTACCGCGTGCCCTACGACCACCTGGCAGCCGCCGCCGCCATCCGCGCGGCGGGCCTGCCCGGCTTCTACGCCGATCGGCTCGAAAAAGGCCAGTGACATGAAACTGCTGGAGCCCGGCACCGAGATCGACGGCTTCCGCGTGGTGGACTGCATCCACGCGGGCGGCATGGCCCACATCTACGCCGTGGAATACGCGCAGGCCGACCGCAGCCCCGGCTTTGCCATGGCGATGAAGATCCCGCGCATGACGGCGGGTGACGGGGCCGAGAACATCGTGAGCTTCGAGGTCGAGCTGCAGATCCTGCCCGTGCTCAGCGGCCCGCATGTGCCGCGTTTTGTGGCGGCGGGCGACCTGGTGCGGCTGCCCTACCTGGTCATGGAATACATCCCCGGCCAGACGCTGCAGCACTGGCTGGATGCACCGGGGCGCTGCGACATCGCCACCATAGCCCGCCTGGGCGCGGCCACGGCCCGCGCTGCGCACAGCCTGCACCAGCAGAACGTGTGCCACCTGGACCTCAAACCTGCCAATGTGCTCGTCAAGGAAGACGGCACGGCTGTGCTGCTGGACTTTGGCCTCTCGTGCCACGCCCACTACCCGGACCTGCTGGCCGAGGAAATGCGCCAAGCCGTGGGCTCGCCCGCCTGGATCGCACCGGAGCAGGTGGTGGGCGTGAGGGGCGACCCGCGCAGCGATATCTTCGCCATCGGCGTGATGCTGTACGAGCTGGCCACGGGCGAGCTGCCCTTTGGCGCCCCCACCACCAGCGGCGGCGTGCGCCAGCGCCTGTGGATGACGCCCGCGCCGCCGCGCAAACACCGCGCCGACATCCCGCCCTGGCTGCAGGAGGTCATCCTGCGCTGCCTGGAGCCCGAGGCCGCAAGCCGTTACCCCTCGGCCGCGCACCTGGCGTTTGACCTGTCCAACCCCGAGCAGGTACTCATCACCGAACGCGGCGAGCGCACCGAGCGCACGCCGCTGCGCACCCACCTGCGCCGCTGGCTGCGCGCAGCGGGCATGCACTACACCCCCAGCCCCCTGCCCTCGCAGCAGATCGAGGACACGCCTATCCTCATGGTGGCCGTGCCCCATGCCGACGTGACGGACGCCACGCTGTATTCGCTGCGCCAGGCGGTGGCGCGCTCCCTGGGCATCCGCCCCGGCGCACGGCTGGCCTGCGTGACGGTGGTGTCGCCCGGCGCCAGCAGCACCAGCGACAGCGAGCGCAGCGAAACCACGCTGCACCGCCAGCACATGGCGCGCCTGCGCCAGTGGGCCCAGGGGCTGGACCTGACCGGGCATGCCGTGAGCTACCACGTGCTCGAAGCGGGCGACGTCGCCCAGGCGCTGGTGCGCTATGCGGCCAGCAACCACGTGAGCATGATGATCCTGGGCGCCGCCACCCACGGGCTGCAAACCCAGCGCTTTTTTGCCACGGTGCCCATGCGCGTGGCGCGCGATGCGCCCTGCACCGTCATCCTGGTCAAGCAGGCGCTGCCGTTCGAGCAACTGGCCCAGCCCACGGCGGACTGAGCACGTCAGCATTCCGGCACTCCGGCGCACCGCCACGCCGCGCACCTGTCGCCCAGGCGGCGCGCGCTGCTTGAGCGCGGGCACGCTTTGGTTTAGCGTCGCGGCATGAGCACCACCACCCTTCTCGTGCGCCAGGACCAGCTGGCCACCACCCGCCTGTTGACCACCGACGACACCCCGCTGACCGAGGGCCAGGTCCGCGTGCGGGTCGAGTCGTTTGCCCTCACGGCCAACAACATCACCTATGCCGCGCTGGGCGACATGCTGAACTACTGGCAGTTCTTCCCCACCGGCGAGGCCGGCTGGGGCATCGTGCCCGTGTGGGGCTTTGGCACCGTGGTGCAGTCGCTGCACCCGGCCGTGGCGGTGGGCGAGCGGCTGTATGGCTACTGGCCCATGGCCAGCCAGGCCGTGCTGTCGCCCCAGCGTGTCAACCCCACGGGCTTCAGCGACGGCGCCCCGCACCGCGCGGGCCTGCATGCGGTCTACAACCACTACCTGCGCACCAGCACCGACGGGCTGTACCGCGCTGACAACGAGGACGTGCAGGCGCTGCTGCGGCCGCTGTTCATCACCTCGTGGCTCATCGACGACTTTCTGGCCGACCAGCAGTTCTTTGGCGCCAAGCGCATGCTGCTGTCCAGCGCGTCGAGCAAAACGGCCTACGGCACCGCCTTCCAGCTTGCACAGCGCGACGGCATCGAGGTCATTGGCCTCACGTCGCCCGGCAATGTGGCGTTTTGCGAAAGCCTGGGCTGCTACAGCCGCGTGGTCACCTACGACGCACTGGACCAGATCGACGGCGCCACACCCAGCGTCTACATCGACTTTGCGGGCAGCGTGGGCCTGCGCCAGCGCATCCACGCCCACTTCACGGGCCTGGCCTACAGCTGCTCGGTGGGCGCCAGCCACGTGCAGGACCTGGGCGGCGCAGGCCAGTTGCCCGGCCCGCGCCCGGTGATGTTCTTTGCGCCCGCCCAGGTCAAGAAGCGCCACGCCGACTGGGGCGCCCAGGGCCTGAACGAGCGCCTGGTGGCGGCGTGGAACCAGTTCAGCGCCGCCGTGTCGTCGGGGCCGCAGCCCTGGCTGGTGGTGCAGCGCCATGCGGGCCCCCAGGCCACGCAAACCCTGTTTGCCAGCGTGCTGGCGGGCAGCGGCGACCCGCGCGCGGGGCATATCGCGACGATGCTGCCCGCTTAAAGCCCGCAACCCGGCGGCCAAGGGCATGGCGGCGACAATGGGGCATGACCCCATTGCCCCCCGATACCGCTGCCAACGCCTCGAACGAGCAACACCCCTACGCCCGCCTCACCCCCGACCAGGTGCTGGACGCACTGGCTGGCGTGGGCCTGTACGGCGATGGCCGCCTCATGGCCCTGTCGTCGTACGAAAACCGGGTGTACCAGGTCACGCTGGAAGACGGCGAGCGCGTGGTGGCCAAGTTCTACCGCCCAGGCCGCTGGAGCGAGGCGCAGATCCTCGAAGAACACGCCTTTGCCGCCGAGCTGATGGCCGCCGAGGTGCCCGCCGTGGGCCCGCTGGTGCTGAACGGCACCACCCTGCACCAGCACGATGGCTTTGCGTTCTCCGTCAGCCCCTGGCGCGGCGGGCGCCAGCCCGAGCTGGACGACTTTGAAGTGCTGGAATGGATCGGCCGCTTTCTGGCCCGCATCCACACCGTGGGCGCCGCCCAGCCCTTTGCACACCGGCCCACGCTGGACCTGGCCACCTTCGGCACGGCATCGCGCGACTGGCTGCTGATGAACGAGATCATTCCGCTCGACATGCAAGCCGCCTGGAAGGCCCAGTGCGACAAAGCTCTTGATTTGATAGCTGCCAGCGCATATTCCACTGGCGCTACAGGCCAATTTGGCTTGAACAATGCCACCATGATCCGCCTGCACGGCGACTGCCACCCCGGCAACATCCTCTGGACCCCGCTGGATGAATGGGGCCGCGGCGGCCCGCACTTTGTGGACCTGGACGACGCACGCATGGGTCCGGCCGTGCAGGATCTGTGGATGCTGCTGTCGGGAGACCGGCGCCAGCGCACCCACCAGCTCGGCGCCCTGATCGACGGCTACGAGCAGTTCCGCAGCTTCGACCGCCGCGAGCTGGCACTCATCGAGCCGCTGCGCACCTTGCGCCTGATCCACTACAGCGCCTGGCTCGCGCGCCGCTGGCAAGACCCGATCTTCCCGGTGAACTTTCCCTGGTTTGGCACCAGCGACTACTGGCGCGGGCAGGTGGACATGCTGATCGAGCAGATCGAGGCGATGGAGGAAGAACCGCTGGTGGCCTGACAAGGCGGGCCGGGCGGGGACAGGCCCCACCAGCGCAGGCCTGGCCATTGCAAACGATTGTCAACCCGCGCGCACGGCGGGCAGATGTGGGGCAACATCAAAGCGCTCCCCAATTGGGGGTGTTTTGTTGATTCCAACGGGGTGCCAACCCCCAGAGCCCATCCCCATGCGTATCGCAGTCCTTGACGACGACCCGCTCCTGCTGGAGCAGATCAAGGGCACCCTGGAATGCCACCAGCACGTGTGCCACACCTTTGCCGACGGCACCAGCCTGCTGCAGGCGCTGCGCAACGACACCTTCGACCTGCTGATCGTGGACTGGCACCTGCCCGACATGGAGGGCACCGACGTGGTACAGACCGTGCGCAACACCCACGGCATGCAGCCGCCCATCCTGTTCATCACCCGCCGCAGCGATGAACGCGACGTGGTCGAGGCCCTGTCGCGGGGTGCCGACGACTTCATGAGCAAGCCCCTGCGCATGGGGGAACTGGTGGCCCGCGCCACCGCCCTGCTGCGCCGCGCCTTTCCCCAGTCCATGGGCGCCCGGCTGGAGTTTGGCGTGTACCGCTTTGACGCGGAACAACGCACCCTGCACATCCACGGCCAAGCCATCGGGCTCAAACACCGCGAATACGAACTCGCGCTGTTCCTGTTCCGCAACGCGGGCCGCCTGCTGTCCCGCTCACACCTGCGCGAAGCGGTATGGAGCGACGCCACCGACACCCCTTCGCGCTCCCTGGACACCCACATGTCGCGGCTGCGCAGCAAGCTGCAGTTGACGGAGGCCAACGGCTACACGATCACGGCGGTGTATGGGGTGGGGTACCGGCTGGATGCGGTGTCGCTACCGCAGAAAAGTGGAACTACAGCACCCGCTACCGAGCCATTGCCAGAGCGCAGCGACCTCCAGCCGCAACTGGCAACAAGCTGATGGCATTGCGGGCGACGCTGGGCTATGCTGCCAGGCATCCCACCCCGTACGCAGTGCCCCCATGAAAGACTGGATCCGCAACGCCCTATCGATCCGCCAACCGCGTCGGCCAGCGCCTGTGGGCTCGCTGCCTGTTGTGGGGGTGTTCATCGTGCGGGGAACGGTGAAGATGCTGGTCACCCACCCTGTGTCCACTGAGTTGTGGGACTGGCTGGTGCTATCGGGCTGGCGCAACATGCCGGTCAAGGCCGATCGCCGCAAAGGCCTGCTGCTGCCCGACGGTGCACTCAAGATGCTGATCGACGCCGACCCGGCGGAGCGCAACCAGGCGCATGCACGCATCCTGGAACTGGCCGAGTCCCAGGACTGACGAACCATACGGACCCTCGCCACCAGGGGCAAAAAACCCAGCCGCAGCGTCTGCCACCGTCCGTCGGCAAGAAAAAATCCCGGTGATGCCTGGCACCACCGGGATTCAAATTTGATAGCAGCCAGCGCATATGGAACTAGCGCCCGCTGCCGTTTTACCGGCAAAACGTCCGGGGTCAGACCAGCAAGGCGTTCACACGCTTCACATAGGCCGCGGGGTCTTCTGGCAAGCCGCCTTCGGCCAGCAGGGCCTGGTCGAACAGGATGTGCGCCAGGTCATGAAAGTGCACGCTGCCGTCGAGCTTCTTGACCAGCGCGTGCTCGGCATTCACCTCCAGCACGGGCTTGGTCTCGGGCGCCTGCTGGCCGGCCTGCTTGAGCATGCGCGCCAGCTGGGTGCTCATACCGTCGTCCTGCACCACCAGGCAGGCGGGCGAGTCGACGAGGCGGGTGGTCACGCGCACGTCTTCGGCCTTGTCCTTCAGGGCTTCCTTGAGCTTGGCGAGTACGGGCTTGAACGCCTCGGCAGCCTCTTCAGCGGCCTTCTTCTCGGCCTCGTCCTGCAGCTTGCCCAGGTCCACAGCGCCCTTGGCCACGCTTTGCAGCGGGGTGCCGTCAAACTCGTGCAGGTAGTTCAGTGCCCACTCGTCCACGCGGTCGGTCATCAGCAGGACCTCGATGCCCTTTTTCTTGAAGACTTCGAGCTGTGGACTGTTCTTGGCAGCAGCCAGGGTGTCGGCAGTGATGTAGTAAATCGCCTCCTGGCCTTCCTTCATGCGGGCCTTGTAATCGGCAAAACCGACCGTCACGGCGTCGCTGGTGGTGGATGCAAAGCGCAGCAGCTTGGCCAGGCGCTCGCGGTTGCCAAAGTCTTCACCCAGGCCTTCCTTCAGCACGGCGCCAAACTCGGCGTAGAACGCGGTGTACTTGCCTTCCTTGGCCTTGTCATCGGCATCCACCACGTCGGTCACGCCGTCGGCGCCCGCTGCGGTGTCGTGCTTGTCGTGCTTGGCCAGGTCTTCCAGCATCGAGAGCACGCGCTTGGTGGAGCCTTCGCGGATGGACCGCACGTCACGGCTTTCCTGCAGCAGCTCGCGGCTCACGTTCAGCGGCAGGTCGGCCGAGTCGATCACGCCCTTGACGAAGCGCAGGTAGGTGGGCATCAGCGCTTCGGCGTCGTCCATGATGAACACACGCTTCACATACAGCTTCACGCCAGCCTTCTTGTCGCGGTTCCACAAATCGAACGGCGCCTTGGCGGGGATGTACAGCAGCTGCGTGTATTCGGTGTTGCCTTCCACGCGGTTGTGCGCCCAGGTCAGTGGGGCTTCGTGGTCGTGGCTGATGGTCTTGTAGAACTCGGCGTACTGCTCGTCGGTGATGTCCTTCTTGGGACGCGTCCACAGGGCGCTGGCCTTGTTGATGGTTTCCCACTCGCCGGTCTTGACCATGCCGCCAGGCTGGCGGCCGCCGGCTTCGTCGCCGGGGGTGATCAGCTCGCCGTCTTTCCACTCTTCCTTTTCCATCAAGATGGGCAGGCTGATGTGGTCGGAGTATTTGGCGATGACCTGCTTGAGCTTCCAGGCGTTGAGGTATTCCTCGGCGTCGTCGCGCAGGTGCAGGATGATGCTGGTGCCGCGCTGGGCGCGGGTGATGGTTTCCACCTCGAAGTCGCCCGTGCCGCCGCTGATCCAGCGCACGCCTTCGTCGGCCTTCAGGCCCGCACGGCGCGATTCCACCGTGATCTTGTCGGCCACGATGAAGCCGGAGTAGAAACCCACGCCGAACTGGCCGATGAGCTGGGCATCCGCCTTCTGGTCGCCCGAGAGCTTGCCCATAAAGTCCTTGGTGCCGCTCTTGGCGATGGTGCCCAGGTGGTCGATGGCCTCCTGCTGGCTCATACCGATGCCGTTGTCGGTGATGGTCAGCGTCTTGGCTGCCTTGTCGAAGGTCACGCGCACTTCAAGGTTGGGCGCGTCTTCGTACAGGGCGGGCTTGTCCAGCGCCTCAAAACGCAGCTTGTCGCAGGCGTCCGACGCGTTGGAGATCAGCTCGCGCAGGAAGATTTCCTGGTTGGAATACAGCGAATGGGTAACCAGGTGCAGCAGCTGGGCCACTTCGGCCTGGAACGACAGGGTTTGCTTGCTCATGGAGGGGTTCTCTCTATGGAAATCGGTCTGAACGAATACGAATGGGATCGGCACAAAAAATCACGCCTGCCGAACCAGCAGGCGTGATGTAGGGGCGTGCGCCCGTTTTTCAAGGGCCGGGCATGGGGGTCGTTGACCGCCCGGCCCGGCCTCAGTGCTCAGCCGTCGGTGGTGATGCGCTCGATCAGCGTCTTGAGCATGGTGTCGGCCTTGTCGTTGGCCACCTGGCAGGTGCCCGCCGCCGCATGGCCGCCGCCGCCAAACTCCAGCATCAGGTTACCCACGTGGGTCTTGCTGCTGCGGTCCAGGATGGACTTGCCGGTGGCAAACACCGTGTTCTGCTTCTGCAGGCCCCACATCACGTGGATGGAGATGTTGCACTGTGGAAACAGCGCATAGATCATGAACCGGTTGGTGGCCCAGATGGTTTCCTCGTCGCGCAGGTCCAGCACCACCAGATTGCCGATGCGAATGGCACAGCTTTGCAGCTGGGCCTGGGCCTTGGGGGCGTGCTCGCGGTACAGATTGACGCGCTCTTGCACATCGGGCAGCGCCAGGATCTCGTCGATGGTGTGGTCGCGGCAATACTGGATCAGGTCCATCATCAGCGCATAGTTGCTGATGCGGAACTCCCGAAAACGCCCCAGGCCCGTGCGCGAGTCCATGAGGTAGTTCAGCAACACCCAGCCCTGGGGGTTGAGGATGTCGTCGCGTGAATACTGCGCCGAGTCGGCCTGGTCCACGGCGGCCATCATCTCGTCGGTGACGCGCGGGAACGCGGCCTTGCCGCCATAGTGGTTGTAGACCACGCGCGCGGCCGAGGGGGCGTGGGCCTCGATGATGTGGTTCTCGTCGCGGCGACCCGAGTTGCGGATGGTTTCGGACTCGTGGTGGTCAAACACCAGGTGCGCACCCGGCACGTAGGGCAGGTTGGTGGTGATATCGCGGCTGGTGATCGGCACCTTGCCGTCCTGCATGTCCTTGGGGTGGACAAAAGTGATCTCGTCGATCAGGTTCAGCTCATTGAGCAGCACCGCGCAGACCAGGCCGTCAAAGTCACTGCGGGTCACCAGGCGGTATTTCGCATCACTCACTAAATTCTCCTTGTTACGTAGCGCACCGCGACATGGTAGCCGCGCCCCGGCCCCTGGCAAGCGCCGCCTGCGTCAAAAAGCAGGCCGCCCAGGTACTCATACCTGCATCCATTCCTGAAGCTGCCGGGCCACGCCCGCATCTGCCAGCAGGTCCAGGTGGCCCAGGCGGTAGAACACCGCCTGCCGGGGCTTGGCAAAGCCCAGCGTCCTCTCGGGATCATCGTGGATGCCCAGCGCACTGTGCAAGGGCACCAACCCGTCCCCCACCAGCCGCTCGCCCACCGGGCTGCGCCGCGCAGCCAGGGTGGCCGCCACCGCGTGGCACGCCACTGCGGCAGGCAGCGGCACCGGGGTGCGCTGGTCGGGGCTTTTGCGAAAGCGATCGCGCCCCTGCCAGTCCGTATCGAGCACATGGCCGTAGCGCAGGTCGGTGATGCCCGCACTGCGCAACTGGGCCAGGCGGGCAAAGGGGCGTGAGTACGCGGTGCTGCCCAGCAGCACATCCACCCAGTGGCCCGCGCGCTCCAGGGGGGCGCCGTGGTGCGGGGTGCCCAGAAAAACCAGGTGGCGCAGCCGGGGCAGCCAGCCGCCGGAGCCTGCCGGGGCCTGTGCAGCATGGTGACAGGCGCTGCGCGCCACCAGCCCACCCATGCTGTGGGCCAGGATGGACAACTCCGTCACTGGCACGGGCCACGAAGCCACCAGGGATGCAAGCAGGGCCGATAACTCGGCACCGTTGGTGGACGTGTGCTGGCCCGTGTTGTAGCGCAGGTAGACAGGGGTGTAGCCCAGGGCCTCGGCCAGATGGGCGCCATGGTCATGGCCGTGGCGCAGCCACTGCAAGTCGTTCATGCACAGGCCATGCACCAGCACCAGCAGCTTGCCGGTGGCGGCGCCCGGGGCGGCCAGCGCGTGCAAGTCCAGAGGCAGACCCTGCTGGTACCAGCCCATGGGCGTGCACAGCGGGTTGCCGTCGCGCTGCAGGCGGTCGCCCATCACACCGTTGAGTGCAGCAATGACCGCCTCGCGCTCCCAGTGCACCTCGTCGGCCGACGAGGTCGGGGCAAAAAACGGCTCCAGCCGTGCCAGGCCGGCCTGCAGGCCCGTATCCACCAGCTGCGTCACCCCCCGGATGCTTTGGTACACCAGCCCGGTCAGTCCCCGCGTGCGACCCGGCTCGGCACCACCTGGCAGCCCCAGCGTGCCCAGCACCGACTGGTGCACCCCCTCGGCCACCCGGCTGATGCCGGTAGTGGCCTGCGTGGCCAGGCGCGCCACAGCGCGCAGGTCGGAGGCGCGCAACTGGCGCAGCGGGCTGGCCGTCGCCGCCTTGGCGCCGTCGCCCGCTGGGGTGGAAGCAGCAGGCTTGCGCAGCCGAGGCGCGGAAGGAGGGGGCATGAGAGGGGCTCCGTTTAAAAATGCTTGGAAGGAGCCCGGGGCTCTCAGAACCGTTCGTTGGGCGACAGGTAACGCCACTGGCCCACGGGCAGGTTGCCCAGGGTCACGCGGCCGATGCGGATGCGCTTGAGGCCCACCACCTTGAGCCCCACCAGCTCGCACATGCGGCGGATCTGGCGCTTTTTGCCCTCGGTGAGCACAAAACGCAGTTGCTCGGGGTTCTGCCAATCCACCTTGGCGGGCTTGAGCGGCTCGCCGTCCAGGCTCAGGCCGTGGCGCAGGCGCTCCAGCAGCTCTTTGGGAAACACCGCCTGCACATTGGTGCTGACGGGGTCACGCTCGTTGATTTCTTGAAGCGGCGCGGAGCGCTCCCCGGGATGGCGGGGCGCCGCCTGGCCCGGGGCCTGGTAGACCACGCGCACCAGGTACTCCTTTTCCATCACGGAGTCCTCGCCAATGATCTGCCGGGCCACGCGGCCGTCCTGCGTCAGCACCAGGAGGCCTACGGAGTCGATATCGAGCCGCCCACAGGGCGCCAGGCCCCGCAGCTGCGGCGGCGAGAAGCGGTTGCGGCTGGGGTCCTCGCGCCAGTGGGTGCGGGGGTTGATCAGCGCCACGGCGGGCGTGTGGCCGTCTTCGGCCTGGCCGCTCACGTAGCCGATGGGCTTGTTCAGCAGGATGGTGACGCGCTGCTCCTGGAAGCCCTGGGCAATCTTGTCCACCTCGATGCGGTCGGCCGCCGTGACCTGCTGGCCCATGGTGGCCACCACGCCGTTGACCTTGACCCAGCCCTGCTCCACCCAGTCGTCGGCCTCGCGGCGCGAGCACAGGCCCAACTCGGCCATGCGCTTGTTCAAGCGCGAGGTGGGCAAGCCGCCCACGGTGCCCGTCGCCGGCGCAGGCACCTGGCGCACCGGGGCCACAAAAGCGCCCGAGGCCACGCGGTAGTTGGAGGGTGCAGGGGCGCGGGACGGCCGTGGGGCCCGGGGCGGCGGGGCGGGCCGCGCAGAAGCAGGCCGTGCAGGTGCGGGCTTGGCCGTCAGGGTCGGGCGGCGCAGCACCGGCCGACCGGCGGCTGGCGCAGAAGACGATGGGCCGCCAACGTCGGAGGCTGGAGCGGCGGCAGAGCCCGCAGGCGGGCGAGAGGAGGAGGAAGACATTGCGCGTATTTTCGCCTGTGGCCGCCCGGACCCAAAATTGAGATGCAACGGCCTGGCGCCAGCTACCCCTGGCGGGCCTGCCAGGCCAGAAAATCATCCACCGGCAGGGGCCGTGCAATGTGATACCCCTGCGCCTCGTCGCAGGCCAGCGCACGCAGGCGGTCCTGGATGGCGGCGGTCTCCACGCCTTCGGCCACCACGGTGAGTCCCAGGTTGTGTGCGAGGTCGATGGTGGAGCGCACGATCATGGCGTCATCCTCACCGGTCTCCATGCCCATCACAAACGATTTATCAATCTTGAGTTCATCCACCGGCAGGCGCTTGAGGTAGGCCAGCGACGAGTAGCCGGTGCCGAAATCGTCGATGGACAGCTTGAAGCCCTGCTCCGACAGGCGGTTGAGCATGGCCTCGGCGCGCTGCGGATCGTCCATGATCGCGCTTTCGGTGATCTCCAGGCAAAAGGCACTGGCCGCCACTCCGTGGCGCGCCAGGATGTCAGCCAGCCGGTGGCTCAGCTCGGGGTCAAGAAGGTCGCGGGTGGAGAGGTTGACCGACACCCTGAGCGGCAGGCCCTGCGTGCGCGGGTCGGCCAGCAGGCGCGCGACTTCTTCAAACATCCACAGCGTGAGGTGGCGCACAAACCCGGTCTGCTCGGCAAACGGGATGAACTGCATGGGCGGCACCAGCCCGCGCTGCGGGTGTTGCCAGCGCACCAGCGCCTCGGCCGCCAGGCCCGGCTGCCCGTGCAAGGGCACCTTGGGCTGCAGGTACAGGCGCAGCTCATGGTGCTCCACGGCGTGGCGCAGCTCGGTCAGCAGCGACAGGGTCTGCGCACTGGACGAATCAAACGCTGCGTCGTATTGCAGGGCTCCGCTGAGCTTGCGCTTGGCGGCATACATGGCGATTTCAGAGCGGCTGAGCAGCGTGTCGGCGTCACCCGCATTGCCCGGCCAGCAGGCAAAACCAATGCCTGCGCTCAGGTCCACCGTCTGGTCCTCAAAGGCCAGCGGTTGCTCGAAAGACTGGTTGATGCGCTGGGCAATCTCGTGTGCCGCAGCGGCGTCGGCGCGCTGCAGCAGGATGGCGAACTCATTGCCCCCCAGGCGCGCCACCATGTCTTCGGGCGAACGCACCTGCTGGCTCAGACGCTCGGCCACGGCCTGCAGCAGGCGGTCGCCAAAGGCGTAGCCCAGCACGTCGTTGACATGCTTGAAGCGGTCCAGGTCCAGCGTGAGCACTGCCAGCGGCTGCGCAGGATCGGCACTTGCGGCGATGGCCTGCACCACGGCGTCACGAAAGCGCTCCCGGTTGGGCAGGCCCGTCAAGCGGTCCCAGTAGGCGAGGCGGCGGATTTCGGTTTGCTGCGCGCCGATGTCCACGCGCATGTGGTCGAACGAACGCGCCAGGTTGCCGATCTCGTCCGTGCGGTCGGTGTGCTCCAGCGGCACATCGTATTCACCGCGCGAGAGCCGCTGCGTGGCCGCCAGCAGCGAGCGCAGGGGCGTGGTGAGCCGTTGCGCCACCAGGCCCGTGCCTGCCGCAAACAGCAGCACGCCCGCCACGGTGATGATGGCCAGCAACACCTGCAGCTGGCGATAAGGCGCCACCACCTCGTCCACCGAACGCAGCAGCAGCGAGTGCACCTCCCCCCCCACGCTGTCGAGCTTGCTGGAGCGCGCGAGCAAGGTGCCCTCGACTGTCTGCAGCTCGCCTGCCGCGCCACCGGTGCTCAGCAGCAAGGCCCGCGCATCTGCGGGCAAGGTGCTGACAGACAGGGTCATCGCTCCCTCCGGGGACTTGATCATCAGGGCCACATGCACCGACAAGAGCTGCCGCATTTCGTCGGCACGCGACTGGTCGATGCGAAAACCCATCAACACCCAGCCAATGACCACAGGGGCACGCATGGGCACCATCACGAACTGGTAGGGCACGCCATCCATCACCGCGATCTGGCTGCCCTGGGGCTGCTGCGCCAGGCGCGGCACCACCTGCCGCAGCGTGGCCGGGAATTGCTCCATGCTGTCGGACAGGCTGACCGCGCGCAGCTCCAGGTCCGTTGCGAGCAGCGCAGTCACGGCTGCGCCGATGCGGCTGCCATGGTTCTCCAGCACCGACTGGATGGTTTCCTCGTCCCCCGAGTTGACCGCCGAGCGAAAGCCATAGTCAGCCGCGAGCAGGGCCGATCCCTGGCGCAGCTGCTCGGCATTCTGGTCGAGCAGGCGGCGCCAGATGTTTTCGTCCAGGTCCAGGGCCCGCGCGATCTGGGCGCGGGCATTGCGGTCGATGGAGGCCCGCACCACGGCAAACCCTGCCGCCTGCACGATGAGCAGCAGCAGCAGCGACAACCCCACCAACCGCAGGATCAGGCTGCGCCGGGCCAGGCGCAGCCGCTTCAAGGTTGCAACCCCGTCATGCGCACCGACGCCGTGGCGGAGCCTGTAGCGGGCACGGTCAGCGCCTGCTCCAGGGCTGGGGCACCCACCGGCAGGCGGGTGTGCCAGGTGCGCAGCGTGTAGGTGCCGGGCGGCACATTGTCGAGCTGCGCCTTGCCCGTGGCGGCGGGGGTACGGGCGTAGTACGGCGTGTCCACCACCAGCACCCAGCCCACCATCTGGTCATGGATGTTGCAGCCCAGGGCCACCACACCGGCCTTGTCAAACAGCACCGGGTTGGATGGCGTGCCGCTGTAGAGCTTGAGTTCGAACTTCTTGGCCGGCGAGAAGGAGTACACATGGTGCCGCACCGAGTCGCGGTTGGGGAACAGCACCTCGGTGCCCACCGGCACCACCAGCAGGCCGGGCACAAACTGCCGTTTCTCCTGCGCCATCTCCACACCGGTCAGCGGTTTGACCTGCTTGCGCGCCTCGGCCGAGTCCAGGAACACCACCGCATCGGCCACAGGCTTGCCCGCAGCGTCGGACACATCCACCTGCACGGTGCCTGCCTGCGCGCCGCCGGCCACCAACGCCAGCGCAGCGAGTGCCGCTGACGAGGTACGCATGGCGTGACGCAAGGCTTGGTGCACCGCGCGCGGCCGCAGCGTCGGCAGGCCGTCCGGCCTCATGGTTCGATCGCCAGGCCCACCAGGGGCGCGCCATCGCCCACCAGGCCCAGGGGGCGGGTGGCGCCGGTTGCCAGGTCCACCTGGTGCAGCCGGGTCTGGGTATCGGCGGCGGTGCGCACGGCGATGAGGGCGGTGTTGCCGACGTCGGCAATGTCAAAACTCACGTCCGTGAGCGGCCCCAGCCCCAGCGGGCCCACGGTGCGCAGCTGCCCGGCGTTGGGCGACACCACGGGCTGGGTGCCCTCGCGCGAGCCCTGCATCACCAGCACGCCCAGCGCACGGTCGATGGCGTAGTTGGTGGTGATCTTGCTGTCGTTGGGGTTGTAGGTGTAGGCGGCACCGGCAATGTCGGGCCTGCGGCGGGCGTTGACGTCGCCCCAGGCGTAGCGCAGGCTGGGGTCGGGCTGCACCCCTTCCACCGCAGTGTCGCCATCGACCACCGCCCCGGTGTCGGGGTGCAGACGCAGGTTCTGTCCGGTGTTGGACACCACCCGGATACGGTCGGCTGCCGGGTTGAAATCAAAGCCGAAGACTGCGCCTTGCAGCGCCAGCGCGGCGGGTGCAGGGCCCACCGGGCGCAGCGCGCCGGTGGGGATGTCGAGCGTGTACAGGCGGCCCGCCTGCGACAGCGCATAGAGCACGCCCTTGGCCACGCGGAAGTCGATGCCCACCAGCCGCTCGCCGGGCGCCAGGCCCGTCAAGGGGCGCCGCTCCAGGATGCGCTCGGGCTGCGCGGCCTGGAAGGTAATGAGCTCATGCGAGGCCGTCACGGCCACCAGGGTTTCGCGCAAACCGGCGTCTGGCCGGGGTGCCGCGCAGCCGGCCAGCAAGGCCAGGGCGGCTGCAGCGAGGGCGGTGCGCAGCGTGGAAGAGGGAAAAAACGGATGCATGAAAGACCTCGCAAGTGTTACAGGTTTATACCTGATCGGTAGCGCCCGTGGTGTGGACAAGGGCAAACCCCAAGCCCCACATTCACTTTGTTTTTGATAGCAACACAGGCATTCATTACCGGCGCCCGCGAAGGTTTTGCGAATAATTTCAGCGCCACCTTCTGTTGCACTTTGGCGCCAGTGCACCAGGGTTGTGCGTCGCGGTATTTGTAACAAATGCGGCTATGCAGATCGGGCATGGGACCATCCTCAACGCTCATGACACATTTTGTTGTTATTGCCTACACTGCACCGACTCCAGCGCCCGTTCAACGGACGCGCGGCGGCCGGTGGGCACCGTTATTGCTTTGCGCAGAGGCCCCCGTTTGATCACGCTTTGATCCTTTTCGATACCCAAGGACCCCCATGCCGGCTGCTTCCACCTTCAAATCCCTGTCGATTTCCAGCCGGCTCAGCCTGGGGTTCGGCTGCATGCTGGTACTCCTGGTGGCGGTGGCGGCAGTGGGCCAGCTGTCCGTGGGCAAAGTGCACGATCAGATGACGCAGATCACCGGCGTGGGCGCCAACAAGGCCAAGCTGGTCAACGGCATGCTGGAAAGCGTGAGCGCCATCGGCATCCAGAGCCGCTCCGCCGCCATGCTCAACGACATCGACCCCAAGCAGGCGCGCGAGCAGATCGTGGCCGTGGGCAAGACGCTCAAGGAATACGCCACGCAAGAAGCTGCTCTGACCCAGCTGCTCACCCCTGCCACGGCCACCCCCGCAGAACTCAAGCTGCTGACCGAGGTGCAGGCCCTGGGCGGCAAGACCCGCCCCGAACTGGACAGCGCCATCAAGGCCGCTGACGACGGCGACACCGTGAGCGCCACGCTGGCGCTGATGACCCGCGTGGCCCCCGCAGAAACCGCCTGGCGCGCCAAGCTGCGTGAGCTGATCGAGCTGCAAAACACCTTGAATGCCGAGGCCACCGTCTCGGCAGAGCAAACCCAGAGCAGTGCCCGCGTGGTGGGCGGGCTGCTGGTGCTGCTGGCCATCGGGCTGGGCGCGCTGATTGCCTGGCGCATCACGGCCAGCATCACCGCCCCCATTGGCCGCGCAGTCGTGGTGGCCGAGCGCATTGCACGCGGCGACCTCACCTCGCAGGTCGAAGTGCGCATCCACGACGAAACCGGCCGCCTGCTCGAAGCCATTGCCGCCATGCAGGAGCGCCTGCGCACCCTGGTGGGCGAAATCGGCCAGACCGCCGACTCCATCCTGGTGGCCAGCTCCGAAGTGGCTTCGGGCAACCTGGACCTGAGCCAGCGCACCGAACAGACCTCGCACAACCTGCAGGGCGCCGCGACAGCGCTGGTGGACCTGACCGGCACGGTGTCGCAAAGCGCCGACTCGGCCCGCCAGGCCAACCAGCTCGCGTCCACCGCGTCCGATGCGGCCACACGCGGCGGCGAAGTGGTGGGCCAGGTGGTGCGCACCATGGACACCATCAGCGCCAGCTCGCGCAAGATCGCCGACATCATCAGCGTGATCGATGGCATCGCGTTCCAGACCAACATCCTCGCGCTGAACGCGGCGGTGGAAGCCGCCCGTGCGGGCGAGCAGGGCCGCGGCTTTGCGGTGGTGGCGGGCGAGGTGCGCAACCTGGCGGGGCGCTCGGCCCAGGCCGCGCGCGAAATCAAGGCGCTGATCGGAACCAGCGTGGACCAGGTGCAAGAGGGCAGCACGCTCGTCAACCACGCCGGCAAGACGATTGAAGAACTGGTGCAGTCGGTGCGCCGCGTCTCCGACATCATGGGCGAGATCACGGCGGCCACGCAGGAGCAAAGCCAGCGCATCGGGCATGTGAGCCAGTCGGTGGGTGCGCTGGAAGAAATGACCCAGCAGAACGCCGCCCTGGTGGAGGAAGGCGCAGCCGCTGCCGACAGCCTCAAGGACCAGGCCGGGCGCCTGACACAGATGGTGGGTACCTTCCGCCTGACGCGCGACGGCGGCGACGAAAACAGCTGGGGCACAGCCAGCGCCTCCGCATCGCCCACCGCAGTGCCAGCGCCCACGCGCACGGCAGCCCCGCGCCATCTGGCCTCAGCCCCATCATCCCGCGCTCCCGCACTGCCACGTAGCTGACGGGACTTTCAATCGGGCGCACTCCACGCCAGGGGCGCCAAGCAAGGACCGCCCCGCAGCGAGGGCGTCGCCCCCTCAGGGGGAAGGCGCACAGCGCCTCAGGGGGGAGTCACACTCGATCGCAGCGCCGCCAGGTCCAGCACCCGCAGGCCGCCGTACTCCACCCGGATCGCCCCCTGCGCCTCCAGCGCCGCCAGCGCCTCGTTCACCCGCTGACGCGACAGCCCCACCAGATAGGCCAGCTCTTGCTGCGTGATACGCAGCACCTCGCCCACGCCCGGGTACAGCACGGGGTTGAACAGCGACGCTAGGCTGCGCGCCACACGCACATCGGGGTTGTTCAGGCGGTCGATCTCGCGGGCTGCAATGAACTGGCCCAGGCGCTCGTTGAGCTGGTTCATCACAAAGCGGTTGAAGCCGATGGAGTGGTCCAGCAGCCAGTGAAAGCTGTCAATCGGCAGCCCGGCCACCACGCTCTTGCGCAGGGCCTGGATGTTGTAGCGGTAGGGCTCGCGCTTGATGGTGGTGCCCTCGCCAAACCAGCCGCCGGGCGGCAGGCCCGCATAGGTCATGGTCTGGCCCTGGGCGTTGTCGGTGCTCATCTTGAGCAGGCCCTCCACCACCCCAAACCAGTAGGTCACCGGGCGCCCCACGCGGCACACATAGTCGCCCGCTTTGGCGTCCCCCACCAGCAACGAGGCCACGGCGCGCTCTCGCTCGGCGGGCAGCAGCAAGTCGAGCCACGGAATACCGTCAAGCTCCTGCGGCGTGGGCGAGCGGCGCCGCTGGTGCAGCGACAGGTCCTGGTGGGTGCGTGGGTCCATGGCGCAAAGGTTCTCACGAAAAAGGGTGCCCCGCGGCTGCCTCGGCATGCGGGAATACCACGATCCCAATTGTCGCCAGACCGACAAAAAAATGCCAATCGTGACGGGATGATGTCGCCTCGCGCCCCGCCCGTACAGGGCCGGAGCCCCCGAGGAGACAAGCACCATGACCCAACACCCTTCCATCACCGCACGCACCGTCCCACCCGCGCCCACCGCGCCGCGCCCCCTGGCCCGCCGCCAAGTGCTGGCCGCCGCAGCCGCCACCGCAGCGGCCGTCGGCCTGCCCGGGCTGGGCTGGAGTGGCGCGGCCCGCGCGCAGGAGGGCGCAATCAAGATTGCGCAATCCACCGCCCTCACCGGCCCGCTGGGCGACCTGGGCTCGGCCATGCACCAGGGCGCCAAGGCCGCATTTGCGGGCATCAACGCGCGCGGCGGCGTGCATGGCAAGGCCATTGAACTCGTCACCCAGGACGACACCTACGACGTGCCCAAGGCGCTGGCCAATGTGGAGCAGTTTCTGGCCGACCCTGGGTACTTTGCGCTGTTCAACTGCATGGGCACGCCCATGATCGACGCCATGCTACCCAAGGTGATCGAGAGCGGCATCCCGTTTTTTGCGCCCTTCACCGGCGCACAGCTCAGCCGCACCAAGAACGCCCGCAACGTGTTCAACATCCGCGCCAGCTACGCCGACGAGGCCGAGAAGCTGGTGCAGCACCTGTCCACCATCGGCATCCAGCGCATTGGCATCGTCTACCAGAACAACTCGTTCGGCAAAGAGGTGTTCAACGCCGCCAAGCAGTCGATGGACCGGCTCAAGCTGCCTGAGGCCGTCACGGTGACCGTGGAGAACAATGCCTCGGACGCGGGCAGCGCAGCGGCCAAGCTGGCTGGCGGCAACCTGGAGGCCATCGTGATTGGCCTGGCGGGCAAGCCCACGCTGGAGTTTGTGAAGGCGTTCCGCGCGCTCAAGCGGGGCGTGACGCTGTACGCGCTGTCGGTCATGGGCACCCCGGCGACCGTCAAGGCCCTGGGCGCGGACGCCACGGGCATGGCGATTTCGCAGGTGGTGCCCCTGCCCTCCAACGTGGTGATGCCCGTGGTGCGCGAATTCCAGGCCGCCTGGAAGGCCTCCGGCGCCACGGCCGAGCCCTCCCACCTGGCACTGGAGGGCTACATCAACGCCCGCGTGTTTGCCGAGGCCCTGCAGCGCGCAGGCCGCAACCCCACGCGCGCGGCCTTCATCGACGCCACCTGGAACCTGAAAAAGTGGGACCTGGGCGGGTTCGAGATCAGCGCCAGCACGCCGGACCGCAACGCCTCGCGCTTTGTGGAGCTCACGCTGGTGGGGCGCGACGGGCGGTTCTTGCGATAGCCCTGGGTCCCCCCAGTTCTCAGCGAATGTGAGCGGCACAGGTGGCTCAGCGCATGCCCACACAATTGCTATCAATTAAATAGCTACCAGCGCATATTGCACTGGCGCTACCTGCCAATTTTGCCCAAATACTGCTATTGCGAAGCCAATCCGTACCGGTAGCCCTTGAACGACCAGATGGTGCGGCCGGGCTCGATCTTCTCCAGCAGCAGGCCCGGCCCGGCCGGGTCGCCCTCGTGCAGCACCTGGCCGTTGACGATGGCCATGCGGTACACCGGGTTGCTGGAATAGGTGACCCCAGAAATCTTGAGCGACGGCAGCTGTGCCCGCACAGCCTCGGGCAGATCGGCCTGGGCAAACACGGTGCCCGTAGCCGCCGGTGCTGCTGAAGGAGCTGGACTGGCCGCAGCCATGTCGGGTACACGCGGCGCTGGGGCCGCAGGCACGCGCTCACGGGGGGCAGGCTCTGCAGGGCGTGACCGTTCGGAGTCTGTGGCGGGGGAGCGCGGCGCGACCGAGCTGCTGGACACCGGCGCGGGCCGCTCCCGCTGCGGTGCCGCCGCGCGAGGCGCGGCTGCCGGAGGGGGCGTCACCGCCGCAGGGGCCGCTTCGGGGGCAGACGGCAGAGCAGCAGGCGCTGCGGGCGGCGCCGTGGACGCTACCGCCGGCATGGGCGGCGCCACAGCGGCGGATGTGGCGGGCGCGGCAGCAACAACCACGGCGCCCGCAGGCACCGGCCGCTGCAAAAACCACCAGGTACCACCGGCAGCCACAGCAGCCACAACCACCACCGCCACGGCCACCAGCACCGGGCTGATGGCCGATCGCCCTGCCACCGGCACGGCACCGGGGACAGGCACCGCCGGGGTATGGATGCCGGGCACAGCGCCACGGCCGCGCTCAGCTTCTGCGCGCCGCAGCGCATCAAGGATGTAAGACACTGGGTTCAGCCTCCGGTGCGCAAGCGCGGTTCGCTCACGCCGTTGACACGGTTGAGCAGCATGAGGGTCAAGGGGCCCGCCCGGCCGTCCGGGGTCACCCCCTGGGCCAGCTGAAAGCGCTGGATGCGGGACTGGCGCTGGGCCGGCGTGGTCGCGCGGCCGGCTGCAGGTACGGCAGCCCGCGTGCCCCCTGCTGCAGCCGTGGCCAGTTGCTGGTCCAGCCAGGCGGCGCCAGCGGGGGTCTCCGCCAGGTCGCCCTTGTCGGGCATATCGGGCGGCGTGCGCCACAGCGTGGCGATGTCGCCGCGCCACACCTGGGCCAGCTCGGCCACGGGCACACGCACCGTGCGGCCCCCGCCTTCCAGCGTGGCCGTGTCGCCGTCCAGGCGGCGCAGCACGGCCGACACGGCCACGTCGCCCTCTTCGGACGGGAACAGTGTGAGCAGCACCGGACGATCGATCTGCCGCACCAGGTTCAGGCCGGCGCGGCGGTTGCGATAACAGCGCAAACCGTCGCGGGGCAATGCGGCGCAGGCGTCGGCGCCATCGGCCACACTGGCACCCCAGGCCGAGGCCAGCGCCTGCCAGGCGGCGGTGTCGCTGGCGGGCAGTGCGGCCACAAACTGCTGCAGGTCCGACATGGCCACCGGCGCTGCCCCGCGCGGGGCCGAAGCCCCTGACGCAGGGGCTGCGGGCGTTACCCCCGCTATGCTGGCAGCGCCGCTCGGTGGCGCGCTGGCAGATGTTTTGCTGGTCATCGCGCCCGCAGGCACGGCGGATGTCACGGCGCCTTGCCGAGACCATTGCGGCCAAGTTCCCAGTGCCCAGCCGCCCGCCACCAGGGCTGCTCCCGCCACCACGCCCAGGCCCGCAACCGCCCAGCGCGGCCACAGGCCACGGGCGTTGCGCGCAGCAGCGGCCGACGCTGGCGCATCAAACACCTCAGCCGCCGCGCGCTGGACGATGCGGGCGCTGACCTCGCGCACCCCGGCGGCATAGGCACCCAGCAGCGCCCGGTCGCACAGCAGGTTGATGCGCCGGGGAATGCCGCGCGACAGCGTGTGCACCCGCCGGATGGCGCTGCGACTGAAGGGCAGCGGCCCTTGCAGGCCCGCCACGGCCAGGCGGTGGGCGATGTATTGCTGGGTCTCCTGCGCGCTCAGCGCATCGAGGTGAAAACGCGCAATCACCCGCTGGGCCAGTTGCTCCAAGGCCGGGCTGGCGACCATGGAGCGCAGCTCTGGCTGGCCGATGAGGATGATCTGCAGCAGCTTGCGCTCGCTGGTTTCCAGGTTGGTCAACAGGCGCAACTGCTCCAGCACGTCGGCCGACAGGTTCTGCGCCTCGTCGATGATCAGCACGGTGTTGCGCCCGGCGCCGTGCGCCGCCAGCAGTGAGGCATTGAGCGGGTCGATGTAGTCCTTGACCGTCTCCACGCCTGCCACCGAGGGCCGGTGCGGCACGCCAAACTCGTCGCAGATGGAGCGCAGCAGCTCGCCCACGGTGAGCTTGGGGTTGAAGATGTAAGCGACGTTGCAATGCGGCGGGATCTGCTCCAGAAAGCAGCGGCACACCGTGGTCTTGCCCGCACCCACCTCGCCGGTCAGCAGCACAAAACCGCCGCCGGCGTCCAGGCCATACAGCAGGTGCGCCAGCGCCTCGCGGTGCCGCTCGCTCATGAACAGGTAGCGGGGGTCGGGGGCGATGGAGAACGGCGGGTGCTGAAGGCCGAAGAACGGGGCGTACATGCCCCGGAGGATACCGCCCGCCCGTGGGCAGGGTTTTACCCACCCGGGAGTTACCCCTAAATTGTCGTCGGCAAGACAAGATGACGTCAAAGTGGGTCCTAGCATTCCCCCATCGCGCAATCACAAGCTTGCGCGCCCGGCAGTCACCGGGCTGACACCTTCTCACTTTCAGGAACCTGCAATGTTGACCACGTTCCCGCAACTGCTGCTCAAGCATGCCGCCGAGCGCCCCAATGCCCCGGCCCTGCGCGAAAAAGAATATGGCATCTGGCAAACCCACAGCTGGGCCGACCTGGTGCGCCTGGTGGAACAGGTGGCCGCCGGCCTGCACCTGGCGGGCCTGAAGCGCCATGAACACATGGTGGTGGTGGGCGCAAATCGCCCCCGCCTGTACGCCACCATGCTGGCCGCCCAGTCGCTGGGCGCCATCCCCGTGCCGCTGTACCAGGACGCGGTGGCGGCCGAATGCATCTTCCCGCTCAACAACGCCGAGGTGCGCTTTTGCCTGGTGGAAGACCAAGAGCAGGTGGACAAGCTGCTCGAAATCCGCGAGCAATGCCCGCAGATCTCCAACATCTTCTTTGACGACCCCCGCGGCCTGCGCAATTACGCAGAGCCCGGCCTGGCTTCGCTGGACGCCCTGATCGAGTCCGGCAAGGCCTTTGCGGCAAAGAACCCCGGCTGGTTCAAGGCCGAGGTGGCTAAGGCCCAGCCCGGCGACGTGGCTGCAATGTTCTTCACCTCCGGCACCACGGGCAACCCCAAGGGCGTGGTCCACACCCACAGCACGCTGCTGGACCGCGCCAGCGCGGGCGCCGAGTTCGACAAGCTCACCAGCAGCGAAGAAGTGCTGGCCTACCTGCCACCCGCCTGGATCGGCCAGAACATCTTCAGCTATGCCCAGTGGCTGGCCTGCGGCTACGTGGTCAACTGCCCCGAGTCGGCCAGCACGGTGACCATCGATCTGAAGGAAGTGGGCCCCACCTACTACTTTGCGCCACCGCGCATCTTTGAAGGTCTGCTCACCAGCGTGATGATCCGCATGGAAGACGCGGGCGCCTTGAAGCGCAAGATGTTCGAGGCCTGCATGCGCGTCGCCAAACGCGTGGGCCCCGCCCTCATGGACGGCGAGCCCGTGGGCACCCTCGACCGCATCAAGTACGCCTTAGGCAACGTGCTGGTGTACGGCCCGCTGCGCAACAACCTGGGTTTCAGCCGCGTGCGCGTGGCCTACACGGCGGGCGAGGCCATTGGCCCCGACCTGTTCACCTTCTACCGCTCCATCGGCATCAACTTGAAGCAGCTGTACGGCTCCACCGAAACCGCCGTGTTCGTGTGCCTGCAGCCCGACAACCAGGCGCGCGCCGACACGGTGGGCGTGCCGATTCGCGGTGTGGAAATCAAGGTGGCCGACAACGGCGAGATCCTGGTCAAGTCGGCCGGGCTGCTCAAGGAGTACTACAAGAACCCGGCCGCCACGGCCGAGGTGCTGACGGCCGACGGCTGGTACCACACCAGCGACGCAGGCTTTCTGGATGCGCATGGCCACCTCAAGATCATCGACCGCGTCAAGGACGTGGGCCGCATCATGGGCGGCGCCAACGACGGCGCCATGTTTGCGCCCAAGTACGTGGAGAACAAGCTCAAGTTCTTCCCGCACATCAAGGAAGTGGTGGCCCTGGGCGACAAGCGCGAGAAGGTCTGCGTGATGGTCAACATCGACTTCGACGCCGTGGGCAACTGGGCCGAGCGCCGCAACCTGCCCTACGCTGGCTACACCGACCTGGCCCAAAAACCCGAGGTGTACGAACTGATCCGCGAGTGCATCGAGAAGGTCAACGCAGACCTGGCCACCGACACCATGCTGGCTGGCAGCCAGGTGAGCCGCTTCCTGGTGCTGCACAAGGAGCTGGACGCCGACGACGGCGAACTCACCCGCACCAACAAGGTCCGCCGGGGCTTCATTGCCGACAAGTACGGCGTGCTGGTGGATGCGCTGTACGCAGGCCGCACCGAGCAGTACATCGAGACCCAGGTCAAGTTCGAGGACGGCCGCACCGGCAGCGTGAGCGCCACGCTCAAGCTGTCGGACACGAAGACATTTGCGCCTGTGAAGAGTGCCGCATGAAGCCCGCGCTCTACCCGCTGGAGAAGCCCCCCACCATGACCACTAAAAAGATCGGCGACGTCATCCTCGACGTCAAGAACATCAGCCTCCGGTTTGGCGGCGTGAAGGCGCTCACCGACATCTCCTTCAATGTCAAGGAGCATGAGATCCGCGCCATCATCGGCCCCAACGGCGCAGGCAAAAGCTCCATGCTCAACTGCATCAACGGCGTGTACACGCCGTCCGAGGGCTCCATCACCTTCCGGGGCAAGACGTTTGACCACATGAACTCGCGCCAGGTGGCCGAGATGGGCGTGGCGCGCACGTTCCAGAACCTGGCGCTGTTCAAGGGCATGAGCGTGATCGACAACATCATGACCGGCCGCAACCTCAAGATCAAAAGCAACCTGCTGATGCAGGCGCTGCGCATCGGCCCGGCCGAGCGCGAGGAAATCCGCCACCGCGAATACGTCGAGCACATCATCGACTTCCTGGAAATCCAGGCCTACCGCAAGACACCCGTGGGCCAGCTGCCCTACGGCCTGCAAAAGCGCGTGGACCTGGGCCGCGCCCTGGCCATGGAGCCGCAGGTACTGCTGCTGGACGAGCCCATGGCCGGCATGAACGTGGAAGAAAAGCAGGACATGTGCCGCTTCATCCTGGACGTGAACGACGAGTTCGGCACCACCATCGTGCTGATCGAACACGACATGGGCGTGGTGATGGACATCAGCGACCGCGTGGTGGTGCTGGACTACGGCAAGAAGATCGGCGACGGCAGCCCCGACGAAGTGCGCAGCAACGAAGACGTGATCAGTGCCTATCTCGGCACCTCGCACTGATCAGGAGAAGACAACATGGCATTTTTTCTTGAAACACTGATCGGCGGCCTGATGGCCGGCATGCTGTATTCGCTGGTGGCGCTGGGCTTTGTGCTGATCTACAAGGCCTCGGGCGTGTTCAACTTTGCGCAGGGCGCCATGGTGCTGTTCGCAGCGCTGGCCATGGCCCGTTTTGCCGAATGGATCCCCAAGTGGACGGGCATCAGCAGCCCCATCGTGGCCAACCTGGCGGCCTTTGTGATCGCAGGCGCCATCATGTTTGTGGTGGCCTGGCTGATTGAAAAGCTGGTGCTGCGCCACCTCGTGAACCAGGAGGGCGCCACGCTGCTCATGGCCACGCTGGGCATCACCTACTTCATGGAAGGCCTGGGCCAGACGCTGTTCGGCAGCGACATCTACAAGATCGATGTGGGCATGCCCAAGGAGCCGATCTTCATGCTCGACAGCCTCTTTCAGGGCGGCATCCTGATCAATAAGGAAGACGTGATTGCCGCCGCCATCGCCGCTGCGCTGGTGGCCCTGCTGTCAGTGTTCTTCCAGAAGACCTCCACCGGCCGCGCGCTGCGCGCCGTGGCCGACGACCACCAGGCCGCCCAGTCCATCGGCATTCCGCTCAACCGCATCTGGGTGATCGTGTGGTGCGTGGCCGGTGTCGTGGCCCTGGTGGCCGGGATGATCTGGGGCAGCAAGCTGGGTGTGCAGTTCTCACTGACCACGGTGGCGCTGCGTGCGCTGCCCGTGGTGATCCTGGGCGGTCTCACTTCGGTGCCCGGCGCCATCATCGGCGGGTTGATCATCGGCGTGGGCGAGAAGCTCTCCGAGGTGTACCTGGGCCCCTTCGTGGGCGGGGGCATCGAGATCTGGTTTGCGTATGTGCTGGCGCTGGTGTTCCTTCTGTTCAGGCCTCAAGGTCTGTTCGGGGAGAAGATCATTGACCGCGTGTAACCCATAACAACAAGAACAGGAGACTTCCATGCTCTACCGCGAAAACGGCCAGTTCAAGACGAGCTACCGCGCTGATCAGCAGATCTTCCCGATCGCGCAGGATCGCATTGCCATCGGCATCATCCTGGCCATTGCCTTCATCGCCGTGCCCATGCTGGCCAGCGACTACATCTTCCGCGCCATCCTGATCCCCTTCGTCATCATGGCGCTGGCGGCCCTGGGGGTGAACATCCTGGTGGGCTACTGCGGGCAGATCTCGCTGGGCTCGGGCGCCTTCATGGCCGTGGGAGCCTACGGCGCCTACAACTTCTTCGTGCGCTTTCCAGGCATGCCGCTAATCCCGGCACTGATCCTGGGCGGCCTGTGCGCCACGTTCTTCGGCATCCTTTTCGGGCTGCCCAGCCTGCGCGTCAAGGGGCTGTACCTGGCCGTGGCCACGCTGGCGGCGCAGTTCTTCAGCGACTGGATGTTCCTGCGCATCAAGTGGTTCACCAACAACTCCGACTCGGGCTCGGTGTCGGTCAACAACCTGCAGGTGCTGGGCATGCCCATCGAAAGCGCCACCAGCAAATACCTTTTCTGCCTGGCGCTGCTGGTCATCGTGGCCCTGCTTGCCAAGAACCTGGTGCGTGGCGCCATTGGCCGCGAGTGGATGGCGATTCGCGACATGGACGTGGCCGCCGCCGTGATCGGCATCCGCCCCATGTACGCCAAGCTCAGCGCGTTCGCGGTCAGCTCGTTCATCGTGGGCATGGCCGGTGCACTGTGGGCCTTTGTGCACCTGGGCGCGTGGGAGCCAGCAGCCTTCTCGGTGGAAATATCGTTCCGCCTCTTGTTCATGGTGATCATCGGCGGGCTGGGCTCGATCATGGGCGGCTTCTTTGGTGCGGCCTTCATCGTGGTGCTGCCCATCGTGCTCAACCAGTTCCTGCCGGCCTTCATGGGGCTCTTTGGCATCGAGGTGTCCACGGCGGGCGTATCGCATGCCGAGCTGATGATCTTCGGTGCGCTGATTGTGTGGTTCCTCATCGTCGAGCCCCATGGTCTGGCCAAGCTGTGGTCCACCGCCAAGCAGAAGCTGCGCCTGTGGCCCTTCCCCCATTGACCGGACGGCATTGCAGGAAACCCCTTACTCGCAAGTCCCGATACGTGCCTGTCGCATTGCCGCGTTAACTGTCTATCTGTCCTGTTTTTTCCCGTGCTTCAACACATTCATCCAAAGGAGACATCCATGAAGCTTTCGAAAATCGTGATCGCCGCTGCGGTGGTTGCTGCCGGTGCATCGTCCATCGCGACGAGCGCTTTCGCACAAGCCAAGGAGCAGTTCTTCCCGCTGCTGTCGTATCGCACCGGCCCCTATGCGCCCAACGGCGTGCCATGGGCCAACGGCAAGCAGGATTACATCAAGATGATCAATGCCCGCGACGGCGGCATCAATGGTGTGAAGCTGACTTTTGAAGAATGTGAAACAGGCTACGCCACGGACCGTGGCGTGGAATGCTATGAGCGCCTCAAGAGCCGCCCCGGCGTGTCGCTGTTCGACCCCCAGGCCACCGGCATCACCTTTGCGCTGACCGAAAAAGCCCCCGTGGACAAGATTCCGCTGATGACGCTGGGCTACGGCCTGTCGGTGGCGCAGGACGGCCAGGCGTTCAAGTGGAACTTCCCGTTCATGGGCAGCTACTGGACCGGCGCCGACATCCTGATCCAGCACATTGGCAAGGCCAACGGCGGTCTGGACAAGCTCAAGGGCAAGAAGATTGCGCTGGTGTACCACGACAGCCCGTTCGGCAAGGAGCCTATCCCGCTGCTGCAGGAGCGCGCGAAGATGCACGGCTTTGAGCTGCAGATGCTGCCTGTGACAGCCCCTGGCGTGGAACAGAAGGCCACCTGGCTGCAAGTGCGCCAGAGCCGCCCCGACTACGTGCTGCTGTGGGGCTGGGGCGTGATGAACTCCACCGCCCTGAAGGAAGCCCAGGCCACCGGCTACCCCCGTGACAAGATGTATGGCGTGTGGTGGGCTGGTGCCGAGCCCGATGTGCGTGACGTGGGCGAAGGCGCCAAGGGCTACAACGCGCTGGCCCTGAACACCTCGGGCCAGCAGCCCAAGGTGATCCAGGACATCCTGAAGAACGTGCACGACAAGGGCCAGGGCACGGGACCCAAGGACGAAGTGGGCTCGGTGCTGTACACCCGTGGCGTGATCATCCAGATGCTGGCCGTCGAATCGGTGCGCCGCGCGCAGGAGCGTTTTGGCAAGGGCAAGGTCATGACTGGCGAACAAGTGCGCTGGGGCATGGAAAACCTGGCCCTGGACCAGAAGAAGCTGGACGCGCTGGGCTTTGGCGGCGTGATGCGTCCGCTGTCCACCAGCTGCGCCGACCACATGGGCTCCACCTGGGCGCGCGTGCACACCTGGGATGGCAGCAAGTGGAACTTCTCGTCCGACTGGTACCAGGCCGATGAGCAGATCCTGAAGCCCATGGTCAAGGCCGGTGCGGACAAGTACCTGGCCGACAAGAAGATGACGCGCCGGGATGCGGCGGATTGCCAGTCTTGAGCTCATCCCCCTGAGCGGCTGCGCCGCTTCCCCCTTCTCTCTTAGCGCTTCGCGCTGCGGGAAGGGGGACGCCATCGGTGCGGCGGGGCGGCCCTTGCGCCGTGGCACAGGTATTTCAGGCTGCGACCGTTTCAACGGCCAGTGATTCGCGGTTGCGCTCTCGGGAGCAGCCGCCAATCCAAAGGGTTGTGCAACAACCCTTTGGATTGGTACAGGAAGGCAACACCATGGACTCCAACAGCAATATCGTTCTCAACGTCAACGGCATCGAGGTCATCTACAACCACGTGATCCTGGTGCTCAAGGGCGTCTCGCTGCAGGTGCGCGAGGGCTCCATCGTGGCCATTCTGGGCGGCAATGGCGCAGGCAAGACCACCACACTGCGGGCCATCTCCAACCTGCTGCAAGGGGAGCGCGGCGCGGTCACCAAGGGCTCCATCGAGCTGCGTGGCGAGCGCATCGAGAACCTGTCGCCCGCCGACCTGGTGCAGCGTGGCGTGGTGCAGGTGATGGAGGGGCGGCATTGCTTTGCCCACCTGACGATCGAAGAGAACCTGATGACAGGCTCCTACACCCGCACCAGCAAGGCCGAAATCGCGGCCAACCTGGAGAAGGTCTACAACTACTTCCCACGCCTGAAGACGCGGCGTACCTCGCAGGCGGCCTACACCTCGGGTGGCGAGCAGCAGATGTGCGCCATCGGCCGCGCGCTCATGGCCAACCCCAGCATGGTGCTGCTGGACGAGCCCTCCATGGGCCTGGCCCCACAGATCGTGGAGGAGGTGTTCAACATCGTGAAGGACCTGAACACCAAGGAGAAGGTCACCTTCCTGCTGGCCGAGCAGAACACCAACATGGCCCTCAAGTATTCGGACTACGGCTACATCATGGAAAGCGGCCGCGTGGTGATGGACGGCGCCGCGAGCGACCTGGCCAACAACGAGGACGTCAAGGAGTTCTACCTGGGCGTGGGCGGCGGCGAGCGCAAGAGTTTCAAGGATGTCAAAAGCTACAAGCGGCGCAAGCGCTGGTTGGCTTGAGGAGCCCCCTGTGGCGCTGCGCGCCTTCCCCCTCAGGGGGACGCACCGGTGGCCTGGCACAGCCAGTTCCAAGGGTGCGCTGGTGGGTTAGCGCGGGCGACCAGGGTCGTGTTCTTTTTCAGACCTCGAACGGAATCACTCTCAATTTCATAGCTGCTTACGCTTGATCGAAAAGCGCTAGAGGCATATTTCACTCAAACAACCTCACAAGGAAACCCAGGCATGAGCACGTTCTATGACGCCCTGGAAACACGCAGCCCCGCCGAGCGCGAAGCGGCGCTGATGGCTGCGCTGCCGCAGCAGATCGCCCATGCCCAGAAGGCATCGCCCGCATTTGCCGGCATCCTGGCTGGTGTGGATGCAACCACCATCAACGGCCGCGCAGCCCTGGCGCAGCTGCCCGTCACGCGCAAGTACGAGCTGCTGGAGCGCCAGCAGGCAGGCCGCGCGGCCAACGTGTTTGGCGGGTTCAGTGCGCTGGGCTTCGGGCCGGGTATGACCCGGGTTTTTGCCAGCCCCGGCACCATTTACGAGCCCGAGGGCACGCGTCGGGACTACTGGCGCATGGCGCGGGCGATCCACGCAGCGGGCTTTCGCAGCGGCGAGTTGATCCACAACAGCTTCAGCTATCACTTTGTGCCTGCGGGTTCGATGATGGAAACTGGCGCCCACGCGCTGGGCTGCACCGTCTTCCCCGGTGGCACGGGCCAGACCGAGCAGCAAGTGCAGGCCATGGCCGAGCTGAAGCCTGCTGGCTACATCGGCACGCCCAGTTTTCTGAAAATCATCGTCGAGAAGGCTGCAGAGATGGGCGTGGCGCTGCCCACCGTCACCAAGGCCCTGGTGTCGGGCGAGGCCTTCCCGCCCTCGCTGCGCGACTGGTTTGCCGAGCGTGGCATCGCGGGCTACCAGTGCTATGCCACCGCCGACCTGGGCCTGATTGCGTATGAAACCTCGGCCCGCGAAGGCCTGGTGCTGGATGAAGGCGTGATCGTCGAGATCGTGCGTCCCGGCACGGGCGACCCCGTGCCCGAGGGTGAGGTGGGCGAGCTGGTCATCACCACGCTCAACCCTGACTACCCGCTGATCCGCTTTGGTACTGGCGACCTGTCGGCGGTGCTGCCGGGCCAGTGCCCCACCGGCCGCACCAACACCCGCATCAAGGGCTGGATGGGCCGGGCTGACCAGACCACCAAGGTGCGCGGAATGTTCGTGCACCCCGGCCAGATCGCCACCATCGCGCGGCGCTTTCCACAGGTGCAGCGTGCCCGGCTCGTGGTCAGCGGCGAGATGGCCAACGACCAGATGGTGCTGCAGGTGGAGACCACCGAAACCGCCGAGGGCCTGGCCCACCAGCTCAGCGACGCCATCCGCGAAGTGACCAAGCTGCGCGGCGAGGTGCAGATGGTGCCCCCGGGCACACTGCCCAACGATGGCAAGGTCATCGAAGACGCGCGCAGCTACAAGTAGCCCCTGAGAGCCCGCTGACGTTCTCGCAGGGGCCGCAGGAGCGCTGCGTGAGCCGGTGCTGGCAGCGCCGGCAACGCATGCTGGCGCCCAAAAGATGTGCATGCACATCAATGGCCAGGACATCGCGCCAGCCCTTGCGACAGCGCAAAACATGTCCACTTTGCGCGCCGGGGTACCGCAGTGTTTACCCTTACAAATGCTATCTTTTGAATAGCATTTAAGTCAATAAATATCTGCGCTACAGGCCTCTTTGGCTTAAAGACCATATGGCTTGTGTGCTACGTACTATCCGCAATGTTGCCGGAAATACCCCTCGCTATCATGGCCCGTCATTTACAGGAGCACCCATGAAAACAACGCTGAAACTCGCCCTCGTCGCTGCCGCTGCAGTGGCCGCCTTTGGCGCCCATGCGCAGGATTTCCCCGCCAAGGACAAGACAGTCACCCTGGTGGTGCCCTTTGCGGCGGGTGGCCCCACCGACCGTGTGGCGCGCGACCTGGCCGAGGCGCTGCGCAAGCCTTTGGGCGCGACCGTTGTGGTGGACAACACCGCCGGCGCAGGCAGCTCGATCGGTGCCGCCCGTGTAGCCCGCGCCACACCCGATGGCTACACGCTGCTGCTCAACCACATCGGCATGTCCACCATGCCTGCGCTGTACCGCAAGCTGTCGTTCAGCGTACCCAACGACTTTGAATACCTGGGCATGGTCAACGAAGTGCCCATGACGCTGATTGCTCGCCCCACCATGCCCGCCAACAACTTCAAGGAGTTGACGGCCTGGATCCAGCAGAACAAGGGCAAGATCAACCTGGGCAACGCGGGCCTGGGCGCGGCCTCGCACCTGTGCGGACTGATGTTCAAGTCCGCCCTGCAGACGGACATGACGGATGTGCCTTACAAGGGCACGGCCCCTGCCATCACCGACCTGATTGGCGGCCAGATTGACCTGCTGTGCGACCAGACCACTAACACCACCAGCCAGATCGAAGGCAAGAAGGTCAAGGCCTATGCCGTGACCACCGCCAAGCGCCTGACCACGCCCGCGCTCAAGGACCTGCCCACCCTGGCCGAATCCGGTCTGAAGGACTTCAACGTGAGCATCTGGCACGGCCTGTACGCCCCCAAGGGCACACCAGCCGATGTGCAGAAGAAGATCAACGAAGCCCTCAAGGTCGCACTGAAGGACCCTGAGTTCATCAAGAAGCAGGAAGCCCTGGGCGCCGTGGTCATCACCGACAAGCGCATCGATGGCCCGGAACACAAGAAGTTTGTGGCGGCTGAGATCGACAAGTGGGGCGCCGTCATCAAGGCCGCTGGCACCTACGCGGACTGATGCTTTCCCACACGGCAGGGCTCTGAACGCAGCCCTGTCAGCCCCCAAAAAAGCCGCCGCGTTGCGGCTTTTTTCATGGGTGCGTGGTGGGTTATTGATCGCACCATGCGCAAGACATAGCGCCTGGCAAATCCCATGCGCCGACAGGATTGGGGTTATCCATCTGCCCCCACTGCGCCAACGCGCGTAGAACCAGGGCAGACCTTTCTCATCTCCCCGACATCAAGGATCGATCTCCATGGCACGCATTCCCCTCCACGCACCCACTCGCCCATCCGGTGAGACAGTCGCCGTGCACCCACTTCGTGCGCGACGTCGCCAGGCGCTGACCCTGGCCGCCAGTGCGCTGGCACTGGCCTGCGCGGCGGCGCTGCTGCCCACCATGGCACGCGCCCAGGGGGCATGGCCCACCAAGCCGGTGCGCATCGTCGTGCCCTTTGCGCCCGGTGGCACGACCGACATCCTGGCCCGCGCCATGGCGCCCGAGCTGTCCAAGGCCTTCGGCCAGCAGTTCATCGTGGACAACCGTGCCGGCGCCGGCGGCAATGTGGGCGCGGAGATCGTCGCCAAGTCGCCCGGCGACGGCCACACGCTGTTGATGGGCACCGTGGGCACACACGGCATCAACCGTGCGCTGTACGCGAAGCTGCCGTACGACCCCATCAAGGATTTTGCGCCCATCACCATGGTGGCGGCTGTTCCCAATGTGATGGTGATGAATGCCGACAAGGCCAAGGCCCAGGGCATTCACAACGTGCAGGATTTCATCCGGGCGGCCAAGGCCAACCCCGGCAAGATGAACATGGCCTCCAGCGGCAACGGCACGTCGATCCATCTGGCTGGCGAGCTGTTCAAAAGCATGACCGGCACCTTCATGCTGCACCTGCCCTACCGTGGCTCGGGCCCGGCGCTCATGGACATGGTGGCGGGCAATGCGGACGTGATGTTCGACAACCTGCCCTCGTCCATGGCGCAGATCAAGGCCGGCAAGCTCACCGCGCTGGCCGTGACCAGCTCCGAGCGCTCGGGCGCCCTGCCCGATGTACCCACCGTGGAGCAAGCGGGCGGCCCCACACTCAAGGGCTACGAAGCCAGTTCCTGGTTCGGCCTGCTGGCCCCGGCGGGCACACCCGCCGACATCGTCAACCGCATCCAGCAGGAAGTCGCCAAGTCACTGGCCACGCCCGCCATGAAGGAGCGGCTGCTGGCACAAGGCGCCATCCCCGGCGGCAACACCCCGGCCGAATTTGCCAAGCACATCGACAACGAGCACAAGAAGTGGGCGCAGGTGGTGAAGACGTCAGGGGCCAAGGTGGATTGATGGTTGGCGCCACCGCATCAGCCGTGGCGCGAGCATGGGCTGCGACGCCTGGGGACCGCACGCAGCCAGGCCTGACAACGCTGGTGAGCGGCAGACGCACTCGCGATCAGGTCACACACCCCACACTACATCCACATCCGCCGCAGCACTGCGCTTGAGCATCTCGATGAACGGCGCAGCGCGCTGGCGCAGGCGCACGGCCTCTTTGATTTCTTCAGCCGCGGCCTCATCGTTTTCCTGTGCTTCGGGCTGGGCTTCGTCGGCGATCACGGCCGCCTCCAGCGCGGCAATGGCGCCGGGGATCTGGGCAGCGGTCACGATGCCGCTGGTGCCAGGGGTCTTGCCGATGATGGTCACGATCTGGCGCCCCTGGGGTTCGAGCATGATCAGGTCGGCGGTGGCACGGGATTTGAACTTGTAGAGCATGGTCTAGGCCTATCGGAAGAGGTTGCCAGGGTCCGCATACATATAGTCGCGGGTGAACGGATAGCTCGATTGTGCGCCGGGCAAAAGGCCTCTGGCCGTGTCGCCATCCGGCTTGATGGCCAGCATCTGGTGCAGCGCCATCCAGCCACGTTCAAAACCCAGGGCGCTGCCCGCAAGGTACAGGCGGTACGCACGCAAGACCTTATCACCCTGCTCCTCCCCTCCTTGTGCGACCAGCACCTCACGGGCTGCAGGCAATCGGGCTTCGAGCCCGTCGGACCACGCCCACAGCGTGCGCGCATAGTGCGGGCGCAGGTTCTCGGTGTCCACCATCTCCAGGCCCGCGCGCGCCATGTCGTGCAGCACCGCGCTCACATGCAAAAGCTCGCCGCCGGGGAAGATGTACTGCTCGATAAAGTCACCCATGCCTGCGCCCAGCTGCGCGTTGTCTGCGCCCCCGGCCGTGATGCCGTGGTTCAGCACCAGCCCGCCCGGGCGCAGCAGGCGGGCCACGGTTTCAAAATAACGCAGCATCTGCGCGCGGCCCACATGCTCGAACATGCCCACCGACGCGATCTTGTCGAAGGGCTGCTCCACCTGCAGCTCGCGGTAATCCACCAATTGCATGCGCACGCGCCCCTGCAGCCCACGCTCTTCAATGCGCCGCTGCACATGCGTATGCTGGTTGCGCGACAGCGTGATGCCCGTGGCATCCACGCCGTAGTGTTCGGCCGCCCACAGCAGCAAGCCACCCCAGCCCGCGCCAATGTCCAGAAACCGGTCCCCCGGTTGCAGCTGCAGCTTACGGCAGATGTGGTCGAGCTTGGCCTCCTGGGCCTGGGCGAGCGTCAGGTCCGGTGAACGGTAATAGGCGCACGAGTAGACGCGGCGCGGATCCAGCCACAGCGCGTAGAAGTCGTCCGACAGGTCGTAGTGAAACTGCACATGGCGCGCGTCGTGCGCCAGCGTATGCGCAGCCATGGACCGCGCCCTTGCCAGCCCCCTCTGCCACCAACCATGGTGCTGGTCGCGGGCCGGGTCGCGGGTCAGCAGGCCTGCAGCGGCGGCCATCAGGTCGCGCATGCCGCCTTCCAGCGCCACGCGCCCCTCGACGATGGCAGCCCCCACATTGCCGATCTCGCCCGTGGCCAGCGCCACCAGTGCCATGCGGTCACGAAAGCGCAAGGTGACGGCGGGCTCGGGCGCGCCCAGTTGCTGGCCCGCAGGCAACTGGACTGCCATCGGCACCGGCAAGGCCGCCAGCCGCCCCTCCAAGGTGTGCAGCAAGTGCTTCATGCGGCGCATCTTGAAAAATTTGCTGCACTGCGTCAACACCCCGCAATGGCATCAGGGGTTTCGCCGGGAAGGCCCCATTGACAGCGTTTTGTTTAAGCCTAAACTATTTTGGCATGAACATCCTCTGCATTGGCGGTGGGCCCGCCGGTCTCTACTTCGCCCTGCTCATGAAGCAGCAAAACCCCGCGCACCGCGTCACGGTGGTCGAACGCAACCGGCCGTTCGACACCTTCGGATGGGGGGTGGTGCTGTCGGACCAGACGCTGGCCAACCTGCAGGCGGCGGATGCGCCCACGGCAGCCCTGATCGGCGACGCATTCAACCACTGGGACGATATCGAGGTGTTCTTCAAGGGGCGCAGCGTGCGCTCCACCGGCCACGGCTTCTGCGGCATTGGCCGCAAGCGCCTGCTCAACATCCTGCAGGACCGGTGCCTGGCGGTGGGCGTGGAGCTGGTGTTCGAAACCGACGTGGCCGACGACCAGGCGCTGGCTGCGCAGTACAACGCCGATCTGGTCATCGCCAGCGACGGCCTCAACAGCCGCATCCGCACCCGCTACGCAGCCACCTACCAGCCAGACATCGATCTGCGCCAGTGCCGCTTCGTATGGCTGGGCACCAAGAAAAAGTTCGACGCTTTTACGTTTGCTTTCGAGCAGACCGAGCATGGCTGGTTCCAGGCCCACGCCTACCAGTTTGACGCCGACACCTCCACCTTCATCGTCGAAACGCCCGAGGCCGTGTGGAAGGCCCACGGCCTGGACCAGATGGAGCAGCCCGAGGCCATTGCATTCTGCGAAAAGCTGTTTGCCCAATACCTGGACGGCAATGCGCTCATCAGCAACGCCACGCACCTGCGCGGTTCGGCCAACTGGATCCGCTTTCCGCGTGTGATCTGCAACACCTGGGTGCACCGCGAGACCGTTGGCAGCAAGCAGGTGCCCATCGTGCTGATGGGCGACGCAGCGCACACGGCGCATTTCTCGATTGGCAGCGGCACCAAACTCGCACTGGAAGACGCCATGGACCTCGCCAACGAGTTCGCCACCGGCCTGCCCATCGACGAAGTGCTGCAGCACTATGAAGCGCGCCGCAGCGTGGAGGTACTCAAGATCCAGAACGCCGCGCGCAACAGCACCGAGTGGTTTGAAAACGTGGCGCGCTACGCCGGCATGCCCGTGGAGCAGTTCACCTACTCGCTGCTCACACGCAGCCAACGCATCAGCCACGAGAACCTGCGGCTGCGCGATGCCGCGTGGCTGGAGGGCTATGAGGCCTGGCTCGCGGGAGGCAAGGCCGCGATTCCGCCCATGCTCACGCCGTTCACTTTGAAAGGCCTCACGCTCAAGAACCGCATCGTTGTCTCGCCCATGGCCACCTACAGCGCAGTCGAGGGCGTGCCGCAGGACTTTCACCTGGTGCACCTGGGCGCGCGCGCCCTCGGCGGCGCGGCGCTGGTGATGGTGGAGATGACCAGCCCCACACCCGAGGGCCGCATCACGCCCGCGTGCCCAGGGCTGTGGAACGACGCACAACAAGCCGCCTTCGCGCGCATCGTGAACTTTGTGCACGGTAGCAGCACGGCCAAGATCGGCCTGCAGCTGGGCCACAGCGGCCCCAAGGGCTCCACCCGCGTGGGATGGGAGGGCACGGACGAGCCGCTGGAGGCGGGCAACTGGCCCCTGCTGGCCGCCAGCCCCGTCGCCTACGGCGCGCAGAACCAGACACCTGCCGCCATGACCCGCGCCGACATGGACCGCGTGACCGCCGCTTTTGTGGACAGCGCCCGCCGCGCCGTGGCCTGCGGCTTTGACTGGCTGGAGCTGCACTGCGCACACGGCTACCTGCTGGCCAGCTTTTTGAGTCCCGCCACCAACCAGCGTACCGATGCATACGGCGGCAGCCTGGAGAACCGCTGCCGCTACCCGTTGGAGGTGCTGACCGCGCTGCGCGCCGTGTGGCCGGCCGACAAGCCGCTCTCCGTGCGTATCTCGGCCCACGACTGGCTCCCTGACGGAAATACTGCCGACGACGCCATCGCCATTGCGCGCTTGTTCAAGGCGGCAGGCGCGGACCTGATCGACGTGTCCTCCGGCCAGACCACACGCGACTCGCGCCCGGTGTATGGCCGCATGTACCAGACGCCGTTTGCCGACCGCATCCGCAACGAGGTGGGTATTGCCACCATGGCGGTGGGCGCGATCACCGAGGCCGACCACGCCAACAGCATCATCGCGGCCGGCCGCGCCGACCTGTGTGCCATTGCCCGCCCCCACCTGGCCGACCCGGCCTGGACGCTGCACGCCGCCGCGCAGTTGAGCCCCGTGGCCGCAGCGCACACCGACTGGCCGGTGCAGTATCACAGCGGCCGCGACCAGATGCTGCGCGAAATTTCCAAGCAAAAGCAGGCACAAGCGCTAGTGAATCAAGCGCAAGCAGCTACCAAAAACAGAGCATCCGAGGAAGAAGGCTAGCCATGGACCTCGAAGCCCGCCTGCACGGCGCCGCTCCCAGTGAACACCCCGAGGCCCTGCGCCTGTGGCTGCGCCTGCTCACCTGCACCCAGCTCATCGAAAAACAGGTGCGCAGCCACCTGCGCGCGCAGTTCGACACCACCTTGCCACGCTTTGACCTGATGGCCCAGCTGGAGCGCGCGCCAGACGGCATGAAGATGAAGGAACTCTCGCGCCGCATGATGGTGACGAGCGGCAACATCACCGGCATCACCGACCAGCTCGTGGCCGAAGGGCTGGTGGAGCGCATGGACGTGGAAGGCGACCGCCGCGCGTACCTGGTGCGCCTCACGCCGCAAGGCCGCGAGCAGTTCAACACCATGGCGCGCCAGCACGAGCAATGGATCGTCGAGGCCTTCGCCACGCTGGGCGAGCGCGACATCGCCACCTTGTACCGCCTGCTGGGCAAGGTGAAAGAACACACACAAAACAATTCTTTGGAGACAGCCGAATGAAACACTACATCGGGGCGAGCAACCCCATGCGCGAGCAGTTCAACCCAGAGGCCCGCTACGTGGCCGAGCATTTCGCGTGGAGCTTTGATGCTGGCGTGGGCACCGTCACGCTCAACCGGCCCGACCGCAAGAACCCTCTCACCTTCCAGAGCTATGCCGAGCTGCGCGACTTCTTCTACGCGCTGCGCTTTGCCACCGATGTGAAAGCCATCGTTGTCACGGGTGCGGGCGGCAACTTCTGCTCAGGCGGCGACGTGCACGAGATCATCGGCCCGCTCACCACCATGACCATGCCCGAGCTGCTGGAGTTCACGCGCATGACGGGTGACCTGGTGAAAGCCATGCGCGCCTGCCCGCAGCCCGTGCTGGGCGCCATCGACGGCATCTGCGCCGGTGCGGGCGCGATGATGGCGCTGGCCTGCGACATGCGCTACGGCACCGAGGCCACCAAGACCGCCTTTTTGTTCACCCGCGTGGGCCTGGCCGGTGCCGACATGGGCGCCTGCGCACTGCTGCCGCGCATGATCGGCCAGGGCCGCGCCAGCGAACTGCTGTTCACCGGCCGCGCGATGACGGCGCACGAGGGTCTCGCCTGGGGCTTCTTCAACGATTTGTATGAGAGCGCTGACCTGCTGGCCAACGTGCAGGCCACGGCGCGCACGCTGGCCGACGGTCCCACCTTCGCCCACGGCATGACCAAGACCATGCTGAGCCAGGAGTGGAGCATGACCATCGAGCAGGCCATCGAAGCCGAAGCGCAGGCCCAGGCCATCTGCATGCAGACCGAAGACTTCCGCCGCGCCTACGAAGCGTTCGCCGCCAAGCAAAAGCCCGTGTTCCAGGGAGATTGAACCCATGCACGTTGCAACGCCCCCGGCCCCCCGCCCGCCCTCGACGGCGCACCTGGCCCTGCCCTTCTTCGACGACGCCCACCGCGCGCTGGCCGAGGGCCTGGTGCCCTGGGCTGCCGCACAGCAGGTCGATGAAACCGACGACCGCGCCGCCTGCCGCGACTGGGTGCAGCGCTTGGGCGCGGGCGGCTGGCTGCGCTACTGCGTGCCCGCCGCACACGGCGGCGCGCTGCCTGCGCTCGACTCGCGCGCGCTGGTGCTGCTGCGCGAGACGCTGGCCTACCACTCGCCGCTGGCGGACTTTGCGTTTGCGATGCAAGGACTGGGCAGCGGTGCGATCACGCTGGCGGGCAGCCCCGCGCAGCAGGCGCGCTACCTGCAAGGCGTGGCGCGTGGCGAACTGATTGCTGCGTTTGCGCTGAGCGAGCCCGAGGCTGGGTCAGATGTGGGCGCTATGCAAACCATAGCTGCCAGCACAGATTCGACTAGCGCTAGAGGCACTTTTTGCTTGAACGGCACCAAAACCTGGATCAGCAACGGCGGCATCGCCGACTTCTACTGCGTGTTCGCCAAGACCAACCCGAGCGGCGGCACGCGCGGCATCAGCGCCTTCATCGTCGATGCGAACACGCCGGGCCTGGACGCCTCGCGCCATATCCATGTGATGGCGCCCCACCCGCTGGCCACGCTGCAGTTCACCAACTGCAACGTGCCCGCCACCGCGCTGCTGGGCGACGAGAACGGCGGCTTCAAGCTGGCCATGCGCACGCTCGACATCTTCCGCGCATCGGTGGCCGCCGCCGCACTTGGCATGGCGCGCCGCGCACTGGCCGAGGCCGTGCACCACGCCCGCCAGCGCCGCATGTTCGGCCAGACGCTGGCGGACTTCCAGCTCACCCAAGCCAAGATCGGCGAGATGGCCGCGCTGGTGGACAGCGCCGCGCTGCTCACCTACCGCGCGGCCTGGCTGCGCGACACGGGCCAGGCGCGCGTGACTGCCGAAGCGGCGATGGCCAAGATGACCGCCACTGAAAACGCCCAGCGCGTCATCGACATGGCGCTGCAGCTGCACGGCGGGCGCGGCGTGGAAGTGGGCAGCAAGGTCGAATCGCTGTACCGCGACATCCGCTCGCTGCGCATCTACGAAGGCGCGACCGAGGTGCAGCAACTGATCATCGGCAAGGCCGTTCTGCAGGAGTAAACGCATGAAAGCCCCCTCCGCCCAGCCCGACCACTTCGTGCACGACCGCTTGCCGCCGCCCGAGGCCTGGCCCACACTGCGCTACGACCTGCCTGAGCTGCAGATCGCCAACCAGGCCAACCTGGTGCAGGCGCTGTTCGACCAGGCCGAGCGCGCTGGCCACATCGACCGCCCCCTGTTGCGCGGCCCGCACCGCACGTACACCTACCGCGACGCCCGCGCCGAGGCCGCGCGCATTGCCGAGGTGCTGACGCAAGACCACGGCCTGGTGCCCGGCAACCGCGTGCTGCTGCGCGGCGGCAACACGGTGGAGATGGCGCTGGCTTGGCTGGGTACCGTCTACGCGGGGCTGGTGGCGGTGGCGACCATGCCGCTGCTGCGCGCGGTGGAGCTGGGCAGCATCATCGACCGCGCCCAGCCCACGCTGGCACTGTGCGACGGCCGCCTGCTGGCCGAGCTGCAGGCCGCGCAGACGCAGCACCCCGTGCTCGCCACCATCGTGCCCTTCCACACAGCGCCGGATGCAGCCGACCTGCTGCAGCGCGCGCAGGGCAAGCCCGGCACCACGCCGCCCTGCCCCACAGCTGCCGACGACATCGCGCTGATGGCCTTCACCTCGGGCACCACCGGCGCGCCCAAAGCTGCCGTGCACACGCACCGCGATGTGCTGGCAGGCTGCGAGGCCTGGCCGCGCCATGTGCTCAAGGCCACGCACGATGACATCGTGGCGGGCTCGCCGCCGCTGGCGTTCACCTTTGGCCTGGGCGGCTTGCTGGTGTTTCCGATGTGGGCCGGGGCCAGCGTGTACTTCCCCGACCAGCCCTACACCCCCGAAACCATGGTGCGGCTGATGCGCGACGCGGGCGTGACCATCTGCTACACCGCCCCCACCTTCTACCGGCAGATGGCACCGTTCGCCAAACAGATCGGCCTGCCCCAGCTGCGCACCAGCGTGAGCGCGGGTGAGGGGCTGCCCGACGCCACGCGCCAGCTGTGGAAGGAGGCGACCGGCCTGGACATGACGGACGGCATTGGCGCCACCGAGATGTTCCACATCTTCATCTCTTCGCCCGGCAGTGAGAGCCGGCGCGGCGCCATCGGCAAGGTGGTGCCCGGCTACACCGCCAAGGTGGTGGACGACGAAGGTAATGAGCTGCCGCGGGGCACCGTGGGCAAGCTCGCGGTGATCGGCCCCACGGGCTGCAAGTACCTCGACGACCCGCGCCAGGCCAAGTACGTGAAGGATGGCTGGAACTACCCGGGCGATGCTTTCACGCAAGACGCGGACGGCTACTTTTTCTACCAGGCACGCGACGACGACATGATCATCACCGCCGGCTACAACGTGGGCGGCCCCGAGGTGGAAGACGCCCTGCTGCGCCACCCGGCCGTGGCCGAGTGCGGCGTGATCGGCGTGCCCGACGAGGAGCGCGGCATGGTGGTCAAGGCCATCTGCGTCTTGAAGCCCGGCCACACAGGCGATGCCGCCATGGTCAAGACGCTGCAGGACCATGTGAAAGCCACCATCGCCCCGTTCAAATACCCGCGCGTGGTGGAGTTTGTGACCGCCCTGCCGCGCACCGAAACCGGCAAGCTCCAGCGCTTCAAGCTGCGCCAGGGTGCGGCCGCATCACCCTCCGCCGCGTCGCCCACTTCCACAAAAACAACATGACGATGAAAAACACCCTTTTGCAGCCCGAAGGCTGGGTCACCCCCAAGGGCTACGCCAACGGCGTGGCCGCACGCGGCACCATGGTCTTTACCGGCGGACAGATCGGCTGGAATGCGCAGCAGCAGTTCGAGAGCGACGACTTCATCGACCAGACGAGGCAGACGCTGCTGAACGTGCGGGCGGTGCTGGAGGCTGGCGGCGCAGGCCCCGAACACCTGGTGCGGCTGACCTGGTACGTGACCGACCGCAACGAATACAACAGCCGCTTGAAGGAGCTGGGCGCGGTCTACCGCGAGGTGCTGGGTAAGAACTTTCCAGCCATGGCCTGCGTGCAGGTGGCGGGGCTCATGGAAGAGCGCGCGAAGATCGAGATTGAAGCAACCGCTGTAATCCCGGACTGAGCTTTTCCAGCCACCGCTGCAGCGCTTGCCCGTACAGGATGAACGCCAGCGCCGCCCCAATCAACGGCAGCGCGGCAAACACCCAGCCCGTGAGCAGCTCACCCCCCAGCGCCACGCCCACCAGCAAAGCCACCGCAGGGTTCACGAACGAATAGCTGCCCGCCAGCGCGGCCGACGTGTTCTGCAGCAGCCACAGGTACGCATTGAGCGCCACCAAGGTGCCAAACACCAGCAGATAGACCCACGCCGCCCACGACTTGGCAGTGACCTGGCCCAGGGCGCTCAACGGCTCAAACCACAACGCCACCACCAGCCCCATGGCGCCCCCCGCAAACCACTGCGCGGCCGATGCCATGGCGGGCGCGGGTAGCGACAGCTTGCGCGATGCATACGAGCCCACGCTCCAGCACAGCGGCGCGCCAAAAGCCAGCAGCGCACCGAGCCAGGTGGCTGAAAAGTCGCCCTCCAGCGCCAGCAGCAGCGCACCCACCACGCCCAGGGCCAGGCCGATCCAGCTGGTGAACGGCACGCGCTCGCCGCCCCAGCGCGACCAAAGTGCCAGCCACATCGGCATGGTGGTGACCACCGTGGCCATCAGGCCCGAGCCAATGCCCAGCTTTTGCGCAAAACCCATCAGGTTCATGGCCAGAAACACCATGCAGCCGCCCACCACCGCCGAGTTGCGCCATTGCACCCACGTGGGCAATGCATGGCCTTGCCACAGCGCAATCAGCAGCATCACCCCCCCTGCACACAGGAAGCGGATCGCATTCATCAGCAGTGGCGGCATGCTCTGCAGCGCAATACCAATGGCGAAATAGGTAGTGCCCCAGACGATGTAGACCAACAGCAGTGCCATGGCCACCGCCCCGTTGCGCTGTGTGCGGGCTTGCGCATTGAAAATTGCCGGCATATTCTTCACCTGACCGAATAATTTATGGAAACCACGAGGTTTTCGGAATTTTTACCAAAATCGAGCGGCTATGCAAGCAAATATTCAGACAGATGACATGGACGCCAGAATTATTTCGGCGCTAGGCGCCGATGGCCGACGTTCCTATGCCGATGTGGGGGCCGAAGTGGGACTGTCCACCGCCGCCGTGCACGAGCGCGTGAAGAAGCTGCTGGACAAGGGCGTGATTCGCCGGTTTTCGATCAGCGTGGACCCGGAACGCGTGGGGCTGAACTTCACCGCGTTTGTGGCGATCCGCAACGATGGCGGCGCGCACTGCCGCGACATTGCGCCGCGCCTGCGCGGTATCCCCCAGGTGGAGGAGTTGCACAGCGTGGCTGGCGAGCACGACTTCCTGGCCAAGATCCGCACCACGCACGCGCGCGGGCTGGAGGACGTGCTCTACCAGATCAAGGCGATTCCCGGCGTGGCGCGCACCACGAGCACCGTTGTCCTGAACACCGAATTCGAGGACCGGCCGCTGGACCTGGGCTGGGTGAATGGCGACAAGGGAGGTTGATGCGCAGGGGCGGCCTCGGCTTGGTCGCGCGGCTGTTTACGCAGCCACCGGGGCGAGTTCAGCCGCAGCGGCAACCGCCGCTGGAACTGGCGCCAGCCGCTGCACCAGGGCCATGTAGTAGCCCAGCGGGGGCGTGACCAACCCCGGCACCTTGGCATGGTCGTCATAGCGGCGCAGGCGGATGGCCTCCTGCGCAAAGGGCTGGGCCGCAAACTGCATCGCCTCTTTGGGCGTGAAGGCCCCCCCCTGCAGCACCAGGCTGTGCTGCGATGCGGGCGACAGCGTCTCCCAGTACCCCGGCTCCATAGTGCACAGGTAGCGCTTGGCATCCACATGCAGGCGGATGGGCTCCAGCACCGCGTCGGGCAGCAGGCCCCGCAAGAACGGAATGGCCATGTACTGGTGCAGGTCGTCTTGCTCGGCCGTGTCGCCCCCGGGTGCCAGCAGGTGCCCCAGGTCGTGCAGCAGGGCCGCGACGACAGTGGCCGGGGTTTCACCCGATTTTTCGGCCCACTGCGCGCACTGCAGTGCGTGCTCCAGCTGGCTGACCGCCTCGCGGCCGTACTGGTTCACGCCCCGCGTGACCAGCAGGCGGGCAATGTCTTCAAGGGTCAATGCCATGGTGTGCTCCTTGTCAGACCAGTGCCTTGCGGATGCGGGCCGACACCAGGTCGATCACACTCACCGTGACCACGATGATGAGCATGACCGCGCAGGTCTCGGCGTACTGGAAGCCCCGGATGATTTCCCACAGCACCACCCCAATGCCCCCGGCGCCCACCATGCCCACCACCGAAGCCGAACGCACGTTGGCCTCGAAGCGGTACAGCGTGTACGAGATCCACAGCGGCATGACCTGCGGAATCACGCCATAGATGATTTCGTGCAGTGCGCTCGCACCGGTGGAGCGGATGCCCTCCACGGGCTGCGGGTCAATCGCCTCCACGGCTTCGGAGAACAGCTTGGCCAGGGTGCCCGAGGTGTGGATCCACAGGGCCAGGACGCCCGCAAAAGGCCCCAGGCCGACGGCCACCACAAACAGCATGGCAAACACCATTTCGTTGATGGCGCGGCACGCGTCCAGCACGCGGCGCACCGGCTGGTAGACCCACCAGGGCACGATGTTGGACGAAGCCAGCAGTGCCAGCGGCACGGCGGTGACCACCGCCAGCGCCGTGCCCCACAGCGCGATCTGCAGCGTGACCAGCATCTCCTGCACATAGATCTGCCACTGCGAAAAATTGGGCGGAAAGAACTCCGCCGCATAGCTGACCATGTTGCCCGAGTCGTTCCACAGATCGAACGGGCGCATGTCGGCGCCCTTCCAGGACGCCGCCAGCAACACCAGCAGGATGCCCCACGACAGGTACCAGGCCAGGCTGCGCTTGGGCGACGTGGTGTTGGCCAGCGTGGCCAGCGAGGGATTCAAAGCAGAGGACATGGAGACACCCGGGTCGCAACAAGAAACCTACGGATTACTTCAACGACGCCAGCTGCTGGTCGATCTCGGCCAGGCGGGTCTTCTTGTCAGAATCAGCCAGCGTCGCGTCGGCCTCGATCTTGTTGCGCTTGCCGAACAGGTCCAGCTGGCGGATGGGGGTGAGCTGTGCGTTCGTTGATGGCTTGAAGCCCGAGAGCTTGGAGATCTTCATCACGATCTCCTTCTCGCGCGCATCGGTCTTGGCGTAGTTGTAGAAGAAGTCGCGGATCTTGGTCTTGGTGGCCTCGGGCAAGTCCTTGCGCATCACCAGAGGGTCCAGCGGAATCAGGGGCGAGGTCCAGACGATCTTGATGTCCTTGAACTTCTCGGGCTGGCGCTCCTTGATCTTCTCCAGGTTCTCGCTGTTGTTGGTGGCCACATCCACCTGCTTGTTGGCCACGGCCAGCGCGTTGGTCTCGTGGTTGGCACTGCGCGTGATCTTGAAGTGCGTCTTCGCGTCGATCTTGTTCTGTGCAAAGGCGTAGTAGCCGGGCACCAGGAAGCCCGAGGTGGAGTTGGGGTCGCCGTTGCCAAAGCTCAGCGACTTGCCGTTCTTGAGCACGTCATCCAGGGTGGCCAGGGGGCTGTCCTTGTGCACGATGAGGTGCGAGTAGTAGCCCTGCGTGCCGTCTGCGTTCACCATCTGCGCAAAGACTTCGCCATTGGCGCGGTCCACGGCTTCCATGGCCGACTTGTTGCCCAGCCAGGCCACCTGCATTTTGTTGAAGCGCATGGCTTCGATGAGGCCTGCGTAGTCGGATGCAAAGAAGGCGTTGATCTTCAGACCGGTCTGCTTGGCCATGTCATCCAGCAGGGGCTGCCAGTCGGCCCTGAGGTTTTGCGAGGCCTCGGTCGAGATCATGCCGAAGTTGATGTCCTGGGCCAACGCGCCCGTGGTCAAACCCAGCCCGATCGTCAGGGCGGCACACAGTTTCTTGAACATGTTGAAAACTCCAGAGAAAGGAATTGAAAAGAAACAAAAGACCGTTCAGGCGGCCTAGACCATGGCGGGCGTCCACTGCGGGACGGGTGTTGGGGCATGCACGGGTGCTGGTGGGGCACCCGCTGCATCCGACAGAATTTCATCGGCGTGCACGCCATAGAGGCTGCGCAGCAGTGCGGGCGTGAGGGCCGCCGATGGGCCGTCGTACACCACCTGGCCGTGGTGCAACGCCACCACGCGGGGGCAGTATTTGATGGCCACATCCACCTGGTGCAGCGACACGATGACGGTGCAGCGGTCCTCGCGGTTGATGCGGGCCAGGATGTCCATGACCTTGCGCGAGGATTCGGGGTCCAGCGAGGCGATGGGCTCGTCGGCCAGCACCACCTTGGCGCCCTGCACCAGCGTGCGTGCAATGGCCGCGCGCTGCTGCTGCCCGCCGGACAAGGTGGACGCACGCTGTGCATGGCATTCGGCAATGCCCACGCGGTGCAGCGCCTCCAGCGCCAGCGCACGCTCCTGCGGCTTGAACATGCGCAGCCAGCCGCGCCACCAGGGCGTGCGGTGCAACAGGCCCACCAGCACGTTCATCAGCACGGGCAGTCGGTCCACCAGGTTGAACTGCTGGAACACAAAGCCCACCTGCGAACGCACCTTGCGGATGTCACTGTGAATGCGCCCCGCCTGCTGCACGCAGCGGCCATCCACTTCGATCAGCGAATCGCTGGACGCATCGGCCACCACCAGGCCCGCCACGTGGCGCAGCAACGTGGACTTGCCCGATCCCGAGGCACCAATCAGCGCCACCATCTCGCCGCGCTGCACGGTGAGGTTGATGTCGCGCAGGGCGTGTTTGCCGTTGGCGAAGTGCTTGTTCAGTTGGTTGATGTGCAGTGCGGCAGTCATGGCAGCCTCCTGGGGGTTAAGTCGTCTAGACAACCGGAGTGTGGTTGTCGGGCGTGACAGTGCTTTGACAGTTGGGAGAAGTTTGGATGTCAGGAAACGACCTGCACGCGCTCTACAGGACGCGCTGCCCTTCGCGCCACACCCCCCGCACCACGGCCTGGCGACCGCCATCAGGCAGCTCGGCCATGTGCACCTGCACCAGGTCGGCGCGCAGGCCGGGCGCCAGCGCGCCCCGGTCGGCCATGCCCGCGGCCTTGGCGGGGTTGCAGGTGACGGTGGCCACAGCCTGTGGCAGGGGCAGGATGTCGTCCTGCACCAGCCGCATCACCGCGCTCAGCAGGCTGCCGGGCACGTAGTCGGACGAGAGGATGTCCAAGAGCCCCCGGCGCGCCAAGTCGGCCGCCGCTACATTGCCCGAGTGCGAACCGCCACGCACCACGTTGGGTCCGCCCATCACCGTGAGCAGGCCGCGCTCGTGCGCCGCCTGGGCCGCAGCCAGCGTGGTCGGGAACTCCGACATTGCGGCCCCTTCGGCATGGGCCTGCTCCACATGGGCCACCGTGGTGTCGTCGTGGCTGGCCAGCGAGATGCCGTGCGTGCGGCAGTAATCCACGAAGTACGCACGGTGCGGCTCGGCGTACTGCGCCTGCAGCGTGGCCGCGTGCGCCACCTGGCGCTCGAACTTCTCGGCGCTCCAGCCCTTCTTGCCGGTGTAGTAGGTGCGTGCCTGCTCGATGTTCTCCCACTGGCGCTGGCCCGGGGTGTGGTCCATCAGCGAGATCAACGACAGGCGCGGGTGCCCGTGGAAGGGCTCGAACAGGTCGATGGTGTTGGGCGCAGGCAGCTCGCAGCGCACATGCAGGTGGTGGTCGGCCCGCAGCAGGTTGCGCTCGGTGCAGGTGTCGATGGTGTCGAGCACGCGGTTCCAGGCGCTGCCGCGCAGGCTGTCCACATCGGCCTCGCCCACGCCCAGCGCATCCAGCACCGTGGTGATGCCTGCGGCCGCAATCTCGGCGTCGTGCGCCAGCAGTGCGGGCATCTCGGCCCATTGCACCTTGGGTCGCGGCATCAGGTGGCGCTCGAAGTTGTCGGTGTGGATTTCGACCAAGCCCGGCAGCAGGTAGTCGCCCCCCAGGTCGATGCCTTGCAGGGCCGCAGTGCCCCCACTATCCAGCGACGCAATGCGCCCGCCATCCACCTGCAAGCTGCCGTGCACCACTTCGCCCGGCAGCACCATGCGGGCGTTCTTGAACACGGTCGCGGTCATGCCGATGCTCCCCGAAAGTCGCCCACATTCACGCGGCGCGTGGCCACGGCGGCGCCCACCTGCGCGTCGTGAAAAATGCCCACCAGGGCCGCCCCGCGCGCCACCGCCTCGTGGATCATGGCGATCACGGTCTCGGTGTTGGCCGCGTCGAGCGATGCGGTGGGCTCGTCCAGCAGCAACAGAGGCTTGGGCTTGATCATGTTGCGGGCGATGTTGATGCGCTGCTGCTCCCCGCCGGAGAACGTGGCGGGTGGCAGATGCCACAGCCGCTCGGGAATGCGCAGGCGGGTCAGCCACTGGCGGGCGGCCTCGCGCGCGACCTCGATGCCCACAGGGTCGTCTCCGGCGTCTTCCGCCAGTGGCTCGGCCACCACGTCCAGCGCCGACACGCGCGGGATGACCCGCAGAAACTGGCTCACATAGCCCACGGTGTCGCGCCGCAGCTGCACCAGCGCACGCGGCGTGGCCTGTGTCACATCCACCACGGCGCCATCGGCCGAGCGCACCGTGATGCGCCCCGCATTGACCCGGTAGTTGGCGTAGATCATCTTGAGCAGCGTGCTCTTGCCCATGCCCGAGGGTCCGTCCAGCACCACACATTCACCGGGCTGCACGGCCAGGTCCACCTGGGCAAGCACAGGCAGTTCGATGCCGTTCTGGTGGTGCAGGGTGAAGCGCTTGGCCACCCCTTGCATCTGGAGAATGGGCGCAATGGAAGGGGGCTGGTTCATGGCTGCAGTACCGAAGAAACGAGGAGCTGGGTATAAGGGTGTTGCGGGTCGTCGAGCACCTGGTCGGTCAGGCCCGCTTCGACCACGCGGCCGCGTTGCATGACCACCATGCGGTGCGCCAGCAGGCGCGCCACGGCCAGGTCGTGCGTGACGACAATGGCCGCCAACTGCATCTGCCGCGTGAGCTGGCGCAGCAGGTCCAGCAGGCGCGCCTGCACCGATACATCGAGGCCCGAGGTGGGTTCGTCCATGAACACCAGGCGGGGCTGCGTGACCAAGTTGCGGGCAATCTGCAGGCGCTGGCGCATGCCGCCCGAAAACGTGCGCGGTGCATCATCGATGCGCGCCGCGTCGATCTCCACACGCTGCAGCCATTCCGTGGCCGTAGCGCGCAGGCGGCCGTAGTGGCGCTCGCCCAGGCCCATCAGGCGCTCGCCCACGTTGGCACCAGCCGATACATCCATGCGCAGGCCATCCGCCGCGTTCTGATGCACAAAGCCCCAGTCGGTGCGGGCCAGCAGGCGCTGCTGGGCTTCGGTCATGGCGTAGATATCCTGCAGCTCGCCGCTGCGCTGGCGGAACTGCACCGTGCCTTCGTCCGGGGCGCTGCGTGCTGCAATGGCGTTGAGCAGCGTGGACTTGCCGGAGCCCGACTCGCCCACCACGGCCAGCACCTCGCCGGGCCACAGGTCAAAGGACGCGTCTTGCAGCGCCACGCGGTCGCCATAGCGCTTGCTGACATTGCGCACGCTCAGCAGCGGCGCAGAAGGTTCGGGGTGATTCATGTGAGGGTCTCGACAACAAAGCTCAGGCCATGCTGCGCAAAGCCCAGGGATTCATAGAAGGCATGCGCGCCCTTGCGGCGGGCGTTGGACGAGAGCGCGAGCTTGTAGCAGCCCGCGTCGCGCGCCTGCTGCATGGCGTGGGCCATCATCTGGCGGCCAATGCCTCGGCCCTGCTGGTCCTGTGCCACTACCACGTCTTCCACGATGGCCGAGGGCGTGCCCCGGTGCGCCAGGTTGTGCATGACGAGCAGCGCATAGGTGCCCACCACGGCGCCGTGCTGCGCGGGGTCGCAGGCCACCCACAGGCGGTAGCTGGGGTAGCGGGCGAACTGGGACCATACGGCCTCGGCTTCTTCCAGGGTCAGCACGTCGGCCGGGCTGTCTTCAATGGCGGCATACAGCACCAGCACGCTCTCCAGGTCGGCCTGCCGGGCTTCGCGAATGTGCACGGCGCTCATGCCGCGCCGCCTTCCACCTGCGCCGTTTCGACCTGCTGCGCCTGGCGCTCGTGGCAGTAGTCCGAATCGGAACAGACATGCATGCGCCCGCCCTGGTCGTCGGTGATGACCTCGTCCAGAAAGCTGTCGGTGGCGCCACACAGCGCGCAAGCAGCATCCCAGCGCTGCACCTCGAACGGGTGGTCCTCAAAACCCAGGCTCTCCACCGGCGTATAGGGCGGCACGGCGTAGATGCGCTTTTCGCGGCCCGCACCAAACAGCTGCAGCGCGGGGTTCATGTGCATCTTGGGGTTGTCGAACTTGGGGATGGGCGACGGCGCCATCACATAGCGGCCGTTGACCAGTACGGGGTAGTCGTAAGTGGTGGCAATGTGGCCGTAGCGCGCGATGTCTTCGTAGAGCTTGACGTGCATGAGCCCGTACTCGGCCAGGCCATGCAGAGTGCGCGTTTCGGTCTCGCGCGGCTCCAGGCGCTGCATGGGCTCGGGCACGGGCACCTGGTAGACGATGACCTGGCCTTCGGTCAGCGGTGTCTCGGGGATGCGGTGGCGCGTCTGGATCAGCGTGGCCGCGCGTGTGCGGGTGGTGGTCTCCACGGCCGTGGTGCGCTCGAAGAAGCGGCGGATGTTGACCGCGTTGACCGTGTCATCCGATCCCTGGTCAATGACCTTGAGGCAGTCCTGCGGGCCGATGATGGACGCGGTAACCTGGATGCCGCCCGTGCCCCAGCCATAGGGCAGCGGCATCTCGCGCGAACCAAACGGCACCTGGTAGCCGGGGATGGCCACTGCCTTGAGGATGGCGCGGCGGATCATGCGCTTGGTGCGCTCGTCCAGGTAGGCAAAGTTGAAGTGGCCGTCCACCGGTGTGGCGTCGGCGGGCAGGCCCATCACGGCAGGTTCCAGGGGCGCGTTCATGCTGCATCCTCCTCGGCGGTGGTTGTGGGGTGGGCAGCAGCGGCGCGCATCTTGCGCACCAGCTCCAGCTCGGACTGAAAGTCCACGTAGTGCGGCAGCTTCAGGTGCTGCACAAAGCCCGAGGCTTCGAGGCTGTCGCTATGGCCCAGCACAAATTCCTGCATCTGCGCGGGCGACTCCACCGGTTCACCCAGCTCATCGGCACGGAGGGCTCGGTCCACCAAGCTCATGGCCATCGCCTTGCGCTCGCTGTGGCCAAAAGCCAGACCGTAGCCGCGCGTGAACTGCGGGGGCTGGCTCTTGCTGCCCGCAAACTGGTTCACCATTTCGCATTCGGTGATCTCGATGTCACCGATCTCGATGGCAAAGCCCAGCTCTTCGGGTACGACCTCCACCGCTACTGTGCCCAGGCGCACCTCACCCACAAACGGGTGCGAGTGCGAATAGCCGCGCTGCGTGGAATACGCCATGGCGAGCAGGAAGCCCTCGTCGCCGCGCGCCAGGTTTTGCAGGCGCGTGGCGCGGTTGGCGGGGAAGCGCAGTGGCTCGCGGGTCAGGTCTGTGGGCGCCGGGTCGCCCGGGGGCACGGGGCGGGTCTCGATCAGGCCTTCCTGGTTGAGCAGGTCCACCACGCGCGGCGTGGGGTCGGGCGGCACAGCCGCTGCCGCAGCGGCAGGCTGCGTCACCATGCCTTCGGCCAACAGCTTGAAGTCCAGCAGGCGCTGCGTGTAGTCGTAAGTAGGGCCCAGCACCTGGCCACCGGGCAGGTCCTTGAAGGTGGCGGAGATGCGCCGGTCCAGCACCATGCGGCTGGTGTCCAGCGCGCAGGTGGTGCCCAGGCGCGGCAGCGTGGCGCGGTAGGCGCGCAGCAGAAAGATGGCTTCCACCAGGTCGCCCGCCGCTTGCTTGATGGCCAGCGCGGCGAGTTCGGGGTCGTAGACCGAACCCTCGGTCATGACGCGGTCCACCGCCAGCTTGAGCTGCTGGCGGATCTGCGCTACCGAGAGTTCGGGCTGCGAGACATCGCCCCGGCGCTGGCGGGCCAGCAGCTGGTAGCTGTTGAGAATGGCGGCTTCTCCGCCTTTGACGGCTACGTACATGCTCAAGCCTCCCGAAGGGCTACGGCGCTGCGCGTCGCCAGCGTGGTGCGTGGCAGGCCCACGATGTGGTCTGGGGTGCCCAGCAACAAGTCCACACCACGCGGAAACGCTGCGTGGTTGGCGGACCACTGGGTCTCGAAGTCGTCGGGCAAGCCGTCCACCTGCAAGGCCGCCATCTCCTGAATTCCCGGTCCGCGCAATTGCCACGCATTGATGGCGTCCGCCTTGGTGGCGGTGGCGCGCGGTACATCGACCACGCAGGTGGCCGATTGGTCCGGGTAGACGTCGGTGCCCAAGGCCAGGCTGCCGAGCGCTGGCCATTCGTCGCCCTGCGCCACCCACACAAAGCGGGCCTGCACCGGATCGGTCACCACAGTGCAGCCTGTGTGAAAGCGCAGCCAGGCACCGGCATCGCTGTTTGCCAGCCTGGGCGAGAGCCACAACGTGCAGTCGCTGTCGAGCAGCGCCAGCAGCACGGCAGCCGATGCGGCATGCCCCACGGCAGGAGCCTGCGCATCGTGTTCTACCGCCACCGTAAGGCCGGGGTGCGACAGCGCCTGCAGCACGGCGCGGAACACCGCCTGGCTGCCAAAGGCTTCATTCGAAAATCCGGCACCCAGCGATGCCAAGGGGGTCGTGCTCATTCGGTGTCCTCGTCGTTGTCGGCACCGCTCTCGCGCGCCACGGTGAAAAAGTCCACCTTGGTGCTGGCGGCCCGCGCCTGGCGCTCGGCCTGGGTGTTGCGCAGGTGGTTGCGGATGGGTTCGAGCAGTTGTGCGTCCAGCACCGGTTGCTGAACAGGGTCTTGCAGTAGCGCATCGGCCAGGGCCGCCAGCTGCACCTGGCGGTGCGAGCGGCCCAGCACGTAGGCCACGCCCACAGTGGCCTCGGCGGCGTCCGATGCATCGGCCACGCGCAGCGCGCAGCGGGTGACGGTGACCTCGCCCAGGTTGAAGCGCTCGCCCGTTCCGCCAGCGCGGCCCTGCACCATCATCAGGCCGGTCTCGGGCGCACGCAGCCAGCGCGCGGGGCGCGTGGCATGCTCGTGCAAGGCAGATTCGAGCAGCCCCAGCGGCGCCCGGGCCAGCAGCGCCATCCAGTGCGCGCGGCCCAGGGGGCGGCCCGGTCCCGGGTTGTCAAAGGCTTGAAACATGGAAGTGGTACCCTGAAAGTTGTATAGACAAATTGAACAACTGGCGCCAGCTTAAAGAGCGCGCATGTAGGTTTCATGACAGCCAGCACCACTTCTCTCACGACCCCGCTACAGGTCCCGCAAGCACCAGCACTGCGCCCCGCGCGCGACAGCTTCTGGACGCGCATAGCCGCCGAGCTGGCCGAGGCCATCGGCAGCGGCGTCTATCCGCCAGGCCAGCGGCTGCCCTCGGAGCACGCGCTGGCCGAGCAGTTCGGCGTGAACCGCCACACCATCCGCCGCTCGCTCGCCAGCCTGTGCAGCCAGGGGCTGGTGCGCATCACGCAGGGCAGTGGCACCTATGTGGAAGACTTTGCGGTGGACCTGGTGCTGGGCAAGCGCACGCGCCATCAGCAGGGCCTGGCACAGGCGGGTCTGCGCGGCAGCCTGGTGGTGCTGCAGGCCCAGACCACGCGCGCCACGGCGGCGCTGGCGAAGGCGCTGCAGGTGCCCGCGCGCAGCCCGCTGCTGGCGCTGCGCGTTCGGGGCGACGCCGAGGGCCAGCCCCTGCACATCAGCGAGCGCTACTTTCCCCTGCCCCGCTTCGAGAACTTGGCGGCCGTGGTGCGCGAAACGGGCTCCATCACCGCAGGCTTCACTGCCCACGGAGTGGCCGACTACACACGCCGCGAAAGCCGCATCACCGCCGAGCTGCCGAGCGCCGAAGTGGCCGCCCAGTTGCGCCAGCCCACCTCACGCCCCGTGCTACAGGTAGAGAGCCTGAACGTGGACCTGGCAGGCACGCCCATCGAATGGGCCCGCGCCTGGTTTGCGGGCGACCGCGTGAAACTGACCATTGACCACAATGAACACGCCTGACATGCCACCCACCCACCACCGCTATGCGGTCTATTTCGCACCCAACCCGGGCAGCCTGGGCTGGCTGGCCGGCAGCCACTGGCTGGGGCGCTGCGCGGCGCTGCTGCAGCCGCTGCAACAGCTCGCCATCGACGGCGTGGCGGCGGACGACCTGCACCGCCTGACCGCAGCGCCCCGCCGCTACGGCTGGCACGCCACACTCAAGGCGCCGTTTGCGCTGGCGCCCGGCGCCGACTGGATCACGCTGCACCAGGCCGTGCAGTCCGTAGCGCGCGGGCTGCAACCCTTTGTGCTGCCGCCCCTGCAGGTGCAACGCATCGACGACTTTCTGGCGCTGGTGCCCCCGGCGCTGCACCCCGCCAATGCGCAGATTCAGGAGACCGCCGCCACCTGCGTGACGGCGCTGCAGCCCTTGGCCGCACCCTTGTCCGACGCCGACCTCGCCCGGCGCCGCTCGGCGGGGCTCACTGCCCGGCAGGACGCGCTGCTGCAGCAATGGGGCTACCCCTTTGTGCTGGACGAGTTCCGCTTTCACATGTCGCTCACCGGCAGCCTGGCGCAAGTGAACGCACCCACTCAGTCGCTGGTGTTCGAGGCCGCGCAGGAGTTCTTCTCGGACCTGCCCATCCTGAAGTTCAACAGCCTGGCCTTGTTCGCAGAGCCCGCACCCGGCGCAGACTTTGTGCTGCTGGACCACCTGGAGATGGGGGCATGACCGCGGGCCGACTGGTCTACTGCATGGGCCCCTCGGGTGCGGGTAAGGACAGCCTGCTGGACTGGTTGCGGGCACACCTGCCCACCCCGTGCCCCGTGCACTGGGCGCAGCGCACCATCAGCCGCTCCGCCATGCTGAGTGGCGAAGCCCATGAAAGTGTGTCGCCCGAAACGTTTGTTGCTTTGCGCCACGAACTGGCCTTTGCCCTGCACTGGGAAGCCAACGGCCTGGGTTACGGCGTGCGGCATGCGCAACTGGCGCCGCTGGCGCAGGGTCACTGGGTGCTGCTCAATGGCTCGCGCGCCTACCTGCCCGAGGCCCTGGCGCGCTTCCCGGGCCTGGTGGCTGTGCACATCACTGCCGGCCCGCAGGTGCTGCGCGAACGTCTGCTGGCGCGGGGCCGCGAGACGCGCGAAGAGGTGGAGGCCCGCGTGCAGCGCGCGCTGGCCTACAGCCCGCCGCCGGGCGCGGCCAGCCTGGAGGTGCACAACGACGGAGTGCTGGGCGATGCGGGCCTGCGGCTGCTGAACGCGTTGGAAAATTTACCGGGCTGGCCCCAGCGCAGTGGCAAACTTTCGCCCATTGTTTCCGTACTTTCCAGCACGCCATGACCACCATCACGATCTATCACAACCCCAAGTGCGGCACGTCCCGCAACACCCTCGCCATGATCCGCAACAGCGGCATGGAGCCCGAGGTCATCGAATACCTGAAAGCCCCGCCCGACCGTGCCACGCTGGTGGCGCTGATTGCAGCGACCGGCGAGCCGGTGATCAACGCCGTGCGCACCAAGGAAGCGATCTTCACCGAGCTGCAACTGGACGCACCGGGCGTCACCGACGCGCAGCTCATCGACGCAATGCTGCAGCACCCCATCCTCATCAACCGCCCCATAGTGGTCACGCCCCTGGGCACGCGGCTGTGCCGCCCGTCCGAGAAAGTGCTGGATATCCTGCCCGCACCGCAGCAAGGTGCCTTCACCAAGGAGGATGGCGAAGTCGTCATCAACGCGCAGGGCCAGCGTGTCTGAGGTAACCTCGCGCGCCCCCGCCATGGCCCACCGCGCGGCATGAGCGCCGCGTCACAACGCTGGACCGTGGCGCGCCTGGGCACGGCCCAGACGCTGGCCTGGGCCTCGTCCTACTACCTGCCTGCCATGCTGGCCGCGCCCATGGCGCGCGACTTGGGTGTGGCCACCCCCACGGTGTTCGCGGCGTTTTCCGTGGCGCTCATCGTGTCGGCACTGCTCGGGCCTTTCGCGGGCCGAGCCATTGACCGCCATGGCGGTCGCCCGGTGCTGGTGGGCACCAATCTGCTGTTTGCAGCTGCTCTGGTGGGCATGGCCCTGGCGCAAGGCCCGGTGGGGCTGTTTGCCGCCTGGGTGCTGATGGGCGTGGCCATGGGGTCGGGCCTTTACGAGGCGGCGTTTGCCACGCTGGTGCGGCTGTACGGCCAGGGCGCGCGCAGCGCCATCACCGGCATCACGCTGATCGCGGGGTTTGCCAGCACCGTGGGCTGGCCGCTGTCGGCCTGGATGGAGACGCAATGGGGTTGGCGCGGAGCGTGCGCGGGCTGGGCCGCATTGCACTTGCTGGTGGGGGTGCCGCTCAATGGCTGGCTGCCGCGCGCCGACGCCGCAGAAAAGGCCACCGAACCATCGACGGACGCCATCGCAGCGCCCGCCACAGAACCGGCCGTATCCGCCCCGCCCACTCCAGCACACCCGCTGCGCACCACCGTGCTGCTGTCCTTTGTGTTTGCGGTCACCTGGTTCACCAGCACCGCCATGGCAGCCCACCTGCCCCACCTGCTGCAGGCCAGCGGTACGTCGCTGCAGGCGGCAGTGGCAATGGCCGCGCTGGTGGGCCCTGCGCAGGTGGCGGCACGCCTGCTGGAGTTTGGTTTTCTGCGCCGCCTGCACCCGCTGCTGTCGGCCCAGCTGGCTGCCGCCGCACACCCCGTGGGCGCGGGCTTGCTGATGGTGCTGGGCGGGCCTGGGGCAGCGGTTTTCACCGTGCTGCACGGGGCAGGTAACGGGATACTGACCATTGCCAAGGGCACGCTGCCGCTGGTGCTGTTTGGGCCTGCGGGCTACGGCGCGCGCCAGGGCCTGATGATGGTGCCCGCCCGCGTGGCGCAGGCGTTTGCACCGGTGCTGTTTGGCATGGCGCTGGACCGTGCTGGCGCCGCCGCCCTGTGGCTCACCACGCTGCTGGGCCTGGCTGCGTTGGGAGCGCTGTGGCTGCTGCGTCCCGTGGCACGGGCCTGACCGATCTATCGATTGATCGGTCAGCCGCGCGGCACCACAAACGCCTTGCGCGCTGCCAGCGCTGCGGGGCGCGAATGGCAACCTTCCAGGTGGTCATTGACCAGACCCATCGCCTGCATGAAGGCGTACACCGTGGTGGGGCCCACAAAACTCCAGCCTCGCTTTTTCAGGTCCTTGGACATGGCAATGGATGCAGGTGACGTGGACAGGGTGCGCGCCACTTCGCGCGTGAGCCGCTCGGGCCGGTCGGCAGCGGCGGGCTCGTAGCGCCAGGCGTAGTGCGCCAGCGAGCCGAACTCGCTGCGCAGCTCCAGCACGCGGCGCGCGTTGTTGATGGTGGATTCGATCTTGCCCCGGTGGCGCACGATGGCCGCGTCCTGCACCAGGCGCTCAACCTCGGCCGGGCCAAAGGCTGCGACCTGCTCGGCGTCGAAGTGCGCGAACGCGGCACGAAAGCCCTCGCGCTTGTTCAGGATGGTGAGCCAGCTCAGGCCCGATTGAAAACCCTCCAGGCAGATCTTCTCGAACAGCCGGCGGTCGTCGGCCACCGGAAAGCCCCACTCGGTGTCGTGGTAGTGGCGGTACAGCGGCGTGGACTGGCACCAGGTGCAGCGCGGGCAACCGGCCTCGTCAGCGAACAGGCCGTCGGCCAGCGCAGGTGGGCGAGCAGGATCGGGAGCGGTCAAAGGGGTCATGCGCGGCATTCTAGAAAGCGCAACAGCCAGGCTGCTGACAGGGCGAACGCAAAGGGTTCAATCTGCCCATAAACTGCGCTGCATGCGCCAGCCACCTTCCCGCCTGCGGGCCACTTTCAGCCTGATGTTTTGCCTGGTGCTGGCCGGCTGCGCCAGCACCACCGGTCCCTCCAACGCGCTGGGCTACTACTGGCAATCGCTGCGCGGGCACATGCAGATCATGCATGCCGCAGAACCGATTGACGAATGGGTGGCGCGCAAGGACATCTCGCCCGCCCTGCGCGAGCGGCTGCAGCTGGCGCAACGTGCGCGGGCTTTTGCGGTGGCGGAACTCGGCCTGCCCGACAACGCCAGCTACCGCCGCTATGCCGACCTGAAGCGCCCCGCCGCCGTGTGGAATGTGGTCGCCGCGCCGCCCTATTCGCTGACGCTGCACACCTGGTGCTTTCCGGTCACGGGCTGCATCGGCTACCGGGGCTATTTCACCGAGGCTGCGGCACAGGCCGAGGCCGCCGAACTGGCCGCGCAGGGCCTGGAGGTGGAGGTGTACGGCGTGCCCGCCTACTCCACGCTGGGCTACATGAACTGGGCGGGCGGCGACCCGCTGCTGTCCACCTTCATCGCCTGGCCCGAGGGTGACTTTGTGCGCCTGCTGTTCCACGAGCTGGCGCACCAGGTGGTCTATGCCAAGAACGACACCTTGTTCAACGAGTCCTTTGCCACGGCGGTGGAACGCATTGGCGTGGCGCGGTGGCTGGCCACGCAGTCCCCCCCCGCCGCGCGCGAGGCCTACGCCACCAGCGAAGCGCGGCGCAGCGCCTTCCGCATGCTCACCCGGGCCACGCGCACCCGCCTGGCGGCCATTTATGAGCAAAAGGAGCTTCAAGCGCTAGAAGATCATGCCTTAATTGCTATGAAAAGAGAAGCAATGCAAGCATTTCGCGACGACTATGCCGCACTGCGCGCACGCTGGCTGGACGCGCCCGGCGGGACGCCCCCCCGAGCCACCACAGCCCAGGTGGCGGGCTACGACCGCTGGGTGGCCCAGGCCAACAACGCCAGTTTTGCCGCCCAGGCCGCCTACGACGAACTGGTGCCCGCGTTCGAGGCCTTGTTTGAACGCGAGGGGCGCAACTGGCCCCGGTTTTATGATGCCGTACGACAACTGACGCAGCAGCCCCTGCCCGAGCGGCACGACACACTGCGCGCCCTTTTACCTGACCCCCAACACCTCAAGGAGACAGCCGGTGCCTGACATTCATATCCACCGCGAACACCACCTGGGCTTCAAGGAAGCCCGCAAGGTCGCCTTCTCCTGGGCCGAAAAGGCCGAAGAAAAATTCGACATGGAATGCACCTACGAAGAAGGGGACAAGGAAGACCTGCTCACCTTCACCCGCTCGGGCGTCAAGGGCACGCTGCTGGTGGATGCCCACCAGTTCGAGATGAAGGCACAGCTCGGCTTTCTGTTCGGCGCGTTCAAGGACCGCATCGAGGCCGAAATTGGCGAGCAGCTGGACGCCCTCCTCAACGCGCCCCACCCCGGCGCCAAGAAGCCCGCCGCAGACAAGAAGAAACATGCAGTAGAAGCGGATGCTGACAAGCCGGCCCCCAAGTCAGCGGCCAAGCCTGCCACCAAGGCCAAGAAGGCCTAGCCACCGCAATGACATCCACCGCGAGCGAGACCGCCGCCCACAGCCCGGCGTTTGACACCCTCTCCACGCTGCTCCACACCCGCTACAGCTGCCGCGCTTTTCTGCCCGCGCCGTTGCCGCGCGGCACCATCGAAGCCATCCTGGCCACCGCGCAGCGCACGGCCTCGTGGTGCAACGCGCAGCCCTGGCAGCTCACCATAGCCAGCGGCGCCACGCTGGAGCGCCTGCGCAGCGCACTGCAGTCGCATATGACCACCGCAGCCCCCAACCCCGACCTGCCCTGGCCCCGCGAATACCGGGGCGTGTACCAGGAACGGCGGCGCGAATGCGGCTGGGGCCTGTACGAAGCCCTGGGCATTGCCAAGGGTGACCGCGAAGCCTCGGCCCGCCAGGCGGCGCAGAACTTCACGATGTTCGGCGCACCGCATGTGGCCATCGTCACCAGCGACGAGGCACTGGGCGTCTATGGTGCGGTGGACTGTGGCGCGTATGTGAGCAACTTCATGCTGGCCGCGCACAGTCTGGGCGTGGGCTCCATCGCACAGGCGGCGCTGGCGTCCTACCCCGGCGTGCTGCGCGAGGTGCTGGGCATTGGCAACGACCGCAGCATCGTCTGCGGCATCTCCTTTGGCATGGCGGACCCGGCCCACCCGGCCAACCATTTCCGCACCACACGCACCGACTCCGCCAGCAGCGTGGTCTGGAGGGACTGAGAAGGGGTGACCGGACAGGCGTCAGGCCACAGCGCGCAGCAGGGGGTTGTGCGTGCGCAGCAGCCCAAACAGGTTCTTGGGGTCTGACAGCTGGGGGATGAGTTCGATGGGTTGGCCCATGCCCAGCTCGGCGGCCGTATCGCGCAAGAAGCGCAGCGCAGAAAAGTCCTCCAGCGCAAAGCCCACAGAGTCGAACACCGTCACCGCTGCATCGCTGGCCCGGCCGGTGTGTTGGCCTGCCAGCACTTCCCACAGCTCGGTCACCCCAAAGTCGGCAGGCAGCTGCTGGATGTCGCCTTCAATGCGCGTCTGCGGCGCGTATTCCACAAACACCTGGGCCTGGCGCAGCACGTCGGCATGCAGCTCGGTCTTGCCGGGGCAGTCGCCCCCCACGGCGTTGATGTGCATGCCGGGCGCCAGCATGCCGGGCGTGAGGATGGTGGCGTTGGTCTTGTCAGCCGTCACCGTGGTCACGACGTCGGCGCCGCGCACGGCATCGGCCGTGCTGTTGCAGGCCACGGTGCGCAGGCCTGTGCCTTGCAGGTTGGCCTGCAGCTTGGCGGTGGCGGCCGGGTCGGTATCAAACAGCCGCAGCGTGGTGATGCCCAGCAGGTGGTGGAAGGCCAGTGCCTGGAACTCGCTTTGGGCGCCGTTGCCGATCAGCGCCATGGTACGGCTGCCAGGCCGCGCCAGGGCGCGGGCGGCCACGGCCGACATGGCGGCGGTGCGCAGGGCGGTGGTGAGCGTGAGTTCGCTCAGCAGCAGGGGCGCGCCCGTGGCCACATCGGCCAGCACGCCAAACGCCATCACCGTAGGCAGCCCCCAGCGCGTGTTCGTGGGGTGGCCGTTGACGTACTTGAACGCATAGGTCTGGTCGTCGGCAATGGGCATGAGTTCGATCACGCCGTCGCGCGAGTGGCTGGCCACACGTGCGGATTTGTCGAACGCTCCCCAGCGCAGAAAGTCGGCCTGGATGTAGTCGGCAATGCCGCGCAGGCAGGCCTCGACGCCCTTGCGCTGCACCATGTCGATGACATCGGTGGCACTGAGGTAGCGGGTGGAAAAAGGATGGTGTGAGGGCATGGCGCTTGTCTCCGAATGGGAATGGATACGGCTCCAAGCAGTGTCCCGAAGCGCCAAAACAATGGGAATCGCCCAATCTGCTGCATATTGCTGGGCTGTTTGCCGGTATGGCATCACAAATTGCCACTTTGTTCAAAAGCCCCAGAGCACCTTCTGGCAGCGCCAGCGCGCTATCCTCGGCGGCATCCTCCGTCCAGCACCATGACGCAACCCCAAGTCCTCATCAGCGAAGTCGGCCCGCGCGATGGCCTGCAGTCCGTCAAAGCCACCATGCCCACGGCCGACAAGCTGCGCTGGATCGACGCCCTGGTGGCGGCCGGCCTGCGCGAGATCGAAGTCGGCTCGTTCGTGCCCGCCCGCCTGCTGCCCCAGATGGCCGATGTGGCCGAAGTGGTGCGGCACGCGCTCACCCACCCTGGCATCACCGTGATGGCCCTGGCGCCCAACCTGCGCGGCGCCGAGGCGGCGCTGGCAGCAGGGGTGCACAAGGTCACCCTGCCGGTGTCGGCCAGTGCTGCCCATTCGCTGGCCAATGTGCGCAAGACACGCGAGGCCATGGTCGAGGAGGTGCGCGCCGTGGCACAGCTGCGTAACGCGCAGGCGCCCGGCGTGCTGGTGGAGGTGGGGTTGTCCACCGCCTTTGGCTGCACGCTGCAAGGCGTGGTGCCCGAGGACGATGTGATCTGGCTCGCAGGCCTGTGCGCCGAGGCCGGCGCCGACGAGGTGGGCCTGTCGGACACCACCGGCATGGCCAACCCGGCGCAGGTGCGCCGCCTGTTCACGCGCCTGCGCGCCAAGCTGGGTGCCAAGGCCGGTGCGGCCCACATGCACAACACCCGCGGGCTGGGGCTGGCCAACTGCCTGGCGGCCTACGACGTGGGGGTGCGCACCTTTGATGCGTCGCTGGGCGGCCTGGGCGGCTGCCCCTATGCACCGGGCGCGTCGGGCAACGTGGTGACCGAAGACCTGGTGTTCATGTTCGAAGCCATGGGCATTGCCACGGGGGTGGACCTGGAGCGCCTGATGGCCGCCCGCGTGCCGCTGCAGGCGGGGCTGCCGGGCGAGCCGGTCTACGGCATGACGCCGGAAGCCGGGCTGCCCAAGGGGTGGGTCCAGCGTTAGGCACCTCTGCCCCCAAAGAAAAAGGCGACCAAGGTCGCCTTTTTCTTTGGGGGTCACCGCCGTATCAGCTCAGCGAGGTGATCAGGTCCACATACAGTTGCTTGGCCTCGTCGGCACCCGTGCCCTTGAGCTTTTCCCAGGCGTCCCACTTGGCACGGCCCACCATGTCGGAGAAGCTGGGCTTCTTCTCGGTGTTGTCGCCGGCGGTGGCTTGCTTGTACAGCGCGTAGATCTTGAGCAGCGTGGCGTTGTCGGGACGCTCGCTCAGGTTCTTGGAATTGGCCACGGCGGCTTCGAAGGTGGCATTGAGGTCGGCCATGTCGGTGTGCTCCTTGGGATGTGTGGGGGGAGGGAAAGAACGGTGTCGGCAAGGGTTTGCTGCGTTGTATCTTACGGGCTGAGCACGGCCCGGGGCCGCTCAATCCATAGAGGCAAGCCCCCAAAAATCAAACAATAGGTGTACATCTGATGGTGACCCGCATTCCAGCCCCCCGCAAAGCCGCCCCCGGCCGCAGCACGAGCCCCCTGCGCACCATGCGCGACCAGGCGCCTGAGGTGGCACGCAAGGCCGCCCAGGCCCTGCCCCCCGCAGCCCGCAAGGCCGCCACCGTGGTGCAGAAGAACGTGCGCCGCGCGGCCACCGGCATGCTGGGCCTGTCGGGCGAACGCATGAGCAAGGTCGATACCGCCTGGCTGCGCATGGATTCGCACAGCAACCTGATGATGATCAACGGCGTGTGGACCCTGTCACCCGGCATCACCTGGGAGGCCTTGTGCGAACGCGTACAGCAGCGCCTGCTGCAGTACCCGCGCTTTCGCCAGCGGGTAGTGGAAGATGCCGCAGGCGCCACCTGGGTGGAGGACCGCAACTTCGACATCGCTGCGCATGTGCTGCGCGAAAAGCTGCCCCACCGCGCAGGCCACAGCATGCAGCGCGCACTACAGGACCGCGTGGGCGAACTCGCCATGCAGCCGCTCGATACACGCCGCCCGTTGTGGCAAATGCACCTGATCGAAGACTTTGTGGGTGACGACGGCGCGAAGGGCAGCGCGCTCATCGTACGCATCCACCACTGCATTGCGGACGGCATTGCACTCATCTCGGTGACCATGTCGCTGGTCGATGGCGGCTCGGAACCCCCCAAGCGCAAGGCGCGGGCAGACAAGGAAGCCGCCACCGCCGAGGACTGGATCGCCGACGCACTCATCAAGCCCTTCACCGGCCTCACCGTCAAGGCCCTGGACCTGGCGGGCGACAGCGCCGCCAAGTCGTTGCAGATGCTGGGCGACCCGGAAAAGGCCATGCACCACGGGCTGACCGGCACCATGGACATGGCCCGCGTGGCCTACCAGCTCGTCAGCGATGCGGCGGCATTGGCCCTGATGCCTGACGACTCGCCCACGCGCCTGAAGGGCCAGCCCGGCAGCGCCAAGCGCGTGGCCTGGTGCCCGCCGATTCCGCTCGAAGAGGTCAAGGCCATCGGCAAAGCACTCAACTGCTCCATCAACGATGTGCTGCTGTCGTGTGTGGCGGGCGCCATCGGCGGCTATCTGCGCAGCCAGGGCGACGACCCTACGGGCCAGGAGATCCGCGCCATGATCCCGGTGAATCTGCGCCCCATGGAAGAGGCCTGGAAGCTGGGCAACCGCTTTGGCCTGGTGCCGCTGGTGCTGCCGATTGGTGTGGCCAACCCTGTCGAGCGCGTGTACGAAGTGCGCAAGCGCATGAATGCACTCAAGGGCAGCACCCAGCCCATCCTGGCGTTTGCCATGCTCGCCGCGGCAGGCCTGATGATCAAGCCCGCACAGGACGCACTGCTCAACCTGTTTGGCCGCAAGACCACGGCGGTGATGACCAACGTGCCCGGCCCCAAGGAGCAGCTCACGCTGTGCGGTGCACGCGTCACGCAGTGCATGTTCTGGGTGCCGCAGTCGGGTGACATCGGCCTGGGGGTCTCCATCCTCAGCTACGGCGGCGGCGTGCAGTTTGGCGTGATCACCGACACCACCCTGTGCCCCGAGCCGCAGCAGATCATTGATGCCTTTGCGCCCGAGTTCGACCAGCTGTCCCTGCTCACGCTGATGCTGCCGTGGGGCGACTGAACGCATCTGCGTTGCCAGAGCCGCCACCCAGCGTGCGTCTGGGGTGGGTGGTGGCCTTGCTGCTGTCTGCGGGTGGGGCACACGCGGCCGTGGAGGAAGAAAGCACCCAGCGGCCCTACGTGGTGCGCGCCCAGCCCGGAGAGACACTGCGCGATGCCCTGCATGCTGCAACCCCCATTTCGGTGGGTGGACAGCGCTTTCATGGCTACACCCGCTGGAACGTGCGCTGGACCTTCCGCTGGTGGCGCGAAGCCTCGGGCCGCTGTGCGATCACCGAAGTCAACACCCGGCTGCGCACCGAAGTGCAGCTGCCCGACCTGCAGGCCGCCAGCCCGTCGCAGCAGGCGGTTTTTGACCGGTATGTGCAGGCGCTGTACCACCACGAGCAAGGCCATGTGCAGATCGGGCGCGACGCAGCGCAGGCTATTGACCAGGCCATCCGCCAGATGCCCGCGGCGTCCGACTGCGCCACGCTGGAGCGCGAAGCCAACGCCTTGGGCCACCGGCTGCTGCAGGACCACGTGGCGCGCGAGAAGCAGTACGACCAGCGCACCCGCCACGGTGCTACACAAGGCGCACGGCTGGACTGACCATGCGGGCGGCCGCCAGAAACGTTCCCATCTTTCCTATCGACCGACAGGCTCATCCCTTGCGCTGAGGAGGCGCCGCCACCAGCGCATCCGTCAGGCGGGACACTGCGGCCACCACCGCGGCGACAGGTTCGCCCATCTGCGCACGCACGATGGCGCCCTCCACCACCAGGGTGAGCGCCTGCGCGTCTTCCGCACGGTGGGAAGGCGCAGGCAACAAGGCAGCCAGCAACGCCGTCATGTCGCGCTTGTGGCGCTGCGCAATCTCCAGCACCTCCGGCACGGTGTCTCCCAGCTCGCTCACGCTGTTGATGAAGGCACAGCCCCGAAAGTGCTTGCTGCCCAACCATTCCGCCAGCGCGGGCGCCAATGCCCGCGTGCGATCCGCCACTGAGGGCAGCGCGTGCGCATGGCGCTGCAGCGCGTCGGCGAACCAGCCCATCCAGCCCGCGTGCCGGTACTCCAGATACGCACAGATGAGCGCGTTCTTGCTCGGGAAATGCCGGTAAAAGGTCACCTTGGTCACGCCAGACTCCGCAATCACCCGGTCGATGCCCGTGGCGCGGATGCCATCTCGGTAGAACAGCGCGTGCGCCGTGTGCAGCAGGCGGTCTCGGGCGGGCAGGTCTTGCCAGCCGACAGGGAGAGGATCAAAGGTCATTCGCTCATTGTAGACAAGTCTGTCTACATAGCTTTATGATGGCACGTAGACAGATCTGTCTACATCAACCCTTCACCGTCGAGGTTCCCATGGAAACACGCCCGCCTTTGCCCCCCTTTACCCAACACACCGCCGTCCAGAAAGTGCGCCTGGCCGAAGACGGCTGGAACTCGCGCGACCCTGCCCGCGTGGCCCTGGCCTACACCGAGGACACGCGCTGGCGCAACCGCGCCGAGTTCCCCGTGGGCCGCGAGGCCGCCCGGCAGCTGCTGGAGCGCAAGTGGGCACGCGAACTGGACTACCGCCTCATCAAGGAGCTGTGGGCGTTCAGCGGCCACCGCATCGCCGTGCGGTTTGCCTACGAATGGCATGACGACGCAGGCCAGTGGTACCGCAGCTACGGCAACGAGAACTGGGAGTTCAACGACGCAGGCCTGATGGCCGTGCGCCACGCCAGCATCAACGACCGCCCCATCCAGGCCGCAGACCGGCTGTTCTTCTGGCCGCTGGGGCGCCGACCGGACGACCATCCGGGGCTGAGCGACCTGGGCCTTTAAGAATCGGCTGCCAGCCAGGGGAACGGCAAGCGCTCAGGCCAGCGGTGCCACCTGCGCCACCGCCAGTTCCCACAAGGACTCGGCCACCGGCGACATCTCGGCACGCTGGCGGTACAGGCGGATCTGCACCGGCACGTTCCAGTCGGCGCCCCCGGCAGCCACCAGCGTGCCGGCGCGCAACTCGTCGGCAATCAGGCTTTCGGGCAGCCAGGCCACGCCCCGCCCTTCCTGGGCAAGAGTCTTGAGCAACACCGCGTGGTGCGCGGTGAACACCACCGCCACCGGGCCGTCAGCACCGTCAGCGAACACCCCGCGCATGCGGGCCCGCATGATGCGGCCCAGGCCCGACGCCTCGCTGTAGGCCAGCACGGGCACCGGGGCCTGCTGGCCCAGCGCATGCATCGGCTGGCCTGCTGCGCCGCCGGACTGTGGCGCACTGACTGGCAGCAGCCGGTCGTCCGCCAGGCGGCACATGGGGTACTGCGCCTCGTCCAGGCGCCCCGGCACCTCGGCGTGGCCATGGCACAGCACAAACTGCACACGCCGCTGGAGCATCAGGTCTTCGCAGGCCTGCGAGCTGTCGGACATGGTCTGGATGGGCCCCAGCCGCAGGCGCGCCTCCATGCCCACCAGCCAGCGCGGAAAAAACGTGAGCGAGAGCACGTGCGTGGCCGCAAAGCGCAGGCTGGCAGCCGCCAGGTCGTGTGCAGCACGGGCCTTGATGCGCGCGGCCTCCAGATTGGCCAGGATGGTTTCGAGCAGCGGCAGAAAGCGCTGGCCTGCCGCCGTGAGCGCCGCAGGATGGGCACTGCGGTCGAACAGCTCCACGCCCACCCAGTCTTCCAGTGCGCGGATATGGCGGCTGAAGGCGGGCTGGGCAATGGCGCGGGCCTCCGCCGCGCGCGAGAAATTGCCCGTCTCGGCCAGAGCTAGGAAATCCTCCAGCCATTCCAGGTCCAGGGGTCGGTTGCCGGGTCCCATGTGTCTCCGCGATGGATCGATAGATAGTTGTATGCGATTCGAGTATTGGACCGCTGCAGCATGGCGCGGAATGATCCACCCCGTTGTTCACCAGCTTTTCCCAACGGAGACAAGAAAGCATGCCTGCCATCTCGAATTATCGCGGGATCATCCCCGCCATCTCGTGCCCCTTTACCCCCGACCACCGCATTGATGAGCCCGCGCTGCGCAAGCTCGCCTCATGGCTGGCGGGCCACGAGGGCGTGGTCGCCATCATGACCAACGGCCATACCGGCGAGGTTTTCTCGCTGACGCCGGCCGAGCGCACCGAAGTCACCCGCATCGTGGCCGACGAACTCAAGGGCCGCATGCCCGTCATCTCGTCCATCGTCTGCGAAGGCCTGGCCGACGCAGCAGAACACGCCCGCGCGGCCGTGGCGGCTGGCGCCGTGGCGCTGGACGTGATGCCCCCGCACCACTGGCTGCGTTTTGGTTTCACGTCGGGCCACGCGCTGCAGTACTTCGAGGCCATCCACCAAGCCGCCCCCAGCGCCGACCTGGTCTGCCACGTCTACCCCGCCTGGACGCGTGCCTCGTACTCGTCGCAGCTGCTGGCCGACCTGGCCCGATTGCCCTACCTGCAGGCCTTCAAGGTGGGCCAGCGCGACATGAACAAGTACGCCCGCGACATCCAGGCGATCCGCGAGGCCGACGCGTCCAAGGCCATCCTCACCTGCCACGACGAGTACCTGCTGGCCTCGATGGTGCAGGGCGTGGACGGCGCGCTGGTGGGCTTTGCCACCTTCATCCCGCAACTCATCATCGACCTGTGGAACGCCGTGAAGGCGGGCGACCTGAAGAAGGCCATGGCCGTGCAGGCCCTCATCACCCCGCTGAAAGACGCGGTGTATGGCGGGGGCGAGCCGACAGGCGAGGCCCACGCCCGCATGAAGGGCGGCATGTACCTGGCCGGTGTGATCGACGACGCCACCGTGCGCCCCCCCACCGAGGCGCCGAACGCCAAGGAAATGGACGCGTTGCGCGCTGCCGTCCAGCAGGCAGGCCTGCTCAAGCGCTGAGCGGCCACATGGGCACAGGGGATGTCGAGTCCCCTGTGCCCCGGGGTCCTCATAGAAAAACCGACAGGAGACAAGACACCATGCAACGCAAACATTTCCTCCGCACCGCACTGCACGCGGCTTTCTGCGCCGCCACACTCGCGATGGCGGCCAGCGGCTTTGCGCAGTCCTATCCCACCAAACCGGTGCGAATGGTCATCCCCTTTCCGCCAGGCGGCACGCTCGACACCGTGGGCCGCATGCTCGCGCAAAAGCTGGGCGACCAGATGGGCCAGAACTTCATCGTCGAGAACAAGGCGGGCGGCAACGGCGTGATCGGCGGCGACGTGGTGGCCAAGGCCCCGGCCGACGGCTACACGCTGCTGTTCAACGCATCCACCTTCACCACGGCGCCCATGACCATGAAGTCCGTTCCCTACGGCGTGGTCAAGGACTTCACACCCGTGGCGCTGGTGGCCAAGGCCCCGCTGTCGGTGGCCATCAACAAGAACCTGCCGGTCACCGACATCAAGTCGCTGATGGCCTACGCCAAAGCCAACCCCGGCAAGATGACCTTCGCCGTGGGCTCCATCGGGTCGGCCGGGCACCTCTCGACCGAACTGCTCAAGCGCGCAGGCAACCTCGACTACCTGATCGTGCCCTACAAGGGCACGGCGCCTGCGTTCCAGGACCTGATCGGCGGGCAGATCGACGGCTTCATCGACCCCATCCTCGGCTCGCTGCAGTATCACAAGAGCGGCATGCTGCGCGTGGTGGCCGTCACCTCCGCGCAGCGCGCGGCCAGCCTGCCCGACGTGCCCACGGTGGGCGAAACGATTCCGGGCTACGAGTTCTACAGCTGGTATGGCCTGTGGGGCCCGGCCAAGCTGCCGGCCGACATCACCCAGCGGCTGAACACCGAGGTGAACAAGGCCCTGGCCGAGATGACGCCCAAGCTCAAGGAACAAGGGCTGCTGACCACGCCGGGCAGCGTGGAGGACTTCGCGAAGTTCCAGCGCAGCGACATGGAGCGCTCGCAGAAGATCGTCACCGAAGGGAACATCCGTGTCGAGTAATGCCCGCCACGCCATCGTCACCGGCAGCAGCAGCGGCATAGGCCGCAGCATCGCCGAGTCGCTGCTGGCCGGCGGCTGGCGCGTGACGGGCCTAGATGTGGCCCAGCCGACGGTCGTTCACCCCTCGTTCACCCATACACCGGTCAACCTGGCCGATGGCGCAGACATCGCCCGCGTGGCCGCTGCGCTGCCCGGCTTGGACGCGCTGGTCCATGCGGCCGGCGTGCTGCGCGTGGGGCCGCTGGGCCAGCTCGACCATGCGGGCGGCGAATTGATGTGGCGCCTGCATGTGGATGCCGCCACCCGGCTGGCCGATGCCATCGTGCCCGGCATGGCCCAGCGCGGCCAGGGGCGCGTGGTGTTCATTGGCAGCCGCGTGGCGCAGGGCATGGCCGGGCGCGGGCAGTACGCCGCGACCAAGGCCGCGCTGATTGCACTGGCGCGCAGCTGGGCCGCCGAGGTGGCCGCGCAGGGCGTGACGGTGAATGTCGTCTCGCCCGCAGCCACCGCCACCGGCATGCTGAACGACCCCGCCCGCCAGGGCAGTGCACCGCGCCTGCCGCCCATCGGCCGCCTGATCGAGCCTGCCGAGATTGCCGCACTGGTGGGCTTTCTTCTGTCTGAATCTGCCGCCGCCATCACGGGGCAGGACATCGCGATCTGCGGGGGCTCTTCGCTCGCCCGCTGATCTTTCCTTTTGATCCCGCACCTTTCCCTCTTTGCCAACGAACGCGACCACCATGAAGATCGTCAACATCCTCGAATCGACCCGTCCCATCAAGTCGGACATCCGCAACGCCTACATCGACTTCTCGAAGATGACGCTGAGCCTCGTGGCCGTGGTCACCGACGTGATTCGCGATGGCAAGCCGGTGATCGGCTACGGCTTCAACTCCAACGGCCGCTACGGCCAGGGCGCGCTGATGCGCGACCGATTCATCCCCCGCGTGCTGGAGGCTGAGCCGGCCAGCCTGCTGGACGAGACGGGCGAGAACCTGGACCCGCACAAGGTCTGTGCCCGCATGATGATCAACGAAAAACCCGGCGGCCACGGCGAGCGCTCGGTGGCCGTGGGCACCATCGACATGGCCGTGTGGGACGCCACGGCCAAGATTGCCGGAAAGCCGCTGTTCCAGCTGCTGGCCGAGCGCTACGGCAACGGCACGCCCAACCCGCGCGTGTTTGTCTACGCCGCCGGGGGCTACTACTACCCCGGCAAGGGGCTCGATGGCCTCAAGAAGGAAATGGAAAGCTACCTGGCGCGCGGTTACTCGGTGGTCAAGATGAAGATCGGCGGTGCCACGCTGGCCGAAGACTGCGAGCGCATCGAGTCGGTGCTCAAGATCCTGGGCCCGGGCCAGCAACTGGCGGTGGACGCCAACGGCCGCTTCGACCTGGCCACCGCCATCGACTACGGCAAGGCCCTGTCGCAGTACCCGCTGTTCTGGTACGAAGAAGCAGGCGACCCGCTGGACTACGAGCTGCAGGCTAAGCTGGGCGAGGTCTACAAGGGCCCGATGGCCACGGGCGAGAACCTGTTCTCGATGCAGGACGCGCGCAACCTGATCCGCCACGGCGGCATGCACAAGGACCGCGACTGGCTGCAGTTTGACTGCGCGCTGAGCTACGGCCTGGTGGAGTACCTGCGCACGCTCGACATGCTCAAGGAATACGGCTGGTCCCCCAGCCGCTGCATTCCACACGGGGGCCATCAGATGTCGCTGGCGATCGCGGCAGGCCTGGGCCTGGGCGGCAACGAGAGCTACCCCGACCTGTTCCAGCCCTACGGTGGCTTCCCCGATGGCGTGAAGGTCGAGAACGGCTACGTGACGCTGCCGCCGCTGCCGGGCATCGGCTTCGAAGGCAAGTCGGACCTGATCGCAGAGATGCGCGCGCTGGCATCCTGACGACTGGACACACAAAAAAGGCACGCCCAGGGGCGTGCCTTTTTGCATCCAGCACCGCGTTCAGGTCGCAGAGCAGGTAAAGCTCTCGGCCTTGGCCGGATCGCCCGTGCCGTTGTAGCGCGGGAACTTGGGGTACTCGCACACCGGGCGCTGCGCCACGGGGGTGCTGGTGCCAGGGGCGAACTTCGTGGCGACCAGCTTGTCAGGCGCCGCGCCCTTTTCCACCCAGGCGTCCATGGCGGCGAGCAGGTCGATGGAGCGCGGCTCGGTGCCTGCGCCGTCCAGGTCATGCCCGTTGGAGGGCGAGGTGACCATGCGCGCAAAGCCCTGCACCTTGCTGGCGCCCAGGCGCTGCTTGACCGTGTCGAAATAGTCTGCCGTGCGGTACAGCGACACGCAGGTGTCGCCCAGGCCGTACCAGATCAGCAGCTTGCCGCCGTTGTCGGCAAAGGCGGAGATGTCGGGATCCGTGCCATCGATCATCTCGGCCAGCCGCGCGTACTGCGCCTGGTACTGCGTGGGGTCGTGGCTCAGGATGTTGGCGTTGGGGTTGCCCTCCACCAGGCGCGCGGCTTCCGTTACGGCCATGTGGTTGAACGAATCGGGCGCGTCAAAGCTGGTGCCGAACATGTACGACTGCCAGTCCGACGTGGACGCCCCGCCCCGACCATAGCGCGGGTAGCCCACGGCACCGCGCGACAGGGTCACGGGTGTCTTGTGGTCGCTGTAGATGAGGCGGATGGATTCGATCTGGCCGGCCGTGAGGCAGCTGTCGTTGTCCGCCCCCTGGCACAGCAGCTCGGTAGGCACGTAGTTGCACGCCTCGATGTTGCCGATGATGCCGTCCTTCAGGCCATCGAGGCCATCACACGCCGCCACCTCGGCCTTGGCATACAGCGCGATCTTGGCGGGGCTCATCCAGTTGTCGCGGCTCTTGAAGATGTGGCGCAGCACCGTGGGCCCCAGGTTGACCTGGTGCGCCTGCTGGCTGATGGCGGGCTCCATGGCCACCACGCCGTCGTAGTCCTTGGGGTACTTCTGCGTGGAGATGAGCCCCGACCGACCGCCGTTGGAATGGCCCATGTGGTAGCGCCGCACGGGGCGCTTGCCATAGAACTCGGTGGCGATCGTGGTGCCCACCTCCAGCACGAAATGGTTGGCATCAAACGCGTGGTTGCGCAGCGCCACGTCGCTCTTGCCCCAGGCAAAGCCGCGGATCTGGTGGCCGGAGTCGGAGCTGATCTTCACGTACGGGTTGGCCGACGGGCCCACCAGCTGCTGGTACCACGGGTCGTCGGTGGGGATGAAGCCGTCAAAGCCGCCACCACCAATGGTCAGCGTCTTGCCGTTCCATTGTGTCAGCGTGGGCAGCTCCACCGCCCAGTTGATGGTGGACTCGGGCGACGAGACGATCTGCCCGCGCACGATGCACACGTCGGGCAACGTGCCATCGGCCTTGCGCAGCTCGGTACGGGTGACCTTGGCGCCATGGGGCAAGGCGGTGGATGCGTAGGCGGCACAGGCCTCAGCCAGGGGCTTGCTGGCCAGCGGGGGATTGGCGTCGCTGCCGCCGCCGCAGGCGGTCAGGGCCAGGGCTGCCACAGCACCCAGGGTGCAGACAGCGGTCCATCGCCCTGCGCGTGCCAGGGGGTGAGGGTGGCGTCGGGACGCCACGGCGAAGGGGTGGGGGGTCGGGAACATGCAAAGGTCTCCTGTTATGACGGTTCTTCAGGAGCCCAGCGGGGCGGCGGCATGACCGGCACCAGCGACTGGACTCCGGTGCGGACGATAGGAAAAGGCGGCGTGGTTGCAGCCTCTGCAAATGCAGAGGGAGCGGGAAACTACCGAGCCCTGCAAACCCGCGCGGGGCACCCCCGCAGCCGCTCGCTACTGGTGGCGCAGTGCGGCCACCAGCTCCAGCTTGTTGCTCACGCCCAGCGCGGCATAGGCCGTGCGCAGGTAGGTGCGCACCGTGGCGGGCGTGAGGCCCAGCGTGGCCGCAATGTCCTTGTGCGAGCGGCCCTGGGCGTACAGCATGGCGGCGCTCAGCTCGCGCGGTGCCAGGGCTTGCTTGTGCTGGCGCGACGCCAGGCTCACGGCCACCAGTGGCCCGCAGGGCTCCAAGCGCAGGCGGCAGGCCTTGCCCACCGACAGGGTGCAGGGCGCGCCCGCCAGCGCCTGCGCCACCACCGGCGGCAGGTGGGTGCCGTGCCAGCCGGGGCTGGCTTCGCCCAACGCCCGGCTGATGCGCAGCCCGGCAAACAGCAGTTCGCCCGACGGCCGGGCCAAGGCAAAGCTGTCCCAGGGGCGGCCGGGCGTGTCGCTTTGCAGGCGCTGCAGACGGTGGTGCCATTGCTGCAGCAGGTGCAGGACGAATTCGCCGAACAGCACTGTCTCTCCGTCCGAGAATTCCGGCCGCGTTGGCGGGCGGTAGATGGAGACAAAAAACATGAGCCCGCTGTGGGGCAGCTCGGCAGTGAGGGCCATGCAGTGGTACAGGCCGTGGCGCTGGCTGAAGGCGGCCACCTCCGGGTGCTCGGGTAACGGGCCCACCACGTCACGCTCACGGATCACCACCCCCAGCTGCTGCATGGACTGCAGCCCAAACAGGTCCACCGCCGCCAGCGCATTCCACTCCTCGGCAAAGCTGCGGCTCAGGCCAATGCTGCCGTGCAGCCAGTTGCGGGGTGCCACCTGCACATCGCCCGCCGAGACCTCGCCCCACCAGGCGGAATCAAAAGGCACCAGTCCCTGCAAGGTCTGCATGGCCTGGTGCAGCAAGTCCTGCGGGGCCACCTGCTGGGCCTGCTCCGACAACCGGAGCAGGCTGCGGCTCAGCGCGCGCAGAGGATCAGAGGCCATGGTGTCTCCTGGTTTTTGGGGCGATGGTAGCCGCCCCACGGTGGCAACCCCAACGCTCCTGAACCCGTACTAACCGCCAAACCCCTGCGCACCCACTACCATATTGATAGCATCTCAGGCATATAGCACTAGCGCCTGAGGCCTCTGGAACACAAAATCAGGCCGTCAACCCGTTCACCGCCTGGAACATCGACTGCCGTGCCTGGCTGATGATCTGGCCCTTCCACACGTCCGTGTCGGTGTAGAAGGCCGCCAGCATTTGCGCCTTGATCTGGGCAGCCTTGTCAGCCGGAGTTTCGGGGTGCAGTTGGAGCCATTGCTCGGCACGGATGGCGTTCATCACGTCGAGCACGGGCACGGTGCCGTACTCCATGGCAATGCCGGTGTATTCGGCATGGGGGCACTCGTCGTAGATCGATGTCCACATCAGGCCGGTGAGGAAGGCCGAGGTGGACGAGCCGTCGTAGATCGACGTGACCGGCGTGGCGCCGCCGCCGTCCCACCAGGCGCGCGCGCGGGCCACGGCCACGGCGTCGTCATTGCCCGCGTAGATGCGCTCGCCATGGCCGCTGGGGCCCAGGCCCGTGTGCAGGTCGATCCAGGCGATCTTCGACGCGGCCGCACCGTGCTGGCGCAGCACCTGGCGCAGCGTGTGGTTGCTCCAGGTGGGCTCGGTGCCGCCAAAGAACACGCCCTGCGGAAACTCGTGCTGGCCTTGCGAGATGGCGGCCTGCCACGCGGCCTCGCCCTTGGTGGCGATGTAATCCGCCACCGCTGCCTGGTTCTCAGGGCCGGGTGGCCACTGCTCGGGCAGCAGCAGGGGCTGCACCTCGCGGTAGGCCGTGTTCACGGGCAGTGGCTTGCTGAAGTCCTGGAAGTTGCGGTTCAGGTCCACGTTCTCGTGTGTGAAGCGGCGCACGTGCGAGAAGCCATAGGGGTTGAGCGCGTGGATGTAGAGCGTGGCCACACCGGCATCGCGCGCCTTGGCGCGCCACTCGGCATCGTGCAGCGCAAACACCTGCACGCCGCTGCCGCAGTAGCCCTCGACGCCGTGGCAGGCGCTGCTCACGATGAGCAGCTTTTTGGCATCGGCCGGGCCGTCGCGCACCACGTCCATGGCCAGGTCTTCGCCGTCGCGGCCCTTGAGCGGGTGGGCGTGCGATTCGATGGACAGGCCGGCGGCTGCGGCGGCCTCCAGAAACTTTGTGCGCGCCTGGGCGTAGCTGGGCGAGAAGGCTTCAACGATTCCGGTCATGGGCAGGGCTTTCAGGAGTCAGTGGGAAGACAAAAAGAAAACCCGGGCACGCGCGCTGCGCACGCCCGGGTGGAAGAGGATCAACGGCGCGTCAAGCTGCTTCAGGCCGCTTTGGCGGGCTGGGCCAGCCATTCCTCGGCCAGCTTGACCCAGTAGGTCGCGCCCAGCGGGATCAGGTCATCGTTGAAGTCATAGCTGGGGTTGTGCAGCATGCAGGGGCCGCCGCCGTGGCCCATCTCGCGGTGGGCGCCGTCGCCGTTGGCAATGAAGCAATACGCACCGGGCTTGGCCTGCAGCATGTAGGCAAAGTCTTCAGCACCCATGGTGGGCTCCTGAACCACCACACGCTCTTCCCCCACGATGCCGGTCATGACCTTGCGGGCAAATTCGGCCTCGGCGGGCGAGTTGACGGTGGGCGGGTAGTTGCGCACGAACTCGAACTCGCAGGTGGCATCGTGCGCAGCGCAGTGGTTCTCGGCGATCTGGCGCATGCGCTTTTCAATGAGGTCCGTCACTTCGGTGGTGAAGGTGCGCACCGTGCCCTGCAGCTCGACGCTGTCGGGAATCACGTTGGTGGCCTCGCCCGCGTGGATCATGGTGACCGAGATCACGCCGGCGTCCACGGGCTTCTTGTTGCGGCTGATGATGGTCTGGAAGGACTGCACCATGCCGCAGGCAATCGGCACCGGGTCGATGCCGGTGTGCGGCAGCGCCGCATGGCCGCCCTTGCCACGCAGGGTGATCTTGAACTCGCTGGTCGATGCCATCACCGGGCCGGGGCTCACGGCAAAGGTGCCCACCGGCATGCCTGGCCAGTTGTGCATGCCGTACACGGCTTCCATGGGGAACTGCTCGAACAGGCCGTCCTCGATCATCACGCGGGCCCCACCGCCGCCCTCTTCGGCCGGCTGGAAGATCAGGTACACGGTGCCGTCGAAATTGCGGTGCTTGGCAAAGTGCTGGGCCGCCGCCAGCAGCATGGCCACGTGGCCGTCATGGCCGCAGGCGTGCATCTTGCCCTGGTGTTTGCTGGCGTGGGCGAAGGTGTTGAACTCCTGCATGGGCAGTGCGTCCATGTCGGCGCGCAGGCCAATCGCGCGGCCACTGGCGCCACCGTCGCGCCCCTTGACGATGCCCACCACGCCCGTTTTGCCCATACCCCGGTGGATGGGAATGCCCCACTCGGTGAGCTTTTGCGCCACCACGTCGGCGGTGCGCACCTCTTCGAAGCACAGCTCGGGGTGGGCGTGAATGTCCCGGCGCACCGCTGCAATACTGGCCGCCTGGGTGACGATGGAGTCAATAACGTTCATGATATGTGTCCTTACGATCTCACAGTCTAGCCCGACAGCAACACACGTGCCAACCCGGGTTATTCGCTAGCCACTCCATGATTTCTGCCCACGCCCTCGAACTTGCGCAAACCCTGGTGCGCATGAACACCGTCAGCCATAACTCCAATCTGGAGCTGATCCATTTCATCCGCGACCATCTGGCCAGGCTGGGCGTGAAAAGCCGCCTGACCTTCAACGACGACAAGACCAAGGCCAACCTGTTCGCCACCCTGGGCGAGGGCAAGCCGGCGGGCGTGATCCTCTCGGGCCATACCGACACGGTGCCGTGGGATGGTCAGGACTGGACCATGGACCCGCTGAGTGCCCTGGTCAAGGACGGTAACCTGTACGGGCGCGGCAGTGCCGACATGAAGGCCTTTATTGGCATTGCCGTGTCGCACGCAGAGCAGTTCCTGAACAGCGACGCGCCTTTTGCGGTCCATCTGGCCTTCAGCTACGAAGAGGAGATCGGCTGCTTCGGCGTGAAGGAACTCATCGCCGACCTGCGCGACGCGAACATCAAGCCCCTGGCCTGCATCGTGGGCGAGCCCACCAGCATGATCCCCGCCATCGCGCACAAGGGTGTGTACCGCTACAAGTGCTGCGTGCGTGGCAAGGAGGCGCATTCGTCCCTCACGCCGCATTCGGTCAACGCCATCGAGATGGCCGCCCGCGTGGTGGGCCGGGTGCGCGACATGGCGGAAGACTTTGAAAAGAACGAGCCCCGCTTTGAGGGCTTTGACGTGCCGTTCTCGACCAGCAGCGTGGGCCAGTTCCATGGTGGCATTGCCGACAACGTGGTGCCGCGAGACGCCGAGTTCCGCTACGAGTTCCGCGACCTGCCCACAGCCAATGCTGCGCAGATGCAGTCCGAGGTGGTGGCCTACGCCAAATCGCTGGAGCCTGCGATGAAGAAGGTGGCGCCCGCAGCAGGCTTTGAATTCGAAACCATCTGCGAAATCCCGAGCTTCCTGGGCAGCAAGGACGACCCGGTGACGCGCCTGGCGCAGGAGCTGTCGGGCGAAAAAGGCACCACCCTGGTGGCCTTTGGCACCGAAGCGGGGCTGTTCAAGAACGCGGGCATCTCCACCGTGGTGTGTGGCCCCGGCAGCATCCAGCAGGCCCACCAGCCCGACGAGTACGTGAGCCTGGAGCAGCTAGGACGCTGCGAGGCGTTCATGCAGGGGCTGGCGCGCACGCGCACGCTGGGCTGATAACTGCGCAGCGGCGGGGGCCAACGCGCCCCCTCCTGAATGGGATCAGGTCCTGACCCGGCCGTCCCCGGTCAGCATCGACATCTCGACAAACTTCGAGGCTGCGTGGCTGGTGCCACTGAACGACACCGGAAAGCCCGAGATCACCTGGTTGCCGATGGACTCGGTGCCAGTGATGAAGCTCTCGCGCGTGATCTTTCCGCCGGCCTGGGCCTGGCGCAGGCCCTCGGCGAACACGCGTGCAGCCAGATAGCCTTCCATGCTGGAGTAGTTGGGCTGCACCTTGTCGCCGCCCTTCTTGATGGCCTCCAGAAACTCGCGCGTGATCTGGCGCGAGGGTTGGTAGGGCGAGGGCACCACCTGCGACACCACCACACCCGCACCGTCCTTGCCCAGCTCGTCGGCCAGCGCCTGGGTGCCCACAAACGACACGTTGTAGAACGTGCCGCCAAAGCCCGCCTTGCGCGCCGCACGCACAAACGCGGCAGCCGACGCGTAGGCTGTGATCTGCACTACGGCATCGGGCGTGGCGGGCACCAGCTTGTCCACGGCCGCTTTCACGTCCGTGGAGTTGCGCTCCACGGTGGCCGTCGCCACAGGTGTCAGCTTCAGCTCGGCCAGCGCGCGGTTCACGCCATCGAGCCCCGCCTTGCCATAGGCGTCGTTCTGGTAGAACACCGCAATCTTTTTGAGCCCCAGGTTGGTGAGCTGGCGCACGATGAGCGCGGTTTCGTCGTAGTAGGACGCACGCACATGAAAGATCAGCCGGTTGAACGGCTGGCGCAGCGCCTCGGCACCGGTAAAGGGGCCAAAAAACGGCACCTTCTCCTTGGTGAACAGTGGCAGCGCCGCCAGGCTGGTGGGAGTGCCGATGTAGCCAAACAGGGCAAACACCTCGTCGGCAATCAGCTTGCGGGTGTTCTCGGCGCACCGGTCGGGCTCATAGCCGTCGTCCATGGTGCGGATCTCCACCATGCGCTTGCCCACGCCGCCCTGGGCGTTGAGCTGGTCAAAAAAGAGCTTGGCGCCCTGGTTGAACTGCACGCCCAGCTGCGCCGCCGGGCCGGTGAAGGCGGCCGACTGCCCCAGCACGATGCGCCCCTCGCCCTGCGCACGCGCCAGGCCGAACCCGCCCAGCGCCACGGCGCCCATGCCCACCGAAAACTGCCTGCGCCCCAATACTGTCTGGTTCATGGTGAAATCTCTGCTCTTGTAAGAAGAAAGAAGGGGCATGCCCCTCTGCACTGCCGGTAGGCAGCCCCTTGGAAACGGGGGACCCATATGCACGCCCGTTCCAACCCTGACAGCCAGTTTAACGATCCAGCCCCCGAATGCCCACGCCTTCTGACGCTAATTCCCCTCCATCGGCACTGATTCAGGTGCGCGGCGCCTGCCCCCACGACTGCCCCGACACCTGCGCCCTGCTCACCACCGTGGACGAGCATGGCGTGGCCACCCGCGTGCAGGGCAACCCCGACCACCGCCACACCGATGGCGCGCTGTGCGCCAAGGTGAGCAAGTACACCGAGCGCAGCTACCACCCCGAGCGCGTGCTCACGCCGCTCAAGCGCACGGGCGCCAAGGGCGCCGGCCAGTTCGTGCCCGTGACCTGGGACGAGGCCCTGGCCGACATCGCCCAGCGCCTGCAGACCATCGCCGCGCGCGCGCCCGAAGCCATCCTGCCCTACAGCTACGCGGGCACCATGGGCATGGTGCAGGGCGAGAGCATGGACCGGCGCTTCTTCCACAAGCTCGGCGCCTCGCAACTGGACCGCACCATCTGCGCATCGGCCGGGGCCGAGGCCTTGGTGCAGACCCTGGGCGGCAAGGTGGGCATGAAGGTGGAGTTCTTTGCCGAATCGCAGCTCATCATCATCTGGGGCAGCAACTCCATCGGCAGCAACCTGCACTTCTGGCGCTACGCCCAGCAGGCCAAGCGCAATGGCGCCAAGCTGGTGTGCATCGACCCGCGCAAGAGCGAGACGGCCGACAAATGCCACGAGCACATTGCCCTGCGCCCCGGCACCGACGCCGCGCTGGCCCTGGCGCTGATGCACGAGCTGATCGCGAACGACTGGCTGGACCACGACTACATCGCCCGCCACACGCTGGGCTGGGACCCGCTGCGCGAGCGCGCACTGCAGTGGCCGCCCGAGCGCGCGGCCGAGGTGTGCGGCATTCCGGTGGAGCAGATTCGCCAGCTGGCCCAGGACTACGGCACGACGAAGCCCGCCGCCATCCGCCTGAACTACGGCATGCAGCGCGTGCGCGGCGGCGGCAATGCGGTGCGCGCCGTGGCCTGCCTGCCTGCGCTCACAGGCGCCTGGCGCCACCGCGCGGGCGGTGTGCTGCTGTCCAGCTCGGGACAGTTTCCGGCGCAGCGCGCCGTGCTGCAGCGGCCCGACCTGATGCCCGCCCAGACACCGCGCACCATCAACATGTCCACCATTGGCGACGACATGCTGCGCGAGGCCTCGCCCACCTTCGGCCCGAAGGTCGAGGCCATCGTGGTTTACAACAGCAATCCCGTGGCCGTGGCGCCCGACTCGGGCAAGGTGGTGCAAGGCTTTGCACGCGAAGACCTGTTCACCGTGGTGCTGGAACACTTCAAGACCGACACGGCCGACTACGCCGACTACATCCTGCCCGCCACCACGCAGCTGGAGCACTGGGACGTGCACCTGAGCTACGGCCACACCGACGTGCTGCTCAACCGCCCCGCCATTGCGCCCCAGGGCCAGGCACGCAGTAATGCGCAGATCTTCCGCGACCTGGCGGCGCGCATGGGCTTTGCCGAGCCCTGTTTTGCCGAGAGCGACGAGGCCCTGTGCCGCCAGGCGTTTGGCGACGCAGTGGACTACGCACTGCTCGAAAGCCAAGGCTTTGCCACGCTGGCGCTGCCCGATGCGCCGTTCGCCGAAGGCAACTTCCCATCACCCTCTGGAAAGTGCGAGTTCTACAGCGCCCGCCTGGCCGCCCAGGGCCTGGACGGCCTGCCCGACCACCTGCCCAACTACGAACTGCAGGGCACGGACGCCCGCCACCCGCTGGCCATGATCTCGCCGCCCGCGCGCAACTTCTTGAACTCCACCTTCGTGAATGTGCAGAGCCTGCGCAACATCGAGGGCCGCCCCGTGCTGGAGATCCACCCCGACGATGCCGAAGCACGCGGCATTGCCAACGACGCCGTGGTGCGCGTGTTCAACGACCGGGGCAGCTACCTGTGCCACGCCACCGTCTCGCGCCGCGCACGGCCCGGCGTGGTCAACGGCCTGGGCATCTGGTGGCGCAAGCTGGGACTGAACGGCACCAACGTGAACGAGGTGACCAGCCAGGCGCTGACCGACCTGGGCCGCGCGCCCACGTTTTATGACTGTCTGGTGGAAGTGGAGGCCACAGGCGCCGCCGATGCCGGCATGGATGCCGGGGCCCGCGTCGGCACCACGGCCTGAGGGCAGCTTGAGATGCTGGGTTTGCTATCTATTCAATAGCTGATAGCGCAATATCCACTAGCGCTTGAAGCCATTTTTACCCTTAACCTGCGCAAACACCCGTTCTGCGCAGGATCTGCGGCTGTGCAGGGTTCCTTCGCGGCCCCTTACCCCAACAGCTTCAGCAAGGCATGGGCGCCCTGCTCGGACGATGCCGGGTTCTGCCCTGTGATCAGCGTGCCGTCGGTCAGCACATAGGGTGCCCAGTCAGGGCCTTTGGAATACACGCCGCCGTTGGCCTTGAGCATGTCTTCCACCAGGAAGGGCACGATCTGGGTCAACTGCACCGCGTCTTCTTCGCTGTTGGTAAACCCAGTGACCTTCTTGCCCTTGACCAGGGGCGTCCCGTCGGGCGCCTTGGTGTGGCGCAATACGCCGGGTGCGTGGCACACCAGTGCCAGCGGTTTGCCGGCCGCAAAGGTCTTTTCGATGAGGGCAATGGACTGCGCGTCTTCCGCCAGGTCCCACAGCGGGCCGTGGCCGCCGGGGTAGAACACGGCATCAAAGTCCTCGGCCTTCACGCTGGACAGGGGCACGGTGCTGGCCAGCTGCTGCTTCGCTGAAGCATCGGCCTTGAAGCGGCGCGTGGCATCGGTCTGGGCGCTTTCGTCGTCGCTTTTGGGGTCCAGGGGCGGCTGGCCGCCCTGGGGCGATGCGAGCGTGATCTGCACGCCTGCATCCTTGAACACGTAGTACGGTGCCGCAAACTCTTCCAGCCAGAAGCCCGTCTTTTTGCCGGTGTCGCCCAGTTGGTCGTGGGACGTCAGAACCATGAGGATGTGTGCCATGGAAGTCGCTTTCGGTGTGGGGGGGTTGATCGGAAAAACCAAACCATCACCGTACCAGCCATCGGGCCCGTTGTCCCGCCATGCAGGCCGGTTTGCGGCATTGGCTTACAGCACGGCGCTACAGCACCTGCGGGCCCTCAACCTGTCAACGCAGCTGCCTAGCCAGGAACTCCGCCACCTCGTTCTCCAGCGTGGCGTGGTAGGCCACCCGGTCAAAGCCTTCGGGGTTGGCGGCGGCGTCGCCCGCCTCGGACGCCAGCGGCCAGACAGACTGGGCCATGAAGGCGAAGTGGCCTGCACCCGGCACCGTACTGGCCTGTGCAGACGGCAAATTCGCTGCCACATAGCCGCCGTGGTAGGGGCCCACAAGCACGGCATCGCGCTCGGCCACCATCAGCCGCACGGGCACGCTGATGGCCTTCAGGCTGTCTGGCGTGAACACCACAGCCATGGGCGCCATGGCCACCACGGCGCGGATGCGGGGGTCTGCCACCGAGACCAGCGGACCATCAAGCGCAGGGGCGCCGGCCTGTGTGGTTGCCGCGGTGGCGGCCACAGGTGCCTCCTTGGAAGTCTGGGCGGCCTGGCCACGGGCGGGCAGCTTGCCCAGGCTGCAAAAGCCGGGGTCGTCCGACACGCTGCGGCAGTGCTGTGCCGCACGGGCCGGTTCGGCCTGCGCACCGGCCAGGGCCAGCACGGTGTAGCCACCTGCCGAATGCCCCACGGCACCAATGCGCCCGGCCGGAATGCGGGGGCCCCATTCGGGGCTGGCCAGCAGCGCGTCCAGCACGCGGCTCACCTGGCGGGGGCGCTCGCTGAAGTAGCGGCCCGAGGTAATCATCGACCGGTCTTCCCAGTTGTCGCCCGGGTGGCGCAACGCCGCCACCAGATAGCCGTCGGCCGCCAGGCGCGTGGCCAGGTTGTGGTGGCCCAGTTCATGGCCGCCCGTGCCGTGCGAGATGAGGATCAGGCCCTTGAGGGGCGCGGTTGCCACCGGGGCGCCCGGCGTGACCACGGGCCGCCAGGGCCCCATGGGCTGGGTGCTCGCCACCACCGGCGTGGGGTAGAACAGCGCCACGGTCACGGGCTCTGCGCCCGGTACCACCAGGGTGCGCAGGCCGGCGTGCTGGGCCGATGCCGGCGCGGCCCAGGCCAGCATGGCCACAAAAGCTGCCAGCAACGGGGCTCGGGCGTTGCGCCACGCGGAGCGGAGGGCCAGGATGAGGATGAGGGTCACGGTGCGCCTTTCGTCAAATGCCACCCAAGGAGGTGGCTTGACGGCACTGTAGGCGGCGCAAGGGGCGGGCTCCAGCGCCCTGCGACGAAACGCTGCTGCGCGGCGCGAAATGCAGCGCAGGCGGGGCGAGCAGGAGAGAGAACCATAGGTCCGCCCTCCCCGCCCACCACCATTTACAGCGCAGCTTCGAGGATGCGGCGGCTCACCGCCGGGGTGATCTCGCGCTGTTCGCCCAGCGTCACCATGCCGTGCGCTTCCAGCTGCGCCACCACGGTGTTCACCACCTCGCTGCCCAGGCCGTAGCCCGACAGGCGCGTGGCGATGCCCATGCTCTCAAAGAAATCGCGCGTGCGCTCGATGGCGGCAGTGATGCGTTCGTCCTCGCTGCCGGTGGTGATGCCCCACACGTACTCGCCGTACTGCAGCAGCTTGGCGCGCTTGGCCACCCGGCGCTCGTTCAGCAGCGCGGGCAGCACGATGGCCAGGGTGCGCGCGTGGTCGATGCCGTGCAGCGCCGTCAGCTCGTGGCCGATCATGTGCGTGGCCCAGTCCTGCGGCACGCCCGCGCCGATCAGGCCGTTGAGCGCCATGGTGGCGGCCCACATCAGGTTGGCGCGGTCGTCGTACACCGGCTCGGGGGCAGTCAGCAGGCGCGGGCCGATCTCGATCAGCGTCTGCAGGATGCCTTCGGCAAACCGGTCCTGCACGGGTGCGTTGACCGGGTAGGTCAGGTACTGCTCGACCGTGTGCACAAACGCATCCACCACGCCATTGGCCAGTTGCTGGGGTGGCAGGGTGTAGGTCTTGGTGGGGTCGAGCACCGAGAACACCGGGTAGGTGTGCACGCTGCCAAACGACAGCTTGGCGCCCTTGGCGCGGTGGGTGATGACGCCGCCGTTGTTCATCTCCGAGCCCGTGGCGGGCAGCGTGAGCACGGAACCAAACGGCATGGCGCCCTTGATGTTGCGGCCGTGCTTTTCGAGGATGGCCCAGGGGTCATCGCCTTCAAAACGGACAGCGGCCGCGATGAACTTGGTGGCGTCGATCACCGAACCGCCACCCACGGCCAGCAAGAAGTCAAACCCGCCTTCGCGGATCTGCGCCACGGCCTTCATCGAGGTCTCGTAGCTCGGGTTGGGCTCGATGCCGCTGAAGGTGGCGTGCTGGCGCTCGCCCAACGCGGCGCGCACCTCGGCCAGGGTGCCGGTCTTTTCGGCGCTGGCACCGCCCACAAGGATCAGCACCTTGGCGGCAGCGGGCACGAGCTTGGCCAGGTCGGCAATGCGGCCTTGGCCGAAGGCGATGTGGGTGGGGTTGTGGAAGTCGAAATTCAGCATGTTGGTCTTTCTCCGTCAAAGGCCGTCGCGGCATCACCAGGAACCTGACCGCGCGGGAGGGCGCAGGGGGCGCGCCGCCCTGGGTTGCGACAGCAAGGGCGCGATTGTGCGGCGCACGGGAGCCCGGTGCCGGTCGCGCGTGCGATAGCCCTGCCGCCAGCAGAGCCTCATGCAGCACGTCGGGCGTAGCGTATGCGACTGCTGCTAGCGCTGGGAGCCTGTTGACGATCCAGCGGGTGTCGTCAACACGCACTCAGTACGGCGCCCGCTCCATCAGCGCCTGCAGCCGCTCGGCCATGAAGTCGCGCAGCGCCCGCACCAGCGGCGTGAACTGGCGGCGGCTGGGCGCCACCAGGAAGAGCGGCACGGCCTCGGTGGTCCAGCCGGGGCACAGCGGCACCAGGCGCCCGGCGGCCAAGTCGTCGGCCACATCAAAGTACGACTTGTACGCAATGCCCCGGCCCAGCACCGCCCAGCGGCGCACCGCGTCGCCGTCGTTGGCCACGTTGCGGCTGCGCACGCGCACCATCACTTCCTGGCCCGATGCGTCCCAGAAGCGCCAGCGGTCGTGCACGTCCTCGCCCAGCATGAAGCACAGGCCATCGTGCGCAGCCAAGGCGTGGGGCGTATCGGGCGTGCCGTGCGCTGCCAGGTAGGAGGGGGCGGCGCAGAGCACGCGCCGGTGTTCGGCGGCCAGCGGCAGCGCCACCAGGCTCGAATCCTGCGGCTTGCCGTAGCGGAAGGCGGCATCCACCGGCTCGCCGTAGACATTGGCCATGCGGTCCGACAGCTGCAGGCGGATGTCGATGCCGGGGTGCAGCGCCTGGAAGGCATCCAGCCAGGGCAGCAGCACATTGCGCCCCAGGTCGGACGGGGCCGCCAGTTGCAGCAGGCCACGCAGCTCGCCCGCCCGGCCGCTGGCGAGCTGGCCCTGCACCTGCTGCAGCGCGGCGAGTGCGGGGCGGCAGTGCTCCAGAAACAGCGCGCCCTCCTGTGTGAGCCGCAGGCTGCGCGTGGAGCGCACGAACAGCGCCACGCCCAGCTCGGCCTCCAGCCGCTTGAGCGCGGCGCTCGTGGCGGCGGGGGTGAGATCCAGCGCACGGGCCGTGGCCGAAAGGCTGCCGCTGTCCACGGTGCGCACAAAGATGTCGAGGTCTTGCAGGCTTTTCATGGCGAGGGTGGATGGGAAAGGGAAGACGACGGCGATGGAACGACACCACCACCAGGGGCTAGTATTCAAATTTTCTTTGAATATTCTTTCAATCAACCGTCTATTTAAAAACTATTGCAGAAAGCCCACCATTCACGTCATGTTCCACACCGGCCTGCCGCCGACCCGAGCCCCTGCCATGACCACCACCCCACACACCGCCACACCCGCCCTGTTCCGCCCCCTGCAGATGGGGCCGCTGGCACTGCCCCACCGCATCGTGATGGCGCCCATGACGCGCGCCCGCAGCAGCCAGCCGGGCGACGTGCCCAACGCGCTCATGGCCGACTACTACGCCCAGCGCGCCAGTGCGGGCCTCATCGTCAGCGAGGCCAGCCAGGTGTCACGCCAAGGCCAGGGCTACAGCTTCACGCCTGGCATCTACAGCGAGGCGCAGGTGCAAGGCTGGCGCCGCGTGACCGAAGCGGTGCACGCCGCGGGCGGGCGCATGGTGCTGCAGCTGTGGCACGTGGGCCGCATGTCGCACGCCAGCTTCCATGCCGATGGGCTGCCCGTGGCGCCCTCGGCCCTGGCCCCGGCGGCACGGGTATGGGTGGCAGGCGAAGACGGCGTGGGCCGCATGCTCGACTGCCCCGTGCCTCGCGCGCTGGAGGCCGCCGAGATTCCTGGCGTGGTGGACGACTTCCGCCGTGCCGCCGCCAACGCCATGCGCGCAGGGTTCGACGGCGTGGAGATCCACGGCGCCAACGGCTATCTCCTTGACCAGTTTCTGCGCACGACCTCCAACCACCGCACCGACGCCTATGGCGGCCCGCTGGAAAACCGCACCCGCTTCGCCCGCGAAGTGGCCGCAGCCGTGGCCAGCGAGGCCGGCGCCGAACGCACGGGCATGCGCCTGGCCCCGTTCATCACGCAGCGCGGCATGGACTGCCCGGAGATCATCCCCACCATCCTGCACCTGGCGCGCGAGCTGGACACGCTGGGCCTGGCCTACATCCACCTGGCAGAGGCCGACTGGGACGACGCCCCCCGCATTCCAGATGAATTCCGCCAGGCTCTACGCACCGCCTTCAGCGGCCGTGTGATGGTGGCGGGCCAGTACACACCCGAACGCGCGCACCAGATCCTCGCGTCCGGCATGGCCGACCTGGTGGCGTTTGGCCGCCCGTTCATTGGCAACCCCGATCTGCCTGCGCGCTATGCCGCCGGGCTGCCACTGGCCCCATTCGATGCGGCCACGCTGTTTGGCGGCGACGCACACGGCTACAGCGACTACGCACCGGCCCCGCTGGCTGCGCCCAAGGCCCGGGCTGGCGCGGCTGAAGTGGCCTGAAAACGGCACCACGCGCCCTTCCGAACTTCGCATATCCCCCGCTTCAACCCCCTTTGCACCTCAAGGAACCCATCATGAAAGCCGTTGGCTACCAAACCGCCCACCCCATCGACCACCCCGAGTCGCTGCTCGACATCACCTTGCCCGACCCGGTGGCCACCGGCCGCGATCTGCTGGTGGAAGTGCACGCCCTTTCGGTCAACCCCGTGGATACGAAAGTGCGCAAAAGCAGCTCGCGCAGCGGTGACGGCCCCGACTACAAGGTGCTGGGCTGGGACGCCAGCGGCATCGTGCGCGCCGTGGGCCCGGATGTGACGCTGTTCCAGCCCGGCGACCGCGTCTGGTACGCGGGCTCCATCGCACGCCAGGGCACCAACAGCGAACTGCACCTGGTGGATGAACGCATCGTGGGCCATGCCCCCCAATCGCTGGACTTTGCCGAAGCCGCCGCGCTGCCGCTGACCACCATCACCGCGTGGGAGCTGCTGTTTGACCGCCTGGGTGTGGCCCCTGGCAAGCAGCCCACCCACAAGACCCTGCTCATCATTGGCGCGAGCGGCGGCGTGGGCTCTATCCTCACACAGCTGGCGGCGCGGCTCACCAGCCTCACGATCATCGGCACCGCATCGCGCCCCGAAACGCAGCAGTGGGTGCGCGACCTGGGCGCCCACCACGTCATCGACCACAGCCAGCCGCTCACACAAGAGCTGGCCCGCATCGGCCACCCCACGGTGGACATCGTCGTGAGCCTCACGCAGACCGACGCGCACTTCGACCAGATCGTCGAGGCCATCGCGCCGCAGGGCCAGTTCGCGCTGATCGACGACCCCGTCTCACTCGACGTGACGAAGTTCAAGCGCAAGTCGGTGTCGGTGCACTGGGAGCTGATGTTCACCCGCGCACTGTTCGGCACCGCCGACATGATCGGCCAGCACCGGCTGCTGACCGAGGTGGCGCAGTTGGTGGATGCGGGGCTGATTCGCACGACGCTGGACCAGCGCTTTGGCACCATCAATGCCGAGAATCTGAAGCGCGCGCATGCGCTGATCGAGAGCGGCAAGGCGCGGGGCAAGCTGGTGCTGGAGGGGTGGGCCTGATGAACTGCGGGCCATGCAGGGGGCGTAGCACCACCCGCGCGGCAGATTGTGTGTCGGACTGAAAAATACTGTATTTATAAACAGTCTTTCAGGTATAAATCAGGGCACCACAACCCGAGGAGACCTCCCATGCTGGACCACATGACCTTCCGCGTCACCGACATCGCCCGCACCAAGGCGTTCTACACCGCCACCCTCGCGCCTTTGGGCTACAGCCTGTGTTTTGAAGGCAACTACGGCTCGAACATGCTGGGCTATGCCTACCCGGCTCCGTCTGAGCCCGACGGCAAGAAGGCGGATGTGTGGTTCATCGACGGCCCCTCGCCCTACGGCGGCCCGCCCGCCACCACGGGCTGCCACCTGGCGTGGCGGGCCGCCACGCGGGCCCAGGTCGATGCCTTCTACCGCGCCGCCATCGAAGCCGGGGGCCAAGACAACGGCGCCCCGGGCCTGCGGCCCGACTACCACCCCCACTATTACGGCGCGTTTGTCATCGACCCCGAGGGCAACAACATCGAGGCGGTGTGCCACCTGCCGGAGTAAGAAACACCGCTGCCCCCTCCGCAGAGGGCGCACCGCCAAGCGAGTGCACCCGTGGAACTGGCTTTGCCAGGCCACCGGGTGCGTCCCCCTGGGGGGAAGCGGCGCAGCCGCTCAGGGGGGTCAGTCGAGTTTCACGCCTGCCGCCTTGATGATCTCGCCCCAGCGCTTGGACTCGGAGCGTGCCATGGCGCGGAACTGCTCGGGCGTGCCGGGCAGGGCTTCCATGCCGAAGTCGGCCATGCGCTTGACCACGGCGGGGTTGAGCAGGGCCTTGTTCAGGTCGCCGTTCAGGCGCGCCGTGATCGCAGCGGGCAGACCGGCGGGCGCCAGGATGCCCTGGAACGCAAACACTTCGGTGTTGGGCACACCGGCTTCTGCCAAGGTGGGCACGTCCGGCAGCGCGGCCACGCGCTTGGCCGAGCCAATGGCCAGCGCACGCACCTTGCCCGAGGTGATGACGGGAAGGCCAGCGGCCAGGTCCAGGAACATGCAGGGCACCTGGCCGCCCATCACGTCCTGCAGGGCAGGCGCCGCGCCGCGGTAGGGGATGTGGGTGAGGAAGGTCTTGGTGCGGTTCTTGAACATCTCCATCGCCAGGTGGTGTGGCGAACCATTGCCGGGCGATGCGTAGTTGAGCTTGCCGGGGTTGGCGCGCGCGTAGGCGAGGAATTCCTTCACCGTCTTGGCTTCAAACGCCGGGTGCACCACCAGCGCCAGCGGAAAGCGGCTGATGCCGCCCACGTAGGTGAAGTCCTTTTCAGGGTTGAACGGCAGCTTGGTGAACAGGTGTTCGTTGTAGGCCAGGATGGCGTTGTCGGCCGACATGAAGGTGTTGCCGTCGGGCTTGGCCGTGGCCACCATCTGGCCACCGATGTTGGTGGATGCGCCAGGGCGGTTGTCCACCACGATCTGCTGGCCCAGCGTCTGGCGCATGGCCTCAGCCACGGTGCGGGCCAGCACGTCGGTGCCGCCACCGGCGGGGTACGGCACTACCCAGCGCAGGGGCTGGTCGGGCCAGGCGGACTGGGCGGCGGCCCAGGGCGCGGCGGTGGTGGCGCCTGCGGCGGCCAGGGCGGACAAGAGGGTACGGCGTTGCATGGGGTTGTCTCCTTGATACTATGAATTTGATAGCTGCAAGCGCATGTTCCTCTAGCGCATGCAGCCGTTTTTATTCAAATTTTGCTCTGCGGGGCCTCAGGCGGCCGGTGCGGCAATGGTCTGGTCGATGGCGCCGAAGATGCTGGCGCCGTCCTTGCCCTTGACCTCGATGCGGATGGTGTCGCCGAACTTCATGAAGTCGGTGCTGGGCTTGCCGTCCTGGATGGTTTCGATGCAGCGCTTTTCGGCGATGCAGCTGTAGCCCTTGGGCCATTCCATGCGGCCGTTCTGCTCCACGCCCTTGTTGCTGACGGTGCCGCTGCCCACGATGGAGCCGGCGCGCACGTTGCGCGTCTTGGCGATGTGGGCAATGAGCTGGCCGAAGTGGAAGGTCATTTCAGGCCCCGCGTCGCACATGCCGACCTTGCGGCCGTTCCAGGTGGACTGCACGGTGAGGTTGACGCGGCCGTGGTCCCAGGCGTCGCCCAGCTCGTCCAGTGTGACGGCCACGGGGCCGAAGGCGGTGGCGGGCTTGCTCTGGAAGAAACCAAAACCCTTGGCCAGCTCGGCCGGGATCAGGTTGCGCAGGCTCACGTCGTTGGCAATCATCACCAGGCGGATGCCGTCCAGCGCCTGGTCGGCGTTGGTGCCCATCTTCACGTCGCCGGTGATGACGGCGATCTCGGCCTCGAAGTCGATGCCCATGGCTTCGCTGGGCACCACGACGTCGTCGCAGGGGCCGATGAAGTCGTCGCTGCCGCCCTGGTACATCAGGGGGTCGGTGTAGAAGCTTTCGGGCACTTCGGAGTTGCGCGCTTTTCGCACCAGTTCAACGTGGTTGATGTACGCAGACCCGTCGGCCCACTGGTAGGCGCGGGGCAGCGGGGCCATGCACTGGGCGGGGTCGAAGGGGAAGGCGTGGCGCGCGCGGCCGCTGTTGAGCTGGTCGTACAGGTCCTGCAGCTGGGGCGAGAGGAAGCCCCAATCGTCCAGCACCTGCTGCATCTTGCTGGCAATGCCGGTCGCATAATGGGCCGTGCCCAGGTCGCGGGAGACGACAACCAGTTGGCCGTCGCGCGAGCCGTCTTTGTAGGTAGCGAGTTTCATGGTGGCAGGACCTTTGTCTCAGAAGGGTTGATGGGCACCGCTAGCGAAAATTACGCTTGGGTAAATTGATTTAACTAAACAAAACTCGCAAATTTTAGTGCACATGGACAAAGAACGTGCAGGAATTCAATCGGTCGAGGTGGGTTTTGCCCTGCTGGAAGGGCTGACGCGCTCGCGCGGACCGCTGATGCTCAAGGATGTGGCCGCCTCGGCGGGCATGAGCGCGGCCAAAGCGCACCGGTATCTGGTGAGCTTTCAGCGCCTGGGCCTAGTCACGCAAGACCCCCGCACCGCGCGCTATGACCTGGGCCCGGCCGCACTCAAGCTGGGGCTGGCCTCGCTGACGCGGCTCGATGGCGTGCGCCTGGCCCGCGAACGCATGCCCGCGCTCATGGAAACCATCGGCCACACGCTGGCGCTGGCCGTGTGGGGCAACCACGGCCCCACCATCGTGCACTGGGAGGAATCGCCCCAGGCCGTCACCGCCAACCTGCGCCTGGGCGACGTGATGCCGCTGCTGTCGTCGGCCACGGGCCGGTGTTTTGCGGCCTTCATGTCGCCCGAGGTGGTGGCGCCGCTGCTCAAAGAGGAGCTGGCCCGCGCCGTGAAGATGCGCCGCACCGACCTGCCCGCCACCATGGCCGAAGTGAACGCACTGCTGGCCGAGGTGCGCGAGCGCGGCGCCGCCCGCGTGGTGGACACGCTGCTGCCGGGCATCGTCGCCTTCTGCGCGCCGGTGTTCGATGCCGACGGTCACCTGGAGCTTGGCATCACCACGCTGGGATCCATCGCCACCTTTGACCCCGAATGGGGCGGCGCCATTGATGCGCCGCTGCGCGCGGCCGCAGCCCAGCTGTCCAGCGACCTGGGCGCGGGCAGCGCCTGACGGCCCCGCCACGCACGGACGAAATGCCACGGCGCGCGCTGGTTTTCATCACGGCCCTGGTGCTGGCCCTGCACTGGCTGGTGCTCAGCGGCGTACCCCTGGCCTGGGACAGCCCCGCGCAGCCGTCCCGCCAAGTGTTCAGCACGCGCAGCATCGCGCCCGCGCCGCCTCCCGCAGCCGTTGAGCCTCCCGGCGTGACCGCCGTCCCCGTTGCCGCACCGCAGCCCCCGGCCCGTAAAAAGGCGCCCTCCCCCAAGCGCCCCCCAGCCCCTGTTGCCACAGACCGTCCCGAGGCGCCACTGGCTGCCGCCCCTGTCACGGAAGTCGGCGCGCCTGCGGACCCTGGTGCCGCAACCACCGTGGCCAGCGCAACCCCTGAGACGCCTGCCGACGACGCCGCCCCGGCGCCCGCGCCTGCGGCATCGGCACCGGCCGCCCCCCCAGAGCCCACGGCTGAAGACGCCCAGCCCGGCACGGGCGTGGACATCCGCCCGCCCGGAGGCACCGGCCGCAGTGCCAGCGCCCCACCGCCGCCCGTGCGCATGCCTGCCCCCACGCGCCTCGCGTTTGATGTGAGCGGCCAGGCCAAAAAGTTCGCCTACAGCGCCCGGGCCGAATTGCTGTGGCAGCACGACGACAATCGCTACGAGGCGCGCCAGGAGATCAGCGCCTTCCTGGTAGGCACCCGCACGCAGCGCAGCGTGGGCACGGTCACAGCGCAGGGGCTGCTGCCCGAAAAGTTCTCTGACAAATCCCGCACCGAGCAGGCCGCCCATTTCGACTACGCCAAGGGCCGTGTCACCTTCAGCGCCAACACGCCCGACGCGGCGGCAGGGCCGGGCGTGCAGGACCGCCTGAGCCTGTTCATCCAGCTGGGCGCGATGCTGGCCGCAGACCCGGGCCGCTTTGCGCCCGGCACCCAGATCACGCTGACCACGGTGAGCGCCCGCAGCGCCGACCGCTGGACCTTCACCGTGGAAGGCCCCGAAACCCTGGACCTGCCCGCCGGGCCCACGCCCGCCCTCAAGCTGCTGCGCCTGCCCCGCAAGGACTACGACCAGAAGGCCGAACTCTGGGTGGCGCCGGGACTGGGTTATCTGCCCGTTCGCATCAAGCTCACCCAGGGCAACGGCGATTTCGCCGACCTGCTGCTGCGCGCCAGCAGCCCACCCTGAGAACCTGTTCAAAGCACTGCCTCCGATCGCTCGCGCCGCACGGAGTGTTGCGCCCATACGCCATCCGGGCAAAAAAGCCCCGCGAACCCGGCGTGCTCCGTTTTTCATGAAATACTGCAACGCAGCAGGGGACAAAAGCCGTGGCTTGGCCCGGGGCCCTTGAACTCTGCGCACCCGCTGTCATCTGACATCTATATCGACAAGGGGAACACGATGCACATGCTCTACGACTCAGAATCCTTCGTGGTGGTCCATATGCTGCCCGATGCCGTGGAGAAAAAGAGCGCCCAGGTGCTCAACGACACCGCCCCCGCCGTTCCCCAGCTTGCGCGCCATGGTTTTGAAATCGTGGACAAGCGCTCCGGCAAAGAGGTCTACCTGGACGGTTCCTGGGCCGAGATGTTCCAGGAACAGATCCTGGCCTGGCAGCGCGACACGCCCACCCAGGAGGAAGTGGAAGATGCACTGGACCGCTACGCGGGCCTGGCGCAGAACCCGGTGGTGGTGCACTGAAAGCGGGAGCTTCGAGTCCCGCCCCCGTCGCTCGGGGGCGGCTACCAGCCACTCATATCTCGATGTGATCGGGACGCAGGCCTTGCACACAACGCGCGTGCATTGCCAGATACGCCGCCTCCATGCCGCTCGCAAACTGTTTTGCGTTGAAGAGCGGGGCGTGAATCTTTTCCGCATCCAGTTTGTCGCGCAGCGCCTGCAACCGGACAGGGTCCTGCGCCAGCGCAATGGCGAGCGCTTCATATTCCTCTGCAGTGTGGGTCACCAACTTCGGCATTCCTACCGCCTGCAGCAGACTGGCGGCCACTCGCGCCGCGAACGATTGGCCTGCCCGCGTCAGGACTGGCAGGCCTGCCCAGAGCGCGTCACTCGCAGTGGTGTGGGCGTTGTACGGCAAGGTATCAAGGAACAGGTCGGCCAAGCGGTGCCGCGCCAAGTGATCGTCCAACGGCATGCGCGGGGCAAACACCAGGCGATCACCGGCTATACCCCTGGACTGCGCCTCTGCGCGCAGGTTGTCCATGACGCTGGCATTGCCTTCGAAGAGCCACAAGACACTGCCCGGCACCGCTTGCAGGATGCGCATCCAGCTGTCGAAAACCGGGGGACGAATCTTGTAATTGTTGTTGAAGCAACAAAATACGAAACCACTGCTTGGAAGCCCCAGTTCCTCACGCGTGAACACCCTGTCACTGATTCTGCGCTTCGCGTCATTGACTTGGTAGCTGTGCGGCAGGTACACCACCTTCTCGGTAAAGAACTCTCTCTCCTTTACCGGAATGACCACCCTGTCGGCCACGACGTAGTCCATATAAGGCGCCCCTGTCGTTCCCGGATATCCCAGGTAACTGACCTGCACGGGAGCACAGCGATGGGAAAAAATTCCAAAGCGCTGGTCTGTTGTGAAGCCCTTCAGATCGACGGCGATATCTATGCCCAACTCTCTGGACATGCGGGCAACATCAATGTCTCTGTGCTCACGCACGTCGATAAAGTGATCGAAGCTGGCGGCCAGGCGTTCTCGCATTGAGTCCTGGACATTCGGCCCGTAGGAAAACGCGAACCACTCAAAACGCTGCCGGTCGTGCTTTTCAAAAAGCTCCGCCATGAGGAATGCAGTCGCATGGCCGTAAAAATCTGCGGAATAGTAGCCCACGCGGATTTTTTGAGAGGGCGCACGTTGAGAAATGGCGCCCAGAGAATGGTTTTCCGGGAAGTCTGCCGCTACGCGATTGATAGCAGCCTGCATCTGCAATGCGGGGGCGTCAAACAACGACAACGCCACAAAAGGCGGCACATTGTTTTCCCCAGCACGAATACTTTCTTCGCAGCGCTTCAAATCGGCAGACAGCCCGCTCCAGTCGCACGCGTGAACACGGCTGTTCGCAATCCAGCCGAACAAATTCTGGTTGTCCGGCTGCATATCGGACGCCGCCATGAAGTCTGCCAGCGCCTGCGCATGTCTGTTAAATCGTACGTGGAGACCCGCGCGGTTGAAGTACAAGCCAGGCCTGTCCGGGGCCATCCAGATGGCCAAGTCGTATGTGCCAAGCGCGTCGGCAAACTGCCCTGCATCGGTCTGCGCGACGGCCAGCAAGGCAAGGATGTCCAGGTCATCGGGTTGCAGCTCTGCAGCCTTTCGCAATACAGGCACGGCCTGGGCATACTGGGCCAGCGCATGCAATGCCTGCCCCAGATTCTTGTGTGCTGACACCAGCTTCTCGTCCGACTGAATGGCGGCCTGGAAGTGCGGTACCGCCAACGCCCACTGCTCCTTCTGCGCCAGGATCGCGCCCTTGCCGTTGTGGGCTTGGGCGTGTTGAGGTTGCAGCGCGAGCAACTGGTCGAAGCCAGCCAGCGCCTCATCTGCCTGGCCAAGTGCCGCGTGCAGCGTTGCCATGTTCAGCAGCGCATCAACATAGTTGCCATCCAGCGCACACGCCCGCTGGTAGCACTCCAAGGCCTCATCCAACCGCTCCAACGTCCGAAGCGCGGTTCCCTTGTTGTTGTGGGCGGCTGCCATCCGGGGTTGGGTTGCGATGGCCAGATCGTAACTCTGGAGGGCCTCTGGAACCCGCCCCAACTCCACCAGTGTCTTTCCGCGGTTGACATGGGCCTCGGCGAAATCAGCGCGCAGGGCAATGGCACGATCAAAATGCGCCAGCGCCTCCTCGCGCAGTCCCAATGCACCCAAAGCAAGCCCGCGATTGACATGGGGCGCGGGGTCCTTTGGCTGCTGTGCAATCGCTTGCGCCATCAAGTCACATGCAGCCTGGTGGTGCCCCGTCTGGTACGCCAGAACGCCGAGCATGTGCAAGGCGCCAAAATGGCGCGAATTGGCCTGCAGGATAGCGTTGTAAATTTGATTGGCTTGTGCCAACTGCCCCTGCTGGTGCAAGCGCAGAGCCTGTTCGAACAATGCCGATTGCTGGGTCTGAAGACTCTGTGGAGGGCGGCCGCCCAAGTTGTACTTGATGCTCATGGTCAGGATATGCAGCCGTCCAGGGCCGCGCGCAAGATGGTTGTATGGGCGAACGCATCGCCATGGACCCTGATTGTGCGGGAGGCCGTGGCCCCACCCACCACAATCGGCCGCTGCGAGGCATCAGGTCCCGGGAGGCGGGTAAATTTTTCGGTACAGCGGGTCCACCAGCATCAGCACCGCAATCAGCCGGCACACCTGGAACGCCGTCACCACGGGCACCCCCAGCTGCAGCACCTTGGCCGTGATGGCCATCTCGGTGATGCCGCCGGGCGAAGTGCCCAGCAGCAAGGTGACCCAGGGCAGCCCCGTCGCGCAGGCCAGGGCACCGGCAAACAGTGCGCACACGCCCATCAGCGCCACCGTGCCCAGCGCCACCGACGCCAGCCAGCGCGGCGCGGTGTGCAAGAACTCCGCGCGAAACCGCACGCCCAGGCTCACCCCGATCACGAGCTGCGCTGCGTTGACCATGCCCTGGGGCACCGCCGACAGGCTCTGGCCCGCCATGGTCAGGCCCATGGACACCAGCATCGCCCCCATGAACCAGGGGTTGGCGCGGCCCAGCCGGTCCATCAGCAACGCCCCTGCACCGGTCAGCAGCGCCATCAGCGCCAGCCCCGGCCAGTTCACCACCCGCAGCGTGGGCGGCAGGATATCGAGGCCGTGCAGGCCGCTGAACTGCAGCGCGAACGGAATGGTCACCGTAACGATCAGCAGCCGCAGGCTGTGGCTGGCAGCCACCAGGTCAGTGCGTGCGTTTTCGCGCTCGGACAACAAGGTCATCTCGGACGCCGCCCCAATCGCGCCGGCAAAGTAGCTGGTGGCGCGCAGCATCGGCGCAGGAACACCGTGCATGCGGGGCGCATGCACGCGGTAAAGCCACGCACCAAACAGCCAGCCCAGGAACAGCGCCCACGCAATGCCCAGCACGATGGCCCACCACAGGCCGCCGATCAGCGCGACCACCTGGGGCGTGAAATACAGGCCTAGCGCGGCGCCAATCGTCCATTGCCCGGCGTTGCGCAGCGGGCCCCAGCTTTCGGTGGGGCCGCCGGCCATCGACACGACAGAAGTGGCCAGCAGTGGGCCGATCATCCAGGGCAGCGGGGTCTGCAGGGCCACACAGGCGGCGGCAGCGGCCCACGCCAAGGCCAGGGTGGCCAGGGTGCGAACAATAAAGAGGGGGCGCATACGGGAAACGGCAGGCAGGCAAGCAAACAAGCGCGGCGGGTCGCGCGCGCAACCCCGCAGTATCGCGCGAGCCACCGCCCCTGCAGCCGCCAAGGCGCTGCCCAGACGGAACGGCTGGCATCGCCACCGGGCAACGGCCGCTTGGCACCGGGCGCCAAGCAGTCCCTGGGGGCAGCAGGCGCCAAATTTCAGCCCTAGCGGCGTCTTGCGCCAGTCGAATATGTGCTTGCAGCTATATTTTTAATAGCAATCAGACCGCACCCCGCCGCGCAGCCATCTCCTGCCCCATCGCCGCAAGGGACGCGGGCGGCAGCAAAGCGGCAGCAGCAGGGTAGGCCACACCTTCTTCGGCGGCGATGTGGGCGTCGTACCGCATGGCAAAACGGTCCAGCGCGGCCTCGTCCTGGGGCGTGAAGCCGGTGGCGCTTTCATCCAGCAACGCTTGCAGCCCGGCCCGGGCCGCTGCCCAGTCGGTGGTCATGGCCACGTGGTCGTGCTGCAGGCGCGTGACCAGCGCCCGGACCTCGGGCGTGGCCTGGGCGAGCAGCAGGGGGAACACATGCAGTTCTTCGTCCTGGTGGTGCAGCGGTGCTGCGATGTCGAAATAACGCAGCACATCCCGCGCGGCCTGGCGGGCATCGTTGTCAACGCCCTGCTTTCGCACATGCTCACGCAAGCGGCCCAGCAAACCCAGCGTGCGTTGCACGCGCTCGTGGCAGGCCTCCAGCATGGCAAACGGCTGCTCAAAGCCCACGGCCGGTGCGCTGAAGCCGGGCAGATGCCTTGGCGCGGCAGCAGATGCGGGTGCAGATGCGGATGCGGACGCAGGTACGGACGCCTGTGCCATGGCAGGCCTCAGCCAAACCGCACAGGGTGGCCCTGGCGGTCAAACGGAATGAACGCCCCATGCGCCCCACCCTTGATCGCATCCACCATGCGCTGCAAGGGCGCCTCGGCATCGGCGCTGCTGGGCGCCTGGTTCAGCGTGCCGGACATCGCCGCCGCAAACACGATGGCCCAGTCGTGGCCCGGGGCGGTGAACTGGCGGGCCTCGGCCACCAGTGCGTCGAACGATGCCAGTTCCTGCGGCGTCTTGTCCACACACATCAGCGGCACCAGGGCACCGCCCTGCCCGGCCTCGAAGCGCGCGCGCTGCGCCGGGGTGGCGTCGTCGGGCAGCTCCACCGCCGCGAAGACGAACAGCAGGCGCTGCGGCTCGGGTTGCATGCATGCGGCCTGCAGCAAGTCGTCAAAACTGGAAATATCCATGAAAAGGTCTCGCAATCAATGAAAGGTGGGGGCCACCAGCGCGCTTCAAAATCCAGGCACCACGCCCCGCTTGGCATCCAGTGTGCTCACATAGGCGCCTGCCGCAGGGCGTGCGCGCACCGCCTTGCGCGACAACACGGTGCCGATGCTGATGAAACACAAGGCCTGCTCGGAGGCCGCCAGCTGAAACAAGGCCCGCAGGCTCGGCGCCTTCAGCGCCTTGCCGCTGGTCAGTGCCGAACCGTAGCCTTGCGCGGTGGCCATCAGCAGCATGTTCTGCACGGCACAGCCGGCAGAGACGGTGCGCTCGGCCAGATCAATCTCGGCGTCGCCCCGCTCGGCATCCACCACTGCCAACAGCAACACCGGGGAGCGGTACGCCTTCTCGCGTGCCTGCTCGGCCTGCTCGGGGGTGGCGGCAGGGTCGCGCTCCAGCAGGGCCTGCGCAAACACATCGGCCAGCGGCGGACGCGCGGCCTGCGGCACCAGGATGAAGCGCCAGGGCAGCAGCTGGCCATGGTCTGGCGCGTGGGCTGCGGCCTGGAGGATCTGCGCCAGCTCGGCCGCATTGGGGCCTGGCCCGCCCAGCCGCTTGGGCAGAATGGTCTGGCGTGACTGGATCAACGCCGCCGCCAGCCCGGCCACATCGTCAGGCGCACTGGCCCGCGCCGCAGCAGGCTGCGCGCGAGACGAAGGGTTCAACGGCCAGGGAATGACAGACATGGGGAATCCTTCCAATGCTTACCGTGTCTGCCGGGAAGGCCGATGCCGAGCCCGACCGTTCATCCACAGCTCCCCAGGTGCCCACACTGCGTGCAGTAGTCGCAGCCGTCCTTGCGGATGACCGCATGGGCGCCACATTCGCTGCACTTCTTGCCCGCCATGGCCTGGGGCACGGCCACGGGCAGCGGGGCGGGCTCGTCCAGCGGCAGTTGCTGCTGCACCGGGTCGGCCACGCGGCGCGCCAGGATGTTCTGGATGGCATAGGCCATGGCCGCCACCTCGGAGTCGTGCCACATGGGCACCAGCGTGCCGTCGTCCTTGCGGTGGGTGCCCAGGCGCACCGGGCCGCGGTCCCAGGCGACTTTGCGCATGTCAGACAGCGCCCGCTCCAGAAAACCGCCGCGCGCTGCGAGCGACAGCATGCGCATGCTGGACGTGATCCACTGCTGCGACTCGCCGCTCTGGCCCACCGGCATGAAGAACTCGATGGCGCGGTCCACCGTACCGGTGCCCACGCCCGTGGGCACGGGCAGGAAGGACACGATGAGGTACAGGGTCTTGTGGCCTTCCTGCGTCCAGTATTCAAGCTTCTCAGCCACCGCTGAAAGGCCCCCTTGCGGACGGCTTTCGATCACGGTGCGCATGGGGTCCACCGGGGGTGCGGGTGGCACCACAGGCGCCGCTGCGGGTGCGGGCGCAGGTTCCGCATGGGTTTCGAGCACCGAACCCAGAATGCTGTTGGGCCGGTAGGTGGCCAGGCCCTTGAGCTTGGCGCGCCAGGCCTGCAGGTACAGGTCCTTGAACCCTTCGTAGGGGTAGTCCGCGGGAATGTTGACGGTCTTGGAGATGGCCGTGTCCACAAAAGGCTGCACGGCTTCCATCATGGCGATGTGGCCTTCGGCCGGCATGGCCAGGGCCGAGACGAAGTAGTCCGGCAACGCCTCCACATCCCCGCCCAGCTCCCGGTACAGGCGCCAGGCATGGTCTTCCACCGCGTATTCGGTGGTGCTGCCGTCGGACTCGCGCTTCTTGCGCTTGTACATCCACGAGAACGGCGGCTCGATGCCATTGGAGGCATTGTCGGCAAAGGCCAGGCTCACGGTGCCCGTGGGCGCGATGGACAACAGGTGGCTGTTGCGGATGCCGTGCTGGTGGATCGCGGTCTTGAGCGATTCGGGCAGCCGGCTCGCAAACGTGCCTTCCGCCAGGTAGCCCCGCGCATCGAACTTTGGAAACGCACCTTTCTCGCGCGCCAGATCCACCGACGCGGCGTACGCGGCGTCGCGCATGCACTCGGCAATGCGTGCCGCCATCGTGCGGCCCTCGGGCAAGTCGTAGCGCAGGCACAGCATGGCCAGCGTGTTGCCCATGCCGGTAAAGCCCACGCCAATGCGGCGCTTGGCCATGGCCTCGTCGCGCTGCTGCGGCAGCGGCCAGTAGGTCACATCGAGCACGTTGTCGAGTGCGCGCACCTGCAGTGCCACGGCTTGGGTGAATGCGTCAAAGTCAAACGCGGCCACGCCCCCAAAGCCAAAGGGGTGCCGCACAAAGCGGGTGAGGATGATGGGGCCCAGGTCACAGCAGCCATAGGACGGCAGCGGCTGCTCTCCGCAAGGGTTGGTCGCCGCAATGTCTTCGCAGTAATGCAGGTTGTTGTCTTCGTTGATGCGCCCCAGGAACAGGATGCCAGGCTCGGCAAAGTCGTAGGCCGACTTCATAATCGTGTCCCACAGCTCGCGCGCGGCCACGGTGGCGTAGACCCACAGGCCATCGGCGCGCTGGCGAGCGCCCTGGGCCAGTAGTGCGGTGCCGGGGCGGGCCTTGTGCACCAGCTCCCACGGTGCGTTGTTCTGCACGGCCTGGATGAACTCGTCCGACACACCCACCGACACATTGAAATTGTTCCAGCGGCCTGGCGTGCGCTTGGCGGTGATGAACTCGTGCACATCCGGGTGGTCGATGCGCAGCACGCCCATCTGCGCGCCCCGGCGTGCGCCAGCGCTCTCCACGGTGGAGCAGGACTGGTCGAACACGTTCATGTAACTGCACGGCCCCGATGCCATGGAGGCGGTGGCCTTCACCTGTGCGCCCTTGGGACGGATGCGGGAGAAATCGTAGCCCACGCCCCCGCCACGGCGCATTGTCTCGGCCGCCTCGCGCAACGCTTCGTAGATGCCCGGAAAGCCTTCGTCATCCACGCCCTGGATGCAGTCACCCACGGGCTGCACAAAGCAGTTGATGAGGGTGGCCTGGATGTCGGTGCCTGCTGCGCTCATGATGCGGCCTGCGCCGATGGCGCCCGCCTTCAGGTTGGCGAGGAACAGGGCCTCGTACTTTTCGCGCAACTCGGGTTTTTCGACCGAGGCCAGGGCCCGTGCCACGCGCTGGTACAGCTCTTCGGCCGTGGTTTCGCCGGGTTTGAGGTATTTCTCCCGCAGCACATCCAGGCTGATGGGCTGCAGAGACGAGGTGGGGTTGAGTGGGGGCTGGGGTTCGCGTTTCATGGGGGCCGATGATTTGGGTTTCAGGCTGAAACGGGGTTGCGTTCCGTCAAGGAGCGCTCATTCCACTCCGAATGCAGCGCCATGGCAAGTCAGTGGCCGCTCACTCGTCCACCAGCACCTGCCCATCATGCTCCACGTAGGGCTGGTAGGGGCCGGTGCCGCTGTGGTCCGACTGCGAAGCGGGCACAAATCCACCGGTCTGGACATCGAACACATGCACTTCGCCGTCCTCGATCACATAGTGCCAACCGTGCAGGCTGATCTGGCCCGACTGCACCCGGCTGCGCACCATGGGGTACTCCATGAGGCGCTCCAGCTGCAGCACCACCGCGCGCTGCTCGGTGCGGCGCAATACCTCGGGACCCGGCTGCATGGGCAACAGTGCCTCGCGCCCCAGGTCCAGCCAGCGGTTGAGGTTGGGGGCCTCGGGCGACACCTCACCATACATCGCCTTGATGGCCCCACAGTGACTGTGGCCGCACACCACGATGCGGCGCACCTGCAGGTTGAGCACCGCGAACTCGATGGCCGCCGTGGTGCCATGGTGGCCATGCGACCCGTCGTACGGCGGGATGAACGCCCCCACATTGCGCACCAGAAACAGCTCGCCCGGCCCCGCACCAGTCAGCAGATAGGGCACCAGGCGGGAGTCGGAACATCCGATGAACAAGGTGGTGGGATGCTGCCCTTCGTCCACCAGCGCCTGGAACTGCTGGCGGTACTGGGGGAAAGCGTCGTCATGGAAGCGGCGCAAGCGGTCCAGCAACTCGTCGGGCATGGGCAGGCAATCAGATAACGGTGGTGTGTGGAGCAACTACTGTACGAGCGGTGTGTCGGCCGCGTCCAGCGCCACCCCTTCGACCACGGCGGCGCCCGCCAGCAGCTGCAAATATTGGCGCAACGCATTCACCCAGGCCTGCTGGCGCAGGGTGAGCGCAATGGCTTGGCGTACCTCTTCGAACGAGGGCTGTTGCCCCGGGTCACGGGCCACCACCTCCACCACGTGCAGACCAAAGCGGCTGTGCACCAGGCGTGCCAGCACGCCGATCTCAGCACCGCCAAACACCTCGCGCGCGAACTCGGGGGCGCAGTCGGCGCGGGTCAGCCAGCCCAGGTCACCGCCCTGCTGGCCACTGGGGCAGTTGGACCACTGGGCGGCGGCCTTGGCGAACTGTGCACCGCCATCGTCCGCGCAGCGCAGCTCGATCAGCAAGGCCTCGGCCCGCAGGCGCAGCTGCTTCACATCCACGCCCGGTGTCACCGCAAACAGCACATGGCGCAGTTGCGCACGCTCCCCCTGGGCATGGGCCGCAGGGTGGGCGTCGTGGTAGCGGCGGCAGGCTTCCTCTGAAGGATCGGGGAGGTCCAGCTCGCGCTCCAGCAACTGCTCAATGGCATCGGAGGCCTCGACGCTGATGGCGCCCAGAGCACCCGGCACATCGCTCGCGGGCAGCAGACCCACTTGTTGCGCCGCCTGGCGCAGCAACTCGGTGCACGCACGCTGGCGCAGGGCCTCTTCGTCCAGCGACTCGTGCGGGGCGTTGAGGGCCACGCCATTGACACGTGCCACCTCGGCCGCCACCGAGCCTCTGCCCCCCACGGTGCCGGCTTGTGGTGCCAGGGTGGCTTGCAGGGGCACATCGTCCATCGTTGCCACCAGGGCCTCGTAGGCCGCAGCCTGCGTCGGGGTCAGCGTGCTGGCAGGTGCTGCCGCCACGCCGCTGTCAGTGGAGCCGCATCCGCAGCTCCCGGTTCCACATCCGCTCATGGTGTGCTCCTTGATAGTCGGTGGATTTCAGGCGCGGCGGTCTTGCGACTGCATGTGGCCTGGGGGCAGGTTCAAGCGGCGCGCACGCACCACCTGGTAGGGGCGCAGCACATAGGCCAGCGTGCCAAAGCCACTCCACACATGCACCAGGCGGGTGAAGGGGAAGACCAGGAAGATGCTCATGCCCAGGAACATGTGGGCCTTGAAAATCCAGCCCGCCTCGGCCAGCAGCTCCACCCCGCCACTGCGGAAGGTCACCACCCGTTGCCCCCACTCGGCCAGCTTCATCATCATGGAGCCATCTAGATGCTGCGCCGACAGCGGAATGGTGGCCAGGCCCAGTGCCAGTTGCAGCCACAGCAGCACCAGGATCAGGATGTCGCTGGTCTTGGACGTGGCGCGGATGCGAGGGTCCGACAGGCGGCGGTGCAGCAGGATGGACAGGCCGATGAATCCCAGCGTTCCCGCAATCCCGCCGGAGACCATGGCCATGAGCTGCTTGGCGCCCGCACTCATGAAGTGCTCGTACACAAAGTGCGGCGTGAGCATGCCCACCGTGTGGCCGAAGAACAGGAACAGCACACCGATGTGGAACAGGTTGCTGCCCCAGCGCAGGCTTCCAGTGCGCAGCAGCTGCGACGAGTCACTCTTCCAGGTGTACTGGTCACGGTCAAACCGCGCCCAACTGCCGATGAAGAACACGGCCAGGCAAATGTAGGGATAGATGCCAAACAGCAGGGTGTCAAGCCAGGTGGTCATGCTGAGACTCCTTCGGGTGCCCGCTCGGCGCGGGGGGTACGAACAAAATGCAGGGGCTGCGGCTGGTCGGGCTTGGACTGGCCCTGGGTGCTGCAACCGCCAAACGCTTCGGGCTCGGCCCAGACCTCGTCCATGGGCGGCTCGGGCGTGAGCGCCACCGACTGCACACGCTGGCCCGAGACTTCGAGCACGGCGGCAATCACACTGGCGTAGGGGCTGTTGCGCGCAACGAGGGCGCTGAACAGCGCATTGAGGATGTGGGCCATTTCGCCCAGAAACTCCCTGGCCACTTCGGGCGGCTGGGTAGAGGCGAACTCCAGCACCACCGGCAGGTGGTCGGGCAGCTCCTCTGCCTGGAACTGCAGGCCTGCCTTCTCGTAGGTCTGCAACAGGTCGATGAGCGCCGGGCCCCGGTCACGCGAATCGCCGTGCACATGCTCGAACAGGTGCAGCGAGGTCTGGCGACCTCGATCAAAGTTGTCCACGTAGCGGGCTTCGGCTTCCAGCGGGTCGAGTGCAGCCAGGTGCTCGCACACCGCCTTCAACTCCTCCATGCGCTCGGCCGTCAGGGCTTGCTCGGCCTGCAGAGCGTCGATGAGCTGCGGCATCACGCTGCGCAGCTGAGCATCGGGGTAGCTCAGCAGGTAGCCCAGGGCGCGCAGGGTCAGGCGCACGGAGGTCGGGTTCTTCTTGAACATGGTGATTCCTTCCGTGTCGCTCAAACAGTCGCTTTGATGGGAATGGTCCGCGGCTTCTTGCCACCGAACATACTGGTCTCGGTGGCGCCGTCGGAGCAACCGTTGCCAAACGAGAAGCCGCAGCCGCCCCGGATGTCGAACGCGTTTTCTGCGTACTCGCGGTGGGCCGATGGGATGACGAAGCGGTCCTCGTAATTGGCAATCGCCATCACGTGGTACATCTCCTCCACCTCCGCCATCGACAGGCCGGCCTGCTTGAGCACCGACAGGTTCTGGCGCTGCTCCACATGCTTGTCGCGCTGGTAGGTGCGCATGGCCAGCATGCGCTCCAGCGCCCGCACCACGGGCCCGGTGTCACCGGCGGTGAGCAGGTTGGCCAGGTACTGTACGGGGATGCGCAGCTGCGACACGTCGGGGATCTCGCCATTCACGCCCACGTGGCCGGCATTGGCAGCGGCCGTGATGGGCGACAGGGGCGGTACATACCAGACCATGGGCAGCGTGCGGTACTCGGGGTGCAGCGGCAGGGCCACCTTCCAGTCCACTGCCATCTTGTAGACGGGGCTGTTGCGGGCGGCGTCCATCCAGCTGTCCGGGATGCCGTCGATGCGGGCCTGCTTGATGACATCGGGGTCGTTCGGGTTCAGGAAGATGTCGAGCTGGGCCTGGTACAGGTCGCGGTCGCGCTCCACGCTGGCGGCTTCCTGGATGCGGTCTGCGTCATACAGCAGCACACCCAGGTAGCGGATGCGGCCCACGCAGGTTTCCGAGCACACGGTCGGCTGGCCCGCTTCGATGCGGGGATAGCAGAAGATGCACTTCTCGGCCTTGCCCGATTGCCAGTTGTAGTAAATCTTCTTGTAGGGGCAGCCTGAGACGCACATGCGCCAGCCACGGCACTTGTCCTGGTCGATCAGCACGATGCCGTCTTCCTCGCGCTTGTAGATCGAGCCGCTGGGGCACGATGCCACACACGCCGGGTTCAGGCAGTGCTCGCACAGGCGGGGCAGGTACATCATGAAGGTGTTTTCGAACTGGCCGTAGATGTCCTTTTGCACATCGTCGAAGTTCTTGTCCTTGCTGCGCTTGCTGAACTCGCCGCCCAGGATTTCTTCCCAGTTCGGGCCCCACTCGATCTTCTCCATGCGCTTGCCGGTGATCAGGCTGCGCGGGCGTGCCGTGGGTGCGGCCTTGGTTTCAGGCGCGGACTGCAGGTGGTCGTAGTCGAACGTGAAGGGCTCGTAGTAGTCGTCGATCTGGGGCAGGTTGGGGTTGGCGAAGATGCGCATGAGCAGCTTCCACTTGCCGCCCTGGCGGGGCGCGATGGAGCCGTCGGGGCTGCGCACCCAGCCGCCATTCCACTTGTCCTGGTTTTCCCATTCCTTGGGGTAGCCGATGCCGGGCTTGGTCTCGACGTTGTTGAACCAGGCGTATTCCACGCCGGGGCGGCTGGTCCAAACGTTCTTGCAGGTGACGGAACAGGTGTGGCAACCAATGCACTTGTCCAGGTTCAGCACCATGCCGATTTGTGCGCGAATTTTCATCGTGTTTCTCCTTGGCTTCAGGCGTGGGCTGCGGTGCTGGACACAGGCTCATCGTCGAGCCAGTCCACACGGTCCATCTTGCGCACCAGCACGAACTCGTCGCGGTTGGTGCCGATGGTTCCGTAATAGTTGAAGCCGTAGCTGTACTGTGCGTAGCCGCCAATCATGTGGGTGGGTTTGAGCACGATGCGCGTGACCGAGTTGTGGATACCGCCACGGGTGCCGGTGATCTCGGAGCCAGGGGTGTTGATGATCTTCTCTTGCGAGTGGTACATCATCACCATGCCGGGGTTCACGCGCTGGCTCACCACCGCGCGGGCCGCAATGGCGCCGTTGGCGTTGAAAAGTTCGACCCAGTCGTTGTCCACGATGCCCGCAACCTTGGCGTCGTCTTCGCTCAGCCACACCACGGAGCCACCCCGGTTGAGCGTGAGCATCATCAGGTTGTCGCTGTACGTGCTGTGGATGCCCCACTTTTGGTGCGGCGTGATGAAGTTCAGCGCGATCTCGCGGTTGCCGTTGGGCTTCTTGCCCTCGACTTCTTCCAGCGTCTTGAGGTGCACCGGTGGGCGGTAGCTCACAAAGCCTTCGCCGAAGTCACGCATCCACGGGTGGTCCTGGTAGAACTGCTGGCGGCCCGTGAGCGTGCGCCATGGGATGTACTCGTGCACGTTGGTGTAGCCCGCGTTGTAGCTGACCTTCTCGCTTTCCAGGCCCGACCAGGTGGGCGAGCTGATGATCTTGCGCGGCTGCGCCTGGATGTCGCGGAAGCGGATCTTCTCGTCCTCGCGGTGCAGCGCCAGGTGCACGTGGTCGCGCCCGGTCTGCTTGCCCAGGGCCTCCCAGGCTTTGCAGGCCACGTGGCCGTTGGTTTCGGGGGCCAACATCATCACCACTTCGGTGGCGTCGATGTCGGTCACGATGCGGGGCATGCCCTGTGTCACACCCTCTTCCTTCACGCGGCCGTTCAGGTCACCCAGCTGGCCCACCTCGGTCTGCGTGTTCCAGCCAATGCCCTTGCCGCCGTTGCCCACCTTCTCCATCAGCGGGCCCAGCGCTGTAAAGCGTTTGTAGAGGTTGGGGTAGTCGCGCTCAACCACCGTGACCTGCGGCGCTGTCTTGCCGGGGATGAGTTCGCACTCGCCCCGCTTCCAGTCGCGCACACCATAGGGCTGTGCCATTTCGCCGGCCGTGTCGTGCATGATGGGCGTGAGCACCACGTCCTTTTCGACGCCCAGATGGCCCACGCTGACCTCGCTCACGGCCTTGGCGAAACCCTTGTAGATCTCCCAGTCGCTCTTGGCCTGCCAGGCAGGGTCCACCGCTGTGGACAGCGGATGGATGAAGGGGTGCATGTCGCTGGTGTTGAGGTCGTTCTTCTCGTACCAAGTGGCCGTGGGCAAGACGATGTCGGAGTACAGGCAGGTCGTGCTCATGCGGAAGTCGAGCGTGACCAGCAGGTCCAGCTTGCCTTCGGGCGCGTTGGTGTGCCACTGCACTTCCTCGGGCTTGGCTTCATCCTTGCCCAGATCCTTGCCCTGCACGCCGTGGGTGGTGCCCAGCAGGTGCTTGAGGAAGTATTCATGCCCCTTGCCCGACGAGCCCAAAATGTTGGAGCGCCACACGAACATGTTGCGCGGCCAGTTGGCGGGGTGGTCCGGGTCTTCGCAGCTCATCTGCAGGCTGCCGTCTTTCAGTGACTGGACCACGTAGTCCTTGGCGTCCATGCCCCGGGCTGCGGCGTCCTTGGCCACCTGCAGCGGGCTGGTCTTGAGCTGGGGGGCGGATGGCAGCCAGCCCATGCGCTCGGCGCGCACGTTGTAGTCGATCTGCGCGCCGTGATAAGCCTTCTTGTCGGCCAGCGGCGAGAGGACCTCCTCCATGCCCAGCTTCTCGTAGCGCCACTGGTCGGTGTGGGCGTAGAAGAAGCTGGTGCTGTTCATCTGGCGCGGTGGGCGGATCCAGTCCAACGCAAAGGCTAGCGCCGTCCAGCCGGTCTGTGGGCGCAGCTTTTCCTGGCCCACATAGTGCGCCCAACCACCACCGCTCTGACCGATACAGCCACACAACATCAGCATGTTGATGATGCCGCGGTAGTTCATGTCACTGTGGTACCAGTGGTTCATGGCCGCACCGATGATGACCATGGACTTCCCGTGGGTCTTGTGCGCGTTGTCGGCAAACTGGCGGGCCACGGTGATGATCTGATCGCGCGGCACACCGGTGATCTTTTCCTGCCAGGCGGGCGTGTAGGGGCGGTCGCTGTCGTAGGTGACGCCCTGCTCTTCGCCGGGCAGACCCCGGTCAATGCCGTAGTTGCCAGCCAGCAGGTCGAACACGGTGGCCACCATCACCCGGCCCTGGGCTTCGTGCCCGGCCAGCTCCAGGTGGGACACCGGCACGCGGCGCACCATCACGTCGCCGCCTTGTTCGTTGGCCGTGAAGTTGGGCGTTGCCACGCCGCCAAAGTACGGGAAGGCCACATCAGCTACTTCATGGGCCTGCGCGCCGTCCTCGATCACCGAAAGCTTGAGCTTGAAGGTGTTGGCGGTGCGTGCGTCCTTGTTCTCCAGGTTCCACAGGCCCTGGTCGGCACGTCCGTCGGCCCCCCAGCGGAAGCCGATGGAACCATTGGGCAGCGTGACCTGGCCCAGTTCGTCGTAGCCCACGGTCTTCCAGTCGGGGTTGTTGGACTGGTCGAGCTTGTTCGGAAAGTCGCTGGCGCGCACATAGCGGTCGGGCACCATCACCGTGCGGCCATCGGGCAGCGTCTTTTCCTTCAGCACCACCAGGAGCGGCAGGTCGGTGTAGCGGCGCGCATAGTCGTCGAAGTACGCCGAACGGCCCTTGCCGCCGTCCTTGAAGTAGAACTCCTTCAGGATCACATGGCCCATGGCCATGGCCACGGCAGCGTCGGTGCCCTGCTTGGGATGCATCCACAGATCGCCCAGCTTGGCGACTTCGGAGTAGTCGGGCGTGATGGACACCACCTTGGTGCCCTTGTAGCGCACCTCGGTCAGGAAGTGCGCATCCGGCGTGCGCGTCTGGGGCACATTGGAGCCCCAGGCAATAATGTACGAGCTGTTGTACCAGTCGGCCGACTCGGGCACGTCGGTCTGCTCGCCCCAGGTCTGCGGGCTGCTGGGGGGCAGGTCGCAGTACCAGTCGTAAAAACTCATGCACACGCCGCCGATGAGGCTTAGGTAGCGCGAACCCGCAGCGTACGAAATCATCGACATCGCCGGGATGGGCGAGAAGCCGATGATGCGGTCCGGGCCGTGCTTCTTGATGGTGTACACGTTGGCCGCAGCGATCATCTGGTTGACTTCGTCCCAGGTGCTGCGCACAAAGCCGCCCAGGCCGCGCTGCTTTTGCCATTCGCGCTTGGAGGCATCGTTCTCGACGATGCTGGCCCAGGCGTCCACCGGGCTCTTGGCCAGGGCGATGGCGGCGCGCCAGTGCTTGAGCAGGCGGCCGCGCACCATGGGGTACTTCACGCGGTTGGCGCTGTACAGGTACCAGCTGTAGCTGGCGCCGCGTGCACAGCCACGGGGTTCGTGGTTGGGCAGGTCGGGCCGGGTGCGGGGGTAGTCGGTCTGCTGGGTTTCCCAGGTGACGATGCCGCCTTTGACGTAGATCTTCCACGAGCAGGAGCCCGTGCAGTTCACGCCGTGGGTGCTGCGCACGATCTTGTCGTGTGCCCAGCGGTCACGGTAGGCGTCTTCCCAGGTGCGATCTTCACCATTGGTTTCGCCATGGCCCTGGGCAAAGGTCTCGCGGGGCTGCGAGAAGTACGAAAGGCGGTCGAGGAAATGGCTCATCGGGGGCTCCTTGTTCTGTTCTGTTCAGGGGTCATCAGCAAGGCATGGCGGCGTTCTTGCGCGCGTAGTGCCACCAGGTGATCACGATGCAAACGAGGTAGAAGGCGAAGAACGTCCACAGCGCGGCATGGGGGCTGCCGGTCAGCGCAATGGAGCTGCCATAGCTCTTGGGAATGAAGAACCCGCCGTAGGCCGCCATGGCGGCCGTGAAGCCCAGCGTGGCGGCGCCCAGGGTGTTGCCTTCCTTGTTGGCCTGGGCCACGGCTGCAGTGTTGCGGGGGTCCACACCGCGCATGGCTTCGGTCAGGAAGATCACGGGGATCATGCGGAAGGTGGAGCCATTGCCGATGCCGGTGGTGAGGAACAGCACCAGGAAGCACACGAAGAAGCCTGCAAACTGACCTTCATTGCCTGCGGATGGCAGGAACACCGTGACGCCCACCACGGCAATCGCCATGACGATGAAGTTCCACAGCGTGACGCGCGCGCCGCCGAGCTTGTCGGCCAGCCACCCGCCAAACGGCCGGACCACCGCGCCAACCAGCGGCCCCAGCCATGCGTAGGCCAGGGGGTTGATGTTAGGAAACTGGCTCTTGATGAGCAGCGGAAAGCCTGCGGCATAGCCGATGAACGACCCGAAGGTGCCGAGGTACAGCACACACATCAGCCAGTTGTGCTTGCGCTTGAAGATGGCGGCCTGCGCAGCGAACGAGGCACGCGCATCGGCAATGTCGTTCATGCCGAACCAGGCGGCCAGCGCCGTCAGCGCAATCCATGGCACCCAGATGAAGGCGGCGTTCTGCGTCCACACCTGCGCGGTCTGGCCGTTCTTCACAATGGTCTGGGCATCGCCACCAAAGACCCCAAAGATACCGGCCGTAACGACCAGAGGGCTGAGGAACTGCACTACCGACACGCCCAGGTTACCGAGGCCCGCATTCACACCCAGCGCGGAGCCCTTGCGCTCCTTCGGAAAGAAGAAGCTGATGTTGGCCATGCTGGAGCTGAAGTTGCCGCCGCCCAGGCCACACAGCAGCGCGAGGATGAGCATGGTGGGGTAGGCCGTGGTGTTGTCCTGCACCGCAAAGCCGATGCCGATGGCCGGGATCAGCAGCGAGGCGGTGGAGATCGCCGTCCAGCGGCGGCCACCGACCAGCGGCACCATGAACGAGTAGAAGATGCGCAGCGTGGCGCCCGAGAGCGCGGGTGCCGCCGCCAGCCAGAACAGCTGGTTGGTCGAATACTTGAAGCCCAGGCCCGGCAGGCTCACGGCGACCACGCTCCAGACCTGCCAGATGGCAAAGGCCAGGAACAGCGCGGGCACCGAGATCCACAGGTTGAGCTTGGCGATGGCTTCGCCTTCGCGCTCCCAGAACGATTTGTCCTCCGGGGCCCAGAGGGTGAGCAGACGCCCCTGGCGCCCGCTGGTGGTGGTGGCAGACATGGTGAGTTTTCCTTGAAAGATCAACGGGTGGCTGGTTGCGCAACAGCGCCCTGCGAACCCATGAGACGGGTGTTGCGCACTTCGGTGAAGTACATCCAGATGAGCGAGACCCACACCACGCCGTACATCAGCATGAAAGCGCTGGAGCGGATGCCGGTAAGGTCCATCAGCGCACCGAACAGGATCGGCAGCACGAACCCGCCCAGGCCGCCAGCCAGACCCACGATGCCGCTGATAGCGCCGATGTTGTGGGGGTAGTCGTCGCTGATGTACTTGAAGACACTGGCCTTGCCGAAGGCCCAGCAAATGCCCAGCAGAAACATGAGACCGGTGAACAGGTACACGTTCAGGCCGATGTGGAAGGTCTTGGGGCCGTTGACGGTGACGATGGTGAAATCAGTCTGGGGGTAGCTCAGCAGGAACAGGCAGATCCAGCTCACCCACATCACCCACCAGGTCACGCTGTGGGCGCCGTACTTGTCGGACAGCATGCCTCCAATGGCGCGCAGCACACCACCGGGCAGCGAGAAGCACGCGGCCAGCAGTGCCGCCACGCGGATATCAAGGCCAAACTCGCCCACGTAGTACTGCACCATCCACAGCGACAGCGCCACATAGCCGCCAAACACGATGCTGTAGTACTGGCAGTACTTGAGGACCTTGGGGTCCTTGAGCGCCTTGAGCTGGTCGGTGAACTTGACGTTGCTGGGCACCAGGTGGGCCGGATCGCTGTAGCTGAACAGCCAGAACAACACCAGGGTGCCCAGCATGATGGCCGCATACACCTGCGGAACCATGGTCCAGCCGAAGGCCACCAGCAGCACCGGCGCCACGAACTTGTTCACGGCTGCACCCGAGTTACCCGCGCCATACACACCCATGGCCGTGCCCTGGCGATGCTTGGGGAACCAGCGCGCCACATAAGGCGTACCCACTGAGAACGAGCCCCCCGCCAAGCCCACAAACAGGCCGATCGTCAGGAAGTGCCAGTACTCCGTGGCATAGCTCATGAGCCAGATGGCAGGCACGGTGGTGGCCATGACGGCCGCCATCACGATGCGGCCACCGAACTTGTCGGTCCAGATGCCCAGGGGCACCCGCACCAGCGAGCCCGTGAGCACGGGCATGGACATCAGCAGCCCGAACTGCGTGGAGTTCAGGTTCAGCATCTTCTTGATGGGGATGCCGATGACGCCAAACATCATCCACACCATGAAGCAGACCGTGAAGGCGAAGGTGCTGACGATCAGCACCGACCAAGCCTGGCGAGTGCGCTGCGGGCTGTCGCCCGGGGGCAGGGTTGCGTTGGCCATTGCGCGATTCCTCTCTTTTTTCATGAGAGGAATGGTCGCGTTTGTGGCGGCCTTTGCACATCCTTCACTCGACCAGCCGGGGCGCGGCAGAAGGACTAGGCCGCGCTGCGGGGCACATCATCCGAAAGAACTACTCCCTGCGGCAAGCATCCCGGGCAGGCAAGTGAGCAAACGCAGGCTGCGGAGCGCCGTGCCACCACCCAAACGCGTGACAGTGCGTTATTCAGTCGACACCTTTGAACTTGAAGCTGCCGTTCTGGCGGAGCCCTTCGACAGGCTCAGGACAGGCTTATCGACGCCTTGCGCGGCGCTTCGACTGCGCTCAGTGAACAGTTCCAGTGGGAACGGCACTCACCGAAACTGGCCGTGGCTTCTACAGGCTCAGCCCGAACGGTGGATAAACCGGCGGCGCTGGGTGGCCCACCAACCCATGCCAGCCAGTGCACACGCCAGGCACAGCACCGCCCAATCACCCAGCGCGGGAACGGCCTTGGCGGCCACGGGGCCAAGGCCCGTGACAGTCCACGCCCCAGGGGTGCCAGGCACTGAAAGAGTGACCCGGCTGCTGGCCGCATCGAAATCCACGTGTTGGCACACGTCTCGACCACTGGGCGACTGGAATACGACGCCTTGACACTGGCTATTCTTGCGCGCCAAAAGGCGCAGGATCATCACGTCCATGCGGCTGCCCAGCACATGGGGGCTGTTATCTGCCCAATGTTGAAAGCTGAGCTCTATCGCCAACACACCCCCGCTGGCATTGGTGGAGGCCTGGGCGCCGACCAAGGTGGTATCGGGGTCAGCGCTGTTGTACTGGGTCAACCCATCGCTGAATGAAAAGCTGGTGATCAGCGAAGCGATGTCGGCGTTGTTCAAATTAGCGGGTAACGGGGCCGCAGTGGTGAACGACCCCGATTGCGCCATCGCCGCCGTGAAGTTGCCACAGGCTCCAGCCGTGCAGCTGCTGTAGTTGGTGATGGCTGCGGCTGTGTACGGAACACCCGCGTAGGTGTAAGTGGCCGACCAGGCGCCCGCCTGCACCAGGGCTGCGGCCAGAAATACGAGGTACTTTTTCACGGGGATGGGTCGCCAGGTGCGCGAAGTGGAAGTGAGGGTGGTTTGATGAAAAAACTACTTCTAACGCTTATCTGGCAAGCGCAAACAGCTATTTTTTAGATAGCAGACTTGATGGCGAATGCCTGCAGGCCGCTGGGCAGAATTCGCACTCACATACGGCGCCGACCCACCGCCATCCAGCCCGCCCCGACCATCAGAGAGGCCAGCAGCAACAGGCCCCATTCGCCCAGCGTGGGAACTGCGGTGGAGGCCACGGGCGGAAGGCCGGAGGCTACCCAAATGCCGTTCACCAAATCGTCATTCCGCCAACTGGAAAACACGTCGCCCGCACTAGAGGCATAGCACTGATCCCCTTGCGGATTCAGCCCAACATCACTGCACACAGCGTTGTGCTGACCGCCTTGGCTCAGCGAAATCCGGTCGAGATGGTCTCCACTCGCATGGGGGGCAGGCGTTTGCCAGCGCAGCAGCGTCACAGAGAACTGAAGCACGCCGCCTGTGGTGGTGGCCACCACGCTCATGAGCGTGACCTGGGGGTCACCGCTGGCGTAAACAGTCAGCCCGTCAGAGAAGGAAAACGAAGTGACTTGCGACGTGATGTCTTCACTATTGAGATCGGCGGCCACAGGGACGGCCGTGGTGAACGAGCCAGTCTCCGCCATTGCCGTGGTGTAGGCCCCGCAATTGCCCGTACCCGGGGGGCAAGCCGTGAAATTGTGCAGTTCTGAAGCGTTGTAGGCAGGGCCCGTGTAGGTATAAGTGGCAGCCCAGGCGCCCGCCTGAAGAAGGGCCGCAGCCAGGAGTACAAGATATTTTTTCATGGTGCTCTATCGCCAAATACGCGAACTGGGTGGGTGGACGGGTGGATGCAAAAATCGCCTTCAGCACTTATCAGAAAAGCACAAGCAGCTATGTTTTGAAGAGCAGCTTCTGCCGCGCGTGCAATGCCAGGCCCAGCAAGCCGGCGGCGGTCAGCGCCAGGGCAAACGGGTTGTCAACGGGCACGGACTGCGGTCCGCCCGGCGCCACCACGGGGACATCGCTCGTCCAGCCGTCACTACCTTCGGCAAAGTGGGCAAAGCCGTGGCTGGCGGCGCTGTCGTCACCGAAGGTATTGCAGACGTCGGGGCTTTCTAGAGACGTGCAGGTCCGATTGAAGTAGCTGGCAAAGTTGACCGACATGTAGCTCAACCGGTCGCCCACACCATGGCTGCCGGTTTGCCACCACTGGAAAACGATGTCGGTATCGACAATCTGGCCCGCTGCGTCGGTGGATACCTTGGCCGTTGCCAGCCGGGTGTTGAGCCCGTTCATGGTGTAACTCGTCACACCATCATTGAAGTCGTACCAGGTGATGAGGGGCGCAATGTCCAGGCTGCTCTGGTTGGGTGGCAGCGGCTGGCTGGTGGTGAAGTGGCCCGTTTGCTGCATGGCCGCGTTGAAGTTGGCGCAGGTGACGACAGCGCAAGGCGCTGAGTAGTCTTGCAGGCTGGTGTAGGTGGGGCCGGCAAAGGTGTAGGTGGCGGCCCAGGCTCCGGTCTGGAGAAGGGCCGCAGCCAGGAGTGCGAGGTATTTTTTCATGAAGCGTCTGTCTGAAAATTTCAATAAAAGCAGGCGCGAACGCCCGTATGCAAATCGCATCAAGCTATCACTTGGATAGCAAACCAGACCAACTGCGCAGTGCGATGTGTGTGCAAAGAGCACAAGCAGCCTCGCCCCAGCGGAGTCCGGCGCGGGCGCTACCACCGCTGCTGGACGTGTTTGCGCGCTCATGCCGCGGGCCAGCGCGACGTGGCACGGCGCCGCACCTGCCGCCAGCCTGCGCCACCAACCAGACAGGCCATCAGCAGCAAGCCCCATTCGCTGAGCGTGGGCACCGACGTTGCGGCTGCGGCGGGTGCGGAGGTAACCCAACCACCCAGGCCGATACTTGCAGACACATAGCTGCTAGAGGCGTCTGTGTTCAACAGTGAACACACGTCAGGAACGTTCTGGGCTTGGCAATACGCGTTGGAATAGCTGCCCGCGTTGACGCTGAGATAGTCCAACCGGTCATTCGTAGCATGGCTTGCGGTTTGCCAACGGGAAATCCCAATGTTCTGGTCAACGATGTTGCCCGCCGCATCGGTGGTGACGTAGGCATATCTCAGCTGAGTCTCCGTGTCCCCGCTGTCAAACTGCGTGAGCCCGTCGTTGAAAGAATACGACTGGATCAATCCTGTGATGAGCACGGTGTCCAAGTTGGGAGCCAAGGGCGCGGCGGTGGTAAAGCTGCCCGTTTGCCGCATGGCCGTGGTGAAGTTGGCGCAGGTGGGCTTGGCGCAAGGGGCCGTGAACGGGTTCACGGTGGTGTACAGGGGCCCTGTGAAGGTGTAAGTGGCAGCCCAGGCGCTGGCCTGGAGAAGGGCCGCAGCCAGGAGTACAAGGTATTTCTTCATGGTGTGGTCGGCGGGGTCTGGCTTTTCAGGCGCGCTATTCAAAAGAGAGCACGAAAGCCCTCGATAGAAGGGGTTGGGCTGCGACAAAGTTTATGGAGCCCCCCTGCGCGGCGCCCCACCCCTAGGGGTTGGGCAACGACACATTCGATGTGCTACGTTGTGGCACACGCATTGCATTGATGCGCTGCAGCAAACTATTCAGTCACTTTCATGCCCCTCACCCGCATTCAGCAGCGGGCCATTGCGCGCCTGCAGCAGATGGCTTGCCTTGATTTCAACGGGCCTCAACTCATCGAGCCCGTTTTGCACGAGTTGCACTACCTCATCAGCTTTGATTCGGGCGCGTATTTCTATCCGGGCGGCAATGGGGGGATGGATGCGTATCTGGAGCCGTCGATGGGGCGGGACACGATCCACACCTACTTTGACCCGCAGGTGATGGCCAGCGAGCGCAAGGTGATGCGCCGCAGCGCCCACCAATTTGCCGACGCAGTGCGCTTTGACCACGGAGCGCAGGGGCTGGAGCAGCTTTTGGCGGTGCCGATCAGCGAGCTGCTGCGCAGCGATTTCTACAACGTGACGCTGCGGCCCGTGGAGGTGTTTGACCTGCTGAGCCTCGTGCTGCGCACGCCGCAGGGCGAGGGCCTGGGCACAATCAAGCTGTACCGCAGCATGGCGTCGTCGCGCTTTGGGGTGCGGGACCTGGCGATGCTGGGGCGGCTGGAGCCGTGGCTCGCGCGGATTCTGCAACCGGGGGAGCTGGACACGCAGGACAGCGTGGTGCACGACAGTGCTATGCTGGTGACCACGCCCCAGGGACGGTTGCTGTGGACGTCACAAAAATCCAATCAGCTGCTGGCGCAGGCCTTTGGTCCCAGTTGGCACCGCCGCTCTGAGCTGCCCCCCGCGCTGCAGGCTCTGCTGCAGCGCCTGCATTTTGCGGGGCGGCATGGTGACAGCCGCAATGGCCCTGCGGCGGCGTTGCCCCAGCTGGACCTGCACAACGCCAGCGGCTGGTTCAGCCTGCGCGCCACGCAGATGGCCGCCGCAGCGGGCGAAGGCCAGGCGGTGGGCATTCAGATCACCCACCGGGTGCCGCGCGTGGCACACCTGCTGCCCGCACTGCGTGCGCTGAGCCTGCCGCAGCGCCAGCACGAGCTGGCCTACTGGCTGGCGCGGGGCTTGCCCGAAGCGCAGATTGCCGAACGCATGGGGATCAGCGCCAACACCGCCACCTACCACCGCCGCCAGATTTACACGCGGCTGGGCGTGCAAAACCGGCTGGAGCTGCAAGCCCGTCTGCTGGCGCCCCGTTGAGGAGCCTCTGGTGGGGCGAAGGTAAGAGCCCGTTCAAAAGGGGCTTCATGAAGAAACACCCGGGCTTCGCTCCCTTCGGCTTTTTTTTCAGCCCGACCAGGGCAAGTCCAGCCAGGCCAGGCAAGCGCCACTACGGCACCGGCACAACACGCACCGCTGGTGTGTAGGGCTCCACGCGCAGGCTGTCGTGCGCCAGCACGCTGATCTTGGCCCGGGGGGCCATTTCCAGTGCGCCGTCGGCTGCCTTGCGTGTGGCGTATTGCCAGAGGGTGAGCGCGCCTTTGGCGGCCAGAGCCTGGCCAATGGCGGCGGCTTCGGGGCGCGGGGCACCGGCCTCGTCCGGCGACACGGCAACGATGACATCGTCCTTGACCGTAACGATCTTGAACAGCAGCGGCTTGGTGGTGTCGGCCACGGCAGTGACAGAGGCGAAGACGGTAGCAAGGGAGACTGCTGCCAGGGTTGCGGCTGCGCCGAAGCGGCGCAAGGAGGTGGTTTTCATGCGTTGTTGCTCCTGTATCGATGGGGGCCAGCGCCCCGGCACCGGGCGCTGGCGAAGGCATCATGCCCCGGGGCGTGCAACCAGACAAGGATCGGTCACCCGGGCAAGCAAACCGCCCGCCGCTGCAATGCTACGCCCCTGCGCCCCCCGCCCGCATGGTGGTGCCCACGTGGGCATACAAGGCGCCCCATGCCTCGCGCGTGGCGGGGTTGAAGGCGCCGCCAAGTGCTTCGGCCAGTGTGTCGAGCAGCGCCGCACCCACCGTGTCGTAGTGCGCGGCCTCTACGCCATAGCCCGCGTGCCGTTTGCCAAGTGCGCGCAGTGCGGCGTCCAGCTGCTCGGGTTGGCCGAGCATGCGCACGGCGCTGCCGATCATGTCCAGCAGCTTGCGCGCCTGTTCGTTCATGTCGGACGAGGCGAACAGCCCGCTGATAGCGGGATCGCGCGCGAACAGCTTGGCGTAGAACAGCGCACCCGCCTTCGCGGCGACAGGAGCAACCTGCGCAAAGCTCTGGCGAACCAGATGGATTTGTTCGGGGGACATCAAAGGCTTCCTCAGCAATACGGCCGTTGGCCAGTGGCAGGTAGAACACTGGAAAGAAGTCTATGAAGTTCCCCCGCGCTGCGCCCCACCCCCAGGGGTTGCATGACGGCAGGCGCTATGGGCGACGCGCAATGTGCGATTGGCGATGTAGCGGGCGTAATGGCTTCATGCGCCGGGCTCGCGCAGCGCGCGCTTGCGCAGGTGCACCGGCTTACGCGCGGAGTGGTCAGCGGCAAATCCCTGGCCGACCACGGCGGTTGCGCTGCCGCGCTACTCTGCGCGCTGCCGGTCCGAGGCGTACACCGCTGCCTGCACGCGTGAACTCAGGCCCAGCTTGCGCAGGATGTGCTGCACATGGATCTTGACCGTGGTCTCGGCGATGTCGAGTGTCCGCGCGATTTCCTTGTTGCTTGCGCCGCGTGCAATCTCGCGCAGCACGTCTTCCTCTCGCGGTGACAGGGGGGTGAAGCCGCTGACGGCGCCTGCAGCGACCGCAGCTGCATCGGCGGGTATGGGCGCGGCGGGCGCTATCTCGGGCGCGCCTTGCGACTGGAACGCCGCCACCAGCTTGCCCATGAGTTCGGGGCTTACCACGGGCTCGCCCCGGGCGGCACGGCGAATGGCCTGGGCCAACAGGTCGCCGTCGATGGTCTTGAGCAGGTAGCCCTGCGCGCCGTTGCGCAGCGCGGTGGCCAGGTCTTGCGCATCCTCGCTCACGGTGAGCATGAGCACGCGCGAGGTGGGTGACACCTCGCGCAGGCCCTGGATGGCATCCACGCCCATCACCCCGGGCAGGTGGTTGTCGAGCAGGATCACCTGCGGCTGCAGCTGGGGCGCAAGCCGCAGGGCCTGCGCGGCATCCCCCGCCTCGCCCACCACGGACAGGCCCTCATACTGGCTCAGCAGCGCGATCAGCCCGCGACGGAACAGCGTGTGATCGTCCACTACCAGCAGCGTGACCGGCGGTGACGTCGGCGCTGACGCGGGGGTTGTGGCAACGGGCGATACGGAGGTCGTCATGGCATGGTGGCTTGTTGGGGGGCTACGGCGTATATCGAACCCGCTGAATGGGTGGATGCGGCGGGCTGGTGAGGCTGGGTGGGTGCGACCGAGGGAAGCTCGATGCACACCCGGGTGCCCTGCCCCGGAGCGGACTCCACCTGGACCACCGCGCCAATGCGCTGGGCCCGTTCGCGCATGATGCCCAGGCCTACATGCAGCGAGTCCGGTGGCACGGAGGCCACCTCAAAGCCAGTGCCGTTGTCCTGCACCTCAAAGCGCCAGCGTGGATGGCGGTGCACCAGCACATCCACCCGCGTGGCGCCCGAATGTTTGCGCACGTTCGACAAGGCCTCCTGCACCATGTGCAGCACCTGGATCTGCACGTCCTGCGCCAGCGGCAAGCCGTGGCCCACCATGCCCAGCGTGGTGGCCATGCCGGTCTGGTGCTCAAACTTGGACAAGGTGGCGCGCAGCGCTGACTCGATGTCTTCCTCGCTGGTGCGGGTGCGGAAGTGCACCAGCAGCTCGCGCACATCGGAATAACACTCGCGCACACCCACATCCAGCTCGCCGATGCTGCGGTCGCGCTTGGCCTCATCGCCGCGCGCCACGGCATCGCGCAGCAGCTGGGTCTGGATCTTGAGGAAGGCCAGCGACTGGGCGATGGAGTCGTGCAGCTCCCGCGCCAGCAGGCTGCGCTCCTCTGCCACCGCCGCCTCGCGCTCCAGCGCGGTGGCACGCAGGCCCTCCATGGCACTGGCCAGGTGGCGCGTCATGGCTTCGAGCAGGTCGCGCAGTTCATCGGTCAGCTCCACTGGCGAGCGGAAGAACAGATCCACCTCGCCCAGCAGGCGCTGCAGCATCTGCACCGGGATGGTGACCATGGTCTGGAACCCCGCCTCGCGGCAATGGGGCAAGGCAACGGTGGTCGACGGTGTGATGGGAATGACCCGCGTGCGCGCCTGGGCCTGCGGCTGGCCACACAGGCAGGTGCCCGTGTGCAGGCAGTGCTCGCCTTCGGCCATGGTGCGCGGCAGGCCGTCGCCCGCCAGCAGCACATAGCGTTCGTTGGCCTCATTGGACCAGCGCACGGCGGCTGCGTCGGCCCCCGCCACGCGGCGGATCTGCTGCACAAAACCCTGGGCCAGCAGCTCCAGGCTGCCCGCCGTGCTGGCCAGCGCGCTCACCTCATACAACGCGGCCAGGCGCTGGTTCTGCACAGCGATGCTGGCGGTCTTTTCGCGCACCTTGTGCTCCAGCTCGTCGTGCGATGCCTGCAGTGCATGCGCCATGAGATTGAAGCCCGCCGACAGCTGACCGAACTCGTCATCCGTATCCACCGGCAGCCGCGTGCCCAGCTCGCCCTGGCGCAGCCGGGCCTGGGCCTGCTGCAGGCGCGCCACGGGATTGATGACCAGCAGATAGCTCACGGCCATGAAGGTGACGGCAGCCACGATGGCCAGCGCCATCATGAACAGCTGAAACAGGTGCAGCGCGGCGGTCCAGCCCGCGATCTGGATCTCGATGGCGTCCACAAAACCATCGACCTGCTGCACAAAGGCATCGGCCTCCGCCAGGTTCCGGGCGCGGTCCGGGGGCGATGCGCTGACCCACCCGGTGCGGGCCCCGGTCCACCGGGTGCGGATGCCATCGAACCGCGTACGTGTCTCGTCGCTCCACGGCACAAACAGCGGGCGCGACGGATCGCCCGTGCGCAGCAACTCCAGGCTGGCGTCGAACTGGCGGGCGCGTTCTTGCACGGCCTCGGGTGGCTCGGTCTGCAGCACCAGCACCATGCGCAGCATGTTCATGCGCAGGCGGCCGGCCTCGTTGACCGCCGCTGCGCCGCCCTCGAGCTTCCAGGTCACCCACAGGGTCAGGCCGATGGAAGCGAGCGCCACCAACAAGAAGCCCGCGCCCATGGCAAGGAGTTTGGTGGAGAGCGTGGGACGGGAGCGCATGGCGCAGTGTAGGGAAGGGGCATCACCACAACCTTGACCTGGGTCAAGAGCGACCCGCGTAGCATGGCGCCATGCAACGACTGCCCCTCCCTCTCCTGCGCACCTGGCTGGTGCTGGGAAGCGTCACCGTGGCGCTGGCTGGCTGCGCCTACGCCCCTGCCCCGGGCACGCCGCCCTCCCCCCTCTGGACCGACCGCTTGCAGAGCCTGCTGCCCGCCGATGTACTGCTGCTGGGCGAGCAGCACGATGCACCCGACCACCAGCGCCTGCAGCGCGAGGCCGTGGCGTGGCTGTCCTCGCGCGGGCAGCTGGCGGCCGTGGTGATGGAAATGGCCGAGCGGGGCCACAGCACCCGGGGCCTGCCGCGCGATGCCAGCGAAGCGCAGGCCCAGGCCGCCCTGCAATGGGACAACGCCGCCTGGCCATGGCAGGCCTATGGCCCGGTGGTGATGGCGGCCGTGGGCGCCGGAGTGCCCGTGTTGGGAGGCAACCTGCCCCGCGCCCGCATGCGGGCCGCCATGGCGGAGGCCGCCTGGGACCGGCACCTGCCCGCCCCCGCGCTGGCGCAGCAATACCAGGCGCTGCGCGACGGCCACTGCGGGCTGCTGCCGGAGCCACAAATTGCGCCCATGGCCCGCATCCAGATCGCCCGCGACGCCAGCATGGCCCGGACGGCCCAGGAGGCGTTGCGCTCCGGCCAGACGGTGCTGCTGGTGGCTGGCGGCGGCCATGTGCTGCGCCACCTGGGCGTGCCAACGCATTGGCCGGCAAATCTGGTGTCAAAAGTGGTGATAGCGCAGGTGGAGCACGCGCCAGACGCTATCCAATCAGGTGCACAAGCAGATGCCGTGGTCCAGACCCCGGCGCTGCCCCCGCGTGATGTGTGCGCAGAGTTGCGCGAGCAGTGGCGCCCTGCGCCCCCCGGACAGAAGGTCTGAGCGCGCCTTTTAGCCCTGCGCGGCGGCAGCAGACTCCGCCTGCGCGCGCAGCAGCGCCACAAAATCGTCGGCAGGCACAGGGCGGCTGCACAGGTAGCCCTGGTAGGCGTCGCAGCCCCGCTCGCGCAGAAAGGCCAGCTGGCCCTCGGTCTCCACCCCCTCGGCCAGCACCGACAGGCCCATGCTATGCCCCATGGCGATGATGGCGGCGCTGATGGCCATGTCGTCCTCGCTTTGCGGAATATCGCGGATGAATCCCTGGTCGATCTTGAGCACGTCGATGGGAAACCGCTTGAGCTGCGCCAGCGACGAATAGCCGGTGCCAAAGTCATCCACCGCGATGCGCACCCCCAGCTCGCGCAGGCGCACCAGCACCTGACGGGCTTCTTCGGTACGTTCGGCCAGGGCGCTTTCGGTGATCTCCAGCTCCAGCAGTGCCGCGGGGAACCCGCTGGCCTGCAGCGCGGCCGACGTGCAACCGGCCAAGTCGGTCAGGTGGAACTGGCGCGGCGACACATTCAGCGCCAGGGTCAGCGGTGGCAGCCCGGCATCACGCCATTGCTGGCCCTGACGGCAGACCTCGCGCACCACCCATTCGCCCAGCGGGCCGATGACGCCCGAGGTCTCGGCCACGGGAATGAAGCGCGCGGGGGAGATAAGCCCCTCTTGCGGGTCGTTCCAGCGCACCAGGGCTTCGGCGCCCTGGATGCGACCGGTGGCAATGTCGATCTGGGGCTGGTAGTACATCTGCAGATGGCCCTGGGCCAGCGCCAGGCGCAGGCGCGACTCCAGCTCCAGCCGCTCGCGGGCCGCCTGGGTCATGGCCTCGTGGAAGAAACACCACGCCCCCCGGCCGCGCGCCTTGGCGCCATAGACCGCCGCATGGGCGCCCTGCAGCAGCAGTTCGGTGGTGCCAGCGTGCTCAGGGAACATGCAGATGCCCACACTGACGCCCGCCACCACCTCGAGCCCGTCGGGCGAACGCCAGGGCTCGGCCACGGCGCGGATCAGGTGGCGCGCCACGGCGGCGGCACCATCGGCATGGCGCAGGTTGCGCGCCACCACGGCCAGCTCGTCGCCCGCCATGCGCCCCAGCACGTCTCCGGGCCGCAGGGCGGACTGTACCTGCCGCGCAATGTGCTTGAGCACCTCGTCGCCCGTGGCATGGCCGTAGCTGTCGTTCACGTCCTTGAAGCGGTCCAGGTTGAGCAGCAGCACGGCAATGTGCTCGCCACTGCCCTGCGCCTCCTGCACCGCCAGCTCCAGCTGGTGCCCGAACCAGGTGCGGTTGGACAAGCCCGTGAGCGGGTCGTTGTGCGCCAGGTATTCCAGTTGCCGCTGCTGGGCCTTTTCTTCGGAGATGTCGGTGAACATGCACACGTAGTGCGTGATCTCGCCCGCCGGGTCGCGCACGGCCGACAGGGACATGTGCTCCGGGAAGATCTCGCCGTTCTTGCGGCGGTTCCAGATCTCGCCCTGCCAGTACCCGGTTTCGGTCAGCGCCGACCACATCGCCTCATAAAAAGCCTTGTCGTGGCGGCCCGACTTGAAGACGCGCGGGGTCTTGCCCAGCAGCTCCTCCTCGGTATAGCCCAGCAGGCGGGTGAACGCCGCGTTGACCGACAGGATGCGGCTGTGGGCGTCAGTCACCACCACGCCCTCCATGGTGTTGTCCACCACTGTGGCTGCCAGGCGCTGGCGGGCCTCGCTGCGCTGCAGCGCCGCACGCGCGGCCTTGATCTCGTCGAGGTCCTGCACCACACACACAAGGTGCGCGGGCTCATCGCCCACTTCGGGCGCCAGTGTCACGGTGCACAGCACAGGCGCCCGGCGGCCGTTGTCCAGCCGCAGGCAGTGGCGCTCGCCCACATAGTGGTCGATCTCGCCAGCCAGCAGGCGCTCCAGCTGCGACGCCGCCCAGTCAGGGTCCTGGGCGATCATCACATCGCGAAAATTGAGGCCCAGCGTCTGCGCGGGCGTGGCCCCCAGCAGGTCGCACAGGCGGGCGTTGGCCCACAGAAAGCTGCCGTCCAGCGCCACCCGCGCAAACCCGGCCGGCGCATGGCGCACGATCTGCGTCAGCTCCTGCGCCATGGCCATGCGCACCTTTTCGGCACGGCGCATGCGCCGCAGCAGCCACCAGGCCAGGCCGCTGGTCAGCGCCACATAGCCCCAGCCCTTCCAGGTCTGAAAACGGGTCAACAGGGCCGGGTCGGTCACCCAGTGGGCCAGCAACACATCGCCCGCAAACACCCAGGCCACCCCCAGCACCAGGTACAGCAGCATGCCCCGCCAGGGGACCAGTGATGAGGCATAGCCCTCGTTGCCCATTGCGCTTCTTGCGCTCCTTGTTGATTTCACGGTTTCACGGCCTTTGGCCCTTGCTGCGACAATTGCACAGCTATGACCAACGCCTACATCCTTACCCTGTCCTGCCCCGACCGCCTGGGGCTGGTGCACGCCGTCTCCGGCTTTTTGCTGGAGCATGGCGGCAACATCGAAGAAGCCGCGCAGTACAACGACCACGCCACGGGCCTGTTCTTCATGCGGGTGCAGTTTGCCTGCGACCAGCATGACCACCCCACCCTCAAAGCGCGCCTGACCAGCTTTGCCGAGCCCTACAACATGCACTGGAGCCTGCACGCCACGGCAGCCCCCATGAAAACCGTGCTCATGGTCAGCAAGGAAGGCCACTGCCTCAACGACCTGCTGTTCCGCTGGAAGAGTGGCTTGCTGCCCATCGACATCCGCGCCATCATCAGCAACCACCGCGACTTCTACCAGCTGGCGGCCAGCTACAACGTGCCGTTTCATCACATCCCGATGACGGGCAGCACCAAGGCCCAGGCCGAAGCCAAACAGTTTGAGATTATCGAGGGCGAAGGGGCCGAGTTGGTGGTATTGGCCCGTTACATGCAGATACTTTCTCTTGACCTATGTCAAAAGTTGGCCGGTCGGGCCATCAACATCCACCACAGCTTCCTGCCCAGCTTCAAGGGCGCCAAGCCTTACTACCAGGCCCATGACCGGGGCGTGAAGCTGATCGGCGCCACGGCCCACTATGTGACGGCCGACCTGGACGAAGGCCCGATCATCGAGCAGGACGTGGCCCGCGCCGACCACACCGACACCGTGGAAGACCTCACGGCCCGCGGCCGCGACACCGAAAGCCAGGTGCTGGCCCGCGCCGTGAAGTGGCACAGCGAGCACCGCGTGATCCTGAACGGCCACAAGACAGTCATCTTCCGCTAGTCCAGCTTTCCCATGGCCACGGCAGCCCCGTCCTCCTTCCTCAGCAGCGCTGCACGGCGCATCCCGCCCATCCAGTGCCTGCTGACCTTCGAGGCGCTGGCCCGCCTGCGCAGCGTGACGCAGACGGCCGACGAGCTGTGCGTGACACCCAGCGCCGTGAGCCACCGCGTCAAGCAGCTGGAGCAGATCCTGGGGGTGCGGCTGTTTGGCCGGGCCGATTTTTCGCTCACCACCGAGGGCAGCGCCTACCTGGCCCATGTGCGCGAGGGGCTGGGCGCGCTGCAGCGGTTCCCCGGCCAGGCGGCCGCGCCCGGGCGGCGGCGGCTCAAGCTGGCCGTGACGCCCACGTTTGCGCGCACCATCCTCATCCCCCGCCTGCGCCAGTTCACCGAGGCCTATCCCGAGATCGACCTGGCGCTGCAGGTCTCCATCCCGCTGCTGGACGTGGTGGCCGAAGACGCCGACCTGATGGTGCGCTTTGGCCCCGGCCACTATGCCGACGTGGAGCATGTGGAGCTGGCGCGCGACGTGGTCACACCCCTGGCCTCGCCCGCATTTGTGCGCGAGCACGGGCCCTTTGACCGCCCCGAGGACCTGGAGGGCGTGCCCCTGCTGCGCAGCCCGCTGGAGCCCTGGCGCACCTGGTTTGCTGCCACGGGTCTCGACTGGGCCGAGCCCAGCGAGGGCTCGCAGTTCAACGACATCGGCCTGATGTGTGATGGCGCCGCTGCCGGCATGGGCGTGGCGCTGGTACGCCTGAAGCTGGGCGCGCCCTGGCTGGAGAACGGCACACTGGTGCGCCTGTTTGACACCGACACCGCCAGCCCCCACGCGCACTACCTGTGCTGGCGCACGGGCACCATGGACCGGTGGGAATGCGCAGCGTTTGCCGAATGGCTGCGCAAAACCATGGCGTAGTAGAGGTATCCCCCTGAGTCGCCTTGGGCGCCTTCTCCTTTCTCTCCGCTGCGCCGGGAAGGGGGACGCAGCCCTAGCTGCGGGGCGGCCCTTGCTCGGCTGCCCTCGCCCGAGTCACGCTCGCCTCCATCTGGTTCAGGTAAATTTGCCTCCAGCGCTTGCCCAACAGGCACCAGCAGCTATCAATTGGTGAGCAATCCGGTGTTTTTCACAATCCCCTGAAGAAAAGCTCAAGCCCGGGCACCGAACCATCCCCTACAGTGACAGCCATGAACACTGCCGCCGACCCCACCGTAGCCCTGTCCGAACGCGCCGCGCGCCAGGCCGAGGTTGTCCAGGCCCTGGGCCGCGTGCTGCCCGCCCACTCACTGCTCTGGCACAACGAGGACACCACGCCCTACGAATGCGACGGCCTCACCGCCTACCGCCAGCGCCCACTGGTGGTGTGTCTGCCGGAAACCTACGACGAGGTGCAGGCCGTGCTGCAGGTGTGCCACCAGCTGCAGGTGCCGGTGGTGGCGCGCGGTGCGGGCACGGGCCTGTCGGGCGGCGCCATGCCGCACGCCCTGGGCGTGACGATGTCGCTGGCCAAGTTCAACCGCATCCTCGACATCAACCCCGAAAGCCGCACGGCCGTGGTGCAGTGTGGCGTGCGCAACCTGGCGATCAGCGAGGCGGCGGCACCCTACAACCTCTACTACGCGCCCGACCCCAGCAGCCAGATCGCCTGCACCATCGGCGGCAACGTGGCCGAGAACTCGGGCGGCGTGCACTGCCTCAAATACGGCCTCACCGTGCACAACGTGCTCAAGGTAAAGGGCTTCACGGTGGAAGGCGAGCCCGTCGAATTCGGCAGCGAGGCACTCGACGCCCCTGGCTACGACCTGCTGGCCGCCGTGATCGGCAGCGAGGGCATGCTGGCCGTGACCACCGAGGTCACCGTCAAGCTCATCCCCAAGCCCCAGCTGGCGCGCTGCATCATGGCCAGCTTTGACGACGTGCGCAAAGCGGGCGACGCGGTGGCTGCCGTCATCGCGGCGGGCATCATCCCGGCTGGCCTGGAGATGATGGACAAACCCATGACCGCTGCCGTGGAGGACTTTGTGCACGCGGGCTACGACCTGACTGCGGAAGCCATCCTGCTGTGCGAGAGCGACGGCACACCCGAAGAGGTAGAGGAAGAAATCGGCCGCATGAGCGACGTGCTGCGCGCTGCAGGCGCCACCGCCATCTCGGTCAGCAACGACGAAGCCGAGCGCCTGCGCTTCTGGAGCGGCCGCAAGAACGCCTTCCCCGCCAGCGGCCGCATCAGCCCCGACTACATGTGCATGGACTCGACCATCCCGCGCAAGCGCCTGGCGGACATCCTGCTCGCCATCCAGGAGATGGAAAAGAAATACCAGCTGCGCTGTGCCAACGTGTTCCACGCGGGCGACGGCAACCTGCACCCGCTGATCCTGTTCGATGCGAACGATGCCGACCAACTGCACCGCTGCGAGCTGTTTGGCGCCGACATCCTGGAGACCAGCGTCGCCATGGGCGGCACGGTGACGGGCGAGCATGGCGTGGGCGTGGAAAAGCTCAACAGCATGTGCGTGCAGTTCTCTGCGGCGGAGAACGCGCAGATGTTCGGGCTCAAGCACGCGTTTGATCCGGCAGGGTTGCTGAACCCCGGCAAGGTGATCCCCACGCTGAACCGGTGCGCGGAGTACGGGAAGATGCTGGTGCGTGGGGGGCAGATCAAGCACCCCGACCTGCCGCGTTTCTGATCGCCATGAAGGCGCTGCAAGGGCTGGCCTTTCTTCTGCTCATGCAGTCGGGGGGCGAGGCGCTGTCCCACTTTTTGAAGCTCCCGGTCCCAGGGCCGGTGGTCGGCATGGTGCTGCTCTTGCTGGCCTTGCGTTGGCAGCCCGTGCGGGATGCCGTAGCCCCGGCGGCGGGCTTCTTGCTCCAGCACCTGTCGCTGCTGTTTGTGCCGGTAGGCGTGGGGGTGATGACCCACCTGGCGCTGCTGAGCACCTATGGCCTGCAGCTGGTGGCGGTGATTGTGCTGTCCACCTGGGTCGGTATGGCCGTGACAGCGCTGGTGCTGCGTCTTTTGCAGCCCAAGGAGACCCATGGCGAACTTCGTTGAGCTGTGGGTGTACCTGGCATCGGCCCCACTGTTCGGGCTGACCGCAACGCTGGCGGTGTATGTGCTGGCGCAGGCGCTGTCGGTGCGCTCGGGGCACGCGCCCTGGGCCAACCCGGTGATGCTGTCGGTGGCCATTCTGGCCACGGTCATGCTGGCCACCGGCACGGCCTATCCCACGTACTTTGCGGGCGCGCAGTTCATCCACTTCTTGCTGGGCCCTGCGGTGGTGGCGCTGGGCTGGCCCCTGTGGCAGCGCCGCGCGGCCTTGCGCTCGCGTTGGGGCCGGCCGGTGCTGGCCTCGCTGGCGGGTGGCAGCGCGGCGGCCGCCAGCGCTGTAGGCCTGGGCTGGGCACTGGGCCTGCCGGGTGATGTGCTGATGTCGCTGGCCCCCAAATCCGTCACCGCCCCGGTCGCCATGGGCATCGCCGCACAGATCGGCGGCGTGCCCGCCCTGGCCGCCGTGTTCGCGGCGCTGACGGGCATGGTGGGGGCGCTGTCTGCGCGCTGGCTGTTTGGCTTGATGCGCCTGCCCACCGACGCGCAAGGCATGGCACTGCGGGGCTTTGCGCTGGGCACGGCGTCACATGGCATCGGCGCGGCGCATGCGCTGCAGGTGCATGCCGAAGCGGGGGCGTATGCAGGGTTGGCGCTGGGGCTGCAGGTGGTGCTGGCTGCGGTGCTGATGCCGCTGGTGTTCCGGTTGTTGTGAGGGGTGCGGTAGGGGCATCACCTCTTGTCCCACGCTGCGCCGCGCTCAGCGGCCCTCACCCGCCCCACAAAGCCCGCCCCATCTCCCCCACATGCGACACAGCAAACAGCACCAGCCCAATGAGCCCGCCCACCACGGTGCCATTGATGCGGATGTACTGCAGATCCTTGCCAATGTTCAGCTCGATCAGCTGCGTCATCTCTTCCGTATCCCACCGCCGCACCGTGTCCTCGATGTGCTGCGCAATGAACGCCGACACATCCGGCGCCAGACCCTCCACCCAACGCTCCAGCCTGTCATTGAACGACTGCCGCAGCGCCGCGTCCCCCGCCAGCGACTCGCCCAGCCATAACCCCAGCTTGCCCACCTGCCGCGCCAGCACCGAGTTGGCATCGGCCAGGTCGCGTTGCAGAGCGCCGCGCAGATCCAGCCATAAGGTCTGCACATAACCTGCCACCGTGGCGTCGGTCTGCAACCAGGTGCGGATCTCCTCGCCCTTGCGCTCCCATTCCGGGTCGCTGCGCAGGCGCTCGATAAAGCGCTGCACCGCCACATCAAACTGCGCACGCAGTGCGTGCTGCGGGTTGGCGGCGACATCTGCCATCAGGCTCTCCAGCGCGCGGGCCAGCAGGGCCGAGCCCTTGTCGCCCAGCCAGTCGCTGGGCAGCAACTTCTCGGTGCGCGGGTGGTCCTTCTTGAGCCAGGCCACGATGGACTGCGCGACCCAGGTGCGGGTTTGCTCGTTCTGCAGCAGTTCGATGAGCTTGGCCAGCACGTCGTCCAGCAGCGCCTGGTGACGGCCGTTGTGCGTGAGGGTGTCGAGCACCGCCGCCAGGGCACGCGACATATCCACCTGCCCGATCAAGGCACGCGCGGCTTTTTGGATGAAGCGCTCCACCTGCGCGTCCTGCACCGTCTCCAGCGCGGCCGATGCCAGGCGCGTGGCCTGGTGCCCCAGCAGCGCGGCGTTGCCTGGCGCCGTGAGCCACTGCGCAAGACGCTCGGCCGGGTCGTGCCGGCGGATCAGCGACACGAGCGAAGGCACGTCCAGGAACTTGTCGCGCACAAAGGTGGCCAGGTTGCGGCCGATGCGCGCCTGGTTGCGCGCAATGACCGCCGTGTGCGGAATGGGCAGGCCCAGCGGGCGCCGGAACAGCGCCACCACCGCAAACCAGTCCGCCAGCGCACCCACCATGGCGGCCTCGGCCATGGCCTTCACACCGTTGAGCCACAGTCCGCGTTCGACCACGCTGGTGGCGATGAACACCGCCGTCACCAGCAGCAACAGTCCCAGCGCCTGCCGTTTGGCACGCCGCAGGGCGACGGTTGCGCTGTCAGTCTCTGGCCTCATCCGGGCCAGCCCGCCGACCTCGACCCCAATGCGTCAGGCCGCCACCGCAATCTGGTCCAGCGCCTTCGACAGGTGGCCCACCGTGCGGTCCACGTTGTGCCACTTCTCCAGGCCAAACAGGCCAATGCGGAAGGTCTTGAAATCCGGCCCCTCATCGCACTGCAGCGGCACACCCGCAGCCGTCTGCAGGCCCACTTCCATGAACTTCTTGCCGTTCTGGATGCCGGAGTCGGTGGTGTAGCTCACCACCACGCCAGGCGCCTTGAAGCCGTCGGCTGCCACGCTGGGGAAGCCGCGCGATTCGAGCAGCGCGCGCACCTTGGCGCCCAATTCGATCTGCTCGTCACGCACCTTGGCAAATCCATATGCACGCGTCTCGGCCATCACCTCGCGCAGGCGCACCAGCGCATCCGTGGGCATGGTGGTGTGGTACGCGTGCTGGCCCTTTTCGTAGCCCTCGGCAATCTGCATCCACTTCTTGAGGTCGCATGAGAAGCTGCTGCTCGTGGTGCCCTCGATGGCTTCGCGCGCACGCTCGGACAGCATCACCATGGCGCAGCAAGGCGATCCGCTCCAGCCCTTTTGCGGCGCGCTGATGAGCACATCCACGCCCGTGGCCTGCATATCGACCCACATCGCGCCCGACGCCACGCAGTCCAGCACAAACAGCGCGCCCACCTCATGCGCAGCTGCCGTCAGCGTGCGGATGTAGTCGTCCGAAAGGATGATGCCGCTGGCCGTTTCCACATGGGGCGCAAACACCACCTTGGGCTTTTCAGCGCGGATGGTGGCGGCGACTTCTTCTGCGGGGCATGGTGCCCAGGGCGCCTGCGGGCCACTGCCCTGCTGACGCGCCTTGCACACCACGGAACCGCCACCCAGGCCCTTGTCGGCATCAAAGATCTGCGTCCAGCGGTAGCTGAACCAGCCGTTGCGCACGATGAGCACCTTTTCCTTGTTGGCAAACTGACGCGCCACGGCCTCCATGCCGAAGGTACCGCTGCCGGGCACCAGCACGGCGGTGTGGGCGTGGTAGACCTCTTTGAGCGTGCCCAGGATGTCCTGCACCACGCCGGTGAAGCGCTTGGACATGTGGTTGAGCGCGCGGTCGGTGTAGACCACCGAAAATTCGAGCAAACCATCGGGGTCGATATCGGGCAAAAGGCCAGGCATAGAGGAGTCTCCGCGTGTGAAACTGAGGGAGGAAAAAGGGACGATCAGGTCAGCTTATCATGGCCCCGCGCCACCCCAAGGCCGCGCGCCATGCAGCAAAAACCCTTCCGATTCCTGCCCACCGCACTGCCCGGCATCGAAGCGATGCAGGCCGACTCCCGCCTCGTCTTCGGCAGGCACATGCACTTGCAGTTCGGCCTCGGCGTGATCGAGCGGGGTGCGCAGAAATCGGCCAGCGGCCGGGGGATTGTGGAATCGGGCCCAGGCGACACCATCACGGTCAACCCCGGAGAAGTCCACGATGGCATGCCGCTGGACGAGCGTGGACGCGCCTGGCGCATGCTCTACCTGGAGCCCGCCCTGGTGGCGCCATTGGCGGCAGAGGTGCATCCGGGCCCGCTCGGCTCCGCCTTCGAATTCCATGCTCCGACGATGCGCGATGCGCGGCTGGCGACCCAGGTACTGGCGCTGTTCGACGCGGCCACCCACCGCCCCAACCACTCGGCCGCAGCGCTGCATGTGGAGGAATGCCTGTTGCGGGTGCTGAGCGGCCTGCTGCGACCAAAGGGCCACCAACAATCCGCCGCGTCCATCGCCAGGGCTCGCACCATGATGGACGACGATCCCACCGCGCCCTGGAGTCTCGCGCAACTGGCCGATGCAGCAAGTTTGAGCCGCTACCAGCTCGTGCGCCAATTTGCCCAGGCCACGGGCCTGACGCCGCACGCCTACCTGCTGCAGCGCCGACTGCAGCTTGCGCGCCATCTGATGGGTGCGGGTACGCCCCTGGCTGATGTCGCCGCAGCCAGTGGCTTTGCCGACCAAAGCCACCTGACGCGCCTCTTCACGCGCAGCTTTGGCATCACACCGGGCGCCTACGTTCGCGCACGCGGCTGACAGCCCGGACCCTGCAATTTCGTTCAAGACCGTTGTGCGGGGGTTGGCGGATGCTGCGGGCATCGCCACTTCACACCGCCACCGCGCGGCCTCTCGCCATGGGCATCGAATTTCTCATCACCTCTCTCATCGTGGTCGTCTCGCCGGGGCCAGGAACCCTGCTGACCGTGGCGGCCGGACTCTCGGGCGGCGCGCGAGCCGCCGCCGTGACGGCGCTGGGCTGCACGCTCGGCATCGTGCCGCACCTGCTGGCGGCGATCACCGGGCTGGCCGCACTTCTCAACGCCAGCGCTACGGCATTCGAAGTCCTGCGCTACGCGGGGGTCGCCTACCTGGTCTACATGGGCTGGGCCACGTGGCGCTCGCCCGCCACACTGGAGGTTCGAACTGACGCACCCGCACGCACAGCCGGTGGGCGTATCGCGGAAGCCATGCTGATCAACCTGCTCAACCCCAAGCTGTCGCTGTTCTTCCTCACCTTTCTGCCGCAGTTCATTGCACCGGGTGAAGCGCAGCCCGCGTGGCGCATGGTCCAGCTCTCGCTGGTCTTCATGGCCATGACCTTTGTGGTGTTCTTGGGCTATGGCGTCTTTGCCGCCCGGTTTCGTGACCAGGTGCTGCAGCGCCCCGGCGCGCTGGTGTGGCTGCGCCGCGGCTTTGCGGCCGCGTTTGTCGGGCTCGGCGCAAAGCTCGCCCTGATGCACCGATAGGCACCACCGTGCCAGGTGCCGTGCTGCTTCACCAGGTATCGATACAACGTGGACCCAGCGGAGCCACCTGCGCCGACGCCAGCCCCCGCGCCAGCCAGGCCCGCGTGTCGGCCGGGTCGATCACCGCGTCGATCTCCAGCGTGGCGGCCATGTGCATCGCCTCGCCGTTGGCGTAGGACTTGGCCAGCAGCTTGGCAAACAGCGCGTCGCGCTCGGCGCCCTCGGGCAGCGCCTCCAGCTCCTTGCGAAAGCCCAGGCGCACCGCGCCTTCGAGCCCCATGGCGCCGAACTCGCCCGTGGGCCAGGCCACGGTGAACACGGGCGCATGGAAGCCCCCGGCCGTCATGGCCATGGCGCCCAGGCCGTAACCCTTGCGCAGCACCACGCTGAAGGTGGGTACACGCAGGCTGGCGGCGGTGACGAACAGGCGGCTCACGTGGCGCACCTGGGCCGTGGCTTCGACCTCGGGGCCGACCATGAAGCCGGGCGTGTCCACCAGGCTCACGATGGGCAGACCATGCGCGTTGCACAGCTGCATGAAGCGCGCGCCTTTGTCGGCCGCGTCGGCGTCGATGGCGCCACCCAGGTGCTGCGGGTTGTTGGCCAGCAGGCCCACGGGGCGACCTTCTATGCGCGCCAATGCGGTGTGGATGCCTGCGCCAAAGCCGGTGCGCAGCAGCAACAGGCTGCCCTCGTCCACCAGGCCCGCCATCGCCGCGCGGGTGTCGTACACGCGCAGGCGGTTCTCGGGCACCACGGCGCGCAGCAGGCGCTGGTCGGGTGCGGACCACTGGGATGTGCGGCCCTGGAAGAACGACAGGTAGTGGCGCGCGGCCTGCACCGCCCCGGCTTCGTCCTCCACCAGCACGTCGATCACGCCATTGGCATGCTGCACGCGGCTGGGGCCGATCTGCTCGGGCTTGAAGACGCCCAGCCCGCCACCTTCGATCATGGCCGGGCCGCCCATGCCGATGTTGCTGGCGCGCGTGGCAATGATCACGTCGCTGCAACCCAGCAGCGCCGCGTTGCCCGCAAAGCAGCGCCCGGCGGCGATGCCGATGACTGGCACCTGGCCCGACAGCGCCGCGTAGCTGGCGAAGGTGTGCACATGCAGCCCCGCCACCACGGGCATGTCGGTGTCGCCCGGGCGCCCGCCGCCGCCCTCGGCAAACAGCACCACGGGCAGCTTCTGCGCCAGCGCGATGCCGAGCATGCGGTCGGTCTTGGCGTGGTTGCGCGCGCCCTGGGTGCCCGCGAGCACGGTGGCGTCGTACGACATGACCACGGCGCGGGACTGCTCGGGCCCGAAGATTGCGCCGTTGATGCCGCCAATGCCCGTGACCATGCCGTCGGCGGGCGTGTTGGCGATGAGGTCTTCCTTGCTGCGGCGGCGCGTCTGCGCGGCGATGGCGAGGGCACCATATTCGATGAAGCTGCCGTCGTCGCACAGGTCGGCAATGTTCTCGCGCGCCGAGCGGCCGCCTTGCGCGTGGCGCTTGGCCATGGCGTCGGGGCGCGCGGCGTCGAGCGTGAAGGCGTGGCGGTCGATCACGCGTTGCAGGTCGGCGCGGATGTGGTCGGGGTCGTGCGCAGCGCTGCCCTGCACTTCGACATCGGCCGCATCGTCCACAGCCTCCAGCACCAGCAGCGGCTGCCCCTGCGCGACGTAGGCACCGGCCACGGCCAGCAGCGCGCCGACGCGGCCCGCGTGTGGGGCCAGCAGCACATGCTCCATCTTCATGGCTTCAAGCACGGCCAGCTCGGCGCCTGCGGCGACCAGGTCGCCCTCGGCCACGCTCAGCTGCACCAGGCGGGCGGGCATGGGGGCCAGCACGGCTCCTTCCGGCGCTTCAGAGGCAATACGCAAGTCTTTTTGCCCTATAGCGCTAGTCGAATCTGCCTTGATAGCTATATTTTTTGTAGCAATCAGAAGCTCTGGCAGCACCGACTCCAGCCAGCGCGTGTGCACCTGCTGACTCTCCATTTCGGGCCGTGTTGCCAGCGCCTGCAACAGCGCGAGGTTGGTGGCCACACCGTCGATGCGGCACTCGGCCAGCGCGCGCTGCGAGCGGCGCAGCGCATCGGCAAAACGCGGGCCGCGCGTATGCACGATGAGCTTGGCCAGCAGCGTGTCGTAGTGCGGCGACGGCGTGGCGCCTGCTGCGCCGTGCGTGTCCACGCGCACGCCGGGGCCTGCGGGCAGGTCAAAGCGGCTGAGCGTACCGCTGCCCGGGGTGGCGTTGCCCTGTGCGTCCAGCGTCTCGGCGTTGATGCGCCACTGCACGGCAAAGCCCAACACGGCAGGCGGTGCGGCAGGGTCGAGGCCGATGTCCTGCAACGTGCGGCCCGCGGCCAGCGCAATCTGAGCCTGCACCAGGTCCACGCCGGTGACCTCTTCGGTGATGGTGTGCTCCACCTGCAGGCGTGGGTTGCATTCGATGAAGACAAACGGCAGGTCGCTCGACGCCAAGTCCACCAGAAACTCGAAGGTGCCCAGGCCTTCGTACTGCACCGCCCGCGCCATGGACAGTGCGGCGGTGGTGATCCGCTCGCGCAGCACTGCGGGCAGCGAAGGGCTGGGCGCGATCTCCACCACCTTCTGAAAGCGCCGCTGCAGCGTGCACTCGCGCTCGCCCAGCGCGATCACCTCGCGCCCATCGCCCAGCACCTGCACCTCGATGTGGCGGGCGTTGCCCATCAGGCGCTCCACGTACACGCCGTCCACACCAAAGGCGGCCTGCGCCTCGCTGCGGCAGCGCGCGTAGGCAGCGGGCAAGTCATCGGCCGACGCCACCGCGCGCATGCCGCGCCCGCCGCCGCCACCGATGGCCTTGATGACGATGCCAGCATGGGCGTGCAGCTCAAAGAAGGCCTGCGCCTCCAGCAGCGTCACCGCCGCCTGCGTGCCGGGCATGAGCGGCACGCCCTGCTGCTGCGCCAGCGCACGGGCCTGCGCCTTGTCGCCGAACAGCGCCAGCTGCGCGGGCGTGGGGCCGATGAAGCGCAGCCCGGCGTCGGCGCACGCGCGGGCGAAGTCGGCGCGCTCGCTCAAGAAGCCGTAGCCCGGGTGCACGGCATCGCAGCCCTGCGCCTGGGCAATGGCGATGAGGCGCGCACCGTCCAGGTACGCCGCCGGGCCGGTGGCGCCCAGCGCCACGGCCGCACTGGCTGCGTGCACATGGGGGCTGGCGGCGTCATCGTCGGCATACACGGCCACACTGGCAATGCCCAGGTCGTGCAGGGCGCGCACAGTGCGCAGTGCGATTTCGCCCCGGTTGGCAACCAGCACTTTGGTGAACAGAACAGAAGATGGCATGGGGCAGTCGCTCTATTTTTTATAGCTGCCAGCGCATATTCATCAGGCGCCAGCAGCCAATTTCTCATTCAATCACGCAATATCCCGAAGCAGGCGGCGCAGCACCTTGCCCGCGCCCGTGGCGGGCAGTGCGTCGATGAAACGCACCTCGCGCGGGGCCTTGTAGGGCGCCATGTTCTCGCGGCACCAGGCCACCAGGCTAGCGGCGTCCACGTCTTGCCCGGGCTTCTTGACGATGAAGGCGCGCACCACCTCGCCCTTTTCCGCATCGGGAACGCCAATCACTGCGGCCTGGGCCACGGCGGGGTGCTTGATGAGCAGGGTCTCGACCTCTTCGGGGAACACGCTGTAGCCCGACACCTTGATCATTTCCTTGAAACGGCCGATGAAGGTGACATAGCCATCCGCATCAATTTTTCCCATGTCGCCGGTGTAGACCCAGCCATCCCGCAGCGTCTTGGCCGTGGCCTCGGGCTTGTTCCAGTAGCCCTTGAAGTTGCCGGGGCCGTGGATGGTGATCTCGCCCACCTCGCCGGTGGGCAGCGGCGCACCGGTGTCGGGGTCGACGATGCGCAGGGTGTTGCCCGGCACGGGCTTGCCCTGGGTACCCCAGCGGATCGCGTCCACCGGCATGGCGGTGTCCACGGTGTGCGTTTCGGACAGCCCATAGGCCGCCTCGTGGGAGATGCAGTTCGGCGCGAACTGCTGCCACTGCAGGGCCAGCGCCTCGGTGAAGGTGATGCCGAAGCTGGTGACTGGGTTGCGGCGCAGCGCGCTCCAGTCCATCTCGCGTGCGCCGGGCACCTGCATGAGCGCGCCATTCATGGGCGCGATGCTGTACCACCAAGTCACGCGGTGGCGCTCCAGCGCCTGGGCCACGCCCAGCGGGTCAAAACGGTACAGCAGCACGGCAGTGGCGCCGGTGTAGACCGGCAGGTTCACGCCCATCACCATGCCGGCGATGTGGTACAGCGGCGCCACCGCCAGCAGCGTTTCGTGCGGTGTCATGCCATTGCAGTCCGCCGATGCAGCGGTCTTGAACGTGGCATTGCCGTAGCTCAGCATCGCGCCCTTCGGCAACCCGGTGGTGCCCGAGGTGTAGGTCATGAGCGAGATGTCATCCATCGACCAGGCCACGGGCACAGGCCGCGCACCGGTGCGGGTGGCGGCCAGGAAGTCTTCGCAGCCCGCTGGCACCGGCGCCATGGCGGCGCGCATGGCCAGCAGCTCGGCCGGTACGTCGATGCTGGGCGAGCCCTCGGGCAGCAGCTCGGCATAGCGCACCACAAACACCTGCTGCAGCGCGGTCTTGGCGCGCACCTTGTCCACCACGGGCAGCAGCACATCGGCCGCGACGATCACGCGCGCCTGCAGGTCGGTGAGCTGGTATTCCAGCTCATGCTCCTTGTTCAGCGGCCCGCAAGGGCAGACGATGGCGCCGATCTTCTGGATGCCGTAGTGCGCCATCACGTACTGCGGGCAGTTGTTCATGAACAGCGCCACGGGCTCGCCCTTGGCCACACCCAGCGCCTGCAGGCGCGCGGCAAATGCATCACTGGCCGCATCAAGCTGCGCCCACGTGAGGGGCTGGCCGTACCAGAGGTAGGCGATGTGGTCGGGCGTTTCGCGCGCGTGGCGGCGCAGGTGTTCGTGCAGCGGCAGCTGCGGTGCGGCAGAAGGCATGGCGTTGTCTCCGAGGTGTCTGGAATCGCTGGTTCTTGGCGGCTACTCAGGGTTTTCTCTGAGCGCCCTCACCCGCCAGCGTCTTGCCAATATATACCGCTCGGTAGAACAATGCTACCCATGGGTATAACTTCAACGTCGCGCAAAGGACACCGATGAACCAGCAGCCCCCCGTTCAGGCCAGCGGCCGCCAGAAGGCCGCCACGGCCGGGTCGGACGAGAAGCGCGAACGCATCTTGCGCGCAGCCGAGGCGCTGTTCGATGCGCAGGGCTACGCCAACACCACCATCGAGCAGATCGTGCAGCAGCTGGGCGTGACCAAGCCCTTTGTGTACTACTACTTCCGCAACAAGCAGGAGATCTTCGAGACGCTGTCGTGGGCGCCTGCCGTGGCATGTTTCACTGCGATGGACTTTGCGGCGGACGATGACCGGCCTGCCCATGTGAAGGTGACGGAAGGCATCGAGCGGCTGATCCGCGCCACGCTGGAGCACCACCCCTCGGCCTTCTTCCCGTACCGCGAGCCGCAGGTGTACCGGCCCGAGTACCTGGCGGCGCAAAAGGACCTGGCGAACCACTTCTACGACCGGCTGTGCGCGCTGCTCGAACAGGGCCGCCAGGACGGCATGTTCGAGTTCAACGACACCAAGATCACCGCCCTGGCCGCCTGCAGCCTGCCCGGCTTTCTCTACAACTGGTACCGCCCTGACGGCCGCCTGTCGCAAGACGAAGTGGCGCAGGAGCTGGCGCAGCTGGCCTGGCGTGTGCTGGGGCTGCGGCGAACCCGCAAGCGCAACCCGGCATGACGCGAGCAGCTGCGCGGCCCCCTTCCCAAGCACAACAACCACCGAAGACAAAACCCATGAAAACCGTGTTCCTCACCCCCCTGGCCGCTGCGGCGGCCCTGCTGATCGGCACAGCCGCCAGCGCGCAGGAGACCTTCAAGGTCGCCTACATCGACCCGCTGTCGGGCCCGTTCGCCAATGTGGGCGAGCTGATGCTCACGCACACGCAGTACGCCATCGAGGACATCAACGCCAAGGGCGGCGTGCTCAAGGGCACCAAGCTGCAGCTGCTGCAGTTCGACAGCAAGCTCTCGGCGCAAGAGAGCCAGAGCGCGCTGCAGGCCGCCATTGACCAGGGGGCCAAGGCCATCGTGACGGGCGGCTCGGGCTCCTCCGTGGTCACGGCGCTGGTGCAGGCGGCAGCGCGCCACAACCAGCGCAACCCGGGCAAGGAGATCCTGGTGCTGAACCACTCCTCCATCGACCCCGAGCTGACGGGCAAGGCCTGCAACTTCTGGCACTTCCAGTTCGAGGCCAACACGGCCATGAAGATGAAGGCCATCGCCAACTACATCAAGAAGCAGCCGGACATCAAGAAGGTGTACCTGCTGAACCAGGACTACGCGCACGGCAAGCAGTGGGCGCACTATGGCCGCGAGATGGTGGGCCTGGCGCGGCCCGACATCCAGTTTGTGGGCGAGGCGCTGCACCCCATCGGCCGCGTGAAGGACTTTGCACCCTACCTTGCCAAGGTCAAGAGCACGGAGGCCGACTCGGTCATCACCGGCAACTGGGGGCAGGACATGACGCTGCTGCTCAAGGCGGCGGGCGATGCGGGCTACAACCTGCGCTACTTCAACCACAGCGCGGGCTCCATCCCCGGCACGGTGCTGGCGGTGTCGCAGGCCAAGCAGGGCCAGTTGACCTGGGTGGCCGAATGGCACCCCGGCCAGGCCGACACCCCCAAGGTGGATGCGCTGGCCAAGACCTACAAGGCCAAGACGGGCAAGGACTTTCTCGCGCCGCGCATCGAGATGACGCCGCGCTTCCTCGCCGCAGCCATCAACAAGGCCCAGTCCACCGACCCGGTGAAGGTAGCCCGTGCGCTGGAAGACCTGACGCTCGAATCGGTGGTGGGCCCCGTGCGCATGCGCGGCGAAGACCACCAGCTGCTGCTGCCCCAGGTGGTCAACACCATCGCGCCGGTGGACGGCAAGGCCGTGAAGGTGGGCTGGGAAGGCACGAACTATGGCTTTCGCACCGATGCCGCCTACACCGGCAATGAGCTGGCGCAAGGCACGGATTGCAAGATGAACAGACCGTAGCCCCCCTGAGTCGCCTTCGGCGCCTTCCCCCTCGGGGGGACGACGCCCTCGCTGCGGGGCGGCCCTTGCTCGGCGTCCCTGACCTAGGCAGCGCCCATTTCGCCGGCCGAGGGCATTGCAGCCGCAGGGGATGCCAACGCGACTAATATGGCCGGCCATTGCATTCATTGACCCGACCCACAAGGACCGCGCCCATGCCCGACTTTCGCAGCGACACCGTCACCCAGCCCACGCCCGCCATGCGCGAGGCCATGTTCCAGGCCCCGCTGGGCGACGATGTGTTTGCCGACGACCCCTCGGTGAACGCACTGCAGGACCATGCCGCCGAGCTGCTGGGTTTTGAGGCCGCGCTGTTCGCCCCCTCGGGCACGCAGACCAACCTGATCGCGCTGTGGGGCCACTGCCAGCGCGGCGACGAGGCCATCGTGGGCCAGAGCTGGCACACCTACCGCTGGGAGGCGGGCGGCATGGCCGTGCTGGGCTCCATCCAGCCCCAGCCGGTCGAGACCCAGCCTGACGGCACGCTGCGCGTGGCCGACATCGCGGCCGCCATCAAACCGGACGACCCGCACTTCGCGCGCACCCGCCTCGTGGTGCTGGAGAACACGACCGGCGGCCAGGTGCTGCCGCCCGCCTACATCGCCGAGGTGGCGCAACTGGCGCGCAGCCGGGGGCTGGCCATGCACCTGGACGGCGCACGCATGTTCAACGCCGCCACGGCCAATGCCGCGCGCAACGGCACCGATGTGTATGCGGAAGCGCGCGCGCTGTGCAGCCACTTTGATTCCGCATCGCTGTGCCTGAGCAAGGGCCTGGGTGCACCCGTGGGCTCGCTGGTGCTGGGCTCGCGCGACTTCATCCGGCAGGCGCGCCGCACCCGCAAGATCCTGGGCGGTGGCATGCGGCAGGCGGGTGTCCTGGCGGCTGCCGGCCACTACGCGCTGCAGCACCATGTGCGGCGCCTGGCGGAAGACCACGCCCGCCTGGACCGGCTAGCCCAAGGGCTGGCCGAAGCCAACCGCAGCCACCCCGTGCTGCAGGGCAAGCTCAACGTGCTGCCATGGCAGACCAACATCCTCTTCACCGACCTGCACGCAGAGGTGGCCCCAGCCTTCACCGCCTGGCTGGCGCAGCACGGCGTGCGCGTCACCAGCAGCCTGTATGGCGGCGCCACCCGGCTGCGCTGGGTGACGCACCTGGATGTGAGCGAGGCGGATGTGACAGCGGCGCTGGACTGCGTGGCGCGCTTCACGCTGCCGGGCTGAGCCCGCTCAGGCAGCGGGGTAGGTCCGTCCACCAAACACGCCGGTGCCCACGCGCACCAGCGTGCTGCCTGCCTGAATGGCGGCCTCCAGGTCGGCCGTCATGCCCAGGGACAGGGTGTCAAACTGCCCCAGGCTTGGCTCTCCCACTGCCGATATCTCGTCAAATAGCCTTCTGGCGCTAGTGTGGATTGCCAATTGCGCTTCAAATTCAGGAGCATGGTCCGGAATGCTCATGAGTCCTCGCACCACCAGTCGTGGCAGTTTTGCGACAGCGCGCACCAGATCCAGGGCCTCGGCCGGGGCCACGCCCGACTTGGTGGGCCCACCGTCGATGTTGACCTGGATACATACCTGCAGCGGCGGCAGGTGATCGGGCCGCTGGGCCGACAGGCGCTCGGCGATCTTGAGCCGATCCACCGTGTGCACCCAGTCAAAGTGCTCGGCCACCAGGCGGGTCTTGTTGCTCTGGATAGGGCCAATGCAGTGCCACTGCAGCGCCACGCCGCGCAAGGCAGCCCGCACGGCGGCAATCTTGTCCACGCCCTCCTGGATGTAGTTCTCGCCAAAGGCGCGCTGGCCTGCGGCCACCGCCTCCAGCACTGCATCGGCGCCAAAGGTCTTGGAAACGGCCAGCAGGCCCACCTGGCCCGGGTCGCGCCCGGCAGCCCGGCACGCCTGGGCGATCCGGCCCATAACCTGTTGGAGGTTGTTAGCAATCGTGGTCATAATGTTTGGCAAGCGTACCAAACGATAGAGGGACTCCGTGGACATTACCCAATTGCTCGCGTTCAGCGTGAAGAACAAGGCCTCCGACCTGCACCTCTCCGCCGGTCTGCCGCCCATGATCCGGGTCCACGGCGACGTGCGGCGTATCAACGTCGATGCGCTGGACCACAAGACGGTGCATGCCATGGTGTACGACATCATGAGCGACGCGCAGCGCAAGACGTATGAAGAGTTCCTGGAGGTGGACTTTTCCTTCGAGATCGAAGGCCTGGCCCGCTTCCGCGTCAACGCCTTCAACCAGAACCGGGGCGCGGCCGCCGTGTTCCGGACGATTCCGAGCAAGATCCTGACGCTGGAGCAGCTCAACGCCCCCAAGATCTTCGGCGACCTGGCCTTGAAGCCACGGGGCCTGGTGCTGGTGACCGGCCCCACGGGCTCGGGCAAGTCCACCACGCTGGCCGCCATGGTCAATTACCTCAACGAATCCGAATACGGCCACATCCTCACGGTGGAAGACCCGATCGAATTCGTGCACGAGTCCAAGAAGTGCTTGATCAACCAGCGTGAAGTCGGCCCGATGACGCTGTCGTTCGCGGCGGCCCTGAAGTCCGCACTGCGCGAAGACCCGGACGCCATTCTGGTGGGCGAAATGCGCGACCTGGAAACCATCCGCCTGGCCATGACGGCTGCTGAAACGGGCCACTTGGTGTTCGGTACGCTGCACACCTCGAGCGCCGCCAAGACCATCGACCGGATCATCGACGTGTTCCCCGCCGAAGAAAAGGAAATGGTCCGTGCGATGTTGTCCGAATCGCTGCAGGCCGTGATCTCGCAAACGCTGTGCAAGACCAAGGACGGCTCCGGCCGCGTGGCGGCGCACGAGATCATGCTGGGCACCAGCGCCATCCGCAACCTGATCCGCGAGGCCAAGGTGGCGCAGATGTACTCCACCATCCAGACCAGCAACAGCGTGGGCATGCAGACACTGGACCAGAACCTGACCGACCTCGTGCGCCGCAACATCATCAGTCCGGCCGAAGCACGCAGCAAGGCCAAGATCCCCGAGAATTTCCCCGGCTGAGCCCCCGACAGCACACCCCCATGAACGACTTTGCGGCCCCTGCAGGCGCCGCATACCGGAGCGCGATATGAAAGGCATTTTGAGCCTTCTGAAAATGAAAGCCCGCAGCGGCAAGCCATCGGACGACCACACGGATTCCGTGCTGTTCTCCACCGCGTTTGCGGGCCAGGGTGTGGACGACTCCATGCTGGTGCCCTGGGAGGCGCGCGCCGTGGAAGTGGGCGCCAAGCGCCTGCCTACCAGCCGGGGCGGCAAACTGCTGCAAGGGCTGTGGGCCAAGGACAAGTACATGGCGCACCTGGACAAGGACGCCGTGGAGCGCATGGAGCGCTTTTTTGAATTTGCGGCCGTTCCGTCCAATCGCGACGTGATTCGCCAGGATGAGTACGGCAACTTCATGGTGGTGCTGCTCACCGGCACCATCGCCGTGGACCGCGTGCAGCCTTGGGGCGAACAATTGCGCCTGGCCGAGACACGCCCGGGGGACATCCTGGGCGAGATGTCACTGCTGGACAGCGGCATCCGCTTTTCGGCCTGCACCACACTCACCGACTGCGAGATCGCCGTGCTCTCCGCCGAGGCCATGGACGACATGATGACCAAGGATCCGCAACTGGCCGCCAGCCTGATTGCCCTGCTGGCGCGCAAGCTGTCGCTGCGCCTGCGCGTGGTGAGCGCACGCCTGAGCGACAACCAGAAATGATGCACCTATCCACGACACAAGATCGTCCGGCAGACGACCACCCCCGGGAGAACTTCTGATGGAACGCGATCAGGCCAGTAAATTCATCAATGACCTGCTCAAGCTGATGGTGAGCCGCAACGGCAGCGACTTGTTCATCACGGCAGAGTTTCCACCCGCCATCAAGGTCGATGGCAAGGTGACCAAGGTGTCGCCGCAACCCCTCACGTCCAACCACACGCTCACGCTGGCGCGCGCCATCATGAGCGACAAGCAGGTGGCGGACTTCGAGCGCACCAAGGAGTGCAACTTCGCCATCTCGCCCGCTGGCATCGGGCGCTTCCGCGTCAACGCTTTCATCCAGCAGGGCAAGGTCGGCATGGTGCTGCGGACCATTCCGCTCACGCTGCCCACCATCGACGGCCTGGGTGTGCCGCAGGTGCTCAAGGAAGTGACGATGACCAAGCGCGGCCTGTGCATCCTGGTGGGTGCCACGGGCTCGGGCAAGTCCACCACGCTGGCCGCCATGGTGGACTGGCGCAACGAGAACTCGTTCGGCCACATCATCACGGTGGAGGACCCCATCGAATTTGTGCACCCGCACAAGAACTGCGTGGTGACGCAGCGTGAAGTGGGCTTGGATACCGACAGCTGGGAAGCAGCGCTGAAGAACACGCTGCGGCAGGCGCCCGACGTGATCCTGATGGGCGAAATTCGCGACCGCGAGACCATGGAGCATGCGGTGGCGTTTGCCGAAACCGGGCACTTGTGCCTGGCCACGCTGCACGCCAACAGCGCCAACCAGGCGCTGGACCGGATCATCAACTTCTTCCCCGAAGAGCGCCGTGCCCAGTTGTTGATGGACCTGTCGCTCAACCTGCGCGCCATGGTGTCGCAGCGCCTGATCCCCAAGCAGGACGGCAAGGGCCGCGCCGCAGCGGTGGAGGTGATGCTCAACACCCCGCTGATCTCCGACCTGATCTTCAAGGGCGAGGTCTCCGAGATCAAGGAGATCATGAAGAAGAGCCGCAACCTGGGCATGCAGACCTTCGACCAGGCGCTGTTCGATGCCTACGAGGCCAATGTCATCAGCTACGAAGACGCGCTGCGCAATGCCGACTCGCTCAACGACTTGCGCCTGCAGATCAAGCTCAACAGCCAGCGCGCCAAGTCACCCGACCTGGCACAGGGCACCGAGCATTTCGCGATCGTTTGACCCCAGAGCCAGGTCCACACACCTTCGCGCAGCTTCACCCGCCCTCCTGGGCGGGTTTTCGTTTTCACGCATACTTTTGCATCATCTTGCCGTCACACCATGCCAAGCACTAACCCCCGCAATTACGACACCACTCCCTCCCGCAAAGTCGCCTTTCTGGGCCTGGGCGTGATGGGCTATCCCATGGCAGGCCACCTGGCGCTGGCTGGCCATGAAGTCACTGTGTACAACCGGACCGCTACCAAATCCGTAGCGTGGTGCGCAGAGTATGCGGGCACCAAGGCTCCCCAGCATGCAGCCACGCCCCGCGAGGCGGCGGCAGGCGCCGACATCGTGTTCTGCTGTGTGGGCAATGACGACGACCTGCGCTCGGTCACCCTGGGCGCGGACGGTGCCTTCGCTGGCATGAAGCCCGGCGCGATTTTTGTGGACCACACCACGGCCTCGGCCGAGGTGGCCCGCGAGCTGTATGCGGCCGCCCAGGCGCTCGGCCTGCAGTTTGTGGATGCGCCCGTGTCCGGCGGCCAAGCCGGCGCTCAGAACGGCCTGCTGACCGTGATGTGCGGCGGCGATGCCGCAGCCTTCGAGGCTGCTCAGCCCGTGGCCATGGCGTTCTCGCGCGCCTTCACGCTGCTGGGTGCCAGCGGCTCGGGCCAGTTGGCCAAGATGGTCAACCAGATCTGCATCGCCGGGCTGGTGCAGGCCCTGTCGGAAGCCGTGGCGTTTGGCCAGAACGCCGGGCTGGACATGAAGCAGGTGCTGGAAGTGATCGGCAAGGGCGCTGCCCAGAGCTGGCAGATGGACAACCGTGGCAAGACCATGGTGGACGGCAAGTTCGACTTTGGTTTTGCCGTGGACTGGATGCGCAAGGACCTGGGACTGGTGCTGGACGAAGCCAAGCGCAACGGATCACGCGTGCCGGTGACGGCACTGGTGGACCAGTTCTATGCCGATGTGCAGAAGATGGGCGGCAACCGCTGGGATACGTCCAGCCTGATTCAGCGCTTGAAGTAACCCCCTCAGCCGCCTGCGGTGTCTGCCCCGACAAAGGGCAGGCCTGGCGGTCGTACAAAGCAGGCGTCGTCGCAGCCTCACCCCCGGGTGCAACGCCGGCGACGTGTGGCAGCGTTGCGGAGCCCCAGCGCTGCGCTGCAAGAAAAATGTCCCAGACCACGCGCTGCGGTCTGGGACTTTGACCCTCCGGTCTGAACCCCGTCCTCAGCCGCCGGCTGGCTTGGTGTCCGTGGTGACCGGCGCAGGCTGCGGCGCGATGCGGCGCAGCTCTTCCTCCGAAACGATCTCGAACACACGCACCACCTTGCGCACGTCGCTCACGCCCCGGGCGATGTCCGTGGCACGGTTGGCCTCGCGCTGCGAGACACGGCCCATCAGATAGACGGTGTTGCGCTCGGTCACCACTTTGAAGGAGTTGGCGGAGATGTCCTGCGCGTCCACCAGGCTCGCACGCACCTTGCCGGTGATGAAGGTGTCCGTGGACCGCTGGCTCAGGGTGGAGCTGGGCATCACGGCCAGATCGTTGACCACGGAGCGCACGTTCTCCACCTGCGACACCATCTGCTCCACCGCCTGGCGGTCCTGGGCCGTGGCGACTTCACCGGTCAGCAGGGCCTGGCGGTTGTAGCTGGTCACATTGACATGGGCCCGGTCGCCCAGGGCTTCGCGAATGCGGTTGGCCGCGCGCAGCTCAATGCCTTCGTCTTCGATCTGGGTGCCGGCCGTGCGGCGGTCCACCGCCATCACGCCGCCGACCACAGCGCCGCCCACGATCAGGGGCGCGCAGGCCGATAGTGCGGCGGCCAGTGTGGCAGCAGCCAGGGCAGTGCCCACCACGCGGCGGGTGCGGTTCAGGGTTGTCGGGTTCATAGTGGGATCTCCTGTTCACCAAGTAACTGTGCGTCCACGCCATCGCTGATGCAATGCAATACCAGCGTGTGGACTTCGCGCACGCGTGCCGCACGGTCGTGGGGCACGCTGATCAAGACGTCGGTCTCCCGCAGCATGGCGGCCAGTTTGCCGCCGGTGCGGCCCGCCAACACCACCACGGTCATGTCGCGCTCGTGCGCGGCCTCGGCGGCAGCCAGCAGGTTGGGGTCGTTGCCGTGCACCGTCAGGGCCAGCAGCACATCGCCCGCCTGGCCCAGGGCGCGCACCTGACGCGCAAACTGCTGGGTGGCATCGTTGCTGCCCGCAGCCGCCGTGAGCAGGGTGTTGTCGGATGTGAGCGCCAGCGCGGCCAGCTCGGGACGTTCGCGTTCAAAGCCCGCCACGCAAAAGGCGGCAAACTGCTGCGCTTCGGCGGCGGACGGGCCATTGCCACAGGCCAGCACCTTGCCGCCGCTGGTCACGCAGGCCAGCACCGCCTGTACGGCAGCGGCAATGGGGTGGCTCAGGGTCTGCGCGGCCTGGTACTTCAGGTCGGCGCTGTCGATGAAATGCTGTTGGATGCGTTGCTCAAGCATGAGGGCCCGATGATACCCGCCGGGTGTTACAGCTTTTGTAGCAAAGGGTAGCCACCTGCATTGCGCTGGCGACCGGTACGGCGCCCGCCGCTACTGCGCATCGAACGCCGCCTTGAGCCACTGCACCCCCTCCTCCACCAGCACCACGTCAAAACGGCAGGGCGGTGGCGACGGCAAGCGCATCAGGTAGTGCCGTGCGGCAAAGATGATGCGCTGCTGCTTGGTCGCGCTGATGCTGGCACCGGCGCCGCCAAAGCCGCCATGCGCGCGGCTGCGCACCTCCACAAACACCAGGGTGCCATCCCGGTCACGCATCACCAGATCAATCTCGCCCCCGCCGCGTCCGGGCGTCCGATAATTGCGCACCGCCAGTTGCAGTCCCGCTGCCTGCAGATGGGCCAATGCCTGGTCCTCGGCAGCGTTGCCCCGCTCACGCGTGGTGGCTTTTTTGGCAGCCCCCGGGGTGGCAAGGGCCGGTGGTCTTTTTCCAAGGAAATTCATTGAGCGCATCTTTCGCTTCAGCCCAGAGCGCGGCGCACGACGCCGCCGCTGCGCAGCATTATCCGCAGGGCGCGCTGTACGTGGTGGCCACTCCCATCGGCAATCTGGCCGACATCACCTTGCGCGCACTGCATGTGCTGCAACTGGCCGACACGGTGGCCTGCGAAGACACGCGCCATACGCAGTCGATGCTGCGCGCCTACGGCATCGACAAGGGCGCCAGCCAGCTGCTGGCTGTGCACCAGCACAACGAGGCCGAAGCCGCGCAGAACGTGGTGCACCGGCTGCAGCAGGGCCAGCGCGTGGCCTATGTGAGCGACGCAGGCACCCCCGGCGTGAGCGACCCCGGCGCACGTCTGGTGGCTGCCGTGCAGGCGGCGGGCCTGCGTGCCGTGCCCCTGCCGGGCGCCAGCAGCATCACCACCGCATTGAGCGTGGCCGGTGCCGTGGCCCACAGCACCGAACACGGCGGCTTTGTGTTTGCAGGATTCCTGCCCGTCAAGAACACGGAGCGTGCCAACGTGATTGCGCAGCAGCTGGCCCAGGAGCCCCGGTGCGTGGTGCTACTCGAAGCGCCCCACCGCATCGGCGAGCTGGCCCAGGCCCTGGCCGTATTGGGCGAGCGCCCCGTCACCCTGGCGCGCGAGCTGACCAAACAGTTTGAAGAAGTCACCACCCAGCCCGCGCAGGCGCTGACGGCGTGGCTGGATGGGTCGCCCCAGCGCTCGCGCGGCGAATTCGTGGTGCTGCTGCACCCGGTCCCTGTGGTCAGCGACGCGGGCGACAGCCACCGCGTGCTGCGCCTGTTGCTGGCCGAGCTGCCCCTGAAGACCGCCGTGCGCCTGGCCGCCGAGATCACGGGCGCGTCGCGCAACGTGCTGTACGACACCGCGCTGGAGTGGAAGCGCGAGGATGGCATACAGGACTGACTCCAGGTGCTCCCGGGCAGTGTTTGCAGTGGTTTTAGGCAGTAGCGCTAGTCCAATATGCCGTATCAGCTATTTAATTGATAGCAAACTGGATGTCGTGACTACTGCGAAACCGCCAGGCCCGCAGCCACCCCGCCGAACAGATCACCCTCCACTTGCGGAGTTGCCGGGAAGGCCGTGCGCAGTGCCTGGCGCAGGGGCCGCAATGCCGACGAGCCCCCGGTCAGGTAGATCGCATCCACCCCCCCATCGCCCAGTCCCGCCATCTGCAGGCAGTCGCGCGCGCAGGCCACCACCTGTTCCAGCGGCTGTGCCAGGGACTGCGCCAATCCGGGCGGCGTGATGGCGGCGCCGAGCCCGGCCTCGACCCAGTCCAGCGGCATGGGCGCCTCGGCATCGGCCAGAGAAGCCGCGATCTTGGCCTGCTCCACCGTGTTGGCCAGGCGGTGGCCCAGCCGCCCGTTCAACACCCGCATGAGCCGGGCATGCAGCGCGGCATCGGCATAGTCGGTGCGCAGGTTCTGCGCATCACGCAGTGCGCGCGGCGAATAGAGCCACTGGATCAGGTGCCAGGTCGAGAGGTCGAAAAACACGCGGCTGGGCACCTCGCGCCCCGACGGACCGATGTGGCGAAATCCCAGCAGCGGCATGAGCAGGTCCAGGCTGAGGCGCCGGTCAAAGTCCGTGCCGCCGATGTGCACGCCAGTGGTGGCCAGCACATCGCTGCTGCGGTCCGCGCGGGCCATGCGCTCTGGGCCCAGGCGCACTACCGTGAAGTCCGACGTACCGCCGCCAATGTCCACCACCAGCACCAGCGACTCCCGGTCGATGCGCTGCTCGTAGTCCAGCGCGGCCGCAATGGGCTCGAACTGGAAGCTCACGTTCTCGAACCCTGCAGACAGCGCGGCCTGGCGCAGCGCGTCCTCGGCCTGCTGATCGCGCTCGGCATCGCCGTCCACAAAATGCACCGGCCGCCCCATCACCACCCGCCCGGGCATGCCACCGAGTTCGTCGCGGGCCTTCTGCGCCAGCATCCGCAAGAAGAGGCCGATGATGTCCTGGTAGCTGACCAGCTGGTTGTGCACTGCGGTCTTGTCCTGCAGCAGCGCACTGCCCAGCAGGCTCTTGAGCGAGCGCATCAGCCGCCCTTCCGTGCCCGCGAGGTACTGCGCCACCGCATCGCGCCCAAAGTGCGTGCGCTGGTCTTCGGCGTTGAAGAACAGCGCCGTGGGCAGCGTGTGTGCATCCCCCTCCAGCGCCACCATCCGCGACAGGCCCGCGCCCTGCCGCACCGCCATCGCGGAGTTGGAAGTGCCGAAGTCGATACCAAGGGTGGTGTCCTGCAGAAGGGGCATGGGGAACGTGGGGAGAGACAACAAGGAAGGCAATGCGCGGTACGGGCGGCAACCAGCACCAAGGCAACGCAGGATTTCGGCATGCGCACCTGCCCTGCAAGGTGTGGCCCTGCTTCGGCGGTATGAAATTGAAAAAGCCCTTGATTCTTGCAAATCAAGGGCTTTTGTTTGGTGGCTGGGGCTCTACCGAAAGAACGCCTATAACCCGCATGAACCCTGGAAACTATAGCTTTTATAGCAAGCTAGTTGCCCCCAGAGTTGCCCCCAAAAAGCTCCGCCAATGATAACCAACTGTGAGAGCCCTCACAGCATCGGATGCAATGGACGAAGCGACGACTGCGCACAACGCTGGACGACCTCGCACGGCACTACCGCATGTGTACGGCTCACACACATGCTCATTCGCTTGCCGGTCAACGGTCCAAACTCGACCATAGAGGCATGCAAACGACCGAAGTAATCCAAGCCTCGACGGCGCCCTTTTTGGCCATCGCACCGATGCCCGGCGCTCCCGTAAAACCGTACCGTGACCGCCTGCTGCGTCTGAGTGACGTCCAGTTTTTGACGGGCCTGGGCAGAAGCAGCATTTACGCTGCCATTGCCCACGGCACTTTTCCCTCGGCCGTGAACGTCACAGACCACGCCGTGGCCTGGCGTGAATCCGAAGTTGACGCCTGGATTGCGGCACGCACCAAGATCGCCGCTGCCCCCGCAGCCCCAGCACAAGCCACGCGCGCTCACCCTTCCGATTCATCCAAAGAGAAGGTTGCGAAACCCACAGCCCGCCGCGCTGCAAAGCCCACCGCGAAACCGCCAACCAAGCCCCCTAGCAACAGCAAACGGAGTCGCCCATGAAAATGCGCTGCCCCCACTGCAAGAGCTGGGCAAGCGTGCGTAGCAGCGAACAGGTAACGCCCCTGCTGCGTGAGAGTTTCCTGATCTGCAAGAACGCCGCCTGCGGCCACACCTTCGCGGCCGCCACCGAGATCAACCGTACGCTGTCCCCATCAGCCACGCCTGATCCGTCCATCCTGCTGCCCCTGAGTCCGCACGTCCGGCGCCGTGACGTGATGGAACAGATGGCACGCCACCCTATCGCCCAGTGCGACCGCCTGCCCCCAGCAGAGGCCGACCACCCGGGCACCGACACCCAAGCCACCGAGACCGAACCGGCCGCCCTGGCGCCGTAGGTCCACCCCAAACCCAAAGCACCGCCTTGCGGAGCCGTTTTGCGGCCCTGTGGCCCGACCTACGCCCGAAGAACCCTGTTTGCCCTTCTTGCCCTTGATCCCCATGACCACCACCCCCAGCTCATGCAGCCCTGGCCAGCCTGTTTGCCGTCCGTGCAATACCGCACGCCCCGCGAACTTGCCGCGCCAGTTCGCCCCCAAACACCCACCAAAATCAACCAAACCCACCACGGCTCGCTACAATTGCGCCGTTACGTCACAAAAAGGCGTAATCGGGTTTGGCGACTCGTGTAACCGCTGCGACGCAAGCCGCAGTCTCTTCCGCAGAGCAACTGCGGCTTCGTTGTCTGTGCCTCCTTTTTTGGTGGCTCGATGGGAGGTCCGCAAGGGCCTGCCGGTTCGCGCAAGCGGTTCCCGGTTCGCCAACCCGTCGAGCCACCGCCCTCCGTTTGGCGACGGAAGCGGTGGTTTTTGCAAACCGAACCGCTTGGAGGCCTCTCATGGCTGACCGTATCCCCTCGGGCGCATCCGCGTCCGGCGCAGCTGCACGCGCGCATTCTTCCCCCTCTTGCTCCTGCTCTTCCTCTTGCCCTCCCCCACTGTCTGACCGGGCCCCGCGCATGCTGGCCCTGGATGCCAACGACAACGCAGGCGACCTGCGCACCACGCTGCAGGCCTATGGCGCCATCGAGAAACTCATGAGCTGCCATGGCGCAAAGGACAGCCAAACCATCGTCGCCCACCGCGACGAGCTGGGCGCCCTGCTGCGGCTGGTGAATGAGCGTTTCGCTCAGGACCTGGACGCGCTCGATACCACCCTGCAGACCCTGCACAGCGCCCTGGGCGCGCGGGAGACGCTGCAATGAAGACCTACCTCATCAAGTGCATTGACGGGGCGGGCATTTTTCACCGCTACACCCAGCAGGCCGCATCGCATGCGGCCATCGGCTCCAACGCTTTTGAGCGCTTCGGAGACCTGCGTTTGCTGAGCGTGCGGAGGGTGTCATGACGGCGCTCTCCCGCACGAATCTCCGACACGCCTACGAACTCAACCGCCAGCGCATCGCCCAACTGTGGAGCGAGGCGCAGCCCATGGTCGAAGGCGATCCTGCAAGCCAGTATCTGGCGCGCCAGGGGCTGCGCGGGCCATGGCCGGAGGCGCTGCGACTGCATCCGGCGTTGGAGTATTGGCACACCGATAACCAGGGCCACGCGTCTTGCATCGGCTCGTTCCCCGCGCTGCTGGCGGCGCTGGAGATTGATGTGCACACGTATGGCATGCACCAGCCTGCGGAGCACCACAAGGTCGCGCTGCAGCGGTTCTATCTGACCGCGCAAGGGACACCTGCGCCGGTGCCTGCGTTCATCAAGTCCACGGGCACGGATGGGCAGATCAAGGGCGCGGCCGTGCGCCTGTCGGCACCGCACGCGCGAGCTGATGGCGTGGTGCTGGGTGTGGCTGTGGGTGTCGTGGCCGCGCTGCGATTCGCAGCCGCTGCACGCCTGCCGGTGTGGGCGGTGGCAGACCCTGCAGCGCTCGCGCACTTCCGATGGCCGCGAGGCCTTACGCACCTGCATGTGTTCACCGACACCAGCGACGCGGCGCAGGCCGTTCCCGCATGCGAGCTGGTGCGCAAGGCCACGCGCTGCGGGCTGTCGTGCCACGTGCAGACGATCACGCCGCCGCGTGCCTTGCAGTCCCCTCACACCACCACCGCCCCCAACGTTTGAAGGAATCACCATGGCAAAGAACAAGGCCACCGCCACAAGCACGGGCGCGGCATCGAACGACACCAGCGCGCAGACTGCTGCACAAGCCGCAATGCCTGTTCGAGCTCCCGCGCTGCAGTTCACCGTGTTCACTTCCACCGAGCCCGAACGGCTTACCAAGGTGCTGAGCCTGAACCGCGACGGCACGCTGAACAAGCAGGCCGCCGCCTCGATGATGGCGGGCACTGCGCAGCGTGTGCGCGTCAGTGGCTTGCACGAACTCGCGCAGGCCCTCGACCACCTCAACCCCGCCCAGGCCGTGGGCTGGGGCATCTGCGCGCAGGAACAGGCCGCCATCGTGGCGGAGCGCGACGCGCAGGTGAACGATGGAGCGCACGGCGCCATCTCGCGCACGCGCCAGCACTTCGCGTTTCCGCGTGGCCCTGGCGTGCTCATGCTCGATCACGATGGATGCCCGAATGGCGAGCTGAATGCGGACGAGCTGCGTCAGCGTTTGATCGATGCATGCCCTGCACTCGCTGATGCGCCGATGCTCTGGCGCCCGAGCTGTTCGGCCGGAGTGCAGGCGCCGGATGGGCGCGTGCTGTCGGGCATTGACCGCCACCGCCTTTACATCCCGGTCCGCGATGCTTCACGAATCCCCGATGCGGGCAAGACGCTGTTCACGCTGCTGTGGGCCTTTGGCCAAGGCTGGTACGAAGTCGGGCGCGCTGGGCAAGCGCTGGAGCGGTCATTGATCGATGCCACGGTGTGGCAACCCGAGCGCCTGGACTTTTGCGCACCGCCTGTGCTGCTCGATGGTTTGGACCGGCCGGGCGCTGCAGCGCGCATTTATGGCGACCCAGACGGCCTGTTCGACCTGGGCTTGATCGAGTGCGATGGCGAGACCCGCAAGCAGGTGCAAAGCCTCAAGCGCGCCAAGCGCGAGGCCATCGCGGGCCAGTGCGCGGCGCAGCGCGAGCGCTGGGCCAATGCCAAGGCGCCCTCGCTCGCCATGCGGCGCGGCATACCGTTGGAGAAGGCGCGGGATGTGTTGGTACGGGCCAGTGAGAAGCGGGTGTTGATGGGTCACTTCATGCTGACCTCTGCCGAAGGCGAGCCCGTCTCCGTGGGCGAGATCCTGGACGCCCCGGACCGCTGGCACAACAGCCAGTTCGCGGACCCGCTGGACCCGGACACCGACCGGCGCGTGGCCGTGGTGAACCTCAAGAGCGGCCAGCGGCCCTACCTCTACACGCACCGCCATGGGGGCATGCGTTTTGAGCTGATGCGGCAGTCGGCGCGCGTGCAGATTGGGCGCGGGATGCGCGTGGCCACCACCGATGCCGTTCTCTCCGTGTTGAAGTCACGCGGGGAGCTGTTCGACTATGGCGAGGGCGCGATTGCCTATGTCAGCGAGGGCAAGGCGCGGCCCGTGTCACCCGACTGGCTCACGGACCACATGGGGCGCGTGTGTGACTTCTATTCGGTGCGCAAGCGCAAGGACTCTGCGGGCGATGACCAGACCGAGGAAGGTGCAGAAGACGCGCCGCTGGGCGTGGCCCGCGCCATCCTGGCCAAGCATGGCGAGCGCGGGTTCAAGAAGCTCGTCGCGGTCGTGACGGCACCGACCTTGCGCCTTGACGGTTCGATCCTTGACCGCCCCGGGCATGACGATGTGTCGGGCCTGCTGTTCTACAGCGAACACCCGAACCCGCCGAAGGTGCCCAGCAGTCCCACGCCTGCAGATGCGCTGGCCGCGCTGCGGTTCTTGTGGCGGCCTCTCGCGCTGTTCCCGCTGGTGGACGATGTGGCGCGCGGTGTGGTGCTGCATGGGCTGTTGTCGGCCGCACTGCGGGCGAGCCTGCCGACCGCTCCCGGCATCGGTTTGGATGCGCCTGCAGCCGGGAGCGGCAAGACCTTGCTCGCGCGCTGCATTGGCATCCTGGCAATGGGTGCCGACCCGGCCATCCTGCCGCCCGCCGACACCGACGAGGAAACGCGCAAGCGCTTGTTTGCCGTGCTGCGCGAGGGCCAGCGCGTGGTGCTGTGGGACAACGTGCGCGAGCCCCTGGGGTCCGCGTCGCTCGATGCGTTCCTGACCGCGCCCACGTTTGCCGACCGCATCTTGGGCAGTAGCGAGACAGTGACATTGCCCAACCGGGCGCTGTTCATCGCCACGGGCAACAACCTGCGCATGACTTCGGACACCTGCCGCCGGGTGCTGTTGGCGCGCATCGATGCGCAGAGCGAGAAGCCGTACACGCGGGACTTTTCTTTTGACCCGGCGCAGATGATCACGAACGACCGGCTGCAGTACGTGGTGGCCGCGCTCACCATCGTGCGGGCCTACATCACGGCCGGGCGGCCGAAGGTGGCCAAAGGGCGCACGGCAAGCTTTGAGCATTGGGATGATCTGGTGAGACAGCCGCTGTGCTGGCTGGCGGGGCTGGTGCAGCAATCGGGAGACTCTGAGCTGCCCACCTTGGCGGACCCGATGGAAGCCGCTGCCAGGGCCTTCGAACAAGACCCGGAGACCACCAAGCTAGCGGCCATGCTGGAGGCCTGGCACGAAGCGTTCGGGGGCATGCAAACGACCGTGGCCAGTGTCATCCGCCGGGCAGACACCGACGACCGTCTGGCGGGCGCCGTGGATGACATCGCCGGACAGGCGGGCCGGGTGAATTCCCGGATGCTCGGCCGCTGGATCGAACGAATGACCGGGCGCATCGTGGCTGGAAAGCTGTTTGTGCGTGTGGGCCTGCGCGCCGGGGTGCTGCATTGGGCCGTTTCTCAGCTGCGGTCATCCACTCACGCCAACCCCTTGGATGTGGGCGCGCAAGGCCCGATGCAGGACGCGCCATTCGCTGGGCAGAACCCACCAATTGGCACCAAACCCACCAACCGGAGCGATGCACAAGGCCCGACGCAGGACGCGCCATCCGCTGGCCAGAACCCACCAATTGGCACCAAACCCACCAAACGGGCACACGCAACAGGTGCCCAAGGGGGCGGTTTGGTGGGTTTGGTGCCTTCTGGTGGGAGTTTGACGGCCGATGGACGCGCCAGCGAAGGACCTGCAGCGGATGACGTGGAGGTGTTCGAGTGATGGCCGCGCCAACTTCGCCCTTGGTGGGTTTGGTGGCAAATGGTGGGTTTCTGCCAGCGAATCGACCGACCACGATTTGTCCTGATGGAATTTCCAGCGAGCCCGCTGTGGTGGGTTTGGTGGGCTTTGGTGGGTTCCAGCCAGCGGATGGCGCGTCCACGTTTTGCGCTGACGGTGGTTTGACCGATGCCGACAAGGCCCTGGCCACGGCCGCACGCGGCATCCTGCGGACGCTGGAATCCGCGGGTTTGACCCTGGCTGTGACGGATGCAGGAGCGCTGCAGGTCTCGCCCGCCAGTGCCTTGCGCCCCGACCAGCGCGTGGCCATCCGCGACCACCGCGCGGGCTTGGTGGCCCTGCTACGGCTGCGGGGTTCTCTGTTCATCGACGACGAGCGCCACCGCTGCAGTGACTGCGCGCATCTGCAGCGCAAGGGCTATTGCGCGATGGCGCAGAAGGGCCTGATGCCCGGGGTCAATCCGTGGTTCACGCCTGCACCCAACGTGCTGCAGCACTGCCACTTTTTCCACCCGAACGCGGTGGAACTGGGGATGCTATGAGCACGCGCAAAGCACCGGCCTCAGTACCAACCAAACGCGCGGCCTTGTCGAACGCAGAGCGCCAGCGCAAGCACCGGGAGAAGCGCAAGGCGGAGTTGCAGGCACTGCGCGCCGGTCCTGCGGCCCCGCTGTCGCTGCGGCTGGCTCTGCCTTTGCCATCGGCTTTGCCCGTTGCGGCCTCAGCACTGCCCGATGACTCGCCATCGCTGCGCATGCAGCTCGATGCAGCCCGCAAGCGCTGCGAAGTGCAGGCGGCAGAGCTGGCGGCCTTGCGTGCCGAGCATGAGCCCTTGGTGGCCCGTTTGCTGGCCTTGCGCACGGTGTTGAGGGCCGTCATCGGCAAGTTCTCACCGGCGGCCCGGCATGTGGCGCGCAGCCACTTGCAGGAGACCGGGTTTATCGAGTGGCTGGACGCTGATTGATCGTGGCCAGGGCCTCGCCCTGCCCGGCCGCTGTGCCCGGCTTTTGTTCTTCTTTTTCTCTGGGTTCCCTTCCATTTTTTACCTCTGAAAGTTCACCATGTTTGCCAATGAATCCAAGGCCCGCGCGGCCTATGTCTCCGCCAATCGCAAGCTCGAAGCCGCCCTGGCGGAATACACCCAAGCACGCACCGAGCTGCACAAGATCACGGGGGAGTTCTCCGCCGTCGATCAGAAGCTGTCCCTGCAGTTCAACACCCGCACGGGCCAAGCCCAGACCGCAGAAATCACGCTCACCGACTGCTGAAAGGAATCACCACCATGACCACCACATCCAACAACATCACCCCGATTCAAGACGAGCTGGCCCAAGCCCAAGCGGCCTACGACAACGCGCTGGAGAAGTTGCTCAAAGCCTGCGCGGAATTCAACGAAGGACCGGGCAAGGAGTACGCGGAACTGATGCAGCGCCATGCGGACCTGCGCAGCAAGATCGCCACCCATGAGGCCACTGCAGAGGCCGCCACGCTCGAGTTCAAGCAGTTGCTCGCAGCTGCGAACTACGAGAAGACAAAAGCCGTGAAGGACGCTCTGTTCAAGAAGAACGACGCGTTGGCCATTGCCGAAGAACTGCGCGAAGCCTTGGCCGATTCGGAGCGCACTGCGCTCCCCCTGCGCGCCGGTGCTTCACGTGCTGCGCAGACCTACGCAAACGCCCATGACATGGCCTATGCAGCCTATGCGCGGCTGGAAGTTGTCAAGGCTCTTGCAACGTCCGAAGAAGGGCTTTCTCGGGCGATGGCGCTGCTGTCGCATGTGCGGGATGCCATCGAGGTCGAACGGCACATGGACGACGCACAGACGCACCGCATGAAGTTCGTGTGGAACCGGCTGGTGGCGGTGGCCAAGCAGCAGCCGGAGGCCAAAGAGCAGCCGGAGGTCGAAGCGCTGGGGCCGCTGCAGTTGGGGCCGTTTGCGGGGCGTGCTTACCTCACGCCGGTGCAGGCGATGCGGCTGCAGCGGGCGGAGGCGGCTGCCACGGCCTGAGCGTCAACTTGAACCAAGCCAGGTATGCGCACTGGCGATGAAAAACAAAAGGCCCCGACAGTGATGTCGGGGCCCTTCCTTTGCGCCATCAGATCATCGTCTAGCGCTTCGCCAACCCCCTTCGGCTCAGGACCGCCAATGCTGCTGCCATCAGCGCTGTCAACGCCACACCAAACGGGGACAGCCCCGGAACTGGCGTAGGGCCGGGGCCCGCCACAGCCGTGGGCGTTACCGCCGCCGAGGTCAACGACACGGGACCCAGGCCATTTGGGTGCTGCGCTCGCACCGTGAATGTGTAGGGAGTGCCATTCACCAATCCAGTGACAGTACAGCTCGTCGCAGGTGCTGCCACGGAGCAACCCGGTCCGGCGTTCGATGTCACGGTGTAGCTGTCTGGCGGGTTGCCTCCGTTGTCCAAAGGAGGCGCCCAGCTCACAGTGACCTGCGCGTTGCCGGGGATACCGGCTGGCGTTCCCACAGGGTCTGTGAAACGAACCAATCGCCCCTCGGACGGAACACCGTCAACGATAAGCCGCGCCATGTAGAGCCCGGCGGGTAAGGTGCCCAGCGGGGGCGAGGTGAAACTGGTAGCGGTATGGCTGGCGGGAGCCCATAAGCTGATCGCGCCGTTCTCCGCGCGTTGCAGCTGAAGCTGAGGCGTACTGGTACCTGTGCCGCCCGTAAAACCCGTTCCGTTGAGAATCAACGCCGCGCCTGCACGCTGAAGCAGCGGCAATGCATTCGTCACCGCAGCAGGCCCAGGCGGCACGGCTGGGACATAACGGTCCACCGCACTATAGAAAGTGAGGCTAGGATTGCTCGAGAACCCGCCCGTCAACAGTACATCGCCATTGGGCAACAGATTGGCCGTCCCGTTCTCGCGCGCTGTTCCCATGGAACCTGCTGGCGACCAGTTTCCCGTTGCTGGGTCATATAACTCCGCTATGGGCTGCGTATTTCTTGCGATATCCGAGCCCCCCGCCATCAGCACCAAGCCAGAGGAAAGTACTGTCGCATGGGCCAGCGGCGAGCCCATTGCACCGTTGCGGGGAAAGTTCAGGGCCCCAGTGGCGGTCCACGTATTGGCCACAGGATCGTAGATCTCCGCATGCGTTGTAACGCCGCCAGCTGTAAAGCCACCTGCGAGCAATGCTCTGCCGTCCGCTAGCAGCGTCAGGCTCGCATAGTGACGCGGCACGAGGGGCGCCGCCGCCAATGACCATGTGCCTGCAACAGGGTCGTAGAGTTCCGCGACGGGGACTTCGCCCCCTGCGTTGAACCCTGAAGCCACCAGAACACGGCCATCCCGCAGCAACACGGCGCCATGGGCTCGATGAACCACCGACATGCTCCCAGTCGCCGTCCAGGTGCGCGTTTCGGGGTCATACAGTTCGGCCGTATTGAGATTGCTTCCTCCTGCCACCAGAACTTTGCCATTGGCGAGCAACGTCATCGACGGCAGCGAGCGAGATGCGGACTGTGTGCCAGCCGGGAGCCAGGTGTTAGCCACAGGGTCGTACAGCCGGGCATTCGTGCTGCCATCGGAGCGCACAAGCACGTGGCCCGTGCCAAGCGTGACGGCTTCGGTCACATTGCCGGCAATCCCAGAGCCGCCTATTGATGACCAGGAGCCGCCCGAATATCGCTCACCGGTGGCGACAAATCCCAGGCGGTTAACGCCGTTGAAAACAGCCACGGAGCCGTCATCCAGCAGCGCCCCCGCGTGCTGCGCCCGGGGATCCGCCATGGGAGCGTCGACATTCCAGCCGACCGCGGCCATTGCATGAAACTGCCACAGCAGGGTCACCAGACCAAGGGTTGTCGGGCGTGCAAATTGCCGAATGGGGGTTGCTTGGGCAGGGCGTCGAATCAACTTCATAGGTCCTTCTGTCGGGCTTGTGAAACAAAGGTTCATGGCGGTCCCACCGGCGCTCAAAAATCGCGATCGCCCTCGGGCAGCCGCGGAAGACTACACGGTTTTTCGCGGGGGGGGTTAGTCGCTTACTGGGGCCATATACATGCCCAGACAAAGAGCAAGGCCACCAGTCAGACAGCCGACACAAGGCAGCGAATCGGCCAAAAGGGGTCTAGGTTCAGCTGATTTCGGCGCACCATCGCTACAGGAACGTAACGTACCTAGCACACATGCTCCGCTGGAGTGCCTCCGCAAAAAGCCGTCAAAACCCGTCACTGTGGGTGGTCTCTGAACCCGCCGTGAGGCCGCACCAAGCCTCGCGCTCCTGTGGGTCGGCAGGGTCGGCAAAAGCGCCCTATTTAGCGGGCAGGTGAGGCGGGGTCTCCACTGCGCGCGCGCAGTTAGGCTCGGGCACAAAATCTTGTAGAGAGGCAGGGCATTCCCAAACGCTGTTCCGCCAATCCGCACAACCGTGGATGGCAACACACTCTCTACTTTTGAGCTAGACGGCCAAGCATGATTCCCTTATTCAGCAGCGCCTGATCCACCTGCTCACGTAAGAACGGACTTCTGTCCTGCCCATACCGTTGGTAGATCTCTTCGTAAGTCGCAATTGCTGCATTGCCACGTCCAATATCGCCGAGAGCGATGCCCTTGTTGAGAAGTGCCATGGCGACCTGTTCACGCAGGCCTGGACTGTCGTCACCACCGTACCGTTGGTCAACTTGGTCGTAGACAGCAATTGCACCCTCGTTGTCGCCCCGCTCACCTAAAGTGATGCCCTTGTTCACAAGCGCCTGGGCAACCTGTTCACGCAGGCTCAGACTGCAATCGCCTGCGTATCGACTATTGATCTCGTCGTAAATGGTAATTTCTTCATCGTTTCGGCCCAGGATGCCAAGCCTGACGCCCTTGTTCAAAAGGGCTCCTGCGACCCGCTCACGCAGGACCGGACTGTCGTCACGACCGTACCGTTTGTCGATTTGGTCGTAGAGAGAAATTGCACCCTCGTTGTCGCCCCGCGCACCTAAAGTGATGCCTTTGTTCATAAGCGCCTGGGCAACCAGCTCACGCAGGCTTAGACCTCCATCGCCTGAGTAGCGACTATTGATCTCGTCATAAATGGCAATTTCTTCGTCGTGTCGGCCCAGGACGCCAAGCCCGACGCCCTTGTTCAAAAGGGCTCCTGCGACCCGCTCGCGCAGGACCGGACTGTCGTCACCACCGTACCGTTGGTCAACTTGGTCGTAGACAGCAATTGCGCCCTCGTTGTCGCCCCGCGCACCTAAAGTGATGCCTTTGTTCACAAACGCCTGGGCAACCTGTCCACGCAGGATCAGACTGCCATCGCCTGCGTAGCGACTATTGACCTCGTCATAAATGGCAATTTCTTCGTCGTGTCGGCCCAGGATGCCAAGCCTGACGCCCTTGTTCACCAGGGCCCGGGAGACCTGTTCACGCAGGCCTGGACTGTCGTCACCACCGTACCGTTGGTCGATTTGGTCGTAGACAGCAATTGCGCCCTCGTTGTCGCCCAGCACGGCAAGCCGGACGCCCTTGTTCAAAAGAGCTCCTGCGACCCGCTCACGAAGGACCGGACTGTCGTCATTGCCATACCGTTGGTCGACTTGGTCATAGACAGCAATTGCGCCCTCGTTGTTGCCCTGCACGCCAAGCCGGACGCCCTTGTTCATCAGCGCCCGGGAGACCTGCTCACGCACGCCTGGGCTGTCGTCATCACCGTACCGTTGGTTGACTTGGTCGTAGACAGCAATTGCGCCCTCGTTGTCGCCCTGCACGCCAAGCCTGGCGCCCTTATTCACCAACGCCCGGGCGACCTGCTCACGCAAGCCAGGGCTGTCGTCACTACCGTACCGTTGGTCGACTTGGTCGTAGACAGCAATTGCGCCCTCGTTGTCGCCCTGCACGCCAAGCCGGACGCCCTTGTTCAAAAGAGCTCCTGCGACCCGCTCACGCAGGGCTGTACTCTCATCTCTACCGTACCGTTGGTCGACTTGGTCGTAGACAGCAATTGCACCCTCGTTGTCGCCCCGCGCACCTAAAGCAATGCCCCTGTTCACCAGGGCCCGGGCGACCTGTTCACGCAAGCCAGGGCTGTCGTCACTACCGTACCGTTGGTCGATTTGGTCGTAGACGGCAATTGCGCCCTCGTTGTCGCCCTGCAAGTTCAGCCTGAAGCCCTTATTCAAAAGGGCTCCTGCGACCCGCTCACGCAGGACCGGACTGGCGTCACCACCGTACCGTTTGTCGATTTGGTCGTAGACAGCAATTGCGCCCTCGTTGGCGCCTCGCGCACCTAAAGTGATGCCTTTGTTCACCAGCGCCTGGGCAACCTGCTCACGCAGGCTTAGACCTCCATCGCCTGAGTAGCGACTATTGATCTCGTCATAAATGGCAATTTCTTCGTCGTGTCGGCCCAGGATGCCAAGCCGGACGCCCTTGCTCAAAAGAGCTCCTGCGACCCGCTCACGCAGGACCGGACTGTCGTCATTGCCGTATCGTTGGTCAACTTGGTCGTAGACAACAATTGCGCCCTCGTTGTCGCCCTGCACGCTAAGCCGGACGCCCTTGTTCACGAGGGCCCGGGAGACCTGCTCACGCACGCCTGGGCTGTCGTCATTACCGTACCGTTGGTCGACTTGGTCGTAGACAGCAATTGCGCCTTCGTTGTCGCCCTGCGCGGCAAGCCTGGCGCCCTTGTTCACGAGGGCCCGGGAGACCTGCTCACGCACGCCTGGGCTGTCGTCATTACCGTACCGTTGGTCGACTTGGTCGTAGACAGCAATTGCGCCTTCGTTGTCGCCCGGCACGCTAAGCCGGACGCCCTTGTTCACCAGGGCCCGGGAGACCTGTTCACGCAGGCCTGGACTGTCGTCACCACCGTACCGTTGGTCGATTTGGTCGTAGACAGCAATTGCGCCCTCGTTGTCGCCCAGCACGGCAAGCCGGACGCCCTTGTTCAAAAGAGCTCCTGCGACCCGCTCACGAAGGACCGGACTGTCGTCATTGCCATACCGTTGGTCGACTTGGTCATAGACAGCAATTGCGCCCTCGTTGTTGCCCTGCACGCCAAGCCGGACGCCCTTGTTCATCAGCGCCCGGGAGACCTGCTCACGCACGCCTGGGCTGTCGTCATCACCGTACCGTTGGTTGACTTGGTCGTAGACAGCAATTGCGCCCTCGTTGTCGCCCTGCACACCAAACCGGACGCCCTTGTTCACCAGCGCCCGGGCGACCTGTTTACGCACGCCAGGGCTGTCGTCATTGCCGTACCGTTGGTCGACTTGGTCGTAGACAGCAATTGCGCCCTCGCTGTCGCCCTGCACACCAAGCTTGAAGCCCTTGTTTACCAGCTCTCTGACTTCCTGCTCAAGACGGCTAAGAGTGTCGCCCTCACCGAATTGCTGCTTACCCCCTTCAGTGGCAGGGAATGCGGCGTCCCTGGGACCACCGCCATCAGACCCCGCCGAGTTACTGGTGGACACTTCACCACCAAGAACCGGGTTTTCCAGCTCTTCTCGAACAGTGCCCCCCGCTGATTGATCCGTAGTAGGCGCAGACGTCTGATCTTGACCGCTCCCGCTAGGCGATGCTTGTTTAGTCACTTCATTAATTGCTTTGCGAGTCTCTTCTGCATGAGTGACAACATTTTCCTTTTGCTTGTCCATCTCACGGCGTATTTCAATAGAAAACTGCCGGAGTCTCTCTAATTCAGACTTCAAATTATCAGACTCCTCTCTCAAGTCGCTGATCTTTTTTTTGTATAAATCGCCATTGTCATCAAACCACTGTTCGGCTGCGGCTCGCGCTTCAACTATAGCTCGGCTTTTCGACGTCACGTATACGAAAAAGCCGGCAATTAGTGCAATAACCGTAATTCCCGCCCCAACCAATGCGGACACATTAGATATTGCAGCCATATAGTTTGCCTGCTGGGCAGTGGAAATTCCCAGATCGCCAATGCGCTTATCCTGCGCATCCAAGCGACTGTTCGCGACCTCCTTGATAATCGCCAAATCCCGTTCAAGCAAATGGACTTGGCCTGCAAGCCGAGCACCCTCGTCTGACTCATGTTCTGCAGAAATCACCGCCGAAGCGGCAAACAGCAAACACAAGCCCATAAAAACAAGTTTTTTACGCATTACTTCCCTCGGCTCTTAGATTAATTGATTTACGCCTAATATCTATTTTTTACCGCAATCCAGTAAAGACGCCATATTTAGCAAGGTGCCTCTTTCATTAAAGCAAAAATATAATTTGCCCAATGTTGCATCATTGATCGCCGCTCACTTATAAATTCAGTACGGTTGTATGCCCGTCCTAGACTATCTTTCACCGAATGAGCCAATTGCGCTTCTATTACAGATTCCGCAATCCCCAGCTGCTCCGCCAACATTGTGCGGGCAGTAGCTCGGAAACCGTGCCCCGTGACCTCATCCGCAGGAAACCCCATCGCCCGGAGCGCTGCATTCACAGCGGCATCACTCATCGGCCGGTCGTGATGCCTCTCCCCACGAAATACGTATGGGCTGCTGCCTGTCAGTGCGTGGAGGTCACGTAACACCGCCACGGCCTGGGTGGCCAGCGGCACAACATGCGGCTTCCCAAACAACTTCCCCGCCTTCTCCCGTTTCATCCGCTCTGCGGGCACGGTCCAAACGGCTTTGTCGAGGTCGAACTCTTCCCATCGCGCCTTGCGTAGCTCCCCGGGGCGCAGTAGGACCATTGGGAGCAACGCCAGCGCCGCCCGAACTACGTGTGTCCCCTTATATGCATCAATTGCGCGCAGCAGTTCACCCAGGCGGGCTGGATCGGTGATAGCAGGGAAGTGCTTCACCATGGGTTTGCGCAACGCGTCTTTTAGGTCTCGGGCTGGATTGCTCTGAACCCGGCCGGTGGCCACGGCATACCGAAACACCTGGCTACAGTTCTCTAAGGCTCTGTGTGCGGTTTCAACAACACCGCGCGCCTCGATACGGCGCAACACCGTCAACAGCTGGGGGGGCGTGATGGAGCTGATGGGCTCAAAGCCCACCCACGGGAACACATCAACCTCCAGCCGTCGCAGGATCTTTTCCCCATAGCTGGGCGCCCATTCGTCCTTCCGGGTATCAAACCACTCCCTGGCGACGTGCTCAAAGCTTTCTTCTGGGGGCAACCCTGCCTCGGCACGCGCGGCGGCCGCATCTTCGACAACGTTCCGTGCCTTCTCTGCTTTGCGCTGGTCGCTGGGGTCCTGGCCCCTGGCCAACAGTTCGCGGGCGCTGTCGGCCTTCTCGCGGGCATCCCGGAGGCCTGTTTCTGGATAGGTGCCCAGAGAGATACGCTTCTCTTTCCCGCCAATGCGGTACTTGAGCCGCCACCACTTGCCCCCAGTCGGGGAAATCTCAAGGTAGAGGCCTTTTGCATCGGCGAGCTTACGGGGCTTGGGCCCAGGCTGGGCCTTGCGAATTGCGGTGTCTGTCAGAGGCATTGGGGGCAACTTTTGCAGCAGTTGCCCCCGAGCCTAGCAGTTGCCCCCAAAGTTGCCCCCACTTTGTGCTGGCTTGGGGCGGATAACTATGGACGGGCCTGGAATGAAAAAAGCCCTAAGTCGTTGATTTACTTAGGGCTTTTTAACTTCTGCGGACGTCTATGGACGACTACAAAATGAATAGTGGTGGCCTGGGGCGGAATCGAACCACCGACACAAGGATTTTCAATCCTCTGCTCTACCGACTGAGCTACCGGGCCTGAGCCTCAAATTATAGCCAGAAAAATCAGCGCTTCCGGCAAAAGGCACAAATTAATTGATCAGCCGCGCTTGCCGCGCCCCAGATCCACGCCCAGCTGGCGCAGCTTGCGGTACAGGTGGGTGCGCTCCAGGCCCGTCTTTTCGGCCACGCGCGTCATGGAGCCGCCTTCGCGGGCCAGGTGAAACTCGAAGTAGGCTTTCTCGAAACCATCGCGCGCTTCGCGCAGGGGGCGATCCAGGTCAAACCCCTGGTGGGCGTGGGGGCCGGGGTCCACCCCCGCCATCACCGCAGAAACGGCAGGCAGCTGCGAGAACGTCGGATCGGCCGGAGCGGCAGCGGGTGCGGACACAGCAGCCACGGGTGCAGCCTGGTGGGCCGCGTTGCGGGCCAGGCCCTGCTCCACGGCCTTGAGCAGCTTTTGCAGGGTGATGGGCTTTTCGAGGAACGAGAAAGCGCCGATGCGCGTGGCCTCCACCGCCGTGTCGATGGTGGCGTGGCCGCTCATCATGATGACCGGCATGGTCAGCACGCCCGCAGTCGCCCACTCTTTGAGCAACGAGACGCCGTCGGTGTCAGGCATCCAGATGTCCAGCAGCACCAGGTCATAACTGTTGCCTGCCCGGGCGGCTCGGGCCTGGGTCGCATTTTCTGCGAGGTCTACGCTGTGACCTTCGTCGTTCAGGATTTCCGACAGCAGATCACGAATGCCGAGCTCATCGTCGACCACCAGAATGTTTGCCATGTGTGTTGAAGCGCCTTGGGGAGGTACTGCGGGGCGGTGTTGTTATGACGCCACCGCTGGTTCAGGGGCGAATGATAACGACACTTGGGCGCCGCGCACCACGCCTTCTTCGGTGCGGTTGGACAGTTCGATGCGCGCTCCGTGCTCATCTGCGATCTTTTTGACGACGGCCAAACCCAGGCCAGTGCCACGCGGTTTGGTGGTGACATAGGGTTCGAAAGCGCGCTGCAGGATGTGGGACGGAAAGCCCCCGCCGCTGTCCGACACCGTGAGCCGCACACGGCGTGACGATTCGCTCCAGCGGGTGCTGATGCGCACCGGCGGCACGGGCTCGGAGGCCCCGGCGCGGGCCTGCTCGGTCGAGTCCTGGGCGTTCTGCAGCAGGTTGTGTACGACCTGGCGCAACTGCTGCGCATCGCCCGCAATCCAGGGGCAGCGCGGGTCCAGCTCGGCTTCTACAGGCACGGTGGCGTTTTCTGCCCCATACAAATGGAGCACGTCGGCGACCAGGGCATTGAGGTCCAGCGCATGCAGTTCGGCGGCAGGCAAGCGCGCGTAATCGCGGAACTCGTTGACCAGTCGCTTCATCGCATCGACCTGGTCCACGATGGTCTTGACGGACTTGGCGAGGATGGCCTGTTCAGGGTCCGGCAGCTTGCCCGACAGCTTCATTTCAAGGCGCTCGGCCGACAACTGGATGGGGGTCAGCGGGTTCTTGATTTCGTGCGCAAGCCGTCGCGCCACCTCGCCCCAGGCCTGCGCACGCTGGGCCGAAACGATCTCCGAAATGTCGTCAAAAACCAACAGTCGGGTGGCATCGGGCAGCTCTGCGCCCCGCGCAACCAGGCTGGTGGCGTGTTGTCCGGCGCCGCCGGAGGAGGCATGCAGCTCGAACGGCTGCTGCCAATGGTCCAGGCCATGGCGTTCATGGTCCCCCAAAAACGCATCGAAATGGCCCTGGACCGACGCGGCAAACTCTGCGAGGCCCGGCACTTCGGACAGCGGCCGCCCCTCATAAGCGGCCATGGGGGCGCGCAGGATGCGGGTGGCACCCGGGTTGGAGGAGCGGATCAGCCCTTGCGCGTCCAGCACGATGACGCCCGCCGTGAGGTTGTCCAGAATGGTCTGCAGGTTGGCGCGGGAGGCATCGACCTCGCCCATGCTCTGCTCCACCGCCTGGCGCGCGTCCGCCAGTTGCTGGGTCATCAGTGCAAAGGAGCGTGTGAGCCCCCCCAGCTCGTCCTTGCTTTGCAAAGCGGCCTTGGGGCTCAGGTTGCCCGCAGCCACCTCGCGCACCCCCTCGGCCAGCACCAGCAGGGGCCGGGCCAGCTGGTTGCCCAGCAGCACCGCCAGCAGCACGGCGCCAAACACGGCCAGAAACAGGCTCAGCGTCAGCGTGCCCACATACATGCGCCGCAGCCCGCCCCGGGCCAGCGCGCGCTCCTGGTATTCGCGGTTGGCCTCCTGCACGGCGATGGCGTTGGCCACCAGGGCTGGCGGCAGGGGCAAGGTGGCCTGCAGGTAGCGCGGCTCCATCAACAGGCCCACGCTGGGGCTGCTGACCAGGGCCAGCACCTTGACCCGCGCGTTCTGCGCCGCAGCCGGGTCGGCGATGTCGTCCAGCCCTTCGATCTGCGCCGTGGCGCGCTGCTGGCGCGCCGTGCGCAGCAAGGCAGCGCCGGGCCGCTCGGGGTTGAGGCTGAACCGCGACTGCCCCGCGCTGGCCACCGCCTGACCGGACGCGTTCCAGAGCACCACATCGGTCGCTCCGAGCTGGTCGCGAATACGCTCCAGCACCAGGCCCGCAGCAGCATCAGGCACCTGGGCCACCTGGGCGCTGGCATTGCGGGTCTTGGCGGCCATGTCCGTGGCCAGCGAGTCCAGCGACACGCGGGCCAGGTTGACCCCCGCAGACAGAGCCCCCTCCACCTTCACGTCGAACCAGCTTTCGATGGAGCGCGTGACGAACTGGTAGGACACCACATAGATCAGCAGCCCCGGCATGAGCCCCACCAGCGCAAAAATGGCTGCGAGTTTGACCAGCAGGCGGCTGCCAAAACGCCCCTTGCGCAGGCGCAAGCCCAATCGCACCGCCACCCAGCCCAGCACCAGCAGCAGTAGCAGCGCCACAAATACGTTGACGCCGAAGAGCCAGGCGTAGTTGCGCTCGTACAGCACGCGGTTGTTGGTGGCCAGCGTCAGCAAGAACAGCAGTACCAGACCGATGGCCGACATGATGGCGGCACCCACGCCCACGGCCCAGCGCACTGCGCGGGACTGGCGGGCGGTGGCGTGGGTCGATGCCGAAACGCCGGTGGATGGGGGGGAAGTGCTCACTTGGCTGGCTCTGCGCCCAGGCGCTGGCTGCGGGACACCAGCAGGTTCCAACCCGACCGGCCGACCGCGCCGATCTGGAAAGGACGGGGCAGCTGGGACATGTCGAGGCGGAAGCGGAAGTTCACCGTATGCACGGCATCGGACTCGATCACATCGCGTTCAGCGATCTTCCAGCGTGAAAAACGCTGAATCGACGACAAGGCATCGGCGTAATTTTCAAAATTCTGACCCAGCACCACGCCCAACCCGCTGTTGGTGAAAGGCGTGGAGGAGATGTTGAGACGCCAACGGCGGGTGAGCGGCTGGTAGCTCAGGCGGAAGTACCGGGTGGTCTCGGCCACCTGCCGGTCGGACCAGTACCAGCGGTCGCGCAGCACCTGGGCGTCGGCCACGAAGAACATGGGAATGCCTTTTAGCAAGGCGTCTTCGGCCAGCTCGGGCAGTTCAAATTGCAGGTTGGCACTCAGGTACAGACCGTCGTCCCCGCGTTCGAGGCGCAGGTCACCCACCTCGGAGGAGGCCGCCTGTGCGGCTACGGCCTGCGGCACCCAGCAGAGCACCGTCCCCCAAAACAGCACAAACCATGCGCACACCAGCCACCAGCGCATGCTCCGGGGCTCATTGCGCCGATTTTTGCAACAGTGCGTAAAAAAAGCCGTCGTGGTCACCGGTGAGATTGTCCGGGACAGCCCCGACCTTGTCCGCGTTGCCGGGAATTAAATGCCCCGGCGACGGCAGCATTTGCGCATCGGTGTTGTGTGCAAGAAACGTTTGCACCTGGGCATCACCCTCTGCCCGGAAGACGGAACAAGTGCAATACAGCAGGCGCCCGCCGGGACGCAACAGCGGCCACAGGGCCTTGAGCAGGGCCGCCTGCAGGGTTGCCAGCTGGGCAATGTCGGATTCACGGCGCAGCCAGCGCACGTCCGGATGGCGACGCACAATGCCGGACGCGGTGCACGGGGCGTCAAGCAGGATGGCGTCGAACGGCACGCCGCCGCACTGCGACTGCCACCAGTCTTGCGGGCGGGCAGCATCGGCCACCAAGACCTGGGCCATCAGCCCCAGGCGCTGCAGGGTTTCACCAATGCGGACGCTGCGTGTGGCATCGATCTCCAGCGCCGTGACCTGCAAGGGAGACTGCGGACCCGCCATCTCCAGCAAGTGCGCCGTCTTGCCGCCGGGGGCGGCGCAGGCGTCGAGCACGCGCAAGGGCTGACTCAGATCCAGCCCCTGCAGCAGCAAAGGAGCCGCCTGCTGGGCGGCGGCGTCCTGCACGGACACCCAGCCCTCCGCAAAGTGTGGCAGCGACTGAACGGGCACCGCCTGACGCAGCGCGACGCCATGCTGGCCCACCGCAATCGCTCCTAAACCAATAGCATCCAAGGCATGTAAATACTGCGCTACCGTGCATTTTTGTTCGTTGACCCGCAACACCATGGGTGCGTGCTCATTGTTGGCCTGCAGGATCTGCTCCCAGTGCTGGGGGTGGTCCTTGCGCAGGCGCTGCACCCACCACGCCGGATGGTTCCAGCGCGCCACGGGATCGTTGTCGGTGGCGGCCACCAGGGTGTCGCGCTCGCGCAGAAAACGGCGCAGGCAGCCGTTGATGAACGAGGCCTGCGCGCGGGTGGCCGGGTGGTGCTTGGCCGCCTCCACCGCCTGGTTCACCAGGGTGAAGGGTTCATAGGGCGAGGCCTGCGGGTCCCAGCACAGCGCCAGTGCGCTGCACAGCAGCGCATCGGCGGCGGGTGCGGGGGCACGGGCGGCCAGCTGTCGGCGCAGGGCCTCGGCCCGCCCGGCCTGGCGCAATATCTGGAACAGCAGGGCCTGCGCGCCAGGGCGCAACGCGATCTCTATGGCGGTCAGCGCTGTCGTGCCGGACTGCCCACCCCGGATCGCCTGCAAGGCGCCAGCCACCGCTGTCAGCAACCGCCACAGAGGAACCGTCGTGGCACTCGATGGAGTCGCCCTATCGGGTGAGCTCGCAGCAGAACCCGCCTGCGGAGACTGCTGGTCGGAGCCTGCGCGCACGGGGCGCGGCGCGTTGCCACCGGTGCGGCGGGGACGGTGGTGGGGAGGTGGAGTCATCGTGATCCTGAAAACGGGTTACAGCGCACGTGCCGCCTTGAACCCGAACACCCAGGCCAGCAGGTTGGCCGGAAACTGGGCAATGGCACTGTTGTACTGCACCACGGCCTCATTGAACACGCGAATCGCTTGCTCGTTCTGCACGGCGTGTTCCTCCCAGCGCACCTGCCACACGGACAGGACCACGGGCGCAGACCCTGGGGTCACCGTACCGGCATCTGCGGTCGGGACCAACGCTGTTGGCTGTGCAGGGCCGGCCAGCAACTTCTGCAAGGCGGTGGCCCAGGTTGCTCGCAGCACTTCGCGGGCGGCCGTCAATGCAGCCACCGCGTCACCCTGCAGCGGGCGGGCGCGTGCCACGGCCAGCGAGGCACTCAATTGCGTCACGGCACCCTGCAGCGCAGCCAACTCCTGCGCACCTGCATCGGCCAGCAAACTGCCGCGCTGTACGGTCTGCGCCGCCCCGAACTCGCCAAGCAAGGCCACCAGCCGCACCATGTGTGCGTCAAAACTGCCGAACGACTGAACGACGGCCGAGCGCAGACGCATCAGACGGTTGTAGGCCCCCAGGGCCCAGAACAGAAAGACGGCAAAAGCAATCCAGAAGAGGGGCGACGACCACAGCATGCACAGTTGCCGGAGCGGATGCTGCTGCACCCGTCGCGGCCCGAAAAACAGAAAGTTGAAACAAACGACGGGCGGTGAAAAGACACGCGTCCATCAAAAACGCCCCCGGCCTGCCTGGGACAGGACGGGGGCGCTGTGGCGACCGCAGCAGGGCCTGGGGGAGGCCTTGCTGTTTTCTATCAGTCTGCCGCTGCGTCGGTGGCAGTGACGCTGCCACTGTCCACATCCGAGGCGTCCGACTGGGCTGCCATTTCGGCGGCTTCGGCTTCGGCGATGGCGCGGCGCTCGGCGTCGTCCATGGCGTCCTTGGCCTTGCGTGCCTGGTGGTAGGCCAGACCCGTACCGGCAGGGATCAGGCGACCCACGATCACGTTTTCCTTCAGGCCACGCAACTCGTCGCGCTTGCCCATGATGGCAGCCTCGGTAAGCACACGGGTCGTTTCCTGGAAGGAAGCGGCCGAGATGAACGAGTCGGTGGATAGAGATGCCTTCGTGATACCCAGCAACAGGTTGCTGTAGGTCGCAGGGATTTTGCCCTCGGCCTGCAGTGCCTCGTTGGTGTTGAGGATCTCGGAGCGCTCGACCTGCTCGCCGGCAATGTAGTTCGACTCGCCGACGTTCTCGACCACGACGCGGCGCAGCATCTGGCGAACGATCACCTCGATGTGCTTGTCGTTGATCTTCACGCCCTGCAAGCGGTACACGTCCTGCACTTCATCGACGATGTAGCGCGAGAGTTCTTCGATACCCAGCAAACGCAGAATATCTTGTGGGTCGGCCGGGCCGTCCACAATCGATTCGCCCTTGTTCACCACCTGGCCTTCGTGCACCAGAATGTTCTTTTCCTTGGGCACGAGCTCTTCGAACACGCGACCTTCAGGGTCAGTGATCTGCAGGCGAACCTTGCCCTTGGTTTCCTTGCCGAACGACACGGTACCGGTCATTTCGGCCAGGGTGCCCTTGTCCTTCGGTGTGCGGGCTTCGAACAGCTCGGCCACGCGGGGCAGACCGCCGGTAATGTCGCGGGTCTTCTGGCCTTCGACCGGAATACGCGCCAGCACTTCGCCGGGGCCCACGTCCTGGCCATCGCGCACCTGGATCAGAGCACCGACCTGGAAGCCGATGGTCACCGAGTGGTCGGTACCAGGGATCTTCACTTCGTTGCCCTGGGCGTCGATCAGCTTCACCTGCGGACGCACCACCTTGGCGGCACCACGGCGCTTCGGATCGATCACCACCAGTGTGGACAGACCGGTCACTTCATCGACCTGCTTGGCCACCGTCAGGCCTTCTTCGACGTTCTCGAACTTGGTCTGGCCGGCGAACTCGGTGATGATGGGTCGCGTCAGCGGATCCCAGTTGGCCAGGATCGTACCGGCCTTGATCTGCTGGTCGGCCTTCACCGTCAGCGTCGCACCGTAAGGTACCTTGTGGCGCTCACGCTCGCGGCCATGCTCGTCCTGGATGATGATTTCACCCGAACGTGCAATCACCACCAGCTCACCCTTGGTGTTGCTCACGTAGCGCATCGTGGCGTTGAAGCCGATCACGCCGTTGGACTTGGCTTCCACGCTCGACGCGATGGCTGCACGCGAGGCGGCACCGCCGATGTGGAACGTACGCATGGTCAGCTGAGTGCCGGGCTCGCCGATGGACTGGGCAGCGATCACACCCACGGCTTCGCCGAGGTTGATCAGGCCACCGCGGCCCAGGTCGCGGCCGTAGCACTTGGCGCACAGGCCGTAGCGGGTTTCGCAGGTCAGGGCCGTGCGCACCTTCACTTCGTCCACGCCAGCGGCTTCGAGCTCTTCGATCAGGTCTTCGTCCAGCATCACACCAGCTTCGACCAGCACCGCACGGTTCTCGGGGTGCAGCACGTCCTCAGCCGCAGTGCGGCCCAGGATACGCTCGCGCAGCGATTCGATCACTTCACCGCCTTCGACGATGGCGCGCATCAGCGAACCATTGGCCGTGCCGCAATCCTCTTCGGTCACAACCAGGTCTTGCGTCACGTCCACCAGACGGCGGGTGAGGTAACCGGAGTTCGCCGTCTTCAGCGCCGTGTCGGCCAGACCCTTACGGGCACCGTGGGTGGAGATGAAGTACTCCAGCACGTTCAGGCCTTCGCGGAAGTTCGCGGTAATGGGCGTCTCGATGATCGAGCCGTCTGGCTTGGCCATCAGACCCCGCATACCAGCCACCTGACGGATCTGGGCCGCAGAGCCGCGGGCACCGGAGTCGGCCATCATGTAGATGGAGTTGAAAGACTCCTGGTCCACTTCCCTGCCGTGGCGGTCGGTGACCTTTTGCTTGGACAGCTGGGCCATCATCACCTTGGACACTTCGTCGCCGGCCTTGCCCCAGATATCCACCACCTTGTTGTAGCGCTCGCCAGAAGTCACCAGACCGGACACGTACTGCTGTTCGATCTCTTTGACTTCCTTCTCGGAGCGCTCAATGATGCCGGCCTTCTGCGGAGGCACCAGCATGTCGTCGATGGCAATGGAGATACCGGCGCGCGTAGCCAGGCGGAAACCGTTTTGCAGCAGCTTGTCTGCAAACACCACGGTTTCTTTCAGGCCGCACTTGCGGAAGCTCACGTTGATGAGCTTGGAGATTTCCTTCTTCTTCAGCGCCTTGTTCATGTTGCTGAACGGCAGGCCCTTGGGCAGGATCTCGGACAGCAGTGCGCGGCCTGCAGTGGTTTCCACCAGCGAGGTCGAGGGCACAAACTCGCCCGTGGCCTTGTCCTTGGTCCACTCGGTCATGCGCACCGTGATCTTGGCAGCCAGTTCGACCTGGCCAGCGTCCAGGGCACGCTGCACTTCGCCGGTGTCAGCGAACACCAGGCCTTCGCCCTTGCCGTTGATACGGTCACGGGTGGCGTAGTACAGACCCAGCACCACGTCCTGCGAAGGCACGATGGAGGGTTCGCCCGATGCGGGGAACAGCACGTTGTTGGAGGCCAGCATCAGCGTGCGGGCTTCCATTTGTGCTTCCACCGACAGCGGGACGTGCACAGCCATCTGGTCACCGTCGAAGTCGGCGTTGAAGGCCGCGCAGACGAGGGGGTGCAGCTGGATGGCCTTGCCTTCGATCAGGATGGGTTCAAAGGCCTGGATGCCCAAACGGTGCAGCGTAGGTGCACGGTTCAGCATCACGGGGTGTTCCTTGATGACCTCTTCCAGGATGTCCCACACCACGGGGGTGCCGGATTCGACTTCCTTCTTGGCGGCCTTGATCGTCGTCGCGATGCCCATGGCTTCGAGGCGCGAGAAGATGAAAGGCTTGAACAGCTCCAGCGCCATCAGCTTGGGCAGACCGCACTGGTGCAACTTGAGCGTTGGGCCCACGGTGATCACGGAACGACCGGAGTAGTCCACGCGCTTGCCCAGCAAGTTCTGGCGGAAACGGCCGGACTTGCCCTTGATCATGTCGGCCAGCGACTTCAGCGCGCGCTTGTTGGCGCCCGTCATGGCCTTGCCACGGCGACCGTTGTCCAGCAGCGAGTCGACGGCTTCCTGCAGCATCCGCTTTTCGTTGCGGGCGATGATTTCAGGGGCCTTCAGCTCCAGCAGGCGGCGCAGACGCGAGTTGCGGTTGATGACCCGGCGATACAGGTCATTCAGGTCGGAGGTCGCGAAGCGGCCGCCGTCCAGCGGCACCAGCGGACGCAGGTCCGGTGGCAGCACGGGCAGCACTTCGAGCACCATCCATTCGGGCTTGATGCCCGACTTCTTGAAGGCTTCGAGCACCTTCAGGCGCTTGGCGTTCTTCTTGACCTTGACTTCAGAGCCGGTCAGGTCACCGCGCAGGCGTTCGATCGACAGGTCGATGTCGATGGATTCCAGCAGGTCCTTGATGCCTTCGGCGCCCATCTTGGCGATGAACTCGTCGCCGTATTCCTTGCGCTTGGCGTCGTAGTCGTCCTCGGACATGATGCTGAACTTCTTCAGCGGGGTCATGCCGGGGTCGGTCACCACGTAGGCTTCAAAGTACAGCACGCGTTCGATGTCGCGCAGCGTCATGTCGAGCACCAGTCCCAGACGCGAAGGCAGCGACTTCAGGAACCAGATGTGAGCGCAAGGTGCGGCCAGATCAATGTGGCCCATGCGCTCGCGACGCACCTTGGTCTGCGTGACTTCAACGCCGCACTTCTCGCAGATCACACCGCGGTGCTTGAGGCGCTTGTACTTGCCGCACAGGCATTCGTAGTCCTTGATAGGACCAAAAATCTTGGCGCAGAACAGACCGTCACGCTCGGGCTTGAATGTGCGGTAGTTGATGGTTTCGGGCTTCTTCACTTCGCCGAAAGACCACGAACGGATCTTTTCGGGCGAAGCCATGCCGATGCGGATGGCATCGAAATGCTCGTCCGGCGTGAATTGCTTGAACAGGTCGAGTAGCGATTTCATAGTGACTCTTTCCTTTTCTGCTTAGGAGCGTTCCAGCTCGATGTCCAGGCCCAGCGAACGGATTTCCTTGACCAGCACGTTGAACGATTCCGGCATGCCGGCTTCGATGGCGTGTTCGCCCTTGACGATGGACTCGTACACCTTGGTACGGCCCACGACGTCGTCGGACTTCACGGTCAGCATTTCCTGCAGCACGTAGGCGGCGCCGTAAGCTTCCAGCGCCCACACTTCCATTTCCCCGAAACGCTGGCCACCGAACTGCGCCTTACCACCCAGCGGCTGCTGCGTGACGAGCGAGTAAGGACCGGTCGAGCGGGCGTGCATCTTGTCGTCCACCAAGTGGTGCAGCTTCAGGTAGTGCATGTAGCCGATGGTGGTCGGGCGCTCAAAGCGCTCGCCCGTGCGGCCATCAAACAGATAAGCCTGTGTACGGGTCGGTGTCAGACCCTTGCGCTCAGCAATATCGTCCGGGTAGGCGATCTTGAGCATGTCCTTGATTTCTTCTTCCGAAGCACCATCGAACACGGGGGTGGCGTAAGGCACACCACTCGTCAGGTTTTCCGCCATGGCCATCAGGTCGTCGTCGCTCAGTTGCGACAGGTCTTCCTTGCGGCCGCGCGAGTTGTACACCTCTTCGAGGAAGGTGCGCAGCTCGGACGCCTTGGCCTGCTCCTGGAGCATGTTGCCAATGCGCTGACCAATGCCCTTGCCGGCCCAGCCCAGGTGGACTTCCAGCACCTGACCAATGTTCATCCGCGAGGGCACGCCCAGCGGGTTCAGAACAATGTCGGCAGGCGTGCCGTCGGCCATGTAGGGCATGTCTTCGACCGGAACGATCTTGGACACCACACCCTTGTTACCGTGGCGGCCGGCCATTTTGTCGCCAGGCTGCAGACGACGCTTGACGGCAAGGTACACCTTGACCATCTTGAGCACGCCAGCAGGCAGCTCGTCGCCTTGCGTGAGCTTCTTGCGCTTTTCTTCAAAGGCCAGGTCGAAGCTGTGGCGAGTTTGCTCCAGCGCGTTCTTGATGGATTCGAGCTGGGTGGCGACTTCGTCTTCCGCAGGGCGGATGTCGAACCAGTGGAACTTCTCGACGGAAGCCAGGTAGGCCTTGTCGATCTTCGTGCCCTTGGCGAGCTTCTGTGGGCCGCCGTTGGCCACGCGGCCGGTCAGCAGCTTCTCGATACGATCAAAGGCGTCGGCCTCCACGATGCGCAGCTGATCGTTCAGGTCCAGACGGAAGCGCTTGAGTTCATCGTCGATGATCTGCTGGGCACGCTTGTCGCGCTGGATGCCTTCACGTGTGAACACCTGCACGTCGATCACGGTGCCGGACGAACCCTGGTCCACGCGCAGCGACGTGTCCTTCACGTCGGAAGCCTTCTCGCCGAAGATGGCGCGCAGCAGCTTCTCTTCAGGCGTGAGGGTGGTTTCGCCCTTGGGCGTGACCTTGCCGACCAGCGTGTCGCCGGGTTGCACTTCGGCGCCCACGTAGATGATGCCGGACTCGTCCAGACGGTTCAGCTGCTGTTCCGACAGGTTCGGAATGTCGCGTGTGATTTCTTCTGCACCCAGCTTCGTGTCGCGAGCCATGACCACCAGCTCTTCGATGTGGATCGAGGTGTAGCGGTCTTCGGACACCACGCGTTCGGAGATCAGGATCGAGTCTTCGAAGTTGTAGCCGTTCCAGGGCATGAACGCGATCAGCATGTTCTGGCCGATGGCGATTTCGCCAAAGTCCGTCGATGCACCGTCGGCCACGACGTCACCCTTGACCAGCTTGTCACCCTTCTTGACGATAGGACGCTGGTGGATGTTGGTGTTCTGGTTGGAACGCTGGTACTTGATGAGGTTGTAGATGTCCACACCCACTTCACCGGCCACGGCTTCGTCGTCGTTCACGCGGACCACGATACGGGTGGCATCCACGTAATCCACGATACCACCACGTGTAGCGGTCACCACGGTGCCCGAGTCCACAGCGGCCACGCGTTCGATGCCCGTACCGACCAGGGGCTTTTCAGGACGCAGCACAGGCACAGCCTGGCGCGACATGTTGGCGCCCATCAACGCGCGGTTCGCGTCATCGTGCTCCAGGAATGGCACCAGCGAGGCCGCCACCGACACGATCTGCGCGGGCGACACGTCCATGTACTGCACGCGGTCTGCGCCGCACAGAATCGACTCACCCTTTTCACGGGCTGAGACCAGTTCGCCCGTCAGACGACCGTCCTTGTCGAGCTGCGCATTGGCCTGCGCAATCACGTATTTGCCTTCTTCGATCGCCGACAGATAGTCGATGTCGTTGGTCACCTTGCCATCCACCACACGACGGTACGGGGTCTCAATGAAACCGTACTCGTTCAGGCGGGCGTACAGAGCCAGCGAGTTGATCAGACCGATGTTGGGACCTTCAGGCGTTTCGATAGGGCAGACGCGACCATAGTGGGTCACGTGCACGTCACGCACTTCAAAGCCTGCACGCTCACGGGTCAGACCGCCTGGGCCGAGGGCAGATACCCGGCGCTTGTGCGTGATTTCCGCCAGCGGGTTGGTCTGGTCCATGAACTGCGACAGCTGCGATGCGCCAAAGAACTCCTTCAGCGCTGCCGAGATCGGCTTGCTGTTGATCAGGTCGTGGGGCATCAGCGGCTCTTGCTCGGCCTGGCCCAGACGCTCCTTCACAGCCTTTTCGATACGCGCCAGGCCTGTGCGGTACTGGTTTTCGGCCAGTTCGCCCACGCAGCGCACGCGGCGGTTGCCCAGGTGATCGATGTCATCGACTTCGCCGTTGCCGTTGCGCAGGTCCACCAGGATCTTGACAACGGCCAGGATGTCTTCGTTGGACAGCACCATGGGGCCGGTGGATTCGTCGCGGCCAATCTTGGCGTTGAACTTCATGCGACCCACGCGCGACAGGTCGTACGTGTCGGGGTTGTAGAACAGGCGCTGGAACAGGGCCTGCACGGCGTCTTCTGTCGGCGGCTCGCCGGGGCGCATCATGCGGTAGATGGCCACGCGGGCAGCGAACTCGTCCACCGTTTCATCGATACGCAGGGTCTGCGAGATGTAGGCACCTTGGTCCAGTTCGTTCGTGTAGATGACCTGCAGGTCTTGCACGCCGGCAGTACGCAGCTTCTTGAGCAGCGCTTCAGTCAGTTCTTCATTGGCCTTGGCGATGATTTCGCCCGTGTCGGCGTCCACAATGTTGCGAGCGACCACACGGCCAATCAGGAAGTCTTCTGGCACGCTGATGTGCGTGGTGCCAGACTGCTCCAGTTCGCGGGTGTGACGGGCCGTGACGCGCTTGTCCTTGGCCACAACCACCTTGCCCGACTTGTCGGTGATGTCGAAACGTGCCACTTCGCCACGCAGGCGCTCGGAGACAAACTCCATCTGCGCACCGCTGTCCATCAGACGGAAGTTGTCGTTGACGAAGAAGTTCGCCAGGATGGACTCGGGGTTCAGGCCGATGGCCTTGAGCAGAATCGTGACCGGCATCTTGCGGCGACGGTCCACACGGAAGTACAGGATGTCCTTGGGGTCGAACTCGAAGTCGAGCCAGGAGCCGCGGTACGGGATGATCCGAGCCGAGAACAGCAGCTTGCCCGAGCTGTGGGTCTTGCCCTTGTCATGCTCGAAAAACACGCCTGGCGAACGGTGCAGTTGCGACACGATCACGCGCTCCGTGCCGTTGATGATGAACGAGCCCTTGTCGGTCATCAGGGGCACTTCACCCATGTAGACCTCTTGCTCCTTCACTTCCTTGACCACCTTGGACTGCGACGTCGAGGACTCGCGGTCATAGATGATCAGTTGCACCTTGGCGCGCACGGCCGAGGCGAACGTCAGACCACGGGTCTGGCACTCACGCACATCGAAGGCAGGCTTTGCCAGGTTGTACTCAATGAACTTCATCTCCACAAAACCGTTGTGGGAGACGATGGGGAAGGCAGCGTCGAATGCAGCCTGAAGGCCTTCGATGGTTCTTTTCTGGGGTGCTGTATCTGCCTGCAGGAAAGCGGTGTATGCGTCCTTCTGCATCTGCAGCAGATAAGGAACTTCGAGCACGCTATCGCGGGTGCCGAAACTTTTGCGAATTCGCTTGCGTTCGGTGTAGGAATAGGCCATGAGATCTCCGGGCAAAGACATGAGTCCTGGGTCTTCGACGACTGACCCGCAAGGAGCGTGGTCCTTACGGGCTTGGCGGTTGGCCACTACCAACCATGGCGGACGGTGATGCGTTGCACATCACCCGAACCAAGGCGTCTTCTGCTGTCGGGGTTGTCAGAAGACACTCGAAAGCCTCGTTGCAGACGGGGCTTACGGGTGCTCTCTGAAAGCACCAAAGGCTGGAGGCCCTTTGAGGAGCACTCCAGCCCTTGAGCAAGACCGAATTACTTGAGTTCGGCCTTGGCGCCGGCTTCCACCAGCTTCTTGACGGCTGCTTCGGCGTCGGCCTTGGCAATGCCTTCCTTGACGTTCTTGGGAGCGCCGTCCACCAGGTCCTTGGCTTCCTTGAGGCCCAGGCCGGTGATTTCGCGCACTGCCTTGATGACGGACACCTTGTTGGCGCCGGCTTCGGTCAGCACCACGTTGAATTCCGTCTTTTCTTCAGCAGCAGCGGCGCCAGCGCCACCACCAGCGGCAGCAGGAGCAGCCATAGCTGCAGCGCTCACGCCAAACTTCTCTTCAATGGCCTTCACCAGGTCATTGAGTTCCAGAACCGTCATGCTGTCCAGCGCGGTCAAAAATGCGTCTTTATCGAATGCCATTTTGATTTCCTAACAATTGTGTTGGTTGACTGCCCAGCTATCAAGCTGCTGCAGGTTCGGCGGCCGGTGCGGCTGCGCCTTCGCCTTTTTTCGCCGCCAGTGCGCCCAGCACAACGGCTGTACGCGACATGGGGGACATAAGCAAGCCACAAATCTGAGCCAGCAGAACTTCCTTGGAAGGAATGTTGGCCAGTTGCTTCACGCCGTTGACGTCCAGGGCTTTACCACCGAAAGCGCCACCGCGAATCACCAACTTGTCGTTGGTCTTCGCAAAGTCAGCCACCACTTTCGCGGCAGCCACGGCGTCTTCGGAGAAGCCATAGATCAGGGGACCGGTCATCTGGTCTGCCACCACGTCAAACTGGCTGCCTGCCACAGCACGGCGGGCCAGGGTGTTCTTCAGAACACTCAGGCTCACACCCTTGCTGCGAGCATCAACGCGCAGTTTGGTCATGTCGGCGACCGTGATGCCACGGTATTCCGCGATCACAAGCGTTTGAGCTTTAGCGGCGAGGCTGGTCACTTCACTGATGACCGCTTCTTTCTCACTGCGATTAAGACTCAAGGTCTACTCCTTAAATTGCGCACTCAGGCTTGCACCCTCCTGCGCGCTCTTGTTGCAGCGACCAACTGTTTCGGAACGAATTCCATCTGCAGCGGGATCGCCATCTGCGTTGGCCCCGCAAGGGGATTAAGTGCGGCGAGCCACACACCAACGGTCTTGGATGGCCTGCAGGCAGGTATTGCACCACCCACAGCCCACCACATCAGGCCCTTTGAAAAAGGCCCGAAGATTTCAATCGCAATTACGCTGCGATGGATTGCGTATCCACGCGGACGCCAACGCCCATCGTGGAGGACACAGCGACCTTGCGCAGGTACAGACCCTTGCTCGAAGCTGGCTTGGCCTTGTTCAGTGCATCGATCAGCGCAGCCAGGTTGCCTTGCAGCTTTTCGTTGTCGAACGAACGGCGGCCAATGGTGCTGTGCACGATACCGGCCTTGTCTACGCGGAATTGCACCTGACCAGCCTTGGCGTTCTTCACAGCCGTGGCAACATCAGGAGTCACGGTGCCAACCTTGGGGTTAGGCATCAGACCACGAGGGCCCAGAATCTGGCCCAGCGTACCCACAACGCGCATAGCGTCGGGGGCAGCAATCACCACGTCGAAAGGCATGTCACCAGCCTTGACCATGGCAGCCAGGTCGTCCATGCCAACGATGTCAGCACCCGCAGCCTTGGCTTCTTCCGCTTTGGCGCCTTGTGCAAACACAGCGACACGGGTCGTCTTGCCAGTGCCATTGGGCAGCACCACGGCGCCACGCACCACTTGGTCCGACTTCTTGGCATCGATGCCCAGTTGCACTGCCACGTCGATGGATTCATCGAACTTGGCCGTTGCAGCTTCTTTCACGAGCGCCACTGCGTCTGCAAAAGCGTACAGCTTGGTGCTGTCAACCTTGCCCTGCAGGGCCTTTTGCTTTTTCGTCAACTTGGCCATTTACAAACCCTCCACCGTCACGCCCATCGAGCGTGCGGAACCAGCCAGCGTACGGACAGCAGCGTCAACGTTAGCGGCGTTCATGTCCTTCATCTTGGTCTTGGCGATCTCTTCGAGCTGTTCGCGCGTGATCTTGCCAACCTTAGTCTTCAGGGCATTAGAAGAACCCTTTTCGAGCTTGATAGCCTTCTTGATCAGAGTCGTCGCAGGCGGCGTCTTGATGATGAAGGTAAAGCTCTTGTCTGCGAACGCCGTGATGACCACGGGCAGTGGCAGACCTGGCTCCACACCTTGGGTCTGCGCATTGAATGCCTTGCAGAACTCCATGATGTTGAGGCCACGTTGACCCAGTGCTGGGCCGATCGGTGGGGATGGATTGGCCTTACCAGCTGGAACTTGCAGCTTGATAAAACCGACGATTTTTTTCGCCATGCTTTACTCCTGACGGGTCATAACGCTTGTGTTGCACCATGCAACCACCAGCTCCCCGGGTTAACGACTCACCGTGACGACGTCCGCACCGAGCCGAAAAGTGCGGCGTCCAAAATCATTGCCCTGACTGCCGAGGCAGTCAGGCTTGTGATCGACAGATTTATGTCTTTTCGACCTGCCCGAACTCCAACTCCACAGGGGTCGAGCGACCGAAAATCATCACAGAGACGCGCACGCGACTCTTTTCGTAATTGACTTCCTCGACAGAGCCGTTGAAGTCCGTGAAAGGACCTTCCTTGACGCGCACCAACTCGCCCACCATGAACTCGATCTTGTGGCGTGGTTTGTCGGTGCCTTCCTGCATCTGGCTGACGATCTTTTGCACTTCGTCTTCCGAGATGGGGGCAGGCCTGTTCTTGGCGCCGCCCACGAAACCCGTGACCTTGTTGGTGTGCTTCACCAAGTGCCAGGTGTCGTCATCCATCACCATCTCAACGAACACATAGCCAGGGAACAAGCGACGCTCCGTCGTCTTGCGCTGGCCGTTCTTCATTTCCACGACTTCTTCGGTCGGCACCAAGATCCGACCAAATTTGTCTTGCATGCCAGAGCGGCCGATGCGCTCCTGAATGTTGCGTTCGACCGCTTTTTCCATGCCCGAATAGGCATGGACGATGTACCAGCGCAGGTCTGGATTGGCCGAGGCAGAAGCGCCTGCAGGAGCTTGTGCTCCCGTGATTTCCGCAGCGGTCGTCATGACTTTCTCCAACCCAAAATCAAGTCGTACAAGACCCACTCTAGAGTCTTGTCCGTGAACCACAGAAAAAGCGCCATGATGACTACGAAGGCGAACACATAGGCCGTCATCTGCAAGGTTTCCTTGCGCGTGGGCCAGACTACCTTTTTCACTTCGCGCCATGCGTCTTTGGCAAACGCGACGAATTGACGCCCAGATTCCGACACCAAAAACACCGCCGCAGCCGCAACCAGCCCGACGATCAATGCCGCCCACTGCACGACAGCGCCTTGCTTGCTCAACAAATAAAAGCCCGCAACGGAGGCAATGACCAACGCCACTACCACTGCGAGCTTGGCCTTGTCTGCGCCTGTATTGACAGTTTCAACCTGTGAAGTGGCCATCTTTGAGTATTTCCTGCTTCCTAGTCACGGCATCACTTAAGACACCGAAGCCCGCCAGGGTCTGGCGGGCTTGTTGGGGGCCACATTCAAGTGGCAGGGGCAGTAGGAATCGAACCTACAACCTTCGGTTTTGGAGACCGACGCTCTGCCAATTGAGCTATACCCCTGTATATCTTGCTTGATTAAGCAATGATCTTGGCCACGACGCCAGCGCCCACGGTACGGCCGCCTTCGCGGATAGCGAAGCGCAGACCTTCTTCCATGGCGATGGGGTTGATCAGCTTCACAGTGATCGACACGTTGTCACCAGGCATGACCATTTCCTTGTCGGCTGGCAGCTCGATGGCGCCAGTCACGTCGGTCGTGCGGAAGTAGAACTGGGGACGGTAGTTGTTGAAGAAAGGAGTGTGGCGACCGCCTTCGTCCTTGCTCAACACATACACCTCAGCCGTGAAGTGGGTGTGGGGCTTGATCGAGCCGGGCTTGCACAGCACTTGGCCACGCTCCACGTCTTCGCGCTTGGTACCGCGCAGCAGCAGGCCGACGTTGTCGCCAGCTTGGCCTTGGTCCAGCAGCTTGCGGAACATTTCCACGCCGGTGCAGGTGGTCTTTTGCGTGTCGCGGATACCCACGATTTCGATTTCTTCGCCGACCTTGATGATGCCGCGTTCCACGCGACCGGTCACCACGGTGCCGCGACCGGAGATGGAGAACACGTCTTCCACAGGCATCAGGAAGGCGCCGTCCACAGCGCGCTCTGGCGTGGGGATGTAGGTGTCCAGGGCTTCGGCCAGCTTCATGATGGCTTCTTCACCCAGCTTGCCCTTGTCGCCTTCCAGGGCGAGCTTGGCGGAGCCACGGATGATGGGGGTGTCGTCGCCTGGAAAGTCGTACTTGTCCAGGAGTTCGCGCACTTCCATTTCGACGAGTTCCAGCAGTTCTTCGTCGTCCACCATGTCGCACTTGTTCAGGAACACGATGATGTAAGGCACGCCCACTTGGCGAGCCAGCAGGATGTGCTCGCGGGTCTGGGGCATTGGGCCGTCAGCAGCGGAGCAGACCAGGATAGCGCCGTCCATCTGGGCAGCACCGGTGATCATGTTCTTCACATAGTCGGCGTGGCCGGGGCAGTCCACGTGAGCGTAGTGGCGGTTGGCCGTTTCGTATTCCACGTGGGCGGTGTTGATCGTGATACCGCGGGCCTTTTCTTCGGGCGCAGCGTCGATCTGGTCGTAGGCCTTGGCTTCGCCGCCGAACTTGGCGGACAGCACGGTAGCGATGGCTGCCGTCAGCGTCGTCTTGCCATGGTCCACGTGACCGATCGTGCCCACGTTCACGTGAGGCTTGGTCCGCTCGAATTTTCCTTTTGCCATTTTTCCGACTCCGAAAAAAATCTACATCAACACAACAGGATCTCGGCGCAACCAGAACCGGACGCACCAGAAAATGGTGCCCATGGCGGGAATCGGACCCGCGACCTCTCCCTTACCAAGGGAGTGCTCTACCACTGAGCCACATGGGCAATTGGCGCCGCTCGCACAACACCAAAAATCTCTACTCAACAAGCCAACGCAGTGAACAATGGAGCGGGAGACGGGAATCGAACCCGCGTCATTAGCTTGGAAGGCTAGGGTTCTACCATTGAACTACTCCCGCGCAGACCACCGGCCTTTGCGAACTTGACCCCATCTTGCACGGCCAAGCAACACTCTCAACACTGCTCACTCACTGGTGGAGGGGACTGGATTCGAACCAGTGTAGGCGTAAGCCAACAGATTTACAGTCTGCCCCCTTTAGCCACTCGGGCACCCCTCCGGAGAATTTCGAATTATAGCACCAAATTTTTACGCATTCAGAAATTAAACGCATTTGACGCTCTTCACAAACGCTGTAAGCGCTCGCTGCTGCATGTACCGTTGGTGCGGCTGGCGGGGATCGAACCCACGACCCTTGGCTTCGGAGGCCAATACTCTATCCACTGAGCTACAGCCGCATACCTCTGATTGACGCAGCCTTTGATTATTGCACGCGGCAAGCATCCAAACAAACAAAGCCCTGGCGCTCAGCCCCCACAGGATGCAGCAGGCACTTTCGTACCGACCAGCGACAACCCCACACCACGCAAAAATGCGTCGGTGCTGGCGCCACCTACGCCAATGAGATCAAAGCCACCATCATTCAGAATCCAGTTGCGGATCAGCCCATCAAAAAGGGCATGCAGGCTGATGGCCGCGCCCATCGCCGACATCGACAGCACCACCCCTTGCGACTCAGCAGCCAGCGCAAAGTCGCGCGCCAGCTGCTGCGTAAACCCTTCGGAGGCAGCCACATGGCGCTCGCGCAGCCCCATCAGCTCGTTCACGTATTCCACCTTGTACAGCGCAATCTCGAAAACCCTTCGGGTGTGCTCGTCCGAGGCCACACTGCGCAGCACCAGCGCCATCACCGCCCGAAGGCGTTGCACAGGATCAGCGCAAGTGCTGTCTTCAAAACTGGCAAAACCCTGCTCCAGCGGCAGCGTGACACGGTCCATCATGGCGCTAAACAGGTCCACCTTGTCCTTGAAGTGCCAGTAGATCGCACCACGCGTGGCTCCCGCAGCCTGGGCAATATCACTCAGCGATGCGCGGGACACCCCTTTTTCCCGAAACACCAACTCAGCCGCATCGATCAACCCGTTGCGGGTTGCGATTGCATCTTCTTTTGTCCGGCGCGCCATAGTCAAACATCCTGTTGAGTCTCCAAAACCCCTACGACTGCCTAGGGGCATCTGCAGCAGTCAACAATTATACATTCATGTCTGTATGTATAATTTCTGATCAAACTGTCGGGGCATTGAGCGAAGCGCTCTAGACCTCCCACTTTTTTCCAGATCCCTTTTTTTGACGCCCACCAAAGGACTCTCATGCCTCAACTGCGTGACGCATCCGGCACCCCTTACTTGCGTGCCACCACCACCCGACGAGTGCTTTCGCTGGCTGCCATCAGCGCAGCGGTACTGCTTGTGTCCGCCTGTGGCAAGGCCGATGGACAGGCCGCCGGGGCAGGCGGTCCCAAGCCGCCCCCGGTCGAAGTGGGAGTCGTTACCGCCACGCCCGGCGACGTGGGGCTGATCACAGAACTGCCTGGCCGCGTGGAGGCGTCTCGGGTGGCCCAAGTGCGCGCACGGGCCGCCGGCATCCTTCAGCAGCGCGTGTTCAAGGAAGGTAGCGACGTCAAGGCCGGACAAGTGCTGTTCCGCATTGATCCCGCTCCCTACGCCGCAGCGGCAGAGAGCGCGCGCGCCAGCCTCGCCAAGGCCCAGGCCAATCTGGCACAGGCCAGCGCACAAGCTGAGCGCTATCGCCCCCTGGTTGCAGCCAATGCCATCAGCAAGCAGGACTTTGTGAACGCCGAAGCGGCCGAAAAACAAGCCCAGGCCGACGTGGCGGCCGCCAAGGCCGCAGTGCGCACCGCCGACATCAACCTCAGCTACGCCAGCGTGACCGCTCCCATCTCTGGCCGCATCGGTCGCGCACTGGTCACGGAAGGCGCCCTGGTGGGCCAGGGCGAAGTGACCGCCTTGGCCGTGGTGCAGCAAATCGACCCGGTGTACGTGAATTTCACCCAATCGGCCGCGGACGTGTTCCAGCTGCGCCGTGCCATGGAAAGCGGGCAATTCAAGCGCGCGGGCGGCGGACAGGGGGCCAGCGTCAAGCTGGTGCTCAGCGATGGCTCTGAATACGCACAAGCCGGCAAGCTGCTGTTCACAGATTTGTCGGTGGACTCCACCACCGGCCAGGTCACCCTGCGCGCCGAAGTGCCCAACCCCAAGGGCGAACTGCTGCCCGGCCTGTACCTGCGCGTGCGGATAGAACAGGCACAGGCCAGCAACGCCATCACCCTGCCCCAGCAGGCTGTCACGCGGACCCAGCAGGGCGACACGGTCAGCGTGGTTGGCGAGGACGGCAAGGTGTCCCAACGCACCGTCAAGATCAGTGCCGCGCAGAACAACCGCTGGGTGGTGCTGGACGGGCTGAAGGCGGGAGAAAAAGTGATGGTGGACGGGTTCCAGAAGCTGCAGATGCTGCCTCCCGGAACCCCGGTAAAGCCCGTCCCATGGCAAGCGCCAGGCACGCCTGCGCCGGCAGCGGCGACCGCCTCCGCGCCCACCTCCGCAGAGGCGCCGGCCGCACCTGCTTCGGCCGCATCCAAGCCATAAGGGGCAATCCAGCATGGCCAAATTTTTCATTGACCGCCCCATTTTTGCGTGGGTGATTGCGCTGTTCATCATGGTGATGGGCGGCGTAGCCATCACGCAGCTACCTATTGCCCAGTACCCGCCGGTGGCGCCACCGTCCATCGTCATCAACGCGGCCTACCCCGGCGCGTCAGCGCAGACCCTCGAAGACAGCGTGCTGTCGGTGATCGAGCGCGAGATGAACGGATCCCCAGGGCTGATCTACATGGAGTCGGTGGCGCAAGCCGATGGTTCCGGCAGCATCACGCTGAGCTTCCAGCCTGGCACCAATGCCGACCTGGCACAGGTGGACGTGCAGAACCGGCTCTCGCGCGCCTCGCCGCGTCTGCCGTCTGCCGTGACGCAGCAGGGCGTACGCGTGGACAAATCGCGCTCCAACTTCCTGCTGTTCACCATGCTGTCGTCCACCAACCCGGCCACAGACACCGTGGCCCTGGGCGACTATGCCTCGCGCAACGTGGTGCCCGAACTGCAACGCCTCAAGGGCATTGGTCAGGCGCAACTGTTCGGCACCGAGCGGGCGATGCGTATCTGGATCGACCCGGCCAAGATGCTGAGCTACAACCTGTCAGCCGCCGAGATCACCGCTGCCATCCGCGCCCAGAACGCGCAGGTGGCCAGCGGCACCATTGGCGACCTGCCCAATGTTGCGGGCCAGGGCATTGCCGCCACTGTGGTTGTCAACGGGCAGCTGTCCAGCGTCGAGCAGTTCGGCAACATCGTGCTGCGTGCGAACACCGATGGTTCCACCGTGCGCATCAAGGATGTGGCGCGTGTGGAACTGGGCGGCCAGGCCTACGCCACCGCTGCGCGCCTGAACGGCAAGCCCGCCGTGGGCATCGGCGTTCAGCTGTCGCCCAGCGGCAATGCGCTGGAGGCAGCCAAGGATGTGCGCGCCAAGATGGATGAACTCTCGCGCTACTTCCCCGAAGGCATGAGCTGGAGCATTCCTTACGACAGCTCGCGCTTCGTGGACATCTCCATCAAGCAGGTCGCAGAAACCCTGGTCGAGGCCGTGGTGCTGGTGTTCCTGGTGATGTTCGTGTTCCTGCAAAACTGGCGCTACACCATCATCCCGACCATCGTGGTGCCGATTGCGCTGCTGGGCACGTTCGCCACGCTGCTCGCGCTGGGCTTCTCGATCAACGTGCTCACCATGTTCGGCATGGTGCTGGTGATCGGTATCGTGGTGGACGATGCCATCGTGGTCGTGGAGAACGTCGAGCGCATCATGAGCGAAGAAGGCCTGTCTCCAGTGGAGGCCACCCGCAAAGCCATGCGCCAGATCTCGGGCGCCATCATTGGCGTGACGGTGGTGCTGATCTCGGTGTTCGTGCCGCTAGCCTTTTTTGCAGGCTCCACCGGCAACATCTACCGCCAGTTCTCGGCGGTGATGGTGGCCTCCATTGGCTTCTCCGCCTTCATGGCACTGTCGCTCACGCCGGCGCTGTGCGCCACCCTGCTCAAGCCCGTAGAGGCCGGACATCACCACGAGAAGACCGGCTTCTTTGGCTGGTTCAATCGCGGCTTTTCGCGCACTGCCAAGGGCTACGAAGGTTTTGTGGCGCGCATCCTCCGTCGCGCTGCGCGCTACTTGGTGATCTACGCCGCCATCATCGGCGCCGTGGCGGTGGTCTACATGCGCCTGCCCACATCGTTCCTGCCCAGCGAGGACCAGGGCAACATCATCGTCAACGTGCAGTTGCCACCCGGCGCCACGCAAGAGCGTACGCTGGCTGTGATGGAGCAGGTCGAAGGCTTCATCTTGAAGCAGCCCGAAGTGCAGAGCATGGTGGGCGTGCTGGGCTTCAGCTTCTCCGGCCAGGGGCAGAACGCGGCCCTCGCGTTTGTGACGCTCAAGGACTGGAGTGAACGCCATGGCCCAGGCCAGTCGGCGCAGGACGTGGCCAACCGGGCCTTCGGTGCGCTGATGGGCATTCGCGATGCGTTCATCTTTCCGTTGAGCCCACCACCCATTCCTGAGCTGGGCAACGCCAGCGGCTTCACGTTCCGCCTGCAAGACCGGGGCGGCGCAGGGCACGAAGCTTTGGTGAAAGCACGCAACCAGTTGCTGGGCATGGCATCGCAGAGCAAGGTGCTGACGCAGTTGCGCCCCGATGGTCTGGAAGATGCGCCGCAGCTGCAAATCGACATTGACCGTGACAAGGCCAACGCGCTGGGCGTGCCCTTCGACGCCATCAACTCTGCGCTCTCCACAGCGCTGGGTTCCAGCTATGTGAACGACTTCCCCAACCAGGGCCGCCTGCAGCGGGTGGTGGTGCAAGCCGATGCGCCAGCGCGCATGCAGCCTGACGATCTGCTGCAGATCAATGCCACCAACAGCCAGGGCAAACCGGTGCCGCTGTCGGCGTTCGCAACCACGCGCTGGGTGACAGGCGCGCAGCAAACCGTGCGCTACAACGGCTACCCCGCCATGCGCATCTCCGGCTCGCCCGCACCGGGCTACAGCACGGGGGCTGCGATGGCCGAGATGGAGAAGCTCGCTGGCCAACTGCCCCAAGGCTTTGGCTTTGAATGGACCGGCCAGTCGCGCGAAGAAAAGCTCGCAGGCTCGCAGTCGCTCATCCTGTACAGCTTTGCCATCCTGGCGGTGTTCCTGTGCCTGGCCGCGCTGTACGAGAGCTGGTCGATCCCGCTGGCCGTGATCCTGGTGGTGCCCCTGGGCGTGCTGGGCGTGCTGCTGGCCACGTTGCTGCGTGGCTATGCCAATGACGTGTACTTCCAGGTGGGCCTGATCACCATCATTGGCCTGTCGGCGAAAAACGCCATCCTGATCATCGAGTTCGCTAAGGACCTGCAGGCCCAAGGCAAGGGCGTGATCGAGTCGGCGCTGGCCGCTGCACACCTGCGGTTCCGCCCCATCGTGATGACCTCGATGGCGTTCGGCCTGGGTGTGCTGCCACTGGTGATTGCGTCGGGCGCCGGCTCTGCCAGCCAGCGGGCCATCGGCACCGGCGTGCTGGGTGGCATGGTCACCGGCACCGCCCTGGCCGTGTTCTTTGTGCCCGTGTTCTTTGTGGTGGTGCGCAGCCTGTTCAAGGGCAGCGCACGCCAGCAGGAAATGAACCGCCGCCATGCAGAAGAAGCAGGAGTTGGAACCCATGACTAATCACCGCCGCCCCCCCCTGGCGCTGGCAGCGGCCGCAGCGGCGGCGTTGCTGGCGGGCTGCTCGTTCATTCCGACTTACGAGCGTCCTCAGCCTCCCGTCCCTGCCACTTACACCGGCGCCGCAGCGACAACTGACGGCGCAGCGGTTCAGCCGGGCGCCACCGTGCCCTGGCAGAACTACTTTGCAGAGCCACGCCTGCAACAGCTCATCGACATTGCGCTGGCCAACAACCGCGACCTGCGGGTGGCCATGCTCAACATCGAGCAGGCCCGGGCCACCTACCAGGTGCGCCGTGCCGACCTGTACCCGGGTGTGGGCCTGGCGGCCAATGCCAGCCGGGCGCCCGCTGCGGGCACCGGCAACCTGACCAACTCGTTCAGCGTGGGCCTGGCCGTATCTGCGTGGGAGATCGACTTCTTTGGCCGCATTGCCAGCCTCAAGGAACAGGCGCTCGCCCAATATCTCGCCACCGAAGAAGGCCGCAACGCCGCCCAGGTGAGCCTGGTGGCGGCGGTGGCCAATGGCTGGCTGACGTTGCTGGCCGACGAGGAGCTGCTGGACCTGTCGCGCCAGACTCTCGCCTCGCGCGAGGAATCTGTGCGCCTGACCAAGATGCGCCTGGACGCGGGCGTGGCCTCCGAGCTCGACTTCCGCCAGGCAGAGTCGCTCACCCAGGCGGCGCGCGCCACGCTAGCACAGCAACAGCGCCAGCGCGCGCTCGACGAAAACGCGCTGGTCCTGCTGCTGGGCCAAGCACTGCCTCAGGACGTGCGCGCCAGTTTGGCCGGTGGCAAGCTGGCCGACGCGCCTGCGATGGCACCGTTGCCTGCCGGCGTGCCGTCGGAGCTGCTCACCCGCCGGCCGGACATCCGCCAGGCGGAGCAGCAACTGATTGGCGCCAACGCCAACATCGGCGCTGCGCGGGCCGCGTTTTTCCCGCGCATCTCCCTGACGGCGCAGGCAGGTACAGCTAGCGGCGAGCTGTCCGGCCTGTTCAAGAATGGCTCCTGGGGCTTCACCATCGCGCCGTCCCTGCTGCTGCCCATTTTTGACGCGGGCCGCAACCAGGCCAACCTGGACAGCGCCCGGGTCGGCCGGGAGATTGCCGTGGCGCAGTACGAAAAAGCCATCCAGACCGCGTTCCGCGAGGTATCGGATGCACTGGCGGGGCAAGCCACGCTGGGCGAACAGGCCCAGGCCCAGCAACAGCAGGCCCAGGCAGAGGCCGCGCGCCTGCAGCTGGCCGACCTGCGCTACCGCAACGGCGTGGCCAGCTATCTGGACCTGCTGGACGCACAACGCTCGCTGTTCACGGCCCAGCAGGCAGTGGTGCAGGTGCGGCTGGCGCAACTGCAAAACCAGGTGTCGCTGTACAAGGCACTGGGGGGTGGAGCGCCCGACACCAGCGCCCAACTCCCCTCCTGACGCCCTGCGCGGGAGCGAGCGCAGCCCCTGGGGCGCTACGCTCGCTCTGGGGCAAACCCGTGGTTGTCTGCATCCAGCGGGGATGGGAATAACCATCCCCGCAGATATAATTTAAGGTTGATTACACCGAAGCCCCCGATACACCTGAGGACGACATGAGCGACAACCACCACGAAGAAGCCCATACCGGCCCGATCAAGAACCCCAAGCAGTTGCTGGTCGCGGTACTTTTCTCGTTTGTGATTCCGATCTTTGCCATCATTGGCTTGGTCCTGTATGTGACGTCGGCGGACAAGCCCGCTGCCGGTGCCGTCAACCCCGAAAAGGCCATCGCCGAACGCATCCAGAAGATCGGCATGGTCGAAGTGCGCGACGCCAACCGCCCCCTCAAGAGCGGCGAAGAAGTATTCAAGGCCCAGTGCTCCGCCTGCCATGCTTCCGGCGCTGCGGGTGCCCCCAAGTTTGGTGATGCCGCTGCCTGGGCTGCGCGCATTGGCACCGGGTTTGAAGCCCTGGTGCAGTCGGCCCTGAAGGGCAAGGGCGCCATGGCCCCCCAAGGTGGCGGCGACTTCAACGACACCGAAATCGCTCGCGCTGTGGCCTACATGGCCAATGCGGGTGGGGCCAAGTTTGCCGAACCTGCTGCTCCCGCAGCCCCTGCCCCAGCCGCTCAGGCAGACGCAGCACCAGCCGCCGCTCCTGCACCAGCACCCGCAGCAGCCCCTGCAGCTGCTGCGCCCGCTGTAGCGGTAGCTGCCGCACCTGCAGCCGCCGCAGCAGGCGCTGGCGAGGCTCTGTACAAGCAGGCTTGCCAGGTGTGCCACGCTGCCGGTGTGGCCGGTGCTCCCAAGTTTGGTGACAAGGCCGCCTGGGCCGCTCGCCTGCCCGCAGGCATCGACGCGCTGTACACCAGTGTCGCCAAGGGCAAGGGCGCCATGCCTCCGCGTGGCGGCTCCCAAGCCTCTGACGCCGATCTGCGCGCCGCGGTGGAGTTCATGACAGCCGCCGCCAAGTAAGGCAGCGCCTTACCCTGCACGGGCGGGGTAGAACCCTCACCCAGAAAGCCGGTCCTTGCGACCGGCTTTTTTTCGTCTTGCAGGTTATCCAGTGCCGTGGTGAGCCGCTCTGAGTGCCTGCAACTCCGGGTTGAAGGCGGTGGGGTGGAGCTTCAGGTTAGCCGCGACGCGCCAGCTTGCGGCCAGGCGCGCGGGCTGCAGACATACCCGTAGCGTGCCGGAAGGTCCTGCGCCTGTACGTCCTGCGGCGTCCAGCGTCCGTCAGTCACTGCCTCTGCAGCCAGTGCCACATCCAGCGTGTGCACCAGCCCCAGGCCCAGGTCTGTCTCCAGGTACACACGGCCCTGCTCGTCCAGCAGGCAGTGGCGAACCGACGCCTCCCGGCCCGTATGGCTGATGGCGCGCAGGTCTTGCGGCTGCAGACGCCACACCCAGGGAGTGGCCTCCAGCTCGACATACACGCGCTGGGGGCCGTTCTGAAAGAACCACTGACCCTGGTCGTCATGCTCGTAGTTGCGGGCTATGAACGCGATGAGCTTGTCGTGCTGCAGCAACGACCCTTTGCTGTGCGGAAACGTACCCGCTGCCTGCACCGCGTCGTCGCGCAGATACCAGTGGCCGCGCGCATCCAGGCCCAGCCAGCCATAGCAGTCGGGCACGTTGGGCCATTTGGCCAGTGCCTGTTTGACGATGTCATCCATGGACGGATTGTGCGCCGTGCAGCGCCAGCGCGCCACTGTGCTCGGCCAGCCACCCTCCCACGGCGTCGGGCATGGCGCGCACATGCCCCGGTGGCAAGCCGCGCGGGAACCCCACATGCCCGCCATGCGGCGGCTGCCAGAGCGTCACATGGCGTCCCACCTCGCGCACGCCCGGCAGGCTGCCAGCGGGCACAAAGGGGTCATTGCGCGCGTTCACCACCAGCGCCGGAATACGGATGCGATGCAGCAGCGGCTTGGCCGACGCGCGCAGCCAGTAGTCCTCGGTGTTGCGAAACCCGTGGACCGGCGCGGTGAACACGTGGTCGAACGCGTACAGGTCCCGCGCGGCCAGCAGCGCCTGCCGGTCAAACAGCCCCGGGTGCTGGGCCAGCTTCTGCAGCGCCTTCGGCACCAGGGTACGCATGAACATGCGCGTGTACACCAGCCGGTTGAAGCCGCGCCCAATGGCATGGCCGCCCGCCGCCAGGTCGATGGGCGAGCACACGGCCGCCACCGCATCCGCGCTGCGCGCAGCGTCAGTGCCCACTTCGGCGGCCCAGCGCAGCAGGGCGTTGCCGCCCAGTGACACCCCTACCGCCATCAGCGGCCCCTGGTGGTGCACACGCAGCTGCTGCAGCATCCAGCCGATCTCCGCATGGTCGCCCGAGTGGTAGGCGCGCGGGGCACGGTTGATCTCCCCGCTGCAGCCGCGAAAGTGCGGCAGCGCGCAGGCCCAGCCGCGCTCGCGGGCCAGGTCGGCAAAGGCTTCGCAGTAATGGCTGCGTGATGAGCCCTCCAGCCCGTGGAACACCACCAGCAGCGGCCTGGGCGCGTCAGCCACCACACCGTCCTGGAGAAAGTCCACATCGACAAAATCGCCGTCGGGGGTGTCCCAGCGCTCACGGCGGTACTCGGGACGCGGGCCGAACACACGGCGTGCGTACAGCGCGGGCCAGATCGTTTGCAACTGGCCACCGGGGAGCCAGCGAGGCGCTATGTATTTCATAGCTATCAAGGCATATGTTGTCGGCGCATACAGGCAATTTGGCCCAAAATCCTCACGCAGGGGCCTCTCAATGCAGAACGGGGCGCTGCGCCAGCACATCCACCTGGGCGTCGGGCGCCACGCCCGGGCTGGCGTGGTGGGCCACCATGCGCCAGCCTTCGGGGGTCTTGTGGTACACGTTGGTGGCCATGACCACGGCCTGGTGCAGGCCGTCAGGCAGCATCACCTCGACCTGCTCGACCACGCTGTGCACGGCACTCGACAGCGCCACCACGCGGTGCACCTGCGCCGGCCGGGCACGCACCGTGCCATGGGAGAACATGGCCTCGAACGCCGCACGGATGGCGGCGGGCCCCAGCAGTCGCGGTCCGCCCGGGTGCACACAGACAATCTCGTCGTCGTCCGCCCAGCACGACATCAGCAGCTCGATGTCACCGCGCTGCAGCGCCTCATAAAACGCGGTTTCGGTTTCATCCGAAGAGCCACCCAGGGTGGCTGCTTTTGATCGGGCGCGGGGCATGTTAATTCTGGTGGTAAGTGGGTCGGAACGGCGTGACAGGTGCAACGCCAGCCTGCTATTGTGCGGCGGCGGTGCAATGCCTGGCTGCCCACCGATTTTGTACGCGCTCGGGCGGGGGCCCACCATCGCTGGTCTGCGACCAATTTGCGGACTGGCGCCCTCCGGTTTCTGGCACAGTCATCCCATTTCTCCATCGGCGGACTCCACCATCATGATGATCCAACGTCTACTTGCCCTCCTCACCTTGCTCGCCGCCACGCTCACGCTGAGCGGCTGCGGCTACAACGACTTCCAGCGCCTGGATGAGCAATCGAAGGCCGCCTGGAGCGAAGTGCTCAACCAGTACCAGCGCCGTGCCGACCTGGTGCCCAACATCGTCGCCACCGTGAAGGGCGAGGCCAACTTTGAACAGGAGACGCTGACCAAGGTGGTCGAGGCCCGCGCCAAGGCCACGGCCATCCAGGTCACGCCCGAGACGCTGAGCAACCCCGAGGCTTTCAGCAAGTTCCAGCAGGCCCAGGGAGAGTTGTCCAGCGCCCTGTCGCGCCTGATGGTTGTGTCCGAGCGCTACCCCACCTTGCAGGCCAACCAGGGCTTTCGCGACCTGCGGGTGACGCTGGAAGGCACCGAAAACCGCATCACCGTGGCCCGCAACCGCTACATCCAGACCGTGCAGGAGTACAACGTGCTGGCCCGCAGCTTCCCCACCAACCTCACGGCCATGGCCTTCAGCTACGCCCCCAAGCCCAGCTTTACCGTGGCCAACGAGGCGCAGATTTCCGTGCCGCCCACGGTGGACTTCTCCGCATCCAAGGCCAAGCCCTGAATACCCCTTGCAGGGCCTGATGTGAGCTGAATATGCTGCTAGCGCCTATTCGATATGCCCTGATAGCTATATTTTTTATAGCTGCATGGCCTATCTTTGGCTGGGCCCAATCGCAGCCGCTGGCTGTGCCCCCGCTGACCGGCCACGTCATTGATCAGACCGGCACGCTCAGCGCCAATGACATCCAGGCGCTCGAGGGCCAGCTCGTCGCCCTCGAAAAGTCGCGCGGCTCGCAGATCGTGGTGCTGATGGTGCCCACCACCGCACCAGAAGACATCGCCGCCTATGCCAACCGCGTCGGCAACCAGTGGAAGATCGGGCGCCGCGACGTGGGTGATGGTGTGCTGGTGCTGGTGGCCAAGAACGACCGCAAGATGCGCATCGAGGTTGCCAAGTCTTTAGAAGGTGCCATCCCCGACATCGCAGCAGCACGCATCATCGACGGCGCGATGAAGCCCCGCTTTCAGCAAGGCGACTTTGCCGGCGGCCTGAGCGCTGCGGTCACACAGATCGGCGCGCGCATTGCGGGCGAAGCCCTGCCCGCCCCGGCTGAGAGGTCCGCCCCTGCCGCTGGGGGCAGCAGTCATGGCCTGTTCGACTGGACGGACTTTGCCATCTTCCTGTTCTTTGGCGTCATGGTGGCCGGCCCGTTGGCTCGCAGCCTCCTGGGGGCTGCGCTGGGCGGACTGGCGGTAGGAGGCGGCGTAGGCGCCCTGGCGTTTGTGTTCACCTCCAGCCTGCTGCTGTCGGTGGGCGCGGGCATCATTGCGCTGCTCTACACCTGGCTTTTTGGCGGCAGCAGCGGCCCCATCAGCCTGGGGCATGGCGGCGGAGGTTCCGGGGGCTGGAGCAGCGGCAGCTCGGGCGGATTCAGCAGCAGCAGCAGTGACAGCGGCGGCTTCAGTTCCGGCGGTGGGGGCGATTTTGGTGGCGGCGGTGCATCGGGGGACTGGTGATGGGTGTTGAGAACAGCGCGCAACCAACGCACACGCTATGGCGTTCCATCTGGAGGCTCGTCCACCATCGCTGGCACGACGCCTTCGGCCGATCCGCCATCCCGTTGCAAGCACTGCAGCGCCTCGGCGCGCAGGTCGCTGCCAGCGAGCGGCAGCACACCGGGCAGATTCGCATCGTGGCGGAAGCGGGGCTCCCCTGGAGCTACCTGCGCCGTCACGCCAATGCACGCGAACGCGCGCTGATGCTGTTCAGCAAACACCGCGTGTGGGACACCGAACACAACAACGGCGTGCTGATCTACCTGCTGATGCCGGAACATGCGTTCGAGATCGTTGCCGACCGGGGCCTGGCACGGCATGTCCCACCCACCGCATGGCAGGAGATGGCGACGAAGATGTCGGCCCAGTTTCAGCAAGGCCACTACGAAGAAGGCCTGGCGCAGGCTGTGGGCGCGGTAGGCGCCCTGCTGGTGGAGCACTTTCCGCGCGCCACTGATTCGCCCTCCGTCAACGAGCTACCCGACGCGCCGCTCCTGCGCTGAATACCGGCTGGCGGCCATCCCGAGCATCTACAAGGCGACACGCATCAGAGCGCCCAGAGGGCGGCCATTGTGTGTATGGGCGGGCTGCGGCTCAGCCTGACGGTACATTCAGTTCAGCCGCAAACTGCTTTCCATGGGCATCGAATTGAACACCCCACATCGAGCCCCTGCAGGCCACATCGCTGAGCTAACCCGCTGACTCTGCGCAGGTGCGCCCGTCACACGCCTTCGGCTCTACAGCTCTGCAGATCTGCAGCTCTGCAGCTCTGCAGCTCTGCACTCTGCCACCGTCCTGAATATGTACCCGGGTTATCCATCAGTAGGTACCTATCTCCGGCCGAACCAGTGCCCCAAGCCAACGGACTTGTCCTCATCCCACCTTCATTGTTTCCAATACTGGAACAGTTAGTTCGCGACCCGGTGGTTTTTCTCTGCACCCCACCGGCGTACAGTTCATCCCATCGATGAGCCGAACCCGCAAGGCGACTCACCGAACCCGGTCCCAAGCAGCTTTCTTTGTTTTTGGCGCTTTGTTCCGGTTTTTTGAGCCGCTTCTTTAACTTCAAGGATTTTTCATCATGAACAACACCGCACGTTTCCTGTCTATCGCCGCTGTCGCCGCTTTCGCTTCTTTTGGTGCCCAGGCTGACGAAGCCGATGCTTCGCAGTTCGCCACCAAGTTTGAAACCAACCGCACCCGCGCTGAAGTGGCTGCCGAAGCCGCTACCGTGGCCCAGACCCGCTCGATCGAGCCCGCTGGTTCGCGTGTGGTGACTTACAAGTCCACGGCTGACCGTGCTGCAGTGCGTGCACAGGCTGCTGAAGCAGTGCGTACCGGCCAGATTTCTTCGGGTGAGCGCGGCTGATTCACCAGGGGCGGCTGAATCTGCCGCCCTGGTTGTGCCGTATCTCTCAGTACCCAAGTCCTCTTTTTAGAATTTTCCGGAGTTTCACCATGAACAAGTCTGTCCGTTTCCTGTCCGTTGCTGCTGTCGCCGCTTTTGCCGCTTTTGGTGCCCACGCTGATGAAGCCGATGCTTCGCAGTTCGCCACCAAGTTCGAAACCAACCGCACCCGTGCTGAAGTGGCTGCAGAAGCTGCTACCGTGGCCCAGACCCGCTCGATCGAGCCCGCTGGTTCGCGTGTGGTGACCTACAAGTCCACGGCTGACCGTGCTGCCGTGCGTGCCCAGGCTGCTGAAGCCCTGCGCACCGGCCAGATCTCTTCTGGCGAAATCGGCAACGCGATGTAATTGCGAAGGCCCCATGCGGACCGCATGAGGGCTTTGTGAAAATTGCCAATGTAAAAGGCCGGGGCCCTGTGAGGGGCCCCGGCCTTTTTTTAGTCTGGCGGGCAGCCGTTTCGTGTCGGAGCAGCGCTAAAAGTCACCGACCATCCACATCAAACGGAACTCATGGCAATCCACGGCTGGGGGAGCGTATGCATCATGGCAAGGCCAATGCTGGAGGGCATACACACGGCGCAGAAATAAAAAAACCCGGCATTGCCGGGTTTTTTGCCGCACAGGAGTGCTCGCTAAAGCTTACTTCTTCTGGCGGAACTTGCGCAGTGCCGCAATCTGGGCTGCCATAACAGCCAGCTCGGACTGAGCCTTGGCCAGATCGATGTCGCTCTTGGCGTTCTTGAGCGCTTCTTCGGCTGCAGACTTGGCTGCGTTGGCCTTCTCGTCGTCCAGGTCCTTGCCACGGATGGCGGTGTCGGACAGCACGGTCACGCAGTTGGGTTGCACTTCCAGAATGCCACCGGCCACGAAAACGAACTCTTCGCCACCGTCAGCCATTTCGATGCGCACCGAGCCCGGCTTGATGCGGGTGATCAGCGGGGTGTGGCGGGGGTAGATGCCCAGTTCGCCAGCTTCGCCTGGCAGAGCGACAAAACGCGCTTCACCGGAGAAGATGGACTCTTCGGCACTGACCACATCAACGTGGATGGTGTTCATCATTGCTCCTAGGAAAAGGTGGGTTGCTTGATTGCTGAAGGCCGCGCTGCCACGGGCTGCCCGGCCGACGGCTCATCAGGCCACCTTCTTGGCCTTTTCGAAGGCTTCGTCAATGGTGCCCACCATGTAGAACGCTTGCTCTGGCAGGTGGTCGCACTCGCCGTTCACGATCATCTTGAAACCGCGGATGGTTTCCGACAGGGGAACGTACTTGCCTGGCGAACCCGTGAACACTTCGGCCACGTGGAAAGGCTGCGACAGGAAACGCTGGATCTTGCGAGCGCGGGCCACGGCCAGCTTGTCTTCAGGAGCCAGTTCGTCCATGCCCAGGATGGCGATGATGTCGCGCAGTTCCTTGTAGCGTTGAAGCGTACCTTGCACGGCGCGGGCCGTGGTGTAGTGGTCTTCGCCCACCACGTTCGGGTCCAGCTGGCGGCTGGTGGAGTCCAGAGGATCCACGGCGGGGTAGATACCCAGCGAAGCGATGTCACGCGACAACACCACGGTGGAGTCCAAGTGAGCAAACGTCGTGGCAGGCGATGGGTCTGTCAAGTCATCCGCTGGCACATACACGGCCTGGATGGAAGTGATCGAACCGACCTTGGTGGACGTAATACGCTCTTGCAGGCGGCCCATTTCTTCGGCCAGCGTAGGCTGGTAACCCACGGCGGAAGGCATACGGCCTAGCAGAGCGGACACTTCGGTACCGGCCAGCGTGTAGCGGTAGATGTTGTCCACGAAGAACAGCACGTCACGGCCTTCGTCACGGAAGGATTCCGCGATGGTCAGGCCGGTCAGGGCCACGCGCAGACGGTTGCCTGGGGGCTCATTCATCTGGCCGTACACCATGGCGACCTTCGAGTCTTCGAGCTTCTCGAGGTTCACCACGCCGGAATCGGCCATTTCGTGATAGAAGTCGTTCCCTTCACGGGTACGCTCGCCCACACCAGCGAACACCGACAGACCACTGTGGGCCTTGGCGATGTTGTTGATGAGTTCCATCATGTTCACGGTCTTGCCCACGCCGGCGCCGCCGAACAGGCCCACCTTGCCGCCCTTGGCGAACGGGCACACCAGGTCGATCACCTTGATGCCGGTTTCCAGCAGCTCTTGCGATGGCGACAGTTCGTCGTACGCAGGGGCCTTGCGGTGGATGGATGCCGTCAGGTCCTGGCTGACCGGACCGCGTTCGTCGATGGGCGTGCCCAGCACGTCCATGATGCGGCCCAGCGTCGCCTTGCCCACAGGCACAGTGATGGGGTTGCCGGTGTTGGACACCATGATGCCGCGACGCAGGCCGTCGGACGAACCCAGGGCAATGGTACGCACCACGCCGTCGCCCAGCTGCTGTTGCACTTCCAGCGTCAGCGACGAGCCTTCGAGCTTCAGGGCGTCATAAATCTTGGGCATCTGGTCGCGGGGGAACTCCACGTCCACCACAGCGCCGATACATTGAACAATCTTGCCTTGCACTTGAGCCATTTTTCGCTCCAATAAAGTAGTTTGTTGAGCTGCTTACACAGCAGCGGCGCCAGCCACGATTTCCGAAAGTTCTTTCGTGATCGCTGCCTGGCGCGTCTTGTTGTAGACCAGCTTCAACTCGCCAATGACGCTGCCGGCGTTGTCGGTGGCAGCCTTCATGGCCACCATGCGCGCCGACTGCTCGGACGCCATGTTTTCCGCAACCGCCTGGTAGATCAGGGACTCGACATAACGGACCAGCAGCTCGTCGATGACGCTTTGCGCATCGGGCTCATAGATGTAGTCCCAGCCGTGTTCCGTCTTCTCAGCCTGCATCTGCTCGGAGGACAGGGGGAGCAACTGCTCCACCACCGATTCCTGCTTCATGGTGTTGATGAACTTGGTGTAGCTCAGGTACACCGCGTTGATCTTGCCTTCTGCGTATGCATCGAGCAGCACCTTCACCGGGCCAATCAGCTTGTCCAGGTGGGGGGTGTCGCCCAGACCCGTCACGTGCGAAACCACCTTGGCGCCCACACGGTTCAGGAAACCCAGGCCCTTGTTGCCAATCGCCACGGCTTCGGTCGAGACGCCAGCACCTTGCAGTTCACGCAGCTTGGTCGTCACGGCACGCAACACGTTCGTGTTCATGCCGCCACACAGACCCTTGTCTGTGGTGATGACGATGACGCCAGCGGTCTTGGCATCGTTCACTTTCATGAACGGATGCACGTACTCTGGGTTGGCCTTGCCGAGGTTGGCTGCAATGTTGCGGATCTTCTCGCTGTATGGGCGGGCAGCCCGCATCCGGTCCTGCGCCTTGCGCATTTTGGATGCGGCCACCATTTCCATGGCTTTGGTGATCTTCTTGGTGTTTTCCACCGATTTGATCTTGCCGCGTATTTCCTTGCCTGCTGCCATGATGGCTCCTCGTCCGGTTTAAGCGAACGACTTCTTGAACGCGGCGATCGCTGCGGTCAATTCGGCTTCTGCGTCCTTGTCCATGGCCTTGGCCTGCTCCAGCTTGGCCAGCAAAGCGGCGTGGCTGGTCTTCAGGAACTGGTGCAGGCCGTGTTCGAAGTCGAGCACCTTCTTGACGTCGATGTCGTCCATGAAGCCCTTGTTCACAGCGAACAGCGTGGAAGCCATCAGCGAGATGGGCAGCGGGCTGTACTGTGCCTGCTTGAGCAGTTCGGTCACGCGGGCACCGCGGTCCAGCTGCTTGCGGGTGGCTTCGTCCAGATCGGAGGCAAACTGCGCGAACGCAGCCAGTTCACGGTACTGGGCCAAGTCGGTACGGATACCACCGGACAGGTTCTTCACCAACTTGGTCTGGGCTGCACCGCCAACGCGCGACACCGAGATACCGGCGTTGATAGCGGGGCGGATACCGGCGTTGAACAGGCTGGTTTCCAGGAAGATCTGACCGTCGGTGATCGAAATCACGTTGGTAGGCACGAAAGCGGACACGTCGCCAGCTTGCGTCTCGATGATGGGCAGTGCCGTCAACGATCCGGTCTTGCCCTTGACTTCACCCTTGGTGAAGGCTTCGACGTAGTCGGCGTTCACGCGGGCTGCGCGTTCGAGCAAACGGCTGTGGAGATAGAACACGTCGCCAGGATAGGCTTCGCGGCCTGGTGGGCGGCGCAGCAGCAGGGACACTTGGCGGTAGGCAACGGCTTGCTTGGACAGATCGTCATACACGATCAGCGCGTCTTCACCGCGGTCGCGGAAGTACTCGCCCATCGTGCAGCCCGAGTAGGCCGACACGTACTGCATGGCGGCCGATTCGGAAGCCGATGCGGCCACCACAATCGTGTACTCCATGGCGCCGGCTTGTTCCAGAGCGCGCACCACGTTCTTGATCGAAGAAGCCTTCTGACCAATAGCGACGTAGATACAGGTAACGCCCTGACCCTTCTGGGCAATGATGGCGTCGATGGCGACGGCCGTCTTGCCGGTCTGGCGGTCACCAATGATCAGCTCGCGCTGGCCACGGCCCACGGGCACCATCGAGTCGATGGACTTCAGGCCGGTCTGCAGAGGCTGGTCCACCGATTTACGGGCGATCACACCAGGAGCAACCTTTTCGATCACGTCGGTAAGCTTGGCGTTGATGGGACCCTTGCCGTCGATCGGCTGGCCCAGCGCATTCACCACGCGGCCGATCAGTTCGGGGCCGACCGGCACTTCCAGAATACGGCCCGTGCACTTCACGGTGTCGCCTTCGGAGATATGCTCGTACTCGCCCAGAATCACGGCGCCGACGGAGTCGCGCTCAAGGTTCAGCGCCAGACCGTAGGAGGGCTGGCCGTCCTTGGTCGCGGGGAACTCGAGCATTTCGCCCTGCATCACGTCCGACAGGCCATGAACGCGCACGATACCGTCGGACACGGACACCACGGTACCCTGGTTGCGGATATCGCTGCTGGCGGCCAGACCTTCGATGCGGCTCTTGATGAGTTCAGAAATTTCTGCGGGATTGAGTTGCATGACTCTTTCCTTCTTTCTTTGGTTCGCTGTCCTCGCCGCGCATTACGCGATGAGGGCCGCTTTCATTTGTTCAAGACGGGCCTTGACCGAAGTGTCCAGCACCTCGTCACCCACCACTACGCGAATACCACCGATCAGGGACTCATCCAGCTTCACAGCGAGGTTGAGCTTGCGGCCGAAGCGCTTTTCCAGCGCTGCGCTGACCTCAGACAGTGCAGCACTGTCCATCGGAAATGCGCTGTACACCACGGCATCCGAAGATCCGTTGCGACGATTCACGAGGGCACGAAACTGCGCAGCCACTTCCGGGAGCGCATCAATGCGTCCGTTGTCGATGACTGTGCGCAGGAAATTTTTGGCCATATCCGGCAGGGCCGAGCGGGCGACCCCGGTGAATACAGCGAACACCTGGTCTGCCGTCACCTTGGGGTTGTCCGCCAACTGACGCAGCTGGGGGTTGGCGGCAATCGCCGCCAGTTCGTCCATCCAGGCAGCGGTGCTGCCCAGATCGACGCCCGCGCCCGCAGTGGCAGCCTTGAACAAGGCATCGGCGTAAGGGCGGGCAATGGTGGCGAGTTCAGCCATGTGTGTCCCCTTACAGCTCGGTCTTCAGGCGGTTGAGCAGGTCGGCATGGACGCCAGCATTGACTTCCTTGCGGAGAATCTGCTCGGCACCCTTGACGGCCAACGCTGCCACCTGCTCACGCAGGGCTTCGCGGGCTTGGACCGTCTGCTGCTCGGCTTCAGCGCGGGCAGCAGCAACAATCTTGTTGCCTTCCTCTGTGGCGCGGGCCTTGGCTTCTTCGATGATGGCCTGGGCACGACGGTCGGCGTCCGCAAGACGCGAGGCCGTCTCGTTGCGCGCCTGTGACAGTTCCTTCTCGACGCGCTGGTTGGCAGCGGTCAGTTCGGATTTGGCACGGTCGGCAGCTGCGAGGCCATCGGCGATTTTCTGGGCTCGCTCATCCAGCGCCTTCGCGATCGGGGGCCACACGAATTTCATCGTGAACCACACGAGGATCAGGAAGACGATGGCCTGAACGAACAGGGTCGCATTGATACTCACGGCAACACCTTTCTAAAGTGGCGTTGAACGGGAATTACTTGGGCAGGTTGGCCAAGAGCGTGGAAACGAAGGGGTTGGCGAAAGCGAACAGCAGAGCGATAGCCACGCCGATCAGGAACGCAGCGTCGATCAGACCAGCCAAGATGAACATCTTGGTTTGCAGTTCGTTGATCAGTTCAGGCTGACGTGCCGACGATTCGAGGAACTTGCCACCCATCAGGGCGATGCCGATGGAAGCGCCGATAGCGCCCAGACCAACGATCAGACCACAAGCCAGAGCGACGAGACCGAGAATGTTTTCCATGATGACTCCTGAGTTAAAAAGAAAAGTTAAGGAAAGAAAAAACGAAAGGGAAACTTAGTGCGCGTTGTGCGCCTGACCGAGGTAGATCAGCGCCAGCATCATGAAAATGAACGCTTGCAGCGAGATCACCAAAATGTGGAACAGCGTCCAGATGGTGCCAGCGATGACGTGGCCCACAGGCAGCAGCACACCCGACAGCGACAGGGCCGCAGCACCACCCATGAGGGCGATGAGCATGAACACCAGCTCGCCAGCGTACATGTTGCCAAACAACCGCATGCCGTGGGACACGGTGTTGGCGACATATTCAATGATCTGCATGAGCAGATTCACCACGCCCAGGATCAGGGCGAAGATAGGATTCTTGCTGGTGCCGAAAGGAGCCGACACCAGTTCGTGTGCCCAGCCGCCAGCACCCTTGATCTTGACGCTGTACCAGAAGCGCAGGATCAGGATGGCAAAGGCGAGGCCCAGCGTGGTAGACAGGTCAGCCGTGGGCACGACACGCAGATAGGCGTGGTGAGGATCGTGGCCGGCGGCGCCATAGACTTGCGCCCAGATGGCGGGCAGCAGGTCCACAGGCAGCATGTCCATGAAGTTCATCAAGAAGATCCAGACGAACACTGTCAGACCCAGGGGCGCAATGAACTTGCGGCTTTCAGCGTTGTGAATGTTCGCCTTGGCCTGGTTGTCCACCATCTCGACCAGCATCTCGACCGCTGCCTGGAAGCGTCCAGGCACACCAGAGGTTGCCTTACGGGCAGCTGACCACAGAATCAAAAGGGTGAGAGCCCCCAGAACCAAACCGACGATGATCGAGTCATAGTTGATGACAGTGAAATCAACGATCTTGGTCTGGTTGACGTTTTGAAGATGCTGCAGGTGGTGAACGATGTATTCACTTGCAGTCGGAGCGTGCGCTTCTGCGGCCATCGGACAACTCTTCTCTCTATCAATCGGTTTTTCGGACACCAGGCCGCACCAACAGTGCCACCCAGTACGTTTTCATTGCGACCACCATGCCAATCAGCAAGGCAATCCAGCTCAAGCCCGGCACCAGCCGAGGTGCCGCCGCCAGCAGCGCCACCGTCAACATGATCTTGGCGATTTCCCACCCAAAGAACCCCACCATGGCAGCCCGCGGATTGGATGACGCCTTGTGGCGCAACACACCGCGGGCAAACAGTGCAGCCGGAGCCACCACTGCCAGGGCACCGTAGGCTGCAGACCAACCCACCACCGCCCTGCCCGTCAGAACCCAGGCCACCAGGGCCGCCAGCATTCCGACCAGCGCCTGACCTGCCACCACCTTCCACACCGAGAGGGGCGGATGGCGACTGCGCCACTGCTGCGCCTCTTGGGCCGTCAGGGGCTTGAAGTCAGATTCTTCAGCCTCAGTTTCAGTCTCTGGCGGGATTGTTTCCATTGATGAATGACGCCCGCGTTACAGACCGCAACTTTTACAAAGCCTCTAATTATAAGTAAAAACCCATGGCACCAGACAAAAACCCGCAAACGTGCCCGTGGGCTTCGTGTGCGCCTGCTCTGTTGTGGTGATGCGCCAACGGCTTTTGCGCTCCAAAAACCTCGCGCAATGCACCGATCTGGCGCACGCCAAACACACAATTCAGACACCCTCATCAGCCCGTGGCGCACAATGACAGTGCATGCCTAGCTATTGAAACTGCAGCATCCCTACCACCGCGATCCACCATGACATCCTCCAATCCGCCGCCCGCCAACGGCCTCGATACGCAGGCAACAGATCCACGCAAAGACTCGCTGATCGAATACCCCTCCAAGTTCCCGATCAAGGTCATGGGCGCCAAGGTGGATGGGTTCGTGCACGCGGTGACCGAACTGGCCCGCCAGTTTGACCCCACCTTCGACGCCGCCACCATTGCACTGCGTGACAGCCGCGCAGGCAATTACCTCGGAGTAACTATCACCATCACGGCGACCAGCCGCGAGCAGCTGGACGACCTGTACCGTGCGCTGTCATCGCATCCGCTGGTGAAAGTGGTGCTGTAGCCGCCCCCCCTGCAAGTTGCGCCATGACGATTGACATCCGCCTGCTGGGCCGTGTGGACTACGCCAGCACTGTGCAGGCCATGCAGGACTACACGACCACACGTACGCCCTCTGACCCGGATACGCTTTGGATTTGTGAGCACCCGCCGCTTTACACCCAAGGCATTGCAGGCAAAAGCGATCATGTGCTTGACCCAGGCGAGATCCCCGTCATCGCCACCAACCGGGGTGGGCAGGTCACCTTCCACGGACCGGGCCAGGTGGTCGCGTACCCGCTGATCGACCTGCAACGCGCAGGCTATTTCGTCAAGGAATACGTTTATCGCGTCGAAGAGTCCGTGATCCGTGCGCTGGCGCACTTCGGCGTCACGGGCCACCGGGTTGCCGGCGCACCCGGCATTTATGTGCGCCTGGATGATCCGCGCAGCCACGCCATGCTGCCCCAACGCCCCCAAAAACGAACGGGCTCGGAGGCGCCCACGCCCGACTTCGAAGGCCTGGGCAAGATCGCGGCGCTCGGCATCAAGGTCAGCCGCCACTGCACCTACCACGGCGTGGCGCTGAACGTGAACATGGACCTGGAGCCCTACGGCCGCATCAACCCTTGCGGTTACGCAGGATTGAAAACGGTGGACCTTTCTACAATCGGGGTCCACACCACCTGGGAAGAAGCCGCGCAGGTGCTGGGCCAGCAGCTCAGCATCCGGTTGGCGCCCTGAACTCTGCCTACAGCCATGAGCACCCCTGAAGTCGTCCGCGAAGCGCAATCCACCGAAGCCTACAACCCGCTGGCCAAGCAAAAGGCTGCGGCCAAGCTATCGCGCATTCCGATCAAGGTGGAGCAGGGCGAAGTGCTCAAGAAGCCCGAGTGGATCCGCGTGAAGGCGGGCAGCCCCACCACGCGTTTCTACGAAATCAAGGAAATCCTGCGCGAACACAAGCTGCACACGGTGTGCGAAGAAGCTTCGTGCCCCAACATCGGTGAATGCTTTGGCAAAGGCACGGCCACCTTCATGATCATGGGTGACAAGTGCACGCGCCGTTGCCCGTTCTGCGACGTGGGCCATGGCCGCCCCGACCCGCTCGACAAGGATGAGCCGCTGAACCTGGCCAAGACCATTGCCGCACTCAAGCTCAAATACGTGGTGATTACCAGCGTGGACCGCGACGACCTGCGCGACGGCGGCAGCGGCCACTTTGTGGAATGCATCCAGAACATCCGCGAGCTGTCGCCCCAGACCCAAATCGAGATCCTGGTGCCCGACTTCCGCGGCCGTGATGACCGCGCGCTCGAAATCCTGAAAGCCGCGCCGCCCGACGTGATGAACCACAACCTGGAAACCGCGCCCCGCCTGTACAAGGAAGCGCGCCCCGGTTCGGACTACCAGTTCAGCCTGAACCTGCTCAAGAAGTTCAAGGCCTTGCACCCCAACGTGCCCACCAAGAGCGGCATCATGGTCGGCCTGGGCGAGACGGACGAAGAGATCCTGCAGGTCATGCGCGACATGCGCGCGCACAACATCGACATGCTGACCATCGGCCAGTACCTGGCGCCCAGCAACAGCCATCTGCCCGTGCGCCGCTACGTGCACCCCGACACCTTCAAGATGTTCGAGGAAGAGGCGTACAAGATGGGCTTCAGCCATGCGGCAGTTGGCGCCATGGTGCGCTCCAGCTACCACGCGGACCAACAGGCGCACGCCGCTGGCGTGTAAGCCCTGTCCACCCGGTCCGGTCGCAGGTCACCCATGGGCCCGAATGGTCTGCTCTCGCTGCGCCGCTACGGCGCATCACCGGGCAGCCACAGCCATGACCATTTCCAGATTCTGCTGGGACTCTCCGGAGCGCTGGACCTGGAGGTGGCGGGCCGTGGCGTGCGCGTGGCACCCGGCGGCGGCTGCGTGATTGCCCCGGGAGATCGGCACGACTTTGAATCGTCCCGTGGCAGCCTGTGCCTGGTGCTCGACAGCGCACACCCCGACTGGGCGCGCTGTACCGGCCAACGCCGCTCGACCAAACCACCCGCCGATGCACTGCCACTGGCGCACTATCTGGCGAGCGCACTGCAACAAGACCGCCCGCTGGCACAAACCTACGGCCCTGCGCTCTTGCTGGAGGCGTGGCTCGACAGCACCCATTCCGACCTTTCCACGCCCGCCCCCACGCGCGGCCGCACCATCAACTGGCCCGCCCTGCAGCAATGGGCGGCGCAGCAATGGCACCATGAACTGACCGTGGCCGACCTGGCGGCGCAGGTGCATCTGAGCCCCAGCCAGTTTTCTGCCCGCTGCCGGGACGACCAGGGCATGGGCGCTATGGCCTGGCTGCGCGGCTTGCGTCTGGCGCAGGCCCGGGTGCTGCGCAGCACGGGCATGGCGGTGGCCGAGGTGGCGCTGCGCACGGGCTACCGCTCGCCCTCGGCTTTGACTGCCGCATTGCGCCGGGCTGAGCAGCACACATAACGGTCGACGACAGCTGGCAACCAGGCCAAAACCTTGGCGCGCGACGACTCACCGGTGTTGCGCGACGACTCACTACAGCGGGCGCGCGTAAGCTCGGCGCCATGCAAGCCAACCTCTATGCCCTGGGCGCCATTGCGCTGTGGGCCTCTCTCGCCTCGTTGGGGGTGTCCCTCACCCACATTCCGCCCTTCCTGCTCACAGGGGTTGCGCTCATCATCGGTAGCGTGCCGGCCTGGCCGTTTGTGCTTCGTGACCCTGCACAGTGGCGCATCCCGCTGCGCACGCTGGCGTTGGGCGTGTACGGCCTGTTTGCGTACCACTTTCTGCTGTTCATCGCGCTGCGCCATGCCCCGCCGGTGGAGGCCAACCTCGTCAACTACCTGTGGCCGCTGTTCATCGTGGTGCTCTCGCCGGTGGTGCTGCCCGGTGTGGCGCTGCGCCCGCCGCATGTGCTGGCGGCGCTGATGGGTTTTGGCGGCGCGGCCATTGCCATTGCCGGCGGGCGCGAGTTGAGCGGCACGCTGGCCTGGGGCTACCTGCCCGCGCTGGCAGCGGCTTTCATCTGGGCCACGTATTCGCTCATGACCAAGCGCGTGGCAGCGTTCCCGACCACGGCCATTGGCCTGTTCGGGCTGGTGTCCGGCGTGCTGTCGCTGCTGTGCCATGTGGCGCTGGAGCCGCCGGTGGCACTGCAGCCGCGCGACTGGGGGCTGCTCGCGGTGCTGGGCCTGGGGCCGCTGGGGGCGTCGTTTTTTATGTGGGACAAGGCGCTCAAGCTGGGGGACGCCCGGCACATCGGCATCCTGAGCTACATCACGCCACTGGCGTCCACCGCGCTGCTGATCCTGGTGAGCGGCCGCGCATTCACCTGGAGCATTGCGCTGGCCACGGCCATGATCATCAGCGCGGCCGTGATGGGGATGCGGGCACGCTGACGCAGAAATTTCAGCGAAATTGGCTGGAAGCGCTAGAAAAATATGCTCGGACAGCTATCAATTTTGAAGTAACCACCCCCCTCTGGCGGTCAGATGCTCCGCCTGTCAAGCAGTCAGTAGCACAGCAGGTTCATCGCCCGCCAGCACCTGTTGCGCCCAGGGGGCGAGCTTGCGAGTGTCAGCGCGCAGCACCTCCTGCTTCACAGCCAGGATCTGCGCGGGGTGCATGGAGAAGCTGCGCAGCCCCAGGCCCAACAGCAGCCGCGTCATGGTCACATCGCCCGCCGTTTCGCCGCACACACAAACGCTCTTGCCTTGGCGCTCCCCCTCGGCAATCACATCGCCCACCAGGCGCAGCACGGCAGGGTGCAGCGGGTCGTACAGGTGGGCCACGGCCTCGTCGGCGCGGTCGATGGCCAGGGTGTACTGGATCAGGTCGTTGGTGCCGATCGAGAGAAAGTCGAAGTACTTGAGGAAGGTGCGCACCATGAGTGCCGCGGCGGGCACCTCGATCATTGCGCCCAGCTGCACCGGACCATAGGGCTCGCCACGTGCATCCAGCTCACCCCGGGCGAGGTCCACCTGGGCGAGCGTCTGCTGGATTTCGTGCGTGTGCGCCAGCATGGGGAACAGCAGGTTGACCTTGCCATGGGCCGCCGCACGCAGCACAGCGCGCAGCTGGGTGCGGAACATGGCCGGGTCGGCCAGGCTCCAGCGGATGGCGCGCAGGCCCAGGGCCGGGTTCAGGTAGCTGTCCTTGTGGGCCTTGTTGTCCAGAGGCTTGTCCGCGCCCACGTCGATGGTGCGGATAGTGACGGGCAGCCCCTGCATGCCGTCAATGGCCTCGCAGTAGGCGCGGTACTGCTCGTCCTCGCCGGGCAGGTTGCCGCTTTTGCCCATGAACAGAAATTCGCTGCGGAACAGGCCCACGCCCACGGCGCCTGCGCGCACGGCGGCGGCGGCGTCGCCGGGCTGCTCGATGTTGGCCAGCAGCTCGATCTTGTGGCCGTCGATGGTGATGGCAGGCGTGTGGCGCAGGCGCGCCAGGCGTTCGCGCTCCAGCTCAACCTGGCGCTGGCGAAATCCGTATTCGGCCAGGATGATGGGCGAGGGATCGACAATGACCACGCCCGCATCGCCGTCGATGATGACCCAGTCGTCCTGGCGCACCAGCTGGCTGGCGGCACGCGCGCCCACCACGGCGGGGATGTCCATGCTGCGCGCGACGATGGCCGTGTGGCTGGTCTTGCCGCCCACGTCCGTCACAAAGCCCGCGAACACGCTTTGCTTGAACTGCAGCATGTCGGCGGGCGAGAGATCGTGCGCCACCAGCACCAGGGGCACATCCACCGTGTCGTCCAGCAGCAAATCTTGCTGTGTCTTGCGACGCGGGCTGCTGGCCGGTGGCGCCACCGGGCTGGCCACGCCTTTCATGTAGCGCAGGATGCGTTCAACCACCTGCTCCAGGTCCGCCTTGCGCTCGCGCAGGTACTCGTCTTCCATCTCGTCGAACTGGCGCGCAATCACCTCAAGCTGGGTGGTGAGCGCCCACTCGGCGTTGTACAGGCGCTCGGTGATCCAGTGTTTGACGCCGCCCGTGAGGGCTTCGTCCTGCAGCAGCATCAGGTGCACATCCAGCAACGCGGTCAGCTCGTGCGGCGCGTCGGCGGGCATGTCGGTCTGCAGGCGCTGCAGCTCCTCGACCACGGCGTTGCGGCCCTGGCGCACGCGTTCGATCTCGCCCTCGACCTGTGAGGGCTCGACAAAGTAGTGCGCCACATCCACCCGGCTGGACGCCACCAGCACGGCCCGGCCAATGGCAATGCCGCGTGCAACTGCGAGGCCGTGGACGGAGAAGGTCATGGTGGTGCGATCAAAGGTTCGACGGGGTCAGGACACGGGCGAGGTGGGCAGGCTTATTCACCCTCGCCAAATTTGTCGGCAATGAGTGCCAGCAGGGCGTCCATGGCCTCCTGTTCGCGGTCGCCGTTGGTTTCCAGCTCCACTTCAGAGCCCAGCCCAGCGGCCAGCATCATCACGCCCATGATGCTCTTGGCGTTGATGCGGCGCTCCCCCTTGCTCATGAAAACGTCACACGGAAAGCTGCCGGCCAGCTTGGTGAGCTTGGCCGATGCGCGGGCGTGTAGGCCCAGTTTATTGCTGATGGTCGTACGGGTCTTGATCATGTCGGTTACGGCGGTTCTGGTTCTGCGGCGCTGAAATGGCCACCTGCATCACCCCTTGGGTACCACCCACCACGGCGCGGGTCACCACGGAATCGAGCGGCTCGGCCCGGTAGCTCACGGCGCGCAGCAGCATGGGCAGATTGACACCCGTCACCAGGCGCGAGCGCACGCCATCGACCAGGCGCTGCGCCACGTTGCAGGGCGTGGCGCCGAACACATCGGTCAGCACCAGGGTGGTGTCGGTGCCCAGCTGGTCCAGCATGATGCGTGCCTGGGCCAGCGACTCTTCGGGGGGCTGGTTGGGCTGCACGTCGAGCGCAGCCACGCTGCTGCCGCAGTCGGCAAACACGTGCAGCGCACATTCGCGCAGCGCATGGGCCAGTGGGGCGTGGGCAATGATGAGGATGCTGGTGGGGCTCATGGTCACGACTTACGCCACGCGGGGATCAACGAAGGGCAGGTCATGAAGAGGCCGCCGGTGGTTGCATCGATGGTTGCGCAAGTGTTCATGGTGTGGGGGTTGTCAGCACATTATCGCGCCGCCCCCGAAGCAGGAACCATGCGTAGGCGCTGGCGTTGCATGCCAGGTACACCGCCATGGCCGCCTGGAACGCCGGCACGGTGGCCAGCCCCGCGGCTGCAAAGGCGTCCACCGCCAGCCCGATGCCCCACTGCACCACAAACACGCCCACAAAAATCACGAGGTTGTAGGCCGACAGCGCCCGCCCTGCCAGCGCCTGCGGAAACGCCATGGCCACGGCGGGCTGCGACAGCGACACGAAGGTGCACGACACGCAGAACAACGCCCAGGCGCCGCCCCCGGCCTGGGGCCCCGCCAGGATGATGCCCAGCAGCACCACCGAGCACAGCGGAAGGCCCATGGCCATCAGCCGGTCGGCACCAAACCCCTTGCGCAGCAGCCAGGGGTTGACCATGCCCCAGGTCCAGAAGGTGCACAACATGGACACGTTGATCCAGAACAGGCCCGTCGCCGACTCCAGGGCGGTGTAGCCCGCCACGCGCTGCATCCACGGCCCGGCCCACAACGTCTGCATGGCCACCATGCCGCCGTAGCAGAAGAACCCCAGCGGCGCGAGGCGCTGGAAATAAGGGTGCCGCCACACCACGCCATAGCCCTGGGGCACGGCCTCTGCGGCGCCGGAATCGGCCTTCGCCTGCCCCGCCAAACCCCAGCCTGGCACCCACAGGGCAATCACCGCCATCGACAACGCGATCAATACCGCCAGCCCCCAGAACAGCGGGCGCCAGCCCACCAGCGGCAAGGCCCATTGCACGGGCAGCGTGGATGCCACCATGCCCAGCGAGCCCGTCATCAACATCCACGAGTTCGCCCGCATCTGCGCCACCGGCTCCAGCCACCGGCGGTAGCCAGTGAGCGGCGCCATCAGGCAGGCGCTGACGCCCGCGCCGCACAGCACCCGACCGGCGAGCAGCCCCGAAAACCCCGTGGCCGCCGAAAACACCAGGCTGCCCACCACGGCCACGCCCAGGAAGCCCAGTGCGACCTTCTTGGGGCCATGCCGGTCCAGCCAGGTCCCCAACGGCAGCTGCGTGGCCGAGAAGCCCAGAAAGTACCCTCCCGCCAGCAGCCCCAGGTCCCGCGCCTGCAGCGAGAACTCCTGGGCCAGCGTGGGCGCCAGGGTGGCCGTGACAGCACGCACCAGCGCCGATAAAAAGTAGGCAAAAGCAAACGCCAGAAAGACGATGACGGCCGCCCGCCGTGGCAAAACGCCGCCGCTGCTCATCGTCATGGCAGCGCCAGGCCAGCGAAGAACTGGTCGGCCACCTCCGGCCGAGGCTTGGCGGTGTAGACGACGGCGTGGTACAGCCGCACCTGCGGCCCTGCCGCGCGTGCAAACCACACGGCCTGCGCGACCACCGCGCTGCCATCGGGACGCTGCCCCTGTGCCACGGTACGCACCGACTGCGGCAGGGGCAAGATGCCGCGCGGCGCGTAGGGTACGTCTTTGGCGCCCGCTTCGGCCCCTGCCCCCAGGCGCGCCAGCATGGCAGCCCGCCAATGGGTGAGCGCTGCGCCCACCTGGGCAGGGTCGGCCAACGCGGCATGGGACACGGCAAAGGTGGCGCCATCGGCATCACAGCCCACCATGGACAGCTCCACCGGTGCACCGGCCAGCTCCACGGTCCGGGTGGCCTGGTCGGGCTTGCACGGCAGGGTGATGGTCAGGTCCGCTTCGGGCAGCGGCACGGTGCGCCAATTCAGTGCGGGGCTGCAGCCCGCAATCAGCAGGGCAGCGGCCCCGGTCAATGTCCATTTCATCGGGGCATTATCGGCAGAGTCCCCGATGTCGGCCCTGCCCTGCGTTCTGCGGCGAACTTTTGCGGGAAAGTGGAGTCCAGCCTTGGTGTGGCGGGCGCCGCTCGCGCGGCGAGCGGGCCACTCCGGCACAATGTGGGGTGGGGCACAGGCCCCGTGTTTCTTTTGGGATGGGTGGTGAAGTCATGGCGATCAAGCATTGGGCAGCAGGTGTGGCGGTGGCAGCGTTTGCCGCTGTGGGCGCCTATGTGTACCTGGACACAGGCCGCGCCGAAGCGCCTGCATCGACCTTCGTGCTGCTGGATGGCTCCAGCAAATCCACCGCCGACCTGAAAGGCAAGGTCACCCTGGTCAACTTCTGGGCCACGAGCTGCACCACCTGCGTGGCCGAAATGCCCGAGATCATCGCGACCTACAACAAGTACAACAGCAAGGGTTTTGACACCTTGGCTGTGGCCATGAGCTACGACCCGCCCAGCTACGTGGTGAACTTTGCCGAGACACGCAAGCTGCCCTTCCAGGTGGCCATCGACAACACCGGCAACGTGGCCAAGGCCTGGGGCGATGTGCGCCTGACGCCTTCCACCTTCATCGTGAACAAGCGGGGCGAGATCGTGAAGACCTATGTAGGCGCCCCCAATTTCCCGGAGCTGCACCAGTTGATCGAGAAGCTGCTTGCAGAAACCTGAGCACGGGGCGGACACAACGCCCCCGCCGCATGCACCCCAGCCCGTTCAGGGCAAAAAAAGGCCAATTTCGAAAGAAATTGGCCTTTTGCGCTAGTGGATCATGCCTTGATCGCTATGCAAAACATAGCAACATGATCCTCCAGTGATTGCGTCACTTCGCGCGGAAGTTGTCGTGGCAGGCCTTGCAAGTGCCTGCAGTGGCACCAAAGGCGGTTTTCAGGTTGTCCAGGTTGCCGGTCTTGGCCGCAGCGGCGAGTTTCACGGTCTCGGCTTCCAGCTTCTCGGCATGGTCCTTGAACTTGGCTTGCTCGGTCCAGATTTCTGGCAGTGCCTTGGTGGGCGCGCCCTTGTCGGTGCCGGGACCAAAACCTGCCCATGGCAACTTGGCCATGTGGGCCACGATGTCGGCGTTCTCCTGCGCCACCTTGGCGTCGAAAGGCACCCGGCCGTTGGCCATGGCGCCCAGGCGGCCGAAGTGCTGGCCCATCACAAACAGCGCACTCTGGCGGTATTTGATGGCATCTTCGGCTTTGGCAAATTGGGCGGAGGCGGGGGCGGACAGGGTCAAGGCCGCAGCCGCCAGGGTCAACGCAGCAAATGCTTTCATCGGAACTTCCTTTTTCGTGGGTGGAACAGAATGGTGCCTTCCAAGCCTGCGCAGTATGCCGGTTTGGGCGCGGTTGTGCTGTGGCCGGGAGGTTACAGGTCCGGTCGCCCTGCCGCACAATGCCGCATGCTTCCTCATCCATCCCTCACTTCGGCGCCCCGCCTTTGACCACCATGACGCAGCACACCGTACGCATCTGGGACCTTCCAACCCGCATTTTTCACTGGGCCCTGGCGGTCTGCATCGTGGCGCTGGTCATCACCGCCAATGTGGGAGGCAATGCCATGGTCTGGCATTTCCGCCTGGGCTACACGGTGCTGGCGCTGCTGGTGTTCCGGCTGGTCTGGGGATTGGTGGGCGGCCGCTGGTCGCGCTTTTCGGCGTTCCTGTACTCGCCAGCGCGGCTGCTACGGTACCTGCGTGGCACGCCACATCCGGAGGACGGCATCGGACACAGCCCGCTGGGTGCGTTGTCGGTGTTCGTGCTGCTGGCCGTGCTGGCAGCCCAGGTGGGCACGGGTTTGCTGAGCGACGACGAGATCGCCTTTGCCGGACCGTTGACCCAATATGTCTCGAATGCCGTCGTGGGGCTGGCCACGAACTACCACAAGGACATCGGGCAGTTCCTGGTGCTGGGGCTGGTGGCGCTGCACGTGCTGGCCATCGTCTTTTATGTGCGCGTGCGCAAGCAGCAGCTCATTCGCCCCATGCTGGACGGCGACAAGACGCTGCCCGGGGCGGCGGCGCCTTCGCGGGACGACACCCTGAGTCGCATCATGGCATTGGTGGTGCTGGCACTGAGCGCTGGCGTGGCCTGGTGGGTGTCGTCCCTGGCGGCACCGGCGTTCTGAACGAAGTCGCTACACTGGCGGCTCCTTCGTTTGCACGCCTTGCGCTTTGGACAAGCCCTCCATCTCCCTGAGAACCCCCTCTTCGCCCGCCGAGTGGGATGCGGTCAGAGACATCTTTCGCGAGTACGCCAGCACGCTGGGCGTTGATTTGTGCTTTCAGGACTTTGAGTCCGAACTGGCGCAGCTGCCGGGCGACTACGCCGAACCCCGTGGCGCCCTGCTGGTCGCCGAAGTGGAAGGCGCCTTGGCAGGCTGTTGTGCCCTGCGCCCGCTGGACAACGCGGACTACCCCAACGCCAGCGAAATGAAGCGGCTGTATGTGCGCAAAGCGTTTCGCGGCTTTGGCCTGGGTCGCGAGCTGGCCGAAGCCATGCTGGACCGGGCGCGGCAAGCAGGTTACGCGTGTGTTTTGCTCGACACCCTGGACGATATGGAGTCGGCCCGCGCGCTGTACACCGACCTGGGCTTCGAAGAAATCCCGCCCTACTACCACAACCCCATACCCGGGGCACATTACCTCAAGGTCGATATTTTTTGACCATTTTGGGCGCAAGCGCATGATACACATGCGCTTGCAGCTATTGATTCAATAGCAATCAGCGGGGTCTCACGCCGCCTTGACCTGGGCCAGCAGGGTGTCAGCATCGCTCACTTCAAACTTGCCCGGTGCTTCGACGTTGAGCGTCACCACCTTGCCATCGCGCACGAGCATCGAATAGCGGTTGCTGCGCAGACCCATGCCCTTGGAGGTCAGGTCCAGGGTGAGGCCCGTGGCTTGCGCGAAGGCGGCGCTGCCGTCGCCCAGCATGCGCACCTTGCCGTCGGTCTTCTGGTCGCGCGCCCAGGCGCCCATCACGAACGCGTCGTTCACGCTCACGCACCAGATTTCATCCACGCCGGCCGCCTTGAACTCGGCGGCCTTCTCCACATAGCCAGGAACATGCTTGGCCGAGCAGGTGGGTGTAAAGGCACCGGGCAATGCAAACAGGGCAATCGTCTTGCCCGCCGTCGCCTTGTTCACCGCCACGGGATTCGGGCCGATGCTGCAGCCTTCGCCCTCGACTTCGGAATATTCCATCAGCGTGGCTGCGGGCAGGGTGTCACCGACTTTGATCATTGTTTTCTCCTAGGGATGTTGGGATGGGGTGTTGGAACCCGAGAACGCAGTGCCATGCAAAGCTCCTCCTGGGCACGATGTGAACCGTTCGCATCAAAAAGGAGGCCCACAAAGCAAAACGACCCACATTGTGGGTCGTTTTGAAGGGCCTTGCTGCCCAGGGGCTTCGCCCCCGGAGCGGGCATGGACAGCTGCTTACAGCAGGCCGGCCTTTTGCACCAAGCGGGTCGCCACCCAGTTCTTGGTCTTGGAGAGCGGACGGCTCTCGGTGATTTCGATCACGTCGCCCAGCTTGTACTCGCCATTTTCATCATGGGCGTGGTACTTGCTCGACTTCGCAACGATCTTGCCGTAGAGCTCATGCTTCACACGACGCTCGACCAGCACGGTCACAGTCTTTTGACGCTTGTCGCTGACCACCTTGCCAATCAAGGTGCGCTTGAGGGATTTTTTAGGTTCCGTCATATGGGCTCCTTACTTGGCGGCTTGCTTTTCAGCAAGAATGGTCTTGGCACGTGCGATATCACGGCGGGTGGTGCGCAGCGTGTTGGTGTTACCCAGTTGCTGCGTAGCCTTTTGCATGCGCAGGCCGAAATGGGCCTTTTGCAGTGCCTTGATTTCGGCTTCGATGCCGGCAACGTCTTTTTGGCGCAGTTCAGTAGCTTTGGTCATTTTCATGGTCTCCTGAATTACGCGCCAAGGTGACGGCTGACGAACGTGGTGCGCAGCGGCAGCTTGGCAGCAGCCAGGCGGAAGGCTTCGCGGGCCAGTTCTTCGGGCACGCCGACAATCTCGAACACGATCTTGCCGGGCTGGATTTCGGCCACGTAGTACTCGGGGTTGCCCTTACCGTTACCCATACGCACTTCTGCGGGCTTGGTAGAGATTGGCTTGTCCGGGAACACGCGGATCCAGATACGGCCGCCACGCTTGACGTGACGGGAAATCGCACGGCGTGCAGCTTCGATCTGGCGGGCCGTCAGACGGCCACGATCGGTGCACTTCAGACCGAAATCACCGAACGCAACGGAGGCACCCCGTGTTGCGACGCCAGTGTTACGGCCCTTTTGCTCCTTGCGGTATTTACGGCGAGCAGGTTGCAGCATCTTTATTCTCCTTTACCGTCCGCTGCTGTAGCGGGCGCGGCGACTTTGCGTACGCGCTTAACGGCGGTGTTATCAGCGCCACCAGCTTCCGCTGGCTTGTCGCTGCCGTCGGCCGGAGCGGCGTTGCCACCGACAGGACGACGTGGGCCACGGCCTGCGCCTGGACGATCGCCACCTGGGCGGCCATCACGGCGTGGGCCGCGTGGGCGGCGCTCTTCGTCTGGACGAGGCGTTTCCACGGCGGGCAGGTCATTGCGGCCCAGCGTGTCACCCTTGTAGACCCAGACCTTGACGCCGATCACACCGTAGGTGGTCTTGGCTTCAGAGGTACCGTAGTCGATGTCCGCACGCAGCGTGTGAAGTGGCACGCGGCCTTCACGGTACCACTCGCAGCGAGCGATTTCGATACCGTTCAGACGACCGGACGACATGATCTTGATGCCCTGGGCACCCAGACGCATGGCGTTCTGCATGGCGCGCTTCATGGCGCGGCGGAACATGATGCGCTTTTCGAGCTGTTGGGTGATGCTGTCGGCGATCAGCTTGGCATCGATTTCAGGCTTGCGCACTTCTTCGATGTTCACTGCGACGGGCACGCCCAGACGCGACGCGAGTTCCTTCTTCAGGTTCTCGATGTCTTCGCCCTTCTTGCCGATCACCACACCAGGACGTGCCGAGTAAATGGTGATACGGGCGTTCTTGGCAGGACGCTCGATCAGGATACGCGACACAGCCGCGTTCTTGAGCTTGGCCTTCAGGTACTCGCGCACCTTGATGTCTTCGGCCAGCATGCCCGCGAAATCGCGGTTGCTGGCGTACCAACGGCTGGACCAGTTGCGGCTGACCGCAAGGCGGAAGCCGGTAGGATGGATTTTCTGTCCCATAGTCTTCCCGAGCCTTTAGTTGCCAACCGTCACGTACACATGGCACGTGGGCTTGCTGATGCGGTTGCCGCGGCCTTTGGCGCGCGCGGTGAAGCGCTTGAGCGTGGTGCCTTGTTCGACGTAGATGGTCTTGACCTTCAGTTCGTCGATGTCAGCGCCATCGTTGTGTTCGGCGTTGGCGATGGCCGACTCCAGAACCTTCTTGACGATTCCCGCAGCTTTTTTCTGCGTGAAGTTCAGGATGTTCAGAGCCTGGTCCACTTTCTTGCCGCGGATCAGGTCGGCGACCAGACGGCCCTTGTCGACCGACAGACGGACGCCCCGGAGGACTGCACGTGTTTCAGACATGGTCGTTCCTTACTTCTTCGCTTTTTTGTCAGCGGGGTGACCCTTGAAGGTGCGCGTCAGGGCGAATTCGCCCAGCTTGTGGCCCACCATCTGGTCGGTGACATAGACCGGCACGTGTTGCTTGCCGTTGTGCACGGCGATGGTCAGACCGATGAACTCGGGCAGAACCATGGAGCGACGCGACCAGGTCTTGACTGGTTTCTTGTCCTTGGTGGCAACGGCCTTTTCGACCTTGGCCAGCAAGTGATGGTCAACAAATGGACCCTTTTTGAGAGAGCGAGTCATCTGTTACCCCTTACTTCTTGCGACGCGACACGATCATGATCTGTGTGCGCTTGTTGTTACGGGTGCGATAACCCTTGGTCAGATTGCCCCAAGGATCGACTGCATGGCGGCCTTCGCCGGTGCGGCCTTCGCCACCACCGTGAGGGTGATCCACAGGGTTCATGGCCACGCCGCGAACCGTAGGACGAATACCCATCCAGCGCTTCACACCGGCCTTGCCCAGTTGGCGCAGGCTGTGCTCTTCGTTGGCCACTTCACCAATGGTGGCGCGGCATTCGATGTGGATCTTGCGCACTTCGCCGGAGCGCATACGCACTTGAGCGTAAACGCCTTCGCGGGCCAGCAGCGTTGCCGAAGCACCTGCCGAGCGGGCGATCTGAGCACCGGCACCGGGCTTGAGCTCGATGCAGTGGATGGTCGAACCCACGGGGATGTTACGGATAGGCAGTGTGTTGCCAGCGCGGATCGGTGCTTCCGAACCGGACAGCAGGGTTGCGCCCACTTCCAGGTTGCGGGGAGCGATGATGTAGCGACGTTCGCCGTCGGCATAGCACACCAGAGCGATGTGGGCCGTACGGTTGGGGTCGTACTCAATGCGCTCAACCTTGGCCGGAATGCCGTCCTTGTTGCGCTTGAAGTCCACCACACGGTAGTGGTGCTTGTGACCACCGCCCTTGTGGCGGGTGGTGATGTGACCGTTGTTGTTACGACCGGCCTTCTGGAATTGCGGCTCCAGCAGGGGGGCGTACGCTTCACCCTTGTACAGGTGGTCACGCGTGACCTTCACCACGGCACGTTGGCCGGGCGAGGTAGGTTTCATCTTAACGACAGCCATGATTACGCGGCCTCCCCGGAGAGGTTCAGCTCTTGACCTGGCTGCAGCGTGACGTATGCCTTGCGAACGTTGTCGCGGCGGCCCACGGTCTTGCCGAAACGCTTGGTCTTGCCTTTGGTGTTCACCACAGAAACGCCCTTGACTTCCACCTTGAACATCAATTCCACAGCGGCCTTGATTTCGGGCTTGGTAGCGTTCTGCAGCACCTTGAACGTCACTGCATTGGACTTCTCGGCAACCATGGTGGCCTTTTCGGACACGATGGGAGCGACCAGCACTTGCATCAGACGACCTTCGTCAAACTTGAGTGTGCTCATGCGAACATCTCCTTGAGTTTGTCGATTGCACCCTTGGTGACGAGCACTTTCTTGAAACGCACCAGCGACACGGGATCGGCGTAACGGGGCTCAACGACGAGCACGTTCACCAGATTGCGCGAGGCCAGGTACAGGTTTTCGTCCACTTCGTCGGCAATCACCATCACCGATTGCAGGTTCATCGCCTTGAACTTGTCAGCCAGGACCTTGGTCTTGGGGGAATCAAGCTTCAGCGAATCGACCACAGCCAGACGGCCTTCGCGGGCCAGCTGCGACAAGATGGCAGACATACCGGCGCGGTACATCTTCTTGTTGATCTTCTGCGTGAAATTTTCGTCAGGCATGTTCGGGAAAATCCGACCACCCCCACGCCACAGAGGCGAGGAAGTCATACCTGCACGTGCGTTACCCGTACCCTTTTGCTTGAAAGGCTTCTTGGTCGAGTGACGGACTTGCTCGCGGTCCTTCTGGGCGCGAGTGCCTTGGCGGGCGTTGGCCTGATAGGCCACCACGATCTGGTGCACCAGATCTTCGTTGTATTCACGACCGAACACGGTTTCAGGAACATCCAGCTTGGATGCGCCTTGGCCTTGGTCATTCAGGAGTTCGAGCTGCATTAGTTCGCTCCTTTGGAGGCTTTGGCCTTGATCGCTGGACGCACCGTCACGAACCCACCCTTGGAGCCCGGAATAGCGCCCTTGATCAAGAGCAGTTGACGCGCTTCATCGATGCGGATGACATCGAGGTTTTGCGTGGTCTTGGTGACATCGCCGAGGTGGCCCGTCATGCGCTTGCCGGGGAACACGCGACCTGGGTCTTGTGCCATACCGATCGAGCCAGGCACGTTGTGCGAACGGCTGTTACCGTGCGACGCGCGCTGCGAGCTCATGTTGTGACGCTTGATGGTACCGGCGTAGCCCTTACCGATAGAAGTGCCTTGCACGTCGACCTTTTGGCCCACGGCAAACACATCGGTGGCAGGAACCGTAGCACCCGCGGCGTACTTGCCAGCGGTTTCTGCGGTCACGCGGAATTCCTGGATGATTTCACCGGCTTCCACACCTGCCTTGGCAAGGTGGCCGGCTTCTGGCTTGGTCACGCGCGATGCTTTGCGCGAACCGAACGTGACCTGCAGGGCCACGTAGCCATCGTTCTCTTGGGTTTTGACCTGGGTAACGCGGTTGTTGGACACATCCACCACCGTGACAGGCACTGCGTCCCCATCATCGGTGAACAGACGCATCATGCCCACTTTGCGACCCAGCAACCCGAGGGAGTTGCTCAGACTCATTGGTTTTCTCCAAAACTCTCACCGCCGCAACTTCAATTGGCTACGGCGTTTCCGCAAACTCTCGCTTGCGTGCATGAAAGAAGGTTAATAAAACTCCGCTGACGCACACCATTTCACAGGCGCAAATCGAGCGAAGCCCTAAAGTATAACGCGAACTGCTTTTTCAAGCAAGTTCGCGCTATTTCAGTCGCTGCAAGACGGGCGAACCCGTCCCACAGCAGCTACTGCTACATCACTGCAGCTTGATTTCGACGTCCACGCCAGCTGGCAGGTCGAGCTTCATCAGGGCGTCCACGGTCTTGTCCGTAGGGTCCACGATGTCCATCAGACGCTGGTGCGTGCGGATTTCGAGCTGGTCGCGGCTGGTCTTGTTGACGTGCGGCGAGCGCAGGATGTCGAAACGCTTCATGCGCGTCGGCAGGGGCACGGGACCCTTGACGATGGCGCCGGTGCGCTTGGCGGTGTCAACGATCTCGGCAGCGGACTGGTCGATCAGTTTGTAGTCAAACGCCTTCAGGCGGATGCGGATTTTCTGCTTGGACATGGCAAGTTCCTTTTCTGCTTATGAATTAAGCAATGATCTTGGCCACGACGCCAGCGCCCACGGTACGGCCGCCTTCGCGGATAGCGAAGCGCAGACCTTCTTCCATGGCGATGGGGTTGATCAGCTTCACAGTGATCGACACGTTGTCACCAGGCATGACCATTTCCTTGTCGGCTGGCAGCTCGATGGCGCCAGTCACGTCGGTCGTGCGGAAGTAGAACTGGGGACGGTAGTTGTTGAAGAAAGGAGTGTGGCGACCGCCTTCGTCCTTGCTCAACACATACACCTCAGCCGTGAAGTGGGTGTGGGGCTTGATCGAGCCGGGCTTGCACAGCACTTGGCCACGCTCCACGTCTTCGCGCTTGGTACCGCGCAGCAGCAGGCCGACGTTGTCGCCAGCTTGGCCTTGGTCCAGCAGCTTGCGGAACATTTCCACGCCGGTGCAGGTGGTCTTTTGCGTGTCGCGGATACCCACGATTTCGATTTCTTCGCCGACCTTGATGATGCCGCGTTCCACGCGACCGGTCACCACGGTGCCGCGACCGGAGATGGAGAACACGTCTTCCACAGGCATCAGGAAGGCGCCGTCCACAGCGCGCTCTGGCGTGGGGATGTAGGTGTCCAGGGCTTCGGCCAGCTTCATGATGGCTTCTTCACCCAGCTTGCCCTTGTCGCCTTCCAGGGCGAGCTTGGCGGAGCCACGGATGATGGGGGTGTCGTCGCCTGGAAAGTCGTACTTGTCCAGGAGTTCGCGCACTTCCATTTCGACGAGTTCCAGCAGTTCTTCGTCGTCCACCATGTCGCACTTGTTCAGGAACACGATGATGTAAGGCACGCCCACTTGGCGAGCCAGCAGGATGTGCTCGCGGGTCTGGGGCATTGGGCCGTCAGCAGCGGAGCAGACCAGGATAGCGCCGTCCATCTGGGCAGCACCGGTGATCATGTTCTTCACATAGTCGGCGTGGCCGGGGCAGTCCACGTGAGCGTAGTGGCGGTTGGCCGTTTCGTATTCCACGTGGGCGGTGTTGATCGTGATACCGCGGGCCTTTTCTTCGGGCGCAGCGTCGATCTGGTCGTAGGCCTTGGCTTCGCCGCCGAACTTGGCGGACAGCACGGTAGCGATGGCTGCCGTCAGCGTCGTCTTGCCATGGTCCACGTGACCGATCGTGCCCACGTTCACGTGGGGCTTGGTGCGTTCAAACTTACCTTTTGCCATTTCAATTCTCCAAAGAGCAATCCCTGTGTAGTGGTTTTACGTCTGCATCTGGTTGCTGATTCACTCCGCACAGGGAACAGAGTGGCACCGGATCGCAGACAAAACAAAGCCCGGACCACGAGGGCCCGGGCGAAGTGCTTACTTACTTGGCGCGCGCGGCCATGATGGCTTCAGACACGTTGCGAGGGGCTTCGCTGTAGTGCTTGAATTCCATCGTGTAGGTAGCGCGACCTTGCGACATGGAGCGCAGGGTCGTGGAGTAGCCGAACATTTCGGACAGGGGTACTTCGGCCTTGATGGCCTTGCCGCCACCGACCATGTCGTCCATGCCCTGCACCATGCCGCGACGGCTGGACAGGTCGCCCATCACGTTACCGGCGTAGTCTTCAGGCGTTTCCACTTCCACGGCCATCATGGGTTCCAGAATGACCGGACCGGCCTTCTTGCAACCTTCCTTGAAGCCGAAGATGGCAGCCATCTTGAACGCCAGTTCGTTCGAGTCCACATCGTGGTACGAACCGAAGTGCAGCGTGACCTTGACGTCCACCACGGGGTAACCAGCCAGCACGCCTTGCGTCACAGCTTCGTTGATACCCTTTTCCACGGCCGGGATGAATTCGCGAGGCACCACACCGCCCTTGATCGCGTCCACGAACTCGATGCCCTTGCCGGCTTCGTTGGGTTCGATCTTGAGCACAACGTGGCCGTACTGACCCTTACCACCGGATTGGCGCACGAACTTGCCTTCGGCTTCTTCCACCGTCTTGCGGATGGTTTCGCGGTAGGCCACTTGGGGCTTGCCCACGTTGGCTTCCACACCGAATTCGCGCTTCATGCGGTCCACGATGATTTCGAGGTGCAGCTCGCCCATGCCGCCAATGATGGTCTGGCCGGATTCTTCGTCGGTCTGCACGCGGAACGATGGATCTTCAGCGGCCAGGCGCGACAGGGCGATACCCATCTTTTCCTGGTCGGCCTTGGACTTGGGTTCCACAGCCTGACGGATCACAGGCTCAGGGAACACCATGCGCTCCAGCGTCACCACGGCGGCTGGATCGCACAGGGTTTCACCGGTCGTCACGTCCTTCAGACCCACGCAGGCAGCGATGTCACCGGCGCGGATTTCGTCCACTTCCTGGCGCTCGTTGGCGTGCATCTGCACGATACGGCCAATACGTTCCTTCTTGCCACGCACGGGGTTGTACACGGTGTCGCCCTTGGAGAGCACGCCGGAGTACACACGCACGAACGTCAGCTGGCCCACGAACGGGTCGGTCATCAGCTTGAATGCCAGGGCGGAGAACTTCTCGTTGTCGTCCGCCTTGCGGGTGACTTCCTTGTCGTCTTCGTCGAAGCCAGGCACTGGAGGCACGTCCAGCGGCGAAGGCATGAGTTCGATCACGGCGTCCAGCATGCGCTGCACACCCTTGTTCTTGAACGCAGTGCCACACAGCATGGGCTGGATTTCACCAGCGATGGTGCGAGTACGCAGGCCTTGGGTGATCTCTTCTTCCGACAGATCGCCCTCTTCCAGGTACTTGTTCATCAGGTCTTCAGAGGCTTCAGCAGCGGCTTCGACCATCTTCTCGCGCCATTCAGTGGCAGTTGCCACCAGATCGGCCGGGATTTCTTCGAAGTTGAACTTCATGCCCTGGGAGGCTTCGTCCCAGATGATGGCCTTCATCTTGCGCAGGTCGACCACGCCCTTGAAGTTTTCTTCGGCACCGATCGGGATCACGATTGGCACAGGGTTGGCCTTCAGGCGCAGCTTCATCTGGTCCACGACCTTGAAGAAGTTGGCACCGGTGCGGTCCATCTTGTTCACAAAGGCCAGACGTGGCACCTTGTACTTGTTGGCCTGGCGCCAGACGGTTTCCGACTGGGGCTGCACGCCACCCACGGCGCAGTACACCATGCAGGCACCGTCCAGCACGCGCATGGAACGCTCCACTTCAATCGTGAAGTCCACGTGGCCAGGGGTGTCGATGATGTTGATGCGGTGCTCTGGGAAGGACATGTCCATGCCCTTCCAGAAGCAGGTCGTCGCAGCCGAGGTGATCGTGATGCCACGCTCTTGCTCTTGCTCCATCCAGTCCATGGTGGCCGCGCCATCGTGCACTTCACCAATCTTGTGGTTCACGCCGGTGTAGAAAAGAATACGCTCGGTCGTGGTGGTCTTGCCAGCGTCAATGTGGGCCGAGATACCGATATTGCGGTAACGCTCGAGGGGGGTCTTGCGAGCCATGGTGGATCCTTGGATGGGTCGTGTTATTCGGGGGGCGGGCCCAGCATTCTGGCGCTGCAACCCGTCAATTTTGTGACTGCCTGAAATCGACACAAGGCTGCAGGCAAAACGCCAGCAGCCTTGGGCCTATATCAGGGCAAATCCGCGTTTTAGAAGCGGAAGTGGCTGAATGCCTTGTTGGCTTCGGCCATACGGTGCACTTCGTCACGCTTCTTCATGGCGCCGCCACGGCCTTCGGTGGCTTCCAGCAGTTCGTTGGCCAGGCGTTGGGCCATCGACTTTTCACCACGCTTGCGGGCGGCTTCCTTGATCCAGCGCATGGACAGGGCCAGACGACGGACAGGACGCACTTCCACGGGCACTTGGTAGTTGGCACCGCCCACGCGGCGGGACTTCACTTCCACCATGGGCTTCACGTTGTTGATGGCAACGGTGAAGGCTTCCAGAGGGTCCTTATCGGGGTGCTTCTTCTCGATCAGTTCCAGGGCGCCGTAAATGATGCGCTCTGCAACTGCCTTCTTGCCGCCTTCCATGATCACGTTCATGAATTTGGACAGCTCTACATTGCCGAACTTGGGATCCGGCAGGATTTCACGTTTGGGGACTTCGCGACGACGTGGCATTTTTTACCTCTATCTTTGCTTCAGTTGGCATCTTTTCAGACACCGCGAGAGCCAATCTCTGGACTCCCACTTACTCGACCCGCGCAGAACACCTGCGTTTGGGGTCACTACGCTGCACCTCCGCGCCACGCGGAAAAACAGCACCGAAAATTCTTCAGGCCGAAAGGGCCAGGGCTTACTTGGCCTTTGGCTTCTTCGCGCCGTACTTGGAGCGGGCTTGCTTGCGGTCTTTCACGCCTTGCAAGTCCAGCGAGCCACGCACGATGTGGTAACGCACACCGGGCAAGTCCTTCACACGACCGCCGCGAACCAGCACCACGCTGTGTTCCTGCAGGTTGTGGCCTTCACCGCCGATGTAGGAGATCACCTCAAAACCGTTGGTCAGGCGCACCTTGGCGACCTTACGCAGAGCGGAGTTAGGCTTCTTAGGCGTCGTGGTGTACACACGGGTGCACACGCCACGGCGCTGTGGAGAGTTTTCCATCGCAGGGCTCTTGGACTTGGTCTTTTCGACCTCGCGCCCCTGACGGACCAGTTGATTAATGGTTGGCATGAAATACGTCCCTAAACGTGAATTTGCTTCGTGAAAGCGAAAACGTGAATCCCTTCGGAAATTCCGAAAAGCCTTCTAATGTAGCAGGATGCCCCCTGAAAGGCAAGCCCACTGCGGCTTGCAGCAGTTTCTGGCACCTGCAGCCATCCCGGTGATCTGACAGGAACTGGCCGCAAAAGGAGCGAAAACAGGCCCGACATATGCCGGACCTGCGCAGCCAGCTATGGTTTCAGAAGTGGTTCGCCACCTTCTGCAACGCAGCGTCACTTGATCCAGAGGCGGATGGCATCCCAGGCACGGCCCAGGATGCCGGCCTGCTCCACCGCCTCCAGCGCCACCAGGGGCACTTCGCCGATGGACTGGTCGCCCAGCATGACCTTGAGGGTGCCAATGGCCTGCCCCTTGGCGTAGGGCGCTACCAACGGGTCGGGGCGGGCGATCTGGGTGGTGACCTTGCCAGCGCTGCCGGCGGGCACGGCGACCACGATGGCCTCCTCGCGGCCGATCTTCAGCACGCTGTCCTTGCCCTTCCAGACGGCAGGGGTCGCCACCGGCTTGCCTGCGTCAAACAACTTGACCGCCTCGAACGCGGTGTAACCCCAGTTCAGCAGCTTCTGGCTTTCGTTCGCGCGCGCGTTTTCGCTCGCGGCACCCAGCACGATGGACAGCAGGCGGCGCTGGCCCACGCCGGGGAATTCACGCTTGGACGTGGCCACCAGGCAGTAGCCCGCCGCAGCGGTGTGGCCGGTCTTGAGGCCATCCACCGTGGGGTCGCGGAACAGCAGCGAATTGCGGTTGCTGCCGTTCGATGCCGGAGTACCCGGGTAGCTGTACTGCTTGGTGGAGTAGTAGTGCATGTACTCCGGGAAGTCCTTCATCAGCCGCATGGCCAGCACAGAGAGGTCGCGCGCCGTGGTGGTGTGGCCGGGCTCCGTCAGGCCTTCGGGGTTCTTGTAGCTCGTGCCCTTCATGCCCAGCGCCTGCGCCTGGTCGTTCATGAGCTTGACGAAGTTCTCGGCCGTGCCGCCCACGCCTTCGGCCAGGGCCATGGTGGCGTCGTTGCCGGACTGCACGATCATGCCCTTGATGAGGTCTTCGACCGGCACCTGCATCTTGGGGTCGATGAACATGCGCGAGCCGGGCATCTTCCAGGCGCGCACGCTCACGGGCAGCTTCTGGTCCAGCGCGATCTTCTTGGAGCGCAGCGCATCAAACACCAGGTAGCCCGTCATGAGCTTGGTGAGCGAAGCCTGCTCCACCGGCGCGTCGATGTCCTTGGCGGCCAGCACCTGGTTGGCGGTGACATCCACCAGCAGGTAGGTGCGCGCGGCGATTTCGGGGGGCTGGGGTGCCTGGGCCAGGGCGCCAAAGGCAGCCGGGGCCACCGCAGCAAAGACGGCCAGGGATCGCAACGCAGACAGGATTCGTTTCATGGGGCAGGAGGGGGCTGGAGAGGCTCGAAAAAGGGGTGGGAGAGTGGGCGGGAGAGGGAAGACGACGGACGGCCGGAGCCGGTCCGGGCGGCGCCCCTCAGGCGCCCGATTGCAGGTGGCGGACCACCAGGTTCTTCAGAAGCGGCAATTGTCCGTGAAAGAAATGACCGCCTGCGGGGACGACTGTGACAGGCAGTATCTGGGGCCGGGCCCAGTCCATCACGGCGGACAGCGGCACGGTGTCGTCCTGCTCGCCGTGCACGACCAGCGTGCGCAGGTGGGCATCGGGCGGCACCGGGGCCACCGTGAAGCGGCTGGCGGCCGTGCCGACCAGCACGGCCTTCTCCACGCGGTGCGTGGGCCACAGTGCCTCCAGCGCATGGCTGGTGACAAACGCACCGAAAGAAAACCCCGCCAGCGCCAGGGGTTGCCCCTCGGCGGCGGGAGCCACCTGCTCCACCACCGCCAGCAGGTCCTGCAACTCGCCCCGGCCTTCGTCGTACACGCCGGCCGTAGCGCCCACGCCGCGGAAGTTGAAGCGCACCGCCGTCCAGCCACACTGCACAAACGCGCGCGCCAGGGTCTGCACCACCTTGTTGTCCATGGTGCCGCCAAACAGCGGATGCGGGTGGGCGATGATGGCGACGCCACGGGGCGCCGCGCCATCGGCCAGGGTGGCGCTGTCGCGCACGGCCTCGATGGCGCCTGCGGGGCCGGACAGGGTCAGGCGTTCGGTCTGGGCATTCACGGATTTGCTACTCAATCAATAGCAGCAGGGGCATGATCCACTAGCGCCTGCTGCCAAAATTGTTCCAAGACAGGGATGGAGCCGCGCTCAGCGGCCAAGTTCCGCTGGCGTGACCAGACGTTCCACCACCTGGCCGTTCTTGAGGTGCGATTCGACGATTTCGTCGATGTCCGCCACGTCCACATAGGTGTACCAGGTGCCCTCGGGGTAGACCACCGCCACGGGGCCGCCCGCGCAGCGGTCCAGGCAACCGGCCTTGTTCACGCGCACTTTGCCGGCACCCGCCAGCCCGGCTGCCTTGACCTGGGCCTTGCAGCGGTCAAAACCCGCCTGTGCGTTGTGGTGCGCGCAGCTGTCTTCCCCGTTGGTGCGCTCGTTGAGGCAGAAGAAGATGTGGCGCTGGTAGTAACCGGGCGCTGCGGCCGGTGCGGAAGGGGTGTCGCTCATCCCTGCATTTTAAGGACCCCTGCCTCTCCCAGCGGACGAGGCCACGCCCCAAGTCCCTGCCCGGCCACACAGAAAGCCGGAGGCCATCGCCCTGCGACTCAGGCCCCGCCCTCTCGCCGGGACACCCGAAACACCACATACAGCAGCGTCAGGTAGGGCCACAGCCAGCCCAGCCACTGGCCCAGGCCATAAAAACGGATGAAACGGCCCTGCTCCCAGATCTGCAGCGTCTGGGCAAAGTAGGCACTGGTAGGCGCCTGGTTCAGCAGTGCCAGGTGCCAGGTGAGCGCCAGCAGCAGCACGGCAGCGCAGGCACGGCGCGGCAGGGCCAGCATCAGCAGGGCCAACGCCAGCGCCGCCCACACGCCCACGCGCACGGGCAGGTCCATCCACTCCCAGGCGTGCACGGGGCCCCAGCTGAGTGCGGCGGACAGCGCGGTCAGCACAATGCCCACACCCACCACCGCCAGCGCAAACAGGGCGCGCCGCCCCATCTGGCGGATCACGCAATACCCCAGCAGGCAGGGGATGAGCAGCCCCAGGGTGACGCACAGCAGCTCGCCGCTGGGTGACAGCGGGTCCAGCTCGGTCTCGCGCAGGGGCAGCCACTCCAGGAACGGCGTATCGGCCAGCAGGTCGATGAGCGCGGCCTCCAGCCGCTCCAGCACCTGGCCCAGGCCAAAGGGCACCGCTGCCGGAAACAGCAGCGCCAGCGGCCACAGCGCCAGCAGCACCATGCCGCCCGAAGCGTCGGACACAAACCAGCGCGCCCGGAAGTCGCTCCAGCGGTCCAGCGCCCCCAGCCGCTCCAGCAGCGCGGCGCTCAGTGCACCGGCCAGCGTGCCCAGCGCGTTGAGCGCCAGGTCCAGGTTGGAGGGCACGCGCCGGGGCAGGTAGATCTGCAGAAATTCCATGCACAGCGACAGCAGCGTGCCCACCAGCGTGGCCAGCGCCACCGCCCACAGCACACGCCGCCAGCCCGAGCGCAACAGGCCCAGCACCAGCAAAAAGCCCAGGGGCGCGTACCCCACGAGGTTGGTGACCACGTCAAACCCCGTCCAGTACGGCGGGGGCAACCGGGCCAGCAGGAAGACCAGGGGGTCGATGCCCTGCTCGCGCCACCCGTCAAACGGGAACAGGCTGGCAAAAACGATCAGCGCCGTATACGTCAGCGCGAGCGGCCAGGCAGAGGTTTTGTGCATGCGCCCTCTGCGTCTCCGTCAAAAGGGTTTGACCACCACCAGCACCACGGCCACCAGCAGCAGCAGCACCGGCGCTTCGTTGAACCAGCGGAACCACACATGGCTGCGGCGGCTGGTGCCGTCGGCCAGCTTGCGCAGCAGCACGCTGCACGCATGGTGGTAGCCGATGACCAGCACCACCACGGCCAGCTTGGCGTGCATCCAGCCATTGCCGGGCCCCCGGCCGATGCCGTAGCCCAGCCACAGCCACAGTCCCAGCGCAATGGCGGGCACGGCCAGCAGGGTGGTGAAGCGCATCAGCTTGCGTGCCATGAGCAGAAGGCGGTCGCGCTCGGCGGCCGAGCCGGGCGCCACCATCGCCAGGTTGACGAAGATGCGCGGCAGGTAGAACAGGCCCGCAAACCAGCTGGCCACGAAAACGATGTGAAAGGCTTTGACCCAGAGCATGGGGGCAGTTTACGGGCCTACGCCACTCCGACGGGACAACCCCAAAAAAAAGCCCGGCAGATCCGCCGGGCCGGGAAAGCCTGTGCCGCATCGCTGCAGCCCAGGTCCCGCTCAGGGAGGAAAAGCGGGGGGCGGCAAGCCGCCCGGCACCAATCTAGCACTGGGCATGGGCGGTTACAAGCGGCTTTTCCACAGCGGGCCCGGAGCGCCAACGACCGCGGCCCCACCCCATGCCACCGGGGTGCGGATAGGTGCCCGGCGCCTTGGGGAGGGCTTCATAATCCGATGATGCATCTCCAAAGCCCTGCCCCATTCCCCCAGAACCGCCCCCGCCGCCTGCGCCGCGATGCATTCACCCGCCGCCTGGTGCGCGAGAACGTGGTCACCGCGGACGACCTGATCTACCCCGTGTTCGTGCACGAGGGCACGAACCGCAGCGAGGCCGTGACCTCCATGCCCGGCGTGGACCGCCTGAGCCTGGACCTGTTGCTGCCCGTGGCCGCCGACTGCGTGAAGCTGGGCATCCCGGTGCTGGCGCTGTTCCCGGCGATTGACCCGTCGCTCAAGACGCCGGACGGCAAGGAAGCCCTGAACCCCGACGGCCTGATCCCGCGCGTGGTGCGGGCGCTGAAGAAGGAGTTTCCCGACCTGGGCGTGATGACCGACGTGGCGCTGGACCCCTACACCAGCCACGGCCAGGACGGCGTGCTGGACGAGACCGGCTACATCATCAATGACGAGACGGTGGAGATCCTCACTGGCCAGGCGCTCACGCATGCCGAGGCGGGCGTGGACATCGTCGCCCCCAGCGACATGATGGACGGGCGCATCGGTGCGATCCGCGAGGCGCTGGAGGTGCAGGGCCACATCCACACCCGCATCATGGCCTACAGCGCCAAATACGCCAGCGCCTTCTACGGCCCGTTCCGCGACGCGGTGGGCACGCGCGGCGCCCTGGGCAAGGCCGACAAGAACGTGTACCAGATGGACCCCGGCAACAGCGACGAGGCCCTGCGCGAAGTGGCCATCGACATCGCCGAAGGCGCCGACATGGTGATGGTGAAACCCGGCATGCCCTACCTGGACATCGTGCGCCGGGTGAAGGACGAGTTCCACGTGCCCACCTTTGCCTACCAGGTGAGCGGCGAGTACGCCATGATCAAGGCCGCTGCCGCCAACGGCTGGCTGGACCACGACGCCGTGATGATGGAAAGCCTGCTGGCCTTCAAGCGCGCAGGCGCCGACGGCGTGCTGACCTACTTTGCGCGCGACGTGGCACGTAAGCTACAAAAATAATAGCTATCAGCGCATATTCCACTAGCGCTACCGGCGCTTTTGACTGAAACCACGGTGTCCATGCGCATCTTTCACATCCACAGCAGCGGCGTGCAGGAGCTCACCGCCCTGCCCGCCCAGATGCCGGCGCAGGGTTTCCTCTGGATCGCCTGCGCGCGTCCGGCCTTTCAGGCGCGGCTCGCCGAGATCCAGGGCCGCCTGCAGGCGCTGATCGGGCTGCAGCTGGTGGACCTGCATGTGTCCGACCTGCTCAACGCCCAGCTGCCCTCGCACTACGACTACACCTCGCAGTACGACCTGCTGGTGTTCCGCCGCCTGGCCACGGTGCAGGGCGATGCTGCGCAGGCCGGGCAGCCCGGGCCTGCTGCCCCCGCCACACCGGCCGTTGCCGCCGAGCCCGACAACAACCCCAACGCCCCGGTCAAGCGCAGCGGCCCGCCCGTGCTGCGGCGCATCGACACCAGCCCCGTGGGATTTGCGGTGTTCGACCAGCTGCTGCTGACCGTGCACCCCACCGACTGCGCGGTGCGCGATGCCTACGCGACGCGGCTGCTGGCAGCCACCCCGGCCAACAGCAATGGAATCGGCAACGGAACCAGCAGCGCCAGCAATACCAGCCACGCCCACGGCAACGCCCACGCCAGCCCCGGCATGGGCGAGGGCCGCAGCAGCCCGATCTCGGGCGCACGCCTGCCCACCAGTCCCGCCGACCTGATGCTGCGCGTGGTCAACCAGATGGTGGACGGCTACCTGGACCTGCGCCGCGAGCTCACCCGCCAGCTGGACCACTGGCAGACCGAACTGCTCAAGCCCCGCGCGCGGTACGTGAACTGGACCTCGCTGCTCGAAGCGCGCCTGTCGCTGCACATGCTCGACGAGATCTGCGAAGACCAGCGCACCGCCGTGCAGGACTGGATCGACGCGCTGGAAACCTGGGCCCTGCCCGACACGCCGGCGGGCCTGCGCGAGCTGGACCTGCTCAAGGTGCGCAGCCGCGACGTGCTGGAGCACATCGAGCGCGTGGTGCACCACGTGCGGCGCCTGGAGCAGAGCACCGAAACCGCCGTGCAGATGCACTTTTCGGTGCAGAGCAACCGCACCAACGACATCATGCGCACCCTCACGGCGCTCACGGCCGTGTTTTTGCCGCTGAACCTGATTGCGGGCATTTTCGGGATGAACTTCGAGTTCATTCCACTGGTGCACAAGGCCGACGGCTTCTGGTGGGCCATGGGGTCGATGGTGTTCATCGCGGTGTCGCTGGTGCTGCTGTTCTGGCGCAAGCGGTATCTGGCGAGGACGAGGTGACATCCCGCTGAGCGGCGGGGTCAGCGCCCGTATCGCGGGGCGTCAGCCAGACCAAGGAGCGCGCGCTCCAGTGCGTTATGGCCGGGCCACCCCAAACAACCCTGCCGCGTTGTCCCACGCCACCTTGCGCGCCACATCGGCGGGCAGGCCGCCCAGCCACTGGCGGTAGCCCTGCATCAGGCTTTCGTAGTGCTGCCAGCGCTGGTTGACCCAGGTGTCCGAGCCGATCACGAAGCGCGTGGGGTACTTGAGCAGCAGCGCGCGCCAGGCGGGGCACAGCTGGTTGTCGTCGCAGACCAGGCCGGGGCGGTACGAGAGTTCGCCCACCAGGCCCGGGTAGCGGGCCATCAGGGCGTCCACCCGCTCCACAGGCGCGCCGCCAATGCCGGTGTGGGCCCAGATCAGCCGCGCCTTCCGGCCTTGGGACGGGGTGTTGGCCATCAGCAGGTCGATGGCGGTGTCGTCCACATGGGCCAGCACCACCAGGTCCCGCTGCTCGGCCAGGGCCATGAGCTTTTTGGCCACGGGGCCGTTGGCGTTGGCACTGTCGTAGAGATGGAATTCGCCCAGGCCCCGGTACGGGCCGGCCGGCGTGCCCCGGGCCAGTTCGGTCTGCACCATGTCGTAGATGGTGTCGTCGGCAAACCAGCCGGTGTAGTCGGCGCGGTTGCGGTACAGCCGCACAAACGGCACAACCGCCACACCGGCCTCACGGGTCTGCGGCAGGCCCGCCAGGGTGAGCGACCCGGCATTGGGCCGCGAGTTGGCCACGATGGCGCGTACGCCGCTGGCCTTCATGCGCGCCAGCACATCGGCGGGTGGGTGCGGGCCTGAGCGGCCGTCCCACGCTTCTTCGTTGTAGTGCAGGTGGGCGTCAAACAAGGGGCCGGTGTAGTCGGCCGCTTGGGTGGCGGTGCATAGCGCTATCAAACCCATAGCTTCCAGCGCATGACGGACTAGCGCTTGGGACCAAAAACGCCTGAAATCCGCCATGACCACCCCCGTTGGTTGTTCGCTACCGTGTCGCCGTGCTGTCGCGGTCTCAGCCCAGGTGCTTGGCAAAGAAGGCCAAGGTGCGCTCGCGCGCCGTGTTGGCGGCGGCCTCGTCATAGCTGCCGCGCTGGTCGCAGTTGAAGCCGTGGTCGGCGGCGTACACATGCACTTCGACCTCTGGGTGGGCCTTGCCGAAGGCCTGCACGCTGTCCAGTGGAATCCAGTGGTCGCGCTCGCCAAAGTGGGCCAGCACCGGCACCTTGGGCGTGCGGGCCACTTCTTCCGGCGTGGTCACGCCACCGCCGTAGTACGGCGCGGCGGCCGACAGGCCCTGCAGCAGACAGGCTGAGCGCCAAGTCAGCAGGCCGCCCCAGCAGTAGCCCACGATGCCCACCTTGCCGCCGCTTTGCTGCGCGGCGTAGTCGATGGCGGCCTGGATGTCGGGCAGCACGCCCGGCGCGGGCAAGGCTTCGACCGCGGCCTTCAGGCCCATGCCGGCCTGCATGTCGTCACCGGTGTAGCCCAGCTCCACCCCCTGTTTGACGCGGTGGAAGGTGGATGGCGCCACGGCCAGGTAGCCGCTGGCTGCGTAGCGGTCGGCCACCGAACGGATGTGCGAGTTCACGCCAAAAATTTCTTGCAGCACCACCACGGCGCCACGGGGCGTGCCCTCGGGCCTGGCGACCCAGGCGGGGGCCACAAAACCGTCACTCGACGTCAGATCGACAAACTGTCCCATGCTGAATGCTCCTTGGATTTGGTACGTATGGTGCGCAGAGGGTCCGCGCTATGGGTGAGGACGCTGCGCTGCGGGGGGGCAGAACCTGTTCCAATGCGCCATTCTTGCAGGAGACCCCACCCCATGGAGAAGATCGCACTAATCACTGGCGCCAGCCGGGGCATTGGCGCCGCCACCGCACGGCTGGCCGCAAAACATGGCTGGGCCGTGGCCGTCAACTACCTCGCCAACGAGGCCGCCGCCCAGAGCGTGGTCGATGCCATCCGTGCAGACGGCGGCACCGCCATCACCGTGCAGGGTGACGTGGCGAACGAAGCCGACATCCTGGCCATGTTCCAGGCCGTGGACACCCAGCTGGGCCGCATCAGCGCCCTGGTCAACAACGCCGGGGTGGTGGACGTGACCGCCCGGGTGGACGCAATGAGCACCGAGCGCCTGCGCCGCATGTTCGACACCAACGTGATCGGCAGCATCGTCTGCGCCCGCGAAGCCGTGCGGCGCATGAGCACGCGCCACGGCGGCAGCGGCGGTGCCATCGTCAATGTGTCCAGCGCCGCCTCGCGCCTGGGCTCGGCCCACCAGTACGTGGACTACGCGGCGGCCAAGGGCGCCATCGACACCTTCACCATCGGCCTGGCGCGCGAGGTGGCGGCCGAGGGCATCCGTGTGAACGCCGTGCGTCCGGGCCTGATCGAGACCGACATCCACGCCAGCGGCGGCCTGCCCGACCGGGTGCGCGACCTCTCGCACCAGGTGCCCATGCAGCGCGGCGGCACGGCCGACGAGGTGGCCGAGGCCATCGTCTGGCTGATGTCGCCCGCAGCGAGCTACACCACAGCCACCTTGATGGATGTGTCGGGCGGGCGCTAGGAGAGAAGGCCCGGAGCCACCCGTGGCAGGCACGCTGCAATGCAGCATGCCTGGCCGCCAAACGGCGCAGAAAACACCGCATACTCGCGCACAGCCCGGGCTGCGCCACCCTCATCTGCCGTTGGCCTGAGCCCCCCGAAGAACCACCCTGCCCACTTGCCCTTGGGAGCGCCCTGATGGACCTCAAACCCCTGATCACCCTGCTGGCCATCGTGAACCCACTGGCCATCGTGCCGTTCTTCATCCACTACACGCAGGGCTTCTCGTACCCGCAGCGGCGCCGCACCATCCAGGTGGCCAGCTTCAGCGTGTTCTGCGTGATTGCAGCCTGTGCGCTGCTGGGCCTGCAGATCCTCGACTTCTTCAACATCTCGCTGCAGAGCTTCCAGGTGGGCGGCGGCATGCTGCTGCTCATCAGCGCGATGAACATGCTCAACGCCCAGCCCGCCGAGGCAAAGCCCAGCACCAACGAATACGAAGAAGGCGCCGAAAAGGCCGCCGCCGGTAGCAGCATTGCCGTGGTGCCGCTCACCATTCCGCTGCTCACCGGCCCGGCCAGCATGTCCACCGTGGTGATTTATGCCGACCGCGCCCAGACCTTCTGGCAGCACGCCGCGCTGGTGGGCTACGGTGTGGTCATCGCGCTGGCCACGGCCGTCTGCTTTGCGCTGGCCGACCCCATTGCGCGCGTGCTGGGCAAAACCGGCATCAATGTGATGACCCGCCTGATGGGCCTCATCCTGGCTGCGCTGGCCGTGGAAGTGATGGCCGACGGGCTGGGCAAGCTGTTCCCCATCCTCGTCGCACGCTGACCCTCCATGTCCGCCCGCCTGCTGCTGCTCGAAGACGACCCCGCCATCGCCCGCACCGTGGCCTATGCGCTGGAGCGCGATGGCCTGACCGTCACGCACAGCCTACTGGTGCACGACGCGCGCCAGCAGCTGCAGAGCGCACGGTTTGACCTGCTGGTGCTGGACGTGGGCCTGCCCGACGGCAGCGGCCTGGACCTGCTGCGCGATGTGCGCAACACCGCGCCCACCGCCGCCCTGCCCGTGCTGATGCTCAGCGCCCACGGCGAAGAAATCGACCGCGTGCTGGGCCTGGAGCTGGGTGCCGACGACTACCTGACCAAACCCTTCAGCCCGCGCGAACTGGCTGCGCGCGTGAAGGCTCTGTTGCGCCGCGCGGGCCACGGCAATGGCAACAGCCACCCGGCAGCGCCCGCCGCCACGGCCGCCGCGCTGTTCCACGACGACGAGACGGGCCAGCGCATCAGCCTGCGCGGCCAGGCCCTGCCGCTGACCCGGCGCGAGTACCGCCTGCTGTCCCACCTGCTGCGCGGCGCAGGCCGCATCCACTCGCGCGACGCCCTGCTGGCCGCCGCCTGGGGCGACGACAGCGAAAGCACCGACCGCACGGTGGACACCCACATCAAGACCCTGCGCGCCAAGCTGCGCGAGGTGGACCCGGCGCGCGAGTACATCAGCACGCACCGGGGCATGGGGTATTGCCTGGACATCTGAAGCCCAATCGGCCACTAGCGTCCATCGCTCAAGCGCTGGCAGCTATTGTTTTTGAAGTAACGCACCATGCGCCTCGGCATCCGTCTGCTGTTCGCCTTCTTCCTCATCAACGGCATCGCCGCATTCTTTGTGCTGCGCGTGTTCATGGCCGAGATCAAGCCCAGCGTGCGCGAGGTGATGGAAGACATGATGGTGGACACGGCCAACATCCTGGCCGAGCTGGCCAGCGAGGACCTGGCCGCCGGGCGGCTGGCGGCACAGGCCAACAACAGCAGCACCAGCCCGTTTGCCCAGCATGTGCGGCGCTACGCCACGCGGCCCGTTGATGCGGCCATCTGGGGCTTTTCCAAGCAGTCGCTTGACTACCGCATCTATGTGACCGACACCACGGGGCGCGTGCTGTTCGACTCAGAAAACCGTGCCATCGGTGCCGATTATTCGCAGTGGCGCGACGTAGCCCGCACGCTGCGTGGCGAGTACGGCGCGCGCTCTACGCGCGATGTGGAAGATGACGACACCAGCGGCGTGATGCATGTGGCCGCGCCCATCTACGTCAAAAGCCAGATCGCGGGTGTGCTCACCGTGGCCAAGCCCACGCGCACGGTGCAGCGCTTCATCGACCGGGCCGAGCGCAAGGTGTTCATGGGCGGGCTGTTGCTGCTGGCGCTCTCGGCCGCCGTGGGCGTGGCGGTGACGCTGTGGATGGTGTGGAACGTGCGCCGCCTGCGCGACTACGCCCTGAGCGTGCAGGGCCCGGCCGACGGCGAACGCCACGACCCGAATCTTCCGCCCCCCACGGCCCTGGCCGTTCCCGAGGTGCCCGGCGAGCTGGGCGACCTGGCCCGTGCCATGGACCGCATGCGCGCGCGGCTCGAGGGGCGCGACTACATCGAGGGTTATGTGCGCGCCCTCACGCACGAACTCAAAAGTCCTGTGGCCGCCATCCGCGGCGCGGGCGAGCTGCTGCAGGACGAGCTGCCCTCCGCCGACCGCGCCGAGTTTGCGACCCAGGTAGTGCAGCAAAGCGAACGCCTGCAGCGCATCATCGACCGGCTGCTGGAGCTGTCCAAGCTGGAGCAGCGCCAGCACGCCGAAGGCCGCGCGCCCGTGGCGCTGCACGACTGCGCCGAGGCCGCCATTGCCCAGACCCGCGCCCGCGCGGGGCAGCGCGGCATCACGCTGGCATTGGAAGGGCACGGCACCAGCGGCCCGTGGGAGGCCGAACTGGTGACGCTGGCGCTGACCAACCTGCTGGACAACGCGATCGACTTTGCACCCGCGGGCAGCACGGTGCGGGTGGAGCTGGACGGCGCCACGGTGGCCGTGCAGGACAGCGGCCCCGGCGTGCCCGACTACGCACTGCCGCGTCTGGGCGAGCGCTTTTTCACCACCGCACGGCCGGGCGGCGAGCGCAGCGGATCGGGCCTGGGGCTGGCGATTGTGCAGCGCGTGATGGCGCTGCACGGCGGGCAGATGGTGGCGCGCAACACAGCACCGGGGCTGCGGGTGGAGCTGGTGTACCGCGTCGCCTGAGCAGCGAAAGCCACCGCCAGCGATCCCCACTTCACACTGGCCTCACAAACTTCATAGCGCCCTCACAGCGCGCCACAACACTGCCTCCACAACAGTCACTTGTGGAGGATCTTTTGTTCAAACACCCCTTGTTCACCAAGCTGGCGGCGCTGACCGCCATCACCGTGTTGCTGCTCTTTGGCCTGGGCCTGATCGAAGACGTGGTGCGCGACCGGCTGCGCTACCGCAGCATCACCGCACAAAGCGTGGCCGAGAGCCTGGCCGGGCCGCAGACGCTGATGGGCCCCATGATCCACAGCGCCTGCGTGGAAAGCTGGGATGAAGAAGTCGGCAAGGGCGAGGAGCGCCGCATGGTCGAAAGGCGCCGCGAGTTCATCCTAACCGCCATGCCCGAGCAGCTCAAGCTCACCACCGGCGCCGCGATGGAGGAACGCGCACGCGGGCTGCACAAGGTGAACACCTACAACCTCAAGGCCCACGTGACGGCGCAATGGGGTTCGCTGGCCAGCCTGCTGCCGCAGAGCAGCATGAAGAATTCGCGCATGCACTGCGGCGCACCCATTGTGATGATGGCCGTGGGCGACGCGCGCGGCATCCGCACCGCGCAGTTCACCATGGGCAGCCAGGCGCTGGCCCTCAAGCCCGGCACCTTCCACCCCACCTACAGCCGGGGCCTGCACGCGGTGCTGCCCGAATCCGTGCGTGGCAAGGCCGATGGCCTGACCGCCACGCTGAACCTGGAACTGGTGGGCACCGAGCGCCTGGCCATCGTGCCGCTGGGCGGCAACACCGAGGTGCTGATGACCAGCAGCTGGCCCCACCCGTCGTTTGCCGGGCGCTTTCTGCCATCAGAACGCGAGGTCAAGAAGACCGGCTTTTCGGCCCAGTGGCGCCTGTCGTCGCTGGCCACCACGGCGCAGGCCGACATTGCGAACGGCAAGCGCATCTGCCTGGGCGCGGATGAGGGCAGCGACTATGCACACAGCGGGGCCACGCCGGGCGACTGCGCCGACAGCTTCAGCGTGGCCTTCATCGACCCGGTGAATCCCTATTCCCTGTCGGACCGCGCGACCAAGTACGGTGTGCTGTTCATCGCCCTCACCTTCGTGGCCGTGGGCCTGTTCGAGCTGATGAAGAAGCTGCGCGTGCACCCAGTGCAGTACCTGCTGGTGGGTAGCGCGCTGTGCAGCTTCTTCCTGCTGCTGGTGAGCCTGTCGGAGCACCTGCCGTTTGGCATTTCGTACGCGGTGGCGGCCAGCGCGTGTGTGCTGCTGCTGGCCTATTACGCCAGCCACATGCTGGGCGGGCTCACGCGCGGTGTGCCACTGGGGGCGGGCATTGCGCTGCTGTATGGCCTGCTGTACGTACTGCTGCAGCTCGAGCAGACAGCGCTGGTGGTGGGTGCGATTGCGCTCTTCCTGGTGCTGGCAGCGGTGATGGTGCTGACGCGCAAGGTGAACTGGTACGGGCTGTCGCAAGGCGGCACGCCCCCGCGCCCCACCATGCCGCCCATGCAGCGCCCCGCAGCCCCCCGCGCGGAGGCTGCATGAACGCCGCCGCGCAAACCACCCGCTGGGCCCAGTACCTGGCGCAGGCCCAGGCACTGACGCCGCCCGCCAGCACCGGCCCCGCAAGGGGCCCCGCGCTGACCGCCGCCGAAGCGGCCCGCGTGCAGCGCCACCGCGACCAGTTGATGGCGGCCCTGCGGTCGCAGGACCGGCTGGCCTTGCACTGCGCCAAGCAGCAGGTGCTGGACGCAGCCTTTTGCCCCCACCGTGCCGAGGCGGACCACAGCCACGGAGGGCCTGCAAGCGGCGCTGCAGATTCGCCCGCCCTGCGCCGGGCGCTGCGCGACCTGGCGTGGCGCACAGCGGCCTTGCTGTTGCCGCGCCGGCCGGAGTTCTGAAGGTGTCCCGGGGGCCGTGCGCAGGCCCCTGGGGCACAATTTTTAGTAAAAACAGGGGGTTGCGCTAGTGCAATATGCGCCAGCAGCTATCAAAAGCAGAGCATTTACACCACCACGGTGCGGCTGCGCCCCTCGCGCTTGGCGGTATAGAGCGCAGAGTCCAGCAGGCGCAGGGTGATGTCCAGCGGCCGCAGCGGGTCGAACAGGGTGAGCCCCATGCTGACCGACAGCACCAGCGCCGGCTCGATGCCGGGCAGCGGGTGGGCGGCCAGCGCCGCATGCACACGCTCGGCCACCACCTGTGCCTGGTCGAGCCCGGTGGCGGGCAACAGGGCCAGAAACTCCTCGCCCCCCCAGCGCCCCAGCACATCGGCCGCCCGGAAGACGTCGCGGCACAGGGTGGCAAACAGCTGCAGGGCCTGGTCACCCACATGGTGGCCGTAGACGTCGTTCACGCGCTTGAAGTGGTCCAGGTCCATCATCAACAGGCTGGCTGGCTCATTGCCGCGCTGCAGCAGCGCCCATTCCTGGCGCAGGCGATCGGTGAACGAGCGGCGGTTGGCCAACCCGGTCAGCACATCGGTGTGGGCCAGCACCGCCATCTGGTGGCGCGCCGCCTCCAGCTCCATCAGCATCTGGCCCTGGCGGTCGTTGGCACGCTTGAGCTCCAGCAGCCGGATCACCTGGCGCGCCAGGGCGGACAACAGGTCCTGCACCTTGGCTGACAGCTCGCGCGGCCGGTGGTCCAGCACGCACAGCGTGCCCAGCACAAAGCCATCGGGCGTGACCAGCGGCGCCCCGGCGTAAAAGCGCAGTGGGTTCTTCTGCGTGACGATCGCATAGTGCGCAAAGCGCGGGTCTTGTGCCAGGTCGGGCACGATGAAGACGCCGGACTGGCGGATGGCATAGCGGCACACCGACTCGCTCAACGGGGTTTCCCGCAGCGCAAACCCACGGGCGGCCTTGAACCACTGGCGCTGGCTGTCCAGCAGGCTGATCAATGCCACGGGCGCTTCGCACACGTAGCCCGCCAGGTCGGCCAGCTCGTCGTAGGCGGGCTCCATGGGCGTGTCGAGAATGCCGTAGCGCTGCAGGGCCTGGAGACGGGCAGTGTCGTCGCAGGGGTCGTCGGGAGGGGTGGTGTCGGCCATGATGCGAAGCGGCCGCGCCGCCCCCAATTGCCTTGAGATGGGGCAGCATGCCACACAAGCAGGACGGCTGCACGGGTGGAAGCCCGATGGCCCCCGGGTCACGCCAGAGTGGTGCTCTGGCCGTGCCGTGCCTGCCTCTCGTTTGTTCGTTCAGCGTCTGCTGACGCTTGCCGCTGCGGGCAGACAGCGCAGCTGCGTCGCTGTCAGGCAGCCACAGCGGGCGCGATATCGCGTCGGGCAGCGGGCTCGCTCGCACCCGGGGCGTCGGTGTCCGAACACGTGGCCCCACCGCAACCGTGGATCAACGCACCCGGTAACGCGCCGGGAGCGTGCACCACGCCGGTCACAGGGTCAAACCCCACACGGCGCAGGTGCAGGGCCAGCGAGGCATCCATGCTCTGCGCATGCTGCGGAAACCACAGCGCCAGCTCGCTGGCCATGACGCGCAGCACCTTCAGGTCGCCCTGTTCGGCGCGGGCCGTGCCTTCACGCATCACCTGCAGCACCACCTTGTGCTGCATGCTGTGGCAGTTGCCCGATGCAAATCGGGTGGAGGCCATCCAGTCGTCTTCCTGCCCGAAATGCTGCTCGGTATGCTCCACCAGCGCGCGCCAGCGGGGCAGCAGGTCGGCGTCACCGGCTTGGTCCACAGCGGCCAGCAAGTCGACGAACTCCCGGTGGGTGTCATCCATCAGGGGCAGGTCGAGGTTCAACGCATCAGACCATTCGAGGTGGGCCATGGGACTCCTTGGGCGGGCAGATCAAACGAAGGTGCGAGCTTAGAAGCCCCGGCCCGGCCGGGTGTTGATGCAGGTCATGGCCACGCCATACGCAGCCAGGCCCTGCACCGCGCGCGGCGGGCAGGGCCTGGTAGTGCAAGGGACTTGGGCGCCCAGCGCCCGCCCCATCAGCTCTGGCCGTACATGCGCTTGGCGTCGTCCACACACTTGGACTTGAGGTCGCCAGTCATCGTCTCGCAGCGCTCCTTGGCAGCCTTGTAGTTGGCTTCATTCTTCTCGGCGGTGGCGTCCTTGCGCGCCTCGGCCACGTTGGCGGCCTTCTCGGCCGCTGTGTCTGCAGGCTTGGCCTGGGCGGCGGCCACCTTGGCGTTTTCCTTGGCCTTCACATGTTCGGCCTTGGCATCCTTCACGCACACATCCTTGGCGTTGCCAGTCAGGTCGTCGCACTTTTCCTTGGCGACAGCGTAGGCGGCGTCGGCACGGGCTTCAGCCACCTTCTGGCTGGCCTTGGCGCTGGGCTTGTACTGGGCTTCGAGCTCGGCCTTGGCCACGTCTTCGGTGCCCTTGGCTTCCTTCATACAGATGTCCTTGGCGTTGGCCTTGAGGGCATCGCATTTTTGCTTGTTCATCTTGTAGTCCGCCGAGATGCTGTCCTTGGCGGCCTTGTGCTCTGCGGGGGTCATGGCAAAAGCGGTGGTAGCCATCAGACCGGCGGCGCAGGCGGCGATCAGGGTGCGTTGGAATGTCATGGTTTTCTCCTCGATGAAATTGAATGCAATGGGTGTGAATCTTGTAGGGGCGGTGCGCCAGGGGTGGCCTGGCGGGGGCGGGGCGAAAGCCCCGCAGCGCGGTCGCGCTATCAGTCGTTGAAGCGGAAGTCGGGGTGGCGGTCCTGCCATTCCTTGAGCTGCTTTTCGGCCACGTCGCGGGCGATGCCCTGGCGCTCTTGCAGCTTGCCCAGGAACTGTTCGCGCTTGCCGTCGATGACATCGAAGTCGTCGTTCGTGAGCTTGCCCCACTGCTCGATCATCTTGCCCTTGAACTGCTTCCAGTTGCCCTTGATGGTGTCTTCATTCATGGTGTAACTCCTCAAAAAACTTCGCTTCAGCCATCCACTCGGAGTGCGTGGAACCTTTGCGTGATGCGATGGAATTCACTGTAAAAATGATCTGGCGATGGCGCCGTAGTCCATGCCACGCAGCACACGTCAGCACAGGACTACGGGCGTGACGGACATCGCCGATGCAACGGTGCCCGCCCTCTGGCGGATGCCCAACAAGGGCTCACCAGGGGTACAAAGTGTTGCAACCGCCCATCACCGGATGCCCTGCTTCTCAAGGAACCTCCAGCAATGTTTCTCTTGGTAACACTTGTGTTTGCAAGTGGTCGCGGCATGTGATTAAGTCGTGCCTGCGCACTCTGCTTTGCGCGGGTTTCCATCTCAATCACCATGACCAATTCATACGCGGAAACTCTGACGACCGAGGTCGCAGAGACAACAGAGGGCGCCGCCTTCATCCCCGATTCCGTTCCTGCCCAGCGTCCAGGTAGTTCGGCGCCGTTTTTAGCGGCACTAGCGACAGCCAGCGCAGTGACCGCCTGCGGAGGCGGAAGTGCCGACAACAACACCACGCGCGCGCTGGACGGAGGGGTCATGCCACGGCCCATATCCGATGGGTTTTCTTATCCCGCTCCGACCACCGACAGCGAGGCGGCCCGGTTTCTCCTGCAGGCCCAGTTTTCGGCATCCACGGAAGAGATAGCGGCGCTGCGCTCGAGCACATACGCCGATTGGCTGAGCAGACAATTCAATGGACACCCGGGCGCCAGCGGCTGGGACTGGCTGAATGATCGCGGCTATGCAGCTGTCAGCAACGACACGGCTTACTACGACAACTCCTACCCCGCCGATTACATGATCTGGTATCAGCTCATGAAGTCAACCGATGGCCTGCGAAAGCGCGTTGCGCTCGCACTCTCGGAGATCTGCGTGGTCTCCACCAATGGCGTGGATATCAATTGGCGCTGCCATGCGATGGCCTGGTACTGGGACCAGTTGGTGAACAACGCGTTTGGCAACTACCGCTCCGTGCTGGAAAACGTGACGCTGAACGCCGCCATGGGCTACTACCTCAACACCCGCGGCAACCAGAAGGAAAACGCTGCCACCGGCCGACAGCCCGACGAGAACTACGCGCGTGAGGTGATGCAGCTCATGTCCATCGGGCTGGTAGAGCTGAATCTTGATGGCACGCCCAGACTGGACGGCAACGGCAAACCCATCGATAGCTACACCATGAATGACGTGACCAACCTGGCACGGGTGTTCACAGGCTACGACTACGACCAGTCACAAAACGTTCCGATCACGGTTCCAGGTACGACGCGCGTGGTCCCCAACACTACCTACACGCGCCTTCCGATGGCGCTCAATGCGTCTCGCCACTCCACCCTGGCGGCCACTTTCCTGGGCGCCACCATACCCGCCAACACGCCGGGCGCAGCCGCCCTCAAGAGCGCGCTGGATACGCTTTTCAACCACCCCAACGTGGGCCCGTTCATTGGCAAGCAGCTCATCCAGCGCCTGGTCACCAGCAACCCATCGCCTGGCTATGTGGCGCGAGTGGCATCAGTGTTCAACAACAACGGGGCGGGGGTGCGCGGCGACATGCGTGCGGTGATCATGGCTATCCTGCTGGACGACGAGGCCCGCTCACCGGCAGGGCTTACTCAGCCGACCTTCGGCAAGCTGCGCGAGCCCATGCTGCGTTTTGTGCAATGGGGCCGCACCTTTGGATTGAACTCCGCCCGAGGCACCTGGAAGATTGGCGACCTGAGCGATCTGGGGTCCCGTTTGGGCCAAAGCCCACTGCGATCTCCCTCCGTGTTCAATTTCTTCCGGCCCGGCTATGTGCCGCCGTCCACGGCATTGGCTACCGCAGGCGCTGTAGCCCCCGAATTCCAGCTGGTCAATGAGAGCAGCGTGGGGGGCTACCTCAACTACATGCAGGGCGTGATCCGCAACGGCATCTACGTGAATGCCCCCGAACTGCCCAACAACGGCAGCACCGCCAACAACGGATACGACATCAAGGCCAGCTACGCCAACGAGCTGGCCATCGTGGCGGATGCGGACGCGCTGGTCGCACGCATCAACCTGCTGATGTGCGCAGGCCAGTTGTCCGCAGCCACCGTCAAGCTCATTACGGACGCGCTGAAGGCAACGCCCGTCACCGCCGCAAGCACCGACGCCGTCAAGCTCGACCGTGTAGCAGCCGCCATTTTTCTGGTGATGGCTTCGGCCGAATACCTCGTTCAAAAGTAAGCCCTGCCATGCACCTGCTTCAACCCGAACTCCACACCCGCCGCGCGTTTCTGCGCCGCTCCACCCAGCTGGGCCTTGCGGGCACAGCCCTGCCCTTTGCGCTCAACCTGGCTGCCATGGGAGAGGCGGCAGCCTTCAACGCCACGGACTACAAGGCGCTGGTCTGCGTATTCCTGTACGGCGGCAACGACTATGCCAACACCGTCATCACCTATGACGACGACAGCTACACACGCTACAGCGCCATCCGGGGCGGTGGGGCGGGTCAGAGCGCTGGCGGAATCGCGCTCGCCAAAGCGGACCTCACCCCCACGCTGCTGACGCCCACCGTCCCCCTGCCCGGTGGCCGCCAGTACGCGCTGCACCCGGCCATGACGGGGCTGGCCGGCCTGTTCAACAGCGGCAAGGCGGCCGTGCAGCTCAACGTGGGCCCGCTGGTGGTACCGCTGACGCGCGCCCAGTACAACAGTGCCGACCGCGCCACCTACCCGGTGCCGCCCAAGCTGTTCTCGCACAACGACCAGCAGTCGGTATGGCAATCGTCCTCGCCCGAGGGCTCCACCGTGGGCTGGGGTGGCAACATTGGTGACCTGGCGCTGTCCTCCAACGGCAATTCGCTGTTCACCTGCATCTCGGTCACGGGCAATGCGGTGTTCCTGTCGGGCGACTCGGCGCTGCAGTACCAGGTCAGCACCAATGGGGCCGTGGCCATCAATGGTGTGAAGAACCGGGTCTACGGGTCATCTGCCGTGCAGAGCGCACTGACTTCGCTGATCCAGCAGCCACGCGCGCAGACGCTGGAGAACGAGTACAACCGCGTGACCACCCGCGCCGTGGCGGCCGAAAGCCAGATCACCAACGGTCTCGCTGGCGTGACGCTGGCTACCACCTTCCCCAGCAACAACTCCCTGGCCAACCAGCTCAAGATGGTGGCGCGCCTCATTGGTGCGCGCAGCACCCTGGGCAGCAAGCGGCAAGTGTTTATGGTGTCACTGGGCGGCTTTGACCTGCACGACAACCTCATCGCGCAACAGCCCGGCCTGCTGCAGCGTGTGAGCGAGGCCATGACGGCGTTCTACAACGCCACCGTGGAGTTGGGAGTGGCCGATAAAGTCACGGCTTTCACCGCCTCCGACTTTGGCCGCACGCTCAGCTCCAATGGCGACGGCTCAGACCACGGCTGGGGCAGCCACCACCTGATGGTGGGCGGCGCGGTCAAGGGCAAGGCCTTTTACGGCAGCGCGCCGCCGGTGAGTGTGGGCAGCACCGCAGCCCCCGAAGACCAGTGGCACGTGGGCCAGGGCCGCCTGCTGCCGTCCACCTCGGTGGACCAGTACGCCGCCACCCTGGCCAAGTGGTTTGGCGTGGCCGACAACGAAATGGCGGGAGTGCTGCCCAACATCACGCACTTTGGCGCAGCGGCGGGGCGGCCGGACTACCCGGTGGACCTGGGGTTCCTGTGACTCGATGGAGCCCCCGTGACCCGGGGGCCTGCAGGTCGCGACCACGGCAAGGGCCTGGGGCCTCCACGGCTCCCCAATAATGGCAGCATGACGACTCCCTCTGCTGCCCCGCTTCGCCCCCGCGTGGTCATCATCGGTTGCGGATTCGGCGGCCTTGAAGCCGCCCGGGCCCTCCAAGGCGCGGCGGTGGATGTGACCCTGGTCGACAAGACCAACCACCACCTCTTCCAGCCCCTGCTCTACCAGGTGGCCACGGCCGGGCTGTCGGCCCCGGCCATTGCGGCGCCCATTCGGCACCTGTTCCGGCAGCAGCGCAACGTGACCACCTTGCTGGGCGAGGTCATCCGCATCGACGTGGGCCAGCAGTCCGTGCATCTGGCAGACGGCGCCACGCTGCCGTACGACCACCTCATCGTGGCCGCCGGCGCCACGCACAGCTACTTTGGCCGCGATGAGTGGGCGGCCTATGCGCCCGGGCTCAAGACGCTGGACGACGCGTTCGAGATCCGCCGCCGTGTCCTGCTGGCGTTCGAGGCGGCCGAGAAGGAGCCCGACCCCGTACGCCGCGCAGACTGGCTCAATTTTGTGGTCGTGGGCGCAGGCCCCACGGGCGTGGAGATGGCCGGCACGCTGGCAGAGATTGCGCGCCACACGCTGCCCGGCGAGTTCCGCCACATCGACCCCGCGAGCGCGAAGATCATCCTGCTCGAAGGCGGTGCACGCGTGCTGCAGGCCATGCCCGAGGCCCTGAGTCAGCGCGCCAAGGAACAACTGGAAAAGCTGGGCGTGGACGTGCGCCTGGGCGCCCGCGTCACCGCCATCGACAGCGATGGCTTGAAGGTCGAATCACCTGCAAGCGCTAGTACATCAAGCGCAAACAGCTATCAAATAAATAGCAAATGCATTGTATGGGCCGCTGGCGTGGCTGCGTCACCCCTGGGCCGCCACTTGGCGGATGCCACCGGTGCCAGCACCGACCGCGCGGGCCGCGTGGTGGTGGAGCCCGACCTGACGTTGTCCGGCCACCCCGAGATCAGCGTGATCGGCGACCTGGCGGCCGCCAAGAGCCACGTGGCAGGCCATAAGCCCACGCCCGTGCCCGGCGTGTCGCCCGGCGCCAAGCAGATGGGCCGCGCCACGGCGGCCAACATCCTGCGCCGCCTGGCGGGCCAGCCCACCCAGCCGTTTCGCTACCGCAACTACGGCAACCTGGCCACCATCGGCCGCAACTCCGCCGTGGTGGACCTCACATCGCCCGCCGGGCCAGTGCGGTTTTCAGGCTACTTTGCGTGGCTGTTCTGGCTGTTTGCGCACGTGTACTTCCTCATCGGCTTTCGCAACCGGCTGGTGGTGCTGCTGGACTGGGCCTGGGCGTACTGGAGCTTTGCGCGCTATGCGCGGGTGGTGACGGGCATTGAACGCCATGAGACCGCGCCCCCGTCCCCGACACCGCCGGGCACCTGACGGCCACGCGCGCTGCGTGGCGCAACGGCCAAAGCCAGCGCCTTGCCTGCAGGCTCTGGCCACAAAGACCTGTTGCGTTACTGCCCCACCTGCTCCACCCACGCTGCCAGCTCACTGGCCAGCTGGCCCGACGCCGCTGCCAAAGCGGCCACGCCGCCTGCCGCATCGGCCGACTTGGCGGGCTGCTGCACGATGAACACGCGCTGGCCGCGCAGCGATTCGCCCGCCGGGGTCAGCTCGACCACCGTGGCGCGCAGGCGCACCACCCCGGCGCTGTCGCTGGGGCTGGTGAACAGGTGGCTGAACTCCTCCAGCTCGGTGCGCAGCACCAGGGGCAACTTGTTGCCCTGGGCGGGCTCGCGAGCCTGGGCGGCGCCGTCGTCGGCCTTGAGCACGGGGCGGCGCTGGCCCAGTTGCTCGCGCAGGCGCTGCTGCAGCAGCTGTGCAGGCGGCTGGCTCCAGCGGGCCTGGCTGTAGGGGCGCAGCTGCTGGGCGTCGGCATAGGCCAGGCGGTACAGCACAGCGTTCCCCCCCTCGGGCAGGCCGGGGGCGTCCATGTCGGCCATCGCCAGCGGAGGCAGGGGCGCACGGCGGTCGGTGGGCACGGTGGCCAGCGGGCCGGGGCCAAAGTCATACAGCACGGGGCGGGCCGGAGGCGCTGGCAGGGCCGAGCAGCCCGTGAGCAGCAGCACCGCCGCCAAACCACAGCCCCACAGGACGGTAGCGCTAGATGAATATGCCTTGGTTGCTATGTTTTTAATAGTATTCATGTTCACTCCTCACAGAGGGCCTGCGCCACCAATGCAGCGCGGGAGGGGTCCAGCTCACGGGGCGCCGCCAAACCCTGGCTCACCCGGCCCGGGCGGGATGCGCCCCGAGCCATAGATGAACAACTGCGGGTTGTCGCTGATGCCCCCCGCAGCGCGGCCCATCTGGCGGGCGGCACGGGCCGTGTCGTCGGCGGCGCGGTTCACTCGGGGCAGGGTGGCGGTGCTGAACTGGTCCGCTGCGCGCGCCAGCGACTGGGTGCCAGCGGTGATCTGGTCAATGGGGCCGCCGTCGGCGTTGAGCCGCTGGTTGGTCTTGCCCAAGTCCACCGCCAGGGCCGACACACTGGCGCCCGCCTGCTGCAATGACTGCAGGGTCTGGCGCGCATCGCTGGCCAGGGGCGGCAGCGCGGCCAGGGCCGGGTCCAGGCGCTGGGCCACGGTGGCATCGAGCCGCTGGGTCAGGGTGTTGACGCTGCTGGCGGCCTGGCCGATGCTGGACAGCGCCTCGGTGAGCTTTTGCTGGTTGTTGTCGCCCAGCAGCTGGTTGATGCGGCGCGTGGCCTCTTCGACCTGGCCGAGGATGGCGGGCGCCTGTTCGGCCAGCTTGCCAAACGGCGAGGGCTTGAGCGGCAGGCGCGGCAGGCCGCTGGGGCCGGGGGGCAGCTCGGGGTAGGGCTTCTCGGCATCGTCCAGTTGCACGTGTGCCAGGCCGGTGACGCCCTGGTAGCCCAGCACCGCAAAGGTGGTGGGGCTGATGGGCGCCTGTTCGTTGACCGCAATACGGATCAGCACGTTGCCGCTCACCTGGGGGTCGAACCCGATGCGCGTGACCTTGCCCACGGCCACGCCCTTGTAGCGAACGGTGGCCTGGGGCTGCAGGCCACTCACGCCGTCGCGGGTGGAGAGTTCGTACTGCTCATAGTTGGCGTTGTCACGCGTGAGCCAGATGGCCAGGCCTGCCAGCATGGCGGCCACCACCAGCACAAAGATGCCTGCGGCGAGGGCGTGGGATTTGTTTTCCATCAGGGATGTTCCTTGTCGGGCGCAGGCACGGCGGCGGTCTGCACCGGGGCCTGCTGCACAGGGGGCACGGGGGCCATGGCGCGTTGGCCACGTTCGCCCATGAAGAAGTGCTCGATGAACGGATGCGAAAAGTGCGCCACCTCGTGCGGCGGACCAGTGACGATGACCTTCTTGTCCGCCAGCACCGCCACGCGGGTGCTGAGCGCGAACAGCGTATCCAGATCATGCGTGACCATGATGACCGTGAGCCCCAGCGCCGCGCGCAGCTCGCGCAGCAGCGCGCAGAAGTCGTCGGAGCTGCTCGGGTCCAGGCCCGCCGTGGGCTCGTCCAGCAGCAGCAGCGGTGGGTCCATGATGAGCGCGCGGGCCAGCGCCACGCGCTTGACCATGCCCCCCGACAGGTCGGCCGGCATGCGCGTGGCGTGTTCGGGCTGCAGGCCCACCATCTGCAGCTTGACCAGCGCGGCATCGCGCACCAGGTCGTCGGGCAAGGTGCCCTGCTCGCGCAGCGCAAAGGCCACGTTGTCGAGCACGTTGAAGGCCGAAAACAGCGCACCGTGCTGGAACAGCATGCCCACCCGGCTGGCTGCCCCCTCGCGCCCCATCTCGGACGCGGGCCGCCCCAGCACGGTGACCTGCCCGCGCGTGGCCCGGGCCAGGCCCAGGATCTGGCGCAGCAACACCGTCTTGCCCGTGCCCGACCCGCCCACCAGCGACAGCATCTCGCCGCGCTGCACGGTGAAGTTCAGGTCCTGGTGCACGGTGAAGGTTTCGTCGCCCTTGCCGAACTGCGTCCAGAGGCCTTGCACATCCACGATGGGCGGCTCGCCGGGTGCGACGGCGATGTGTTCGGGCTTGGCGATGCGCTCAGTCATATGCCGATGTTCTTGAACGCTATGGCAAACAGCGCGTCCACGATGATCACCATGGTGATGGACGACACCACCGACGCCGTCGTGCCTTCGCCCAGGCTCTGGGTGTTGGGCTTGACGCGCAGGCCCCAGTGGCAGCCGATCAGCGCAATGAACGCACCAAACACCACCGACTTGGCCATGGCCAGGCCCAGGTTGCCGATCTTTACCGCTGCGGGCAGTGCCTGCACAAAGTACGACGGCGAGATGTCCATGGAGATGTCGGCCGCCAGCATGCCGCCCGCCAACGCCGCCAGCGTGGTCCACACGCTGATGAGCGGCATCGCCAGCGCCAGCGCCAAGGTGCGCGGCATCACCAGCCGGAACCCGTGCGGGATGCCCATCACGCGCATGGCGTCCAGCTCCTCGGTCACCCGCATCACACCGATCTGTGCGGTGATGGACGAGCCGGAGCGGCCCGCCACCAGGATGGCCGCCAGCATGGGCCCCAGCTCGCGGATCAGCGAGATGCCCAGGATGTTGACGATGAATGACTCGGCACCAAACTGCCGCAGCTGCAGGCTCATCAGGTAGGCCAGCACCACACCGATGAGGAACCCCACCAGCGCCGTGATGGGCAGCGCCGTGGCGCCCATGCGGTACAGATGGCCGGACACATCACGCCACGGCCCCTTGCGCGGTGCGCGCGCCAGGCGCCCCAGGTCCAGCACCAGCTGGCCCACCATCTCCAGCAAGTGGCGGGCGTGGTCCACACCGTGCAGCACCAGCACGCCCAGGTGGTCGACCTGTTCGCCCAGGCGCCAAGGCTCAGGCGGCGGTGCAACACAGGTGAACTGAGCCACCCGTGCCAGCATGGTGCGCTGGCTGTCGGTGCAGGCCAGGTGTGCGGGCCAGGCGTGCTGCCAGTGGTTCCACAGCAGTTGCGCGCCCACATGGTCCAGCCACTGCAGCTCCCGCAGGTCCCAGCCCAGGGTGGGGGCGGGGGGTGCGCTGCGCAGTTGGTCCGACACGGCCTCCCACTGCGCCGCGTTGCCCAGCTCGGCCGCACCCCAGCGCCCACGCAGCTGCGCACACGGCCCTTGGGGCGTATCGGCGCGGACGATGTAGGGAGCGTGGTCGGTCATGGGTCTGGCCGCCAGGGCAGCCGCAGGGGTGGGGTCGTCAAGAAGCAGCAAGGAAGAGCGTGCATGGTAGCGGAGCGAATCTTGCACGCGCTGTCGGACACGAGCCTGTCAAGCACAGACAGGCGGCGAAGCGTGTAATTATTATCAAATCAGCGCCAAGCGCAATCAATTCAAGCATCAGCAGCTACCAAAAATGTAGCAATAGGCACACACCCTATCGACAGGGCCTCCCCCATCCGCACAATGGCCCACCGTTACCACCTTTGATCGGCACCGCCCCTCCTCCATGAGCGACACCACGTTTGACACCATCATCATCGGCGGAGGCACGGCCGGTGCCTTGCTCGCCAACCGCCTGAGCGCCGACGGCCGCCACCGCGTGCTGCTGATCGAGGCCGGCCGCAAGGACGACTACCACTGGATCCACATCCCCGTGGGCTACCTGTACTGCATCGGCAACCCGCGCACCGACTGGCTCTACAACACCGAGCCCGACGCGGGCCTGAACGGCCGCACCCTGCGCTACCCACGTGGCAAGACGCTGGGCGGCTGCAGCAGCATCAACGGCATGATCTACATGCGCGGCCAGGCGCGCGACTATGACCGGTGGGCCGAGCTGACGGGCGACGCCAGCTGGCGCTGGGACAACGCCCTGCCCTACTTCCGCCGCCACGAAGACCACTGGCGCCTGGACCAGCCCGGAGGCGTGAACGAAAATTTCAAACGCCTGCACGGCAACAAGGCCACCGGCAGCACCGGCGAGTGGCGGGTGGAGAAGCAACGCCTGCGCTGGGACGTGCTCGACGCCTTTGCCCACGCCGCGCAGCAGGCCGGCATCCCCGCCACCGACGACTTCAACAGCGGCAGCAACGAAGGCGTGGGCTATTTCGAGGTCAACCAGAAAAGCGGCTGGCGCTGGAACACCGCCAAGGCCTTTTTGCGTCCCACCTGCTATGGCCGGCCCAACTTCGAGATGTGGACCAGCGCGCAGGCGTCCAAGCTCCTCATCGAGACCCAGCCCGATGGCAGCCAGCGCTGCACCGGCGTGTTGGTGTGGGACGGCCACGAGATGGTCACGGCCCGCGCTGCGGGAGAGGTGATCCTGAGCGCAGGCGCCGTCAACTCGCCCCAGCTGCTGCAGCTGTCGGGCATCGGCCCCGCCACACTGCTGCGCCAGCATGGCATCGATGTGGCGGTGGACCTGCCGGGCGTGGGCGCCAACCTGCAGGACCACCTGCAGATCCGCGCGGTGTTCAAGGTGCAAGGGGTGCAGACGCTCAACACCATGGCCAACTCGCTGGTCGGCAAGGCCAAGATCGGGCTCGAATATGCGCTCAAGCGCAGCGGGCCCATGAGCATGGCGCCTTCGCAGCTCGGTGCGTTCACCCGCAGCAGCCCCGACCAGCCCTATCCCAACATCGAGTACCACGTGCAGCCCCTGTCGCTCGATGCGTTTGGCGAGCCTCTGCACAGCTTTCCGGCCTTCACCGCCAGCGTGTGCAACCTCAACCCCACCAGCCGGGGCACGGTGAACATCAAGAGCGCCGACTTCAAGGCCGCGCCCGCCATCACGCCCAACTACCTCAGCACGCCCGAAGACCGCCAGGTGGCCGCCGACAGCCTGCGCGTCACGCGCCGCATCGTGGCCCAGCCCGCGCTGGCCAAATACCAGCCGCAGGAGTGGAAGCCCGGCGTGCAGTTTGAAAGCGACGAAGACCTGGCGCGCCTGGCGGGTGACATTGCCACCACCATCTTCCACCCCGTGGGCACCATCAAGATGGGCCGCGACGGCGACCCGATGGCCGTGCTGGACGCGCAACTGCGCGTGCGCAATGGGCGCGGCGGCCTGGTGGCCGGCCTGCGCGTGGTGGATGCGGGCGCCATGCCCACCATCACCAGCGGCAACACCAACTCGCCCACGCTGATGATGGCGGAGAAGGCGGCGGAGTGGATCATCCAGGCAAGGCGGGCGGCGTGAGTACCATCGCGCCGATGTACTCCTCCACTTTCATCTTTGCGACCAAACAGTTCGACGACGCCTTTCACCGCCTGGACGAGGCGATTGCCACCGCCGCCCGTTCCATCGACGGCTACCTGGGCGAGGAGTCCTGGACGGACACGGGCAACGTCCTGGTATCCAACGTGTACTACTGGCAGTCGCTGGAAGCCTTGCAAACGCTGATGCAACACCCCGCGCACCTGAAGGCCAAGGCCGCGCAGGCGCAGTGGCTCAATGGCTACCAGGTGGTGATTGCGCAGGTGCTGCGCACCTACGGCGACAACCAGCTGACCGGGCTGCTGCCCACGGCCGGGCTGTTCACGCAAGGCACGGCGCCCCACTGATCTTTGCAAGCCCTGGCGCCCAGGTCGCTGCAGCGTTCAGCGGATGCCGCCCACATAGCGCGGCACCTCGGGGGCGGGCTCAGGCGTCGGTACGGGGCGCGAGCGCACAGCCTGCGCCGCCACGTCCAGCAGCGGACGGCGCGGCGCTGCAAGGGGAGTGGCGTGCAGGGCGTGCTCCAGGCGGTCGGCCCACTCAGCCAGATCGGGCGCGTTGTCGTCTACAGCGCGCTGGCGCGCGAACCGCACGATCTCCTGCGCATAGTCGGCGTTGACCGCCATCCATTCGGTATCGGTCACGCGACCCGTTTTGCGCCGCAACAGCACATGCAGGTGGGCGGCAATTGCCAGCTTGTCGGAATCGGACATGGTCGGCTCCTTAATGCATTGGGGTCATCCATCGGACTGCACCCGCTGGCCCGCGTTGCACAACGATGCGGGAGCGGGGAAGGCCTGCCGGGTCTCTCGGGGCTCATTCAGCCGCCCAGGCGCTCGCGGTGCTGGGCAATGTCCAGCCCCGTCTGTTCGCTCTGTTCGTCCACCCGCAGGCCCATCGCAAAGTTGATGACCCACAGCAGCGCGGCCGTCACCACCAGGCTGTAGGCCGCCACGGCGCCCACGCCGATGGCCTGGGTCAGCAGGCTGCCCGCCACCCCGCCCACGGTCTTGCTGGCCAGCACACCGGTGAGCAGCGACCCCACGATGCCGCCAACGCCATGCACGCCAAACACATCGAGCGAGTCATCCACCCGCAGCAGCCGCTTGAGCCCCGTCGCGCCCCAGTAGCAGGCCAGCCCGGCCACCAGCCCAATCACCACGGCCGAGCGCAGCGTGACAAAACCGGCGGCAGGTGTGATGGCCACCAGCCCCGCCACCAGGCCGGAGCACAGCCCCAGCAGCGACGGGCGCCCGCGCACCACCCACTCACCCAGCATCCACGACAGCGCACCGGCCGCAGCGGCCAGGTGCGTCACTGCCATGGCCAGCCCGGCGCGCCCATCGGCCGCGACCGCAGAGCCCGCGTTGAAGCCAAACCAGCCCACCCACAGCATGCCCGCGCCCGCCATGGTGAGCCCCAGGTTGTAGGGCTCAAACGGCTCGCGCCCATACCCCGCGCGGCGGCCCAGAAACCAGGCGCACACCAGCCCCGCCACGCCCGCGTTCACGTGCACCACCGAGCCACCCGCAAAATCCAGCGCGCCCATCTGCGCCAGCCAGCCACCCGGCTCCCACACCCAGTGCGCCACGGGCGCATAGACCACCAGTGTCCACAGGCTGATGAAGACGAGCATGGCCGAAAACCGCATGCGTTCCACAAACGCGCCCACCAGCAGCGCGGCCGTGATGATGGCAAAGGTGAGCTGGAACATCGCGTACACCGACTCCGGGATCAGCGGCGCAATGTGGCTCACGGCCAGCTTGCCCGCCTCCAGCTGAAAGTCGAGCCCGGCAAAGCCAGCACGGTCCCAGCCGCCAAGCCAGGCGCTGCCCGGTGTGAAGGCCAGTGAATACCCCGCCGCAAACCACAACAGGCTGACCAGCGCTGCAATGGCCACCACGCTGGCCATGGTGTTGAGCACGTTCTTCCTGCGCACCATGCCTGCGTAAAACAGCGCAATGCCTGGCAGCGTCATCAGCAGCACCAGGGCGGTGGAGGTCATCATCCAGCCGGTATGGGCTGCATTCACCGTGTCCTGGGCCACCAAGGCGGGGCGCGTGAGGGGCGCCGCGACTGCAGGCGCCTCTGGCACGCCCTGGGCCAGCGCGCAGGTGCACAGCCCCAGACACAACGACACGACCGCAAACACCCGGTGGTTGACTGCACGCATGCACGCTCCCTTTCGCAATTTGTTACAAGCGCATTGCACGAGCCATGCCAGCCAGTTGCCACCGAATCGGGGCACCGGGCGCCCCCGCAAGCCGTCCGGCGCCCAATAACGGGGGGCGGGAAACCCCCAATGCACCAGCAGGGTGCAGCCGTTACAGTCACGGCACTCGAAAGCGCGCTTCGGTGTGCCAAGCGAGGGGCCCGAGGAGACAACCTTTCTACCAAGAACCACATTCAAAACACCCAACGAGGTGTGAACCCTTTCAGGCGCTGGCGATCCCAGCGCCTTTTTCTTGCCCGCTCGATCCTGAGCGGTCCTGAATCGATAGCAGGCCCGGTGCGACAATCCTGCGATGGAATGGATTTTGATGACCCTGGCCTCGCTGCTCGCGGGCTTTGTGGATGCGATCGTGGGAGGCGGTGGACTGGTGATGGTGCCCGCGCTGTTTGCAGCTTTTCCGGGGGCGCCCCCCGCCACCCTGCTGGGCACCAACAAGGCGGCCTCGGTCTGGGGCACCGCCATGGCCACCTGGCAATACAGCCGCAAGGTGCAGATCCGCTGGTCGGCCATGCTGCCGGCCGCAGCCGCCGGTTTTGCCGGCTCGTTCGTGGGCGCCTGGGCCGTCACCGTGGTGTCGGCCGACTTCCTGCGCAAGCTGCTGCCCCTGGTGCTGCTGGGCGTGCTGCTCTACACCCTGGCCAAGAAGGAACTGGGGCGGCACCACACCCCCCGGTTTGCCGGCAGGGCAGAGGTGATCGCCGCCTGCCTGATTGGTGTGCTCATCGGCTTTTACGACGGGTTCTTTGGCCCCGGCACGGGCAGCTTCTTCGTCTTCTTGTTCGTGCGGCTGCTGGGCTACGACTTTCTGAATGCGTCGGCGTCTGCCAAGCTGCTCAACTGCGCCACCAACATTGCCGCGATTGCGCTGTTTGCCGCCAAGGGCCATGTGTGGTGGCACTTTGCGGTGACGCTGGCCGTGGCCAACGTGCTGGGCAGCCTGCTCGGCACCCACATGGCGCTCAAGCATGGCACCGGCTTTGTGCGGGGCATCTTCATCGTGGTGGTGAGCACGCTGATCCTGAAGACGGGGTACGACGCCTTTCTGCGGTAGGCCTGCTCTTCACGCACCAGGTGTCGGTTGCCAGGGTGGCACCCAACTTGCAACGCCCTGCAAGGCCTACCACCAGGGCGCTCCGAGGTCATCGGGGTTGCCCTGCATGGCCCCAATGTGAACGCGCGTCCTATAATTTCCGCACGTTTCCGTTTGATGACGAGGCCCATCGCCAATGGCGATGTCCGCATCCACCCGCTCCGGCCTGCCTACCCGCAGGCCGGATTTTTTGTACCTGAACCACCCCCGCAGGAACCTGTCATGCAATTTTTCAAGTCTGCCGTTGTCACCACCGTGGCGCTGTGCGCTGCCCTCGCCGTCCAGGCCCGCACGCTAGACGAAGTCAAGAAGGACGGCAAGATCATCGTGGCCACCGAGGGCCAGTTCGCTCCCTTCAACTATTTCGAAGGCACCAAGCTGACGGGTTTTGAGGTGGAAGTGGCGGAGCTGGTGGTCAAGAAGATGGGCCTGAAGCTCGAATGGAAGACCCTGGGCTTTGACGCCCTGCTGACCGGCCTGGGCCAGAACCGCTGGGACGCCGTGATCGCCTCGCACGGTGTGACCGACGAGCGCTCCAAGGCCGTGACCTTTGCCAATCCCCATTACTGCTCGGGCGGCATCATCGTGGCCATGGACGACAAGATCCGCAACGCCAAGGACCTGACCGGCAAGGTCGTGGCCGTGCAGACCGGCACCAGCTACCTGGAGCAGGTCAAGAAGGTCAGCGGCGTGAAGGAAGTGAAGAACTTCCCGCAAGACACCGACGCCCAGCGTGCCCTGATCTCCAAGCGCGTGGACGCCTGGGTCAGCGACAAGTTCGTGGCCAAGGAAGCCGCTGCCAAGAACGCCAAAGCCGGCTTCAAGCTGGGCGACATGCTGTTCATCGAGCGCATCGCCCCCGCCATGGCCAAGGGCAACACCGGCCTGGCCGATGCCTGGAACAAGGCGTTCACCGAAGTGCTGGCCGATGGCAGCTACGCCGCCGTCTCCAAGAAGTATTTCAACGAAGACGTGCGCTGCAACTGATGTGATGGCTTAGAACCTGGTCAAGATCTTGACCAGGTTCTTGCGGGTGCGCAGAGGGCTCGGGCCTGCTGCGCACCCTTTGCCGTTTCTGGTGGCGGGTGCATGATCGCCCTGCCCCAGTCCGATTTCCAACCAAGACCTTCTGGTCGTCTGATCCATGCTTCTCGCTCTTTGGCCACAAAGCTGGTCCCGACAGCAGCGCAGCAATGCCACGCTGGTCGCTGCACTGGTGGTGATGGTGCTGGCCCTCTCGTTGCTGGGCCAATTGCTGTCGTTCTTCCCTGACCCCATCGGCCCCAATGCCCAGGCGTTTTCTGAAGGTGCGCGCACCACGCTGTGGCTCACGCTGGTCAGCGGTGCCGTGGGCCTGGTGCTGGGCACAGCTGCGGCGCTGGCCCGCACCGCCCGCTGGACGCCCGTGCGCTGGATTGCTGGCGTGTACATCTGGGCCATTCGCGGCACACCGCTCTTGGTGCAGATCCTGTTTGTGTACTTTGCGCTGCCGGTGCTGGTGCCAGGGCTGAACCTGCCCGACTTTGCCGCCGCCGTCGTGGCGTTGGGACTCAATGTGGGTGCCTACAACGCCGAAGCGCTGCGCGCAGGCCTGCTGGCCGTGCCACGCGGGCAGACCGAGGCCGCCCGGGCGCTGGGCCTGGGCCGCATGCATGTGTTCATGGACGTGGTGTTTCCGCAGGCGTTCAAGATTTCATTGCCGCCGCTGGTGAGCAACTTTGTGGCGCTGCTCAAGGACTCTTCTCTGGCCTACGCCATCGGCGTGGTGGAGCTGACCAACGTGGGCAACCGCATCCAGTCGGCCACGTTCCAGCCCATCGCCACGCTGACCACGGTGGCCATCACCTACCTGCTGCTGACCACACTGGTCACACAGATCTCCAACGCCGTCGAGTACCGCTTTGACGTGGAGGGCCGCAACCAATGAACTCCAACGTTCCACCCAAGCCCTACATCGTGGCCGAGCGCGTGTGCAAGTCGTTTGGCGCGCACCAGGTGCTCAAGGACGTGTCCACCGTGTTCCACACCGGCGAGGTGACGGTGATCATTGGCGCCTCGGGCTCGGGCAAGAGCACGCTGTTGCGCGCCATCAACCGCCTGGAGCCCCACGACAGCGGGCGTATCACCATCGATGGCGTCGAGGTGTGCGACGACCTCACCACCCTGCAGCGCCAGCGCTGCGAGGTGGGCATGGTGTTTCAGCAGTTCAACCTGTTCGGCCACATGAGCGTGCTGGACAACGTGACGCTGGCGCCCCGCCGCATTCGCCGCACCCCGCGCACCCAGGCCAACGACGAGGCCATGCAGCTGCTGCGCCGCGTGGGCATGCAGGACCATGCACACAAGTACCCCTGGCAGCTGTCGGGCGGGCAGCAGCAGCGGGTGGCCATTGCACGCGCACTGGCCATGCAACCCAAGGTGATGCTGTTTGACGAGCCCACCTCGGCCCTCGACCCCGAGATGGTCAAGGAAGTGCTGGACGTGATGCGTGGCCTGGCCCGTGGTGGCATGACCATGATCGTGGTGACCCACGAAATGGGCTTTGCGCGCGAGGTGGCCGACCGGGTGATGTTCTTCGACCAGGGTCGTATCGCGCACGATGCCCCGCCGCAGGAGTTCTTCAGCAACCCGGCCAACGACCGCATCCGCGCGTTCCTGGGCCAGGTCAGCCACTGAACGGGCACGCTGCACACTCTGCAAAGCAGAGGCCACCGGGCAACCGGTGGCCCTTTTTCTTTGAACAGGTTCTTATTGGTTTGGAGAATTCTTCCAATGCGTACTGAACGCTGGGGCCTGATGGCCCTGCTGGCTGTGACCGTGGTGTGGGGCACCACCTTCCCGGCGATGAAACTGCTCTCGGCGCACCTCGACGCACTGCAGATCATCTGGCTGCGGTTTGTGATCGCACTGCTGGTGCTGGCGCCGCTGTGGCGCGGCATGCTGCGCCACGAGCGGCGCTGGGGCTGCGCGCTGGGGTTGCTGCTGTTCCTGGCGTTCTGGCTGCAGATCGAGGGCCTCGCGCGCACCAGCAGCAACCGCAATGCCTTTGTCACCGGGCTCAACGTGCTGGTGGTGCCGCTGATCGCCATGGCAGCGCTGGGGCGGCGCTACGGCTGGCGGCTGTGGGGCGCCTGCGTGATGGCGCTGGCAGGCATGGCGCTGATGTTCCACGAGAACGAGCCCTGGAACCTGGGCGATACGCTGACGCTGGCCAGCACCGTGTTCTATGCGCTGTACATCCTGGCGCTGGAGGAATGCGCGCGCCGCACGGCCGCACAGCCCCTGCGTGCCACCCGCATGGCCGCCGCGCAGGCCACAGTGATGGCACTGGCCTCCACTGCGCTGTTGCTGGTGCAAAGCGGCAACATGGAGTGGCTGCACTCTGCCGCCCAGCTGCCGGTGGACGCCTTGCTGGCCCTGCTGTACCTGGGCCTGCTGGCCAGCGTGGTGGTGGTGACGCTGCAGGCCTGGGGCCAGCAGCGCGTGGACGCCATGCGCAGCGCCATCGTGTTCGGGCTGGAGCCGGTGTTTGCCGCACTCACGGCGTGGATGTTGCTGGGTGAGCAGCTGGGCTGGGCCGGGCTGAGCGGGGCGGCGCTGATTGTGGCGGCGCTGGTGTTCAGCCAGCTTCAGCCGTCACCGCGCGCTGCCGGTGCCTAGCAGGCGCTTTTGAAGCAAAAACAGCTTGTAGCGCTAGTCGATACTGCGCCAATAGCTATCAATTTGATTGCAATCCAGTGCCGGATCAAGGAGCGACCAACGGCACCTCGCTGGCCTTGCGGGGCTTGCCCATGGGCGCACTGGCCAGGCCCTTTTGCACGGCGGCGATGTCTTCTTCGCTGGGGTACTCGCCCAGCAGCCAATAGTCAAACACGCGCCGCGCAATCGGAGCGGCGTGGGCAGCACCAAAGCCTGCGTTCTCCACAATGGCGGCCAGGGCGATGGTGGGGTTCTCGGCCGGGGCAAAGGCCGCAAACAGCGAGTGATCGCGCTGGTGCTCCTCCAGCGCCTTGGCGTTGTACTTCACGTTCTGGCCCATGGTCACGGCCTGGGCGGTGCCCGTCTTGCCGGCCGAGGTGTAGGGCGCGCCCATGAACACCCGCGTGCCTGTGCCGCCCTTGTTCACCGCCACCAAGGCATTGCGCACCAGCTCCACGTTTTTGGCCTGGTAGCCCAGGTTGATGCCAGGGGGCTGCACGATCTCGGTGATGGCGCCGGTGACCGCATTCTTCACCGCCTTGGCCATGTGGGGGCGATAGCGGATGCCTCCGTTGGCCAGCGTGGCCTCGGCCAGTGCTAGCTGTAGCATCGTGAAATTGTTGTAGCCCTGCCCAATGCCCAGCGACACCGTTTCGCCCGGGAACCAGCGCTTCATGTCGGCGCGTTTGTAGGTGTTGCGCTTCCACTCGGTGCTGGGCAGCGTGCCCCGCACTTCGCCGTTGAGGTCGATGCCCGTGGACTGGCCGAAACCCAGCGGCTTCATGAAGTCGTGGATGGCATCCACACCCATGTCCACGGCCAGCGAATAAAAGTAGGTGTTGCTGGAGAACTGGATGGCACGGTGCATGTCCACGCCCCCCAGCCCGCCCTCGTGGCTGCGGAAGGTGTGGCCGCCGAAGGTGTAGAAGCCGGGGTCGTTCACCACCAGGCTGGGCGAGCGCTTGTTCAGCTGCAACGCCGCCAGCGCCATGAAGGGCTTGTAGGTGGAGCCGGGCGGATAGGTGCCGCGCAGGGCGCGGTTGAGCAGCGGCTTGTCGATGGACTCATTGAGCGCGGCCCAGTTTTCGGCGTCAATGCCTTCGACAAACAGGTTGGGGTCGAAGGTGGGCTTGCTCACCAGCGCCAGGATCTCGCCATTGCGCGGGTCGATCGCTACCAGCGCTCCACGGCGGCTGCCATACAGCTCTTCGATGAGTTTTTGCAGCTTGATGTCGATGGACAGCATCACGCTGTCGCCGGGGGTGGCGGCGTGGCTGGAGAGCTTGCGCACAGCACGGCCACCCGCCGAGGTTTCCATCTGCTCCACACCTGTCGCGCCATGCAGGGCCGACTCGAAACTGTGCTCGATGCCGAGCTTGCCGATGTACTCCGTGCCCCGGTAGTTGGCCTCGTCCTCCGAGTCCTGGATGCGGGCCTTCTCGGTCTGGTTGATGCGTCCGATGTAGCCAATCGCATGGCTGGCCACGTCGCCCAGCGGGTAGTTGCGAAACAGCCGCGCCTTGATGTCCACACCCGGAAAGCGGTAGCGCTGGGCGGTGAAACGCGCCACCTCCTGATCCGTCAGGCGGGTGCGGATGGGCAGGGATTCGAAGTTGCGCGACTCTTCCATGAGCCGCTTGAAGCGGCGGCGGTCACGCGCCTGGATGTCCACCACCTTGGACAGGGCATCGATGGTCTCGTCCAGCACGCCGGCACGCGAGGGCGTGATCTCCAGCGTGTAGGCCGAATAGTTGGTGGCCAGCACCACGCCGTTGCGGTCCAAGATGAGCCCCCGGTTGGGCACGATGGGCACCACGGCCGTGCGGTTGCTCTCCGCCTGGGCTGCCAGGTCCTCATGCCGCACCACCTGCAGGTACACCAGACGCGCCGCCACCAGGCAGAACGCCGCCATCACCACCAGGCCCACCACCACGGCGCGCACCCGGAACCGCGAGGCGTCGGCTTCGCTGCTGCGCACCTCGGTCATGGCCTCACCCCTGAAAACACGGCCCAGAAGCTGGCTGCCTGTGTGACTGGAGCGGCCCAGGCCAGGGGACGCCGAGCAAGGGTCGCCCCGCCGCGAGCGCGTGGCAGCCCTTCCCGCAGCGCGCAGCACTGCGAGACAAGGGGGAGGCAGCGCTGCCGCTCAGGGGGTTGTTGCCTCATGTTCACAACGGCCGGTTCTGGTCTTTGTCGGGCGGGCGGCGCTGGGGCGCCAGCAGCACCCAGCTGGCCAGGGGCCACAGCAGCGCCTCCAGGAACGGGGCCAGAAAGCTCCAGAACCCCGGGAAAATTCCGCCCGCCGCCATGCGCAGCAGCAGCTCGATGGCATGAGCAACGGCAAACAGCGGAAACACCTGCAGCGCTTGCGATGGCACACTGAACCACAGCAAACGGCGGTGGATGGCGATGGCTCCGAACGACAGCACGGTGTAGGACAGCGCATGCTGGCCCAGCAGCGCAGACTGGCTCACGTCCATGCACAGGCCCAGCACAAAGGCCGCCCCCATGCCAATGCGCAGCGGCTGGTGCACGCCCCAGAACACCAGCAACACCATCAGCAGATCAGGCATCCACACCACGCGGCCCAGCGGCAGCATGTTGATGGCCAGACCCGCAGCCAGACTGGCCCAGATGAACACCGGGTTCACCGGCATCAGCAGGGGCTCACCCCGCGGCATGATCATCGCGGGCCTCCTTGTGTCGGGGTCATCGGGGCAAGGCGGCGGCTCATTTGCGGCCCCCGCGTTTGTTCGCGGGCGCGGCGGGGGCCGCATCCGGGCGGGGCAATTCGTTGTCGGCCAGGGGCTTGAGCACCACCACATGGCGCGCACCCTGCACCTGCGCCAAAGGCACGCAGTAGATGCGCGCAAACGCGGAGTCGGCACGACGCTCCACCTTCACCACGCGCGCCACGGGCAGGCCCGGCGCATACAGGCCGTCCACGCCGCTGGTGGTCAGCAGGTCGTCTTCGCGGATGTCCGCGTTGGCGGGCATGAAGCGCAGCTCCATGCCACCACCATGGCCCGCCACCGGGTCGCCATAGGCCACGCCGCGCACGCCGGTGCGGATGTTCAGCACCGGAATCGCCTGGTCACGGTCCACCAGCAGCGTGACTTCGCTGACCAGCGGAAACACACGGGTGACCTGGCCCAGCACGCCGGCCTCGTCCATCACCGGAGCGCCCAGCTCCACGCCGCCCAGCTGCCCCCGGTCCAGCACCACACGGCGCGTGTAGGGGTCTGCGGTGTCGTAGATGACTTCGGCCGCCTGGGCAGGGGTCTGGAGCCGGTCGCGCAGCTCCAGCAGTTTGCGCAGCCGCTGGTTTTCCATGGCCAGCTGGTCGGCCTGGTTGGCGCGCTGGCCCATCACGGTCATCTTCTTGCGGGCGGCATCCAGGTCTTCTTGCGCGGTTTGCAACGACTGGAAATAGCTGCGCCCGTGGCTCGCGAACTCCACCGGCTGCAGCATGAGCCACTGCACCGGGTACAGCACCGTGGCCACGGCCTGGCGGAAGGGGCCGGTAATCTGAAAGCGTGCGTCGGCCACCATGAGGAACAGCGCCAGCGCACTGAACACGGCCAAACGCGACAGGGCCGAAGGGCCCTGTTTGAAGAAAGGGGGAGCGCTGCGCTCCAGAGTACCCAAGGGCATGGTGCGCAGCGGTCAGGATCTGCCGCGGGGAGCGGGCTCCACGGGCGGGTGCTCAGAAACAAGCATTGGAGCAGGTGCAGTCATGCAATTCAGAGCGCAAAAAAAGTGCCTGCAGCATACAGGCCTGCCGACTTACTCGCTCGTGAAAATGCTGCCCAGGCGGTCCATGCGCTCCAGGGCGATACCGCAGCCGCGCACCACGCAGGTCAGCGGGTCTTCGGCCACCAGCACGGGCAGGCCGGTTTCCTCGGCCAGCAGGCGGTCCAGGTCGCGCAGCAGAGCGCCGCCGCCGGTGAGCATCATGCCGCGGTCGGCAATGTCGGCGCCAAGCTCGGGGGGGGTTTGTTCCAGCGCGTTCTTCACGGCCGAGACGATCTGGTTGAGCGGGTCGGTCAGGGCTTCCAGCACTTCGTTGGACGAAATGGTGAAGCTGCGTGGCACGCCCTCGCTGAGGTTGCGGCCCTTGACTTCCATCTCGCGCACTTCGGAGCCCGGGAAGGCCGAGCCGATGTTCTTCTTGATGGCTTCGGCGGTGGGCTCGCCGATCAGCATGCCGTAGTTGCGGCGGATGTAGCTGATGATGGCTTCGTCGAACTTGTCGCCACCGACGCGCACACTGCCCTTGTAGACCATGCCGCCCAGCGAGATCACGCCGACTTCGGTGGTGCCGCCGCCGATGTCCACGACCATGGAGCCGCTGGCTTCCGACACCGGCAGGCCCGCGCCAATACCGGCGGCCATGGGCTCTTCGATCAGGTAGACCGCCGTGGCGCCTGCGGCCTCGGCCGCGTCCTTGATGGCGCGGCGCTCGACTTGCGTCGAGCCGCAGGGCACGCAGATGATGATGCGCGGGCTGGGGGTGAACAGCGTGCGCGGGTGCACCATCTTGATGAACTGCTTGATCATCTGCTCGGTGATCACGAAGTCGGCGATCACGCCGTCCTTCATCGGGCGGATGGCTTCGATGTTGCCGGGCACCTTGCCCAGCATGGCCTTGGCCTCGTGGCCTACGGCCTGGATGACTTTCTTGCCATGGGGCCCGCCTTCGTGGCGGATGGCGACAACGGAGGGCTCGTCGAGCACGATGCCTTTGTCGCGGGCGAAGATGAGGGTGTTGGCTGTGCCAAGGTCAATGGCCAGGTCGGTGGAGAAATACCGACGGAAAGCTCCGAACATTCAAAAATCCTCTCGGGCACGGCATGCGCGTCGGCCTGCCATCGCCAGGTATTCAGGGGGGTGTTTATGGGCTTTTTTCACGCAATTGACTCCCATTCCAGGAGCTTTGCGGCAAAGCCGGGATAATACCCCATCCCCTGTGAATAACTCCCTCCGGCGCAGCCCGGATCACAGCTTTACTTCTGGTTTCTCTAGATTCTCCTCCCTATGGCACTGACCCCCCAGGACATCGGCCGCATTGCCAACTTGGCGCGGCTTGAGCTGACGCCCTCCGAAAGTGAGCGCATGCTCACGCAGCTCAACGGCTTCTTTGACATCGTGGAACAGATGCGGGCTGTGGATACCTCGGGCGTCACGCCCCTGGCCCACCCCGTCGCAGCTATCCAGGACGTGGCCCTGCGGCTGCGCGAGGACGTGGCCAGCGAGCCCAACCAGCGCGAAGCCAACCAGCAAAGCGCCCCCGCCGTCGAACGAGGCCTGTTCCTCGTGCCCAAAGTGATCGAGTAAGAGCCCCGCCGCATGACTTCCACCGCATTGCATGACCTGGGCGTGGCCCAGCTGGCCGCCGAGCTGCGCGAACGCCGCGTCTCGGCCGTCGAGGCCGCCCAGCATTTCCTCGCCCGCGCGCAGGCCCACCAGAACCTGGGCGCCTACGTGGCCGTGAACCCGGACATCACCCTGGCCCAGGCCCGCGCCCAGGACGCCGCCATTGCCGCAGGCACCGCAGGCCCCCTGGCCGGCGTGCCGATTGCGCACAAGGACATCTTTGTCACCAAAGGCTTCCCCAGCACTGCGGGCTCCAAGATGCTCGCTGGCTACCAGTCGCCCTTTGACGCCACCGTGGTCACCAAGCTGGCCGACGCGGGCGCCGTGACGCTGGGCAAGCTCAACTGCGACGAGTTCGCCATGGGCTCGGCCAACGAGAACTCCGCCGTCGCCCCCGTGGGCTTTGACGCCCCCGCCCCGGTGCGCAACCCCTGGGCCACGGACCGTATCCCCGGCGGCTCGTCCGGCGGCAGCGCCGTGGCCGTGGCCGCGCGCCTGGCCCCGGCCGTCACCGGCACCGACACCGGCGGCTCCATCCGCCAGCCCGCGTCGTTCTGTGGCATCACCGGCATCAAGCCCACTTATGGCCGCGCCAGCCGCTACGGCATGATCGCGTTTGCCTCCAGCCTCGACCAGGCCGGCCCCATGGCCCGCTCGGCTGAAGACTGCGCACTGTTGCTGTCCGCCATGTGCGGCCCGGACCCGGACCGCGACTCCACGTCGCTCGATGTTCCTGCCGAAAACTTCAGCGCCAAGCTCAACGACAGCATCGATGGCCTGCGCATCGGCATCCCGGCCGAGTTCTTTGGCGAAGGCCTGGCGCCCGATGTGCGCGCCGCCGTAGATGGTGCCCTGAAGGAATACGAGAAGCTCGGCGCCAAGCTCGTGCCCATCAGCCTGCCGCGCACGCAGCTGTCCATCCCGGTCTACTACATCATTGCCCCGGCCGAGGCGTCGTCCAACCTCTCCCGCTTTGACGGCGTGAAGTTCGGCCACCGCGCCAAGGACTACACCGACCTGGTGGACATGTACAAGAAGACCCGCGCCGAAGGTTTTGGCGACGAGGTCAAGCGCCGCATCATGATTGGCGCGTACGTGCTGAGCCACGGCTACTACGACGCCTACTACCTGCAGGCACAGAAGATCCGCCGCATGATCGCCGACGACTTCCAGAACGCGTTCAAGGAATGCGATGTCATCGCCGGCCCCGTGGCCCCCACGGTGGCCTGGAAGCTGGGCGACCACGGCAACGACCCGCTGGCCAACTACCTGGCCGACATCTTCACCCTGCCCGGCTCGCTGGCCGGCCTGCCCGGCATGAGCGTGCCCGCCGGTTTTGGCGAGGGCGGCATGCCCGTCGGCTTGCAGCTGCTGGGCAACTACTTCCAGGAAGCCCGCCTTCTGAACGCTGCGCACCGCCTGCAGCAAGCCACCGACTTCCACCTCCGCCGTCCGGAGGGCTTCTGACATGACCGCCAAACTGATCCATGGCTACGAAGTTGTCATCGGCTTCGAAACCCACACCCAGCTCGCCACCCAGAGCAAGATCTTCAGCCGCGCTCCCACCGCCTTTGGCGCCGAGCCCAACACCCAGGCGTGCGCCGTGGACCTGGCCCTGCCCGGCACCTTGCCGGTGATGAACCGCGAAGCCGTGGCCTGCGCTATCAAATTGGGACTGGCCCTCGGCTCCCACATTGCGCCCGTGAGCATTTTCGCGCGCAAGAACTACTTCTACCCTGATCTGCCCAAGGGTTACCAGATCAGCCAGTTCGAGATCCCGGTGGTGCAGGGCGGCGAGGTCGAGTTCTTTCTGGGTGACGAGAAGAAGACCGTGCGCCTGGTGCGCGCCCACCTCGAAGAAGACGCAGGCAAATCGCTGCATGAAGACTTCATCGGCCAGAGTGGTATCGACCTGAACCGCGCGGGCACGCCGCTCCTGGAGATCGTGACCGAACCCGACATGCGCTCGTCCGAAGAGGCCGTGGCGTATGCCAAGGAGTTGCACAAGATCGTGACCTGGATCGGCATCTGCGACGGCAACATGCAGGAGGGCAGCTTCCGCTGCGATGCCAACGTGTCCGTACGCAAGCCTGGCCAGCCACTGGGCACGCGCCGCGAGATCAAGAACCTGAACTCGTTCAAGTTCATGCAGCAGGCCATCGACTACGAAATTCGCTGGCAGATCGAGCAGATCGAAGACGGTCATGCAATCCAGCAAGCCACCGTGCTGTTCGACCCCGACACGGGCGAAACCCGCGCGATGCGCACCAAGGAAGACGCGGCGGACTACCGCTACTTCCCGGACCCGGACCTGCCTCCGCTACACATTTCAGAGCAGTGGGTGCAGGATGAACGTGCGCAGATGGCTGAATTGCCTCGCACCATGGCCGCCCGTTTTGTGGCGGACTATGGTCTGCCCGAGTACGACGCCACCACGCTCACGCAGAGCAAGGCCATGGCGGCATACTTTGAAGCTGCCGCCAAAGCCTGCAGCCAGCCCAAGCTGGCCAGTAACTGGATCATGGGAGAGGTGTCGCGCCGCCTGAATATGGCGGAGACCGGTATCGAGCAAGCTCCTGTGACTGCAGCGCAGCTGGCCGCATTGATCGGCCGCATTGCCGACGGCACGATCTCCAACAACGCCGCCAAACAGGTGTTTGATGCGCTGTGGATCGGAGAGTCGACCGAAGTGGATGCCGTCATCGAATCCAAGGGCCTCAAGCAGATGAACGACTCCGGCGCGCTGGAGAAGATCATCGACGAGGTGATTGCCGCCAACCCCGACAACGTGGCGCAGTTCCGCGCGGGCAAGGACAAGGCCTTCAACGCGCTGGTCGGCCAGATCATGAAGGCCAGCAAGGGCAAGGCCAACCCGACGCAGGTCAACGAACTGTTGCGCGCCAAGCTGGCGGGCTGACGCACGCCGACTGGCAACAACACCAACAACAAAGGGCCGCTAGGCCCTTTGTTGTTTGGATCTTCTCAATGGGGTGGCGGACGTCGCAGGCCAATGGCAGGTGAAGTGCCCCCCGCGGGCCTCACCGCGTGGCGGCTGGAGCGGAGGCGTCGCTGGCAGGCGTTGTGCCCGGCAGTGGCATGCGCTGCGCATCCCACAGTTTGCGCAGCTGGGCCAGCTCCACGTCAAAGCGCTGGTGCACGCGGCGCTTTTCCTGGTCCTGCCCGGCAATGAAGCGCTGCTGCTCGGCAATGCTGTCTTCGTTCTCGGCAATCTTGCGGCGCAGCGCCATGGGGGCTTTGTTGGGGTCCTTTTTGTAGAACTCCATCTCCACATCGAAGGCTTTGCTCTGCTGGGCCAGTTCGACCAGGCGCTTTTCGGCGGTGGCGGTCACGTCATCGACGAGCTGAATGGCCGCAGCGCGCTCCACATCGTGCGTGGCCTTGTCGGGATAGCGGGCCGTCAGCGCGCGCTCGCGGCGGCGCTCTTCCAGCTCGCGGGCACGGGCTTCGGCCTCTTTGCGGCGCTGCGCTTCTTGCGCGGCGCGTTCCTGCTCGGTCAGCGAGGGGCCAATTTGCCGCCGTACGATGCCCGAGGGCCCGAGCTCCCGCTGCTCGCGGTCCAGGCATTCGGCGATCGGACGGTCGGCCGTCAGGCGCCGGCCATTGCGGTCCACGCAGGTGTAGATGCCGCTGGATGTCCCGGGGGCTTGCGCCCGCGCCCAATCGGCGCCCAGGGTGGCCAACAGAACCCCGCCCATGATCCACGCCGATTTGCTCAAACCATCTACCCCTCGTTGACGCCGTAACGCTGGCGGTAGGCCAGCACCTTTTCGTGGTGGGAACGCATCCCCTCTTCCCCATTCTGCTCAAGAAAGAGCAATAAGTCTGCCAGCCGTGAAATGGCACACACCTGCATGCCCAGTTGGTTGCGCACGTACTGCACGGCGCTGTGGTCCACATCCTGGCCATTCTCGGTGGCTTTCTCCTGGCGGTCCAGCGCAATGGCCACTGCGTGGGGCGTGGCGCCGGCGGCGCGGATGATGGCGATGGACTCGCGGGCGGCCGTGCCGGCCGACATCACATCGTCCACGATGAGCACCCGGCCCTGGAGAGGCGCGCCCACCAGGGTCCCACCTTCGCCGTGGTCCTTGGCCTCCTTGCGGTTGTAGGCAAAGGGCACGTTGCGGCCCAGGCGCGCCAACTCCACCGCCACGGTGGCAGCCAGCGGAATGCCTTTGTACGCGGGGCCAAACACCATGTCGAATTCGATGCCGCTGGCCAGCAGGGCTTTTGCATAGAATTCCGCGAGCCGGCCGATCTTGCGGCCGTCGTCAAACAGTCCGGCGTTGAAAAAATAGGGGCTCAGGCGCCCGGCTTTGGTCTTGAATTCGCCAAACCGCAGCACGCCCGACTCGACGGCAAAACGGACGAAATCCTGCGCCAGCTGGCCCTGTTCGGGGGTTTGCACGCCAACATCCACCATGGGGAAATCCTTGTTCAAGTTAACCAGCCTCAATCTCAATGGCATCCGCTCGGCCACCAGCAAAGGCGTGGAAAGCTGGATGGCAGCCACGCGGCCGGATTGTATTTGTGTGCAGGAAGTCAAGGCCCAGGCCGCCGACATGGCCAACCGCTTCGAGCGCCTGGCCGACCTGCAGGGGCACTTCCACTTTGCCCAGAAAAAGGGCTATTCGGGCGTCGGCATCTACACGCGGCACGTGCCGTCGGATGTAGTCATTGGCTATGGATCGACCGAGTTCGATGCAGAAGGCCGATACGTCGAGGTGCGTTTTGACACGCCCGCCCGCAAGCTGTCGATCATCAGTGCGTACTTTCCCAGCGGCTCGTCGGGCGAAGAGCGGCAGCAGGCCAAATTCCGCTTTCTGGCGGAGTTCCACCCCCACCTCATGCGCCTGAAGGCAGAGCGCGACTTCATCCTGTGTGGCGACATCAACATTGCGCACCAGCAAATCGACCTCAAAAACTGGCGCAGCAACCAGAAGAACAGTGGTTTTTTGCCCGAAGAACGCGCCTGGATGACAAAGTTGTTGCACACAACTGATGAAGGCGGCGGCATCATAGACGTTTACCGTCAGTTACAACCTACCGCCACCGATACCGCCTACACCTGGTGGAGCAACCGCGGCCAGGCCTATGCCAACAACGTGGGTTGGCGGCTGGACTACCACCTGGCCACCCCTGCGATCGCGGCGCTGGCGCGTGCTGAACATATCTACAAGGGCGAAAAGTTCTCGGACCACGCACCCATCACGGTGGACTACGCACTGACCCTCTGAGCCCTGCCCCAGCCCCTCTGCCCCCGATGACCGACGCCAGCACCTCCGCCCCGCCTCCCGCCCACAGTTTTCGCCCCCAGAGCGCCGAAGCGCTGTGGCGTCAGATCTCCACCCCCCACCCCACGGTGGGCAAGGCCCGGCACCTGGGCGAGGCGCTGGTCCACGCGGGGCTGCTGTCCACGCCGGACCTGGCAGAAGGCCTGCAGGCGCAGCAGGAGGAGCGCGGCAATGGCGTGCAGCGGCCCATCGGCCAGATCCTGGTGGACCGGGGGGCACTCACCCAGGACCAGTTGCGCAGCGTGATTGCCACCTGGCTGGGTGAATACACCGTGCACCCCGGCGACATCACGCCGGAAGCGCCGGCCCTGGCACTCATCCCCCGTGCCGTGGCCGAGCGCGAATCCGTGCTGCCCCTGATCGCACGCGAGGACGCGCTGGTGCTGCTGATGGCGGACCCCTGGGACCGCGTGCTGATCGACGAGATCCGCTTTCTGACCCAGCGGCGGCTGATCCCGCTGCGCGCAGCGCCCGGCACGCTGATGCCCGCCATCCACAAGGCCTACCGCACCCGCCCTGCCGACGCGGGCGGGGCGGCAGCAGGCGCACGCGCCACCTCGCAGGAGTTGCTGACCAACCTGGCCACTGCGTCGCCAGACGCAGACACCGAGCAGGCCGACGTGATCAGCGAGTCGGACAACACCCTGGTGCGGCTCATCAACTCGGTGATTGACGAAGCCATCAGCCACCGTGCGTCGGACATCCACATTGAGACCGAACCCGCCCCGCACAACGTGCGCGTGCGCCTGCGCATCGATGGCGACCTGGTGCCCTACCTGGAGCTGCCCGCGCGCTACCGCTTTGCGATGGTGGCACGCATCAAGATCATGGCCAGCATGGACATCTCGGAGCACCGCAAACCGCAGGACGGCAAGATTGACTTTGCCCGCTTTGGCGGCCCTCCGGTGGAGCTTCGCGTGGTCACGGTGCCCACCTCGCGCGGACTGGAGGACGTGGTGCTGCGCCTGCTGGCAGGCGCCAAGCCCCTGCCGCTGGAGAACATCGGCCTGAGCCAGCCCAATCTGCTGGCGCTGCGTGCGGTGGTGCAAAAAAGCTATGGCCTGGTGCTGGTGTGTGGACCCACGGGCTGCGGCAAGACGACCACGCTGCACTCGGTGGTGCGCGACATCAACACCGCAGGCCGCAAGATCTGGACGGCCGAAGACCCCATCGAGATCACGCAGGAGGGCCTGCGCCAGGTGCAGGTGAACCCACGCATCGGCTGGACCTTTGCCGCCGCCATGCGAACCTTTTTGCGCGCTGATCCGGACGTGATCATGATCGGCGAGATGCGCGACGAGGAGACGGCGCGCATCGCCATCGAGGCCTCGCTCACCGGGCACCTGGTGCTCTCCACCCTGCACACCAACTCCGCGCCCGAGAGCATTGCGCGCCTGCTCGAAATTGGCCTCGACCCCTTCAACTTCTCGGACTCGCTGCTGGCCATCCTGGCGCAGCGCCTGGTGCGGCGCCTGTGCACCGCCTGCCGCGAGCCGCGTGTGGCCGACGACGACATGCTGGCGGGTCTGGCGTCGCAGTACCTGGAGAGTGGCACCCACAACACCGCCGAGGCGCGCCAGGCGCAGATCGGACGCTGGCGCCAGCAATACGGCGGCGCCCAGGGCGAGCTGCGGATGTGGCGCCCCGTGGGGTGCGCCAAATGCGAAGGCCACGGCTACCACGGTCGCCTGGGCATCCACGAGCTGATGATGAGTGACGAAGCCATTCGCCAGCACATCCGCCACCGGGCCCCGGCTTCGGACATCCGGCACTCTGCGCTCACCGCCGGCATGCTCACCCTGCGCCAGGACGGCATCGAAAAGGTGTTGCAGGGCCTGACCGACATGAGCGAAGTGGTTGCGGCGACCAACCTGTAGTCTTCAGCCCCGGCAGTCACCCACAAGCCCCCAAAAACCGTCAACAATTGTCAAAACCACCCATCTCGCGGCAATTTTCCGTTGGACGGCAGTCGGTTTTCCTGCTTTCACGGGCATAGTCAAGCCGTGCCAGCTGCCGCACCTGGAGCCATTCCAGGTCCCCGGCGCGCTGGCTGGATGTGAAAGTGGTGACGATGTTGTTCCGATTCCTGGCTGCCCTGCGGGCCCGCACAGACGCCACCCTGGTGGCCCTGCTCGGACCTTTGAGCCTGTGCCTGCCGCTGTGGGCCCACCCCGCCCCGCTGTGCCCAGCCCCCCAGGGCCGCAGCGTGCTGCAACTGCAGCCTGCCGGCGACGGCCAGGCGCAGGCCTGCGACCTGCAGGCCCTGGAGCGACTGCCAGCGCTAGACATCACTACCGCCCTGCCCCCCGCGCTGGGCATGGCGGGTACACACCGCTGGACCGGTGTTCCGCTGCGCCACCTGGTGGAGCAGCTCGGGGGAGGCGAACGCAGCCGCATCGTGCTGATGGCCCTGAACGACTATGCCGTCGTGATCCCCTGGAGCGACCTGCTTCGCTACAACCCCGTGCTGGCCTACCGGCGGGACGGCCAGCGCATGGGCATCCGCGACAAGGGGCCACTGATCCTGATCTACCCGTTTGATGCCCACCCCGCTCTGCAGCAGGGCCAGGACTACGTCAACCGCACCATCTGGCAGGTCCATGCTGTCTCCATCCGCTAAGCAGCAGCCCGCCGCCAGCAACACACGCACCACCCACCGGCTGCTGGCCCTGGTGGTGGCCATGGCTTTGGGCACCTCTGCGGCCCTGTGGTGGACGCTGCGCCAGGCCCAGGACCTTGCGCAGCCCCACCAGCAAAACGACCTCTGGTACATCGCCAGCGTGCACAACGAACTGGCGCGGGTGAGTCTGCTGGCGCGCCAGCTGCGGGCCCGGGAGGCCAGCGCGCAAGACCTGGTCGACCGGCTGGACGTGCTGTACAGCACCCTCGACACCAGCGGTCGCGGACCGCGCGTGAGCACCCAGCTGCGCGAGGCACTGCCGGACACCGCACAGGGCCTGGACGGGTTGCGCACTCAGGTGGAGCGCTGGTCGTCGCAGGCCAGCGGCAGCGCCAACGAGCCCGGCAGCACCGCGGCGCGGCGCACGCAGGCGACGGCCACACCCACTCAGGCGCTGCGCGTGGCCGAAGACATCACCCGCCAGTCCGATGCGCTGCTGGAGCGCCTGCGCCAGGCGGTGGCCACCGTGCACCTGTTCAGCACCCAGCAGACAGACCAGGCGCGCCAGCAGCTGCACCAGCGCTTCATCGTGCTCAGCGTGGTGCTGAGCGCTCTGCTCGTGGGCACCACGCTGCTGATTGCCCGGCTGGTGCAGGATGCACGCGCCGCCAAAGCCGCATCGCGGCAGCTGGCGCAAACCAACCGTGAGCTGGAAGACCGCGTGGCCCGGCGCACGCGCAAACTCGAAGAAAGCCGCGCGCTGCTGGGCTTCATCCTGGACACCAGCCCCAGCGACGTGCTGCTGGCCGAGGTCGAGAGCGGTCGCGTGCATTTCATCAACCACCGGCTGACCGAGCGCCTGGGGCTCAAAACCGCTCCTCAGACCCTGTTTCTGCCCGACCTGCTGCACGACCCCGACACACGCCAGCGCTTCATGCAGACCCTGGACCAGTACGGGCAGGTCGATGCCATGGAGGCGCAGATCGGCACCCATGCCCCGCGCTGGAGCTCGCTGTCGGCCCGCCTCATCGACGTCGAGGGCCAGCTGGCCCACCTGCTGTGGGGCTTTGACATCAGCACCCACAAGGCCCTGGAGGCCCAGCTGCGCGAATTGGCCACGCGCGACGCGCTCAGCGGCCTGCTGAACCGCCGGGCCTTCATGGTGCGCAGCACCGCCCTGTTCGACCACTGCCGCCGCCATGGACAACCTTGCACCGTGCTGATGATCGACATCGACCACTTCAAGCGCATCAATGACCGGTACGGCCACCAGATGGGCGACACCGCCATCCGCGCCTGTGCCGAGGCCATCGGCCAGGCCCTGCGCGAGGCCGACCTGCTCGGCCGCCTGGGCGGGGAAGAATTCGCCGCGCTGCTGCCCCATGCCAGCGCCGACAGCGCAGGCCAGGTGGCCGAGCGCATCCGGGGCGCCATCGCACAGCTGGGCCTGGCGTCGCCTGCAGGGCAACCGGTCACGTTCACCATTTCCATCGGCATGGCTGCCAGCGAGCGCCACCACACAGGCATCGAGCCGCTGATGGCCGATGCCGACGCGGCGCTCTACCGCGCCAAGGCCGCCGGCCGCAACCGGGTGCTGACCCACGAGGCGGCGCACCCCGAACTCTGACCTTAACCAACGACACAACAACCATGAGCCTGCGCCTTTTGATTGTGGATGACAGCCGCATGTCCCGCCTGATCCTGCAGGGCCTGGTGCAACAGACCCACCCCGACTGGACCATCGTGCATGCCAGCAGCGGCGAAGAAGCCTTGCAGCTGGCGCGCGAGAACCCCGTGGACCTGGTTTCCATGGACTTCAACATGCACGGCATGAACGGCCTGGATGCCGCACTGGCGTTGCGCCAGTTGCTGCCCCGGGTGCCCATTGCCATCCTCACGGCCAATGTGCAGAACGCCGTGCAGGAGCGCATCGAGGAAGCGGGTATGGTGTTCATTGCCAAGCCCATCACGGCCCAAGCCGCCCAACAGCTCATCGCCCTCGCAGGAGCCTGACATGCCCATCCAGCTAGACGCCGAACAGATCGATGCACTGAGCGAGATCTTCAACATCGGCGTGGGCAAGGCCGCCGCCGCCATGGGCAGCCTGCTGCGCGACGAGGTGCTGCTGTCGGTGCCGCATGTCAGCGTGTTCACCGTGAGCGAGGCGGCGCAGCAACTGGGCGCCCAGGGCCACCCCATGTATGGCGTGCGCCAGCCGTTTCGCGGCGTGCTCAACGGCGATGCACTGCTGATCTTTCCAGGCCACCGCAGCCTGGAGATCGTGCGCATCGTCGCCGGGCAGAACGTGCCCAGCGAAGACCTGAGCGCCATCGAGCAGGATGCGCTGACCGAGGTGGGCAACGTGATGCTCAACGCCTGCATCGCCGCCTTGTCCGACCTGCTGGGCCACGAGTTCGAACTGAGCCCGCCACGGTTCGACATGGGCGACAGCCGCACCATCCTGGGCACCCGCATCCAGAACCACCTGGTGGTGTTCCTGCACATCCGCTTTGAGCTGCTGAGCAGCCAGATCGAGGGCTTTGTGGTGTTCGTGCTCAACACCACGTCGCTCGAGGGCCTGCGCACCGCCGTGAACCGGCTGCTGGGCCGGCCTGTGGACGCCGACTGAGGCCCCAAGCGGCCGCCAAGGGACGGCGGGCGCTGCACAGACCCTGTGCGAAACTCGCGGCTGTTGCCTTCCGGCCCTGCCGCCGCCGCGCCAGCCCGCTATCGCCCCCTGGGAGAAAGCAGCCCTGGCCCGATGGGCGATGGGTTTACTGCCTCCATCCGATGCTCCGCTACCTCACCGTCCCCGTCACTCCTTTCCAGCAGAACGCCTCCATCGTCTGGTGCGACGCCACCCGGCAGGCCGCCGTGATCGACCCAGGCGGAGACCTGGACACCTTGCTGGCCGCGGTGGAAGAACACGGGCTGACGCTGTCCCAGATCTGGCTCACCCACGCGCACATCGACCACGCCGGCGGCACGGGCGAGCTGGCCCAGCGCCTGTCGCTGCCCATCGTCGGCCCCCACCCGGGCGACCAGTTCTGGATCGACGGGCTGCCGCAGCAAAGCGCCATGTTCGGCTTTCCGCCCGCGCAGCACTTCACCCCCACGCGCTGGCTGCAAGACGGTGACACCGTGCAGATCGGCAACGAGACGCTGGCCGTGCGCCACTGCCCCGGCCACACGCCCGGCCACGTGGTGTTCCACGCGCCGCAGATCGACCGCGCGTTTGTGGGCGACGTGCTGTTTGCGGGCAGCATTGGCCGCACGGACTTTCCCCAGGGCAACCACCAGCAGCTCATCGACAGCATCACGCAGCGGCTGTGGCCCATGGGCAACCAGACGGTGTTCATTCCTGGCCACGGGCCCGAGAGCACCTTCGGGCGCGAGCGGCAAAGCAATCCCTACGTGGGCGGTACCTGAGCACAGACCATTAATGCTCTCTTATTCATAGCACGCCGGGCATATTCCACTGGCGCATCCAGCTGATTGGGCTTGAAATGGGTTGCCAGAGGCCGTCACAGGCCCTGGTTGCGTGCTCCGCGCCGCCGGGTGCCCAGCGGCGATCAGACCCCGGGATACCAGCCAGTTCGCCGCACCCCCGACACCGCCGGGGGCTACGATGGAGCGGTTTGCCACCTCTGCAGGCCGCCCGTGCCCCCGTGCCATGACCCCATCCAACGCGCCGCGCCCCCCGCTTGAACCCCAGCGCGGCTCCAGCCTCGCGGGCAAGGCCTACTGGGCCATGGTGCAGCGGGTTGCGCTGACGGCCGCTGCCATCGACGCGGGCTACATCCTGCTGTTTCTGTGGCTGGGCTCGATGCCGCTGGCGGCCGTGAATGTGCTGAGCATCGCCATGTACCTGGGCGCCTACCGGCTCATCCAGAAGCGCTACAACACCGCTGCACTGGCCCTGATCTGGCTGGAGGTGATCGGGCACTCGGCCCTGGGCTCGCTGCTCATCGGCTGGGAGAGCGGCTTTCACTACTACCTGCTGATGTTCATCCCCGCCATCGTGATCGCCAACACGCGCGGCTATGCCGCGCCCATGGTGCTGGCACTGCTGGCCTACTACCTGGGCCTGCACATGCTGAGCGACGCCGTGGGGCCGCTGGACCCGCTGCCCGCGCACAGCGTGAAGATCGTGAACTGGGTGCACATCTGCGTGGTGTTTGCCATGTCGGCAGCGCTGTCGGCGTTCTACCGCCGCACCATCCTCATTGCCGAGGCGCGCCTGCGCAAGCAGGCCACGCGCGACCCGCTGACCGGCCTGGCCAACCGCAGCCACTTTGACGCGCAGGCCACCGAGGCGCTGGAGCGCAGCCGGCGCAGCGGCGCGCCGGTGACGCTGCTGCTGTGCGATGTGGACCACTTCAAGCGCGTGAACGACCAGTACGGCCACGCCGTGGGCGACCAGGTGCTGGTGGCCATGGGCCAGGTGCTGGCCGACAACCTGCGCGAGGGCGATGTGCTGGCGCGCTGGGGTGGCGAAGAGTTCCTGGCACTGATGCCCGCCAGCCCGCTGGACGCCGCCAGCGCCACGGCCGAGCGCATCCGCGCCGCTGTCGCCCGGGCGCCACTGCCCGTCGGCCCCGAGCCATTGGCCCTGACGCTGTCGTTTGGCGTGGCCCTGGTGCACGGGCCCGACGACCTGCAGGCCGCCATTGCCCGCGCAGACCAGGCGCTCTATGCCGCCAAACACGCGGGGCGCAACCGGGTGCAGCTCGCGGGGGAAGACGCCGCCAGCAGCACCCTGGCGGCTCAGTCTTAGAGGCTTCGAGCCTGCGGAATCTCGCAGGTCAACCGTTGCGGCGCGCGGCCTCGTACAGGCCTTGCACCTTGGGCACGTTCTGCTCCAGCTCGCGAATGCGCGCGGGGCCGGATGGGTGGGTGGACAAAAACGCCAGCCCGCCTTGTTTGCTGCCGCTGGCATTGCCCATCTTCTGCCACAGGCTCACGGCGGCCGACGGCTGGTAGCCCGCGCGCGCGGCCAGCTCCAGCCCCACCAGGTCGGCTTCGCTTTCGTCCGAGCGGCTGAACTGCAGCGTGAGCAATTGCCCGCCCAGACCGGCGGCCGCCTGCCCCAGGTCGCCCAGCCCCAGCAGCTGCGAGCCCAGTCGCAGCGCCAGGTTGGTGCCCTGCGTCTTGGCGATGCGCTCGCGTGCGTGCTCACGCAGCGCATGGGCCATCTCGTGGCCCATGATCATCGCGGCCTCGTCGTCGGTGAGCTTGAGCTGGTCGAGGATGCCGGTGTAGAACGCAATCTTGCCGCCGGGCATGCAAAACGCATTGATCTGCGAGCTGCCGATCAGGTTGACCTCCCACCGCCACTGGCGGGCGCGGTCGTTCCAGGGCGTGGCGTACGGGATCAGCCGCTTGGCGATGGCGTGCAGGCGCTGCAGCTGGGGATGGTTGTCGGGCGCCAGCGCGCGCTTGGCGCGGGCCTGCTCCAGCATCTGGCGGTACTGCTGGGCGGCAGACTGCTCCAGCGTCTCGGCGGGCACGAGCTTGCGCAGGCTGGATGCCGAACCCACGTCCACCTGTGCCAGCACCGGCGTGGCCGCAGCGGCGCTCGCTGCCAGCAGGAACGCGCGGCGGGCGGACCAGGGGGACGACGGCGCGACGGAAGGAGCGGGGCAGAAAAGACACATACAAGGCAATCCCAGAAGGAATAATGAGCAGCGCTGGCACACAACACACCAGAGCCTGCCGCGCAGATGGAGGCTGACAGGATGGCTACAAGGGTGCGTCGGCGATGATAGACAAAACCCCCGCTCGCCCATGTCAGACACCTCCACATCTTCCACCCCCAGCCTCGCTCCCGCTACCGCCCCGGACAAGCCCCCGCGCACGCCCTGGCTGCAAACCCTGCGCGTGTACCTGGAGCCCGCCAGCCTGCGCATGCTGACGCTGGGTTTTTCGGCCGGGCTGCCGCTGCTGCTGGTGCTGGGCACGCTGAGCTTTCGCCTGCGCGAGGCGGGCATCGACCGCAGCACCATCGGCTACCTGAGCTGGGTGGGCCTGGCCTACGGCTTCAAGTGGGTGTGGGCGCCGCTGGTGGACCGCATGCCCATCCCGGTGCTCACGCGGCTGCTCGGGCGGCGGCGCAGCTGGCTGCTGCTGGCACAGCTGGTGGTGGTGGCGGGACTCATCGGCATGGCGCTGGCCGACCCGCGCCTCACACTGGGCCCCATCGTGTGGTGCGCGCTGGCCGTGGCGTTTGGCTCGGCCACGCAGGACATTGCGCTCGATGCCTTCCGCATCGAATCGGCCGACGCCAACCACCAGGCCGCGCTGGCGGCGTCGTACCAGACGGGTTACCGCCTCGCGATGATCTGGGCCGGAGCCGGTGTGCTGTGGATTGCCGCGCGCTCCGAGGTCGCGCCCGCGGCCGGCCAGGCCGTGGCCCTGGGTGCCGCCGCGTACCAGAACGGCGCCTGGCAGGCGGCCTATCTGGCCATGGCGGCATCGATGGCCGTGGGCGTGGTCACCGTATTGTTTTCGCGTGAGCCTGCACCCGTGGCGCTGCCCCCCGCCAAGAACGCTGCCGAGTGGATCCAGGGCGCACTGGTGGCCCCGTTTGCCGACTTCCTGCGCCGCTACGGCTGGCATGCGGCGCTCATCCTGGCGCTGATTGCCGTGTACCGCATCAGCGATGTGGTGATGGGCATCATGGCCAACCCGTTCTACGTGGACATGGGCTACACCAAGGACGAAGTGGCCGCCGTGACCAAGATCTATGGCGTGATCATGACGCTCGCTGGCGCCTTCGTGGGCGGCGTGTTGTCCATGCGCTTTGGCGTGATGCGCATCCTGATGCTGGGCGCCATCCTGAGCGCCGCCAGCAACCTGCTGTTTGCCTGGCTGGCGGGCCACGGGCATGACGTGACGGCGCTGATTGCCGTGGTGTCTGCCGACAACCTGGCCAGCGGCATTGCATCGGCCGCGTTCATCGCCTACCTGTCGAGCCTGACCAACGTGAGCTACTCCGCCACGCAGTACGCGCTGTTCAGCTCGATGATGCTGCTGCTGCCGAAGTTCGTGGCGGGCTTCTCGGGCGACTATGTGGATGCGTTTGGCTACGCCCAGTTCTTCACCTCCACGGCACTGCTGGGGCTGCCGGTGCTGGTGCTGGTGTGGCTGGCATCGCGCATCCAGAAGGTCGGTGGCGCCTGATTCATATGTCCAGACAGCTACTAAATCAATAGCAATTTCTGAAGCCTCTCGCCACCCGGTTTACCGGAACTTTACGGGGGCTTCAACACGGGGAGACGGCTGGGCCGGACCATGAAGACAGTTTCAAAGCCTCGCTACTACACTGCCCCCATGAGCTCCCAACTGCTGATGATCGAAGACGACGCCCGCCTCGCGCAGATGGTGGGCGAGTATCTGGGCCAGTCGGGCCTGCAGGTCACGCACCGTGCCGATGGCAAAAGTGGCCTGGCGCAGCTGCAGGGTCCTGATGCCGGGCCGCTGCCCGACCTGGTGATCCTGGACCTGATGTTGCCCGACATGGATGGACTGGAAGTGTGCCGCCGCATTCGCTCGCTGCAGGGCAACGCGGCGCAGGTGCCGGTGCTCATGCTCACCGCCAAGGGCGACCCCATGGACCGCATCATCGGGCTCGAGCTGGGTGCTGACGATTACCTGCCCAAGCCCTTTGAGCCCCGCGAGCTGCTGGCCCGCATCCGCGCCATCCTGCGCCGGCGCACGGATGGTGGCGGCGCGGCAGCCGCCACCCAGGTGCTGCGCTTTGGCACGCTGGAGATCGACCGCGACGCGCGCACCGTGACCGTGGCGGGGCAGCTGGCGGACCTCACCTCGTACCAGTTCGACCTGCTGGTGGCATTGGCCGAGCGCGCGGGCCGGGTGCTCACGCGCGACCAGATCATGGAGGCCGTGCGCGGTCGCGAGCTGGAGGCGTTTGACCGCTCCATCGACGTGCACATGGGCCGCATCCGCGCGGCCATCGAGGCCGACGCCAAGAACCCGCGCCGCATCCTCACGGTGCGCGGTGTCGGTTATGTGTTTGCCAAGCAGCAAGATTGACCGCTGACGCAGCCCCCGCTGCCTGCGCTGTCGCCCCACGCATGTCCTTGACCAACCCTTTTTCCCGCCGCCTTTATCTGCGCATCTGGCTCGCCGTGGTCGGTGGCATGGCGGTGCTGACGCTCACCGTGGGCTGGGCCTGGCGCATTGCCGAGGAACAAAAGGCCCAAAACAACCAGCCGTTTGTGCCGCCCTCGCGCGAGATGGCGGTGCGCGACCCGGGGGGCAACCTGGTGCTGCGCGGCATGGCCACGCGCCAGCCGTCCGAGCCGGGCGAGGTGGTGGAATTCCACATCGAGGCGGAAAACGGCCAGATCTTCACCCTGCAGATGGCCCCACGCCAGCCCCGCATGGGCCGCAACGGCGGCCGACCCGGTGGCCCCGGCCAGGACGAGGCGGCTTTCTGGACCCGCCCGCCCTTCGGCTTCTTGTGGCTGCTCGGCATCGTGGGTCTGGCGGTAGCGGTGGGCGTGTACCCCATCATCCGCCGCCTCACGCAGCGGCTGGAGGCCTTGCAGCGCAGCGTGAAGAAGTTTGGCGAAGGCGACCTGTCGGTGCGGGTGCCCGAGCAGGGCCAGGACGAGGTGGCCGACCTGGCGCGCCAGTTCAACGCAGCGGCAGAGCGTGTGGAAACCCTGGTCAAGTCGCACAAGTCGCTGCTGGCCAATGCCTCGCACGAGCTGCGCTCGCCCCTGACCCGCATCCGCATGGGGCTGGAGCTGATGGGTGGCCAGCAGCCTTCCCCCGCCTTCCGCGAAGAAATCCTGCGCAACATCGCCGAGCTGGACCAGCTGGTGGACGAGATCCTTCTGGCCAGCCGGCTCGACGCGCGCGAGGCCGACGTGGGCACCGTGGAACTGGTGGACCTGATTGGCCTGGCCGCCGAGGAATGCGCGCGGGTGGACGCCGACCTGGACGTGAGCGCGAGCCCCGATTCGCTGGAGGTGCGCGGCGTGGCGAAGCTGCTGCGCCGGGCGATCCGCAACCTGCTGGAAAACGCACGCCGCTACAGCACCGGCGAGATCACCGTGGTGGTGCACCGCCGCCAGGGCCGCGCCGAGGTGCATGTGTGTGACCACGGCCCGGGCGTACCGCCCGGCCAGCGCGAGCGCATCTTCGAGCCCTTCTACCGGCTGCCGGGCGCCAGCGAGCGCGCGGGCGGCGTGGGCCTGGGGCTGGCGCTGGTGCGGTCGATTGCCGGCCGCCACAACGGCACCGTGCACTGCCAGGACCGTGCTGACGGCGACAGCGGCGCGTGTTTTGTGCTGGCGCTGCCGCTGGCACCATCCACGCACTGATCGGCGCCTGCATTCGCGTGTGCTCAGCGCGCTGCCGCGCGGGGCGCCAGGGGCCAGCGCCAGGCCATGGCGGCATACAGCACCGCACCCACACCGAGCGCTGCGGCGGCCACGGCCAGCCCGTAGACAAAGCCCTGCCCCTGCGTGGCCGCGTGGTGCAGCATCCATGCCACCATGGGCGGGCCCACGATCTGACCGATGCCGTAGGCCGCCGTGAGCAGGCCCGGAAAACTGTCGCCCGCCGCAGGCCACACGCGCCGCGCTTCCTGCAGGGCATAAAAGGTGATGGCAGTGAACGGCAAGCCCAACAGCAGGCTGCCCAGCGCAAACCCCGCAGGCCCCGGCCACACCAGGCTGAGCGCGATGGCCCCGGCCTGCACCACGTAGGCTGCCATCAGCAGCCAGCGCCGGTCCCACGCGGCCGGGGTGCGGGTGGACAACGCCGCGCCCAGCGCCACGCCGGCACCAAACAGCGGCCAGAACAGGTCGGGCCAAGGCGACCCCGCAGGCAAGGCAGCGCGCGCAATCACGGGCAAAAAGGTGGCCGTGACGATGTAGCCCAGCCCTGCGAGCCCATAGGCCAGCGTGAGCCCCGTGCGCGCCCAGACTCCGTGGCCGGGGGTGGAGCCGTCCACCAACGGGCCGGAGGCTGCGGCCGACCCGGGCATCGCCACACCCCGCAGCACGGGCCAGATGGCAGCGCACAGCCCCACACTCAGCAGCCCAAACACCGCCCAGCCCGCTGCGGCAGGCCACTGCAGCGCCACCATGGCACTGGCCGACAGGCCGGTGAGCACGATGCCCAGCCCCGGGCCACAAAAGATCAACCCGCCCAGCGCGGGTTGGCCCAGCGCCACCAGCCGCAGCATGCACCACACCGAGACGTTCAAGAACACCAGCGCACTGGCCACCCCGGCCGCAAACCGCAGCGCGGGCCAGGCGCCCGGCAACGGCAGCGCCATGCCCAAAGTGAGCAACACCGTGGCCGCGAGCCCCCAGCGCGCCAGCCGCGCCGCATGCCACCGCTGCCGCGCACGGGGCGCCACCCAGGGCAGCGCCATGCAGGCCAGCGCTCCGATCAGGTACCCGAGGTAGTTGGCTGTGGCCAGCCAGCTGCCGCCGGCCAGCGTGACCACGCCGTCGTGCAGCATCATGGGCAGCAGCGGGGTGAAGGCAAACCGGCCCACGCCCATCGCCACCGCCAGTGCGGCCATGCCCGCCAGTGCTACAGCCAAGGGACGGTCTTGGGGGGTGGTGCGCGGTTCCATGCAGGCGGTTTCCAGTCTATGATTCTGTTTTGAGATTTATTTTTTATTAATCATCTCATAACAAGAATATCTATGGATCTGGCAGCGCTCGAAATATTCCGCGCCGTCGCGCAGGAAGGCAGCGTGACCCGCGCGGCCGAACGGCTGGGCCGCGTGCAGTCCAACGTGACCACGCGCGTGCAACAGCTGGAAGAGCAACTGGGCGCCACGCTGTTCCTGCGCGAGGGCAAACGCATGGTGCTGACGCCTGCCGGGGAGGCACTGCGCGGCTATGCCGACCGCCTGCTGGCGCTGGCCGAAGAGGCCCGCCAGTCGGTGCACCCCGGCCAGCCCGGCGGCCGGTTGCGCCTGGGCGCCATGGAAAGCACAGCCGCCGCACGCCTGCCGCAGCCGCTGGCCCGGCTGCATGCGCAGTGGCCCGGGCTGGTGCTCGAGCTGTCCACCGCCCCCTCGCGCCAGCTGGTGGAGCAGGTGCTGGCCCACACCATCGACTGCGCACTGGTGGCCTGGCCGCCGCCGGGCATCGACGCCGACGCGCCGGTGGAGCACACCGCCGTGTTTGCCGAGGCCCTGCTGCTGGCCCTGCCCGCCGACCACCCGCCCGTGCACACGCCCCAGGACCTGCAGCTGGACACCCTGGCCGCCTTCAGCCCCGGCTGCACCTACCGCCGCATGGGCGAGGCCTTCATGCAGCAAAAGGACGACAGCCCGCCGCGCGTGCTGGAGCTGGCCTCGTACCACGCCATCCTGGCCTGTGTGGCCACCGGTCGCTGCGCGAGCGTGGTGCCCCAGGCCGTGATCGACCTGATGCGCGAGCCGCCTGCGCTGCGCCTGGTGCCCCTGGCCACCTGCAACACAGTGCTGGTGCACCGGCGCGGCTACCGGTCGCCCGCGCTGGACGCGCTGCGGACCGCACTGACCGCCGGCGAAGCACACCGCCCCGCCACATCGACCTGACCCCCTCTCCCACAGATCGCACAAGGAGCCCCCATGCCCGCCGCCTTCACCACCCACCTGCGCCTTGCGCTGCCCATCATCCAGGGCCCGATGACCGGGTCGGACACACCCGCACTGGCCGCCGCCGTGTCCAAGGCCGGTGGTCTGGGCATGCTGGGCTGCGGCATGCGCTCGCCCGCTGCCATGGCCGAGGCCGCCGCCGAGGTGCGCCGCCGCACCGACCGGCCCTTTGGCATGAACCTGTTTGTGCAGGCCACCCCAACGCCGGACGACGCCACGGTGCAAGCCGCACTGCAGCGCCTGGCGCCGTTCTACGCGGAGTTCGGCCTGGTGCCCGAGCGGCCCGCACAGTGGTGTGAGGACTTCGCGGCCCAGCTCGACGCCCTGGTGGCCGCGCGCCCGGCCGTGGCCAGCTTCACCTTCGGCATCCTCACGGCGGCGCAGGTGGCCAGGCTACAGGCCGTAGGCAGCTACGTGATCGGCACCGCCACCACGCTGGCCGAGGCGCAGGCCTGGGCCAGCGTGGGCGCGGATGCCGTCTGCGCCTCCGGCATGGAAGCCGGGGGGCACCGGGGCACGTTCCTCACGCCCACACAGCCCGGCGCCACCGGAGCGGCGCCATCGCTGGCCGACTTTGCGGCCAGCATGGTGGGTACGCTGCCGCTGGTGGCGCAGTGTGTGCAGGCCCTGTCCATCCCGGTGATCGCTGCGGGGGGCATCATGGACGGGCGCGGCATTGCGGGTGCGCTGGCGCTGGGCGCCCAGGCGGTACAGATGGGCACGGCCTTCCTGACCTGCCCCGAGTCGGCGATTGGCCCGGCGTACCGCGAGGCCCTGGCACGCGCCCAGGCCACCGACACGCGCACCACCCGCATCTTCTCGGGCCGGCCAGCACGCGGCATCGTCAACCGCATGATGCAAGCCCTGCAGGCCGACGAGGCCACCGTGCCACCCTACCCCGTGCAGAACGCACTGACGGGCGCGCTGCGCCGCGCGGCCGCCCAGGCGGGCCAGGCGGACTGCCTGTCGCTGTGGGCGGGCCAGGGGGTGGCCCAGGTGCGGCCCATGCCAGCGGCGCAGCTGGTGGCGTTGCTGGCCCAGGAGTGGCAGCAGGCCACCGCGCCGGGTGGAAACTCCACTGCCGGCCACCAATAACTATTATTTCTATAGCACCAGAGGCATATTGGAAAAGCGCTTGCGGCCAAAAACGCCCCAAAACCCGCGCAGCAGCCTCCCCGATATGAACAGGACGCCAAAAACCGGCGCGCTGTCAAACCCGTGCCACCGTGGAGCTGGCTTTGCCAGGCCACGGGTGGCGTCCCCCTCCCGCAGGAGAGGGGGAAGGTGCGAAGCACCTCAGGGGGTGCCTCACTGCCTCCAGGGCAGTTCGCGCGCAGGGCCCTGGATCACGGGCGGCTGGGCATTGAGGGTTTCGCCCGCCAGCACCCGTTCGTACATGCGCAGGTAGTTGCGGGCCATGCGCTCGGCGCCAAAGTGCTCCACCACATGCTGGTGGCAGGCGCGCGGGTCAAAGCGGTTGCCCCGCACCGCCTCGGCTAGCACCGAGGCCTGGTCTGTCAGCACACCGCAGTGCACGGGCACCAGCTCGGGCAAGGCGCCGTAGGGGGTGGAAAACACGGGGCAGCCAAAGTACAGGCTCTCGATCACGGCCAACCCGAACGGCTCGTGCCAGCGCACCGGAAAGATCAGCCCGCGCGAGGCGTTGAGCAGGCCCGTCTTCTGCGTGCCGCCCACCATGCCGTGAAAGTGGATCTTGCGCGACAGCGTCCAGCGAAAGCCGCGCTTGAAGTTGATGCGGTTGCCGCCCAGCACGTCCAGCTCCACCCCGGCCATCTTGGCCACCTTGATGGCGCCACGCACGTTCTTCACGCCCCAGGCCGCCTTGCCCAGGAAGTGGTAGTGCGAGCGCGGGCGGTCAAAGTCCACCGGGCCATAACCCGCCCAGTCCAGCCCGTTGTAGACGAATTCGCTGGATCCGTAGCGCGCCGCATGGTCGCGCGACAGGAACACCGTGTTGCGGGGCAGCGGCTTGGGCTTGCGGGCGTTGCCGTGCTCGGTCACCAAGTAGGGCTTGGACAGCTCGGAGCGTGGGTTGAACTGGAAATGCGTGATGTCCACGTCGGCCGGGATCTGGCCCTCCCAGGGCTCGTCGGGCCGGATGGGCAGTACCTGGCCGAATTCGCAGGTCGAGCCCTCGGGCACCAGGTAGCTCACGCGGTGGCCCTGCTGCACCAGAGTCTTGCCCAGGTCCCAGATCACTCGCTCGGTGCCGCCGTAGCCATACACAGGGATGGGGGAGTTGTTGACCAGCAGGATGTGCATGGCAGAGGTCCTTCAGGAAAGAGCGGCGGCCTGCCCGGGCGCCTGCAGCCGCTGGCGCTCGCGGCCTTGCAGGATGGCCAGCACCAGCATGCCCATGAACAGATAGAACATGGTGCCGCTGTTGTGCCCCAAAAACACCTGGGTCGTGCCAAAGCCCATGTAGGACACGGGCAGCAGCACCCCGATCATGCGCAGGCACAGGCCCTCGGTATCCAGCACGCCCGCACTCCCTGGGAACACGCGCCGCCGCGTGGGCCAGAACAGCACCAGGGGCACACCATAGAAAAACAGCAAGACCACCACGCCGGGGATGCCGCGCTTGGCAAAGATGTCCAGCACCTCGTTGTGGGCGTGGCTGAACTGCAAAACAATCGGGTGGGCCTCGCCGGCAGCCACCCGCCGCTGCTTCTCGGCCTCGTATCCGTAGCGGCCCCAGCCGGTCCAGGGGCGGTCCAGGCCCATGCGCCAGGCCAGGCCCCAGTGCGCCAGGCGCTGGCCCACCGAGCTGGCCGCGTCGCCCCGCGACTCGTACTGCGTGATCTCCTGCCGCGCCTCATCCACGCGCAGGCGCACCTCGTTGGCCTTGAAGGCCATCAGCCCGGCCGCACCCGCCACGACCAACACGCCGCCCACAAGGGCCAGCTTGCGCTGGCCACAGCGGGCCTGCAGCCAGGCGCACAGCAGCAACGCCAGCGGCAGCACCACCCAGCCCCCGCGCGACTCGGACAGCAGCGATCCCTCCAGGCCCAGCAGAATGCCCACCGCCCAGCCCGCACGCTGCCAGGGCTTCCAGCGGTCCCACAGCACCAGCAGCGCGACCGAACACATCAGCCCCAGCAACAGGCTGAGCCCGCCGTACTGGATGGCGTTGGTAAAACCATTGGCGCGCGGCAGGTGCAGCACCATGGCCTGGTACAAACCGATCAGCCCCGCGCCACAGGCGCCGACGGCGATACCGGCCCAGAGCCAGCGCACCCGCGGGGGATAGGCCAGCACATACAGCAGGCACGGCAGCGCCAGCAGGTACTTGGCAGGCCGGTCCAGGTTGGACCAGCTGCCCTGGGCCGGGTCAAAGTCGAGGGCCCAGACCGTGCCCATCGCCACGATGGAGGCCAAAAGCAGCCAGGCATCGCGCCCCGGCCGGCGCCGCAGCCACACCCCGGCGGTGGCCAGGCTGCACAACAGCAACACCACCGCCCCCCAGGAATAGCCCGAGCGCACCCACAGCGCCATACCCGGCACCATGAAGGCCGCCGCGCCCGACAGGCGCACAAAAAGATCTTCAGCTTTGGTCAACGGCGCACGCTCTCGCTCAGTTGCTGGTGGTCGTACTCCAGGGCGGCGTACCGGAAGAACGCCTCCAGTGCCACAAACAGACAATACAGAAAACCCGCCCCGCCACACAAAAAACCCAGCCGAAACACATACAGGCGCAGGAACATGCTGGTGCCCGAGGCCAGGCCCCGCACCACGCCGCCCTTCTTGCCTGCCGCCGCCCGCTTGGCGGCACCGAGCATCGCGTACTGGGTGAGCTTTTCCAGGCTGCCGCGCACGGTGGTGCGCGAGTAGTGCAGCAGCCGCGCTTCGATCAGGCGGCGCGGCACGGTGCCACCGCCCGGTGGTGGCAACAGTTCGGCCTGCTCGTGCACCACACCCGTGAACTCGCGGACCATGGCGCGCACGAACAGGCGCTCGATCTGCGATTGCGAGCGAAAGTGCCTGAGTTCGTGCCCGTAGGCCACCATGCGCCAGCGGATGCTCCACACGGCCTTCGCACCAGAGCGCACGATCGCCTGCAGCTCCTGGGCGAACGCCGGCGTCATCACCTCGTCGGCGTCCAGAAAGAAGATGTAGTCGCCCCGCGCATGGGCCAGCAGCCGGTTGCGCTGCACGGCAAAGCCCTGCCAGTCGGGGTAGTTGTGGACTTCGGCGCCCAGGCGCTGGGCGATGGCCACGGTGTCGTCCGTGCTGCCGCTGTCCACCACCAGCAACTGGTCGGCAAACGCAGCGCTTTGCAGGCAGGCTTCAATGCGGTGCGCCTCGTTGAGGGTCAGCACCGCCACGGTCAACGTGGGCGGCGGCGTAGCGCCGCCGACTGCAACCGGCATCAATCAGTGACCAGCGTGTACGTGCTCACCGGCCTTCAGGCGGTACACCGTGCCACAGTAAGGGCACTTGGCTTCACCCGTGCGGGCCACGTCCAGGTACACCTTGGGGTGGCTGTTCCACAGCTTCATGTCGGCCTTGGGGCTGGGACAGAAAACGCCGCCTTGGGCGTTCAGGTCTTTGGCCAGGAGTTCAACGGTTGCTTGCGACATGTTCTTCAGACCTTGCTCAGCCAGTGGGCGTATTTCGGATTGCGGCCACCGACGATGTCGAAGAAGGCGCTTTGGATTTTTTCGGTGATCGGGCCGCGCGATCCGCTGCCCAGCTCGATCCGGTCGAGTTCGCGGATGGGCGTGACTTCAGCGGCTGTGCCGGTGAAGAAGGCCTCATCGGCGATGTACACCTCGTCGCGCGTGATGCGCTTTTGCACGATCTCCAGGCCCAGGTCCTTGGCGATGTGGAACACGGTGTTGCGGGTGATGCCGTTCAGGGCACCGGCCGACAGGTCGGGCGTATAGATCACGCCGTTCTTGATCACAAAGATGTTTTCGCCCGCGCCTTCGGACACAAAACCCGAGCTGTCCAGCAGCAGGGCTTCGTCGTAGCCATCGTCCGTGGCTTCCATGTTGGCGAGGATGGAGTTGGTGTAATTGCTCACCGCCTTCGCCTGCGTCATGGTGATGTTGACGTGGTGGCGGGTGTAGCTGCTGGTCTTGACGCGGATGCCGCGCTTGAGGCCTTCCTCGCCCAGATAGGCGCCCCAGGCCCAGGCAGCGACCATCAGATGAATCTGGTTGCCCTTGGGCGAAACACCCAGCTTTTGCGAGCCGATCCAGGTCAATGGACGCAGATAGCAGGATTCGAGCTTGTTTTCGCGCACCACGGCTTTCTGGGCCTCATTCACCTCTTCCTTGGTGAACGGGATCTTCATGCGCAGGATCTTGGCGCTGTTGAAGAGGCGGTCGGTGTGCTCTTCCAGGCGAAAGATCGCCGTGCCATTGGCGGTGTTGTAGGCGCGCACGCCTTCGAAGGCGCCGCAGCCGTAATGCAGGGTGTGGGTCAGCACGTGGATCTTGGCGTCGCGCCAATCGACCATCTGGCCGTCCATCCAGATCTTGCCGTCACGGTCGGCCATCGAGGGAACTACGGGGCTCATGGGTGTCCTTTGGTTGCTGTGGGTCGCAAAACCAGGATTTTACGGGGCGGCGGGCGGCGCGCCTTCTCCATCAGCGGCAGGGTTGTCCTGGGGGCGGACCAGGGTCCACACCACCAGCTTGCCCTGCTGGAACTCGCAGGTCACGTACGAGCGGGTGCCGTCGGTCCAGCGGTAGACCTCGGGCTGCACGTTTTCGGCCGACACGCGCTCTCCCAGCGCCTGGGTCATGGCCACCACGTGCATGAGGTTCACGCCCTTCGTCAGCCGGGCGTTGAGCATCACGGCGCTGCCCACATACCCGATGGGGCGCTTGGCGGCCTTTTGCATCACGCTCATCAGCCGCGTGAAGTGCAGCAGGCCCCACATGAGCAGCCCACCGGCCACGGCAGCCACCCCGGCCCAGCCGTAGGCATAAAAACCAAACCCGATCAGGGCCACCGCCCCCAGGGGCACCAGGATATTGCGCAAGTTCATAGGTCGAGATTGTCTTATGGCGCCATGGACATGGCGCTGTGGGCATTGCTTACAGACCGCGCACCACGTTCATGGCCTCTTCCACCCGCTCGACGGCATGGATGGTCAGCCCTTCGATGGGTTTTTTGGGCGCATTGGCTTTGGGCACCACGGCCACGCTGAAACCCAGCTTGGCGGCTTCCTTCAGGCGCTCCTGCCCCCGGGGCGCAGGCCGCACCTCACCGGCCAGCCCCACTTCGCCAAACGCCAGAAAGCCGCGCGGCAGCGCCTTGCCCCGCAGGCTGGAGGTGATGGACAACATCACCGCCAGGTCGGCGGCCGGTTCGCTGATGCGCACGCCCCCCACCGCATTCACAAACACGTCCTGGTCCATGCAGGCCACCCCCGCATGGCGGTGCAGCACGGCCAGCAGCATGGCCAGGCGGTCCTTGTCCAGGCCCACCGACAGGCGCCGGGGGCTGGGGCCGCCACTGTCCACCAGGGCCTGGATCTCCACCAGCAGAGGGCGTGTGCCCTCCAACGTCACCATCACGCAGCTGCCGGGCACGGGCTCGGAATGCTGGCTCAAGAAGATGGCGCTCGGGTTGCTCACGCCCTTGAGGCCCTTTTCGGTCATGGCGAACACGCCGATTTCGTTGACCGCGCCGAAGCGGTTCTTGATGGCCCGCACCAGGCGGAACTGGCTGTGCGTGTCGCCTTCGAAGTACAGCACCGTGTCCACCATGTGCTCCAGCACGCGCGGGCCCGCCAACGCACCTTCCTTGGTCACATGGCCCACCAGAATGACAGCAATGCCCGTGCCCTTGGCCATGCGCGTGAGGTGCGCCGCGCATTCCCGCACCTGGGCGACGGAGCCCGGCGCGCTGGTGAGCTGGTCGGAGTAGGTGGTCTGGATGGAGTCGATGACCACCACGGCGGGCTGCGTGGCCTCCACGGTCGCCAGAATCTTTTCGAGCTGGATCTCGGCCAGCAGCTGTACCTGGCTGCCGTCGATGCCCAGGCGCCGCGAACGCAGCGCCACCTGCGCTCCGCTCTCCTCACCCGTCACATACAGCGTGGGCAGGCCCGCCCGCTGCAGCGCGTCCATGGCCTGTAGCAGCAGGGTCGATTTGCCAATGCCCGGATCGCCCCCGATGAGCACCACGCCGCCTTCCACAATGCCGCCGCCCAGCACACGGTCCAGCTCGTCGATGCCGCTGGGGGTGCGGGCCACGTCCTGGGCCTCGATGGCGGCCAGCGGCAGGACGGGCTGCGCATTGGCCAGGCCCGCGTAGCCTTGCGGCGTGCTCAGGCGGTTCTTGCCCGGCCCGGCCTCGGCCACCTGCTCGATCAGCGTGTTCCAGGCGCCGCAGGACGGGCATTTGCCCAGCCAGCGCGGGCTGGTGCCGCCGCACTCGGTGCAGGTGAACGTGGTTTTTTCTTTGGCCATGGCAGGTGTCGGTGAGGCGCCCCGATGCAGGGGCAGCCGACTATAGCGGCCATGCCCACCTCGATCCGCCGCAGCCCGTACGATGGCGGGCTTGGCACCGCACGGAGTTGACATTGCAGACACCCACCAACCGCTTCAAACAGGCCATGGCCCAAGGCCAGGCGCAAATCGGCCTCTGGCTCGGGCTGGCCAACGCCTACAGCGCCGAAATCCTCGCAGGCACCGGCTACGATTGGCTGCTGGTCGATGGCGAACATGCGCCCAACGACCTGCGCTCCATCCTGCACCAGCTGCAGGCCATCGCCAGCGCCACCAGCGCCCTGCCGCCAGGCGTGCAGGCGCCCCACCCCATCGCCCGGGTGCCGGTGGGTGACACGGCATTGATCAAACAGTACCTGGACATCGGCGCCCAGACCCTGCTGGTGCCCATGGTCGATACGCCCGAGCAGGCCCAGCAACTGGTGCGCGCCACGCGCTATGCGCCCGAAGGCGTGCGCGGCATGGGCAGCGCACTGGCCCGCTCGTCGCGCTGGCAGGCTTACCCGCAGTATGTGCACGAGGCCAACCAGCAGATCTGCCTGCTGGTGCAGGCAGAAACGGTGGAAGCCATGGCTCACCTCGATGCCATTGCCGCCACGCCCGGGGTGGACGGCGTGTTCATCGGCCCGGCCGATCTGTCGGCCTCCATGGGCCACCCCGGCAACCCAGGGCACCCTGACGTCCAGGCCGCCATCCATGACGGCATTGCGCGCATCCTGCGCGCAGGCAAGGCGCCGGGCATCCTGGCCACCACCGAATCACAGGCGCGCCAGTGGCTGGCGGCCGGCGCGCTGTTTGTGGCCGTGGGCGTGGACACCATGCTGCTGGTGAGTGCTGCGCAGGAGCTGCTGGCACGCTACCGCAGCGCGACCAACGCCGCCCCCGCCCGGCCCGCAGGCTACTGAACTTTTCTTCTTTCAGACTCAAGGACAGACATCCATGAAAGCATGTATTTACGGCGCCGGCGCGATCGGCGGCTGGCTGGGCGTGGCCCTGGCGCAAGCGGGCCACACCGTCAGCATGGTGGCGCGGGGCGACACACTGCGCGCCCTGCAGGCCGAGGGGCTGCGCATGCGGCGCGCCGACGGCTCGCTGGCGCAGGTGCCCGTCACAGCCCACAGCGACCCGGCCGCACTCGGCGTGCAAGACCTGGTGGTGGTCGCCGTCAAGGCCCCGGGCCTGCCCGACGTGGCGCGTGCCATGGCGCCGCTGATCGGGCCCGACACCATCGTGCTCACCGCCATGAACGGCGTGCCGTGGTGGTTCCTCGACGGCTTTGGCGGTGCGGCGCAGGGGCATGCCCTTGAATCCGTGGACGCGGGGGGCGTGATTGCCCAGGCCGTCCCGGCGCGCAACGTGGTGGGCAGTGTGGTGCACACCAGCTGCTCGCTGGAGGCTCCGGGTTTCGTCCGCCAGCACTTTGGCAACCGCCTCATCGTGGGCGAACCGGACGGCAGCCGCAGCCCGCGCCTGCAAGCACTGGCCGACACGCTGCAGCGCGGCGGCATCGATGTGGAAGTGAGCGACTGCATCCAGAAGGACATCTGGTTCAAGCTCTGGGGCAACCTCACCATGAACCCCATCAGCGCCCTCACCGGCGCCACCACCGACCGCATCCTGGACGACGACCTGGTGCGCAGCTTTGTGAGCGCCGTGATGCTGGAAGCCAAGGCCATCGGCGACAAGCTGGGCCTGCCGATTGACCAGCAGCCCGAGGACCGCCATGCCGTCACACGCAAGCTGGGCGCGTTCAAGACCTCGATGCTGCAGGACGTGGAAGCGAACAAGCCGATGGAGATCGACGCCCTGGTGGGCGCGGTGCGCGAGCTGGGCCAGATCACCGGCACGCCCACGCCGCACACCAACGCCCTGCTGGGCCTCACGCGGCTGATGGCGCGCACGCGGGGCCTGTACTGATTCATTTCAAGCAAAATCGGCTGCAGGCGCTAGTGGAATATGCGTCAACAGCTATTTAATTCATAGCAAACCAACCATGACCCAACTCACGCTGTACTACACCCCCGGCACCTGCGCGCAGGCCGTTCGCATCGCTTTGGAAGAAGCGGGCGCCCCCTACGACCTGGTGCGCGTGGACTTCGCCGCTGGCCAGCAACGCACGCCCGAATACCTGGCGGTGAACCCCAAGGGCCGCGTGCCCGCGCTGGCCACGCCGCACGGCACCCTGACCGAAACCCCGGCGCTGCTGGCCTATGTGGCGCAGAGCTTTCCAGAGGCGCGCCTGGCGCCCGCCGACGCGCATGGCTTTGCGCGCCTGCAAGAGTTCCACAGCTACCTCGCGTCCACGGTGCACATCGCCCACGCCCACCGCCCCCGCGCCAGCCGCTGGGCGGACGAGCCCGAAGCCCACGCCGCCATGCAGCGCAAGGTGCCACAGAACATGACCGAGTGCTTTCACCTCATCGAAACCCACTACCTGCCGCAAGCGGACCAGGGGCCCTGGGTGATGGGCGAGCAATACACCGTGGCCGACGGCTACCTGTTCACCATCGGCACCTGGCTGCACAGCGATGGCGTGGACATCGCCCAGTTCCCGAAGGTGTTTGCACACACGCAGCGCATGCTGCAGCGCCCCGCCGTGCAGCGCGCGCTGGCCTGATACGCCACCTGCGGACGCAAAAAAGCCCCGGTGCTTCTGGCTCGAAGCACCGGGGCTTTTTGCTGGCTACCGGGATCAGTTCACCTTCAGATACCGCCAGTCGATGCGGTTGTCGGCGCGGTGGATGATGTCCACCTTCTTGGTGCCCGCCCACGGAATCACCTGGTTGTACAGCGGGATGTGCGACACCAACTCATGCTCCTTGATCAGCGCCTGCTCGATCAGGCCGTTGCGCGTGGCGGTGTCCGTTTCCTTCTTCACACGCTCGATCAGCGCGTCCATCTGCGGGTCGGAGAACCGGCCCAGGTTGAAGTTGCCGTCCCCACCCGCGCCCGTCGTACGCACCAGCGACTGCAGGCTGTAGAACGCATCGAACGTGGGCACACCCCAGCCCAGCAGGTAGATGCTGGCTTCGTTGCGCTGGATCATCGGAAAGTAGGTGGCAAACGGCAGCGAGCGCAGCTTGGCCTTCACGCCCACCTTGGCCCAATGTGACGTGATGGCCTGGCACAGCTGCTCGTCGTTGATGTAGCGGCCCGCGCTGCAGGCAAAGTCCACCTCAAACCCGTTGGGGTAGCCCGCATCGGCCAGCAGCTTTTGCGCGGCCTTGGGGTCGTAGGGGTAGCGCACGTCGGCCTTCTTGGTCCAGCCGTTGACCTGGTTGGCGATGAGTGTGCCCGTGGGCTGGGCCAAGCCACGCAGCACCACGCGCTGGATGGAGTGGATGTCGATCGCCTGGTACAGCGCCTTGCGCACGCGCAGGTCCTTCAGCGGGTTCTTGCCCTTCACGTCCGAGCCGGGCAGCTCGTCGCGGAACTGGTCCAGCCCCAGGAAGATGGTGCGGTACTCGGGCCCTTCGAGCACCTGCAGGTTGGGCGTCTGCTTGATGCGCGCCAGGTCCTGCAGGCTCGGGTCGATCACGAAATCCACCTCACCCGACAGCAACGCCGCTGTGCGCGTGGCGTCGGCCTTGATGGGGGTGTAGACGATCTCGGTCAGGTTGGTGGGGTACTTGCCCTTGCCCCACCAGTGGGGGTTGGGCTCCAGCACCACGCGCTGGTCAGGCGTCCACTGCTTGAGCTGGTAGGGGCCGGTGCCCAGCGCATTGCGGTGGGCAAAGTTTTCGTCCTTGGTCTTGATGTCCTTGGGCTCGACCGACTTGTTCTTCTCGGCCCAGGCCTTGCTCATGATGCGCAGCTCGGTCAGCTGGTTCACCAGCACCGGGTTGGGCAGGTCGGAGTGGATGTCGATGGTGTAGGCATCGACCTTTTCCACGCGGTCAATGCCCTGGGTGTAGACGGCGAAGTTGGAGCTTTTGGCCTTGGCCCGCTCCAGCGAGAACTTGGCGTCGTCGGCCGTGAACTCGCTGCCATCGCTGAACTTCACGCCCTTGCGCAAGGTCAGGCGCAGCTGGGTGGGCTTGATGAGCTTCCACTCGGTGGCGAGCGAGGGCTCGGGCTTGAAGGTCTTGCTGTTGTATTCCACCAGCGTGTCGTACACCGCGCCGTGCATGGTGTTGTTCACGCCCACGTTCTGGGTGTGGATGTCCCAGGTGGAAATGTCCACCGAGCGGGACCAGCGGAACGTGGCGGACTGTGCGGCCAGGGGCAGGGCCGCAACAACGGCGGCGGCCAGGAGTAGGTGTTTGAAGCGCATGGACGGGAGGATAGGCAAAAACGCCAAAAAATGCTGAATGGCCAGACTATCCCCCAAGCGGCGCTTTTAGAAAACGAACTTATTCTTCTTAGCTTAGAGCCATCACCCCTGCCAGCACCAGCATGGTGGTGGCCGTCACCCCGTCCAGCACGCGCCACGCCGCCGGGGTGGCAAACAACGGCGCCAGCCAGCGGGCACCCAGGCCGATCAACAAGAACCACAGCGCGCTGGCCAGCGAGCCACCCGCGGCAAACAGCGCACGGCCCCAGGCCGGGTAGGGTGTGGCCATGGTGCCCAGCAGCACCACAGTGTCCAGGTATACATGCGGGTTGAGCCAGGTGAGTGCCACCACGGTGGCCAGTGTGGTGCGCAAACTGGCGCCGGGGCCGCTGGTGGCCACCAACAACTGGCCCGGGCGCAGCGCCCGCGCGGCCGTCTGTACGGCATACATCAACAGGAACAGCGCCCCCGCCCAGCGCATGAACTGCGCCCACTCGGGCCGGGCCAGCAGCACGCCGCCCATGCCCCACACGCCCACCTGCAGCAGTAGCGCGTCCGACAGCGCACACACCAGCACCACGGGCATCACATGCTCGCGCCGCAGGCCCTGGCGCAGCACAAATGCGTTTTGCGCGCCAATAGCCATGATGAGCATGGCGGTGGAAGTGAAACCGTGAACGAAGGCAGTGGAGACCATGGGCACGGATTCTGGCGAAGGGCCTTCGTTGACGCCAGCTATACTTTTTAACGATCCGTCAGAATGGCTAACCACCCATGCAACTCGACTCCGCCCAGCTCAACGCCTTTGCCACGGTGATCGATGAGGGCAGCTTCGAGCGAGCGGCGGCCGTGCTGCATGTCACGCGCTCAGCGGTGTCGCAGCGCATCAAGCTGCTGGAAGAGCGCGTGGGCCAGGTATTGGTGCGCCGCGCCACGCCCTGCACGCCCACCGAGGCCGGGCAGGCGCTGTACCGCCATGCGCGCGAGGTGGCGCTGAGCGAGGCCGACGCGCTGGCCACCATTGGCGGCGGGCAGCACAGCACCACGCGGCTGGCGATTGGCGTGAATGCCGACTCGCTGGCCACCTGGTTCCCCCACGCCATGGCGCAGGCGGCCGAGGGGCAGGCCATCACCTTCGACATCCATGTGGAAGACCAGGACCATTCGGCCAACCTGCTGCGCGAAGGCCGCGTGATGGCCGCCGTGACGGCCGACCCGCAGCCCGTGCAGGGCTGCCAGGTGCTGCCGCTGGGCACGCTGCGCTACCGCGCGCTCGCTAGCCCTGCGTTCATGGAGCGCCACTTTGCGCAGGGCGTGAACGCCACCACGCTGGCGCAGGCACCCATGCTGGTGTTCAACCGCAAGGATGCGCTGCAGGCGCGTTTTGTGGGCCGCATCACGCGCCGCAAGCTCGCACCGCCCGTGCACTGGCTGCCCGAGGCGCATGCCTTCGTCAAAGCCACCCGCGCCAGCCTGGGCTGGGGCATGACGCCCGACCCACTGGTGGAGGATGACCTGAAGACTGGTGCGCTGGTTGAGCTGATTGCAGGCAAGCCGGTGGATGTGCCGCTGTACTGGCAGTGCTGGCGCCTGAATGTGCAGGCCCTGCAGCACGTCACCCGGGCAGTGCAAAAGGCGGCGGCGCTGACGCTGCTGCGCTGAGAGGAAAGTAGCGAGTGATGTAGCAAGCAGGGGCCGACTACGCAGCGCTCGCCAGGTCCTCGTGGTGGTCCGCCGCGCCGCGCTTCCAGTAGGCGGAGATGCGCATGCGTTTGGCGTCCACACCCGGCTTGGCCAGCATGGCGCGGCGCACGGCGGCCATGTCGCTGTGTTCGCCAGCGGCCCAGACAAAGCCCGCGCCGGGCGGCAGCGACAGCGCCTCCACAGCGGCAGGCAGCGCGCTCACCCACTGCAGATCCACCTGCGCCGCGCTCGCCAGCGTGCGCTGGTCGGCCGGGTTGCTCAGCTGGATGCGCACGGTGGCCACCGCGCTGGCGGGCAGCTCGGCCAGGCGGCGGGCGATGGCGGGCAGCGCGGTTTCGTCACCCAGCAGCCAGTGCCAATCGAAGCCCGTGGGCACGACCATGCTGCCGCGCGGCCCGGCAATGCCCACCCACTGGCCCACGGTGGCGCTGGCGGCCCAGTCGGTGGCAGGGCCTGCGTCGTGCAGGGCGACCTCGATGTCCAGCTCGCCCGCTGCGGCGTCAAAACGCGCGGGGGTGTAATCGCGCAGCACGGGGCGGGGGCCGTCGAACACGGGGCGGCCATCTTGCAGCGTGGGCAAGGTGGGGCGGTCTTGCCCGGGCGAGGGAAGGATGAGCTTGAGATGGTCGTCGAACCCGGCACTCACAAAGCCTGCCAGCTCGGGGCCGGCCAGGGTCAGCCGCACAAAGCCGGGGCTGACCTGGGTGCGGCGCACCACCTGGAGGTGGCGGCCCTGCAGGGAATGGCGAATGCGCTCGATGGCGAGGGAGGGGGCCGTGGCGGCCAGGGGCAAGGAAGCGTTCATGGCGTAAAATGTTGATTTAATCAACCAAATCATCCGCCATTCAGTTGACTTTGTCAACCGATAGCCACACCATGCCCCCACGCGCCCGCCCCGATGTGTTTGAAGCCCTGCACGACCTGATGCACGCCTACCGGGCGCGCATGGTGCGCGCGATGACCTCCGTGCATCCGGACCTGACCTTCAATGAAGTGCGCGCGCTGAACTTCATCGGCCGCCACCCTGGCGCCACGCAGAAAGAGCTGGTGCGCCACAGCGGCGCCGACAAGGCCCAAGTGGCACGCATGCTGGGCCTGTTGCAGGACAAGGGCTGGCTGGAACGCCAGCCGCACGCCGAGGACCGGCGCAGCCTGTGCCTCACGCTGAGCGCCGAGGGCCAGGCGCTGTACCAGGCGCTACAGGGCGCGCGGCAAACCCTGTCGGCCCAGGTGCTGGCGGGCTGCGACGACGCCACCCAGGCGCAGCTGCTGGCCCTGCTGGCACGGGTGCGGGCCAACCTGGATGCGCTGCCGCCCGTGGAGCCCGGCGAGGACTGCGGCCATGGCACGGGCCGGTCCTCGCGCTAGGGGCACCCCAGGGGGTTTCCAACGCTTTTGGAGAGATTTTTGCCCTAGGCGCTAGTACAACATGCCTGGATAGCTATCAAAACAAGAGCAATTACCGCCCCTGGATCACCCGCAGCGCCTCGGGCAGCGAATGCACATGGGGCAGGAAGTGGTCGATGGTGGCGCCCAGCAGCACGGCGCAGACCAGCGCGCCCAGCAAGGGCTTCCAGGTCAGGCGCACGGCGGCGCTGAGCCAGCCCTCGCGCTCCACCCCCACGGCGGCGCGGGCAGTGGCCACTGAAAAGGCGATCTCCACCGCCACTGTGAGCAGCACATCCCAGCCAAAAAACAGCATGGCGAGCGACCCCGCACCCAGGATCAGCGCTGCGCCGATGAGAAAGATGGCCACCACGGGCACGACCACCACGGCACCCTCGTCGGCGCTGCCCAGCGCATCGGCCGCGCCCCCGGCAATATCGCCCAGCACGCTGGAGTCGCTGCCGGACCCCCCGCTGGACAGGCCCTGCGTCCACCCGCCCCCAAAGTCCCCCGATGCGCCACCGCCGCCAAAGTTGCCACCGCCGGTGCGGGGCAAGGGCACTTGGCCACCGCCGGTGCGGGGCAAGGGCACTTGGCCTCCCCCGGAGGGGCCATTGCCACTGGGCCACGAGATGTCGGGCAATTCCACACTGCTGCCGTCGCCCGACGACCCGTCCCGACGCACCAGCCGCGCTGCCCAGGCGCGCAGCACCAGCAGATAGCCAACGTAGCCCACCGACAGCGTAATCAAGTACCGCAGTGCCAGTGAATCCACGCCCAGCACCATCTGCAGGTGCGAGGTGGTCCACATCAGCAGCAGCGTGAAGCTGCCGATCAGCAACCCGTGCCAGCGCAGGCTGTAGCGCTGCTGCAGGGTGCGCGCCACCGCGCCGTGGTGCGGCATGCGCACCGAGCGCCAGGTGGAGCTGCCTTTTTTCTTGGAACCGGAGGAGTTGCTGCGGGGTGTGGCCATGGAAGGAGCGCGCTGCGCGCGGCGGCAAACAGACGGCGCCATTTCACACCAGTTTCAGGCCGCGCCCCACACCGGCGGGCCCTGCGGCGTGAACTTGTGCGCGAACCGCGCCCTGCCGCACGCCAATGAAGGGGGGCTTCAGGCCCCGCCGTCCACCACCACCGGCACGCGCTGCGCCAGGGCGCACATCAGCTCGTAGCCCACGGTGCCTGCTGCCTGCGCCACCTCGTCGATGGACAACACCACGCCATTGCTGGCGCGGCCCCAGAGCGTGACCTCGCTGCCAAAGCCCACCTCCACACCCGCCTGCTGCAGGGGCGTAAGGTCCACGGTCACCATGTCCATGCTCACCCGCCCCACCAGGCGCGTGCGCACGCCGTTCACCAGCACCGGCGTGCCGGTGTCGCAGTGGCGGGGGTAGCCGTCGGCATAGCCGCAGGCGGCGATGCCGATGGTGAGCGGCCCATCGGCCGTGAAGCGCGAGCCATAACCCACGGTGTCGCCCGCCTGCAGTTGCTGGGTGGCGATGAGGCGGGTGGACAGCGTCATGGTGGGTTGCAACCCCCAGTGGCTGGCGTTGTGCTCGGGGAAGTCGGGGACGCTGCCATAGACCACGATGCCCGCGCGCACCCAGTCGGCGCGCACGCCCGCATCCTGCGCATGACGCAGGGTGGCGGCGCTGTTGCTCAGGCTGCGCTCGCCAGGCAGGTCCTGTGCCGCAGCGGTGAAGGCCGCCATCTGGTGCGCAATGCCACGCGGGCCATCGGCATCGCTGAAGTGGGTCATGAACGAAATCTCGTCCACCTGCGGCAGCGCATTGAGCCGGGCCCACGCGGCGCGGTAGCGCTCGGGCGTGAAGCCCAGGCGGTTCATGCCCGAATTCATCTTGAGGAACACCCGGTGCGGCACCTGCGTCTTGTGCGCAGCCAGCATGTCGATCTGCTCGTCGCAGTGCACCGCATGCCACAGGCCCAGGCGCGAGCACAGCTCCAGGTCGCGCGGCTCGAACACGCCTTCGAGCAGCAGGATGGGCCCGCGCCAGCCCAGGTGGCGCACGCGCTCGGCCTCGGCCAGGTCCAGCAGCGCAAAACCGTCGGCCCCGCGCAGGCCCTCGTACACCCGCTCGATGCCGTGGCCATAGGCATTGGCCTTGACCACCGCCCACACCTTGGCGTCAGGCACCGACTGGCGCACGCGCGCGAGGTTGTGGTGCAGGGCCGTGGTGTGGATGGTGGCAGCAATGGGACGGGGCATGGGACAGACCTGATGGAGCGAGGGATTTACCGGGGGACCAGCGCCGGATTCTGGCACTGTGGCCGTTTATCCGCGTGATATAACCGCCTGTCCCTCGCTACGATTCTTCACATTTACCAGGGCATCAGCCCAACTGATGCTCTCACCAGCCATTCGATGAAGCGCGGTTTTTACACCATCATGTCGGCGCAGTTTTTCAGCTCGCTGGCCGACAACGCACTCTTCGTAGCCGCTGTGGAACTCCTGCGCACCGGAGGCGCCCCCGAGTGGCAGCGCGCGGCCCTGGTGCCCATGTTCGCATTGTTCTATGTGGTGCTGGCGCCCTTCGTCGGCGCCTTTGCCGATGCGCTGCCCAAGGGCAAGGTCATGTTTGTCAGCAACGCCATCAAGGTGGCGGGCTGCCTGATGATGCTGTTTGGCTCGCACCCGCTCATGGCCTACGCCGTGGTGGGGCTGGGTGCTGCGGCCTATTCGCCCGCCAAGTACGGCATCCTGACCGAACTGCTGCCCGCGTCCCAGCTCGTCAAGGCCAACGGCTGGATCGAGGGCCTGACCATTGCATCGATCATCCTGGGCGTGCTGCTGGGCGGCCAGCTGGTGGGGCAGCAGCTGTCGGGCATGCTGCTGGGCTTTGACTTCCCCGTGATCGACACCGGCGTGGACACCCCCGCCGAGGCCGCCATTGCGGCGCTGATCGCTGTCTATGCACTGGCTGCCTGGTTCAACACCCGCATCCCGCACACCGGCGTGGAGATGCGCCCCCTGCGCGCCGACCCGTCACGCAGCGTGGTGACCAACGCGCTCAACCTGCTGCCCGACTTCTGGGCCTGCAACAGCCGCCTGTGGCGCGACAAGCTGGGCCAGATCTCGCTGGCCACCACCACCCTGTTCTGGGGCGCCGGTGGCAACCTCAAGTTCATCGTGCTGGCCTGGGCCGCCGTGGCCCTGGGCTACAACACCACCCAGGCCTCGGCCCTGACCGGCGTGGTGGCCATCGGCACCGCCGTGGGTGCCGTGGTGGCATCGATGCGCATGCGCCTGGACATGGCCACCCGCGTGATCCCGCTGGGCATTGCGATGGGCTTGCTGCTGATCCTGATGGTGTTCATCAGCAACATCTGGCTGGCCATTCCATTCCTCATCGTGCTGGGCGGCCTGGGCGGCTACCTGGTGGTGCCCATGAACGCCCTGCTGCAGCACCGGGGCCACAACCTCATGGGCGCGGGCCGGTCGATTGCCGTGCAGAACTTCAACGAGCAGGCCTGCATCCTGGGCCTGGGGGCTTTCTACAGCCTGTCGCTCAAGCTGGGCCTGTCGGTGTTCGGCGCCATCACCACCTTCGGGCTGGTGGTGGCGGGCATCATGTGGGTCATCCGCCGCTGGCACCAGCGCAACTGCGTGAACCACCGCGACGAAGTGAACCACTTGCTGGACATCGCGCGGCACGATACGCACCATTGACTCCTGATTGCGAAGCCCCCCTGTGCGGCTTCGCCGCTTCCCCCGAGGGGGACGCACCCAGTGGCCTGGAGCTATTGAAGGCTCCCCCTGAGCCGCTGCGCGTCTTCCCCTTCTCTCGCTGCGCGGGAGGGGGACGCACCCAGTGGCCTAGCAAAGCGAGTTCCACGGGTGCACTGGCCTTGAAACGTGCCAGTTTTAGCTGGCTGTGCAGCATGGAACCACCTGCTACATAATTTATAGCTTTCAGCGCATATTCCACTAGCGCTACCGCCTGTTTTTCCCTTCAATGCACTCTCCCCTCCCCTTCGCCGCACTCTTATTCAACGCCTTTGTCTGGGGCCTGGCGTGGTGGCCGTTTCAGCACATGCACCAGGCGGGGCTGCACCCCTTGTGGGCCACGGCCTGCATGTATGCGGTGGTGCTGCTGGCGCTGCTGGCTTGGCGCCCCAGCATCTTGCAGCAGGTGCGCGCGCATCCGCAGCTGTGGCTGCTGGCGCTGGCCTCGGGCCTGAACAACGTGGCCTTCAACTGGGCCGTGACCATTGGCGACGTGGTGCGCGTGATCCTGCTGTTCTATCTGATGCCCGCCTGGGCCGTGCTGCTGGCTTGGAAGGTGCTGGGCGAGCGCCCTACCCCTGCGGCGCTGCTGCGCCTGGCGCTGGCTTTCTGCGGCGTGGTGCTGGTGCTGCTGCCCGAGGGCGCGCCTGCTTCGCGCCTGCTGCAGAACCTGTCGCTGGCCGACGCTCTGGCGTTGCTGGGCGGTTTCATGTTCGCGCTGACCAACGTCACGCTGCGCCGCCTGCACACCGTGCCGGGGCCCGCGCGCATGTTCTCGATGTTTGGCGGCTGCATGCTCATGGCGCTGGCCGTGGCCAGCATTGGCCTGCAAGTGGGCGTGGTGGAGCCCTTCCCTGCCGTCAATGCCACCTGGGTCGTCACCGGCCTGCTGCTGGCCGGGGTGCTGATGCAGGGCAACTGGGCGCTGCAATTTGGCGCCGCCCGCCTTGCGGCGGGCACCACGGCGCTGGTGATGCTGTCGGAGGTGATGTTTGCCAGCGTGTCGTCGGCCCTGCTGGGCGCGGCCACGCTGAACACGCGCACCGTGCTGGGCGGGGCGCTGATCCTGCTGGCTTCGCTGCTGGCGGCGCTGCAGTTCCGCCGACAGGGCGCTGCGGGCCCTCATTGATGGATTGACCCGCCTGCGCACAGGCCTCTGCAGCTGGGGCTACGATGGCCCGTCATCCCCACCCGGAGAACCCGCATGTCCACCAGCATCTACGACTTTGAAGCCCTGCAGATGAACGGCCAGGCCGTGCCCCTGTCGCAATACCGGGGCAAGGTATTGCTCATCGTGAACACCGCCAGCGCCTGCGGCTTCACGCCCCAGTTCGGCGGGCTGGAAGAACTGCACAAGGAATACGCAGACAAAGGCCTCGTCGTGCTGGGCTTCCCCTGCAACCAGTTCGGCGCCCAGGACCCCGGCAGCAACGACGAGATCGCCAGCTTCTGCCAGCTCAACTACGGCGTGAGCTTTCCGATGATGGCCAAGATCGACGTGAACGGCGCCAACGCATCGCCCCTGTACCAGTGGCTCACCGCCGAGGCCCCAGGCCTGCTGGGCAGCAAGGCCATCAAGTGGAACTTCACCAAGTTCCTCGTCGGCAAGGACGGCCGCGTGATCCGCCGCTATGCGCCGCAGGACGCGCCGAAGAAGCTGGCGGGGGATATTGAGGCGGCGCTGGCAGGCTGAGAGGGCGCCCCCTTGGCGCCCTCATTGAATCGGAAAAATAGGTCGTATGGGCGCCTTGGGATTCACATTGCTCGCGGAAATCCTCGGAGTGCTGACATTCGAGGCTTTCCAGTTGGAAGGGACTCCCCGACATCGGGTTGAGGCCAGGCCTCCAAGCTCTGGTTGTCCCGTTGGCCCCGCCCCTGCCAGTTCACGGGCAACCAATTCTGGAGTGACCCGGTTGATCGAACTTTTCAGGATTTGTCTGGCAGGCTGCCTTCCGGCAAGCTTCTTTTTGGGAAACCTCTGAAAGAGCTTACCCAGCAAGGAGTGGTTCTTGGCGCCTCTGCGGACGCAGCACCACACGCGGCGCGCCTCGATAATTTTCCGATCATCCAATCGCCGCCTGGATGCGAGGAGCGATAGCGGGACACATTCGGCGTTCAAGGGCGTGGTATCAGCGAGTTGCCTCAGGAATTTGGCGCAGATTTGGTTACAGTATGTGTCATTCCGCTTCAGCCCCCTATAACTGTCGAGGCATTGGCATGACGAATATCAATCGGCTCGGAAGCGCACACCACGGTGCCTTGCAGCGGCTGCGCCCATGGAGCACCATCGTCGCGTACTGGGTCGGTCTGGTGATGTGGCTCGGAACCTCCGCCGCGTGGGCTCAGTTTCTTCCTCTTGATCCGACCCAGGTGGTGATCAACGCGGCGGGCGGCCAGACGGCTGTGGATGGGCTGCGCATTCACTTGGGCAATCTTGGAGGTATCCAGGTCGTCCGCGCCGGGGCTGGGCAATATTACGGCGACACGCCCACCGGCCCGCAGGGCGTCAACAACGGTTTTTTCATGGCAGTCGGTCCCGCAGGGTCGGCCACGGTGTACGGGCCACAACTCGACATTGCTTGGACAGCCACGGCCTGGACGCCCGTTTCGCAAACCCCGGTGACCGGGCAAGGCACCGCCGCAGACCCGTACCAAGCCGTCACCACCGTTTCAGCAGGTGGGTTTCGTCTCTTACAGACCGTTCGCTACGTCGTTCCCAACGTATATTTCGAAGTGCGATTGACGTTGGTGCCGCCAGCCGGCAATACCCAAAACGTCCGCATCTACCACTGGATCGACACCTACCTGGCCGGTGGAGACTTCGGCCCCGCCTTCTGGCAGCCGACCACCAATCCCACGGTCGTGGGCGTAGAAAAATCCGGTCAATACGACGTGCTGATCCAAGGCAACCGCGCTTGGAACGCCTATTTTTCTGGCCGCTACTACCGTCCAGGGGCACTGATGGAGTTGGGCGGCGCCCTGGACAACACGCTCGACGTCGACCCGTCCACAGACAACGGAATTGCGGCGCAGTGGGACTTCGCCGCACCTTCCAGCCCCGTCACTTGGACCTATCGCCTCGCCACGGGACAAAGTGGCGCTTCGACCTCCGGCGATGGTGTGATCTCGGGCTACGAGAGCTGTGACGACGGCAATACGAACAACAATGACGGCTGTAGCAGCATCAGTCAGGTCGAAGTCGGCTACACCTGCGTCGGTTCGCCCAGCGTCTGCAGTGTGGCCGCTCCGCCGACCATCACCTCTGCCAACGTGACAACGTTCACCGTGGGAGCAGCCAGCACCTTCTCCGTCACAACCTCCAGCGCCCAGATCGCCGCTATCACCACGGCGAGCACGCTGCCAGCGGGCATCACGCTGGTAGATAACGGCAATGGCACGGCGACGCTCTCTGGCACACCAGCGGCGGGAACGGCCGGGACCTACCCGCTCACCGTCACCGCAAGCAGCGGCGTGTCGCCCAATGCGGACCAGAGCTTTACCTTGAGCGTGAATCAGGCGCCAGCGATCACATCGGCCAACGCGACGACTTTCACCGTGGGAACGGCCGGCGCGTTCACCATCACGACCTCCGGCACCTCGATCGCGGCAATCAGCACGGCGAGCCCGCTGCCATCGGGCATCACGCTGGTCGATAACGGCAATGGCACAGCGACGCTCGCCGGCACGCCAGCGGCGGGGATGGCCGGGACCTACCCGCTCACCATCACCGCAAATAGCGGCGTGCTGCCGAATGCGAACCAGAACTTCACCTTGCTCGTGAACCCGGCGCCCGCGATCACCTCGGCGAACGCGACGACGTTCACCGTGGGAACAGCTGGCACCTTCACCGTCACGACGTCCGGTAACCCGATCGCGGCAATCAGCACGGCGAGCCCGCTGCCACCGGGCATCACGCTGGTCGATAACGGCAATGGCACGGCGACCCTCTCCGGGACAGCCGCGTACGGCCTGGGTGGCGTCTACACCCTGGCAATCACTGCCACTAACGGCGCGAGCCAGACGTTCACCCTGACGATCGCCAGCGTGACCCGCTTTTCCAGCCCGACCGCGACTGGAACAGGCACCGCAACCGCCCAAATCACCGGCGGTGGCTTGGCGTGCACGTTCCTCGGCGACGCCGCGTTCATCAACGCGAGCGGCGTCGGCACCCCTGTGCCGCTGCAGTTCCCCCACGGCCTGTTCTCCTTTACGCTGCGAGGCTGCACGGGCTCGGTGACTTTAACGATTACGTACCCCTCGGTGCTGCCGCCCGCCTCGGCCTACTGGAAGTACGGCCCGCAGCAAAAGGGGGCGCCCTCGACGTGGTACAAGTTCGTGGCAGCGCCGAACCCCGCCAGCGCGGTCTACACGCTGACGCTCGCAGACAATGCGCTGGGCGATGATGACTGGGACGCGACGACAGACATCGTGGACCAGGGCGGCCCAGCAGCATCACCGGTTGCGGCGGTTCCCACAGTCGGTGCCACTAAGCTGGCTCTCCTCGCGTGCTTGCTGGCGATCGCCGGTTTGCTGATGCTGCGGCGGATGGACACCTAACCCAGACCAGCTTCTTCAAGGGGCATCGCAGGGGCGCTGACACAGGCTGGTGATTGCGCGTGAGCAGAGCACTCGTCGCGCGGACTTCTCTTGCCTTTCAATGCAAAGGGGACAGCGCCGTAGGTGGGGTTGGTGGCCGTACGGTCAGCCCAATATCCAATCCAAAGGACTAAAGCAGTCTGTTTGAGTCGCTTTAATCGAATTCATTTGTAAGACATGTCGACCGACCGACATGCGTACTCGATGGCCTTGGGGCGCGGCTTCACGCATGAGAGTGTTCAACAGGAGGGTTCTGGGAAGCTGGATTTGCGGGGACTTCAGTCACCTCAGTAACCGAACTGGACAGATGACCACAAACATGCCAGAACGACGTTGGCGTAGTGCAAGTTGCTGGGTGATGAGGACTCCAAAACAAACCTGTCCGGAAGCTGGTGCATTCAGGTAGCTGCGGTTGGCGCATTGAGACCGCGAAGATCCGCAGTGAGTCCAGCCCTGTCTTCCGCCACTTCATCACTCCCTCAGAAATTTAGCGCGGCCCCGGCGCAGCCGCCCCCTCCACCGCTCGCCCCTCCATCTCCCCCTCCACCTTGCGCAGCAAGTCCGCCAAGGTCTTGCCGGGCTCCTGCCGGAACTGCTCGTCCAGCACGGTGATGGAAGAAATGCGGTCGATGCGAAAACCCCGGAAGTCATTGCGCAGCTCGCACCAGGCCGACAGCGTCCAGACCTTGCCCCAGTAAAAGCAGCCCAGCGGGCGCAGGCGGCGCAGGCTGGGGCGGCCGTTGACGTCAGCGTAGTCCACCTGCACCACGTGGCGGCTATGCACTGCCTCGCGCAGGGCCTGCAGGGTGGCCTGGGCGCGCGGGTCCAGGCCGACGGGCGGGGCATACAGGGCCTGGGCCTCGGCCGCCACGCGCGCGGCGGGGGGCAGCACGGACAGGATCTTGCCCAGGGCGCCTTCCACCTCTCGGGCCAGCCCGGCATCCAACCAGGTTTGGGCCAGACGGGCGGCAGCTACCAGCGCATTGGCTTCACCCTGGCTGAACATCAGCGGCGGCAGATCGAAGCCCGCGCCCAGGCGGTAGCCCACACCGGCTTCGCCCTCAATGGGCACGCCCTGGTGCTGGAGGTCCGCCACGTCGCGGTAGATGGTGCGGGCCGAGACTTCAAGCCGCTCGGCCAGGAAGGCGGCGGTGGACAGGCGCCGCCCCCGGATGAGCTGGACGATCTGGAACAGGCGGTCAGCGCGGCGCATGAACGTGCCCCCCGGGGCGAGCTGCAGCCGACCAGATGGGCAGTTTCAGGACGCAGAACTCAGCCATGGCCTTTGCTCTGCTGCGCCAGCGCGTCGTCGATCTGGGAGGCGCGCACAAACGCGGGGCGCTGCCTGAACGGTTGCACAAACTGCTCGAACGCGGGGCGGCGTTCGATGGTGCCGAACTGCATCCCCCAGATCAGGTGCGCGCCCACATACAGGTCGACGGCCGTGAAGTGGTCGCCGCACAGATGCGGGCCCTGGCTCACGGCTTGCTCCAGGGTGTTCATCACATCGGCGTAGCTGCCGTAGCCCACCATGGCCGCCCGTTCGGCGGGTGCCAGCAGGTTCAGCGCCTTGGCGGTGGCGGCGCTCTCCAGCGGGCCGGCGCAAAAGAACAGCCAGCGGTAGTACGCAGCGCGTGCAGGCGTGCCCACAGGGGGGGCTAACGATTTGTCGGGGAACAGGTCGGCCAGATAGGCGCAGATGGCCGCCACCTCGGTGACCACCACCTGCCCATGCCGCAGTGCAGGCACCTTGCCCATGGGGTTGATGGCCAGGTAGTCGGGAGCCTTCATGGTGGTGCCGTATTCAAGCAGCACGGTGTCGTAGGGCACACCACACTCTTCCAGCATCCAGCGCGCGGTACGGCCTCGGGACATGGGGTGGGTGTAGAACGTCAGGGCGGCAGAAGATGTGTTCATGGAGGCTCCTGGTTCGTTCAGGTCACGTGCGGGGCGCACTGGGGGCGATGCCGATATGGATGGCCACGCGGTCCGGGCCTTCATACAGCTCGAAATCGGTGCCAAAGCGCCGTGGCACTTGCGGGTGGGCCGCAAAGTAGCGCCAGACCTCGCCCCAGGCATCGATCACCATCTGCGGCATTGTGCCGTGGCCGTGGAACACCAGATAGTCGCCCGCCTGCACCGCGATCTGCACAGCCCCTGGCACCGAGGTGACGGGCGGTGGCACAGCCACGCCAGCAGTGACATCAAAGGCGCCGTGTTCGTCGGATTCGTAGTCGCTGTAGACGCCGAAGATGCGGCCATCCTCACCACGGCCGGGCAGGTTGCGCTCCCAGCTCTGGCTGAAAAAGCGGTCCCAGAGACCTCCAATGCGGGCGGTGGCGGGGTCCATCTCGTCGCGGTTGCGGGTGCGTACCGTCAGTCCAGTGACATGAAACGCGGCAACCGGGGTCATGGTGGGGGTTGGTGTCATGGTCAAGCTCCTCTCTGTGTCGGGCCAGGCATGGTGCAGCCCGGCTGCTGACAACATGGTGTCAGTAGCCTGTCTGCAGCATTGCAACAAGCCGTGACACGCGCCGACGCAGACGGAGCCACGCCGCAAGGCCCCATCTCGGCCGACGAGAAGACGACGGAAGCCGCTGCCAGCACGCCATGACCAGGGCGGGCAGAGGGAGCGTTGTGCCGCCCCCCGCTCAGCACGGGCCGGTCAGGCTGCGGCGGCGGAGTCGCCAGGCTCTGCGGCGGGAGCAGCAGATACCGCAGCCGCTGCAGAAGCCGCGGCAGCCGCCCGCCGGCGGGCGCGCTCCAGCTGCTGCCCCACCGTGCGGGGCACCATGCCGTACATATCGGCAAAGGCGTCCAGGGTCTGGCCGCTGGCCTCAAAGGCGCGCAGCAAGGCTTCATCCTTGGCGTTGCGGGCCGACCATTCGGCAAAGGCTTCTTCGAGGATGGCGTTGGCGGCTTCGTCGCGGCTCAACACCAGTTGGGTATATGCCTCGCGCGTGAGGCCCGAGGCCTCGAACGCAGCCATCATGCGGTTGCGCAGCTTGGGCAGCAGGTCTTCGGTGGCGCGCGCCTTCTTGCGGCGGTAGACCTCCAGCAGCGCATGGTGCACATGCTCGGGGGCCATGTCTTCCACAGGCTGGCCCTGCAGGTCGTGGCGCTTATCGCCTGCCGCCACGCTTTGCAGATAGCGCGTGGAGCGGGTGTGCAGGCCCAGCGCCACCTTGAGCGCCTCGCGCTCGAACAGCTCGGGGTGGGCCGCCAGGATGTCCTGGAAGATGCCGCGCTTGAGCGGACGGAACACGGCGCCAAACAGGTGGGGGTAGAGCCCTGCCAGCTGCTCCAGCGCGGGGTGCACGCGCTGCGGCGCGCGCGTGCCTGCGCCCGGGCCACCTGCGGGCGCTGCAGCGTCTGCCGCACCGTCGGCGCTTGCACGGCCCTGCGGCGCCTGGCGCCCTTCGGGTTTGCGGCGGTTGCGGCCACCCCGGCGCGAGCCGTCCTGGCGCCGCTGGGGCGCGCCGGCTTCGGCCAACGCAGCAGGTTCAGAGGCCGCCACGGCGACCGCAGCAGCCTCGGTCGGCACAGGCGCTGCCTGGGGAGCGGCAGGCGCTACGGGCGCGACGGGTGCGGTTTGGGGTTGTTCTTGTGCGGACACGGAGTCGGTCATGGCGGTGCAGTTCGGGGGCAAATGAGAGGCGACAAAACCCTCGATCATGCCAGCCTCGGGGCTACAGGCACCAAATGGGCCGGATTCCGGCGCACGCCGGGAGGGTTCGGCATCTCGCCCAACGCGCCCTCAACCTGTGCGCAGCGCCTCGTCCAGCACCTCCACCCAGTGCCGCACAGGCGTCCCCGTGCCGCTTTGCAGATGGGTGATGCAGCCGATGTTGGCCGACAGGATCATGTCGGGCGGCTGGTTGCCGAAGGCCTCGCCCAGCACACCGAGCTTGCGGTCGCGCAGCTGGTAGGACAGGTCGGGGTTGAGCACCGAATAGGTGCCCGCCGAGCCACAGCACAGGTGGGCATCGTTGCGCGCGGTGCGCAGCTTGAAGCCCAGCTGGTTCAGGTGCGCCTCCACCCCGCCGCGCAGCTTCTGGCCGTGCTGGAGCGTGCAAGGAGGGTGGTAGGCGTACAGGGTGTCCGGCTGGTTGACCCTGCCCTGCAGCTTGGTGGCCAGCTCGGGCAGCAGGGCGGGCAGCAGCTCCGACAGGTCGCGCGTGAGGCTGCTGATGCGTTCGGCCTTGGTCGCGTACTGTGGGTCGTCCTTCAGGATGTGACCGTATTCCTTGACGGTGACGCCGCAGCCCGAGGCGTTCATGACGATGGCCTCGACCCCACCTGCGGCCACCAGCGGCCACCATGCGTCGATGTTGGCGCGCATCTCTGCCATGCCGCCAGCCTGGTCGTTGAGGTGGAATTTGACGGCGCCGCAGCAGCCCGCCTTGGATGCGATCACGGTCTGGATGCCCACCGCGTCGAGCACGCGGGCGGTGGCCGTGTTGATGTTCGGCATCATGGCCGGTTGCACGCAGCCCGCCAGCATGAGCACCTTGCGCGCATGTTCACGCGTGGGCCAGGCGCCGGCGTCCTGCGGTGCGGGCACCTTGGCCTTCAGCGCCTCGGGCAGCAGGCCGCGCACCATTTGCCCTGCCTTCATGGCAGGGGCGAACAGCGGCGAAGGCAGGCCCTCCTTCAGCGCCCAACGCAGGGCTTTTTCGCCCACGGGGCGGGGCACTTTTTCATCGACGATCTTGCGACCGATGTCCACCAGGTGGCCGTATTGCACGCCACTCGGGCAGGTGCTTTCGCAGTTGCGGCAGGTGAGGCACCGATCTAGGTGCATCTGGGTCTTGCGCGTGGGCTCGGCGCCTTCGAGCACCTGCTTGATAAGGTAGATGCGGCCGCGCGGGCCGTCCAGCTCGTCGCCCAGCAGCTGGTAGGTGGGGCAGGTGGCGGTGCAAAAGCCGCAGTGCACACATTTGCGCAGGATGGATTCGGCCTCCAGGCCATCGGCGCGGGCGCGGTATTCGGGGGAGAGCTGGGTTTGCATGGGGTGCAGCCTGGGCGAAGAGACAAAAATTTCGGCGGTGGTTGGTCAGCGCGCGGCCGGGGGGTCCGCTGGCGGGGCCAGGCTGGGGTCGCCCGGCGCGGCGGGCGCCGAGGGCTTGCGCAAGGGGCGGCGCAGCCTGGCGCGGTCGGCCCACAGCGGTGGCAGCGACAGGGCCAGCAGCACCAGCGCCAGCGGCACCACAAACACAAAGCCCACGTGCTTGAAGCCCGCGGCCCCCGCAATACCGCCCACCAGAAACATGCCCACCAGCCCGGCAAACAGCCGCAGCCGGGCCTGGTTGGCACGCACCTGCGATTCGGGCGCGGTGCCTGTGCGGTTCCAGTAGAGCATCTTGCCCATCTCGATGCCCAGGTCGGTCACCACGCCTGTCATGTGGGTGGTGCGGATCTGGGACGAGGACATCTTGGTCACTGTGGCGTTCTGCAGGCCCATGATGAAGGACAGCAGCAGCACCGTGAGTGGCACCGCAAAAGGCGTGGGCCAGCTGAGGGTGATGGCGCCCACCAGGCCAAACAGCAGCATGAGCACGGACTCCAGCAGCAGCGGCAGCGCGTAGGTGCTGCGCAGCCTGCGCTGGCGCGCCCAGTTGACCATGATGGCCGTGGTGCCCGCCCCCGACATGAAGGCCCAGAGCGCGCCCACGGCGCCCAGCACCAGCTTCATCTGCCCCAGCACCAGGTTGTCGGCCAGCGACGACAGGAAACCCGTCATGTGCGAGGTGTAGAGGTGCACCACCAGAAACCCCCCGGCATTCACCGCCCCGGCGTTGAACGCCAACAGCAGGCCCAGCACCTGGTTGCTCGCAACCGTGCGGTGGTGTCCGGTGAGATGAAAAAGGCGTCGCATGGCCAGGGTGGCGGTGGTGGCTGTGAGGGGGGGTGCCTTGCCTACCAGGCCCGCGCCATGCGGCCGGGGTTGAAGATGCCGGCAGGGTCAAAGCTGTGCTTGAGGCGGGCGTGGATTTGCTCCAGCGCCTTGGATTGCAAGTCAAAAGCACCGCTGGCGCCGGATTTATTTGCCTCGGCAGCTACAAAAAGAGAAGCACTCCCACCCACCGCCCGGGCGGCTTCGCGCAGCGCGTCTCCGGTGGACTCGGGGGCCTGCACCCAGCGCAACGCCCCATGCCATTCCACCAGGGGCTGCACGCCGCCGGGCAAAGCCAGCACCGGCGCGGTGGCGGGCACCGACAGGCGCCACAGGGCGTGGTCGGGGCGCGTGACCCGGTCGGCGAACCACGGCAGGGTCTGCTCGCGGCAGGCGGTCCAGTCAGCGGCCACGGTGGCGTTGTCCATGCGCGTGCCACCCATGGTTTTGCACGCGGCCTCCACCGCCGCCACGGCGCCGCGCAGGCGCACATACAGGGTGCCTGCGCCTTCGTCCTGCACCCAACAGCTGGCGTTGAGGGGTAGCGGCTGCCCGCCCCAGGCGTGCAGCTTGCGCAACGCATCGGCCTGGTTGATGCCCTCGAACCGGAGCGTGGCCTCGCCGGGGGCCACGGGCAGCACCTTGAGGCTTACTTCGGTCAGCAGCCCCAGCGTGCCCCAGGCACCGGCCATGAGGCGCGCCACGTCATAGCCCGCCACGTTCTTCATGACCTGGCCGCCAAAGGTCAGCAACTCGGCCTTGCCGTTGAGCAGGGTCACGCCCAACAGATAGTCACGCACCGCCCCCACGCTGGCGCGCGCCGGGCCCGACAGGCCGGCCGCCACCATGCCGCCCACGGTGGCAGCACCCGAAAGGGGCTTGGCGAAATGCGGGGGTTCAAAAGGCAGGCACTGGCCCTGCTCGGCGAGCGCGGCCTCCAGCTCGGCCAGCGGGGTGCCGGCCCGCACGGTGACGACCAGCTCGCTGGGCTCGTAGCTCACGATGCCACGCAGCACCCGGGTGTCCAGCACCTCGCCGTGCAGCGCCAGGCCATGGAAGTCCTTGGTGCCCCCGCCACGGATGCGCAACGGGGTCTGGTCGGCGGCGGCAGCGCGCACGCGCTCAGTGATCGGGGCGAGGGAAAAGTCCATCCGTGCATCGTAGCGGCAGCGGTCCGCCGCACGGCATGCAGGGGGCGTGAATTTTTTGAACAGCGGACGTGCAAAGGACTGGCGGATGCCATGGGGCCTTTGGCCCCCTGGCGCGCCAGTCCCACACGCGTCACCCACCGGTACGAAAAAAGCCCGCCGGTGGTCGGCGGGCTGAAGTAACCAGAGGAGTAACTCGCTTGTTCTTATTGCGACGCCACGGTGCCACCAGACACCGCAGCGCGTAGGGCGCAGAGCGATCAGCGGTTGTACGCCGTCTCGCCGTGCGAGGTGATGTCCAGACCTTCGCGTTCGTCTTCTTCCGAGACACGCAGGCCCACCGTCAGGTCAACCACCTTGTAGGCCACGAAGGACACCACGCCCGACCACACGATGGTCAGCAGCACGGCCTTGGCCTGTGTCCACACCTGGGCAGCGATGGAGTAGTCAGCAGCCGTCACGCCGGTCGCCGTCACCCAGTCCGCCACGAAGCCGGGGCCACCCAGGCTGGGGGAGTTGAACACGCCGGTCAGCAGCGCACCCACGATACCGCCGATGCCGTGCACGCCGAACACATCGAGCGAGTCGTCTGCACCCAGCAGCTTCTTGAGGCCGTTGACACCCCACAGGCAGGCAAAACCACCCACCAGACCGATGACCAGCGCACCGCCGATACCGACGTTGCCGGCAGCGGGCGTGATGGCCACCAGGCCCGCCACAGCACCGGACGCTGCACCCAGCATCGAAGCCTTGCCGCGCATCAGCGCTTCACCCATGCACCATGCCAGCACGGCAGCAGCGGTAGCCACCAGCGTGTTGATGAAGGCCAGGGCTGCAAAACCGTTGGCCTCCAGGGCAGAGCCGGCGTTGAAGCCGAACCAGCCCACCCACAGCAGCGAGGCACCGACCATGGTCAGCGTCAGGCTGTGAGGCGCCATGGCTTCCTTGCCGTAACCAATGCGCTTGCCCACCATGAACGCACCCACCAGGCCCGCCACAGCGGCGTTGATGTGCACCACAGTACCGCCAGCGAAGTCCAGAGCACCCCACTGCCAGATCTGGCCGGCCTTGCTGGTCATGGCGTCGGCCACTTCCTTGGAGGCGTAGGCATCAGGACCCATCCAGAACCACACCATGTGGGCGATCGGCAGGTAGCTGAACGTGAACCACAGGACCATGAACAGCATGACGGCGCTGAACTTGATGCGCTCTGCGAACGCACCGACGATCAGGGCACAGGTGATGCCGGCGAACGTGGCCTGGAAGGCGGCAAACACCACTTCCGGAATCACGACACCCTTGCTGAACGTGGCAGCGTTGGCAAACGTGCCTGCGGCGTTGTCCCAGATGCCCTTCATGAACAGCCGGTCGAAACCACCGATGAAGGCACCGCCTTCGGTGAAGGCCAAGCTGTAGCCGTAGATGAACCACAGCACCACGATCAGCGAGAACGTGACCATCACCTGCATCAGCACGGACAGCATGTTCTTGCTGCGCACCAGGCCGCCATAGAACAGCGCCAGGCCGGGCAGGACCATCAGGATCACGAGGATGGTGGAGGTCATCATCCACGCGGTGTCACCCTTGTTGGGAACAGGAGCAGGCGCTTCTGCGGCGGGCGCTGCAGGCGCAGCGGCGGCAGCAGCAGCCGGTGCAGCCGCTGCGGCAGGGGCAGCAGGGGCTTCAGCCGCTGGTGCAGCCGCAGCGGGTGCCGAGGCCTCTGCCGTGGCGGGCGCCTGGGCGAGGACAGCCGATCCGCCGGATAGCAGACTCAGCCCCAGAATGAAGGAAGCAAGCAGTTTTTTCATGGCGTTTCTCTTCTTGGATGGGATGCGGCCTCGCCCTTACAGGGCTTCCTTGCCGGTTTCGCCAGTGCGGATGCGCACCACCTGCTCCAGGTGGGTCACGAAAATCTTGCCGTCACCGATCTTGCCGGTGCGCGCTGCGGTCTCGATGGACTCGATCACGCGGTCCACCAAGTCGTCGGCCACGGCGGCCTCGATCTTGACCTTGGGAAGAAAGTCCACCACGTACTCTGCACCGCGGTACAGCTCGGTGTGGCCCTTTTGGCGACCAAAGCCCTTGACTTCGGTCACCGTGATGCCTTGCACGCCGATGTCGGAGAGCGCTTCGCGCACTTCGTCGAGCTTGAAGGGCTTGATGATGGCTGTCACCATTTTCATTTTCAGTTCCTCCGGAATGGGCGCCACCGGCGCCCATTGAGACTTACAGGGTTTTGGTGAGCGTGACGATCACGCGCGACTTGTTGACCGGGCCGTAGAAGGCCTTCTTGGTGGCACCAACCACGGCAGCGCCGAGGGACACGCCGCCGCCGAAGTCGTACGAACCGCCCAGGCTGTAGTCCATGAAGTTGGGGGCCGTGATGTCACCACCAAAGCGGGTGAAGCCGACCGACGCCTTCAGCGTGGTGCTGGGGGCCACTTCCTGGGCAAACGCCAGGTTCAGGTAGCCGGTGTTGCGGCCCTTCATGCCGGGACCTGCGTAGGCAAAGTAGTCCTTGGACAGGGTGTGCGAGTACTTGGCCGTCACGGGGCCGAAGGTGGCAGCGCCATAGACTTCGGTGGTGTTGCCCGCGCTGTTGCCGGGGTAGATGTAGGTCAGCAGGCCCACGTCCAGGTCCACGTCACCGGCCTTGAACTTGTAGCCGCCGTAGATGTCGGATTCGAGCGAGTTGCCGGACAGCCAGTTGACGCTGGAGTTCCAGTTGCCCACGTAGAAGCCGGTTTCGCCGAAGGTGTAGTCAAAGCCGCCTTGCAGTGCGGGCTTGACGGCCTTGACCTTGGACGTGTCCTGGTCCTGGCCACGGAACTTGTAGTTCGTGGTCAGGCTGACGTTGGCGGTGAGCTGGGCGCTGGCCAGCATGGGAAGGGTTGCAACAAGGGCAACGCCCAGGGTCTTGATGATGGCGCGGGTCATGTTTCCTCCGGTTGGACAAAGTAGGGACAAGCGCTTTAAGCACGGACCGTGCCACACCAAGGTGCACGGCGCGCTGCACGGTTGCGTTGCGTTACAACAATCCCCAGTACAGTGGCGGTGACCGCGTCCGGCATGTTGCACCCAACTGGTGCAGACACCCAACAGGCCGCGCTAAAAAACCACAAAACGCACCCATCTGGGGAGAAATCGCTTCATGAGTCTTGCTTTGGTGCAAAGCCGCGCCCTTCTGGGGCTGCAGGCGCCTGCAGTCACCGTCGAAGTGCATCTGGCCAACGGTTTGCCCAGCTTCACGCTGGTCGGGCTGGCCGAGGTGGAGGTGAAAGAAGCCCGCGAGCGCGTGCGCTCCGCGCTGCAGAACGCGGGGTTGGAGTTCCCGTCGAACAAGCGCATCACCGTCAACCTTGCCCCCGCCGACCTTCCGAAGGATTCGGGCCGCTTCGATCTGCCGATTGCGCTGGGCATCCTCGCCGCCAGCGGTCAGGTGGACGCCAGCCGACTGGCAGGCTACGAGTTTGCAGGCGAGCTGTCGCTGTCCGGCGAGCTGCGCCCCGTGCGCGGCGCGCTGGCCACCAGCCTGGCCCTGCAGACCCAGCAGATTGACGCACAGCTGGTGCTGCCGCCCGGCAGCGCCGAAGAGGCCGCCCTGGTGCCCGCCGCGCGCGTGGTGCGTGCGCGGCACCTGCTCGATGTGGTGCGGGCGTTCCTGCCACCCGGCAGCACGGCCGGTGGCGATGCCGATGTGGCCAACAACGGCTGGACCCGCCTGCAGGCCACCGCGCTCACCGCCAGCACTACCGGGCCCGACATGGCCGACGTGAAGGGCCAGGCGGGTGCCAAGCGCGCGCTGGAGATTGCAGCGGCTGGCGGCCACAGCGTGCTGATGGCCGGGCCACCCGGCTCGGGCAAGTCGATGCTGGCGCAGCGTTTTGCCGGGCTGCTGCCCGCAATGACCGTGGAAGAGGCGCTGGAGAGCGCCGCCATTGCCAGTCTGGCAGGGCGCTTTCGGCCCGAGGCTTTCGGCGTGCGCCCCACCGGCCAGCCCCACCACACGGCCAGCGCGGTGGCGCTGGTGGGCGGTGGCTCGCCACCCCGGCCGGGCGAGATCTCGCTGGCCCACCAGGGCGTGCTCTTCCTCGATGAACTCCCGGAATTCCCCCGCGCTGCGCTGGAGGCTCTGCGCGAGCCGCTGGAGACCGGCCACATCACCATCGCTCGGGCAGCGCAACGCGCGGAGTTTCCGGCCCGGTTCCAGATGATCGCGGCGATGAATCCGTGCCCCTGCGGCTTTCTGGGCTCCACGCAGCGCGCCTGCCGCTGCACGCCCGACCAGGTGCACCGCTACCAGGCCAAGCTCAGCGGCCCGCTGCTGGACCGCATCGACCTGCATGTAGAGGTGCCCGCCCTGCCCGCCGAGCAGCTGGTGCAGGCGGCTGCGGGCGAGTCCACCGCCAGCATCCGCGCCCGGGTGGAGCAGGCCCGCGCCCTGGCGCTGGCGCGCCAGGGCAGCACCAACCAGGCGCTGCAGGGGCAGGCCATCGACGCCCACCTGCACCTGGACGATGCGGCCGCCAAGTTCCTCAACACCGCTGCCGCGCGCCTGGGCTGGTCGGCCCGCAGCACGCACCGGGCGCTGAAGGTGGCGCGCACCATCGCCGACCTGGCGGGCGCGCCCACCACCGAGGTCAGCCATGTCGCCGAGGCCGTGCAATACCGCCGCGTACTGCGCAGCCCGGTGTGAGTAGCGCTGGCGGCCCTTGAGGCACATCAGCACCTTGACGGAGACAGATATCAAATTGATAGCACCTGGCGCATGTATCACTAGCGCCTGCGGCTGATTTTGATCAAAAAGAGGGTGCGCAGCACCCAGCGGGCGCTGCGCACCGGCCGCAGGGGCCCGGGCGCCCGGCACAATCTCCCCCCATGTCCAGCGTCCGCTCCCCCAAGAAATCCCCGTCGGTCCCCGCCCCCACAGACACCGCAGCCCCCGCCAACGAGCCCGTGGACACCGGCTTTTTGCGCACGCTGGTGGGCTACAACACGCGGCGCGCGGCGCTGTCCATCATTGCCGTGTTCATGGAACGCATGGCCGTGTACGACCTGAAGGTGGTGGATTTCTCGGTGCTGTCGCTGGTGGCGCACAACCCGGGCATCACCTCGCGCCAGCTGTGCGCCACGCTCAGCGTGCTGCCGCCCAACATGGTGGGCTTGATTGCCGCGCTGGAACGGCGCGGCCTGATCGAGCGGCGCCCACACCCGAGCGATGGGCGCGCCATGGGCGTGCACCTGACGCCCGCCGGGGTGGAACTGACGGCGCAGGCCGAGCAGACGGCTGCGCAACTGGAAGAAGACGCCACCAACCGCCTGACGGCGGCCGAGCGCAAGACGCTGATCCGGCTGCTGCAAAAAGTCTACGACTGATCCAGCGGCCGCTCAGCCGGCCACAAGAGGCCTGGGTGCGTATCAGGCGGCCGGCGCTGCCGGGCCCTTGTCCAGCCCCAGCAAGCGCACCGCATTGCCCTTCAGGATGCCGGGCATCACCTCGGGCTTGAAGCCCGCTTCCTGGAAGTCCTTCATCCAGCGCTCGGGGGTGATCAGCGGGTAGTCGCTGCCGAACAGCACGCGGTCCTTGAGCAGCGTGTTGGCGTACTGCACCAGCTGCTTGGGGAAATACTTGGGACTCCAGCCCGACAGGTCGATCCAGACATTGGGCTTGTGCGTGGCGACCGACAGCGCCTCGTCCTGCCATGGAAAGCTGGGGTGGGCCATCACGATCTGCATGTCAGGGAAGTCGATGGCCACGTCGTCCAGGTGCATGGGGTTGCTGTACTCCAGCCGCAGGCCGCCACCGCAGCGCATGCCGCTGCCGATGCCGCTGTGACCGGTGTGAAAGATGGCGGGCATGCCGTATTCGGCGATCACCTCATAGATAGGCCAGGCCATCTTGTCGTAGGGGTGGTAGGCCTGCACCGTGGGGTGGAACTTGAAACCCTTGATGCCGAACTCCTCGATCAGGCGGCGGGCCTCGCGCGCGCCCATCTTGCCCTTGTGGGGGTCGATGCTGGCGAAGGCCGTCATCATGTCGCTGTTGGCCTTGGCGGCCTCGGCGATCTCTTCGTTGGGGATGCGGCGGCGGCCCATCTTGGACTCGGCGTCCACGGTGAACATCACCAGGCCAATCTTCTGCTCGCGGTAGTAGGCCACCGTCTCGGCAATGGTGGGGCGGCGGCCGTTCTTGAAGTACTTGTCGGCGGCGCGGTCGTACTCCTCGCCGTAGTTGTCAAACGGGTTCCAGCAGCTCACCTCGGCGTGGGTGTGGATGTCGATGGCGATCAGATTGGCGTGGTCCATGCGTGTCTCCTGGGTTGGCGCCCGCCGGTGCAGCGTCAAACCCCCAGCATGCGCCACGGCGCGTGACGCAGATCAAGGGTAAACACCAATAAAAAACGGGCTTGGCTTGCTTGAATTGGTTATGAACTATAACCACAATTCAACCAACACGAAAGCCTCTATGACCCATCCAGACATCCATTTCGAGCTGCGCGGCGACCACCAGGAAGTGGCCGTGATCCGCCTGACCCGTGCGGCCAAGCGCAACGCGCTGAACGACGGCCTGATCCTCGCGCTGCGCGACCTGTTCGAGAAAATGCCCAGCACCGTGCGCGCAGCCGTCATCGATGGCGACGGCCCCCATTTCTGCGCCGGGCTGGACCTGTCGGAGCTCAAAGAGCGCGACGCCGGCCAGGGCCTGCACCACTCGCGCATGTGGCATGCCGCGCTGGAGCGTGTGCAGTACGGCCCCGTGCCGGTGATCGCTGCGCTGCATGGCGCCGTGGTGGGCGGCGGGCTGGAGCTGGCCAGCGCCTGCCATATCCGCGTGGCCGACGAATCCACCTTCTACGCGCTGCCCGAGGGCTCGCGCGGCATCTTCGTGGGCGGCGGCGGCGCGGTGCGCATCCCCAAGCTCATCGGCGCTGCGCGCATGACGGACATGATGCTCACCGGCCGCGTCTACAACGCGCAGGACGGAGAGAAGGTCGGCTTTGCCCAGTACCTCGTGCCCGAAGGCCAGGCCTTTGACAAGGCCTTCGAGCTGGCCGTGCGCGTGGCGCAGAACGCGCCGCTGACCAACTACGCGCTGATGCATGCCCTGCCCCGCATTGCCGAGCAGCCCGCCGACCAGGGCTTCTTCACCGAAGCCATGATGGCCGCCATCGCCCAGAGCGCCCCTGAAGCCAAGTCCCGCCTCGCCGACTTCCTGGAAGGCCGCGCCGCCAAGGTCCGCAAGGACTGAGCCCGCCCCCAGTCACCCCTTGCCCCTGCTGGAACCCCTATGAGCGACCTCTCCACCCCCCTCGCCCCGGCCCGCTACCGCCCCGTGACCTTCGGCGTGACCCGCGTCAGCCTGCGTGACGGTGCACCGGGCGTGCGTTACCTGCAGGCAGACCTGCCCCTGGGCGCCTTTGCCCGCCGGGTGACGGACTACCTGGTGCACTGGGCAGAGACCACGCCCGACCACAGCTTTCTGGCACGCCGCGAACAGCTGCCCGGCGGCAAGACGGGTGACTGGCAGCATGTGAGCTACGCCCAGGCGCTCGACGCCGCGCGCAGCATCGGCCAGGCCCTGCTGGACCGGGGCCTGAACGCAGAGCGCCCGGTGGTGGTGCTGAGCGAGAACACCGTCGAACACGCACTGCTGGCGCTGGGCTGCATTTACGCCGGTGTGCCCTACTGCCCCGTGTCGCCCGCCTACGCCACCGTGAGCCAGGACTACGACAAGCTGCGCCACGTCATCGACACCCTCACCCCCGGCCTGGTGTTTGCCGCCGACGGCGCACGCTACGGCAAGGCCATCGCAGCCACCGTGGCGGCCGATGTCGAAGTGATCCTGGCCCAGGGCGCGCTGGAGGGCCGCAAGGTGGGCACCTTCCAGAGCCTGCGCCACACCACCGCCACCCCGGCGGTGGACGCGGCCATGCACTCCACCGGCCCCGGCACCATCGTGAAGTTCCTGTTCACCAGCGGCTCCACCAAGATGCCCAAGCCGGTCATCAACACCCAGCGCATGTGGTGCGCCAACCTGCAGCAGATCTCGCTGTCGCTGCCGGTGCTGGCCGAGGCCCCGCCCGTGTTGGTGGACTGGCTGCCGTGGAACCACACCTTCGGCAGCAACCACAACTTCGGCCTCACGATGATGCATGGCGGCACGCTGTACATCGACGACGGCAAGCCGACGGCCGCACTGATTGGCGAGACCCTGCGCAACCTGCGCGAGATCGCACCCACGGTGTACTTCAATGTGCCCACCGGCTTTGAAATGATTGCCGAGGCCATGAAGACCGATGCCCAGTTGCGCAGCAACCTGCTGTCGCGCGTGCGCCTGTTCTTTTACTCGGGCGCCGGCCTGGCCCAGCCCGTGTGGGACAGCCTGCACGCCACGCAGGAAGCCGCCATTGGCGAGCGCATCGTGATGTGCACGGGTCTGGGCATGACGGAATCCGCCCCCTCGGCCATGTTCTGCAACAGCCCCGACGTGCGCTCCGGCCACATCGGCGCGCCCGTGCCCGGCATGGTGCTCAAGCTGGTGGAGGTGGACGGCAAGACCGAGGTGCGCTATCGCGGCCCCAACGTCACGCCCGGCTACTGGCGCTCCGACGCCGCCACGCGCGACGCGTTTGACGACGAAGGCTACCTGTGCACCGGCGACGCCGTGAAGTGGATCGACGAGAACAACATCCACCGGGGCCTGGCGTTTGACGGCCGCATTGCCGAGGACTTCAAGCTCTCTACCGGCACCTTCGTGAGCGTGGGCCCCATGCGCGCCAAGATCATCGTGGCGGGCGCACCCTACATCCAGGACGTGGTGCTCACCGGCCTGAACATGAAGGAAGTCGGCGCCCTGCTGTTCCCCTCCCCCGCCTGCCGCGAAGTCGCTGGCCTGGGCCCGGACGCCCCCTGGGCCGACGTGGTGGCCCACCCCGCCGTGCGCCAGCGCATCGAGGCGGTGCTGGACGGGCTGGCCCGCGAAGCCACCGGCAGCGCCAGCCGCGTGGCCCGCGCGCTGTTGATGGCCGAGCCGCCATCCATCGACAAGGGCGAGATCACCGACAAGGGCTCCGTCAACCAGCGTGCCGTGCTCAAGCACCGCGATGCACTCGTCACGGCCTTGCACGACGACACGGCACCGGGCATCCTCAAGCCCGGCGCCTGAACCCCACCCCGAACAGGACAGACCCACCATGCAGATTCAAGGACAAGCCGCCCTCGTGACCGGCGGCGCATCGGGCCTCGGCGAGGCCACCGCACGCGAACTGGCCCGCCTGGGCGCCAAAGTGGCCGTGCTCGACCGCAATGCCGAGCTGGCCGAAAAGGTCGCCGCAGACATTGGCGGCGTAGCGTGCCCCTGCGACATCACCGACGCCGCCAGCGTGACCGCCGCGCTGGAGAAGGCCGCCGCCGCCCATGGCCCCGCCCGCATCCTCATGAACGTGGCCGGCATTGGCAGCGCCAAGCGCGTGGTGCAGCGCGACGGCAGCGCCGCGCCGCTGGAAGACTTCGTGCGCGTGATCAACATCAACCTCATCGGCAGCTACAACGTGAGCCGCCTGTTTGCCGCCGCCTGCAGCAAGCTGCCCGTGCTGGACAACGGCGAGCGCGGCGTGATGATGTTCACCGCCTCCGTCGCCGCCTTTGATGGCCAGGTGGGCCAGCAGGCCTACAGCGCCTCCAAGGCGGGTCTGGCCGGCATGACACTGCCCATGGCGCGCGACCTGGCGCAGCACGCCATCCGCGTGTGCACCGTGGCGCCCGGCCTGTTTGCCACGCCGCTGATGAAAGAGCTGCCCGAGGCCGTGCAGCAGTCGCTGGCGACCAGCATCCCCTTCCCGCCACGCCTGGGCAAACCCGAAGAGTTTGCCGAGCTGGCTTGCCATATCGTGACCAACGGCCACCTGAACGGCGAAGTCATTCGCCTGGATGGCGCCCTGCGCATGGCGCCCCGGTAAACGATCAGCGCCACACATCAGTAAATAACAAGAGGGCGCGAAAGCGCTCCAGCTTGACCCCCGAGATTTCCGTCAGACACACACCAGGAGACATCAGCATGACCACCACCCGCCGTCAATTCGTTCAGGCCCTTGGCGCCAGCGCCGCGCTGGGCGCCTTCCACCCCTTTGCCGCCCATGCCCAGGTGGACCAGGTGAAGGTGTACTTCGGCTTCCCCGCCGGCAGCTCGGGCGACACCGTGGCCCGCCGCGTGGCCGAGAAGTGGGCTGGCAGCGCGTTCAGCAAGAACCCTGGCGTGGTGGAAAACAAGCCCGGCGCGGGCGGCCGCATTGCGCTGGAGACGCTCAAAGCTGCGCCCGCAGACGGCTCGGTGCTGGCCGTGGCGCAAGTGTCGGCCCTGGCCAACTACCCGCACATCTACAGCAAGATGAACTACACCGACAAGGACTTCGCGCCTGTGTCGATCGCAGCCATCATGCACCACGGCTTGGCCGTGGGCCCCATGGTGCCCGCCAGCGTGAAGAACGTGAAGGACTTCCTGGCCTGGGCCAAGGCCAACCCCAAGGACGCCAGCTACGGCTCGCCCGGCGCGGGCTCCACGCCCCACTTCCTGGGTGCGCTGCTGGGCATCAACAGCGGTGTGGACCTGCGCCACGTGCCCTACCGTGGCTCCATCCCTGGCGTGACGGACGTGGTGGGCGGCCAGGTGGCTGCCATGGTCACGCCGCACGGCGACTTCATCGCCAACTACAAGGCCGGCAAGCTGCGCATCCTGGCCACCTCGGGCCCCAAGCGCTCCATCTACGTGCCGGATGTGCCCACGTTTGCCGAACAGGGCTTCCCTGAGCTGACCACCGAAGAATGGTTTGGCTTCTACGCCCCGGCCGCCACGCCCAAGCCGGTGATTGCTGCTGCCAACGCCGCCATCAACGCTGCGCTGAAGGAAAAGTCGGTCATCGACAGCCTGGCCATCGTGGGCCTGATGCCCCATGGCTCCACCCCTGAAGAACAGGCCCGCTGGCAAAAGGCCGAGTACGACAGCTGGGGCCCGCTGATCAAGAAGATCGGCTTCACCGCAGAGTCCTGATTTCCCCTGCGCCGCAGGTCCGGACTGGCACCCCAGTCCGGGCCGCCGCATGGCAAAAAATAGAAGAAACAGCCGCTAGCGCCCAACCATCAAGCGCAAACAGCTACCAATAAGAGAGCAAACCATGCAAGCCCGCCAGACCCTTGCCGACATCCAGCACCTGCTGACCACCGTGCTGAAGGCGCCCACGCGCTGGCAGGGCCTGGCGCCGTTTGCGGATACCGACGGCGACCTGGCGGCCCAGGTGCTCGACGAGGCGGCCAAGTTTGTGGACAGCGCCATCGCCCCGCTGCAGCGCAGCGGCGACGAAGAAGGCTGCCGCTTCGACGGTGGACGCGTGCACACCCCCGCAGGTTTTCCCGATGCGTACCAGGCCTTCTGGCAGGCAGGCTGGCCGTCGCTGTCTTGCGCGCCCGACGATGGCGGCCAGGGCCTGCCTGCGGTGCTGGAGTGTGTGCTGTTTGAATGGCTGGCCGGTGCCAACCACGGCTGGACCATGGCGCCCGGCCTGCTGCACGGCGCGTACGAATGCATCAAGCACCACGCCAGCGATGCACTGAAGGCGCAGTACCTGGAGAAGGTCGCCACCGGCGAATGGCTGGCCACCATGTGCCTGACCGAAGCCCACGCGGGCAGCGACCTGGGAATGGTGCGCACACGCGGCGTGCCCCAGCCCGACGGCAGCGCGCGGGTGAACGGCAGCAAGATTTTTATCTCTGGCGGCGAACACGACCTGACGGACAACATCGTGCACCTGGTGCTGGCGCGCCTGCCCGACGCACCGGCGGGGCCCAAAGGCCTGTCGCTTTTCCTGGTGCCCAAGGTGCTGCCCGACGGCAGCCACAACGCCGTGGTCTGCGAGCGCATCGAAGAAAAGATGGGCCTGCACGGCAGCCCCACCTGCGTGATGCGCTTTGACGACGCCACCGGCTGGCTGGTGGGCGAGCTCAACAAGGGCCTGAACGCCATGTTCGTGATGATGAACGCCGCCCGCCTGCACGTGGGCCTGCAAGGCATTGGCCTGCTGGAGGCCGCGTGGCAAAAGGCCAGCGCCTACGCCGCAGAGCGCCGCCAGATGCGCGCCCCTGGCGCCAAGGACACCAGCCTCATTCAAGACCACCCCGCCATCCGCCGCATCCTGCACACGCAGCGCGCCTGGATCGACGGCGGCCGCGTGCTGGCCTACCACACGGCCCTGCAGCTCGATGTGGCCAAGCACGGCACCGACGCGGGTGAACGCGCCGCTGCGCAGCGCTGGTGCGCGCTGGTCACGCCCGTGCTCAAGGCTGCACTCACCGACCAGGCCTTTCACGGCGCCAGCGCCTGCCTGCAGGTGTTTGGCGGCCACGGCTATGTACGTGAATGGGGCATCGAGCAGATCGTGCGCGACGCGCGCGTGGCCATGATCTATGAGGGCACCAACGAGATCCAGGCCATCGACCTGCTGGTGCGCAAGGTGCTGGCCGATGGTGGCCAGGGCCTGGCAACGCTACTGACCACACTGCCCGGCGCAGCCCCCAGCGCCGCCGCCAGCGCTCGCCGCCATGCCCTGGTGGAGATCACGCAGACCCTGGCGATTGCCGCCCAGTCCGACCCCGAACTGCCCTACTGGGTGGCCGACGACTACCTGCGCGCCGTGGCGCTGGTGCTGCTGGAATGGGCCTGGGCCCAGATCGGCGCCGCACGCTCCCACCGCGCGGAACAGTCCACGGCCGCCACAGACCGCTGGACCACACCTGCCCAGGCCTTCGCCCAGTGGGTGCTGCCCGAATTCGACCTGCGCACCACCATCCTGCGCCAGCGCATTGCCCAGGCGTTTGAATTCAGGCCCCAGGAGGCCGCAAGCGCATGATTTACATGTGCCAACAGCTCCTGATTCAGTAGCAAAACACCTTCCATCGATCTCCCTCCCACAGCGTGTTGAGGCCACGTTGCGGGTTCTAGAGAACCTGTTCAGAACCTTTTAGGGGATCGCATTGGAGTGCAATCGGGATGAGTGGATGCTTCGGATGCGCTGCATGGGCTCGTGCCCATGCAAGCAGCCGGGGCTTCCAATCGCCCGATTTCACTCCAACCCTTCGGGCAAGTGCCTTGCCGGGCGGTCTGCGGCGTTGCGGCGCTTGTTGATAGCCGAGCTATCAACTGCGTACCGCGCCTTGCATCCCATCCCGGCAAGGTACTTGTGCGACCCCGAAAAGGTTTTGAACAGGTTCTAACGCCTCAAAAAAACCACTGGAGACAACACCATGCGCTTGAAGATGAGAAGAAACCGGATGCGTGCCCACCACCCCCTGGCACTCTCGGCCGCAGCCGCCGCCTTGCTCATGGGCTGCGGCGGCTCGTCCGATGCCGCCCTGCCCCAGCTCTCCGCGGCCACACCGGCTACCCTGCAGTCGTGCGCCACGCTGGCCAGCAGCCTGGCGTTGCCCGACACGCGCATCACCTCGGCCGAGCAGGTGCCCGCCGGCCCGCTGACGCTGCAGGGCGTGACCACCCAGGCGCCCGCGCACTGTCTCGTCAAAGGCAAGATGAAAGAGCGCACCGGCCCCGTGGACGGCGCCAGCTACGCCATTGGTTTTGAAATGCGCCTGCCCGTGGAGTGGAACGGCCGCTTTCTGCACCAGGCCAACGGCGGCCTGGACGGTAGCGTGGTCACCGCGCTGGGCTCGGTCAGCGGCGCCGCACCCGTGGCACCCGGCCTGGTGCAAGGCTTTGCAGTGCTCAGCTCTGACGCAGGCCATGGCGCACCCACCCCCTTCTTTGGCGTGGACCCGCAGGCGCGGCTGGACTACGGCTACCAGGCCGTGGGCACCCTCACCCCCATGGCCAAGAACCTCATCAAGAGCGCCTACGGCAAGGCGCCCGACCGCTCGTACCTGGCCGGCTGCTCCAACGGCGGCCGCCACGCCATGGTGGGCGCGTCGCGCTATGCCGACCAGTACGATGGCATCCTGGCGGGCAACCCCGGCTTTCACCTGCCCAAGGCCGCCACCACGCAGCTGTGGAAGGCCCAGCAATACGCCAAGGTATCCACCAAGGACGCCAGCGGCCTGCCCGACCTGACCACCGCTGTGAGCCCAGCCGAGTTCAAGCTCATCAGCAGCAAGATCGTCGCCAAGTGTGACGCGCTGGACGGCGTGGCCGACGGCCAGGTCAACGACGTGGCCGCCTGCCAGGCCGCCTTCAACCTGCAGACCGACGTGCCCACCTGCACCGGCGCACGCGACGGCAGCTGCATCACCAGCGAGCAAAAGGGCGTGCTGGCCAGCATCTTTGCAGGCCCCAAGAACAGCAAGGGAGAGGCGCTGTACACCGGCACTTGGTGGGACCCCGGCGTTGCGGGCGCCAACTTTGCATCGTGGCACTTTGGCGCGCCCGCCACGCGTGACGCCGGTGCGGTGGCCTTCATCTTCACCTCGCCCCCATCCACCGTGGCAGCGTTCACCGCCATCCCCGGCATGCAGTACGCGCTGAACTTCAGCATGGAGACGGACTACCCCAAGATGTTCGCCACCAACACCACCTACACCGAGTCGCCCTGGTCGTACATGACGCCGCCCAACGAAGCCGACCTGAGCGCCCTGAAGAACCGGGGCGCCAAGATGATCGTCTTCCACGGCGTGGCCGACGGCGTGTTCTCGCCCATGGACACTGCCAACTGGATGGACCGCCTGCAGGCCAACCACAGCGGCAAGGCCGACGCCTTTGCCCGCCTGTTCCTGGTGCCCGGCATGAACCACTGCTCCGGCGGCCCCGCCACCGACCAGTTCGACATGCTGGCCCCGCTGGTCGCCTGGGTGGAACAAGGCAAGGCCCCCGACAGCGTGACGGCGAAAGTGCGCGGCGCGGGCGCCAATGTGGTCAACGCCGAGCTGCCCGCCAGCTGGTCCGCCAACCGCACCCGGCCGCTGTGCGTGTACCCCAAGGTGGCACGCTACAACGGCACGGGGGATGTGGAGAGTGCGAGCAGTTTTAGCTGCAAGTGAGGGGGGATTGAAAGTGGGAAGCCCGGCTTGTGCCGGGCTTTTTTTTGTCTGGAACATGACTGGAAGTGCCGCCTAGGCAATCTCATCTAGATTGCCGGATTTGGCGCGCCATGGCTTCTGTTGCTTTTAAGGTCAGGTTAATGTCAAAACTGCCTCCCCTCCCTAAAGACAGCCTATCCTCGCTAATACTTTTAGGGAGAAAATTTCAGTGCGTCCATCTTGCATAGAAGGATGTGGCGCACAGCCGAAAACGCGAGGTTTGAAAGCTCACCAAAGGAATGCCTCCCAGCTCGCTTTGCAGTGACCAATCCCTCATGTGTATACGCAGATCGAACCGCGTAGATCGCCGTAACTTTGCGATTGCACTCTTCCTCGCTGCTAAAAATACCGGGCTTGGGCGCTAAGGCACTGTTTGGCCCACAAAAATCCAAAACTAACCTTCTAACGGCGTTTGTGACTGATGTCCTCTTGGCGGACTGAAGCACACTGCGGATACGTTCCAGATCCACCGCGCTATCTGCTTGGTACTCTGCCTCCGCATAGCTGATCAATTTATCCACGGCCTCGCAAGTTCTTGCGCTGGAGGCTGTCTGTGTGGCGAGCATCTCCAAGACGGATACAACTCGCAGAAATGAAGACACCCAGCTAGTTGAACGGGTCGCTTCAACATACATCGCGATCGCCAGCATGAGATCTTGATCAGCGGTCAAAGCGAAAGGAGTAACTCCGTCTTGCTGCAACCCACTGACGAACTCGTGGGCAGACCCTAAAAACTTCGGAACAATAACTGACGTACCGTCGAGCACCACGTAATCATGCTCTGGATAAATGCTTGCACCGGTGTTTGGGACTACCTTCGGCTTGATTGCTTGCATTGGCCAGCCATGCTGCACGCACCTTTTGTCACCCTCTATAAGAAAAAAAGGAGCTTCGGCAGGCTCGTTTAGCTCCAGAGGAAAAGAGAGCGCGTGCCGATCAAGCAATGAACGATATGCCAGCGCAGTCTGCAACTGCGCAAAGAACTCCCGTGCTGAATCCGAGTCAGGTATTCCCCTAGCCTCAATGACAACCTCGCCGTCTGCAAAGGAAGCGGTACAGGCTTTATCGAGAAAGAAGAACTCGCGGGAATGTGGCGGTTCGTCGTATCCGAATTGCAGTGCTAGGCGACAGGGCACGCGCAGCGTGAACTCAACGGGCGGAGTACCGCGTGAAATAGGATTCATGACGTTCATGGTAGCAATGCGGCATCGCTGCAAGCACGCTTTGGATCATTGAACAGCGATGCACCACAGCAATCAAGACTTGGAGAGTGTGATGAGCGAAGCTGTACAGGATGGCAGTCGTCCACCACCAGAAGCGCTGCGCCTTACACATGCGTTCCAGCGCCGAACGTGCCTGTACAGAACGTCCGCGTCCGCAGCCTACTCCGCCGTGCCAGGCCTCCGCTCCACCGCCTCTTGCCGCAGCCGAGCCTCTTCTTTCGCCTTCTTCCCTTGGTCGTGGTGCCACTTGATGGCGTAGAACATGCAAGTGCCAAACACGAGCACCTTGAAGGTGATGAAGACGACCGGGACCCAATCCATTGTTGAAATTTTCCTGGCTGTTGGTTGGCACTGTCGGTGTGACGTGCACTGCCTCAAAACGCTGCGTCGGCAGCTTCATCGTGTTCAAGCCATCGTCGAATTGCTCATCGACACCACGGGGCGAATGATCTGAAAACTTGGTGCGATGCTATCGGGCCTGCTGTGCGAGCGTAAGCATCAGTTCTGCCTAAATTTTCCGTAGCAGATGGAGATCGTTGTGCAAGGCAACTGCCTGGAAAGCGGCTTTTCATTGGGGCTGTGTGCGGGCGCAATCCGCGAGCCATGGAGCGGTCCGAGAGTGAGCAAACGGATCGCCGGTTGCACGCAACGCCGACCGGGCACACACAAAAAAGGCCTGCATGAGGGAACCCCATGCAGGCCTTTGATTGGGTGGCGGTGCTACTACCAGGTGCTCAGAACGGCAACCCCACGTAGTTCTCTGCCAGCGAGCCCAGCGCCTTCTCGGACGAGAAAAGGTACGCCAGGTCCGTGTCCTGCAGCTTCTGGTCATACGCCAGCGACTCGGGGAAGGTGTGCAGCATGGTCGTCATCCACCACGAGAAGCGCTGGGCCTTCCACACGCGGGCCAGGGCCTTTTCGGAATATTTGTCGAGGCCGGTGCTGTCGCCGTTTTGGTAGTGCGCGACCATGGCGTGGTACAGGTAGTAGATGTCCGACGCCGCGCTGTTGAGGCCCCGTGCGCCGGTGGGCGGCACGATGTGGGCGGCGTCGCCAGCCAGGAACAGGTTGCCGTAGCGCATGGGCTCGGCCACAAAGGAGCGCAGGGGGGCGATGGACTTTTCGATGGAGGGGCCGGTGATGAGCTGATCGGCCACCTCGACGGGCAGGCGGCGTTTCAGCTCGGCCCAGAAGGCTTCGTCGGACCAGTCTTCCACGTTGTCGGTCAGCGGCACCTGGATGTAGTAGCGGCTCAGCACCTGCGAGCGCAGCGAGCACAGCGCAAAGCCGCGCTCGTGCTTGGCGTAGATCAGTTCGGGCGAGACGGGCTTGGTGCGCGAGAGCACGCCCAGCCAGCCGAAGGGGTAGACCTTTTCATACTCCTTGAGCACGTCGCGCGGGATGGACTTGCGGCTCACGCCGTGGAAGCCGTCGGCGCCGATGACGAAGTCGCAGTCGATGCGCACCACCTCGTCGCCACTGCGATAGGTCACATACGGGTTGGCGCTTTTCAGGTCGTGCGGCTGCACGTCTTCGGCGTTGTGGATGACGACGCCCTTCATGCGGTCGCGCGCTTCGTACAGGTCGCGCGTCAGCTCGGTCTGGCCGTAGACGACCACCGAACTGCCGCCGCTGTACTTGTGCAAATCGACCCGGTCCATTTGGCCGTCGTGGGCAATGATGAAGCCATCGTGGATCTCGCCTTCCTTGTCCATGCGCTCGCCGCATTGGGCCTCGCGCATGAGTGCGGCAAAACCGTGCTCCAGCACGCCTGCCCGTATGCGGCCCAGCACGTATTCGCGGCTTTGGCGCTCCAGCACGATGGTGTCGATGCCCTTGAGGTGCAAGAGCTGCGAGAGCATGAGGCCCGAGGGGCCTCCGCCGATGATGCAAACCTGGGTTTTCATAGCGTCTCCAGTAGTGGTTGGTGTGTTCATGACATGGGTCAAACGGACCACCCAAAGATACGTGGCACAGTCGCCGCGTTGAATGGACGGATGGAGCCAGAACATGCACTTTTCGAACATCGGAACCATCCACTCGTACAGCCTGTTTGGCGAGTCGCAGCACCTGCCCGATGTGCTGCACTGCGAGACGATTGCCGAGCGGTCGGCGCTGCACGACTGGGAGCTGGCGCCGCACCGGCACACGCGGCTGCACCAGGTGCTGCTGATCACCTCGGGCGGGGGCGTGGCGCACCTGGACGGCGAGCGGGTGCCGCTGTTTGCAGGCGCGCTCATCAACGTGCCGCAGGGGCATGTGCACGCATTCCGCTTCACGCAGCACACGCAGGGCTGGGTGGCCACGCTGGCCGATGAATTGATGGACGAGATTTTTGTGCGCGTGGGCGATGTGCGGCGCGACCTGGCGCGGCCCGCCGTGGCGCCTGCGCCGCCACAGCTGCACCAGGCCATGGGCCAGGTCTGGCAGGAGTTCTCGGGCCGGGCCAAGGCGCGTGCGCTGGTGCTGCGGGGCCTGAGCGCCACGCTGCTGGGCTGGGTGGCGCGCGCGATGGAAGACCACAGCCCGGACGACACCCACGCGCCAGAGTCCAGCCTGGTGCAGCGGCTGGAGGCGCTGATCGAGGCGCATTTTCTGGAGCACTGGCAGGTGGCCGACTACGCGCGGGCGCTGGCCGTGTCGCCCACGCACCTGAGCCGCGTGGCGCGTGCTGCCACGGGCGTGTCGGCCCAGCGGCTGATTGAGGCGCGGCTGATGCGCGAGGCGCGGCGCAACCTGGCCTACACCCACCTGGGCGTGGCCACCATTGCCTACACGCTGGGCTATGCCGACCCGGCGTACTTCACCCGCGCCTTCACGCGCGATGCGGGGCTGTCGCCGCGTGCGTTTCGGGCGCAGGTGGCGGCGTCGGCGCCCGCTCCGGCAATGTGATGCCGGATGACAGGCTGCTGACACTCCGCTGTCAGCAGCCCCCACTCACCATCGGGGCTTCTTACTTTCGTTCTTTCTTTCACACACAAGGAGCCCCCATGAAAAACGCCATCGCCTGGTTTGAAATCCCCACTACCCAGCTGGACCGCGCCCAGGCCTTTTACGAGGCCGTGCTGGGCCAGCCCATGCGCCGCGAGAACATGGGCCCGAGCGAAGGCGCCGTGTTTGCCTACGACCCCGAAGCCGATGGTGCAGGCGGCGCGCTGATGATGGGCCCCACGGCGCCCCAGGTGTCGGGCAGCGGCACGCTGGTGTACCTGGACGCATCGCCCTCGCTCGACGCCGCGCTGGACCGCGCGGTGGCCCAGGGCGGCCGCGTGGCCCTGCCGCGCCAGGCGCTGCCGCCGGGCATGGGCTTCTTTGCGCACATCCACGACCTGGATGGCAACCGTGTCGGGCTGCATGCGCCCGATTGAGACCTGGCACCGATCCCTCTCACCGAAAGGAGACCCCATGGAAGCACAGGAACTGCACCGAGGCCGGCTGATCGACCACATCCAGCTTGTGGTGCGCGACCTCGCCGCCAGCCGCAGGTTCTACTCGGCCGTGTTCGACGCACTGAACGTGCCCATGGGCGGCACGGCTGAGGACTACTTCTGGGCGGATGAGCTGTTCATCTCCACAGCCGACAGCGTGGCCGCGCAGGGGCACCTGACAGGCCGGCACCACCTGGCGTTTCAGGCGCAGGACCGGGCGATGGTGGATGCGTTCTACAAGGCGGCCCTGGCCCATGGCGGCAAGGACAACGGCGCACCGGGTGAGCGCGCCTACCACCCCGGCTACTACGCCGCGTTTGTGCTGGACCCGGACGGCAACAACATCGAGGCCGTGTTCCATGGCGACGCGCAGCGCAGTGCGGCGTCGGTAAAGATCACGTTCTGAGGTGTGGGTCAGCCCGCCTCCGGCCGGGCCAGGCCGCGCAGCGGGATGGGCGTGGAAAACACGATGGATGTGCGTGTTTCGCCATAGCCGTTGATATCGCCCAGAAAGCGCTCCAGATCGGGCAGGTCGCGCGCCACGACCTGCATCACGTACGAGTCGTTGCCGCTCACATGGTGGCATTCGAGCACCTGGGGCGACTGGCGCAGCTTGTCGATCAGCGCCTTCTTGCCGGGCTGCGGCACGTTGATGCCCACCACGGCGCGCACGCCGTAGCCGACCTTGGCGGGGTCGATGTCGGCATGCACGCCGCGCACCACGCCCACCTCTTGCAGGCGGCGCAGGCGCTCCAGCGTGGCGGGCACCGACAGGCCCACGGCCTCGGCCAGTTCCTTGAGCGAGGCGCGGCCATCGGCCTGCAGCGCGCTGATTAGGCGCCAGGCTTTGTCATCGACTTCCATAAAAGCCTTTATCGATTGGCACAGAAAAAACCGAAACCAATTTCTGGATTCGCCGAATTTTCTGCATTCTCCACCGCCCGCCGCCGCCCTAGCATCGGTGCATGGACTTGACCTCGCTCACCGTGTTTCTGCAAGCCGCCGTCATCGGCGTGCTCATCGCGGCCCCTGTGGGCCCCATTGGCCTGCTGACGATGCAACGCACCCTGGAGCGGGGCCTGGCAGCCGGGCTGGCCACCGGCCTGGGCGCGGCTGCGGCCGATGCGGTGTATGGCGCCGTGGGTGCCTTCAGCGTGCGCTGGCTCATCGATGGGCTGACCCAGGCCAAGACGCCACTGGCGCTGGGCGGCGGCGCACTGCTGCTGGTGCTGGCCTGGCGCACCTGGCACGCGCCGGTGGCCCACACCGCCGCCCCGGCCCGCGATGCGCGGGGGCTGCTGGGCCTGGCGGCCGGCACGTTTGCGCTGACGCTGGCCAACCCGGCCACCATCGTGTCATTCATTGCGGTGTTTGGCTCGCTGGGTGGCGGCAGGCCCAGCCTGCCGTCGCCGCTGTGGATGGTGGCGGGCGTGCTGGTGGGCTCTGCCGCCTGGTGGCTGCTGCTGACCGGCGCGATTGCCTACCAACGGCAGCGCTTTACACCCGCCTGGCGGCAGCGCATCAACCGGGCCTCGGCCCTGCTGCTGGGCGGGTTTGCACTGTGGCAGTGGGGGCAGTTGGTCTGATGGCTCAAGCGGCGCCGACAGGGATGCTGCAAAGGTACTGACACTGCGGTGTCAGCAGCACGCCCGCACCATCGGTGGCTTCTTTGACCAGGAGCTTTCTCATGACCGACGCCGTGCTGCAACACCCCCTTTTGGCCGGATGCCGCGCCTGAGCGCAGCGACATGCCTGTTTCGGCAGCTACCTCTGCGGCCGCCACGCGCCGCAACTGGATTGCCGTGGCCTGCGCCCAGCACGCCCGCCGGGGCTGTGCCACGCCGGGCGCGGGCTATATGCAGGTGTGCCATGGCAAGGTGGCGCCGCTGCAGCGCATCCGACCCGGCGACCGCGTGGCGTACTACGCGCCGACGGTGACCATGGGGGGCAAGGACCGGCTGCAGGCGTTTGTCTCGATTGGCATCGTGTTGCCGGGAGCGCCGTATGCGTTTGACATGGGCGGTGGGTTTGTGCCGTCGCGGCGGGACGTGGCCTATGTGCCTGCACGTGAGGCGGCGATTGCGCCGCTGCTGGACGCCCTGGAGTTTGTGGACGACCGCCAGCGCTGGGGCAGCAAGTTTCGGTTTGGGCTGTTTGCCGTCAGCGACCACGATATGCACCTGATTGCGCAGGCGATGCAGGCCGAGCTGCAATCACTACATTTTTGATAGCGCCTCAGGCAATCTGCACTAGCGCATCCGGCCCATAAGGCTTCAAACGGATCGCGAACAGCCCCGTGGGGCCTCCGAACAGCCCGCGGGCAGCTGTAGCTGTCAGCACACCGCCATCAGCGTGTCCACCACCCGGCGTTGGGCGGCGGTCAGGGCGGCATAGCCTTCACGCAGCAGTCGCAGCACGATCGCGTGGATTTCAATTTCGCTAGCGGGCATGGTCTTCTCCTTGAACGGACAACAGTGGGCGGCCTACCGCTGGGGCTGGCCGATGACATGGGCGCTAGCCACAAAGAGGCGGGCGCCCGGGCCTGCCCCACCATGGACCAAGCCCCGATGCCACTGTGCCGAGGTGGCGGCGCAGGCGGTGGGGCGATAAACAGGGAAGTTCGCGGCTTTTTTCGCGCGCCGCGACCAAGCCGAAGCGCTTAGGGCGCGGTGGCCCCGGGCACGTAGGCGTCGACGACCGGCGGCTCGCTGTCCCCCGCAGCGGTGCGGGCCAGCTTGAACCAGGTCCAGGTCTCCACATCGGGCGCGTCGTAGCTGCCGTAGGACTGCCCACCCCACGAAAAGTACGAGCCCTTGTTGCCCGTGCTGACGGTGCGCTTGCCCACGGCCAGCCCGCCATCCTTGAGCCGCGCCAGCCTGAAACCCTGCAGCACGCCCGAGGCCCCAGGCTCCTTGTCCGGCGACACGGTCTGCGGGACCAGGTCGAGCATGCCGGAGCTGCAGCGGGCCTGCGCGCCGCCGTAGGTGACCAGGCTCCACTGCCGAGTCAACGAGGTGCGCACGTTGCGCGCGCGGTTGACGGTGCGCGTGCGCAGCGTGGTTTCGCCGCGCTGCTGCTGCACCCAGACCTGCATCTCCGGCGAACCGGTGAAAAACGGCAGGCTGCCCCGCACGCCACCGGGCTCCACCGGCGGCCAGGCGTACACCCCTTGCAAGGACGGGCAGCCGAACCAGCTGCTCTGCACAGGGCCAAACGCCGGGGGCGGCTTGGGCGACCCCTGCACGTCCGGCCCGCAGGCCGTGAGGGCCAGGCAACACAGGGCCAGCGTTGCGGCCCCGCCGATGCGCTGCACGCGCCGGTGCGGGGTGCGCAAGGCGCTGTGCGATGGCAAAGACATGGCAGGTGTCATGGTGTCTGGACGGTGGTGCAGCCCGATTGTCGGGCTGAACACGGGGCCTGCGGATGATCCATTTGCTCCACTTTTGATAGCTGTTTGCGCATATTCCACTAGCGCCTCAGCACCAAAAGGCTCCAAAACCGTGTTGACGATCGCCCAGAGGGGGTCTGCGAGATCGCCAGGCTACGGATGTGCAGGCCCCGCCCGCACACGGGCCAGCGCCTCGGGCACATCGCGCCACGCCGGGCGGCCGGGGGCGTAGCGCTGGCGCATGTAGCCCGCCAGCTCGGTGATCTGCGCGTCGCTGAGCGCGTGGCCAAAGCCGGGCATGAAGCCGATGTCCCGCGCGGCGGGCTCGCGGATGCCATGCACGATGACCTGCAGCAGGTTGTCGGGCCGGTCGCTGTGCAGGTTGCTGTTGAGCGCCAGAGGCACGTTCACGCCCAGCAGGCGCGGGCCGTCGCCGTCGTGGTGGCAGGCGGCGCAGGCGCCGTCGAACAGGCGCTGGGCCTGGCCGGGTTGCGGGGCCAGCGCGGCGGCCTGGGCCACGGCGGTTTGTGCGCGCTGCTGCGCGTCAGACACAGGCTGTGTGGCTGGCTGGGTAGCGGCTTCCGCAGCGGTGAACGAGGCCAGGTAGCCCGCCATGGCGCGGATGTCTTCGTCCGGCAAGTGGGCCAGCTCGCGCACCACGGGCGCCATGGGGCCGGAGGCGCTGCCGTGCTGCGGGCTGTGGCCGTGGCGCAGGTAGCCATACAACGCATCGGCCGTCCAGGGCACGGGCGCCTTCGACAGGCCGGTGAGCGCAGGAGCCTCCCAGCCATCCACCATGGTGCCCGAGAGGAACGCAGCCCCGCCCAGCTCGGCCCCCAGCGCATTGCGCGGCGTATGGCAGGCGCCGCAGTGGCCCACGCCCTGCACCAGGTAGGCGCCGCGGTTCCATTCGGGCGGGCGATTCGGGTCGGGCTTGAACGGGGTCGCGTCGTGGAACAGCGCGTTCCAGCCCGCCATGAGCGGGCGCACGCTGAACGGGAAGGTCAACTCGGTCTTCGGCACCTCGGCCCGCACGGCGGGCTGCGCCATCAGGTAGGCGTACAGCGCGGTGAGGTCGTCGTCGCTCATCTTGGCAAACGACGTGTAGGGGAACGCGGGGTATAGGTGTTTGCCGTCACGCGAGATGCCTTCGCGCATGGCGCGCTGGAAGGCGCTGAAGGACCACTGGCCGATGCCGGTCTCGGCGTCGGGCGTGAGGTTGGTGGTGTAGACCTTGCCAAAGGGCGTTTCCATGGCGCGGCCGCCCGTGTTGGGCGTGCCGCCCGGTGCGGTGTGGCACACCACGCAGTCGCCCGCAGCGGCCAGCAGGCGGCCCCGCTCGATGGTGGCGGCGTTGTAGACCGAGGCACCCGCCGTCTGCACCACGGGCGCGATGGAGGGGCGCCAGCCCAGCAGCGCGGCGCCCATGGCGATGCCACCAGCGGCCAGGGCCAGGGCGCGCGCCCAGGGGCTGCGCTGGGTGGGCCATGTGGCGCTGGCTGGCACGGTGGGTGCGGGCAGCTCCAGCGTGGGCAATACCTCGGCCTGCTCAGTGGGTGCGGTGCTGCCTGCAGCCGCCTCGCCTGCGCCGCCGGGCAAGGGGTTGAGCCCGGCGCGCACCACCTCGGGCGTGAACGGCGGCGCGCGAAAGCGCACGCCCGTGGCGTCAAAAATCGCGTTGGCAATCGCCGCCGTGCCCGGCACAGAAGACGACTCGCCCGAGCCCAGCGGCGCCTCGTCCTGCCGGGGCATGTGCATGACCTCGATGACGGGCACCTCGCGAAAGCTCAGGATGGGGTAGCTGCCCCATTCGCGGTTGTCCACGGCCTGCTTGACGGGCTCGAACGTCACCTGCTCCTTGAGTGCGCGGCTGGTGGTCTGCAGCACGTTGCCGTGCACCTGCTGCTCCACCCCGGCGGGGTTCACCATCAGGCCCGCGTCGTGCCCCACGACCACGCGGCGCACATGCACCTCGCCGGTCTTCTTGTTGACCTCCACATCGGCCACCCAGGCCGCCCAGGCGGCGCCAAAGCCGGGCCACTTGCTGTGGATGTAGCGAGCGTAGGCAAAGCCCTGGCCTTGCACCCAGTCCCCCTCCAAGGGGCGCTGCTGCGGGCCAGTGCGGCGAATCCAGCCCGCCTTTTCGGCGGTGGCCTGCACCAGCTCGGCGGCGCGCGGGTCATTCAGCAATTGCAAGCGGAATTGCACCGGGTCCACGCCTGCTGCCGTGGCCAGCTCGTCCACATAGGACTCGTGCGCAAACGAGTTGGGCAGGGCCGACACGCCCCGCAGCCACGACGCGCGCACGATGGGCGGCATGTCGTTGACGGCCACGCGCAGGTTGTCGTACTGGTAGGGCGGGCGCGCGGTGCGGTCGCCCATCTCGTAGGCCTGGGCCACGGGCTCGATGGTGCGGGTGAGCAGCAGGGCCAGCGTGGGCGCGCCGTTGGAGGGGTAGGACGTTTCAAAGTCGTACGCCGCCACGGTGCCATCGGCCTTGAGCCCGCCGCGCACCTGCATGAGCTGCGCCGTGCCCTTGGGCTCCCACAAATGCTCCTGCTCGCGCGTGAGCTGCACGCGCACCGGGGCACCGACGGCGCGCGCGAGCAGCGCGGCATCGGCGGCCACGTCATCCGCGCCGTTGCGGCCATAACAACCGGCGGCCTCCATGCGGATGAGGTCGATGTCCACATCGGCCAGCCCCATCAGGCGGGCCAGGTCGGCGCGCAGCACATGGGGGTTTTGCGTGCCTGCCCACACCGTCATGCGCGGGCGGCCCGTGCTGTCATCACTGCGCCATTCGGCCACCGCGCACGATGGGCCGATGGAGCCGTGCATCTGGTACGGCCACACATAGATGCGTGGCATGGGCTGGCCGTTGGCAGACAGCGCGGCCAGGGCGCCCTCCACATCGCCCTCGTCCACCAGGCGGCGCTGCGTGGCGGGGTTGGCGCGGATGGCTTGTTCCAGCGCCTCGGTGCTGTCCTGGCGCGGGAAGCCAGGCCAGTCCTTCCAGTGCACTTTCAGATCGCGCAGCGCCTGCTCAGCCTGTTCCTCGCGCTCGGCGACGATGCCCACAAAGTCGCGGATCACCACCACGGCGCGGATGCCGGGGATGTGCGCGATGGACTGCTGGTCCACCGATTCGAGCGTGTTGCCGATGAAGTCGCCATGGTCGGCCCCCGCATACGGCGGGCGCACCACGCGGCCGTGCAGCATGCCGGGCACGCGCATGTCGTGCACAAACACCAGCTCGCCGCTGACCTTGGCGGGGATGTCCACGCGCGGCACGGACTGGCCGACCACGGTGTAATCGGCGGCGGCCTTGGTAGTCGTGGCATCCACCAGCTCCAGCGTGGTGTGTGCGCCCGCCAGCAGCGCGCCGTAGGCCACTTGGCGAGACGGGTCTGCAGTGACCTGCACCACACCGGCACGCACCTGCAATTGATCCACCGGCACGCCCAATCGCTCTGCGGCCTGGGCCACCAGCCAGTGGCGCGCCTGCGCGGCAGCGGTGCGCAGGGGCTTGGCGTGGATCTGGATGGATGCACTCGCGATGGTGGCGCCCTGGTTGGGGGCGCGCGTGGTGTCGCCCAGCACCATGTTCACCTGCGCCAAGGGCACGTCCAGTTCTTCGGCCACGATCTGCGCGAGTGCGGTGCGGATGCCGGTGCCCAGGTCCACATGGCCGTTGAGTGCGGTCACACTGCCGTCGTCCCACACGGCAATCAAGATCTCCACGCCCTCGGCCGGGTTGCCCGCCACCAGCGCGGGCTGGCCCTTGACGGGCGGTGGTGCGGGCGGCGGGTTGCGCACCACCAGCAGCACGCCCCGGGCGGCATGGAAGTCGGCGCGGGTGAGCGGGCTGTGGGCGCGCAGGGGTGGAGGCGTGTTCATGCCTGGGCCTCGCGCATCAACTGGGCCGCACGCAGCACGGCGCGGATGATCTCGACATGTGTGCCGCAGCGGCACAGGTTGCCCGACAGCTCGCGGCGCACGGCCGCTTCATCGGGGTCTGGATTGCGCTCCAGCAAGGCCACGGCCATCATCACCATGCCGCTCAGGCAATAGCCGCACTGCGCGGCTTGTTCGTCAATGAATGCCTGCTGCACCGGGTGAAGTCCTGCGGTGCGGCTGCAGCGCCCGGGCAGCCCTTCCAGCGTGGTCACCTCGCGGCCCGCCACGCCCTGCGCCGGGATCACGCAGGCCCGCGCGGCAATCCCATCCACCAGCACCGTGCAGGCACCACACTGCCCCAGGCCACAGCCGTATTTGGGGCCGTTGAGCGACAGGTCGTTGCGCAGCACGTGCAGCAGCGTGGCGCTGGCCAAGGTGCTCTGCGGCAGGGCAAACGGCTGGCCATTAACGACGACCGGGGAGAGTGAAGCGGGCGAGTGCATGTCTCGGTGGGTTGTTCTCAGTCAACGTCGCAGCGACCCGCTGCGCGTGTACATCTCCAGGTCCACAAAGTTGGAGCCATTGTGGTTGTTCGGGCCGTACTGCAGCGGAAAGTCGCCGATCTTGGTGGTGCCCATGTCTTCCATGGCCTTGATGAAGCCTTCCCGCGTGAGGGCTTTGCCTGCACGCTTGAGGCCTTCCACAAACACGCGCGCGGCGATATAGCCCTCCAGCATGGTGTAGCTGTCGATCTTTTCGCCCGCATCCGCGCGGTCCTTGCGGTAGTCGGCCACGATGGCCAGGCGGCTGGCCTGCGGCGAGGGCACGATGCTGGCCGTGACCAGCCCTTCGATGCCGCCGTTCAGGCGCTGCGCGGAGCCCGGTGCGTCGGTGATGCCCACAGAGATGGTGTACAGCGGCGACGCCGCGCCCGCCGCCCGGTAGTCGCGTAAGAACACCTCCACCATCTTGCCCGCCATGATCATCACCACCGCGCCCGGCTGGGCCTTGGTGAGCTGCGCCACCTGGGGCTTGGCGTCGGTGGCGGCGATCTCCATGGGCACGGAATCGACCACCTTGACCTTCAGGCCCTGGGCGATCTGCAGGCAGGTGTCGAGGTTGGATTTGCCAAACGCGCTGTTCTGGTAAATGACGGCGATGTTGTTGATGCCCAGCGTGGCGAGGTGGCCCACGATCTTGCGCAGCTCGGTCTCGTAGCTGGCGCGCACGTGGAACAGGTAGCGGTTGTGCGTGGTGCGAAACGAGGTGGTGCCCACCAGCGGCGCGAACATGGGCACGCCCGCCTTCTCTGCCAGGGGCATGGCGGCGATGAGGTTGCCGGTGGCCACGTAGCCGATCAGGGCGAAGACCTTGTCTTCGTCAATGAGCTTGGCGGTGTTCTCGGCGGTCTTCTTGGGCTCGTACGCGTCATCGTGCGACACCAGCTCCAGCGTGCGCCCCTGCACGCCGCCGGTCTTGTTCACCTTGTCGAACGCCAGCGCAATGCCCGCCTTGTAGTCCACCCCGAAATCCTTGGCCGGACCGGTGAACACGGCCGACTGTCCCACCTTGATGCGGGTGTCCGTCACCCCGGTCTCGGCAGCCGCCGGGCCCGCGGCCCCCAGAGCAGCGGCGGCCAGGGCCGTCAGCACCACACGGCGGTCGATGCTGCCCTCCTCCATCCCACGACATTTCATGAAACGCTCCTTACATCAAAGGCGCAAGTTTCCCTGCAAGCGGAGCGGCTGCGCAACCATTTCTGCGGGGTGTTGTGAATCCGTCAAACCCCGGCGCCGAAGCACCGGGGCGGTGCGCCGTCAGGCGACATCGATGTCGCTGGACTGGATGCGTTTGACGCCCTTGGCCTTCATGTTTTTCCAGGCAGCGTCGAGCGATCCGTTGAGGTCGATGGCGCGGGTCGCATCTTCGACCACATAGGTTTCGAAGCCCAGGCGTTTGGCGTCCAGCGCCGTCCAGGCCACGCAGAAGTCGGTGGCCAGGCCGGTGACAAACACGGTCTTGATGCCACGCTGCTTGAGGTAACCCGCCAGGCCGGTGGAGGTCTTGCGGTCGGCCTCTTCAAAAGCCGAGTAGCTGTCCACATGCTGGTGAAAGCCCTTGCGCAGGATCACCTGGGCCTTGGGCACCTGGAGGTCTTTGTGCAGGGCGGCATCGTCGGTGCCCTGCACGCAATGGTCGGGCCACAGCACCTGCTGGCCGTAACTCAGTTGGGTGGTTTCAAACGGCTTCTTGCCCGCATGGGTGCTGGCAAAAGAGGCGTGGCCCTGGGTGTGCCAGTCCTGCGTGACCACCACGTTTTCAAACGCTGTGGCAATGCGGTTGATGACGGGCACCACCTCATCCCCCTTGGCCACGGGCAGCGTGCCGCCCGGGACAAAACAGTTCTGCACATCGACCACGATGAGCGCCGCTCGCTCACCGGGTTTGATCTTGCCTGCCGCCCAGCTGGCGGGGAAGCTGGCCCCGGCCACGGTAAGCGCGGCCGATTGAAGAAGAAAGCGACGACGTTGCGCAGTTTGCATGGTGAACACTCCGGTTGGGAACGCACTGACACATCGGCCATGGCCCGGTAGGGCCAGGGCCGGGGAACTTCTGCTTCACACGCTGAGGTAGGCGCGCCGCACCTCGTCGTTGGCGGCCAGCTCTTCCATGCTGGCCTGGTAACGGATCTGGCCCTTTTCGAGCACATAGGCGCGGTCGGAGACCAGTTCGGCAAAGTGCATGTTCTGCTCGGACAGCAGGATGCTCACGCCCTGCTCTTTCAGCTCCAGGATCATGTGCGCCATCTGCTCCACGATGACGGGCGCCACACCTTCAGAGGGCTCGTCCAGCAGCACCAGATAGGGGTTGCCCATGAGCGTACGGGCCACGGTCAGCATTTGCTGTTCGCCACCGCTCATGCGACCGCCCGGGCGCTGGGGCATCTCGCCCAGGTTGGGAAAGAGCTTGAACAGGCGCTCGGGCGTCCACACCGGGGCGGCTGTGCCATCGGGCCAGGTGCGGGCGGGTTGGCGGCCCACTTCCAGGTTCTCCATCACCGTGAGGTCGGTGAACACTCGGCGGTCTTCGGGCACAAAGCCCAGGCCCAGGCGGGCAGCGTCGTGCGGGTCGGTTTTGGACAGGTCCTTGCCCATGAACTGGATACTGCCCTTGCGCTTGGCCAGCATGCCCATCAGCGTCTTGAGCGTGGTGGATTTGCCTGCGCCGTTGCGGCCCATCAGGGCCACGACTTCGCCCCGGCGCACGTCCAGGTCTACGTCGTACAGGATTTGCGCGGCACCGTACCAGGCCTGCAGGCCCTTGGCCTGGAGCAGCAGTTCTTTGGGGTTGTGGGTCGTCATGGTCATGCCGCCTCCGCATTGGCTGCGGCTTTCTTCTCAAACGTCTTGCCGGTGCCGAAGTAGACCTCCTGCACCTTGGGGTGGTCGCGCAGCTCCAGCGGCTTGCCCTCGGCAATCAGCCGCCCGCGCGCCAGCACGATCATGCGGTCGGCATAGGCAAACACCACGTCCATGCTGTGCTCGGTGAAGAGCACCGCCATATTGCGGTCGATCACCAGCTGCTTGGTCAGCGCCATGAGTTCGTTGCGCTCCTTGGGCGCCATGCCGGCAGTGGGCTCGTCCATGAGCAGGAGCTTGGGCGAGTTGGCCATGGCAATCGCCAGCTCCACGCGCTTCACATCGCCATAGGCCAGCACGCTACAGGGCCGGTCGGCCTGCGACTTCATGCCCACCTGGTCGAGCAACGCCAGGGCTTCTTCGCGTTTGTGGTCGGCAGCCCTGCGCCATAGGGAGAACAGCAGACCGTCGTTGGAGATCAATGCCATCTGCACGTTCTCCACCACCGTCAGCGATGCAAAGGTTTCGGCAATCTGAAAGGTGCGGCCCACCCCCATGCGCCAGATGTCGCGGGGCTTGCGGCCCACCAGCTCCTGGCCGTTGAGCTGGATGGAGCCTGCATCGGCAGGCAGCTGGCCGTTGACCATGTTGAAGGTGGTGGACTTGCCCGCGCCATTGGGGCCAATCAGCGCCAGCAGCTCGCCAGCCGCCAGTTCGAAGTGGATGCCATCCACCGCCTTGACGCCGCCAAACGATTTGCCCAGACCGGTGACTTTGAGGAGGCTCATGCTGCGCCCCCCTTGGTGTTCTTGGCGTCGCGCATGTTGTCAAAAATCTGTTTGATGGTGCCAGCGATGCCCTGCGGAAACAGCAGCACCAGGATGAGAATGATGGCGCCCAGCATGGCGCGCCAGTAGTCGGTGTTGCGCGCCACGGTGTCGTGCAGCCAGGTGAAGGTGACCGCGCCCACCACGGGGCCCGCCAGCGTCTGGATGCCGCCGAGCAGCACCATCACCAACCCGTCCACCGATTTGCCCACGGCCAGCGACTCCGGCGAAATGCTGCCCTTGGAGAACGCATACAGCGCCCCTGCCAGCCCTGCAGCAGTGCCCGCCACCACAAACGCCGCCCACTGCATGCGCTTGACGTCGATGCCGATGGCGTCGGCGCGCAACACAGAGTCGCGCCCCGCGCGCAGCGCATAGCCAAACGGCGAGAAGAGCACGCGGCGCAGCCACCACACCCCTGCTCCCACCAGTGCCAGCGTGAGCCAGTAATACATGCGCTTGTCTGCCAGCCAGGCCGCAGGCCAGACACCGGTCAGGCCGTTGCTGCCCCCCGTGAAACTGTCCCACTGGTAGGTGATGGCCCAGGTGATCTGGGCGAAGGCCAGCGTCAGCATGGCCAGGTACACACCCGACAGCCGCACTGCGAACCACCCGTAGACAAACGCCCCGGCCGCTGCCACCAGCGGCGCCACCACCAGTGCGATCTCCATCGGTAGCCCGAGCGAGCGCACCAGCAGGGCCGCGCCATAGGCGCCCAGCCCGAAGTAGGCGGCATGGCCGAAGGAGTGCATGCCCGCAGGCCCCATGATGAAGTGAAGGCTGGCCGCAAACAGCGCTGCGATCAGCAGGTCAATCAGCAACACCGTGGTGTACGGCGACTGCGCGGTCAGCAGCGGCGCTGCCGCCAGCAGCAGGCCCAGCACGGCGGCCGCCACCAGGTAGGCCTTGCCAGGCCGACGCAGCGGCTCCTCCTGCATGCCCACGTAGCGGCTGGGCGCCTGCGGCCTGCCGAACAGGCCCCACGGGCGCCAGACCAGCACCACTGCCATCACCAGAAAATCCACCACCAGGGTCAGCTTGGAAAACGACACACTCAGGCCAAACACATCGACCACACCCAGCCAGATGCAGATGGCCTTGATCTCGGAGATCAGCAGGGCGGCGGCGTACGCGCCCGGAATGGAGCCCATGCCACCCACCACCACCACCACGAAGGCGGCACCGATGGTGTGCAGGTCCATCTCCAGCGTCGCGGGCTCGCGCGGCAGTTGCAGTGCGCCACCCAGCCCGGCCAGCATCGCGCCCAGCGCAAACACGGCCGTGAACAACCAGGCCTGGTTGACGCCCAGGGCGCTCACCATCTCGCGGTCTTGCGTAGCGGCACGCACCAGCGTGCCAAACCGGGTGCGCGTGAGCAGCAGCCAGACCGCGCCCAGCACCAGCGGACCGACCACGATGAGGAACAGGTCGTAGCTGGGGAACTGCCGCCCCAGCAGGTTCACGGAACCCGAAAGTCCCGGCGCGCGTGGGCCCAGCAGTTCGTCGGGGCCCCAGAGCCACAGCACCGCGTCCTTGATGACCAGCACCAGGGCAAACGTGGCCAGCAGCTGGAACAGCTCGGGCGCCTTGTAGATGCGGCGCAGCAGCACCACCTCGATCAGCGCCCCCAGCACACCAACGATCAGCGCTGCCAGCGGCAAGGCCACCCAGAAGCCCAGCGCACCGCTCAGGCGCTCGACCAGCGAGTACGCGACGTAGATGCCCACCATGAAGAACGAGCCATGGGCAAAGTTCACGATGCGGGTCACGCCAAAGATCAGCGACAGACCCGCCGCCACGAGGAACAGCGACGACGCGCTCGCCAGCCCGTTGATGAGCTGAACGATGAAACCCGAAAAACTCATGTTCAATAAACCCTGTAGGGCCTGTTCACACTATTTTTGCCAGCGCGAAGGCCATGAAAGAAGCCGGCCGTGCCCCAGCCGACACCAGCCAGCACCCGCAGAATTTGCCTGTGCCGGGCTGCCAGTAGCGTCTGCCGGGACCGAGGCGCGGCAGGCGCCTCAGACCTCAGAGGGAATCAATCAGCGCTTCGTGACTTCTTCACGTCGGCAGCGGACGGCTGGTACTTGGCATCGGCACCATCCAGGTAGACGTAATCCACCATCACGCCCTTGCCGCCTTCGTTCTTGGTGCGACCGACAAATGCGCCCATGGTGGCCTGATGGTCTTCAGGCCGGTAGGTGATCTTGCCGAACGGGGTGTCCACCTGCAGTCCCTTGAAGGCAGCGACCAGCTTGTCGGTGTCGGTGCTCTTGGCTTTGGCAATGCCGGCCGCAGCCGACTTGATCATGCTGTAGCCCACCACCGAACCCAGGCGCGGGTAGTCCTTGAACTTGGCCTGGTACGCCTGCTCGAACGCCTTGTGTGCGGGGGTGTTGATGCCGTACCAGGGATAGCCGGTCACCAGCCAGCCGTTGGGGGCCTCGTCTTTCAAGGGGTCCAGGTATTCGGGTTCGCCCGTCAGCACGCTGACCACCTCGATGCCCTTGAAGAGGCCGCGCGTGTTGCCTTCGCGCACGAACTTCGACAAGTCTGCGCCAAACAGTACGTTGAAGATGGCGTCGGGCTTGGCATCCGACAGCGCTTGCACCACGCTGCCGGCATCCACCCGGCCCAGTGGCGTGGCTTGTTCGGCCACAAACTCCACGTCGGGCTGGGCGGCCTTGAGCAGTTGCTTGAACGCCGCCACGGCAGACTGCCCGTATTCGTAGTTGGGGTAGACCACGGCCCAGCGCTTTTTCTTCATCTTGGCGGCCTCGGGCACCAGCATGGCAGCCTGCATGTAGGTGCCGGGACGCAGGCGGAAGGTGTACTGGTTGCCACCCTGCCAGGTCATCTTGTCGGTCAGCGGCTCGCCTGCGAGAAAGAAGAACTTCTTCTGCTTGGCAAAGTCGGCCACTGCGAGGCCGGTGTTCGACAGGAAGGTGCCAGCCAGTACATCGACCTTCTCGCGCGACACCAGCTCTTCGGCCACACGAACGGCGTCGCCGGGGTTGGCGTTGTCGTCGCGCGTGATCAGTTCGATCTTCTTGCCATTGACGCCGCCCGCAGCGTTGATCTCATCGACCGCCAGCTCCATGCCTTTCTTGTAGGGCTCCAGGAAAGCGGGCTGCGCCTTGTAGCTGTTGACCTCGCCAATCTTGATCACGCCCTGGGCAAAAACAGGGGCCAGGGTAAGGGCCAATGCAGCCGCAGCCGTGGCACGCATGAGGTTTCGTCGCATCGTCATGGGGAGACTCCTGAAGGATGGTTGGAGAGAGATCGAACGGGGGTGAGACAGGACAGGTGTGTGTTGTACGCGCGCCGGGCTCAGCGCAGGCCGTCAACGCCTTTTATTTCAGAGGCCGTGAGGCCGCCGACACGTGGCAACGGCCGCCCGCTGTCGGTCACGACAACGGCCACCACGATTTCATTGGCCCGCGGGGCATCGGCTACACGGGCTTCCATGGCGTCGAAATGGCTGCGCACGTAAGCCGCATCCTTGTGGCCCAGGGGAACGTCGATGGCCGTGCCGAGGCCGCCCATTTTCTTGCTGGATGGGACCAACGCGGCACCCTTCTCGACAGCCACACGCAGTGGTGCGCCCAGCTTGGGGTGGAGGATGGCGGCGGCGTGCTCCAGCTCGCCCGCCTCGCCCACGATGGCGGCCTTGCCGTAGCTGTGCGCATCGCCCGGGGCAATGCCCAGGGCCTGCACGCAGCGGGCGCCCAGAAGGCCACCCAGCTCCTCACCGATGGCGATGAGTTCGTCGAGGTTTTCCACATAACGTCCGGCAAAGGGGTTCTCGATCACGGCCATGGCCAGCGCCTTGCGCACCGGGGGCTGAACGTCACGCCCCATTTCCACGCGGACCTCGTCGGTCTGGACGATGATCTTTCGAATCTTGGCTGGCATTTTTTGGCTCCTTGGGATCTTGTCTTGTTCGATTGGTGTGCGGGTCGGCGGGCGGCTCAGCGCAGGCCGTTCCACTGGCTGATGTCTGCCGCCTTGAGCCCTCCGACGCGGGCGTGGATGCGCGGGCCCGTGGTCATCGCAAGTATGAACACGATCTCATCAGCGGATGGCGCGCCGGGAACACGCACTTCGATCGCGTCGAAATGGCTGCGTACGTAGCTGGCGTTGATGTGGGTCAGCGGCACATCCAGCGCTGCACCGGGGCCGCCCACTTTCTTGGTGGAGGGCACGATGGACAGCGCATTCGCGGGCTGCCCGGTCTTCTCTTCGGCCTGGCCCTTGGCGTAGGCGTTGCGGTCGCCCTTCCAGCCCAGCAGTTCGCGCATGGCGTAGCCGCCGGGCACATGCCACAGCGCGCCGTGTTCCAGCTCACCGGCCGCGCCCACGATGGCGCCTTTGCCATAGGTCTCGATGCGCTCGGCAGGCACCGCCATGGCCTTCAGGAGGCGCTGGGCCATGTCCAGCCCCACGTCCTGCAGCGCGTCCATCATGGGGAGGATGTCGGGCTCGTACCGCCCCGCAAAGGGGTTGGTCAGCACCGCGCCGATGGCACCACGCAGCAGCGGCACGTCGGCCACCGGCCCGAATTCGTGCCGGATTTCCTCAAGATGGGTGAAAACGCGTCGTATCTGGATCATTCTGGAGACCTGTGCATTTCGTTAAGCAAATACTGAACCAACTTCCGATTCCACCGCCGGATCCCGGGGCCATACCGCATCCGCCAGCGCCTGGGGCGCCGAGGTCGCCACGAACTGCCCCTGGCACGCCAGCAGCGCAAACCACAGCAGGCCGCTGGACTGCAATTCTTGCGCTTTTTGCAGCCCCTGGTGCAATGCCCGGGCCACCAGCTCCCTGGGCAAGGCAGGGACATCCACGGTGACTGGAATGGCCCCCAGGTCACTGTCGTCCCGCACCTGCCACGCGGGCCTGCGTACAATCCGCGCATCGGCCACATCCACCGCGTTGGCCACGATGGTTGCCGCCGCATCGGCCTGCGCCGCCGTGCGCGCCAGCACCGTCACGCTGTCGGCAATGCCCAGCGACTGGCTGCGCCCCCGCCAGCCGCTGGTGGCCACACCGCGCACCGGCATGGCGCTGTCGATGCGAATCTGCCCATCCAGCACCAAACCGTTGTGCAACTGTGCCGCATTCAGTGCGGCGATGTCAGCGTACACCCCCACCGTGACCGACTGGCCGGGCGCCAGGTGCAGCGCAATGTCGCCGCCGTTGTTGGCCCAGGCGCGGTCTATGCCCGGCTGCTCGTAGCAGGCCAGAATCTCCTGCGCCACTGCACCCGCCACCGCCGCCATCGATGTGATGAAGCCTGCGCGGTAGGGACTGCAGGCGGCCCACATGCGGCGCGCCACCACGCCCTGCAACGTGCAGTGCGCACCCACCGGCGCGCGCAGGCCGGGAAGTTCATTCACCAGCTCCTGCAGCAGCCCTTCAAAACGTTGCCACGCGCGTTCGTGCGCCTGGGCCACGGCGTCGCGCATCCCTTCGGCCTGGAGGATGAGGTCCATCGGACCATGCTGGAAATGCCAGCGGCCATCGGACAGGGGCTTGCGAGCAGCTTGCATGTGCGTTTCAGTACTCACCGCAGGGCGCACCGCCCGCAGCCGTAAACACCGGCGCGCCCCCCGCCAGAGACGCCGAGCAAGGGCCGCCCCGCAGCGAGGGTGTCGTCCCCCTGGACGGGGAAGGCGCGAAGCGACTCAGGGGGTGTTTCATATCAGCCCAGCAGAGGTGGGCGACCCAGCGGCCACGGATTGGCGGCGGGCAAGGTCTGCCACACGCGCGCCTGCGGTGCACCATCGTTGTGCCACGCACCGCGCTCCAGCACGTCGCGCAGGCTGCGGATCTGTTCGATGTGCCCGCCCAGCGCTTCGTAGTCCGCACGGCGCATGCTGAACTCGATGGGCGCCACGATGGCGGGGGTGGGCACGGTGCCAAAGCTGTTGTCCGGCATGCGCAGCACGTCGGCCATCACGGTGATACCGCCGCCCGGCCATACATAGGCAGGGGCACCGCCACAGGTCACGTTGACCAGCGCGTTCTTGATGGAGCGCGTGAGCAGCACCGGGTTCTCGGTAACCCCTGCGCGCAGACTACCGCCGGCTCCGCCAAGGAACAGCACAGACGCCAGCGAGGGCTCACAGTTTTCGCCGATGCGGTCCACGATGCGGCGCACCTCGGCCGGCATTTCGGCTTCGACCGGATGGAGTTGCTCGTCCAGCACGTACCAGGAGGCATGCTCCCCGGTGGTGGAGGTCATCAACAAGCGCAGCCCCGGCCAGGCCACGGATTCGTCCCAGCCCTCAATGATGGACAGTGGGTCGGCAATGTCGGTGCCGCCCCAGCCGATGCCCGGGTTGGCCACCTGAAAGTAACGGCCCGGTGTGGACTTGCGCCCGCGCATCTGTATGCCCGAAGGCTTCATGTCGAGGCAACGGCCCGCCTGGTGCTCGGTGAGCACGCCGGTGATGTGGTCGTCCACCACCACCACCTCGTCGGCATGGCCGAAGAACTGGCGCGCAAAGATGCCAATGGCCGCAGAGCCGCAGCCCACGCGCATGCGCTGCTCAGCCACACCGTTGACGATGGGCGCACGCCCCGCCTGGATCACGAGCTGCGAGCCGCCGTCGATGGTGAACTCCACCGCCTGCTTGTTGCCCAGCGCCTGCATCATCTCGGCGGTGATGCGGCCCTCTTTCTTGGTGCCACCCGTGAGGTGGTGCACACCGCCCAGCGACAGCATCTGCGAGCCGTACTCTGCCGTGGTCACATGGCCCACCACCTCGCCCTTGCAGCGCACGTTGGCCTGCTCGGAGCCGAGGAAGCGGTCGGTGTCGATCTTCACCTTGAAGCTGCAGTAGCTGAAGATGCCCTCGGTGACCACGGTGACCATGTCCACGCCATCGGTTTGGGAACCCACGATGAAGGGCGCCGGCTTGTAGTCGGGGTAGGTGGTGGACGAGCCCACGCCCGTCACGAACACCTCTTCAGACAGCAGCAGGTCGCCGTTCCATGCGGGTTCTGAAGCCACTGCGGTCTCAGCGTCTTGTGTAGCCGGGGCGCGGCCCGCAAACGGCACCAGCGTCGCCTCGCCCGCTTCCAGGGCCTTGCGCAGCAGCACCACCGGGTCCAGCCGCACGAGCACGCCCGCGTGGTTGGCATAACGGTCGCAAGCCCCTGCGCGGCCTTCGGAAATCTGGCACAGCACCGGACACGCATTGCACTCGACCTTGGCAGCGTTCATGCGCTCATTGCGGGGCCGGGCGCGCTCGAGCACCTGCGGCAGATCCGGCGCATCCATGCCAGGTAGCCCGTCGGTCTTGGTGTGTTCAGTCATCGTGGCGGCCCATTCATTGCATTGTGGCAAGTGCTTGTACGCGCATTGCATTTTGTGTAGCATTCACTTAACTTAAATGTTGTGAACACTACATTCGATGTCAATGTAGCGGAATCAATCAGACTCTGCAATGGTGTTTTTGCGCCCCCAAAAATGGTGCATGAGGAGCCCCAAAATGACGCACGTTGTGACAGACGCCTGCATTCGGTGCAAGTACACCGACTGCGTCGATGTGTGCCCTGTCGATTGCTTCAAGGAAGGGCCGGAATACCTGGTCATTGACCCGGACGAATGCATCGACTGCGCGGTGTGCATTCCGGAGTGCCCGGCCAACGCCATCTATGCCGAAGACGACCTGCCCGAAGGCATGGAAATCTTTCTGCAGTTCAACAAAAAGCTGGCGCCCACGCTCCCCACAATCACCAAAAGAAAAGCGGCTTTGCCAGATGCGGAACAATGGAGGGTTGTGAGCCACAAGCTTTCAGGCCTGAACATTGCGCTGTAGAGCGCACAGGGCCCTGCTCTTCAGCCAAATTCCTTATTTGCTTCCAACTTTTCCATCTAACGCACCATGAGCGCCTTTCTTGACGAACGCGTCCTGACGGTCCACCACTGGACGGACCGCCTTTTCTCCTTCACCACCACGCGCGACACCGCGCTGCGCTTCTCCAACGGCCATTTCACGATGATTGGCCTGCGCGGCGAAAACGGCAAACCCCTGCTGCGCGCCTACAGCATCGTGAGCCCCAACTACGAAGAGCACCTGGAGTTCCTCTCCATCAAGGTGCCCGACGGCCCGCTGACCTCGCGCCTGCAGCACATCAAGGTGGGCGACACCATCGTGGTCGGCAAGAAGCCCACAGGCACCCTGCTGATCGACTACCTGCTGCCCGCCAAGCGTCTGTACATGCTCTCCACCGGCACGGGCGTGGCCCCGTTCCTGAGCTTGATCCGCGACCCCGAGACTTATGAGAAGTTCGAGGAAGTCATCCTGGTGCACGGCGTGCGCGAGGTGAAGGAGCTGGCCTACCACGACTACATCACGCAGGAGCTTCCACAACACGAGTTCCTGGGCGAGATGGTCACCAAGCAGCTCAAGTACTACCCCACCGTGACGCGCGAGCCTTTCAAGCACCAAGGCCGTGTGACCACCGTGATCGAAAACGGCCAGATGGCCCGCGATCTGGGCTTGCCCGCACTCAACCCCACCGAAGATCGCGTGATGATCTGCGGCAGCCCCGAAATGCTGCGCGACCTCAAGCACATGATGGAAGAGCGTGGCTTCAAGGAAGGCAACACCACGAAGCCTGGCGACTTCGTGATCGAGCGCGCGTTCGCAGAGCAGTGATCCCCCGGCGGCCCCCTTACCGGGGGCCCGCCTCATCCACCAGGACCCGCCATGTCTGCCACTCCCACCAAGACCCGGACCGCGTCCCCCCGCGCAGCCTCTGCCCGCAAGACGGGCGTGCGCGAGCAGGCCGCACAGACCACGCGCGACAACATCCTGAAGGCGGCGACCAAGGTGTTCGCCCGCTACGGCTACGAAGGCGGCAGCGTGGAGAAAATCTCCAAGGCGGCCAAGTCCTTCGACCGGATGATCTATTACTATTTCGGCAGCAAGGAAGGCCTGTTCATCGAAGTGCTGGAGGAAACCTACCGGCGCATGAACGACGCGGAATCCAAACTGGATCTGGACACCGCCAAGCCGGTGGAAGCGCTGCAGGCGGTGATCCGCTTTGTGGTGGGTTACTACCGCAAGAACCCCGAGTTCATCACGCTGCTCAACACCGAGAACCTGCACAAGGGCAAGCACATCTCCAAGTCGATGCGCGCCCGTGAATACTCGTCGCCCGCCATCGAGGTGATCCGCCGCGTGCTCGAAAGCGGCCAGGCGCAAGGGCTGTTCCGCAAGGACGTGTCGGCGCGCGATGTGTACCTGCTGATCGCCGCCACGGGCTACTTCTACATGTCCAACCGGCACACGCTGTCGGCCTTTCTGGGCGAAGACCTGGAGACGCCCGACGCGCTGGCGCACTGGGAATCGTTTGTCATCGACAGCGTGCTGCGCACCGTGGCACCCGGCCCCAGCCTGCCCAAGGGCAGGGCAGCGGCCTGAATCAACAAGAGATTTTTCCCTGCGGGGTGCCGCGTGGTGCCCCGCCCACCACCCCACGAGGAGAATCCATGGCAGAAGCAGCAGCAGGCGGCAAATCGGGCAAGGTCGTCATCCAGAACATCGGTCTTTTGTTGTCGGGCGACCTGGACCACCCCATCCTCGACGCCGACACCATCGTGGTGAATGACGGCCTCATCGTGGCCGTGGGCCGCTACAAGGACTGCGATACCGACCACGCCAACACCGTGATCGACGCACGCCAGACCTGTGTGGCGCCGGGCCTGATCGACAGCCACGTGCACCCGGTGTTTGGCGACTGGACGCCGCGCCAGAACCAGATCGGCTGGATCGACTCGACCATGAACGGCGGCGTGACCACCATGGTGTCGGCCGGTGAAGTGCACCTGCCCGGCCGGCCCAAGGACATCGTGGGCCTGAAGGCGCTGGCCATCACCGCACAGCGCTCGTTCGACAACTTCCGCCCCGGCGGCGTGAAGGTGATTGCAGGCGCCCCGGTCATCGAGAAAGGCATGACCGAGCAGGACTTCAAGGACCTGGCCGACGCGGGCGTGACGCTGCTGGGCGAAGTGGGCCTGGGCTCCGTCAAGGCGGGCTACGAGGCCCAGCAGATGGTGGCCTGGGCGCGCAAGCACGGCATCCAGAGCACCATCCACACGGGCGGCCCGTCCATCCCGGGCTCGGGGCTGATTGACAAGGACGTGGTGCTGGAGGCCGATGCCGACGTGATCGGCCACATCAACGGCGGCCACACCTCGCTGCCCTGGAAGCATGTGTGCGAGCTGTGCGAGAAGTCGTCCCGCGCCATCGAGCTGGTACACAACGGCAACGAGAAGATCGCCATCCAGGCCGCGCGGGCGGCCATCGAACTCAAGTGCCCGCACCGCGTGATCCTGGGCACCGACGGCCCGGCCGGCTCGGGCGTGCAGCCGCTGGGCATGCTGCGCATGATTGCGCTGATATCGAGCTTTGCCGACATCCCCGCCGAACTGGTGTTCTGCTTTGCCACGGGCAACACGGCGCGCATCCGCAACCTGAACTGCGGCCTGATCGAGGTGGGCCGCGCAGCCGACTTCGTCTTCATGGACCGCGCCCAGCACACCGCCGGCGCCACGCTGCTGGAGAGCGTGCAGCTGGGCGACATCCCGGGCATTGGCATGGTGATGATCGACGGCCTGGTGCGCTGTGGACGCAGCCGCAACACCCCGCCTGCGACCGAGATCCCGGTGGTGCTGTAACCCGCCCACCAAGCGGCAATCAGCCAACGGCTGAACAAAACAAAAGCCCGCGTCTGCGGGCTTTTGTTTTGGTGGAAGCGACTGCCGGGCTCAGTAGGTGTCCGACACCCGCACCGCACCCGGCTGGGGCTGTGGCTGCGCATAGGGGTCTGCAGCACGGGCCGAGCCACCCTGGTCCACGCGGAAGCCCTTGCCCTGCAGCACCACGGGCGTGCCCACAGCAGTGGGTTCGGCGCGCTGGAAGTGGCGCAGCGAGCCGTCTTCCATACGCACCGCCACCTGGTACACCGTGTGGGTGCGGGTGCGCTCTTCGACCTTGTGGCCCACATAACCACCGCCCACGGCGCCCAGCACGGTGGCAGCGGTGCGGCCGCTGCCCTTGCCGATCTGGTTGCCCACCACGGCGCCCAGCACACCGCCGGCCACGGCGCCCACGCCCGTGGCGGGGGCAGCTTGTTGAACCGCCTGCACCGATTCGACACGGCCGCAGCTGCGGCACACAGGGGCTGCCGCACGCACGGGCTGGGCAGCGCCCCCGGGGGCCATGCCACCCGCCATGTCACCGGACCGGCCTGCGCTGCCACCGGTCTGCGGACGGTAGTTTGCTCCGCTATTCATAGCATTCTGGGCAGGTACAACCGGCGCTTGGGCCCGTTTTTCTTCAATGATCTCGGATTCGGGCGTGCGGGGGGCCGCCGCCAGGGTGGCGGGGGCTGTCGCATCGGCTGCCGAGGGCGTGCGGTTTTGCATCACCAGGGTGGCGCCCAAGGCCAGCACGCTCACGCCCAGCGCGCCAATGGCCGCCCACATCCATTTCAGGGCTGGTCCGGCGGGGGCTGCAGCGGGTACGGGCGAGGCTGGAGAAGAAACTGTCAGGTTCATGGTCATGTCCTTGTTCATGTCGGAGAAATCCGCAGGGGGTGGCAGGTAGATGTGCGCTGCACGTCCGCTACGGAATGGGGCCGTGGTGTTTCAACGGCCTGGATGGTGCAAAGGTACACAGCGGGGGGCGTTGCGGTGTGGCCGGTTTGTAAGCGGCAGTAAGCAGCGGTAAACCACCTTGGCCAGCACTCGCGACGCCAGGCCCCGCATATGGGCCCTGCCCGCACGGCCCGGCAGCGCAACGGGCACCATCGCAGCGGCCCGGACGATCCGGCCGCCGCGCCAGCCCCGGCTTGTTGTGCGCTGTTGCCAACATTTACAGCTCCTGCACCCGCGCGCGGGCCGCGGCCGTCCACCGGGCCCAGCCCACCGGTCGGCGTGGCCCGGGGTGCAAGGCCTGCTCCAGCGCCTGGGCGCAGCTGGCAGAAAACAGCAGGATGGCCGATGAAAAATAGATCCACATGAGCAGCACCACCAGCGAGCCCGCCGCACCATAGGCCGACACCACGGCTGCTGTGGACAGGTACCACGCCAGCAGCTGCTTGCCCACCGTGAACAGCGTGGCCCCCACCACGGCGCCCATCACCAGGTAGCGCAGCGACGGCTTGGGGCCCGCGCCGATGCGCATGAGCCCCACAAACAGGGCCACCGCGAACCCGAAGGCAATGGCTTCGTTGACGACCTGCAGCAACGGTGCCAGGGGCGCCAAGGTGGGCAGGTGTGCCACGGTCAGCCGCTCTCCCGCCCAGCCCGCCAACAGGTGGATCAGCGTGGACAGCGCCAGCGACACCATGAGCAAAAAGCCCAGCGCCAGCACATAGGCCAGCCCCCGCAGCCGCAGCGACGCCATGCGCCACCACGCGGCCCGCTGGGGCGGTGTGTAGCCATCCCGGCGCCACAGCCGCTCCAGCGCGGACTGCAGCTCCACAAACACGCCGGTGGCGCCCGAGACCAGCACCACAAACCCGATGACCGATGCCAGTCGCCCCTCGGACGGGGCCTGGGCGCTGGCCATGGCCTGGCGCACCACATCGGCCACCTGCTGACCCATCACCGACTGCACCTGGGCAACCAGGCTGCTCTCCAGGTAGCTGCGGTCCACCCACCAGCCCAGCACGCCCACCAACAGCAGCAGCAGGGGCGCCAGGCTGAGCATGCCGTAGAACGACATGGCCGCGCTCATGCGCAGCCCATCGGCGTCCAGCCACATCTGCGCGGCGCGCCAGAACGGCTGCACCAGGCGCCACAGGGGCAACAGGGGCTGGGCGATGCGGGCAAGCAAAGTCGCCATCAGGGACGGAGGGGGCGCGGTCATCTCCGCGAGCGTAAGGCCTGGCGGCGGCCCCCTCCATCCGCCGCAGCCGCGAGGCGGGGTAGGCGCTGTCCCACACGCACTGTGCCGGGCGCAGCGCACAGAGTTTCAAAGGTGACAGCACCGGTTTTACACGGTGCCTGGGCAGGGCTAGCATGGGGCGCTGTCGGTTGACTCGACCGCCATTGACACAGCGGCCACCGCCGCCCCAGCCGCACCTCCTCACCCACCCTGCGGGCCACAAGCCGCTGGGCTGGTCTTGGCATTCATTCACCTTCACCCCTCTCTGCACGAAAGCGTTTTTTCCATGAGCGTCAAGCAACTCTTCGATCTCACCGGCCAGGTCGCCCTGGTCACCGGCGGCTCGCGCGGCCTGGGCCTGCAGATGGCCGAGGCCCTGGGCGAAATGGGCGCCAAACTCGCCATCACCGCGCGCAAGGCCGATGAGCTGGCCGAGGCCAAGAAGCACCTGGAGGCGCAGGGCTACGAGGTGCTGACCGTGGTGAACGACCTGCAAAAGACCGAGGACATCCCCGGCCTGGTGGACCAGGTGGTCGAGCGCTTCGGCACCATTGACATCCTGGTCAACAACGCCGGCGCCACCTGGGGTGCCAAGGCCGAGGACTACCCAGACGCCGCCTGGCACAAGGTGATGGACCTGAACGTGAGCGCGCCGTTCTTCCTGTCGCGCGAAGTGGGCAAGCGCTGCATGATCCCCCGCGGCAAGGGCTCGATCATCGTCACGGCCTCGGTGGCCGCGCTCAAGGGCACGCCCCCGGGCATGAACACCATTGCCTACAACACCTCCAAAGCCGCCGCGCTGCACTTTGCGCGCACGCTGGCGTCCGAATGGGGGCACTACGGCGTTCGCGTCAATGCGATCTGCCCTGGCTTCTTCCCGAGCAAGATGGCCAGTGGCCTGATTGAAAAACTGGGCCCTGCGATGATTGAGCGCACGCCCCTGCGCCGCATTGGCGGCGAAGAGGACCTCAAAGGCGCGGTGGTGTTTCTGGCGTCCAACGCCTCGCGGCACATCACGGGTGAAAGCATCGTGGTGGATGGTGGTGCTAGCTTGATTTGAGACACCCCCTGAGCCGCTGCGCGGCGTCCTCAGCCTGGGGCGCGCCCTCTCTTGCACAGCTTGCGCCTTAGACGCATAAACGCATAAAACCGGTAACACCCCCCATGTCCGACCGCCACCTCGCCAATTGGCCGCCCGGCCTGTCGCGCCACCTCACGCTGCCGCAGACGCATCTGTTCCACAACGCTGAGGTGTCGGCCGCGCGTTACCCGGACAAGCCTTTTCTGGTGTTCTACGACACGCTGGTGACCTTCCGCCAGTTCCAGCAGCAGGCCGAGCACATTGCAGGCTTCTTGCAGCAGGTGTGTGGCGTGAATGCGGGCGACCGCGTGCTGCTGTACATGCAGAACAGCCCGCAGTGGATCCTGGCGTTCTACGGCATCCTGCGCGCCAACGCGGTGGTGGTGCCGGTGAACCCCATGAACCGCACCGACGAGCTGCGCCACTATGTGCACGACAGCGGTGCCACCGTGGCCTTTGTGCCGCAGGACCTGCATGCACAGGCCCAGCCGCTGGTGGATGTAGGGGGCGAGGAGTCTGGTGAGGGCAAGCTCCAGCACCTCATCGTGGCCGCGTACAGCGACTACCTGCAGGTGCCCACCGACCTGTCCGTGCCCGCTTTCGTGTCGGCACCGCGCCAGGCTATTGATTCCCCGGGCGTCACGCTGTGGAGCGACATGCTCGCGCTGCAGCGCACCCCCGGCCCCATCACCACCGGGCCGGACGACCTGTGCGTGATGCCCTACACCTCGGGCACCACGGGCCACCCCAAGGGCTGCATGCACACGCACCGCAGCGCCATGAGCACGCTGGTGGGCGGCGTGCAGTGGTTTGCGCGCACGCAGGATTCGACCTACCTTGCGGTGCTGCCGCTGTTCCACGTCACCGGCCTGTCGGGCAGCATGAACGGACCGCTGTTTGTGGGCGCCACCGTGGTCGTGCTGCCGCGCTGGGACCGTGACGCGGCCGCCCAGCTCATCCAGCGCTACCGGGTCACCATCTGGCAGGCCATCTCGACCATGGTGGTGGACTTTCTGGCCAACCCGCGCATTGCCGACTACGACATCAGCAGCATCCAGGCCATACGCGGTGGCGGCGCGGCCATGCCCAAGGCCGTGGCGCAGCAGCTGAAGGACCTGACCGGACTGGACTACGTGGAGGGCTACGGCATGTCCGAAACCATGGCCGCCACCCACATCAACCCGCCCCACCGCCCCAAGCCGCAGTGCCTGGGCATCCCGGTGTTTGACGTGGATGCGCGCGTGGTGGACCCGGCCACCTTCGCCGAACTGCAACCGGGCGAGATTGGCGAGATCGTGGTGCATGGCCCGCAGGTCATGCTGGGCTACTGGAACAACCCGCAGGCCTCGGCCGACAGCTTTATCACGCTGGACGGCAAGCGCTTCTTGCGCACGGGCGACCTGGCGCAGGTGGATGAAGATGGCTACTTCTTCATGGTGGACCGGCTCAAGCGCATGATCAATGCGTCGGGCTTCAAGGTCTGGCCCGCCGAGGTCGAGGCCATGATGTACGCCCACCCTGCGATCCAGGAGGTGTGCGTGATCGCCGCGCACGATGAGCGCCGGGGCGAGACGGTGAAGGCCCTGGTCGTGCTGCGTGACGCCTTCAAGGGCCAGGTGAACGAGCAGTCCATCATCGACTGGAGCCACGAACACATGGCCGCCTACAAAAGCCCACGCATCGTGCAGCTGGTGGACAGCCTGCCCAAGTCCGGCACGGGCAAGGTGCAGTGGCGCGAGCTGCAGGAGCAAGAGCGCAGCCGTGCCGCTGGCACGGCGTCCTGAGCCTCATTACAGGTCTACCCCATGCGCTCTTTTTTTGATAGCTACCAGCGCAATATGCACTAGCGCTACCGGCCCAAATTACCTCAAAACCCGCCTCCAGCCGCCATGAACCCCACTGCCCTCGCCCGCCTGCGCTCCGTGCTGCAAACCCATGTGGACCAGGGCCTGCTGCCCGGTGCCGTGGCCCTCATCCACCACCAGGGCCACACCGTGCTGCACACGGCCGTGGGCCACCAGCGCCCGCCCAGCGCCGAGTCGGCAGTGCCCGCGATGGCGCCCGACTCGGTGTTCCGCATCTATTCCATGACCAAGCCCATCGCCTCGCTGGTGGCGATGATGCTCATGGAAGAAGGCCGCCTGCTGCTGTCGCACCCCGTGTCGCACTACCTGCCCGCGTTTGCAGGCCAGCGCGTGTACGACGAAGCCACCGGCACCACCGCCCCGGTGCAACGCGAGGCCACGGTGCACGACCTGCTGCGCCACACCGCCGGCCTGAGCTACGCGTGGGAGGCGGGCACGGTGCCCGACGCCTACCGCGCGGCGCGCATCGGCTCGCGCCGCCACAGCAACACCGAACTGGCCGCCGCGCTGGGCCCCTTGCCCCTGGTCCACCAGCCCGGCACCCGCTGGGAATACAGCCGCGCCACCGACGTGCTGGGCGCGGTGCTGGAGGTGATTGAGGGCGAAAGCCTGGGCGCCCTCCTGCAACGCCGCGTGTTTGGCCCGCTGGGCATGCACGACACGGGCTTTTCGGTGCCCGCCGCGCAGCAGCACCGCCTGGCCGAAGCCTTTGAGCGCGACCCGCAGACCGGGCTCGGCATGCCACTGATCGACGTGACCGCACCGCCCGTGTTCGAGTCGGCCGGTGGCGGGCTGGTGTCCACCGCCAGCGACTACGCGCGCTTCTTGCAGCTCATGCTGGGCCGGGGCACCGCCCCCGGGCCCGATGGCCTCGGCGCCCCCGTGCGCCTGCTTGGCCGCGCCACGGTGGACTTCATGACCGCCGACCACCTGGGCAGCCTGCCTGTGGCAGGCGACATCCTGCCCACCGGCTACGGTTTTGGCCTGGGCGTGGCCGTGCGCACCGCCACCGGCCAGGCTACCCGCCCCGGATCGGCCGGGCACTACAGCTGGAGCGGCCTGGGCGGCACCTTCTTTTTTGTGGACCCTGCGGAAGACCTGTTCGCCATCCTGCTCACCCAGGCGCCCGGCCAGCTCAGGTATCTGTGCGAGCTGTATCCGGCGCTGGTGTACGCGGCATTGTGATTAGGACACCCCCCTGAGGAGCTTCGCTCCTTCACCCCCGCTCTCGCGCTGCGCGCGGGCAAGGGGGACGACGCCCTCGCTGCGGGGCGGCCCTTGCTCGGCGTCCCTCGCTGGGGTCGCGCCAGTTGCAACCGCTGCGCATGGCAACAGGGCCCCGGCTTACACTCAACGCCCAGTTACGGCACGCGAAACAGCACCATCCGCAGTACGCAGGCCCTCCCCCAGACCTCTTTTTTGAACCTATGCAGATTCGCTGCGCACTGGTCGGCATGCCCGGCTCGGGCAAATCCACCGTTGGCCGGCAACTGGCCCACCGGGCGGGTGTGCCCTTCATCGACCTGGACCACCGGCTGGAGCAGACCCTGGGCACCACCATTCGCAGCTTCTTCGAGGCCGAGGGTGAGGCGCGCTTTCGTGACATCGAATCCCAGGTGCTGGCCGACGTGGCCCAGCAGCCCGGCGGCATGGTCCTCTCCACCGGCGGCGGCGCCGTGCTGCGCCCCGAGAACCGCGAGGTGCTGCGCCAGTTCGGCAACGTGCTGTACCTGCGCGCGTCGCCCGAAGAAATCTTCAAGCGCGTCAAACACGACAAGACCCGCCCCCTGCTGCAAGGCGGCAACCCCCTGGACAAGCTGCGCGACCTCTACGCCCAGCGCGACCACCTGTACCGAGAAACCGCCCACTACGTGATCGAGACCGGGCGACCTTCGGTGCACACGCTGGTCAACATGGTGATGATGCAGTTGGAGATGGCGGAGAGTGCGGGGGTCTCCGACGGGCCCCACCAACCGACCTGAAGGCGGCTCCCGGGGACTGGCGCAGCCCGTCAGGCAGGCAACCCCGGAGCTTGCAGTCCCTGCGCGCACTCCACCCGATTGCGGCCCAACACCTTGCCCCGGTAGAGGGCCGCATCGGCAAGTTGCAGGGTCTCATCCAGCGCCTCTGCACCGGCAAACGGCTTCGAAATGCCGACAGTGGCCGTGCAACGGATGGCCCTGTGCGCTGTGTCCGTACCCACCCGGCTTTGTTCAATCGCTTCGCGCACGCGCTCCGCCGCCCGCAGGGCGCCAGCGCTGTCCGTATCGAAAGCGATGACCACAAACTCCTCACCGCCCAACCGGCAGACCAGATCACCCTGGCGGGCGGTGTGTTGAAGAACTTGGGCCACGCTGCACAACACGAGGTCACCCACCTTGTGTCCGTAGGTGTCGTTGATGCGCTTGAAGTGATCGATGTCCACGATCAGCAAATGCGCGACTGCGACCGGGTTGGCGCGAAACTGCGATTCCAGCGCACCCATCAGGCCGCGGCGGTTGAGCAGGCCCGTGAGCGGGTCATGCACAGCCATCACATGCAGGTCGTCCGTCAGCCGATGCAAAACCAGCCATACCACTGCGGGTGGGAGCAGCGTGCCCAGGAACGACATGTAGATGTAGAACGCCGTCTGGAAGTCGCTGCCCATGTCCAAGTTATCCAGGCCTCCTGAAAGAATCAGGGCCAGCTTCGCAGCATTCATGGCTCCCAGGCCACCGATCAAGACGGCAAACACGGCCATCTCGGCACGCAGATGCCGGGCAAAGGTACGGGTCCCGTATATCAATACCGCTGCCATGGCCAGAAACAGCGCAGCGCACGCTGCCGCCAGCAATGCATAGCGGGCTTCAGACCCCAGCAGCACCTGCACCAACCACTGTGCGACGGTATAGCCCCCGGCAAGCACCAGCAGGGGCAAGGCCACAGGGACGGGGCGATCAAAGAACCTTGCGGCCCCCAGCGCGTACGCCGCTGGGGCGCAGAGCGTCAAGGTATGGTTGAGCACACTCATCGCGCTCCAGCCGGCAGGACCACCCCGAAGCTGCAACAGATAGGCGAAGCCCAGCAAGAGACTTCCGAGGGCAAAGACATCGGTGCCCATCTTCTTGCCATGCAGCCGCGTGCTGATCAGCAGGAACATCCCGCTGAAGCAGAGAAGGTGCACACAAAGCATGCTGAGGACAACGGTGGCAACCATGGCTGAGCGCGAATGAAAAGCAGCGACAACGGCTGCGGAGCCGTAGAAGGGGATGAAACAACCCAGCGAGGAACCCAGGTGAACGCGCCCAGGGTACGAATCTCGAATCACCGCAACGATGGCAAATGCAGCGTGGGCTGCACGACGCATGCAGGGTTAGCAGGGCGCGGAAGAGAGTTGGCAGTCGATGGTAAGTGCGCGTCACACACCGGTCAAGGCAAGGGGTCTACCCGAGGCACTCACCGCGTTTACTGAAGCGGCGCATGCAGCGCCATCAACCCCGCCACCCATTCAATGAACACCCGCACCTTGGCGCTCACATGCCGTTGGGGTGGGTAGGCCACGTACAGCGGCATCGGCTCCAGCGTCCAGTCCTGCAGCAGGGGCACCAGCTCGCCAGCCGCCACGTGGGGGCGGGCCATGTAGTCGGGCAGCCAGAGCACGCCCAGGCCCGCCAGGCCTGCGGCCAGGTAGGCGTTGCCGTCGTCCACAGCGCAGATGTCGTGGCCTTGGGCGCGCACATGTTCGGTGCCGCGGCGCATCTCGAAAGGCAGAGGCTGGCCGGTGCGCGCCCACAGAAAACCCACGGTGCGGTGGTGCGGGCCTTCCAGCGCCTGCGGGTGCTCGGGCGTGCCCGCGCGCTGCAGGTAGCTGGGGGCGGCGTACACGCGCAATTGCAGGTCGCCCACATGGCGTGCGACGAGCGCCGGGTTGGTGAGGGCGCCGCCGCGCACCACGCAGTCCACGTTGTCGCCCACCATGTCCACGGGGCGGTCGCTCACGCCCATGTGCAGGAGGATGTCGGGGTACTGCGCGTGGAACGCGGGCAGCGCGGGGATGAGGACCAGGCGCGCCAAGGGGCTGGGCACGTCCACCCGCAGGCGCCCCCGGGGCGCGGCGGCGGCGATGGAAACGCTGGCATCGGCATCGTCCAGGTCGGCCAGCAGGCGCACCACGCGCTCGTAGTAGGCAGCACCATCGGGCGTGACCTGCACGCGCCGGGTGGTGCGGTGCAGGAGCTTCACGCGCAGGCGCGCTTCGAGCTGCTGCACCAGCTGCGTGACGGTGGTGCGGCTCAGGTGCAGGGTGAGGGCAGCCTTGGTGAAGCTGCCGGATTCCACAACGCGGGCAAAGGCCTGCAGGGCGTCAAAACGGTCCATGGCGTACAGGTAGTTGAGGCGTGCCGAAGGGGCGGCGTGCCCGCCATTGTTTGGCGATCAGGAACAGTGGTGCGCAGATTAGCCTGTTTATCGAAACAACGCGCGCTTCTACATTGCCTTCATCGCAATCATCTGCCCTGCAGAACGAAAGGAATCCCATGCCCCACCGTGACGTTGTCTTCCCCGCAGGCCGCCAGGCGCTGTACGAGCGCAACCGCTATTCGCCCGCCGTGCGCGCCAACGGCTTCTTGTTTGTCTCGGGCCAGGTGGGCAGCCGCGAGGACGGCTCGCCCGAGCCCGACCTGGCCGCGCAGGTGCGTCTGGCGTTCAGCAACCTCAACGCCGTGCTGCACGCTGCAGGCTGCACGTTTGATGACGTGGTGGACGTGACGCTGTTCGTGGTCAACCCGGAGGCGAACTTCGAGACCGTCTGGGGCATCGTGCCCGAGTTCTGGGGCGAGGCGCCCTACCCCACGCTCACCGGCATCGGGGTGACCTGGCTGTACGGGTTCCAGTTCGAGATCAAGGTGATCGCGAAGCTGCCCGGCTATAAGGGCTGATGGGCCGGGACATTTGAATCAAACAGACTTCCAGCGCTTATCGAACAAGCGCCGGAAGCTATTCAATTCATAGCATCACAGGTTCGGCGCCAGCAGCCGCTCCAGCACCTTCTCGTCCATGCCCCGGCGCTGGGCCATATCGTGCAGTTGGTCTTCGCCAATCTTGCCGACGTTGAAGTACACGCTGTCGGGGTGGCCGATGTAGAAGCCGCTCACGCTGGCGGCGGGCATCATGGCCAGGCTTTCGGTGAGCGACATGCCGATCTCGCCAGCCTGCAGCACGCGGAACAGGTCGGTCTTGGCGCTGTGGTCGGGGCAGGCGGGGTAGCCGGGCGCGGGGCGGATGCCCTGGTACTTCTCGGCAATCATGTCGTCGTTACTCAGCGCTTCACCGGCAGCGTAGCCCCACAGGTCGGTGCGCACGCGGTGGTGCAGGGCTTCGGCGAACGCCTCGGCCAGGCGGTCGGCCAGGCTCTTGAACATGATGGCGGAGTAGTCGTCCAGCGCGTCGATGAAGGCTTTTTCCTTCTTCTCGATGCCCAGGCCCGCCGTCACGGCAAACATACCGGCGTAGTCGGCAATGCCGCTGGACTTAGGCGCCACAAAGTCGGCCAGGCAGCGGCTGGGGCGGGTCACGCCGTCGATGGTATGTTTCTCGGCCTGCTGGCGCAGGCCGTACCAGGTCATGGCCACTTCGGTGCGGGTGTCGTCGGTGTAGAACTCGATGTCGTCATCGTTCACGCTGTTGGCGGGCAGCAGGGCCATCACGCCGCTGGCCGTGAGCCACCGGCCTTCGATGATCTTCTTGAGCATGGCCTGTCCATCGGCAAACACACGCGTGGCTTCCACGCCCACGATCTCGTCGGTGAGGATGGCAGGGTACGGGCCGGCCAGGTCCCAGGTCTGGAAGAACGGGCCCCAGTCGATGTACTTGGCCAGCTCGGCCAGGTCGAAGTTCTTGAACACACGGCGGCCCAGCGCGCGGGGCACAGCGGGTTGGTAGGCCGACCAGTCCACGGGCGTCTTGTTGGCGCGGATCTTGGCCAACGGCCACAGGGGTGTGGCCTTTTTGTTGGCGTGCTGGGTGCGCACCTTGTCGTAGTCGGCGTTCAGCTCATCCACGTAGCTCTGCACGCCGTCGCCCAGCAGGCTTTGCGCCACGCTCACGCTGCGGGACGCATCGGGCACATAGACCACAGGGCCTTCGTAATGCGGAGCAATCTTGACGGCGGTGTGCACGCGGCTGGTGGTGGCGCCACCGATGAGCAGCGGGATCTTCTTGATGCGGAAGTGGTCGTCCTTCTGCATCTCGCCGGCCACGTACTGCATCTCTTCGAGGCTGGGCGTGATGAGGCCCGACAGGCCCACGATGTCGGCCCCCTCCACCTTGGCGCGCGCCAAAATCTCGTGGCAGGGCACCATCACGCCCATGTTCACCACCTCAAAGTTGTTGCACTGCAGGACCACGGTGACGATGTTCTTGCCGATGTCGTGCACATCGCCCTTGACGGTGGCGATGATGATCTTGCCCTTGCTGCGCACATCGCGCCCAGCCAGTTCGTCCTGGCGCTTTTCTTCTTCGATGTAGGGGATCAGGTGGGCCACGGCCTGCTTCATCACGCGCGCGCTTTTCACCACCTGGGGCAGGAACATCTTGCCCGCGCCGAACAGGTCGCCCACCACGTTCATGCCGTCCATGAGCGGGCCTTCGATCACGTGCAGCGGGCGCCCACCTTTGGCCAGGATGGCGCGGTAGGCCTCTTCAGTGTCTTCGGTGATGAAGTCGGTGATGCCATGCACCAGCGCGTGCGACAGGCGTTCGCCCACGGTCTTGGGGTGCTCGGGCGTTCCGCGCCATTCGAGCTTCTTGCTCTCGTCCTTGGCGCCGCTCTTGGCGGTTTCGGCGATCTCCACCAGGCGCTCACCCGCGTCGGGGCGGCGGTTGAGCACCACGTCTTCCACACGCTCACGCAGCACGGGCTCCAGGTCGTCGTACACGCCCACCATGCCCGCGTTGACGATGCCCATGTCCATGCCCGCCTGGATGGCGTGGTACAGGAACACCGTGTGGATGGCCTCGCGCACCGGGTCGTTGCCGCGGAAGCTGAACGACACATTCGACACACCGCCCGACACCTTGGCGCCCGGCAGGTTCTGCTTGATCCAACGCACGGCCTCGATGAAGTCGACCGCGTAGTTGTTGTGCTCCTCGATGCCGGTGGCCACTGCAAAAATGTTGGGGTCGAAGATGATGTCTTCGGGCGGAAAGCCCACTTCATCGACCAGCACGCGGTAGGCACGTTCGCAGATCTCGATCTTGCGCGCGAAGGTGTCGGCCTGGCCTTGCTCGTCGAAGGCCATCACCACGGCGGCGGCGCCATAGCGCTTGACCAGCCGCGCCTCGTGCTTGAACTTCTCCACGCCCTCTTTCATGCTGATGGAGTTGACGATGCCCTTGCCCTGGATGCAGCGCAGACCGGCTTCGATCACCTCCCACTTGGAGGAGTCCACCATGATGGGCACGCGCGCGATGTCGGGCTCGGATGCGATGAGCTGCAGGAAGCGCACCATGGCCGCTTTGCTGTCGAGCATGGCCTCGTCCATGTTGATGTCGATGACCTGCGCGCCGTTTTCCACCTGCTGGCGCGCCACGGCCAGGGCCTCTTCGTACTGGCCATTCAGGATCATGCGCGCAAACGCCTTGGAGCCTGTGACGTTGGTGCGCTCGCCGATGTTGACGAACAGCGTGCCCTCACCGATGGAGACGGGCTCCAGGCCGGACAGCTTCATGGGGGGGATGGACAAATCGGACATAGGGCTCACCTGCGCGGCACAAGGGGTTCAGGTGAGCGTCGTTGTCGATGGAAGGCGGGGGCACGCGCGGCCCAAGCCTGACGGGCCACCCTACCCCATGAAAGGCACGGCGGGCCGCTGCAACGCTCCTTGGACCAAGGAGCGATTGTAGTTGCCAGCCCGGGGATCAGCGCAGCATGCGACGGCTGCGTGCCGCTGCCAGCAGCACCAGACCCGCGAGCGCCAGCAGCGCCCATTCGGACAGCGTCGGGATAGCGCTGGGCGCCGCTGTGATGGTGTCCGTGTCGGTGGCGCTGTTGTTGCCCGGCGTGGGGTCCGACACGCCGCCAGGGGCCGACACCGTGGCTGTATTGCTCAGCGTGCCTGTGGCCGAAGCGCTGACCGTGGCGGTGACGGTGTAGGTCACCGAGCCGCCGACGGGCAGATTGACCGAGTCGCTGATATTGCCGCTGCCGGAGGCCGTGCAGGTGCCACCGCCCGCGCCCACGCAGGTCCATGTGCCGCCGGTGAGCGCAGCGGGCAGGGTGTCCGAAACCGTCGCGCCCGCCACACCGGAGGGGCCGGCGTTGCTCGCGGTGATGGTGTAGGTCACCGTCCCGCCGGCCGTGACGGTGGTCACTCCATCGGTCTTGGTGATGGCGAGGTCGGCCACCGGCGTGATGGTGTCGGTGTCCGTGGCGCTGTTGTTGCCCGGGGTGGGGTCGGTCACGCCTGCAGGCGCCGCCACCGTCGCTGTGTTGCTCAGCGTGCCTGTTGCGGCCGCGCTCACCGTGGCGCTCACCGTGTAGGTCACCGAGCCGCCCGCAGGCAGGTTGACCGTGTCATTGATGTTGCCACTGCCCGAGGCCGTGCAGGTGCCGCCACCAGCCCCCACGCAGGTCCAGGTGCCGGTGAGTGATGCCGGGAAGGTGTCGGCCACCGTGGCGCCCGAGGCGTTGGACGGCCCGGCATTGCTGGCGACGATGGTGTAGGTGACCGAGCCGCCTGCCGTGACGGTGGTCACGCCGTCGGTCTTGGTAATGGCCAGGTCGGCCTGGGGTGTGAGGGTGTCGGAGTCCGTGGCGCTGTTGTTGCCTGGGGTGGGGTCGGTCACGCCCGCAGGCGCCGTCACCGTCGCCGTGTTGCTCAGCGTGCCCGTTGCGGCCGCACTCACCGTGGCGCTCACGGTGTAGGTCACCGAGCCGCCCGCAGGCAGATTGACTGTGTCGCTGATGTTGCCGCTGCCCGAGGCCGTGCAGGTGGCGCCGCCCGCGCCCACACAGGTCCAGGTGGCCGTCAGTGCGGCCGGGAAGGTGTCGGCCACCGTTGCGCCCGGGGCGTCGGACGGCCCGGCGTTGCTGGCGACGATGGTGTAAGTGACAGCCCCCCCCGGCACTGCGGTGGTCACGCCGTCAGTCTTGGTGATGGCCAGGTCGGCCTGCGGATCGAGCGTATCGGTATCCGTGGCGCTTTCATTGCCCGGATTGGGGTCGGTCACGCCTCCTGGCGGTGCCACCGTCGCCGTGTTGGACAAACTTCCCGTGGCCGCCGCACTGATCGACGCCGTGGCGGTGTAGGTCACCGACCCGCCGACCGGCAGATCGACCGTGTCGTTGATGTTGCCGCTGCCCGAGGCTGTGCAGGTGCCGCCGCCCGCGCCCACGCAGGTCCAGGTGGCGGTCAGCGCGGCTGGGAAGGTGTCGGCCACCGTCGCGCCAGTCACAGGATTCGGCCCCGCATTGCTGGCCGTGATGGTGTAGGTGACCGAGCTACCCGGAACGGCGGTGGTCACGCCGTCCGTCTTGGTGATGGCTAGGTCGGAAGACTGCGCATGTGCGGCCGTGGCCCCCATCATCATCATGAAAAAGACCACAGACACCCAGGACACAGCACGTTGCAGCATGGCGAGATCCCCTCAGGTTTGAATAGGAATAGCGCCGCAGTGTAACGGGATGTTGTGCATTCGCATACACCCCGCGGCAGGCCAGCAGCGGGGCCCGGTATCGGCTCAACGCACAGGCAGGAATTGCAAAAAGGTGCCGCCCACAATGCCCTGCACATAGCTGATGGCGGCGCGGCGGTACTTTTCGGTGGTGAACGCGGCCAGCAGGTCCAGCCGCGCGATGATCTTGCCGAACTCGCGCTCGAAGCTCAGGTTGCGGCCCTGCTGGCCGATCTCGTCGGCCAGCAGCAGCGGCTGGCCCTGGGCGTTGCGGCGCTGCGCCAGCAGCCACACGGCGGTCTCGACGTTGCGCGCGGCGTTGTAGAGGTGCTGGGCATCCATGCCATCGAGCAAGAAGAACTCGGTCTTGCCGCCGTGGGCGGTGATGATCATGTCGGCCGTGGCGTAGATGAAGGCCGCCACGCGGTCGCCCGCAAATTCGGGTGCCAGGGCCAGCGCCATGGCGGCGATGTCACGGCGGCCCTGCAGTGGGGCCCAGGGCTGGCGCTGCAGCACGGCGGTGCGCAGCTGCTCCAGCGCCTGCTCGCGGCCGGTGGCGGCGCCCTTGCGCCATTCGGCGGGGTTGCGGCGGTAGAGCTTGTCGGCCAGGCGCATCAGGCCGTCCAGGTTCTCCTGCATGGCCAGGGTGGCCATGCGGTTGGCATCGGACTGGGCCAGTTCGGCGGCATGGGTGGGTGCACCCTTCACCTCGCCGCGCGGCGTGGGGGCGTTGCTGGCACAGCCTGCCAGCACGCAGCAGGCCGCCACGCCAGCCCACCGACCCCGCAAACCCCGCAGCAGCAATAAAAACGGCCCTCGCATGGGGCCGATTATGGGTGGCGGCTGAGCGCCCCAGCCCGCCGGCGAACGGCGGTTGACATTGTTTGAAGAAGCGCGCTCGGGGCTGTTGTTACTACGCCGCCATGGCCGACGCGGGCAGGCCGAACAGGTGGTCAAACACCCAGTTGAAGACAAAGGTGTAGCAAAGGAAGAACACGATAAGCCCCAGGTCCATCACGAACGCGTGCCACAGGCTCACGCCAAACCACCAGGCAAACAGCGGCACCAGCGTGAACACCAGGCCGCCCTCGAACCCGATGGCGTGCGCCACGCGCCGCGCCACGCTGCGCCCGCGCACGGGCTGGCGTGCCTCCCAGCGCTCGAACGCCCAGTTGAAGACGATGTTCCAGACGATGGCGATCACCGAGGCTGCCACCGCCACCACGCTCGAATGCCCCGCGCCCTGGCCCGTGAGCAGCGCCAGGCCCACCGTGGCGGCGCCGATGGCGATCAGCTCGTACAGGGTCACGTAGATCACGCGGCGCTTGACGCCTTGCAAGCCAAAAAGAGTGGGTGTCTTGTCCATGGCCAGTACTTTATATTCGCCACACTGACACATAAAGTCAGCTTGTTTCAGTTTTATTGACAGATCAAACCGCAATGGCCTTCAACTCTGACAGCGTGCAGGTGTTTCTGACCGTGCTCGACCACGGCTCGTTCTCGGCCGCCGCGCGGGCCTTGTCGCGTGTGCCGTCGGCCGTGAGCATGACCATTGCGCACCTGGAGGCCGAGTTGGATGTGCAGCTGTTTGATCGCAGCGGACGCGAGCCCCGCCCCACCGCCGCCGCCCGCGCGCTGGAGCCCCAGGCCCGGCTGCTGGCGGGACAGCTGCAGCAGCTCAACGCCCAGGCGCTGGCGCTCACCCAGGGGCTGGAGGAGCGGCTCACGCTGGCCATTGCACCCGAGCTGCTGGCCTCGCGCTGGACGGAGGCGCTGGCGGCATTGGCGCAAGAGCACCCGCTGCTGCAGATCGAGGTGCTGGCCGCGCCGCAGGTGGATGCGCTGGCGCTGCTGCACAGCGGCCGCGCACAGCTGGCGCTGGTGTTTGAGCGGCCCAGCATCGACGGGCGCGAGGGCTTTCAGGAGGTGGGCACCGAAACCCTGGTGGCGGTGATGGCGCCGCAGCACCCGGTGCTGGTAGCCGCCCGTGCCACCGCCCAGGCTCGGGGTGCCCCACCGGAGCGCGCCATGCTGCGCGAGGAGCACCTGACCACCACACGCCAGATCGTGGTGGCCAGCCGCGACCTGGCGCAGACCGACCCGCGCTTTGTGTTTGCGCGCCACCACTGGCGCACCGACAACCACCTGGCCGCGCTGGGCCTCATCGAAGCCGGGATGGGCTGGGGCTGGCAGCCGCGCGCGCTGGTGCAGTCGCGCATCGAGGCGGGGCGGCTGGTGGAGATGCCGTTCGAGAACCTGAGCAACGGCGCCGCGCTGTGGGTGGACGTGGTGTGGTCCAAGGAGCGCCCACTGGGTCTGGGCGCTGCGCGCTTTGTGGCGCTGATGCGCGACCAGCGGGCGCTGGAAGCCGAGCTGGCGTGATTTATGGCCCTTTTGGGCGGTAGCGCTAGTCGATCATGCTGTGGAAGCTAGCAAATTCATAGCATTTTTTTGGACGATGGGTCCGGGGTATTCACGGCACTCGCCGTCCTCGGGCACCCACAGGCGGTGCGCCCACCCGCCGCGCTGCGCCAGGGCGCGCACCTGGGCACGGGTGGTGGGGCAGTGGTCCAGCGCCTCCAGGTGGTTGACCACCACGGCGCCCGTCGTCAGCGCGGCAGCCTGTGCGACCTCGGCGGCGTCCATCAGGATGTCCGCGCCCAGGTCAAACCGGGCGCCACCGGCAGGCAGCACGGCCACACCGGGCTGCAGACGCTGCAGGCAGTCGCGCACCGGGGGCGTCAGCACCGTGTCGCCCGCCAAGTACACGCTGGGCTCGCCCGGCAGCTCCAGCAGGTAGCCGTGGCCGTGCTCCATGAAGCGCGCCACCCAGCCCCGGCCGTGGGTGCAAGCCACGGGCGTGACCTGCCCGCCCAGCGCAAAGGGCTGGCGGCCCTCGCCCGCCAGCGACAGCACCTGCAGGCCGCGCTGCGCCAGGTAGGCGGCGTCGTGCGGCATGCACAGGACGGGAATCTGGCGCTCGCGCAGAAACTGCTTGCCCGCGCGGTCCAGGTGGTCAAAGTGCCCACGCTGGCAATGGGTGATGAGCGCGTGGGTCACGCGCTGCAGCGCCGCGTCGGCCTCGGCGGGCAAATCCACCAGAGGGTTGCGCTGGCGCCGGGGGCCCAGGTAGCGCAGCGCGGGCAGGCTGCCCCGGGGCGCGAGCATGGGGTCCACCAGCAGGCCGACGGGGCGGCCCGCGTGCTGAAACTCGAGCAGAACGGTGGCGTTGCGCAATTGGGTGATGAGCATGGGGTGCTTTCAGTGGGAAGGGGTGTTGCCATTGTTGAAAAGCAGGCCTCCCCTGAAAATGGCGCATATTGACAATTTCTTGCGCTTTTGTGCCACCCATGGTTTCTCCCTCCTCTGCACCCCAGCCGCCTTTGCGCGTGGCGCTGCTGCTCTACCCGGGCTGCATGCCCGCCGGCCTGTTTGCTGCGGCGGACATGGCACGCGCCGCCAACCTGCGCGCGCAGGCCAGCGTGATGGACATCTGCTGGGCGGGGGTGGACCTGTCGCCCGTGCCCACCTGGCAAGGCCCCGCGCTGGCCCCCACCGTGGCGCTGCAGCATGCCGAGGCCGATGTGGTGCTGGTGCCGGGCTTGTGGCTCTCGTCGCCCGACCAGCTGCAGGGGCCGCTGCAGCAGCTGGCCCCGGTGGTACAGGCCTTGCGCGCGCTGCCCCGGCGCACCCAGCTGTGGAGTTACTGTGCGGGCGTGGTGCTGGCGGCTGCCAGCGGGCGGCTGCGCGGCCAGGGCGCCACGGCCACCTGGTGGTTGCGTGCGGCGCTGGAGCAGCAGTTTGCGCCGGTGGACTGGCGCTTTGACGAGCCGCTGGTGGCTGGCCCCACTGCCACCACGGCCGCCGGGGCCAACGGCTATCTGCCACTGATGCTGCACGCGCTGGCCGCCCGCCTGCCGCCCCAGGCATTGACCGACCTGCAGGAGCTGCTGATGCTGCCCCGCCCCCGCACGGCGCACCCCGCATTTGCCGGGCATGACCTGATGACGCTGGCCGACGCCGACCTGCGCCGCGCCATGCTGTGGGTGCAGCGCAGCCCCGCCACCGATCTGCGACTGCCTGCGCTGGCCCAGGCGCTGGGCCTCTCGCCCCGCACGCTCGCGCGGCGGGTGCAGGCCCACACGGGCCTGACGGCGGCCTTGTGGATGCGCCGCATCAAGTTGCGCCAGGCCAGCGAGGCGCTGTGCGACACCGCGCTGCCGCTCAAGCGCATTGCCGAAGACCTGGGCTTTGCCAGCGAAGCCGGGCTGCACCGCGCATTCCGCCAGGCCACGGGGCAGACGCCGCTGGCCTACCGCATGGCACATGGCGCGCGCTGAGCGGATCCTGCGACCAGTTTCAAGTCCAATCGTCCTCAAGCGCCAGTGAATCATGCGTCGATAGCTATGATTTTCGCAGCTTCTGAATTTAGAAAAAAGGAAACTACGCCCACGCCGCTGACGTACGATGGCCCATCGAGGAGCCCGCATGAACCACCCGTTTCACAGCAGCAACAAAGACGTGGCCCAGCGCTGGTCGCAGTGGCAGCCGGACGCGCCGCAGCACGACGACGAGAAGCGGCCCGACGGCCAGCCCGAGCGGCGCAAGGCCGGCAAACACCGCCGCACGGTGGCGCTCAAGGACTTTGATCCGTCGGCCAAGCCGTTTTCGCTGGGCGACAAGCTCAAGGACAAGGCCGCCACCGAGTCGATTGCGCAGGAGCTGGACACGCTGCAGAACCTGTTCTACGCCGACAAGCGCTACAAGCTGCTGGTGATCCTGCAGGGCACGGACACGGCCGGCAAGGACGGCACCATCCGGGGCGTATTTGGCCGCATGAGCGCGCTGGGCGTGCACGCCGTGGGCTGGAGCGCCCCCACCGAGGCCGAACGTGCCCACGACTACCTGTGGCGCATCCACCAGAAGGTGCCCGGCGCGGGCGAGATCACGGTGTTCAACCGCAGCCACTACGAGGATGTGCTGGTGCCCGCCGTGAACGGATGGATCACCCCCGAGCAGCACCACCAGCGCTTTGGCCACATCAACGACTTCGAGCGCATGCTCACGCACACCGGCACCATCGTGCTCAAGTTCATGCTGCACATCAGCGCTGACGAGCAGCGCGAACGCCTGCAGGAGCGCCTGGACGACCCGGCCAAGCACTGGAAGTTCTCGATGAGCGACATCGAGGCCCGCAAGCAGTGGAGCCAGTACCAGAAGGCCTACGAAATGCTGCTGGCCGCCACGCACACGCCCTGGGCGCCGTGGACCATCGTGCCTGCCAACTCCAAGACCCACCGCAACCTGATGATCGCCACGCTGGTGCGCGAGGTGCTCACCGGCCTGGACCTGCGCTACCCGCCGGGCGACCCGGCGCTGCAGAAGATCCGCATCGAATAGGGCCCGCACCGCTGTGGGCACGGCAGCGGGCGGCGCAAAGACAGGCTGCGCATGCCATCACTGGCCCGGCGGGCATTCGGGGATGCGGCCCCAGGCGTCGCCGCAGAAGTTCTGCCGCGTGCGGGTGAGGCAGCTCGCGCGCGACAGCTCGTTGCTCATGGCCGCACACTGGGCCAGCGCACCGCGCAAGCGGGCCAGGCTGTCGCCGGGCGACGGCGCGTGCGCTGCGGGCGGCGGCCACGGCGCGTTGTCGGCCGGTGCCACTGTGCGTGGGTTGCCGGTGGCAGGCAGCGATGCCGCATCGGCCACACGGGGCGCGGTGACAGGCGTGAAGTGCGGCGCAGAGGCCGCAGATGCAGACGACGGTGCAGCAGCAGCGGTACTGCCCGGTGCGGACGCAGCGGCTGCAGGGCGTGCGCGTTCGGATTCAATGATTTCCTCCACCGGCTCGGGGCGGGCAGGTGCAGACTCCGCATTGCCCGCAGTGCCGGGCACTGCGGCGGGGGCTGCGACGGCCCGGGCCTGCTGCGGGGGCGGCACGGCATCGGGCCGGCCCAGCAGGTACCAGGCCGCGGCGCCCGCCACCACCAGCAGGGCCACTGCGGCGCCTGCGTAGGCCATGGCCGGTCGCTGGCGCGCCGGGCCCGCAGCAGGGTGCTCGTCGTCATCGAACACAAACTCCATCGGCGCCGGGGCAGCGGCGGTGGCGAGGTTGGCCTCTGCCTCCAGGGGGTGGGCGCACTTCACGCACCAACGCGCCGTAGGGTGGTTGGGCGCCTGGCACTGCGGGCAGGCGGTGTAGGTCACGCTCATGGGATTTCCCTCTCTTTTTCATGGTCCCGGCGGTCCGGTGTGCGTCCGGTGTGCGTCCGGTGTGTGCCCGGTGCAGCGCCTGGTTCTGCGCCGGGCTGGCCGAGTCTAGGCGCAACGGGCCGCCCGGCAAGGTCCGGGCCCACGGGCCGCTACCCCGCCGGTAGATTGCCGCACTGCAGCATGGGATGGGGTTGCGCCAAACTATGCATCAAATGCATAACCCACAAACACACCGGCCTTGGACAGTGCCCGGGCCGAGGCATAAGCTTCGCAGCCTGAACTGATCCCACAAGGAAATTCACCATGTCAAACCCCGTCGGCGCCCCCGCCGCACAATCCCACCCCCTGCCCTCGTACCTGCAGGCCGACCACCTCGGCCCCTGGGGCAACTACCTGCAGCAGGTAGACCGCGTCACCCCTTACCTGGGCAGCCTGGCGCGTTGGGTGGAAACGCTCAAGCGCCCCAAGCGCATCCTGATCGTGGACGTGCCGATTGAGCTGGACAACGGCACCATCGCCCACTACGAAGGCTACCGCGTGCAGCACAACCTGAGCCGCGGCCCCGGCAAGGGTGGCGTGCGCTTTCACCAGGACGTGACGCTGTCGGAAGTGATGGCCCTGTCGGCCTGGATGTCGGTGAAGAACGCGGCGGTGAACGTGCCCTACGGCGGCGCCAAGGGCGGTATCCGCGTGGACCCCAAGAAGCTGTCGATGGGCGAGCTGGAGCGCCTGACGCGCCGCTACACCAGCGAGATCGGCCTGCTGATCGGCCCCTCCAAGGACATCCCCGCACCCGACGTGAACACCAACGGCCAGATCATGGCCTGGATGATGGACACGTATTCCATGAACACCGGCGCCACCGCCACCGGCGTGGTCACCGGCAAGCCCGTGGACCTGGGCGGCTCGCTGGGCCGCGTGGAAGCCACCGGCCGCGGCGTGTACACCGTGGGCGTGGAAGCCGCCAAGCTGACCGGCCTGGCGCTGGAAGGTGCCCGCATCGCAGTCCAAGGCTTTGGCAACGTGGGCGGCATTGCGGCCAAGCTGTTTGCCGAAGCAGGCGCCAAGGTGGTGGCGGTGCAAGACCACACCGGCACCATCTTCAACAGCAAGGGCCTCGATGTGCCCGCCCTGCTGGCGCATGTGAAGACCCGTGGCGGCGTGGGCGGCTTTGCCGGCGCCGATGTGATGAAGGCCGAAGAGTTCTGGGGCGTGGATTGCGAGATCCTGATCCCTGCCGCGCTGGAAGGCCAGATCACCAAGGACAACGCGGGCCAGATCAAGGCCAAGCTCGTGATCGAAGGCGCCAACGGCCCCACGACCACCGAGGCCGACGACATCCTGCACGACAAGGGCGTGCTGGTGCTGCCCGATGTGATCGCCAACGCCGGCGGCGTGACAGTGAGCTACTTTGAGTGGGTGCAGGATTTTTCCAGCTTCTTCTGGAGCGAGGACGAGATCAACGCCCGCCTGGTGCGCATCATGCAAGAGGCCTTTGCGGGCATCTGGCAAGTGGCGCAAGAGCACAAGGTGAGCCTGCGCACTGCCACTTTCATCGTGGCCTGCCAGCGCATCCTGCACGCCCGCGAAATGCGCGGCCTGTATCCATAAGCCCACGCCCGCCCCACTGGCCCGCCCCTTACCCGGGACGGGCCGTCACACCACCGCCAGCCGCTGCGATCCAGCCCTGGCGGTTTTTCTTTGCCCAGGCCTTGCGCAGCCACCGTGGCTGTTGCGCCGTGGCGACGCAGCAAGCGCGCGCAACGGCCGTTCAAGGCCCCAGAACGACCGCGCAGCCGCCGCAGAAACCAAAAGATACGCACACATACAAATGGTGATCTTTCCCCCGGACCTTGCGTGAAAAACTGCCTGGACTTCGCACTCACGCCGTCTTCGGGAGATTCTGGTGGCCCTTCCATCCCTGCGCAGCCTGCTGGCGCGCTTTCTGCTCAGCCGCCTGCGCACCGCGCGCTCCGTGGCCCGTCTGGCGTACCGCCTGCACCCCCACAAACCTGCGCTCATCGACCGGCGCGGCACCCTCACCTATGCGCAGTTGCAGGATCGCGTGTACCGCCTGCAGGCCTGGATGCAGGCCCAGGGCGTGAAGAAAGGCGATGTGGTCTTCACCTGGCTGCCCGAGACCGGCGAGCAGTACGAAACCCGCCTGGCCACGTTCGAGAACGGCACCATCTTTGCCAGCTTTCACAAGCACCTGCCGGCCGAGGCAGCGCTCACCACCATGGGCCGCGTCAAGCCCACGGTGTTCATCCACGACCCGCTGCTGAGCGCGCCCATCCTGCAGGCCGTGCGCGAGCAGCTGCCCGGCTTGCGCGTGCTGGCGCTGGGGGATGACTACGAGCGCGCCCTGGCGCAGCAGACCCCCTCGGCGGGAACGGCCGACGTGCACGAAGATGATGTGTTTGCGCTGCACATGACCTCGGGCACCACGGGCCTGCCCAAGTCCATCGGCTACAGCAACCGCAAGTACCTGGACAGCGTGCGCCTGATCTCCCGCGCCATCGACTTCAAGCCGCCCGCCAACGGGCCGGACGTGAACATGCTGGGCCTGCCGCTCACCGGCCCGGGCTCGGGCCTGGTGCTGCCCACGCTGCTGGCGGGTGCGGCGCTGATGATGCCCGAGGACTTCCGCGCCACCACGCTGGCTGGGCTGATCCAGAAGCACCGCGTGTCGCGCGCTTTCCTCTCGCCCTCGGCCATCATCGACCTGCTGGACGAGCCCACGCTGGGCCAGTACGACCTGTCGTCGCTGACCCATGTGCCCTACGGCTCGGAGATGATGCCCGCGCCCAAGATCGCCGAGGCCATCCGCCGCTTCGGGCCCATCTTCCAGCAGGGCTACGGCTGCCTGGAGGCCCTGCCTCCCATCACCTGGCTGCTGCCCCACGAGCATGTGGACGCGCAAGGCAACCCGCTGGGCAACGACATCCTCTCCACCGTGGGCCGCGTGATGCCGGGCGTGGACGTGGTCATCCGCGACGAGCAGTTTGCGCCGCTGCCGCTGGGCCAGATGGGCCTGATCACCGTGCAGACGCCGGTGCGGTTTGATGGCTACTGGCTGGACCCGGAAAAGACCAGCGAGACCCTGCGCGACGGCTGGGTGGTGATGGGGGACCTGGGCTATTTCGATGCTGCGGGCTATCTGCACGTGCTGGGCCGCAGCGCCGACCGCGTGGTGCGCCACGGCCAGGCACTCAACCCGCGCGAGATCGAGGAAGTGGCGCACTGCCACCCGGCCGTCAAGGAAGCCTGCCTGGTGCAGCATGGCACCGCCGCCGTGCTGGTGGCCAGCCTGCGGCAAAGCTGGCGCAACGACCGGGGCACCCAGGCCCTGGAGCACGATCTGGCAGAGTTTCTGGTGCAACACCTGCCGCCCGAGATGCGGCCCGACGATGTGCGCCTGGTCACCGAAATTCCGCGCAGCTTCCTCAACAAGATGCTGCGGCGCGAGGTGCGCCTGATGCTGGAGGCCATGCCGCCGCGCAGCGGTGCGGCGCACACTGCACGCGCAGAGCCTGTGGCGGGCTCGATGGCGATGGCTGCCCGGGCCGAAGCAATGGCATCCGCACACCCATGACAGCCCCCATGAACATGCAGCACACCCCACACATCCGGCTGAGCCTGGGCACCAAGCTCGGCTACGCCGTGGGCAACGTCGGCCTGCAGATGCTGATTGCGGCCATGAGCTTCCTGCTCATGATCTTCTACACCGATGTGGCCCTGGTGCCTCCGGCCGTGGCCGGTGCGGCGCTGCTGGTGGGCAAGGTGTGGGACACCATCAACGACCCGCTGTTTGGCTGGCTGACCGACCGCACGCGCTCGCGCCACGGCCGCCACCGCGTGTACCTGATCTACGGCGCCCTGCCGCTGGCCGTGGTGGCTGCCGCCGTGTGGATGGTGCCGCCAGGCCTGAGCCCCTGGGCAGCCTTTGTGTGGATCGCCGTCACCTACACCTTGTTCGACACCGTGATGACGCTGGTGCAGCTGCCCTACCAGGCCATGGCCGCCAACATGACGCAGGACTACGACGAGCGCACCAGCCTCACGGCTTTTGCATCCATGGGTGCCCTGCTGGGGTTTTTTGCGGGCAGCGTGTTCATGCCCCTGCTGGTGCGGGCCGCGCCCGATGCACGCACGGGCTACGCACTGGCCGGCGCCTGTTTCGGGCTGGCCGCTGGGGTCGCTGTGGCCGTGGTGGCCTGGCGCGTGCGCGAGCCCGCCACCACCGCCGACTTATCGCCTGCGGCCCCAAACCCTCCAGCAGCCACACCCGGCTGGGCGTCGGTACGCAGCACCCTGCTGGCCACGCTGCGCAACCGCCCGTTTGTGATGCTGGTGAGCGCAGCCGGGCTGGTGCGGCTGGGCCTCACACTGGTGCAGGCCTCGCTCGCTTATTTCGTTATCTACCAGCTGCAGGGCGACAAGGGTGACCTGCCACGCTTCATGGGCATCCTGCTCGCGGTGGTGGGCGTCTCGCTGTTCGTGTGGAAGCGCGTGGTGGACCGCTGGGAGAAAAACCGGGCCTACATCCTCGGGCTGGTGTTTTGCTGCGCGGGGCTGATAGCGCTGTACTGGGTGGGCCCAGGCCAGCAGGCCCTGGTGACGGGCATCCTGGTGGTGGTGGGCATCGGCATGGGCGCGCATTGGATCGTGCCGTTTGCCATGGTGCCCGACACCATCGACCACGGCCACATGCAGGCGGGCGAGCGGCAGACCGGCATGTACTACGGCCTGTATGGCCTGGTCGACAAGCTGGCTCGCACCCTGGCCACGGTGCTGGTGGCCGGCATGCTGGAGCTGACCGGTTATGTGCCCAACGTGGCCCAGTCGGCCCAGGCGCTGCAAGGCATCACGGCCATGACGGGCCTGCTGCCGGCGCTGTGCCTGGTGCTGGCCATCCCGCTGCTGATGGCCTATCCCATCACCCGCGCCCGCCATGCAGACCTGGTGCGCAGCGTGGGCGCTGCCGCCCCGGCGGAGACGGCCAGTGCGGCAGCAGTGGCCGCAACCCCTGTACGCCAGAGCGAACACACCACCCGCCCTGCGTGGGAGCCCTCACGCAACCTGCCCGGTGGTGGGCACGACTTCGCACACAGTCGTTAGAGAACATCCGGGAGCGCCCTCAGGCAGACGGCGCTGGCCCGACCGGTTCGGGCGGCAACACGCCGCGCAGCGCCAGACAGAAGGGCTGCGCACACTCTGCGCGCGCTGCATACGGGCAGCCCACGGTCTCGCACAGGCCCGAATCCCCGTTGCGCGCCCGCGCGTCCTCGCGCGGCACCTGACCGCTGGCCTGCAGCACGGCCATCTGGGTCCAGGGGTCCAGGCGCCCTGTGGCCTGCTGCAGCATGTCGCGGCCATACACGGTGGCAGCCAGTTGCGGTTGCAGGTCCAGCACCAGCAGCGCGCTGGTGCGCGGCGCGGCAGCATCCATGCCCTGCAACACCAAGGCCATGACCCCCGATTGCAACGCCTGGCCGCCGCCCGCAAAAGGCACCTGCAGCGCGCCGCCCGCAGCGCTGGCGCCCGCGCCCGCAGCGGCAGATGACGCCTGGGCCGCGAGCCACGGCACCGGGGCACGCAGGGTGAGCGCCAGCCCGCGCGGCCCCTCGGGGGTCGCCACCACGCCCTGGCGCACCAGCCAGGTTTGCAGCGGCGGCTGGTCGGCATCCAGCGCGCCGCTCTCCAGCGCCTGCGCCATGCCGATGGGCCAGGGCTGCGCGGCCACCACGCGTTGCGGCACTCCGGCCTGGGCGGTGACCTGTGCGACCAGGGCACTCACCATCCGCAGCAGCGGTGCGCTGAGGCCCGACGCGGGCCAGGCCGTGCCACTTGTGGGGGAGGCAGCGGAGGTTGCCGCATTGGCCTGCGCCGCCATGGTTGCGCCACGGGGCAGCGCCGATGCCCCCGTTGGCGAGGCCTGCGCAGCCCCCTCACCCCTTGCGCCCTGCAATCGGCCATCGGCCCCGCCCGCCCGGCACGGGTCGAAGCCCGCCGCCAACTGCTCGCGCGCCTGGTGCGAGATGCTGGCCTGGTCCGCCGGTGTGGGCAGCGGCCCACCGGGCGGGCTGGGTGAGGTGACCGAGGGCGGCGGCGCGCTGGGGTCTGCGGTGGGCAGCGGCGAGGGTGCGGCGGGTACAGCAGGTTTGGGCTTGTCCAGCCCCAGCAGCGCCGTCTGCCGCTGCAGCGCCGCCTCGGCCAGGAACTGGGCCACCCCGGCGGCAGTGCCGTGCGGGACGGATCGATCGGGAGGGTCATGCCGGGTTGCCTGGGAAATGGATGCCCGATTCTGTAGTGATTCGTCCAGCGTGAACAGGCCATGGTGCGGGCAAACCTGTTGCCCGCATCAGCTATCAACTACATAGCAAAAGGTGCAATAAAGTCCAGCGCTACCGGCACTTTTTGCCCACAATCCGGTTCCACCGCCCGCCCCGCTGCCTCTCAGCGCGCAGCCACCTCCCCGCCATGCACCCGCACACCACCGCCCGCCCGCGCCTTGTTGATCGCCACCCCACACCCCATACCGGGGTTGCGCCTGCACTGCTGATGGCCGTGCTGGGCTTCCTGCTGTTCAGTGGGTGGATGTATGCGCCGCAGTGGGACCGCGCCCTGCCCCAGCGGCTGGGTACCTGGCTGGCGCTCTCGTTTTTTGTGCTGGCGCTGGACGAGCAGTTCATGCTGCACGAGCTGTGGAAGTTTCGCTGCCACGAATGGACCGATGCCTGCCGCTGGAGCGCCGTGCGCGAAGCCCCCATGCTGGCCGTGGCGGTGGTGGGCTTGCTCACCATGGCCTGGCTGCACCGCGCCTTGTGGCACCCCGGCACGCGCGCGCTGCTGTGGGCGGGCCTGGCTGTGGGCTGGCTGGCAATTGGCGTGGACCAATGGCCCGAAGTGCAAGCATGCTGGCCCCGACTGCCCGATCTGCCATCGCTGCTGGCCACGCTGGAAGAAGGGCTGGAAGTGGTGGCCGAGGCGCTGGTGTTGGGGGCGTTGTTGCGTCAGCCAGGGCAGTGATAAGAGGGAGACGCCGTGCAGATCCGCTGGCAGACAGATGAGAGCCATGCCCGACGTTCAGCAGTACTCAGCTGAACTGCTCATAAAACACATCAATCGGGCTCGTGGCGACCTTGGCCTGGAGCGGAAAAATCTCCCAGGGATTTTCAACGCTCATGTCATCAAGGCGAGCCAACAATTGATCCCGCACAGCCGCTTTCACTTCCTGTCGCCAGTTCAAGACCTGGCCCCAAGTTGAACTCCCATTCAAATGCAATGGAAACCGCACGGCTTGCACTGATGCGCTATAGGCCAGAGGAAAGAGCCGCCCGTAGGCGTGAAGGTTGTAGAGCCACGAAACGCCACGCACTGTTGTAGCCATTGGCGCACTTCGCTGAACATGTGCAAACAAGTCGCGCAGTTCTGACATCCTCGCGCCGACGTTCTCAACGGCCAATGGGCTGGAATTGAGTCCACTTGGCGGTAGAAAGTGGATGCGCAAGGTGCCGGTGGCATCGGGCGGGTCGTACGAGAAGCAGCCAAACGACCGTTCGAGTTCGGGGTAGGAGTGGGGCCGCTGGTACTCGGCGCACAAGGCGAGTTGGGCAGCATGGTCACTGCCTGTGCTTTGAACTCTGGCCAAGAAGCGATGCCATTGAGTCTCGCCAGCGTTGCCCCAAAGGTTCAGCCTGCGTCGCAGGTTAGTACAACGGTCAATGGCCACGTCAATTGGAACCGCCGCTTTCACCGCATAGTGCGCGGCAAACTTCAATTGAAGAGAAAAATAACATTCAAGCATTGAATTGGACGGTGACACTGGCTCGCCGACTGCTGCTCCCAGCCGAACGTTGTCCAGCCGCCTCCCCTCACGTGCACTCCTGATCCACCCAATACCCCGCCGGAAACCACTGGCCGTTGATATTGAGGTACCAGCGCCATTCAAAGATGGGCTCAAAGCTCATGCCGCCTGGCGAGGGGGTGTCGATGCGCAGAATGTCCGCCACGCCGTCGCGGTCGAGGTCAATCTCGTGCACCATCACCGCCGTTTTCTTGCGCTCGGGCTGGGGCCGGTAGGGCGGGTCGGCGGGCATCATCCAGCTGGTGGCATAGCGCCTGGAGCGCACCTTCACCGCATCGGGCGGCAGCTTGCCGGGCACCACCAGGCGCACCAGCACTTCGGCCGACTCTGACACCTTGGCAGAGCCGCGCACGGCAGTGGTCTCGTCGTTGCGCGGGTCGTCAAAGCCCTTGCCCGGGTAGTGGCCGCCGCAATAGTGGTCTGCATTGCTGATGTCCCAATACTGCCGCCCCATGGTACGGGCGCCCACCAGGCCCTGGTGCGTGATCGTGTACAGCGTGAGCGCCGGGGCAAAGGCCAGATCGGCACCGCCCACGTCCCAGAAGCCCGTCACGAACTCGATCTCGGGTCCGCTGTGGCGGTTGAAGCTGCCATAAGGCACAGCGGTGGGCTTCACGGCAATGCGGCTGCCCGCCACGGCCGCGATGCCGTCGGCCTCGGTCTCGTGCAGCAGGGCCACGCTGGTGTGGCTGCGGAAGTACGACGGGGCAATGGCAGGCAGCGTGGGGGCGGATGCCAGGGGCGCCACGTCCGGGATATGGTCCACGGCGCGGGTGGCCAGCTTCAAGTTGTCCAGCGGGTTGACGGGGCGGCCCCGGTCGATCTCCTGCTCGGGCCGCAGCAACACGCCGCCGCGCATGAGCTTTTTGGCAGCCTCCCATTCGGGGCGCAGGGGGTACTGCACGGGCATCCGGGGCGTGTGGCTTGGAGCCAACGCGGGCAACTGCAATGCAGCGGGGCGCGGCAGTGCGTTGCCGTAGGCCCGCATGCGGTTGGCGGACGGCGCCACCCAGAAGGCGCGGGCGGCGTCCTTGCCCGCCTGGGCCAGGGTGAGGGGCTGGTCGGCCAGCAGGTTGCAGGCCACATGGGCTTGCAGGGGCTCAGGCAAAGGCGGGCCCAGGCGCGCATCGCCCGTGTAGAGCACGGCGCACCAGCCGTCGCGCTCGGTGATCTGCTGCAGCACGGTGTTGGCGGGCACCTGGGCCACGATGCGGGCCTGCGACTGGGCCGACTCGCGCAGGTTGACCCAGGAGCCTTGCACATAACGCTGCTTGGCGGGCGCCACAGCCGGCGTCTGGGCATTGGCCGGGCCCACGAGTGCTACGCCCAGCAAAGCAGCCATGGTCCAGTGGCGAGGCCGTGTGGCGTGCACCAAGGTCTTCATGCTCCAGCCACTGCGAGAGAGTTACACCGCCAATGCAGGCTCTGCCGCTTCAGCAGGCGGTTGCGATTCAATCACCCGCGCCAGCAGCGCGCCGCTGTAGCGCGCGGGCAGCGGGATCCACACGCGCACCGGGCTGCCCTGGGCGACCTGCACGGGCTGGCCTTCCACATTGCGCATCTCTTGCAGGCGCACCGTAGTGTTGCCGCTGGGGTGCACCACTTCAATCAGGTCACCCACGGCAAAGTGGTTCTTGGTTTCGACCTGTACCCAGTCTCCAGACAGGCCCACATCGGCCTGTCCTTCGGCACCCAGCACCTCGCCCACATACTGGCTGCGCTGCGTGGCCGAGTGGCCGCTGATGTAGTTCTGGTAGTCGTTGCTGGGGCGGCGCTCCAGCAGGCCGCCGGTGTAGCCGCGGTTGGACAGGCCTTCGAGCTCAATCAGCAACTCAGGGTTGAAGGGGCGGCCGGCCACGGCGTCGTCGATGGCGCGGCGGTAGACCTGGGCGGTGCGGGCCACGTAGTACAGGCTCTTGGTGCGGCCTTCGATCTTGAGCGAGTCGACGCCGATCTGCGCCAGGCGCGCCACATGCTCCACCGCACGCAGGTCCTTGCTGTTCATGATGTACGTGCCGTGCTCGTCTTCCATGATGGGCATCATCTGCCCGGGGCGGCCCGCTTCTTCGATCAGGTAGACCTTGTCGGCCTTGGGGTGGCGCTCGCCGTTGCCGGTGGTCGATGCGAAGGACTGTTCGGCCTTCTGCTGCGCGGCTTCGAAGTTGAAGTCGCCCTCCATCTTCTGCGCAATGGCTTCGCCCGTGGTGGGGTCGATGTCGGCGTCGTGCGCGGCGTAGTTCCAGCGGCAGGCGTTGGTGCAGGTGCCCTGGTTGGGGTCGCGGTGGTTGAAGTAGCCGCTGAGCAGGCACCGGCCCGAGTACGCAATGCACAGCGCGCCGTGCACGAACACTTCCAGCTCCATGTCGGGGCATTCCTGGCGGATCTTCTCGATCTCGTCCAGGCTCAATTCGCGCGAGAGGATGACGCGCTCCACGCCCATCTTCTGCCAGAACTTCACCGCCGCCCAGTTGGTGGTGTTGGCCTGCACCGAGAGGTGCACCACCTGCTCGGGCCACTTTTCCTTGACCATCATGATCAGGCCCGCGTCGGCCATGATGAGGGCGTCGGGCTTGCAGTCGATCACGGGCTCGATGTCGCGCAGGTAGGTGCGGATCTTGTCGTTGTGCGCAATCAGGTTGCTGGTCACAAAGAACTTCTTGCCGCGTGCGTGGGCCTCGTCAATGCCTTGCTTGATCTGCTCCAGGCGGAACTCGTTGTTGCGCGCGCGCAGGCTGTAGCGCGGCTGGCCCGCGTAAACGGCGTCGGCGCCAAAGTCGTAGGCGGCGCGCATCTTGTCGAGCGAGCCAGCGGGCAGGAGGAGTTCGGGGGCTTTGAGCGTGGTCATGGGGTGGCCCAATCTAAAAATCGTCGGGGGTCGGGTTCAGCGGGGCATCAGGGGCAGGCCCGCGAGCATGCCCACGGCCTGCGCAGGCAGTTCTTCGGCGTCAAAGGCCTTGTCACCATCGGCGTCGGCCACGCCGTTGGGTACCAACCCCTTGAAGTCGAACTGGCGCGCGTCCATGAAGTGCGAGGGCACCAAGTTGCGCAGCGCCACGGCCATGTTCTCGATGCGGCCGGGGTACAGCTGCTGCCAGTCGCGCAGCATCTGGCCGATCTGCTTGCGCTGCAGGTTCTCCTGGCTGCCGCACAGGGTGCAAGGAATGATGGGAAAGTTGCGAACCTCGGCCCAGCGGGTGAGGTCATCCTCGGCCACATAGGCCAGCGGGCGGATGATGAGGTGGTCGCCCCGGTCGCTCTGCACCTTGGGCGGCATGCCCTTGAGCTTGCCGCCGAAGAACATGTTGAGAAAGAAGGTCTGCAGCATGTCGTCGCGGTGGTGGCCCAACGCGATCTTGGTGCACCCCAGCTCGTCGGCCACGCGGTACAGGATGCCCCGGCGCAGCCGGCTGCACAGGCTGCACATGGTCTTACCTTCGGGGATGTGCTCCTTGACGACGCTGTAGGTGTCCTGCGTTTCGATGTGGAAGGGCACACCCACCTTCGTCAAATACTCCGGCAGCACATGGGCCGGAAAGCCAGGCTGCTTCTGGTCGAGGTTGACGGCGATCAGCTCGAACTTGTGGCCGTTGCGCTGCTGCAGCAAACGCAGCACGTCGAGCATAGCGTAGCTGTCTTTTCTTATTGGCACAAATTTTCTTATGAGAGACAGGCGTCTGCGGCTCTGACCCCTTGAAAACCTTCGCTGAACGTCTCGCCACAAACTTTCCATTTGTCTTCTATTGTAAAGATTGGGGTCTAGGTATATGTCACCCACGACTATTCCCCATAAAACCGTCGAAGCCGAGTGAATTCATCTGAATCGCCTTACATGGTCCGCCCAAGGAGAACAAGCTTTTGCGTCGTGATGACCTGAAGGGTTTGCTGCCTTACATCCGGGCTGTTGGTGCAGTGATTGCTGCTGACCATGATGGCTATTCGCGGCTGGGGTTCCTATCGTCTTGAGCAGTTGGTTGTGCCCTAGGGGCATGGCAATGCCGAACTCGGCCAGGATGCCTCGCAAGGCATTGGCTTGCATGATGCGCATCTTCATCATCTGACGGCGCATGCCATGCAGTGCCAGACAAGCTTGCTGCGCTCCCATTGCTGGGCAGGCAACAGCTTGACCTCACGTCCCAGCGCCCGGATCGTCCTGGCCCAGTAATGCAATGACCCGCAAGCTTCCATCGCCACCAGGCTGCGGTTGCATTTGGCGAAGAATTCTGTGAGTTTGGCGCGTTTGATTTTGCGTCGCTGAATCTCGCCCGACTCCACATCAAAGATGTGCAGTTGGAAAACCGGCTTCGCCAAGTCCAGATCAATGACGGGCAGATTCAGAATCGATTGCATGGTGGCCTCCAGGATCAGTGGTTGCGAGAGCTGCCACTCTGGCACTTTGCAACCGAACTTGCGACATCTGCCTCGCTTGTGCGGGATGACGACCGCACGTCAGCAGCAGTGGCAAAGGTGGGCGGACCATGCCATCTCCGGAAAGCGATGACGATTGATTCATGACACTCATTCGAGCGCTGCGAACTCCACGGCCTCATCGGTTTTCCTTGGCCATATAGAGCGTGCTCCAGGGCATCAAGAACGGAGTCCGTACGCCTTTAGCTGCTCACTCGCCCGCCCACTATGCAGCGGACAAACACGTCAATCACGAAGGCCAAGTATAGGAAGTCTTGCCAGGCCGGGACATAGGTGAAGCCTTGGTGCTCTGCCGTTACCAGTGGCGAATCGCAGGACATTGCCACACATCACACTGCGCATCCCCATGCCGCTCATCAGTCGCTCGACAGTACAGCGGGCTACGCTCACTCCTTCGCGGGCCAGTTTCGTCAGACCTTGTGGCGCCATTGACCTGCTTGTTGATCTGCCAGATGCGTTGGATCCGGCGTCAGCACTGCCTCGCGTTTGGCTCAGGCGCAGCGCTTATGGGGCTGACGCAGCAATGCTGCATGGCGCCGATACGCCGACAGGGCTACCTGCAGGACCTAGTAGAGTAGCCTGACCTCATATCCATCTGCCTAGCTGCCTATTTCGTCTCTTCTCGAAGCTCTGTAAGCTGGTGCTGTACCAAGATGAGGAGTTCATGGACGTCGTGCTTATCTATCGATTTCGAATATGCAAGCGTCAAGAGAGTTAGTGGGTGCACCTTCATCACGGAGGCAATCTCATCGAGCTTTTTAACCGTGGCGTTCTTGACCCCTCGTTCCAACCCACTCATGTAAGTGCGACTGGAGACGACACCAAAGTCCTCTTGTGTGAGCCCTCGCGCATTTCGAATGACCTTGAGTGCTTTCGGCAGGTGATTCGCGGGATGTCTTTGAAAAGGCATCCCTCGATTACCTTCAAATGACTACCATAGGACTACAATCTATAGTGTTCATTTCAAAATTTCCCGCATGATTTCCGTTTATGCCTCGGTCGAGTGCGCCGCTAGAGGCTCCCAAGGTCTACAGATCCCCGTCAGTACGTTGGCAACTCGCACCTTGTATCTATTGGTAGAGCTGACTGACCCTGTCTTGAATGGGCGGACAACGTGCATGTTCAGTTCGGTTCATGATGTCGCGGAGTTTGTGACGTTCTGCAGCGAGCATGAGCACTTCATCTCATCAGCCCGGATACTGACTCCTGGTGAGATAAATCTCACCGGTGTTTGGACTCTTGACGAACTTTGCACAATTTGGGAGGCGGATGAGCCTGAGTCTCCACGGCACAAGGCTATGGTGTATGAGATAGCCTCAGGGAAGTACTACGTAGATTCGCAATTCGACACTCCGATGAGAGATCTGGGGCGACTTGCCTGTCTTGTCGAATTTTCTGTCGAACCAATGACGTTTCGTGGCAGAAAAAGCCGTGTGCTCAAGATGCCTTCGACCAATCGAGCCGGCGCCGTCCCTGCTAGAGAAGGCTTTCACAAAGTTGGTTGACTTGCCAAAATTCAGCCTACCAAGAATCCCGAACTGGAGCAAAGAATCTGAAGATCAGGACTCTTCCCGTTGCGCACTTTGTTCTTAGACTTCGACGGGGTCTTGCACCCTGAGTTCTGCCACGAATCGAGGCATTTCAGTTGCTTATCAACTTTCGAGCAAGCGCTGCGCGTGACCCCCAACTGTGAGGTGGTGATAACTAGTACTTGGCGCCTCTATACCCCGTTGGACAGCCTGCGTTCCCGGTTTTCTTCGGACATTGCTCCCCGGATCATTGGGGCGACAGGGCAGTTCGGCCAATTGGAATCTATCCCTGATACCCTTCTGGGCTACGAGCGAGAAGCTGAATGCATTGCTTGGCTGCGCGCCAACGGTCGCGCTGCATCTCCATGGCTCGCCGTCGACGATCGGTCATGGCTTTTCCGGCCATTCAACCGATCCGTGTTTCTGATAGATGGCAGGACTGGCTTGACCATGGACAAGGCCGAGGAATTGATCACGCGATTGCGGAATCTGTAGTGGGTCACTTCTGCGTGGAAATCAACACGCACTAGGCGGTGCGTCACGCTTGAGTTCTAGAAATCAACCTGGCGAATCGGAACGCTCGTTTGAAAAACGTCTATCGAAGAGTCACGATCAAACAACATATCTCCTTGCGCTTTCGTGTACGCGACTCCGTTGAACGAATCGAAGTCGAACAAGCCCTGATCCATCAAGTGCGAAGGAACCACGCTAGAAATGGCAGAAAACATGCTGCGGATACGGTCGGGGTGCTCACGCTCCCATTCACGGATCAGCTGCTTCATCGCCTGCCGCTTCAAATTTGGTTGCGACCCGCACAGATTGCAGGGAATGATGGGGAAATTCATCGCAGCGGCATAGCGCTTGATGTCGGCCTCTTCGCAGTATGCAAGAGGCCGAATCACGACATTTCCACCATTGTCCGATCGAAGCTTGGGAGGCATAGCTTTAATCCGGCCTCCAAAGAACATGTTGAGCAAAAGCGTTTCGAGAATGTCGTCGCGATGATGACCAAGCGCAATCTTGGTCGCCCCGAGCTCTTCCGCAGTCTTGTAGAGTATTCCTCGTCTCAATCGTGAGCACAGGCTGCACGTCGTTTTACCGGGTGCCACCTTTTCCTTCACGATACTGTAAGTGTCCTGCTCCACAATCCTAAATGGTACTTTGCGAGCCGCGAGATAGTTGGGCAATACGTCCTCAGGGAAGCCGGGCTGCTTCTGATCGAGATTCACAGCAACAACATCGAAATTGATCGAAGAGGCCTGCTTAAGGTGAAGCAGTGTCTCCAGCATTGTGTAAGAGTCGGCCCCCCCAGAAAGACAAGCCATCACCAGATCTCCGTCTTCAAGAAGTCCAAAGTCTCGCACTGCACGCGCAGTCAGTCTGCGAATTTTCTTCTCAGTTTGCTCCACAATGCGCGCACTTTCGAAACTACTCACCAAGAAGTCGTGAGTGTTTTCCGACTTGTGAGTCGAGACGTTGGAGGCGTTTTGCAGAAGAGTATTCGTTCCGAGTTTCATAAAAAGAAGTTGCCTTGCACGGCGCCAGCCCCCCCAAGCGCGGAGATCCCTTCGGCCTTGGGCCTACGCGCTTACTACCTGTAGGCAGACTGGTCAGCCGTATTGTTGGGAAGCGGGTCTACAAGCAGATGCGCCCCGCCCGCTAGTAGCGATGCGTTGTAAAGAAGTTGTCTATGCCTAAACGCTAGATTGTCGTACTTCATCTGGAGCTCGCGGTTTGCTGCGAGCGTTGACTCCAACAAATCGTTTACATCGCTGTCAGATCGTCGCTTTCCCATCGGCGGAGTCTTTCGCGATTCCTTCTTCGCCAGCCAAGCGAGCTGAATGTCTTCATTTGCCTGCAACGCTTGGCGCGACCACACTTGATCACCGAGCTCCAGCGAACTGCCAATGGACAACCGGACGGCCTCCCAGGTCAATGCCCCACCCTTCCACGTTCGGATCAGGTTGACAATGTGAGAAACATCGCTATTCGTCATCTTTCGCATTTTTGCCTTCTCTTTTCCACCTCAGGTTAAGTCAGCTCGAAGAAGACTCAACCGGGCCGCGTCAGACAGAGCTGTTGGCGCCGCATCAAAGGTCACTAACGTCCCAGCTGTGATTCTGTCGTCTGCTTCGAGTGCGAGGATTTCATCGCAACGCTTCACCGTCTCGTCCAGTTGGCGGACCTGCTTTTCAATCGAGCGGGCTTGAGGACTCGCCAAAAGTTTCTTCTTACCGATTTCGATCGAGCGAAGCGACTCCGCTTTCAAATCCCTAATCACAGGCAATCGCCTTGCGTCTCCCTTGCGCCAAACATGTGCATCGCACCTCATGCAGTCGCCGAATTGCGGGCAGGGGTTCATTGACCAGTCGGTCCGACAACCTCCGATCTCTGTAGCGTGTTTTGGTGCAGCACTCTCCAACAGGAAGGTTCTTCGCTCGACAATTCGGGCACGTGGAGGAGCCTGCTCTTCTACCGGTCCAACAACTTCGAAATCGCTTTCTGGGTCGAAGGTCTCGACAGACTGGCGCAAAATTTGCTGAGGTGTTCGATAGTCGTAATGTGCCCCCTGCCAACCCGTTTTCCGTCCCGCTAGTTCATCGACTAGAGGCCGACTTGCTCCAGCTAGCAACGCTTCCGTGTGAAAGAATTTTCGGGTTTGATGGACAGAAATGGATGGGTACTTGCCATTCTCAAGCCTGACATTCGTCTTCATGAATAGCAGTGGCGGGTAGCGGCTGGTGCCTGAGATCCAACGGTTCAAAATCGTGATTGGGACAAGCATCGGTAGCCACCAAGACGCGACCTGGTCTCCGGCCATCACATTCGAATCACGGCCTGCAGCGTAGTAAACGGCCAGCGCTTCATCCAACCGAACTTTCCGATCTTTGGTAGCGTACGGCCAGTGGGGAAACTTTTGCTGATACTTGAATTGTCTTAGCAACCAATCTTTCAATTCGTTCGTGGCGACGAATTCTTCCGGCTGCCTGGCTAGCCCTGATTCAAACAGCGCATCCAAATCGGCGACAAGTTCTAGCGAGGGCTTTTTGGGCCCCCACTTTCGTACGATGACACGATGCACAAGCTGTGCCCTCTCGGCAGACGGCGGTATCGCTAGAGTGACGCCATGACGCTTGTAGATTGCCTCCACCTCCCGAATCGGAACGACCGCCTTGCTCCATTGGGAGGCGCAGTCGAAAATGTCGCCCGGTAAGTCGACAAAGCACTTCTTCTTCAGTTCGACAAAGCGCTGACCAAAACGCTGATCCGGCGATGTTAGTCCCATCAATTTGCCAACTTGGCGCGCGTTGAGGTGCTCATTCGCCAGTAGTTCTCGAAAGCGTTGCGGGACGAACAGCTCCGAAATGCCCGCAGGGCTCTTCGGGCTCTGATGTGTGTAGAAGGCAAATGCTTCCCGTGCCTCTTCCGAGAAGTTTTTGACTATGTCGAACTGCTCTTGTGCGATCTCGTTCAGCTTCTTCGGCACTGGCAATATTTGATCGACATCCAACTTGGGACGGGAAACCCGCAGGCGGAGTCGCCCGGGCTGATCAGGATCTTCGAACAGAGCATCTCGCCGAAGACTTTGAAGGTCCGAAGCACGCATTGAAGTAGTTGACAATGTCAGGCCAATTAGTGCGGACATGAACGTACTGGTGTTTTCTTTCCCCATCTGGTCCACTGTGCGCCGATAGGCCAGTCCCACTGCGGCAACCTCTTCTCCAGTAAGCGAGCCTTTTGGCCCATCCTTCTGGACGCTTGCCTTCTTCTCTGCCTTACCAAACCTCTTAGGCGCGGGAACTGGTGACTCGAACGAGAATGATCCGGCGATAAGCCGAAAGCCGGGGAACACGCCGTGACTCTTGTCACCCTTGAAACGCCCACCGCTTTGAATCAATTTGCTGATGTGCTCAAGAGCCTTTCCCACGTCGAACTTGCTGGATGCGTCCATGGAAGATCGAAGCAAGAACTGCCCGGCTCGTACAAAAGTCAGATGTGTCAACAACGCTGGATTCGCATCGCCTTCGTTCAGATCTCGCAGCATCTTCTCTAGGATGCACAGCGCTGTTACGGAGGGCTTTGGCGGCGATCGCAACTGACGCAACTCACAGTACACATTAATGTAGGTCTTTGCGAAGGTAAGAAATGGGCCGGCCTCTATCACCGCACCAGGCACCAGCACACGCGGCTCCGATTTGTGCCGCGGGGCAAAGTACAGGTCGCGCTGACCCCAGTACTCAGGCCGGACAAACCAACTGCGAATCGTCGCGTGCGAATGCGGTGTCAGCTTCGCCGCGTACTGAAACCAGGGCGCCTGTTGGTCATAAGCTTGAACATGGTAGTTGCTGAACCCTGCGCCCCCCCCAGGTTCACCCCACCTGGCAAACTTTTCAAAGCGACAACCAATGCTGTCAGTTTTTGCTAGCACAAGCGGAATTTTTATCTGCAGCATTTTTTGCCTTCTCGTCGATGAGCTTGATGACCGTTCGTACAGCGACCAATATATTGCTGCGTAGGTTCACTGCACTCTCGTTCAGCCCCGCGGTCCTTGCCCGTGTCTGTTCTTCGACCAGCAGTGCCTCGACCTGCCTGTGTGGCCCGTCGTCGAACGCCTCAAATCGCGGGCATCCGTAGCAAGCAAGACACGCGAGCGCCTCACAGGGCTCCCGGCCACACGCACCAACCGGAGCGTCGAGGCGCAAGTCCGAGATTTCGTGTTCAACATCTCTGTATGTTGATTGATCTTTGCTTACGATCTTTCCAGAAAAGGCATCAGCAATGAGCGTGTGTGCCGATTCAAGCTGCTCTTCATACAACTCGAAAGCCTCATCGGTCAGGTTCACATAGTGGCCAAGGGAAATCGTAGAGGTTTGAAAACCCGCGTAGGCGAGCATTTCTTTCGAAGCGCCTTTCTGCGATAGATGAGTCAACTTCGTGTGCTTGAACCTACGTGCAAAGAAGTCATCCGGGCTATAACCTCTGCTCATTTGATCCGCAAGATCCTTTCGAGAACTTTTGATCAAGTTTGAAACGTTGAGGGATTTCGCCTCCAGCTCATACGCCGAGCCGTACCCCTTGCGCACGCTGAACAACGACCAATCACTTGGAGGTGGATTACCAAGGATCGACGAGACGAAATCGAAATGATCTCCAATCGCGACAGCCAAAGCACTGGATAGCCGATGAGCCGTCGTGTAGTCTCGAGCGCTCGTTCCAGCCTGCTTGACCATTGGAACGTTAACAAGTACTGATTGCAGACGTCCTTGTTCATCGCGCACTAGCTTAAAGTCTCCAAACTTCAGAAGACGCATCTGCGAAGGTCTCATGGCTTCGCTGATGAGAAGCCGCCAAGCCAAATGTGTTTGTGGATCGAATTTTCCGGATAGATAGAGTTGAGAAAGTACCGATAGCATCGACTGAACCTCCCGCATTGAAAATGGTCGTTCAGTCGGTTCGGAGTTTTGAATCTCAATCGTTGACCGAGGCTTTGGCGGCGCGACATGTTTGAGGTGATCGACCAACTCGTTCTCCAAGCCCGGCGCGTCAATATCTATCATGTGCAGGAGCGCCGACCTGAGCAGTTTGATCTGCGAGGCCTGCTTCTGGCTCGTGTACCAGACATACATTTTCTGAGTGATGGTCGAGATGCGTCGTCCGCTCAGCTCCGAAGAGATAGTTCGTCCGAAGAGACTCAGTTCACCTAGCCATCGCCTCACCGTTGAGCTCTTTCGTTTTCCGTCAAGAGCGTCCAATAGGGACGCAGTAAGTGCCAACCGCGTTTCCTGCGAAAAGCAAGCGAACGATTTGCGGAAGTCCATACCCACAGAGCCGACCTCATCAGAAGGGACACTCATTGAGTCCAAGTCAACCTGGACAAATGTCTTTCCATCTATCGAATAGACCCGTAACGGCACGTCGGCGATGCGTCGCAATCGTTCTGGATCAAGCGGCTTCTGGTAACCAGGAAATTTAAGAGTGTCGTTGGCCAAGAAACGCATCCCTTTCTTCAATCAACTTCGCGGTCTCCTCCATAAGACTACGAAGCGTGTAATGAGCAGGCATTGATGATGAGTCGGACCACCTTCCTCGCTGAAGGAGTACGTCGCGGATTTGCTGGGCAGTTCTGCCTTTTTGAACTGATGAGTCATGAACCTCGGTCATATGGGTGTGGCGTAGCAGATGCGGCGAGACGTCACTAGGCAGGCCCGGCAAGTGTTTCAGTTTGGCGCCAATACGATTCAGGTTGCGCTGAGTGATAGGCCTACCGACATTCCGACCACTATGACAAACGAATAGATATGGTGTTTCAACCGAACGACTCACTCTATCGACGGCGTCGCGACGAGGGCCGAGAATGTAGTCAACCAGCGCCGCCCCCAATCTCGCAGGGATAGGAACGTCACCCGGCCTAGTCTTCACCGACGGCTCATATATGCGTGCGTCCTCCGGATCATTGGGCCGACGCACCACTGAAACCATGCAGATTTCATGGTCCCCACGCAGGCGGAATCGATCATTTAGATCTTCGACTTTGAGCTTCAAAAGCTCCCCAGCTCGGAGTCCTTGCAGAAGAAGTTCAACGATCAATCGGTCGCGCGCGCCATGTACTCCGTTTCCGAAATGGGATGAGCTCCGAAGTGCATTCCGCAGTTCCTGTGCAGCCTCCGGAGCCAATGCAATGGGCCCAGGTTGCTTGGAGTTGGCGGAAATTCGTTTACTGAACTCGCGTTGCAGGAACGCGCGGTTGCCTTCGGCTTGTGCAGATGCTTCAATTTCCGGGGTCCCGGCGGGATTGGCCAAAGTAGTGGTAAGCCACTGAACGTAGCGACAGATATTGCGCAGCCTCCGATTGCGGAGTGCCGCTGAAACTGCCCGCCCAATCTGCATTTGTGCGACGCCCCTGGATGCCGCATCTGCAGCTACTGAGATGGCGCTGGCGGTTCCTTGGCACCAGCGAGAAAGGTCAATGATTTCCTGCGGTGAAAGCGCCTGAACACCTTGAGCAGCACGGCGCTCTGGCGAGATCCAACTCCGTGCGGCTTTCTCGCGCATCCGGCACCAATCGCAGAAGAATGCAATGTCAGCAGCGACAGAAAGCTGCGTGTTGCGAGACTTGGTAGAGAACTCGTGATCGAGATATGCCACCGGTAACTCCATTAGCAGCCCGCTGGAGCGGCGAAAGAGATACACGCGTCTCACACCGCCCCGCGCACTGCCTAACCCGTTGGGGTCGATGAGCACTCGAGTAGTGACAGCAGGAAGAGATCTTTCGGAGTTCGACATGGATTCTCAAGAAGCTGCCGAATGCTCCATTGAAGTGACATAGGAAGTCCAGAGCGTACTTGCACTGTTTTCTTACAAATCGAGTAATACTTTGTTTAAATAGCAGGGCCTGCTGAAAAGCAGTCTAAAGAAAAGAACACAGTTTCGATACTCGGCATGCCGCAGAACTTGCTGCGGAAACAAAGTCTCGAAACGTGTTGAACTGTGAGCCGCCCCGGGTTTCAGCGGAGGCTCAACACTCTGAGAGGATTGAGCCATGAAGAAGACAAACAAGTTCTCGCCTGAGGTGCGCGAGCGTGCCGTGAGGATGACCTTCACCTCGGGTACCTCGATGCAGCAAAGCGGTCTCTAAACGCTGAACACGAAACCTGAATACATGTCAGCCGCCAGAACTGTCGATTAAATAGAACTCGTTTCTCCGGTACCTTCACGTAGCCAACCTGCTGCTCGAGTACCCCGAGCGGGCGCTCTACCTTGGCTTGGATGCCAGCCTTGGTGCGTTCACATCGGTCGATCAGCGCATCGATAGGGGAAGGCACGGCACAACCCTGGGCGCAGGGCTACATACCAGAGTACGGTCTTGTTGGCCTCGGGTCGCTTAAGAACTCGCTACCATGCAGAATAGGCGTAAGCAACCGGCCAACACAGGTTGACGGTGAATTCCACCTAGTCCCTCGCTACAGAATGAGCTCTCGCAGGCAAGATTCGATACCATATTGGCGCACTAGCTCACATCGAACCATGCTCAAGAAGCCACTTACCCGCAAGTCCATCCTCAACGCGTTTTCCTCCTTGGCATTGAACCAAGAGGCTGTACAGATTGATTCCGATGGATCAGAGGCGGTCGTAGATGGAGAATGGTCCCACGCTAAATTGGTTCAAACCTTTAAGCAGCTGGGCTTTGTCTCTTTGAGCCACGGACACGCATTTGTCAATGAGAGTGCCACAGTAGGCATCGTGCTTCAGGGTGTAAGTAACGATTCTTCAGCAAATCGATTTCGCACCTTCAACTTTGAGATTCAAGCACGTTCTCTCGTAGAGGCCCGCAGCAAAAGCAGTGATACGAGCATTCGACTCTTTTAAGTAAACGCGCGGCAAGCCTATCTTGGCGAGGTGTTGGGGCGCAAAGATGAGGGTGATGACGCCAGCCTCACCAATGCGCTGCCACGGCAGGCCTAGCACGAGCGCGTCGAGTTGCTCACGCTGCAGGCATTGCTGCGCCGTGCCGCCTGGTGAGGGCCAATAGAAGCGGCCTTGGTGCAACCGGCGTGTGGCCAGCCAGATGCCCATGCCGTCGTGCACCAACACCTTCAAACGCGTGCCGCGCTTGTTGGCAAACAGGTAGGCCGTGTGCGGGTGTGCCGCACCGAACACCGCCACCACCCGCGCCAAAGCCGTCTCAGTGCCCGCACGCATGTCCATGGGCGTGATGGCCAGCCAGACGGCGTCGATGCGGATCACTTGAGCACCGCCGCCGCCCACTGCGCAAAGTGCGCAAAATCGGCCGCTACGTGCATGGGCCAAGTGACGGTCATGGACAGGGGCCCCTTGCGCAGTTCGACCTTGAGCTCGGCCGGAACGGCCTCAGTGGTAGGGTTGGACAGGCACAGGGGGATGAACTTTGGCATCGAAGGTGATGGTGGCGGCGCGATGGAGGGCTGCGATGCGATGGGCTGGTGGCATCCAGTACGCTCATGCTCCTTGAGCCAGCGGTGCAGTACGTTGGCGTTCATTCCATGGCTGTTGGCCAGGGCAGCGATGGAGGTTCCGGGTTGTTGGCAGGCGGCCACAAGTTCTGCCTTGAAGGCTGGTGTGTAGGTCCGATGGGTGCGCCTGGCCGTGTATCTCGCAATGTCTGAGTCTTTGAGCATGGTGTGCACGATGGGTTGCGTGCACACCATGTTGCGAGACGGAGAGAGTCACATCAAGATGGGTTTGCCGCGCGCTTACGAATAGGCAATCGAGGCACTTTAGACACCTCCCAACGATCTGCTACACCGAATTGTTTTTCGAAGTCAGTGTCGCGTACCCATGCGCGACTGCAGTCGATTGAACCGAATCCAACAGCAGGGACGCAAGGCTTTTCCACAGCCCGTCCAATGGTGCATCCTCGCGAATCGCCCAAGCTAAACGGAATGTGATCGCGGGCACGAATTTTCGGAAGACCACCGGCGAGCGCTGACAATAGCTGGCAACTAAGCCATTCACAACGGACACGCCAAGACCAGCCGCCACAAACTGTAGACCTGCCTCGACCGAGTCCACTTCGGCAACCACGCGAGGTAGCACCCGCGCCTGCTGAAATAGCGGATGCATCGCGTGTCCGGGGCCGTTGCGCCGTCCAAGCAATACAAGAGGCTCATCCTCCAAGTCGCGGGGGGCGATCTGTTCTTTGGCCTCCAATCGATGGCCACGTGGCAGTGCGCAAACCGCTTTGGCTTCTATCTGAGCAACAAAGCGAAGCCCCGGCGTTTCCACTGGCAGGCGCAGCAGCGCCACGTCAGCCTCGCGCCCAAGCAATGCCAGCGCAGCTTCCGGATAGAACCTGGAGAGCACTTCGACAACTACATCCGGATGCCGAGCCATAAAGGCACTGGTCACAGCTGGCATCATTTCGATAGCAAGCGTGTTTGGCACGGCAACCCTTACAAGCCTGCGCTTGAATCCACCCAATCGTAGCTGCTCCGAGTGTCTGCGAAATCCCTGAGCCGATTCCGCTAGGCGTTCTGCATCCGACATAAGGGCATTTGCTTCGGGCGTCGGCAACAGTCGGCCTTTCTCGCGGACAAAAAGGCGGACGCCGAGTTCCTCCTCCAACTGACCCAGCATTCGGCTGACCGCCGACTGAGAAAGACCCAGCCGCTCAGCAGCGGCAATCGTCGATCCGCTAAGCATGACGGACTGAAAGGCTTCGATATGGCGTAGGTTCATTTGGGCGTTAAAGCAGAATGAAATGCGATGCACATTGTGCGTGCTGCGGGAATTTCATAGGCCAATGACGCTTTTGCATATGGTTGGAGCGCCCAGGGATCGTCGATATAAACAGGTTTGAAACCCCAAAACACCTGTCACAACAATGCCCTACGAAATTGCTCCCAGTGCAAATCCGCCAGTTTCGGCGCTCGTTCTTGATTCGCCTCACAGCTGGGGAGACTGGCCAAGCGATGTGGCCACTGCTGCTCCGCAGGATATTGTGCGTACCAGCTGGGACGCGTTTGTAGGCGATCTCTGGAGCAGTGCGGCACATGGGCGTGCGCCTGTACTGATGGCACGCTTCCATCGCTCCTTCATCGACGCGAACCGTGCTCGTGATGATATCGATCCAGAGCTACTGACGGATGCCTGGCCCGGCCCACTGAATCCCACGAAGAAGTCGAAGAATGGGCAAGGCCTGATTCGTCGCGATGCGGTACCCGGCATCCCCATGTACGCGGCGAAGCTATCCGCGCATGAAGTGCAGCAGCGCATCACGCGGTACTACGACCCCTACCACGCGGCCCTGGCTCGATTGATCGACGCTGCCTATCTGCGACATGGCTTCACCTGCCATATCGACTGCCATTCCATGAAGTCGCAAGGCAATGCAATGAATGAGGACAACGGGCAGGATCGGCCTGATTTCGTTGTCAGCGACCTGGATGGAGCGACCGCGAACCCCGCATTGACGCAGTACGTGGCGCAAAGCCTGACCCAGCTCGGCTACCGCGTGCAGGTGAACTATCCCTACAAAGGCGCCGAGCTGATACGTCGCTACAGCGATCCGACGCGTGGCCGCCATTCAGTGCAGGTCGAGATCAAGCGTGGCCTCTATATGGACGAGCGCAGCTTCAAGCGGAACGCTGGTTACGCACAACTGGAGGCCAACCTCCATTCATTCACAAGCCAACTACTCCGAGAGCTGGATGGCACTTTGGGCGCGCAGCTAAGAAGCCGCGAAGCCGCATCTACCCCCACCACCGCCTGAGAAACCCATGCTCACTCCCTTTGAAACAGATCTGCTTGCCCGCGTTCGAAGCGACGCCGCCTGGCAACTCGTTGAAACCTACTCGCATACAAGGCGGGAACTGCCGGATGAGTTCGAGCGGGGCGCCGCCATCCTCGCCGAAAGGCTCGACGCATTGGGTTTGCCAGTGCGCCAGGATCGGCCGAGCCTTTACCTTGGTGTGCCCCGCAGTGCCACCATCCAGTGCAATGGCAAGAGCTATGCCACCAAGGCAACCGCGTTGTCGCCGCAGCAAGCACCCTTGACTGCGCCCCTGATCCACGTCCCAGCACGCGACGGGGCGAGCCGCCACCACACAAACGACCCCGCATTGATCTTCGGTGACGGCCATACGAGGGAGACACTGCGTGCCAAAGTAGCGGGCAAGGTCGTGTTGACCGAGGGCTTGTCCAACCCTGGGCGCTCAGAGTTACTGGAGGCGCTCGGTGCGCTGGCCATCATCACGATCAATCCTGGCAAAGCTGTACATTGGGGCGCAAGCTCCGTGGTGTGGGGCAACCCTACCTTGGACGACGTGGATCGACTGCCCGGCATCGTTTCCATGGCTGTAAACCGGGAGGATGGGCATGCGTTAGTCGCTGAAGCTGTTCGCGGTGCCACCATTACCGTCTCTGCTGACGTGCTGCATGGTTGGTTTCCGCAGACCGTCACAACTGTCGACATCCCTGCGGGGTCAGGTGACACCGGCGAATTCGTGTTGCTGCATGGTCAACATGATTCCTGGGACCTCGGCGTTGGAGACAACGCGACGGGCAACGGTGTGATGATGGAAGTTGCCCGCGCGTTGCACGGAATGCGGGACCATCTGAAGCGAGGCATCCGCATTGCTTGGTGGCCAGGCCACTCGGCAGGTCGCTATGCCGGAAGCACCTGGTATGCGGATCAATACGCTTTCGATCTGCGGGCTGGGTGCGTGGCGCACCTCAATTGCGACTCGCCAGGCTGCAAGGATGCGACAGACTACCAAGTGCTGCGGGGGATGGCGGAGACCCAACCGCTGATCGCCGGTGCCGTTGCAGACCTGTTTCAGCAAACCTGCAGTCTGGAACGACCCAGTCGGGGCGGTGACTACTCCTTCAACAACTTGGGCCTCTCCGGCGCTCTCGTGTCCTCGTCCATGGTGCCTGCAGCAGAGCGCCAGCGGCGTGGTTGGTATTCGGTGGGCGGTAACGGAGGCAGTCCGACCTGGCATACGGAAGATGATCGCATGGAGGTAGCAGATCGCAGTGTTCTGGAAAACGATACGCGCCTCTACACGTTGTTGGCCGCCCGCTTGGCGTGCGAAGAAACCCCGATGCTCGACTACCGGCTCCCGCTCACAGACATCGCGCGAAGCCTGGATAGCGTTGCTCTGCACGCTGGCGCGGCCGTTGATCTGCAGCCGCATCGCCGACTACTTCAGGCACTTTCCAGCGGTGTGGCGCAAGCCTATGGTGAAGGGTCGGCGCGTCCCGACGCGGCCCGTTGGCAGGGTCTGAAAAATGCTTCGCGCTCGATCGTACGGATGGGCTATTGCGAACGCGGAATTTTCGAACAAGACGCCGCCTTCGCTACTCCACTCGTACCGGCATTGCGCTCAGCTACACGGTCGGAGGAAGGTGGGTCAGCCCACGTCAGCTTGCAGCGCGGCGCCAACCAAATGCGCCACGAACTCGAATGTGCCTTGGCTGCTCTTTCCTGAAATCTTGAGCTTTTCAATTCCGGAGAATCTATCGTGAACTCAAGACGTCAATTTCTTTCCACGGTCGCATGCGCCTCGCTGTCGACAGCTTCGCTTAGCACTTTTGCCCAGAGCGATTGGCCGACGAAGCCTGTAAAGCTGATCGTTCCTTTCACTGCAGGCGGCGTGACAGATCTCGTGACCCGCATCGTGGCTGAGGGCATGCGCAAGCATATGCCAGGCGCAAATTTTGTGGTGGATAACAGGCCAGGCGTAGGCGGCAATCTTGGTGCGTCTTTGGTCGCCAACGGTCCGCCAGATGGCTACACGCTGGTGGCTGGCACGCTCTCAACGTATGCGCTGAACGCCGGCCTATACAGCAACTTGGGGCACGATCCCCGCAAAGACTTGGTTGCAGTTGGGATGATGGCAACCGCGCCGTTTTGTATCGTCGTCCACCCCGCACTGGGTGTTAGGGACCTCAAAAGCTTCATCGCGTTGCTTAAGGCCAACCCTGGGAAATACAACTTCGGTTCTGCCGGGAACGGAACGTCAGGGCACGTCGCCCTTCATCTGTTACTACAAAAAATCGGGGCACAAGCGCAGCACATTCCGTATAGGGGCACGTCCCAACTGATGACCGACTTGCTAGCCAACAACGTCCAGTTCGTGGTCGCATCGCCTTCCGTGATTCAGGATCATCTCAAGGATGGAAAGCTGGTTGCCTTAGCTGCCGTCTCGCCAACTCGCATGTCGGTGCTGCCACAGGTTCCTACGGTCGCAGAAGCGGGACTGAAAGACTATGACGTCTATTCGTGGAACTGCCTGTTCGCACCTGCGAAAACGCCTGCTGCGGTGGTGCAGAGGTTGCATGCTGCCGTCGCCGCGACACTCAAAGACCCCTCCGTTCGGAGTCGGCTGGAGCAGCAGGGGACGTTCCCGATTGACGGGCTAAGCCTCGCAGACACCGACCGCTATGTGCGCAAGGAGTACGAAAGGTGGGTTCCGTTCGTTAAGCAGATGGGACTAAAGGCGGAATAGCTTTCTAGTCATCTCTAGATCTTTCCCTAGGTAGGCACTTCCATGTGTGCATCGGCAGCTTGACTGCTGAAGCGCGAGCGTGCCCGGATCTAACTAAATCCGCGAAAGTTTTATGAAAATCGTTGTACTTCCAGGGGATGGTATTGGCCCTGAAACAATGGCTGTTGCAGTCGATGTGCTGCAGACCGTCGCCCATCGTTTCGAACTTCCCGTTGAACTGGACCATGACGTCACCGGCCATACCAGCCTGAAGCGCCATGGCGCCACTGTCACGCCATCTCTGCTGCAGAAGGTCCGCGCGGCCGATGGCTTGATGCTCGGGCCCACCGCTACCTATGACTTTAAGGACGAAAGCAAAGGCGAAATCAACCCATCCAAGTTCTTCCGCAAAGAACTGGACCTCTACGCAAATATTCGCCCTGCGCGCACCTACGCTGGATTGCAGAACAAGTTCGGTTCCTTCGATCTCGTGATCGTTCGCGAGAACACTGAGGGCTTCTACGCCGACCGCAATATCGCCTCAGGCGGCAGCGAGATGCTGATCACACCGGACGTGGTGGTATCGCTGCGCCGGATCACACGTCTTTGCTGTGAGCGAATCGCACGCTCGGCGTTTGTCCTTGCAATGGAGCGCGGCAAGCATGTGAGCATCGTGCACAAGGCTAATGTGCTGCGCGTGGCAGATGGCATGTTCATCGATATTTGCCGCGCAGTAGCTAGCGAGTTTCCTGAGGTGCGTGTGGACGACTTTCTGGTCGACGCGATGATGGCGCACGTAGTGCGTGCGCCTGAACGCTTCGATGTGGTCGTCACCACAAACATGTTCGGCGACATCCTGTCAGACCTGACGGCGGAACTCTCCGGCAGCCTTGGCCTAGGTGGCTCGCTTAACGCAGGGGACAACCATGCAATGGGCCAGGCACAACACGGATCAGCACCCGACATTGCGGGCCAGGACATCGCTAATCCCTTCTCGCTCATCCTATCCGCCGGCCAATTGCTTGCGTGGCACGGCCAGCGCACCAGTCAAACACGCTTCGTAGAAGCCGCCAACGCCATTGAGAAGGCAGTTGCGGAAGCCATTGTCGCTGGCGAGTGCACGCGTGATGTTGGCGGTGCACTGGGCACCGCGGCGACCGGACGGGCCATTGTTCAACGTCTGGCTCTGCCCATTTCGATGGGAAAAAGTTGACCCGCATCAGAACCGGTGAGTACTCATTGGCGCTGTGAAAACGGATGCCCCCGCCTCCTTTAGGAAAACAAATGCTCAAAAAATCTTTTAACTCCGCCTTGTGTCTCTGCGCACTTGCAGGAGCTTCTTCGACAATGGCGCAGTCGCAGAACCAAATCTACGGCCAGCTGCGCACTTCGCTTAACCACTACAAAACCAACGGTGCAAAAACCACCGCGATGACCGACAACGCGTCGCGAATTGGTTTCCGAGGTGCGGAGGATCTTGGCGACGGCCTGCGGGCACTATTTGGACTGGAGATCGGCTTTGAGTCGGACACTGGGGCCTTCAGTACTCCAGCATTCCGATACAGCTACGTTGGCCTCGCTTCCCGTGAACTCGGGACGCTCGTGATGGGACGCCTTGACTCGTCCGCTGCAGGAGGATCGCCTCTCTATTCGCAAGTTGCTGGAATCACCACCTTCGCTGCGAATGACGCTGGCGCGACAGCGGTCGGTACTTCCATCTTCAACTCCAGAAACCGTGTTAACAATGCTATCGGCTATCAAACACCCACATACCAAGGTCTGGATGCTCGAGCCCGCTTCTACATGCGCGGAGCTGGGACTGCGGCGGAGCCAGAGGACACAGCGCGGTCTCTGGACTTAGGCCTCAACTATCGTCGTGAAGAGCTCCGCTTGGCTATCGGATATGGCGCCGACTATCGCCGTGGGGGGCTAAAAGCCAACGAGTTCGACTCCAAATGGCAAGTTGGGGCCAGATACGACCTCGGAATGTTGAATCCCTATGTGTTGGTAGGGCAAGACAAGTACAACAATACGCAATCGTCTCGACGCGCTGTGGACTACTGGCTAATCGGAGTTCAGTTCGTCTCTGGAGCGCACTCGGTTGTTTTGAACGTTATGCAACGCGACGTCCAGACAACGGTTGCTGCGGAGAGAAAGCGACAGCAGTTGGCATATCTCTACCAACTTTCGAAACGCACGCAGTTGCAGACGTTCTTTGACAACGATGGTGTCAATTCGTCATCCCCATCGGCACGCGTACGCGCATTCGGCGTTGGAGTTCGCCACGACTTCTAGGCAACCTCGTTCACCGAATCCCGAGGTTGATCGTTCTTCTGCAGGCGCGCTCTGCGAGAAAGAAACTGGCTTTCAATGATTAGAGGAATTCACAATGTCAATTGTTCATTACGCACCATCCATCGCTCTTCTTGGTCTCGCCTTGATGGGGCCTGCCACTTCGCTTGCCCAGTTCGACCCAGCCAAAGTTTGGGTTGAGCCCACACCCGTCGCTGCAAGGTTTCCAGATCCACAGGTGCGCTACACGACGCCGGGATTTCGTGAAGGACGGACTGACTTTGCTTCACACGCGGAAGTACTTTCGTTCTTGAGCGAACTAGAGCGTCAATCGCCACATGTGCGTGTCGAAAGCTTGGGTAGGTCGCAGCAAGGACGAGACCTTGTCGCTGCAGTGTTGTCGGAGCAAGGGCGCTTTGAAGCTTCACGCCCCACGGTCATGATCATTGGCAACCAGCACGGCAATGAGCCGGCTGGTGGTGAAGCTGTCCTAGTGCTGGCGCAGCAGTTTTCCAGCGGCCCCAGTAGAGAATTGCTCAAGCGCGTCAATCTTGTACTTGTTCCACGCGGTAATCCTGACGGTGCAGAGCGCTTCGCGCGGTTCACTGCCAACGGTATCGACATCAACCGTGATCATTTGCATCTGCGAACGCCTGAAGCCAGGGCACTCGCAGCGGCCACGCTGCGCTATCGCCCGCAGGCAGTGCTTGACCTTCATGAATTTACAGTGGGAGCGCGATGGGTCGACAAGTTCAATGCAGTCGTCAAATACGACGGCTTGCTGCAACCGGCCACCGTGGGCAACCTTGATCCGGATATTGCTGCCAGTGCTCAGAAAGACTATGTCGACAACATACAGGATGCATTCACCCGGGCGGGCCTTCAAGGGTACAAATTCCACACCACTCCCGCTAACAATGTGAGCGATCACACGGTCTGGATGGGGGGGTTCAACCCGATACCGGTCGTAACGTCAGCGGGCTGCGTCAGACTGTGAGTCTGCTGCTTGAGGTGCGTGGAGTCGGGATCGGCAGGGCACATTTCGCGCGACGCGTATACACGCAAGCGCTTGCCGCAAGCACTGTAATTGAAACCGCCGCGCAACAAGGTCCTGCCCTGATGCGACTCACGGCGCAGGCCGAGCAACGAGCGCAGGCCACGGCCTGCAAGGGTGAACTTGTGATTGAGGCTTGGCAGACGCCAACAAGGCAACGACTCGACTTGATCGACGCTACGACAGGCGAGGACAAGTCTGTCGAAGTTGACTGGCGAGCTGCCGAGCCGTTGAAGATCGTCAATGCTCGTCCCCGGCCTTGCGGCTACCTGCTTGCCGCTAGCCAGGGAGAGGCAGCAAGACGGCTGGAAATGCTCGGGGTGCGAGTTGAAAGAATCGACAGCGCCTCCTCATGGTCCGTTGAGCGCTACGAAGTGGAGTCGCTGAGCGACGCGAAGAGGCAGGATGCTCGCGCCGCTATTGAGGACGGCCAACCTATTCGAGCCTTCCGCGTGCAGCTTCGGCCTGGTCGTGCTGTAGTGCCTCCAGGAACCTTCTACGTTTCGCTTGCACAGTCGCTTTCTCCGCTGATCAGCGCGGCGCTGGAACCCGATTCGCAGAACAGCTACGCGGCCAACCGGTTAGTGGAGATTGCTGACGATGGATTGATGCGGGTACTTGCCGTGCCATCTTGGAAGCAGCCGCGATAAGCGGTGCCAATCGCTTGTTGAGGTAGCGGAAAACGGTCATTTGCCATGCCCTTGGTTCGAAACATCACTTGGCAAGGTACTTGTTGCTCGATGGAACAAGCCATGATGTTACTGCGACTTTAACCATTGCCACTCTATTCGCATATTCGACTTTTCAACTCGATAGGCTCTTCCATGAAAATTCGCAAAATTGAACCTAAGAGTAGTTCACGCCGAAGCTTTCTTGTACAAAGAAGTGTCGACCTCGGGCTTCTTGCGCTGGGGTCACATCTGGCGTTTTCATCTAGCACGGCAAGTGCGCATACTGCGCTTGACGCAGCTTCTAGATCGGAGATTGCATTTGATGTTCCCGCAGGTGCGTGCGACTGCCATGTGCATGTGTACCCAGACGTGGCTCGATTTCCCTTCTCCCCAGGCAGGAATTCGACCCCGCCTCAGGCGAGCGCTGGGCAATTGCTAGACCACCTTGACTCACTGCGAATGGACCGGGTCGTTATTGTCACTCCGAGTGCATACGAGAACGACAATGCAGCGACGCTTCATGCAATACGCCTGCTGGGCCCGCATCGCGCACGCGGCGTGGCAGTCATCCCTCCAAACTTCACTGCTGAAGACCTCTCGAAGTTGCAAGCGGCCGGGGTGGTCGGGATACGCGCAAACCTTCAAGCAGGCGGTGTGCGAGATGCTGCCGTTGCAGCTTCCAGACTCGCGAATTTATTCAAATTACTCAAGGGCACGAGCCTGCACTTGCAGATTTTTGCAGGGTTGCCGTTGATCGCCGCGCTCAAGAACAAGTTAGTAGAGTCCCCTGTCCCTATAGTTTTCGATCACTTCGCCGGAGCTAGGGGGAGCGAAGGCACGGTACAAAAAGGTTTCGATACGGTCCTCGAGCTGCTTAAAAGCGACATCGCTTACGTCAAAATCTCTGCTCCCTACCGCGTCTCGCTAGGAGGTCCGGCTTATGCAGATTTGAAACCCATCGCACAAGCGATGATTGCCACTAACGAGAACCGGATACTTTGGGGTTCAGATTGGCCTCACCCTGGTGTGCGCAAGCAAGAATCATTGCCTACCGATATCACGACACCATTCAAGGTTGACGATGTTGGCATTTTGAATCTGCTCGAGGCATGGGAACCCAACGCTGCAGTTCGCGAGAAGATTCTTGTAAAGAACCCGGCTTTCTTGTTCCAGTTCTAGAAAGATGCTGGGGCGATTTCACCGGCCCAGGCGAGCTGATCACCTCGTTACCAGCAACCTTGGCATAAATAGAAACGCATCGCCCAATCGCCGCACACTCCTGCTGCATAGACATGAGCGTCTCGCGAATCCTAGTATGTGGTCCCGTAGAAGCCTGGTCCAAATAACGAATGCGAACGCGGTGTTGATTTCCACGCAGAATTTACCCACTAACCCCCTGTGGGTTTCGGCCGCATGGAAATCAACACCCTCTCGTAAAGAAGATTGGTTTTACCGCCGATTCCTGATTTTTGCGTACCCCAGTCCCCTTGTGAGCAGGTTTTGGCCAATCTGGTTTAGGGTAGTGAGATTCTCCATTCCTCGACAGCGAAGTCAGAGAACAATGCCCAACCGTAAGACATCGCATAGCGAATTGCCGCGCGACTTCCAGAACGTCATCTGCGGGAAGCATAACGATGCCGCTCAGGTAAGCCACCACGGCATCTCACGCCACCGTGTGCGCGGTCTACGGCGATAGGGCTGGCACACCCTCCGCGTGGGAGGGGCTTAGCGGTTTCAACGTGCTGAACCAGCGAACTAGCATATCCGGCAGAGACGGGATGCCGACCTAGGTTGGTAGGTTTGAGCGTTCGCGTCAAAGGTGAATTGCGCGGCCCAGTGCGCGAAGTGCTGACTCTTGGACCGCCTCGCCCAGCGTTGGGTGCGCATGGATGACACCTCCCACGTCTTCTAGGCGCGCCCCCATTTCGATGGCGTAGGTGAAAGCCGCCGCCAGTTCGGAAACACCCTGGCCTACGGCCTGCCAGCCCAGAACCAGATGATTGTCCTTGCGCGCCACCACCCGTACGAAGCCTTCACCACCCTCCATGGTTAGTGCTCGCCCGTTTGCCGCGAATGGAAATTGCGACGTGATGGCCTCAATACCCGCCTGCGTCGCCTCGTCCATCGTCAGGCCCACCGCTACGACTTCCGGGTCGGTGAAGCACACCGCCGGGATAGCCAGAGGCGCGAAGCGACGCCTGTGCCCGGCAACGCATTCAGCAACAACCTCACCTTGCGCCATGGCTCGGTGCGCCAACATGGGCTCGCCAGTCAGGTCGCCAATTGCCCAGACGTTTCGCATTGAGGTGCGGCAGCTAGCGTCCACCTTCACGGCGCGACCGGCCATGTCCAACTGCAAGCTCTCGATTTCGGCCGTGCGTGGCGTACGGCCTACTGCGACCAGCACCTTGTCGGCGGGCAACACGAACTCATCAGCGTTGCGGCTGCGTACGCGCACGCCAGCGCCGTTGGCCGAGATTCCCTCCGCCGTGCTGCCCAGGTGCACCGAGATGCCAAGGCGCTTCAGCGAGGCTAGCAGCGGCTTTCCCAGATCTTCGTCGTAGCCTGGCAAAACGCGATCGGCCACGTCGACTATATTCACCTCGGCGCCCAGTTTGCGCCAGGCGATGCCTAGTTCCAGGCCAATGTAGCCGGCGCCAACCACGACTAATTGACGCGGCACATCAACCAGGGCCAATGCCCCGGTGGAGGACACCACGTTGCCACCAAACGGTAGCTGTGGCAGTTCAATAGGCTCAGAGCCCGTAGCCAGCAACAGGTGCTCGCAATGCACGCGAATGGGGTGCTCGCCGTCCACATCGATGGTCTTGCCGTCTACAACGCGTGCCCAGCCGTGGATTACAGTCACTCCGGCCTTGCGCAGCAGCGCGGCTACACCAACCGTGAGTTTGGTGACCACACCCTGCTTCCAGCTTTGCGTGATTGCCAAGTCAATCGACGCGGTCTCGGTGCGGATGCCCAGCGGCGACGCGCCTTCACCGGCACGGCGCACGGCGTCGTATGCCTCGGCCGCGTGAATCAGCGCCTTGGACGGAATACAGCCGATGTTCAGGCAGGTCCCACCCGGCGTATCGCCTTCGACCAGCGTAGTAGCTACGCCAAGTTGCGCAGCGCGAATGGCGGCAACGTAGCCTCCGGGGCCGCCACCTATAACGAGCAAGGTGGTTGTCTTCGATTCAATTCGCATGGTCACTCCACGAACAGCATGGCAGGGGTTTCAAGCAACTTGCGGATCGCCTGAATGAACTGAGCGGCGTCCATTCCATCGACCACCCGATGATCGAACGACGACGATAGATTCATCAGCTTGCGCCCCACAACGGCGCCGTCACGGAACACGGGGCGTTCGACGAACTTGTTCACGCCGATGATGGCAACCTCTGGATGGTTGATAACCGGCGTGGTCATCAGGCCGCCCAGGGGCCCGAGGCTGCTGATGGTTATGGTGGATCCTGATAGCTCGTCACGCCCGGCCTTACCACTACGCCCAGCTTCAGCCAGACGTGCGATTTCCTCGCTGCATGCCCAGGGATTCAGCGCCTCGGCATGGCGTAGCACTGGCACCAGCAGCCCGTTGTCGGTCTGGGTGGCGATTCCCAAATGCACGGGGCGGTAACGTGTTACCACGCCTGCATCGTCGTCGAAGCGTGCATTCATCTGAGGGAAGTCGCGCAGCGCCAGTACGACGGCGCGCGCCAGCAGCGGCAATAGTGTGAGCTTGCCGCGGTCCGAGCTAAAGCGCTGGTTCAGTTGCTCGCGCAGTGCCTCGAGCTCGGTGACGTCGATCTCCTCCACGTAGCTGAAGTGCGGGATGCGGCGCTTAGCCTCCTGCATTTTCTGCGCGATCTTGCGGCGTAGGCCGATCAACGGCAAGACTTCTTCTCCGTGGCGCTGCGCGTAGCCACTGCTTGCGGCCCCGGCCCGAGGCTGCCCGCCGGAGACCAAGTAAGCGTCCAAGTCTTCATGCGTTATGCGGCCAGCCGGGCCGCTACCGTGCACGAACTGCAGTTGAATGCCCAGATCCCAGGCGCGCTGACGCACGGCTGGCGAGCCGACAGGTTTCTCGCCCGGTGCCTGCACCGCCCTGGGCGCGGCTTTCGGCGGAGACTGTACCGACGCGGAGATGGCATGGGTCGGAGCGGGCGTGCGCGCCGGAGCGATTACCGACGAATTCTCCGTTGGCGTAGCCACAGCAGCCATCGCCAAGACCTTTTCTGCCTTGGTCGAGAGGTTACCCGCACCGACTACCTCCAGTCGGATCAGCTCTGCGCCCACGGCCATCACGACCCCTGGTTTGCCACCGAGTTCCAGCACCGTGCCTGCAACGGGCGAGGGAATCTCCACCGTCGCCTTGTCGGTCATCACATCGGCCAGAATCTGGTCCTCGGCTACGGTGTCGCCGGGCTTTACCCGCCACTCCACCAGTTCCACTTCCGCTATGCCTTCGCCAATGTCTGGCATCTTGATGGCGTAATGTCCCATGCTCATGCCTCCATCGCGCGTTTGAATGCTGCACCGACGCGGTCGGGTCCCGGGAAGTAGGCCCATTCCTGGGCGTGCGGGTATGGGGTATCCCAGCCCGCCACGCGCTCGATGGGCGCCTCTAGTTGATAGAAGCAGTGCTCTTGCACCAGGGCGGACAATTCCGCGCCGAAACCGCTGGTTTTGGTTGCCTCATGGACGACCACACACCGTCCGGTCTTCTTGACCGAATGAAGGATGGTGTCTAGGTCCAGAGGCCATATCGAGCGCAGGTCGATGATCTCAGCGTCGATGCCGGTCTCGCGTGCCGCGCATTCAGCCACCCAGGTCATGGTGCCGTAGGTCAGCACGGTCAACTGGGTGCCCGGTCGAAACACGGCGGCCGACTCCAGTGGTACTGTGTAGTAGCCCTCGGGCACGTTGCCCATGGCGTGCTTGGACCAGGGTACGACGGGCCGATCGTGGTGACCATCGAACGGCCCGTTGTACAACCTCTTTGGCTCCAGGAAGATCACGGGGTCGTTGCACTCAATGGCGGAAATCAGCAGGCCCTTGGCATCGTAGGGATTGCTGGGCATGACAGTGCGTAGACCGCAGACATGGGTGAAAAGCGCTTCAGGGCTTTGGCTGTGCGTTTGCCCGCCATAGATTCCGCCGCCACAAGGCATGCGAATGGTGATCGGAGAAGTAAAGTCGCCTACCGAACGGTGCCTTAGCCGCGCAGCCTCGGACACAATTTGGTCTGAAGCCGGGTAGAAGTAGTCGGCGAACTGGATCTCGACAACAGGGCGCAGTCCGTAGGCACCCATACCGACTGCCACGCCGACGATGCCGCCCTCGCTAATGGGCGTGTCGAAGCAACGGGTCTTGCCGTATTTGGCCTGCAGGCCCTCCGTGACGCGGAACACGCCTCCGAAGTAGCCTACGTCCTGGCCGAAGACAACGACGTCGGAATCTCGTCCCATCATGACGTCCATAGCAGAACGCAGCGCCTGAATCATGGTCATCGGCTTGCTGATTGCTTCTGCAGCTTCAACGACTGGCTGTTTGACTTCAGTGAGCATGTTTAAACTCCTAGTTCCTGGCGCTGCCGACGCAGGTGGTCCGGCATGGACTCGTAGACCCCGTCGAAGATCGTGGCGGCGCTTGGCACACGGCCGTCCAACAACGTACCGTGGCTCTCAGCTTCCTTCTGAGCGGCGGCGGCCTCGACCTCCAGTTCCCTCTGCACCTCCACGTGCTCTTGGTCTGACCAGGCACCCATCACGATCAGATGACGCTTGAGCCGCTCGATCGGGTCTCCCAGTGGGAAGCGCTCCCAGTCGTCGGCAGGCCGGTACTTGGACGGATCGTCAGATGTGGAGTGTCCGCCGGCGCGGTATGTCACCCATTCGATCAGCGTCGGACCTTGATTTGAGCGCGCGCGCTCGGCCGCCCACTGCGAGGCCGCGAACACAGCAAGGAAGTCGTTTCCATCAACGCGGAGCGAGGCAATTCCACAGCCAACGCCGCGCGCCGCAAAGGTGCTCGACTCGCCGCCAGCGATCGCCTGAAAGGTGGAGATTGCCCACTGGTTGTTGACCACATTCAAGATCACTGGTGCGCGATAGACCTGCGCGAACGTGAGTGCGGTGTGGAAGTCAGACTCCGCCGTGGCGCCATCGCCGATCCATGCTGAAGCGATGCGCGTGTCGCCCTTGATAGCCGACGCCATGGCCCATCCCACCGCTTGAGGGTACTGCGTGGCCAAGTTGCCAGAAATACTGAAAAAGCCGGCGCGTTTGTACGAATAGAAGACTGGCAATTGGCGTCCTTTCATCGGGTCGGCCTCATTGCTCATGAGCTGACAGATCAGTTCGCTCATTGACACGTCGTCGCGGGACAACAGCAGGCCTTGTTGGCGGTAGGTGGGGAAGCACATGTCGCCCTGCTGCAGCGCTGCTGCTTGCGCGATGGCAATGGCCTCTTCGCCGTAGCACTGCATGTAAAAAGAGGTCTTGCGCTGGCGCTGCGCAATCGTCATGCGTGCGTCGAAGATGCGCGTTTTCATCATCGCTCGCAGGCCCTTGCGTAGCCGAGTGCTGTCAATCTCGGGCGCCCACGGTCCTACGGCGCGGTCATCGTGATCCAGCACGCTGATCAGCGCATAAGCCAGATCGGTGGTGTCAAAGTGCGAGGTGTCGACTGGCGGCTTGCGGACAATGCCCGCGCCAGATAGCTGCAGATATGAAAAGTCGGTGACACAGCCAGGGCGCCCTGAGGGCTCTGGCACATGCAGCCGCAATGCGGTATGCGCACTCATGCAATGGTCTCCACACGCGGTAGCGTGTCATTGGTTGGCAAGTGGACTGAAACAGTAGGTAGACTGTTGTGTCCGAGAGGCTGCGCTGGGTAAGCGCAATTGAATTCAGTGACGGGTAACAGCGCGCCATCAATCTGCGCGCTGTGTTCGGGTGATCGCGACGGCGACTCGCTTCAGCCCCCATCCGTTGCAATGCGGGTTAGTGATTTTCAGGCTGGTTCTTCGTACCATCGCTCCTTGCCCAGCAACATCTGATGGTGCCCTCCCCCTGCCGGAATCATTGGAAAGCAGTTCTCCTGAGGAGCTACCTGCACGTCCAGGAAAAACGGACCGTCGTATGCCAGGCACTCGTCCAATGCATTAGCCAACTCGTCCGGATCGCCAACGCGGCGAGCACCCCAGCCAAAAGCTTTTGCCAACGCCACGAAGTCGGGCAGCGCCTCGTTCCAACTGTGGGATAGGCGATTCCCGTGGTTCAATTCCTGCCATTGCCGCACCATACCCATGTAACCGTTGTTGGACAACACTAGCTTCACGGGCGCGCGATGCTGCATGGCGGTGGACAGTTCCTGGATGTTCATGAGCACTGAAGCGTCACCGCTCACGCAAACACACAGTGCACCGGGATGGCCAATCTGCGCGCCTATGGCGGCCGGCAGGCCATAGCCCATGGTGCCCGCTCCGCCGGAGGTGAGCCATCGGCTCGGCCGCTCAAAGCGTAGGTATTGTGCAGCCCACATCTGATGTTGACCCACGTCGGTCGAGACGATCGCGTCACGGCCCTCCAGCTTCGCCTGTAACGTGGCCATCAGTTGCTGCGGCAAGATGGTGCTTGCTCGCGGCGTAAAGTCCAAGCAGTTCGCGGCACGCCAGCGGTCGATGCGTTGCCACCAAGGCGCCAGTCGCTGAACAGGTAGGCCCTGCAGCTCGGACAGTGCCAACAAGGCCTGGAGAACCGCGCCGCAGTCGCCCACGATAGGCACATCCACCTTGACGGTCTTGTTGATGCTGCTGGGGTCGATGTCGATGTGGATCTTGCGCGCATGAGGGCAAAACTCGTTGAGCTTGCCGGTGACGCGGTCGTCGAAGCGCGCTCCGACGTTCACCACCAGGTCAGCCTGGTGCATGGTCAGGTTGGCTTCCACCGTCCCGTGCATTCCGAGCATGCCGACGAATTGCGGATCGGACGCAGGGAAGGCCCCCAAGCCCATCAAGGTCAGCGTGCAAGGGCCGCCGGTCAAGCGCACCAACTGCGTGAAGGCTTCACAAGCATCCGGCCCGGCATTGACTAGCCCACCACCGCCGTAGAACACCGGTCGGCGCGCCGTCGAGATCAGATCGGCGGCACGCAGAAGCTTGCCGCGTGGCAAGCTGGGCGCGTCCCGCGTCTTGCGCTCAGTGCGTGGCCTTCGCGACGGCATCGCGTGTGTTCCGACACGAGCCAGCTGCACATCCTTGGGCACGTCCAGCAGCACTGGCCCCGGCCGTCCACTGGTAGCGATCTGCAATGCGCGCTGCACAGCGTCAGCGATGTCGTCTGGCGAGCGTGGTTGATAGTTCCACTTTGTAACCGGGCGCGACATACCCATCGCATCGCTCTCTTGGAACGCGTTGGTGCCAATTACCGTACTGGCCACCTGGCCGCTAATGCACAACACTGGTACCGAATCACTCAGGGCATCGAGTAAACCGGTGATGGTGTTGCCCACGCCGGGACCGGACGTAACGAGCACTACACCGACGTTGCCGGTGCTGCGTGCATATCCTTCCGCTGCATGTACGGCCGCCTGCTCGTGGCGCACCAGGATGTGGCGGATCGCTGGTTGGCCGTGCAGCGCATCGTACAGCGGTAACGCCGCACCGCCGGGATAACCGAAGATGATTTTGATGCCGCAAGCTACGAGCGTGTCGAGCAGGATCTCTGCCCCGTTGCGAGCTGCGGGGACGCCAGGCGGCGCGCTCGATGAGTCTTCTAGAAATGAGGTGTACATAAGTAGATTTTTCTTTCTTCCGGGCAAAACAGGCTTCTTTATTCGCACTGAAAAATATGACGAAGACGAACAAAAATCTTCAAAAATTCGTCGTAAAAGAAAAACCTTCGGTTAAAGGTCCACAAGCCCGACCTCATCGTCCTGCGTGAGTTGCTCGACGGTTCGCGCCTTCAAGTTGCTGGTTGTCGGCGCAGCTGTAAAGTTGAAGCCCACTGCCTCCTGAAACCGCATCAAGTGCCTCGATGCCGAGGCGTAGACAAGCAGTACCGCATCGAACTTGATCGCACGCTCTTGGGCGCGACCGTGATCGTGCAGCTCACGTCGGAGCGCCACACCGATGGTTCGGCCGCGTACGGGCTGAAATACCCGACGTGATGCACGCCTATCTGGTTTCGGCGAATACGACTGCTACATCCGAACGGACGCGAAGGACATACACAACGATGAGCATCTGTTGCCCGAGAAACTCCACAAGATTCCGGGCACCCAACACAGCAACTACAGTTTCGTACTCCGCGTGCTCAAGGATGGGCAAGCGCCTATCGGTTCGTGATGGAAGCCAGAAAGCGCAGCACTTCGTCGCCCACATCGTTCTGCGGCGAACCGAGGCTCTGCACCGTCGACACATGGTTGTGCCCACGGTTAAACACAAAGAGTGGGCTCTTGCCGTTAACCCGCGTCAGCGAATGTGCGAGGGCGTAGGTCTGCTCGGCGATCCACCCAGGATCCAGCTCCGCCAGCGCCAAAAGCACGGGCGTGTTCAAACGCCGCACATGCGTCAGTGGTGAGCGCTGAGTGTATTGCGCGACGTCATCGCCAAAGTAGGCTTTGGGGCCGGCAGGCAGGGGGGCGTCTGCTCGGTAAAACCCGCTCATGAGTAGTACTCCATCTACATCCGCAGCCGGCGATCCATTTCGCGCATCGTCGTCGAACAACCACGAAGCCACGTGGCACGCCCCTGCAGACTGCCCCCAAAGAACCAGCGGAGCTGCGTCGCCGTTGGCTTCGCGGTCTTGCATCGTCCACCTAACTACTGCTTGCAAGTCCAGTGTGCCAGCAGGCCAGCTGTGGTCTGGGGCGAGCCGGTAGTTTGGCAGCACCGCCGTAAATCCTTGGCGCGCGAGCCAGCACCCGATGTTGCGGTAGAAACTGCCATCACCGTTCTTGTCCCCGGCGACGAAGCCACCGCCGTGCACGTACATTACGGTCGCACGGCTTCTTCCACTGGGCCGATAGACGTCCAGGCGGTGGCGCTCATGCGGACCATAGACTTGGTCGAGATGCTCATCACCCGAGGGTGCGAGGTCCAACAAGGGGCGGTAGAGCGCGCGTGTCCCGGTAAGTACCTCGCCGTCGAAAGCCGCACCGAACGCGGCCAGTTGCCGTTTGATATCGGCGACGGTGTCATTTTGTAGAGCCTTCACCTTGAAGTTCCTTTCAGCTGTGATTCAGATACCGATGCTTCATCAAGACAGCGCAAATTTTCGAGTCCGCGTTTTTCGCTGTTGACGCCGAAGTGTGTCCAACCGTGTTCAAGCTCGACCAAGCCTCGGTAGCCACGGCGCGCTAGCACCTTTAGCACGCCCATGAAGTCCACTTGCCCTGTTCCTGGCTCCAGGCGGCCGGGACTGTCGGCGAGCTGCACAATCTCGATGTGATCCCATGCGGTGTCGAGTTGGCGGAGCAAATCACCGTCCATAGACTGCACGTGCGCGGTATCGAAGATAAGACGCACTGCCGGGTTGTCCACTGCGCGCACCACCGCGAGCGCATCGGGCATGTGGTGCAGCAGCATGCCGGGCACGCTCTGGTGATTCAGCGTCTCCAGGCACAGCACAAGACCGTCTCGTTCCACGAGATCAGCGGCATATCGCAGGTTCTGCACAAAGACCTGTTGCTGTTCGGCTATGGGTCGCCGCGGGTCTGAGCCCCCGAGCACTGCGAGTTGGCGCGCGCCCACACGCCGCGCCGCCGTTGAAGCCTGCGCCATTTCGTTTGCGATCCAGCGACGCGCATCGTCGCTGTCCGTGGCCCAACTGACGTTCCGTAGTTGGTCGAAGGTGGTGTAAAGCAAGCAGCCCGCCTGCAAGTTACGCTGTGCGATCGCGCGGCCCACGCGCTCCTGCTCTTCCGCAGATCGCGCGCGGCCGGCGGCGTAGAGCACACCCGCAAATCCCTGGTCGGCCGCGAAGGCCACGTGGTTCACCGGGTCGTTGCTGCCGACCAAGGCGCTGAACAGAGGCTCGAATGGCGGGCGGTAGCCGAGGTGGGGTGCGTAGCGCAGCGCCCAGTTCATGAAACCCCCTTGAGGAAGCGCCGAGACAGCGCACCGGGGTTGAGACAATTCGCAGGCTTTGCATCGTCGAGCAGCAAGGTCCGGAGCGCGTCAATGGCCAGGGTGCCCATCCCGTTGCGCGCGTCGTGTGTAGCGCTACCGATGTGTGGCAGCAGTGTGGTTCGCGGCAGTTGCTTAAAGCGTGGGTCGATCATCGGCTCATTACAGTAAACATCGAGGCCCGCGCCGCCCACCTTCCCCGACGTGATCGCGGAGATGAGCGCATCTTCATCCACCAAGTCACCACGCGCGATGTTCACAAACACCGCGCCGGTCGGCAGTAGCTTCAAGCGTTCGGCGTTGATTGCACCCCGCGTCTGCGGTGTCGAAGGGGCGCAGGCGCAAAACACGTCGCTATGGGCCATCAGCGATTCGAGCGAAGCGTGGTAGGTGTATGCGCTGGCTGATGAGTGCCGTGTGCGATTGTGGTAATGCACCTGCATGCCAAAGGCCAATGCACGTTGCGCAATGCCCATGCCGATCCGGCCCATGCCATAAATTCCCAACCTTCGACCGGTGAGCTGCTGGCCGAGAAAATGCGTAGGTGACCAAGGTCCCCAGTTGCCGTCTCGCAGGGTGGCTTCGGCTGTGGACGCATTGCGTGCCGCAGAAAGAATCAGCAATAGCGCAGTTTCGGCGACGGCATCGCTCAATACATCGGGGGTGTTGAAGACGGGCACGCCGCGATCGGCGGCCGCTTCGAGATCGATGTGGTCATGGCCCACCGAGTAGGTGGCGATGGCCCGCACTGAACTTGGCATTTGCTGCAGTGTGCCCGCGTCCAGCCGATCGGTGGCCATTACCAGCAAGGCATCGCAGCCTTGCGCCCATGGCAACAGCTGCGCACCAATAGGGTAGTCGTGCGGCCATAGCTTGACCTCGAACGATGCGTCCGCCAATTTCAACACTGGCTCTGGAAGGCCGCGCGTTATCAAAAGGTTTGGTCGGCCCATGGCAATGCCTTCCGATCTTGCAAGAGAGATATATCGATGTCGGCGACGCGCTGTGTGCCGCACAGTTGCATCGCTCGGCGCAGCTCTTCCGAGAGTATCTGCAGTGCGCGCTCTGCTCCCGCTTCGCCACCGGCCGCCGCTCCGTACAACGTCGCGCGGCCGATCGCCACCGCCTGTGCCCCAAGAGCGACCGCCTTCACGATATCGGTGCCACGACGCACACCAGAATCGAGCAACACCGGCACGCGGCCCTTCACCGCCGCAGCCACGTCCGGGAGGGCATCCACGGAAGACATGGCGCCATCCAACTGGCGGCCGCCGTGGTTGGAAACCCAGATCGCGTCGACACCAAGCGCGGCGAGTCGCGCCGCATCATCACCGCGCAAAACTCCCTTGACCATGAACTTTCCAGCCCAACGGTCTCGCAAGCGCTTGAGCGCGTCCCAATCGAACGACGCGTCAAGGCTCTGCCCGACCTTTGCCGCAATTGACGCACGCGGATCCTGGTGGCCTTCAAAACCCGCTAGGTTTTTGAAGCGAGGTTGACCATGGCGAAGCATTTGCAAGCACCAACTCGGATGGCAGGCAAAGTCGAAAATGGTGTGCGCATTCGGCCGGAGCGGCACAGTGAATCGGTTGCGCAAATCTCGCTCGCGCTTGCCGCCCGCGACGAGATCCAGTGTGACAACCAACGCCTCGTAACCAGATCGGTCCGCGCGTTGGAGCAAAGTGTTCGCGAAGGACTCATCGCGCAACACATACAGCTGAAACCAAAGACGTCCCCCCACGGCGGCGACTTCTTCGATCGACGAGGTTGCCATCGTCGACAAGGTGTAGGGAATCCCCAGCAGCGCGGCCACACGCGCAATCGACACATCTGCTTTCGGCCAACCCGCTCCGATCGCACCGGTTGGAGCGACTACTAGTGGCACAGCCGACTGCCTACCGACGATAGTGGTGGACATATCGGGCTGTTGTACGTTCACCAGCACGCGCGGGCGCAACCGCAAGCGCTCGAAGCCCTCGCGGTTGGCGCGCAGGCTGATCTCGTCGTCCGCACCACCATCGAAAAAATCAAACACACCACGCGGCAGCCGCGACTGGGCAAGATGGCGCAGGTCTTCAATCGAGCAAGCCTCGGCCAGCCTTCGCGAAAGAGCTGTCATGTTCACGGAGTGGGTGTCTTGGAGGCTGCGAACTTCACGTCTGGAAATGCCGCCACCGAGCCTGCACCTCCGTCCACCGCGATCACTTCGCCGGTTATATGCGCACTCAGGTCCGAAGCAAGGAACAACAGTGGCCCGGCGATCTCTGCCGGCGTGGCGGGGCGCCCGATCGGAATGACCTTTCCAATGGCGTTCCACGCGTCTTCGTCTAGCCGCTCGTTCAGGCGCGGAGTCCGCACATAGCCTGGTGCAACCGCGTTGACGCGCACCCCCCGACCCGCGTACTCCACACCGGCACAGCGCACCAGGTGATGCAGCGCGGCTTTGGAGGTTGCGTAGGCGCTCTGATTGGGCACGGCGCGATTGCCGCTCATTGAGCCCACAAAGGCCATGCTGCCGCCTCCATCTGCGGCCATCATCTCGCCGCCGATTTGGATAGCGAGGAACGCATGGCGCAGCACAATGTCGAACTGCTGTTCCCAGCCAGCGTCGTCCACGGCCGACAAAGCCTTGATGCCCGCCACACCGATGATGTCCACCATGCCGTGCACGCGGCCGAAATGCTGACGCGCCGTGTCAAACACGCGCTGCATTTCGGCGCGAGATGTCACGTCTGCTACGCACGGGACGCCGCCTACTGCATCGGCGATCTGGCGCGCGAGCTCTTCGTCACGGTCCACGCAGAGCAATCTCGCACCAGCTTGCGCCAGCGCATGCGTAGCCTGTTCGCCGATACCTTGCCCCGCGCCCAGGACCACAAACCCGCGGCCTTGCAGGCGCAGCAGCGAGAGGTAGTCGGGCGTGCCGCCAGAAATGAGGTCGTTCATGCAGATGTGCCTTTCATGCCGCAGCGGTTTCACGGTGGCTTGGCACAAGATCCTGCCAGAGCGCTCCGTCTTCCATTTGCACATCGCAGGCGCTGACACTCCGCAAGTCCAGCCCCACACCGGGCGGCGTGCCGTTCTCGGCCGCAACTTTCACTGCATTGAGCAGCGCGCGTCGAACACGCACGACGCCCTGGTCGGCCGGCACGAGGTGCTCCTTGGAGCGGTCGTACAGCGGACCTTGCGACAGTGCGATGGTCGCGTCCTCCACCTCAACACCAACCAGCCCGGTCCAGCTGTCCTTCATACGCTCGCGATCCTGGCCAAAGTTGTCTGCCCAGGTGGATGTATACGCGCAGGATTTGCGGTCGTAGTAGCGCTTGTCGTCAAGACCCAGCAACTCAATGATCTTGTCATCAGTCACCGGCGCATTACCGTGCACCACGATGTAGGTGCTGGTGTGTGTGTCGTCATCGGGCACCTCGAACACAGTGAACAAAAACGCGGGGGCAGGGATGATGCGGCCGTAGGGAATAATGAAAGGCACCACACGTGCGTTCTTCACTCCTGGCTCGTTGGTCTTGCGCAAGGCCACATACTGAAAGCCGAACGCAGTCTCTTCGATCTTGAGCGCGGGCTCGAGGTCGTTGGACACGAGCGCTGCCGGGTTCACCACATCGGGATTGGGCACGAAACTGTCATCGATCCAGCCTGGTCGGGCCATGTTGGTGTGCAACACGCCGACGTGCGAACTGTCCTCCCCGCCTTCGACCAATTGCAGGTAGTTGCAGCTCACGTTGACGCGTAGTGCCACGCGGTGTTCGGGCTGTGCTTCCATGAACGCGTACCGGGAGAACTCGGGCACCTGGTCTTTCGGCCCAACGTACGCCCACACCAAACCGCCGGCTTCGCGCACAGGGTAGGCCGGCGCCTTCATTCGTTCGCGGTACTTCGGATCGGCGTGGTTAGGCGTTTCCATCACGCGGCCCTTCACATCGAACTTCCAGCCGTGGTAAAGGCAGCGCAGGCCACCCTCTTCCACCCGACCTAGTGCGAGCGAAGCCCCTCGATGCATGCAGAGTTCGTCGAGCATGCCGACCTCCCCCGCAGTGTCGCGAAACACCACGTAGTCCTCACCAAGAAGACGCACACGCAGTGGAGGTGCATCAGGCGATGGCAGTTGCATTGAGGTGCACACGGGGTGCCAGTAACGGCGCATCAGTACACCCATGGGTGTGCCAGGGCCTACGCGGCATAGAGTGTCGTTGTCTTTGGTGCTTAACATGTTGATGTCCTGTGTGTCTGTGAAGTGGGTGTGGCACTGGCCTAGTGCGTTCGATCAGCCGATGCGGCCACGCTGATGGTCTTCAAGATGCGATGTTGCGGTACGAGGGTTCGCCAGTCTTCGCTCTGGCCGATTTCGGCTGACGTCCCCACAACGCAGCTCACGTCGGCATGCAGCGAAGGCGGCTCTTGCCCTTCGCGAACCGCACGGGCGCTCGCCAGCAATACGCGGTACAGGCGACTGATCGCGATGTCGGCGGTGGACAGCATCTCTTGCGAGCGGTCGCGGATCGCCCCACCAGAGACACTACACGCCGCGTCTTCTTGCGTGAAACTGGCCAGGCCGGTGAAGTGACCGGCTCGTTGTAGTGCGCGGTCCTGGTGGTATCCGTTCGTCCAGCTCATTGCTGTGGGACCGTCGCACGTGGTAGCAGTCATGCCGTGGCGCGAGAGCGTCTCGTCATCTAGGCCCACGAACGAGAGCTGCTGCGTGCGCAACGGCTCTTGGCCAATCGGCTTCTCGGGATTCCACCAAACGTGGTAGAAATTGCAACGCTCGTCGTTGACCGGCACCACGGCGAACCACAGATCGCCATTCGGATTGGCAACAAAGCAGGGCGCGATGAACGACGCCACGCGAGCCATGCGGCGGCCGTCGCCAGCGCCGCGCATGGCGACGTAGTGAAAGCCGAACTCGGTCTCTTCCGCTTCGATCTGCGGCGAGGCATCGAACTGCATATGGTTGGTCTTCTTGGCAAAGTCCAGCTCTGCGCCGTTTGTCTTGGCCAAGCCCGATGCATGCAGCACCGTGAGGTGCGACGAGTCCACAAGGCCTTCCACCACCTGCACGAAGTTGCAGTTAACGACCGCATTGGCGTTGATACGGTGGTCGGCGTCAACATCCATGAAGGGCAAACGAGGGAACGCCGGCTCCTGCTCGCGCGGGCCGAGGTAGACCCATAGGAAGCCACCTGCTTCGCGCACCGGGTAGGTACGGCCTTTGATGCGTTCCTTGAACTTCGGATCTGCCACGTTGGGCGTATCGAGCACCTGACCATCGACAGCGAATTTCCAACCGTGGTAGATGCAGCGCAGGCCATCGCCTTCTGCACGAGCTAGCTGCATCGACGCTCCGCGGTGCAGGCATGACTCAGCGAACAGCCCGGGGCGGCCGGCCTGATCTCGCCAGGCGACGAAGCGCTCGCCCAGTAGTTCGATTACCCTCGGGTCCGCGCCTGCAGCTGGCATCTCACTCAACTGCAGGGCCGGCAGCCAGAAACGACGCATGGCGTCACCCTGGGCTGTTCCAGCGCCTGTTCGGCACATCAACTCGTTGTCGTGTTTGCTAAGCATGGAAATTCCTTTCGTGGGCGGGGTATCTTTTAATCAGAGGTCCAGCACAAGGCGAGGCGTGCACGAACGTGAGCAGCAGGGCATGAAGTGTTCATGCTTTTCTTCGTCGGTCAGGTAGAGATCGCGGTGATCGGGCACTCCTGCGAGTACGCGGGTCTGACACGTGCCACACACGCCGGCCTCGCAAGACAGCGAGAGCGGAACGCCTGCGTCGATCAGCGCCTGCGCGGCCGACTGGTCGGCCTTCACTGAAATGCAGCGTCCGCTATGACTGAGCTCGATCTCGAACGGACCGTCGGTCGAATGGTCAATAGGTGCGGCAGCGAAATACTCCCGGTGCAGATGTGACTCCCCCCAACCGAGTTCGCGTGCAGAGGACAGCACGTGGTCCATGAACCCGGTTGGTCCGCACACATATATTTGCCTGTCCACTACAGGTGAACCAATGACGGCACGTGCATCCAACAGCTGATCAGCGGCGCCATCATCAGAATGCACCTGTACGCGGTCGGCAAAGCCGGCGGAGCGCAAACGATCAAGAAATGCCATGCGTGCCGGCGTACGGCCGCTGTAATGCAGCTCAAACGAACGCCCTTCGCGCGCCAGCTGTTCTGCCATACACATGATGGGTGTGATGCCTATGCCGCCCGCAAAGAGCATGGCGTGGTCGGGTCCGCTGTGCAACTGGAAATGGTTGCGTGGGCGCGAGATCGATAATATGTCGCCTTCTTTTACTCCATCGATCAAGCGCACCGAGCCGCCTCGGGATTGCGGGTCGCGCAGCACCCCGATGCAATAGCGCGGCAAGCTATCGGGCAACTGATACAGAGAGTACTGACGTACAGGCCCACCTGGAACATGCACGTCAATGTGTGCGCCAGCCTCAAACCCGGGCAGCTCGACCCCGTCGAGCGGCGCGAACTCGAAAGCGACTACGTCTTCGGCCACGACCTTCCGTGCGGCCACACGCACTTGCAATAGCGTTTCCATCAGCATCTCAATTCATCTTCCATGGAAGATATTAAGTTAAAAAAATAGAAGACTTAGATCAAGGCCACAACCGGGCTCTTCAGCCTCTGAATCACCACCGGAGAACCGCCAATGCGGCGCTGTTGGAGCCAGCGCGCTAGACCAAGGTCCATCACCTGCGCGTGGCGCGGAAACCATTCTGCAAGTGCTTGCGCGAAGTGCCGCACGACCTCGTGTCGACCTTGTGCCAACGCATCGCGCACTTCGTCGAGCGACTTCAACACGGCAGCATGTTCGTCAACATGGCAGCCCGCCGAGCTGTAAGCGCTGTCGCGCATAGCGTCATCTTCCTCTAAGAAGTGACGACGTGCGTGGCTTTCGAATGCGCTCAGCGCTGCACCTTGCTGGGCATCTGTGGCACGCAGCATCGCGTCCACGCAGTCAACAAATTCTCGGTGCGTGTCGTCCATGCCGCCGTCTCCAACACTGAACTCCTCGTCCCATACGAAGCTGGTCTCGCCATTTCGAAAGCTCATTGATTGGGCTGTGGCAGGAGATTGCGGGGGATTAAATTGCGCTGCGCTCATGACGCACCTTCCGTTTCGGGGTCTTTGCGGCGCGCGATCAAGTCGCGCCAGTCCTCACTCGTCATCAAGCCGTGCCGGCCTTGAACCTGCGACCAGTTCACGCCCCGCGCTATACCCAACGGCGGTTCACCTCTTTCTACCGCATCGGCGCATCCAAGCAGAGTGCGATATAGACGGGAAATGCCGATGTCCGCGGCCGACAGCATTTCGTGTCGGCGGTCTCGCACTGCACCCGCCGACACAGATGCCGCGACGTCTTCCTCGATCAACCCAGGCAAGCCGCTCCAGCTGGTACCCAGCCGCATGGCCTCGCGGTCCTGATGAAAGTTGTTGCGCGGGTTGGGACGGTCGGTCCGACCAAGCGTATCGTCAGTCAGCCCAAAGCCGTCGAGCACCTCGGGCGTAAGACCGATGAACTCAAGGTGGCGGCTGCGCAGAGGTTCACGGTTCAGCTCTTGCGTATCGCTCCAGAATACGTGGATGAAGCTCGTGCGCACATCGTCCAGCGGAACCACGAATGTGGCTATGTCGCCGTTCGGGTTAAGCACGCAGCAAGGCGCGACGAATGCGGCGATGCGCGCCTCGGTGCGAGGACCGTGTTCGTCATCGATATCGCGAAGCGCGGCGTAGTAAAAGCCGAAATCCGTGTCCTGCACCTCTAGGCGGGGCGCGAGGTTGCGCTGCATCGAGTTCACCTTCTGAGCAAAGCCCAGGTCCACCTCGCCAGACTGCTGAAGCCCGTTCATGTGCAAGACGCCGAGGTGCGAGGAGTCGACCAACCCTTCGATCACCTGAACGAAGCTGCATTCCTCCACATGTCGGGTTATGAGTCGCTGCGCATCCGACAGATCCATCCATGGCCAGTGTGGAAACGCCGGCTCACTTTCACGCGGTCCAAGGTAGGCCCAGAGCAAGCCACCGGCTTCGCGCACAGGGAAGGTACGGCCTTTGATGCGGCTTTTGAAGTTGGGGTCGGCGACGTTGGGCGTGTCGATTACCGTCCCATCGACAGAGAATTTCCAGCCGTGGTAGATGCAGCGCAGACCGTCCCCTTCGGCCCTAGCCAGTCGCATCGAAGCGCCCCGGTGTAGACAGGACTGGTGGAACAGACCCGCGCACCCTCTGTTGTCGCGCCAGGCCACGAAGCGCTCGCCCATCAACTCAACACCGTGCGGATCGTCGCCTTCAACGAGATCGGCGGAGTTCATGAAGGGCAGCCAATAGCGGCGCATAGCTTTGCCCATGGTGTCATCGGGGCCAATGCGACACAGGCGCTGGTTAGATTCGTGGCTTAGCATCTACTTGCTCCTAGTTCAGTGATACACCGACCCACCGTCGACGGCCATGATCTGGCCGGAAACAAAAGCCGCATCGCTACTCGCGAGGAACGCCACAGCGCCCACGATGTCGGCGGGCCATCCGTCACGTGGCACTGCGCGCGTTTGTATCGCGGCGTCTCGGTAGGCCGAGAGAAATTCCTTGTTGGCGAGATTGCCTTCGCTCAGCGTATATCCCGGTGAGACGGCGTTCACGGTGATGAAATCCTTTCCCAGTTCGCGGGCAAGCGCGCGCGTCATCGTCATCAATGCGCCTTTGCTGGACACATAGTCGAGCATGAATGGGGCGCCTTTGAAGGCTGTTCCCGACGTGATGTTGACAATACGTCCGTGCTGTTGCTCGCGCATGTGCGGCGCGACAGCGCGCGCGCATAGGAAAGGGCCCATAGCGTTGACATCCTGCATGCGTCGCCATTCGGACACTGTAATTTGCTCGAACGGTCGTAGCTCAATCGTGGCGGCGATAGCCGCGTTGTTCACCAGGATGTCTATGCGACCAAACGTCTGTACGGTTTGCTCGACCATTTTCTGGACCGAGGCTTCATCCGACACATCTGTGTACACGGCCAAGGCGCGCGCGCCACGTGCACGTATCTGCTCAGCGACGGGCTCGGCGTCGGCCACATCGGCCAGCACCACGGCCGCGCCCTCGGATGCCAACCTCTCGGCGATAGAGCGGCCAATACCAGTTTGCGCGCCGGTAACGATAGCCACCTGTCGGTCGAATCTCATGGGTTGGTTCTCCAAGTCAATGCCCAAGGCCCATCAGCCCGGCGAGTTGCGTTTCTTCGCGGGCGAGCGTGGCGGAAGTGCCTTCGTGCACGCAACGTCCTCGGTCCATCACGATGCATCGGTCAGATAGGTCAAGCGCAATGTCCACGCGTTGCTCCACCAGGAGCAATGCGATCGATCCTGACTGCACGATTTTTCGAATGCTGCGGACCAGATGTTCTACGATGATGGGGGCCAGACCCTCGAATGGCTCGTCCATCAACATCGCGCGTGGGTTACCCAGTAGAGCGCGGGCAATTGCCAGCATTTGCTGCTCGCCACCTGATAGTTGGTTGCCGTAGCTGGCTAGGCGCTCGCCCAGTCGAGGAAACAGTTCGATCACCCGCGGCTGCGTCCAGTGACCCGGGCGGGCGGCCACCTGGAGGTGCTCAGCTACTGTGAGGCTGGGAAACACCTCTCGCCCTTGCGGTACATAACCAAGGCCAGTCCTTGCACGCTGGTGCACTGGCAAATCGTTGATTTCTCTCCCGTCAAGCGAGACTACTCCACTGCGGCACTGCGCGCGCCCCATGATGAGTTCCAGTAAGGTGCTCTTGCCCACACCATTGCGACCTATGATGGCCAGGGTCTCGCCGCTGGCTATCCGCAGACTTACGTCTTCGTTCACTAGAGTAGGCCCCCAGCCACCGCTGAGTTTCTGAATCTCAAGCATGGGCTAGTGCTCCATCGAAGCGTTTCTTGCCGGCAGCGCCGAGGTAGACCGATTGCACCTCGGGATGTGACATTACCTCGGCGGGCCTGCCTGACATCAACAGCGCGCCATTTACTAGAACCGATACATCGGTTGCGAAGCGGCGCACCATCTCCATATCGTGCTCGATCATGAGTACGGCAATATCGCGCGGGAGGCTTTCGATGGCGCCGTGCAGTAGATCAAGTTCATTGCTTGGAATGCCGGCGGCCGGCTCATCGAGCAGTAAGACGCGCGGCATGAGTGCCAGGGCCAGTGCGATCTCCACCAGGCGTTGGCGGCCGTACGCGATTTCATTCACCTTGTTATGTCGATCAGCCTCCAGCTTGAGTTGTACTACCAGTTGCTCAGTGCGCTCTAGCAGGTCTTTCTGGCGTCCCGCAGCATGCCAGATGCAAAAGCCGCGACCCGCCGCCTGCGCCACCGCGATGAAGATGTTCTCAAACACGCTGAGTTGCGCGAACAAGCTTGAGATCTGGAACGTGCGCACCAGACCCTTGCGTGTGCGCGCCGCTGCGGAGGCGGACGTCACCTCTTCGCCAAACAGACGCAAGCGGCCCTGGTCGGGTTGGATAACGCCTGTGAGCAGGTTGACCAGAGTAGTCTTGCCTGCACCGTTGGGGCCGATTAGCGCGGTGCGCGCACCCACGAGCAGGGAAAGACTCACATCCTGCGTGACGTGTAGAGCTCCGAAGCGCTTGCTCAACCCGTTGGCCTCCAGGGCAATGGACGGCGTTGCACTCATGTTTTGTCCTTGCGCAGGCAGCGCATCGCCGACTGCAAGATTCCCAATATGCCCCCGCGGCCGAACAGGACCACTACGATCAACAGCAGGCCGATGACCAACATCCAGTAGAAGGGATTCCATTGAGAAGAAAAATGTTTGAGCATCATGTAGACCGGTGCGCCCACCAGTGCGCCGTGCAGCCCGCCAATTCCACCGAGCACTAGCATGACTAGCACGTCGACCGATGTGTCGACGGCCAGCACGCCCAAGCCGACAAACGCATTCGCCTGCGTGAACAGCGCACCGGCCATGCCTGCGACCGTTCCGCTGATCACGTAAGCTAGCGTGAGGTGCGGCAATACGAGATTGCCGATCAAGCGCATACGAGCCGAGTTCTCGCGCACGCCCTGAAGCATGACGCCGAACGGTGATGCCACCACCCGCTTGAGCAGCACGAAGACTACGCACAGCCAGGTCAGCACATAGAGGTATGCAGTGGCGCCACCCAGACCCCATTCAAATATGCCCAAAATTGGCGCGAACTGGATGCCGGCCAGACCATCGTCGCCGCCGGTGATGGTGGTGGCCTTGTGCGCGGCCTCGAACACCAACACACCAAGTGCCAGCGTCACCATCATGAGGGGCAGGCCGGTCAGACGTAGTAGGAACGGTCCGACCACCGCGGCAAGTCCGGCCGAAGCTACCCCGGCAACAATCACTGCGCTCACTGGCTCGGTCCAGCCTGCGAGGGACAACCAGCCTGCCGCATAGGCGCCCAATCCGAAGAACACTGCATGCCCCAGTGAGAGTACGCCTGAGAAGCCGAGTAGCAGATCGAACGACATCACCAACACCACCATGATGAGCACGGTGGTGCCCAGTGCGAGGTACTGCGGCAGTAAAAAGTAGCAGGCCAGTGCGACGGCAAGCCAAAGCAACTCGCCCACACGCCACCGGTGGCGGCTTAGGATGGAGTCTTGGGGAATGGTGGTCATGGTCAGGCAGTCTGGCGGCGCACGAGCAGGCCTTTGGGGCGCCACACCATCAGACCGATCAGCAACAGGTAGATGAAGAAGGCGCCGTATTGAGGGAACAGGTAGCGCCCTGCGGTTTCGACCACGCCCACGAGGATGGCTACGGCCACTGAAGCCGAAACCTGCCCGTGACCGGCTAGCGATACGATCACCAGCATGAGCACCAGGTACTTCATTGGCCACATGGGTTCCATTGGCAGCATCGGTGCGGCGAGGATGCCGCCCAGCGCGGCGAGGCCGCAACCCAGCGCGAAAGTGGCGGAGAAAAGCATCGGAACATTCATGCCCATTGCCTGTGCCATACCCTGATTGTCGACCGCAGCGCGCAAGCGCGCCCCGGTGCTGGTGCGCTCAAACACCCACCACAGCCCACCGATGATCACGATACAGATGCCAGAGGCGACCACGCGGTATAGCTCAAACTCCCGGATGCCCAGGTCGATGTTGCCGCGCAAGTAGGTCGGCAGTTCCATTCGCACGATGTTCGGGCCGAACAGCATGGTCACGACAGCAATCACCACAAAGTTGAAGCCGATTGTCACCAGTACTTGATCAAGGTGGCTGCGTTTGTAGAGACGCACGTACAGCACCCTTTCGGCCAGCACGCCAAAGGCGGCGACGCAGAGCACTGCGGTGGGAACGGCCACTGCGTACGGCCAACCTTGCTGCTGCATCAGACTGATGGCTAGATAGCCCCCGATGGCGGCGAATGCGCCGTGTCCGAGGTTGATCACGTGCATGAGACCCATGGTGATCACCAAACCCAGCGCGATAAGGCAAAGGACGAGACCGTACGAGAGTCCGTACAGAAGAATGAATGCGACAGTAGACACGATGTTCGCAATGATTGAGGCCGAAGACGGAAAGACAGGACGTCAGAACTTCACTTCAGCGGCGTGGGCTTAACCTGCTCCCAGGTTTTCACCACCCGATTGCTCTTCACACCGTCTGCACCCTTCACCACCTCGCGCAGGTAGAAGTTCTGGATAGGCTCGCGCGTCACGGGGTCGACAGTGATGGACCCTCGTGGACTCTTCCAGGTGAAGCCAGGCATCGACTTCATGGCGACTTCGCCGTCGAAGGGCTTGCCCTTCTGATCGTTGAGCATCTTGTAGGCCAAGTGCATGGCATCAAATGCACCGATACTGAACGAGTTCGGCTTAACGGTCGCGCCGGCGTTCTTCTTCAGCCAGTCGGCAAAGGCAACGTTCTCTGCGTTTTTAGCGTTGGCGTCGATGTAGATGATGGAGTTAAAGCCCACGATTGAATCGTCGAACAACGGCAGATCGCTATCTTCGGCCTCTCCTTGGCCAATAATCAAGACCTTCTTCGTCAGGCCGCGTGCCGCCAACGCCTTGCTGAATGCCACTGAAGCTGCACCTGGCGGAATAAAAATCTGCAGTACGTCTGGATTGGCGTTGGCGATGCGTTCCGCAATGGGTGCGAAGTCGGCAGTGTTGAGCGGAATGCGCACATTGCCTACGATCTCCCCGCCTTCGCTCTTGAACTTGTCAATGAACGATTGCTCGACGATGTGGCCTGGAGCGTAGTCGCCCACCGCAACGTAGCCGCGCGACTTTCCTTGTTGGCGAGAATAGGCCGCCGCCAGCTCGGCTGGCTGGTTGATCGCCTGTCCCATGCGAACAAAGAAGGGCGACATCTTCATTAGCGCAGGCGTAGCGGCGTTTACGATAAACAGCGGCGTCTTGGCCGCGTTGGCAACTGGAGCAGAGGCTGCCACCTCCGGGCTTAGGTAGAAGCCTAGGAGCATCGACACTTTGTCTTTCACCACCAACTCTTCGGCCAGGCGCTTGGAAAGCGTTGGGTCAGCTCCCGCGCTGTCACGATAGAGGACCTCGACCTTACGGCCGCCCGCTTGGTGACCGTTGAGCGCCATATAGGCATCAACGCCTTGGCGATATGACTGCCCTGAAACCGCGAAGGGCCCCGTAAAAGGTCCAACGACACCGATCTTGATGATGTCTTGCGCCAGTGCTGCCGGCGCAGTTGCAATCAGTGCGCCGCCGGTGGCGACGGCGCCCAACAGGCGCAAAAGTGTTTTCTTCATAGGGTTTACCTAAAACGTGGGGACAGAGGGCGCTATTAAAGGAGGGGCATGGCATCTAGCAAACTCCCCACTTAATGTCTTCCATGGAAGATATCATCCGACTCGAATCTGCCTCATAGGGAAAACCAGCGCCCATAGCCTGTGAAGTCGTTAAGAGGGTGCAGTCAGTGCAAAGCTAAGATACAGACTTGAACTGAAAAAATCTTCTAAGGAAGGGAAATGGCAAGATGAAACACAGCCCTCGCTCCCAAAGCAAAAGCCGGCTCCACGCTGCCACGGAATCGTCTGAGCAGAAGCCGCAACTGCCTGGTCTGGGCGAGCTCATCACGCTGCAGTGGCAACGCGAGCGTGAGGATTTGGACCTGCAGAACTTTTTGCTGGCGATCTACTTCATGCGCCTTGGCACGCTAGTGGATCGAGCTTACGACCGCTACTGCCAGAAGCATTTCAGCATCAATGGCGGCGACATGCGTCTGATGCTGGCCCTGCGTCGCAGCGGGCCGCCTTACGTGAAGCGCCCTACCGATCTGTTTCGTGCACTTCTCGTGACCTCTGGCGCGATCACGAAGAAGGTTGATCGCCTGGAAGCGGCAGGCTACGTCGGGCGCTCTGTCGACCCGAGCCACAGTGGCGGCTTCCTGGTACACCTCACCAAGAAGGGCTTACACGCGGTGGAGCAAGCTATCGAGCACCTGGCCAACCACTCGGTGCTGGCACCCGCTATGGCGCGATTGAGTCCGGAGATGCGCAAGCAGGGTTCCGAATTCACCCTGCACATGCTTTCTGCGCTGGAGCACGCGGAAATCGATGCAATGGATGGGGAAAAGCCGTCGCCGAAGAGCAGTCTCAAGTAGCCGCATCGACACCAGTTTGGTCCTGGACGCGCTGCTGGTGGCGCTGTAGCGTCGCAGGCCGAAAGTCCCTGTCAAGGTGCACTCGGATCAGGGTCGCCAATTCACTGGCCACGAGTTGCAAGCGTTCTTGCGCGAACATAGTCTGATCAGCAGCATGAACCGGAGAGGCAACGACCGCGGTAGTGCCGTTGCAGAGAGCCTCTTCCAACTGCTCAAGCGCGAGCGCGTGCACTGCCGGATCTACCACACGCGTAGTAGGGCACGCGCCGAAATTTTCAACGACATCGCAATGTTCTGTAGCCCTAAGCGGCGCCACGGCACTTCCGGCAGTACCTCGCCGGTTGATTTCGGACGACGCCTCTTTCTACGGATCAAGATTGACTAGAGAATCCCGTGCGATTTCACCTATGACATTGCGATCGTCGCCAGCAGTCGTGCCAACGCTTCGGGTTGGGATAGAAATGGGGAATGGCTGGTATTCATCGAATGCACGATCGTCTTGTGTTGCGGAAACTCCGCGTCAGCAGTGTCGATCATTTTCTGCGCTAAAGCCGGGACTACTGCCCGGTCTTGAAGGCATTTAATGTAATGGCGCGGCACGGCCCCCCACTTTGAAGCGCTCCGGGTGATAGGTGTAACTGCAGGCGCTACCGGCTCATCGGGTGTTAGCAAATTCCCCATTGCAACGGAAACGTCTTCAGCGACGTCGGCGTAAAAGGCCGATTTCAGCTTAGCTTGATAGACTGGATCGGGACTATCTGGATCAATGCGGTTTGCGCCCGTGGCTACGGCATCGCCGATCATGAGACCAGGCACCTCATTCAAGGCTCCTTCTGGCGCAAGAGACGTCTCCAAGAGTGTCTTTCCATTGAAAGGCAGAAAGGCGGTAAGGTAAACCAGCTTTGAAAGCTTACCGCTGGCGATCTCGCCAACTTGGGTGATGGTGGCTCCTCCAAGGCTATGCCCGACAAGCACCACCTTTTCATTACCGAGACCACGCATCCTGTCGATAGCCTCGACTACGTGATTTGCGTAGTCATTCAGCGTAACGTTGGCAACGGGGGAGGGCTCCATAGCGAAAGCGGGTGCATTGAAGGGGCGTTGCCTCCAACTTCTCGGCAGTCGCGCTCGCAGGCCATGGCCAGGAAGGTCTACAGCCACCGCCGCATGGCCAAGCTGGGCTAGAAACGCTATCACCTCGGTATATGTGCTGCTGTTGTGCCACGCACCATGCACCAGCACAAAAGCGGGCTTGCTGGTGTTTTCGGCCTGGCTGCCTCCGCAGGCGGCAACACCGGCTCCGAGTAGACCAGAGGAAAGATACTTCATTGCGCCGCGGCGCGACTCACTGACTTGCATACGTTGTCTCACTCAAAAGTTGTGTTTCGACAAGTGTGTAGTCAAGCACTCCAACGCGCGGTCGTAGAGGGAAATTTTTGTCTGACAGCGCAAAAAATGGACTTCCTGTGTTGGCTGAGCCTTTTGCGATGCTGGTTGCACTGCCAATCCGCGTGTAAACCCTATGAAATGTCAAAGATCTGCTGGCTAAGCTCACGTTGCATAACAAGCAGGAGATCAGTGCAATGGAGTGGTCCCTTGGTCAGCGGGGGTGGAGTTCACTGCGCGAGCGTGCAGTACTCGATCACTGCTTCGTCAAGATGCAACTAGAGTGGGCTCACTCAGGGCGAGAGCGCATGTGGGTTAGACACCGCGATGTTGGCGCACTGAAGGTAAACAATGTGAGAGGAGATTCTGTTCGCTTGTATCGCACGCGACGATTCGCGGAGCTCGATAACTGCTCTGTTGTGTTCCTGAATTTGGTACTTGCTGGGAGTGGTCGAATCGAGCAGGCTGGCAGATCTCACCGTGCCGAGGCCGGCGAGTTAATGCTCTTCGATGGCATGCAGCCGTTCGTAGTTGAAGGTTGTGGCCCGGATGCCCACATGCTTGTAGTCCGAATCCCGTATGAGGAGTTCGGGCGTGGGATAACTCAACTGCGCGAACAATGTGCGGTGCATGTTGGTACCAAGTCTCCCTGGATACATGAATGTATCGCGGGAGTACTCGCGCCGCTCTGCAAATGGCACGGCGAGGTCGATGGGACAACCGGTGAGGCGGTCGCGCAAGCCGTTGTGGCGCTGCTCAGTGCGGTGTCTCATGCAGTCCCGGAACCTTGTGCTAGCCAAGAGGGCGATGCCCGACGGCTGCGCCGGTTCATCCAAGATAACTACTCCAACGTCAACTTAACGCCTAGCGATATCTCTTCAGCGCTCGGTCTCCCTCTTCGCCGCCTGCACCTTCTGTGTGCGGCAAAGGAAACCAGCTGTATGGAGATGATTTATGCTCAAAGGCTTGAGCGGGCGCGAGCGGTCTTGCTGACGCAATCGACCTCGAGGAGGTCGATGCTCGAAGTTGCCCACGCTTGCGGGTTCTCGTCGGCTGCTCACTTCAGTCGCAGATTCGCACGACACTTCGGCTACAGCCCCAACGCATTGAAAATCTTAAAACACCAACGGATGAACTCCGGCATCGAAAGCGTAGAGTCCGGTGTACTGGGCGGCGGCATCCGATAAGCGCGTGCTCGCGAGCCAGCAGTGAAGCACGTTGTTGATTTCCACGCAGAAGTGATCCACTAACCCCCAACGGGTTACCTCCGCGTGGAAGTAGACAATCTGGTTCTCATTGCCGGATCTTTCCTGCAGCACTAACAATCGACAGTTCCACAAACCGCGATCCCATGCGCAGCCCCTGCCGGTACCCCACCGTGTATCCGCCCAGATCTACGTTGTCGATGTTCTCCAGTGCGGCGGCCAAGCCTTCGCGATTGAGCTTGGTTCCCGCACGGCGGACCACCTCGGCGATCACTTTCGCAGTGATGAAGCCTTCCATCATGGCGTAGCTCACAGGCACATCAGGTTCGCCACTTTTGGCATGTACCTCTCGAAACTCTTTGCTCAGTTTGCTCGAAACTCGATAGGGGTTTGGCGTAACCTGCGCGATCGAGATGCCTTGCATGTGTTCGTCTCCCAGTCGCTTGGACATTTGCTCCAGATCCACATCTGAGGAGGCGAAGAGACGAGCAGTCCCCCCTTCCAGTCTGTATTTCTCGACAAATGCAGCGGCGGCCGCGCCGCTGGCGGCCATGATGATGGCCTGGGGCTTCGTCGCAAGAAACGTTCGATTGGCGGCCTCTATACGCAAAGTGTCAGCTTCGTAGGAGGCTTTGGCGACGAGCTTTCCACCATGCTTCTTGATGGTTTCATCAGCCCTTGCGAGCAACGCTGACGCATAAGCACTTTCCTCATAGAAAAATCCAAGCTGGGTGACGCCTACTGTTGCCAGGTGCTCTGTGATTTTTCCAATCTCTTCGCGCAAGTCAGCGCGAACGTTGTATAGCTGGGGGATGTCCGGCTGGAATGCTCCACTACGATAGCCAATCAGCGCAATTTTCTCCCTGGCAAGGATGCCTGATTTCTGCAACGCTGCGAGGTTGCTGCTACCCATGTATCCCGCAAGCAGTACGGGGCGTTGCTCGGAGAGAAGCTGCTCAGTCGCAGCCAGGGTTTGATCGACTGTGCCGGCATCGTCTTTGCGTGCCAACACCAGAGTGTTACCGTTGATCCCGCCGGTCTTGTTGACGTGGTTAAAGTACATCTGCATTCCTGCAGAGTACCCACGAGCATCACCGGCTCGAAGACCCGACAGCGGAGCCACCTGACCGACCACGACAGGCGCAGCCATTGCGGCTCCAAAAAATGCTGCGCTGGCCAACGCACCAAATGCGATACCCCAAAATCGGTGGACCGTAGCCCTCCCAAAAACTGCTCTATGCATATATCTCTCTCTTGATTATTGCTGCAGCGTCAAGCCTCGTAGTCGGCGCATTCTCAAGGTAACTAGCCGCATTTTTGAATGAGGGAAATCCACATCCATCGAGCCAGAGTTCACCTCGACTCCGACTCACCTCAAGTTAGTGCAGCATCCACTCCGGTTAGCTGCGGATCGCCCCTGAGCGTATGGTTTGGAATGAGCAGCCCAACCATTCACTGTCACTGCGCATTGAGCAGTGCCAGCGCCTTGCGCTTGCCCATTTTTGAGTACTTCAGCCATGCGCTCCAACTGCGCTGCCCGTGGGTGTACGTGGCCCGACTCCAACTTGTAAAAAGACAGCGATGAAGCACCCAGCAGCAGGGCCAACTTGTCGGGAAGGCTAAGCAGCTTCCCGGGACCATCGTGCCTGCGCCCGTTGGTTCGCTTTGAATCAGCCGTTAGAGATCCAGGACCAGCCTAGGCGACTTGGAGCGTGAGCAACATGGCAGAAACTGGTCGTTCTTGGCGTGCTCCTCTTTCGTCAGGAACATGTCTCTATGATCGGGCTCTCCCTCAAGCACTCGAGTCAAGCAAGTGCCACACACACCTTGCTCGCAAGAAACTAGAACGGGGACACCGGCATCCTCGAGCGCGTGAACCACCGTCTGCTCCTTCGAGACAAGCACAATGCGACCCGAACTCGCGAGCTGCACCTCGAAGCTGCCGTCCGACTCCGACTTCTCCGGCGCAGCACCGAAGAACTCGTAGTGCAGTTGATCTTCTGACCAGCCGTGCTCGCGCGCATTGCTCAACACAGCATCCATAAAACCCTTGGGGCCACAGACGTATAACTGCACTCCTGCAGCCGGACTTTTCAGAGTCGACTCAAGCTTCAACTTCTGTTCGTCTGGTCCATCATCGAAATGGAAATGTACTTTCGGCGCAAAGCTTGAGGAACCGATGCGCGGCAAAAATGCGGTCCGCTCTCGTGAGCGAGCGCAGTAATGCATTTCGAAAGACTCACCGATGGCGGCAAGCCGCTCGGCCATGCACAGAATTGGCGTGATACCAATGCCGCCTGCGAATAGGATGGAGTGATTGGCCGCATGAGCCAGTGCGAAGTGGTTCCTAGGCGGGCTAATCGTGAGCACGTCACCTTCATTTACTTCTTCGTGAAGTGCGCGCGAACCGCCCCGGCTTTTCTGGTCTTTCAGAACGCCAATCACATACCGGTGCGTCTCGCCAGATTCATTGCACAGCGAATACTGTCGAGTGATACTCCCAGGCAATTCCACGTCGATGTGTGAACCCGCAGAGAAGGCAGGCAAATGCAGGCCATCGGCACTCACGAGCTCGAACGTGCAAATATCGATCGCTTCAATGGTCTTGCGTTGGACGCGCACCTTCAAACTTGCAGCTGCTTTCACAATAATCTCCCAAACTAAGATAAAGGCTGTGGCGGACAGCTAGATCTACCAACACAAAACTGCTGTTGCAGGCGCTGCCTAGTCGGTCCGCTTCCATTGGCCGGCGCCGATCAGCAAGTCCGATTGCCGTAGTCCATACGCATCAAGGGGTTCAACTCAAAGAAGTTTGCTTCCGCTGCGAACGGCGTCATTGCTCAACCTTTACGTTGCCAGCGCGGATCAGCTCTCGGTAGTGCTCATAGTCATTCTTGACCGCACTCGAGAATTCAGTAGCCGAGCCGCCACCTGGTAGTGAGCCGATATCTTTCAATCTCGCTTGTACCGACGGTGTGCGAAGGGCTTCGTTAACGTCCTGGTTCATTTTCTCCACGATGTGTTTGGGGGTTGCCGAAGGCAAAAAGAGACCGATCCAGTTCAACCTCTCGAAACCCTTCAGTCCGCCCTCGGCGAGCGTCGGCACGTGAGGCAACGACTCCGCGCGCTTCGAGCCCGTCACTCCAAGAGCAACTGCTTTTCCAGATTCCAGAACTTGGCGAGCGGTCGTGTACGGCAGCAAACCGAATTGCACTTCGCTGCTCATCAACGCCTGCGCAACGGGTGCCGTGCCTTGATAGGGGACGTGGATTAGCGAAAGACCAGCGCTTCTCTCTAGAGCAATCAGCAGCAAATGAGCAGTGGAGCCATTGCCGAATGAGCCGAACGCGAACCTTCCAGGTTCCGCTTTGACGACCTCCGTGAAACTCTTCACGTCGCGAGCCTTAGTGGAGGTTGAGGCGACAAGAAAAAGCGAGTCAAAAGCCAAAGGCACGACGGGTGTGAGATCCTTAAAGGTGTCAAAGGGCAGCTTACTGCGCAAGCTTGGGTTCTGCACAAGCAGCGCAATGTTCACCAGAACCGTGTGGCCGTCGGGCTTTGCGCGAACCACTTCACCGGTCGCAATAATTGAACTACCGCCAACCTTGTTGTCGATGACCACAGGCTGCTTCCACATCTCAGATAGACGCTGCCCAACCAATCGGGCAACGGTGTCCGGTCCACCGCCAGCGGCGAAAGGAACGACGAAACGCACCGGGCCGGTCGGATAGTTAGTGTCGGCGGCGGCCGGTGCATTGATGAGAGCGCTCGCCAATGTGGCGAGAAGTCCATAAACAAGACTGCTACAAAATTGACTTTTCATTTGAGTGTCTCCGAGTTACAGAACTGGACCGACGCTGGATGAGGCGGCGACGTATTCACGAATCATTTGTTCCACAAGTTGACGAGTGGATTGCCGCGGACCTGCAGATGCGATTCCGTGTCCTGCCGACCACGCCGCGCTGTCCGACCAGCTGCCTACGTTCAGAGACGGAGCGTTTGCCGGGTCGAGGCCCAGCCGCTTGAGAGAAGCCGTCATCAGATTTGCAGGAATGCCACTTGCGGCCTTGCTCAGCACCAAATCGTCCAGCGATCCATTGGCTACCGCGTCCTTGTACTCGTTAGCTGCAGCGCTCTCGTCTGTTGCGATGAAGGGGGTTCCGATGTAGGCAAGATCGGCACCAAGGAGTTGTAGTGAATAAGCCTGTGCTCCGTCAGTGATGGCACCGGCCACCGCGACAACGCCGGTGTAGAACTTTCGTACTTCTTTGACGAAGGCGATCGGATTGATCCATCCGGTATTGCCGCCAGCGCCCGCGCACACAAGCACCAATCCATCCACGCCCGCGGCAGCAGCCTTGCGAGCATGCTCGATCGAGATCACATCGCACCAAACGCGGCCACCGTACGCCCGCACTGCATCCATGACAGGGCGAGGCGACCCGACGCTTGTGACTACAAGGGGGCAACGGTGCGAAGCTACGATGGTCAAATCGTCTGCGAACCGCGGGTTGCTGGCATGCGCGACGAGGTTGATGCCCCAGGGCGCGAATTGGCCCGGACCGAACGCACGGATGGCAACGGCCATGTCATGTAGAGCCGAATCAAACTCAGCCGAGGACGCCAAGTTGTGTGCGGGAAGCACTGCAACAGCACCTGCCGCGCCCGCCTCCAGAACCAGGCGTGCCGTAGTCACCATGTACATCGGCGCGACCACGATCGGCGCGCGCAACCCGGCCCACCATTCGTCACGGCTGCCATCAATGCGCATAGAGTGCAGCATGCTCTTGCTCACACCAGCGGTTCTGCAAGACTGTCACGCAGTTTGCGCTTCAGAATTTTCCCGGCTGAGTTACGCGGAAGCACATCACGAAGGATGATCTGCTTAGGAGTTTTCACTCCGCCCAGTTTGTCGCGGCAAAAGGAGCGCAACACCTCCGGCTCAAGTGACTGACCAGGCCTTACCACGACGACGGCACATACCGCTTCGCCCCACTTCGGATCGGGCACGCCTACTACAGCGGCCTCCAACACGGCGGGGTGCTCGAACAACACCGCCTCCACTTCGGCCGAGTAGACATTGAAGCCGCCGGAGATGATCATGTCTTTCTTGCGGTCAACAATAAAGAGGAAGCCTTCCTCGTCGAGCCTCCCGATGTCACCTGTATGGTGCCAGCCATGGGTGCGCATTGCTTCCGTGGCCGCCGGATCCCCAATGAAGCACTGCATACCTCCCAGCGAGCGCGTCACGATCTCACCGACCTCGCCTGAAGATAGTTGTCGTCCCTCCTCGTCCATGATCGAGACCTCGCCCTGAGCTGTGGCCCGACCAGCACTGGCGAGGAGGTGCTCATCACCCCCTGCAATTCGCTCATGGTCCTCCCGGGTCAGTGATGTGACCGGGTAGATCAGCTCAGATTGGGAGTACACATTCATTAGGATGGGCCCAAAGACTCGCATCGCCTGTTGCAAGCGAACTGGCGAAATTGCCGAGCCGGCGTATATCAGCACCTGCAACGAGGACAGCTTGCGCGGCTTTCTTAACTGCTCATCGAGCATTCCGTAGACCAGCGTCGGCGGTGCGAACAGCAAGGTTGCCGACTCGCGCTCAATGGCATCTAGAATGTCGCTGGGATGTGTTGAATCGAGCAGAACCTGGGTGCAACCCATTCCCGTAGTCGCATATACAACGCCCCCCGCGACGTGCGTGATAGGCCCTACCACCAGTTGCTTACCGCCTGACGTTATCTTGAGCAGTTCGCGGTAGCCACGCGCCATGGTCGACATGCCAAGGTGGCTGTGCACTACCCCCTTCGGCTCGCCAGTGGTTCCACTGGTCGGGAAGATGGCCGCAGCATCGCTGCCATTTGTGAACTGTTCGGGAAAGCGCTCTTCAGTAGCAAGATCGCGCCAAGCATCGAAAGCGGGTCCGCAATCCGGCTGGGAGTCGAGTGGCACCACACAGCGCAGCCCTGGCACTTCGCGTGCGAGAAGGTCCCGTTCGATCAGACCGGTTTGGACGAACAGGGCCTTGCAATTGAAGCGACGCAGCAGCACCAGGTTTTCGGCAACACTATTGCGTGCGTTCAGCGGAACGAAAAGCGCCTTGCATCGCAGCGCCCCGTAGATTGCTTGCAGCATGCGGAGGTCATTGCGCGACCACACTGCGATCGCTTCGCCCGGCTGCACGCCTTCGCGACGCAGCCCATGTGCAACCTTATGCGTAGCCGCCACGAATTCGGAGTAGGTGAGCGCTTTTTCACCCTGCACGGAGTGCAGTCGCTCGCCATCGGCTCGAGCAAAGGCATCCAGTTCAACAACAAGGCTCTGCATACTTATATTCCTGGAGTGATCAGAGTGCGATACGTTCGGCGTCGTACGAATACAACCAGTCGTATCGCTGGCTGACGTTTTCTTCGCTCCACTCTCGATTGACGAATGCGCGAGCCTTGGTGGGATCGAGCATCTCGTCGTTGTGGAATCTCTTGCCGTTTTCCTCGGCCTTGCTCACGATCTTGTTCGCGCGTTCAATTCGCGCCCCGTCGTAGGCCTGCAGTGCAGCACCGATGTCCGACTTCTCGTCGAGGGCCCGTGCCAGCACGTACCCGTCTTCGATGGACATCGCAGCACCTTGTGCCAGGAATGGCAGGGTGGGATGGCAAGCGTCGCCCAGCAACGTGATACGCCCCGTGCTCCAACGCTGAAGCGGTTTGCGCCCTCGCAGGGACCATTTGAAAGGGGTTTCGATCTGGTCGATAAGGGCGTGCACGTGAGAATGCCATTTGGAAAAGTCTTCGTGCAGTTCCTCATGCGAGCCTTGCTGCGACCAGGACTCCGACGTCCACTCAGCCTTCTCGACGACCCCGACGAAGTTGAGGAGCTCGTTCCGACGTATCGGGTAGGTCACGATGTGTGCCCCTGGTCCCACCCAAAGGACGCTAGTAGCCTGCTGCAGTTTCGCGGGCAGCTGGTCCATCCTCATCACGCCGCGCCAGGCCATGTTGCCGGAATACACAGGCTCGCCATCGCCGAATATCTGACTGCGGATGACCGAATGCACGCCATCGGCGCCCACGACGAGGTCGCCTGATGCGGACGTGCCGTCTTCGAATTCCAGTTGCGCCACATCAGCGTCGTGGCTGACGTTCTTGATCCTCTTGCCCAAATTGATCGTTCCTGGGCTGGCAGCCTCGACTGCCGATGCCAGGATGTTCATAAGGTCCGGCCGATAGACAGTGAAGTACGGCGCACCGAATTTGTGTTCCGAGACTGTTCCCAGATCGAAGTAATCCCAGCTTTCACCGCTATCCCACAGCCGCAGCTGTTTGCCGCTTGGGCGTGAAACGACAGCCTCCAGCTGAGTGCGTAGGCCGAGCGCGAACAGCACTCGGTTCGTATTAGCGCTCAACTGCAAGCCGGCACCAACCTCGCCTAGCTGCTTGGCTTGTTCGTAGACCTGGACGGGAAAGCCTCGCTTCAGCAGCGACAGTGCGGCCGTCAATCCGCCGATGCCTCCGCCGGCGACGAGGATCTTGGGTTTCGTGGTGCTTGTCATACCTTGTCTCCAACTTGATGTGCTCGACCGGTCAAGCCGGCCAAGCGAACGTTCCGATTGCGGTTGCGGCCAACTGGCCCGAATCAGCTCCGACGATCTGCACCTTGGCAAAGCTCAAGGTTCGGCCTGAACGTACTACCTCCGCATGAGCAACCAAGCTCTCGTTGCCAAGGCCGCGCATGTAGGTCACGTGCAGATCGACTGTGGCAACCGGACGTCTGCCGCGGCCATCGCACCATAGGGCAAAGCACATGGCCGAATCAGCGAGCGCGGCGATCGCCTGGCCAGAAAAAAAACCGCCTTCGCGGCAGGCTGCCTCACTCGATGGCATCTTCAGGCTCGCTGCGTTCTCCCCCAATTTGTCGACGGTGATCGACAAGGAACGCACGCAACCGGGCATCACCTCGCGCAGAACCTCGTCTGCGTTGTCCATGGTCAGGGAGCTCACGCTGTCTCTCCGATCGAATGAAACTTCGATCCTGATTTCGCCCGATCGCGCAGCGACGCTGGCGCCTCGAATCGCTTCCCGAAGCGGGCGGCCAAGGCTTCGCACTCCTCAACGAATTGCGCTAATCCCACGTCGTCGATATGACCCAGCACGCCACCGCGCCAGATTGGATAGCTCCAGCCAAGCACTGCGGCCGCGTCGAGCTCCAACGGGTCACTGGCGACGCCTTCGTCGATGGCATGCACCGTCTCCAACGATTGGATATGTAACAACCGCTTTGCGACCTCGCTGACTGCGGGCTGAATTTCCGCCGGCGGAAACAGTTTGGACAGCCCCTCCCAGATCACCTTTCCTTCAGGGGAGTAGTCGTACACCCCACCCGCGCCTTTACGGCCGACACGCCCGGCGGCTACCAGGCGCTCGGCAGCCTCGAGGGCACCCTGAGAGTCCGAAGCCGTTCCCCGACCGTCGCGCGCAAGGCTGCCCAAGATGTCTGTGAGCAGATCGTAGGACGTCAGGTCCCCCATGGTCAGAGGCCCGATGGGGAACCCCGCGATCACTGCTGCGTTGTCGACGATAGCGGGTGAGATGCCCTCTTTCAACATATGCAGCGCTTCACGGGTGTACGCTGCAACGACCCGAGAGGTATAGAAACCCGGCCCATCGTTCACGACAACTGCCGTCTTGCGCAGCAACTTGAGCAGGTCGAGCGCGCGGCTCATGGTCGCGGCAGACGTATCGTGACCCATGATCACTTCCACGAGTGCCATCCGGTCGACCGGCGCAAAAAAGTGCAGGCCGATCAGGTTCTTTGGCTGAGCGACGCCCTTGGCCAGGTTCGTGATCGAAAGTGTGGACGTGTTCGTTGCAAGCAACACATCGGGGCCGGCGGCGGCAATGACTCGAGCGAACACGTCGGTCTTTGCTTCGGGAACCTCGATCACCGCCTCGACGACGACTTCGCAGCCTCTGAGCATGCCGTAGTCCGCGCCGGCCTCGAGCCGCGAAAGAATAGCCTCGCGCTCCTGTGCGGTCATCAATTTGCGTTCGACAGAACCGTCGAGCGTCTTGGCGATACGCTCGAGGCCACGCGTTGCTGTTTCCTGGTCCCTATCGAGCAACACCGTTTGCAGGCCAGCGCGCGCGCAGACCAGGGCGATACCGCCGCCCATGAGGCCTGCGCCGATCACCCCCACTCGACGCGGTTCGAATGGAGGCGTCACCGCATCTCTGCGCTTTTGTTTCCGAGCGGCGTTGCCAGCGATGAATTGAGTACGAATGCGGTTCTTGGCCGCAGGGGAGATCACAGCCTGGGCGAAGTAACGCTTCTCGATCACCAACCCGGCGTCGATGTCGCGCTCGAGCCCTTGACCCAGCACCTGGAGCAGTGCTCCCGGCGCATAGTCGCCAGGAGGTGTCTTGCGGCGCAGTTGCGGCCAGGCATTGAAGAAGAACGCGCGGCCTTTGAGCGACTGCGGTTCGAAGTCCGGATACTCGAAACCTTTCCGATCCCAAGGCTGCTGTGCATCCGGCCCGGAAAGCACCCAAGCGCGTGCAGCATCAATCAGCTTGTCCGCCTGCACAATCTCGTCAATGAGCTTGAGCTTGAGTGCCTCCTGCACACCGATCGGCTTGCCTTCCAACAGGAGTTTGGACGCTGGAGCAATCCCAATCAGGCGCGGCAACCGCTGTGTGCCGCCGGCACCAGGGATCAGGCCCAAGGTGACTTCGGGTTGGCCAAGCTTCAGACGCGGATCGTCAGCTGCCACACGGCGGTGGCAGGCCATCGCCAGTTCGAGGCCGCCACCAAGCGCAGAGCCATTGAGCACTGCCACAAAAGGCTTTCCCGAGCGCTCCATACGCCGCAGGCAGGAACTTATGGCATCCACCTTTGCATTTGCTTCCTCAACGGTGCGCGCGGCGTAGAGTTCAAGTAGGTCACCTCCGGCCACGAAATCACGCTTGGCTGAGCGCACCAGCACCCCCTTTACGGATTCGTCGGCGATTGCCTCATCGACAGCCGCAGCAAAGGCTGTGATCGCCACGTCGCTCTTCACGTTGACGGGGCTGTCCGGGTTGTTCCAGACGATGTGGGCTACGCCGTCGGCGTCTTTCTCGTAGTTGATCATTTTCGATATTCCCTAGACCAGTTCAACAATGGTGGCCACGCCCATGCCAAGGCCAGTGCACATCGTCACGAGGCCGCGGCGCAGGCCACGGCGTTCGAGTTCGTCAACGATAGTGCCGATCAACATACCGCCCGTGGCGCCGACGGGGTGACCAAGCGCGATGGCTCCGCCCGCAACGTTGACCTTTTCGTGGGGCACGCCAAGATCCTTCATGAACTTCAGGACCACGGATGCAAATGCCTCATTGACCTCGAAGAGGTCGATGTCCCCAATGCTGAGTCCCGCCCGAGCCAGTACCTTCTCGGTAGCGGGCGTGGGTGCGGTGAGCATGATGCAAGGGTCGGCAGCGGCACTTGCAGTTGCCACGATCCGAGCGCGCGGCAACCTTCCGAGGCGGGATCCTACTTTTTCGCTGCCGATCAAGACGGCCGAAGCTCCATCGGAAATCGCCGAGGAATTCCCGGCGTGGTGTATGTGGTCAATCCGATCAACTTGCGGATAGCGATAGCGCACAGTCGCATCAAAGCCCATCTTCTCGCCGCTGGTTAGGAACGAAGCCTTCAGTTTGGCGAGCGACTCGACAGTCGTTTCCGGCCGAACCAACTCGTCTTGCGCCAGGCAGAGCGTGCCGTTGGCATCGCAAACTGGAACGATAGATCCCCGAAACCAGCCCTCGCGTTGTGCTTCCGCCGCGCGCTGGTGGGACGCTGCGGCAAATGCATCCACGTCGCTTCGCTTGAAACCTTCCAGGGTAGCGATCAGGTCGGCAGCCACACCTTGCGGTGTCTGCATAACTTGGTCGTTAAAGAAGACATCAGAAACGGAAGGTCCCCCCGTACCAAACAGCATCGGCACGAGGGAATTCATTTCCACCCCTCCTGCAACTACGCAGTCTGCTTGGCCACTCATTACCTTCGCAGCGGCGGCGTTGACCGCATCCAGTGCAGAGCCACAGAAGCGGGCCACCATGAAACCTGGCACTTTATCTCCATAGCCCGCAGCTAATACCGCCGAGCGAGCCAGGTTGGCGCCTTGATCGCCGACCGCTTCAACGCAGCCCATGATCACTTCGTCCACCAGCGCGGAATCGAAGCCACTGCGCTCGGGAAGCGCGCGCAGCACAGTGCTGGCCAGTTCAAGTGGCGAGAGCGTATGAAGCGATCCGTTAGATTTGCCGCGCGCCCGAGGCGTACGGACGGCATCGTAGATAAATGCTTGCACGTAAATTCCTATGCTTTATTGATCGACCGTGAACAAAAGTTCGTGCGAGGTCTGGATGTCATGAAATGCGGCCCGAAAGAGACGCCGAGATCCTTGACGCAGCTCGAACCACAGTGCCTGCCCATTCGATTGCGTCAGTGCCTCCAACCAGCCGATATTCCGGAAAGGCATCTAAAAAACTACTAATTGCAATCTGCGCTTCAAGCTTCGCGAGGAAAGAACCCAGGCAAAAGTGTGGTCCATGACCAAACGCCAAGTTAGGCACTGGCTTGCGAGTGATGTCGAATTGATTCGGATCTTTGTATACCTTCGGGTCACGGTTGCAGTGCGCGAGAAAGACCCGCACAAAGTTGCCTGCAGGGATAACCGAGCCGCCAAGATCGACGTCTTCCAGCGTCGCGCGCATCGTAGTTTGGTGCACAGGCCCGTCGAAACGTGCGACCTCTTCCACCATCTGTTGCAGCAAGCCTCGATCCGCAATTAGTTTCTGACGCTGCTCGATGTGCCGGTCAAGAAGGATGAGCGCGTTTCCGATCAAACCCACCGTGGTCTCGTGCCCGGCGATGAGCAGCAGGAAGGACATACTCACCAGTTCTTCATCTGTCAACACGTCGGAGGCGAGCCGAGATGCGCACATGGCGGAAAGCACGTCCGGTTGCTCGTCCGGTGCAACGTCGGGGTCAATGGAATCGCGCTTCGCCGCCACCAGTCCGGCAAGGTAGTGCAGCAACTTGGCCCTGCACTCGGCTTGATTCGACGCACCGGGAATCATGGATTGCGTGGCGAGATGGCGGAATTCCCCCCTGTCGGCAGGTGGTACGCCAAGGACGTTGCAGATCATTGTTAACCCGATGGGGTAGGTGAACCCCGAGACAAGATCGACCTGATCCTTGCCACGCAAGTTATCGATCACCTCCACAACAAGACGTTCGACCTGCTCTCGCAGCAATTCGATGCGACGGGGCGAGAACGACAGGTTGACGAGCTGACGCAGGCGCGTGTGCTCTGGCGGATCGGTGTTGAGCAAATTGCTGCCCTTCACCGCAGAGATTGGGAAGCCAGCGCTGGCGGCCTCGAGGCCCTGTCGGTCCAGCGCTTTGTGCATTGCCGCAGCCGACTTCGAAATGCGCTGATCGCGCAAGGCCTGACGAGCGAGGTCCGAATCGAAGATTCCGTAGTACTCAACGCCGACGTGACTCTTCAAGACGCGCACCGGACCAGCAGCGGCCAAGGACGCGTACTCGGGGTATGGATCCAACATAGATTCGAAGTTGGGGACCTGAACCGCGACTGCCGAGTTAAGAGAACTGTTGTTCATGATGTACTCCTAGTGATCTCCGACCCGGCGTTAATCGAGCTTGATGTTGTTGGTCTTGATTACTTGCGCCCAGCGTTTTTGCTCGCGCGCGATGAACGATGCGACCTCCTCGCGGCTGCCCAACATGCGCTCGAATCCGAGAACGTCGTAACGCTCCTTGACGGCCTGGCTGTCGAGCACCGCAACCAACGCTTCGCGAAAGCGACTGACCTGCGCCGGGGGTGTCTTCGAAGGCACCACCACGGCTTGCCACGCATAGGTCTCGAATTCGGGTAGACCCTGTTCGATGAACGTGGGAACGTTAGGAACGTTCAGAGAGCGCTTGGCGCTTGAAATACCGAATGCTTTGATCTTCCCCGCAACGATGTACTGACGGGCTGTCGCCAAGTCAGCCATGCCAAGTGGAATCTGCCCTGCAACCACATCGAGAATTGCTGGGGCTGCACCTCGGTAGGGTATGTGTGCCAACTTCAGACCCGATTGGGCTTTCAACAACTCGGCTGCGAGATGATGTGGAGTAGCTGGGCCTGCGGACGCGTAAGACAACTCTTGCGGACTTTTGTTCACCCAAGCGACAAGCTCCTTGAAGTTGTTCGCCGGAACGTCCATTGATCCCACTAGAACCATCGGAGTGCGGGCCTGCATGCCGAGCACGATGAAATCCCGCTCAGGAGAGTAGCGAAGCTTCGGGAACAGGCTGCTGTTCGTTGCCAACGTAGAGAAGTCGGCAGTGAAAATCATGTTGCCGCCCTTCGCTGCGGCGACATAGTCCGCAGCAATTTGCGTGCTAGCGCCAGGCTTGTTTGTCACGATGATGGTTCGGCCGAGATTCTTGGACATGAGTTCCGCAAGAAACCGCGAGCTCGAGTCGGCGCCACCGCCAGGTGGAAACCCCACCACCCACTCAATTGTCGAAGCTTCGTCGGATTGGCCTAAGACGGGTAGCGCAGCCGCGGAAAGCAGCGTGGCGATCATGGAACGGCGGGATGGATTGCTTGTCTTCATGTCAGTCTCCAGTTCGTTGTTGAGCTTCAAATTGACCCATTTCGTGCTTCAGAGTGTCAGCACCGTTCGGATACCTACGCCTTGGCGCAAGTCATCGAACGCCTCGTTGATTTCTTCCAGTGGGCGAAGACGCGTGAGCAAGGCGCTGAGATCGAAGCGCCCGCCGCAACACAGGTCGAGATAGCGCGGCAGGTCGCGTTGCGGATGGCTGTTGCCGAGGAAGGAGCCGCGCACCGTGAGTTGGCGCATCACAATGTCCAAAGCCGGAATGGCAAGCGGCACTCCGACGGGCGGGACCCCAATGAGAGTGATAGCGCCTCCCTTACGGACGAGCTTGGAGGCGTATGCCAAGGTCTGGGCGCTGCCAACAACGTCGAAGACGTGATCGAAGCCACCTTTTCTGGAAACTAGCCCGGAGACATCCGACTCAAAATCGGGTGTCGTTGGGTCAAGGACACTGTCAGCACCAAACAAAATTGCGCTTTGTCGACGCTGCTCATGGACTTCAATCCCGACGATCTCGCGTGCGCCTGCGACTCGAAGGGCTCCAATAAGAGACAAGCCAACAGCACCTGTCCCGATGACCGCAGCAATGTCGCCACCCTTCACCTGGGCGATGTTCAGCACCGACCCGAGCCCGGTTTGCACGGCGCAACCGACAAGACAGGCCTGCGCCAAAGGCAGGCCTTCGGGCACGGCGACAACCCCGCTGCGCTCGGCAAGGACGAACTCAGCAAAAGCGCCAAGACGCAGGCCACGCGTAATCGGCATGCCTCGCAGTCGGACCCGCGGAAGTGCCGCAGCTCGATCCAGCGGGCTAAGTGGCCCACCCGATCGGTCGCACATCACGGGCTGACCAGACAGACAACTGGCACAGTTTCCACAAGGTGCCTTCATGGAAAGCACTACGCGATCTCCCACCTTCAAGTCATCCACGCCTTCGCCAACGGCTGCAATGGACCCGGCCGCCTCGTGGCCAAGAATGACGGGAAACGGATAGGGAAGCTTTCCTGCAGCGATGCCCAGATCTGACTGGCAGACCCCGCAATGGCTCACGCGAACCAGCACTTCGCCGCGAGCCGGGTCGTCGATTTCAACCCCATCAACGACCTCTAACGGTGCTTCCGGCTTGAATTGAATGGCCGCACGCATCGTCCTCATACCAGTACACCTCTTGGCACATTGAGGACTTTGCGCACACTGAAGTCGTCCGCGCCCCACTCGCCGAGCTCGTAGCCGAACCCACTGGCCTTGGTCCCGCCAAAGGGGATTGCCGGGTCAGGCGGAACCGCATGCTGATTCACGTACAGGTTGACTGCCTCAAGGCGTGCAGCCACCTTTGCCGCAACGTCCGGATCACCCGACCAGACAGAGCCTCCGAGGCCATACGGCGATGCGTTGGCCCGCGCAACCGCTTCATCAATTTCGTCGAAGGCGAGGATGGGCAGCGCTGGGCCGAACTGCTCTTCGGCAACCAGGCGAGCATCGTCCGCGAGACCACTGACGATTGCCGGACGCAGAAAGTGACCCGGCCATTCACCAATCGCCTCCCCACCAGTGTGGATTCGGCCGCCTCTTTGCTTCGCGTCCGTCAAAAGGTCGCGAACGTGGTTCCGCTGAGTTGCCGTATGTAGCGGGCCCATCTGCGTGTCAGGCGACAAGCCGTGCCCAACGCGCCAACCCGCAGCAATCGCAGTCATACGTTCAACGACCTCATCATGGACTCGACGGTGAACATACAGACGCTTGATCGCGCAGCACAACTGGCCGGCATTGCCGAAGGCATTTGCAAAGAGGCGGGGTGCGATCGTTGCAGGATCCGCGTCATGCAAGACGATCGCTGCGTCGTTACCCCCGAGTTCGAGGGTCAGGCGCTTCAACGACTCTGCAGCCGTTGCCATGACGCGTCTGCCAGTTGGGCTCGATCCAGTAAATGAAATTTTTCCGAGGCCTTCATGTCTGACCAGCGCTTCGCCGATGTCTCCGTTTCCAGTGACGGTGTTGAAGGTTCCAGGGGGAAGCACCTGGGCAAACAACTGAGCAATGCGCAATGTCGTCAAGGGGGTGGTTGGCGCCGGCTTAACCACGACCGAATTCCCCGCCCACAACGCCGGACCCAGCTTCATCATCAGAATGGTCACAGGAAAATTCCACGGCACGATGAGACCGACTGCGCCGATGGGGGCACGTATCGCGCGAACCAATCCATCCTCGTTTTGCCGAATGATCTTGTCGTCTTCGACGAGCGTCGAAAAGTAGCGCAGCAGCCGATCCCCCATCTCTATCTCTCTACGTGCCGCCATGAGCGGCTTGCCCTGCTCTCGACTGAGCACCTCGGCCAATTCCTCTTCATGGCTTATCAGCTGGTCTGCACACTTGCCAATGGCCTCGCGTCTCAGCGCAGCATCGTTAGACCAGGCCGATTTCATGGCGGCGCGAGCAGCCACCACGGCTTCATTTAGCTGCTCTGACGAGGACTGCGGCACGTTGGCCACCACCTCTAGCGTGGCGGGATCAAACACTGGTACAGAGTCAAGCGTTGCCGCTGCGCGACCTCCGCAGGTATTGACGAAGCTGTTTTGCATGAGTACTCCAAAAAGGTGGTTGATGTCTCTTTGTCATCTAGGTGCCTTGGCAAGGCCGCTGCTGCATTTCCGATCCCGCATTCCAAGGAAAGAGCAGCAACGCCAAATGTTGAACAGGACAGTCCATCCGAAAAAATGAATTCGTGTTCACCAAGCCAATGACAGCCGAAATTGAACACTCTTACTATGTGTAGCGTCGTGCAATCCCGAAGACACGCATAGTAAATCATGATTCACTTTTGCAGTAAAGGTCCTTCCTACTAGGGGTTTCCACTATGATTTGCTCCACGCACCCGACTTCCACATGTCAAAATTTCGCACATGAATGACGATTCAGAACTAAATGAGCCCTTGCCGCGAGTAACGAAGGGGACGCTGACGCGCAGTGCCATCACGCAAGCCGCGAAACGGGTAATCGCGATCGATGGTTTCGCCGGGATGAAGGTCGCGGATGTCATGGCCGCAGTGGGCAAGTCACCAGGCGCGTTCTATGTGCATTTCAAAAGCAAAGAAGCACTGTTGCACGAGCTTCTTGCGGTCTTTCAGCACCGTCTTCGAGTTGAAGTGAACGCTCCGCTGCGCGCTGATGAGGATCCCTCAGCGCATTTGGAGAATCGACTTCGTACGTTCTGGCGGATCTATCGCGAGGATTGGCCGATCGCAACTGCAGCCTTCCAGATGTCGATGACCGACAAGCAGTTCGCGCGTTCATGGCACAACATTCGCCAGCAAGGGATTCGGGGATTCGCAGCGGTCGTGCGCGCAGCCCAGAAGAGCGGCGGTAGCGTGGGCCTGGACCCGGAACTTGTCGCTTCAGCAGTCACGTCGATGATCGAATACGCTTGCTACAACTGGACAGCAGCGACGGGTGATTTTCCAGACCGATTTATCGACGACGAAACCGCGATCGGAGTTCTATCTCATCTTGTCCTGCAAGCTTTGCGCGGAAGCGAAGTGCCAACCTGTCAATAGCGGAGTGATCCAAAGTGCACAGTGCCCCGGGCAGTTCCACCAAAGTAAGGGGCGGCGATTCCACAATGAGGGCCGCGCGTGAAGCGGGCAATGTCCCCACGACGGAGGATCCCCATTTCCACCGTGCCTGCACGGGCGCAGGAATGCTGAACACGAATAAGAAGCTGTGGGGCCAGGAGGTTGGATTGGGGGGTGTACTGAAGATCTGCGAGTTTCATGGGGCGAAGAGGGGTCAAAACCTGGCAATCTAGGCAACAGACTGAGACCCACATCGCGCCAAACTATCTGCAGCGTGATTTTGATGCCAGTGGTCCAAACCAGAAGCGGGTGGTCACCAGAGCAAATTCTCAAGGCTTGCGGGTCGACTTCCCCTACGATCCGTCATGCGGATCTCCCATGAATTTTTCTACCATGCACCGCACATCCAGGGCCGCGGAGCTCTCACGCGTGGGTTGGCGACCTACTGCGCACAGGCCGCGCATTACGCATGCCCCGGGCCAGAGCGCAAGCTTAAACATGGGCGTACGTTAGCGAAGAGTAATGATCTCCAGCCGGCCTGCAGAGGCCGAGGACCGTGCCGTTGCTGGTCACGGGGAAGGGGACCTGATCAGCGGTCTGCACAGGTCTGCCATCGGCACGTTGATTGAACGATCCACCCGTTTCACCATGCTCGTACGCCTGCCTCGCGAAGCCGGCTACGGGCTGACTCCAAGTACGAAGAACGGCCCCGCTCTGGCGGGATATGGCGCCGTAACCATGTCGATTTGGTGTTCGGGTGGCAGGCAGTGGCATCTCGTACTATCAGGGCCATGAATACATTTTCCAATGCCTTTCGCACTGAAGTCGTCCGCATGGCGCGCAAGGAGCTCAAACCTGAACTCCAGGGCATGCGCAAGGCGATCACCGGCCACCGATCGGAGATCGCGGCACTGAAGCGGGAAGTGAAGAGCCTCACCTCGCAGCTGAAGGCGGCTCAACGCCAGACCAAGGTTGGGGGCGTGGCTGCACCATCTGATCAACCCAAAGTTTCGAGACGCGCCGCACGCGAGGAGTTCTTGTTCGCCCCGGTGATGCTGACCCAGATGCGCCAAGCACTGGAAGCGACGCAACTTCAGATGGCAGCTTTGCTGGCCGTCTCTCCACTCACGTACTCGCGGTGGGAGAAGGGGCAGGCTCACCCCCGAACCAAACAGCTGGCGAAGATTGAGGAAGTGGTGAACATGGGGCCAGCCAAGGCCGCAAAGAAGATTCGCCAGGCTGCGAAAGCCTGAGGTCTATTCAGCGCTGCGTGCGGGGCGCAGCGTCTTGCGGGAACTAGGCGAAGCTGCCTTTCTGGATTTGCAAGAGCGTCGCTCGGACCACGGCCAGCCCTTCGGGCTCTTGCAGCACATCTAACGGGCGGCGGTTTCCAAATGCGGGAAGTGGCGCCGCTAGCCACTCCTGCAGCCAAGCCTCGGCGTTGAAGCCTTCAGGATTACCAGACTCCACCACGATCTGCTGGACCAGGTCCGTCAGAACTTGTTGGAGATGTGCGTCGTTGGTGTGGGCCATTCCGCATTCTGGTCTCGTGCCCTGCCACTCGCAACCCTGGAGCCGAGCCTCGACATGACGATGCAATCCGCGTGTTTGCCTACCACGCGCGCGTTAGATAACATGGCCGTGTTACTGTCGTCGCCGTCATGCCCTCCTCCAAGACATTGCCACGAACTGCGCAAGCGCTGCAGCGCGTGGCTGGGCTGTTCGAATCCAAGGGTTGGAAGGTCCAGGCCAGTGAGCCCGGCAGCACGGGGCCGGACCTCGTCGTTCGGCGGCGGGGTACGCGCTACGGGGTGGTACTCAAAGCCACATCAGAGGGGCGGGCGGACCGCGTGATTCCGCTGTTGTCCCAAGCCGTGCTTGAGGCCCGGGCATATGCCCTTCAGTCGCGTGGATCCATTCCCCTGGCCGTGGTGCATGTGGACCATGCGCCGAGAGCGCTCATTGCCAGTGTGATGGCTTTTGCGCAGGAGTTTGCGGCGGAGGTTGCCGTGGGCTTCGTCTCTGCGGAGGGGGCTAGTGAGTTTCGGGGGGAGGGACTGTCAGATCTCCACAGTGCCGTTCCTTACAGGCCACGACAGGTCAAGAGCACGCTGATTCGCACGGACAACCTGTTTTCTGATCTGAACCAGTGGATGCTGAAGGTCTTGTTGGCGCCAGAGCTGCCAGAGGGGATGTTGAACGCTCCCCGGGGCCGGTACCGCAATGGGGTGGAGCTTGCGCGGGCTGCGCAGGTTTCCGCAATGACTGCCTCCAGGTTCTTGCAGCAGTTGCGGCGCGAGAGATTCCTGCTGGAGTTCGAGGAGTTCCTCACGCTGGTGCAGAAAGAGGAGCTGTTCGAGCGCTGGAGCGCAGTCGCGCCGTACGGCACAGCAGATGTGCCTGCCCGGTTCTTGGCCAACATACAAATTGGCGAACGTGTTCAAGAGCTCTTGAACAAAGTCGAAGGAGATGCCTGCCTGGGGCTGTTTGCGGCAGCGGATGGGCTCCGCGTGGGGCATGTGAGCGGTGTGCCCAGGTACATCAGCGTTCGCCGTATGCCTCGGTTCAATCGGGCGTTTCCAGGGACCAATCCATGGAATGCCCTCCAGCCTTTTCCGAAGGAGGCGCCGCACGTGTTGCTGCGGGTGGCAAGGTTTCCGGAATCGACGTTTCGTGGGGCGGTGCGGCGGGATGGGGTGATGGTGGCCGATGTGATCCAGGTCTGGCTGGATGTTTTGAATCACCCGACGCGGGGGCAGGAGCAGGCGGAGCACATTTTTAGGAAGGTGCTACGGCCTTTGCTTTGAAACGGCTGTCTTGAACGCAGCCAAACACAGGATCGACCGAACGATCACTTGGCAACGCTCCTTAAGACGGCCTCGCCACTCGTGCCGTGCTTGTGCAGCGCCCGGTCGATGAGCCAGGAGAACCCACTTGCTTTGACGCACAGTCTTCGCAGATGCATTGGTTTATGGGGGGGCTGATCGAGCAAGGCTTTGGCTGGGCCAAGACAGTGGGCGGCATGAGGCAGGTGATGGTGCGTGGGGTCAAACGCGTGGACCAGATGTTCGTGCTGACGATGGCCTCCCACAACCTGATGCGCACGCTGGGGCGATGGGGACAAGTGCGTCTGCAGGGAGTTATTGAGGGCAGATGGGCGCAAAAGCGGCATCCAACTTGCGAAAGAACGACTGATTGCCTGCTGCAATTGCAAGATGTCAAAGCAAGCGAGCCCGCCTGCGACTGCGGGGCCGGACTGACTTGGAATCTGGGGAGTATTTCTTCATCCTGCGAGAGGACGCTTTTGAGATATTGTCCGGCGCCACCTAAATGTTTGTACGACAAGAAACGTCACGTACACACCTAGCGTGAAAAGAATTACTGGAGCCAGTCGGCGAGTGCGGCCAGTACGACCGATGACAAAAAGCCTACGCGTCCTAAACAGTTGCACTTTTGCTGATATAGCAAACAACCTCCGAGCACTCGTCCATAGTGAGTGCACCAACTCAGGCACTCATGACGAAGTGGGGTTGAGGATCCGCCGTACCTAAGCAGGCCAACTTCGCGCAAGCTGCTTCGTGAGGTGGGGGAAAGCTTAGCTCGCGTGCCAAGTGCCTCTTGTGTTCGATCCCGAGGTCACATCAACAACGCCGCGCCGATCACCTGCGGTCGACACACGCCAATTGCCCTGATTTGCATATCTTTTGAACCAATGTTTAGACAGCTGAAAGTTCGCTGCGACTTCAACTTGATTGAAGGGCCTCGCTGCGCTCGGCCGGACTTCCACTACGACTGCCAGATGACCTTATTCTTTACAAACTCAAGGGTGTGCTAATAACCTTGCCACCCGAGACGCAGACCATAACCTTGTCACCGTCTTCAATCAGGCCAAAGTCGGTGATGGCCTGGGCCACCTGGCGCACCAGGCGCTTTTCGAGCTTGAGCGCGGCGTGGGCGGCGGCTTTGGCAGCCGCTGCGGCAGCGTCGTCGCCCTCCACAAAGGAAGAGGCGGGCGGGGTGGCGGTATCAAGCATGGAATGGACGGACCAGACGGCGAAACGGGAAGGCGCAATGAAGGGGGGATTGCAAGGTTGCCGCACCCAGCGGCGCCTTGCAATGGGCTGCCGCACTGCGCTGGTACGGCATTGACTACTATTTTTATAGCTACCAGCGCATATAGAACAGGCGCCAGCAGCCAATTCGACTCAAATTCAGGCTTCTGCGGGGTAGAACATCTTGCGGGTGGGCACGTTCTCGACTGCCTTGGCGATGGCGCCGATGTGGTCCGGCGTGGTGCCACAGCAGCCGCCCAGAATGTTGACCAGCCCCTCGGCCGCGAACTCATGCACCAGGCGGCTGGTGATTTCTGGCGTTTCGTCAAAGCCGGTGTCGCTCATGGGGTTGGGCAGGCCGGCGTTGGGGTAGCAGCTGATGAAGGTGTCCTCGGCCACCCGGTTCAGCTCCTGGATGTAGGGGCGCATCAGCGTGGCGCCCAGAGCGCAGTTCAGGCCAATGGCCAGCGGGCGCGAGTGGCGCACGCTGTGCCAGAAGGCGGTGACGGTCTGGCCCGACAGGATGCGGCCCGAGGCGTCGGTCACGGTGCCGCTGATGATGAGCGGCAGGCGCTCGCCGCTCTTCTCAAAGAACTCGTCAATCGCGAACAGCGCCGCCTTGGCGTTCAGGGTGTCGAAGATGGTCTCGACCAGCAGCACGTCGGCGCCGCCTTCGACCAGCGCCTCGGTCTGCTCGTAGTAGGCAGCGCGCAGGGTTTCAAAGTCGATGTTGCGCGCACCGGGGTCGTTCACATCGGGGCTGATGCTGGCCGTCTTGGGCGTGGGGCCGAGGGCGCCGGCCACAAAGCGGGGCTTGTCGGGCGTGCTGTATTTGTCGCAAGCGGCGCGCGCCAGCTGGGCCGAGCGCAGGTTCATCTCGCGCGCCAGCTCGGCCATGTGGTAGTCCTCCTGCGCCACGGTGGTTGCGCCGAAGGTGTTGGTCTCGATGAGGTCGGCGCCAGCCGCCAGATAGCGCTCGTGGATATCGCGGATCACGTCGGGCCGGGTGATGCTGAGCAGCTCGTTGTTGCCCTTCACGTCGTAGGCAAAGTCCTTGAACCGGTCCCCCGCGCCATCCGGCCCGGTGTAGCCCTCGCCCCGGTACTGCGCTTCACCCAGCTTGAAGCGCTGGATCATGGTGCCCATGGCGCCGTCGAGGATGACGATGCGTTGGGCGAGGATGTCGGGCAGTTGCGCAGCGCGCGTGTAGTGGAGGGCTTGCATAGGCCCCTATTGTAGAAAGTGCGGCCCCTAAGCCCTTGCAGCGCACAATATGCGCCTGCCGCGCTCAGGGCCAAGCCCTGGCGCGCCAGAAAATACTGGCCTTATCGGCACCAAGCGCTTGATTTATATGCGCTTGCAGCTATCCATTTCAGAGTATCCGCTTGTCCTCTCGCCCGTCTCCCGCGCTGTCCCCTGCCCATGCCGTTTTGCAGGACGTTTTTGGCTACGAGCAGTTTCGCGGCCCGCAGCAGGCCATTGTTGAGCACGTGATCGCCGGTGGCGATGCGCTGGTGCTCATGCCCACCGGCGGCGGCAAGAGCCTGTGTTACCAGGTGCCGGCCATCGTGCGCCAGCGGCAGGGGCGCGGGGTGACCATCGTGGTCTCTCCGCTGATCGCGCTGATGCACGACCAGGTGGGGGCACTGCACGAGGCGGGGGTGGATGCGGCCTTTTTGAACTCCACGCTGAGTTTTGACGAGGCACAGGATGTGGAGCTGCGCCTGCAGACTGGCGACATCACCCTGCTGTACGCCGCGCCCGAGCGGCTGAACACGCCGCGTTTTCTGGGCCTGCTCGATAGCCTGTACGAAGGCGGCCACCTCTCGCTGTTTGCCATCGACGAGGCGCACTGCGTGAGCCAGTGGGGCCACGACTTTCGCCCCGAATACCGCGCGCTCACGGTGCTGCACGAGCGCTATGCGGGCGTGCCACGCATTGCGCTCACGGCCACGGCCGACGACCTCACACGCGCCGACATCATCGAGCGGCTTCATCTGGAAGACGCGCGGCTGTTCATCAGCAGCTTCGACCGGCCCAACATCCGCTACACCATCGTCGAGAAGAAGGACGCCACCACCCAGCTGCTGCGCTTCATCGAGCGCGAGCACGCGGGCGAGGCGGGCGTGGTGTATTGCCAGTCGCGCAAGCGCGTGGAGGAGCTGGCTTCCACCCTGAGCGACGCGGGCATCACCGCCCTGCCCTACCACGCGGGGCTGGACACCAAGGTGCGCCAGAAGAACCAGGACCGCTTTCTGCGCGAAGAGGGCATCGTGATGGTGGCCACCATCGCGTTTGGCATGGGCATCGACAAGCCTGACGTGCGTTTTGTGGCCCATGTGGACATGCCCAAGAACATCGAGGGCTATTACCAGGAGACCGGCCGCGCGGGCCGCGACGGCCTGAATGCCGATGCCTGGATGGCCTATGGCCTGAACGACGTGGTCAACCAGCGCCGCATGATCGACGAGAGCCCCGCGGGCGAGGAGTTCAAGCAGGCGCTGCGCGGCAAGCTCGATGCGCTGCTGGCGCTGGCCGAGGCCACCGACTGCCGCCGCGTGCGGCTGCTGGCCTATTTCGGCGAGCAGTCCACGCCCTGCGGCAACTGCGACAACTGCCTGACACCGCCCGCGATCTGGGATGCGACCGACGCGGCGCGCAAGCTGCTGTCCACCATCTACCGCGTGAACCAGGCCAGCGGTATCAGTTTTGGCACGGGGCACATCATGGACATCCTGCGCGGCAAGAAGACCGAGAAGGTCGCGCAGTTCGGGCACGAAAAAATCTCCACCTTCGGCATTGGCGCGGACCTGACCGAGCCCCAACTGCGCGGCGTGCTGCGCCAGCTGATCGCCACGGGCGCGCTCGGCCTGCAGAAGGTGATGCTGGACAGCGGCCACAGCTTTGACACCCTGTGCCTCACGGAGGGCTCGCGCGCCGTGCTCAAGGGCGAGGTGCCGGTGCAGCTGCGCGAATCGGTGTCGTCCGCCCCCGCCAAGCGCACGCGCAAGGGCAGCGCACCGCCAGCCGCTGCCGCCAATCTGGGGCCCGACGCACAGGTGCGCTTCATCAACCTCAAGGCCTGGCGCGCCGAAGTGGCACGCGAGCACAACCTGCCCGCGTATGTGATCTTTCATGACGCCACCCTGGCGGCGATTGCCGAGCGCAACCCGGGGTCGCTGGATGACTTGCAAGGCATCAGCGGCATGGGAGCGAAGAAGCTGGAGGCGTATGGGGCGGAGGTGTTGAGGGTGTGCACAAGCACCTAGCCCGGCTGGGTGGGGTAGCCGGGGGAGAGGAGTTTGTATGCCTTGCCGTGGAGGCCCCAAAACACCAGCGCAACACGCGCCCGCCGTGCTTGATATGCATCAATCATTAGGCGCAATATCAGCACCAATGGCGCACCAGTGTGTTCTGTATTGCCTGATTTATTAACAAATTCTCGACCAATACACTGACCTCACCTTCTGTACGAACGGGGTTGCCAGGCAAAGGCCCAAAAGGTTTCGCCGCCTCGCACGTGGAAGGTGCACCGTTGTCGAGGTCATCATGTCATCGCTCCCACTCACTGCTTCCTCGTTCGCCTCCCGTGAGGCGAACGATCCCCTGATGCGCGTCCTGCGCATGCTTGTGGGCTTTTTCTACCTGCCCCATGTGCTGTCCAAGATCGTCGGCTTTGCAGGCACCGTGGTGTTCTTCGGCAAGGCCGGCTTCCAGCCGCCGGAGGTGTTTGTGGTGTTGTCCGGTTGCATGGAACTCGCGGTGGGGGTGGCGCTGCTTATGGGCGTGTTCACCAAGTACGCGGCGCTCCTGTCCGCTGGCCTGATGGTTGTGGCTGCGGGCGCGATCATGATCGTCAACGGTGTGGGCTGGTACTGGAACAAGTCCGGGGTGGAATACCTGGTGTTCTGGGCCGTGGCCTCCCTGGTCGTTTTTGCCGATGCATGGCGCAAGGAACCGGGCCTGCTCGGCTGGGTGCCCGGCCGCAGCTGAAACCAGCGCTGAACCCACGCGACCAGGGCGGCCTACGACACGACGTGGCTGCCCTGTTCGCTTTTCTGCGGGCGCGCCGCCGTAGGATCACCCCCAACGTTGCAGGGCTGCAACTTCCACCGCACGGCCCCCGCGTTGGCCAGCGTGTTGCCCAGCACCTGCAGTTCCTCGGTTGGGAACAGCCCGGCATGCCAGGTGGTGCGGCACTCGTACGCCACGCCACTGGCCACCAGAAGACCCAGCGACTCCCATGCACGGCCCCCGCTGCCCGGCACACCCGTGATGGCGTCGTACCGATGTTGGGGTCCCTTGATGTCCAGCCCCACCCAGTCCAGCAACGGCAGCAAACCGGCCAGTCGTTCGGGGTACATGCCCCCGGTGTGCAGACCGGTAGCAAAACCCATGGCGCGAACTTCCGCCAGGGCTGCGGGCAGCGCGGCCTGCAAGGTGGGCTCGCCGCCAGAAAACACCACACCATCGAGCAGGCCCCGGCGGCTTTCGAGAAACACCCGCATCTGCGGCCACGGCATCGCGGCGGGTGCCGTGGCGTCCAGCAGTTCGGGGTTGTGGCAGTAGCTGCAGCGCCAGGGACAGCCCTGGCAATACACCACCGCCGCGAGCCGGCCCGGGAAGTCGATGGTGGTGAGCGGCGTGAGGCCGCCCACGCGCAGCGCCTCAGCGGATGTTGCTGCAACCACGCGACTGCTCAGAGAAAAAACGGCGCTCGTGGTGCTCGCCCTGCTTGCCGACGTTGAAGCTCGCCACCGGACGGTGGTAGCCCATCACGCGGGTCCAGACCTCGCAGGGCTGGCGCTCGGTGTCGGTGAGCTGGATGTCAGCAATGGCAGTGTGTTCGGTGGCGAAAAAGTGGCTCATGGGTGTGTGCTCCTTGGGGTCAATAAACGGGCGTGCCGCAGCGGGTGCTGCGCCGCCAAGGGCAACGGGGCAAAGGTTGAACGGGGTTCTGCCTGCCCCGTTGATTCACTATGAAATCAATAGCTGTCTGTGCTTATAAAACCGGCACCAACGGGCTGTTTGACGTCAATGCGCGGCAACCCTGCGTTCAGGCCGCCCGTGCCGCACGCTTGGCGGCCAGGCGTTCTTCATCGCAGCGCGGGCAAAACGGGTGCTCGCCCGCCAGATAGCCGTGGCTGGGGCAGATCGAGAACGTCGGCGTGACGGTGATGTAGGGCAGGCGAAACCGTGTGAGCGCGCGCCGCACCAGGTCGCGGCAGGCCGCGCCGCTGGACAAGCGTTCGCCCATGTACAGATGCAGCACGGTGCCGCCGGTGTATTTGGCTTGCAGCGCCTCCTGGCGCATCAGGGCCTCGAACGGGTCGTCGGTGAAGCCCACGGGCAGCTGCGACGAGTTGGTGTAGTACGGCTGCTCGGCCGTGCCCGCCTGCAGGATGCCGGGCCAGCGCTTCTTGTCTTCCTTCGCGAAGCGGTAGGTCGTGCCTTCGGCGGGTGTGGCCTCCAGGTTATAGAGGTGGCCGGTTTCCTCCTGGAAGGCGGTCATGCGCTCGCGCACATGGTCGAGCAGGCGCACCGCGAAGGCGTGGCCCCAGTCGCTGGTGATGTCGTGCTGGTCCGCCGTGAAGTTGCGGATCATCTCGTTGATGCCGTTCACGCCCAGCGTGGAAAAGTGGTTGCGCAGCGTGCCGAGATACCGCTTGGTGTAGGGGAACAAGCCCTGGTCCATCAGGCGCTGGATCAGCTTGCGCTTGGTCTCCAGGCTTTGTTTGCCCAGTTCCAGCAGGCGGTCTAGCGCGGCGAGCAAGCCCGCTTCATCCCCGGCATGCTGGTAGCCCAGCCGCGCACAGTTGATGGTGACCACGCCCAGGCTGCCCGTCTGCTCGGCGCTGCCGAACAGGCCGTTGCCGCGCTTCAAGAGCTCGCGCAAATCGAGCTGCAGGCGGCAGCACATGGAGCGCACCATGTTGGGCTCCAGCTCGGAGTTGATGAAGTTCTGGAAGTACGGCAGGCCGTACTTGGCCGTCATGTCGAACAGCAGGCGCGCGTTCTCGCTCTCCCACGGGAAGTCCTTGGTGATGTTGTACGTGGGGATGGGGAAGGTGAACACCCGACCCTTGGCATCGCCCGTGGTCATCACGTCGATGTAGGCGCGGTTGATGAGGTCCATCTCGGCCTGCAGGTCGCCATACGCGAAGGGCATCTCCTGGCCCGCGATCACGGGCACCTGCTCGCGCAGGTCTTCCGGGCAGGTCCAGTCGAAGGTGAGGTTGGTAAACGGCGTTTGCGTGCCCCAGCGCGAGGGCACGTTGAGGTTGTAGACCAGCTCCTGGATGCACTGGCGCACGGCGGCGTAGTCCATGGCATCGATGCGCACAAACGGCGCCATGTAGGTGTCGAACGACGAGAACGCCTGCGCGCCCGCCCACTCGTTTTGCAGCGTGCCCAGGAAGTTCACGATCTGTCCCACAGCCGAACTCATGTGTTTGGGCGGCCCCGCCTCCACCTTGCCCGGCACGCCGTTGAGCCCCTCGTGCAGCAGCGTGCGCAGCGACCAGCCTGCGCAGTAGCCGCTGAGCATGTCGAGGTCGTGGATGTGGATGTCGCCTTCGCGGTGCGCCTTGCCGATCTCGGGCGTGTAGACGTGCGACAGCCAGTAGTTGGCCGTGACCTTGCCCGCCACGTTCAGGATCAGCCCGCCCAGCGAATAGCCCTGGTTGGCGTTGGCGTTCACGCGCCAGTCGGCACGCGTGAGGTATTCGTTGATGGAGCTTTCCACATCGACCAGCGTCTGCCTGTCCGCGCGCAGCGTGGCGTGCTGCTCGCGGTAGACGATGTAGGCACGCGCCGTGGCCAGGTGGTTGGCGGCGATGAGGGTCTGCTCGGCCACGTCCTGGATCTGTTCGACCGTGGGTGCCTCGCCATGGAAGCGGTGGAACAACACCTTGGTGACCTGCGCGGTGAGCAACGCGGCTTCTTCTGCGCCATATTCACCCGAGGCCTGGCCCGCACTGGCCAGCGCAGCGCGGATGCGTTCGGCATCAAAAGGAGCGCGCTGGCCGCTGCGCAACACAACATCGCGGGGCAGGGTGACAAGGGTGGGCGCCATGGGTTCGACCAATCTATGGAACGGTTTAGAAACACTACCTATGGTGTCCACGATACCCATCAAACACTATAGGTAGTTTGACCCAACACAATCGAGGCGGTAAGCAGGGGTAAAAAAATGCCGGCACAAAGGCCGGCAAAAGGAAGGTGCCGTCAGGCCCTACCGATGGATCAGAGGTGCATGCGCAGGCATGCAGTGGGAGCAGGAGGACTGCTTAATGGCAGGCGGCTTCTTCCTCCTCGATGCGGGGATAGAAGTCATGGTCTTCGCGCTGCATGCGCTCGAACACCCGGCGCAGCACCACGTTGGCCTCATTGCGGAAATCCTGCGCATCGCGGCGCACGTTCTCGGCCGTGTTCCAGCGGCGCGCGAAGGCGTCGTAGGCGCTGGCAATCGAGGCCATCTCGCTCTGGTACTGGCGGCCCAGGCGCGCCAGTTCCACATTGCCGCCACGCTGCAGCGCGGGATACAGCACCTGGTCTTCCACGGCCAGGTGCAGCTTGATGGTGCCGCTCATCGCCACAATGCCCTGGGCGATGGCCGTGGCGTTGGCCTCCACGCCTGCGTGGGCCAGGGCGCGCAAGGTGGCGATGCTGCGCAGGATGTCGGTGTGCTGGTGCTTGAATTTTTCGAGGTTCATGGACAGTCCTTGTGGGATGAATGAAGGACCTGCGCTGCCGCCGAGGGGGGTGGTGGCGCGCGGCGCAGGTCGGTGGCGTATCAGCGGCGGGTCTCCGCGAGGTAGGCGCCAGCGTTGGCAGCAGGGGCCCGCGAGCCAAACACGCCGCTTACTACCTGCCAGGCCATGGCCAGCGCGCCGACAATGAAGACCACGTCGCCGAAGGTGCGCACCCAGCGCAGCGTCTGGATGAAAGGCTGCTGCATGAAGGCCTCACCCCGGGCGTACCACAGGCCTTCGCTCACGCTGGCGTGGAACTGGAACAAGCCGATGGGCAGCAGGCTGGTGGCGATCATCAGCACCAGGCCGGCATTGAGCCACCAGAAGCCCGTCGTCATGAGCCGCTCACTGAACACCAGCTGCGGCCGGATGTAGCGCAGCACCAGCAGCGTGAAGCCCAGCGCCAGGAAGCCATACACCCCGAACAGCGCGGCGTGGGCATGCACCGGCGTGGTGTTCAGGCCCTGCACGTAGTACAGCGAGATGGGCGGGTTGATCATGAAGCCGAAGACACCCGCGCCCAGCATGTTCCAGAAGGCCACGGCCACGAAACACATCAGCGGCCAGCGCAGGCGGGCCATCCAGGGCGTGCGGTGCTGCAGGCGCCAGTGTTCCCAGGCCTCGTGGCCCAGCACGACCAGCGGCACCACTTCGAGCGCGCTGAAGGCTGCGCCCACGGCCATCACCGGGGTGGTAGTGCCTGCAAAGTACAGGTGGTGGAAGGTGCCGGGCACACCACCCAGCATGAACAGCGAGGCCGAGGCCAGGCTGGCCGTGGTGGCCATGCGCACCGACACGAGCCCCAGCGTCGAGAAGATGAAGGCCAGCGCCGTGGTGGCGAAGACTTCGAAGAAGCCCTCTACCCACAGGTGCACCACCCACCAGCGCCAGTACTCCATCACCGACAGGTGGGTGCGTTCGCCGTAGAAGAAACCCGCGCCGTAGAACAGGCCGATGGCCACCACCGACGCCGTCAGCAGCGCCAGCAGGTTCTTGTCGCCGCCGGGGGTGCGCAGCGCCGGCACGATGCCGCGCAGCATGAGCACCAGCCAGAAGGCAATGCCGGTGAACTTGCCGATCTGCCATAGGCGGCCCAGGTCCACGTATTCATAGCCCTGGTGGCCCAGCCAGAAGTTCCACTCGGGCGGCATGATCTGCGCGATGGCCAGGTAGTTGCCGGTGAACGAGCCCACGACCACCACCACCAGCGCCCAAAACAGGATGTCCACGCCCAGCTTCTGGTAGGCCGGTTCCTTGCCGCCGTTGATGAGCGGCGCGAGGAACAGGCCGGCAGCCAGGAAGCCCGTGGCGATCCAGAACAGCGCGCTCTGGATGTGCCAGGTGCGCACCAGCGAATACGGGAACCACTGCGACACGTTGATGCCGTAGAACTGCTGGCCCTCCACCGTGTAGTGGGCCGTGAAGCCACCCAGCAGCACCTGGAAGCTGAACAGCGCCACGATGAGGAACAAATACTTGCCCAGCCCGCGCTGCGACGGCGTGAGCGGCACGCGCGAGAGCGGGTCGTGCTGGGGTGGCGTGGGCTCCACCTCGTCATGCTTGCGCAGGAAAGACCAGCCCCACACGAGGAAGCCCACGCCCGCCATCATCACGACCACACTCATCACCGACCAGACCATGTTCTCTGCGGTGGGTTGGTTGCCTATGAGTGGCTCGTGCGGCCAGTTGTTGGTGTAGGTGGCTGTGGTGCCGGGGCGCTCGGTGGCGGCGGCCCAGGCCGTCCAAAAGAAGAAGCCCATCATCTGCGCGCGCCGCTCGGCGCTGGGCAGGGTGTTCTCCTTCATGGCGAAATGCTCGCGGGTCTTGTGCATCGCGGGCGCGTCGCTGAAGAGCTGGTCGTAGTACAGCGCGGTCATCGCGATCGCGTCGGCCCGCGTGGACGACACCGTGGCCACACCCGTCTCGAGGCTGTAGGTGTTGGTGCGGTACTCGGTCTTCATGCGGTCGCGCAGCACGGCCTGGGCGGCGGCGTCGAGCTCGGCAAAGGGCTTGCCGTGCGCACGCTCGGCGGCGACGTCAAGCCAGTTGAGCAGCTCGCGGTGCAGCCAGTCGGCTGTCCAGTCGGGCGCCTGGTAGGCGCCGTGGCCCCAGATGGAACCCAGCTGCATGCCGCCCACCGACTGCCAGGCGGTCTGACCGTCCAGGATGCTGTCGTGGGTGTAGAGAACTTCGCCTCCGGCGGTGGCGATCTTGTCGGGAATGGGCGGCGCGGTGCGGTAGACCTCGGCACCGTAGTAGCCCAGCAGGCTGAAGGTGACGATGAGCACGCCGATCAGCGTGAACCAGAGCTTGCGGTAGTTACCCATGGCGGGCCTCCTGCCTCAACAGAACAACAACGAAGGGGCGGCGCCAGCGGGCGCTGGCGGCATGGGGTCGGGGTCTTGTGGTCATGGCTTTTCGGAACGAGTGAATCGGTGTCACTGCCCACATCGCAAGCGCCGGACCAGGGCCGCAGGCCCATCAAATCAACCACTTACGCCGTTCATGGTCTTTTTAACCGCCTCTATATAGGGTTTAATTCACCCATTAGAGGTAAATATCACCATGGACCACCGCTCCCTGCTGGCCGACCTGGCCACCGACCTGCCCCAGGCTGTGCGCCTGCAGCGGCTGGTGGACCACCTGCGCACGCGCTTTCATTCCGGCGCCGTGGCGCTGCTGCAGCTGGAGGAAGACCACCTGCGCCCCGTGGCCGTGGAGGGCCTGGTGCGCGAGGCGCTGGGCCGGCGCTTTGTGGTCGGCCAGCACCCCCGGCTCGCGGCCATCCTGGCGCGGCGCGAGGTGACCTGCTTTGACCACGACAGCACCCTGCCCGACCCCTACGACGGCCTGCTCGACACCCTGGTGGGCGAGCCCCTGCCCGTGCACGACTGCATGGGCGTGAGCCTGTGGGTGGACGGCCAGCCCTGGGGCGTGCTGACGCTCGACGCACTGCAGACCGGCACCTTCGGCGACGCCGCACGCGCCGCGCTGGCCGACTGCAAGGTGCTGGTGGAGGCGGCCGTGCGCATCTCGCGGCTGGAGCGCGAGGTGCAGGCGCTGCGCAGCGCCCCCCACACCCGCAGCGCCGACGACGAGCGCACCACCCGCGCGGGCGACGGCGACATGGAGATCGTCGGCCAGAGCGAGCCCCTGCTGCGCCTGCTGCACGAGCTGGAGGTGGTGGCAGGCTCGGACCTGCCCGTGTTGCTGCTGGGTGAAACCGGCGTGGGCAAGGAGCTGTTCGCGCGCCTGCTACACCGCCAATCCACGCGCCGAACCAAACCGCTGGTGCACGTGAACTGCGCGGCGCTGCCCGAGTCCCTGGCCGAGAGCGAACTCTTTGGCCACGTGCGCGGTGCGTTCTCCGGCGCAGTGGCCGATCGGCCCGGGCGCTTCGAGGCGGCCGAGGGCGGCACGCTGTTCCTAGATGAGGTGGGCGAGCTGCCGCTGGCCGTGCAGGCCAAGCTGCTGCGCACGCTGCAGAACGGCGAGATCCAGCGCCTGGGCGCCGACCGCCCGCGCCGCGTGGACGTGCGCGTGATCGCCGCCACCAACCGCAACCTGCGCGACCAGGTGCGCGACGGCGCGTTTCGCGCCGACCTGTACCACCGGCTGTCGGTGTACCCCGTGCCCATCCCGCCGCTGCGCGAACGGGGCAACGATGTGCTGCTGATTGCGGGCCGCTTCCTGGAACTCAACCGCGCGCGCCTGGGCCTGCGCAGCCTGCGGCTGTCCACCTCGGCACAGGCGGCACTGCGCCGCTACCCCTGGCCCGGCAACATCCGCGAGCTGGAGCATGTGATCAGCCGCGCCGCCCTCAAGGCCCTGAGCCGGGGCGTGAACCGGGCCGACATCGTGACGCTGGAGCCCGCGCTGCTCGACCTGGACGCCGACGCGGCCAGCGCGGCCCATGCCCCGCTGAACACCAGCGCCTCCACCCCGGCGGCAGAGCTGCCCGCGACCGCCACCACCCCAAACACCGCCGACAGCCCGCTGCGCGATGCCGTGGATGCCTGCCAACGGCACGCCATCACGCAGGCCCTGGCGCGCCACCAGGGCAACTGGGCCCAGGCCGCGCGTGCGCTGGAGGTGGACGCGAGCAACCTGCACAAACTGGCGCGCAGGCTGGGAATCAAATAGACAATCAAAATTGATAGCAAACAGTGCATGAATTTCTAGCGCTTGCGGCACTTTTCATTCAATTTCTTGCCCGGCACCCGCCACAGTGCTCCACCGGCCCGCGTTGCGCCACAATCGGCCCATGCTGACCCTCCAAGACATCCGCGACGCCGCCACCCGCCTGCAAGGCCAGGTGCTGGACACCCCCTGTGTGGAATCCAAGACGCTCTCGCAGATCGTGGGCGCGCAGGTCTTCCTCAAGTTCGAGAACCTGCAGTTCACCGCGTCCTTCAAGGAGCGCGGCGCCTGCAACCGGCTCACGCTGCTGACGGACGAGGAGCGTGCGCGGGGTGTGGTGGCCATGAGCGCCGGCAACCATGCCCAGGGCGTGGCCTATCACGCGCAGCGACTGGGCCTGCGCGCCGTGATCGTGATGCCGCGTTTTACCCCCGGTGTGAAAGTGGAGCGCACGCGCGGTTTTGGCGCCGAGGTGGTGCTGCATGGCGACACCCTGGAAGAGGCACGCGCCCACGCCTACGCGCTGGCCGATGCGCAGGGCTTGACCTTTGTGCACCCGTATGACGATGAAGGCGTGGCCGCCGGCCAGGGCACGCTGGGCCTGGAGATGCTGCAAGCCGTGCCCGAACTGGACACGCTGGTGATTGCCGTGGGCGGCGGCGGGCTGATCTCGGGTGTGGCGACGGCGGCCAAGGCGATCAAGCCCGGCATCGAGGTCATCGGCGTGCAGACCATGCGCTTCCCGGCCATGGTCAACGCGGTCAAGGGCACGCACCACCCGCAGGGCACATCAACAATAGCCGAGGGCATTGCCGTGGGCACGCCGGGCAAGATCACGCAGGAGATCGTCAAGCGCCTGGTGGACGACCTGGTGCTGGTGGACGAGGGCGACATCGAGCAGGCGGTGCTGATGCTGCTGGAGATCGAAAAGACCCTGGTCGAAGGCGCAGGCGCCGCCGGCCTGGCGGCGCTGGTGCGCTACCCCGAACGCTTCCAGGGCAAGCGCGTGGGCCTGGTGCTGTGTGGCGGCAACATCGACCCGCTGCTGCTGGCGGCCATCATCGAGCGCGGCATGGTGCGCTCGGGGCGCCTGGCGCGCATCAAGGTCAGCGCACGCGATGTGCCCGGCGTGCTGGCGCGCATCACCGCCACCGTGGCCGACGCGGGCGCCAATATCGAGGAAGTGCACCACCAGCGCGCCTTCACCATGCTGGCCGCGCAGAACGTGGAGATCGAACTGGTGCTGCAAACCCGGGGCAAGCCCCATGTGGATGAGGTGCTGGGACAGCTGCGGGCGGCGGGCATGCAGGCCGACCTGATCTGAGAGCCTGTTCATAGAGACCACAGGGTTTTGCTCCTGCACAGGTTCTCGCGGCTAGAATTGCGCAAGTTTTAAGCATCTGGAGCCCACCATGTCTGACCACAACAACTCGCACGCCCCCGCAACACCATCGAACGACCCTGTGGAAAACGTCGTTCACGTGGTCCCCGTCGTGCTGCCGGTGGTGGGCGGCATCATGATGTTCCTGCTGGCGTTCATCGCCGTGATGATGGCCTGACCGCTCCGGCAGGCCTCCACCACAGCCCCGCAGTGCGGGGCTTTTTTTCGTCCAGCCCCCACTCCCACCCTCGTTTGACCTGGAGAACCCCCATGAGACCCGGACACGCACTCGTCCTCTTTTCCGGAGGCCAAGACTCCACCACCTGCCTGGCCTGGGCCCTGGAGAACTTTGCCCATGTCGAAACCATCGGCTTTGACTATGGCCAACGCCACCATATCGAACTGCAGGCGCGGCAGACCGTGCTGTCATCGCTGCGCGCGCAGTTTCCACAGTGGAACGCCCGGCTGGGCGATGACCACATGCTGGACCTGGCGGTCCTGGGCCACATCAGCGACACGGCGCTGACGAGCGACACCGAGATCCAGATGACCGCCGCAGGCCTGCCCAACACCTTTGTGCCGGGGCGCAACCTGCTGTTCTTCCAGCTGGCGGCTGCCGTGGGCTACCGCCGGGGCCTGCACACCCTGGTGGGCGGCATGTGCGAGACCGATTTTTCGGGCTACCCCGACTGCCGTGACGACACGCTCAAGGCGCTGCAGGTCGCGGTGTCGCTGGGCATGGGACAGCGTTTCACCTTCGATACCCCGCTGATGTGGCTGGACAAGGCCGAGACCTGGGAACTGGCCCGGGCCCTCGGTGGGCAGGCACTGGTCGATCTGATCGTGAACGACTCGCACACCTGCTACCACGGTGTGCGCGACACGCTGCATGCCTGGGGTTATGGCTGCGGCACCTGCCCGGCCTGCGCGCTGCGCAAAAGCGGCTATGAGCGCTGGAGCGGTGCCACGACCGCCTAGTCCCAAAGTCCACGAAGATGGGGGCAAGAACCATGCATAAGCCTATGTTATTTTTGCATGGTTTTGACCCCAGTCTGACAGACAAACCGGCGGCAGATTCATAAAATTGACATCCCAGCCGACCCGCGGAATCCGTGGAACTAGCCTCCACCCGTGGGGCTGACACACGCTCCCGCCCGCCGACTGAGCACGAAAGCCGTTTTTTCAAAGGCAGCGCTCAGCACCGCAACTGCCCCAGGCCTCGCCGTGACCCGCCCGGTCCGCTTCCTTTGAAAAAACGTTTTTTCAACTTAGGAAGCTCCCCGATGAACGCACCCACGATGCAGGGCCTGAATCTCAACGCCCCCGCTTACGTCAAAAACGCCCGGCTGCTCGCCTGGGTGGCCGACATGGCCGCCCTGTGCAAACCCGACAGCATCTACTGGTGCGATGGCTCCAAGGAAGAGTACGACCGCCTGTGCCAGCAGCTGGTCGATGCCGGCACCTTCAAGAAGCTGAACCCCGCCAAGCGCCCCGGCAGCTTCCTGGCCTGGTCCGATCCATCGGACGTGGCCCGTGTGGAAGACCGCACCTACATCTGCTCGGCCGCCAAGGAAGACGCTGGCCCCACCAACAACTGGATGGCTCCCGCTGAAATGCGCGCCACGCTACAGCCACTGTTTGACGGCTGCATGAAGGGCCGTACCATGTACGTGGTGCCGTTCAGCATGGGCCCACTGGGCAGCCACATCGCCCACATCGGCGTGGAGCTCACGGACAGCGCCTACGTGGCCGTGAACCAGCGCCTGATGACCCGCATGGGCAAGGCCGTGTACGACGTGCTGGGTGTGGAAGGCGAGTTCGTGCCTTGCATGCACACCGTGGGCGCGCCCCTGGCCGAAGGCGAGAAGGACACGACCAGCTGGCCTTGCAACCCCAAGGTCAAGTACATCGTGCACTACCCCGAAACGCGCGAGATCTGGTCCTACGGCTCGGGCTACGGTGGCAACGCTCTGCTGGGCAAGAAGTGCCTGGCTCTGCGCATCGCATCGACCATGGGCCGCGACCAGGGCTGGCTGGCCGAGCACATGCTCATCCTGGGTGTGACCAACCCCGCCGGCAAGAAGTACCACGTGGCAGCGGCCTTCCCCAGCGCCTGCGGCAAGACCAACTTCTCGATGCTGGTGCCTCCCGAGGCGGGCTTTGCCGGCTGGAAGGTCACCACCATCGGTGATGACATCGCCTGGATCAAGCCCCATGCCGATGGCAAGATGTACGCCATCAACCCCGAGGCTGGCTACTTCGGCGTGGCTCCCGGCACCAACATGCACACCAACCCCAACTGCATGCGCAGCCTGGACAAGGACGTGATCTTCACCAACGTCGCCCTGACGGACGACGGCGACGTGTGGTGGGAAGGCATGGAAAAGGACACGGGCAAGCTGCCCGACCACCTGATCGACTGGCAAGGCAAGGACTGGACGCCCCAGATCGCCAAGGAAACTGGCGCCAAGGCCGCCCACCCCAACTCGCGCTTCACGGTGGCTGCCACCAACAACCCCGCACTGGACGCCCAGTGGGATGACGCCAATGGCGTGGCCATCGATGCCTTCATCTTCGGCGGCCGTCGCTCGACCACGGTGCCCCTGGTGACCGAAGCCCGCAGCTGGACCGAAGGTGTGTACATGGCTGCCACCATGGGCTCCGAGACCACTGCCGCTGCGTTTGGCGCCCAGGGCGTGGTGCGCCGCGACCCGTTCGCCATGCTGCCGTTCTGCGGCTACAACATGAGCGACTACTTCCAGCACTGGCTCAACATGGAAGGCAAGATTGCCGCCACCGGCAAGGCGCTGCCCAAGGTGTTCTGCGTGAACTGGTTCCGCAAGGACGAGGCTGGCAAGTTCGTCTGGCCCGGTTATGGCGACAACATGCGCGTGCTCAAGTGGATGATTGACCGCATCGAAGGCCAGGCCCAAGGCCAGGAAACCATGTTCGGCGTGGCCCCGCAGTACGCAGAGATCAACTGGACGGGCCTGGACTTCAGCGCCCAGAAGTTTGACGCCGTGACCAGCATCGACAAGGCGGCCTGGGCCGAAGAGTTCAAGCTGCACGATGCGCACTTCGAACAGCTGGCTTACCACCTGCCAAAGGCGCTGCTCGATACCAAGGCGCAACTGCAAAAGCGTTTGGGTGCCTGACGCTACGACATTCAGTCAAGGAAGCTGACCATTCAAAGCCGTCCCGCCCTTGCGGGACGGCTTTTTTTCTCGTGCGGGCACTGCAAGAACACACTGCACGCGGGGCGCAACGGGGCATCAAAAAAGCCGTGGCGTCAGCCACGGCTTTGAATGGGAGTCTCTGCGCAGCGTGCGCCGCGCAAATGCTTCAGTAGTACTTGCGGATGCTGTTCACCGTGGGAATGCCCATGGCATGGTTCAGTTCAGCCATGATCCGTGGGTCCTTCAGGGCGACTTGCCAGGTGCGCTGATCTTCAGCAGCGCGGCGACGGCTTTCAGCCCATGCCAGCGCAGTGCCGCGCAGCGCAACACCGGCGCGGCGGGCGGGGCTGGTCAGGAGCGCCAGGGCCGCAAAGGCCACGAGCCACAGCACCATCCAGGCAGCCAGCAGGTGGCCTTCGGTCCAGGTGTCGATGACTTGGTTGGCCACCACCAGCAGCGCGGAGACCACGGCGGCCAACAGCAGGGAGGCTGCGCCACGCGCGCCGTCAAAATGGGCGGCAGCACTCTTCAGAGCGGCGGCTGCGTTTTCGGCGCGGACAACGCCGGGGTGTTCGGTGGGGTACTCAACGTGTGCAAAGGCGGTCATTTCGGTTTCCCTTTTCTAACGCTTGTGGCGAGATTGCCGGGCGATGGGGTGATATTAGGGTTTACCCTTTGCATGTTCAAGTTTATATTTTGAATCATTGATATTCATATCAGTGATGAATATGCTCTCGGGTGACCATGATTCCCTTGAACTTCCGCTCCCTGGACCTGAACCTGCTGCGCGTCTTTGACGAAGTGATGGCCGAGCGCAGCCTCACCCGGGCTGCGCACAAGCTGTCTATCACCCAGCCGGCCGTCAGCAATGCCATGCGGCGCCTGCGCGATGTGGTGGGCGATGAACTGGTGGTGCGCAGCGGCCAGGGGGTAGAGCCCACGCCACGTGCACTGGCCCTGTGGCCCCCTGTACGCGAGGCGCTGGCCCATTTGCAGGAGTCCCTGGCGCCGGGGCACTTTGACCCGGCAACGGCGGAGTCCACCTTTGTGCTGGCCATGGCCGATGCCACGGCGGCGACCCTGGTGCCGGCCCTGGTGGAGATCATCGAGCGCGAAGCCCCCGGCATCTCCATCCGTGTGCTGCCGCTGACCACGCGCGACCCCCGGCGTCTGCTCGAAGAAGAGGCGGCCGACATGGCTGTGGGTTACTTTCCAGCGGCACTGGCCGACCTCACCGCGCGGGCGCAATCAGGCGGCGTGGTGGCCTTTGAAAGCCGCCGGCTGTACGACGGCGAATACGTGTGCGTGATGCGCCAGGGCCACCCTCTGGCCGACGCGCCGCTGACGCTGGACACCTATTGCGCCGCGCGCCACATGCTGGTGAGCTTCTCGGGGCGCCCCTTTGGTTTCATCGACGAGGCCCTGGCGTCCCTGGGCCGCGAGCGCAAGGTGGTGATCACGGTCAACCAATTCTTCACGGCCGGTCGGGTGGTGTCGGGCTCGGACCTGCTGACCGTGCTGCCGCGCCACTTTGTGCCAGTGACCGGCATCGCCGACGCCTTGGTGCAACGGGCTTTGCCCCTGGACGTGCCCGCCGTGCACGTGGATGCCCTGTGGCGCCGGCGCGGCCCCCAGCAGGCTGCAATGACCTGGCTGCTGCAGGCGCTTGCACGGTCAGCACGGCGCACCTTTCCGGGGCAGGACCTGCACGGCACGCCTTAGACTGCACGGCTGATGAATATCCAGCTTTTGTCCGACCTCCATCTGGAGGCACACCCCCACTTTGTGCCCGAGCCCGCCCCTGGCGCCGATGTGCTGGTGCTGGCGGGGGACGTGGGCTCCTACCAGCAGGGCTCTCAACTGGACGACGACGACTTCGGCCTGGCCCGGTTTTCGCCGTTGTCCCAATATGCAGGCTGGCCGACCCCCGTGCTGTTTGTGCCCGGCAACCATGAGTACGACGCCCAGGACTTCGATGCCGCGCACCTGCGGCTGCGCCGGACCTGCGACCGCCTGGGCATTGCGTGGCTCGAACGTGAAACCCTGGTGCTGCAAGGCGTGCGCTTTGTCGGCACGACGCTCTGGAGCGATTTCGACGCGCTGGCCGACCACGAAGGCACCACCGACCTCACGCGCCGGCTCAAGCTGCGCGACAAGGCTTTTCGCGCGGCCAACTTCTACCTGCGCAAGACCGGTGGCACGCGCCACGCGGAGCCGTTTCTGGCCGAACCCATGCGCGATCAGGCGCTGGTCTGCCAGCAGTGGCTGCGCGATGCGCTGCAGCAGCCATTTGACGGTGCCACCGTGGTTGTCACCCACTTTGCGCCCAGCCTGCGCAGCGCCGACCCCCGCTACGGCCTGGTGCCTGGCACGGCGGGGTTTTGCAACGCGCTGGACGACCTGCTGATGTACACCCCGCTGTGGCTACACGGCCACCTGCATGCGCCCAGCGACTACACCGCCCAGGGCACGCACAGCGATGGCTCCGCCTGGCAGTGCCGGGTGGTGGCCAACCCGCTGGGTTATGCGCGCAAGGGCGAGCAGATAGCGTTTCAGCCGCGCTGCATGGTCACCGTATGATCGGTGCGCGGTTCGTACGAATCCGCCACGCGCCGAACAGAACAACATGACCCAGGTCAAGACAACAGGCACCCGCGCAGAGTAGTCTGCTTCATCCTTTTTCGGAGAACACTATGAACATCCTGCTTGCTGTCGATGGCAGCGCCTACACCAAGAAAATGCTGGCCTACCTGGCCACCCACGAAGAACTGCTGGGCGGCACCCACACCTACACCGTGCTGACGGTGCAGGCCCCGCTGCCTCCCCGCGCACGCGCCGCGCTGGGCAAGGAAGTGGTCGACAACTACCACGCGGAAGAAGCCGAAAAAATCCTCGCCCCGGTGTGCAAGTTCCTGGGCCGCCACGGGGTGGATGCCAAGCGCAGCGTCAAGGTCGGCGCGGTGGGCGAGACCATTGCCAAGGTGGCAGACACCGGCAAGTTCGACCTGCTGGTCATGGGCTCGCACGGCCATGGCGCCATCGCCACGCTGGTGATGGGCTCGGTGACCACCCAGGTGCTGGCCCACAGCAAGGTGCCGCTGCTGATCGTTCGCTGAACGCACAGGTCCACAGCGCACAACGGCGCAACGCCCACCCCAAAGCCCTGCCTTGCAGGGCTTTTTTTCATCTCGTTACGACTAAATGGTTATTGAATAACCAATCAGTTTACTTTCGTACCAAATGGTTATACATTCGCGCCACGCCCATCTTGGCGTGTCATTTCCATCGAAACCGAGAGGAACGACCCATGAAGAAGACCCTGATTGCACTCGCTTTGACCGCTGGCGCCACCTTCAGCGCCATGGCGCAAGACATCGTCGATACCGCCGTGAAGGCGGGCAACTTCAAGACCCTGGTGGCCGCCGTGCAGGCCGCCGGTCTGGTGGACACCCTCAAGGGCCCCGGCCCGTTCACAGTGTTTGCCCCCACCGACGAAGCGTTCGCCAAGATCCCCAAGGCCACGCTGGACGGCCTGCTGGCTGACAAGGCCGCACTGACCAAGGTGCTGACCTACCACGTGGTGCCCGGCAAGGTCATGGCCAAGGATGTGAAGGCGGGCAAGGTCAAGACCGTGCAAGGCCAGGAACTCACCGTCACCACCAACATGGGCGTGATGGTGGACCAGTCCAAGGTCATCGCCGCCGACGTGGCCGCCAGCAACGGCGTGATCCATGCGATCGACACGGTGCTGATGCCCAAGTAAGCCACAGGCACCACCGCTCTTTTCACCCACCATCCATTCACGAGGAGAAGCCGCCATGAACACCGTATTCAATCGCCGCACCGTCCTGATGGCCGCCGCCCTGGGCGCCAGCACCACCCTGTTGCAGGCCTGCGGGGGCAGCGACGACGAACCCCAGCGCAACATCGTCGAGCTGGCGCAAAACACCCCCGAGCTGAGCATCCTGGTCGAAGCCGTGGTCGCAGCTGGCCTGGCGCCCACGCTGAGCACAGGCACGCTCACCGTGTTCGCGCCCACCAACGCGGCGTTTGCGGCGTTGCTGACCGAACTGGGCGTGACCAAGGAAGCGCTGCTGGCCAACAAACCCCTGCTGACCGCCGTGCTGACCTACCACGTGCTGGGCAGCAAGGTGATGCGGGCTGATGTGCCCCTGGGCAAGGCGATCACGCCGGTGTCGGGCGGCTTCTTCAAGATCGAGTCAAACAACGGCCTGAAGATCACCGACGGCCGCAACCGCGTGAGCACCATCACCAGCACCGACATCCAGGCCAGCAACGGCGTGGTGCATCTGGTGGACAAGGTGCTGCTGCCCGCCGACAAGGACATCGTGGCCACGGCCTCGGCCCTGCCGGACTTCAGCATCCTCGTCGAGGCCGTAGTGGCCGCGGGCCTGGTGAGCACACTGCAAGGCGCTGGCCCTTTCACTGTGTTTGCCCCCACCAACGCCGCGTTCGCGGCGCTGCTGACCGAGCTGGGCGTGACCAAGGACGCGCTGCTGGCCAACAAGACCCTGCTGACCCAGGTGCTGACCTACCACGTGGTGCCCGCGCGCGTGCTCAAGGCCGAAGTGCCCGTCAATACCGCCATCACCACCGTGCAGGGCCAGACCTTCACCATCAACGCCAGCTTGGTGATCACCGACCAGAACATGCGCACCAGCAGCATTGTGGCTACCGACGTGTTCACCAGCAATGGAGTGATCCACGTGGTGGACAAGGTGATCCTGCCCAAGTGACAGGACTGCAGGTGCTGCCTGGCCCCACCGGCGCAGCACCCACACAGCAAAAAGCCCGGCATGCCGGGCTTTTTGCTGTGTGGCCTATGAAGCCGCCCGGCTCAACGCGCCGCCAGCCCGTCAAAACAGGTGCGCACCACCAGGTCCACGATTTCGGCGTCCGAATACTGTCCGCCTTCCTTGAGGAAGCTCACCACAGGGTCGCAGGCGCGCGCATACAGCGTGTAGAGCACCACCAGCGGCGGCAGCGTGGGGCTGATCACCCCCTGGGCCTGGGCCTGGGTGATCCACTCCCCAATCTGGTCGCTCACCGCCACCAGCCCGTTCAGGTAGTCCTTGTTGGCCATGAGCACCGCGCGCAGGGTGGAGTTGCGGCTCGGCAGCAGGGGCATCTCGTTGGTCAGCAGGCGCTCCAGCGACCAGCGCACCAGCGCATGCAGCTTTTCCAGCGGGGGCATGTCGGCCGGCAACCCTGCCAGATAAGCCTGTACGCGCCCAAGGATCTGCACCATGGCGGCGCTGCACAGCTCTTCCTTGCTGCAGAAATGCTTGTACAGGCTGGCCTTGGCGATACCGACGGCGTTGGCCACGTCGTCCATGGTCATGGCGTCGAAGGCTTTTTCGCCCAGCAGGCGGCAGGCGGACTGGAGGATGGCATCCTCGCGGGCCTGATGCATCTGCTCCTTGAAAGAGACTTTGGGTTGCGGCGTTTGCATGGCGTCCATTTTATACATTGCAGTAAAAAAATAAATGACTAAGTTGCAATGCAACTACGTCGTTCACGTTTTTGACAGCACAAACCGTGCCTTGCGCCCCGCATGTGGCGAACAGCAAGGCCGTGTCAGGACACCAGCGCCTGGGCCGCGGCGCCTGTCAGCGCTGCCGACAATGCATCCAGCAGCTCGGACTCCAGGTTCCAGCAATGCCAATAGAGCTGGATCGGCAGTGAGCGGCCTGGGGCCAGGTCCACCATGCTGCCGTCGGCCAGCGCCTGCCGCGCCATCAGCTCGGGCATCACCCCCACGGCCCAGCCAGCGGCCACCGCACGCATCTGCGCCTCGGAGCCCGGCACAAACAGGTGGTTGAGCGCCACGCGCTTGAGCCCGAACGCACGGGCCACAAACTCGGCCGCCATGTCGTCCTTGCGGTTGAACGACAGAAACGACACGTCGCGGAAGTTGTGGGGCGTCAGCCCCTGCGGCAGGTACTGCTGCGCGTAACTGGCCGACGCCACCGCCACATAGGGCATGGCCCCGAGCGGCACCATCTTGCAACCGCGCAGCGCCTGCTTGAGCGTGGTCACACAGCCCAGCACCTGGCCCGAGCGCAGCCATTCCTGCGTGAAGTCCTGGTCGTCCACAATGATTTCGAGTGGCAGGCGCTGGCGCACCAGATCGTGCAGCGCACCCATGGCCCAGGTGGCGATGCTGTCGGCGTTGATGGCGATCGAGATGCGCTCGTCTTCGCGCGAGCCCCCCGGCGCGCTGGGCGCCAGCTCCTGCAGGTCGCGCTCCAGGTCGGCGCGCAACAGGCGCATTTGCTTGGTGTGCTTGAGCAGCAGCTGCCCGGCCGACGTGGGCCGCAGCGGGCGGCTGCGCACGATGAGCACCGAGCCCACCTGCGCCTCCAGCGCGCGCAGGCGCTGCGAGACGGCCGACTGCGTGACGTTCAGGCGCTGCGCGGCGCGCTCGAAGCCGCCCTCTTCAACGATGGCGGCAAGGCATTCCAGGGCGGCGGGATCGTAGGTGCTCATGGTCTCGGGCTCGAACAAAAGAGGGTTGTCTCCGCAGCGCTATTCATTAGGTGCGCTGATGTTTTTGGAGTAAGTTTAATTTTGCTTTTAGTTGAATGCAATGTCGCGCACACTGCGCCCCATCGTGTCCCGCACTGGGGCGTGTGGCACGCAAAGGCTCACAAGGCATTCCGCATATGAAAACCATTGTTCTCGGCGCCGGCATCATCGGTATCAGCACGGCGTGGCACCTGCTGGAACGCGGTCACGAGGTCATCGTGGTCGACCGCCAGCCCGATGCTGCGCTCGAAACCAGTTTTGCCAATGCAGCACAGATCTCGGTGAGCTACTGCGAGCCCTGGGCCAACCGCGAGGCGCCGCTCAAGGCGCTCAAGTGGATGTTCGACAAGGAAGCCCCGCTGCTGTTTCGCCCGCAGATGGACTGGCAGCAATGGCGCTGGGGCCTGCAGTTCCTCGCACAGTGCAACGACGCGGCGTTCGAGCGCAATGTGCAGCAGATTGTGGCGCTGGGCGCCTACAGCCATGCGGCGCTGAAGGACCTGGTGAAAACCACGGGCATCGAATACAACCGGCTCGAACGCGGCATTGCCCACTTCTACACCGACCAGAAATCGTTTGACGCCGCAGGCCATGCGGTCGAACTGATGCGCAAGCACGGCGTACAGCGCCGCCTGGTCAGCCGCGACGAGCTGCTGCAGATCGAACCGGCCTTCAAGGCCTATGGCGACAAGATCACCGGCGGCACCTACACCAGCACCGACGAGAGCGGCGATGCACGGGTCTTCACCCAAGAACTGGCCCGCCGCTGCGCAGCGCGCGGCGTGCAGTTCCTGTACGGCCACGATGTGCTGCGGCTGAACAAGATTGGTAATGCTATTGATTCAGTAGCAGTCATGCCAAATTCCACTAGCGCAAGCGGCAAAAAAGACTTCATATTGAAGGCGGACGCCATCGTGGTGGCCTGCGGCTCGTACAGCGCACCGCTGCTGCGCAGCCTGGGCGTGGACCTGCCGATCTACCCTGGCAAGGGCTACAGCGCGACCTTCCCGCTGCTCAAGCCCGAGGGTGCGCCCATGGTCTCCACCATCGACGACGGCAAGAAGATCGCCATGAGCCGCCTGGGCAACCACCTGCGCGTGGCGGGCACCATCGAGCTCAACGGCTGGGACCTGACACTCGACAGCTCCCTGGCCCGCGCGCGCTGCCACATGCTCTCGCGCCGCATCGAGGCCATCCTGCCCGGCGTGTGCGACACCCGCACGCCCGAGGAAGGCGGCAACCCGCAGTACTGGACCGGCCTGCGCCCCGCCACGCCCACCAACATCCCGTTCATCGGTCGCACCCGCGTGGGCAAGCTCTGGGTCAACGCGGGCCACGGCACGCTGGGTTGGACGCACGGTGCAGGCTCGGGCAAGGCCCTGGCCGAGCTGATCAGCGGCGAACAGCCTGCGATGAACTTTGGTTTTCTGGGTGCCGAAGCCGTGCGCGCGCCGCGCGCTGTGGTCCCGGCCTGACGTAGCGACTCCTGCAGACACGGGCCGGTGCCGCTACGATGCCGGCCATGTCTGCACCCCATTACCTCTTCCTCACCACCTCCACCCGCGAACCCGGCCACCTCGGCAACACCGAATGGCTGGCGCGGCAGGCCGCCGCCGCCCTGCCTGCGGGCACGGAACAAACCTGGCACCACCTCGCGCGCATGCAGTTGCCGCCCTTTGTGGACCAGCGCCACACCACCGGCACCTACGCACCGCCTGAGGGCGACATGAAAACCCTGCTGGACGCCACGCTGGCCGCCAGCCACATCGTTTGGGTGGCGCCGGTGTATTGGTACAGCATCCCCTCGCCGCTCAAAACCTACCTCGACCACTGGAGCGCCTGGATGCGCGTGCCCGGCCTGGACTTCAAGGACGCCATGGGCCGCAAGACGCTGTCGCTCATCACCACCAGCGGCGACCGCACCAAGGCCCAGCCCATGATCGATTCGGTGGCGCTGTGCGCGCAGTTCCTGTCCATGACCTGGGGCGGTGCGCTGTGGGGCAAGGGCGGCCCCCCGGGCGCCGTACAGGCCGATGCGCAGGCGGTGGAAGCCGCCAGCCGCTTCCTGGTCACACCTGCGGCAGGCTGATCTCAGAGCCTGTGGACGATCTCGCAGGGGATCGTCCACAGGCTCTCAGCGGTCCAGCGAAGCACGCTGGGCAAGTATGCCCAGCCATTCATGCAGCGCCAGGCTGCTGTCGGACAGGGCCGATGCGCGGGGCAGCACGCGATAGAGCTTGCGTGACTGCCCCCCTTTGAAGCCCATGGGCGCAGGCAGCACCTGCAGCCCGGCGTGTTCAAAGTCCTTCGCCGCCCGAACCATGTGCCAGCCGTGGGTGACGAGCGCAATGCGCTCGATGCCCGAGGCCTTGAGCAGGACAGCCGATTTTTCGGCGTTGTTGCGGGTGTCGAGGGACTCCACTTCGGTCCAGCGCACGCGGCCCTTGAACTCCCGCTCCACCACGTCCTTCATCACCAGGGCCTCCGCCCGTGTGCCGCCCGTCGAGCCCCCCGTGGCCAGTATGGGCAAACCCGTTTGCTGCTGCAGGTAGGCGGCATAGCGAACCCGCTCGCGTGCGCCCCGGCTGAGCACGTCCACCCCGTATTCGGGCGCCACGGTGTCGGCGCCGCCGCCCAGCACCACAATGGCCTGCACCTTCGCCTCGGGCAACTGGCGCGGCGTGACGGCGGGGTAGCGCTCGAGGCTGCGCACCAGCGCGTCCGACACCGGCGGCCAGGACAACACCAGCACCGACAACAGCGACAGCACCACCAGCGTGTTGCCAGTGCGACGGTGGTAGCGCGCCAGCCACAGGCCAAACAGCGCCAGCACGATGCTGGACACCGGCGGCAACAGCAGCGCAGACAGAATTTTCTTGAGGGCAAACAACATGGAGAAAGAAGGCAGCGTTCATGCCCGGACGCGGCGGCCGGGCGAGCCAAGATCAAATGGGTCAGTGCAGCGTGCGCCGGTGGGCCAGAAAATCGAGCAGCGCAGCGTCAAACCCCTCAGGGTCTTCCAGCTGGGGCCAATGCCCCACATGCGGCAGCAGCACCGTCTGCGCATCGGGCAACACCTGGGCCAGCGCCTGCAAGGCTGCGGGGGGAGTGCACCGATCCTGATCACCGCCCACCAGCAGCACCGGCATGGCCAAGTGCGCCAGCGCGGCGGCACCCCGGTCAAACGTGGGCAGGGCCTCCAGGGCGCGGCGGTAAGCGCCCGGGAACACCTGACCCAGTGCATGGCCCGCCAGCCGCACGCCTTCGGGCAGGGCGCCGGTGCCGATGCACTGCGGCACCAGCGTCTGTGCCAGTTGTTCCATGCTGCCGCCCGCATCCAGAGCCTTGAGGGCCTGCTCGCGCGGTGCCACCCAGTCTTTCACGGCCTGGGCATCCAGCGCCGGGCCGCCTGCGCACAGCACCATGCGGCGCACCTTGGACGCATCGCGCACGGCGGCCTCCAGCGCTACCATGGCGCCCATGCCGTGGCCGACCAGCGTGACAGGGCCACAGCGCAGCGCCTCGATCAGCGCCAGGCAGCTTTGTGCCAGTGCCTTGAAGGTGTAGGGCTCCACGGGCGCACTGCGGCCATAACCTGGCATGTCCCAGGCCACGGCCCGGTAGCCAGCGGTGGCCAGGGTCTCCACCTGGGGCGCAAAGGTAAGGTGGTCGCCGTCGGCATCGTGCAGCATGAGCACGGTGGGGCCGGAGCCGAGGGTGGTGAAGGTAGGGAGCAGTGCAGCCATGCGGTGAAAAGCAGAAGTAAACCCCGCAACAGCGCAGCGGAGGGTGGCGCCTGATAATAGGTCCTGTTGCTTGCCCCCACGCCGCCACCGCTGGCGCCGCTTTTGTGAACCCATCGCTCCCCCGCCCCGCCCTCGCCCTGCCGCCGAGCTTTTCGACCCGCGAATTCCGCAATGCGCTGGGCATGTTCGCCACGGGCGTGACCATCGTGACCGCCCGCAATGCCGCGGGCGAACTGGTGGGGCTCACGGCCAGCTCGTTCAATTCGGTGTCGCTGGAGCCCCCGCTGGTGCTGTGGAGCCTGTCGCACGGCGCCAGCACCATGCCAGCGTTTGCCAACGGCTCGCACTACGCCATCCATGTACTGGCAGCGGACCAGAAAGACCTGGCCGAACGGTTTGCCACCCGCGGCATTGACCGCTGGGCCGGCCTGGAGCACCGCCCCGGCATCAGCGGCGCGCCGCTGCTGGCCGGTGCCGCTGCCACGTTCGAATGCTTCAACCGCAGCCAGTACAAGGAGGGTGACCACACCATCTTCGTGGGCGAGGTGGAGCGCTGCGAGCACCGCGAGGGCGCGTCGCCCCTGCTGTACCACGGCGGCAAGTTCTACACCGAGCACCCGCTGTGACGGCGCCCTTCATCGTCGTACGCCACGTGAACGTCGGCTCCGCCCGGCGGCTGAAGGTGGGCGAGCGGTCGGTGCTCACCGCCATCGGCAAAACATCCGTCACCGACCCCGTGGCGGTGGGCCCACTGGGGCTGGCGGGTGACGAGCAGGCCGACCTGAGCGTGCACGGCGGTCTGGCCAAGGCGGTGTATGCCTACCCCGCAGCGCACTATGCGTTCTGGCAGGCCCAACGCCGCGAGCGGGGCGTGAGCCTGTTCGACGAGGCGCTGCCACCAGGCTTCATGGGCGAGAACCTCACCATTGACGGACCGCTGGAGCATGAGGTGTTTGTGGGCGATGAGTGGCATTTCCCGGACTGCGTGCTGCGCGTGACGGCCCCCCGCGAGCCCTGCTTCAAGTTCAATGCCGTGATGGGGTTTTCCCAAGCCGGCCGCGCCATGGCGGTGGCGGGCTGCTGCGGCTACTACCTGGCGGTGGACCGGCCCGGCACCATCGCCGCCGGGCAGACCGCCACGCTGGTCGCGGGGCAACGCGGGCTGAGCATTGCCCAGGCATTTGCGGGCAAGTTCGCCAAGCACGCACGCTGACCCGGCTGCGGCAGCATTCGCGCGCCGCACTCCACCCAGGTTATTCCGTGGTCACCAGCTGGCGCGCCTGCGCCTGCAGCTGTGGGAACACCTTGCCCACCAGCTGCAGCTGCGCCGCCATGAGGCTGTGCGCGCTGGGCGCTGCCGGTACCGTGCCCCACTCGCGCAGCACCTGGGCCACTGCCGGGGCGCTGTGGGACTTGCGCACCCGGCCTGACTGCTGCGCGCGCTCCAGCTCCAGCGCCAGTTGCTGCAGGGACGCCAGCAGGCTTTGCGCCAGTTCGCGCGTGGCCTCGTCCATGGGCTGGGCCGCCGCACCGCCGCGCTGGGCACCGAGTGCCGACAGGTAGTTGAGCTGGGTGTGCGACAGGCACAGGAAATGCCCCACCACCTCGGCGTTGCCACGTACATGCAAGGGCTCCTTGAGCATGGCGCTGTACGAGTTGGACAGTGCGGCATCCGCATTGTGGGCATTGCGCCGGGCCAAGCGGTAGGCCAGGTGGTCGCACTTGCCACCCTGGTACTGCGCCAGGATCTCCCGCAGGTACAACGCTTGGGTCTGCAGCACCTGGGCGGCCAGCCGGGGCCAGTGGCGCGACTGCCACGACGGCAGCACCAGCCATGAGGCGATGGCGGCGATCACGCAGCCGACCACGGTATCGAGCAGGCGCGCGGAGATCACGCCGCTGGCCGCGCCCATCTGGTGAAAGCTGAGCAGCAACAAGGTGGTGACAGCCGCCGTAGCCAGGGTATAGCGGGTGTGCCGCGCCCCAAAAAACACAGCGCCCCCCAGCACCAGCAAGGCGGCCTGCACCAGCTCGCCCGGAAACAGCTGGATCACCGCCCACCCCAGCGCAAGCCCCATGGCAGTGCCCTTGGCGCGCTCCATCAGCCGCGTCTGCGTGGCCGCGTACTGCGGCTGGCTCACGAACACGATGGTCAGCAAGATCCAGTACCCGTGCGGATCGGCCATGGCCTGCATGAGGGCAAAGCCCACCATGAGGGACAGGCTCAGCCGCAGGCTGTGGCGCAGCCAGGGAGACTGCAGCGGCCAGTGCGATCGCAGGCGTGCCCAGGCATCGCGCAGGCTGCGGGGCTCGCGGTCAAACAGTGCGTGGTCCACCGCCACTTCGGCGTTGCCAGCTGGCAGCGCCAGCGCACCGGCAAACACCCCGGCCAGCGCGGTCAGGTTGTCGGCCAACGCATGCAGTGACCGCGACGCCCGGGACTGGGCGGGAAGGGACGCCGCACCGGCGGGCTGCGCCTGGGACTGCAGGTGCGCCACGGCGGCCTGCATGTCCTCGATGGCACGGGCCGTCACGCCCCAGTGCTGGGGCACCGACTGGGCCTCGATGGCCACCGACAGCTTGAGCGCCTGTTCGCCCAGCAGCGTGAGCACGCGCTGGCAGCGGTACAGCACGTCGCTGTGAAAGAATGACTGGGCAAGCAGGTCGTAATGCTCGTGGGACGAACTCACGCGCTCATGCACGTCCTGCGCCGCCAGGTACTGGTGCATGGCCGTTTGCTGCCACAGCGGGGGGGCGCTCGCACCCATGCGGCTGATCAGGCTCTCCTTGGTGGCGTTGAGGGCGTCCACCACGCGGCCGTTGTGCAGTGCCAGCGCCATGCGGCGGCGCTCCAGATCCACATCCCGCACCGGCTCCAGCAACAGCGCCTTCAGGCGCAGGTATTCGCCCAGCATGGCGTAGAGCTTGGCCAGGCGGTAGCGCACCGGTGCACGCGGCAGCACGGCATGCCACAGCACCGACACCACGCCGTACCAGGCCGCACCCGCCAGCATGCGGGGGATGGCGTCACCCGCACCCGCACGGCTGCTGTGGGCGGCCAGCCCCGCATAGATGAACAGGATGAGCGAACCAAAGGCAATGGCGCGGTAGCGCTCGCTCAACGCCCCAAGCATGGTGATGCCGAAGGCCAGCAGCGCCATCACCCCCATCAGCACCCAGGGCCAGGACACCGCCGCCCAGACGGCCCCCGCCATGAGGCCAAAACACGCCAGCGCCAGGCACTGCGCCCGCAGGCGTCCGCGCCAGCTGTCGTCGGTTTCGGTGAGCGCGCTGGCGATCACGCCCAGCAGCACCGGCATCAACTCGGCCTGCCAGTCGGCCCACCAGCCATAGGCCAGAACGGCGGCCAGGGCCACCAAGGCACGCGCGCCGCGCGTGACGCCTTCGTGGTTGCGTGCACGCTGCCAGCTGAGTTTCCAGGTTGTGTCCACAGGAGCCTTGTTGCCGAAAGATTAGGGATTACCCTAGTACATCTAGCAATTGTCAGGCCAAATCAGGCCACGCCGGCCCAAAAAAAAACCCTGCCGCGCAGGGTTGCGGGGCAGGGTCTGGGGCGATACCGGGGCACGATGGGAGTGCGTGGCCCGGTGGCAGTGGCTGCCTATCGCACGGTATCGGGCAACTCGATCTTGACTTCCAGCACTTCCAGGTTGTCCTGGCGTTCCAGGTGCACCTTGAGGTCGTCGGGGTTGATCTTGACGTACTTGGAGATCACCGCCACCAGCTCGCGCTGCAGCGCGGGCAGGTAGTCGGGCTCGGACGCATTGCGGCCGTTGCGCTCGTGCGCCAGGATGATCTGCAGCCGCTCCTTGGCAACGCTGGCGGTTTTTTTCTTCTCGCCGAGCAGGAAGGACAGAAAAGAAGCCATGGCTATTTGCTCCCGAACAGGCGTTTGAAGAAGCCGGGCTTTTCGGCGTCAATGAAACGCAGCGGCTTGTCCTGCCCCAGGAAGCGGTCGATCACGTCCTTGTATGCCTCGCTCACATCGCTGCCCTGCGCATGGATGGCGGGCGTGCCCTGGTTGGACGACTGCAACACCACTTCCGACTCGGGAATCACGCCGATCAGTTTGATGCGCAGGATGTCCTGGATGTCTTCCAGGCTCAGCATCTGGCCGTCCTGCACTCGGCTGGGGTTGTAGCGCGTGATGAGCAGGTGTTCCTTGATGGGCTCGCCGCCGTCAATCGCACGCTTGGTCTTGCTGCCCAGCATGCCCAGGATACGGTCGGAGTCGCGCACCGAAGACACCTCGGGGTTGGTCACCAGCAGCGCCTCGTCGGCGAAGTGCATGGCCATCAGGGCGCCGCTTTCGATGCCGGCAGGCGAGTCGCAGACGATGTATTCAAAGTCCATCGCGGCCAGGTCCTTGAGGACCTTCTCGACGCCATCTTGCGTGAGCGCATCCTTGTCGCGTGTCTGGCTGGCGGCCAGCACAAACAGGTTGTCGCACTGCTTGTCCTTGATGAGCGCCTGGTTCAGGTTGGCCTCGCCATGGATGACGTTGATGAGGTCGTACACCACACGGCGTTCGCAGCCCATGATGAGGTCCAGGTTGCGCAGGCCGACGTCAAAGTCGATCACGGCGGTCTTGTGGCCGCGCAGGGCGAGGCCGGTGGCAAAGCTGGCGCTGGTGGTGGTCTTGCCCACGCCACCTTTGCCGGAGGTCACGACGACGATTTTGGCCATGTGTTGCTGATTCTCTGTGGGGTTGGTACGAATGGGGAATGAAGGGGTCAGGCCAGCGGCTCGATGAGGAGCTTCTCGCCTTCCAGCCGCACCTGGGCTGGCTTGCCGCGCACATCGGCAGGCAGCTCGGTCTCGGTGGTGCGGTAGATGCCTGCAATGGAGACCAGCTGCGGTTCCAGGCAGGTCGAAAAGATGCGGGCTTCCGTGTTGCCCCGCGCACCGGCAATTGCGCGGCCACGCAGCGGGGCATAAACGTGGATGTTGCCGTCGGCAATCACCTCGGCGCCAAAGCTCACCACGGCCATCACCACCAGATCGGCGCCGCGCGCATAGACCTGCTGGCCAGAACGCAAGGGCTTGTCCACCACCACGGTGCCGGGGCCGGGCATGGGCACTTCGCGTACCACTTCCACCTCGACTTCGCGGATCACCTCACGCACCACCTCCTGCACCGGCGCTGGCGCCTCGGCACGCGCGGGAGGCGCGTCGGGTGCTGCGGCCAGGCCCGCGGCGCGCGCAGCCTCCATCTGGGCAGCGCTGCCGCCGCGCACGGCCACGGGCAGGGTGTTGTGCTGGCGCAGCGCGGCTGCGATGGCGGCAAAGTCGACGGGAGCTTCGGCCTCACGCACGGGCGCCAGGTCGATCAATACGGGGTCGTTATCAAAAAATCCCGGGGCGTCGGCCACGCGCTCGGCCAGATCGGCTACGAACTGGGCGGCGTCGGTGGTCTTGAGCAACACCGCCACCACTGGCAGCGAGGCGCTCTTGAGGTCAAAGCTGGAGCGGGACTGCGCCGCCGTCGTAAGGGCCATGAGGGGGATGGGAAAAAGGAGCGCGGTAACCTGTTTCAGAAGGCGCAAAGTGTACCGTGGGCCTGTGTAAGCGTCCGTATGCGCTTTTTCGGCATTCACAGCGGACTGCAAGAAGGCCAGCGGATGCACCCAGGCGACCGGCAGACCCACCGCGCCCTTTGATAATGCGCCGATGCCTTCCACCCGCAAAACACACATCGACGCCCTGGCTATCTCCCTGCTGCTCGCCTGCTGCATGTTCTGGGGCTTCCAGCAGGTGCTGGTCAAGGCCACGGTGGCTGAGGTGGCGCCCGTGTTCCAGGCCTTTGTGCGCTTTGCGCTGGCCACGGTCGCAGTAGCGGCCTGGTGCTTGTGGCGTGGTGTAGGCCTTTCCGGCGCGGGCGAGCCCGCCGGGGCCACGCGTGCCGGACTGCTGGCGGGGGCGTTGTTTGCCGGCGAGTTTGCGTGCATCTACCTGGGGCTGCAGTACACCACCGCCTCGCGGCTCACGGTGTTCTTGTATGCATCGCCCTTCTGGGTGGCACTGCTGCTGCCGCGTTTCATCCCCGGTGAGCGCCTGCAGGGCTGGCAGTGGCTGGGCTTGGCGGCGGCATTTGTGGGCGTGGGGCTGGCGCTGGGCGACGGGCTGCTGGGCCATGCCAGCGCGGCGCTGCCCAAAGGCTGGCTGGGAGATCTTCTGGGACTGGCTGCGGGCCTGATGTGGGCGCTGACCACGGTAGTCATCCGCACCACGCCGCTGGCGCGTGTGGCCCCCGCCAAGCAGCTTTTCTATCAAGTGGCGGTGAGCACGGCGGTATTGCCAGTGCTGTCGCTGGGCCTGGGCGAGGCGTGGGTCTGGCAGTTCAGCGGCTTTGCCTGGGGTTCGCTGCTGGTACAGGCGCTGGTGGGGGCGTTTGTGAGCTACCTCGCCTGGATGTGGATGCTGGCGCACTACCCGGCGACCAAGATCTCGGTGTTTGTGTTCCTCACGCCGGTGTTTGCGCTGCTATTTGGCGCGCTGTGGCTGGGTGAGCCCGTGACGCCCGGGCTGGTGGCGGCGCTGGTGCTGGTCGCAGCGGGCATCGTGCTGGTGAACCGGCGGGCGGTTTGACCATGTGTATCAAACGGTGCCAAAGCGCCACCTGGGTGGCACCGGCAGCTATCATTTTCAGGACACTCGGTGTCAAAGATTCCGCGTCTGGGTATGTGGCAGAACACATGGGGACGAGCTGAATAATCACTGCACAGTACCACCACCGGTACCCGAGCCCCGTTTAACGTTTTCTCCAAAAAAGGTATCCATGCGTCACGACACACTGACCTTTGCACCCGAAACCGTCCACCAGCGGGCCCCCCGGGCCTTGCCGACCTTGCTAGCCACGCTGGCCCTGGGCTGTGCCGCACTGGCCTTGGCAGGCTGCGGCGGCGGCGGCTCAGGCTCCGCAGAGCCTGGCCAGCCCCCCGTCACCAGCACGCTGCCCGCCCCCGAGAACTTTGAGAACAGCGGGGCTCTGAGTTTTGCGTGGAGCGCCACGCCGGGCGCCACGCGCTATGAGCTCTTTGCCGACTTGGATGGCCCCGGGCCTAAGACCGAAGTGCAGATGGGCGAGGCGCAGGGCCTGAGCTTCTACTCCACGACGCAACGACAGTTCGGCTACCTGAATCTCGCCCGAATCCCTGATTTCATCAATGCAAACTTCCGCCTGCGGGCTTGTAACAGCGATGGATGTGGAGCCTTCACCGCAGCAAAGGCGCTGGACCTTCCCAGCCGCATCAGCTACGAATTCTCCTCGGGACGCGCCCCCCTCAAATCCTCATCGGGCAATTTCGACCCCATATCCCAAGACGGCCTGACCCTGGTCCTTCGTGGCTCCAACGGTTCGACAAGCACCTTGCTGGTGTTCACGCGCACTGCAGCCGGCCAGCCATGGCAACAGCAGGCAGAGATCCCCACCAGTGCGTACCGGATCGCGCTTTCAGCGGACGGCAACACGCTGGCCGCCAGCGAAGAGTCCAAGGTACAGATCTACCAGCGCAGCAGCGGCACATGGAGCCAGCCAACCACGATTTCATCGACCCAGGCGCCCACTGCATGCGCCCAGCCCTGCCAATTGGAACCGGACCGGCTGGCTCTGTCTGCCAACGGCAACGTGCTGGCGGTCTCGGGGCGCTTCAGGGTCACCAGCAGTACCGCTGCTGCCCCCAGCACCGTTTTCACCTACGTACGCACGGGCACCACGTGGGCCGCGCAAAACCATTTTGCGCCAGAAGGCGACATCGTAGGCACAGCCCTTGCCCTGTCTGGCGATGGCAGTACGCTGGCACTGAACAGCGGCGCCATCACCCGCAGCGTGAACATCACACCACCGCTTGTGCGTATCTACGCGCAGAACGTGGTTGATGGATGGACCGAGCAAGCGCGGCTGCCTGTAGGCATTGTGTATTTCATTGATATTGCCGCATCGGTGTTTAGCGCCATGACGCTGTCCCACGACGGCAACACCCTGGCGGTGGAAGCGCGGAACTCGCCCAACACGCTTCCGCCGGAATACCACATCACGGCTGCAGACCTCACTTGCCCGAGAGCCGGAACTGGGAACGCGGCACCCGTATCGCACATTGCCCTGTTTGCGCGCAGTGGTGCAGCATGGCAACGGCAGGCTGCTATCGCGCGCGAGGCCGCCCCCTCATGGGCCCTGGCCAACGATGGCGACGCCCTCTTCTACGGGGAGCTTTTCAATCGCCGCAACGGGGCCTGGACCTGCCCCTGACCCTTGGCACCTGGCCCGTGCAGCCCGTGGGCCGGGGTCACCACTTCGGAATATAATTTCGAGGGGTCGGCAACGGCCCCGACACCACAACATCGGCGCCCACAGGCGCAGCGTGCCGCCGCTGACCAGCGGCCTGCCAAACCACCGTCTACCGGTAGACGATTTGGCGGCGACGCACGCGTGTGAAGATTCCCCGCATGCCACCCCGCCTGCCCCCGCTGAACGCGGTCCGTGCCTTTGTGGCGGCGGCGCGGCACCAGAGCTTTACCCACGCAGCGCTGGAGCTGCACGTCACCCACAGCGCCATCAGCCGCCAGATCAAGACGCTGGAGGCCCACCTGGGCGTGGACCTGTTCGAGCGCAAGACGCGGCAGGTGCTGCTCACGGCGGCGGGCCACCAGTTCCACGCACAGGTCGGGCCGGCGCTCGCGCAGATCGGCGCTGCCGCCCAGTCGCTGCGGGGCGATGCCGGGCTGCGCAGCGTGAAGATCAATGTGCGGCCCAGCTTTGCGGTGCGGTGGCTGATCCCCCGGCTGCCGGGTTTTGTGGCCCAGCATCCGGACATTGAGCCCCAGGTCATCACCAGCACGCTGGCGCCGGACCATGCCACCGAGACCTTCGACCTGGCCCTGCGGCGCGGCCCACGCGGTTGGCCGCCGGGCATGCAGGTGCAGCCGTTTCTGGAGGACGAGGCGCTGGTGGTGGGCGCTCCTGCCCTGTTCGCCCAGCGCCCGGTGGCGCAGCCCGAGGCGCTGTCGGCCCATGTGCTGCTGCTGTCCAAGTCGCGCAGCAAGGACTGGGAGAGCTGGAAGAAGCTGGTGAACGCGCCAAGGCTCCAGCCCGCCAGCTGCCTGCAGTTTGACCACCTGCACTTTGTGCTGCAGGCCGCCGTGGATGGGCTGGGCTTTGCGGTGGCCCCGGTGTCGTTGATCACCCACGACCTGGCCTCGGGGCGGCTGGTATCGCCGCTGCCCAGCTTGCGGCTGCCGCTCACGCGGCACTACCTGGGCATGGCGCCGGACCCGTCACCGGAGACGCTGCGTTTTGTGCAGTGGCTCCAGGACGAGATCAGCGCCTGAGCGGGAGACCGGGCAGGGCGCACAGAGACCCACGTGCTCGGCTGGCCAGATTTCTGCGCAAATCGGGCGGTAGCGCTAGTGAATCATGCGTGAGCAGCTATATTTTCAATAGCAAAACTCATTCACCGTCATCCATCCACCGCGCCGTTCCCGACACGCGGATGGAGCTGCCCACCACCGGCCCGATCTCGGCCCGCAGGCGCGAGCGCATGCCCATGTCCTCGCCCTGCACCACATCGATGGCGCCGCCGTGGGGCCAGCCCAGGTCGCGCAGATAACCCGCCAGCGCGGCCGTGGCGGCACCCGTGGCCGGGTCTTCCAGCACGCCGCCCGACGCAAAGGCATTGCGGGTTTGCAGCAGCCGGTCCGACTCCACCCACACCAGCACAATGGTGACCAGCTTGGCGTTCACCATCAGCGTGCGGCCAACGTCCAGCGCGTAGTGCATGGCCGCCAGTGCCTCGCGACTGCGCAGCGCCAGCACCAGGTGGTCCGCACCGCCGTGGATGAGCGCGGGCGGAATGCGCGGGTCCAGATCGACCGCGCTGAGGCCAAACAGGGCCAGCGCATCGGCCAACAGCGCCGCAGGCACAGGCCCGCTGCGCGTAGGGGGCGACTGCAGCGCCGCCTGCACCAGATCGCCCGCGCGGCGGCCTTCGACCGTGATCTCGGCCTGGCTCAGCGACAGCGCAAACACGCCGTCGCCCTCGCGCTGCGCGAGCGCGGCGCCCAGGGCAATCGTGGCGTGGCCACAGAAGGGCACCTCGCTCTCGGGCGCAAAGTAGCGCACCCGCCAGCGGCCATTGCCCAGCGGGGCGGCAAACGCAGTTTCAGAAAAACCGACCTCGGCGGCAATGCGCTGCATGTCGGCGGAGCTGGGCAGCGCGTCACCGATCCATACACCGGCGGGGTTGCCGCCCTGGGGGCCGTCGGAGAACGCTGCGATTTTTTGGAGTGCCATGGTGTTCAACATCCACAAAGAAAGGACGCGCTAGCCAGCGGCTCAGAGCTTCGGAATCCGGATCCGGCTGATCATCAGCGACCCCGACACCGCAAACAGCAGCACCAGCGGGTGCAGCGTGAAGCCGCCGATCAGCAGCTTGCCAAACCACAGGTTCTCGCGCACTGCGCCCAACCAGGCGGCCAGGGCCAGCAGGCCCACCAGCACGATGGAGGTGGGGATGGGGGTGCCCTCGAAGTATTTGACCTTGCCGTCGTCGCCCGACAGGGTTTCGGCCGTGACGTTGTAGCGCGCCAGGCGCGACACGCCGCAGGCCACGAAGTAGGCCAGCACGATGCGGTCGTACAGGCCCTGCATGCCGCAGCCATAGGCAATGATGGCCGGGGCCACGCCAAACGAGATCACGTCGGCCAGCGAGTCCAGCTCGCGGCCCATGGCCGAACTTTTCTGGCGCCAGCGGGCGATGCGGCCGTCCAGCACGTCAAAGATCAGCGCGGCCAGCACCAGGGCACATGCAAAGTACACATGCACCACATTGCTGGTCTCCAGGTACGACATGACCGAGAACAGCGCGCCCACGCCGCAGACCGCGTTGCCCAGCGTGAACCAGTCGGCCAGGTGGAACTCACGGATCATCGAAAAACGTTTGGGCGGCTGCGGTGTGTTCATGAAGTAAAGGCGCGCAGCGGGGCGCGCAGTGGCAATCAACAAGGTCCATTATGGGTGTGCTGCAGCGCCACCGGCGCGTCAAGAGCCTGTTGTCCATCGCGCAGCGGATCGCCTGTATGCCCTGAAGACCTGCCCTGACATCTGCGTGACTGCTTTTGCGCTGGCACACGGACAGACTGTGGGCAAGCGGCGACGGCCGCCAGGTAGGACGCCGCCGCATATGTGCACCGTCGGTGACCGACCTGATTCCCCACAAGACCCGAGACAACCCCATGCGCCACCCCTCGTTGCCCCCACTGCACAGTCCTTTTGCCCCGGGTGCCCCGGTGCGCAGCCTGCAGGATGTGGAACGGCTCGAAGCCCGCCCCCTGGCCGAGGCGCTGCCCGTGCAGAGCACCTACGAAATTTTTGTGAATTCGGCGGCGGCGTTTGGCGACAAGACGGCGCTGGCCTTTTTGCCCGCCGCCGACCCGGCTGCCGAACCCATCCGCTGGTCGTATGCGCAGCTGCTCACCGGCATCCACCAGACAGCCAACCTGCTGCACCACCTGGGCGTGGGCCCGCAGGACGCCGTGGCCGTGCTGCTGCCCGGCTGCCTCGAATACCACCTGGCCCTGTGGGGTGGCGAGGCGGCGGGCATCGTGCAGCCGCTCAACCCCATGCTCACCGACGAGAAGATCGCGGCCATGATGACCTTGGCCCGGGCCAAGGTGCTGATTGCCTACGGCGGCGAGGGCGACCTGGGCTACTGGAGCAAGGCCCTGCGCCTGCGCGCCCTGGTACCCACCCTGACCACGGTGCTGCGCGTAGCCCCGCACGATGAGGCAACGGGTACAACACCCGCCCTGCCCCCAGGCGTGCTCGACCTGGCTGCGCGCCACCAGCAAACTGGCGACCACCTGGTAAGCGGCCGTCGCATCGCGGCCAGCGACATCGCCGCGTACTTCCATACCGGTGGCACCACCGGCGCGCCCAAGCTGGCCCGCCACAGCCACGGCGCGCAGGTGTTCACCGCCTGGGGCAGCGTGCAGATGCAGGGCATACGGCCCGAGGACGTGGGCATCAACGGCTACCCGCTGTTCCATGTGGCGGGCGTGCTGCCGGGCTCGCTGGCGGCGCTGTCGGCAGGGGTGGAGACCATCATCCCCACCACCGGCCTGTTCCGCAACCGAGAGGTGATTGCCAACTACTGGCGGCTGGTGGAGCGCTACCGCTGCACCTACCTGTCGGCCGTGCCCACGGTGCTGGCAGCGCTGGCCAATGTGCCGCTGGACGGGGCCGACATTGCCACGCTGCGCTACTGCCGCACCGGCGCGGCCATCCTGGCGCCCGAACTGGCGGCGCGGTTTGAACGGCTCTTTGGCCTGCACATCCACGAAAGCCTGGGTATGACGGAGATGGCGGGCATCTCCACCATCACGCCCCCCGGCGTGAACGCGCCCGCAGGCTGCGTGGGCTGGCGGCTGCCGTACACCCAGCTGCGCGTGGTGGCGCTGGATGCGCAGGGCAATGCGTCGGACCAGGACCTGCCGCCCGGCCAGCCGGGCATGGTGCTGTTCCAGTCGCCCAACCTGTTCTCGGGCTTTCTCGATGCAGCCGACACGGCCAAGGCGTTCACGCCCGATGGCTGGCTGGCCACGGGCGACCTGGGCTTTGTGGACGAGCAGGGCCGCCTGCACCTGAGCGGCCGCTCCAAGGACCTCATCATCCGCAGCGGCCACAACATCGACCCCAAGGTGATCGAGGACGCGCTGGGCGCCCACCCCGCCGTGCAGCTGTGCGCCGCCGTGGGCGCGCCCGATGCTTATGCGGGCGAGCTGCCCGTGGTCTACGCCACGCTGGTGCCCGGTGCACCGGCTGTGACCGAGGCCGAACTGCTGGCCTTCACCGCCGAACGCGTGGACGAGGCCGTGGCCCGCCCGCGCTGGGTGCAGGTGCTGCAGACCATGCCCGTGACCAACGTGGGCAAGATCTACAAGCCCGATCTGCGCCAGCGCGCGGCCTGCCACACGGTGCAAGCGCTGGTCGATGGGGTGTGCGGACAAGCCACGGACGGCCTCCGTCCCCAGGTACAGCCCGAGGGCGACAACGCCGTGCGCGTGACCGTGGCCCCGGGCCCCGACGCCGACGCGCTGCAGGCCCGCCTGCGCGAAGTGCTCGCGCCCCTGCCCCTCACCGTGCGCGTCACCACCGGCCCCGCCCCAGGGAGCCCCCAGACCGCATAAGCCCATGGCGTGACAGCCAGGCTCCGGCCCACCACCATGTCTGGTGGAGCCCGTTCGATTTCTCATTGCTAATAACCACGACAGGAGACAACGCATGCCCTTCCCCCTGACCCGCCGTTCCTGGCTCGGCGCTGCCGCGCTGGCCGCTGCCACCACCTGCACCGGCACCGCTGCCTGGGCACAGGCCGCCTACCCCAACAAGCCCATCAAGGTGGTGGTGCCCTTCGCCCCCGGCGGCGCCACCGACGTGCTGGCGCGCGTGCTGGCCGAGAAGATGGCCGTGGGCCTGGGCCAGCCCATGGTCATCGACAACAAGCCCGGCGCGGCCGGCATCATCGGCACCGACGCGGTGGCCAAGGCCGCACCGGACGGCTACACCCTGCTGCTGGCGCTGAGCAACTCCATGCTCACCAACCAGTTCCTGTACACCAAGCTGCCCTACAGCCCCGAGAAGGACATCGCGCCCATCTACCAGATCGCCATCGCGCCCCTGGTGCTGGTGGCCCACCCCAGCGTGCCGGTGGCCACGGGCCCTGAGCTGCTGAAATACATCGCCGCCAACAAAGGCAAGGTGGCCTACGGTTCGTACGGCACGGGTGCCTACCCGCATCTGGCCGGCGCGTACATGAGCCAGTCGCAGAACGCCGACATGAGCCACGTGGCCTACCGGGGTGAGGCGCCCATGGTGCAGGACCTGCTGGGCGGGCAGATCCAGATTGCTTTTGCGAGTGCACTGCAAGTCAAGGCGCACATCGACGCCGGCAAGCTCAAGGCCATTGGCGTGAGCGGCGAGCGCCGCATGGGCACGCTGCCCAACGTGGCCACGCTGGGCGAACAGGGCCTGAACGACGAGGCCTACCGCGTGGCGGGCTGGCTGGCGTTTGGAGCCCCCGCAGGCACACCGCCCGCCATCCTGGAGCGCGTTGCGGCCGAGGTGCGCAAAGCCACCGAGCATCCCGATGTGGCCCAGCGCATCACGGCCATGGGCTTTGACGTGCAAAAGAGCTCACCGGCTTTGTTCACCGCGGCCATGAACAAGGAGCGCCCGGTGTGGGAGCGGCTGATCAAGGCGTCTGGCGCGAAGCTGGACTGACCCCCTGGGGTACAGCACGCCTCGGTGCCGCACGAATCCTTGCATCCAAACAAGGCGCTAGCGCTTATTCAATAAGCGCTGGCAGCTATTATCTTTGGAGCGTACTCGCCCGCTGCGCCGCAAACGCCACATACCAGTCCAGACACCCCGGGTTGGCCATCGCGTCCTTGTTGACCACCTTTTCGATGGGCTGGCCCAGCAGCAGTTTCTTGATGGGCAGCTCCTGCTTCTTGCCGCTCAGCGTGCGCGGCACCTCGGCCACGGCAAAGATGTCGTCGGGCACAAAACGCGGGCTCAGCGCCGTGCGCACGGCGCCGTTGATGCGCGCGCGCAGGGCATCGTCCAGCGCGTAGCCGGGGCGCAGCACCACAAACAGCGGCATGTAGCTCTCGCGGCCCAGGTACTCCAGGTCCACCACCAGGCTGTCGAGCACTTCGGGCAGCGATTCGACCGCGCTGTAGATCTCGCTCGTGCCCATGCGCAGGCCGTGGCGGTTGATGGTGGCGTCAGAGCGGCCATAGATCACGCAGCCCCCGTTGGCGCCGATCTTGAGCCAGTCGCCATGTCGCCAGACTGCGCCCATGCTCGCGGGGCCATCGCCACCGCCGGGCTGGCGGCCGTGGCCTGCGGGGTACATGTCGAAATAGCTCGACAGGTAACGCGAACCATCCTTGTCGCCCCACAGGTAGAGCGGCATCGACGGAATCGGCTGCGCGCAGACCAGTTCGCCCACCGCGTCCAGCACGGGGCGGCCCTCGGCGTCCCAGGACTCCACGGCCGCGCCCAGCATGCGGCATTGCATCTCGCCGGGCACCTGGGGCATCTCGCGGTTGCCGCCGATGAAGGCGCCGCAAAAGTCAGTCCCGCCCGAAATGTTGTTCCACCAGATGTCATGGGTGCCCAAGGCCTCGAACTGGGCCGTGCCCCATTCCTGCACCTCGGGCGACAGCGGCGATCCGGTGGTGCCCAGCGCGCGGATGCGCGTGAGGTCGCCGTAGTCGGTGAGCGTGATGCCCGCCTTCATGCAGTTGGCAAAGAACGCCGCGCCCGCACCGAAGAAGGTCACGCCCGTCTCGGCAGCAAAGCGCCACAGCACGCCCCAGTCGGGGTGGTCCTTGCTGCCACCGGGGTTGCCGTCGTAGATCACGCAGGTGGTGCCCGACAGCAGGCCGCTGAGCTGCGCATTCCACATCACCCAGCCCGTGGAGCTGTACCAGTGGTAGCGCTCGCCAAAGCTGTTGGGCTCGTAGCTGCAGCCGATGTCGTTGTGCAGCACCTTGAGCTGCAGCGCCACCAGCACCGTGCCGCCGTGGCCGTGCACGATGGGTTTGGGCAGGCCGGTGGTGCCGCTGGAGTAGACGATCCACAGCGGGTGGTCAAACGGCAGCCACATCGGCTCGAAGGCAGCCGTTTCTGCATCGTTTTGGGCGGTAGCGCTAGTCCAGCTTGCCCAGCCAGCTATCGAAACAGAAGCATCCAGATTGCCCAGCAGCACCGCGTGCTGCACGCTGGGCAGGGCCTCGCGCAGCTCGGCCAGCACGGGGCGGCGGTCGTGGTCGCGGCCGCCGTAGCTCACGCCGTCCACGCCGATCAGCACCTTGGGCTCGATCTGGCGGAAGCGGTCGAGCACCGCATGCGTGCCCATGTCCGGCGCGCAGATGCTCCACACGCCGCCGATGCTCACCGTGGCCAGGAAGGCGATCATCGCCTCGGGCACGTTGGGCAGGTAGGCTGCCACGCGGTCGCCGGGCTGGATGCCCTGGGCCTTGAGGTGCAGCGCCAGCGACGCGACCTGGCGGCGCAACTCGGGCCAGCTCAGTTCGCGGTGCTGGCCCTTTTCGTTGCGACTGATGATGGCGGGCAGGCCCGCCGCGTTGGCGGCATCCACATGCCGCAGCGCCTGGCGTGCGTAGTTGACCTGCGCACCGGGGAACCACAACGCGCCGGGCATGGTGTTCTTCGCCAGCACAGCCGTGTGGGGCGTGGGCGACTGCAGCTGGAAGTAGTCCCAGATGCTCTGCCAGAAGGCGTCGAGGTCTGTGGTGGACCAGCGCCACAGCGCGTCATAGCTGTCGAACTGCAGACCGCGCTGGTCGCGCAGCCAGTTCTGGTACAGGCGGATCTGGGGAATGTAGGGCGGGGTGTTGTGTGTTGTCTCCATGGCGACGCAGCGTACCAGCGGCGCCCGGCAGAGGCCAGCCACACCCGTCGCCCGGTTGACAGCGCGGGGATTGCCTTGTTTCGCACAATCGTGCTAAATTTCACCCATGGACGCCAAAACCCAGAAAGCCGAACTCACCCGCGCCGCCATCGTCGGCGCGGCGCTGGACCTGGCTGCGGCCGAGGGGCTGGAGTCGATCACGCTGCAGGCCGTGGCCGACCGCGTGGGCCTGTCCAAGAGCGGCGTGTTCTCGCGGGCCGGCTCGCGCGAGGCGCTGCAAAAAGCGGTGATCGAGGAGTTTGGCCGCCGCTTTCTGGCCGACGTGTTCGTACCCGCCATGCAGCAGCCCAAGGGCCTGCCGCGCCTGCAGGAGATCCTGCGCCGCTGGATTGCCCGCACGCGCGACGTGGAGGCCTTCACGGGCTGCATCTACACCGCAGGCGCCTTCGAGCTGGACGACCGCGAGGGCGAGCTGCGCGACCTGCTGCACGCTGAAATCACCCGCTGGCGCGCCGCATTGCGCCGCACCGTGATCCAGTCCATCGAGGCCGGGCACCTGGCGGCCGACACATCCCCCGACCAGCTGGTGGGCGAAATCTATGGCCTGATCATGGGCTTGTTGCACGACGTTCGCTTCCTGCGCGATCCGCAGGCAGTGGCACGCACCGAGGCGTCCTGGGCGCGCCTCGTCAAGAGTTACCTCCCCTCCCCCGCTTGATACGCGGTGGTGCGCCAGGGAGTGCTCTTGTTTTTTTATGTCCCAATTTCGCACAACCGTGCGAAGAAAGGAACCACCATGTTGATCATCCTGGGCATTGCCGTCATTGCGGCCGCAGTGGGCGCCATCCGGTCGCTGCGCAGCACCCTCACCAGCCTCCCGCGCAGCAACCGGGACTGGATCTTTTACTGACCGTCCACCCGGTCCACCTCCCCCATCTACCCCCATCTACCCCCATCTCCCTTCTGGAGCCCCACCATGAACACCTCCCCATCCGCCGCGCTGCAGGCCACGTCCAGCTTCTACGGCGAGCACCCCGGCATGCGCCTGCTGCGTGTGGCGCTGGGCACGGCCGAACGCCTGTGGCCCACCTTGGCCGTGCGCGCGGCCTACCGCCTGTTTGGCACGCCCCTGCCCCTGCGCAAACCGGGCCGCAGCGCCGTGCCACCGGGCCACTGGCGCACGGAGCGCCTGGCGTTTGAAGACGCCGAGATCACGCTGTACCTGCCCCAGGCCCAGCCACACGGCGCCACGGTGCTGCTGCTGCACGGCTGGGGCGGGCATGCGCGCCAGATGCTGCCGCTGGCCGACACCCTGGCCGCGCGCGGCCTGCGCCCGGTGCTGGTGGACCTGCCCGCGCATGGCAGCAGCCGGGGCCGCGTGAGCAATCTGCCGCAGTTCGCCCGCGCCATCGAATACACCACGGCCCGCCTGCACGCGCAGGACTCGGCGCCCCGCGCCGTGGTAGCCCATTCGCTGGCGGCCAACGCAGCGGCCCATGCGGCCAGCCGGGGCCTGGCCACCGGGCGGCTGGTGCTGCTGGCGCCGCCCGCCTCGCCGCACGAATACACGCGCCTGTTCGCGCAGGTGTTTGGCCTGTCCGAACGCACCCGCGCCGCCATGCAACGGCGCATCGAGGCGCGCGAGGGCATCCTGATGCGACAGTTCGAGCCCCCCGCCGTCGGCCCGCGCATTGCACTGCCCACGCTGGTGGTGCACGACCGGGGCGACCGCGTCAACCGCTTTGCCGACGGCGAGGCCTACCGCGACCACATTCCGGGTGCCGCGCTGCTGGCCACCGAGGGGCTGGGGCACCGCAAGATCCTGCAGCAGGCGGAGGTGCTGCAGGCCGTGGCCGACTTTGTGGCGGCGTAAGCGCCGGCCTGTGGTGGCAGACGGGTCGCGCGACCCGCCGGAATCAGCCGGTGACAGGCAGCCTCTATCATCCGCACTCGACCGCCTTCCTGGAGGCGCCCTGCCGATGAATCGCTGGTGCCCGCACCAGCGGCCCCTGCTGCCTGTTGCTACCTGCCGTGTCTCCCATGTCCACTCTCCTGTCCGCCTGGCCCGCCCTGGTCCTGTTGTTGCCCGCGCTGTGGCTGGTGTCGGCCATCGTGTTCCTGGCCAAGGGCAACCGGCGGGCGTTTGCACAGCTGATGGCCCTGCTGGCCTGTTTTCTGATCGGCGCGCTGCTGATGGAGTTCTTCACGTTCATGGGCGCCCTCATGGCCCGCTCGGGCAGCCAGCACGCCACGCCCACGCTGGGCACCGGCACGCGCCAGTTGCTGGAGACCATTGCCAACCCGCGCTCCGTCACCGCACCACCGCTGTCGCTGGCGGCTTTTGCGGCGTACAGCATCCCGGTGGGCTACCTGTGGCTGCTGGTCACCTGGGTGCTGCACCTGCGCGGCAAGAAGGCAGGCCCGGCCAAAAAGAAGTCCAGCAAAACCCCGCGCAAGGCAGCCAGAGACTGAGTTTCGATTGTTTTAGCCCCCAGGCGCTACAACCATATGCCTGAGCAGCTATTAATTGGATAGCGTCACCACGCCATGGCTTGACGCAGGGCAAAGCGTGCCCCAACCCGCCCGCCCACAATGGCGCGCGGCCTCCCCGACCCGGGGCGGGCACCTTGTCACCCTGTATTCATCCCGCCATGACCACCCACCACAGCGACGTGCTCATCGTCGGCGCAGGCCCGGCGGGCCTGTCGCTGGCCATCTCCCTGGCGCAGGCCGGGTTCACCGCCACGGTGGTCGAGCAGCAGAGCGACCGCACTCTGGCCGCGCCCGCGCCGGACGGCCGCGAGATCGCGCTGACCCACCCCAGCCGCGACACGTTGCAGCGCCTGGGCAGCTGGGGCCTGCTGGCCGGGCATGAGGTGGGCACCATCTGCGAAGCCCAGGTACACGACGGCCCGCTGGGCCAGCACGGCGCGCTGCAACTGAGCGTCCCGCAGACCCCGGAGGGTGCAGCGCCCGGCGCGCTGGGCTTCATCGTGCCCAACCATGCGCTGCGCCGCACCGCCTACGCCGTAGCGGCGCGCACGCCGGGGGTGCAGCTGGTCACCCAGGCCCAGGTCACGCGCGCAGCCACGCTGACCGGGCATGCAGAGCTGGACTATGTGCCAGCCGGCACCGTCGGCACGCCAGCCCAGCGCCTGACGGCCCCGCTGCTGGTGGCCGCCGACAGCCGCTTCTCGGCCACGCGCCGCCAACTGGGCCTTGGCGCAGACATGGCCGACTTTGGCCGCACCGTCATCGTCTGCCGCATGCGCCACGCCCTGCCCCACGGCAACGTGGCGCACGAATGTTTTGGCTACGACCGCACACTGGCCGTGCTGCCCCTGCCTGATGACCCACAGACGGGACAAGCGCTGTGCTCGGTGGTGGTCACGGCGGGCGCGGCCGACGCCGCCGCTCTGATGGCCCAAAGCCCCGAGGCTTTTGCCACCCAGGTGCAGGCCCAGTTCAACGACCGGCTGGGACCCATGGCGCTGGTGGGCGAACGCCACGCCTACCCGCTGGTGGCCGTGTATGCCCAGCGCTTTGCGGGCCACCGCTGCGCGCTGCTGGGCGACGCCGCCGTGGGCATGCACCCGGTCACGGCGCATGGCTACAACCTGGGGCTGGCGGGGGTGGAGCGGCTCACGGCCGCGCTGGTCAGCGCCCGCCAGCGCGGGCAGGACATTGGCAGCGCCGACGCCCTGGCCCCCTACGCCCAGGGCCACCACCGCCACGCCTGGCCCATCTACCAGGGCACCAACGCCATCGTGCGCCTGTACACCGACGCCCGCCCGGTGCCCCGCCTGCTGCGGCAACTGGTGCTGCAGGGCGCGCGGCGCCTGCCACCGCTGCAGGCGGCCATCGTGGGGCAGTTGACGGGCAAGGCCCCCCAATGGATGCGCGCACTGGCGCTCAGGCCGTAGCCAACCTCTGCAACGGGCGCGCCCCACGCCAGCGCCACCGTGGAACTGGCTTTGCCAGGCCACCGGTGGCTTCCCCCTCAGGGGGAAGACGCCAAGCGGCTCAGGGGGAGCCGTCCCTTACCCCCAGCGTGGCCAGGCCATACAGCGGCGCACCGAGCCAGGGGCGCCACCACATGTCCATGGCAATACCGGCCCAGCCGTAGCCCTCCGCCACGCTTTGCTCGCGCAGCAGGTGCAGGCGCGGGTGCACGGCCGCCAGCTCTGCCATGCGGCCGACACCCCACCGAAACTCCGCGCCCGTAGGCCCCACGCTGGCGTGGCGGGCCGCGCAACCCACGGCCTGGCGCGTCATCACATCCAGCACCATGCGCGAGCCCGGCGGCGCGTGCTGCGCAAACTCGGCCAGCACGGCCTGCACCTGCGCGGGTGGCAGGTACATCAACACGCCCTCACACACCAGCAGCACCGGGGGGTCGGTGCGCTGCGCGGGCAGCCCGAGCCGCTGCCACCAGCCGGGGTGCGAGAGGTCCAGATCGGCATGGCGCATGCGCGGACACTGCGGCGGCAACAGGGGCTTGCGCAGCGCCATCACCGCAGGCAGGTCCGCATCAAGCCACTGGTTGGCCCCCGTGTCCAGCCACTGAAAGTGGTGCGTGAGGCCACACCCCAGGTTGACGCCCAGGGCCTGCGGGTGCTCGGCAAAAAAGGCGCGCCCCGCCTCCTTGATGGCGCGGGTGCGCCACAGCACATGCAGCACCGTGGGCAGGTCGTCCAGGGTGCTGTTCACATCGGCATCCAACTGCGTCAGCAAGGCCTGGGCCACGGCATCGTGGCAGTCGAGCCAGGGGAAATAGCGCCCGCCGTGGGCACGCGCGGCCAAAGGGATGAGCAAGGTGCTGGGCACGGGGGGCAGCTGCGCGCGCTGCAGCAGGCTGCCGGTGCGGTGGAGCGCACGCACCGGTGGCGCAGGGCTGCGCGGCGATCGGGCAGGGCGTCTGGTGGGGGACTGCGGCACGGGGCGCTCCTCCAGTGGCTGCGGGCGCCACGGTTGCGTGGGATGCGGTGTGGCCCAGGGCAAGGGCCTTAGAGCCTGTTCAACAGGTTCTTGGACCATTCTGAACGGTCTGCCCCAGTCTGTCGTGAATGACAGCAGCGCGTGCTGCGGTATGTCAATGCACTGGCGGGGCTTGCGGCCAGCGCGACGCTGAATCCCTAGTCCTTCACCAGCGCCCACACCAGCGCCACCCCGGCGGCCAGCAGGTCCCCGGTGAACGAGCTGTCATTGGCGTCGCTGCTGGCCGTGGTGAACGCCCGCTTCTGACGCTCACGCTCGGCCCGGGTGCGGTCGCGCTCCAGGGCCACCAGGGCGTCGCCAATGTCCACGGGCGATGCCGGTGCCTTGGCGCTCGCGGCGGCATAGCCCTCCATGGCGCGCACCACGGCCTGGGGGTCGATGAGGGAGAACGCGGCGCGGCAGTAGGGGCAGGCGTGGTCCTTGCGGATGTCCACGGGCGCGCCGCAGCTGGTGCAGTAGATGGCGCCCACGCGCTTGGCGAGGTCGTCGATCTCGGGGCGCGTCATGTGGCGCACAAAGCCCTTTTCGACCATGAAGGACGAGAAGGTGCTGAAGCGCCCATGCTGTCGCCCGCAGCGGTACACCATGTAGCGGCCGCTGCGCACCACGTCGTAACCCTTGGCCAGGCTGGTGTTGCAGCGCGGGCAGGCCATGCTCTCGGCCAGGGCCTGGTGCTGGTCCACACGGTGCTCGTGCAGCAGCCGAAACAGCTCGACCACGGACTGTGGCGTGAGCTTGAGGTTCTCGTGCCGGTCAAACCACAGGCCCTGGCAGGCAAAGCAGATGTCCAGCTCCAGCGAATCGCCCAGGTTGCTGGCAAAGCGGTGTGCCTGCATGGGTTGGCGGCACGAGGGGCAAGTGGGTGCAGGAAACATGGCAGTGAGGGTCTGGGCAACGGTGCAAGGTGCCTCGCGGGGGGCGGGGGCATCGTAACCCGCCCGGGATGCTCGTTCCCCACCCTGGCCGCATCCACTAGCATTCGCGCCTCAACCACAAGGAACAACCACATGGGATTCATGAACTGGCGTGTGAAAAGCGCTGATGTGTTGCAACAAGGCGGCGTGATCGCGCCGGACGAGCGGCTGCCCTGGCCGCAGACGGCGGTGATGGGCGTGCAGCATGTGATTGCGATGTTTGGCGCCACGGTGCTGGCGCCCATCCTGATGGGCTTTGACCCGAACGTGGCCATCCTGATGAGCGGCGTCGGCACGCTGATCTTCTTCCTCGTCACCGGCGGCAAGGTGCCCAGCTACCTGGGCTCCAGCTTTGCGTTCATTGGCGTGGTGATTGCGGCCACGGGCTATGCGGGCCAAGGGGCCAATGCCAACATCGGCGTGGCGCTGGGCGGCATCATTGCGTGTGGCCTGGTCTACACCCTCATCGGCGTGCTGGTGCAGGCGATTGGCACGGGCTGGATCGAGCGCTTCATGCCGCCCGTGGTCACGGGCTCGGTGGTGGCGGTGATCGGGCTGAACCTCGCGGGCATTCCCATCAAGAACATGGCGGCCAGCAACTTTGACAGCTGGATGCAGGTGGTGACCTTTGTGAGCGTGGGCCTGGTGGCCGTGCTCACGCGCGGCATGGTGCAGCGCCTGTTGATCCTGGTGGGGCTGATCGTGGCCAGCATCATCTATGCAGTACTGACCAACGGCCTGGGCCTGGGCAAGCCGATGGACCTGACCGCACTGGCCAACGCTGCGTGGTTTGGCCTGCCGAACTTTGCGGCCCCGCAGTTCAGCGGCAATGCCATGCTGCTGATTGCGCCCGTGGCCATCATCCTGGTGGCCGAGAACCTGGGCCACGTGAAGGCCGTGACGGCCATGACCGGCCAGAACCTGGACCGCTACATGGGCCGCGCGTTCATCGGTGACGGCATTGCCACCATGGTCAGTGGCAGCGCAGGCGGCACGGGCGTGACCACCTATGCCGAGAACATCGGCGTGATGGCGGCGACCAAGATCTATTCCACCGCCGTGTTCCTGCTGGCGGGTGTGTTTGCGCTGGTGCTGGGCTTTTCCCCCAAGTTCGGCGCACTGATCCAGACCATTCCGCTGCCGGTGATGGGCGGCGTGTCCATCGTGGTGTTTGGCCTGATCGCGGTGGCGGGCGCCAAGATCTGGGTGGACAACAAGGTGGACTTTTCGCAGAACAAGAACCTCATCGTGGCGGCCATCACCCTCATCCTGGGCACGGGCGACTTCACGCTCAAGTTCGGCCAGTTCGCGCTGGGCGGCATCGGCACCGCCACGTTTGGGGCGATCCTGCTGTACGCGCTGCTCAACCGCAAAGCTGCGTAATCTGTGGATGTGGCCGGGCTGAACCGCATTTGTAAGGGTTAACCCTTAATTTGTAAGGAACGAAGGCTAGCATCCTGGGTTTTGTCCACAGGGCCATCCGCTCACCGGGCGGGTGGCCTTTTTCTTTTTGCGGAGTTTGTTCATGTCCCTGGCCGATCGGGTGCTGTACCCCGACTTTCTCTCCCGCACCATGACCGCCGATGAGGCGGCCGCCCTGATTCCTGCCGGTGCCCATGTGGGCATGAGCGGATTCACTGGCGCGGGCTACCCCAAGGCCGTGCCCGGCGCGCTGGCGCGCCGCATCGAAAGCCTGAACGCGCAGGGCCATGGCTTCAAGATCGGGCTGTGGACAGGCGCCAGCACCGCACCCGAATTGGACGGCGCGCTGGCCCAGGTGGACGGCATCGAGATGCGCCTGCCCTACCAGTCCGACCCCACGGTGCGCCGCCAGATCAATGCGGGGCAGATGCAGTACGTGGACATCCACCTGTCGCACGTGGCGCAGTTTGTGTGGTTCGGCTTTCTGGGCAAGCTGGATGTGGCGGTGGTCGAGGTGGCGGGCGTGTTGCCCGACGGGCGGCTGATCCCCTCGTCCTCGGTGGGCAACAACAAGACCTGGCTGGACCAGGCCGACAAGGTCATCCTGGAAGTGAATGCCTGGCACAACCCGCAGCTGGAGGGCATGCACGACATCTACTACGGCACCGACCGGCCGCCGCACCGCAAGCCGATCCCCATGACACGGCCCGACGAACGCATTGGCGAGCCCTACCTGCGCTGCGACCCGAACAAGGTCATCGCCGTGGTGATGACCAACCAGCCCGACCGCAACAGCGTGTACGCCGCACCCGACGACACCTCCAACCGCATTGCGGGCCACATCATCGACTTCCTGCAGCACGAGGTGAAAAAGGGCCGCCTGCCCGCAGACCTGCTGCCGCTGCAGTCGGGCGTGGGCAACATCGCCAACGCGGTGCTGGCAGGGCTGAACAACGGCCCGTTCGACAACCTCACGGCCTACACCGAAGTGCTTCAGGACGGCATGCTGGACATGCTGCGCTCGGGCAAGCTGGCCAGCGCCTCGGCCACGGCGCTGTCGCTGAGCCCTGCGGCCATGCAGGACTTCAACGACCGCATCGACTATTACAAGCAGCGCATCGTGCTGCGCCCGCAGGAGATCAGCAACCACCCCGAGCTGATCCGCCGCATGGGCCTGATCGCAATGAACGGCATGATCGAGGCCGACATCTACGGCAACGTGAACTCCACGCATGTGATGGGCTCGGCCATCATGAACGGCATCGGCGGATCGGGCGACTTTGCGCGCAATGCCTACCTGTCGATCTTCATGACGCCGTCGCTGGCCAAGAACGGCAGCATCTCGTGCATCGTGCCCATGGCCTCGCATGTGGACCACACCGAGCACGATGTGCAGATCCTCGTCACCGAACAAGGCCTGGCCGACCTGCGCGGCCATTCGCCCACACAGCGCGCCGAAATCATCATCGACCGCTGCGCGCATCCGGACTTCCGCCCCGCCCTGCACGACTATGTGGCCCGCGCCAAACGGGGCGCCGTGGGCCAGCACACGCCGCACCTGCTGAACGAGGCCTTGTCGTGGCACCAGCGGTATGTGGAGACGGGCAGCATGCGCGCGCCAGCGGGCCCGGCGAGCGCGGCATAAGGGCGCAAGGGCCACAAAGGGCAAATTCGGCACAAGGGGACGCGGCGCGCGCCCCAGGCCCTGCCGGAACCTTTGACAGCCAATTGCCAGCCTGCACAGATAAAATCAGGGTTAACCCTAGGTCTTTCGACCTCCCCCTGTCCACCCCCACCAGCCCCCATGCGGGGCTGGTGGCATTTTGTCTGCGAGTTTTTTGATGACCATGCAACGCCGTCAGTTCACCCAATCCCTCGTGGCCGCCAGCGCCGGCCTGCTGCTTGCCCCCTCGTCACGCGCCGTGGGCGTGCAAGACCCCATGGACGCCAAGAGCGTGACCATTGGCTGCTCGCTGGGAACAACCGGCGCCCTGGCCAGCCTGGGCAAGGAACTCAAGCAGGGGCTGGACGCAGGCTTGGCCCAGGCCAACGCCAAGGGCATCCACGGCCGCGAGATCAAGCTGCTGGCCATGGACGACGGCTATGACGCCGCGCGCTCCGAAGACAACGTGCGCAAGCTGATTGCCGATGCCAACGTGGTGTCGCTGATCTCCTGCATGGGCACGGCCAACAACCAGCGCATCCTGCCGTTGGTGGACGAGGCGCAGATCCCCTACGTGGCCCCGCAAAGCGGCGCCACCTCGCTGCGCAAGGCCGAGTACCGCTCGGTGTTCCACGTGCGCGCCAGCTACACCGACGAAGCCCAGCGCCTGGCGCAAAAGCTGGTGTCCATGGGCATCACCGAACTGGCTGTCGTGTACCAGGACACCGCCTTTGGCCGCGAGTTTCTGGCCGATGTGACCAAGGCCATGGCCTCCGCCAAGCAGCCCGCACCCAAAGCCTTCAAGCTCGACGCCCAAGGCACCCAGGTGGCCGACGTGGTGGGCAAGGCAGTGGCTGCCAAGCCCAATGCAGTGCTGCTGGGCACGGCGGGCGACATCACCGCCACGCTGGTCAACGAGTTCAAGAAAGTATCGCCCAGCACGCCGCTGGCCGCCACCAGCGTGGCGCTGTCGGGCGACAACCTGCGTCAGCTGGGCGGCAAGGCCTCGGGCATTGCGCTATCGATGGTGCTGCCCGACGCGGCCCGCACCAGCTTTGCCGTGGTGCGCGACTACCAGAAGGCCATGCGCGCGCTGGGCTACCAGGAGTTCTCGGCCCGCAGCTTTGAAGGCTATGTGAACGCCCGCGTGCTGGCCGAGGGCCTGGAGCGCGCCGGCCGCGACCTGACCCGCGCCAAGCTGCGCAACGCCCTCGCGGGCATCCGCAGCAACGACCTGGGCGGCCTGTCCATCGACTACGCCAGCGGCGCGCCGTATGTGGGCTCGCGTTTTCTGGACCTGGGGGTGATGGGCGCCAACGGAAAGTTTGTGGGCTGAGGCTAGGAGCCTGTCGGACTTGGAGCGTCGATAGCGAGAATCGGCCCCAGCGAGGACAGTTTTGCCGGATTTGCAGACCCATAGCCCAGCTATGGGGCAAAAAGACGGTAAAAAATGGACCGCTGCGGCCGATTTGCAGCCGACGACTTCCAAGTCGGACAGGCTCCTAGGCACCTGCGGCACAGGGCGGGACCACAGGCGTTGGCACAATCAGCGGCTTGCACTGACTTGGCCCTGCCCCGTGACCACCATGCCCATCTGGAAAAAACCCATCGACCTGGCCCTGCTGAAGGCCGCCAACCGCAACACCGCCGTAGAGCACCTGGGCATTGAGTTTGTCGAGGTGGGTGACGACTTTCTGCGCGCCCGCGTGCCGGTAGACCACCGCACCATCCAGCCTTTTGGCCTGCTGCACGGCGGTGTCAGCGTGGTGCTGGCCGAGTCCATGGGTTCCACCGGCGCTTACTACGCCCTGCCCGAGGGCTATCGCGCCGTGGGCCTGGACATCAACGCCAACCACCTGCGCTCTGCGACCAGCGGCTGGGTGACCGGCACGGCGAAGCCGGTGCACATCGGCCGCACCACGCACGTGTGGCACATCGATCTGCACAACGAAGCGGGTGAGCTGACCTGTGTGTCGCGGCTGACGATGGCGATCCTCGCACCGAGATAAAGTGCATCCCCCTGAGGCGCTTCGCGCCTTCCCCCTTCTCTCGCATCGCTAGCGCGATCCGGGAAGGGGGACACCGCCAGCGCGGTGGGGCGGCCCTTACGCGGCGGTCTTGGCCTGGGGACGCGCCCGTGGCAAAGGCTGGGGGGTGTTTTTGATGAAATCGACCCCGAGCGCTAGAAGAATATGCGCTGGTAGCTATCTATTCTGTAGCGTTTTGCTGGTCCAGGCGCTCGCTTTTCCAGTACACGTCATCACCGCCATCCATGCGGTTGAGCACGCGGGCGAGCACGAACATCAGGTCGGAGAGGCGGTTGAGGTACTGGCGTGGCGCGTCGTTCAGGGCCTCTTCGTTGCCCAGGGCGACCACGGCGCGTTCAGCGCGGCGGGCCACGGTCCGGCACACGTGGGCCTGTGACGCGGCGCGGGTGCCCGCGGGCAGGATGAACTCCTGCAGGCGCGGCAGCGCGGCGTTGTGGTGGGCCAGGGCTTCGTCCAATGCCAAGACGGCGTCGGCCTTGAGCAGCTCGAAGCCCGGGATCGACAGCTCGCCTCCCAGGTTGAACAACTGGTGCTGCACCTCGACCAGCAAGGTGCGGACTTCATCGGGCAGCGGCTCGCACAGCAACAGGCCGATGTGCGAGTTGAGTTCATCCACATCCCCCATGGCGTGAATGCGCAAGCTGTTCTTGGAGACACGCTGGTTGTTGCCCAGGCCGGTGGTGCCTGCGTCGCCGGTGCGGGTTGCGATTTCTGTGAGTCGGTTGCCCATGGGGAGCCTTGATGAAGAAACGGGAGGATGGATGCCAGCTTCTGCGCGGCACAAGCCACCGCAGTGAATCTGCCCGGATTCTCCGCCACCGCCACGCGGGTGCAAGCGTTTCGCCTCCAATCCCCTACGCACTGCGCCCTGAGCACTGACTGCCCACCACACGCAGCATGCCCGCTACGCGAACCCACGCCCTGTGGCACACAACATGGTGTGCCACAGGGCGACGGCGCAGCGCTATCAAGGCGCTGCGTACGACGAGATCAATGCGCAGCGGGGGCGCGATTGAGCTTGTCGATGTCTGCTGTGGATACGCCAGCGTTGGTGGGCTTCATGGTGTCCCATGCATGTGCGTGGTAGGTGTCCCACTCCTGGCGCGACACCATGCCGTCGCCGTTGGTGTCCATCAGGCGCGCATTGACGCGTGCATCGGCCTTGGCTGCGGCCTTGCCGCCTGAAGCGCTGGGGTTGATCTCGGCCACCGGAGCCGCACGTCCGTCGCCAGCTGCGGGGTTGGCAGGCATGGCGCTGCTGTTGGCGCTGCGCGTGTCCACCTTGTTTTGTGCCTTGGACGCCGCCGCACCACCGGATGCAGAAGGGTTCACCTCGGACGGAGGGCGCGCATTGCTGTTGGCGGGGGCCTGGGCCAGCGCAGCGGTGCATGCCAATGCGGCCAGAGCGGCGAAGACGGTTTGCTTTTGCATGGAGAACTCCTTCAGGAAAACGTGCGATCAAGCGAAATGCTTGGATGCATTGTTTTGCCGCGCCCCGACCCCGCTTGTAGGACGTACACGGGCCTGCAGGTCAGGCCAAGCGCCTGAGCAGGTGGGGTGTGAATGCGCACCAGGGGACGATTGCGTCTGGCTACAAACTGTGCGGACATCTACACACAACAGGCGTGCCGCGTTACACCGCGCTGGCAAATGTAGAGTGAGGCAACAGCAGGCAAGAGTGCTGGCGCGGCACGCTTTGCTGCGGTGCAATGCAAGCCTGTTCAACTTCAAAGGAGCCAGGCTCACCATGAAAGCACTGCAACGACGCCACTACTCGTTCGACACACGCAGCGTGATGCTCTTCGCCGCCCTCTCTCTGGGTGGTGTGGGTGCCTTGCAGGCACAGACCGCCTCACCTGGAAAAACCGCCTCTCCGTCAGAGGTCCCCTATTCGTACGGCCCAGGCACGGGCAATCCTTCCAAGGCGGCTACCACCGCATTCCAGCGCGCAGACACTGACAAGGACGGCAAGCTCAGCGAGAAGGAAGCCGCCCAATTGCCTGCGATCAGCCAACGATTCAAGGAACTGGACGCTGACCACAACGGCACCCTCTCGCCCACCGAGTTCGAGAAAGGCTTGCTGTCCTGACACCCAGCCTCCAAGTTGCGGCTTGGGTACTCAAACCTATCAGCCCCATGGTTTGACATAGCCGCCCATCGTTCCCGCGCCCGCCCGTACTGGAGCCTCCAGACCACGGGCGGGATTTTTGCGCAGTCGGTCAGGTCAGTCGTGCAGCGAGGACAAAAACTGCTGCAGCTCAGGCGTCTGTGGACTTCCAAACAGCTGGGCAGGCGTGCCCTGCTCATGCACCCGCCCCTGGTGCATGAAGATCACACGGTCGCTCACCTTGCGGGCGAACGCCATTTCGTGCGTGACCATCATCAGCGTCATGCCTTCTTGCGCCAGCGATTCGACCACGCGCAGCACCTCACCCACCAGTTCAGGGTCCAGCGCCGAGGTGATCTCGTCGCACAGGAGCACCTGCGGCTCCATGGCCAGTGCGCGCGCAATGGCCACGCGCTGTTGCTGCCCGCCCGAGAGCTGGTCGGGCATGGCGTCAAACTTTTCGCCCAACCCCACGCGCGCCAAAAGCTGGCGCGCCTGGGCCTCGGCGGTTTTGGCATCGCGCGCCTTCACCAGCGTGGGCGCCAGCATGATGTTGCGGCCCACAGAGAGGTGCGGAAACAGATTGAAGCTCTGGAAGATCATGCCCACCTGCTGGCGCAGCGCGCGCATGGCGGCGGGGCTGTCGTGCAGCAGCTTCTGGCCGTTGACGCTGAGGGCGCCTTCCTGGAACTCCTCCAGCCCATTCACGCAGCGCAGCAACGTGCTCTTGCCCGAGCCACTCTTGCCGATGATGGCGATGACCTCGCCGCGCTGCACTTTCAGGTCAATGCCCTTGAGCACTTCGTTGCTGCCATAGGACTTGCGCAGCGCAGTGATGTCCACAATGGGCGGCTCACCCACCACGATGCCGTCGTGCGCAGGGGTGGGTTTGGTTGCGGAGGCTTCAGCGGCGATGGCCATGGAGTTTCCTTTCAAGGGACTGCGCCACCAGGCTCACCGGGAAGCACAAAACAAAATACAGCAGCGCTACGCAGGCGTAGACGAGGAAGGGCTTGTAGGTGGCGTTGGAGATCATGCTGCCCGCCTTGGTCAGCTCCACAAAGCCGATGACCGAAGCCAGTGCCGTGCCCTTGATCACCTGCACCAGAAAGCCCACCGTGGGCGGCACCGCGATGCGCAGCGCCTGCGGCAGCACCACATGGCGCAGCTGTTCGCCGAAGTTGAGCGCCAGGCTCTGCGCCGCCTCCCACTGCCCCTTGGGGATGGAGGCCACACAGCCGCGCCAGATCTCTGTGAGGTAGGCACTGGTGTAGAGCGTGAGCGCCACCGCAGCGGCCGTCCACGGCGAGGTCTTGATACCGAACAGCGCAATGCCGAAGTAGGCCAGGAACAGCTGCATCAGCAGCGGCGTGCCCTGGAACACCTGCACATAAGCGCCCACGGCGCGATCCACGCCACGCACTTTGGACAGGCGCAGTACCAGCAGCACCACGCCCACCAGGCCACCACCGATGAAGGCGATGAGGGACAGGGAAACCGTCCAGCGCGCTGCCAGCAGCAGGTTGCGCAGGATGTCCCACAGGGAAAATTCAACCATCTCGATTTACCTCCCCACCAAGAATCGGGTCCCCACCCACACCAGCAGACGACGAGTCAACATCGACAGCACCAGGTACACGGCAGTGGCCAGGATGAAGGCCTCGAAGGCGCGGAAGGTGTTGCTGGAGATGAGGTTGGCGGCGTAGCTCAGTTCGGGTGTGGAGATCTGCCCGCACACGGCCGACCCCAGCATCACGATGATGATCTGGCTGACCATGGCGGGCCATACCTTTTGCAGCGCCGGCGGCAGCACCACACGGCGGAAGGTCTGGCCCGGCGTCAGCGCCAGGCTGTGCGCGGCTTCGATCTGGCCGCGTGGCGTGGCCTCGATGCCTGCGCGGATGATTTCGGCGGAATACGCGCCCAGGTTGATCACCATGGCCAGCACCGACGCGAACTCGGGCGAGAGCTTGAGCCCCAGCGCGGGCAGGCCGAAGAACAGGAAGAACAGCTGCACGATGAAAGGCGTGTTGCGCACCAGCTCCACATAGCTGGCCACGGCCCAGCGCAACGCAGTGGGCCGGTGGCCCAGATTGCGCGCACGCGCCCAGGCGCAGACCGTGCCCAGCAGCAGGCCCAGCACGGTGCCCACGATGGTGAGGGCTATGGTCCAGACCACGCCACGCACCAGCAACGGCCACGACGCGAAGACGGCAGAAAAATCGAGCGCAATCAGCATGCTTGTGCCCTGCGCCGCTTGTCGCGCCGCAGGCCCTTGGGTTTCAGCAATTCATCCTGTGCGCCGCATCACAGGGGCAGGTCACCCGCAGGACGACCCAGCCACTTGTTGGACAGCTTGTCGATGTCGCCCGACTTGCGGGCCTCGGCAATGATTTCGTTCACGCGCAGGCGCAGCTTGTCTTCGCCTTTGGCCACACCGATGAAGTTCGGGCTGTCCTTGAGGAGCAGCTTGTATTCGGTGGCCAGGTTGGGGTTCTTGACCATGATGGTGCCCGCCGTCGATGCGCTGGTCGCAATGGCCTGCGTCTGGCCCGACACAAAGGCCGCAATGCTGGCGGCGTGGTCTTCAAAGCGCTTCACATCCACGCCGGGAGGCGCGACTTTGGCCAGCTCCTGGTCTTCCATGGCGCCGCGCGTCACGGCCACCGTCTTGCCCGCCAGGTCGGCAAAGCTCTTGATGTTCAGGCTCTTGCTCGCAAACACGGCCTGGAAGAACGGTGCGTAGGCCGCAGTGAAGTCGATCACTTTCTCGCGCTCGGGGTTCTTGCCCAGCGTGGAGATCACGAGGTCGGCCTTCTGCGTTTGCAGGTACGGGATGCGGTTGGCGCTGGTCACGGGAATCAGCTCGACCTTGACGCCCAGCTTGGTGCCGATGTAGTTGGCCATCTCCACGTCCAGCCCCTGGGGTTTGAGGTCCGTGCCGACAAAGCCGTAGGGCGGGTAGTCGGTGGGAATGGCGATCTTGATTTCCTTGGCCTTGAGGATGTTGTCCAGCGCGTTCTGCGCGTGGGCGGCAGGTGCCATCAGGGCCGCTGCGAGGCCGGTGGCGGCAAGCACGCCAAGGGTCAGGCGGCGGGTGGACGAAGTGACGGTGCGGACGGTGGTCATAGCAGGGCTCCTAGGTAGGTGGATGCGTCGGCAGGTGCGTCTGGGTCAGACGCTGGGGGGATGGAACTGGTGGCGGCGCGGGGCTTGCGCGCGCGGGCTGGTGCGGTGGTTGGTGCGGGGCTCTTGCGCACCGGTGCCAGCGCGTCGCGCAGCCCGGCCAGCGGGTCGCTGCTGGCCTGCAGGCGCAGGGCCGACTGCACGGTGCCGATGTGCTCGGACATGAGTGCCTCGGCGCCGGCAATGTCTCCCGCTTCCAGCGCCTCGACGATGCGCACATGGTCGGCACAGCTCTGCGCCGCATCGTGCGATGACTGGTAGAGCATGGCGATGAGTGTGGTGCGCGCCGTGAAGTCGCGCAGCGTGTCGGCCAGCAGGCTGTTGCCCAGGCATTCGGCCAGGCACACATGGAAGTCCCCCAGCAAGAAGCTGCGCATGCCCACATCGGTGCCCGCCAGCGCGGCCTTTTCGCGTTGCAGGTGGCTCTTGAGCTGGCGCAGCGCCGTCTTGTCCACCACCTTGAGCTGATGCAGCAGGCCCAGCTCGATCACGCGGCGCGCCTCGAAGGCCTCGCGCGCTTCGTCCTGCGACGGCTCGATCACATACCAGCCCCGCCGAGCGCTGACGGTGACGATGCCCCGCGTGGCCAGCCGCGTGAGCGCCTCGCGCACGATGGTGCGGCTGCAGTCGAACAGCATGGCCAGCTGCTGCTCGCCCAGGCGGGAGCCGGGCGCGAGCTTTTGCGCCATTACGGCTTCGATGATGCGGTTGCTGATCTCGGTGGCGGTGGTCATTGCCTGCGGTATCGCAGGTTCCGTGCCAACTGGTATACAAGCTGAATGCACCAGTCTGGCGCACGGAGGCTGTGCACCATGGGGCAGTCTGCCCCGCAACGATGCGTGGGGCTGCGCTAACCTGACCCAAGGGGATGCTGGTGCATGGATGTGGTGCAGGCACTGGCGTTGGCGGGCCACCGGCTGCGCAGGGCACTCAGACGGCCATAGAAGGCGGTCGCCTCACGAAGAGGTAAGTACCAGGACCCAAGGACCCAACGAGCGGCTACACCAGCCCGGCCAGGCGCGAGAGCCAGGACAGCACCAACCCGCTGCCCAACACGACAAACACTGCTGGGTGCCACCAGGGCCAGCGCGCCACGCGGCGGCGGCCCTGGGCGCCTTCGACCACCGCCTGGCCCGCCAGCAGCGACAGCCACAGCAGCAACACCAGCGCACCCGGGTTGGCCGCCCAGGCGGCCGCCCAATCGCCCTGGACCAGGGCCGCACACGCGTGCGTGCCGCCGCACAACGGGCAGGGTATGCCCGTCAGCGCAAGAAACCCGCAACCCAGACCCAGCCCGCCCTGACCGAGCCACCAGGGCGTGGCCGCCATGGCCAGCGGCCAGCCCAGGCCCAACGCCAGCCGCTGCCGCCGATCGCCTACGCCCAGCGGCTGCCAGGCGGGTGGGCTGCCCGCCGGCACCACTGCGGGGCCGGGGTCAGAGAGGAGGAAGGGCCACCGGCTCATCGCCCACCAGCTGGCGTGCCATGTAGTAGGAGCCGATGGTGGACAGCGGCAGCGTCAGCAGCGCACCCACCCAGCACAGCAGGAAACCCAGCGAGCCCACGATGCCCAGCACCAGCGAGCAGAAGAACGCCGAGCCCAGGTTCTTGGTCACGATGGTCCAGGCCTGGCTGAAAGCCGCGACGCCATCGCGCTCGCCGCGCGCCACGAGGAACAGTGCCACCGGGGGCAGCGCCATGACCAGCAAGCCGGGGATGAAACACAGCATGAAGCCCAACGACACCACCAGCGAACTGATGAGCCCGGCCACAAAGGCGGGCACAAAGTCATCAAAGCCCCGAAAGACGTCGCCGATCTGCACCGCTTCGCCGCGCGTCTCGCGCTCGATCATGCGCATGTAGCCCACCACCATGGGCCCGGCCAGCAGGCCGGCGCTGATACCGGCGACCACCATCACCAGCAAGGTGCACACCACATGGGTGAGGACGTTTTTCTTGAAGGTGCCCCAGGCACCCGACAGGCAATCTCCCACACTGGCTGAAGCCATGGCAATCCCTCTCTCTGTAGTTGGTCAGTCGCGCGCAAGCGCTGGCTCAGTGTAGCGAGCCAACGGCCGCTGTGGTACCCCTGACAGGTGAGCCCTGAGAGAGGGTCGCTACAGAACTCCCTCCCACAGCGCAAACCGCTCCGGCTGCGTGTGGGGCGTACAAAACAGCGTTTCGCTCACATGCTGGACCGGTGGCTGCGCACCGGCATACGGCGCCCATCCAGGGTTGCCATCCCGCGCAAACGCTACCCAGCGCTGCTGCAGTGCCTCGGCCAGCACAGCGGGCGGCGTCGGCCCCGTGAGTTCCTGCCCTGTGGGCGTGTGGAGATTGCCGAACACAAACGGCAGCTCCACCCCATGCGCTGCGCCCAAGCGCCCGCGCCACTGCGGCGAGGGCCAGGTGAATTCATAACCATGGGCGCTGCGGGCCCAGCGGTGGGCCAGCGCGGCAATGCGCTGCGCGGGCACACGGTAGTAGTAGTCGGACTGCAGAGCGCACAGCCACTCGCCAGGCGTTTGCTGCGCGGGTGGCAGCATGTTTCGCAGGGCCTGTGCGGCGGAGGCATTCAAGCCCACGTCCTGCGCAAAGGCATGGACCTGCGCCTCTGTCACCCGGTCAATGGCACCGCCGGGCACGTGGTACAGGCGCATCTCCTGCGCGTTGCTGCCCACCAGCACCTGCAGGTCGGGCGGCTGGGCCGCCCACTGCTGCGCAAGCGCCTCCAACGGCGGTGCGGTGAGCACATGGCCATCCACCACGGGCCGCAAGGGAAAGAAGTTGCGTCCGCCCAGCCCGTGTTGTTGCCGCAGGGCAGGCTCGGAGGCCAGCCGGTGTACGGCGTGCAGCACAGCAGCCTGCTGCGCCGCGCCCAGTGCAGCCAGGGTGGACTCCACACCCGCCAGCACGGCCACGGCATGGCGCGCCGCAGCGGCCTCCTGCAAGGTCTGGCAGGCGACGCTGGGGCTTTGCAGAATGGCGCGCTGGAACAACCCACGCGAAGCGGGCATGCCCATCAGACAGGCCAAGGCCCCGGCACCGGCCGACTGGCCGAACACCGTGGTGCGCCCCGCATCTCCGCCCCAGGCGTGGATATGGTCGCGCACCCACTGCAGTGCCATCAGCAGGTCCAGCAGGCCGCGATTGGCGGGCGCAGCGTGCTCCTCGCCTTCGAAGTGCAAAAACCCGTCAATGCCCAAACGGTACTGCACCGACACCAGCACCACGCCCCGTCGCGCCAGCGACGCCCCGTCGTACAGCGGCTCGCTGGCCGCGCCGCGAAAGAAGCCTCCGCCATGCACCCAGACCATGACGGGCAGGTGGGCTCCTGGCTCGGCGGTTGGCGCCCACACATTGACCGCCAGGCAGTCGTCGCCCCCCAGCATGGGCGCATCGGCACGCGCGCTGCGGGCCAGCTGCGGTGCCATGGGCGCAAACGCGGTGGCATCGCGCACGCCGGACCACGGTGAAACAGGCAACGGCGCCGCAAACCGCAGCGCGCCGCGTGGCGCCTGCGCGTACGGCATGCCACGGAACACACGCACGCCCTCCTCCCACAGGCCGCGCAGTTGCCCACCGTGGGCCAGCGTGACCTGAGGCTCTGCAGTGCCCGTCGTCATTCCGTGGCCAGGCCCAGCTTGTCGATCAGCGGGCGCCACACGGCCGCATCACGCGCCGCCCAGGTGCGCGCATCGGCAGGTGCGGTGGCAGTGAGCGTGACGTTCATGGCTTCAAGGCGAGCCTTGTACTGCGAATCGCCACCCCGACACTTCTCAGTGACCGCATTGAGCCGGTTCAGCAACTCGGGGGGCGTGCCGGCCTTGGCCACCACGGCAATCCACGCGGGCCGCGCCAGGTCGCTGGCAGAGGGCAAGGCTTCGGCGATGGTCGGCACATCGGGCAGCAACGGCGAGCGCTGCGCACCAAACAGCGCCAGCGGCACCAGCTTGCCCGCCTTGACCTGTGCTGCTGCCGTGCCAATCACCAGCGTCATCGCGTGGATCTGCTGGCCCATGAGCGCGGTGAGGCCCGCGCCCTCACCCACAAAAGGCACATGGGTGCCGGGCACACCCAGCTTTTCTATCAACGCCGAGGTCAGCAGGTGCGCTGGGCTGCCCTTGCCCGGCGACCCGAAGTTGACCCCGCCCGGTGTGGACCGCGCCAGCTTCTGCAGATCCGCCAGGCTGGCAATGCCCTGCCCTGCGGGCACTGCCAGCACCAGCGGCGACGTGCCCAGCACCGCCACGCCGTCAAAGTCGCGCAGCGGATCGTAGGGCTGCTGTTTGTAGACGTAGGGCGTGATGGTCATCTGCGACATGCCGATGCTCAGCAGGTTATAGCCATCTGCAGGCTGGGCCTTGAGGTAGTTGACGGCCAGGATGCCGTTGGCCCCGGGCTTGTTCTGCACCACGACGGGCTGACCCAGTTCGCGCGCGGCGCAGTCGGCCCACACCCGCGTCATGGCGTCCGAGCCACTGCCGGGCGGCTGCTGGGCGATGAGCTGGATGGGTTTGACCGGGTAGGCAGCAGGCTGCTGCGCCTGGGCGCGACCGGCCAGGCAGGCGAGTGCGGCCAGCGCGACCATGCTTGGAACGCGCGTAAAAGCTGAGGTCATGGTTTGTCTCCTGGTAATGTTTTCTTCGATGGATGTCCGCGATGCGTGGCGTGCAGGCGGGAGATGCCGCACGACAAGCAGGCAGACAAAAGGGGTCAGCGACGGCGTGTGCGTGCCTTGGTGGACACAGCGGCGGCCGTTGATGGCGCAGCCGCTTCGCACCGGGCGGCAATCCAGTCGGCCAGGCAGGCCAGTTGCGCCTGCTGTGCGGCATCAGGCGCGGTGGGCTGGGCGGGCGCAAACAGCTGCAGCAGCCCCAGCCCGCGCAGCGACGACAGCACCAGGCCCAGCAGGCCGTCGCGGTCGGGCTCCGCCGCCAGCTCGGGGAAGGTTTCAAAAAAGCCTTCGTGCATGCGCGCCTGCACGCTCTGGCGCAGCTCGGCAATATGGCCCAGCACCTCGGGCTGATTGCGGCAGCCCAGGTAGATGTTCCAGGCCACGATGAAACGCGGCTGCGCATAGACCAGGCGCCACACCGCCTGCACAAACTTCGCCGCCCGTTCGCGCGCTGGCAGTTCCGCGCTGGGCCAGAGTTCGCCCGAGCGCACGGTGGACTCGATCAGCTCGCTCAGCACATTCATCATCAGCACTGCCTTCGACTCGAAGTGGTGCTGCACCGCGCCCGAGGTCATGCCCGCCGACTTGGCCAGCTCGTGGATGGACATCTCCTCCAGGCTGCGGTGCTGGATCACGTCGATGGCCGTGGCGATCAGGTGCTGGCGGGTGGCGGCGCTGCGCTCGGCATGGGTGCGGCGCGTCCCGGCCTTGGGGGAAACACGGTGGTTCATGGCGCTTTCACAATATACATTTCGAACGTAATGTATTTACACCCCCGCTGACCAGCAAGCCCGTGAATACCCGCATCCCCACCCGGGCCCAAGGTGGATCACCCAGGGACCAGCCACGGGGCCGAACCTAGAATGCTTCTCACTGACCGCACCCACCGGAGACACACACCATGAACGCACCCACCGCTGCTGCCCACCTGCTGCCCGAAATCCAACTGCGCGACGTACCACAAGCCCTCATCGATGCGCTGCAGGCCCGCTTTGGCGCGCAGTGCTCGCTGGCCCAGGCCGTGCGCGAACAGCATGGGCGCGACGAAGGCTCGCTGCAGGCCCCACCGCCCAGCGCCGTGGTGTTTGCCGAAAGCACGCAGGACGTGGCCGATGCGGTGAAGCTGGCCAGCCAGTACGAAGTGCCCGTGATCCCCTACGGCGCGGGTTCGTCGCTCGAAGGCCACCTGCTGGCCGTGCAGGGCGGCATCAGCATTGACGTGAGCCGCATGAACCAGGTGCTCAGCATCAACGCCGAAGACCTCACGGTGACCGTGCAACCCGGTATCACACGCAAGGCACTGAACGAAGCCATCAAGGACACCGGCCTGTTCTTCCCCATCGACCCCGGCGCCGACGCCAGCATCGGCGGCATGAGCGCCACGCGCGCCAGCGGCACCAACGCCGTGCGCTACGGCACCATGCGCGAAAACGTGCTGGCGCTGGAGGTGGTGACCGCCAGCGGCGAAGTCATCCAGACCGGCACGCGTGCCAAGAAAAGCAGCGCGGGCTACGACCTCACGCGCCTGATGGTGGGCAGCGAGGGCACGCTGGGCATCATGACCGAGATCACCGTGCGCCTGTACCCGCTGCCCGAAGCAGTGAGCGCAGCCATCTGCTCCTTCCCCAGCATCGAAGCGGCTGTGCGCACCACCATCCAGACCATCCAGATCGGCGTTCCGATTGCGCGCGTGGAACTCATCGACCACCACACGGTGCGCATGGTGAACGCACACAGCAAGCTGACCCTGCGCGAGGAACCCATGCTGCTGATGGAGTTCCACGGCTCACCAGCCAGCGTGAAGGAACAGGCCGAGATGGTGCAAGACATTGCCAGCGAATTCGGTGGCCAGGCTTTTGAATGGGCCAGCACTCCCGAAGAGCGCACGCGCCTGTGGACCGCGCGGCACAACGCCTACTTCGCCGCCGTGCAAAGCCGCCCCGGCTGCCGCGCCATCAGCACCGACACCTGCGTGCCTATCAGCCGCCTGGCCGACTGCCTGCTCGAATCGGTGGACGAGGTGGAAGCCAGCGGCATCCCCTACTTCCTCGTCGGCCACGTGGGCGACGGCAACTTCCACTTCGGCTACCTCATCGACCCGAACAGCGCCGAAGAACGCACGAAGGCCGAGGCCATGAACCACACCCTGGTTGCCAGGGCACTCTCCATGGGCGGAACGTGCACCGGTGAACATGGCGTGGGCATCCACAAGATGGGCTTTTTGCTGGACGAAACCGGCACCGGCGCGGTGGACATGATGCGCGCCATCAAGCGGGCGCTGGACCCGAAGAACATCCTAAACCCGGGCAAGATCTTTGCGCTGTAGCCGCATTGGGCGATGGCGACACCTGGCACCTAGAATGGCCGGATGATCAAGTACAACATCCCCGCAGTGCCGGTGCAGACGACATACCGCCCTGCCACGCCTCCGACGGCAGCCATGACGGGTGAACTGATCGACTACCTGGCCTGTCCGCTGTGCGAAAGCAAAGCATTCGGGTCACTGTGCAGTGCTGATTGCTCCCACCATCCGCGTTATAGCCCCGAGCTCTCCCGCACCATGCACTGGCGTCAGTGCTCGGCTTGCCGGCACGTGTTCCGTAGCGGCTACTACTCCGATGCAGCACTGAATATCGTTTTTCGTGGCACGAATGAGTCGCAGGTGGTGGGCTACGACTTGGAGCGGCAACGCTATGTGTCCGCACAAATGATCGAAAAGGTCCTTACCTACCAGACCCACGGCACCTGGCTGGATGTGGGCTTTGGCAATGCGTCGCTGCTGTTGACGGCACAAGAATATGGTTTCGAGCCAGTGGGCCTGGACCTGCGATCGCAATCCGTGCACGAGTTGCGCAAATGGGGTGTAGCCGCACACTGCCAGGACGTTGCCGAATTCCAGTTGTCCCACCCAGCCAGTGTGATCAGCATGGCGGACGTGCTGGAACACATGCCATTTCCCAAGGTCGGTCTGCACGCAGCCCACCGGCTCCTTCACCCTGGCGGAGTCCTGCTAATTTCGTTGCCCAACATGGGGTCGCCGGTCTGGAAAGCGCTGGATGCAAACAACGCGAACCCTTACTGGGGAGAAATTGAGCACTATCACAATTTTGACCGTGACAGACTCTATGCACTTCTCACCGAGTCGGGCTTCCAACCCGTGCGCTATGGCATCAGTCAGCGCTACCGCGTCTGCATGGAGTTGATTGCGGTCAAGGCATAGACTCCCCGTCGATAGTGCCGCCAACACATGACGGTGCGGGCGGGCTCGAAGCCTCTGGGGCCTCCAGCAGCAGCGGCTGAAACGACGGCAACAAAGGGACAGTGACTGTTGTCCCGTCGAGCGGGATTTTCCCCTCCCCGTTGAAGGTGATGAGGCGGTGAAGTCGAAGGCCGTGAGACAGGTATCTTGGTTCGGACAACGTCGCATGTGCGAACCCCTCGCCTGCATCGCACTGGCAGACGCTGAGGCAAACTACCGTCGGCAGTTCACCCACCAAGCCTCAGCCAGTTTCGCGCCACTACAACAAACAAATTCCGCGATCTCAAGGGCCATCCATCCACCCGACTCATCCCGTCAATGGGGTCGGTGATGACATAAGAAGACATGCATGCAAATCAAGTCACGGCAAACGCTCACGAATGCGCTAGCTCGTTGGGGAGAGCACGAGGCCCAAGGTCGGCTGGCAGGAAAAATCCAGGTTGACACCACAAATCCCATGATGTGCACAGAATTCGCACTCCTGTCCAGATCACCGTACATAGCGCGAATACTGTTGCGCGAACCGCAGGCTGTCTTTGAGGTTGAAATGAACGCGGTCGATATCGGAAATCTCGTTCTTGCAGACGGGAGATCCGTCGAATCCTGGCAAGCCGGTACGGCGCAGGACGACAGCGAATCAGCCGCCCATATTCAGCGGCTGATCCATGACCCAGGGGAAGGGGCGAGCAAGGGATATCTCCTCTGCGCCGCAACACTGGTTTCGGACAATCCATCGCAGCAGCTCAGCGATATCGTTCTCTACGACGGCTGGCACAGGGCTGCAGCCTTTATGGAGAGGGTGCGTTTAGCCCGTGCCAAGAGTATTCCCGGCTATCTGGTGGTCACTCGCACGGCAGATCGCTTCCTCCCGATGGGTCTGAGATGACTTCAGAACACCCAACTTGCCCATGGCCCTGAGTCCTGCGGGCAACATCTTTCAGATGTGGTCACATCCATGCCCGCCAGCACGTACCACGTCGCGAAATGACAGAGCCTCGCAGTTCTGATCATTTTCACACTCACTCCCGTCGGCCTCCGCAAGGAGGTGGAGCGCCATGTCCGGGCTCAGGCGGCTGCGTCACCGTGCGGGCAGGCCCAGCGTGCCTTCCACGGCCAGGGTGAAGGTGCGCTCCTCCCTCAGGATGAAGTGTCCGTCCTGCGCCAGTGCAAAGTTCGCACGGCCTTCCGGGTCTGCGCGCAGCCGCGCACGGTAGGCCTCGTAGGCAGCCAGGGACTCAAAGCCGATCAGGCCCCAGGCCTCGTAGTTGCTGCCCTCGTGCGGCAGAAAGTAGCCCAGCAGGTGGCCGCCGCAGCGGGGAATGATCTGGCCCCAGCGGCGCGCGTATTCGGCAAACGCCTCGCGCTGAAAGGGATCGATTTCGTAGCGGATGAAGCAGGTGATCATGAAGCTCTGGAAAGGCTGGTGGACAAGGGCTTCACGATAGGCGGTTGACGGCCCTTGATGGTTCGCCCAAGATCGAACCATGAAAGACGGCCCCCACATCGCGCGCATTGCCGCGCTCATCGGCGACAGCGCACGCGCCGAAGTCCTCACCGCCCTGATGGCGGACCGCGCGCTCACGGCCACCGAGCTGGCCGACATCGCAGGTGTGACCAAGCAGACCATCAGCGCGCACCTCGCCAAGCTGCTGGATACCGGCCTGGTCGCGGTGGAAAGCCAGGGCAGGCACCGCTACTTCCGGCTGGCGGACCGCGATGTGGCGCACTTGCTGGAATCACTGATGAACGTGGCGTTTCGCGCCGGTGCCGTGCGCCTGCGCTCCAGCCCGCGCGAGCCCGCGTTGCGCCGCGCGCGCATGTGCTACGACCACCTGGCTGGCGAAGTGGGCGTGCAGTTCTACGAAGCCCTGGTGCGTCAGGGGCTGCTGCACGCCACGCCCCAGGGTGCAGCGGTGACGCCCGCAGGCGCGCAGTGGTTTGCCCAGGTGGACATTGACACCACGGCACTGGCGCAACAGCGGCGCATGCTGTGCCGCCCTTGCCTGGACTGGAGCGAGCGCCGCCACCACCTGGGCGGCGCGCTGGGCGCTGCATTGCTGCAGCGCCTGTTCGACGGCGGATGGGCGCACCGGGCACAGGGCTCACGCGTCGTGCACTTCACCGCCAAGGGCGAACTGGCGCTGCGCCAGTGGCTGGCAACCAGCCCAGAGGCACCACCATCCACCGCCATTCGCTGCCCCGAACAATGATGAAGACCTTGCTGCTCTTCCTCGCCACCGCACTGGCTGAAATCGTGGGTTGCTACCTGCCCTGGCTGTGGCTCAAACAGGGCAAGCCGATGTGGCTGCTGCTCCCTGCAGCGCTGAGTCTCGCCCTGTTCGCGTGGCTGCTCACGCTGCATGACACCGCAGGCGCGGGGCGCGTGTATGCGGCCTATGGCGGGGTCTATATCGGCGCGGCGCTGGCCTGGCTGTGGATAGTCGATGGCATTCGGCCCACCGTCTGGGATACGGCGGGCGTACTGGTCGCGCTGGCGGGCATGGCGATCATCATGCTGCAGCCTCCGCGCTAACGCCCGCGCACTCTGCGTGCCCGCAGTGCTCGGCGCTCACGGCTGGCACGCGCATCACTGCAACTCCTGGTAACAACCTCCACATTTGCTACACCGGTGTTTTATAAGCAGTGATTTATCAACTTTCACAAGACTGTCCATGCGCACTTCGACCGAGAAGGTGTCCTCTGCCCTGACTCGCCGCCACTTTGCACTGTGGATGACGGCCTCTGGTTTGTCGGCCTGCGGCGGTGGCGTGGGAGAGGGCGCCCCTGCGCCAGCCCCAGCACCCGGTCCCGCACCGGGTCCAGCCTCGCTCAGTTTGATGGCGGGCGCATTGGGCGGCTCAGGTTTTCTGTCTGGCGCGTTGACCGATGCACGTTTGCCCCCAGTGATGGCGGGGCATGCCTTCAACAGCAAGGGCGATCTTTGGTTCGTTGGCAGGTACGGCCGTGAACAAAAAGTAGGAAGGATCACCCCAGAAGGTACGCTGTCGTACTTTGCGTTCAACCAAAAGGTGCCCGTGAATCTCGGGGTCTTTGATGCGCAAGACCGGTACGTGATCGCCCATGCTGTGGTGGGCGATTCCAGCGCTGTAGTTTCGTTCTTCGACAATGAAACGCTGGTGACGCTGGCAGGCCAACCCAACGCCACCAACATGCAGGATGGCAAAGGCCCTGCGGCGCAGATCCTCTGGTTCGGGAACCCGCTGCTGGCGGGCGATGGGCTGGTGTACTTTCTGGACCGCGATGCTGGCGCCGCCAACTACACGCTGCGAACTTTGGCCCCCGATGGAACCGTGGTTTCCTTGCTGCCGGTGCCCAATAACAGCCGCTTGATCGCATCCCCAACTGGGGCAGTGCGCAGGTTTACCGATGATTTTCAGAACAACCGCGTGCAATGGGCGGAACTGGCGAGGGCCTCGTCAGGCCAATACTTCTGGGAAGTCCTGCCGAACAACTGGAGAAGTGTGGCCCACGCCGAACCCTTCGCGCCCGTCAAAGGCAGCATCGACATGTACTGGGGCTTTGACGCTGCGTTCAACACGATGGCCCACTACGCGCTGGATGGCACGCGCACGGACGTCTGGCACCTGCCAGGGCGGGTGGATGCGGCGGTGTCCAACCCCCTCACCGGACACTTGGTGGCGCATGCGTGGCGGGGCCCTCTGGACCAATCCTCCCTCGAGAGCCCCGGCGTACTCTTGGTGCTGGACAGGGTGAAAACACCGATCGCTGTGCCGCAGCCTTGGGTCGGCCTGGCCGACCAACGCGGACACGCGGACAGCAGTGGCGACGGGGCGCGATTTGACTTTGAGCGGGGTGCCCACGCCACCTCGGAAGCATCGGGCCCGCTGTATGTGGCAGTGGGGGCTCAGATCCCATTGCCCGGTACGCCGCCGCAGTCGGTCCCTACGCCACTGCGCACGGTCACACCGGCAGGCCAGGTGACTTCGATGTCTGTCACCTACCCTTCCAGCTTTCGGCTGTTGTCCAGCGCATATGGTTACCTCGTGACCTACGACCAGGACACCAAGACACTGCTCCGCGCACCCAAGGGCGGGGCCGGCACGGCCTGGGAGCCTTGGGCCAAGAGCAGTCTCCTGGACAGCATGAGCCCGTCCAACGACCTGGGCTTGTCCGCGCTGCGGGCCGACACAACCGGCCTGCTGTGGTTTGCCACGCGGGTCCGCCCAATTCCGCTTAGTTGGATGCCCTTCAAAAACTCCGGCGTCTCGCTGATCGGCACCATCAGCGCTGCGGGGCAGGTGCAGGTGGTGGTGGGCGACCCGCAACTCATCCACTCACCGGACAACTACCCCCTGCTAGATCAACGCCCCTGGCACATGGACGTGACGGACCTCGCCTTCGAGGGTGGCAGCTCGCCCGTGTCGTGGGTGCTGTGCAACCGGCCCGTGCTGACCGCGGACCGCAAGAGCGTGCAGCGCCATGTGCCCGAACTGGTGCGCCTGGAAGGCGCTACGCGCCAGTCCTTTGCTCTGCCCCCGGTAAGTGGAACCGATGCGTATTCGATGCACTACCACCAGCTCTGCACCCTGCCTGATCGGCCCGGCGAGGTGTTCATCATCTCCAACGCCTGCGCCGTTTACCGCTGGACCGTTGCCAAGGGCTTGGAGCTGGTGGCCGGGCAGGCCGATCCGACTCCCGGCGGCGTGCGCCTGGGCTCCTTGCCCGCCAGCCTGAACCTGGTGAAATTCATCGGCCCCGGCCCCGATGCCAACAGCCTGTACGTCGGCAGCGAAAACAGCGTGCTGCGTCTGGGCCTGCCAGCGTGAGCGCACCGCGAAAGGTCGTCCATCAACGGACGGCCTTTCGCCCCCCAGCCCGTCAGTTCACCTTGATCAACCGCCAGTCGATGCGGTTGTCCGGCCGCTGCACCAGTTCCACGTTTTTCTTCATGGCCCAGGCCAGCATCTGGTTGTGCAGGGGAATATGGGCCACGGTGTCGTTCTGCAGCTGCAGGCCTTCGGTGAGCAGCCGGTTGCGTACGGGCAGGTCGGTCTCGGTCTTCACGCGGTCCACGACGTAGTCCATACGCTCGTTGCTGTAGCGGCCCAGGTTGTAGTTGCCATCGCCCCCGGTGGTTTTGGTGCGGGTGAGCGATTGCAGCGTGTACAGCGCATCAAACGTCGGCACGCCCCAGCTCAGCAGCGCGATGCTGGCCTCGTGCCGCTGGGCCATGGGGTAGTAGCTCACAGCGGGCATGGTGCGCAGCTTGGCCTTGATGCCGATGCGCGACCACATGGCAGCGATCGCCTGGCACAGTTGCTCGTCCTGCACGATGGCGTTGTTGCTGCAGGCAAAGTCCACCTCAAAGCCATCGCTGTAGCCGGCTTGCGTCAGCAGTTCTTTGGCGGCATTGGGGTCATAGGGCAGACGTTTGTCAACCGCCTCGGTCCAGCCGTTGACCAGGGGCGACACCATGGCACCGGTGGGTTTGGACATGCCGCGCATGGTTACGCGCTGCAGTGTTGCGCCGTCGATGGCCTGGTACAGCGCCCTGCGCACGCGCAGGTCTTTCAGCGGATTCTTGCCCTTGATGTTGCTGCCCGCCAGTTCGTCGCGGAACTGGTCCATGGCCAGGTACACGGTGCGGTTCTCCACCATCTCCATGACCTTGAGATTGGGGTTGGCCTTGATCCGCGCCAGGTCCTGGATACTGGTGTCACGCACCATGTCCACCTCGCCGGACAGCAACGCGGCAATGCGCGTGGCCTCGGACTTAATGGGCAGATAGGTGATCTCAGTCACGTTGCCCTCTACCTTGCCTGCGTTCCACCAGCCCGGATTGGCAGCGAACATAATCTTCTGGTCGGGCACCCATTCCTTGAGCACGAACGGGCCTGTCCCCATGGCGTTGCGGTGCGAATAGGTCTCGTCCTTGGCCTTGATGTCCTTGGGCTCCACCGCGTTGTTTTTCTCGGCCCAGGCCTTGCTCATCACGCGCAGCTCGGTCAGCTGGTTGAGCAGCACCGGGTTGGGGTTCTTCAGAAAGATGTCGATGGTCTCGCCATCCACCTTGGCAATGCGGTCTATGCCCTGGGTGTAGATGGCGTAGGTGGAGGTCTTGCTCATCGCACGCTGCAGTGAATACACGACGTCGTCCGCCGTCATGGCAGAGCCATCACTGAACTTCACGCCCTGGCGCAGCTTGAAGCGCATCTGCGTGGGGCTGACCTGCTGCCACGACGTGGCCAGCAGCGGCTCCACCCTGAGCGTGCGGCTGTTGAACATGACCAGCGACTCGTACACCGCCGCATGGATGCCGTTGCCCAGAGCGCTGTTCTGCGAGTGGATGTCCATGGTCTGGATGTCGCTGGAACCGGACCACTTGAACGGCTTGGCCAACACGGCAGGAGATGCAACAACTGCCAGGGCCAGGGTGGCTGCCACCGGCAATGAGAACTTGAATGGCATGAAAAGTCCTCCGTGAAGAATGAAGCATGACAAACCGGCAATATGCAGCAGGACGCGCGCCAGCCAAAGCGCCTGGCACGCTAGTGTGGTGCTGGCGATTCATCGTTGACGCCAGGACCATTGCGCAATCACTGCACCTGGGATAGGCACAGCCAACTGGCCCAGCATGTCACGGCTTTTGCGGCACAGCCAACGGGTACCGCGCCGCCGCCGCATCCGTACCCACCTGCAGCAGGTTGATCACCCCCATTACATCGTCTACCAGCCACACAGCCTTCTCCAGCGCATCAGACTGCGCTTGCGACTGCACGCAGCCCTTGAGCGTCACCAGCCGCCGCTCGCCCAGCACCCACACGCTGGTGTCGTCAAAGCGGCCGTCCTGCTGGATGTAGCGCTGCACGCGCGGGATGATCTCGGCGTCGTACAGGTAGGAGTTGGGCAGGCGACAGCGCCCCACGCGGTGGCAGCTGCCGCCATGCTGAGAGCGCACATGCGCCAGTTCGCGCACCTCGGCCTCGGTGTACAGAGGCCCTTCGGGAACGGGGCATTGCGGGATGGCCCGGGTGACCTGGACGAAGGGGTCGTTGAAGGCGTTGGTGCGCGGCGCGGCGCCCGAAGGGGCCTGGGCAGCGGCTGATGCGGCCACGAGGCCCAAAACCGGGCCGTAGAGCACGACAAAAAGCGACCGATACGACGGATACAAGCGCATGGATGAGTCCCTGGCTGCGGGTCTGGGCCGCAGGCGACCGCCATCGTACGGGCGTGGTTTTCTGCCGTAAAGACAGCCGACCATGCGCAGAACGCGGCGCAGTCCTGCAGACGGCGCAACCGATGGCGGGATGATGGGCAAGGACGCGCCTTCAGCGGCACGGCCCAACAGCTCAATATGCTTCATTATTGATAGCAAATGAGACATAAAACACCGGCGCTTGCTGCAGATTGGACGTCAAAAGTGCCTGCAACACCCCACCGGGCAAACCCGGGCAGCCCCACCGGCTTTGCCTTGCCGCCTACGATGCCACACGCATGTCCTGCAACGAATTGATCGTCCACCGCCCCGAAGGCCTGTACTGCCCACCCGGCGACTTCTACATCGACCCCTGGCGGCCGGTGGAGCGGGCCGTGATCACGCACGCGCATTCGGACCATGCGCGCATGGGTTCGGCCCACTACCTGGCACACCACGACAGCGCGGGCACGCTGCGCAACCGGCTGGGGGCGGACATCGCGCTGCAGACGCTGGCCTACGGCGAGGTCATCAACCACCATGGCGTGCGCGTTTCGCTGCACCCGGCCGGGCACGTGCTGGGGTCGGCCCAGGTGCGCGTCGAACAAGGTGGCCAGGTGTGGGTAGCCTCGGGCGACTACAAGCTCGAAGACGATGGCACCTGCCCGCCCTTCGAGCCCGTGCGCTGCCACACCTTCATCACCGAATCGACCTTTGGCCTGCCCATCTACCGCTGGCCGTCGCAGCCCGCGCTGTTTGCCGACATCAATGCCTGGTGGGCTGCCAATGCAGCGGCGGGCAAGGCCAGCGTGCTGTATGCGTACGCCTTCGGCAAGGCGCAGCGGCTGCTGCACGGGGTGGATGCCAGCATCGGGCCCATCGTGGTGCATGGGGCGGTGGAGCCGCTCAACGCCGTGTATCGCGCGGCGGGCGTGGACCTGCCGCCCACGCTGCGCGCGACGGACCCTGGCTTCACCAAGGCCGACCTGAAACGCGCGCTGGTGCTGGCGCCGCCCTCGGCAGCGGGCACCCCTTGGCTCAAGCGCTTTGGTGATTTTTCCGACGCGTTTGCCAGCGGGTGGATGCTGGTCCGCGGCGCACGCCGGCGCCGTGGGGTGGACCGGGGCTTTGTGATGAGCGACCACGCCGACTGGCCCAGCTTGCAAAAAGCCATTGGCGCCACGGGCGCGGAGCGCGTCATCGTGACACACGGCAGCACGGCCGTGATGGTGCGCTGGCTGTGCGAGCAAGGGCTGCACGCCCAGGTGTTCGCCACCGAATACGGCGCCGATGACAACGAGGACGATGCAGGGGCGGCGCTTGAGGTGCCAGGCAGCACACCCACACCTGAGGCAGCCGCATGAAGGCCTTTGCCCAGCTTTTCCAGGCGCTCGACGCTACCACCGCGCAGTCGGCCAAACTCGCGGCACTGGTGGCTTACCTGCGCGTGGCACCGCCCGCCGATGCAGCCTGGGCCACGTACTTTCTCGCAGGCGGCAAACCCCGCCAGATGGTGCCCACCAAGCGCCTGAAAGCGCTGGCGCAAGAGGCCGCAGGCCTGCCCGAGTGGCTGTTTGAAGAAAGCTACCAGGCCGTGGGTGACCTGGCCGAAACGTTGGCGCTGCTGCTACCCCCGCCTGCCCAGCCCACCGAACTGACACTGGCCGAATGGATGGCCCAGCTGCTGCCCCTGCGCACCCTGCCGCCCGATGAGGCCGATACCCGTCTGCGCACGCAATGGGACAGGCTGGCACCTGAGCAGCGCTTTGTGTACTTCAAGCTCATCACCGGCAACTTCCGCGTGGGGGTGTCGCGCCTGCAGGTGACGCACGCGCTGGCCACGGTGAGCGCGCTGGACCCCAAACGCATCGCGCACCGGCTGATGGGCTACACGCAGATCGGCCGGCAGCCGCAGGCCAGCGACTACCAGGCGCTGATCGCGCCGGTGGACGACGATGCCGGTACGCAGGATGCTGCCGATGCGGGCCAGCCCTACCCGTTCTTCCTGGCCCACCCGTTCAACCAGCCCGTGGCTGAGATGCCCGCACTGCTGGGCACGCCCGGCGACTGGCTGGTGGAATGGAAGTGGGACGGCATCCGCGCGCAGATCGTGCGGCGTGCGGGCGCGGTGTGGATCTGGTCGCGCGGGGAGGAGCTGGTGACTGACCGCTTCCCCGAACTGGCCGAGGCCGCGATGGCGCAGCTGGCCGATGGCACGGTGGTCGATGGCGAGATCCTGGTGTGGCTGCCGGGCGAGCCCCAACCCCGCCCCTTTGCAGATTTGCAAAAGCGCCTGGGCCGCAAGACGCTGACCCCCAGGCTGCTGCGCGAGCTGCCCGTGGTGCTGATGGCCTACGACCTGCTCGAACACGCCGGGCAGGACCTGCGCCAAGAGCCGCAGCAGGCCCGCCGCACGCTGCTGGAGGCCACGCTGCAACAGCCTGATGACACCACCATCGCACCCGCACCGCACCAGGCCCTGCACCTGAGCGAGTTGCTGCATGGCGCCGACTGGCAAGACCTGGCACGCCAGCGCGAGGCCGCACGCAGCATGGGCACCGAGGGCTTCATGCTCAAGCACCGCAGCGCCCACTATGGCGTGGGCCGAACCAAGGAGGTGGGCGTATGGTGGAAGTGGAAGATCGACCCCATGAGCGTGGATGCGGTGCTCATCTACGCCCAGCGCGGCCATGGCCGCCGCGCCAGCCTCTACACCGACTACACCTTTGCCGTGTGGACCGGACCGCAGGGCGACCCGGAGCGGCAACTGGTGCCGTTTGCCAAGGCCTATTCGGGCCTCACGGATGCCGAGATTGCGCAGGTGGACGCCATCATCCGCAAGACCACGCGCGAGAGCTTTGGGCCCGTGCGCAGCGTGGACGCGACGCTGGTGTTTGAGCTGGGCTTCGAAGGCATTGCGCGCAGCCCGCGCCACAAGAGCGGCATTGCGGTGCGCTTTCCGCGCATGCTGCGCTGGCGGCAAGACAAACCCGTGGCCGAGGCCGATACCTTGCAAACGCTGATGGCATTGCTGCCGGGGCAGGACGCGGCCATATGAGCACGAAACGCCGCCCGCGCAAGCCCCTGCCCCCGGTGGCAATTAGTGCCGCAGCCGCCTGGATGGCGGCGCGCGGGTGGCAGCCCTTCGGCTTCCAGCAAGACGTGTGGCGCGCGATGGGCGAGGGCCGCTCGGGCCTGCTGCATGCCACCACGGGCGCGGGCAAGACCTATGCGGTGTGGCTGGGCGCGCTGCAGCATCTGGTGCAGGCAGATGCTGCACCACCACCCGAAGAAGCCCCCAAAGTCCCCAACGCCCGCACCGCCTTGCGCACGCGCCGCGCTGCGGCTCCACCGCTCACCGTGCTGTGGATCACGCCCATGCGTGCACTCGCTGCCGATTCGCTGCGCGCCCTGCAGGCACCGCTGCCCGAACTGGCCCCCACCTGGACCAGCGGCCTGCGCACCGGCGACACCGCCAGCGGCGAACGCGCTGCGCAAGACCGCCGTCTGCCCACGCTGCTGGTGACCACGCCCGAAAGCGTGTCGCTGCTGCTGGCCCGCGCCGATGCGCGTGAGCGCTTGGCCAGCGTACGCCTGGTGGTGGTGGACGAATGGCACGAACTGGTGGGCAACAAGCGCGGCGTGCAGGTGCAGCTGGCGCTGGCGCGCCTGTCGGGCTGGAACCCGGCGCTGCAGGTGTGGGGCATGTCGGCCACGCTGGGCAACCTGGAGGAGGCCCTGCACACCTTGCTGCCGCAGCCCGTGCCCAGCGCGGCGGGTGCGCCACTGCCACCGCCTGCCGTGCTGGTGCAGGGTCGCATCGACAAGCGGCTGGAGGTGCAGGTGATGCTACCCGCGCGTGCCGACCGCTTTGCGTGGGCGGGCCACATGGGGCTGAGCCTGTTGCCGCAGGTGGTGCAGTCGATCGAAGCGGCGGCGTCCACCTTGGTGTTCACCAACACCCGGTCGCAAGCAGAGCGCTGGTACCAGGCGCTGCTGGAGGCGCGGCCCGACTGGGCGGGCGCCATTGCGCTGCACCATGGGTCGCTGGGGCATGAGGTGCGCGACTGGGTCGAGCAAGGCCTGAAGGCCGGGCAGCTCAAGGCCGTGGTGTGCACATCGAGCCTGGACCTGGGCGTGGACTTTTTGCCGGTGGAGCAGGTGCTGCAAATCGGTTCGGCCAAGGGCGTGGCGCGGCTGGTGCAGCGTGCAGGCCGCTCGGGCCATGCGCCGGGGCGCAGCTCCAGCATCACGCTGGTGCCCACGCACAGCCTGGAGCTGGTGGAGGCAGCCGCTGCGCGCCACGCACTGGCGCAGGGCCGCATTGAAGACCGGCACACGCCGCATGCGCCGCTTGACGTGCTGGTGCAGCACCTGGTCACCGTGGCGCTGGGCGGCGGCTTTGTGCCCGATGCGCTGCTGGCCGAAGTGCGGCGCGCACCGGCCTATGCTGCATTGGCCGACAACGACTGGCAGTGGGCGCTGCAGTTCGTGCGCCAGGGCGGCGCATCGCTGGCCACCTACCCGGATTTTCACCGCGTGGTGCCCGACGACGAGGGTGTGTGGCGCGTGCCCGATGCGCGCCTGGCGCGCCGCCACCGCAGCAACATCGGCACCATCGTGAGCGATGCCAGCATGCAGGTGCAGTTTGTGAGCGGCGGGCGTCTGGGTTCGGTGGAAGAGAGCTTCATTGCCCGGCTGCGCAAGGGTGATGTGTTCATGTTTGCAGGCCGGCTGCTGGAGCTGGTGCGCACGCAGCAGATGACGGCCTATGTGCGCATCGCCCCCAAGGGCAGCGCTGCGCTGCCGCGCTGGAGCGGCGGGCGCATGCCGCTGTCGAACACGCTGGCCGATGCGATGCTGGAACAGCTGGCGCAGGCCGAGCACGGCGAATTCACCACGCCCGAGATGCGCTGCGTCCGGCCGCTGCTGGAGCTGCAGCAGGCCTGGTCGGCCCTGCCCACCCCGGGCCGCCTGGTGGCCGAAACCCTGCACACGCGCGAGGGCTGGCACCTGTACCTGTACCCGCTGGCGGGGCGCCTGGTGCACCTGGGCCTGGCCGGGCTGCTGGGCTGGCGCGCGTCGCAGCAGGTGCCCAACACCTTCTCCATCGCGGTCAATGACTACGGGCTGGAGCTGCTGTCGGCCAAGCCGGTGGACTGGGCCACGCTGCTTCCGCGGCTGATTGGCGAAGGCACGCACACCACCATCGGTCGCGGGCTCGAAGACGAAGTGCTGGCCAGCCTGAACGCCACCGAGATGGCGCGCAGGCGCTTTCGCGAGATCGCGCGCATCGCGGGCCTGATCTTTCAGAGCCACCCGGGCGAGCAGCGCAGCAGCCGCCAGCTGCAGGCCTCGTCGTCGCTGTACTACGACGTGTTTGCGCAGTACGACCCCGACAACCTGCTGCTGGCCCAGGCACGCGCCGAGCTGCTGACGAACGAGCTGGACATGGACCGGCTGGCCCGCACGCTGCGCGGCATGCAGGCGCAGACCCTGTCCATTCACGCCCTGGAGCGCCCCACCCCGTTTGCCCTGCCGCTGATGGTGGAACGCTTTCGCGAGCGCCTGAGCACCGAGACCCTGGCCGACCGTCTGGCGCGCATGGTGCAGGCGCTGGAGCAGGCGGCCGACGCGACCACGGGCACCCACCTGGCGCAGCACGCGGTGCAGTCCACAGATATGGCGTGGGATCTGCCCGATAGATCCGACGCCCGCACACAACGCGCGCGCCGTGCAGCGGGCGGGGACACCCCCCGCCGCACCCGCAGACGCCACGGATTCTGAGGACGATGACCACGCTCCCTCTTCACACTGCAGCCCTCGGCACGCGGGCTGTCCCTACGCCCCCCATCGGTGCGCACGCCATTACCCTGCCCTGCGGCACCGCACTGCAACTGCTGCCCCAGCGCGCCCTGTGGTGGCCCGCCGCGCACATGGTGCTGGTGGCGGATGTGCATTTCGGCAAGGCGGCCACTTTCCGCCGCGCGGGCCAGCCGGTGCCCCACGGCACCACGGCCGACAACCTGGCGCGGCTGGACGCGGTGCTCGCTGCCACCGGCGCCGATCACCTGGTGTTCTTGGGGGACTTCCTGCACGCGCGCAGCGGCGCGGCCGATGCGCTGTGGCAGCAGCTGCTGCCCTGGCGCCAGCGCCATGCCCGTGTGGCGATGACCCTGGTGCGCGGCAACCATGACCTGCATGCGGGCGACCCGCCGGCCGCGCTGGCAGTGGCGCTGGTCAACGAGCCCTGGTTGCCCTGTGCCGATGCGCCGGTGCTGGCCTGTCACCACCCTCAGGCTGTGGCAGGCCACACGGTGCTCGCCGGGCATCTGCACCCCACGCTGCGGCTGCGCGGCCCGGCGCGCGATACGCTGCGGGCGCCTTGCTTTGGCTGGGGCGACGGGCAGTTGATCCTGCCCGCCTTCGGGGCTTTCACCGGCACGGCGCCCGACACCCTGCCCGCGCACTGGACGCAGTTTGCCGTCCTGCCTGGCCGGGTGGTGGCGGTTCCTGGGGGGAGTTCATAGGGTCTGCCAGGGGTGGCGCGCGAGCGCCAACGGGGTCAAACTGCAGAAGGCCGCAGGGTGATTACCACCTATTTGGTGAAAAAAAGTGCCCTGGGCTTATGATAATTTTGCATTGTGAGATTCGATTGCAAAAACAGCGGGCAGTGACAGCCCCGAGCAAGGAGAATCAGAGAGCATCCGCGTTTGGCCCCGCTGCGACGCAGCCGGGGGCATCTACCTACTCTGTTTCGTGAGACAAGCCATGACGACCCAGCAACCTTCCATCATCTACACCCTGACCGACGAAGCACCCCGTCTGGCCACGGCTTCCTTCCTGCCCATCATTCGCACGTTCGCGGCACCGGCAGGCATCAACGTGCTGGAGAGCGACATCTCGGTGGCAGCGCGCATCCTGGGTGAGTTCTCCGACTACCTGACCGAAGAACAGCGCGTGCCCAACAACCTGGCCGAGCTGGGCAAGAAGACGCTGCAGCCCGATGCCAACATCATCAAGCTGCCCAACATCTCCGCGTCCGTGTCGCAGCTCAAGGCAGCCATCGCCGAGCTGCAGGCCAAGGGCTACGCCCTGCCCGACTACCCGGACCAGCCCAAGGACGACAAGGAAAAGGAAATCAAGGCCCGCTACAGCAAGTGCACCGGCTCGGCCGTGAACCCCGTGCTGCGCGAAGGCAACTCCGACCGCCGTGCGCCCAAGGCCGTGAAGGAATACGCCCGCAAGAACCCGCACAGCATGGCCGAGTGGAGCCAGGCCTCGCGTTCGCATGTGTCGCACATGCACGCCGGCGACTTCTACCACGGCGAAAAGTCCATGACGCTGGACCGCGCCCGTGACGTGAAGATGGAGCTGATCACCAAGAGCGGCAAGGCCATCGTCTTGAAGCCCAAAGTCAGCCTGCTCGACCGCGAAGTGATCGACAGCATGTTCATGAGCAAGAAGGCGCTGCTGGAGTTCTACGAGAAGGAAATCGAAGACGCGCGCAAGACCGGCGTGATGTTCTCGCTGCACGTGAAGGCCACGATGATGAAGGTGTCCCACCCCATCGTGTTCGGCCACTGCGTGCGCATCTTCTACAAGGACGCGTTCGCCAAACACGCCAAGACCTTTGAAGAGCTGGGCGTGAACGTGAACAACGGCATGGTGGACCTGTACACCAAGATCGAGACCCTGCCGCAAAGCCAGCGCGACGAGATCAAGCGTGACCTGCACGCCTGCCACGAGCACCGTCCCGAGCTGGCCATGGTCGACTCGGCCAAGGGCATCACCAACTTCCACTCGCCCAACGACATCATCGTGGACGCCTCCATGCCCGCCATGATCCGCAACGGCGGCAAGATGTGGGACGCCAACGGCCGCCTGAAGGACGTGAAGGCCGTGATGCCCGAATCGACCTTCGCCCGCATCTACCAGGAGATCATCAACTTCTGCAAGTGGCACGGCGCGTTCGACCCCAAGACCATGGGCACGGTGCCCAACGTGGGCCTGATGGCGCAGCAAGCCGAGGAATACGGCAGCCACGACAAGACCTTCGAGATCCCCGAAGACGGCGTGGCCAACATCACCGACCTGGCCACCGGCGAAGTGCTGCTGAGCCAGAACGTGGAGCAAGGCGACATCTGGCGCATGTGCCAGGTGAAGGACGCCGCGATCCGCGACTGGGTGAAGCTGGCCGTGAACCGCGCCCGTAACTCCGGCATGCCCGTGGTGTTCTGGCTCGACTCGTACCGTCCGCACGAAGCGCAGCTGATCACCAAGGTCAAGATGTACCTGCACGAGCACAACACCACCGGCCTGGACATCCAGATCATGAGCCAGGTGCGTGCGATGCGCTACACGCTGGAGCGCGTGATCCGTGGCCTGGACACCATCAGCGCCACCGGCAACATCCTGCGTGACTACCTGACCGACCTGTTCCCCATCATGGAACTGGGCACCTCGGCCAAGATGCTGTCCATCGTGCCGCTGATGGCCGGTGGCGGCATGTATGAAACCGGTGCAGGCGGCTCGGCCCCTAAGCACGTGCAGCAGCTGGTGGAAGAAAACCACCTGCGCTGGGATTCGCTGGGTGAGTTCCTGGCGCTGGCCGTGTCGCTGGAAGACCTGGGCCTGAAGACCGGCAACGGCAAGGCCAAGATCCTGGCACAGACGCTGGACGCCGCCACAGGCAAGCTGCTGGACAACAACAAGAACCCCTCGCCCAAGACCGGCCAGCTGGACAACCGTGGCAGCCAGTTCTACCTGGCCCTGTACTGGGCGCAAGAGCTGGCCACGCAAACGGCCGATGCCGAACTGGCCCAACTGTTCGCCCCACTGGCCAAGCAACTGGCAGACAACGAGCAGACCATCGTGGCCGAGCTGGCTGCCGTGCAGGGTGCACCCGCCGACATCGGCGGCTACTACCTGCCCGACGTGGCCAAGCTGGACGCCGTGATGCGCCCCAGCAAGACGCTGAACGAAGCCCTCAAGGCCGTGGCGGCCTGAGTCCGGCCCCACCGCTGCTGCGGCCCTGTGCTGCAGCGGCAAATGAAAAAGGCCCCGCTCTGCGGGGCCTTTTTCATGGCGCGGCGGGAACCGCAAGAGAAAACAATCTACGGCCGCTCGCGATCGGCCACGCGGGTGTTCAGCGCCGCCGGCACATAGCCAGGCAGGAAGGCGCAGCCCTTGCCGAACGTGGCCTCCATGCCTGCGCACTGCTGCGCAATGCCCTCGGGCGTGGGCTTGTCGCCCGCTTCCACCCAGCGCAGCAGCGCGGTCATGAGCGTGGGGTAGGTGGGGTCGCTCAGGTAGCTGTGGGTGTTGTGCTGGGTGAAGGTCTGCACCAGGCGCGCCGCGCTGCCGCCTTGCGCCATGGTGGCCCGGAAGGCTGCGTCCAGCTCGACAAAGGCCGTGGGGTCGTCCACGCCTTTCACGGTGAGCACGGGCACGGGGATGCGGCCGGTCAGGTCGGTGTCCTGCGCAAAGCTGGCCACAGCGGCAGGGTCTGCACGGTAGCGCAGCACGGCGGCGTTCAGAGCTGCGTCGTCGGGCGAGCCCCGGTACGACACCCCCCGGTTGCCAAACGGACTGGCGCCGCCCGTGCGGTGCTGCACCACGTCGCGGAAGTGGAAGGTGGCCCAGTTCATGTGGCCCTGGATGGAGCTGGCCGGGATGCGGATCACATCCACGATGGTTTTGACTTTGCGCTGCTGCTCGGGCGTGCGCTCGGCCACCGGCTTGTTCAGCGCCAGGCATTCGTTCACGCGTGCGGCCAGGTCCGCCTGAGTCATCGCCGCATCGGCAGGCAGGCCGATGTTCAGCGGATACTGCACCTCGGTGGGCCGGGGGTGGTTGTTGCACAGGTACTGGTAGACCACGCGCAAGTCGGTGCGAAAGTCGTAAGAGCGCGTTCCGCCCGCCAGCACGCCGCTGGTAAGCAGCACGGCGTCGTAGGGGCGCTTGCCATCGGCCGTGGTCTGGAACATCTCGGCCCCCTTGGCCGCCACGCTGGCGCCCCAGGACTGGCCGTGCAGGATGGTGCGCTGCGGCTGGGCGACGTGGCGCACGAAGATCTGGCGCAGCCGCTCGGTGTCCTCGGCCGCGGCACGCACCTCCACACCGCCCTGGCGGAAGGTGCTGCCCGCCCAGGCGTACCCCGCGCGGACCATGATGGCCCAGCGCTCCAGGTCCTCCACCGACCGCTCCATCTTCGGCGCGCCGAGTGCCGGGCCACCGTGGGCGTGCAGCACCAGGTGGCCGTTCCACTGCTGCGGCAGGGCGATCAGGTAGTAGGCGCCAGCACTGTCCCGGCCCGCCAGGCAGCGCGCCAATTGCGCAAGCTCCGCAGGGCATGTGCTTGCTTGGGGCGCCGCCTCGGGCGTTGCGAGTCCTTGCACCGGCGCAGGCGGCGCAGCACCCGCGCAGCCCCAAAGGCTGGCACATAAAGGCAGGGCCAGCGCCAGCCGCCGGGCAACCAGGCGGGCACGGAGCGGGCTACCGGGGGGATATCGCAGGGTGTGAGGCATGGTACGGGCGAGTAAAAAAGAAAAAGCAACGTGCGTACGGGCACATCGTAGGGGCGCCGGGGAAATGCCGGCTTCGGGCCGACCCGCAGACGATGCCGAGGGGGCGATCTTTTCGGTGTTGGAACTTCTGTCGGCAGCACACGGAGAAGATGCTACTGAGAGACATTGCAGATGTATATGGCGCTGCGCCACCGCGTGTGCTGTGTAAGCCCTCTTTCCTGGGGCTACGCAGAAGAAGCCGCCTTCGCCACGGCTTGGCGGAACTGCGCTACCCAGGGCCGGGGGTCATCCGCGCGCCACACCAGATGCACGCTCACGCGCAAGTCCAGCCACGGCAGCTCGCGCAAGAGCACGTCCCGAGGTGCATGGGCGGTACCCAGGCTGGCCTGCACTACGGCCAGTCCCAGGCCGGCCCCCACCAGTTGCAGCGCGGACTGCGGGTCTGAGGTTTCGTACACGATGTCGGGTGTGAACCCGGCGCGCTGGCAGCCCGCCAGCAGCGCGGGACGGATGGTATCCACGGGCTGGCGGGCCACGGCAATCCAGGGGCGCTCGTGCAGCTGCGCGGGCTGCAGGTGCCGCACCTTGCGCAGCGGGTCGTCCGGAGGCAGGGCCAGAACCAGGGGTTCATCCACCACCTGGGCGCTGTGCAGCCCGGATGCCTCGGGCGGGGCCCGGTAGGTCAACCCAAGGTCCAGCGTGTGCTGGTGCAGGCGCTCGAACTGCACGCCCGAGCCCAGCCCCTGCAGAGACAGCGCCACCCCGGGGTGCGCGCGCCGGAACCGGCGCAGCGCAGGGCCCAGCACGTTGGCCTGCATCGCCCCTTCCACGTAGCCCACCGCCAGATGCCCCGCCCCCCCGGCGCCGAGGCGGCGACCGAAAGCCTCCACACGCTGGGCGTTGGCCATCAGCACGCGCGCCTCGACCAGAAAGTCGCGTCCCTCCTGCGTGAGGTGGAGGCGCTTCTTGCTGCGCTCGAACAGCTGCACACCCAGCTGCGCTTCCAGTTGCTGGATCTGCCGGCTCAGCGGCGACTGCGAGATGTGCAGCAGCTCCGCCGCACGGCCCACGTTTTCGGTTTCGGCGACGGCAATGAAGTAACGCAGCTGGCGCAGTTCAAACATGGCGGGTTCAGTCCTTTCAGGTCTGAACTGTCCCACATTCCGTCTTGGACAGGTGCGGCGCGTTTGCGGATGCTTGGGGCCTGGACACCGCGCTCACGCGGCCGGCCGTTCCGGGCCCCGCGCCACCGCTTTTCGACGACCTCTTCACAACCAGGCATTCCATGCAGATTCTCCATCTCGACTCCAGCATCCTCGCCGACAGCTCCGCGTCCCGCGCACTCAGCCAGGCCATCGTGGCCGGGCTGCTGCGTCAGCACCCCACAGCGACCGTGACCTACCGCGATCTCGTCGCGGAAGCCATACCACACCTGGACGGCGCCATCGCTGCGGGCTTTCGGCCCATCACGCCACCCGCGCAGGCGGCCACGGTCGCCGAACACGCGCGTTCGCAAACGCTTGTGGCCGAACTGCTGGCCAGCGACATCCTCGTCATCGGCGCCCCGATGTACAACTTCTCAGTGGCCAGCCAGCTGAAGGCGTGGATCGACCGTGTGGTGCAGCCGGGTCGCACGTTCCAGTACACCGCGCAGGGTCCGGTGGGCCTGGCCACAGGCAAGCGGGTGTTCATTGCGTCGAGCCGCGGTGGCCTGTATTCGAGCGGCGCGCTGGCGCCCATGGATTTCCAGGAGCGCTACCTGCGCGCCGTCCTGGCGTTCATCGGCATCACCGACGTGCAGGTGGTCCGGGCCGAGAACCTCTCCCGCGGCCCCGAGGCGCGGGAAACGTCCATGCGAGGGGCCTACGCCGCCGTGGCCGAGCTGTCACCAGATTCCTCCGCAGCGCACTGAGCGCAGCACCGCTACAGCCATTTTTTTCAATCCACAGGAGAACCCCATGCTTTACCTTGTCACCTTGCGCTACATCCGCCCCGTTGAAGAGGTCCACGCGCACCTGGATACCCACCGCGACTGGCTGGTGGAACACACTCGCGCTGGCCGCATCCTGGTGGCGGGTCCGCTGGAGGACCGCACAGGCGGCCTGGTGCTGGCGCGCTGCGAGAACCGCGAGGCACTGGACCAGATGCTTGCGCAGGATTCCTTTGCCCAGCACCGCCTGGTGGAGCACGCTGTGCTCGGCTTTGGCGCAGCCCTGCGCGCCGGGGTTTTTCCGGCAGACTGGGCCCCCGAGGCCAAGGTGGTGGCGTGATGCGCGCATCAGCCATGCCGGGGGCATCCTGGCTCAAACGCTGGCCTGCATCGCTGCTGGTCATGCTGGCGACCAGTTGTGTAGTGCCGCAGTCAGTCGCCTGGGCCGGTCCCGCTGTGCCTGGCGTGCGCAACATCGTGCTGGTGCATGGCGCTTTTGCCGACGGATCGAGCTGGGGGCCCGTAATAGAGCGGCTGCAGAGCAAGGGCTACCACGTCACGGCGGTGCAGAACCCGCTGACCTCGCTCGCGGAGGATGTGGCGGCCACACGCCGCGTGCTGGCGCGGCAGACGGGCGACACCCTTCTCGTCGGCCACTCATGGGCTGGCGCCGTCATTACCGAAGCCGGCATGGCCGACAACGTCCGCGGCCTGGTGTATCTCTCTGCACTGGTGCCCGACGCAGGTGAATCGGTCACCGACCTGCTCGCCAGGCTGCAAGCCCCCATGGACGGGCTCGCGCCCGATGCGCAGGGGCTGGTCTGGCTGGACGATCCGGAGGTCTACCGGCATGTCATGGCCGCCGACGTGCCCGCAGCCCGGGCCGCACAGCTGGCGGCTGTGCAGCAGCCGATCTCGGCCCGCGCATTTGGCGACAAGCTGGGTGCCGCGGCCTGGCGCCACAAGCCCAGTTGGTACCTCGTCACGGAGAACGACCGGGCCTTGCCGCCTACGGTACAGCGCGCCATGGCGCAAGGCATCGGCGCCACAGTGGCCACCGTGCGCTCCAGCCACATGTCGCTGGTGAGCCACCCGCAGGCCGTGGTGGCACTCATCGAGCGGGCGGCGTCGGGCAGGCGATGGAAAGCGCTGACGGGGCCCCTCCTACGGGGCGTGGTGTGGGTCTCTTTGGGCGTGAGCGGTTCCGGTGGATGGATGCCGAACCACGATGGTTCAGCAACCGCGGAGCCGCTCAAGCGGCATCAAATCTTGCCCATGTAGTCGCGCTTGCCCAGTTCCACGCCGTTGTGGCGGGCGATGGCGTAGGTCGCGTTCACGTGGAAGAAGAACTGGGGCAGGCCGTAGTGCAGCAGGTAGTGTTCACCCACAAACTGCTTTTCGCGCGGCGTGCCGGGCTGGATGGTGATCTGGCGCGTGGCGGCCTCGGCAAAGGCTGCCTGCGGCAGGCCTTCGATGAACGCCAGCACCGTGCGGATGCGCTCGGCCAGGTCGGCAAAACCGGGGCGCTCGGCGTCGGGCAGCGAAGGCACCTCCACACCGGCCAGGCGCGCGGCAACGCCCTTGGCAAAGTCGCAGGCGATCAGCACCTGGCGGGCCATGGGAAACATGTCGGGGAACAGGCGGGCCTGCAGCAATGCGTCCGGCTCGATCTTGCGGGCCGTGGCATGGGCCTCGGTCTTGGCCAGGATGTCCTGGAGCGAGCCCAGCATCTGGCGAAAGACAGGGATGCTGGCGTTGTACATCGGGTTCGTCATGGGCGGTGTCCTGGAAGTGTGTTGAAAACAAAGGGCGCCGTTGCGAACCCTGCCAAACAGGGCCCCGGCGCCACCGACCGCGATTGCAACACAGGCCCGCGCGGCGTGCTGGGCGCCGTACAGAGCCCCCGCCCCGTGGACCCTTCAGGCCGCTGCAGGCACGGGCCGTGCCGCCCGCGCTGCCACGCCCACCCCCACGAGCGCCGCCGATACCACGCTCAGGCCCAGCGTCACGGCCGAGCCGTAGAAGATGCCCGCCGTCATGCCGTGGTCCAGCATGGCGCCAAACACCGGTGCCGCCAGGCAAAAGCCCAGGTCCAGCCCCGAGTACACCGTGCCATACACGCGGCCCGTGGCACCGGGGGGCGCGGCGCGCTTGATCAGCATGTCGCGCGAGGGGCCCGCCAGGCCCGTGCCCAGCCCCGCCACCGAGGCCACCACCAGCGCCGCCATGCCGGGCAGCAGCCCCGAGGCCACCACCACCAGCAGCGCGGCCGAGCCCAGCAGGCACACGGAGATGATCTTCTCCAGCCGCTGCACACGCCCCACCAGAAAGCCGCCCACCAGCATGCCCGCCGCGCCACACAGCATGTAGCCCGTGACCACCATGGCCGTCACGCTCAGCGGCAGGCCGTACATGGACTGCAGCGCCGGGCTGGCAAAGCTCTGGATGGCGCTGAGTGCGCAGGTGCTCCAGAAGAAGAACGAGAAACACAGCCACACCGAGGGCAGCCTGAGGAAGGCCATGGGGTGCTCGGGCTGCGCCGCCGCGGCGCCGCCCTTGGCCTGGTGGGCCCAGGCTCCCTGGCGGTCGTCAATGGCATCGCGGTTCCACACCATGATGGCCAGCACCGTGAGGGCCAGCAGCGCGCCGCACAGGCAGGCCGTGCGCCACGAGCCCGTGGCAGTGGCAATGCCCGCCATGAACACCGGCGCCGTCGCCCAGCCCAGGTTGCCGCTGATGCCGTGCACCGAGAAGCCATGCCCGAGGCGCTGGGGCGACACGCGCTTGTTCAAAATGGTGAAGTCCACCGGGTGGAACGGCGCATTGCCCAGCCCGGCCAAAGCCGCCGCGAGCAGCAGGCCCGTGTAGCCCTGCGCCGTGCCCGCCGCCAGCCCCGCCGCGGCAAAGCTGGACAGCGCAAAAAACATCACCGGCCGCGCGCCCACACGGTCCACCAGGAAACCCGACAGCGCCTGGCCCACGCCCGAGATCACGAAGAACACCGACACCAGCAGGCCCAGCTCGGAATAGCTGAAGCCGAACTCCCCGATCAGCCACGGAAACAGCGGCGGCAGCAGCATGTGAAAGAAGTGCGAGCTGCCGTGGGCCAAGCCGATGAGGCCAATGGTGCGGGCGTCCTGCCGCAGGGGGACGGGGTTGGCAGTGGTGGCGGTAGCGCCGGAGGTGGAAGCAGTCATGGGTTGGATCTTAGGCAGCATGCCCTCGGCAGGTTTACGATAGACGGCCAATTTCTATCGCAAACATGCCAAACCCACCCACCAGGCCCCCCACCCCTACCGAACCGGTGGTGGAACACTTCGCCGCCGAGGTCGTGCCTCGCGCCCAGGCCGGCAAGCCGCGCGGGATGTCGTACGTGGACTCGCTCACGCCCGAGCTTTTTGTGCCCACCGCCGCCCGCCCGGTGCGCGCCAAGCTGCGCTGGCTGGCCGCCGACACGCAGGTGATGCCCCACAGCCACCCCTGGGCGCAGGTGGCAATATCGACCACGGGCGTGATCAGGCTCACGGTGAACCACGGCACCTACATCGTGCCGCCCTCGCGCGCGCTGTGGATTCCGCCCGGTGTGGAACACGCCGTGACCATGGTCGAAGACGCCGATCTGCGCACGCTGTACTTTCACCAGCCCCGGGGGCGCTGCGGCCCCGGCGTGCCGCGCGACCAGGAAGACGCATGGCGCCAGTGCCGCGTGCTGGAGGTGTCCGACCTGCTGCGCGCCCTGGTGCGCGAGATGCCTACCGCACCCGACGGCGGCGCCGCGATCAGCCCCGCCGACCTGCGACGCGAGCAGCACCTGAGCGCCCTGGTGCGCGACGAACTGGCCCGCGCCGCTGCCGTGAAGCTGGGCGTGGACCTGCCCCAGGACAAGCGCTTGCGCCACCTGTGCGAGGCCGTGCTGGCCGACCCCACGCGCCACGACACCCTGGCCGACTGGGCGCAGGACACGGGCGCCAGCCCCCGCACGGTGGCACGCCTGTTCCGCTCCGAGCTGGGCAGCACCTTCACCCAATGGCGCCAGCAGGTGATCCTGGCCAAGGCCGTGTCGCTGGCCGCCGGCCGCATGCCCATGGGCCAGATCGCCGCCGAGCTGGGCTACAGCGCGAGCGCCTTCAGCGCCATGGTGCGCAAGTCGGTGGGGCAGCCGCCGGGGCGGTTTCTGGGGCAGCAGCAGCCGGCAGCCGTGGTCCCGTAGCCCCGTGCGGTGCGTGCTACCGAGGCTGCCGGGCGTTACGGCATGACCACGCCGTGCTGAGCCTTAACCAGGGTATACGGGAGCTCTGTAGGCCGATATCTGCCTCCTGTTGCCCCTGTGCGCTAGAACCATATGCCCGGACAGCTATGAAAAAGTGAGCAACCAGATATCCTGATGACTGCAGCGCGCCGCGACTGCCGCTAAGGTGTCGGCCTGTTCGCCCCACCCTGCCGAGCCCCATGACCACTCCACAGCCCCCACGCACCTTCCACAGCTACGAACCCCGCCAGGGCCACGGCCTGCCGCACGACCCGTTCAACGCCATCGTGGGGCCGCGCCCCATCGGCTGGATCTCCACGCAAAGCGCCACGGGCGCGACCAACCTCGCGCCCTACAGCTTCTTCAACGCCTTCAACTACGTGCCCCCCATCGTGGGCTTTGCCAGCATTGGCTACAAGGACACAGTACGCAACGTGCAGGCCACGGGCGAGTTTGTGTGGAACCTCGCCACCCGCGACCTGGCCGAGGTGATGAACCAGAGCTGCGCCGCCGTGCCACCTCAAGTGAGCGAGTTCAACCTGACCGGTCTGACCCCCCTGCCCTCCACCCGCGTGCGCCCCCCACGCGTGGCCGAAAGCCCGGTCACCTTTGAATGCCGCAGCACGCAGATCCTGCAGCTGCAGGGGGTGGACGGGGCCCAGGTGGATACCTGGCTGGTGCTGGGCGAGGTGGTGGCCGTGCACATCGATCAGGCGCTGCTGAAGGACGGCGTGTACGACACCGCGAACGCGGGGCACATCCTGCGCGGCGGCGGGCCGGCGGACTATTTCACTGTGGGGCCAGAGCAGCTGTTCAGGATGTATCGGCCCCGGCCCTGACTGCGGCCAGCAGGTAACAGGCTGTCACGTGATAGCCCTGGCACCCCCTGGAGGTTTGCGCTATACCCACCTGTCGGGAGGCTGTTGCCCTCCCCCCTCGGCCGGAGACCCTATGAAGTTCGTACGTGCAACCCTTGCCTGCCTGTCGGCCGCCCTGGTGCCGCTGGCCATGGCCGGACCACCGCTCATCGGCAACTGCCCGGTGCTACCGCCAGACCACCTCTTCAATACGCCCATCGACAACTTTCCGGTGCACCCTCAGTCGGCAGCTTTCCTGCAGACCATCAGCAGTACCCCACGACGCCTGCACCTGGACCTGGGCCAGAGCGAGGACATGCGCAGCCCCGAGTACTGGGGCATCCCGTACAACGTGGTCCAAGGCCGCAGCTTCGGGTGGCCGACGGTGCACTTTGATGGCGATGGAGCCCCCGACGAGAGCGACTGCGCGCGGGGTGACGGAAGCCTTGCGCGGCCTTGCACAGGCCTGCGCGAGCCCGCACGCTTGCCCATTCCGCCGCAGCCCCTGGTGGAGGGCGGCATCAGCGGCAACAAGGCGGTCTACAACGACCACCATATCCTGACCGTGGACACCGACACCTGCACGCTGTGGGAAAGCTACCTGAGCTACACCCGGCCCGATGGGGGCTGGGACATCTACGGCAGCGCCGCCTTCGACCTGCGGTCCAACGCGCTGCGGCCTGCGGGATGGACTTCAGCAGACGCGGCCGGGTTTCCGATACTGCCCCTGCTGCTCAAGGCCGACGAGGCGAGCGCTGGCGACATCCGCCATGCGCTTCGCTTCACCATCCAGAGTCACAAGATCCGAACCAGCTACACCTGGCCCGCACGGCACCTCACCCGCAATGGGGACGCCTCGGCCAGCAAGCCCCCCATGGGCCAGCTGTTCCGGCTGCGTGCGGACTACCCCGTGCCTCAGACCTACAGCGTGCAGGCACGGGCCATCCTGCAGGCACTCAAGACCTACGGCATGTACATCGCCGATGGTGGTTCGGACATGTACATCACCGGCGACCCCAGCCGCCTGTGGAGCGATGCCACCATCTCGCAGGTCCAGTCCGTGCCGCACACGGCTTTCGAGGCGGTGGACCTCAGTCCGGTCATGGCCCAACCCGGCTTTGACAGCGACAGTGCGCGGGTACCGTACACCAGTGCCACCCCTGTGTTTTCAGCCTCCACATCGGGTCCACTGCAGCAGCTGAACCTGTGGGCGGTGATCCAGGTTTCGGCACCCGACGCCGGGCGCGCCGGAGGCCTGTACGTGGCAGCCCTGGTGCCAGGCGCGGGACTGTTTGCGCTGTCGCCCGGAGGCTGGGTGCCTGTAGCGGACGGGAACCTGCCCGCAGCCAGCCCCGCCACGCTGGGCAGCCACATGGTGCCCATCCTGGCAGCTGCCGATGTGTCGGGCTTGCGCGGCACGCGGGTATTTGCGGGCTATGGCACCTCACCCAGCGAGATGCTGGAGCGCGGAACGTTTGGGCAAATCTACGCCGTGCCTTGAGCAACCGCCGACAGAGTCCCAGGCCCGTTCAGGGTAGGTGACCTGGCCGGGCGAGGCAGGCGTCACTGGGCAGGCTTGATGACGCCCTGGGCGCCCAGCAGCGAAGCACACAGACCTGCTGTGGGGGCCCGCGCCCACTGCTCCGTCCAGGCCCACACCTGCTGCACACCATCCTCTGTCCCCTCGCTGGCATGGCGGCGTTGCAGTCCATGGTCGGCGCCGTCGATGCGCCGCGCACAATAGGGCTCAGTACGGGCGGATGCCAGCACCGCAAAGCGTTCGTACGCCACCTGCGGCACCAGGGCATCGTCCCCGCCCCACACCTGCAGGAGCGGCCAGGGACTTTGCACCAGCGGCAGGGCCAGTGGCCAGTTCCACAGGTCACGCCAGTAGCCCAGGCTGCGGCCTTGCAGCACGGTGCTGTCGGGCATGCGCCCCCGCTGGGAACGTCCCAGCGCATCCCAATCGGCCTGGGCACCCAGGCGTTGCGCCTGCAGCGCGCCCGCTTCCTGCGGGTCCAGGCCGCTGGAAGCCAGCACCACCAGGCCAGCGAGCCCCGGCACCTCGGGCGCCAGGGCCGTCAACAGCTCCGCACCTTCCGAAATGCCCACCAGCAATTGCGGCAGCGCCGGGGCACCATCGCGTTCGCGCTGCAGGGCATCGGCCTGCAGCGCGACGCGGGCGTGCGCAACCCACGCCGACAACCGGTCTTGCTGCACAAAGTCGGGCCCGCAGTCTGCAGATGCCGTGCGGGTCTGAGGGTCTACGCCGGGCTTGTGCAGCACCAGCACCTGGGCATGCAGCAACCCCGCAAAGTAGCGCTCCGCAATGGGCCCCATGCCTGCACAGCCGGAGCCAGGGATCACGATCACCCGGTAGCGCAGCGGCGGCGTGCGCCCGTTGCGCTGCAGTGCCTGCAGCGTGGCCCCTTGTGCACCCGGCAGAGGCCGGGAGGTGAAAGTGGAGGGCGACATGGCATCCGGGTCCGGCGCTACGGTTCGCGCTGCTACAGCGCCTGACGGATCGTTGCCATACACCTGGACCAGCGGTTCAGAGGCCGCAGCCGCATAGAAGGTCTGGGGCGGTTGCGTGCACCCGGCCAGCACACCCGCCATACCCATCAGCACAGGCATAAAAAAAGCCAGCACATGGCTGGCCTGGGCGGACCGAAGCGCCCTGTTTGCCGCAGCAATGTGCGGCGCAGGGGCCGAGCAGTGCGTCATCCTCAAGAGGTGGTCAAAAATCTCGGCTACTTGAGGATCAGCACCTGCTCAGGCTGCTGGGGCTGGGGCACGGGCATGGGCTGGCCGCCCTGCTGGTACACCGGTGCCGGGCGCACGCCGCGCGCCAGGTGGGCGTCGGTGTAGCCCAGTTGCATGGCCATCTGCTGGTACACGTCCTGCGCCAGCGACAGCGAGGTCTCGCGGATCACCTTGGCGCGGTTGGGCGGGGCGATGTCGCCACGGATCGACAGGATCTTGGTGTCGTTGCCCTCGCCCTGGGCGGAGAACGCCGCCTTGATCTCGTACGTCTTGGTGTTGATCAGCGAGAAGTCCGCCAGGAGCTGCAGGCCGTACTGGCGCGTGGCGCTGGTGGTGCCCTGCAGCGGCGAGAGCGCGTCGGTGAAGTCGATGCTCGAGACCACGCCGAACAGCACGTAGTCGGCGCCGTTGAACTCGCCCTTCTTGATGCGGCTGATCACGTCGTTGACCTGGGGCTGCACCTGCGGCGTGGCCATCTTGCCGCCCTGCACCTGGTTAAGCACCTGCTCCGCCTTGGAGGGCTGGGGCTTGCCTGCGTCGAAGCCCTTGCCCTGGATCAGGCGGAAGTAGGTGCCCTGCAGGATGGCGCCCTTGATGTCGTTGGTGTAGCCGCCCAGTTCGCGCTGCTCGATGTAGCTGTAGCGGCCGGCCACGTAGGTGCCGCTGGCCTGCTCGGACGCCTGCATGGACTGCTGGCCGGAGTACGAGCCCCCGCCGCCATACATGCCATGGCTGTAGCCACCGCCCTGGCTGCCCTGGGCGCTCATCTGGCTGCTGCGCTGGTAGGTGCCGGCCATGAAGTACTCGGACACGCGCTGGGCGTAGGCCAGGTCGGTCACGGCGATCTTGGGCGCCGCGCCGGGCTGCTGCGCCAGGGCGGTGCCGCCCCAGGCCATGGTGGTGGCGGCGATCACGGCCAGGGCCGTGTGCAAAGTGGTTCTGCGTTGCATGGTGTGCTCCTTGTGAGCGTCTTCAATGATTCATTCGGACGGCGCCGGAGGGACCCCCACGCCGCATGAAGTGAGCGCGCCGCCCGCCAGCGCCACCGTGGAACTGGCTCCGCCAGGCCACGGGTGGCGTCCCCCTCGGGGAAAGGCGCGCAGCGACTCAGGGGGGCTTCTTACCTTTTGCTTGTTTTGCGGATCTCTTTTTCATCCTGCCATTCGATCGTGCCTTCCTGCACATCAAACAGCTTCAGCGTGAACTTGTAGTACACGTCCTTGGTGTTGTTGTTCTGCTTGACGATGCTGGTCAGCTCGCCTTCCATGGTGTACTTGGCGGCCGTCATCTGGCCGACCTTGGCGGTGGTGCCCTGCTTGTACAGGCCGCTCTGGTTCTGGCGCTGCAGCTCGTCCACGCCCTGCTGCATTTCGTTGATGGAGCGCACGAAGCGCACCTTGCCCGACTTGACCAGCGCGGTCTGGATCGAGCTCATCACGTTGGTGGTGTCGATGTATTCGCTGGTCTTGTTCTTCACGGTCGAGATGGTCACCGTGGGGCGGCCCTGGAAGATGCCGGTTTCCAGCAGGCCGCCGGTCATCTTCTCGGCAATCATCTGCAGGTCGGTGGAGCCGAACTCGTTGGTCACCAGCTCGACCGCCTTGGCGTCGCCGTAGTTGACCTGGCGGTCAAAACGCACGGTGGGCGAAGACAGGTTCTGGCAGGCCGACAGGGCCAGGGTGCTGGCCGCGAAGGCCAGGACGAGCGCACTGCGCCGGATGGTGTTCTTTGTCATGGTTTTCTACTCCTCACTCAACAATATTTCGATGGGACAGCGCTGGTTCAGCGGGGCTCAACGTTCATTTCAAGGCGCAGGTCGACCGCGGCGGCGGTAGGGGCCACGCTTTTCACGGTCTGCTGGCCCAGGCCCAGCACGCTCATCTGCTTCCAGGATTCGCCGTCGCCCACCTGGTTGCCGACGTTGTCCAGCCACTTGAAGCGGTAGAACACGGTGCGGTCGGTGCGGCCCATGTTGGCCATGTCGGCCTGCACCACCAGGATGTCGTTCTTGCGCACGATGCGCATCTCGCGCACGGCGATGCTGTTGGCTTCGCCGCGCAGGGCGACCTTGGAGGCCACGGCCAGCGGGGTGGCCGGGTCGTGCAGCTGGGCGCGGGCCGCGGTGGCCAGGGTCAGGGTGAGCGCCGCGCACGCAATGGCAGGTGCTGCGGCAGCAAGGGCGATACGGGTTCTCATGCCAGAGGCTCCTTGGATGTGGGACATGGTGGTTTTCAGTTCTTCGCGGCAGGCGCGGGCTTGGTCGAGGTGGACTTGACCGCCGACCGCGGCACTTGGCGGGCGCGGTTGTTGGTGGTGGTCGTTGTCGTCGTTGCGGCAGGCTCTGCGACGGGTGCGGCGGCCACCGTGGGCAGCTGGCCCAGCATGGCCACGTCGCCGGTCAGCACGCTGTTGTCGTACATGCGCAGGGGCACCAGGGCGTACTGGCCGTCGATCTTGATGGGCTGGGGCAGTGCGCGGCCGTTCACCGTCACCACGTGCTCGCCCGGTGGCAGGTAGCCGCGGGCCACGTACACGCGGCCGGGCAGCATGCGCCACATGCGGTCGTCCGCCTGCTCGGTGGCCACCGAGGCGGCTGCGCCGATCAGGCCGCCGACCAGGCCGCCGCGCTTTTGCAGCTCGTTTTGCAGCACGCCCTTGGCCACGGCGCGGGTGAAGCCACGCAGCACCATGCCGGGCATTTCGTCCTTGAGCGCACGGCGGGCCATCACGTTCACGTCCACCACTTTTTCCAGCTTGAGGTTGGTGCCGGCGGCAGAAATGGTGGTCAGCGGCGCGTCCTTGGAGGGCTCGATCACCGGGTAGGAGATGCTGGCCGTGACCAGGCCCCGGCCCGTGGGCACGGGCAGCGTGAACGCCTTGGGCTTGCGGGCGGGCGCGTCACCGGCTTCGACGATGAAGAGCACGTCCGTCATGCGCTGGCGGCGCTTCCAGGTGAAGCCGGTGCGCGTGTCCAGGCCGCGCAGGCCTTCTTCGAGCACGCCGGTTTCGGGCTTGAGCTCGATGGCCTTGCGGTAGCCGGGCGCTGCCAGGCCAGGCTCGTTGAGCATTTCGTACAGGAAGCCGGCCAGGTAGTGGCTCAGGGCATTCGAGTAGCCGTTCTTGAGCGCCAGCACTTCGGGGTCATTGAGCGTCTCGACGGGGTAGCCGTTGAGCTCCTTGCCGCCCGAGGTCGCGCCCTTGGACTTGGCTTCTTCTTCGGCCGCCAGGGTTTCCTTGGCGCGGAACTCGGCAATGATGGCTTCGCGCTCGTGCGTGCGCTTGATGTCCACGCGGGCGTTTTCAAAATCACCCACGGCCATGCGGTTGAGCGCCAGGCGCGTGGTCACCCACACCTTTTCGTAATCCTGGCCTTCGTAGACCTTCAGGCGTTCGCTGATCAGCGCCGCGCCCACGGTGCCCATGAGTTTGCTGGGGTTGGTCTTGGCGGTTTCTTCCCATTCCTTGACCTTGTTGTCGGCCAGCAGGAAGGCGTTGGTGCTGTCGGGGTAGCGGCGGTCCATGCGCAGCAGTTCGCCGCGTTCCATGTTGTAGAGCAGCGCCGTTTTTTCTTCTTCGGTCTTGGCCGTGCTCTCCAGGCTGGCCAGCGCGGCAGGGATGCCGCCACTGCGCCCCGCGGTTTGCATGTCGGTGGCCAGCTTGTCATGGCTCTGCATGGTGGCGCAGCCGGTGAGGGCCGCGCTCAGTGCCAGGGCCCATAGCAGGCGCGGACGGAAACGGGGTGGGTGGGCGGTCATGGATGCTCCTTGCAGATCGGTCGGTTGCTCACCAGAAACACCCCGCGCTTACCACGCGCAGCCGTGCAACAGCCCCGCCAGAGGGAGGGTGCTGTGAATACGGCGTGCGTGGTGGAAGTCCGGTCAAGGCGGGTGCTGGCAGCCCGTGCGCCCCCTCCCGGCGCGGATACGTGCTGTGTGCGGCCCCCTCTGGCTGTGAGTTTCTTGGTTGTTGTGTATGGGGTTGTAGCCAGCCGCGCAATGTAGCAAAAGCTTGTATCTTTTCTGTAACCGTGTGGGGCCGGTGACACAGACGGACACAGGGACCGGCACAGTGGGAGCATGGTGTGCATGTCATCCCTCCTGCTGCTGGCGCGGCATGCGGTACAGCCACACCACCCGCCCGCCGGGCGCGCGCAGCTGGGCGCTGGGCAGCCAGCCAGGCACCGCAAACTCCAGGCTCACCAGCCACGCGCCGGTCGCCAGCTCGGCCTGGGCCTTGGCGGCCGCGCGGGCCATGCTCTCGGGCCGCTGGAACAGGTACACCATCTGGTAGGCGCTCCAGTCGGCCTTCCACATGTCGGCACGCTGCACCCGCGCCCAGGGGCAGCGCAGGGCGCACAGCAGGCGCAGCGGCCAGCTCCACTCCAGCCCGTCGAGCTGGGCGGCAGGGTAAGCATGGCGCAAGGCCTTGAGGCCATCGCCCAGGCCACAGCCTGCGTCGAGCACCCGCGCACCCAAAGGCAGCGGCGCCTGCACGGCCAGAGACTGCAGCGCGTGGCGCGGCGTGGGGAACAGGGGCGCATCGCGCCACGCATTGAGCGGGTAGACCAGCAGCAACAGCGAGAGCGGCACCAACCACGCCCAGGTGGGCAGGCTGGCCGCCCCCAGCAGCGCCAGCGACAACGGGAACCCGGCGGCAATCAGCCCGCGCCGCCACCAGCTGTCGCCCAGCACACTGGCAGCCGTGCCAAGCAGGCAGGCGACCAGCAAAGCGGCCACCGGCGGAACCGCCCGCTGCAGCGCCACAAAGATCAGCCATGCGCACGCCCACGCCGCCAGCGCGGGCAGGGGCCAGGGCATGCGCAGGGCCAGCATGGTTCCGTTCTCAGCGGCCAAAAATGCCGCGCAGCAGATTGACGGGGTTGACCACGTTGCCCGCGTCCGTGCCGCCGTCGCCCGCAGGTGGCTGGCCTGCGGGTGCACCGCCCATGCCGCTGGAGTAAGCGCCTGTGCCGCCCGACGGTGCGCCGGGTGCCGCGCCCATGCCGCCACGGCGCCCCTGCATCTCTTCACCCAGCATGGCCATAGTGTGCGACTTCACGCGCACGCGCACCGACCATTCAGGCTCCCACGCAGCCTTGGGGTCGGCCGGGCGGGGTGGGTACACGATGTGGCTCTCGCCACCATAGGCCATCATGCGCAACATGGGCGTGGCATCGCGCCCGCCACCCGCAAAGATGCCCTGCGGGATGGCGCATTGGGTGGTCTCGGGCTGCAGCAGCACGCGCTCCTTGAGCCAGCGGTCGATGGTGGCGGGCGAGAGGTAGTCGAACAGGCCCATGCCGGTGTCCGGCGTCTCGGCGCTGGACCACATGATGAGATCGTCCCCGCTCTGTGACATGGCATGCAGGTAGTAGGCACGCGCATTGCGCACGGGCTGCCAGCTGGTGCCCATGCTGTCCTGCGGTTTGCCGGTGGTGCGCAGGTCGATGGCGGGCATCAGGTCCTGCGCCGCGCCCAGGGTAAATTTCATGGACGCAGGCACGCCGTCGCCACGCACCTGGTGCTCGCCCGCCACCGAGCTGTCCCGCGACAGGCTGACCTGGTTGCGTTCGTTGGGGTACAGCGCATAGGCCGGGCCCACGCGCGGGCCCCGATCCGGCACGGCACGGCCCGCGAAGGCCTGGGCGTAGTCGGAGGGCTTGGCACGTGCCAGATCGATCACGCGGGGCTGGCCCGCACGCACCGCGCTACCGCAGCCCCAGTACAGCAGGATGCGGCCCTTGGGCTGCTGTTGCTGGTACTCACGCGGCACTTCGCCCGGCTCGGTCTGGGTGGGCTGGGCACGCGGCGGGATCAGCGGCAGGGACTCGCCCATGCGCATGCCGGGCGGGATGGACTGGCTGGCCTCGACGCCGGGGCGCAGGCTGTTGTGCAAAGCGATATCGATGACGCGCGGCGGCATGATGGACATGGCGCGGGCGTTGCCATACGACGTGTTGCTGCCGCCCCCCATGCCCGGCGCAGCGCCGCCGCCGCCCATGCCCCCCATGAGGCCGCCGAGCATGCCGCCACCACCGGGCAGGCTGTCCATCTCGGGCATGCCGGCCATGGTGCCGGTGGACAGGTCCATCCACAGCTGCACCTTGGGAGCTTTGGTGTTTTGGGCCTGGGCGCCCAGGCTGGCAATGCACAGGCCAGCGGCCAGGCAGGCGGGGGTCAGGTAGCGCAAAGGGGTTGTCATCGGGTCTGCTCCAGGAGATACATGGATCACCCGGCAAACCATCATGGGCCGCAAAGCAGCGTCGTCGCCGCCCTGTGAAAAGGCCTTGCGGTCAACCCGGGTGTGTTGAACGCAGCGCAGTGTAGGCCCCGCAAGGACGCATTTTGCCCCTGCAAGTTACTTGTGGAAACCGTTTGTGTGCGCTATTTCACGCCATCTTGCGCGGCGACAACGCCGCACCCCGGAGCGATGAGAGGGTCAGCCGCGCAGGCGGTCGATCAAGCCGTTCAAAGCCTCCAGCGACCCGAACTGGATCGCCAGCTCGCCCATGTCCTCCACCCGGCCGTTGCGCTTGACACGTTTCTTGACGCGCACTTCGACCTCGGCCATGAGCAGGTCCGACAGTTCTTCTTCCACACGCTTGAGGTCGCGCGACTTTTCCTTCTGGGGCTTTTGCGGCACCAGGCTGAACTCGGCACCGATCTTTTTGACCAGGGCCTCGGCTTCGCGCACCGACAGCTTCTTGGCCGCGATCTGGTTGCCGGCCGTGATCTGCGCGGCGCGGTCCAGCGACAGCAGTGCACGCGCATGGCCCATGTCGATGTCGCCCGCCATCAGCATGGTCTGCACCGGCTCGGCCAGATTCAACAGGCGCAGCAGGTTGCTGGCGGCGCTGCGCGAGCGGCCCACGGCCTGGGCAGCCAGCTCGTGCGTCAGGCCAAACTCCTTGACCAGGCGCTGCAGACCCTGGGCTTCTTCCAGCGGGTTGAGGTCTTCGCGCTGGATGTTTTCGATGAGCGCCATGGCGGCGGCCGACTCGTCCGGCACATCGCGCACCAGCACCGGCACCTCGGCCAGGCCCGCCAGGCGGGAGGCCCGAAAGCGCCGCTCGCCCGCAATGATTTCGTACTTGCCCGCGTGTTCACCCCCCGTGAGGCGCCGCACCAGGATGGGCTGCATGACGCCCTGGACCTTGATGGACTCGGCCAGCTCGTACAGCGCGCCCTCGTCCATGCGCGTGCGCGGCTGGTAGACACCCGGCACCAGCTCGGAGAGCGGCAGGCTGCTGGGCAGGCCCGCTTCGGCGGCCTGGGCCTGCTCCACTTTGTCTTCGACCTTGGGGCCCAGCAGGGCTTCCAGGCCTCGGCCGAGGCCCTTGGGTTTTTTGGTGACCATGAAATGCGTCTCGCGAAAGGAAAAGGAAAGGGCTAAGAATCAGCGGTCGATGATGACCAGCGTGCCGTGGCTGCCGGGCGCCACGGCGTGGGGCACGCCAGCGGGCACGATGAACACCTCGCCCGCGTTCACCTCGGTGACCTGCCCTTGCAGGGCGAGGCGCATGCAGCCGTCCAGCACCAGCAGGGCTTCGTCAAAGTCGTGCGATTCATCGGGGTAGGCCGCGTCGTCCATGCGCAGCACCTTGACGTTGGCGCCCGCAGCCTGGCCCACCACCGTGGAGTTCCAGGCGCGGGGCAGTTGGTCGGCAATGGCGGGCAGGCTGATTTTGGTCATGGGTCGGCAACAAGGGTTCAAAACATCAACGCGCAGAGCGGCTCGCCACGCGGCGCCGCATGCGACTGCGCCACAGGCGCAGCCACACACCGAACCCGATGGCCAGCATCACCAGGGCCAGCATGAACTGCCCCAGCGCGCCCACCACCACCGCCCCGCTGGGCAGCAGCCAGGCGAGCACCACTTGCAGCGCATCGAGCGGCCAGTAGAGCGCCGCAGGACGCCGCGCCATCGTGGGTAATTGGCTCTGTGCAGCACCCGCCGTATCCGGGCGCTTGCGCCAAAAAGCCCAGCGGCTCATGCCGGGGTGGCGAGCTGCATCAGCCAGCCGCGCCCCTCGTCCCAGTCGCCCAGCCCGGATTCGGCATTGATGTGCCCGCGCTCGCCATAGTCCTCAAACCGCGCACCCCAGGCCTGGGCCAGACCTTCGGCGCGCTCGAAGCTGCAGTACGGGTCGTTGCGGCTGCCCACCAGCACGGCCGGAAACGGCAGCGGCTGGCGCGCAATGGGCGCCCAGCCGTGGATCTGCGCAGCCAGGTCGGGCCGCTCCACATCGCCCGGCGCCACCAGCAGCGCGCCGCGCACCTTGGCCGCGTGGCGGGTGTGCGCCGCCCACCAAGCGGTGAGGATGCAACCGAGGCTGTGCGCCGCCAGCACCACGGGGCCATCCGCATCGGCCACAGTTTCTTCCAGGCGCGCAGACCAGTCGCCGCGCAACGGGCGCATCCAGTCGTGCTGCTCCACGCGCTGGTAGCCGTGCGCGGCCTCCCAGCGGCTTTGCCAGTGGTCGGGGCCAGAGTTCTGCCAGCCAGGCAGCAGCAGGATGTTGGAGGCCTTCATTACTATCAAATTAATAGCTGCTGCCGCATATTCTTCAAGCGCCTGCGGCCATTCTGGCCATGGAAGAGGCTGCTGGAGGCATGGTTTGCACGCGCTCGACCATCTCCTGCGCAAACTCCACAAAGGCTTGGCTGCCCTTGGCGGCCGGGTCAAACACCACGCCGGGCAGGCCATAGCTGGGCGCCTCGGCCAGGCGCACGTTGCGCGGAATCACGCTGTTGAACACCTTGTCGCCAAAGTGGCCCTTGAGCTGGTCGCTCACCTGCTGCTGCAGCGTGATGCGCGGGTCGAACATCACGCGCAGCAGGCCGATGATCTGAAGGTCGGCATTGAGGTTGGCGTGCACCTGCTTGATGGTGTTGACCAGGTCGGTCAGGCCTTCCAGCGCGAAGTACTCGCACTGCATGGGCACGATCACGCCGTGGGCGCTGCACAGGCCGTTGAGGGTGAGCATCGACAGCGACGGAGGGCAGTCGATCAGCACGAAGTCGTAGTCACCATCGGCCTCCGCCAGCGCGGATTTGAGGCGCTTTTCGCGGTGCTCCAGCGCCACCAGTTCCACCTCGGCCCCGGCCAGTTCGCGGTTGGCGCCCAGCACCCAGTAGCCACATTTGTCCGACAGCACGGCCGCCTCTTTGACCGAGGCGGATTCGAGCAGCACGTCGTACACCGTGAGGTCGAGGCTGCGCTTGTCCACGCCCGAGCCCATGGTGGCGTTGCCCTGCGGGTCCAGGTCCACCATCAGCACGCGCTGGCCGATCTTGGCCAGGCCGGCGGCGAGGTTGACGGTGGTGGTGGTCTTGCCCACCCCACCCTTTTGATTGGCAACGCAAAAGATCTTGGCCATGTGGGTGCTGCAGTTCGTGTGGTGTTATTTGGAGATGGCCAGCTTGATGCCAAAGCCGATCAGGAAGACGCCTGCCACTTTCTCCAGCACGCGGCCGATGCGCGGGTTGGCGCGCATGCGCTCGGCCAGGTGGTGCGTGAGCAGCACGGCCGTCAGGCCATAGAGAAACGTCAGTGCCGCCACCGTGGCCGCCATCACGCCAAAAGTCAGCATGCCCTGGTGCCGGGCCGGGTCCACGAACAGCGGAAAGAACGCCATGTAGAAAACGATGGCCTTGGGGTTGAGCAAGGTGATCAGCCCGGCCTGCTTGAAATAGTGGCGCGGCTCGATGTTCAGGATGGGCTGGGCGCCCGGCTTGGCCGTGACCATCTTGAAACCCAGCCACGCCAGATAGGCGGCCCCCAGCCACTGCACCGCGTGGAAGGCCGTAGGGTAGGTGGCGAGCAACGCAGCCACACCGGCCACTGCCGCCCACATCAGCACCTGGTCGCCCGCAATCACGCCCATGGTGGCCGCCATGCCGCCGCGAATACCGCCCTTGCTGGTGGAGGTGATGAGCGCCAGATTGCCAGGGCCCGGAATGAGCAGGAACAACACGATGGCGGCGACAAAGGCGCCGTAGTCTGCGATGCCGAACATGGTTTCTCCTGGTGCGCGGGGAGGGTGCGACCGAAAGATGCACCCGGGTGAGGAGCCGAGTTTACGCGAGCCCCCTGCCCCACCCGCCGAAAAGTCGGCGCACTGAGGACAGAGCCATCAGGCCGGCTTCATCCAAATGATGCAGCGTTCCGCGTCCAGACCCGGCACCGTGAGCTGTTCCACGTGAAACACTGCCACATCCTCAGGCAGCGCAGCGATTTCCTCATGGGGATGTTTGCCCTTCATGGCCAGCCACGCGCCATGGGGCGCGGCCAGTGCGCTGCGCGACCAGGTCACGAAGTCTGGCAACGAGGCAAACGCACGGCAGCTGATGACATCGAACGGCGTGCTCAACATCTCAACCCGAGCATGCACGCCGTGCAGGTTGCGCAACTTGAGCGCCACTGCTGCCTGCTGGATGAACGCTGCCTTCTTGCCCACGGTGTCCACGCAACTCACATCCACATCCGGGCAGCAGATGGCAAACACCACGCCGGGGAGGCCGCCGCCCGACCCGACATCCAGCAGCTTCACCGCCGCCACCCCACCCTGCTGCAGGCCCGCCACATGCCGCCGCAGCGGCGCCACGGCGGCCAGGCTGTCCAGCAGGTGGTGCGTCATCATCTCCTGCGGGTCACGCACGGCGGTCAGGTTGTAGACCTTGTTCCACTTTTGCAGCAGAGCCAGGAAATCCATCAACAGGGAAACCTGCGCATCGCTCAGGCCCAGCGCCAGAGCGTCGACCCCGGCTTGCAATTGTTGGTGCAGGCTGTCGTGGTTGCTGTTCACCGCCATCGTCATGCCGCCACTTCGCCTTCTGCCTTGGATGGCATGGCGGGTGCCACGGCGAACTCCTTGAACCCACCCTTCTTCAGATGCACCAACAGCAGCGAGATCGACGCAGGCGTAATGCCCGTGATGCGCGAGGCATGGCCCAGGGTCTCGGGCCGGTGGCGGGTGAGCACCTGGCGCGCCTCGATGCTCAGTGCGGTGACCTGCATGTAGTCCAGGTCGGGCGGCAGGCGCAGCTTCTCGAAGTGGGCAGCGCGCTCCACCTCGCCCTTCTGGCGGTCGATGTAGCCTGCATACTTGGCGGCAATCTCCACCTGCTCCAGCACAGGGTCGCTCAGGTCACCCAGGGTTTCACGTGAAACATCGGCCGATGCGTACTTGCCGCCGTCCATCGACACCAGGTTGGCGTAGCTCACATCGGGGCGGCGCAGCAGTTCGAACAGGTTGTATTCGTGCTCGATGCTCTTGCCCAGCACCCGCTCCGACTCGGCGGCAGGCAGATTGCGCGGGTTCACCCAGGTGGCCTTCAAGCGCTCTGTTTCACGTGAAACCGCATCGCGCTTGCGGCTGAAGGCATCCCAGCGCGTATCGTCCACCAGGCCCATCTGGCGCCCCACTTCCGTCAGGCGCATGTCCGCGTTGTCCTCGCGCAGCTGCAGGCGGAACTCGGCCCGGCTGGTGAACATGCGGTAGGGCTCGGTCACGCCCTTGGTGATCAGGTCGTCCACCAGCACACCCAGGTAGGCCTCGTCGCGGCCGGGCAGCCAGGGCGCATCGCCCCGACACTGCAACGCGGCGTTGATGCCGGCAAACAGCCCCTGCGCTGCCGCCTCTTCATAGCCCGTGGTGCCATTGATCTGCCCGGCAAAGAACAGGCCCTGGATCTGGCGGGTCTCGAAGCTGCTCTTGAGCGAGCGCGGGTCGAAGTAGTCGTATTCAATGGCGTAGCCAGGGCGCAGGATGTGCGCGTTCTCCAGCCCCGGCATGCTGCGTACCAGGTCGTACTGGATGTCGAACGGCAGGCTGGTGCTGATGCCGTTGGGGTAAAACTCGTGCGTGGTCAGGCCTTCGGGCTCCAGAAAGATCTGGTGGCTGTCCTTGTCGGCAAAGCGGTTGATCTTGTCTTCCACACTCGGGCAGTAGCGCGGGCCCACGCCCTCAATCTTGCCGGTGAACATGGGGCTGCGGTCAAAGCCACTGCGGATGATCTCGTGCGTGCGTTCGTTGGTGTGGGTGATCCAGCAGGGCACCTGCTTCGGGTGCAGGGCGGCCCCACCGTACGCATGCGCCATGAAGCTGAACACAGGCACCGTGCCCTCGTTCACGCCGCCGGGCATGCCGTCGCCGGGTTGTTCGGTGCACTTCGAGAAGTCGATGCTGCGCCCGTCGATGCGGGGCGGCGTGCCGGTTTTGAGGCGCCCTTGCGGCAGCTTCAGCTCCTTGAGGCGCGCCGACAGCGACACCGCCGGCGGGTCCCCTGCCCGGCCAGCCGCGTAGTTGTTCAGGCCCACATGGATCTTGCCGTCCAGAAAGGTGCCCGCCGTGAGCACCACGGTGCGGCTGCGGAAGCGGATGCCCACCTGCGTCACGGCGCCCACCACGCGGTCGCCTTCCACCATCAGGTCGTCCACCGCCTGCTGGAACAGCCACAGGTTGGGCTGGTTCTCCAGCATGCGGCGGATGGCGGCCTTGTACAGAATGCGATCGGCCTGGGCGCGCGTGGCCCGCACGGCCGGGCCCTTGGAGCTATTGAGGATGCGGAACTGGATGCCACCCTCGTCCGTGGCCAGCGCCATGGCCCCGCCCAGCGCATCCACCTCTTTCACCAGGTGGCCCTTGCCGATGCCCCCAATGCTCGGGTTGCAGCTCATCTGCCCCAAGGTCTCGATGTTGTGGGTCAGCAGCAGCGTTTTGCTGCCCATACGGGCAGCGGCCAGCGCGGCCTCGGTGCCTGCATGGCCACCGCCGACAACGATCACATCAAATTCCTGGGGGTACAACATGGGGGTGCTCCGGGGCCCGGGGGGCCCGACATTCAAAACCGCCCTCCCTCCTGCGACGGCCCAACGAGGGCGGGTCGCACGACGGCGGGATGCATCATTCGCCAGCCATCGGGGCGGCAAGGGTGCAAGGGGAAACCCACGATTTTCCCACCTTTGCATGCTTTTTGTGCAAAGCCCTGGTGACAGCGGTTGCGCCACCCATCCGCGGCGCTACCAGCCCCTGCTGCCTTGGGCAGGTGTTTCACGTGAAACAAGCGCCCGCCCCACACGCCGGAGGGCGGCAGCTTGCAGTATTCCTGCCGTGGCTTTGTGCTCCAATGGCCCGCATGACCACCCAACTTCTCATCTTCGCGGGAAGCACCCGCCAGCAATCCTTCAACCGCAAACTGGCCCACGCCACCGCTGCCATCGCGCGCGATGCAGGGGCCAGCGTCACGCTGATGGAGCTGTCGGACTTCAACATCCCGCTGTACAACGCCGACCTCGAAGCCCAGGGCACGCCTGCCGACGTGATCCGGCTCAAGGAAATCCTCTGGCAGCACCCGGCCTGGATCATCTGCTCGCCCGAGTACAACGGCAGCTACACCGCCCTGCTCAAGAACACCATCGACTGGGCCTCCAGCCCCGTCAAGGGCAACCCCGACTGGCAGGACGGTGGCAAGAGTTTTCGCGGCAAGGTCGTGGGCATGCTGAGTGCCTCGCCCGGCGCACTGGGCGGCCTGCGCTCGCAAAGCCACCTGGCACCCCTGCTGATCAATGCCGAATGCTGGCTGGCGCCCAAGGCGTTTGCCCTGGGCTCGGCAGCCAGCGCGTTTGACGATAGCGGCGCCCTCGTCCAGCCAGCCCACCGCGACCGCGTGCGTGCCGTGGTGGACCAGGTGCTGTGGGGCGCCAGCCGCCTGCAGCCCGCTGGCGGCCAATAAGGCGGCCCGCCCGTGGACTGCCGCCCCGGTTGCGGCGCCTGCTGCACCGCCCCCTCCATCAGCTCGCCCATCCCCGGCATGCCACTGGGCAAGCCGGCCGGGGTGCGGTGCATTCAGCTGGCGGATGATGCGCGCTGCCGCATCTTTGGCCAACCCGAGCGCCCGGCGGTGTGCGCGGGGCTGATGCCCTCTGCCGAGATGTGCGGCAGCAGCCAGGCGCACGCCCTGCGCTACCTGTCGCGGCTGGAATCGCTCACGCAGCCGGCCGCGCGCCCGTAGCCTGTCTCCCGGTGCCACGGAGGGACACTGCAGGCGTTTCAAGCCCCAAAGTGAACTCAAGCGCTAGTGCCACATGCACTAGCAGCTATAAAAACGATAGTTCCAAGCCAGGCTGTCACAAACCGCAGGTGTGCGCCGTCTGTGCTTCACTGAAAGCACTCCACCGCCGCCATTGCCATGACCACCTCTACCGACCCCTTCACCACCCTGCGCCCTCGCCTCTTTGGCATTGCCTACCGCATGCTGGGTGTGCGGGCCGACGCCGAGGATGTGCTGCAGGACGCCTGGCTGCGCTGGAGCCGCACCGACGCCAGCACCCTGCAGTCGGCCGAGGCCTGGCTGGTGACCATTGTCACGCGGCTGTCCATCGACCGGCTACGGGCGGCCAAGGCCGAGCGCGAGGCCTATGTGGGCTGGTGGCTGCCCGAGCCGCTGGTGGAGCTGGACGCGCACACCCCCGAGTCGGCGGCGGAACTGGCGGGCGAGCTGTCGGTGGCGTTCATGTATGTGCTGGAGCGGCTGGGGCCCGAGGAGCGCGCGGCCTTTTTGCTGCGCCAGGTGTTCGACTACGACTACCCCGAGATCGCCGCCCAGCTGGGCAAGACCGAGGCCAGCTGCCGCCAGATGGTGCACCGCGCCAGCGAGCGCGTGCAGCAGGCGCGCACCCGCTTTGAGGTGCCGCAGGCGGTGCACCACCAGCTGCTGCAACGCTTCATGAATGCCGCCCAGAGCGGGGACCGCCACGCCATCGAGGCGCTGCTGAGCGAAGACGCCCAGCTCATCGGCGACGGCGGCGGCATCGTGCCCTCGTTTCCCAAGCCGCTGGTGGGGCCGTTTCGCATCACCAACCTGTACTGGGCGGTGTTCCGGCGCCTGGGCGCGCAGGTGGTCTACCGCATGGCGCTCATCAATGGCGAGCCGGGCCTGCTGCGCTATGTGGACGGGCGCATCGAGTCGGCCCAGGCGTTTGTGACCGATGGCGAGCGCATCGTGGCCATCTACGCGGTGCGCAACCCGGACAAGCTGGCCGGCATCCCGGCCATGCTGCCGCTGTAAAGATACGGGCATAGCACCGTTCGCGCAGACCATCACGCGGGCAGCTCCGGCGAGTGCGCCAGGGCAGAAAAAACGCAGTCCACCTGTCACAACCCGGCACGGTGCAGCGTCTTGAAGGGTATGGAAGACGGCAGTGTGGCCACACGGTAGCAAGGCCACAAGGCTACACACGAGCGCCGTCTTTCACCACCGTTATCAACACCCTTTCACACCAGGAGTTTTCCATGTCGCAACACAGTGCCCGCCTGCCCTACCACCAACTGTCGTCCAAGGCCTTCATGGGCTTGGTCAACGTCTCTGAAACCATCAAGAAAGGCCCACTGGGCACCCGGCTGGCCGAGCTGGTGTTTCTGCGCATCTCGCAGATCAACGGCTGCGCCTACTGCATGGACATGCACTGGAGCGCGCTCGTCAAGGACGGCGCCGATCCGCGCCACCTCAACGCTGTGGCTGGCTGGCGCGAGGCACCGTTCTTCAGCGAACGCGAACGCGCCGCCTTCCGCTGGGCCGAGATCATCACCGCCACACCCCACAGCGACGCGAGCGATGACGAATACGCCAAGCTGAAGGCCCTGTTCTCCGACGCCGAGATTTCCGACCTGGGCTTTGCCATCGCCATCATCAACGCCTGGAACCTGCTGAACGCGGGCATGCGCGCACCGATTCCAGGAGCAGCCTGACCGCGCTCGGCAGGGCGGCAAAGCGGCGGCGCGCTCGGCGAGAACACACCCGCCAACCCGCCCGCATGATGTATCACAAAAACAACAATCGCCCTCGCGCATTTCTCGATTGACGCATCAGCACTGGTCATTCAGACTCAATTTGTTTCTACGAGTAACCAACGGCAAGCACGCGGCGAACATGCCACCCTGACCGTGTCGGTGCTCCTTGGTAGCCCTTCTCCGCCCGCGCTTTCGAGAACACCGCCATGAACCTTCTGCACCGAGCCTCGATGGCCCTGGTGGCGAGCCTGATCGCCACCACCTGCGCTGCCCAGAGCGCTGCCCCGTCCATCGCCACCACCCGCCAGGCCGATCGCATCACCTGGACCCCCAGCACAGCCCACGGCGCGGCCAAGCTGCGGCTGGCGCGCCCCGACGGCAGCACCACCGATCTGGCGTTCGCGCGCGCGCCCATCGTGCTGGAACCCCGCAGCGCGGGCCTGGCCGACGGACGCTACTTTTATGAACTGAGTCTGGACCCGCCTCCGCTCATGGACCCCGCCCTGGCCCAGGCCACGCTATCCCAGCGCATCGTGTCAGGCTCCTTTGTCGTGGCTCAGGGTCAGTTACAGGTGGGCGGCACCGAATACAGCGTGCCGGCGCCACGCACCAAGGCGGCAGCCACGTTCTCCACCAAGGACCAGGTGGTTGCCGACGACCTGATCGTGCAGGGCAGCCTCTGCGCCGGGCTCGACTGCGTGAACAACGAGTCCTTCGCCTTCGACACGGTGCGGCTCAAGGGCGCCAACCCCATCATCCATTTTGAGGACACCAGCACCGGCGCCTTCCCCACCAACGACTGGCGCATCAGGGCCAACGACGCTGCCTCGGGCGGCGCCTCCTACCTCGCCATCGAGGATGCGGCCACTGGCAACCAGGTTTTCAGCGTCAGTGCCGGGGCCCCCACCAACAGCCTCTACGTCAGCTCCGGCGGCGACCTGGGCTTGCGCACCGCCACACCGGTGCTGGACGTACATGCCCTGACGGGTGACACGCCAGGGGTCCGCCTGGAGCAGTCCTCAGCGGGCGGCTTCACGGCGCAGACCTGGGATATCGCTTCCAACGAGGCCAATTTCTTCGTACGCGACGTCACAGGTGGCTCACGCCTACCGCTGCGCATACGCCCTGGAGCACCCACCAGCAGCCTGGACATCGCGGCATCGGGCAATGTCGGCCTGGGCACTGCCTCGCCAGCCGCTGCACTGCATGTGTTGCGCACCGACGGCACGGCCCAAGTCCTGGTCCAGGAAACCAGCGGCACAGCCGCACAGCGCACCCTGCTGAACCTGACCAACAACGGCCCGGCCACGCTGCGCTTCACCACGGCAGCGGCCACCGGTTGGGACATGACAGCCGGCACCACGCTCACACTGGCCACACAGGGCGCGGGTACCCCTCAGTTCACGCTGGCGGCCAACGGCAACCTGGCCATCACCGGAACGCTGAGCACCGGCTCCAGCCGCACGCTCAAGACGGGCATCGAGCCCATCAACGGCAGCAGCCTGCTGGCCAAAGTGCTGAGCCTGCCGCTGTACCACTGGCGCTACACCGCGAGCCCCACACAGGAACGCCACGTCGGCCCCATGGCCGAAGACTTCCGCAAGATCTTCCAGCTCGGCCAAGACGACAAGAGCCTGGCGCCCGGCGACCTCGCGGGCGTGACCCTGGGGGCCGTGCAGGAGCTGGCTCGCAAGGTGACAGAGCGCGAGGCCGACATTGCGGCGATCCGGGCCCGCATCTCCCTGCTCGAAGCCCAGATGGCGGTCCCCGCCAAGCCCGTACGCTGAAGGGGTCGCTAGCCATGCACCACCACAACCCCTCGCAGAGCCGGCCAAAACCGCGCACTGCCGCCCTGCTGATGATGGCCACGGCACTCGCAGCGTCGCTGCTGTGCCAGAACGTGCAGGCACAACAACCGGAGGCCGCCGCCAGCGCCGCCGCTGTCACAGTCCGCCTGCTGGCCCAGCGGCTGGAGTGGACACCCGCCGCGCCCCATGGCCGTGCCGTGCTGCGCGTCGCGCGCGACGGCGGCACGCCCCAGGACTTCGTGCTGCGCAGCCCGCTGGTGTTCTCCCTGCAGGACACCCCTCTGCCCGACGGGCGCTACGTCTACGAACTGACACTCGCACCTGCCACCAGCGCAGTGCGGCGCGACGATGCCGCTGTAGCTCCAGCAGCGCCCGCAGCCAGCCCCTTAGGTGCCCAGTTCAGCGGCTACGTGACCGTGGCCGGTGGCTCTTTCGTGCTGCCGCCTCAGGCACCGCCGCGTGGCGAGGTCGGTGCGGCGGACAGCACCACCACAGCACCTGCCGCCATCCGGGCCAGCACGCGCATGACCACCAAGGACCAAGTGGTCGCCGACGACCACATCGTCCAGGGCAGCGTCTGCACCGGACTCGACTGCGTCAACAACGAGGTTTTTGGCGATGACACCCTGCGGCTGAAGGAAAACAACACCCGCATCGGTTTCTGGGACACCCGGCTCACGCCATTTCCCAACAACAGATGGACCCTGGTCGCCAATGACACCGCCAGCGGTGGGGCCAGCTACATGGCCATCGAGGATGCCACGGGCGCCAAACTCCCCGCACGCTGGATGGCCGGCGCACCGGCCCACAGTCTTCACGTGAGCCCACAGGGGCGGGTGGGCATCCGAACGGCCGTGCCCGCGCTGGACCTGCACATGCTGACCACCGATACCCCAGGGGTACGGCTCGAGCAAAGCAACACCAGCGGCTTCACAGCCCAGACCTGGGACATTGCCGGCAACGAGGCCAATTTCTTCGTGCGCGACGTCACGGGCGGCTCGCGCCTGCCCCTGCGCATCCGGCCTGGGGCACCGCACTCCAGCCTCGACATCGCCGGCAGCGGCAACGTCGGCCTGGGGACTCCCCGCCCCGTGGCGTCGCTGAACCTGCGCCGAAGCGACGGCACCGGCACCTTGCTGATTGACAACAGCGCGGCGCCCCCCGCCACGCGCGTGCAGATGGAGCTACAGAACAACGGCGCCATCGCAGCGCGCCTGGCGCATGGCACGGGCTCAGCGTACTGGACCCAGCACACCACTACGTCCAGTGTCAGCCTGGCCCCGAGCGGCAGCGGCAGCAACGCGTTGTCGGTACAGTCGAGCGGCGGCCTGGTGATCGCCGGTACGCTCAGCCAGGGCTCCAGCCGCACGCTCAAGCACCACATCACAGCGGCGCCGGTCCATGTCATTCTGGGCGAGGTGGCGCAGCTGCCGCTGTATGCCTGGCGCTACCTGAGCGACCTCAACGCCAGCCTGCACCTGGGCCCCATGGCCGAAGACGTGCACCACCGCTTCCAGCTGGGCGCTAGCCCGCAGACGCTTGCACCCAGCGATGTCGCGGGTCTGGCCGCCGCGACAGTCCAGGCTTTGCACCAGAAGCTGGCTGCCAAGGATGAGGAACTCCTGGCCTTGGCGGAACGCCTCTCAGCCCTGGAACGGCAGCTCCAACGCAAGCGCGGAGGTGCGCAATGATGGCCCGCGCAGCCCGGGCTGCGGCCACCTGGTGCCGACAACTCCTGGCAGGAGCAGGGGCCGCAGGCCTCTTGCTGTGGAGCGCTACCGCCGCAGCCCAGAGCATCAACGTCACGCCCTCCTCCATTCCCGTCCCGGTGCAGGGTGTGCCTTATAGCGTGACCTTCGTGGGCAGCAATGGCGTGGCGCCGTACCAGTTCCTGGTCAGCACCGGTGTGCTACCCGTCGGCCTGAGCCTGTCAGCCAGTGGCGCCCTCACGGGAACCCCTACTACCGCAGCGGCCTACAGCTTCACCATCACGGTGTCCGACTTCCTGGGCCGCGAGCTGGACCTGACAGGCACGGGCGCCGTGACCAGCACGCTGGTCATCACCCCGCCTCCCGCACTCCTTGTCAACATTCCCTACAGCGGACAGATACAGGTGACTGGCGGCACAGGTCCCTACACCTTTGCCATCAACTCGGGCACGCTGCCACCAGGCATGTCGCTCAGCGCCAGCGGCATGCTGGTCGGCACACCCACGGCTCCCGGCAGCTACGTGCTGGTCATCCAGGTCACAGATGCCAATGGCCTGTCCTCGGTCATCACGCTGAACATCAATGTGACGGCCCTAGCCACGGGGATTCCTGTCAATGAGCCCTGGATGCTGGCTCTGGCGGCGCTGGGACTGGGCTGGCTCGGGCGGCGGCAACTTCGGCAGCGTCAGCAGTACTGACGCGCTGACGCTGAACGCACAGGCGGTCAGACTGCAGTGTGGCTGCTCCTGGACCACAGGGGCGGCCATTCCGTCCGTTGTGCGTCAGGTGTAGCCTGCCTGACAGACCCTCGGGCAAGACCGCCCTACAGTGGCGTTTCCCACCTCTACAAAAAGCGGAGACACCACCCATGCTCAACATCCCCTCGCTGCAAGGCAGCGTCAGCCCAGAAGAATGGCAGCTGCGCTGCGACCTGGCCGCCTGCTACCGGCTCGTCGCGCTGTACGGCTGGAGCGACCTGGTCTTCACCCACATCAGCGCCAAGCTGCCCGAATCGGTGTCGGGTGCGGGCGAGCACCACTTTCTCATCAATCCCTACGGCCTCATGTTCGACGAGATCACGGCGTCGAGCCTGATCAAGGTGGACATGCTGTGCAACAAGCTGCACGACTCGCCCTTCCCTGTGAACCCTGCCGGGTTCGTGATCCACAGCGCCGTGCACGAGGCCCGGCCCGAGGCGGGCTGCGTGCTGCACACCCACACACGCGCCGGCGTGGCAGTGAGCGCGCAAAAGGGCGGCGTGCTGCCCATCAGCCAGCAAAGCACCTTTGTGCTGGGCTCGCTGGCGTACCACGAGTACGAAGGCGTGGCCTTCCGCGACGAAGAAAAGCCGCGCCTGCAGGCCGACCTGGGCGAAGCCAACTTCCTCATGCTGCGCAACCACGGGCTGCTCACCGTGGGCAAGACCATTGCCGACGCCTTCCTGTCCATGTATACCTTCGAGAACACCTGCCGCATCCAGATCGACGCGCAGGCCGGCGGCGAACTGACGCAGGTGAACCCGCAGATCGTGAGAGGCGTGGCCCAGGCCATGCGCGTGCAGACCGGCGGCCTGGGCGGCGCTTTTGCCTGGCCCGCGCTGCTGCGCAAGGTGCAGCGCGACCTGCCTGGATACGACAGCTGACGCGACCCCTCCCCGCTGCACCACGCAGCGGGCGCCGGGGTTGCGCCCCGGCGCCTGCAAGAATCCGGCGCAGCGCATAGGATCGGCGGTTTCCGACCGTTTTCAAGGACCGATCCATGAAGCTTTACTACTCCCCCGGCGCCTGCTCCCTGTCCCCCCACATCGCCTTGCAAGAGGCCGGCCTGGCCTACACCCCCGTGCTGGCCAGCACCAAGAGCCACAAGCTGCAGGACGGCACCGACTACTACACCATCAATGCGCTGGGCTACGTGCCCGTGCTGGAGCTGGACAACGGCGACCGCCTGCGCGAAGGCCCGGCCATCGTGCAATACATCGCCGACCAGGTGCCCGACAAGCAGCTCGCCCCTGCCAACGGCACCCTGGCGCGCTACCGCCTGCAAGAGTGGCTGACCTTCATCGGCACCGAGCTGCACAAGGGCTTCAGCCCCCTGTTCAACCCCGCCACCCCCGAGGAATACAAGCCCATGGTGCGCGAGCGCCTGCTGCAACGCCTGCAGTGGGTGGATGGCCAGCTCGCCGGCAAGCAGTACCTGATGGGCGACCAGTTCACCGTGGCCGACGGCTACCTGTTCACCGTGACCAACTGGACCCAGCCCACCAAGCTCGACATCTCCGGCCTGGCCAACCTGGCGGCCTACCGTGAACGCGTGGGTGCGCGGCCTGCGGTGCAAGCGGCGATGAAGGCAGAAGGCCTGCTGAAATAGGGACACCCCCCTGAGGGGCTGCGCGCCTTCCCCCCGCTCTCGCTACGCGGGCAGGGGGACAACGCCATCGCTGCGGGGCGGCCCTTGCTCGGCGTTCCTGGCCTAGGCCCCGCCAGTATCGATTGGGAGCGCGCAGCTCGACGCGCAGCCAAAACTCCAGATGCGCTACAGCGGCTTCTGCCTCCAAGCCACCAGCGCCCCCACCCACAACGCGCAGGCTGAGAACACCAGCCCGCGCGCGAGGCCTCCAGCGCCATCGGCAATCCAGCCCACCACCGTGGGCCCCACGATCTGCCCGGCCGCAAACACGATGGTGAACGCGCTGATGCCGCTGGCCCACAGCGCCTGCGGCAGGTTGTGCCGCACCAGCGCCGTGGTCGAGGCCACCACCGACAGGAACACCCCGCCAAACAACAGCCCCGAGGCCAGCACCACGGGCCAGGCGCCCGTGATGGCGGGCAGGATCGTGGCCACGCCCAGCAGCGCATTGAGCCGCGCAAGGGCCTCTCCGCCCCGGCTGCGGTCCAGCAGCCCGGCCCAGATGCGCGACGACAGCACCACGGCCAGCCCCAGCAGGGCGTAGAACAGCGTCACCTCGCCCGCACCCCGGCCCTGCTCGCGCAGCAGCGCCACCACAAAGGTCATGTAGCCGATATAACCCACGCCAAACAGGCCGTAACCCAGCAGCGCAGGGGCCAAGGCCCGCCAGCGCACGCGGTCGGGCGCCACAGCCCCCGGTTTGCTCCCGGATGCAGCTACCACAGGTGCAGCCAGCCCGCTCAACACCCGCGCCGGCCACAGCAATGCAACCGTAGCCACCACACAGGCCAACGCCAAGGCCCACCAGGCCCAGGTCCAGCCATGCGGCGCGGGCGCCACACCCAGCACGGCTGGCACCAGCAAAGCCGATAGGCTGATGCCCCAGCCCGTGCCGCCGTAGTACAGGCCCAGCAGCAAGCCGCTGCGCCCCGGCACCTGGGCACCCAGCCGCGCCGCGAGCAAGCCCCCGGCAATGAACACCAGCGCACTGGCCCCGCCGGCCAGCAGGCGCTGCACCAGCAAGGGCGCTGCCTGTGTGAAAAAGCCGCTCAGACCCATGAACACCGTGGCCATCACCGCACCCGCCAGCAGCACTGCCCCGGGCGCCGCGCGCCGCAACAGCCAGGGTGTGGCCAGAGCGCCCAGCAGATAGCCCAGCGCGTTGGCCGTGTTCATGCCCCCGGCCAGCGTGTACGACCAGCCCAGGTCTTCGCGCATGGGCGGCAGCAACAGGGCATAGGCAAACCGCGTGATGCCCAGCGAAATGGCGGCGCCCATCGACAGGGCCACGGCGAGCCACAGGCTGTGCAACGGGGAGATGGAAAGCGGTGCGAAGGACGGTGGCGAAGGCATGGCGGTCCATTCTCATGCAACAGCACCCGCGCCGCTTGCCCCGCCGGGACAGCACGGGGCTAACACAAAACCGGAGCCCTTGTTGACGCCAGTGCGCTGCACGTTTTGCGCTGCAGCATTAAGCTCCAAGAGCCTGTTGGCGATCTCGCAGGGGATCGCGTTGGAGCGCAATCGGGATGAGTGGATGCTTCGGATGCGCCGCATGGGCTCATGCCCATGCAAGCAGCTGGGGCGTCCAATCACCCGATTTCGCTCCAACCCTTCGGGCAGTGGCCTTTGCGGGCGGTCTGCGGCGTTGCGGCGCTTGTGGATAGCGGGGCTATCCACTGCGCCGCGCCTTGCATCCCCTCCCGCAAAGACCGCTGCGCGACCCCTGGGAGATCGTCAACAGGCTCTTTGCTGCTTTTTTTGCACTGAGCTTTTCAGGACCACTCACCATGACCTCATTGTTTGAACCCACCCGCGCGGGCGACCTCCAGCTGGCCAACCGCATCGCCATGGCGCCGCTCACGCGCAACCGCTCGCCCGAGGCCATCCCCACCGACCTGGTCGCCACCTACTACGCGCAGCGCGCCAGTGCCGGCCTCATCATTTCCGAGGCCACGGCCATCAGCCCGCAAGCCCAGGGCTATGCCGATGTGCCCGGCCTGTACGGCACCGAGCAGCTGGACGGTTGGAAGAAGGTCACCCGCGCCGTGCACGACGCCGGCGGCAAGATCGTGGTGCAGCTGTGGCATGTGGGCCGTGTCTCGCACACCGACCTGCAGCCGGGCAACGCCGCACCCGTCGCACCCTCGGCCGTGCAGGCCAACACCAAGACCGTGCTCATCAAGGACGGCGTGCCCACCTTCACCCCCACCTCCATGCCCCGCGCACTCGACGCCGAAGAGATCCCCGGCATCGTGCAGGACTACCGCCACGCCGCGCGCAACGCCATTGCGTCGGGTTTTGACGGTGTGGAAATCCACGCGGCCAACGGCTACCTGATCGACCAGTTCCTCAAGACCGGTGCCAACCAACGCACCGACGACTACGGCGGCAGCATCGCCAACCGCGCCCGTCTGCTGCTCGAAGTGACCCGTGCCATCGTCGAGGAAATCGGCGGTGGCCGCACCGGCATCCGCCTGTCGCCCGTCACGCCCGCCAACGACATCGTGGACGCCGACCCACAACCCCTGTTCGACCACGTGGTGCGCCACCTGGGCCCGCTGGGCCTGGCCTACATCCACGTCATCGAAGGCGCCACCGGCGGCCCGCGCGAGGTGGAAGGCCGCCCCTTCGACTACGCCGCGCTCAAGGCCGCCTACCGTGCAGCGGGCGGCAAGGGTGCGTGGATGGTCAACAACGCCTACACCCGCGAGCTGGCCGATGCCGCCCTGGCCAAGGGCGCCGACATCGTGGCCTTTGGCCGCCCCTTCATCGCCAACCCCGACCTGGTAGCGCGCCTGAAAGCCAACGCACCGCTCAACGAGGTGAACCGCGCCACGCTGTACGGCGGCGGGGCCGAGGGGTACACGGACTACCCGGCGCTCAGCGCCTGAGTCCGCACCGCGCCGGAACGGCCCCATGGGGCCGCACCGGTTGCAGCTGCCGCTGCACGAGCCAGCGATCGCCTGCCGCAGTCAGCACCAAGCGGCGCAGTCGGTCAGGAGGGTGAGCCGAGCCCGATCGGACTGGGCGCCCGCATGACGATGCGGGTGAAGAGCCGGTCATAGGCCGCGTCGCGCGGCTTGCCCGGGGCCAGCGGGTTGGTGTTGCTGGCAAAAGCTGCGTCGATGGCAGTCCAGTCGCCCGGCTGCAGAGTCTCCTGGGCGGCGGGCAGCACCACGGTTTCTTCCAGGCGCATGTGCTCCAGGTAAAAGCGGATGTAGCGCTCCAGCGCCAGCGCAAACGCCTCGCGGCGCGCGTCGCCCATCAGCTCCCAGCCCAGCAGCAGGTGCTGCAGTTCGCGCACGGCGGCCTCGCCGCCCTCATGGTCACGCTCCAGCTGGGCGATGGCCTCGGCCGCCTGGGGTGAGCGCTCAGCCACCCTGGGGAACAGCCACTGCGACTCCTTGGGGTGGTGCTGGCGCTCGGGAAACTCGTCGATGTAGAACAGCATCGCCCGCATCACGTCAAAGAACGCGGCGGGCTCGTCGCCCGGGCCCTGGTCCAGCATCAGGCGCAGCGAGTGCAGCACCGCCGCAAGCGACGCATGCTCTTCGCGAATGGTTCGCAGACTGATCGACGGCATGGCGCACTCCCCAGGTTCAACAAGGCCCCAAGGGTGCCACGCGCGCACGGGTGCGCCCATGACGCAGGTCAATAAACTGCCGGGCAGCTCTGCCCACAAAAAAGCCCCGCAGACCAGGCCTGCGGGGCTCATCGGAAGAAAAGGCCAGTGCGGTCAGTGCGTCAGGCGCGCCTGCGCGGCGCCTGTTGCCAGCACCTGGGTTTGCGGCCCTGCATACGGTGCGGCCACGGCACCGCCGTGGCCGTAGCCGGCGGCCGATTCGGCCAGGCGGAACTGCTGCACCACGTGCGACAGGCGCGCGGCCTGCTCGCGCAGCGACTCGGCAGCGGCGGCGGATTCTTCCACCAGCGCCGCGTTCTGCTGCGTCATGCGGTCGATCTCGCCCACCGAACTGTTCACCTGGCCGATGCCAGCCGACTGCTCGGACGCAGCCGCCGTGATCTCGCCAATGATGTCGCCCACGCGCTGCACGCTGCTCACGATGTCCTTCATGGCCGTGCCAGCTTCTTCCACATGGCGCACGCCGCCGTCCACGGCCGTCACGCTGCTCTGGATCAGGCCCTTGATATCGCTGGCCGCCGCTGCGCTGCGCTGCGCCAGGCTGCGCACCTCGCTGGCCACCACGGCAAAGCCCCGGCCCTGCTCGCCCGCACGGGCGGCTTCCACCGCAGCGTTCAGCGCCAGGATGTTGGTCTGGAAGGCAATGGAGTCGATCAGGCCGATGATGTCGCCGATCTTGCGGCTCGATGTCGAAATCTCGTGCATGCTGGCCACGGCCTGCTGCACCACGCCACCACCCTGTGTCGCCATCTGCGAGGCCGACGCGGCCAGCTGGTTCGCCATCTGCGACGACGATGCCGTCTGCTGCACCGTGGACGTGAGCTGCGACAGCGACGACACGGCCTCCTGCGCGTTGCTGGCCGTCTGCTCGGTGCGCTGCGACAGGTCCTGGTTGCCTGTGGCGATCTCCTGGCTGGCCGTGGCGATGTTGCCGCTGGCATCTCGCACCTGCGCCACCAGCGCACTCAGGCCCTGCTGCATGTCGCGCAGCGCGCGCTGCAAATCGGCCACTTCGTCCTTGCCCTCGGCAGCAATGTGCTGCGACAGGTCGCCGCCCGCAATCGCCTGGGCCATCTTGCGTGCGTCTTCCAGCGGCTTGCAAATGGAGTTCATGTTCATGAGCGTGGTGGGCACCACTACCACGACGGTGATCAGCACCGCCAGCACAAACAGCCACTTGGTCTGGTTGGACACTTCGCTCTGCTGCGCCACGGACTTGGCCACCTCCGCGCGCAGCACCGAGTCCAGCTCGGCCATCAGCTTGTCGGCCTCGGCAAACTCCGCCACGGCCTTGCCGCTCATGCGGTTGGCAATGGTGGCGGTGTCATAGCCACCCGCCTCCAGCTGGCGCGCCACGTGCGCAAACAGCTCGCGATAGCTGTCCAGGCGCTTGACGATGTTGCGCACCACCGGGTTGTCAGAGTCCTCCTCACCTTCCAGGAACTTGTTGGCAATCTTCTTGGCCTTGTCCTGGCTCTCCACCCACTTGGCATACGCGGCCTTCACGGCTTCGGGCTTCTCGTAGCCAATGATCATGTCCTTCTCGAACTGGCGGATGGCACCCATTTCGCCCCGCAGCTCGGCCATGTAACCCACCTCGGCGAACGAGTGGTCCATGAAGTCCTGGCTCATGTTGTGGATGCGGAACATGCCCAGCATGCCCGCGCCCCCCAGCAGCCCCAGCAGGCCCAGTACCACGCCAATGGCACCCAACATGCGCAAACGTATGGTGAACTGCCGCATGAGCGAGAAGAGATTCATGATCTGTCGTCCTTGATATAGCTATGCCAATGCGGTCGCCGCACCTCCCCCGAGGCGACGGATTCGCAACAAATCGTTGCAGTTTGCCAGACATCGATGACCGTGCTGTACGTATTTATCACATGCGCCACCGCTTGAGTAAGAGGGCATTCGCCATCACGCTGACCGAGCTCAGCGCCATGGCCGCGCCCGCCACCACTGGGTTCAGGTAACCCAGCGCCGCCAGCGGAATGCCCGCCACGTTGTATGCAAACGCCCAGAACAGGTTCTGGCGGATCTTCATCACCGTGCGGTGCGAAATGTCCAGCGCCGCCGCCACCAGCATCGGGTCGCCGCGCATCAGCGTGATGCCCGCTGCGTGCATGGCCACATCAGTCCCGTTGCCCATGGCCATGCCCACATCCGCTGCCGCCAGCGCGGGGGCATCGTTAACGCCGTCGCCCACCATCGCCACATGATGGTGCTTGCCATCGGTGCCCTGTTGCAACGCAGCCACCTTGGCGGCCTTGTCGCCCGGCAGCACCTCGGCCATCACCTCGCCCGCGGCCGGGTCCAGCCCCAGGCGCCGGGCCATGGCCTCGGCCGCGCCCCGGTTGTCGCCCGACACCATCACGGTGCGAATGCCGCGCGCCTTGAGCGCCGCCAAAGCTTCGCGCGCGCCCGGCTTGGGCTCGTCGCCAAAGGCCATCAATGCCCGCAGCGCCAACCCTTCCGTGACCCGCTGGGCCACGGCGGACACGGTGGCGCCTTCGCGCTGCAACGCCTCCGCGCGGTCTGACAGCGGGCCCAGGCCCACCCCCAGCTCCTGCATCCAGCGCAGGCTGCCCACCAGGTAGCTCTGGCCGTCCACCTCGCCCTCGGTGCCGCGCCCAGGCACGGCGCGCACGTCCTGCGCGGTGGCCACGTTGATCTGCCGCTCGCCCGCAGCCGCCACCACTGCGCGCGCCAGTGGGTGTTCGCTGCCACTTTGCACAGCGGCCACCGCCGCCATCACCGCGCTGTCATCCAGGCCGGGCACCACCTCAAACGCCGTGAGCCGGGGCTGGCCCACGGTCAGCGTGCCGGTCTTGTCAAAGGCCACCGTGTCCACCTTGTGCGCCAGCTCCAGCGCCTGCACGTCCTTGATCAGGATGCCGTTTTTGGCCGCCACGCCCGTGCCCGCCATGATGGCCGCGGGCGTGGCCAGCCCCAGCGCACAGGGGCAGGCAATCACCATCACGGCCACGGCGTGGATCAGCGCCGCCTCCAGCCCCGCGCCCATGGCCAGCCAGCCCGCCAGGGTCACCAGCGCCACCACCAGCACCACCGGCACAAAAATAGCCGACACCTGGTCCACCAGCCGCTGGATGGGCGCCTTGGCTGCCTGCGCGTCTTCCACCAGCCGGATGATCTGGGCCAGCACCGTCTCGGCGCCCACGGCCGTCACCGCCATCACGATGCGGCCATCGCCGTTGATCGAACCGCCCGTGAGCGCTGCACCCACATCGCGGGCCACCGGCAAGGGCTCGCCCGTCAACATCGATTCGTCCACCTGCGTGTGGCCCTCATGCACCGTGCCATCCACCGGGATGCGTTCACCCGGCCGCACCACCAGCCGGTCGCCCACCAGTACCTCGGACACCGGCACATCCACCTCGCCCTGCTTAGTCAGCAAATGCACCACATCCGGCCGCAGCGCATGCAGCGCACGGATGGCCGCCGTGGTCTGGCGCTTGGCGCGCGCCTCCAGCCACTTGCCCAGCAGCACCAGCGTGACCACCACGGCCGAGGCCTCAAAGTACAGATGCGGCACATGCCCCGGGTGGTCCGTGGGCGCCGTGAGCCACAGCCACATCGACAGGCCCCAACCCGCGCTGGTGCCCAGCGCCACCAGCAAGTCCATGTTGCCGCTCAGCGCCTTGGCCGCATGCCAGCCCGCCTTGTAAAACCGCGCCCCCAGAATGAACTGCACCGGCGTGGCCAGCACAAACTGCACCCAGGCGGGCAGCATCCAGTGCTGGCCGAACAGGTCGCCGATCATCGGCAGCACCAGCGGCGCCGACAGCAGCAGGCCAATGCCCACGGGCATAAAGCCGGCCCAGGGCGACAATTCCTCCGGAGCATCCTCCTGCCCCGCCGCACGCGGCTCGTAGCCCGCATTGCGCACCGCGCGGCGCAGGACCGCCTCCATGGCCGCGGCGTCAGCGCCCACCTGCGTGACAAAGGCAATGCGCGCAGACTCGGTCGCCAGATTGACCGAGGCCTCCTGCACGCCCGGCACCTTGCGCAGCGCGCGCTCCACACGGCCCACGCAGCTTGCGCAGGTCATGCCAGAAATGCCCAGGTCCAGCGAGTGCACAGACCCGGGCGCGGTGTTGGGGGGGTGGTGATGGTGTTCATGGCCGGGATGCTGATCCTTGACGTGATGGCAAGGTCAAGCATTGATATTGATCAACCCTCACATCATGAGTGTCTTGAACGGCGTTTGACTCTGCCACGATGTCAAGCTTCAACATTCGCTTCGGTCGCATCCACGGCCACATTTCCAAACCCAACAAGGACACCCCATGGCAACCACCACCACGACTTTCCAAGTGCAGGGCATGACCTGCGGCCACTGCGAACGCGCCGTCACCCAGGCCGTGCAGCAGGTAGACCCCAATGCCCAGGTGCGCATCGACCGCGCCAGCGGCAAGGTGGACGTGGACAGCACCGCCCCCCGCGAAGCCCTGGCCGCCGCCATTGCCGAAGAAGGCTACACCGTCGCGGCCTGAGCGCCGCGCCACCACGCACCCAGCGAGGGCCACACCATGACCACGCCCCATTCCCCCGATGCCGCGCCGACCACGCGCGCCAAGGCCACAGCACCCCGCCCCATCGCCTGGCCCGTGCCCATCGGCGTCGCTGCCAAGCGCGCAGGCATCTCGGCGCGCATGGTGCGGCACTACGAATCGCTGGGCCTCATCAACGGCGTGGCGCGCACCGACAGCGGCTACCGCCAGTACACCGAGGCCGACGTGCACGCCCTGCACTTCATCCGCCGCAGCCGCGACCTGGGCTTTTCGATGGAAGAAATCGCCGAGCTGCTGGGCCTGTGGCACGACCGCAGCCGCGCCAGCAGCCAGGTCAAGCGCATCGCGCAGCAGCATATCGACGACCTGAGCGAACGCATCGCCCAGATGCAGGCCATGCAGCGCAGCCTGCAAACGCTGGTGTCCTGCTGCCAGGGCAACGACCGGCCGGACTGCCCAATCCTGGACGACCTGGCAGCGGGGCACAGCGATCCCCGCAGCATGGCACCGCGCAAGACGCTATCAAACAAATAGCTACCAAGGCTTATCCATCGCGCGGTGGAGGCCAAAAAAAACCTCAAAACTTCTGCCCACTGCACGGCCCACATCTCCGCGGCAAGCCCCACATGGCAGACTCTCAGGCTTTCTAACAGCCTGCTACTGCCTGCCCTCCATGCTCACCGGTGACCTGCGCAACAAAGTCGATCAAGTCTGGAACGCCTTCTGGTCCGGCGGCATCGCCAAGCCACCCACCGCCGCGCCCTGGCTGCGCTGGATGCGCCGTTTGCCTCGCTGCAGCAGCAGGCGTTTGCGAGGCAGTTGTAAAGTCTGCCCCACCAATCTCTTCACAACACCACACCTATGCTGAAGTACCTGCATTTGAACCACGTCGGGCTGGCCCCGGATGTCCAGGTGGAATGGGCAGACCGTTTGAACCTCATCGCAGGCGATAACGGGCTGGGCAAGAGCTTTTTGCTGGACTTGGCTTGGTGGGCTCTCACCCGCACCTGGGCGGGAGCAGTGGCCCTGCCCACAGGCACCAAAAAGGCCACGATCACCTACGGGGTGCAGGGCAAGACCTCCAGGGTCACCGAAGTGCAGTCAGTGTTTCACCGCCCCGACGCCAGTTGGACGCTGCCCGCCGCCCGGCCCGTGATGCCGGGCATCGTGGTCTACATCCGCATCGATGGGGGCTTCTCGGTGTGGGACCCCGCGCGCAACTATTGGCGTACCGACCCCAACCGCCCTGCGGCGTATCACTTCAAGGCCGACGAAGTGTGGAACGGGTTGGAAGTGAACGGCCAGCGGGTGTGCGAAGGGCTGGAGCGCGATTGGGTGAACTGGCAGGAAGGCCGCAAGCCACAATTCACCGCCCTGGCCAAGGTGCTGGAGGTCATGTCGCCCCTGCAAGAGCCCCTGCGGGCGGGGCCACCGCAACGCGTGTTCATCGGCGAGGGGCGTGACCGCCCCACCCTGCTGGCGGGCAACCAGACCGTACCTGTTGCTCTAGCATCGGCGGGGGTGAGGCGCATTTTGGCGCTGGTGTACTTTTTGGTGTGGGCCTGGCACGAGCATGCCGTGGCGGCCAAGCTGCTAGGCAAGAAGCCGGAGGATCGTTTCGTCATTCTGTTTGACGAGCCCGAAACCCACCTGCACCCCCGCTGGCAGCGCACGGTGTTGCCCAGTCTGTTCAAGGCGGTGGATGAACTGCGCGGCCAGGCCAGCACCTTGCCACAGGTGTTGGTGGCCACGCATTCGCCCCTGGTGGCGGCTTCTGTCGAGCCAATCTTTGAAGAGTCACAAGATGATTTGGTGCACCTTTCACTGCACAACGGCGCTGTTGCCATTGAGCAAGGTGGCTGGGCGGTGCAAGGGGACGTGACGAACTGGCTGGTGTCAGAAACCTTTGGCCTAGAGCAGGCGCGCTCTAAAGAGGCCGAAGAGGCCATTGAAGCGGCAGAGGCCTTCATGCGCGGTGAAGGCCATTTGCCCAAAGGGCTTGGCACCAAAGCCGCCATTCATGCACGCTTGCAAAAGCTGCTGCCTGCGGGCGACGTGTTCTGGCCACGCTGGATTGTGAACACGCAGCTGAACACCCAGACCGCAGCACGCAAGCGGGCCCAGAGCACCGAAGCACCCAAGGCCACCCGCAGCAAAAAGAAGCCCAAGGCCAAGCCATGATTCCGGTCGCCAAAGTAAAGAAGCCCAAACGGTTTGATGCCGAGGTGCAGACGCCTGGCAACCAATGGCTCAAAGCCAGCCCCCATGCCAAGCGCCCCAAAGCCCTTTGGCTACCGTACACAAAGGACCTCAGTGACGGCTTTGCAGGCCTGTGCGGCTACGCGGCCATGCACGACCCGACCGGCGGCACGGTAGACCACTACCTAAGCTACAAAAACCACCCCGACAAAGCCTACGCGTGGGATAACTACCGGTTTGCCTCCGGCACGCTCAACTCCTCCAAGCGCACGTTGGACGACACCGTGCTCGACCCTTATGAGGTGGGCGCTGGCTGGTTCGAAATCGAGTTGCCATCCCTGCAAATGCGTGTGACCAACGCCGTACCGGCCAGCCACCGCGCCAAAGCGGAGTTCACGCTGAAAAAGCTGAAGCTACGCGATGGTGAGCGCGTCATTCGCTGGCGGCAGTCGTGGTACCAGTTGTTTTTAGCTGGCGAGCTGAATCTGGAGGGCTTGCGAAAAATGGCACCGCTGATTGCGCAAGCCGTTGAGAAAGCTGGTGGGTAGCCGATGTCTCCCTCATTCATGAGGGAGACATCGGGACAAACCAAGGTTCAACACGCAACGATCAACTGCCAGTCAAATCGAGGGTGCTCGGTAACCTTTTATCAGCCAAAGACTTTTCTTGGTTCCTTTGACCGGAAAGCGTCTCCGATCAAATACCAATCAAACAAAGTCAATGCACTGGGAGAGGTGCATGAGCACGTTGTCATCGAACTTCAGCTTTCTACAACCCGACTCGCCCGACCTGTTGGCCGAAGCCCGCCGTGCCGAGGCCGCTGCCCATGTCGACCCGCGCACAGCCTGCTTCTACGCCCGCCGCACGCTGGAACTGGCGGTGGCCTGGCTCCACTAGGCAGAAGGGGGCCGGAGTGGCTGCCTGCGCATGCCGTACAAGGCGGATTTGTCAGCGTTTTTGTTTGAGCCGCGCTTTCAGCAACTGGTGCGTCCCCGGCGCCGCTGGGTAGAGGCCTGGGCTGGGCCGGATGCGTGGAAGCGACCCAGCCCCGAGCAGCTGACTGAGGTATCCACCCACCTTTCCGGCCTGCCCACCGCAGTACGCGATGACGACGAAGACGCCAAGCGCTTTGACGCCATGCTGCTCAACACCCAGCTAGCCCTACTACGCACCGAGCCCGCCCTGGCGCGGCTGCAAACCAAGGTGCAGCAAATTGCCAATGCTTTGCTGAAGAAAGCCAACATCCATATGCCGACAAACACAACTCACACTGCACACGCCAAGTACCACGTGAGGTTGTTACAAGCTCAACTTAGACGGGTGCACAAGCATCAGGGATGCAAACGCAACGCCCTGCAAAACGCTATCAAATAAATAGCTATAGAGACATACCCATCGCGCGGAAGAGGGCAAAAAACCTTGAGATACTAGCCCCTGGAAAGCATCAGGCCTTGCCGGACCGCGCCGGGGTCTTGGCCTTGGCACCCCCCACCTTGCGCTGGGCGGCAGGGACAGGCCCCACCTCCGGCACAGCAGCCTGGGCAGGCCGCCGCAGCACACCGTCACACAAAGTCGCAATGCACTGCTGCGCGACCTGCTCGGCCGTGTACTCGCCGCCGGGCTGGTACCAGCGGCCGATCCAGCTCAAGGCGCCCGCAATCACAAAGGCCGTGATCTTGGGGTCGCAGGGCTGGATCGAGCCCTCGGCCACGCCCTCGGCCACCAGGCGGCGGAACTCCTGGTCGATGGCGGACTTGAGGCGGCGCAGCTCCTTGCGGCTTTCGGGGGGCACCTGCTCGTCGCCCACGCGGATCAGGCACATGCCGAAGTCCATGGTGACGATGCGCGCATACACCTGCATGCAGGTCATGAGCTGGTCGATGGCCTTGCCGCCTGCGGCGCGGGATGCGTCGATGCCTTCGAGCATCATCGCCAGCCCCTTGCCCACGCACTGCAACAGGATCTCGTCCTTGTTCTTCACGTAGTAGTACAGCGTGGGCTTGGTCACGTTCAGGCGCGCAGCGATGTCGTCGAGCGAGGTGGCGTGAAAGCCGCGCTCGTTGAACAGCTGGGCCGCCGCCTGCAGCACGGCGTTGCGCTTGGCCTCACGCTGTCGTTCGCGGTGCGACACAGGGGCCCAGGGCGAAGCGGCGTCGGGCGCGTCTTCGGGCCCGGGGGCCGGGGCTGAGGATGAGGGCTTGGGGGCCGCGCGCTGGGGGCTGCTGCCGCTCGTGCTGCTTTTGCTGCTACGTCGGGTCGATGCCGCTTTGGCCTGGGGCATGGGTGGCGATTCCTCGGGAAAGTACGGATGCTGAATGGGGTGGCGGCTTCCAGAATCTACTCACGAGTAAACAGTTTACGCACAAGTAGGAAATTTCTGCAGGGTTCCAGAGAAATTTCTGTCAGAAGCTGCGAACAACCCGTATTAGAAAGCCAATGGAGACAACCCCTTCCGGCCCCTTTGCTGCCACGCCCCTGCTCCAGGTGCAGGGCGTGACCCTGGCGTTTGGTGGCGTCAAGGCGCTGACCGGTGTGGGGTTTGATGTGCAGCCGGGCTCCATCACCGCCGTCATCGGCCCCAACGGCGCGGGCAAGACCTCGCTGTTCAACACCATCTCGGGCTTTTACCGGCCCAGCCAGGGCTCGATCCGCTTTCAGGGGCAGGACATCACCCGCGTGCCCGCGCCCCAGCGCGCCAAGCTGGGCCTGGGCCGCAGCTTTCAGAACATCGCGCTGTTTCGCGGCATGACGGTGCTCGACAACATCAAGCTGGGCCGCCACGCGCACCTCAAAACCAACGTGCTCGACGCGCTGCTGTACTTCGGCCGCGCGCGCCGCGAAGAGGCCGAACTGCGCCGCGACATCGAGGAGCGCATCATCGACTTCCTCGAAATCGACCACATCCGCCACGCACCCGTCTCGGCCCTGCCCTACGGCCTGCAAAAGCGCGTAGAGATGGCCCGGGCCCTCGCCATGCAGCCGCAGATCCTGATGCTGGACGAACCCGTGGCCGGCATGAACCGCGAAGAGACCGAAGACATGGCGCGCTTCATCCTTGACGTGCGCGAGGAGTGGGGCGTGACGGTGCTGATGGTCGAACACGACATGGGCATGGTGATGGACCTGTCGGACCACGTGGTGGTGCTCAACTTCGGCCAGGTCATCGCGCAGGGCACGCCCGCACAGGTGCAGGCGGACCCCGAGGTCATCCGCGCCTACCTGGGCGCAGGCGACGTGGGCGACCTGCGTGCCAAGCTGCAGGGGGTGACCACCGCATGACCGGCAACTTCGACTGGGCCTACCTGTTTGAGATCAGCCTCACCGGCATCGCCGGTGGCGGGCTCTACGCACTGGCCGCACTGGCTTTCGTCATGGTCTACAAGGCCACGCGCGTGGTCAACATTGCCATTGGCGAGCTGCTGATGGTGGGCGCGTACCTGTTCTTCACCTTTGCATCAATGTTTGCGCTGCCGCTGTGGCTGGCCATCCCCGCCGCCGTGCTGGGCACGGGCCTGCTGGGCGCGGTGATCGAGCGCACCATGATCCGCCCGCTGCTGGGCGAACCGCCGATCTCGGTCTTCATGGTCACCGTGGGCCTGGCCTCGGTGCTCGTGGGCCTGGTCGAGATGATCTGGACGGCCGACCAGCGCCGCCTGCCCGACTTCATGCCCACGCAGCCCATCATGGTGGGGGATGCATTCCTCGCACCCAAGGTGTTCTGGGGCGCCGTGATCGCCATCGTGTTCATCGCGGCAGTGCTGGTGGTGTTCCGCTTCTGGCGCGGCGGCGTGGCCTTGCGCGCCACGGCCAGCGACCAGGCCGCCGCGTACTCGGTGGGCATCAACGTGCCGCGCGTGTTCTCGCTGGCCTGGGTGGCCTCGGCCATGCTGGCTGCCATCTCCGGGATCATCGTTGGCTCGATTGGCGGCATCTCGTCCAGCATGGGCGTGTTCGGTCTGTCGGTGCTGGTGGTGGTCATCGTGGGCGGGCTCGACAGTGTGCTGGGCGCGCTCGTCGGCGGCATCCTCATCGGCCTGATCGAGGCGCTGGCCGGGGCCTACCTAGGTGGCGAATACAAGCTGCTGGCCACCTTCATCGTGCTGGTGGCGGTGCTGCTGGTGCGGCCGTACGGCCTGTTCGGCACCCATGAGATAGAGAGACTCTGATGCGCATCGGAACCCTCAAGGAAACCTACATCGCCGACGCGGCGCTGTTCGACTCGCGCACGCAAAAAGTGTGGCTGGCCGTGGGCGCTGCGCTGCTGGTGCTTTTCCCCTTCATGGCCAGCGACTACTGGCTCTACCTGGCCTGCCTGGTCAGCATCAATGTGGCCAGTGCCACGGGGCTCAACATCCTCACAGGCTACACGGGCCTCGTCAGCCTGGGGCAGGCGGCCTTCATGGGCCTGGGGGCTTACACGGTGGCCGTGCTGGAAACCAAGGTGGGCACGCCCTTTGTGCTCAACCTGCTGGCAGGTGGCTTTGTCGCCATGCTGGGCGGCATCGTGGTGGGCATTCCTTCGCTGCGCGTGAAAGGGCTGTACCTGGCGATTGCCACCATTGCCGCATCGTTCATCGCGCACTTCATCTTTGCCAACTGGAAGTTCACCGGCGGCACCGGTGGCCTGAGCGTGCCGCCCGCCAAGCTGTTCGGCATGGCGCTCGACACCTCGTTCAGGCTGTACTGGCTCATCGTGCCAGTCACCATCCTCATGCTCCTGGGCGCGGCCAACCTGTTTCGCACGCGCGTGGGCCGTGCCTTCATCGCGATTCGCGACCGCGACATCTCGGCCGAGGTGCTGGGCATACCGCTGCTGCGCTACAAGCTGCTGTCGTTTGGGCTGTCGTCGTTCTATGCGGGCGTGGCCGGGGGCCTGTGGGCGTATTTCTTTCGCGTGGTCACGCCCGAGAGCTTTCCTCTGCTCATGTCCATCTTCTTCCTCGCGGCCATCATCGTCGGCGGCATGGGCTCCATCCTGGGCGGCATCCTGGGCGCGGTGTTCATGACCATGGTGCCCGAGCTGCTCAAGCTCGTGGTGGACCTGATGCCCGGCGGCAGCGAACTCACCGTGTTCCTCTCGCCCGTGCGCACGGTCATCTTTGGCCTGCTCATCATCGGTTTTCTCGTCTTCGAGCCCCATGGCCTGGCCGAAGTGTGGCGGCGCGTCCGTCGTTTCTTCCATCTCTGGCCTTTCAGAAACTAACCCCCAAGGAGACACGCATGCAGCCCACCCCCACCTCCCCACGCCGTCGCACCCTACTGGCAGCCGCTGGCGCCGCCGCCCTCACCAGCCCGCTGTCGGTGCTGGCCCAAGGCGCTGAAGAGATCGTGATCGGCGGCTCCATCCCGCTCACCGGCGTGTTCGCGTTTGCGGGCGTGGGCATCAACGCGGGCATGGGCGACTACGTGAAGATGCTCAACGACGCGGGTGGCATCAAGGGCCGCAAGGTCAAGTACGTGCCCGAGGACACGGGCTACAAGGTCGATGTGTCGGTGGCTGCGTTCAAGAAGATCACCAGCCAGAACAAGGTCAACCTGTACTACGGCGACTCCACGGGCTTCTCCAAGACCATCAATCCCGAGCTGGACCGCAACGGCAACATCCTGATGGCGGGCGCGTCGTTTGCCACCGAACTCAACGACCCCAAGAAGTACCCCAACCAGTTCCTTGTGGGCCCCGACTACACCGAAATGTTCGGCATCCTGCTCAAGCACATCGCCAAGGAAAAGCCAGGTGCCAAGGTGGCCTTCGTGTACTCCGATTCGGAATTCGGCCGCGACCCCATCGAGTCCAGCGAAGCCATGGCCAAGCAGTTGGGCCTGTCGGTGCCCATCAAGATCATGACGCCCGCCGGCAGCGTGGATGTGTCCACCGAGGTCATCAAGTTGCGCCGCGCGGCTCCCGACTACACCATCTTTCACGGCTACATCCTCGCGCCCATCCCTGAGTTCATCACCCAGGGCAAACAGCAGGGCATGACCAGCAAGTGGATGGGCACCTTCTGGACCATGGACAGCTCCACCGTCATGAAGATGGGCGACGCCGCCGACGGCTTCATGGGTGTGATGCCCTACCGCTACTACTACGACACCGAGAAGGCGCCGATGCTGGAGAAGATCCGCGCGCTGCGGCCCGAGTACCAGAGCACGGCCTACATCCAGGGCTTCCTGGCCGCGATGCTGTTCACCGAGGCAGCCAAGCGCACGCTGGATGCGGGCAAGCCCCTCACAGGCCCCAACCTGAAGGCCGCGCTCAACTCCATCAAGGACTTCGACACCGGCGGGCTGATCGGCGTGCCGATCACCATCAGCGGGAATTCGATCCCCGTGGGCCGTGTGTACCGCGCCGATATGAAGGCGCAAAAAATGGTCGCGGCATCGGACTGGATCAAACTCTGACACTGCCTGCGCCATGACCCAGCCAACCCCGGCCCACGTCCTCGAAGTCAACAACATCGAGGTCATCTACAACAAGGTGGTGCAGGCCCTGCGTGGCCTGTCGCTGGCTGTGCCGCGCGGGCAGATCGTGGCGCTGCTGGGCAGCAATGGGGCTGGCAAGAGCACCACGCTCAAGGCAATCTCGGGCCTGCTGGCGCTGGAGGATGGTGTGGTCGAAAGCGGCAGCATCCACTTCAATGGCCAGCCCACGGCCGCCGTGGCCCCGCAGCAACTGGTGCGCAACGGCCTGAGCCACGTGATGGAAGGCCGCCGCGTGTTTGAAGACCTCACGGTCGAAGAGAACCTGGTGGCCGCCACCTATGCACTCACGGGGCGGAAAGACGCAACACCGGATTTCGACCTGGTCTACAGCTACTTTCCGCGTCTGCATGAGCGGCGCAAGGGCCTGGCCGGGTACCTGTCGGGCGGCGAGCAGCAGATGCTGGCCATTGGCCGCGCGCTCATCGCGCAGCCCCAGCTCATCCTGCTCGACGAGCCCTCGCTGGGCCTCAGCCCCAAGCTGGTCGAAGACATCTTCACCATCATCGCGCGCATCAACGCCGAGCGGGGCACCAGCATGCTGCTGGTGGAGCAGAACGCCACCGTGGCGCTGGCCGTGGCGCACCGGGGCTACATCATGGAGAACGGCAAGATCGTGATCGACGGCACAGCCGAGCGCCTGGCCAACGACCCCGATGTGCGCGAGTTCTACCTCGGCATGGGCGGTGGTGGTGAGGCGAAAAGCTTCAAGGACATCAAACACTATAAGCGCCGCAAGAGATGGCTGTCATGACGCTCCCCGACCTCACTCTGCCCCAGATGCTGCGCGAGCGCGCACGCACCGACGCGCAGCGCATCGCCATCCGGCAAAAGGACTTCGGTATCTGGAAGCCCTTCACCTGGGCGCAGTACCACCAGCGTGCCAGCCACTTCGGCCTGGGGCTGCGCGCTCTGGGCCTGCCTGCGGGCGGGCATGTGGGTGTGATCTCCGAGAACCGCATCGAATGGGTGCTGGCCCAGATGGGCGCAGGCCTGGTGGGCGCCGTGACCGTGGGTGTGTACCCCACCAGCCCCACCAACGAGGTGGCCTATGTGGTCGGCCATGCCGACATCGAGATCATGGTCTGCGAAGACCAGGAACAGACCGACAAGCTGCTGGCCGCGCTGCCCGATCTGCCGCGCCTGAAAAAAATCGTGGTCATGGAGACCAAGGGCCTGCGCAGCTTTGCGCCTGAGGTGCGGCAGTTCATCACCACCTTTGACGAGGTGGAGCAGCTGGGCGCGGCGTCGGGCCAACAAGCCATCATCGACGACGCCCTGGCGCGCCAGCGGCTGGATGACGTGGGCCTGATGATCTACACCTCGGGCTCCACCGGCAAGCCCAAGGGCGCGATGATTTCGTACCGCAACATCCGAGGCGTGGTGCCCGGCATCGTGGACCGGCTGGAGCTGTCGCGCGAGACCACCCACCTGTCGTACCTGCCGCTGTGCCATGTGGCCGAGCAGATGCTCACCAGCTTTGTGCCCGTGTACATCGGCTCGCAAGTGAACTTTGGCGAGTCCATCCGCACCGTGCAGGAAGACCTGCGCGAGGTCGCTCCCACCATGTTCCTGGGAGTGCCGCGCATCTGGGAAAAGCTGCACGCGGCCATCCACATCAAGCTGCAAGAGACTGGCGGACTGCGCCGCGCGCTGTTCCACAAGGCCTACAACGCCTGCAAGCCGCTGGCCGAAAAGCCGCGCAGTGCCTGGAGCGCTGCCGACAAGCTGACCTTTGCCGCCAGCTACTGGCTGGTGTTCCGTGCGCTGCAGAACTTCATCGGCCTGCGCAATGCCCATGTGGCACTCACCGGCGCGGCGCCGATTCCGCCCGACGTGGTGCGCTTTTTCCGCGTGCTGGGCGTGCCGCTCATCGAGGTGTATGGCCTGACCGAATCGACTGGCATGGTCACGGGCCACCGGTTTGACCACGTGGTGGTGGGCACCGTGGGCGTGCCCACACTGGGCGTGGAGCACCGCATTGCCGACAACGGTGAGCTGCAACTCAAAGGCGACATGGTGTTTGCGGGCTACTACAAGAACCCCGAAGCCACGGCCAGCAGCATCGTGGACGGCTGGTTGCACACGGGCGACGTGGTGCGCGAAGAGCAAGGCCAGATCAAGATCGTGGACCGCCTCAAGGACATCATGATCACGGCCGGCGGCAAAAACCTCACGCCGTCCGAAATCGAGAACACCATGAAGGGCAGCCCCTTCATCAAGGAATGCATCATCGTGGCCGAGGCGCGCAAGTTTGTCGGCGCGCTGGTGATGATCGACTACGAGACCGTGGGCAAGTGGGCTGAGGCGCGGCGCATTCCGTTCACGCACTTTCGCTCGCTGGTGGAGCACCCCGAGGTGCGTGGCCTCATTGACGCCGAAATCAACCAGGGCAACCAGCGCCTCGCGCAAGTCTCGCAGATCCGCAAGTTCCACCTGCTCACCAAGGAGCTGGACCACGACGACGGCGAAGTGACCGCCACCATGAAGGTGCGCCGCGCAAGCATCTACAAGACCTACGCGGCCGAGATCGAGGCGCTGTACCAATAGCCCAGGGCTCAGCGCATGGGGACCTATTCACTATCAAAACAGGAGCCGATAGCGCAATATCCACAAGCGCTTGAAGCGGATTGGACATGAAGAATACCGCCACAGACCCTGCAGCATCCTCCAATGCACCGTCCGCGCCCGCCCCACAGCCGCCCCTGCTGCTGGAGCGCCACGGCGCCGTCGCCACGCTGCGCTTCAACCGGCCCGAGGCACTCAACGCCATCGACGTGCCCATGGCCAATGCCTTCCTCGCCGCCGTGCAGGCCATCGCTGCCGACCCCGGTGTGCGGGCCGTGGTGCTGCGTGGCAACGGCCGGGGCTTCATGGCCGGGGGCGACCTGGCCACGCTGCGCGCGGACCCGGTGCAGGGCGCCATCGACATCCTCACGCCGCTGAACCAGGCACTGCTGCTGCTGGCGCAGATGAACGCGCCCGTCATCGCGCAGGTGCACGGTGCGGCCGCCGGCGCGGGCTTGAGCCTGGTGCTGATGGCCGACTACGTGATCGCTGCAGAAGGCACACGCTTCAACTTGGCCTACATCAACCTGGGCACCAGCTGCGACGTGGGTGCATCGTGGGCGCTGCCGCGCATCGTGGGCGTGCGCCAGGCGCTGGAGATTGCGTTGCTGGGCGAGGCCCTCACCGCCGACGACGCCCTGCGCCTGGGCCTGGTCAACCGCGTGGTGCCCGGCGCCGAGCTGGACAGTGCCACCACCGCCCTCGCCCAGCGCCTGGCCAGCGGCCCCACACTGGCCTACGGTGCGATGAAGCGCCTGATGCGCGCGTCGATGGACCACACGCTGCCCGAGCAACTGGCCGCTGAAAAGGACGCCTTTGTGCACTGCGCGGGCACCGAGGACTTCCGCGCTGGGGTAGAAGCGTTTCACCAGCGCCAGAGCCCGCAGTTTGTGGGGCGGTAAAGCAAGCGCAACTGCATCGCCGGCAGCCTCTTTCTTATCTTCAAGCAGAGCCCTTACACTCCCGCCAAAACGGAGGGAGAGAGGGTATGAAACCATCACGCCAACAAGGCAAGCTGCTGTTCAAAATCGCGGGCGTCCTCGCCGGAGTCGTGTTCGTTGCTTTTGGAATGCAGGAGCGGTCCGAGCTTTCCAGAACGCTCAAGCTCGGCAAACACGCCGTGGTCGAGCCCATCACGCAGTACACAGAGTTCAAGAAAAGCGGTTCTTCCACCTACACCGCCGAGTTCCACTACAAGACCGACAGCGGCCAGCAGATGGTGGTGAAACATAGTTTCCCGGAAGAGATCCTGGCCGAATTCAAGGCCCATCGCCCGGTCGAGATCGCTTACATGCCCAACGACCCCAGCACGTTTGTGTTTGTGAAGCAGCAGTCTTCATGGACGCTGGTGGCGGTGGGCTGCGCATTGATGCTGGCCGCGCTGCTGCTGGCCTGATCGACGGTCCAACCTTCTGCACCGTACGCTCCTTGTGCCAGGGGCGGGGCTGGGGGAATGCCCCGGCACACAGCATTGGACTGAATCGCGGAACAGTGAGTTGAGCTGCCAGCCATTGATGGCGAACCCATCGGCCCTTAGAGTGAGGCCATGGCGACGACAACCTACACGGCTCCACGCACTCTCTTGCCCCTGTGGTGCAACATCGGCCGGATACCCCCGCAATAAAGCCATGATCACCGTCCGCCCCTCCTCCGAACGGGGCCGGTCCTCCACCGGCTGGCTGCACAGCGCCCACAGCTTTTCGTTTGGCGACTACTTCGACCTGCGCCACCAGGGCCATGGCAATCTGCTGGTGCTCAACGATGACACGGTGGCGCCCGGCAAAGGCTTTGGCACGCATGGGCACCGCGACATGGAGATCGTGAGCTACGTACTCGACGGCGCCCTGGCCCACCAGGACAACCTGCACGAACGCACCGGCCAACAACCTGGCGGCCCAGCGGCCTCGGGGGCGCCAGGGGCTGATCCGGCGGAGGCCCCCACCGGCATCCTGCACCCGGGCGACGTACAGCGCATGAGCGCCGGCTGGGGCGTGCGCCACAGCGAATTCAATGCACTGCCCGACCAGCCCACCCATTTCCTGCAGATCTGGATCAAGCCCCTGTTCACAGGCATCCGCCCCAGCTACGCACAAAAACACTTCCCGTCCGCAGACCGCCGGGGCCGCCTGGTGCGCATTGCCTCACGCCGGGGAGAGGACGGCTCGGTGACCATGAACGCCGACGCCTCCATCTGGGCAGGCCTGCTGGATGGCAGCGAAACCGCCACCCAAGTGCTGAACCCTGAACGCCTGGCCTATGTGCACGTGGCGCGGGGGGCGGTGCAGGTCAACGGCATCGCGCTGTCGGATGGCGATGGCGCCTTGCTGGACGGCGAAAACACGCTGACCCTGCACGACGGCCACCACGCCGAGGTGCTGGTGTTTGACCTGGCGCGGTGTTGAAACGCGTCACCCCAGCGCATGGAACTGGCACGATGACCCCCGACAAAGCCTTCCTTCACCTGCCTGAGCTGCAAGGCCGGCTGACCCCCGCCCATGCCTCGGGCCTGCGCCTCACCGACGAGGTGCTGGCCGAGTGGGACGCCCAGGCGCGCTGCCAGGGCCTGCCCGCCCATTGGCGCCTGCCAGACCACGAGGTCGAGCAATCCCGCCGCGAGGTGCTTTCCACGATCACCGCCGAGCAGCAGGATCTGTGGGTGTTTGCCTATGGCTCGCTGATGTGGAACCCAGGCTTTCACTTTGGCGAAGTGCGCCGCGCCTGCCTGCCCGGCTTTGCACGCCGCTTTGCCCTGAGCACCACCATCGGCCGGGGCACCCCTGATTGCCCGGGCCTGGTGCTGACCTTGCAGCGCACGGGCGACGAAGAGCCACAGGGCTGCGAGGGCCTGGCATTCCGCATCCCGGCGCCCCTGGTGGAGGACGAGTCCCGCATGCTGTGGCGGCGCGAGATGATCACCGGCGCCTACTGCCCACAACTGCTGCCCCTGCCAACGCCCCAGGGCGAGGTGCAGGCGCTGGTGCTGGTCGCCAACACCGCCCATACCCATTACCGGGCCGATCTGTCGCTGCAGGCCACGGCCGCGACCATTGCCACCGCCTGCGGACGCATCGGCAGCAACCGGGACTACCTGGAGCAGCTGGTGCAGCAGTGTGGGGTGCTGGGAATCACCGATCCCTACGTACACAGGCTATCCGCCATGGTGCGGGCCGCACACTGAAAGCCCCCGCTGACCGGTCTGTGCAAGGGAGCCATCGCGGCCGTGTGTGCCCCAGGCCGACCAGCAGTTCATGGAACAATGGAAAAATCGCCCCGGTTGACCAGAATGCCTGGCTCAACCGACGGACTCCTCTCTCCGGGTCCCACGCGGCCACCAAAGCGCCCGGGTCCTTTCGCCAGTGATTCCATGAAAAAAATCCTTCGTACCGCAGCCGTCCTGTTTTCTCTGGTTGCCTCGGTCTGCCATGCGGCTGCGGCATCTCCCGTGTCCAGCATCATCGTGATGCCGTGGGACCTGAACCAGAACAAGAACCTGCCCAGCGAACTCAAGGCCCAGGGTGTGAGCCATGCAACGGTGTATCTCAACTGGTCCGACATCGAGAGCCGCAAGGGACAGTACGACTTTGCCCACTACCACCGCTATGTGGATGCCATCGTCCAGGGCGGACTGTCGCTGCTGCTGGTGATAGACATGGGCGGACGCCCCTACAAGGACGAAACCGGGCAGATCGTCCCCAACCTGTCCACCGTGCCCCAATGGATTGTTGCGGCACACCCGGACATGGCCATGCGCAATTTCTCAGGCGAGGCAAGCTGGCAGCCCGACTTCGCAGATCCTGCGGTCAGAAAGTACGCTGACCCGTTCATCGCGCAAACGGTAGAGCATTTTTCCAAACGCTACCCGGGCAAGGTGCTGGGCTACGCCATCGGCCTTCAGGAAGAACACGAAATCAAGTACGGCCAGATGGGCTACCAGTGGAGAGACTACAAAGACTCCACACAGCAAGCGTTCGCCAAAAAATACAACGCCAAGCAACCGGTCATCAACTACAACAACAACATAGCCGCAGGCGTGCCGAAGGCAGAGCCACTGCTGCATGCCCACAAGGAATTCCGGGAGGCCCGCCTGCAGGAAGCCACCTGCGCCTATGCCAACGTGATCCGCAGCAAAGGCGCAGAGGCCATCGGCTATTTTGCTGAAACCTTCACATCGCACGACGCCATCTACGCCACCGGCATCGTGGAAAAACTGGCCCCCTGCATCGACATCGCCGTCATCGATTTCAATTTCTACGATGGCTATGGCCTGGTGGCCGATTCCGACGTATTGCCGACGCTGGCCAACTACATGGGTTCGCTGGGCTACAAGAAAGTCATGGTCGGCGCCTATGCAGAACGCTGGGAGGCCGCCAAGAAAACCCAAGAGCTGATGCCCGTCATCCGACGCTCTATTGCCCAGTCGCTATCGCAAGCCCACGTGATAGGGTATGAGATCGGGGGATTCCAGCACCAGGCAAATGGCGGCGCGCTGGCCAGTCTGGAGATGGTCAAGCTCAATGCTTCCAATCCCAAGCCCCTCCCCGCCACATCCGGCAAGCCCGTCGGGCAAATCAAGATCGGCATCCTCGGCTCCACCACCAACTTCCATGTGTGGCACGGAGAACGAAGCGCTGGCAGAAACCCCCACCGCGATGCGCTGTTCGCGTCCTACAAAATCCTGAGCCAAGAGCCAGGGATGGACGTTCACATCATCGGCGAAAAGAACCTGTTGCAGGACGACCCCATCATCCAGCAACTCGACGCCATCCTGGTCCCCCACCAAGCGGCCATGCCACAAAGCATCAAGGCCAAACTCACCACTTACTGGAAAAATGGCGGAGCACTCATTCAGGACATGCGTCTGGGTGAGTTTGACGAAAATGGCAAACCCACCTTTGACTGGATGCATGAGGTGTTTGGGATTGCCGATATCGAGTGGAAAAAATCCGGTGGGATATTTCTCATCGACGGCACCATTTATCGACTCAAGCCAATGCCCGGACTGTATGTGAGCTACGCAGCCATCACGCCTCGTCAAGGCTACAAGGTCTTGGCTACCGAACTGCTCAACCGTGACAAGGGCATCGTCGTGCGCGGCGAGCGCACACTGGCTTTCGGCTTTCTGCCTCAACTGCTAAAAGACAAAAATGGCCCAGCGTGGAAACGCTTGTTTATCGATGAGATCAAGAAAATTGCAAGTACCAGGCCGCTTGCAAGCAAATAACACTGAATTTTATTAATTTATCTGCGCTTTGGGCATTAATTCTTTTATTTTTCTTTTGGAAAGATTAATAAAAGGCTGTTCGATAAACCGATGACTCAGATAGGAGATCAACAAAGTCACTGTGATCGAGAAGAAGACAATCGACAATTTATTGCCAGTAATCTTGGTTATAAGAACAATCACGGGATAGTGAACGAGGTAGAAGGAATATGAAACTTCCGAAATAAACCTTACAATCTTCGGATTTTCACAATCCATATCCTTCAGCATCAGAAAGAGCGACGCTACTCCAAAGCCTGTGATAAAAATGGGGTCTGGAAAGTGGGATTTCCAAGATGACGAAAGCACCACCGTCAACAAAAACATGGTTGCCAGACCGGCTTTGTCGAATTTTGGGTTCTTGATGGCAATAAGTGCGCCAAAAAAGAAGAACGGAAGCTGATTGAAGAAATTGTTATCAACAAAAAAATGCTTCACGTTCGAGTCCATTTCCTTGTAGTGAGGGAAATAGACCGCTCCCCAGAAAATCCACAAATATGAGATTCCCATAAAAATCAAGGTTATTTTTATTGGGCTTTTCTTGAACTGGGTTGCGCATGCGAAAGCCACGATATACCAAATCAATTCGATGGTCAGCGTCCAGCTGACAAACAGAGCATTGTATTTATAGTAATGCAGTGGAAAAAAGTGCTGAAGAAACAGCAAGTGGACAGACAGCGCTTCAAGATCAAGGCTCTGCCAAGTAAGTTGCTTGGTAATAATTGAAAAGACAAAGAACCAGAACAGGTATGCCGGATAAATTCTGGCAAGGCGGTGTATTGCATACTCCTTGAAGGAATAACGTACGGCACTCAAAATGATCAGATAGCCACTGATCACAAAAAATATCTGCACCCCCAGCCATCCCCCCGCATGTGCAATATAGGGCAGCGTTATATTGGCACCCGAGTGAAGATGGTGAAGAAACACCAGCACAACGGCCAGAGCCCTCAGTGTTTCGATGGAGGAATTCTTGTGGGATACCGAGGTGTCCATTGCGGTTTTCAGTTGTTCTGTATGCATGTTTTTTGACGTAATAGCCATGGATAGCCAACCTTCAAGCCACCGCCTTGAAATCCCTTATTCGTGGCAGAAAAATTAGCAGAAGCAAATGGCACACGGAATGGGTGTTCATCATCCAGACCGACGACATCGATCGCTGCAACCAAGGCGGGCACGGCTGGGACAAAAATCCCAACCGCCAACATTGCACCGGCGCGACAACTCAAGCACCGGTTCGCTCGCCATTCCAACTCAAAATGGCGCCGACTCAGGATCCAGATCCACAGGAGCGTCAGCCGGCCCGGTGATGACTCCAACTCCCTGCCTGCGCGAGGCTGCTGGACTGGGCACGCCCTGAACAGCTTCTGCCTTTGATGGTTCCTGGGACACCTCACCCGCCACCCCACTCTCCGACTCCCCCCCCAGCGCATCGATCAGGTCCGGAATCAGCTTGACCAGCTCGCCCGTGGCAATCGCCACGTCAGTGTCAAACCCGCCGTCGTCTGCCTTGGTGCCTTCAAACACCGTGTCCAGGAACGACACCTTCTTGATCTGCAGGCCTTCGGTGAGCATGAAGCTCACGCGGTCGTCCCAGGTGAGGGCGAGCTTGGTGGGCAGCTTGCCGGCGTCGATGTGGGCCTGCACCTCCTCGATGTCCAATGGGTGGCGGGCGTAGCGCACCACGGCTTTTTCCTCGTTGGCGCTTTTGAGTTCGCACTCGCGGTCCACCGTGAAGCCCACGGGTGGCTCCTGCTCCTTGAGCCAGTGGGCCATGGCGGCCTGGGGGCTGGTCTGGGTGTCGAGCAGCGACACCGACAGGCCCGGCAGCGATTCGACCAGCAAGGTCACCACTTCATCGGCACGGCCTTGGGCTGACGTGTCCAGCACCAGCAGGCGCGAGGCCGTGTCGATCCAGATCCACATCGAGCCCTGCTTGGTGAAGGCCATGGGCAGCAGGTCCAGCTTGGCCTCGTCTTTCAGCTCCTTGCTTTCCTTCTTGCCGGGCTTACGGCCGGTTTCCTTTTCGATGCGTTCGGCCTTTTCCTTGACCTTGCGCGCCAGCACGCTGCCGGGCAACACCTTGGTCTCGACCATGAAACGCAGGATCCACTGCCCGCCCACCGATTCGACCAAGGGGCCATGTAGTTCACCCCGGGGGGGCACCCAGCCCAGCGACTTCTCTTGCGTGGCGCCACATTCCTGGAACGGGGCCTTGGCCAGGGCATCCTCTACTTGCGTCAGCTCGACCTGCCATTGCGGAGCAATGCGGTACACGATCATGTTCTTGAACACGGAAAACCTTTGGTTGGGGTCGCTGCGGACAACGACACGGACACGGAACCCGCCATTGTCGGCGGTCGCCACCCAGGCGCCGGGCCGCTAGGGCACAGGCATCCCTTGAGGGACTAAAAACGCTACACAATCAATAGCAAACAAGGCATATGCCACTAGCGCATCGCCGACTATTAGCCCAAAATTATCTCGGAGGCCACTTTGCAAGCGTTCGCTGCAACTTTACACAGCCTCACCCAACGCGCACGGTGGCGATACGTGGGCGGCTGACACTGGACTCCAATCGCTGAAACGGTCGTTGCAGCGAGCTCACCACCGCGAAAGGACTTTCACCATGGCATCCCGTTTCTCCCACACCATCTCTCACCGCATTGCTGCCACCGCCCTGCTCGCCGCCATGGCGTTGCCTGTGCTGGCCCAGCAACCCCCAGCTGCGCCTGCGGCATCCCCCACAGCCCCTGCCAAGGCCGCCGAGGGCCGCCATGAACGCCACCATGGCGACATGGCCCAGCGCCATGCCAAGCGGCTGGCAGACCTCAAGGCCCAGCTCAAGCTGACGCCTGCCCAGGAATCCGCCTGGACCACCTTCACCACCGCCGTGCAGCCCGGCGAACGCCCCGCCCGCCTGGACCGCCAGGACATGGACAAACTGACCACGCCGGAACGCATCGACCGCATGCGGGCCCTGCGCGCTCAGCACGCTGCCGAAGCCGACCGCCGTGGCGAGGCCACCAAGGCCTTCTATGCGACGCTGACGCCCGAGCAGCAAAAGACCTTTGACGCCCAGGCCCACCGGGGCCACCCCATGGGTGGCATGCGGGGTGGCGAGGGCCGCCACGGGCACGGCGACCACCACGGCGGCATGCGCGGGGGCGAAGGCCGTCCGGCCCCCGCTCCGGCCAAATAAGGCCCCCCGGCCAGGCTGACAGGCGCTAAGGCGCACACCCGCCAACCCGGCGTTCTTCACTGAACGCCGGGTTTTTTGTTGTGGCGGCCAGCCCGATGGGGAGCAGCGAACGGCAGCATGCGACGCAGCTGTGGATAACTCTGGGCACAGTTCTGGCACAACCGGGCAGTTATCCACACAAAAATCCGACACCCGAAAGTTGTTGTCGGTGAGCCCCGCACTTTGTGCGAGCCGCCCCACACACTTTGCAGCGACGCAAGTACGCGCCAGCATTGAAGAAAAGACGCTTGTCCACACAAACAGGCGTTCTCTACTACTACTGCTATTTATATATAAAGCTATTAAAGAATAACCAGAACCCCAACTCCGGGGTACCCATCACACGCCTGCGACGTGCGGTTCTGCTTGTGGGGGCCTGTCTGCACAGACATCACCACCAGGCCGTGGTGGCGACCGCTCAGCCTGCCCTGCGGATCACTCAGGTTCTCTTGGGCACCCACAGGCAGTCGTTAACCGCACGAAGCGGCTTTGCGGCCTGGTACGAGGGATGTGCTGTGCCAAGGCCCTGTGCGCTGCATCGACCGTCGTCTGGGCAGGTTCTGACAGCCTCGCTGGCGCCCCCCAAGCCCCTGCAGTACCGGAAGTGGAGCTTCACATCTTCCTTTTCGCTATCAATTAGAGAGCAATCAAGGAATACGGCCGTAGCGCTACGGGTCGTTTTGATTGAAATTCTTGCTGCCCACGCGCCCGGTGCGTAAAACTGGGGATAGTTTTGGCACAACCGGGGGCTTATCCACAGAAAAGGGCGACGCGCCGCTTTTGTCCCCGCTCGAGCGACAACGGGAGCAGGGCTGGGTGCACAGGGTTGGCAGCGGGCTAAGTGCTTGCCAGCGCTGGCAAAAATGCAGTTGTCCACACGCCAGGCCGCCCTCTACTACTACGACTATGTATTTATAAAAGACATAAGAAGAAGACAGAGGACAACTGGAGCCACGCAAACGGCGGGGGTGAATGGAGGGGGCACCCACATACCGGGTGTACCCGCCCCAACCGGGATGAATGAGGGGATCTGGAGACGTCCAGAAGGCCGTGGAGGGCCTTGGGCGCAAAAGCAGGCCCAGGGGGCCGAAACGTACCCACAGGTTCCTCACGGAGCTTCTGGGGCCCTCAGGAGGGAGTTAGGGGTTAAGGGCGCCTTGGATGTGGACAAGAGCCAGGAACACCTGGCGGACGCCGCTTATGCCTGCGAGGTGCGCAGGAAGCTGTCCAGAACGTCCACCGACAGCGCCTTGCTGAACAGGTAGCCCTGGTAGAGCTGGCAGCCGGCGCGGGCCAGCAGCGCGCATTGCTCGGGCGTTTCCACGCCTTCAGCGATCACTTCCAGCCCCAGGCTGCGCGACAGGCCGATGATGGTGTCCACAATGGCGGCGTCGTTGGGGTCGGTCAGCAGGTCGCGCACAAAACTCTGGTCGATCTTGAGCTGGTCGAGCGGCATGCGCTTCAGGTAGCTCAGGCTGGAGTAACCCGTACCAAAGTCATCCAGCGAGAAGCCCACCCCGTACGACCGCAGCGCGGTCATGGTGGCGATGGTGGTTTCCATGTCTTCCACCAGCAGGCTTTCGGTCAGCTCCAGCTTGAGCTGGGCCGAGGGCGCGCCGGTGATGGCGAGCACGCGGGCCACGTCGTCCACAAAGCTGGCATGGCGGAACTGGCGCGAACTCACATTGACGGCCATGGTCAGGTGCGAAAGGGCTGGGTCGCCCTGCCAACTGGCCAGCAGCTTGCACGCGGTGTGCAACACCCAACGGCCCAGCGGCAGGATGAGGCCGGTTTCTTCGGCTAGCGGGATGAACTGGGCGGGCGACACCATGCCGCGCTGCGGGTGGGCCCAGCGCACCAGCGCCTCCACCCCCACACAGCGGCCCGACTGGTGGATCTGCGGCTGAAAGTGCAGCAGGAACTCTTCCTGCATCAGCGCGGAGCGCAGGTCGGTTTCCAGCCCAGCGCGTGCCGTGACCACGGCCTGCATGTCGGGGTCAAAAAAGCGCAGCGTGTTGCGGCCCGCCGTCTTGGCCTGGTACATGGCCAGGTCGGCCTGTTTGAGCAGCTCGCCCACCGTGGTGTGTTCGCCGGTGAAGGGCGCAATGCCGATGCTGGGCGTGCTGCGGTACTGGTAGCCCTGCAGCGCATAGGGCACGGCCAGCATGGCCAGGATCTTTTCACCCACGCCCCGGGCGTGCAGCGCCAGCTCGTGCGGCTTGGGACTGAGTTCTTCCAGCATGACCACAAATTCGTCACCCCCCAGCCGGGCCACCGTGTCCACGCTGCGCACGCAGGTGTTCAGGCGCTGCGCCACCTGTTGCAGCAGCAGGTCGCCCTGGTCGTGGCCCAGGGTGTCGTTCAGGGTCTTGAAGTTGTCGAGGTCGATGAACAGCAGCGCCCCGCCCTGCTGGCGCCGCTGCGCGGTGGCCAGGGCCTGGTGCATGCGGTCCATGAGCAGCATGCGATTGGGCAGGCCGGTGAGCGCATCGTAGAACGCCAGGCGCTGGATCTCGCGCTCGCTGGCCTTGCGCTGGCGGATATCGGTGTTGATGGCCAGGATGGACTGTGGCTGGCCGTCATCGCCCCGCACCAGCGTCCAGCGGCCTTCCACCTCGATGGTGCTGCCATCGCGGTGGCACTGCACGATCTCGCCGGTCCACTCGCCCTGCTCCAGCACCGTCTGCGTGGCGTGCCGGAAGTGCGTGGGGTCTTCGTAGAGCAGCGTCTCGATGGACTGCCCCAGCGCCTGCAGCTGCGACCAGCCGTACAGACGCTCTGCGCTCTTGTTCCAGAAAATGATGCGGTGGTCCAGGTCCCGCACCAGGATAGCGTCCTGGGCCTTGTCCAGCAGCGAGGCCTGGTGGCGGATGCGGATATCGGCCAGCTGCCGCTCGATCTCGGCCGACGCGCGCGAGGCAAAGATCTGCAGCGTGGAGGTGATGAAGTCCGTGTCGGCAATCGCGTGGCGGAACAGCACAAAGACGATGCCCACCACCTCGCCGTCGGCATTGCACAGCTGCTGGCCCACATAGGCCTGGGCACCCACCGCGCGCAGCACGGGGGCTTCTGGGTACAGCTGCTGCACCTTGTCGGTCACCACATGGGTGCGTTGGGACATCAGCAACAGGCTCGGTGTGCCATCCAGGCTGTATTCGTCGTTGGGCAGCATCTGGCCGTCGAGCACGGCGGCCAGCGTGACCACCCGGGGCGCCTGGTCTTGCGAATGCGGCAGCAGCCGCACCACGCAGCCGCCCTGGGCATCCAGCGCATCGGCCATGTTGCGCACCAGCTGCACAAAAAATTCGGTGCCGGTGCTGGCCGACACGGCCGCCGCCACCTTGAGCACCGAAGCCTGCAGCCGCTGCTGCGCCTTGTGCGCGCGCAGGCTGGTGATGCCGATGGCCAGGTCGTTGGACAGCTCCTGCAGCAGCGCGGCTTCTTCGGGGCTGATCTGCAACACGTCGGGTGCATACAGGTACAACAGGCCAAAACTGCGGTCCTGTGCGTGGTCGCGCGCATGCTCGCGCAGCGGCAGGCAGATCACCCCGTGAAAGCCATGCTCCAGCATGCGCTCGGTCCAGTCGGCAAAGTCGCCTTCGGTGCGGATGTCCTGCACGATCACCGGCTGGCCGGTGCGCACCGCAATGCCCGCCGGGCCCCGGCCATAGGGGTCGTCGGCCGACCAGCTCAGTTGCAGGTTTTCCAGGTAGTTCTGGTTGTAGCCCGCATGGGCCACCGGGCGGATGGATTTGCGCTCGTCGTCCAGCGCAAACCCCACCCAGCCCATGCGGTAGCCACCGATGTCCACCGCAATCTGGCAGATGGCCTGCAGCAGTGTGGCCTCGGACGTGGCGCGCACCAGGGTTTCGTTGCATGCGCTCAGCAGGCGCTGGGCACGGCCCATGCGCGCCAGCTCGCGCTCGGTGCGCAGGCGTTCGGTCACGTCGGTGGCCAGCACCTGGCGGGCCGGGCGCCCGTTGAAGCTGATGCTGCCCGCCGTGATCTCCACATCCATGAAGCTGCCGTCCTTCTTGATGTGGCGGCTGATGACCGGCGCGTTGCGCTGTTCCATCGGAACGGCGCGGATGTTGGCCTCGACGTTGGGGCGCCGGTCGGCGGGCCACAGGTCCAGCATCGACATGGTCAGCAGCTCGGACTCGGTGTAGCCATAGTGGCGTTCCATCGACCGGTTCACTGCCTGCAGTTGCAGGGTTTCACGGTCGTACACCCACATGGGGTGCGGGTGCTCGTCAAACAGCATGCGGTATTGCTGCTCGGACGCATGCAGCTGCCCCGCCACATGCCGCAACTGCACCATGGCACCCAGCGACTCGGTCAGGATCTCCAGGTGCGCCACATCGCGGCGTGAAAATGCATTGACTTTGTCCGACGTGACCTTGAGCGACCCGACGATGGCGTCGCCACTGCGCAGCGGCACCGCCATGACCGACCGCACGCCGTGGCGGTGGGGCATCGAAGCCATGTCCCAACCCTCGGCCTCGGTGTCGTTGCACACCACGGTCTGACCCTTGCTGAGTGCGGGCCAGAGCAGGCTCTGGTCTACTGCCAGCGGGTTGCCCACTGGGCGCACGTGGTCGCCGGCTGACGCCTGCGCCACCAGCTGGCGGCCTTGCAGCAGCTCCACCATGGCGCCGCGCGCTTCGGTCTGGCGCAGCACGGTGCTGGCCACCAGCTGCAGCACCTCGGGCAGCGGCATGTCCAGCGACGAAATGCGCTGCTGCACCTGCAGCAGCTCGGCATGGTTCTGTGCGTCGCGCTGGGCGTCCAGGTCGGCCAGCTTTTGCGCGCTGATGTCGGTCATGCCGCCCACCATGCGCACGGCCTTGCCCTGCAGGTCGCGGATCAGGAAGCCCCGGTCCAGCACCCAGGCATAGCTGCCGTCCTGGCGGCGAAAGCGGTATTCGTCCGACCAGTGGTTGGCCGTGCCGTCAATGGCGGCATGGATGCCTTCGAGCACTTCTTCGCTGTCATCGGGGTGCAGTCGCAAGGTCCACGAGGTGCTGTCGGGCGGCAACTGGTCGAGGGGCACACCGAACAGGGTCTGCATGCCTTCGTTCCACCACATGGCATCGGTGTGCAGGTTCCAGTCCCACACCGCGTCTGCCGTGGCGCGTGAGACCAGGTGAAAGCGCTCTTCGCTCTCACGGCGGGCCTGCCGGGCCTGGTGCTGGGCCGAGATGTCCTGAAACGCCCCCTGTATCCGCACGATGCGGCCCTCGGTGTCGCGCACCGCCTGCCCGGTGGTGCGCACCCAGAAGTGACGACCCGCGGGTGTGACAAGTTCGGCCTCCAGGTCAAACTGTGTGCCGTGGCGGATGCAACTCTCAAACGCTGCCTGCATGGCCTGCCGGTGTGGGGGCAGGTACAGCTCCATGATCTGTTCCACCGAGCCCATGCGTCCCGCAATGCCGAAGGCGGCGGCGATCTCCTGCGACCAGTTCAGCTGCAGGCTGGGCAGCTCCACGATCCAGCCGCCAATGCGGGCCATCTGCCCGGCCACGCGCAGGGTCTCGCTCTGGGCCAGCAGTTCGGCATGCATCTTGTCGCGCTGCTGCACAAGGTCGGCCAGCACCTGCTTTTGACGGCGCAGCTCCAGCTGCACCATGGCCTGCTCGGCCAGTATGCGCAGGCCCTCCAGCTGCTCAGCCTCGATGTGCCGGGGAATGGAGTCCAGCACCGCCAGCGTGCCCAGCGCCTGCCCCTCGGGGGTGACCAGCGGCACACAGGCGTAAAAGCGCACATGGGGGTCCTGCGTGACCAGCGGGTTGTGGGCAAAAACCGGGTGCTTGTGGGTGTCGTTGACCACCATGGGCTCGCGGCTGCCGCTCAGTGCATGCGCGCAGAACGCAATCGCGCGTTCGGTCTCCTTGAACGGTACACCCACTGCGGCCTTGAACCACTGCCGGTCGCTGTCCACGAAGTTGACCACCGCCATGGGGCACTGGCATACACGCGCAGCCAGCGTGGCCAGCTGGTCAAAGCTGTCTTCCGTCGGGGTGTCGAGGATCGCGTAAGACTGCAGTGCCTGGAGCCGGGCGGCTTCTGCGGTGGCTTGCGCTGGTGGCATGGTCAGTCCACCGTGGCACCGCTGCGCGCGCACCCATCCAGCCTGGTCAGTGCGACCAGGCCATCAGTAGTGGGGCGGAGCAACTTCGGCAAGGCAATCGGGCAATAGGTGGGTGCGTGCAATGCTGCCGCAACGCGCGCATGGGACCACAGGGCCACAGGCACTGTGGCAAAGAGGGTCAATGCTACACCGCACAGACCTTGCTTGCGACGTGCGCCTATGGGGGTTTGTCCCAAAAAACACAGTGTTTTGACCTCGGGCAGTCACCCAGGCAACCTTCGCGCAGCACGAGGCTTGCTAACGTGGCCCCATGCAGATTTCCGAACTCGCGCAACAGGCCTCCGTGTCCGTCCACGCGCTGCGCCACTACGAGCGGCTGGGGCTCATCCACCCCGACCGCCGGGCCAACGGCTACCGCGACTATCCGGCCCGCATGCGGCGCGAGGTGGTGTTCATCGCCATGTCCCGCCAGCTGGGCTTCAGCCTGCCGCAGATTGCCCTTCGCCTGGATGAATACCGCGCCGGCACCCTCGGCATTGACGACATGGTGCAGGCCTTGCAGGCGCGCGTGGACGCGATCAACCAGCAGATCGCTGCACTGCAGTCCCAAAAATCCACCGTGCAGGCGCACCAGGCCTGGTTGCGTGGCCAGTTGCTCAAGAAGCAGCGATCAAAAACCCAGGGTCGGCAAACACCCTCGGGTGCAGCTACTGCATCTACCAAGCCCTGGCCGCGTGTGCGTGCCCCGTCGGCCCGCAAACCCTAGACCCCTCGCAGCACCCAAACACCCCATCCCCAGGAGACCCCGACCATGACAGCCCCACTCACACCCGCGCCCCGCGATGCTTTGTCCAGCGCACCCCGCAGCACCATGGAAACCCTGCAGGCCGTGGTGCTGGCCATGCCGATGGCCCGCACGCTGGGCCTGCGCTTTGTCCATGCCGAGCCCGGCCGGGTGGAGGTGGAGATACCGGTGAGCGAGGCCTTCAGCTTTCGCCCGGGCCAGTTGCAGGCCACGGCGGTGTTTGCGGTGGCCGACTTTGCGGCGGTGGCGGCAGCAGGCAGCGTGTTGCCACCCGGCTGGACCAATGCCACGGTGGACACCACCTTGAAAATTGTGGCCCCTGCCCAGGGCGAGTGCCTGCGGGCGCGGGGCCGCGTGGTGGATGCGGGGCGCCTGCTCACCGTCTGTGCCGCCGACGTGTGGGCAGTGGATGCGGCCGGTCAGGAGCGGCTGTGCGCTACGCTGCTGGCCACGGCGCGCAACATCGACATGGGGGCCACGAGGCCGCCCCAGGGCTGATAGCGCAGCCTGACGCCAAGCGTGCCAGCCGAGTACAAGGTGCGTCGGATGCGTCAGGCCTTCTGGCGCCGTGCCCGCACTGCTGCTGCCAGTCCTTCAAGGACCGGCACGGTTTGCGCCATGCTGATGCAGGCATCCGTCACCGACACGCCATGCGCCAACGGCTGGCCGGGCACGATGTCCTGGCGGCCTTCCTGCAGGTGGCTCTCGATCATCAGGCCGGTGATGCGTGTGTCGCCTGCGGCAATCTGCTGCGCCACTTCTGCCGCCACCGTGATCTGGCGCTGGTGCTGCTTGCTGCTGTTGGCGTGGCTCACGTCAATCATCACCTGCTCGCGCAGGCCGGCAGCCTTGAGCACGGCGCAGGTCGCATCCACATCGGCGGCGCTGTAGTTGGGCTGCTTGCCGCCGCGCAGGATCACGTGGCAGTCCTGGTTGCCGCGCGTTTCAAAGATCGCGGCCTGGCCCATCTTGGTCATGCCCATGAAGGCGTGCGCGGCGCTGGCCGCCAGAATGGCGTCGCTCGCCACCTTCACGCCACCATCGGTGCCGTTCTTGAAACCCACGGGGCACGACAGGCCGCTGGCCAGCTGCCGGTGACTCTGGCTCTCGGTCGTGCGCGCGCCGATGGCACCCCAGCTCACCAGGTCGCTGATGAATTGCGGTGAGAGCAGGTCCAGGAACTCGGTGCCCACGGGCAGGCCCAGCGCCAGCACGTCCAGCAGCAGCTTGCGGGCCAGCTCCAGCCCCTCGTTGATGGCAAAGCTGCCATCGAGATGCGGGTCGTTGATGTAGCCCTTCCAGCCCACGGTGGTGCGCGGCTTTTCAAAGTACACCCGCATCACGATGAGCAGGTCGTCCTGCAGTGCATCGGCCTGTGCTTTCAGCTGGCGCGCATAGTCCATGGCCTGGCCATGGTCGTGGATGGAGCAAGGCCCCACCACCACGATCAGCCGGTCGTCCTGCCCATGCAGGATGCGCGAAATGGCGGCGCGGCTGGATTCGACCAGGGTCAGCGCTGCATCGGGCGTGGGCAGCCATTCCTGCAGCAGTGCCGGTGTGATCAGTGGGCGCACGGCCTTGATGCGCGTGTCATCAATGCGGGTGGTGTCGTGGGTGGAGATGGGGGTGGCGGAGCGGTGTGCGTGGGTCATGGTGGCCCCGATTGTCGCGCGGCGCGGTGGGCTTCCTTGCGACAGCCCATCCCGCGCGCATCCTGAACGACTGGCGCGGCCCAGGCGAGTGACGCAGAGCAAGGGCCGCCCCGCAGCGAGTGCGTCGTCCCCCTCAGGGGGAAGGCGCCGAAGGCGACTCAGGGGGAGCTGCTACGGCCTGCGGAACGCCGCATTCTGCCGCGCCCAGTGGCGCGACTGCAGGTGGTCCAGCCGCACCGTGCCGCCGGTGGACGGCGCATGCACGAACCGCCCTTCGCCCACATAGATGCCAGCGTGGCTGGGCTGGCGGCCCGTGCCAAACACCACCAGGTCGCCGGCACGCAGCTCGCTGCCGTCGATGGGATAGCCCCAGGTGTTGAGCTGGGCCACCGTGCGCGGCGGTGGTGTGCCCACCTGGTTGCGGTACACGTAGCCGATCAGGCCGCTGCAATCAAAGCCTGAGTCCGGGGTGTTGCCGCCGTAGCGATACGGCGTGCCCACCAGGCCCAGCGCGTGGATGGCAATGTCGTGTGCCTGCTCCGGCGTGAGCGGCGGCGCCGTGCGTGTGGAAGCCTGCGGTGGCGACGAGGGGGACGGAGGCCGCGATGTACTGCAACCGGCCAGCACCAGCAGGGCGGCGGTGCAGGCGGCAAGGCTCAGGCTGTGAAAGGCGCGCATGGGCCCGAGGTTACTGGACTTACGCGGCTCCCTGCACTTTACCCAGGCTCCCCAAGGTCTTTGCGCGCCAAGCCTTGCGCAGGCCGTTGGCAGTGCCTGAGAAAACCCCCTGTCGATCCCCGTCAGAACGGGGTATTCCCTGCGGCCTGTTTGTACGCCATGCTGGATGCATCGCTGGCGCGCCGCATCGGAATGAATGCAACCCCGCGGGTCTCCACCTTGGGACCCGTTGCCAAAAACCCCATGCGCTCATAGAAGCCCCGGGCATGGGGTGTCGCGTTGACTGTGATGCCCGGTGCAGGGCCGGTAGCGATATGGGACAGGGCGTGTTGCCACAGTTGCTGCCCGTAGCCAAGTCCCTGGAAAGCCTCGGCCACAAACAGATGGAACAGGTGGCTGTCCTCCCGCACCACCACGACGCCCGCCAAGGTGTTGTTGCGTGTCCACCCCACCCAGGTCTTGAACGATGGACTCTGCAGCCGTAGCGCCACCGCCTCGGGCTGCAGGGTCTGTAAAAACGCCTCCGCACCACGCCCGTCTTTGTCCAGCGTGAAGAAGTGCGCCACCGACAACGCAAGCGCGCTGATGGCGGGCGCATCCCGGGTCGATGCGGTAAGAATTTCCATGCGGGTTTCGGTCACTCGGCCAGGGAAGTTGCTTCTGGATGCAACGCAGGCCGCCGCGCCATCAACCGGTTGGCCACGCTCACAATCGCTTGCACCGAGGCAGTCACGATGTTGTGGCTGGCGCCTGCCCCAAAGGTGGAACCTGCCACGCCGTCCATGGCTGCTTCCACAATGGCCATCGCCTGCGCGTTGGCGCCCGTGCCGGTGGCGCGTTCCTCGTAGTGGTCCACCCGCAGTGGCAGACCGAGCGCGTCCACCGTAGCTGCAATCGGCCCGTTGCCCTGGCCGCGCAGGGTCTGGCGCGTGCCGTCGATGGTCACGTCCAGCTCGATGCCCTGGCCGTCTTCATCGATGCGGTGGCTGTGGCAGGTGATGGCGGCCTGTACTGTGGCGTGTACGGGTGCCTGCAGGTAAGTGGCCTGGAACAGGCTCCACAAAGCGTCGCCCGTCATCTCGCTTTCGCTCGCGTCCGTCTGGCGCTGCACCACGGCGCTGAACTCCACCTGCATGCGGCGCGGCATCACCACGCCATGTTCACGTTCGAGCAAGAACGCGATGCCGCCCTTGCCCGACTGGCTGTTCACCCGGATCACGCTGTCATACGTGCGGCCGAGGTCGGCCGGGTCGATGGGCAGGTAGGGCACTTCCCACAAGGCGTTCGGGTCTTGCGCAGCAAAACCCTTCTTGATCGCGTCCTGGTGCGAGCCCGAAAACGCGGTGAACACCAGGTCGCCCGCATACGGGTGGCGGGGATGCACGGGCAGCGAGGTGCATTCTTCGGCAATGCGCGCGACCGAGGTGATGTCCGAGAAGTCAAGGTTCGGGTGCACGCCCTGCAGGTACATGTTGAGCGCCAAGGTCACTATGTCCACGTTGCCGCAGCGCTCACCGTTGCCAAAGAGGCAGCCTTCCACACGGTCGGCACCGGCCATCATGGCCAACTCGGCCGCCGCCACGCCCGTGCCCCGGTCGTTGTGCGGGTGCACCGACAAGACGATGTGCTCGCGTGGCGACAAGTGGCGATCCATCCACTCGATCTGGTCGGCAAACACGTTGGGCGTGGCGTTTTCCACGGTGGTGGGCAGGTTGATGATGATGGGGCGGCCAGGGCCCGCATTCCATGCTGCAACCGCCGTCTGGCAGGCCTTGAGGGACACGCTGAGTTCGGTGGCGCTGAAGGTTTCGGGCGAGTACTGCAGGGTCCACTGCGTTTCGGGCTGTGCGTCGGTGAGCTGCTTGAGGTAGCCCACATGGTGCGCGATGAGCTGCATCACCTGCGTCACGTTCATGCCAAAAACGATGCGGCGCCACGCGGGCGCGGTGGCGTTGTACAAGTGGACGATGGCACGGGGTGCGCCTTTCACGGCCTCCACGGTGCGTGCGATCAGGTCCTCGCGCGACTGGGTCATGACCATGATGGTCACGTCGTCGGGGATGAGGTTTTCGTCGATGAGGCGGCGCACAAAGTCGAAATCGATTTGCGACGCGGCGGGAAAGCCGACTTCGATCTCCTTGAAGCCGATGCGCACCAGCTCGTGAAAGAGCTTCATCTTGCGCTCGCCGTTCATGGGCTCGAACAAGGCCTGGTTGCCATCGCGCAGGTCGGTGGAGAGCCACACGGGCGCGTGGGTGATGCTGCGGTTGGGCCATTGGCGGTCGGCGAGCGCAATGGGGGCGATGGGTTGGTATTTGGTGGCGGGCTTGGCAATCATGAGGGGCTCCACGAACGGTGTGTGCGGTGTGCCAATCAGGCACGGTGCACGGGTCAATCGGAATCGAAAGAAATCAAAACGAATGACATCCCCTGCAGCCCTTTGCGTGTGCAAAGGCTGGTTCGCGGGCCGGGGTCAGGGGGAAATCAGGTGTTGCGCAAAACGGCAACGGTGGCGAACGCAGGCAGACCCCGGCCAGGCACTAGGCCTAGCGATAGGGTGGATAGGAGCATGCTGCGTTGCATAGGGAACCGAAGATAGCACAGCGATGCTGCAGCGCGCAACCCTTTGCATGAAATCTGCCTATGGCGCTGGTCGAACATGCCCTATTAGCTATTGAAAACATAGCAAATGAGGCTGTTAGCATGGCGCCCTTGCAGCCCCCACCGATGGCGTAGTCCGTGCGGGTGGGCACAACCGGCCCCGATTCAGGAGACCCAATGCCTTACCTGTTGCTCATCATGGAACCCCACGGCCAGCGCGCCGAGCGGGGCCTGGCCGGTGGCCAGGAGGCCTATGCCCGCATGCAGCGTTTTGGTGCCGGTCTGCAGGCCCGCGGCCTGTTGCGCGCCAGCGAGTCGCTGGCCTCGACCGAGCAGGCGGTGCGGCTGCAGGTGCGCGAAGGGCAGACCCGTCTGACCGACGGGCCGTTTGCCGAGACCAAGGAAATGGTGGGCGGCTTCTTTCTCATCGACTGCGCCACGCGCGACGAGGCCGTTGCCATTGCCCGCGAATGCCCGGCCGCCGAGTGGGCCACCGTGGAGGTGCGCGAACTGGCGCCCTGCTACCACGGCGCGGTGGATTGAATCAAGCCGAAGCGCCTGCCTGCAGCGCCAGGAACTGCGGCGCAGGCATGGGGCGTGCAAACACATAGCCCTGCAGCACATCGCAGCCTTGCCGCACCAGGTAGTCGGCCTGCTCCTGGGTTTCCACGCCTTCGGCGGTCACCTGCAGCCCCAGGCCGTGCGCCAGCGCCACAATGGCGGTGACGATGGCACGGCTGTGCTCCTGCCCCGGCAGGTCTTTGACAAAGCTGCGGTCGATCTTCAGGCGCCGCATGGGCAACTGGCGCAGATATGCCAGTGACGAGTAGCCGGTGCCAAAGTCATCGATGGCCAGGTGAATGCCCAGCTGGCTCAACCGGTGCAGCGTGTGGGCGCCGGCCTCCATGTTTTCCATCAGCACGGTTTCGGTCAGCTCGATTTCCAGCAGGTGCGCGGGCAGGCCCTCTTCGCGCAGGATGTCCATCACGCGTTCCAGAAACTGTGGGTCACCCAGCTGCCGCGCCGAGATGTTCACGGCCACGCGCAGGGGCGGGCCCCCTTTCCACTGTGCGGCGTCGCGGCAGGCGGTACGCATCACCCAGTAGCCCAGCGGGGCAATGAGTCCGCAGTCCTCGGCCACCGACACGGCTTCGAGCGGCGACACGGAACCCAGCTCCGCATGCGTCCACCGCAGCAAGGCCTCGGCGCCGACCAGGGCCCGGTCGCTGGCGGCAAACAGGGGCTGGTAGTGCAGCGCCAAACCGGTGCCCTGCTCCAGCTCGGCACGCAGCGCCTGTTCAATGGCCTGGCGCCGCACCACGGCCAGGTTCATCGACGCATCAAACCGCACACAGCGGTTCTTGCCCATCTCCTTGGCGCGGTACATGGCGGTGTCGGCGTTGCTCACCAGCGCGTCCATGTCCATCGCATCGTCGGGAAACGTGGCAATGCCTGCGCTGCAGGTCACGTTGACCTGCTGGCCGACCTCGGTGTAAGCGGCCTGGAAGACGCTGACGATGCGCTGCGCGTATTTCTCCAGCGCCGCGTCATCCATGTCCAGCCGCAGGATCAACGCAAACTCGTCGCCCCCCAGGCGCGAGATGGTGTCGGTGCTGCGCACCACGGATTGCAGGCGCCGGGCCACCTGGCGCAACAGGCCGTCCCCCGCCGCATGGCCGAAGGTGTCGTTGAGTGTCTTGAAGTTGTCCAGGTCGATGTACACCAGTGCCACCCGGTAGCCCGCACTGCGTGCGCCCTGCAGCTCGGCGGCCAGCCGCTCGTTGAACGCGTGCCGGTTGCCCGTGCCGGTGACGGCGTCGGTGTGGGCGAGCGCGTGCAAGCGGTTCTCGGCCTCGCGCACAGCAGCGCGGCTGCGCAGCACCATGGCGGTGGCCATGGCCATCACGCAAATGGCGATCAACAAGGCGGTGCCAAACCGGATGCCCAGCCGCATGTACACCGCTGCCATCGACTTGCGGATGTACAGCGTGCCCCAGTTGGTGCCAGACGCCTCGACGGACCGGGCGATCTCGAGCATGCGCCAGCCAGCGCGCTCTGCGGCGCCGTTCAGTCCCGTGGCACGCAGCGTGGTGGGAAAGTCCGGGTCGCGGTCGCGCGCGTAATGCGCGAACAGCACGCCATCCTTGTCGTACACCGTGGCGCTGATCACCATGGACGATGACCGCAGCGCGCCCAGCATTTCGTTGGCGGTGCTGGTGTCGCGGAACACCACGGCCGCAGAGATGTTGTCGGCCACGATGGCGGCTTCCACCCGGCTGTCTTGCAGCATGGACGCGCGGGTGCTCCAGTAGTCCACGCCGGTGAGCGCCAGCACCACGGTCAGCAGCGCCAGGCCTGCGGCCAGGATGCCGGTGACCACCAGGCGCGATGACAGCAGGGCATGTGTCGCCGGGCTTGCTGGCGCTGCGGTGTCGGCTTCAGCGGGGCGTGTTTTCACCGGCCTCCCTTGGCCAGCCGCAGCAGCCGTGAGCTGATGATGAGGCCGGCCTTGTTGGCGGCGTCGGGGCTGATGCCGAACACCACACGCCCTTCCTGTTGGGCCAGTGCGATGACGATTTCGGGATTCACAAAGGTGATTTCATCCGACACGGTGAGGATGCCGTGGGACGGCGGCAGGGTACGCAGCAGTCGCAGAACAGGCTCCACTTCGGCGTTGTGGATGATGAGCACGCGGCAGCCACGAATCGCTGGCAGATCCAGCAACCGCACGCGCACGGTGCGGCCCTTGGTGGCCGGTTTGCCATCGAGCGCAGTCAGGGCGCGCTTGAGCGGGCTGAAGGCAGACACGCACACCGTGACGTCATTGCAGGGCGCGCCATCGCTGTCGGGCCAGTCGATGAACTGGATGAAGTTGAAGATGTAGGCGGCCTTGAGGTCCAGGTCAGCCACGGGCTCGTTGGCACGGGCTGCACTGGTGCCCACGCCACACACCGTCCACAGGCAGATCGCCAGCAGCGTGCGCAATCGCAGGAAATAGGCCATGGCTCAGAACGCGTACGTCAGCTTGATGCGGTAGGTACGCCCGTCCTGCCGGATCGCATCTTCCCGCACCTCGAACGAAGCGGGGTCTGCGTAGCGGCGGTTGAACAGGTTGTACACCCCCAGCGATACATCCACATCCGCGATGCGCGTGGAATAGGTCAGATGGGTCAGCACATGCCCGGGCAGGCGGGCGTTGAGCACGGTGTTGCGCGGGCCGATGCCGATGGCCTCGATGGCATAGCGGCCCGGGTTCCAGCCCCAGTTCGCAGGCGTGTGCAGCACATCGGACCACTGGAGCTTGAGCAGGTGCCGGGGCGAGTTGGTCAGCGCGCCGTCCGTTGACGGGTCCCGCGCCTTTTGCCACCCATAGGCCACGCGCAGGCGCCGCCCGCCCGCCCAGCGTTGTTCGGCCTCGGCTTCCAGGCCATGCACTTTGACGGTGCGGGTGTTGTTGAAGGTGAGCCGGTCCGAGTGGCCCAGGCTGTCCAGCGAGATCAGGTCGCTCACCCCCGACCGGAACGCCGTCAACAGCAGGCGCGTGGCCCCGGTCGGGGCATGCTCCACGGCCAGTTCGGTGGTGCGCACACGCTCGGACCGGATGCTGGTGGTGTCCACCACGCCGCCAGGCAGGTTCACGCGGTAGTCGCGTTCATAGGCATTGGCCGGACGGTAGGCCGTGCCGTGCAGCAGCTTGACAGCAGTGGCCGCGTCCCACCAGTACACCAGCCCCAGGCGGGGGTGCAAGGCACCCGCGCTGCCCGATTGCTGCCCCCAGCGCAGGCCGGTGTGCAGCGTGAGGTCGGGGCGCAGTGCAAACTCATCCTGCACATAGACGCCCAGCACATTGCCGTTGCGGCGTGTGTCAAGGTACTGCGCGGGCGGATCCAGGTCGTCATTGCGCTGAGCGATGCGGGTGTCGCGCCGGTAGTCCAGCCCCCACGACAGCTTGTGCCGCGCCAAGGCCGTGCTCACCCATTGCCATTCGGTGCCCCACCACTGGCCGGTGCCGACGTCGCGGTTCACCGTCACGGGCGGGTAGTCGTACACGTAGTCGCCCACGTACTGGTAGCGCCCGGCGTGCAGGCGTGCAGTGAAGGCCAGCGTCGGCTGCCATTGCGCGGTGTATTCGGCGGCCACGCGCGTGCTGGTGTCGATGTACCGCGAGCGCGGGTCGTTGAAAACCTGTGAGAACGCTGCGGTCGGGATGCCCTTGGTGCGCTCGCCGTGGGCCAGTGTCAGCGTCAGCCCATCGCGTCGCATGCGGGCGAACAGCTGGGTGCTGCGGTCATAGTCCAGGCCGTGCGCCACGCCCTGGTGGCTGGCGGGCGCATCGAACGCGGGGTAGTACTGGTCGGCCCCGCGTGCGGTGGAGCGCGTGGCCGCGATCAGCCAGTCGCCTCCCAGCGCATCGACGGCACCTACCGAAAACCGCAGCTTGGCGTAGCCATGGCTGCCGGCCTCGGTGCTCACCTGGCGCCCGCCCAGCTGGCGACCGTCGCGGGTGATGACATTGACCACGCCAAAAAACGCATTGGCTCCATACACCGCCGACCCGGGGCCAGGCACAAATTCCACCCGTTCCACCAGGTCCAGGTCGATGGGAAAGTCCGTGCCGATGCTCGCCTGGTCGTAGAGGTTGTCGTTGAAGCGCACGCCATTGACCAGCAGCAGCACCCGCGTGTTGTAGTCGCCCGGCGTGGCAAAACCCCGTGTGCCCAGATAGTGGTAGCTGCGGTCGTAGGACACGTACAGCCCGCGCATGCTGGCCAGCACATCGGCCAGCGTGCGGTAGCCAAACAGCTGGATGTCATCGGCGGTCACCACGCTCACGGCCGCCGGGGCCTCCAGGGCCGTCTGTGCATACCGGCTGGCCGTGGTGACCTGCATCTGCATGAGCTGCTCCAGCGGCAGGTCGGCCATGGCGGCGATGTCGGACTGCGCGTGGGCTGCCGCCATGCCAGCGCACAGCCCCAATACCACCCATCGGCGGTGTGGCCGCTGTCGATAGGTCGATCCTCGTTTCATGGCAAAGGCACTGCGTGTGGCTGGCGGTTGTCCCCCCGTGGGGACCTCGCCGGCGGGCGGGCGGAAGGATGCGGTGGCGAAGTCTCGGGATCGATGAATCAGTCTTTACAAATTGTATCGACCAGGGGTTGCAAAACCCAGTGCGGGCGCTCAGTAGTCTCCCTATGGCGGCCCCTCGCCCGCCCCGCGCGCCAACCGGCCGGGATAAGTGTTAACCCTTGTTTCACGCGGGCTTGTCCATCCGGATGTCGATTTCGGGCGCTCCCATTCGTCGTCACTGTGAAGCACCTGGCAAGGACCGTCGGCGCTTCCGCATTTTTTACTACCCTGAGGAGAACCCCATGCGCTTCATGATCATCATCCAGGCCACCGCCGAATCCGAGCAGGGCTGCCAGCCGACCGCAGCCCTGATGACTGCGATGGCCCGCTACCACGAAGAACTCGCGCGGGCCGGCGTGCTGCTGGACGCCAGTGGCCTACAGCCCTCCTCCAAAGGCTGGCGCGTGGGCTACGCCGCCAGTGGCACCCGCACCGTCACCGACGGCCCGTTCACCGAGACCAAGGAGCTGATCGCGGGCTACACACTCATCCAGGTGCGTAGCCGCGACGAGGCGCTGGAATGGACCCGCCGTTTTCCCAATCCACGCGGCGAGGGCTTGGATGCCGAGATCGAAGTGCGCCAGCTCTATGAGATGGAGGACTTTGCCGGGGTGGATGGCGTCGAGCAGTTCCGCGACCTCGAAGCCCTGCGCGGCTGATGCCCTGCGTGAAGGACAACATCCCCATGATCAAGACCATCGCCCTCGTGCTGCTGGCGGCCCTGGCGCTGCTGCTGGCGTTTGCCGCCACCCGCCCGGACACCTTCCGCGTGGAGCGCAGCCGCGTGATTGCGGCGCCGCCCGAGCGGGTGTACGGGCTCATCCACGACCTGCGCCAGTTCAACACCTGGAACCCGTATGAACGAAAAGACCCGGCCATCCAGGGCCAGTACAGCGCCGCCACCAGCGGCCCCGGTGCTCGCTACGCCTGGCAGAGCGAGAAGGTGGGCGTGGGCAGCATGGAGATCGTCGAGGCCACCGCACCCCGCCGCGTGGGCATGAAACTCGACTTTGTGAAGCCCTTTGAAGCGCACAACCAGGTCGAGTTCACGCTGTTGCCCGAAGGCGCAGAGGCCACCCGCGTCACCTGGGCCATGCAGGGCCCCGTGCCCTACCTGGCCAAGATCGCCCACCTGGTGTTCAACATGGACCGCATGGTGGGGCAGGACTTCGAGGATGGCCTGGCCAACCTGCAGGCCGTGGCGCAAAAGCCCGCAACGTGAATGCCGTCCACCGCCCCTCCACCTTTGCCAAACCCTCCGTTTCCCATTACCGTCCTCACCCTTCAGGAGTCCGTCATGCACCAACAGATTTTTGTGAACCTGCCCATCGAGAACATGGCCCGCTCGCAGGCGTTTTTCCGCGCGCTGGGCTACGAGTTCAACCCCCAGTTCACCAACGACCAGGGCGCCTGCCTGGTGGTGGGCGAGAACCTCTTCGTGATGCTGCTGGTCAAGAGCTTTTACCAAACCTTCACCGACAAAACGATTGCCGACGCACGCACCACGTCGGAGGTGCTGATGTGCTTCTCGTGCAGCAGTCGCGAAGAGGTCGATGCGCTGGTGGATAAGGCCGTGGCCGCAGGCGGCACCACACCGCGCCCGGCGCAAGACCTGGGCTTCATGTACTCGCGCAGCTTTGACGACCTCGATGGCCACACCTGGGAGTTTGTGCACATGGTGGATGCCAGCAAGGCGCTGGGCTGAGAACGTGTGAATGAATGCGCCGGATTCATTCACACCTTTTGATCGCGTGAAACCTTCTGCCCTGCCCGGCCGCGATGCCCTGCACCGCAGCATCGACTCGGTGTGGCGCATCGAGGCCGCGCGCATCATTGCCAGCGTGGCGCGCATGACGCGCGACGTGGGCCGGGCCGAGGAATTGGCGCAAGACGCCCTGGTGGCCGCGCTGGAGCACTGGCCCAAAGACGGCCTGCCCGCCAACCCGGCCGCGTGGCTCATGACCACCGCCAAGCGCCGCGCCATCGACCACCTGCGCCAGCAGGCCCTGCACCAGCGCGAGCACGAGGCCCTAGGCCATGACCTCGAAGCGCTCGAGGCGCAGTACGCCCCCGACGTGGTGGACACCCTGATGCACGCCGAGCAGGACGACATTGGCGACGACCTGCTGCGCCTGATCTTCACCGCCTGCCACCCCGTGCTGCCCACCGAGGCGCGGGTGGCCCTCACCTTGCGGCTGCTGGGCGGCCTCACCACGGCCGAGATCGCGCGCGCCTTTCTGGTGCCCGAGCCCACCGTGGCCCAGCGCATCGTGCGCGCCAAACGCAGCCTCACGGCCGCGCAGGTGCCGTTTGAAGTGCCCGGCGCGGCCGAGCGCGCGCCGCGCCTGGCCTCGGTGCTGGAGGTGATCTACCTCATCTTCAACGAAGGCTATGCCGCCACCGCGGGCGACGACTGGATGCGCCCCGCGCTGTGTGGCGAGGCCCAGCGCCTGGTGCGGGTGCTGGCCAGCCTGGCGCCCGACGAGCCCGAGGTGCAAGGCCTGGTGGCCCTGCTCGAAATCCAGGCCTCGCGCCTGCCCGCACGCACTGATGCACAGGGCCAGCCCGTGCTGCTCATGGACCAGGACCGCGCGCGCTGGGACCACCTCCTAGTGCGCCGGGGCCTGGCCGCCCTGGACAAGGCCGAGCAGCTCGCGCGCGCCGGCAAGCCCTGGGGGCCGTACGCATTGCAGGGCGCCATCGCGGCCTGCCACGCACGCGCCCGGCAGGCGCAAGACACGGACTGGCCCCACATCGTGGCGCTGTACGACGCACTGCTGCAGGTGGCGCCCTCGCCCGTGGTGGCATTGAACCGTGCCGTGGCCGTGGGCATGGCCGAGGGGCCGGAGGCCGCGCTGGCGCTGGTCGATGCCCTGGCCAGCGACCCTCTGCTGCGCCACTACCACTGGCTGCCCAGCGTGCGCGGCGACCTGTTGGCCAAGCTGGGCCGGGGAGATGAAGCGCGTGCCGAGTTCGAGCGCGCGGCCAGCCTCACCCGCAACGCGCAGGAAAAGGCGCTGCTGCTGGCCCGCGCCTGCGGCTGAAGGCCGGTGTTGTGCCCACCCTCACCCCGCTGCAAGGACACCCCCCTCATGCCCCACCCTGCCCCTGAATACCCGCTGGAAGGCGGCTGTACCTGCCGCCATGTGCGCTACCGCCTGTTGGCGCCCGCACTGTTTGTGCACTGCTGCCACTGCCGCTGGTGCCAGCGCGAAAGTGGCGCTGCCTTTGCGCTGAACGCGATGATCGAGGCCGACCGTGTGGAACTGCTCGCAGGCACCCCGGCGATGGTGCATACCCCGTCAGAAAGCGGCCAGGGCCAGCAGATCGCGCGTTGCCCGCACTGCCAGGTGGCTGTGTGGAGCCACTACGCAGGCGCGGGGCCCGTCATGGCGTTTGTGCGCGTGGGCACGCTGGATGCGCCTGACCACCTGCCGCCCGACATCCATATCTTCACGGCCTCGAAACAGCCCTGGGTGGTGTTGCCGCCCGGGATACCCGCCGTGGCGGAATATTACGAACGCGAGGGGTTGTGGCCTGCGCAAAGCATCGCCCGTCGCCAGGCGGTGCTGCCGCGCATCCAGGCCTACCGTGTGGCTGCAGGGCTCGACCCGGCCTGATGGCCTGTGCCCGGCGGGGGGCTCAGCGCCGGCGGCGCTTTTTGATGGTCTGGCCTTGCGGCGTGGCGGCCTTGGGTGCCAGCCCCAGGGCGGCGCGGGCCAGCGTATCGGCCGCGCCATTGCGGTGGCGGGGAATCCACTGGACCTGGGCTTGTGGGAACTGCCGCAGTGCCTGGCGTGCTTCGTCAAACAGCGCTGCCAGCCGCTCAATCGGTGCCTTGGGGTGGCTGCCCAACTGTTCCACCAGCACACTGTTGTCGCTGAACACGTGCACTTGGGTTGATGTGGCAATGCCCTGCTGCGCGAGCCACTGCAGCGCCAACATCAGCGCGCGCAACTCGGCCTCGTTGTTGCAGCCGGTGAAGGTGGTGGCTTCGGAGATCTGGTGCCGCACGGTCCCGTCGGGGCCGGTCAGCACGGCCCCCAGGCCCATGCGCCCTGGGTTGGGCCAGGCACTGCCGTCGCAGTGGATCACCCAGGCACCAGGGGCGAGCGGCGCGGCCGCCCGTGCAGCGGTCACTTGTAAAAAGCTTCGACCGTGCCCTTGATCTTGATGAGCAGCGGCTGGCCCTTGCGGTCCACCGTCTTGCCGGCGGGCACCTTCACCCAGCCTTCGCTGATGCAGTATTCCTCCACATCAAAACGCTCCTTGCCGTTCAGGCGGATGCCGATGTCGTGCTCGAACACGGCGGCCACATGGTGCGGGCTGCGGGGGTTGACCGACAGGTGGTCGGGCAGGGGCGGCAGGGCGGGGGTGTTGGGGGTGGTGGCTTCGGTCATAGAGGTCTCAGCGAGAAAGGAGAAAACGCAAAGCGCGGATTCTCCGGCATTTGGGGTGCCGGCCTTCCCAGCGTTCGATCATCGCCCCAGCGGCGCCACGCCGATCAGCCACGCATGGCCCCAGAACGCAAAGCCCGCCCAGGCCACTGCACCCACCACCACAGCCGCCGCCGTGCCTGCAGCGCTGCCTGCCGCGTACACGGTGCCCTGCGCCCGGTCGCGCTGGCGCGCGGCGCGAAAGCTCAGCACGGCCCACAGCAAGAAGCTGCCAAACAGCAGCACGTCGGCCAGGTTGCCGTTGGACAGCAAATGCGCCAGCGCCCACACCTTCACGCCCAGCACCATGGGGTGGTGCAGCCGCGCCTTGAGGGCATTGCGCGGCACATAGGTGGCGGCGAGCAGCACAAAGGCGATCAGCGTCAGCAGCGCTGCGGCGTGCCGCATGCCGATGGGCGGCACCCACAGCACCACCGGCTGCTGCCGCGCCAGGCCGTAGCCCCAGACGATGAATGCCAGGCCCACGGCCGACACCAGCGAATACAGCCCTTTCCACGGCATCTCGCCCAGGCGCGCCCGCGTCTGCGTGCGCCAGCCATCGGCCACGATGCGCACCGAGTGCACGCCCAGAAACAGCACCAGTCCCAGTACCAGATACCCCATGGCCAAGCCTTTCATGTTGTCGTCGTGAACAGGTTATGAGGACGAAGGCGGGTCTGCGCCATCGGTGGCACCGCTCCGTCGTGCAAGTCCCGATCGATTATCTGCAGAGCAGGCCAGTACAACCGCTGCGGAGGGACTTGCGCGGCCCCTGCAGACGCATGCTCTGGAGATTGGTCGTCAGCCCTGGATTCGAGTCAAAAATGCCGCAAGCGCTAGTAAATCATGCGCTGGCAGCTATTAATTCAATAGTAAAAGTGCGGTGGCATCCCCAGCGGGCAAGTCGGATCAGGCGCCCGCATGCTGCGCCAGCAGCGCCCCCACCTTGGGCTTGGCGCAGCGCTGCAGCGTTTGTAGCAAGGCGTAGCTGGGCTCGGCCACCCGCCAGCGGGTGCGCAGGTCGTGCTGCATGCGGGCCAGCAGCGCAGCGGCCATCTCGGCATCGGCCAGCGCCCGGTGGGCCTGGCCTGTGCGCGGCAGGCCGTGGTAGTCCACCAGCGTGCCCAGTTGGTGGCTGGGCGCCTCGGGGTACAGGCGCCGCGACAGCAGCACCGTGCACGCAAACGGCTGCGGTGCAGGCAGCCCGGCGAGGGCCAGTTCGGCCTGCCAGAACTTGCTATCGAACGACGCGTTGTGCGCCACCATGGGCGCATCGCCCACAAAGCGCGCGGCATCCTGCATCACCTGCGCCGCGTCGGGCGCGGCGTTCACCATCGCGTTGGTGATGCCGGTGAGCTGGGTGATGAAGGACGGAATCCACACCCCGGTTTTCATCAGGCTCTGGAACCGGTCCACCACTTGGCCGCCTTCCAGCAGCACGATGGCCACCTCGGTCGCGCGCGCGCCCTGGCCGGGCGACACGCCGGTGGTTTCAAAGTCGATGACGGCGATGGGGGGCATGGGCTTGCGTGCGAAAAGGAAGGATTGTGCCGCTGCACCTGCGCGCCATCCTGTGCGCCCTGCGGGCCTGTGTGTCCACGTGCCTATCCAGGTGTGTGGCCTACACTGCCCCACCCCGTTTCTGGATGCATGGAGCCGAGCAACCCATGAAGAACCACACCACCCAACCCGCCTGGCTCCACGCCGCCCTGGACTACCTGCCGCAGTGGCTGGACCTGCAACTGGAGCGCTACCGCCAGCCCGGGTGTTCCGTGGCCATTGCACGCGGCGGCGAGACCGTGGCCGAGCTGGCCCTGGGCGTGGCCGACATGCGCACCCACCAACCCCTCACGCCCCGGCACCGCCTGCGCATCGCGTCGCACTCCAAGAGCTTTACGGCAGCGGGCGTCATGCTGCTGCGCGAGCAGGGGAAGGTCGGGCTCGACGACCCCATTGGCCGCTATGTCGATGGCCTGCACAAGGACCTGGCCCGGGCGCGCATTGGCGAGCTGCTCTCGCACAGCGCGGGCGTGACGCGCGACGGGCCCGATGCCGGCCAGTTCCTCGACCGGCGGCCGTATCTCTCCCGCGCCGAGCTGCTGGCGGATCTGCGCCACAAGCCGCCGCTGGAGACGGGGGTGCAGCTCAAGTACTCGAACCACGGTTACGGCCTGCTGGGGCTGATGATGGAGCAGGTCACCGGCACGGAGTACGCCAGCTGGATGGTGCGCCACGTGATCGATGCTGCGGGCCTGCAGGAAACCGTGCCCGACATGCCGCGCCTGGCCCGGGGCGCCCCGATGGCCGTGGGCCACAGCAGCGAGTTTCCGTTCGGCCAGCGCCTCATCGTGCCGGGCGACAACCGGTGCGACGCCATGGCCCCGGCGGCCGGGTTTGTGTCCACCGCGTCGGATGTGGCCCGCTTCTTTTCGCAGCTGGCGCCAGACAGCCAGCGCAGCATCCTGTCGCCCGCCAGCCGCCGCGAGATGGCGCAGCGCCGCTGGCGCGACCCCTGCAACCTGTTCGAGTCCCACTACGGCCTGGGCACCATGCTCAGCGCGCCGGGCCCGCGCGAATGGATGGGCCACACCGGCAGCCTGCAAGGGTTCCTGTCACGCACCGCGCGCTACCCCGCGCTGGATCTGACGGTGACGGTGCTCACCAACGCGCAGGACGGCCTGTCCACCGAGTGGGTGGAAGGCATTGCCAGCATCCTGTTCGCGTTCCAGCAGCATGGTGCGCCGGGCAAAAAGGAAGCCGCCTGGGCGGGGCGCTGGTGGAGCCTGTGGGGCGCCAGCGACCTGGTGCCCATGGGCAAGGTGGTGTGCCAGGTGGTGCCCGCCATGTTCGTGCCCTTTAACGCCGCCACCACGGAGCTGGCCATCACCGGGCGCGACACCGGCGTGGTCCAGAAAGCCTCGGCCTACGCCAGCCCCGGCCAGCCGGTGCGCCGCGTGCGCGATGCCAGCGGCACTGCCACCGAGCTGTGGGTGGGCGGCACCCAGCTGTTGCCCAAGGACGCCATGGTGGCCGAGGCCACCCGTCGCTATCGCAAGGCGCGCCCGCGTCGCAGTGGTCCATCAAAGTGACGGATGCGCTCGGGGCATGTGCTTGGTAACAGGCACGCAGTGCCGATGAATACAACGCTATGAGAATTTCACAGATCGCCCTGCGCCTGGGGCAAAGCCTGCTGCGCATCACCGGGGCCCTCGCCACCGTGTTGGGCCTGCTGCTGGCGGCCATCCTGGCAGTCACCACCATGCCCGGCAGTTCGCACCGCGGCGCGCTCCTGCCCGCCACCGCAGAGCAGCAGGTGCTGGCACAGCAATTGCGCCAGCATGTGGCCGTGATTGCAGCGCAGGAACACAACACCCAGCACCCTGCCGCCCTGGAGGCCGTGGCGACCTATCTGGAGTCGGAACTGGCATCGTACGGCTACCGAGTCCGGCGCGACGAGTTCAAGGCGCGCGGTGTGGCGGTGCGTAACCTGGAGGTCACGGTGCCCAGCCAGAGTGCACCGGGCCAGCGGCTGGTGGTGGTTGGCGCCCACTACGACTCGGCGCACGAAACGCCCGGCGCCAACGACAACGCCACGGGCACCGCCGCCGTGCTAGCGCTGGCCAAAAGCCTCAAGCACCTGGGCGCCACCGCGCAGGCAGACGTGATGTTTGTGCTCTACACCAACGAAGAGCCGCCCTTTTTCAAGACCCCGCTGATGGGCAGCCAGGTGCACGCCCAGGCCTTGTTGGCTCGTGGGGCGCCGGTGGTTGCGATGCTGTCGCTGGAGACCATGGGGTACTTTTCCAGCGCCGAAGGGTCGCAGAAGTACCCCTGGCCCCTGAACCAGTTCTACCCCACGCAGGGTGATTTCATCGCTTTTGTGGCGACGCCTGGCGACCTGGGGTTGGTGCGAAAGGTGGTGCGGTCCTTTCGGTCCCACGCGGTGTTTCCGTCCGAGGGCATTGCGGCGCCCCGCTTCATCCCCGGCGTGGACTATTCAGACCATGCGGCCTATCTCGACGCGGGCTATCCCGCGTTGATGGTGACCGACACCGCCCCTTATCGCTATCCCCACTATCACACCGGCCAGGACACTCCTGACCAGGTGGACTTCGACCGCCTGGCCCGCTTGGTTCAGGGGCTAGAAGGTGTTGTGCGCGATCTTGCACACCGGCCTTAGCGCGTCGAAGACCGAGCGGACGCGTGCGGGGAGTCAATGCCTCGCAGCGCGCGGATGCTCCAGAAAAAACCGCAGCATCTCCTGCGTGGCGTCCACGCCGCACGGGTCGGTGTGGCTGCCGCCCGCGTGCCCACCGGCCCACGCGTGCCCTGCGCCGTGCAGCACCCAGTGTTCTGCCACCACCGTGCCAGTCAGTGCGCTGGCCGACGGGGCGCCACCCGCCACGGTGTAGGCCTTGCGGGTGTAGCTCTGGCCACCACGGGACTGGCCCTGGTGCACGGTCTCCACCGTCGTCTGGCCGTCACCTGGGGCCGTGGCCAGTGCTGACAGCGTTGCCTCGATGAGCTGTTCACCGTTGTGTGCATGTACGGTGGTGTCGGCGTCGCCGTGGAACACGATCACCGGTGGGGGTGGCAGGGCTGGTGCGTCAGCGGCATGGTGGGTCGCCGCACCGGGTTTGGCCCCGTTCTTCATCGCCGACAGTGCGCCCATCACGTTGTGCGCGGCACCCGCCTGCAGGCCGGAGTGCACGCCCACGGCCGCAAACAGGTCGGGGTATTCGCGGCCCAGCAGTGCGGCCATGGCGCCGCCGGCGGACAGGCCCGCCACGTAGACGCGTTGCGCATCCACCGGGTGGCGCGCCATCACATCCCGCAGCATGGCCACGATCAGCGCGGGCTCGCCGCTGCCCCGGTGCTGGTCGCCAGGGCGAAACCAGTTCCAGCAGCCGTTGGGGTTGGCGCTGTGGGGTTGCTCGGGGTACAGCACCAGTGCGTTGGCGGGCACTGCTGCGTCGTTCATGCCCGTGCCCGTCGCAAAGTCCACCGGGTTCTGCGTGCAGCCGTGCAGCATCAGCACCAGGGGCATGGGGGTGCCTGCCGTGGCGCCCGGGGGCACGTACAGGTGGTAGTGGTGCGGGTTGTGCCGAGCGCCCGGGTGGGTGAAGGCCACGCGGGTGAAGCTGCCGGCGGGCTCCGCCAGCGGGTGGTGGCTGGCGGCGGGGCGTGGTGTGGTCGTGGGCTGTGCCTCTGCGGGCGGAGCGTGGGTGCTGCGGTCGATGACCACGGCGTCTTCCACCTCTTGCGCGGTGTGGGCACTGCGCCAGCGGGGGACGTTCCCTGCCGTGGGTTCGGGCGCGTGCAGTGGGGGGGCGCTTGTGCTGGCGGGTGCGGGAGGGGGGCTATGGCGCGCCACGGCCTCGCCCAGGGTTTGCTGGATGGCCCGCGTGGCGTCGGCCAGTTGGCCGCTGCGCACCAGCTGGGTGGCTTCGCCCATCAGGCGCTTGAGGTTCAGGTTCCAGTCCATGGGGACTCCTTGGTGGTGGGTGCGGGCACGGGCGACGCGCTGCGGTCTGTGTACGGATTCAATGCATGCGCCCGGCCAGCGCGGCCTTGACGGCTGCACTGGCGTGGAACGCGCCCAAGACCGTCACCGAGGCGATCGTGGCCTGCGCCAGTGCGGGCGGCACGTCGTCGTCGATGCTGGCCAGGCCCAGCACACGGATCTCCAGCGCCTGGCCTGCTGCCAACACGGCCTCCAGCTCGGCCCGGCCAAAACGCTGCAGTCCCAGCACAAGCATCTTGCGGGCCACCACCTGGCGCACCGCGTCGTTCTGGGCGGTCAGCTGGTTGCGGATGGCGGTGCGGATGAAGTCGGTGCGGTTGGCGTAAAAGCCTTCGGACACCAGCAGGTCAATGTGGCCCAGGTCCACAAAACCGAGGTTGATGGTGACCTTCTCCGACTCGGGCACCTTGCTGCGTGCGGGGGCGGTGGGAATCAGGTTGCTCATCAAGCGCACTCCAAAAAACATCCATGCAGATGGTGTATGGATGGAATATGGATGGTGGTTGGCTGCTTTGCAAGAGCTGCCCAAAAAGAATGGGGCCTACGGGCCCCAGGAGGTACTGCATGTGTTTACTACCAAAATAGTAGCAAACAAGCCATGTTTCCGTAGCGCTAGCGCCCGGTTTTGCCTGAAATTTGCCCCGGGGACCTGCAGGATGGCGGTGCAGATGCTGCACCGCCCTGGGGAACGGCGCTGAACTCACACCCTGCAGGCCGATCCCGAGGGATCGTCCACAGGCGCTCAGAACAGCGTGAGTTCCTTGTGTTCACCCAGGCTGCGCGGCGGCTCGCCAGTGAAGGCCGCCTTGGCCATCTGGAACAGCTGCACCATCTTGCTCTCGTCCACGTTCCAGTATTCGGCGTGGCGAACGCGCACCACCAGCAGTGCCAGGTCCGGGTCGGTCGCTCCGCCAGGGAACCACGCCTTGGCCGGGGGCGACCACAGGGCTTCCTTGAGCGCGCGGTCGTCCACAAAACGCGCCTGGCCTGACACGGACACATAGCGGTCCTCGCCCGGGTCGGCGTACGACACATTCACCTCGCCATCGGTCAAAAGGCGTTCGTACAGCTCGCCCGACTGGGAGATGAAGAAGTAGAGCTCGGCCTGTTCATCGAGCTGCCGGTTTTGTGTGGTGAGCGGGTGCGCGTGCAGCATGCCTGTGGACGTGCGGTGCGTGAGCATGCCAAAACGGATGTCCTTGATGAGCTTCCACAAGGTGTCGTGGGCGGGGGAGTTGGGGTGCATGGGGCCTCCAGCAGGTGGTAGGGAATCAATCGAAGAGTGCGGGCACTGCAATCGATTGACTCTAGGCACCACGGGGCGGCCAGGGCGTCGGCGGGGAACGCCGATGCCTGTGGGCGGTTGTCTGACACAGGGGCGCCGCCCTCCTCCATCAGGCCTTCTTCAAGAACTCCGACTTCAGCAGCATGCTGCCCAGGTCCGTCTTGCAGTCCACGTTGTGGCCATCGGCACCATCCACCAGGCGGATGCTCTTGATCTTGGTGCCCTTCTTGAGCGTGGACGACGAACCCTTGACCTTGAGGTCTTTCACCAGGATCACCGCGTCGCCGTCTGCGAGTGGATTGCCGTTGGCATCGCGCACCACGCCGTCGCCTGCTTCTGCGGCATCGGACTCGGCAGCATCGGCCACTTGCGGCCATTCAAAAGCGCAGTCGGGGCACACATAGTTGCTGCCATCGGGGTAAGTGTTCTCCAGGCCGCATTGGGGGCAGGCAGGGGTGGTGTGGGGCATGGTGGGGTCCTCTCTGTCGTTGTTGTAGTGGTTGTGAAATCGGTGCGCAAAGTGTCGCCGCTTCACAGCGGCGCGCGTTGCTCCAGCGCAAACGGCGGCAGCCCTTTGAGCAGCCGCTGGCCGTAGCTCGTGCGCGTCAGGCGCTTGTCGTAGCAGTACACATGCGCCATGTCTTCTTCGGTGCGGATCGCGCGGCCCACCCATTGCGCCAGGCGGATGGCGGTGGCGGGCACCACCAGTTCGCTGAACGGGTCGCGCCCCACGGCGCGCAGCCACTCGGCGCGGGCCTCGCCCACTGGGTCGTCGGGCGGGGCAAAGGGCAGCTTGGTAATGAACACCGACTCGCACAGCCGCCCGGGCAGGTCCAGCCCCTCGCCAAACGACTGCATGCCAAAGATGACCGAGGGCTCGCCGTTCTCCACGCGCTCGCGGTGGCGCTTGAGCAGCTGCGTGCGCGGCAGCGCGTTCTGCACCAGCACCACGCTGCGCATGGCGGTGGGCAGCGCGTCCACGGCCTGTCGCATCTGTTCGCGCGAGGTGAAGAGCACCAGCGCGCCGTATTCCACGCGGGCAATGTCGTGCAGCAGCGCATTGACCATCTCGGTGGTGAACTGCGCGGCGTTCTTGGGGTCCGCCCGGGTTTCGGCGGCAATCAGCGTGCCCTGCGCGGCGTAGTTGAAGGGGCTGGGCACCTCCAGCGTGGTGGTGGCTTCATCGCCATGCAGGCCCGCCTCGCGCAAGAAGAAATCAAAGTGCCCGCAGCTGGTGAGCGTGGCCGAGGTCAGCACCGCACCGCGCACCGCGCTCCACAGGTGGTTGCGCAGCGTGGTGCCGGGCAGGATGGGGCTGGCATGCGCCTTGACCACGATGAAGTCGCCATCCACCTCCAGCGTGAACCACTTGGCCGCCGGTACCGCGCCTTCGGGCGCATCCTGCAGCAGCAACTGGGCCGTGGCGTGCAGCTCTTCCAGGCGCGGGGCCAGCATGCCAATTTGTGCATACAGCGTGGACAGGCGCTTGGCCTCGTCGGGCTTGTCGCGCATCTCGGCGCGCAGGGCTTTGCTGATGGCGCGCAGGGCATCGAGAAAGCCCTCGGCACTGGCGGCCAGCAGGCCCAGCGGGGCAATCAATTGCTCTGGCAATTCGCCGCGTGGCACGCGCACGCGCGCCGGGCCCCAGGCGCTGGGCTGGCTCTTGAGCTGGGCGCCGTACACATCCATCACGATGCGCGCCAGGTCCTGCAGCGTCTGCCGCAGCTGGGCCGAATGTTTGGGGATGTCGGCAATCTCTTCGACCTCCAGCAGTGCGCCAATGCGCAGGCCCCGGCTGGCAAGCCGCTCGATCCAGGTGATGCGCGACAGGTCCATGCTGCACGCAAACTGGTCGAGCGCCGTGGCGGGCAGGTGGTGGGCTTCGTCCAGCACCAGGAGGCAGTTGTCGAGCTCGGGCAACACGCGCGCGCCCAGCGATGACAGCAGCAAATCGTGGTTGGCCACGATCACCTGCGCACCCACCAGCTCCTTGCGCTTGTCGTAGTAGGTGCACTGGCTGAAAGCCGGGCAGTGTTTGCCGGTGCACGATGCGCCCTCGGCTGCCACGGGGCTCCACACCTCGGGCTCGGGCGGCGTGTCCAGGCTGTCGCGGTCACCATCCCAGGCGCCTTTCGACAAGGTTTGCGCCATCGTCGAATAGAACTGGATGCGCGCCTCGGTCTCATGCCGGGGGCGCTTGGCGCGGGCGGCGGCTTCCTCCTCGGCAAACAGGTCGTCGTCGGCCTCTTCCTCGGCCTCGCCCGTGCCCGCCAGGCGGTCGAGCTTGAGCTTGCACACATAGCGCCCGCGCCCCTTGGCCAGCGCAAACTTGAAGGGCTGGGGCAGCAGTGCGGCCAGTGCGGGCAGGTCCTTGTTGACCAGCTGCTCTTGCAACGCCACCGTGGCGGTAGAGATCAACACCCGCGTGCCGCGCGACAGCGCCAGCGCAATGGCGGGTGCGCAGTACGCCAGCGACTTGCCCACGCCTGTGCCCGCCTGGATAACGGCAATGGAGCGCGTGGGCGCGGCCTCGCCACTTTCTTCATCCACCTTGCCCAGCGTGGCGCTGCTGAACGTGCGTGCCACCTGCTGTGCCATCAGCCGCTGGCCAGCACGGCTGCGAAAACCCTCGGTGGCCGACACCACCGCATCGAAAGATTCAAGGGCCTGTGCGGCCCACACCTGTTGAGACATACAGTAGTGTCGCATGGCTTGGGGGGGCCGCCGCGCCAAGGGCGTGTGTGCGCCGTCTCCATCGCCCGTCGGGTAGATGGCCTCTGGGCCTACATGGCGACGAGGGGGGCGTTTCTACGATCCACAGGACGGGACCCGCTGCGGTTCCCACCCAGGAGACCCCATGCCCCGCAACACCAACCTCGACGAACCCACCCCCGCCCCCACCGGCCCCGAACCTTCCGTCGACACCACCAAACGCCAGGCCCCCGGCCCCGACACGCAGGGACCGCTGAAGGCAGGGCAGTCTGCCGCGAAGGAAGAAAAGCCCAAGCTGCCCCATGAGCGTGACGAGTCGGTGGACATGACCCATGGCAAGCCCGACGCGCAAATCGAGCAGGCCTACCGTGACCTGCAGCGTGGGTTGCAAGACACCGATCGGGGACCACCGGCCGACAAGGCTTACCAGAAGCAAAAGCGTTGATCGCCTTGTGAATGCTTCGTTATTGATAGCTATCAGCGCTTATACAGAAAGCGCTAGCGGCCACTTTCGTTGAAGGTGGCCGATTTATCGCCTGTTGCATTCACCCCCGCTCGCGCAGCGCCCGCTCGATCCGGTCGCGCCGCACCGTCGTCTTGGGCACCTTGAACGGGAACCACGTGCGCACGTCTTCTTCCAGACCAATGCCGTGCATGTAGTTGTAGATGGCCTTCTTGAGCGCGCCGCCCAGCGCGTCGTGGTCAACGCCCGTGGGGTCGATGAAGGCCACGTCGTTCTTGGCGAAGTCGCCGGGCGGCAGGGGCGCCAGCGTGACGCCGTATTCCTCGGGGTTTTTGCCGACGGGCGAGTGCACGGTGCAGGCAAAGCGGTGGAAGAACCCGCTCTGGATGCAGCCGTTGGCGAACAACTGGCGCACGTATTCGAGCGCGTCCACCGTGTCTTGCACGGTCTGGGTGGGAAAGCCGTACATCAGGTACGCATGCACCAGGATGCCCGCGTCGGTGAAAGCCCGGGTCACGCGCGCCACCTGGTCCACCGACACACCTTTTTTCATGAGCTGCAGGAGCCTGTCCGATGCAACCTCCAGCCCGCCCGAGATCGCAATGCAGCCGCTGTCGGCCAGCAGCTCGGCCAGGTCGGGGGTGAAGGTTTTTTCAAACCGCACATTGCCCCACCAGCTGATGCCTGCGTTGCGCGCGATCAGCTCGGTAGCCAGCGCCTTGAGTGCCTTGGGCGGTGCGGCTTCGTCCACAAAGTGAAAGCCGGTCTGTCCCGTCTCGCGCACGATCTGCTCGATGCGGTCGGCCAGCACGGCGGCGCTGGCGCCTTCGTAGCGGCTGATGTAGTCCAGGCTCACGTCGCAAAAGCTGCACTTCTTCCAGTAGCAGCCATGCGCCACAGTGAGCTTGTTCCAGCGCCCGTCGCTCCACAGGCGGTGCATGGGGTTGAGCATGTCCAGGAGCGATAGATAGCGGTCCAGCGGCAGGCCGTCCCAGGTGGGCGTTCCCACCTCGGCAAAGGCGATGTCGGCTTCCATCATGTTGATGTACTGCACCGCGCCATCGTCACCGCGCACGAAGGTGCGCACCAAGCGCTGGCGGCCGCGCTCGCCGCGCAGGTGTTCCAGCAGCGCCAGCAATGGGCGTTCGCCCGCGTCCAGCGTCACGTAATCAAAGAAGTCGAACACACGCGGGTCGGCCAGCTCGCGCAGCTCGGTGTTCACAAAGCCGCCGCCCAGCACCGTGGCGATGTGCGGGTGCCGCGCCTTGATGGCCTGCGCAATGCGGAACGCCGCATACACGGACCCCGGGAACGGCACGGACAGCAGCACCACGCTGGGCTGGTGCTGGGCAATCGCTTCGTGCGTGAGCTGCTCCAGCAACTCGTCCACCAGCGTGGGCGGCGCAGCGAGTGCTTGGGCCAGCGGGTCAAACGTGGGCTGGCTGCCGGCCAGCGATTCGGCATAGCGCACAAACTCAAAGCGCTCGTCCACCGCGTCGCGCAGCACATCGGCCAGGTCGTTCAGGTACAGCGTGGCCAGGTGCTTGGCCTTGTCCGTCAGGCCGAGCGCGCCAAAAGCCCAGCCCAGCGGGTCGCCGCCTTCGTCATCCACATACACATCCAGCGTGGCAAAGCGCGGGCCCTCGGGCAGGTAGTTCCGCCCCACGATGCGGTGCGCCAGCGTGCTGTCGCGGCCTTGCAAGAAGGCAATGGCGGGGCCGATGGTGGCGAGGTAGCGGTCCTTTTGCGCCGCAAAACTTTGCACGGCGGGGCTCTGCTTTTTGGCGGGCAGCGCATCCACCTGGGCCGCCACCGCGCGCAGCCCTTCGGGCGAGAGCAGGCGCAGCACCAGCGCCAATGCCAGGTCTTCCTGGAACGCCGTCACCCCCCGCGAACGCAGAAAGCCCGTGAGGTAGGCGGTGGAGGGGTACGGCGTGTTCAGCTGCGTCATCGGGGGGATGACGGAGAGGACGCGCTGGGCGGGTGAGGCGGGGGCGACGGCAGACATGGTGGAAACAGGCAATGGGGCGATGCGGTGCCGCCGCAGGGGTCGTGGAACCCCCGATTATCCCGGCCCGGCTTTATCCCTGGTGGGTGGGGGGCGCCGGGGGCACCGCAGCCGCGTGGGGTGTGCCGCTAGGGATGTCCTGCATCACCCTCGCGAGTCGGTGGTAGTGCGGATCAGGACAGGCCGCAAGGCGTCTTTTTGCAGCCAATAGCGGGCTATTGGCAAGAAAAGCAACGCAGCGGACTGCCTGAGACCGCGCTATCACAGACCGCAGGGAGTGATGCAGGTCATCCCTGGTAGTTGTTCTTCACCCGCACATAGTGCTCGGCTGAATATTTCAGGTACGCAATCTCTGCATCGGTGAGCGCGCGCTGGCGCACCGCAGGGCGGCCGATGTAGAGGTAACCGCTCTCCAGCACCTTGCCGGGCGAGACCAGGCTGCCTGCGCCCAGCATCACGCGGTCTTCGATGATGGCGTCATCCATCACGATGGAGCCCATGCCGATGAGGCATTCGTTGCCGATGCGGCAGCCGTGCAGGATCACCGAATGGCCCACCGTGACGTAGTCGCCGATGACCAGCGGCGAGCCTTCGGGCTTGCTGGCGTTGCGGTGCGACACATGGCCCATGGTCAGGTCTTGCACGTTGCTGCACACGCCCACGGTGATGCGGTTCACATCGCCGCGCAGCACGGCGTTGCACCACACCGAGCTGTCGCGGCCCAGCGTGACGTCGCCGATGACCTGGGCAGAGTCGTGGATGAAAACGCCGGTGTCCAGGACCGGGGCGGTGTCGAGGTAGGGAGCGAGGGGCATCTTGGTGTCAGGCTGCGTGGAAAGAACGGGCGAGCGTAGTGCAAATTGCACCTCACGCTGGTTTGCTGGCCAGGGTGGTGGCGTGGGTCAGCGCGCTGGGGCGCGGCGAGGGGCAGGTTTCGCAGAGGTGGCAACAGGGGCTGCCGCTGCCTTGCCCGTGCTTCCAGCCTGGGATTTTTTTACGGGGGCCTTGGCCTTCTGGGTGGGCGCGGCGTAGAACCCCAGGAACATGTCCACCGCATCCCCTACCACTTGCGCTTGCTGTGCGGCGCTCAAAGGTGGCTGGCCCATGGCCAGTTGGGGCCAGAACGCAAATGCCTTGACCATGCCCTGCAGTTGCTGCGCGGCGTAGGGAACATCCATGGTGGCGCTCAGGCGGCCATCCTGCTGGGCCGCGCGCAACCAGCGCGGCAAGCCCTCTTCCTTGGCCGAGAGCTTGGCGGTGATGCCGCGCGCGCGCTCGGGGGTGTGCATCATGTCGGCCATGGCCACGCGGCTCAGGTCGATGAAGCTCGCGTCGTTGAGCAGGCGCATCTTTTGCGCCAGCTGCTCCAGCAGCTGGTCGCGCAGCGGGCGTGTGGGGGTGTAGGCCAGTTCGTCGGGTGACTGGCTGCGCTCCCACATCAGCAGCAGGATGGCTTCGAACAGTTCTTCCTTGCTTGGGAAGTGGTTGTACACCGTGCGTTTGGACACATCCGCCGCTGCGGCCACGCGGTCCATGCTGGTGCCGTTGAAGCCGTGTTCGCGGAACTCGCCGATGGCGGCCTGCACGATGGCATCGCGCTTGCGGTCGGTCAGGCGAGGGGTGGGCTGGGAGGCGATCATGGGCAAATTTTACACCGGGTAGTTTACTTTTCTAAAAAGTGAACTACACTGTGCAGTGTAATTTCTATGTCGCAGATCCGGTGTCACTCTCCATCGCCCGCCGCCGCCGTCTGCTCCCGGCACTTTGTGTCGCCTTTGTTGTACTGATCGCCATGGCCTACAGCCTCTTTTCCCGCGCCGCCCAGCCGGTGGCCGCCTATGAACAGTCGCCGCAGTTTGCGGGTGGCAAATTTCGCAACGTGGCACCCCGCCATGCGCTGGGCGCCCTCAAGACGCTGCAGGTGATGTGGCGCTTTGCCACCGGCAAGCCCGACGACTCGGTGCCGCGCCAGCCCGTGCCGGTGTACGCGGTGATGCGGTCAGACCTGCTGGCCGCGCCCGACCTGAGCCTGTGGCGCCTGGGGCACTCCACCCTGCTCTTCAAGATCAACGGCCAGTTCTGGCTGACCGACCCGGTGTTTTCCGAGCGCGCCTCGCCGTTCCAGTTCATGGGGCCCAAGCGCTTTCACGCGCCGCCCATCACGATTGACGAGCTGCCGCCCATCACCGGCGTGATCCTGTCGCACGACCACTACGACCACCTGGACTACGCTGCCATCCAGAAACTCGCGCCCAAGGTGGAGCACTTCATCACACCGCTGGGCGTGGGCGACCGGCTCATCGCCTGGGGCGTGCCGGCGGCCAAGGTGCAGCAGTTGGACTGGTGGCAGGGCACCACCATCGGCGGGCTGCAGCTGGTGGCCACGCCTGCGCAGCATTTCTCGGGCCGGGGCCTGTCGGACGGCAACAGCACGCTGTGGGCCTCGTGGGTGCTGATCGCGGGTCAAGGCGCTGACCAAGTCCGCGTCTTCTTCAGTGGCGACACGGGCTACTTCGACGGCTTCAAGGCCATTGGCGAGCGGTTCGGCCCGTTCGATCTGACGCTGATCGAAACGGGCGCCTACAACGCCGACTGGCCCGACATCCACATGCACCCCGAGGAGAGCCTGCAGGCCCATCTGGACGTGAAGGGGCGCCATCTGTTCCCCATCCACAACGGCACGTTTGACCTGTCGCTGCACCCGTGGGTGGAGCCGTTCGAGCGCATCACCGCGCTCGCAGCGGCAGCGCAGGTGCCGCTGGTGGCGCCCATCATGGGCGAGCGGCTGGACATCGGCGCGCCCGCGCTGTCCACGCACTGGTGGCGCAAGGTGCAGCCGCAGGCTGTGGTTCAGACGGAGGGCCTTGGCACGGCCCTGGCCCCGCAGCCCGGCGCGTGGTGAAGCACCAGCGCCCGCATCACCGCTGACGCACGAGACCGCCCACCACGCGAGCGGCTGCGCGGATCTCTGCATCATCAAACCCCGCATAGCCCAACAGCCAGCCCCGGCGGGCCGACTGCATCGCATAGCGCGACAGCGGCGCCAGCATCACGCCCGCCGCCAGCGCCTGGCGACTCAGGGTTTCGTCGTCGGTGCCGGGTGCCACCTCGTGCAGCAGGTGCATGCCACGATCGCTGGTGGCCAGTTGCCAGGCGCCGTTGCTGGCCTCGGCCAGTGCGGTGCGCAGCGTGTGCTGCCGCTGCAGGTACAGCTCGCGCATCTGCCGCAGGTGTCGCAGCAGGTGGCCTTCGGCAATGAAGCGCGCCAGCACCGCCTGGGTGTCGCCGGGTGCGTGCCGGTCGGTGATGGCGCGGGCCATGGCAAAGGCCTCCACCAGCGCGGGCGGCACCACCACAAAGCCCAGGCGCAGGCCGGGGTGCAGCGTCTTGCTGAAGGTGCCCACGTACAGCACGCGCTCCGAGCCCGGCAGGCTGCACAGCGCGGGCACGCGCTGGGCCTTGCCATCGTTCTTGCCGTACTGGAACTCGCCGTCGTAGTCGTCCTCGACCACCCAGGCGTCATGTGTGCGCGCCCACTGCAGCAGCGCCTGCCTTCGCGCCAGGCCCATGCACGCGCCGGTGGGGAACTGGTGCGTGGGTGTGACGACGGCCATGCGCGCGTTCGGCCATTGCGCCGCAGCGGTGTCGATGCGCAGGCCGTCTCCATCCATGTCCACCGGCCGCGCCAGCGCGCCGTGGCCCAGCAGGCTGGCGCGGATGCCGGGGTAGCCGGGGTCTTCCACCAGCACCTCGTCGCCCACGTCCAGCAGCAGCCGCGCAATCAGGTCAATGCCCTGCTGCGAGCCCGAGCACACCACCACCTGCGCCGCATCGCAGCGGATGCCGCGCGAAGCCCACAGCCATTGCGCCACGGCCTGGCGCAGGTCGGGGTCGCCAGCCGGGTCCAGGTACTGCGCGCGGTGGCTGCGCTGGCCTGAACTGGCCTGGCGTGTCAGGCGGTCCCACAGCGCAAACGGAAAGGTGGCGACTTCGGGGGCGCCAATGCGAAACGCCTTGGCCGCCGCCAGGGGCGGGCGCCAGCGCGCCGCCGTGTCGGCTATCAACTGCCCCCGGCGAGACAGGCCCCGGGGCGGCGCCACCAGGCCTTGCGGGGCAGGCAATGTGGCGGCCACGGCCTGCGACACATAGGTGCCGTCGCCCACGCGGGCTTCCACATAACCCTCGGCCTGCAGGCGCTGCACGGCCCACAGCACGGTGTTGCGCGACACGCCCAGGCTGGCCGCATGCTCGCGCGAGGGTGGCAGGCGGGTGCCCGCGCGCAGGCTGCCCTGCTCGATGGCGCGGCGCAGTTGCGCATACACCTGCTGGCGCAGGGTGGCAGTGGTTCGATTGGTTCCGGGGCTGGGCACAAATTGGCCCTTTCAATGGGGTGACGCACTCATAAACTGAAGAACCATTGTAGAAACCCGGGCCCCCTAACGGGTCCGATCCTCTTGAAAGCACCCCATGGCCGAGCACACCGCCACCATCACCTGGTCCCGTGGCACCGACGACTTTCTGGACAAGCGCTACCACCGTGCCCACACCTGGCAGTTTGACGGCGGCGCCACCGTGGCCGCGTCGTCGTCGCCCCATGTGGTGCCGCTGCCGTACTCCGACGCGGCGGCGGTGGACCCGGAAGAAGCCTATGTCGCCGCGCTGTCGAGCTGCCACATGCTGTGGTTCATGGACTTCGCCAGTCGTGCGGGCTATCGGCTCAACCACTATGCCGACGCGGCCGTGGGCACCATGGCCAAGAACGCCGAGGGCCAGCTGGTGGTCACCCATGTGCAGCTGAGGCCCGTCACGCGCTTTGACGCAGCGCACGTGCCCAGCGCTGCCCAGCTGGACGACCTGCACCATCGCGCCCACACATCGTGTTTTCTGGCCAACTCGGTCAAGACGCAGATCGACTGCGCCCCGGTGCTTGAAGTGGAAGGGGGCTGACATGGCCAACCCCAACCGGCAGTTTCAGGTGGCCGATGCCGCCGCCCAGCAAGCCCTGGTACGTGCCCAGCCTTTGGCCACACTGGTCATTGCGCACGAAGGCGCGCAACACGTCAATCACATCCCGCTGTACCTGGACCCGGCGCGCGGCCCGCAGGGCACGCTCATCGGCCATGTGGCGCGCGCCAACGCGCTGTGGCCGCTGTTGCCCCAGCAGGCGGTGGCGGTGTTCCACGGCCCGCAGGCCTATGTGTCGCCCTCGTGGTATCCATCGAAAGCCCTGGACGGCAAGCAGGTGCCCACCTGGAACTACGCCACCGTGCACGCCCACGGCGCTTTAAGCGCGTTTGACGACCCCGCACGCCTGCGCGGCATCCTGCACGCCCTGAGCGAGCAGCACGAGGCCCACCGCGCCGACCCCTGGCGCATCGACGACGCGCCGCCCGACTACATCGACAAGCTGCTGCGCGCCATCGTGGGCATCGAGCTGGCGGTGGAGCGCTGGGAGGGCATCTGGAAGGTGAGCCAGAACCGCACCGACACCGATCGCGCCGGTGTGGTGCAGGGCCTGATGGCAGAGGGCACCAGCACGGCCGAGGACATGGCGGCGCTGGTGCTGGGCCGGTTGATGGCGTGATGGCTGCGACCGGAAGGGGCTATCAAAATTGATAGCATCTCAGGCATGGTGCACTAGCGCTACAGCCCGTTTTGGCGCCAAAACCTCGTGCTAACACGTTTTCAGGTGCCCTTCACCCCTCCAGCGTCTCCACCCGCAGCGTGACCACCGGCCCCGCCACCGCAGGGTGCGCCGCCAGTGCAAACACGGCCAGGTCCACGGTGGACTGCGCCACGGCATCGGTCAGCACCAGCACCTGGGGGCCGCTGCCGGGGGGCAAGGCCTTGTCATGCGCCAGTGCCACCTGCAGCACCGGCACGTGCTGCGCAGCCAGCCAGGCGCCCACGGCCTCGATCTGCTGCGCGCTGTGCACCGGCACGCGCAGGTAGTGGCGTGTGTGCACGGCCGCGCGGGGCAGTACTGCCAGTTGCTCGTCCACGGCCTGGGGGTGGAAGCCCAGGTGTGGCACGCGCTGCGCCGCGTGGGTGCCATCGAGCCGCGCCACGTCCACCAAGTCCGCAATCACGGCCGACGCGGTCTGCTCCGACCCCGCACCCGCGCCGTAGTACATCGTCACGCCCGACGCATCGCCCTTCACCATCACGGCGTTCATCGACCCGTTCACATGCGCCAGCAAATGTGTGGCGGGCACCAGCGCGGGCTGCACGCGCAGTTCCACCCCCTCCACATTGCCTTCCGAGTCACCCTCCTTGCGCCGCTTGGCCACGCCCAGCAGCTTGATGCGAAAGCCCAGTTGCTCGGCGCAGGCCACGTCCAGGCCCTGCAGTGCGGTGATGCCCTCCACCTGCGCATCGGCAAACCGCACCGGCATGCCAAACGCATTGGCCGCCAGCAGCGAGATCTTGTGCGCCGCGTCGATGCCCTCGATGTCAAACGTCGGGTCGGCCTCGGCGTAGCCCAGCGCCTGGGCCTGGGCCAGCGCTTCGGCAAAGCCCACACCCTCGTCGCGCATCTTGCTCAGGATGAAGTTGGTGGTGCCGTTGATGATGCCCGCCACCCACTCGATGCGGTTGGCCGTGAGGCCCTCGCGCAGCGCCTTCACGATGGGGATGCTGACCGCCACCGCGCCTTCGTACGCCACGGCCACGCCGTGCTGGCGCGCGGCGGCAAAGATCTCGTTGCCATGCTCGGCCAGCAGCGCCTTGTTGGCCGTGACCACATGTTTGCCCGCACGGATGGCGGCCAGCACCCAGTCGCGTGCGGGGCCGGTGCCGCCAGCGGCCTCCACCAGCACATCCACGTCGGGGTGCGTGGCGACCTGCATCGGGTCGTTGGTCAGCGCCACATCCTTGCCCACCAAGCTCATGGCGCGGGCCAGGCTGCGGGCGCAGACCACCACCAGCTTGATGCCGCGGCCCGCACGGCCCGCAATCAGCGCCTGGTTGCGCGCCAGCACGCGGAAGGTGCCTGCGCCCACGGTGCCAATGCCAATCATGCCCACGCGCAGGGGGCGCATGGCCGTGGCGGACGACGGCAACAACGGGGCTTCGAGGGACTGGACGGGATCGCGGTACATGGACTTCTCCGGCTAACGAACAAACAAAAAAACCCAGCTGCCAGAGCTGGGTTTCGTGCATTCGTCTTGGGGGAGAAGAGAGCGATCACCAGGTGGCTGCCGAAACGGCCACCTGCGCGTGCTCAGGTGGCCGCGGTGGTAATGGTGGTAATCATTCGTGCACCCAGTGCCCGCTGTTCACCATTGGCCCGCGTGAGTGCGGGCGGCATCATGCCCATGCCTTGGAAGGCAGCGGCGCGTGCGGTGGTGATGGGGAGAGAGGTGAACGACATGAAGAGCGCAGTGTACCGGATGCAGGCCGGGGCCTGTCAACCCGCCTGTACGCGCTTATGCGCATCTGTGTGCGCCTGTGTGAGCCTGTGGCGCAACGGCCTCATCGGGCCTGGGTGGCCGCCACCCGCACCATGCGGATCGCATCGAATGGGCAGCGCACCGCACACAACGCGCACCCGGTGCAGCCGGGCGCATCGTGCAGGGTGGAGCACTTGGGGCCCCAGGGCCCCGTGCCCAACACCTGCAGCGACAGCACATGCGGCGGGCACACCGCAATGCACCAGCCGCAGCCGGTGCAGCGCTGGGGGTCGATGGTGGGCAGGGCCTTGGGGGCGGTGGTGGTCATGTGGTGCGGTGTTGCTGGCAGTGTGCCCCTGGAGCGGGCTCCCCACAAGGAGCGCGCTACAGTGCCCCCCATGAACGCAGAACCCCACTCCACCATCACCCGCCATCTGTTGATCACCGGCCAGGTGCAGGGCGTGGGCTACCGCTGGTCCATGGCGCAGGCCGCCAATCGACTGGGCGTGACGGGCTGGGTGCGCAACCGCCAGGATGGCCGCGTGGAGGCCTGCGCCTGGGGCCCGGAACCCGCCGTGCTGGCGCTGATCGACTGGGCGCACCAGGGGCCAGCACATGCGCGGGTGGACCGCGTGGTGGTAGGCAATGTGCCCGATGGCGGCGCGGCCCCGCAGGGCTTCACGCAGCGCGAGACGGTGTAGCGCTCAGCTGCCTGAGCAACTCCATCGCCCCTGCCGGCGCCCGCTCTTTGGCGCCGTTGATGAAGTACACAAACGCATCGCGTGGCCGGTCGCCGCTGGTCCAGGTGCGCACGCCCTGTGCCCATTGCGCAATCGCATCGGCGGTGTAGCCCGTGGGCACATCGGCCTGGCTGCGCATCAGCCGCAGGTAGGCAAAGTCGGCCTCTGCATCCGCGATGGCGGGAAATTGGTTGGAGTCGGTGTACACAGGCACGCAGCCATACCGTCGCGCCAGCGCCACAAACGCTGGCGTCGCAAAACTCTTGTGGCGCACATCCAGCGCGTGGCGCAGGCGCAGGCCCTCCACCTGCTGCGGCAGCAGGGCCAGAAAGGCCTCGAAGTCGCCCGGCTCAAACGCCTTGGTGGGCATGAACTGCCACACGATGGGCCCGAGCTTGTCCTTCAGTTCCGAGATGCCACTGTCGACAAACCGCGCGATCGAATCGCCCGCGTCCGCCAGCACGCGCCGGTGCGTGGCAAAGCGGTTGGCCTTGAGTGAGAACACAAAGCCTTCGGGCGTTTCATCGCGCCATTTGGCAAAGGTGGGTGGTTTGAAGGTGCTGTAGTAGGTGCCGTTGACCTCGATCGCCGTGAGCTGTCGGCTGGCGTATTGCAGCTCCCTGCTGTGCGCAAGCCCTGCGGGGTAGAAGCTGCCGCGCCAGGGCTCGAAGGTCCAGCCGCCGATGCCGACGCGGATGCGTGGGTTGCTGGCGCTGATCTCGCTCTGCGGGGTGCTGACAGGTGTGTCCACGGCGTTGCCCTTTTGAGAGTCCACGTAGCGGCCACTGTAGCAGCGGCGCTGGTGCGCATGCCTATGCCGGGAGCGCTTCTGGCAGCTCTACCCGCGCCTCCAGCCCCTGCGCGCCGTCCGCGCGCGGCCCCAGCACCAGGCGGCCGCCCAGGGCCTTGGCCAGCTCGCTGGCAATGGCCAGGCCCAGACCGGTGCCACCGGTGCCCCGGTTGCGCGAATCTTCCAGCCGCACATAGGGCTGCAGCACGGCGGCGAGGTCCGCCGGGGGGATGCCGGGCCCATGATCGATGACGCGCACCAGGCACTGGCCTGGCCTTTCTGCCTCCAGCGTCAGCTCGGCGGCACCCGCAAACTTGAGCGCGTTGTCCACCAGGTTGCACAGCAGGCGGCGCAGGGCCTGGGGGCGGGTGTCGCAGGTCACATCCACTGCCTGCAGCACTTGTACCGGCAGGCCGGCATCGGCGTAGTCGCGCGCAATGCTCTCCACCAGCGCGCGCAGGTCCACGCGCTGCGGGGGCTCGCGCACGGCCTGCGATGAGCGCGCGTAGGCAATGCCCTCTTCCACCAGCGACTGCATTTCGGCCAGGTCGGTGTGCAGCTTGTCGCGCAGCGTGGTGTCGTCCAGCAGATCCGCGCGCAGGCGCAGCCGGGTGATGGGTGTTTGCAGGTCGTGCGAGACGGCGGCCAGGATCTGCATGCGTTCCTGAAGATGTGCCTGGATGCGCTGCTGCATATGGTTGAAGGCAACGGCGGCGCGCACCACTTCGCGCGGGCCGTCTTCAGCCAGCGGCACGGTGGGGCGGTCGGCGCCCAGCGCATCGGCCGCATCGGCCAGCGTGCTCAGGGGCCGCGTGGCTGCACGCACGGCCCACGCGCACAGGCCCACCAGCAGCGCCAGCTGCAGTGCCAGCGCGCCCAGCACCCAGGGCGATATCTGCAGCCGGGGCTCGTCCATGTCCACGGCCAGGGGCGTACCGTCGGCCAGGCGCAGTTGCAGCCGCAGCTCGATGCCCGGCACATGGGGGTCGATCACCTGCATCGGGCGGTCAGTGGGCAGTGTGGCCGCCACAGCGCTGGCAACGAGGCGGGCCAGCTGGGACGGGTCGGCAGGTGCGTCCAGCGGTTCGGCCAGTGCAAAGCGGTAGTTGCGGCGCGCCAGCCGGTCCACCCACTGTGCGCGCTCGGTGGCAGGCAGGCGTTCCAGCATGGCGACCGAGCTGGCCACGTCGCTGGCGAAATACGACACCATGGCCCGCCGCATGGTCATGCTGCGCTCGGTGAACGCCAGCACAAACGTCAGCGCATGCGCCAACGCCAGGCCCAGTGCCATCACCAGCAGAATGCGCCCGAACAAAGAGCGCGGCCACCAGCGCGACGTCATGGCGCAGCTCCTGCGACTGCTGCCGCAGTTTGCACATCGGCGCAGAACACATAGCCTTCGTTGCGCACGGTCTTGATGTAGCGCGAGCCCCGCGCGCCGTCGCCCAGCCGCTGGCGCACACGGCTCACCAGCAGGTCGATGGAGCGGTCGAACACATCGGCATCGCGCCCCTGTGTGAGCTGCAGCAGCTGGTCGCGTGTGAGGATGCGCTGCGGGTGGTCCAGCAGCACACGCAGCAGGCGGTATTCGGCGCCCGACAGCGCCACCACTGCGCCCGTGGCATCGAGCAGGTGGCGTGCGGTGGTGTCCAGCCGCCAGTCGCCAAACGTGAGGTGGCGCGCGGGCTCGGCCTTGGCCAGATTGGGCGGCAGCATGCGCGTGCGCCGCAGCACCGCGTGGATGCGTGCCAGCAGCTCGCGCGCGGCGAAGGGTTTGGTCAGGTAGTCGTCCGCACCCAGCTCCAGGCCCAGGATGCGGTCCGCCTCGTCGCTGCGTGCAGTGAGCATGATGATGGGCAGCGGCGGCGCGCCGGGGCTGCGCAGCTCGCGGCACAGTGCGATGCCATCGGTGCCCGGCAGCATCAGGTCCAGCACCAGCAGGTCGATGCGCTGCGTGGCCAGCACCTCGCGCATTTGCCGCCCGTCGGCGGCCACACTCACCTGCAGGCCCTGGCGCTGCAGGTACTCGGCGGCCAGTTCGCGGATGCCGGCGTCGTCATCGACGATCAGGATGTGGTCGGGAGCGGGCGTCGTCATGGCGGCCATTGTCCGGGCTTTGGTGGTGCAGCGGTACGGGCTGGGTGGGCAGATATGTATCTCAACTTGTCTGCCCGATGCATCGACAAGCGCGCATACCAAAAGCCCCTGGCCAGACAAATCGCCGATACCTGCGCTGGCTTCAATGAGGTCTTCCTGAACTTCACGAGGACCTTGCCATGAAACCATTCATCGCCGTGACCGCCCTGCTGACCCTGGGCCTGGCGCAGGCAGCCAGCGCGCAAGAGGCTGCGGCAGCGCCGCCAGCCGCTGTGGCACCAGCGCCGGGCACCGCCCACCCCAAAGCCCCCCTGGGTCGCTGGATCACCGAGAGCGGCAATCTGGAAGTGAACATCGCTCCTTGCAATCCCGCTGGTGGCAACGCCCTGTGTGGCAAGGTGGTGCGCGTGCTGGCCAACCGCTCCATGAGCGCGCCGGGCGCCGACATGGCGGCGGCCGACGCGCGGCCTGCGCTGGGCATGACCCTGCTGTCGGGCCTGCGCCCGGCGGAGGGCGGCAGCAGCGAGTACCAGGGCGAAATCTACAACCGCGAGAACGCCAAGACCTACCGCGTCAACCTGACGCCGGCCGAGCCGGAACAACTGCTGGTGCACGCGTACGTGGGCATTCCGCTGTTCGGCAAAACCCAGGTGTGGCGCCGCCCGGCGGCCGAGCAGGGGAGCGGGCAATGACCATGGCCACCACCTCGCCCTGGCTGGCCGTGGCTGCCGGCATGCTCACGGTGGGGGCGCCCTGCGTGTTGCCCATGCTGCCAGTGGTGCTGGGGGCCTCGGTGAGCGGCGCCGACTCAGCGCGGCGCACACGCCCCCTGTTCATTGCCCTGGGCTTTGCGCTGTCGTTCGCGGCCGTGGCCCTGCTGTTCAGCAGCTTCACGCAGGTGCTGGGTGTGTCTCAGGAAGGCCTGCGCCGGCTTGCCGCCGTGATGCTGCTGGTGTTTGGCGTGCTCACGGTGTGGCCCCGGCCGTTCCAGTGGCTCAGCCAACATGCAGGCGGCGTGCTCAACCGCATGGCCAGCCTGGGCATGGGCAGCGGGGGCGGCAACTGGGGCGGACTGCTGCTCGGCCTGAGCCTGGGCGCGGTCTGGACACCCTGCGCCGGGCCGGTGCTCGCCTCCATCCTCACCCTCATCGCTACCGAGCCACCGGGGGTGGGCACCGCCCTACTGCTGCTCGCGTATTCCACCGGCGCAGCACTGCCCATGCTGGCCATTGCCTACGGCGGCCAGGCCGCGGCCACCCATGTGCGGCGCATTGCGCGCCACGCACACCGCGTGCAGCAGGTGTTTGGCGTGGTGGTCATTGCCATCGCGCTGGCCATGCTGTGGGAGGTGGATGGGCAGATCACCGCCTGGCTTACGCAGTTTTATCCCTCGGGCTGGGGCGGCCTGTAAGGGGCGCACTCCACCGATTGCAAGGAGCTTTCACCATGACATTGCACCCCTCTTCATCGCGCTTTTCCGAGCGCCGCGCTTTCCTGGCGTCGATGGCCGCTGCGCTGGCGGCCCCTGGCTTGGCGTACGCGGCGGGCCCCGCCAGCCCCGCCGCAGCGCTGCCCGACTTGGGCGCTGCGCCCGAGTTCACCGGCATCGAGCGCTGGCTCAACTCCGAACCGCTGAGCCTGGCGCAGTTGCGGGGCCGCGTGGTGCTGGTGGACTTCTGGACGTACGCCTGCATCAACTGCATCCGCACCCTGCCCCATGTGAACCGCTGGGCCGAGCAGTACACGCCCCAGGGGCTCACCGTGGTGGGGGTGCACACGCCAGAGTTTCCGTTTGAGCGCCCGACCGCCAACGTGGAAGCCGCCATGCGCCGCCATGGCGTGAAGCACCCCGTGGCACAGGACAACCGCTACGGCACTTGGAAGGCCTACAGCAACCAGTACTGGCCCGCCACCTACCTGATCGATGCGCAAGGCCGCATTCGCTACAAGCACTTTGGCGAAGGCGAGTACGAGCGCACCGAGGGCGTGATCCGCACCTTGCTGGCCGCGCGGGGCTGATCGGCCCGACCGATTCCGTGTCCTTTTTTGTTCTTCCCTATCCCACGTTTCTTGACCGAGGCCTTCTCACCATGCGCTCTTTTCATCGCCACCTCACCCCTTCCTTCACCGCCGTCGCCTTGGCCTGCACCCTGCTGGGGGCCGCGCCTGCCAGCCAGGCCCAGGCTCCGCAGCTGCCGCCGCCGGACGCCACCAACCCTGTGACCCTGCAGCTGATGCAGGGCTTCCCCCCGGCGCCCGACAAGGTCGTGCGCCTGGCCAACATCCTCAAGTACCCCAACGTGCGCTGGGCCGCGCAGCACCTGCGCGAACTGGGGCCCACGGCCACCATCTGGCGCGGTGCAGCAGCGCCCAGCGCACTGCCCGCAGCGCCGCGTGCCTTGCCCGACACGCTGGCGTTTGCCGACGACAAGGGCGCGCCCACCACGCTGGCCGACTGGCAGAAGGCCACCTACACCGACGCTCTGCTGGTGCTGCACCGGGGCCGGGTGGTGTATGAGCGTTATCACATCGGCATGCAGCCGCAGCAGCCACATGTGCTGTGGTCCATGAGCAAATCGCTGGTGGGGCTGCTGGTGACCGAACTCATCCAGGAAGGCGCCATCGACCCCAGTGCGCGCATCGTGCGTTACCTGCCCGAGCTGGCCAACAGCGCCTGGGCCGATGCCACCGTGCAGCAGACCCTGGACATGACCACCGGCGTCAAATACGCCGAAGACTTTGCGGACCCCACCTCCGGTGTCTTTCAGTACCTGGCCGCTGCGGGCCTGCAGCCTGCGCGCCCCGGCAGCAACAGTGCCAAGAGCATGGCCGAGCACCTGCCCACCGTGCAGAAGGACGGCGAGCACGGCACCGCGTTTGCCTACAAGTCGGTGGACACGGAAGTGCTGGGCTGGCTGCTGCAGCGCGTCACTGGCAAGAGCTACGCCACGCTGTTGTCCGAGCGCATCTGGTCCAAGCTGGGCACGCAGGAGGACGCGTATGTGTTTGCCGATGCCAGCGGCGGCCAGGCCACCAGCGTGGGCGTGAACGCCACTTTGCGTGACCTGGGCCGTCTGGGCGAGATGCTGCGATCCAACGGCCGCTTCAACGGCCAGCAGATCGTCTCGCCCGCCACCATTGCCGAGCTGCGCAAAGGGGCCGACCCCGCCCAGTTCAGCAAGGCCCCGGGCACGGCCATGCGCGCGGGCTACTCGTACCACAACCAGTGGTGGATACCCCACGATGCCGATGGCACCTTTGAAGCCAAGGGCCTGATGGGCCAGCACATCCACATCAACCCGGCGGCCGAGCTGGTGGTGGTGAAGTTCTCCACGCACCCGGTGCCCAACACCGCCTTCACCCACGCGCTGGACCGGCAAGCCTTTGCGGCACTGGCCAAGGCCGTGCGCTGAGCCTGCCCGCACGCTGTTGCTCCACCCCCCACGAGGACCGATTCACCATGTCCCCCCAACCCTGGCTGGCCAGCTATGGCGCCATCCCTGCCCACATCGATCCCGACAGCCATCCCAGCATCGTGCACCTGCTGTGTGCCGCCATGCAGCGGTATGCGCACCGGCCCGCATTCACCTGCCTGGGCCAGACGCTGACCTATGCACATGTGGACCAGCAATCCCGCGCGTTTGCGGCCTACCTGCAGAACGTGCTGCGCGTGCGCAAGGGCGATCGCATCGCCGTGATGTGCCCGAACCTGATGGCGTTTCCCATCGCCATGCTCGGCATTGCGCGCGCGGGCTGTGTGCAGGTGAACGTGAATCCGCTTTACACCCCGCGGGAGCTGGAGCACCAGCTACAGGACGCAGGAGCGAGGGTGATGGTGATCTATGCAGGGTCTACCGCCACCCTGGCCGCCATCCAGGATCGTGTGGAACTGCACAGCATCATCACCGTGGCGCCCGGCGACGGCACCGCAGCCGACCTGCCCGGGCCGCCGCTGGATGCCCACCTGCACACCACCACCTCGTTTGCGCGCGCCCTGGCCGAAGGCGCCACCCTGCCCTTTGCGCCGCCCGTGCTGGAGGGGAGCGACCTGCTGTTCCTGCAGTACACCGGGGGCACCACAGGCCTGTCCAAGGGCGCCATGCTCACGCACCGCAACCTGGTGGCCAACGTGGAGCAGTTCAAGGCCTTCGTACCCGATGCCCTGCGCCCCGCGCAAGAAGTCATCGTCACCGCCATTCCGCTGTATCACATCTTCGCGCTGATGGTGAACCTGATCAGCTACTTTGCGGTGGGCGCACGCAACTGGCTGGTGCCCAACCCGCGTGACCTGGACGGGCTGATTGACGTGTTGAAGGTTGCGCGCCCCAGCGTGTTCATGGGCGTCAACACGCTGTACGCCGGGCTGGCGGTGCACCCCGGCACGCAGGGCGTGGACTTCTCCAACCTGCGGCTGGCGGGCGGTGGCGGCGCTGCCATCCTGCCCTCGGTCTCTGCCCGCTGGCAGGCCATCACCGGTCAGTTCATCCGCGAAGGCTACGGCCTGAGCGAGACCAGTCCCGTGGTGGCCTTCAACCCCGCATCGGTCACGGCTTTCAGCGGCAGCACCGGCCTGCCCCTGCCTTCCACCGACGTGCTGCTGCTGGACGACCAGGGCCACCCCGTGCCCCTGGGCCAGCCCGGCGAGGTCTGCGTGAAAGGCCCCCAGGTCATGGGCGGCTACTGGCAGCAGCCCGAGGCCAACGCCGCCGCCTTCACCCCCGACGGCTACTTCCGCACCGGCGACATCGGCCAGCTGGACGAGCGCGGCTTTCTCAAGATCGTGGACCGCAAGAAGGACATGGTCATCGTCTCGGGCTTCAACGTCTTTCCCAACGAAGTCGAAGCCGTGGCCACCGCCTGCCCCGGCGTGCTGGAATGCGCCTGCATCGGCGTGCCAGACGAGAAGACGGGCGAGGCGCTGCGACTGTATGTGGTGCGCGCGGCGGGTAACGCGCCACCGGTGGATGCAGACCACATCGCAGCCCACTGCCGCGCTGCGCTCACCCCCTACAAAGTGCCCCGGCAGATCGTGTTTGTGGAGGCCCTGCCCAAGTCCAGTGTTGGCAAGATCCTGCGCCGCGAGCTGCGCGACATGGCGTGACCATGGGGGTCGACGGTTTCAGAAGGCGGCGGGCTTGCGCAGATGAGAGATGCGAGACACCTCAGCGCTTGTATGTAGTCAACCCCGCCGCTGCAGATCCCGCGCCCCATAAGCGCAGTAACCCGGCTTGGGACTCTTCTTTTGCGGGTGCAGGCGGCAGGTCTCGGGCCGCTTGTCATACACCGTGCACAGCCGCGTCTTGGGGTCGAGAAAATTGCAGTCCCCACTGGCCCGCCGCGCCATCGTGAAGACCGCGTTCTTGTGGTTGAAGTGGTCGATCAGCCGCGCCTTTTGCAGCCGCTTGGCAATGTGGCGGATTTCTTCATGCTCGGCCTCGAACGGGTCCACCAGTTCAAGCCGCACCAGGTCCGAGAGCTGCACTTCCAGCGGCATGGTGCAGCAGTTGGCCGCGCAGGTGTCGCACAGGCCCGCGCGGTAGCGGGTCCAGGTGTCCAGGCAGTCTACGTCGACGATGGCGATGGGGGAACGCATGGGGTGGGATTGTGCCCGTGGATTGGCATGAAGCCACTGGGATCGTTCACGCTCAGCCTGTCGAAGCTCACTGCAGGGCGGCGATCAGCGCAGCCCACACGGATGCTTCCGGTTCATAGAGGCCTATTCACTATTCAACCCGCTTCCTCGGTCAAGGTGCGCTCAGCGCGGTGCACGGTGTCTGCGGACACAAACTCCTGCTCCAGCCGCCCCTTGGCTTGCGCACGCAGTTGCGCGTTCAACGCGGCCTCTTCGGGTGTCCATGTGTCTGCAATGGTCTCGGGGGCATGCACCGGATCAGCCACGGCCAGGTTGTGGTGGGCGGTAAAGGTGGCGCGGTCCATCAGCAGCGCGTGGTCGCGCAGTTTTGGCGGGTGGTATTGCGGCGGGGTTACGGCAACCACAGCACGTTGGCGAAAAAGTAGCAGGAAGCGCTGGTGCGCCAGGCGTTCACCTCATCCTTGCAGTACCAATACGTCGCGATAACAAACACGTCTGACCTTGCATTGGCGCTGGATGCGATGGAACCGATGCACACGGGACCACTGCGGTTTTCGCCGCTGTTCTGGGTTCACTTTGCTCCAAGCCGCCGTAGCGCTGGCAATGGATATGCGGACTGCTGGTCAGCGCATTCGCGGCGCACTTCTGTCATTTCGATTAGGAGAAAATTTACTTAATACGAATAGAATTAAGTAAATTATTACCAAGGAACCCGCATGAGCACAACGTCACTGATTACCCTGGCACTCGCCCATCAGGGCTGCAGCCAGAAGGAGTTGTCACTCCGCCTTGGTGTCTCGCCCGCACAGATCAGCAAGTGGAAAAACGGCGAGTACATCTCGATGGACATGAGCACAAAGCTGGTTGAGTTGGCCGGTATCGGAAGCAACGATCCCGACTTTGTGCTCTTGGCTGGGTCGGTGCGCGACGCAGAGAAATGGGCGTTGTTGCTGCGATATTTGGCCGATATGGCGGTCCAGCAGGCGGAAACGGGATATCACACCTATCGACTAGAAGAGGAGGAAGAAGCCGATCTTTTGAATTGGCACACCTTCCACGTTCTTCAGCAGATGGGCGTCGAGATTCCCAAGCCCTTCCCATCAGAGCTGGAGTTTGACTATCAGGACAGTGATGCGCTGGATGAGTGTCTGGACGACATATTTTCCCAGCCACATGTCGCGCTCATCATGGCGATCTATAAGTCATACACGGATGTCTATGGGTTCTACGCAGCCTACGTCGACCATCTCATTGAAGAACTAGAGCTTTACGACTCTCCCGCATGTGACATCGAGCCTTGTCTTATGGAACTTGCTGCGTCCAAAATCGAAGAGCCTCCTGCCCTCGCGACAAGGTTCAGTGAGTTTAAGTACGAAACAATCAAGTCCTATACGGAATGGCTGACTTTCGTGAAGGAGAAGGCGTTCCAAGCGGGGCTTCCCCTGCGGGCAGAACTGCTCGAACTTGTCTATGGAACGCATGGCAGCTTAGGGGCAGACGCAGAAGCTGAGAGCCTTGGGGTCCATGAATCGCGACTGCACCCGGACATCTACATGAACGAATTGCTCGTTGGCATGCGCGTCATTCACCAAGTTTTGCCAGCAATCATGGACAAATTGGGTATGGACAAATTCGAGCTTGACCCATCGAACCTGCGGCTTTGATGAAGCCTCACCAACCTGTAAAGAGCCTCCTCGTTACTGACCGGGCTCACGCAGTTGCTTGAGGAAGCCTGTGCTGAAACCTTTCAGGTACTGGGTATACCTCTGCTCATCTTCGCGACTGTGCGATGCAGCTTTCGCTCGGACGATCTGGTCAATCAGCTCCTGCTGCAGCATCTCGCTTTCAAGGATGGCTTTGGCGATAGCTGCTGTGTCGTTTCCAGACTGCAAAGCAGCATCCTTGCCAAGCAAGTAAGCGCCTGCTAATTCAGGGTTGTAGTCGGCGGCCTCCATCAGCTCCGGCTCCCTCTCGTAGAGCCGATCCATGTTGTTGGCGGCGGCGTAGTTCTGTGTGATCAGCAGCAGATCGGTGGCGTCCTTGTTGGAAAATTTCCGACGGTCCTGCCATGCGATCAATTTGAGCACTGCCAGGGACGGAAGGGCACATGTCCTGATGACTAGCCCTCCACCGAGATCTACCACCAGCGCACTTCGAAACGCGTCCTCAAACCCTGCAACGTTGAGCACTACGTCATTGCCTGGAGGCCACGCAATCTCGCCCGCAGGGTGCTCTATCCGGCCAAACGGGATCAGGTCTAGGGGGATACCTTTTGGAGACCCATAGTGCAGCCGATGGGGTTTGCCATCCGTAGCGTGGAACAAGCCCGTGCGCACCAGCGCATCCTTCAGGTGCTGGAAGCGGTCCCAGCCGTCAAGGTAGAGCCCGAGGTCCACGTCGCGTGTTGCGCGTTTCACCTCTTGCCCAAAAATGTGGGTCAAGATGATGTCCCTAGCCATGGCGCCGCCCACAAAGAACGGGATGTCCAGAGCGTCGGTGGCGCTGCGCGCCTGTTTCAGGATCGCTCGCAGTGCCGGGTCTATGTCGCGGTCAGGGAGTCGCTTCAGCATCGAAGATTTCCTTTCTCAGCATGCTTGCCACCTCTCGATTGCGGCCGTCCAGGCTGGTCATGAGATCTGCGTATATCAGCAGCAAAGGTGCGATGGGCTCAGCGCTAGAACTGGGAGGCACCCAGAAGGCGTCGAGGATTTCAACGCTGCCGTTGGGATCGGGCCGTAGGCGATGTTGCATCAACAGCTTTCCTCTGTCCTTCCAGCAATAGATGGTGATCTGCTCGGGCTGGAGATATGAGGTCTTGAGCGCGGCACCCACCTCGCCCCCCCAAGCCGCTTCTTCCGGCTGCAGCTTGGCATCCTTCCACCACTGCACATTCTGCGGTGCGTATCGCTGAGGTTGGAGCTTGTTGCGCAGTCCAATAGGGTAGTTGCGGGCCCACTCCGTCTTCAGGGCGTCAACGGCGAGAAGTCTGCGGCTTCTGGTATCACCGGGGCTCAAGTGGCCCAGGCGTCGAAGGCCCTCCATGGCCTTCGCTGCGGAGCCAAGTGATACCCCCGCCTTGGTGGCGATGTCGCGTATCGGGCTTTCCGGCATGTCGGGTGCTGTCAACAAAGTGAAGATGACCCGCAAGGCGCTTGCAGATCCCATGACCTCATGGCCAGATCCAACGGGCTCTTGCTCAGGCCTTTGCTTGCCAGTGATAAAGACATAGCAACCGGGAACGTCGATGAAGGCGTTCCCTGCAGTGTCTATGAAGTTCAAACCGGCCTCCTGGCAAAGGGCGGCATTGTTCTTCGACATGTAAGGAACAACAACAAGCCAACTCGGGTGACGAGAGTTGGTTGAACTACGGGCTATCTGTGCTCGCAGGGTTTCAATCCGCACAACGGTTTTTATTTCCACCGCGAACCGGTGAGCTGGGCCTTCTTTGAGGTGTAGTGCAAGGATGGCATCCGCATCGCTCGATGATGAAAGAGCTTCTTCAAGAACCTCCCAGCTCAAAGGAGGCCTTGTGGCCTCAATTGCCTTAGAGAGAATATCTCTATTGTTCATTTTTACGCTGTGTTCATTTTTAACGAACGTAAATGGTAAATGAACAAAGCCTCCACAGAAACTCACCCATAAAAGGTTTACAAAACCTTCCTGCCACCCATTCGTTCAAGCAATTTGGTGCGTCGCCTGTCTGAGATACACCAGCGGTAGATCTGTTCAGGTTCCCGAAGATACTCTGCCCATACATACTTTTCCAAGAAAAAGCGCTCAATTTGAGCGCTTTTTCTCTTCTCTAGCAGTGCTTTTGCACTAGTTCGGCTAAGTTTGTGCTTTTTCTGTCATTTGACAAGATCAGACGTCAATATTCCCCGCCCGCAGCGCATTCGTCTCAATGAAATCCCGACGCGGCTCGACCTCATCGCCCATCAGCATCGTGAACACGCGGTCCGCTTCGATCGCATCGTCGATCTGCACGCGAAGCAGGCGGCGCACATTGGGGTCCATCGTCGTTTCCCACAGCTGCTCGGGGTTCATTTCGCCCAGGCCCTTGTAGCGCTGGCGGCTGGTGGTGCGTTCGGCTTCGGCAATCAGCCACTTCATGGCCTGGCGGAAGTCGCTGACCTTTTCTTCCTTCTGCTTGTCGCCTTCGCCGCGCATCGCCTTGGCGCCTTCGGCCAGCAGGCCGCGGAAGGTTTCGGCAGCTTCGGCCAGGGCGGCGTAGTCGGCGCCGTGCACAAAGTCTTGCGTGATGACGCTGCTCTTGATGTTGCCGTGGTGGCGGCGGCTGATGCGCAGCAGGGGCTTGTCGGTGCGGGCGTCGAATTCGCCGGCCACTTCGGCGGGGGCGCCGGTGGTGTTCAGCTCGCGCAACTTGGCTTGCAGGGCCACGGCGCTGGCTTCGGCATCGGCCACGGAGTCGAGCTTGAGGCTCACGCCATCGGCAATGGCGCGCAGGGCTTCGGCGTCCATGAAGTTGCCCAGGCGGGCGATGACGCTTTCAGCGATCTGGTGCTTGCGCGCCAGTTCAGCCAGGGTCTCGCCGGTCAGGGTTTGCGGGTTGGCGCCGCCGGTGGTCACGCTGGCGTGGTTCAGCGCAATGCGCAGCAGGAAGCCGTCGAGCGCGGGGGCGTCCTTGAGGTACAGCTCTTCCTTGCCGGCCTTGACCTTGTACAGCGGCGGCTGCGCGATGTAGATGTGGCCGCGCTCCACCAGTTCGGGCATCTGGCGGTAGAAGAAGGTGAGCAGCAGGGTGCGGATGTGGGCGCCGTCCACGTCGGCGTCGGTCATGATGATGATGCGGTGGTAGCGCAGCTTGGCTACGTCAAAGTCGTCGCCGCCGGTGGTGCCGCCCGCCTTGCCGATGCCGGTGCCCAGGGCCGTGATCAGCGTGAGGATTTCGTTGCTGGTCAGCAGCTTTTCGTAGCGGGCTTTTTCCACGTTCAGGATCTTGCCGCGCAGGGGCAGGATGGCCTGGAACTTGCGGTCGCGGCCCTGCTTGGCAGAGCCGCCGGCGGAGTCACCCTCCACGATGTAGATCTCGCACAGGGCGGGGTCTTTTTCTTGACAGTCGGCCAGCTTGCCGGGCAGGCCCATGCCGTCCAGCACGCCCTTGCGGCGGGTCATTTCGCGGGCCTTGCGGGCGGCTTCGCGGGCACGGGCGGCCTCCACGATCTTGCCGCAGATGATCTTGGCGTCGTTGGGCTTTTCTTGCAGGTAGTCGGTGAGCAGCTTGCCCACGATGTCTTCCACCGGCGCGCGCACTTCGCTCGACACCAGCTTGTCCTTGGTCTGGCTGCTGAACTTGGGCTCGGGCACCTTCACGCTGAGCACGCAGCACAGGCCTTCGCGCATGTCGTCGCCGGTGACTTCGACCTTGGCCTTCTTGGCCAGCTCGTTTTCTTCGATGTACTTGTTGATGACGCGGGTCATCGCGGCGCGCAGGCCGGTCAGGTGGGTGCCGCCGTCACGCTGGGGGATGTTGTTGGTGAAGCACAGCACTTGCTCGGTGTACGCGCTGTTCCACTGCATGGCCACTTCCACGCCAATGTGCGTGCCGGGGATGCCGCCGTACGTCTCTGCCGGGCGCTCGCCTGCGGCGTAGAACGAGGTGGGGTGCAACACCGTCTTGCCCTTGTTGATGAACTCGACAAAGCCGCGCACGCCACCGGCGCCCGAGAAGTCGTCTTCCTTGCCGCTGCGTTCGTCCTTGAGGCGAATGCGCACGCCGTTGTTCAAAAACGAGAGTTCGCGCAGGCGCTTGGCCAGGATCTCGTAGTGAAAGTCGTTGTTCTCTTTGAAAATCTCGGTGTCGGGCAAGAAGTGCACTTCGGTGCCGCGCTTTTCGGTCTCGCCGGTCACCTTCATGGGGCTGACTTCAAAGCCGTCCACGGTGGACAGCAGGCGGTCTTGCACAAAGCCGCGTGCAAATTCGATCTGGTGCACCTTGCCTTCGCGGCGCACGGTCAGGCGCAGCCATTTGCTCAATGCGTTCACGCAGCTCACGCCCACGCCGTGCAGGCCGCCGGAGACCTTGTAGCTGTTCTGGTTGAACTTGCCGCCTGCGTGCAGTTCGGTCAGGGCGATTTCGGCAGCCGAGCGCTTGGGCTCGTGCTTGTCGTCCATCTTCACGCCGGTGGGAATGCCACGGCCGTTGTCGGTCACGCTGATGGAGTTGTCGGTGTGGATGGTGACGACGATGTCGTCGCAGTGGCCGGCCAGAGCCTCGTCGATGGAGTTGTCGACCACTTCGAACACCAGGTGGTGCAGGCCGGTGCCGTCACTGGTGTCGCCGATGTACATGCCGGGGCGCTTGCGCACGGCCTCGAGGCCTTCGAGGATGGTGATGGCGCCTTCGCCATAGCTTTCGCTGGCGCCGGCCTGGTTAGTGTCGATCTTGTTGACGGTGGGCTCCACATGGCCGGAGACGCCGGAGGATTCGGGCTCGGAGGGAATGTTGTTGTCAACGGTCATGGTGGGCCTTGGGATCCGTGGAAACCGGGGTTTCCAATATGTTCAATGGTCTAATTGGGTGCAAGCGCATATTGAATATGCGCTTGCAGCTATCAATAAAGTAGCGTTCGCGGTGTGGCGCTGCGACTGTGGTGCACGGCGGGTGTCACGCAGCCTCAGATGCGCATGGGCATCACGACGTACTTGAAGCTGTCGTTGTCGGGGATGGTCAGCAGCGCAGAGCTGTTGCCATCCGAAAGCTCCACCTTCACCATGTCCTGGCCCATGTTGGCCAGGGCGTCGATGAGGTAGGTCACGTTGAAGCCGATCTCGATGGTGTCGCCACCGTAGTCGATGTCGAGCTCGTCCACGGCCTCTTCCTGCTCGGCGTTGTTCGATGCTACGCGCAGGGTGCCGGGCTCCAGGTTCAGGCGCACGCCCTTGAACTTGTCGCTGGTCATGATGGCCGTGCGCTGCAGGCTGGCCAGCAGCGGGGCGCGACCCAGGGTGATGCTGTTCTTGTGGTTCTTGGGGATCACGCGGTTGTAGTCGGGGAACTTGCCCTCGACCAGCTTGGTCACGAACTCCATGCCGCCAAAGGTGAACTTGGCCTGGTTGTTGGCGAACTGCATCTCGATGTGCGGCTGGTTCTCGCCACCCGCATCAGACAACAGGCGCTGCAGCTCGATCACGGTCTTGCGCGGCAGGATGACTTCCTGCTTGGGCACTTCGACGTCCAGCGTGGCGCTGGCAAAGGCAAGGCGGTGGCCGTCGGTGGCGACCAGGCTCAGGGTCTTCCCCTCGGCCACGAACAGGATGCCGTTCAGGTAGTAGCGGATGTCCTGCACCGCCATTGCGAACGACACCTGGCCGAGCAGGTCCTTCAGCGTCTTTTGGGGCACGGCGAACACGGGGCCAAAGGCGGCGGATTCCTGCACCAGCGGGAAGTCTTCGGCCGGCAGGCTTTGCAGCGTGAAGCGGCTCTTGCCGCCCTTGAGGATGAGCTTGGACTGGGCCGATTCGAGGCTGACCGTCTGGTCACCGGGCATGGTGCGCAGGATGTCGATGAGCTTGCGCGCCCCCACGGTGGTGGTGAAGTCGCCAGTGTCGCCACCCAGTTCGGCCGTGGTGCGGATCTGGATTTCGAGGTCGCTGGTCGTCAGCTGCAGGGCATTGCCCGTCTTGCGGATCAGCACATTGGCCAGGATGGGCAGCGTGTGGCGGCGCTCCACGATGCCAGCCACGGACTGCAGAACCGCGAGAACCTTGTCTTGTGTTGCCTTCAGGACGATCATGTCATCAACCTCTTGTGGTTTTGGGACGGTGCGTGGACAGCGGCACAGGTCATGCCTCCCCCTGCTATCTATAACCCGCCATTTTGCCCCTTAACGGGGTCGCTTCTTCGTGGGGCTGCCCGACGGGCGTTTCCCGCTGGTTATCTACCCTTGGCGCTACCCTTTGAGCGTCTGCTCCAGCACGTGCAGCTGCTGGTTCAACTCGGTCAGCTGCTGGCGTTCGCCCGCAATCTTGCGCACAGCATGCAAAACCGTGGTGTGGTCGCGCCCGCCAAACAATTCTCCGATCTCGGGAAGGCTCTTTTGCGTCAGCTCCTTGGCCAGGTACATCGCAATCTGGCGCGGGCGAGCAATGCTGGCCGGGCGCTTCTTGCTGTACATGTCGGCGACCTTGATCTTGTAGTAGTCGGCCACCGTCTTCTGGATGTTTTCCACAGAAATCTGCCGGTTCTGGATGGACAGCAGATCACGCAGCGCCTCGCGGGCGAGCTGGATCGAAATCTCTTTCTGGTTGAAACGCGAGTACGCCAGGATCTTGCGCAGCGCGCCTTCGAGCTCGCGCACGTTGGAGCGCACGTTCTTGGCCACGAAGAAGGCGACTTCTTCCGGCATCTCGGTGCCTTCGACGCGCGCCTTGTTGATCAGGATGGCCACGCGCATTTCGAGTTCTGGCGGCTCGATGGCCACTGTGAGACCTGAGTCGAAGCGCGACACCAGCCGCTCGTGGATGTTGGCCAGGCCCTTGGGGTAGGTGTCCGACGTCATCACAATGTGCGACTTCTTGGCCAGCAGGGCCTCGAAGGCATTGAAGAATTCTTCCTGCGTGCGGTCCTTGTTGGCGAAGAACTGCACATCGTCGATCAGCAGCAGGTCGAGCGAGTGATAGCGCTCCTTGAACTCATCGAAGGTGCGGCGCTGGTAGGCCTTAACCACATCCGATACGAACTGCTCGGCATGGATGTAGAGAACTTTGGCGTCGGGCTTGTCCTGCAGCAGGCGGTTGCCCACAGCGTGCACCAGGTGGGTCTTGCCCAGGCCCACGCCGCCGTAGATGAACAGCGGGTTGTACAGATGCCCGGGCATGCCGGCCACGTGCATGGCCGCAGAGCGCGCCATGCGGTTGGCCGTGCCTTCCACCAGGGTCTCGAACGTGAGGGCGGCGTTGAGGCGGTTGCGGAACGCGCCCGCCGAGGCCTCATCGTTGCTACTGGCGGGGGTTTCGGCTGGCGCTGCGGGGCTGGAGGGCTCCTGCGATGTGGGCCGTACATAAGTCCTGGCAACGGATTCGCGCTGAGCGAGTGCTAACTCCAGTGTGACCGGTTGGCCATACAGGCCTTCGAGCAGCGCGGCAATGCGGCCGGCGTACTGGGCGCGGATCCAGTCGAGCTTGAAGCGGTTGCCCACGAGCAGCGTGACTTTGGAGAAGTCTTCGGCCACTTGGGCAATCAGGGGCTTGATCCAGGTGTTGAATTGTTGTTCTGGCAGGTCTTGTGCCAGTTGCTCAACGCAGGCTTGCCACAGGCCCTGACCGGCATCTGAGCCGGGCGAATTGATAGGGCTGCGGGTGGGTTCCTCGGTCATTTCTGGGGAATTCTTATTGTGGATAGGAGGAACGGGGTAAGGCGGTGGATTGTAGCTTGTCAAGGAGTTATCCACAATTTGAAGGCAGCTGTCATCCGGGGGAATCCGGGGTTGCCATGCGGGGAAGAAGTGGCCTGAAAGGGTCGGGCGCTGCAGCCTCTGCGACGCGCTGGTAAAGGCCTGCCCATCGAAAGGCATTGCCAGTCGGCCACAAGCCTGCGATAATTTTGGGTTTCCCTGAATGTGTTCAGGGTGATTTGACCCGGCGCGCCGTTATTTCTGCCCCGTGGGTCTGCCTCCAGGCGATGTTTCATACATAGTGTGGGTGTGCAGATTGCAGGGGGTTCAAGAGCAGCAGTCCGGAACTGAACCTCAAGGAATAGCACCATGAAACGTACTTACCAGCCCTCCAAGACGCGCCGCGCGCGCACCCACGGTTTCCTCGTCCGCATGAAGACCCGCGGCGGCCGTGCCGTTATCAACGCACGCCGCGCCAAGGGCCGCAAGCGCCTGGCCGTCTAAGGCCGATACGGTCTACGGCCTGCTCCCCGCCTGTTCCCGGTTTGTACCGCCAGGTTCCAAACGGGGCGCTTGCATGCACAGGCTAAAAACCCGGCCGCAGTTCCAGGCTGCGATGGCGGGGGGCACTGTCTCCCGCACGGCGCATTTTGCGTTGCACCGTTTGGCACTGGACGCCAACAGCACCGCAGTTGCCAGCCAAGCCGCCGCTGTTGCACCTACAGGGCCCGGCTCCTTGCCGCACACGCAAGGGCCGCAGGCCCTGTTTGTCGTTCAGGGCGTCTGGATGGGTGCCATGGTGCCCAAGCGCTGGGCGCGCCGCGCCGTGACGCGCAACACCATCAAACGGCAGATCTACACCGTGGGCGCCACGTTTGAGGCGCGTTTGCCGCAGGCCGCCCATGTGGTGCGCCTGCGCTCGGCGTTTGATCGCAAGCAGTTCCTGAGCGCCACGTCCGACCAGCTCAAGCAGGCGGTACGCGCGGAGCTGCTGCAGCTGTTTGGATATGCCACCCGGCATTCGGGCGCAGCGGTTGCTGCGCCTGTGCCGCCGGTGGCAGAGCCGGTGACTGCCCCATGATGCAGCGCCTGCTGATCGGCGTGGTCAAAGGCTATCGGTTGTTTCTCAGCCCCTGGCTGGGTTCGGCCTGCCGCTTTGAACCGACCTGCTCGGTCTATTCGCTGCAGGCGCTGGAGCAGCACGGCGCTGCGGCAGGCAGTTATCTGACGGTGCGCAGGCTGGTACGCTGCCACCCCTGGTGTGACGGGGGCCATGATCCGGTCCCGCAAGATCTGCCGCGCAGCCTGCGGCTTTTCTCCAGGCTCACCCCTTCCACCACTCCCCCATCCTCACCAAAGAAGTCTTCATGAACGACATTCGCCGCACCATCCTGTGGGTGATTTTTGGCTTTTCCATGGTTCTGCTGTGGGACAAGTGGCAGCTGCACAATGGCAACAAGGCCACTTTTTTCCCGACCACGCCCGCAGTGACAGCCCCTGCTGCTGCCGCAGGCGCGGCCTCCGGTGCGACCGGGGCTGCCAGCGTGCCCGCAGCCACAACGGCCGCGCAAGGCGCGGCAGCCGTGCCCGGGCAGCCTGCCGCAGCGGCTGCGCCTGCCAAGCGCGAACGCATTGAGGTCAAGACCGACCTGTATCGCCTGGTGTTCGACAGCGAAGGCGGCTCGCTCACGCAGGCCGAGCTGCTCAAGCACGCCGACATGACCGACAAGGCCCGCAACTTCCTGTTGCTGGATGAAAGCGCGCAGCGCGTCTACGTGGCGCAGACCGGCCTGGTGGGCGGCACTTTCCCCACGCACAAGACGGTGATGACGGCCGTTCCCGGCCCGCGCGAACTCAAGGACGGTGAAGACTCCATGAGCATCCGCTTCGAGTCGCCCGACCAGGGCGGCGTGAAGCTGGTCAAGACCTGGACCATCAAACGCGGCGCTTATGACATCGCCGTCAAGCACGACATCGTCAACACCGGCAGCGCCGCTGTATCGCCCCAGCTGTATCTGCAACTGGTGCGTGACGGCAACAAGCCGCCAGGCGAGTCGTCGTTCTACTCCACCTTCACCGGCCCGGCGGTTTTCACCGAAGCCAAGAAGTACCAGAAGATCGAGTTCAAGGACATCGAAAGCGGCAAGGTCGACATTCCCAAGGACTCGGCCAATGGCTATGTCGCCATGGTGCAGCACTATTTCGCCACCGCATGGCTGCTGGCCGACGGCGTGCAGCGCGAGCCCTTCACCCGCAAGGTGGACACCAACTTGTACTCCGTGGGCATGCTGACCTCCCTCGGCACCATCGAGCCGGGCGCCACCAAGACCATCGACGCGCGCCTGTTCGCCGGCCCGCAGGTCGAGACTATGATGGAAAAGCTGTACCCCGGCCTGGAACTGGTCAAGGACTACGGCTGGCTGACCATCCTGTCCAAGCCGCTGTACTGGCTGCTCGACAACCTGCACAAGCTCCTGAACAACTGGGGCTGGTCCATCGTCGCGCTGGTGCTGCTGCTCAAGATCGCGTTCTACTGGCTCAATGCCAAGGCCTACGCCAGCATGGCCAAGATGAAGGCCATCAATCCCAAGATCATGGAGATGCGCGAGCGCCTGAAGGACAAGCCGCAGCAGATGCAGCAGGAGATGATGCGCATCTACCGCGAGGAAAAGGTCAACCCGATGGGCGGCTGCTTCCCTATCATGATCCAGATCCCGGTGTTCATTGCGCTGTACTGGGTGCTGCTGTCCAGCGTCGAGATGCGCAATGCGCCCTGGATCGGCTGGATCCACGACCTCTCCGCGCCTGACCCATTCTTCATCCTGCCCTTGCTGATGACGGCCAGCTCGCTGCTGCAGACCGCCCTGAACCCCGCGCCACCAGACCCGATGCAGGCCAAGATGATGTGGTTCATGCCGCTGATCTTCAGCGTGATGTTCTTCTTCTTCCCAGCCGGCCTGGTGCTGTACTGGCTGACGAACAACATCCTGTCGATTGCGCAGCAGTGGATCATCAACACCCGCATGGGCGTGCCACCGCAGTTCAATCTGCCCAAGTTCAAGTGATGTGGCAGCGGCAACGCTGACATCCACGAACTGACCCCCAAAGGCCGCGCAAGCGGCCTTTTTTCTGTCACCTTGTAAAGTCCCTGCCCATGCTTGCCCGCCACCACGACCCCATCGTTGCCATCGCCACTGCCCCCGGGCGCGGGGCCGTCGGCATCGTGCGGGTGTCGGGCAAAGGGCTGGAGGGTCTGGTGCAGGCGCTGTGCGGCCGCACCCTCAAGGCCCGCGAGGCGACGTACCTGCCCTTTCGGGATGCACAGGGCCAGGCCATCGACCAGGGGCTCGCGCTGTACTTCCCCGGCCCGCACAGCTACACCGGCGAAGACGTGCTGGAGCTGCAGGCGCATGGGGGCCCGGTGGTGCTGCAGCTGCTGCTGGCGCGCTGCCTGGAGGCGGGGGCTGCCACCCAACCGGCCACCGGCCAGCCCTGTCTGCCGGGCCTGCGCGTGGCCCAACCCGGGGAGTTCACCGAACGGGCTTTTCTGAACGACAAGATCGACCTGGCCCAGGCCGAGGCGATTGCCGACCTGATCGACGCCAGCACGGAAGCCGCAGCCCGCAGCGCCAGCCGCTCGCTGACCGGCGCGTTTTCTGCAGAAATCCACAGCCTGCGCGACGCGCTCATCCACCTGCGCATGCTGGTGGAGGCCACGCTCGACTTTCCTGAAGAAGAAATCGACTTCTTGCGCAAGGCAGATGCGCATGGCCAGCTATCGAACTTGCAGCAAAAGTTGGCCTCGGTGATGCAGCGCGCGCGCCAGGGCGCTTTGCTGCGCGAGGGCATCAAGGTGGTCATCGCCGGGCAGCCCAATGCTGGCAAAAGCTCGCTGCTCAATGCGCTGGCAGGGGCCGAGCTGGCCATCGTCACGCCCATTGCCGGCACCACGCGCGACAAGGTCCAGCAGACCATCCAGATCGAAGGGGTGCCGCTGCACATCATCGACACCGCCGGCCTGCGCGACAGCAGCGATGAGGTCGAGCGCATCGGCATCGCCCGCGCCTGGGACGAGATTGCCGGGGCAGACGCCGTGCTGTTCCTGCACGACCTGTCGCGGCAAAGTGCTCCTGAATATGTAGCTGCCGACGCAGATATCGAAAGCGCCTTGGGGCATAAATTGCCAAAAAACATCCCCGTGATCGATGTCTGGAACAAGCTGGACTGCGCGGCCGGTGTTGCCCCTACGGCCAACCCCGGGCGCCCTGCGGTGCATCTGTCGGCCCGCACCGGTCAGGGGCTGGACGGCTTGCGACGGCTGCTGCTGGACGTGGCGGGCTGGCAGTCGGCACCCGAGGGCATCTACATTGCCCGGGCGCGGCATGTGCAGGCGCTGCAGGCCGTGTCGTTGCACTTGCAGGAAGCTGCTGACCAACTGCAGGCCCAGGGCCCGGCGCTGGACCTGCTGGCCGAGGAGCTGCGGCTGGCCCAGAACGCCCTGAGCGCCATCACCGGCGAGTTCACCTCCGATGACCTGCTCGGCGTGATCTTCTCCAGCTTCTGCATCGGTAAATAGCGACCGTTGGTCGCCCTATCTTGTAAACGGACGTAAACAGCGCTTGTGTCCGATCTGTAACAGGGTTACTTTCGGCGGACCATGAATGTTCCCATGCCCGTTGCCTCCAAGGTGGACCTCAAAGGTCTGATCGACGCCATTGCCCAGACCACGGCGGAGGACAGCATGACCAACCCGCTGACGGCCGCCCAGTGGGAGGTGCTGTCGTCCTACCTGCTCCCGGTGGTGTTGCCGGCGGGCCAAGTGCTTTTCAGCCAGGGTGCTACGGACCGCACCCTGTACCTGGTCGAAAGCGGCAGCCTGAGCGTGCACTACCAGGACGAAAAAGAACGCCTGCGTCTGGCGATTGTGGGCGCGGGGTCGGTGGTGGGTGAAGGCGCTTTCTTCTCGCACCGCGCGCGCAGTGCCACCGTGCAGGCCAGCGCGCCGTGCAAACTGTGGAGCCTCACGGCCATCCGCTTCACCGAGCTGACCAACCGCCAGCCCGCCATTGCCCTGGGTCTGGCCATGGCTGCAGGGGCTGTGCTGGCCAAGCGCCTGGGCAACCGCCGCCGCCGCGTTGCGGCCACCTGACAGGCGGGGCCTGTCGGGGGTTTCCCTCGGGCTTCTTCCGCCTTCTGCGGGGGGATGGCGCGTTACACTCGATTTGGATTTTGTCCAGGCACCATCCGAAGAAAGCAAGCCATGTCCCTGTTCAGTTGGTTCAGCCGCAAACCCGCTCCCGCCAAGCCCCGCGCAGCGGCCGAGCCCTCCGGCCTGTTCAACGCCGACGCCACCGTGCCCCTGCAACCCGGGCGCCAGGGCAAGCCGCTCGTGGAGCCCCAGCCCCCAGAGCACGCAGCCAACCGCAAGAACGAGCGCATGGAGCGCCGTGAGCTGCTCTATACCGTGGTGCGCGACGCCATGGTGCGCGCTGGCGTGCTGTCGGCCAGCTACAAGTTCAAGGTGCTGTCGCTCGACCAGCGCGGCCGCCAGTTCCTGGTGATGATGGACTTGGCCCGGGAATACGGCGGCGAGACGGTGCGCCTGAGCGAGATCGAGGCGCTCATCGCCCAGACCGCCAAAACCCGCTACGACATCCTGGTGACGGCCGTGTACTGGCGCATCAACGACCATGTGGCGGTGGGCATTCCACAAAAGGGCGTGGCGCCCCAGGGCGCTGCGCTGCCGTTGCAGGCGGCTTCTACGGCGGTGCGCCGTCCGCCAGCAGCAGCGGCCACTGCCCCGGCTGCCCCGGCACCCCTGGCCTCATCGCCTGCACCGCAGATGGGCGCACGCCCCGCCGCGGCTGCTGCGGCACCTGTTTCCCCTGCTCCTTTGGCGCCCGCTGCGGCCCCGCTGGCTGCGCGCCGCCCGCTCGGTGCGGTGTCGGCCCCCGCGCCCCTCGTGTCTGCACCCGCACCGCTGGCTGCCGCGCGGCCTGCCTCTTCTGCCCGCTTCGAACCCATCGAGGCCGACGAGGTGGCCGCGTTCAAGCGCGCGCTGGCCAATGCGGCAGGGTCATCGGCGGCCACGGCTGCGGCCGCCAAGCCAGGCGTGCCGGTGCGCTCCGGTCCGCTGCTGCAACCGTCCCAGCCCACAGGGTTTGAGGACACCGAAATGCCCGGTGCCGAAGGTCCCGCTCCCGACCTCAGCAGCACCCAGTACGGCGAACTCAACTGATCCAGGGGTCATGTGGTGCACGCCCACAGGGGGCTGTGCACCCATGCCACGGCCCTCGGGTCAGTGCCCTGCAAAGTCCACCAGGGTGTACAGCGGCAGGCCCGCATCGCGCAGGCGCTGCGATCCGCCCAGCTCGGGCAAATCGACAATGGAGGCGCCTTCGGTGACGGTGGCCCCCAGTTTTTCCAACAGCTTCTTGCCGGCCATCATGGTGCCGCCGGTGGCGATCAGGTCGTCGATCAGCAGCACGCGGTCGCCAGCCTTCACGGCGTCGGTGTGCAGCTCCACGGTGGCGCTGCCGTATTCGAGTTCGTAGGTTTCCTCCACCGTGGTGAAGGGCAACTTGCCTTTCTTGCGGATGGGCACGAAGCCCACGTTCAGTTCGTAGGCCACCACAGCGCCCAGGATGAAGCCCCGCGCATCCAGTCCCGCCACCACGTCGGGGCGCAGCGCCTTGTCCATGTAGCGGTGCACGAACGCATCGATCAGCACACGGAACACTTTCGGGTCCTGCAGCAGTGGCGTGATGTCGCGGAACTGCACGCCGGGCGCAGGCCAGTCGGGGACGGTGCGGATGTGCTGGCGAAGGTACTGGTTGACGCTGAGGGGCTGCATGGGCGGGTGGGGAGTGATGACGCGGGGGAGGCCCGGGCAGGGCCAATGCCTGGGTGTGCGCCAGGGGCTGGCCAGTGGCGCGAGGCACGGAAAGTGCGTGAGTGTAAACAGCCCGGCGGTCCCCGCGCGCGCCTGCACCAGACGCCATAATGTGTTTCACTGGCGTTACAAACTCGCGCCGCCTACTGCGGGCGGTGCCCCAACCCCCACGACGATCGGCCCATGCCCATCTCCGTCCTGCTGATCGAGAGTGATCACCCCCACGCACAGGCTGTGGCGGGGGCGCTGGCCGATCCCTGGTCGGGCTGGCGCGTGGACGTGGTGGATTCGATCGCCCAGGCGCGCGACCACCTGCTGCGCCACCGCCCCGACATCGTGCTGGCCGCCCAGCGCACCCTGGACGGTTCGGCCTTTGACCTGCTGCAGCTGCTCGACGGCGTTCCGGCCATCATCATCGTGCGCATGGGGGCAGAAACCCACGCGGCGCAGGCCATGCGCCACGGGTTTGACGATTTCACCGTGCAAGACCCGGGGCTTGATTACCTGCTCACCCTGCCCGCGCAGATCGAGGCGGTGCTGGAGCGCAGCTCCAGCGCCCGTGCCCGCCGCGCTGCCGAGGCCATGCTGGCGCGCCAGCACCGGCTGCTGCAGGCCATCTCGCGGGCCCAGGGCATGTTCATCGCCAGCTCAGGTCCCCGTGCAGCGTTCGAGGCGCTGCTGAACGAGCTGATGACCCTGACCCAGAGCGCCTTCGGCCTGGTGGGCCAGGTGCAGCGTGCTGACGATGGACACCCCTATCTGCGCGTGCATGCGATGACCGACATCAGCTGGGACGAGGCCTCGCGCCAGCGCTACGCCCAGCATGCCGAGGATGGCATGGTGTTCGACAACCTGCACTCGCTGGTGGGCGCTGCGCTGGTGACGGGCGAGCCGGTCCTCAGCAACGATGCCAACCACGATGCCCGCAGTGCGGGCACGCCGTCCGGCCACCCCACGCTGCGCACCTACCTGGGCCTGCCCATCCATGCGGCGGGCGAGCTGGTGGCCATGGTGGGGCTGGCCAACCGCAGCGGCGGTTACACCAACGCCGATGTGCAGTTTCTGCAGCCCTTGCTGAACACCATTGGCCAGCTGGAGACCGCCCGCCGCGCCGAGCTGGCCCGCAGCCATGTGGAGGCCGAACTGGCCCGCACCAGCGCCCTGCTGGCCGAGAAGACCCGGGCCCTCGAAGGCACCCTGGACAACATCTCGCAGGGCATTACCAACGTCGACGCCGAGGGCCGCATCCGCGTCTACAACCAGCGCTATCTGGAGCTGCTGGACCTGCCCGAGTCCCTGCTGGCCACGCAGCCGCTGGTGGAAGAGGTGGTGCGTTTTCAGACCGAGCGGGGCGACTTCGGCCCCGAGTTCCAGCTCATCGAACCCATGGCCCGCAATTACGTGGCGTCGGAATACGCAGCGCATGGCGACCGCCTGACCATGCCGCAGAGCTACGTGCGGCGCACTCGGCAGGGCCGCTACATCGAGGTGCGCACCCGTGCCCTGGAGCCCGGCGGGCGCGTGCGCACGTTCACCGATGTCACCGATTACCTGAGCACGCTGGAGGCCCTGCGCCAGAGCGAGGCGCGCTGGCGCAGCCTGACGGACCTGTCGTCCGACTGGTACTGGGAGCAGGACGACCAGTTTCGTTTTGTGCGGCTGGACGGCAACCCGTACCACACGGAGGGCGTGCCCGATGAGATGCACTACGGCCTGACCCGCTGGGAGTTGCCCGACACCTTCGTCAACGAAGGGCAATGGCGCGAGCACCGCGAGCAGCTGGAGGCGCACCAGGTCTTTCACGACTTCGAGATGCAGCGCCTGTCCCAGGACGGCAAGCCCGTGTGGGTGTCGATCAGTGGCGAGCCCATCTTTGACGAAGAGGGCCGCTTTACCGGCTACCGGGGCGTGGCGCGCGACATCACCGAGCGCAAGCTGGCCGAGGCCGAGATCCAGCGCCTGGCGTTCTACGACGAACTCACCGGCCTGCCCAACCGCCGGCTGCTGATGGACCGGCTGGAGCGCGCGGTGGCCACCACCCAGCGCGACGGCCGCCATGGCGCCCTGCTGTTCCTCGACCTGGACAACTTCAAGGGCATCAACGACACCATGGGCCACGAGTGGGGCGACCGCCTGCTGGTGCAGGTGGCCGCGCGCATCGGGGCCAGCGTGCGGGCCACCGACACCGTGGCGCGGCTGGGTGGCGATGAGTTTGTGGTCGTGGTGCAGGGCCTGCACGGCCATGAGGTCGAAGCCGCGGCCGAGGCCGAGGCCGTGGCCCAGAAGGTGTTGCTGGCGCTGAACCAGCCCTATGTCGTGGATGGCTGCGACATGCACAGCACCCCCAGCATCGGCATTGCGCTGTTCCAGGACGCGCAGCAGCCCGTGCAAGAGCTGCTCAAGCGCGCCGACCTGGCCATGTACCAGGCCAAGGCGCAGGGGCGCAACACCCTGTGCTTTTTCGACCCCGCCATGCAGGCTGCCGCGTCGGCGCGTTCGGCGCTGGAGGGCGACATCCGCCAGGGCCTGGCGCGCAACGAGTTCCTGCTGCACTACCAGCCGGTGGTGGACGCCAGCGGCCACCTGCTGGGGGCCGAGGCGCTGGTGCGCTGGCAACACCCGCAGCGCGGCATGGTCTCGCCCGCCGATTTCATCCCGCTGGCCGAGCAGACGGGTCTCATCCTGCCCCTGGGGCGCCAGGTGCTGGCCCTGGCCTGCCGCCAGCTAGCCCAGTGGGCCACCGCCCCGGCGAAAGCCGCGTGGACGCTGGCCATGAACGTGAGTGCCCAGGAGTTCCGCCAGCCCGATTTTGTGGAGCAGGTGCTGGCAGCGCTGCGCGATGCGGCCGCCAACCCGCGCCTGCTCAAGCTCGAACTCACCGAAAGCCTGCTGCTGCACGATGTGGAGGACAGCATCCTCAAGATGCAGGCGCTGCGCACGTTGGGGGTGGGTTTTTCGCTCGACGACTTTGGCACCGGGTACTCATCGCTCAGCTACCTCAAGCGCCTGCCGCTGGACCAGCTCAAGATCGACCAGAGCTTTGTGCGCGACGTGCTCACCGACCCCAACGACGCCACCATCGCCTGCACCATCATCACGCTGGCCCGCAGCCTGGGCCTGGACGTGGTGGCCGAGGGCGTGGAAACCGAAGGGCAGCGCAGCTTCCTGCTGCGCAACGGCTGCCGCCAGTTCCAGGGCTACCTGTTCGGACGGCCTGGGCCTGAAGAGCTGTTGTAGTTTGCTATTAATTGTGTAGCTGTCAGCGCATATTGCACTAGCGCTACAGGCCGATTTCATTCAAATGGGGTGCCCAACCACCCGCTGAGCTGCCAGCGGCGGGCCGTGGGCCAGTCAGCCTTTCAGCAGCTTGTCTTCCGCCAGCGCCAGCGCGGCCGGATGGCCCGACAGCACCAGCGTGTCGCCTTCGGCCAGCAGGGCCTCGTCCACTGCTGCGCTCACATGGCCATTGCCGCGCCGCAGGTTGACCACGCGCACGCCCATGGCGGGCAGGGCCAGCTGGCCCAGGCTGCGGCCCAGGGCGGTGGAGCCCGGGGGCAGGTTGATGGTGGACAGGCGCTCCTGGTCGCGTTCGTTCACCGTGTCGTCGTCCGCGCCATGGAAGTAGCCGCGCAGCAGGTTGTAGCGCGCATCGCGCTGGTCCTGCACCAGCCGCAGCACGCGGCGCATGGGCACGCCCACCAGGGCCAGGGCGTGGCTGGCGAGCATGAGCGAGCCTTCGATGGCCTCGGGCACCACCTCGGTCGCACCGGCCTCCTGCAGCTTGTCCAGATAAAGGTCGTCCTGCGTGCGCACCACCACCGGCACCTGTGGCGCGTGCGACCGGGCATTGGCCAGCACCTTCAGCGCGGCGGGCACATCGATGTAGGTCACGGCCACGGCGCTGGCGCGCACCAGGCCCGCCGCCATCAGCGCCTGCAGACGGGTGGCGTCGCCATACACCACCGAGTCGCCGGCCGCAGCGGCCTGGCGCACGCGGTCCGGGTCCAGGTCCAGCGCCATGTAGGGGATGCCCTCGTGCTCCAGCATGCGCGCCAGGTTCTGTCCGCAGCGGCCGTAGCCGCAGATGATCACGTGCTTGCTGGTGTTGATGGACTTGCGCGCAATCGATGTCATCTGCAGCGACTGCTGCAGCCAGTCGCTGGCCACCAGCTTCATCACGATGCGGTTGCTGTACATGATGAGGAAGGGCGTGGCCAGCATCGACAGCACCATGGCCGCGAGGATGGGGTTCATCAGCGCTGGCTGCACCAGCCCGTTGTTCTGCGTGAGCGACAGCAGCACAAAGCCGAACTCGCCCGCCTGCGCCAGGTACAGCCCGGTGCGCAGCGCCACACCAGTGGTCGCGCCCATGCCCCGCGCCAGCACCAGGATGATCCCCAGCTTGAGCACCAGCGGCACCGTGAGCAGCATCAACACCAGCGCCCAGCGGTCCACCAGGATGTGCCAGTCCAGCATCATGCCGATGGTGATGAAGAACAGGCCCAGCAGCACATCGTGAAAGGGCCGAATGTCCGTGCCCACCTGGTGGCGGTACTCGGTCTCGGACACCAGCACGCCCGCAATGAAGGCGCCCAGCGCCAGGCTCAGGCCCGCCAGCTCGGTCAGCCAGGCCAGGCCCAGCGTGATCAGCAGCAGGTTCAGCATGAAAAGCTCGTCGCTCTTGCGCCGCGCGACCAGCGTGAGCCACCAGCGCATCAGCCGCTGGCCGCCCGTGAGCAGCAGGCCCACCAGCACCGTGGCCTTGATCAGCGCCCAGCCCAGCGAGGTCAGCAGCTGGTCGGGCGACGACCCCAGCGCCGGAATCAGCACCAGCAGCGGCACCACTGCAAGGTCCTGGAACAGCAGGATGCCCATCACCCGCCGGCCGTGCTCACTCTCCAGCTCGGCCCGCTCGGCCATCAGCTTGACCACAATCGCCGTGCTGCTCATGGCCATCACGCCCGACAGCGCCAGCGCCGTCTGCCAGCCCATGTCCCACACCCCACCCGCCCAGCGCGACAACGCCAGTGCCATGCCGGACACGACCGCCATCGTCAGCACCACCTGCATCAGCCCCAGGCCAAACACCTGCTTGCGCATGGCACGCAGCTTGGGCAGGCTGAACTCCAGCCCGATGGCAAACATCAGGAACACCACGCCAAACTCGCCCAGGTGGCGCACGCCTTCGGAGTTTTGCGCCAGTGCCAGCGCGTGCGGGCCAATGAGCACCCCGGCGGCCAGGTAGCCCAGCATGGGCGGCAGCTTGAGGCTGCGGCAGGTCACCACGCCCAGCACCGCGGCCAGCAGGTAAAGCAGTGTGAGGGCGAGTGAAGACATGGGTTCGATGCTATCCGAGGCTTGCGTTGTGTAACACAGGATTCAAGCAAGCCATTGGCCGGGGCTGCAGGCCGCTGCTGCCTCCCTGTTTGTGCAAGTCTGGCAAGCCTTGTGGGCCGGGCAAGGGCTTTTCTACCCGGATGCACGGACCGTGCCAGTGGACTTGGCCCATGCGACGGCCCGGCAGGCATGCCCGGTCGATAGAATCCTTGCATGACTCCCGCCCCCGCCGCGCTGCCCCCTTTTGATGCCGACCAGGCCCTGCGCCTGGCCCGCGAGACCTTCCACATCGAGGTGGAAGCCCTGAATGGCCTGGCGGCCCGCGTGGATGGTGTGTTTGCCCAAGCGGTGTTGATGGTGCTGCAGGCCCGGGGCCGCGTGGTGGTGATGGGCATGGGCAAAAGTGGCCACGTGGGGCGCAAGATCGCCGCCACACTGGCCTCCACCGGCACTCCCGCGTTTTTTGTGCACCCTGCCGAGGCCAGCCACGGCGACCTGGGCATGGTCACCGGCGACGATCTGGTGCTGGCCATCTCCAACAGCGGCGAAAGTGGCGAACTCACGGCCATCCTGCCCGTGCTGCGGCGCCTGGGCGCGCCCATGATCGCCATGACGGGCGGCCTGCAGTCCACCCTGGCGCGTTATGCCGACCTGGTGCTCGACTGCAGCGTGGCGCGCGAAGCCTGCCCGCTGAACCTGGCCCCCACCGCCAGCACCACGGCCCAGCTGGCCATGGGCGACGCGCTGGCTGTGGCCCTGCTGGACGCCCGGGGCTTCCGCCCCGAAGACTTTGCCCGCTCACACCCCGGCGGCGCGCTGGGCCGCAAGCTGCTCACCCATGTGAGCGACGTGATGCGCTCGGGCACCGAGGTGCCGCGCGTGGCCCCCGATGCCTCGTTCAGCGACCTCATGCGCGAGATGAGCGCTAAGGGCCTGGGCGCCTCGGCCATTGTCGATGCCGACGGGCAGCTGTTGGGCATCTTCACCGACGGCGACCTGCGCCGCCGCATCGAGGCCGGCGCAGACCTGCGGTCTACCACCGCCGCCCAGGTCATGCACGCCAACCCGCGCCGCATTGCGCCCGACGCGCTGGCCGTGGACGCCGCCGAAATGATGGAGGCCCACGCCATCACCAGCGTGCTGGTGGTGGACGCAGCGGGCGTGCTGGTGGGCGTGGTGCACATCGGCGACCTGATGCGGGCGAAGGTGATCTGACGATGGCGCTGTCCCCGCAGACCTCTCCCTCTCCTGCCCTGCAGATCGATCCTGAGCTGCTGCTGCGCGCCCAGGGCGTGCGCGTGGCCTTTTTCGACGTGGACGGTGTGCTCACCGACGGCGGCCTGTACTTCAGCGAAGCGGGCGAAACCATCAAACGCTTCAACACCCTGGACGGCCACGGCCTCAAGCTGCTGCAAAAGGCCGGCATCACCCCCGCCGTGATCACCGGCCGCGACTCTGCCCCGCTGCGCCTGCGTCTGAAGGCCCTGGGCGTGGAGCACGCCGTGTTCGGCACCGAAGACAAGCGCCCCGCCGCCGAGCAGATGCTGGTCACCCTGGGCCTGACCTGGGCGCAGGCCGCAGCCATGGGCGACGACTGGCCCGACCTGCCCGTCATGTGCCGCTGCGCCTTTGCCTGCGCGCCCGCCAATGCCCAGACCGAGGTGCGCCACGCGGCCCACTTCGTCACCCAGGCGCGCGGGGGCGACGGCGCGGCGCGTGAGCTGTGCGACCTGCTGCTCGTGGCCACGGGCCGCTACGCGGCGCTGCTGGCGGACTACACCGCATGATCCGCGTGATCCGCCAGGGCTGGGACCAGCTTTCGATCTACCTGCCCGTGGTGCTGATGGGCCTGCTGGCGCTGGGCACCTGGTGGCTGGTGCGCAACGCGCCCATGCCGCAGTTGCCGGCCATTGACCGGCCTGTGAAGCACCAGCCAGACTACTTCATGAAGTCCTTTTCGGTGAAGACCTTCGATGCCACAGGCCGCCTGCAAAGTGAGGTGCAGGGTGACGAGGCACGCCACTACCCCGACACCGATACGCTGGAGATCGACCAGGTCCGCATGCGCTCCGTCAGCCTCGATGGCCGGGTCACCGTGGCCACGGCCAACCGGGCCCTGAGCAATGCCGATGGCTCCGAAGTGCAGTTGTTCGGCAATGCCATCGTCACCCGAGAACCGCTGCCTGCCAAGCCCGGGTCGGCGGCGCAGCCCCGCATGGAGTTCCGGGGTGAGTTTTTGCACGCCTTCACCAACACCGAACGGGTGCGCTCGGACCAGCCGGTCACGCTCACCCGTGGCAACGACCGCTTCACCGCCGACAGCATGGACTACGACAACCTCGACCAGGTGCTGCAACTGCGCGGGCGCGTGCGCGGCATGATCCTGCCGGGCACCACGCGATAGCCCCACGCCACCTCGCTTTGCCGCCACAGCCGGAACGCACATGACCCAACCCCTTGTCTTCATCACCGGCGCCTCCAGCGGCATTGGCCAGGCCCTGGCCCACCGCTACCACCAGGCGGGATTCCGCCTAGCGCTGGTGGCTCGACGCACTTCCGAGGTCAAAACATGGGCAAGCGCACAAGGAATAAGCCATGATAGCTATGAAATTTATAGTGCTGATGTGTCGGTGACTGACAGCATCGTCGCTGCGGGGCGTGACTGCATCGCACGCCAGGGGGTGCCGGATGTGGTGATTGCCAACGCGGGCATCAGCGTGGGCATGGACACGGCCGTGCTGAGCGACATCGACGTCATGGCCCGCACCTTTGCCACCAACAACATCGGCATGGCGGCCACCTTCCAGCCATTTGTGGATGCCATGGTGCAGCGCGGCAGCGGCACCCTGGTGGGCATTGGCAGCGTGGCCGGCATCCGCGGCCTGCCGGGCCATGGCGCGTATTGCGCCAGCAAGGCGGCGGTCATCAGCTATTGCGAGAGCCTGCGCGGTGAATTGCGCCCCCATGGCGTGCGCGTGGTGACGGTGTCGCCGGGCTACATCGACACCCCGCTCACGCAGCAGAACCGCTACAGCATGCCGTTTTTGATGCAGCCTGCCGATTTTGCCGACCGGGCGTTTCGCACCATTCGGGCGGGCGTGAGCTACCGGGTCATCCCCTGGCAAATGGGCGTGGTCGCCAAGCTGCTGCGCATGCTGCCGAACCCACTGTTTGACAAGGTGCTGGCGGGCCGCCCGCGCAAGCGCCGCCAGAGCGAAATGCAGTAGGGGCGGGATTGCACAAGGCGCCCCAAGGCGCCGGGGGCGATGGAGATTGCTATCTCGACGTGCAGCTGCCATGAAAAAGGGCCCTGAAGGGCCCTTGTGACAGAAAAACGGGTGTGGTTCAGTAGCCGCCGTTGCCGCCGCCACCGTAGCCACCACCGCCGCCATTGCGGCCGCCGCCACCACCGTTGCGCGAACCCGAGCCGTACGGGCTGCGAAAGCCACCTTCGCTGCGGCCACCGCCGCCATAGCCCCCGCCACCACCTTCGCGGCCGCCGCCGTATCCACCGCCGCCGCCCTCGCGGCCACCACCATAGCCACCGCCGCCTTCACGGCCGCCGCCATATCCGCCGCCACCGCTGCGGCCGCCGCCGTAGCCGCCGCCACCACCACCACCGCCGAAACCACCGCTACGGGGTGGGCGTGGTTCCATGGGGCGGGCTTCGTTCACCACAATGCTGCGGCCGCCGAGGGGTTGGCCGTTCATGCCGTTGATAGCGGCCTGGGCTTCTGCGTCGCTGCCCATCTCCACAAAGCCGAAGCCTTTGGAGCGACCCGTGTCGCGCTCCATCATGACCTTGGCGCTGGTCACGGCACCGAACTGGCCAAAGGCCTGTTCCAGATCACCGTCGCGCACCGAGTAAGGCAGGTTGCCGACGTACAGTTTGTTGCCCATCGAGGGACTCCTCAAAAACACATGGATAAAGCGATGGAGTCCCCAAAACGCAGCCAGCTAATCTCAATGACGCTCTCAGCGCGAAACTGACGGATCACCGCAAACTTGAAATGCGGGCCAAACCCGCCAGACCATTATGCGCCACACTTTTGGAGAAAAAGCAAGGGGGCTTTGCGCGCTGTGGTGTCCGTGCCGCGCCAGAACGCAAAAAGGAGCCCGAAGGCTCCTTTTTTTGCCGTCGGCAGGCCCTGAGGACTGCCGATAAGGACTTATTAGTAGCTGCTACGGCCACCGCCGTAGCCACCACCGCCGCCACCGCCGTAACCGCCGCCACCGCTACGGCCACCGCCGTAACCGCCGCCGCCGCCATTGCCGCCACCGAAGCCACCGCTACGGGGAGCGCGGGGCTCCATAGGACGGGCTTCGTTGACCACGAGGTCACGGCCACCGAAGTTTTGACCATGCACGCCTTGGATGGCGGCTTGGGCTTCAGCATCGCTGCCCATTTCGACAAAGCCGAAACCCTTGGAGCGGCCGGTGTCACGTTCCATCATGACCTTGGCGCTGCCAACCGAGCCGTACTGGCTGAAGGTCTGCTGCAGATCTTCGTCGCGGAAAGAGTAGGGCAGGTTGCCCACGTAAAGTTTGTTGCCCATGAAGGACTCCTGAAAAAACACAAAAACGCGATGGAGCCCGACGCAATCAACAAACCTGTGACGACTTCAAAGACGCGAAACTGACCATTCACCGCTAAGCTAACTGCCCTTCTGCAAGCAGAAAAGCGAATCCATTATTAATCACTTTATGGGGCCCGTGGGGTTTTATTTCTGGGCAGATGGGCTCAAAACACCGGGTCGGCGTGGTTTTTCGGGGAATTTCAGGGCAAACCATAGGGTAAAATCCGTGGGTCTTTGGGGAGTAGCCCGCCCGGCCGCGCAATGCGCCGGGGGCATGCGTCAACACACTTGGGTTCTTTGAGACCTATGGCGTATGCGGCTTTTGAGCTGGGCGAGACCATTGACTGCAAACCGATCCACATGGCCGGAGTCGGGGTGCAGTCAATGCGTTTTCCACCCATCCGGCCGGATAGGACCCCCTCCCCCATGGAAGCCTTCTTCATTTCCACCGCCATCGTCGCGCTCGCCGAGATGGGCGACAAGACGCAGCTGCTCGCTCTGGTGCTGGCAGCACGCTTTCGCAAACCCTGGCCCATCGTGCTGGGTATCCTGGTGGCCACGCTGGTCAACCACGGCCTGGCAGGCGCTGTCGGTGCCTGGGTGACCACCTTCCTGGGCCCCCAGGTGCTGCGCTGGATTTTGGGCGCCTCATTCATCGCCATGGCGGTCTGGATGCTGATCCCCGACAAGCTGGACGAAGGCGAAGCCGACGGATCGCCACGCTGGGGTGTGTTTGGCACCACCGTGGTCGCATTCTTCCTGGCTGAGATGGGCGACAAGACCCAGATTGCGACGGTCATGCTGGCTGCCAAATACAACGCTTACCTCTGGGTGGTGGCGGGCACCACGTTGGGCATGATGCTGGCCAATGCGCCCGTGGTCTGGCTGGGCGAGCGCATCACGCGCAAGGTGCCGATTCGCGCGGTGCATCTGGTGTCTGCCGCCATCTTTCTGGTGTTGGGGCTGCTGGCGATTTTTTCGTCCGCAGGCTGACCTGATCGGTGCGACGGGCTGGGCGACGCGGCGCTGCTTTGGTATATTTGCCAGACGCGCCGATTTGCCACAGCTTGCGGGCGCTTTATAAATTCTGCTAAAGACCCGTCCGACACACCTGCCCGGCCTCGTTTTTAGCGACGCCGGGTATTTTTTTGCCGAGGTTTTGCCCTCGGTGACAGCGGCTCCTCAAGGGGCTTGCGGCGTGTGCAAGCGGTGGAACGTGAGGGCTTACCAGTTCCAACTATGTCGTTCATCGCCACACCCCAGTCCATGCATTTCCCGGATGCGCTGCCGCTGCAAAGCGGCGCGTCCATCCGCGACTACCACCTGGCCTTTGAGACCTACGGCACGCTCAATGCCGACCGCTCGAACGCCGTGCTCGTGTGCCACGCCCTCAACGCCTCGCACCATGTGGCGGGCGTGTACGCCGGGCAGGACAAGAGCGAGGGCTGGTGGGACAACATGATCGGCCCCGGCAAGCCCGTGGACACCGACCGCTTCTTTGTCATCGGCGTGAACAATCTGGGCTCTTGTTTTGGCTCCACCGGGCCCATGCACCACCACCCGGACACCGGCGAGGTTTATGGAGCGGACTTCCCCGTGGTCACGGTGGAAGACTGGGTCAACGCCCAGGCGCGGTTGCTGGACCGTCTGGGCATCCAGCAACTGGCGGCGGTGCTGGGTGGCAGCCTGGGCGGCATGCAGGCGCTCAGCTGGACGCTGCAGTACCCCGAGCGCATGCGCCACGCGGTGGTGGTGGCCAGTGCGCCCAACCTCACGGCCGAGAACATCGCCTTCAACGAAGTCGCCCGCCGCGCCATCGTGACCGACCCGGACTTCCACGGCGGCCACTTTTACCGCCACGGCGTGATCCCCAAGCGTGGCCTGCGCATTGCCCGCATGATCGGCCACATCACGTACCTCAGCGACGACGTGATGAACGAGAAGTTCGGGCGTCAGCTGCGTGAAGGCATCGACCTGAAATACAGCACGCAGGACATCGAGTTCCAGATCGAAAGCTACCTGCGCTACCAGGGCGACAAGTTCAGCGACTACTTCGACGCCAACACCTACCTGCTCATCACCCGGGCGCTGGACTACTTCGACCCCGCGCGCACCCATGCCGGCAACCTCACGCGGGCCCTGGCCCGGGCGCAGGCCAGGTTCCTGCTGGTGAGTTTCACCACCGACTGGCGCTTTTCGCCCAAGCGCAGCCGTGAGATCGTGAAGGCCCTGCTCGACAACCGCCGCAGCGTGAGCTACGCCGAGATCGATGCGCCCCACGGGCACGATGCCTTTTTGCTCGATGACGCCCGGTACATGGGCGTCATGCGCTCTTACTTCGATAGCATTGCCAAGGAGTTGCAACCATGACCGAAAAAGCGGCGATGCAAGCCCTGGCGCGCCTGGTGCCCCCCGGCTCGCGCGTGCTCGACCTGGGCTGTGGCAACGGCGCCATGCTCGACTACCTGCAGCGCGAGCGCGGCTGCAGCGGCTATGGTGTGGAGATCGACGACGCCAACGTGCTGGCCTGCGTGCAGCGCGGGGTGGATGTGATCCAGCTCAACCTCGACGAGGGGCTGGCCATGTTCGACGACAACAGCTTTGACGTGGTGCTGCAGATCGACACGCTGCAGCACCTGCGCAATGCCGAAACCATGCTGCGCGAGACGGCGCGCGTAGGCCGCACGGGTGTGGTGGCGTTTCCCAACTTTGCGCACTGGCCCAACCGCCTGTCCATCCTGCGCGGACGCATGCCCGTGACGCGGCGCCTGCCCTACCAGTGGTACGACACGCCCAACATCCGCGTGGGCACCTACAAGGACTTCGAAGTGCTGGCCACCAAGAACAGCCTGCGCATCCTGGATGCCTTCGGCCTGCAGGATGGACAGGAAGTGCGCTGGCTGCCCAACGCACGCGCGGGCACCGCCGTCTTCCACTTCGAACACGCGTAGCGCTTACCGGGGTGTACGCCCCGGCGACACGCCGCTGTCAAGCGCATCGGCTAAGGTGCGGGCTCCGTTTGTAGGAGACCCGCATGAAACGCATTGCACTGCGCGCAGTGACCGCTGCCGCGCTGTTGACCACCTGGGCGCTGGGCGCCGTCGCCCAGGCCTGGCCGCCCACCCCCACCGTCATTGCCCACCGGGGCGCCTCGGCGCTGCGGCCCGAGCACACGCTGGCCGCGTACCAAAAGGCCATTGACGACGGTGCCGACATCATCGAGCCCGACTTGGTCATCACCAAGGACGGCGTGCTGGTGGCGCGGCACGAGAACGCCATCGCCATCCTGGGCGCCGATGGCTCTGTGAAGGAAGCCACCACCGACGTGGTGGACCGCCCCGAGTTCGCGGGCCGTAAAACCACCAAGACCATCGACGGCCAGGCCATCACCGGCTGGTTCACCGAAGACTTCACGCTGGCCGAGCTCAAAACCCTGCGCGCCCGCGAGCGCATCCCTGCACAGCGCCCGGCCAACGTGGCCTATAACGGCCAGTTCGAGGTGCCCACCTTGCAGGAAGTGATCGACCTGGCCAAGGCGGCCACGGCCAAGACCGGTCGCACCATCGGCATCTACCCCGAGACCAAACACCCCACCTATTTCCAGTCCATCGGCCTGCCGCTGGAGGCGCCGCTGCTGGCCGTGCTGGAGAAGAACGGCTGGAACCACAAGGACGCGCCCGTGTTCGTGCAGTCATTCGAGGTCAGCAACCTGCAGGCGATCCGCAAGCTCAGCAGCGTGCGCCTGGTGCAGCTGGTCGCCCCTTCGGGCCGGCCCTATGACTTTGTGGCCCAGGGCGCGGCCAACACGCGCGCTTATGCCGACCTGATCACGCCCGAGGGCCTGAAGCAGGTGGCCACTTACGCCAACGCCATCGGCCCGTTCAAGACCCTGGTGGTGCCGGTGAAGGACGGTGTGCCCGGCGAGCCCACGCCGCTGGTCGCGCAGGCCCATGCCGCCGGGCTGGCAGTGCATATCTGGACGCTGCGGCCCGAAAACGCCTTCCTGCCCGCCGGTCTGAAGAAGGCGCCGATCACTGATGGCACCGTGCGCGGCGACAGCGTGGCCGAGATCACGGCCTACCTGCGCGCAGGCATCGATGGTTTCTTCACCGACGACTCGGCGGTGGGCCGTGCTGCAGTGCAGGCCTTCACGGCGAAGGCGACGAAGTAACAGGTGCCGGGCGCGGCTTGCCCGGTGCGGAACGCGCCCCCTGGCGCAACCCCAGTTGCCGCGCCTTCTCCACCCACAGTGCCAGCCGGTCGGCGCTGGCGCTGCGCACCGGGCCAAAGCTGTGCACCTGCACGGGCCGGATGCCGCAGAACTCCAGGATGGCTTTCTTCATCTGGTGGTGCCCCGGCATGCGCGTGACCCAGCGGAAGTACCAGGGCGACGAGTCCATGGTCACCAGCAGCTCGGCCGATCGGCCGGTCAGCAGCTTGTCCCACAGCGATGAGCCTTTGCGGTACTTGAAGGCATAGCCGGGCAGCAGCACGCGGTCGATAAAACCCTTGAGCAGCGCGGGCATGGCGCCCCACCAGATGGGGTACACCCACACCAGGTGGTGCGCCCAGCTGATGTCAGCCTGTGCGGCCAGCAGGTCGGGTTCCAGCGGCTGGGTAGCGCCATAGCCCTGGAACAGGGGGTTGAAGGTCAGCTGACCCACGTCCAGAAAGCGCACCTGCGCCCCGGCGTGCCGGGCGCCCTCGGCATAGGCACGTGCCATGCCCGCGCACAGGCTCCCGGCGGCGGGGTGGCCCAGGATGACCAGAATGTTGTGTTGCTCTGCCACAGACGCTCCATCTCGGTGTTGTTGATGGCGCCATGGTCACCTTGCCCCACGGGGCAGAGTCAAGCGGTCAGGTCAAGTCCCGGTGGATCTCGCAGCGCCCGCTGTGGTCGCTGCACCAAATTGCGCGGGGCTGTGCGCTGGAGGTGCCACCGCCAGTGTGGAGGGTGCAGTGCAGGCTTCGGGTGCCACGGGCACGGCCAGCGTGTCGCAGGTGTGCAGCTCGGCTTCCAGTGCGGCCAGTTGTGCGTCCAGCGCTGCCAGGCGTGCCAGCTCCTGCGCCACGGCGGCCCGCCGTCCGGCCACCAGTTGGGCCATGCGGTCCCAGCCTGCAGCGGTGTCGATGTGGGGCAGTCCGTCCAGCTCCGACAGCCGAAAGCCCAGCGCCTGGGCCCGGCGGATCAGCAACACGCGGGCCACATCGGCCTTGCCATAGTGGCGGTAGCTGCCCGCGCGCGCCACCGTGCCCAGCAGGCCCCGCGACTCATACAGCCGGATGGCCTTGGGCGTGGTGCCGGTGCGTTGGGCGAGTTCTCCGATGCGCATGGGTGATCCTGAGATTGCTATAAAATATATAGCTGTAAAGGCATATGAAACTAGCGCTAGAGGCGAATTTGGCACAAATTCAGGCTCCACAGCGCTCTGGGCGGGCAATGGGCTCGTTGGCTACACGATAAGCTGCGTCGCTTTGAAGTTGCCTCTTCGCACTGCCCCCATGCCCCAGTTTGCCGCCCACCTGAGCCTGATGTACACCGAGCTGCCCTTGCTCGACCGTTTTGCGGCGGCGGCGCACGACGGGTTCCGGGCGGTGGAACTGCACTTCCCCTACGCTTTCGAGCCCCGCGAGATCGCTGCCCGGCTGCAGGACAACGGCCTGCAGCTGGTGCTGTTCAACGCCCCGGCGGGCGGGTTCGCGCCCACCGACATGGCCCACGCCTGGGACCAGGGCGCACGGGGCCTCGCAGCGCAGCCGGGTCGGGAGGCAGAGTTTCGCGCCGGTGTGCTGGAGGCCCTGCGGTATGCCGAGCAACTGCGCTGCCCGTTCATCAACCTGCTGTGCGGCACCGTGCCGCCGGGGGTGGAGCGCGAATCGCTCAAGGCCCTGTGCGTGGGCAACCTGCGCTGGGCGGCAGAGCAGGCCGCGCGTGTGGGGTGTGACATCCTCATCGAGCCCACCAACCTGCGCGACGTGCCGCGTTATTTTCTGAACCGGCAGGACCATGCGCACGAGCTGCTCGACGCGGCCCAGGTGCCCCACCTGAAGGTGCTGATGGACCTGTACCACTGCCAGCTGGTGGAGGGGGACCTGCACGGCAAGCTGCAGCGCTACCTGCCCACGGGCCGCGTGGCCCATATCCAGGTGGCGGGCGTGCCCGCACGCAATGAGCCCGACCGGGGCGAGCTGCACTACCCGTTCCTGCTCGACACCATCGACGCCCTGGGCTACACGGGCTGGGTGGGGTGCGAATACACCCCGGCGGCAGGCACGTCACAGGGGCTCGGCTGGCGGGACTGGGCCCTGCGCAGCCGCGCCCCGCACCCCGCATAGATCGTTTCGGCGGTCGGCACCAATACGCGCGAATGCGTAAGGGAATGCGTAAGGGAATGCGTGAATAAATGTAACAAGGTGCTGCGCTTAGAGTGAATGCAGACCGGCCCAGCCGGCTTTTCGCATTCCATTCCAGGAGACACCCCGCATGCCCGCATCCCTTGCCAACAACCGATCCGTCGCGCGCCAGGTCACGTTGACCGCCATTGCGCTGGTGGCCTTGGTGCTGGTGCTGGTGGGGCTGGCGATTGCCGTGCTGACCGAGCGCAGCACCCGCGCGCAGGTGGTGGCCAGCGTGGGCGACACGGCACAGAGCGTGGCGCAGTCGCTGGACGCGGCCGACAACACCAACCGCGAGCTGGTGCAGCTGACCATGAAGGGCTTTCAGCGCTACTTCGAGGCCGCCATGCAGCTCGACGAAGCCTCGGGCGAGCTGCGCAGCTACGGCGCGCTGGTCAACGAGGACTACGGCTCGGTCGACAAATTCGCCAGCGAGACGGGCGGCATTGCCACCGTGTTCGCCAAGAAGGGCGACGATTTCATCCGCATCACCACCTCGGTCAAGAGCGACAAGGGCGAGCGCCAGATGGGCACGCCGCTTGGCCGCACCGACCCGGCGTATGCCACCGTGTCCAAGGGCGAGCCCTTTACGGGCGTCACGGTGGTGAACGGCAAGCCCTTCATGGGCCACTACCTGCCCGCCAAGGACGCCTCGGGCAAGGTCATTGCGCTGCTGTTCATCGGCAATGACATCAGCGTGTTCCACGCCATGCTGCAAAAACAGGTGGCGCAGACGAAGTTCTTCGAACACGGCGGCACCTATGTGATCAACCCTGGCACCTCGCTGGACCAGGCCGTGTTTGTGTACCACCCCACCGCGCGTGGCAAGCGCGTGCTGGAGGCCTACCCGCAGGCGCGCCCCTTCTTTGAAGCGCTGGCCGCATCGCAGGACGGCTTTGTGCGCGAGGCCGCAGACGTGCTGGGCACCGGCGCCGAGAACCCCTGGGCGCTGGTGCGCAAGACCGGTGGCGGCTGGTGGGTGGTGGCCGAGGTGGCCGACGGCGAGGCCATGGCCAGCCAGCGGCGCGTGACGCTGGCCGTGTGGGGCCTGATGGCCGTGGCCGTGGTGCTGCTGGCCATCGGCCTGTTTGTCATGCTGCGCCGGGGCGTGAGCCGCCCGCTGCAGGACCTGACCCAGGCCATCACGCTGGTCGCGCAGGGCGACCTGACCGAGGCCTTTCACACCACGCGGCGCGACGAGATCGGCGCGCTGGTGCAGGAGGTGGAGGGCATGCGCCAGCGCTATACGCAAATGCTGCAGCAGGTGCGCAATGCCGTGGACAGCATCACCACCGCCAGCGCCGAGATTGCCAGCGGCAACCAGGACCTGTCGGCCCGCACCGAGGCCACGGCCAGCAGCCTGGCGCAGACCGCACAAAGCATGGAGCACCTGACCTCCACCGTGCGCCAGTCGGCCGACGCCGCGCGCCAGGCCAACCAGCTGGCCAGCACCGCCGCCGAAGTGGCTGCGCGCGGCGGCCAGGTGGTGGGCGAGGTGGTCACCACCATGGGCGACATCAACCAGAGCTCGCGCAAGATCGCCGACATCATCGGCGTGATTGATTCGATCGCGTTCCAGACCAACATCCTCGCGCTCAACGCTGCGGTGGAAGCCGCACGGGCGGGTGAGCAGGGCCGGGGTTTTGCCGTGGTGGCCAGCGAGGTGCGCAACCTCGCCGGGCGCAGCGCCGAGGCGGCGCGAGAGATCAAGGCGCTGATTGGTGCGTCGGTGGAGCGGGTGGAGTCGGGCGCGCGCCTGGTGCAGAACGCGGGCAGCACCATGGACGAGATCGTGGGCTCGGTCAAACGGGTGGGCGACATCATCGGCGAGATCACGGCCGCATCGACCGAACAGTCCGACGGCATCGGCCAGGTCAACACCGCCGTCAACCAGCTCGACCAGATGACGCAGCAGAACGCCGCGCTGGTGGAGCAATCTGCCGCCGCTGCGCAAAGCCTGCGCGAGCAGGCCACGCGGCTGGCCGGGGCGGTACAGGTGTTCAAACTTTCGCGGGGCGACGGCACGGCGACCCACGGTGGCCTGGGTTACTCGGCGCGCGCGGCCCTGGCTGCGCCCATGGGGCAGACCGGCGACGGAGAGGGACAGCACGCGCCCGGCAGCGGCGCCCGGGCGCCCGCCCAGCTGCAATAGGGCCTGACAACCGGCCGGGCGGTCATCTGGCGGTTTGCGGTCTGCAAAGCTTGGTTTATGCTGGCTTGATTCCCCCACCCATCTCCCTGTCCACCCGCATCCATGGCTGCCCACGTCCCCACCATGCTGGCAATGATCATTGCCAGTTCCCTCATGATGGCGGCCTCCATGGCCGTGGTGGGCTGGGGGCGGCGGCGCGATGGCCTGGGCCGCTGGGCGGCGGCCCTGCTGGTCAACGCCATCGGCCACCTGCTCATCATGCTGCGCGGCCTGATCCCCGATGTGTTGTCCATCGTGGTCGGCAACCTGATGCTGTCCAGCGTTTTCGTGGGCCTGATTGCGGCGGTCTACCAGTTCCAGGGGCGGCCGGTGCGCTGGCCGCTGCTGCTGGCCCCACCGGCGCTGGTGCTGGTTTTTGTCTCGGTGTTCATCGACAACTTTCCGGCGCGGGTGAGCTTTGTGGGCCTGGCCATCGGGCTGCAGGCGGTGTGGGCGCTGTTGGCGGCGTTGTCGCAGCGGAACGTGACCGTAGGACGCGGGCAATGGCTGCTGGTGGCAGGACTGGCGCTGGAGGCCCTGGTGCTGGGCGGGCGCGCTGTTGTGGCCCTGAGTACACACTCCGACGCCACCAGCATCCTGCAAAGCAGCGCGCTGCAAACGCTGACCTTTCTGGCCACGTTCTCGGTGGTGCTCGTCAGCTCGGTGGGTTTTGTGTTCATGTCGCGCGACCGGGCCGACGAAAACAACCGCGTGCTGGCGGCGCTGGACCCGCTCACCGGCGTGGCCAACCGCCGCTCGCTGATCGCCGCGCTGGACCGCGACGTGGCCCGTGCCCAGCGCATGCGCGAGCCCATGGCGCTGATGATGGTGGACATCGACCACTTCAAGGATGTGAACGACCAGTACGGCCATCCGGCGGGTGACCGCGTGCTGTGCAGCGTGGTCAACGTCCTGCGCCAGCGCGTGCGTGCGCAGGACCTGGTGGGCCGCTACGGGGGCGAAGAGTTCATGGTGCTGCTGCCCGACACCGGCCTCACGGGCGCCGAGCAACTGGCGCGCGAGCTGTGCAAGGCGGTCGAGGAGTCCCGCTGCCCCGCCGATGGCGTACCCGGCCCCGGCATTGCGGTCACGGTGAGCATTGGCGTGTTTGGCGGGCGGCTGGAGTCGGGTGACAGCTGGGACATGCTGATTGCTGCCGCCGACCGCGCGCTGTACCAGGCCAAGAACAACGGCCGCAACCGCGTCGAGGTGGCCACGGGCTTGCGCCGCCCCAGCGCCCAGCTGGCGGCCCAGGCCAATCCTGAGACCCTGCCCGAGTCTCTGTATTGATCGATGGCGCCCGGCGGGGGGTTGTGTTGGAATGGCGGATTGATCACCTTCTGCCTTCAGGAGCCCCACCATGAACGCCCGTGTGCCCTCCCAAGCCCTTCAGCCTGAGCTTGCCCTGCAGCGTGTCAGCCAGGCCTGGGACAGCGACATTGTTCGCCAGCTCACCGACTACATCGCCATCCCCGCCAAGTCCCCCACGTTCGCTGCCGACTGGGCCGAGCTGGGCTTGCTCGACACCGTGGTGCGCAACGCCGCCGCCTGGGTGGAGTCGCAAAAGGTCGAGGGCCTGACGCTCGAAATCGTGCGCCTGGAAGGCCGCACCCCGGTGCTGTTCTTCGAGATCGCCGCCACCCAGCCAGGCGCCACCGACACCGTGCTCATGTACGGCCACCTGGACAAGCAGCCCGAGTTCTCCGGCTGGCGCAGCGACCTGGGCCCCTGGACGCCCAAGTACGAAGACGGCAAGCTCTACGGCCGGGGCGGCGCCGACGACGGCTATGCGGTGTACGCCAGCATCGCTGCGGTGCAGGAACTCAAGCGCCAGAACGTGCCGCACCCGCGCATCGTGGGCCTCATTGAAACCTGCGAGGAAAGCGGCTCGCGCGACCTGCTGCCCTACATCGATGCACTGAAGCCCCGCATGGGCAACGTGGCGCTGGTCGTGTGCCTGGACTCGGGCGCCGGCAACTACGACCAGCTGTGGCTCACCACCAGCCTGCGCGGCATGGCCAGCGGCACGCTCAAGGTCGAGATCCTGACCGAGGGCATCCACTCGGGCGACGCCTCGGGCCTGGTGCCCTCGTCGTTCCGCATCATGCGGCAGGTGCTCGACCGGCTGGAAGACAGCGCCACCGGCCGCCTGCTGCCCCAGAGCTTCCATTGCGAAGTGCCCGCCGACCGGCTGGCCCAGGCCCGCGCCACGGCGGCCATCCTGGGCGAAGAGGTGTACCGCCGCTTCCCCTGGGCGCACTACGACTGCGGCGGATCCACCACGTTTGCACTGCCCACCACCACCGACCCGGTGCAGGCCCTGCTCAAGCGCACCTGGGAGCCCACGCTCAGCGTCACCGGTGCCGAGGGCTTTCCGGCGCTGCAGGACGCGGGCAACGTGCTGCGGCCCTACACCGCCTTCAAGCTCAGCCTGCGCCTGCCCCCGCTGGTGGACGCCGCGCAAGCCGTGCAGGACCTGAAAGCGCTGCTGGAAGACAACGCGCCCTACCAGGCCAAGGTCACCTTCCAGAGCGGCGGCGGTGCCACGGGCTGGAATGCCCCGGCCACCACACCCTGGTTCGAGCAGGCGCTCAACGAGGCCTCACAGGCGCACTTTGGCGCACCCTGCGGCTACATCGGCCAGGGCGGCACCATCCCGCTCATGAACATGCTCAGCGAAGGCTTTCCCACCGCACAGATGATGGTGTGCGGCGTGCTGGGCCCCAAGAGCAACGCGCACGGCCCCAACGAGTTTTTGCACGTGCCCTATGCCAAGCGCCTCACCGCCTCCGTGGCACACGTGATGGCGGCCATGGCCCAAAGCTCGGGTACAACCCCCTGAGTCGCTGCGCGCCTTCCCCCTTCTCTCGAAATCGCTGCGCGACTTCGGGAAGGGAGACGATGCCCTCACTGCGGGGCGGCCCTTGCTCGGCATCCCCGGTATTGCGCCCCGCCTGATCCGCGTTCTGTTCCCTAGTCCGTGCCAGCCCTTTCACCATGACCCTCAACGACGAAGAACTTGCGCCCTCCACCCTGACCACCTTCACCGCCAGCGATGGCGAGAACCTGGCCGTGCAGGACTGGCCCTTGCCGCAGGGCGAGCCCTGCCGGGGGACGGTGTTGCTGGTGCACGGCCTGGGCGAGCATGTGGGCCGCTATGACGCGCTGGCCCGCCGCCTCAACGACTGGGGGTTTGCCGTGCGGGGCTATGACCAATACGGCCATGGCGAGTCGGCCGGGCCGCGCGGTGGGCTCACGTCGGACATGCGCTTGCTGGACGATCTGGCGGACCTGGTGGACGCCACCCGCGCCCGCATGCCGGCAGGGCAACCCCTGGTGCTACTGGGCCACAGCATGGGCGGCTTGGTGGCCTCGCGGTTTGTGTCCCTGCACCTGCGGCCGGTGGATGCACTGGTGCTGTCCTCCCCTGCACTCGATGCCGGCCTGGGCGCCGTGCAAAAACTGCTGCTGGCCACGCTGCCGCGCATCGCGCCCAACCTGCGCGTGGGCAATGGGCTGGACGCACAGTACCTTTCGCATGACAGCGCCGTGGTGGCGGCCTATCTGGCCGATCCGCTGTGCCACGACCGCATCAGCGCGCGCCTGGCCCGCTTCATTGCCGAGGGTGGCCCCGCCACCGTCGCCCGTGCTGCGCACTGGAGCGTGCCCACGCTGCTGATGTGGGCGGGCAGCGACAAACTGGTCAACCCTGCGGGCAGCCGTGCCTTTGCGGCCGCTGCACCCAAGGCTGTGGTGCATTCCCACTGCTTTGAGCCCTTGTTCCACGAGCTGTTCAACGAAAGCCCGGAACTGGCGGAGCCGGTGTTCGACCTGCTGCGGCAATGGCTGGTGCGGCGCTGCGCGGTGCCTGCAAGGCCGTAGGCAGGCGCCGGGTGGCCTGATTTCAGAGAAAACGGCTGGTTGCGCTAGTGCAATATGACCCGGTTGCTATTATTTTTGAAGTAGGCCGCCGAGCATCCCCAGCAGATCGTTGGCATTGCCAAACCCGCCATGGGGCGCCTGGCCCTGGGGGCTCAGGTGGTCTACCAGGCCCGGCAACACCTGCGCCAGTTGCCCCGCCGCAGCGCTGGGGCCCACACCCAATTGCGACGCGATCTGCGCCAGCGGGCCACTGCCCAGCACCTGGGACAGCTGCTCGCCCGATATTGCGTGGTTCGGCCCCGTGCTCAGCCAGGACGCCATCACATTGCCCAGCCCAGCCTGCTGAAACTTGGCCATCAGCCCCGGCAGGCCGCCCACCGGGCCATCGTTGCTGATCAGGGACATCACGGCCTGCACCAGCTGCGGGTTTTGTGCGGCCAGGCTGATCAGCCCTCCCAGGCCACCACCGGCCCCACCGGATGCAGCGGCGCCGTTACCGCCTTGCGACGCATTGTTGATGACGGCACCCAGAACGGAATCGAGCAAACCCATGGTGTTCTCCTGTAGAGGAATGAAGGGCGGCAGTGCGCCAGCCCGGACGGAACCATCCATGGTACGCACCTCGGAGGCGCCTTCGTGTCAACAATCGTGAACGGGGTGACGCCGCTGGGGTGCCGCGCCACTACTTGGTGCGGGGTGGGCGCTTGTCGAGCAGCGGCGCACTCACACCTTGTACCCCCACCAGCCCCAGCACCGTGACCAGCGAGGTCTGGGCGCCCTTCCAGGCATCCGTCAGGTCGATCCACTCCGACAGCGCGTGGAAGCCGCCCGTCTTGCCACCACCCCCGATCACGATGGCGGGGATGCCCAGCGCCATGGGCACGTTGGCATCGGTGCTGGCACCAGCCAGCACGGTCTTGCGGCCAAAGGCCGTGTTGGCGCGCACGGCGGCCTCGACGATCAGTGTGTCGGCGGCGGTGCGGCCACCGGGCCGGTCGCCGATGAGCTTGGTCGATGCGCTCAGCGTGTTCACGCCCCAGCGTGCGTTCTCTTCGGTCACGGCGCTGTCCACGGCGGCCAGCACCTGCTTTTCGGTGGCCAGCAGCGGGGCCATTTCGTCGGAGCGGATGTCCACCGCCATGCGCGCATCGGGCGCGATGGTGTTGACGGACGTGCCGCCGCCCACCGTGCCCACGGTGAAGGTGGTCTTGGGGCTCTTGGGGGTGCGGATCTCGGCGATCTTGGCAATGGCGCGGCCCATGCCGTGGATGGCGCTGGGCACCTCGCCGAACGCGGCGTAGCTGTGGCCGCCCGGGCCCTTGAAGGTCACCTCGTGGCGGTGGCTGCCCGTGCCCAGCACCAGCACCGTGCCATCGGGCGCTGGCTCCAGCGCCACCATGCCGTCGATGTCCAGGTGTTCCTTGAACAGGTGCTTCATGCCGCGCAGGTTGCCCAGCTCTTCCTCGCCCACATTGCCCACAAACACCAGGTCGCCCACGGTGGCGATCTTCTGGTCGTTCAGCACCTTGAGCCACGACAGCAGCACGGCCAGTCCGCGCGTGTTGTCGGAAATGCCGGGCGCATACAGCTTGCCGTCGCGCTCCTTCACCTTCACGTCGGTGCCGGAGGGGAACACGGTGTCCAGGTGGGCCGAGATGACCAGCTTGGGCCCGTTGCCCGTGCCCTTGCGCACCCCCACCACATTGCCTTCGGCGTCAATGGCGGCGTTGGTCAGGCCCAGGGCCTGCAGCCGGGCCAGGAAGGCTTCGGCACGCTTTTGTTCCTTGAACGGCGGCGCCTCGATCTCGGTGAGCATGCGCAGGTCTTCGGTGGCGCGGTCGTGGTCGGCCTTCACGGCGTCGAGCAGCTGCAGGATCTGGGGTGCGGCCATCAGCTGGCCATAGGCCTTGTCCACGGCAGGGCGCAGCACGGTGGGCGTGGGCGCCACGGCGCCGAACTGCGCATGGGCGGCACCGGGCAGCAAGGCGGCACAGGCGAGGGCCATGGCACCCGCAAGGGCTGTGGCACGGAAGGTACGGAGAGGGAGAGTCATGGTGATCCAGCGAAACACGAACACAAACGGAAGGAGTGACCGGCCTGTCCAGCCATCGTGGATGGAGCCGCGGGCCGGCATGCAGTGCCATGCAATTGTTGGACCGAACCCCGCCCCCGGGCTCTGCTTTAATCTGCCGAGCCGACAGTTTTTCTTACATGCGCAAACACATCCCCAGCACCCGTGCCCTGCTTGTTTTTGATGCTGTGGCGCGCCACCACGGCGTGAGCAAGGCCGCCGAAGAACTCTGCCTCACCCACAGCGCCGTGAGCCAGCAGCTGCGCCTGCTGGAGGGCCAGCTGGGCTTGCAGCTGGTGCAGCGTGGCGCGCGGGGCTCCACCCTCACTGACGTGGGCCGCCGCTACCACGCGCAGATCGTGGGCGACCTGCTGCGGCTGCAGAACCACACGCTCGAAGCCATGGCCCAGCGGCCCGATGGCGCGCGTCTGCTGGTGGGCTGCGTGCCGGTGTTTGCCGAGCGCTGGCTGCTGCCCTGTCTGCCGGCCTTCCTTGCACAGCACAAAGGCTGCAGCCTGCACCTGCAGGTGTACCCCACGCAGATCTACATGGCGGAGATCCCGTTCGACGTGGCCGTGCAGTACGACGACGCGGCCTGGCCCGGCGTGGTGCCCGCGCCGCTGATGCCCGAAGTCTGCGTAGCGGTGTGTGCGCCGCAGTCGCGCCACCGGCGCGCCACAGAGCGCGGCGACTTCCGCGCCGTGCCGCTGCTGCAGCTCAGCTCCCGCCTGGGTGCGTGGGACGACTGGCTGGGCCGTGCAGGCATCACGCGCGTGCCGGCCCACACCCTGGGTGGCCACCGTTTTGATCTGTTCTCGATGCTGGTGGAGGCGGTGCGCGCCGACTTGGGGCTAGGCCTGGTGCCGCGTTATTTTGTGGAGCGCGAACTGCAATCGGGCGAGTTGGTGCTGGCCCACCCGCACCACGACAGCGGTGCGCGGGGCTACAGCCTGTTCGTGGCGCCGGGGCGGCTGGAAGACCCTGCGGTGGCGGCCTTTGCACAGTGGCTGCGCACCACGGCGCAGGCCGAAGGTGCTGTGGCCGACCGCGCTTCAGGCACCGCTTGAAACGCGCTGGCGTTGCAGGCCCAGCCAGGCCAGCGCCAGCCCCGTCACCACAATCGGCACCAGCGAACCGGCGTTCAGCAGCGTCCAGCCCTGTGTGGTGACCAGCACACCCGACGAGAACGCGCTCAGCGCCAGCGTGGCGTACACGCAGAAGTTGATGGCCGCCTGTGCGCGGTCCTTCTCCTCCGGCCGGTAGGCCGTCATGGCCAGCGTGGTGGAGCCCGTGAACAGGAAGTTCCAACCCACGCCCAGGAAGAACAGCGCAATGCCGAAGTGGTGCAGCTCCACGCCCATCAGCGCCACCGCCACGCACGCCAGGTTGAGCAACACCCCCGTGCCCATGATGGGCAGCACGCCAAAGCGCTTGATGAGGTGGCCGGTGACAAAGCCGGGCGCGAACATGCCGATCACATGCCACTCCAGCACCAGTGCCGAGGCATCAAAGTCAAAGCCGCACACCTGCATGGCCAGCGGTGTGGCGGCCATCAGCAGGTTCATCACGCCATAGCCCAGCGCGGCGCCCACAATGGCCACAATGAACGCAGGCTGACGCATCAGCACCTTGAGCGGGCGCCCCTGCTCGCGCTGCCCCGCCGCATTCAGCACCACGGGCTGCGCCTCGAAGCGGATCGCCGCCATACACAGCATGGACAACAGCGCCACGCCGATCAGGGCGATGTAGGCGCCCGCAAACGGCACCGGGAACAGCGTGCGCGTGGCACTGGCCAGGTTGGGACCTGCCACGGCGCCCAGCAGGCCACCGGCCAGCACCAGCGAGACGGCCTTTTCGCGGTAGTCCGGCTTGGCCAGTTCGGCGGCGGCAAAGCGGTACAGGCCACCGTTGGCGCTGTAGTAGCCCGCCACCACCGTGGCCGTGCACAGCAGCCAGAAGCTGGCGCTGAACGCGGCCCAGGCACACAGCGCGGCCGACACCACGGCCACGGCCAGCCCGATCTGGAACGACACCTTGCGGCCCCAGCGCATTTGCGTCCTGGCCACCAGGGGCGTGGACAGCGCACCGCCCACCACATAGCCCATCACCGGCAGTGTGGCCATCCAGCCAAAGGGCGCGAGCTGCAGCCCCACCAGCCCGTTGATGGCGATGAAGACGACGTTGTTGGTCAGGAAAAGGCCTTGGCACAGGGCCAGCAACCACAGGTTCTTGTTCACGGCAGAGGGCGCCTTTTGGCGTCTTTATGAAATGGATGTCCCACGCAGGGCACTGGATGAAAGTCAAGGCCGGTGGGCGGTGTGGAACGCCGGGAAGGCTGGAGCACATCAAAACCCGACTGCTTTGCTCCGGCATTGTGCACTGCCGTTGATGAAGATCAGCGGATGCGCGGAGAGCCCCCCGTATGGTGGCGCCCAGTGCTGTGGCTCCCCACCGGGGCCAGCGTTTGAATGCTTGTGATGGACCCCTTGAAATCGACGGCCGCTGCCTTGCCCGAGGCAGCGAGCCCTGCCATGGAACTGGTTTGCCCCGCAGGCAGCCTGCCTGCCCTCAAGGCCGCCGTGGACCATGGCGCCAACTGCGTCTACCTGGGCTTGCGCGACGCCACCAATGCGCGCAACTTTGCGGGCCTCAACTTTGACGAGGCAGCCATTGCCCAGGGCATTGGCTACGCCCACGCGCGCGGCTGCAAGGTCTTCATGGCACTCAACACCTATCCGCAGGCCGCCAACCCCGGGCCCTGGCGCAGCGCGCTGGACAAGGCGGTGGACCTGGGGGTGGACGCCGTCATCCTGGCCGACCCCGGCCTCATGCAGTACGCAGTGCAGCACCACCCCCGGCTGCGGTTGCACCTGTCGGTGCAGGGCTCGGCCACCAACTACGAGGCCATCAACTTCTACCGCGAGCAGTTCGGCATCGTGCGTGCCGTGCTGCCACGCGTGCTGTCGATGGAGCAGGTGCGCCAGGTCATCGACCGCACCCAGGTCGAGATCGAGGTGTTTGGCTTTGGCAGCCTGTGTGTGATGGTCGAGGGGCGCTGCGCGCTGTCGTCGTACGTGACCGGCGAATCGCCCAACACGCACGGCGTGTGTTCACCCCCGAAGGCCGTGCGCTGGATGGAGACGCCGCAGGGCCGCGAGTCGCGCCTGAACGGTGTGCTCATCGACCGCTATGCGCCCGGCGAAAACGCGGGCTACCCCACGCTGTGCAAGGGCCGCTTTGACGTGGGGGACGACGAGAACTACTACGCCATCGAAGAGCCCACCAGCCTCAACACGCTGGAGCTGCTGCCCCAGCTGCTGAAGATGGGCGTGCGCGCCATCAAGATCGAAGGCCGCCAGCGCAGCCCGGCCTATGTGGCGCAGGTCACCCAGGTCTGGCGCGAGGCCATGGACCAGTGCCTGGCCTACCCGCACCGCTATGCGCCCAAGACGCGCTGGATGGCCAGCCTGGACCAGGTGGCAGAAGGCCAGCAGCACACGCTAGGCGCCTACCACCGCCCCTGGAAATGATGAGCGACTCACAAACCTCTTCTGGCGTCGTTGCCGCGTCTTGTCGTACTGGCCGTACTGCCTGCGACGCAGCGCCTAGCCAGAACCGCTTCGCTGAGGTTTGTGAGCCGCTACTAGCGTCTGGATCCCACGATCAAACCCCCGGAGACCGCTCCATGAAACTCTCTCTCGGCCCGCTGCTGTACTACTGGCCCCGCGACACTGTGTTCGCGTTCTACGAGGCCATGGCCGCCACGCCCGTGGATGTGGTGTACCTGGGCGAGACGGTGTGCTCGCGCCGCCATGAGCTGCGCCTGGCCGATTGGCTGGCGCTGGCGCGCATGCTGCGGGACGCGGGCAAGGAAGCGGTCTTGTCCAGCCAGGTGCTCATCGAGTCCAGCGCCGACGTGGGCGTGATGCACAAGATCACGGGCAATGGCGAATTTCTGGTCGAGGCCAATGACATGGGGGCGGTGAGCTGCCTTGCGCGTGTACCCGCCGGGCCGCAGGCCTTTGTGGCCGGGCCGCACCTGAACCTGTACAACGCGCCCTCGTTGCAATGGATGGCGCAACGGGGCGCCACGCGCTGGGTGATGCCGCTGGAGATGTCGCAGGACGCGCTCGCTGCTGTGCTGGCGCAGCGGCCCGCAGGCATCGAGACCGAGGTGTTTGCCTACGGCCGCATGCCCCTGGCCTATTCGGCGCGCTGCTTCACCGCCCGCCACCGCAACCTGCCCAAGGACGACTGCCAGTTCAGCTGCCTGCAACACGCCGACGGCCTGCCGCTGCGCACGCGCGAGGGCGAGGGTTTTCTGGTGCTCAACGGCACACAAACGCAATCGGCGCGCGTCTACAACCTGGCCAACGAACTGGCGACGATGCAGGCCCAGGGCGTGGACGTGGTGCGGCTGAGCCCGCAGGCGCAGCACATGGCGCAGGTGATCGCCGCGTTTGACGAAGCCCGCCGCGCAGTGCTTGCGCAAGAGACTGCTGAAAAGACCCCCGACTTTGTGGAGCGCATGCAGCCCTTCATGCCCGATCTGCCCTGCAACGGCTACTGGTTCGGGCGCCCGGGGCTGGAGCAGGGGATGCACGGCGCGGCGGGCGGTGCAGCCGCTCAGCCCTCCATGCACCCGTAACCACAAGGCAGATCACCATGTACCCCGGAGAACGTTTCAACAGCATCAGCCACCTGGTGGGTGCCCTGCTCGCCACGGCAGGCACGGCCGTGCTCATCACCCTCGCGGCGCGCCTGGGCGACCCGTGGAAGGTGGTGGCGTTCAGCATCTACGGCGCCATGCTGGTGTCGCTGTACGCGGCCTCCACCGCGTACCACAGCGTGCGCAGGCGCACCATCAAGGCCGTGCTGCAAAAGCTGGACCACTGCAGCATCTACCTGCTGATTGCGGGCAGCTACACGCCGTTTGCGCTGGTGTCGCTGCGCGGCGCCTGGGGTTGGTCGCTGCTGGGCGTGGTGTGGGGGCTGGCCCTGGTGGGCATTGCGCAGGAGATCTGGTGGGCTCGGGGTGCACGCGTGCTGTCGCTGGTCATTTATGTGCTCATGGGCTGGCTGGCGCTGGTGGCCGTGGTGCCGCTGTGGCAGGCGCTTACGCCAGCTGGGTTTGCCTGGTTGCTGGCGGGTGGGGCCTGCTACACGCTGGGCATCGTCTTCTATGCGCTGGACCACCGCGTGCGCCACGGCCACGGGCTGTGGCACCTGTTTGTGCTGGGCGGCAGCGTCTGCCACTTTTTCACCGTGTTTTTCTACGTGGCCTGAGGGCCCTTCTGTCTCATGGCGGCTTCTCCCCTTCCTTTCCCCCTGGTCGTTCCTGCGCCCGTGGGCGCTGTGCTGGCGCGCCTGCCCGCCTACCCTGGCTCGCAGCTGCTGGTAACCGCGCTCAACCTGGCGCTGGCGCGGCACCTGCCTGCGGACGTGGGCCAGGTGCTGCTGCACAAGAAGATGCGGGTGCAGGTGCGCGATGCGCGCGTGGCGTTCGACTTTGCCTGGACGGGCCAGCGCTTCGCCCCCCATGCACCGCTGGTGCCGCCGCAGGTGGCCGATGTCACGCTGAGCGCTACAGCCCATGATTTTTTGCTGCTGGCCCAGCGCCAGCAAGACCCCGACACGCTGTTCTTCAGCCGCCGCCTGTCGATGGAGGGCGACACCGAACTGGGCCTGGTGGTGAAGAACGCGCTCGATGCGATCGAGCTGCCCGTGCTGGACCCGCGCCAGTGGGTGCACAAGCTGGCGCCGCGCCAGGTGCTGGGCCACCTGCGCCGCCGCCTGGACCCCACTCCACGCAACGGAGAGTGAGCATGACCACCGACACCCATCCCCAGAACCACCCCTTGGTCTATTCCTGCTCCGGCTGCTCCAGCGCCGCGCAGCTGGCCAACCACGTGGCGCTCCAGCTCGACCGGCGCGGCGTGGCCGAGATGTCGTGCATCGCGGGGGTGGGCGGCGACGTGCCGCACCTGATGAAGACCGTGCGCTCGGGCCGGCCCATCATCGCGCTCGACGGCTGCCCGCTGGTCTGCGTCAAAAGCACGCTCGCGCGCCACGGCATCGCAGCCGACCGGCATTACCAGCTGCAGCAGTACGGTGTGAAAAAGCGCACGCACGAAGACTTTGACCCCGTGCAGGCCACGCTGGTGTTGGAGCAGGTGGAGGCCGACCAGCAGACCCAACCCCTGCGGCGCCCTTCTGTGGTGGAGCCCTCGCATGGCTGATGCTGCCCACACCCGCCGCCTCATCGTCGCGATCTCGGGCGCCAGCGGCGCCGTGTACGGCGCGCGCCTGCTGCAGGTGCTGCAGGGCCAAAGCGGCATCGAGACCCACCTGGTCGTCTCCGACGCCGGCTGGCGCAACCTGCAGCACGAGCTGGACATGGACCGCCCCGCCGTCGAGGCCCTGGCCCACCGCGTGCACGACGTGGCCAACGTGGGCGCGGCCATCGCCAGCGGCTCGTTCCAGTGCCATGCCATGGTGGTCGCGCCCTGCTCCATGCGCACGCTGTCTGCCATAGCGCATGGGCTGGCCGACAACCTGCTCACGCGCGCGGCCGACGTGGCCCTCAAGGAGCGCCGCCGCCTGGTGCTGATGGTGCGCGAGTCGCCCCTGCACCTCACGCACCTGCGCAACATGGTGGCCGTGACCGAGATGGGCGGCATCATCTGCCCGCCGCTGCCCGCCTTCTACCTGCGCCCGCAGACCGTGGGCGAGGTGGTGGACTACAGCGTGGCGCGCGTGCTCGACCTCATGGATGTGCCGCACGCCCTGGCGCCTCGGTGGCAGGGCCTGGAGCTCAATGCTCCTTAATTTATAGCTGCTAGCGCAATCAATACATGCGCTACCGGGCGATTTCATTCAAATCCTGAACCTGACATGGCCTACAGCGACCTGCGCGACTTCATGGCCCAGCTCGAAGCCACGGGCGACCTGCGTCGCGTGGCGGAGCCCGTCTCGCCCCACCTGGAGATGACTGCGCTCAGCGACCGCGTGCTGCGCGCAGGCGGCCCGGCGCTGTTGTTCGCCCAGCCCACGGGCCACCGCATGCCGGTGCTCACCAACCTGTTTGGCACCACAGACCGCGTGGCCCGCGCCATGGGTGTGGCAGACCTGCGCGGTGTGCGCGCCCTGGGCGAACTGCTGGCCACCCTCAAGGAGCCCGAGGCGCCGAAAGGCTTCAAGGACATGCTGGGCATGGGCCAGCTGCTCAAGACCCTTTGGAACATGGCGCCGCACACCGTGGCGCGCGGCGCACCCTGCCAGCAGGAGGTGTGGGAAGGGCCCGATGTCGATCTGGCCCGCCTGCCCGTGCAGCACTGCTGGCCCGGCGACGTGGCCCCGCTCATCACCTGGGGTCTGACCATCACGCGTGGCCCGCGCAAGGCGCGGCAGAACCTGGGCATCTACCGCCAGCAGGTGCTCTCGCGCAACCAGGTCATCGTGCGCTGGCTGGCCCACCGGGGCGGCGCGCTGGACTTTGCCGACCACTGCGCCGCCCACCCCGGCCAGCCCTACCCCGTGGCCGTGGCGCTGGGGGCCGACCCGGCCACGCTACTGGGCGCCGTCACGCCCGTGCCCGACAGCTTGAGTGAGTACCAGTTCGCAGGTCTGCTGCGCGGTGCGCGCACCGAAGTCACGCCCGCGCTGGGCGTGCCGCTGCAAGTGCCCGCCACCGCCGAGGTCGTGCTCGAAGGCCACATCCAGCCCGATGCCCATCACCCGAGCGGCTGGCAGCATGCGCTGGAAGGTCCTTACGGCGACCACACCGGCTACTACAACGAATGCGCCGAGTTCCCCGTGCTCACGGTGGACCGAATCACGCTGTGCAAGGACGCGATCTACCACAGCACCTACACCGGCAAGCCGCCCGACGAACCCGCCGTGCTGGGCCTGGCGATGAACGAGCTGTTCATCCCGCTCCTGCAAAAGCAGTTCCCCGAGATCGTGGACTTCTACCTGCCGCCCGAAGGCTGCAGCTATCGGCTAGCGGTGGTCAGCATCCGCAAGGCCTACGCAGGCCACGCGCGGCGCGTGATGATGGGCGTGTGGAGCCACCTGCGCCAGTTCATGTATACGAAATTTATCGTGGTGGTGGACGACGACGTGGACGTGCGGGATTGGAAAGACGTGATCTGGGCCATTACCACCCGCATGGACCCGGCGCGCGACACCCTGCTGGTGGAGCACACGCCCATCGACTACCTGGACTTCGCCTCGCCCGTGAGCGGCCTGGGCAGCAAGATGGGGATGGATGCGACGAATAAATGGCCGGGCGAGACGCAGCGGGAGTGGGGGAGGCCGATGCGGATGGACGAGGGGGTGGTGAAGCGGGTGGAGGTGCTGTTTGCGGGGCTGAGGTTGTAAGAGAGATCTTTGCAGTGCCACGCGACCTGTCGGCCTGAACTTGTCTAAAAAGGCGTTGGCAGAACCGAACCTTGGCGTTTGCTTGATATCTTCATTGCGGCCTGTTGTCGAGAATCTGCTGGAGTAACGCGTCATCGATGGTGATGGTGATCCCAATCTGCTTCTCTTCTTTGCCTACATATCCAACAAAGTCCTCGTCATGAAGCGCCGCGTGCACGACGTCTTGATCTACGCCGACAGCGAGTAGGTAAGTTTCTCTGTCGTGAGTCCACTGGTCCCAGTCAAAGGAAAAGGCGAAGAGGCGCTTTTGAGAGTCGAGTAGCGGCTGGAGGCGCTCCAATTCCTCTTGCGTGTAGAAGTCAGCCGGATCTCTGTCGAGCTTTAGTCCATTGCATTTTCGGCATAAGGACACAAGGTTGCCTGGAGCTAGGTGCCCGCCAAGAGCCATTGGAAGATGATGGTCCATACAAAGGTTGGGAGGAGCGCCGATTTCCTGTCTTGCCTTCTCCAGCATTCCGCACTTGAAGCAGCGATTGCCGAAGTGCTCAAAGAACCGGCGCTTGTATAGGTCTTCAATTACGCGAAGTTGGTATGGACCGAATAGCTCACGCTTTTCTTTATTGCGTTGTCCTGAATACTTTTCCAAACTCTTTCGGCTCATCGCGTCCCCTTCTGCATTTAGCGGCCCCAACTGGCTAAATCCCATAAACCTGCGAAGCAACTTTACCGTGCGGAATGTTCTGAACACTTACTTCTTCTGCAAGTGGTTCTTAGCGTGGTGCCGCATGTGCAGGGCTGCGAAGTTTTGAAGATAAAAGTTGCTCCAACAGCCTTTTCCGAATACGACCAAGCTCGGGTTGCGGTTGCATAGTTTGGGAAAGTGATCACCGTGGAGCCAGCCGATAGCCGCCAAATCGACGGGGCGGGCATGTCCTTTTCGGATTGCTTGGCTGAGTCGCGTACACGACAAGCACGCCCCGCGTTGTTTGCGACGATGCGCCAGCCCCGGCAAAGAGGGCTCTGCACCGGCATCCCACGGATGCCGCGATGCAGCACCGCGCACACCACAAGGAGACGACAGCAATGCAGCAGCCCGGCAGCATGATGGATCGGCCGTTACTGGTCTCGGCCATCCTCGAGCACGGTGAGAACCAGTACGGCGACCAGCAGATCGTCTCGCGCGACACCAATGGCAGCCTGCACCGCTACCGCTTTGCCGACATGGCCCGGCGCGCCCGGCAGCTGGCCAAAGCATTGCAGGCGCTGGGCCTGCGCCCTGGCAGCGTGGTGGGGTCGCTGGCCTGGAACAACCACCGCCACCTGGAGGCGTACTACGCCGTGTCCGGCAGCGGCATGGTCATGCACACCTGCAACCCGCGCCTGCACCCCGAGCAGCTGGCCTACATCGTCAACCACGCCGACGACGAGGTGGTGCTGTTTGACACCACCTTTGCACCGCTGGTGCGCGCCATCGCGGCGTCGTGCCCCCGCGTGCGGCACTGGGTGGCCTTGTGTGATGCCGACACGCTGGGCAGCATCGACCTGCAAGGGGTGCCCGGGGTCGAGGCCTACGAGACCCTGGTGGCCGGCCAGCATGACCGCTTTGAGTGGCCCGAATGTGATGAAAAGACCGGCGCAGCGCTGTGCTACACCTCGGGCACCACCGGCAACCCCAAGGGCGTGCTGTATTCGCACCGGGCGCTGGCGCTCAGCGCCCTGTCGGCCTGCATGCCGGGGGTACTCAGCATCAGCGCGCGGGAGACCATCCTGCCCGTGGTGCCCATGTTCCACATCAACGCCTGGTGCCTGCCCTATGCGGCCCTGATTGGGGGGGCCAAGCTGGTGCTGCCCGGCCCACGCCTGGACGCCGCCAGCCTGTACGAGCTGATGGAGACCGAGCGCGTCACCGTCAGCGCGGGTGTGCCCACCATCTGGATGGGCCTCATCCAGCATGTGGAGCAGCACGGGCTGCGCTTTACCACCATGCGGCGCACGGGCGTGGGGGGCTCTGCCATGCCCAAGGCGCTGATCGCCAAGTTCAACGACCTGTACGACGTGGAGGTGCGCCATGGCTGGGGCATGACCGAGACCACGGCGATTGCCACCATGAGCGTGCTGGGCGCGGCCGATGCCGAACTGCCGCCCGAGGAGCGCCACGCGCTGGTCGCCAAGCAGGGCAAGTCGGTGTTCGGCATCGAGCTCAAGCTGGTGGACGAAAACGGCGCCCGCCTGCCGCGCGATGGGGTGGCGCAGGGCGAGCTGATGGTGCGCGGCCAGTGGATCGTGGACCGGTACCACAAGGCCGAGCGTTCGGCGCTGGCCGATGGCTGGTTCCCCACCGGCGACATCGCCACCATCAGCCCCCAGGGCGTGGTGCAGATTCGCGACCGCACCAAGGACGTGATCAAGTCGGGCGGCGAGTGGATCAGCTCCATCGATCTGGAGAACGCCGCCGTGGCGCATCCGGCGGTGGCCATGGCCGCTGTCATCGGCGTCAAGCACCCCCGATGGGACGAGCGCCCGCTGCTCTTCATCGTGCGCAAGCCCGGCCAGTCACTCGACAAGGCGCAGATCCTGGACTTCCTCGCAGAGCGTGTTGCCAAGTGGTGGCTGCCCGACGAAGTGCTGTTTGTCGAAAGCCTGCCGCTGGGCGGCACCGGCAAGGTCCAGAAAAACGAGCTGCGGCAACACCATGGCTCGGTGTTCGGCGGCGACTGACATCGCCCTGCATTGACGCAGTTTCTACCCACCACCCCACGGAGACACACATGAACATGGTTCCCAGGAAATGGCCTCATCAATGGCTCAAGGCCGGCGCATGCGCCGCAGCGCTGGTGATGGCTGCGCACGCCGGGGCTGCCGAGACGGTGAAGATCGGCTTCATCGACCTGCTGTCCGGTCCGTTTGCGCTCACCGGCCAAAGCTCGCTCAACCAGCTGCGCGAGGTGGTGGCGCAGGTCAACGCCAAGGCCGGGCCCAATGAGCCCAAGTTCGAGGTGATGGACTTTGACAACAAGGGCACGCCGCAGGAGAGCCTGAACGCCCTGAAGGCTGCCACCGACCGGGGCGTGCGCTACATCACCCAGGGCGGTGGCTCGGGCGTGGCGCTGGCGCTGGTGGATGCGCTGAACAAGCTCGCCGAGCGCGACCCCGAGCGCGCGACCGTGTACCTCAACTACGCCGCCATGGACCCGCAGCTCACCAACGAGCGCTGCAGCTTCTGGCACTTTCGCTTCTATCCGTCGAGCGAGATGAAGATGGAGGCGCTGACCACCTACCTGCAAGGCCGCAAGGACGTGAAGCGCGTGTACCTGCTCAACCAGGACTACACCCACGGCCGCCAGGTCTCCAAGGCTGCCAAGGAATACCTGGCGCGCAAGCGGCCTGACATCGAGGTTGTGGGCGATGACTTCATCCCCATCGCCCAGACGCGTGACTTCGCCTCGTACGTGGCCAAGATTGCCGCCACCAAGGCCGACACCGTCATCACCTCCAACTGGGGCAGCGACCTCACACTGCTGTTCAAGTCCTCGCGCGACTATGGCCTGAACATTAACTACTTCACGCTCAATGCCAACAACCCCGGCACGCCCGCGCAGATCGGGCCCTGGGGCGAGGGTAAGGTCGGGGTTATCTGGAACTGGGTGCACAACGCCCCCACCCCCGAGCTCGAAAAGATCTACGTGGACTACAAGAAGAAGACCGGTGAAGACTTTGTGTTTGCCGCCCACTGGAACAGCGTGCACATGCTGCGCGAAGCCATGCGCAAGGCCCAGTCCACGGACGCCAAGAAGGTGGCCCTGGCGCTGGAAGGCATGACCTACAAGAGCCCCATGGGCGAGGTGCGCATGCGCAAAACCGACCACCAGCTTGAAGCCCCGCTGTACCTGGGCATCTGGGCCAAACAGGGCAGCAAGGGCGTGAAGTACGACGCGGAGAAAACCGGCTACGGCTTCCGCTCCGAAGTGGCGTGGGACAACTACATCAGCGCCCAGCCGACGTCCTGCCAGATGAAGCGGCCGTCCTGAGCGCCCTGCCATCTCTGCGCCTGCACGCCACGCACTGTGCGTAGCTGCTGCAGGCGCAAACGCTTTCCTCAAGGGCACGCTCGTTGCGGAGCCTTGCCATCGGCGCGGCATCGGTCCGCAGCGCAAACGGCCGTGCATCGGGATAAGCCACCTTTAACTGCTGGCGCAAGCCGGTGATTCTCTGGCTGGCGTGGCCGGCATCGGCCCCGCTCTTTCTCGCTTGTGAGCGGGGCGTGCACACGGCCCACGCTCGCGGGCTCTGTGCGTGATCGCATCCACGCGCCAGCCCAGGCCCCCAGTCCGCAGCCCTCGCTGACGGGCACCCCGTACCTCCAAGACCCCTTGCCCGCACGCCCTGGTGGGGCGTGCGCCGCCTCGGCGCTTTTTGCTCCCCTGGCTCCGTGCGGGAGGCGCAAGCCCCATGCAGGCGAGCCCTTGCTCCACAGGGCGCGCGGCACGCCTGGTCTCCTTCTTTCGGTCTTTGCACCTGCCGTCAGATGATTTGGTTGTAAAGAAAACGATTTTTATTCGTTTGGTTTTGGCTGACCACGGCATAGATTGGTGGCTATCCCCATCCAAAACCGCTTTACCCGCACGTTCCAGGAGACCCTGTCCATGTCCGCCGATGCCCATGAGATCACCTTGCCCGAAGCCCTGGAGGCTGCCCGCGCAGATGCCGCTGCCCAGGGGCTGAACTACGCTGGTGGCGTGCGCCCGGCCGTAGCGTGGGCGCTGGTGCAGTCGGGCCAGGCCGTACTGGTGGACGTGCGTTCGGCCGAAGAGCGCAAGTTTGTGGGCCATGTGCCCGGCAGCCAGCATGTGGCCTGGGCGACGGGCACGGCGCTCACGCGCAACCCGCGTTTTGTGCGCGAGCTGGAAGCCAGGCTGGCCAAGGACGGCGGCAAAGATGCCGTGGCGCTGCTGCTGTGCCGCAGCGGCAAGCGTTCGGTGCTGGCGGCCGAGGCAGCAGCAGCAGCGGGGTTTCGCCATGTGTTCAACGTGCTCGAAGGCTTCGAAGGAGAGATCGATGCCCAGCAGCACCGCGGCGGTGGCGATGGATGGCGCTTTCACAACCTGCCGTGGGTGCAGGACTGAAGAGCGGCGCGCGGACCTCCCGAACTTTGCAGACTGGATGAACCGGTTCGACCGGTGTGAAACCCATGGCCCTTTTTGACATTGAACAGATCGCGCAGTCGTTGAGCGCGGCCCGGCGCGAGTGGCGCGATGCGCACAACCGCGTGCAGGATGCGGGCGAACGCGAGTTCCCCTCGCGCGACGCGCTGGCCCAGGTGGTGCACCAGCTCAAAGGCGCGCTTTTTCCCATGCGGCTGGGCCCTTACGACCTGCGCCAGGAGAGCGAAGACTTCTACGTGGCCCACACGCTGGACAGCGCCTTGCATGCGCTGCATGTACAGATCGGTCTGGAGCTGCGCTACAGCGCCCGCCGCCAGGCGCTGGATGGATCGGATGTGGAAGCGCAGGCGCGCCGCTCGGCCCAGGCGTTTGCGCAGTCGCTGCCCGCCATCCGCCGCCTGCTCGACAGTGATGTGCTGGCGGCCTACCAGGGCGACCCTGCGGCCCGCAGTGTGGACGAAGTGCTGCTGTGCTACCCCGGCATCCTGGCCATGATCCACCACCGGCTAGCGCACCGGCTGTACCAGCTGGGCTTGCCGCTGCTGGCGCGCATCGTGGCCGAGCTGGCGCACAGCGAAACCGGCATTGACATCCACCCCGGCGCGCAGATTGGCGCGGGCTTTTTCATCGACCACGGCACGGGTGTGGTGATTGGCGAGACCGCCGTCATTGGCCAGCGCGTGCGGGTCTACCAGGCGGTCACGCTGGGCGCCAAGCGTTTTCCCACCGATGCCGAAGGCCACCTGCAAAAGGGCTTGCCGCGTCACCCGGTGGTGGAAGACGACGTGGTGATCTATGCAGGGGCCACCATCCTGGGCCGCGTCACGCTGGGCCGGGGCGCCGTCATCGGCGGCAACGTCTGGCTCACGCACGACGTGCCGGCCGGCGGCAATGTCACCCAGGCCAGCTCACTGGAGTCGGGCCGTTTTGCCTCCGTGCTGGCGGGGGCTGCGCTATGAGCACGCTGGTCCAGGGTTTTGGCATCGCAGTGCGCCAGTCGCGCGAGGCCCGGGGCTGGTCGCAGGAGCGCCTGGCGGAACACTCCGACCTCAACCGCTCCTATGTGGGCGAGATCGAGCGGGGCAGCGTGATTGCCTCGCTGGCCACCGTTGAGAAGCTGGCCGGTGCGCTGGGCGTGGCGGCTTCGGGCCTGGTGGTGCGGGGCGAGGCTGTTCAGCGTGCCCAGCTGGTGCGTGGCATCGAGTTGGCGGCTATAGCCTGTTGAGGCGGCCCACCCTGCCACGGGACACTGCGCCCATTCCATTTTTCATCACTGATTTTTACCCCAGGGAGTTTCACTATGTCGGCAACAGTGGGCGGCACGACCGCACTCGGCGATAGCGCCGCACGGCAACTAGCCAATGCAACCAAGACCGTCCCCCAGCTGGAGACCATCAGCCCACGCTGGCTGACCCACCTGCTGCAGTGGGTGCCGGTAGAGGCGGGCATCTACCGCCTCAACAAGGTCAAGAACCCTGAAGCCATCAAGGTGGCGTGCACCGCTAAAGAGTCGGAGAACCAGCTCCCGCGCACCTTTGTGGACTACGAAGAAACCCCGCGCGAGTACCACCTGAATGCCGTGAGCACCGTGCTTGACGTGCACACCCGCGTGTCGGACCTGTACAGCAGCCCCCACGACCAGATCAAGGAACAGCTGCGCCTGACGATCGAGACGATCAAGGAAAACCAGGAAAGCGAACTCATCAACCACCCCGACTACGGCCTGCTGGCGCAGGTGACGGAAGAGCAGCGCATCTTCCCGCTTACCGGCGCACCCACGCCGGACGATCTGGACGAACTGCTGACCAAGGTCTGGAAAGAGCCCGCGTTTTTCCTGGCGCACCCGCTGGCCATTGCCGCTTTCGGGCGCGAAGCCACCCGCCGTGGCACACCACCACCCACCGTGAGCCTGTTTGGCTCGCAGTTCATCACCTGGCGCGGTATTCCGCTGATCCCTTCGGACAAGGTGCCCGTGGCCGATGGCAAGAGCAAGATCCTGCTGCTGCGCGTGGGCGACAAGCGCCAGGGTGTGGTGGGCCTGTTTCAGCCGGGCCTGCCGGGCGAGCAGGGCCCCGGCCTGTCGGTGCGTTTCATGGGCATCAACAACCACGCGATCGCGTCGTACCTGATCTCGCTGTACTGCTCGCTGGCGGTGCTGACCAGCGACGCACTGGCGGTGCTGGATGACGTCGAGGTCAACAAGTACCACGACTACCCTGACACCTACAAGTAATCTGCGGTGAGCAACATCCCTTCCACCTCAGCGGGCGTGCCCGACGCACCCGAGGCGCCGATCAGCCCGGCGCTGCTGGCACAGATGGCCACGGCGTTTTTCTCGGCCCGGCCGGGCGAGACGCCGCGGCTGCCCTCCAGCAACCCCTCCACATCACCGGCCACAGTCCCGAGCTTTGCCCAGGCATCGCCAAGCCCGGCCGGTGTGCAGGCGCCGGTCAACATCGCGCCTGCGGGCTCGCCGCTGGCCAGCCCGGCGGGCTTTGGGCCCAGCGTGCCGGGCACGCCGTTCCCGCAAGGGCAGGTGCCGGGCGCCAACGTGGTGCCGGGCTCGCCCACGCCCGTGTTGTCGCTGGCGAACCGCGCACCCGCCCTGCTGCCCCACGCCACCGCCGCCAATGGCGTGCCCGACACCGTGGTCACTGCCGTGCCAGGCTATGAGCCCCGCTTTGGCAGTGGCGTGCTGGGTGTGCCCGAGGCGGCGGGTGCCAGCGGTGCATCTGCTGGCAGCCACCCTGCAGCGGGTGTATCGCCGTTCTACTTCCTGTCGCCGCAGCACGGGCAGCCATCGCCCGGTGGCCAAAGCGGCACACCAGGCAATGCGCTGGGCCCCACGCGTGTCAGCGACGAACTGGCCCGCCAGCCGTTTGCTAACCTGCAAGGGGTGGACCTGCGCGGCACACCAGCGCCCTCGTCCGCACCTTTGGCGCAGACGTCTCCTGGCACTGCACCGCAGTTCTACTTTGCCGATGCGGTGGTGTTGCCCAGCGGCTATGTCACCCCGGCCAAGCCCGCGCCGCACGCCACGGTGCCGCTGGCGGGGCAGGGGCAGCATCCGCCGTTTGACGTGCATGCCATCCGCCGCGACTTTCCCGTGCTCTCCGAGCGCGTGAATGGCCGGCAGCTGGTGTGGTTCGACAACGCGGCCACCACGCACAAGCCCCGGGCGGTCATCGACCGCATCAGCTACTTTTACGAGCACGAGAACTCGAACATCCACCGCGCCGCCCATGAGCTGGCTGCACGTGCCACGGACGCCTACGAAGGCGCCCGCCAGCGCGTGAAGAACTTCATCAACGCGCCCGATGTGAACGAGGTGATTTTTGTGCGCGGCACCACCGAGGCCATCAACCTTGTGGCCAAGAGCTGGGGGGCGCAACACATTGGCGAGGGCGACGAGATCATCGTCAGCCATCTGGAGCACCACGCCAACATCGTGCCCTGGCAGCAGCTTGCGGCGGCCAAGGGCGCCAGGCTGCGCGTGATCCCGGTGGACGACTCGGGCCAGGTGCTGCTGGATGAATACCAGAAGCTCCTGAACGACCGCACCAAGATCGTGTCCGTCACGCAGGTGTCGAACGCGCTCGGCACGGTGGTGCCCGTGAAGGAGATCGTGGCCCTGGCGCACCGCGCAGGGGCCAAGGCGCTGGTCGATGGCGCGCAGTCCATCTCGCACATGCGGGTGGACGTGCAGGACATCGGTGCCGACTTCTTCGTGTTCTCGGGCCACAAGGTGTTCGGGCCCACCGGCATTGGCGTGGTCTGGGGCAAGCGCGAGGTGCTGGAAGACATGCCCCCCTGGCAGGGCGGCGGCAACATGATTGCCGACGTGACCTTCGAGAAGACGGTGTTCCAGCCCATCCCCAACAAGTTCGAGGCCGGCACCGGCAACATCGCCGACGCCGTGGGCCTGGGTGCCGCCATCGACTACGTGAACCGCGTGGGCATCGAGAACATTGCGCAGTACGAGCATGACCTGCTGGTGTATGGCATGCAGCAGCTGGGCGCCATTCCGGGTGTGCGCCTGATCGGCACGGCGGCGCACAAGGCCAGCGTGATGTCCTTCGTTCTCGCGGGCTACACCACGGAAGAGGTCGGCAAGGCGCTCAACCAGGAGGGCATTGCGGTGCGCACGGGCCACCACTGCGCGCAGCCCATCCTGCGCCGCTTTGGCGTGGAGACCACGGTGCGGCCGTCGCTGGCGTTCTACAACACGTTTGACGAAATCGACTGCCTCACGACCGTGGTACGCAGGCTGGCGGCGCAACGGCGATAGCCTGAGCCCACACCGGCTGCAGTGCCAGCCGGGTGGCGATCAAAAAAAGGGGGAAGTGGATGTTGTGCCCACTTCCCCTTTTTTTTGGTGCGGCAGTGCGTGGATCAGCCGCCATCAGGCCACCGCCAACTCAATGGCTGCTCCGTGGGTCTGGTCCAGTCCCCATGCCGGGGCAGTCTGTGCTGCAGGCGAGCTGGTGCCCAGTACCACGGCAAACGGCCCGGGGCCACGCGTGGCAAGCTGCTGCGCTCCGGCGGCGTGCGGCGCAGCACTTTGGGTTGGCTGCGTCAGTACCAGCGTGGTGGTGCCCAGGGCTATGGTGGCTACCCGCGCGCCGACGCCAGGCAACACCAACGGCGTGCCAATGTGTGCCGCCCGTGCCTCACCCAGCAAGGCGCGGTAGCGGGCCAGGCTGGCATCAAGGTCTTCCACCGCAATCGACAGGCGGAGCACGCCGCGTGCGCCGTTGGGGTGCACGCGGGCGTCGCCCTCTGGCACACGCAGCGCGCGGGGGGTGAGGTCTCCGCACAGAAACGGCAGGTCGGCCGATGGCGGGCGAGCCGTTTGCCATTGCAGGCGCTCGCCATCGGGCCGCAGGCGGCCTCCGTCGTGCGGGCCGCTGTAGGCCAGGCCCCGGGCCTGTGCGTTGCTCACGGTGGCCGCAGTCCCAGTCGGCAGCAGCGCAAAGTCCACGATGCCGTCCCCATGCTGGTTCAGCAGCTCCCACCAGCGGTCGCCAGGCGAGGGGCTGCGCCAGGCGATGAGTTCAAAGTAGGCGCCATCCGCCAACACGACCAGCGCGTTGTAGGTGGGCCGGCCCGGGTGCTCGCCGCCCTGCAGCACGTTAAAGCCAAGGGCGCGGTAGTCGGTGATGGTCTGCTCCAGATCCTTCACCGCGATCACGATGTGGTCGAGTGTCAATGCCATGGGGTTCCTTGTTGCTTTCGTCGAGTTCAGGCCGCCACGGCCTCTGTGGTGGCGCGTAGGGGTGCGGAGGCAACGGAGTTCACCAGCTTCACTTCGGCGTGGATGTGCTGCGGGTTGCGCAGCAGGTTGAGGATGGGGCAGGTCTGCTCGACCGCCTGAAACAGCGCGTCGATGTCGGCCCGGCTGGCGGGTGAGTCGATGTGCACCGTGTAGGCAATGTGGTGCGGCCAGATGGGCGTGGCCTCGTGCCCAGGCTTGCCGCCGCGCGGGTCGATCACACCGCTGACCTCCACCTCCAGGCTCGTCAAAGGCACCTGGCGCAAGGCCGCCTGGATCAGGAAGATGTGTGTCACGCAGCTGCCCAGCACGCCCAGTTGCAACTCGGGCGAGCTGGGTCCCAGGTTGTAGCCCGCGAAGTCGGGCGGGCTGTCGCTGATGACCTGGTGGTCGCGGATGCGGATGCGGCGCACGCCGCTGCGGCCCTCGGCGCTCACGCGCGCCTGCAGGGCGGTCGGTTGTGCAGTGCCTGCGTCGATGGCGGCATTGCGCGCGAGCACGGCGGCACGCTTTTCAGCCAGGTAGTCGTTGAGGTGGCTATTCGAATGGGGCATGGATGTTCTTTCCAACGCCTTCCGCGCCCGGACATCGGGCGTGGGTAAAGCGGCGTCGCACATGCATTGTTCGGGGCCACACCCGCGCTGGAAACAAACAAAACTGCGCTCGCATATGCGGGTTTCAGATATGCCGGGCGGGGCTGTGTGCTGCGGCCTGCTTCGTCGTTTTCCGAATATGCATGCTACGTAATAGGTGCACGTTTGGATGGTGCGTCGATAGCATGCATACACATGAATCGGCCCACTTTGGGGCCGGTGTTTCATGGTCTGTCAATGCCGGTCCGGCGACGAGGTACGAACGTGTTTTCTCTGAAGAAATCAATGGGATGGAGGGTGTGGGGTGCGTCTGCGCTGGCGCTGGGCGTGCTGGTGGCGGGCTGCTCCAAGCAGGCCAGCGAGCCAGCCGCTTCCACCGGTGCCGCCACCGACCAACCCGTGCAGGGCGGCACGCTGGTGTACCTGGAGCAGCAGGCGCACACCAACCTTTACCCACCGGCGGGGGGCTTCTATCCGAACGGCGGCATCCTCAACCAGATCACCGACAAGCTCACCTACCAGGACCCCAAGACGCTGGAGATCCAGCCCTGGATCGCCGAGTCGTGGGAGGTCAACCCTACCGCCACCGAGTACACCTTCAAGCTGAAGAAAGGCGTGACCTTCTCGGACGGCACCCCGCTGGATGCCGTCGCCGTGGCCAGGAACTACGACACCTACGGTCTGGGCAACAAGGAGCTCAAGCTGCCCGTGTCCGAAGTCATCAACAACTACGAACGCAGTGAGGTGGTGGACCCGCTGACCGTCAAGTTCTACTTCAAGAAGCCATCGCCCGGCTTCCTGCAGGGCACATCCGTCATCGGCTCGGGCCTGGTATCGCTGGCCACGCTGGCACGGCCGTTTGAAGAGCTGGGCGATGCGACCAAGATCATCGGCTCCGGGCCCTTCGTGGTGACGGCCGAGACGCTGGGCAAGGAGCTCACGCTCACCGCCCGCAAGGACTACGCATGGGGCCCCGCCAAGCACGCCCACCAGGGCCGTGCGCGCCTCGACGAGATCAAGCTCATCGTCACGCCCGAGGACAGCGTGCGCATCGGTGCGCTGCTGTCGGGCCAGGCGGGCTTCATCCGCCAGGTGCAGGCCTATGACGAAAAGCGCGTGCTCGACCAGAAGTTCGCCATCTACGCGCCCTCCACGCGCGGCGTGAACAATAGCGTGGTCTTTCGCCCGGACAACGCGCTGGTGGCTGATGTGAAGGTGCGCCAGGCGCTGCTGCATGCCACCAACACGAAGGAGATCGTGCAGACCCTGTTCTCGGCCAACTACCCGCAGGCCACATCGGTCATCGCGTCCACGGCCCTGGGCTATGTGAACCTGTCGGCCAAGCTGGGTTACGACGAGGCCAAGGCCAAACAATTGCTGGATGACGCCGGCTGGAAACTCAATGCCAACGGCCTGCGCGAGAAGGACGGCAAGGAGCTGGTGCTGGCCGCGTACGAGTCGCTGCCGCAGCCACAGAACAAAGAAACCCTGCAGCTCGTGGCCCAGCAGTGGGCCAAGGTGGGCGTCAAGCTCAACGTGCTGGCGGGCGACTCTGGCAGCCGCACCGTGGACAGCCTCGATCCTGAAAAGACCCCTGTCGCCCCCGGCATGGTGGGCCGCGCCGACCCCGACGTGATCAAGAGCAACTACTACCCCACCAACCGCAACGTGCTGCTGCAAAAGGGTGGGGTGAGCAGCAAGGTCAAGTCGTTCGAAGACACGAAGCTCAACGGCTTGCTCGAAGCCATTGCCGCCGAGACCGATCCGGCCAAACGGCTCGCGTTCACGGCCGACGTGCAGAACTACCTGATCGACCAGGCCTATGTGATCCCGGTGTTCGAAGAGCCGCAGGCCTTTGCGGGTGCGCCTTCGGTGAAGGGTGTGGAGTTTGAGGCAGTGGGCCGCCCCAGCTTCTACGGCACTTGGGTCGCTGCAAAACACTGACCTTTTGACGGCGCCAGTTTCGCAGGCCCAGCGCCCTTTGCAGCACAAGGAATGATCGATATGTTCATCAAGTACCTCGCCAACCGCACCGGGCAGGCCCTGCTGGTGCTGTGGGCCGCCTTCACGGCGTCGTTCGTGCTGCTCCAGCTGTTGCCGGGCGATGCGATCTTGATCAAGTTCCTGAACCCCGAGCTGGGCCTGGGCCCGCAGGAGATCGCCGACATCCGCGCGGCCTATGGGGCCGACACGTCGGTGTGGCAGCAGTACCAACACACGCTGCTGGGCTTCCTCAGTGGCAACTTCGGTTACTCGGTACAGGCGGGCGTGCCGGTGAGCCAGGGGCTGGCCACCAACCTGCCGCCCACGCTGCGCCTGGCGGGGCTGGGTTCTGCGGCGGCGTTGTTGCTGGCGGTGTTGCTGGCCTTTGCCTCGCAGCTCACGCGCTGGGGCTGGCTGCGCTCGGCGCTGCAGTCGCTGCCTTCGCTGTTCATCTCGGTGCCGGTGTTCTGGCTGGGGATCATGCTGATCCAAGTGGTGTCGTTCCGCCTGGGTTGGATTCCGGTGATCAACCCCGGCAAGTGGCAGGGCCTGGTGCTGCCCACCCTCACGCTGGCCATCCCCATCGCCGCGCCGCTGGCGCAGATCCTGGTCCGCAACATCGACGAGGTACTCACCCAGCCTTTCGTGGCCGTGGCGCGCGCCAAGGGCGCCACACGCCAGTGGGTGTTGTGGAAACACGTGGCGCGCAACGCGGTGCTGCCCACGCTGACGATTGCGGGCGTGCTGTTTGGCGAGCTGCTGGCTGGGGCCGTGGTGACCGAGGCAGTGTTCGGCCTCAACGGCCTGGGCAGTCTCACGCAGCAGGCCGTGGGCAACCAGGACACCGCTGTGCTGCAGGCGGTGGTGGTGGTCTCGGCCACGGCCTTCGTGTTCATCAACCTGGTGGTGGACCTGCTCTACCCCGTGTTCGACCCCCGCCTGCGTTCGCGCCTGGGCACCTGAGGAGATCCCGCATGACCACCACGTCTTCGACCGCCAGCCTGGGCGCTTTCACGGGTACCGCACAGCCGACTCCACACCGCTTTGAACGTGCCGTGGCGGCGCCTGCTGCTGTCGTGGTGCCCACGGTGCCTATCCCTGCCGCCCCGCCGCCGCGCGCGCACAGTGGCACATGGGGCCGCCGCCTGGTGCAGCGCGCGCGCAGGGCACCCATCAGCCTGTGGCTGGCCTGGGGCGTTCTTGCGCTGGTGGCGCTGTGGGCCGTCGCGCCCGGTGCCTTCACCAGCTACAGCGCCACGGTGGGCGTGGCCGGCCAGCAACTGCAGGCGCCGTCGGCTGCGCACTGGCTGGGCACGGATGCGCTGGGGCGCGACGGCTATGCGCGGCTGGTGTTCGGTGCGGTGCATTCGCTGTCAGGCGCATTCCTGGCGGTGGCAGTGGGGCTGGTGCTGGGCACGCTGCTGGGCGTGCTGGCCGGGTCCATCGGCGGCTGGGTGGAGGACGTGATCATGCGCACCGTCGATGTGCTGCTGTCGGTGCCGTCGCTGCTGCTGTCGCTCTCCATCATCATCATCCTGGGCTTCGGCACGCTGAATGCCGCAGTGGCGGTGGGCGTGGCGTCGGTGGCCAGCTTTGCGCGGCTCACACGGTCCGAGGTGGTGCGCGTGCGCCGTTCCGACTACGTGGAGGCGGCCTTTGGCAGCGGCGGGCGCTTTGGTGCCGTGCTGTGGCGCCATGTGCTGCCCAACTCGCTCACGTCGGTGATCGCCATGGCGGCGCTGCAGTTCGGCTCGGCCATCTTGTCGATATCGACGCTCGGCTTCCTGGGCTACGGCGCGCCGCCGCCCACACCCGAGTGGGGCCTGCTCATCGCCGAAGGGCGCAACTACATCTCGACGGCCTGGTGGCTAACCACCGTGCCCGGGCTGGTCGTGGTGGCCGTGGTGCTGGCGGCCAACCGCATCAGCGCGGCGCTGACGAAGGGGCGCGCATGACCACCATCGCCCAGGCCGTGGCGCCGCCGCCGGTGCTGGAGGTGGAGAACCTCTCCATCACCTACCGCGACAAGGACCATGAACAGCGTGTTGTGCACGGTGTGTCATTCGCCATTGCACCCGGCGAGGTCGTGGCGCTGGTGGGCGAATCGGGCTCAGGCAAGACCACCACCGCGCAAGCCCTCATCGGGCTGCTGGCCGACAACGGCCGGGTGGAGCATGGCGCGATTCGCCTGAACGGTACGGACGTCGCTGGCTGGTCGCCCGACCGCTTCGACAGCGTGCGCGGCCGCGTGGTGAGCCTCATCCCGCAGGACCCGACCAGTTCGCTCAACCCCGTGCGCACGGTGGGCGAGCAGGTGGGCGAGATCTTGAAGATCCACCGCTACGGCGATCGCCAGGCCATCGCGCGGCGCGTGGTTGACCTGCTGGCCAAGGTGGGCCTGTCTCAGCCCGAGCTGCGTGCGCGGCAGTACCCGCACGAGCTGTCGGGCGGCATGAAGCAGCGCGTGCTGATCGCCATTGCCATCGCGCTGCAGCCCGCGCTCATCATTGCCGACGAGCCCACCAGTGCGCTCGACGTGACGGTACAGCGGCGCATCCTCGACCTCATCGACGAACTGCGCAGCGAGTTCGGCACCGCCGTGTTGCTGGTCACGCACGACCTGGGCGTGGCGGCCGACCGGGCCAACCGGCTGGTGGTGCTGCAGGGCGGGCGCATCCAGGAGCAGGGCGACACGGCCAGCGTGCTGCGCAACCCGCACAGCGCCTACACGCGCAAGCTGCTGGCCGATGCGCCTTCGCTTTCGCAGGGGACGTTTCGCCCGGCCCGTGGCGCCGCCGCCAACGATGCGCCCGAGCGGCCCGAGGACTTCGCCATCGTGGTGGACGGCCTGGTGCACGACTTCGACGTGGCCGGGCACAAGGAGCCGTTCCGCGCGGTGGACGGCGTGTCCTTCCGAGTGCGACGTGGCACCACGCATGCCATCGTGGGCGAGTCCGGTTCGGGCAAGACCACCACCATCCGCGACGTGGTGGGCTTTCGCCAGCCCACGGCGGGCCGCATCTTCATCGAGGGCACGGACCTCACAACCCTGCGCGGCGAGGCACTGCGGCAGTTCCGCCGCACGGTGCAGCTGGTCTACCAGAACCCGTTCAGCTCGCTGGACCCGCTCCAGACCATCTTTCAGATCATCGAGGAGCCCCTGCTCAACTTCGAGCCCCTGCCCGCTGCCGAGCGCGCGCGCCGCGTGCACGACATCCTGGCGCGCGTGGGCCTGCCGTCCGCCGTGCTGGAGCGCCGCCCGCGCGCCCTGTCCGGCGGCCAGCGCCAGCGCGTGGCCATTGCACGCGCCCTGGTCCTGCAGCCGCGCGTGCTGGTGCTTGACGAGGCCGTATCGGCCCTGGACGTAACCGTGCAGGCGCAGATCCTGGCGCTGCTGGAGACGCTGCAGCGCGACCTGGGCCTGACCTACCTCTTTATCTCGCACGACCTCGCCGTGGTGCGCCAGATCGCAGACACCGTCTCGGTACTGCAGGCCGGCCGCCAGGTGGACGCGGGCCGCGTGGAAGACGTGTTCCTGCGCCCCGGCAGCGACTACACGCGTGAACTCATTGCAGCCATCCCCGGAAAGAAGAACCATCACCATGACCCTATCGACACCCACACCACTCACCTCCGCCAAGCGCCTGGGGTTTTTCAGCAGGCTGCTTGACGACGTGCCAGCCGGTGAACGCTACCGGCTGGTGACCGAGCAGATCGCCCACGCCGAGGCCTTTGGCTTCGACTCCGCCTGGGTGGCCCAACACCACTTCCACGAACACGAAGGCGGCCTGCCCTCACCGTTTGTCTTTCTGGCCCATGTGGCGGCGCGTACGCGGCGCATCCGCCTGGGCACTGGCATCGTGACCCTGCCCATGGAGAACGCCGTGCGTGTCGCCGAGGACGCGATCGTGCTGGACCTGCTCTCGGGTGGACGGCTGGAGGTGGGCGTGGGCACGGGCGGCACGCCCGAATCGTTCGCCGCCTTCGGCATCACCAGCGACGACCGCGCCAACGTCTATGCCAGGCACCTCGCGCTGGTGCGTGAAGCCTGGGCCGGGCGGCCCTTGGCGGGCGGTGACCGGCTGTACCCCGCCGCCGAACATTTGCTGGCACGCATCTGGCAGGCCACGTTTTCGGTGTCGGGTGGTGTGCGTGCGGGGCAGGCTGGCGACGGGCTGATGCTGTCGCGCACCCAGCCGCGCTCGGTAGAGGCGCCTGCGGCCTCGCTGTCAGACCTGCAGCACCCGATCATTGATGCGTACCTGGCAGCGCTGCCGCCCGGCATCACCCCACGCATCGTGGGCTCGCGCAGCCTGTTCGTTGCCGATGACCGCGAGGAGGCATTGCACCTGGCCGATGTCGGCCTGCGCCGCGCCGCCGCGCGCTTTGCCGCCGCTGTGTTGCCAGGACAAGCGCCGCGCCCTGGGCCACAAGCCCCACTGGCCGAGCTGATTGCCGCCTACGACGTGCACGTGGGCACACCGGACGATGTGATCGCCTCGCTGCAGGCCGACACAGCACTGGCGCGCACCACTGACATCGTGTTCCAGGTGCATTCGGTGGACCCGCCGCACGAGCACATCCTGCGCTCCATCGAATTGACTGCGACCCAGGTGGCTCCGGCATTGGGCTGGGTGCGCAAGCCTGTATCTGTGCCCTCCACCCTGGTCCCATCGCCTGCTGAACGTACTCCAGAACCCGCATGACAAACACCCCTGCTCTCCAAGGCACAGTCCCTGACGTGATCGACCTGCTGGTCGGCATCCAGCCGGGCGATGCTCTTGACACCGTGCGCCGCCATCGCTTGCAGGCGCGCACCCATGCCCACACAAGCTACCTGGCGCTGTTTGCGCCCGCAGCGCCGGTGCCCGGCAGCGTGACGCTGGCAGAGCGGCATGCGGTGGCTGCGTTTGTGGCGGGCCTGCACCAGCAGCCCGAGGCGGCGGGCTTTTATGCCGCCGCCCTGGTGGCCCACGATGCACCGCCCGGGCTGGCCCCGGCCATTGCGGCGGAGATTGCGCAAGGCGCGGCGCGTGGCCCGTATGGCCGCTATCCCGCAGGGCCGTTGAGTGCAGAAGATGCCGAGGGGCCGGTGTACCGCGTGGCGCCCACCGCGCGTGCGGTGCTGGGCGCCCGGCTGTCTGCCGCGCTGGAGCACGCGCACCTGCTGGTGTTTCGCCCGCGCGATGCCAGCCCACCAGCGCTGCAAGAGCTGCTGGACGCGGGCTGGTCGGCCACCGACATCGTGATCCTGTCGCAGCTGGTGGCCTTCCTGTCGTTCCAGATCCGTGTGGTGGTCGGCCTGCGGGCACTGGCGGCACACCCTGCACTGCCCCAAACCACCGAGGTCCAGCCATGAGCGACACCCCACTGACTCACCCCGACAACCACGAGCCGACCGCTTTCACGCAGGCCCAGCTTGAATGGCTGCCCTGGCTGGCGCCGCTGCCCGAGGACGAACTGACCGATCGCCACTATGCGGGCCTGGTGGATGCCGCGCGCGCCAAGTCGCCCTACTTTCGCCTGCTGGCGCGCGACCCGGACACTCTGGGCGCCCGCACGCGCACCGACAAGGACATCTTCTACAACCCCGATGCAGGCCTGCCGCGCGCAGAGCGCGAGCTGTCGGCCACGGCCACGTCGCGTTTCAATGGCTGCATCTATTGCGCGTCGGTGCACGCCCGGTTTGCGTCGCACTTTTCGCACCGGGAGGGCGAAGTGCAGCGCCTGCTCGATGAAGGGGTGTCTGCCGACCTGGGCCCCCGCTGGAACGCCATCGTGGCCGCGTCCGCAGCACTGTCGGCCACACCGTCGGACTTTGGCCCGGAGCATATCGACGGCCTGCGTGCCGTGGGGCTGGATGACTACGCCATTGCCGATGCGCTGCAAGGCGCCGCCTTCTTCAACTGGGCCAACCGGTTGATGCTGTCGCTGGGGGAGCCGCAGCTGCAGGTCGGCGGGTAGGCAGAGAGGCCATCGCATGGCGCGGGTGCGCTACAGGGGCCTGGTTCAGTCCAGAAATCCCTTGGGCACCTTGTCCGCCTTTTTTTCCACCGGGTTGGCCGTGAGCCACTGCGCCGCGTACTGGCGCATGAACTCCTTGGCCTTTTCCGGCCGGGCCGTGAGCCACGCGTCGTACGCGCCTTCGTTCACGATGGCGGGCATGCTTTTTTCGCTGCCGGGCTGGCCGTAGCGGTGCAGCAGCGCGTGGTTGTTGGCGTTCACCGTGAGCAGGCAGTAGCTGATGATCACCTCGCCGTCAGCGCCCTGCCAGCGCGCCCACAGGCCTGCCACGCCCATGGGCTTGCCGTCCACGCGCGCGACGCGGGTGGGCACGGCCTTGCCGCTGCGCAGGTCGTCTTCATAAAACGCAGCCATGGGCACGATGCAGCGCTGGCCGTTCAGCCATGCGTCGCGAAACGCCGTACCGGTGGAGGCGGTGTCGGACTTGGCGTTGACCAGCTTGGGTGCGCGCAGTTTCGCGTCGGACGCCGACTTGACCCAGTGCGGCACCAGGCCCCATTGCGCAGGCACCAGTACCCGGTGGGGGGCGGCGTTGCTGGGGGTGTCTGATGCAGTTGTTGGTGGAGCGGTCTCCTCGGCCGGGCTGGTGGGCCCTTGTGCCAGGGCGGCGGCCGTCGCGGCATGCACGATAAAGAAACCTGGCTTGCGGGGCCACAGGTGGCGTTCACCCAGCGCCGCAGGGGGCTCGACCGCAAACGCCTCGCGGTAGGTGTCGGCGTGTTGCAGGGTTTCGTAGTGGGTACTCATGGGGCCATGGTACCCGTGTGCAGGGGGGCGCTCAGCGAGATTTCAAGCAAAAGAGGCTGGTAGCGCTAGTGCAATATGCCTTGATAGCTATCAATAGCATAGCGCTGTGTTTGCCTCCCTGAGGGCGCTCCGGGCAGGCCGTGATGTGCGTCAAGCCCGTTGTCGCTTGCGTTGTGACGTGTGCTGGCGCTGTTTTCACAATGTCCGCATGGACTTCGCACCTTCCCCCCTGGCTCTGCAACTGCGTGATCGCCTGCTGGCGTTCATCGACCGTTATCTGCTGCCCTACAACGCCGCCTGGCATGCGGCCGTGGCCGCGCGCGACTACCCGCCGCCGTTCCTGGAAGACCTCAAGGCGCTCGCCCGCGAGGAAGGGCTGTGGAACCTGTTCCTGCCCACGCTGCAGGACGACGAGCCCGGCACGCGCCTGTCCAACCTCGACTACGCACCACTGGCCGAGGCCATGGGCCGCCTGCCCTGGGCGGCCGAGGTGTTCAACTGCCAGGCGCCGGACACCGGCAACATCGAGCTGCTGCACCGCTTTGCCACACCCGCGCAGCGCGCCCGCTGGCTGGTGCCGTTGCTGCACGGCCAGATGCGTTCGGCCTTTGCGATGAGCGAGCCCGACGTGGCCTCGTCCGATCCCACAAACCTGCAGACCACGGTGCGACGCGAGGAGGATGGCCTGGTGCTCAGCGGCCGCAAGTGGTTCATCACCGGCGCGGCGCATCCGCACTGCCAACTGCTCATCGTGCTGTGCCGCAATGCGGATGCCGATGGTGCAGACAGCCACCACCGCCACAGCATGGTGCTGGTGCCCGTGGACACGCCGGGTGTGCAGATCGTGCGCAACATCCCCGTGCTGCACCACCATGCGCCCGAGGGGCATTGCGAGATCCTGCTGCAGGGCGTGCGTGTGCCTGCGGACCACCTGCTGGGCGACTGGGGGGCGGGGTTTGCGATGGCGCAGGCGCGCCTGGGCCCTGGCCGTGTGCACCACTGCATGCGCACCATCGGCCAGTGCGAGCTGGCGCTGCGCCTGGCCACCGAGCGCGCGCTGGAGCGCACGGCGTTTGGCAAGCCGCTGGCCGATCAGGCCAACGTGCAGGAGTGGCTGGCCGAGTCGCGCATCGAGATCGACCAGGCGCGCCTGCTGGTGCTGCACGCTGCGTGGCTGCTGGACCAGGGCGAATCAGCCGATGCGGCGGACGCGCGCGCCGTGCGTGCCCAGGTCGCTGCCATCAAGGTGGTGGCTGCGCGCCTGCAGCAGCGCGTGGTGGACCGCGCCATGCAGATCTTTGGCGCCATGGGCCTGTCGCCCGACACGCCGCTGGCCGCCTTCTGGACCTGGGGCCGCGCGCTGCGGCTGATGGATGGGCCCGACGAGGTGCACCTGCGCACCGTGGCGCGCCACGAGCTGGCGCAGGCGCGTGCGGGCCTGGGGGCGTCGGCGGCCTACTTCACCACCCCCGAGCAGCTGCGCGCGCCGCCGCACCTGAGTGCTTGAGCGGTCCGGCGTCTTTCTGAGAGTGCGTGCCGTCGATCGTGGCCCCTGAAGTGCTCCGTCTCCACTTGGCAGCCAGGGCGTGCTTGCCGATACTGTGGTCCCAGCCGCTGGCACTGAGGCCCCCACACCATGCACACCACCATCCCCCGCGCTTTCGTGTTTGCCGTTTCCTTCGCTGCGCTCTGCACTGCCCACGCCCAGCCCCAGAAGCTGCGGCCCGGCCTGTGGGAGAACAGCGTGACCATGAAAAGCCAGAGCGGCCAGCTGGAGGCCGCAATGGCGCAGATGCAGAAGTCCATGGCCAGCCTGACGCCCGCGCAGCGCAAGCAGATGGAGCAAGCCATGGCCCAGCAGGGCGTGAGCATGGGCCCCAGCGGCAACACCGTGAAGGTCTGCATCAGCCCCGAGCAGGCCGACCTGGACCGCATTCCGGCGCAGGAGGGCTGCACGCAGAACGTGCAACGCATGGGCCCCAACGCGGTGGCGATGACGTTCAGCTGCAAGGGCGCCCAGGGGCAGCCGCCCACCACGGGCGAAGGAACGATGACCTTCCAGGGCCCCACGGCCTACACGGGCAATTTCAAGGTCAAGACCACGTCGAACGGCAAGCCCGAGCAGATCGACATGGTGCAAAACGGCAAGTGGCTCGCCGCTGACTGCGGCACGATCAAGCCCGTGCGTTAGACCCCGCCGCCACGGTACGGTGGGCGGCAGGCGCCACGACCACACGGTTGCGGCCCAGGGCCTTGGCGTGGTACAGCGCCTGGTCGGCGCGTTCCAGCGTGTGCTCCACGGTGTCTCCGGGCAGGTGCTGCGCCAGGCCGATGGACACCGTGAGGTGCAGTGAGCCTGCGCTGTGGGCAATCTCCAGCGCCTGCACGGCCTGGCGGATGCGTTCGAGCAACTCGCGCGCATGGTCTGCCGAGGTGTCGGTGAGCATCAGCACAAACTCCTCGCCACCCCAGCGGGCCAGCACGTCGGTGTCGCGCACGCTGGCGCGCACCGTGCCCGCAAAGGCCTGCAGCGCGCGGTCGCCGGTGGCGTGGCCGTGCTGGTCGTTGATGGGCTTGAAGTGGTCGATGTCCAGCTGCGCCAGCAGCATCGGGCGGCCACTGCGCAGGCTGCGGCGGTGCTCCAGCGCCATCAGGTCGAGCATGGCGCGGCGGTTGATGAGGCCTGTCAGCTCGTCGCGGGTGGCCAGTTCGCGGTTGACTTCGAGCGCCTGGGCCAGCGCCTCGCGCTGCTGCTGCAGCTTGGCGCGGATGCGCTGGATGCGCAGGTTCAGCGCAATGCAGCCGCTGAGCACGATGAGCACCATCAGTGCGTAGGCGGTGTCGAGGTAGCCCGAGGCGTTGGCGTTGAAGCGCGAACTGACGCCGATGGCGCTGGCAAAGGCCAGCAGCGCATACACGCCAATGCCAATCACCTCGGCCACCGTGAGGCCGAAGGTGCCAAAGAACAGGATCATTGCCAGCACGCTGGGCACCAGCCCGCGCGCATCGCCTGCCAGCACATAGGCCACGGCGCCGCTGGTGATGGTCCAGACCATTTGCGGGATGGTGAGCGAGGGGTCGCGCAGGCGGGCGGTTTCGCCGGAGCGGATGAAGGCCGTCATGACCACCAGGCCGCCCACCGACAGGGCGGCCCACCATTGCACGGCGGTCTGGTCCACGGTGGTGCTGGAATGCGCCACCAGCAGCATCACGCCGGCGCTGCCTGCCATCAGCGTGAGCGCCAGCAAGGCCATGCCCACCAGCGTGCGCCGCCGTGGGTCGGTGGAGAGGATCACATCCTTGAGGCGCTGCCAGCGGGCGGGTGGGCGCAAGGTGGGGGCTCCGGCCAGGAGAGAGGGCCGCGCGGCGCGCGGGCGGGGTGGCCCGAAACCCGTGTGATCCTGGGGTTACCGGCCGGTCGGAGATTTTACGGTGAGGTAGTGCCGTGCGTACAGCCCCCCAGGGCTTGTCCGGGCGTGGGGCCCGCGTGGCGAGCCCGACCTGCGCGCGGGGTGTCGCGCTACAGCGTGAGCGCGGCCAAGGCGGCCAGCGGGGCCGTCTCGGCACGCAGCACACGCGGGCCCAGCGTGACTGGGGCGAAGCCGTGTTGTAGCGCCAGGTCTTCTTCCGCAGCGCTCAGCCCGCCCTCGGGACCCGAGAGGAACAGCACGGGGCGCTGGCCATCCGCGCTGCCCGTGGCCTCGCGCAGCGGCACGGTACCGGCCCGCAGCGACAGCAGCAGGCGCTGGGGAGTGTCCCGTGTCTCGGGAGATGTCAGGCCCTGCCCTGGTGAACGCAGCCAGCCCGCCAGGTCGATGGCGGCGTGCACCACCGGTACGCGGTTGCGGCCGCACTGCTCGCAGGCGGCCACGGCCACGGCCTGCCAGTGGGCGATCTTCTTGTCGGCGCGCTCGCCCTTGAGCTTGAGCACGCTGCGCTCGGCCACCAGCGGGGTGATGCTGGCCACGCCCAGTTCGGTGGCTTTCTCGACCAGCCAGTCCATCCGCTCGTTGGCGGTGATACCCGCCAGCAGGTGCACGGCGCGGGGCGCCTCGCGCTCGATGGCGTGGTGCGCCCCCACCAGCACGCGCACATCGCTGCGGCCCATCTTGACCACGGTGGCATCGAACTCGCCGCCCGGGTCGGCCGAGCTCTGGCCGCCGTGGAACAGCGTGATGCCGTCACCAGGCTGCAGGCGCAGCACCTGCACATGGCGTGCAGCGCCCGGGGGCAGGTCCAGCTCGGCGCCGGTGGCCAGGGGGGCCGGGCAATGGAAACGGGGCATTTGCTATCTTTGTAATAGCTGCTAGCGCATGATTTGTCTGCGCTTGAGCCGGTTTTTGCTTGATTTCTTGGGGCGTGCCGTGGATGCAGAGGGCTGTGGCTACATGCGGCCGTACGCAAACCCCACCACGGGCTCGGTGCCTTCGATCTGGTCCAGCATCTTGAGCAGCGGCCCCAGCTGGCGGTAGCGGTTGGCGGTGGCGCGGATGTAGGCGATGAAGCGGGGCGCATCGGCCAGGTACTTGGGCTTGCCGTCGCGCAGCGTCAGGCGCGCAAAAATGCCCGCGACCTTGAGGTGCCGCTGCAGGCCCATCCACTCCACCGCGCGGTAGAACTCGCCAAAGTCATCGCCCCAGCCGCTGGCGCTGGTGGCGCCCAGCAGTCCGGCCTTGCGCGCCTTTTCCCAGTAACGCACGGTAATGTCGATGACGAATTCTTCTTCCCAGCTGATGAACGCATCGCGCAGCAGGCTGGCAATGTCGTAAGTGATGGGGCCGTAGACCGCGTCCTGGAAATCCAGCACGCCCAAGGGGGCTCCCTGTTCGGCAGGTGCCATCAGGTTGCGGGTCATGAAGTCGCGGTGCAAATACACCTGCGGGGCGGCCAGGTTGTGCGCCACGATGGCGTCAAAGGCGCTGCTCAAGGTGGCCTGTTGCTTGTCATCCAGCGTGACGCTGCGGTGCTGGGCGAGGTACCAGTCGGGGAACAGCGCCAGCTCGCGGCGCAGCAACGGCTCGTCGTAGGCGGGCAGCACACCGGGGGTGGACGCCTTTTGCCACTGCAGCAGCACATCGGTGGCCTGCTGGTACCAGGCGTAGGCGTCCTGGGGGTTTTCGGGGTTCAGCCGCTCGATCACCGTCTGGTGGCCCAGGTCGGACAGCAGCATGAAGCCGGTGGGCGCATCAAACGCCAGGATCTGCGGCACGTTCAGCCCCGCTGCGGCCATCAGGCCCTGCACCTGCACAAACGGCTGGCAGTTTTCCTTGTCGGGCGGCGCGTCCATGACGATGCGGCTGGCGCCCGTGGCTGTGTCGATGCGCAGGTAGCGGCGGAAGCTGGCATCGGCCGAGGCGGGGCGCAGCGTGGCAGGCAGCAGCTGGTGGGGGCCCACGAGAGGCGCCAACCAGGCTTCGAAGGCCGCGCGGCGGGCTGCATCAGGCCAGCTGACAGGGGTGGAGGCGGCGGGCGCAGCAGGTGCGGCCACGGTGGCGCCCAGGGGCTGGCCGGCGGGCGATGGGGGGATGGGGTGGCTCATGGATAATCCGATTTTACAAACCGGTCGTGGCTGGCGCCGTGCGCGCTGGCCAGGACCGGTCCCTTTGTCCGCTACCGCCCCTCAACACCCCACGTGCCACGCTGCCAGCCCCTCACCGTGCAGAACCTCACCTCCCTTCGCGCCCGGCCCGCCATGGCGAAGTCTGCACGGCTGCGGCCCCCCGTGCCCCGCGTGCTGGCCCTGGGCGTTGCGCTGGCCTGGTGTGGCCTGCCGCTGGCGGCTCTGGCCCAGGACGGAGCCGCGCCCAGCGCCTGGGATGCGCCGCCGGTGCTGCGCACGTCACCCCTGCTGCAGGAAAAGATTCCCGACGCCGTGCGTTCGCAATTGCCCGTCTTTGTGAAGGGCGACCACATCAGCGGCCAGACCGACCTGAACGCACTGATTGAAGGCAACGCCGAGCTGCGCCGGGGCGACACGGTCATCCGCGCCGACCGGCTCGACTACAACGTGCCCGAGGACCTGGCCAAGGCCAACGGCAAGGTGCGCATCAATCGCGCAGGCAACGTCTACGAAGGCACGGCGCTGGAGCTGCGGGTGGAGGCCTTCGAGGGCTTCTTCAGCGACGCGCGCTACCGCTTCCTGGCCACGCAGGCGCATGGAGATGCGACGCGGGTGGACTTTGTGGACCGCTACCGCGCCGTGGTGCACAACGGCACCTACACCACCTGCGAGCGTGGCAACGAGGAAAGCTGGCAGCCCGACTGGGTGCTGCGCGCCGCCACCATCCGCATTGACAACGAGGAAGAGGTGGGTACGGCCGAAGATGCGGTGCTGGAGTTCAAGGGCATCTCGGTGCTGCCCATTCCGTACATCAGCTTCCCGCTGTCGGAAAAGCGCAAGTCCGGCCTGCTGCCGCCCACTGTCGGGCTCGACAGTCGGGATGGCGTGACCTACATGCAGCCGTATTACTGGAACATCGCGCCCAACCGCGATGCCACCTTGCGCGCCGCGCTCATGACCAAACGAGGCGCCAACGTGGGCGGCGAGTTCCGCTACCTGGAGCCAACCTACAAAGGCCAGATCAGTGCCGACGTGATGCCCACCGACCGTCTACGGGACCGTGTGCGCTGGAGCTTTAGCGGCAAACACGAAGGCGCGTTCGACACCGGCATCGGCGGGCTGGGGCTGAACCTCAACCTCAACCGCGTGAGTGATGACAACTACTGGCGCGACTTCAGCCGTGCTACGGATCAACTGCGCCAGCGCCTGCTCCCCAACGATGCGATCCTGTCCTGGGGCCGCAACGACATGTCGGCCACGGTGCGCACGCTCAAGTGGCAGACGCTGCAAGACGTGAGCTCGCCCATCGTGCCTCCGTATGACCGCATGCCGCAGGTGCAATGGCGCTACAACCCCTCGCAGCTGGGCGGTGGATTCGATGCCAGCGTGGAGCTGGACACCACGCGCTTTGAAGCGGCCCGTGCGCTCACGGGCCAGCCCAATGCCGATCGCAGTTACGCCATGGCGCAGATCAGTCGCCCCTTCCTGTCGCCGGGTGGTTTCATCACCCCGCGCCTGCAGCTGCACGCCACGCAGTACCAGTTTGACTCGGCCCTGTCCAACGGCCAGCGCTCGGCCAGCCGCACGCTGCCTACCTTCAGCCTGGACAGCGGCCTGGTGTTCGAGCGTGACACCGCCTACTTTGGTCGCGCCTTCCTGCAGACACTGGAGCCCCGGGCGTTCTACACCTACACGCCCTACCGCGACCAGAGCATGCTGCCGGTGTATGACACAGCGGCCAATGACTTCAACTTCGCCACCATCTACACAGAGAACGCGTTTGGCGGCAACGACCGGCTGGCCGACAACAACCTGCTGACCCTGGGCGTGACCACACGCCTGCTGGACCCCGACACTGGTGCCCAGGCAGCGCGCTTCGGCATTGCCCAGCGGGTGCGTTTCTCGGACCAGAAGGTCACCCTGCCAGGGGGCACGCCGGTCAGCGAGCGCCTGTCGGACCTGCTGCTGGGCGCGGGCATCAACTGGACACCGCAGTGGGGCTTTGACTCCACCGTGCAGTACAACCCCAAGACCGGGCAGTCCATCCGTTCGACCATCGGTGCGCGCTACAGCCCCAGCAACTACCGCACGGTGAGCGCGGCCTACCGCCTGCAACGTGGCACCAGCGAGCAGATCGACATCGGCTGGCAGTGGCCGCTGAACGACCTGTGGGGCGACAAGGGCAAGGACCTGGGCCCCGGCCGCGGCCAGGGCGGCGGGCGCTGGTACAGCGTGGGCCGCCTGAACTACAGCATGAAGGACCGCAAACTCGTGGACACCGTGGTGGGCTTCGAGTACGACAGCTGCTGCTGGATCGGCCGCGTGGTGCTGGAGCGTCTGCAAAGCAGCGTGACCAGCTCCAACACGCGCCTGCTGTTCCAGATCGAATTCGTGGGCTTCTCCCGCCTGAGCCTGGGCTCCAGCCCGCTCGACTCCTTCAAGCAAAATGTGCCGCGTTACCAGAACCTGCGCGAGCAGGTCTCCACGCCCAGCCGCTTCAGCAACTACGACTAGACCATGAACCACCGTGTATTCGCACTGGCCTTGACGGCCGCGTTGGCATCCCTCGTGGCGCAAGGCGCTGCGGCCCAGGGCCTGCGCCCCTCGGGGACCTCGTCCTCGGGCAAGACAGGGTTGTCTTCCTCGCCGTCTTCGCTGAATGCGCGCCCTGCTGCCGTGCCCTCCATCACGCTGCCCGCGCCCTCCACCAGCACGGCCCCGCGCTCGGCCGATTTCATTGTGGCGGTGGTCAACTCCGAGCCCGTGACCAACTACGAGGTGCGCTCGCGCCTGGCACGTGCCGAGGCGCAGATCGCCAAGCAGGGCGGTGCCATGCCACCGCGCGATGCGCTGGCGCGCGAAGTCCTCGAACGCATCATCCTGGAGAAGGTGCAGCTGCAGCAGGCCCGCGAATCGGGCATCAAGGTCGATGACTACGCCGTGTCGCAGGCCGAGCAGGGCGTGGCCCGCCAGAACGACATGACGGTGGACGAGCTGTATGCGCGCCTGGCCCGCGATGGAATGAGCAAGGACCGTTTTCGCGAAGAGCTGCGCAACCAGCTGCTGCAGCAGCGCCTGCGCGAGCGCGAAGTCGAAGCGCGGGTGAAGGTGAGCGATCTGGACGTGGACCAGTTCCTGCGTGAAGAGCAAAAGGGCACGGATGTCGCCGCCATGGAGATCAACCTCGGCCATGTGCTGGTGCTGGTGCCTGAAAACGCCACCCCCACGCAGGTGGCCGAGCGGCAGGCACGGGCACAGCGAGCGGCCGACAAGGTGCGCGCGGGCGAAGACTTTGCAGCGGTGGCCCGCGAGTTCTCCGATGCGCCCGAAGGCCAGCGCGCTGGTGGATTGCTGGGCTTGCGGCCTGCGGATCGTTATCCGGAGCTGTTTGTGAACTCCACCCTCGGCCTGCCGGTGGGCTCCATCGTGGGCCCGGTGCGCTCGCCAGCGGGTTTTCACGTGCTCAAGGTGGTGGAACGTGTGACGGCGGGTATGCCGACCACCGTAGTGCAAAACCATGCGCGCCACATCTTGCTGCGCACGGGCCCCCAGTTGTCCGAAGCCGCCGCCGCCGCGCGCCTGGCCGACTACCGCCGCCGCGTGCTGGCGGGGCAGGCCGACTTTGCAGCCCTGGCGCGCGAGCATTCGCAGGACGGCAGTTCCAAGGAGGGCGGTGACCTCGGCTGGGCCAACCCAGGCCGGTATGTCCCCGAGTTCGAGCAAGCGCTGGACGCCCTCAAGCCCGGTGACGTCAGCGAACCCCTGGTTTCGCGTTTTGGCGTGCACCTGATCCAGCTGCTCGAACGCCGCGAGGCCAAGCTCACCCAGCGCGAGCAGCGCGAAATGGCCCGCAGCACGGTGCGCGAGAAGAAGCTCGACGAGGCCTATGCTACCTGGGCGCAGGAGTTGCGCGGGCGCGCGTATGTCGAGTACCGCGAGCCACCCCAGTGAGTGCAGCGCACACGAGCTCCAAGCACTCTCAGACACGACAACAGGTAAGGCCGCGTTGAAACACATTCCCCGCAAGCGCTTCGGACAGCATTTCCTGTCCGACCAGGGCATCATCGACGGCATCGTGCAGGCCATTGCGCCGCTGCCCGGCCAACCCATGGTCGAGATCGGGCCCGGTCTGGCCGCGCTGACGCAGCCCTTGGTGGAACGCCTGGGGCGCCTCACGGTCATCGAACTGGACCGCGACCTGGCGCTGCGCCTGCGCCTGCATGGCCAGCTCGACGTGATTGAGTCGGACGTGCTCAAAGTGGACTTCACCGCATTGGCGCAGACCCTGCGTGACAAGGCAGGACAGCCCGGTTTGCGGTTGCGCGTGGTGGGCAACCTGCCCTACAACATCTCCACACCCATCCTGTTCCATCTGCTGGACCATGTGCAGGTCATCGAAGACCAGCACTTCATGCTGCAAAAGGAAGTGATCGACCGCATGGTGGCCAGCCCCGCCACGGGCGACTACGGGCGCCTGTCGGTGATGCTGCAATGGCGCTACGCCATGGAAAACGTGCTGTTCGTGCCGCCCGAGAGCTTTGACCCGCCTCCGCGCGTGGACAGCGCCGTGGTGCGCATGGTGCCGCATGCAGAGCCTGCGGCCTTGTCTGTGCCGCTGCTGGAAGAGCTGGTGCAGGTCGCCTTCAGCCAGCGCCGCAAGCTGCTGCGCCACACGCTGGGCCGCTGGCTCGAAGCCCGCCAGTTTGCTGGTGAATTCGACACCCAGCGCCGCGCCGAGGAAGTGCCCGTGGCCGAATACGTGGCCCTGGCGCAGAAATGCTCTTGAATTGATAGCTGGCGGCGCTTGCTGAATAGGCGCTGGCGGTCTATGGGGGCAAAAAATGGGGTGCAGTGCACCCGTATCATCCGCATCAATGGCAGGAAAAGAGGCCTGCCTAGGGTGTGGCAGGGCGCTTGATTCAACTCTGCCCTCGACGATGGGCGAGATACCATGCCAGAGACACCGCGCAAGGGCCGCCCCGCCGCGCTGGTGTCGTCCCCCTGCCCGGCGAAGCCGAGAGAAGGGGGAAGCGGCGTAGCCGCTCAGGGGGATGTACCGAGTTATGCGGCGCTGAGCCAATACCCGGCATTGAAAGGGCTGCTCATGCGCAGCGCCATGGGCGACACGTCCACAAGCTTGTCGGTGGGCATCTTTTCAGCGGGTTCACCGTTGATCTCGATGCCTTCCACGGCCTGGGTGTCGCTAGCCTCGTTCGCCCGTTCTGCTTGGCTGGTGGATGCAGAACGGGCTACAGAAAAGAATAGAAACACCGGAAGGGGATCTTGCGATCACCCCAGTAGTCGGCAGCATCACGGAAGATGTCGAGCAACTGCTCGCGCGCTTCCTTGTCGAACTTGCCCGTGGCAGGAATCTGCTCCAGCACCACGATGAAACCAGGCTGCGGGCCTGATTTGTGCAAGGGGTCTGTCATGCAGTCGTACAACGCATCGAAGTTCTTGCCGAAGTGCGACGGGAACGTGAATTGGGCGGCAATCAGATCCAGCACATCCTGCTTGGACTGCGCGTGGGCCAGATTGGCGTACAAGAAATGGTGACCCATGGAGGTGGCTGCATCTTGCAGGTCCTGCACGCGGAAGGCGCGAATGGACTGCACGATGTTGGTGCGCACGCCACGCAGTGGCGTTTCCAGGTCTTTACGAAGTGGCGTCTGCATCTCCGCTACTCTTTCTTTATAAAGTCCACAAACTTCTGGCATCTCACAGGCTGCAGGATGCGGCCTGTGAATGGGGAATTCAATGGGGCGCGGCGTACGCTTTCAGGGATGGGCTGGCTGGCGTACGACGCATTGGGGTTACTCGACGATCTCGCGAAAACTGGCGTAGTGGTCGCTGGTGTAGTAGCAGGCATCCGGCATCCGGGGCTTGCCGCCACACACGATGCGCCGGGCTCCCCGGTCGCGCGATCCTGGTGTTCTGACGGTGTATTCACGGTAGTAGCCTCGCTTTTGGGCGGGCAACAGCCGCTCGCGATTGCCAAAAACCGATCCGTCCTTGTCGTACGGAAAGGGCCCGCCCTCACGAATCAGCGCATACGTTGTCCGCCCTTGGGGCGGCAACTCGGCCAGTGCGATGGGGGTGATGGACCCGTCGGTGGACGGGGATTTCCGGGCATGTCCCGCGACCGGAGACAGCACGAAAGCAACACCCAAAACACACAATAACCCTGCCTTGCGCGCCCGGGTGGCTACAGCCTTCAGCATCAACGAACCTTTCAGAAACTACGGGTTAACCCGAAATTTCGACCCGCTAGTGTCGCTCAACGGTCCCCAAAAAGCAAGCGTCTGCACAAAGATTGGGCAGACGCTGAAGGGCTTTGCAGGGGTTTTAAGTTAGCGCTTGCTATTCTTTTAAGGCTTACCGCAGGGCGTTGGCATCGGCCACGGTGAGGGCTGTCATGTTCACAATACGACGCACGGTGGCACTGGGTGTCAGGATATGAACCGGCTTGGCAGCGCCCAGCAGCACGGGGCCGATGGCAATGCCGCCACCTGCTGCGGTCTTGAGCAGGTTGTAGGCAATGTTGGCGGCGTCGATGTTGGGGAACACCAGCAAGTTGGCGTCGCCGGTCAGCTCGCTGCTGGGCATGAGCGCCGAGCGGGCCTTGCCGTCCAGCGCCACGTCGCCATGCATTTCGCCGTCCACTTCCAGCCAGGGGGCCTGCTGGCGCAGCAGTTCCAGCGTCCGGCGCATCTTCACGGCGCTGGGGCTGTTGCTGGTGCCGAAGTTGGAGTGCGACAGCAGCGCCGCCTTGGGCTTGATGCCAAAGCGCATCATTTCCTCGGCGGCCAAGGCGGTGATCTCGGCCAGCTCCTGCGGCGTGGGGTCGTAGTTGACGTGCGTGTCCACCAGGAACACCTGGCGGCCCGGCAGCATCAGGCCGTTCATGCAGGCGTACACCGGCACATCCTGCTCGGTGCTGTCGGCGCCGCCTGCATGCTTGCCGATGACCTGGTCGATGTACATCAGGTGGTTGGCGGTGGTGCCCCAAGTACCGCAGATCAGGCCGTCCACTTCGCCCTTGTGCAGCATCATCGAACCGATGAGCGTGAGGCGGCGGCGCATCTCGATCTTGGCAACCTGCTGGGTGATGCCCTTGCGCTCGGTCATGCGGTGGTAGGTCTGCCAGAAGTCGCGGTAGCGGTGGTCGAAGTCGGTGTTGACCACGTCGTAGTCCACGCCCTCCTTCAGGCGCAGGCCAAACTTTTCGATGCGCTGGGCGATGATGGCGGGGCGGCCGATCAGCGTGGGGCGCGCCACCTTTTCGTCCACCACGATCTGCGCAGCACGCAGCACGCGTTCTTCTTCGCCCTCGGCATAGGCCACCCGCTTCTTGGCGGCATTGCGGGCCGCGTCGAAGATGGGCTTCATCGTCGTGCCCGAGGCATACACAAAGGTCTGCAGCCGATCGCGGTACGCGTCCATATCGGCGATGGGGCGCTGTGCCACGCCGCTGTCCATGGCGGCCTGGGCCACGGCGGGCGCGATCTTCATCATCAGGCGCGGGTCGAACGGCTTGGGGATCAGGTATTCGGGCCCGAAGGTCAGCTTCTCGCCCACGTAGGCGGCGGCCACCACCTCGCTTTGTTCGGCCTGTGCCAGCTCGGCAATCGCGTGCACCGCGGCAATCTCCATCTCATCGGTGATGGTGGTGGCACCGCAGTCCAGTGCTCCACGGAAGATGTATGGGAAGCACAGGACGTTGTTCACCTGGTTCGGATAGTCCGAGCGGCCCGTGGCCATGATGATGTCGTTGCGCACGCTGTGCGCCAGCTCGGGCGTGATCTCGGGATTGGGGTTGGCCAGCGCGAAGATCACCGGGCGTTCGGCCATGGTGGCCACCATCTCGGGCTTGAGCACGTTGCCGGCCGACAGGCCCAGGAACACGTCCGCCCCCACCATCACCTCGGCCAGCTTGCGCGCGTCGGTCTTCTGCATGAACTGGCGCTTGTCGTCGTCCATCAGCTCTTCGCGGCCTTCATACACCACACCAGCCAGGTCGGTGACGAACACGTTCTTGCGCTGCACGCCCACCTTGAGCAGCAGGTTCAGGCAGGCCAGGGCCGCCGCACCCGCGCCGCTGGTGACCAGCTTCACGTCTTCGATCTTCTTGTTGGCGACCTTGAGCGCATTCACGACGGCCGCCGCCACCGTGATCGCCGTACCGTGCTGGTCGTCGTGGAAGACCGGGATCTTCATGCGCTTGCGCAGCTCGCGCTCCACATAGAAGCAGTCGGGAGCCTTGATGTCTTCGAGGTTCACGGCGCCAAAGGTCGGCTCCAGTGCCGCAATCACCTCTACCAGCTTGGCGGGGTCCTTCTCGTCGATCTCGATGTCGAACACGTCCACGCCCGCGAACTTCTTGAACAGGACGGCCTTGCCTTCCATCACCGGCTTGGAGGCCAGCGCACCAATGTCGCCCAGGCCCAGCACGGCCGTGCCGTTGCTGATCACGGCGACCAGGTTGCCGCGCGAGGTGTAGCGGAAGGCGTTGGCCGGGTCCTTGACGATCTCTTCGCAGGGCGCGGCCACGCCGGGCGAGTAGGCCAGCGCGAGATCGTGCTGGTTGATCATCTGCTTGGTCGCGGCAATCGCCAGCTTGCCGGGCTTGGGAAACTCGTGGTACTCGAGAGCGGCACGGCGCAACTGGGCACGCTTGTCGGAATCGTTGTTGTTCTGGGCCGTGGTGTTCTCAGGCATTCAGTGTCTCCAACTCAGGGGTGAGGGGCCAAAACCGTACTCCAGCGGGTCTGCAGCAGGCTGTCAGCTTTGTAAGGGTCTGCGATTGTAGGGGGATGTGCGTAAAAACCCTAGTAAGCGAATCTGCTTACAGAGGGGCTGTTTGCCCATTGATTGTGTCGTGCGGGCAGGGTTTTGAGACCTCCGTATCCATGCACAAAAGCTATGAAGTGTTTTGCTTTTTGATGGGTAAGACCTCGGCATCCGAAAACGGGTCGCTTCATGGGCTCTTCTTGCGCCAAAAGACGGCATGCCACGCCAGCCATGCGCATTTGCATGGCTCGCCTTCAAACACCCTGGCAGGGCATAGAACGAAAAAAAGGCCCCACTTGGGGCCTTTGTCGTCGAAAAGTGGACGCTGGTGCTTCAGCGGCTGCTCGGGAAGCTGAACACCGCCCCCTCACGCACGCCCGCCGAGGGCCAGCGCTGCGTGATGGTCTTGCGCTTGGTGTAGAAGCGCACGGCGTCGGGACCGTAGGCGTGCAGGTCGCCGAACAGGCTGCGCTTCCAGCCGCCGAACGAGTGGTAGGCAACCGGCACGGGCAGGGGCACGTTCACGCCCACCATGCCGACCTGGATGTGGTCGGTGAAGTAGCGGGCGGCCTCGCCGTCGCGCGTGAAGATGCAGGTGCCGTTGCCGTATTCGTGGTCGTTGATGAGCTGCATGGCTTCCTGCAGCGTCTTCACGCGCACCACACCGAGCACGGGGCCGAAGATCTCTTCCTGGTAGATCTTCATGCCGGGCTTGACGTTGTCGAACAGGCATGCGCCCAAAAAGTAGCCTTCTTCATGGCCCGCAACCTTCACGCCGCGGCCATCGACCACCAGCGTGGCACCCTCTGCCACACCCTGGTCGACATAGCCCTTCACCTTCTCGAAGTGCGGCTTGGTGACCAGCGGGCCCATGTCGTTGCTGTTGTCGGTGCCGGGACCGACCTTCATCTTGGCGATCTCGGTCTTCAGGCCCGCGATCACGGCGTCACCCACTTCGTCGCCCACGGCGACCAGCAGAGGGATGGCCATGCAGCGCTCGCCACACGAGCCGTAGGCCGCGCCCATCAGCGCGCTCACGGCGTTGCCTACATCGGCGTCGGGCATCAGCACGGCGTGGTTCTTGGCACCGCCCAGGGCCTGCACGCGCTTGCCGTGCTTGCAGCCTTCGGCGTAGATGTACTCGGCAATGGGGGTGGAGCCGACAAAGCTCACGGCCTTCACGCGCGGGTCCTGCAGCAGAGTGTCCACGGCCAGCTTGTCGCCGTTGACGACGTTCAGCACGCCGGGCGGCAGGCCCGCTTCCAGCGCCAGCTGGGCGATGAACAGCGTGGAGGAGGGATCGCGCTCCGAAGGCTTGAGCACAAAGGTGTTGCCACACGCCACGGCCATGGGCCACATCCACAGCGGCACCATCGCCGGGAAGTTGAAGGGCGTGATGCCTGCGGTGACGCCCAGCGCCTGGAACTCACTCCACGAGTCGATGCTGGGGCCCACATTGCGGCTGTGCTCGCCCTTGAGCAGCTCGGGCGCGTAGCTCGCGTATTCGACGTTTTCAATGCCACGCTGCAGCTCACCGTGTGCATCGGCCAGAACCTTGCCGTGTTCGGCGGTGATCAGGGCGGCGATCTTGTCGGCGTTTTCTTCGAGCAGGACTTTCAGCTTGCTCATCACGCGCGCACGCTTGAGCGGCGGCGTGTTGCGCCAGGCCGGAAACGCGGCCTCGGCCGAGGCAATGGCCGCCTCGACCGTAGCCTGGCTTGCCAGGGCCACGCTGGTGGTGGACAGGCCGGTGGCGGGGTCAAACACGGGCTGCGTACGGGCGGTGTCGGCGACGATCTGGCCGTCGATGAGATGGCCGATGGTGGTGGTGACGTTTTTGTCGTGGTTCATGGTGTTTTCAAGTAAAAAGTGCCACAAGCGCTAGTGAAACATGCGCTGATAGCTACCAAATTTATAGTATTCAAGCCGCAGCAGCCTGGGGCTCCAGTGCGGGCAGCACATGCCCCAAGGCGCGGTCGATGAACTCCTGCTTCTCGCCCACCGGGGCAAAGTAGTGCAGCACTTCGCGCGCGGCATCCAGCCCCTTGAGGCGGGCGATCAGCCACGCCACCAGGTACTGCGAGGCCAGGCACCCGCCCGCCGTGGCCACGTTGCCGTGGGCCGCAAACGCGCGCGGCACCACGTCCACGCCCGACTCCACCACCCACGGCTTGCTGGTCAGGTCCGTGCAGGCGGGCGTGCCGCTCAGCAGGCCCAGGCGGCTGAGCAGGAAGGTGCCAGAGCACTGCGCCGCCAGCAACTGGCGGGCGGGGTTCAGCACCCTTAGCTGTTCCATCAGCGCGGGGGTGTTGGCCACCTCACGCGTCTTCATGCCGCTGCCCACCAGCACCGCGTCGGCCTCAGCCAGCTGGCTCAGGTCTTCGTGCGCGTCGATGGTCAGCCCGTTCATGGACGTGATGCGGGGCGCGGGACTCGCAATGCGCACCTGCCAGTCCTTGTCGCCCAGCAGAGCGATGCGATTGAGCATGCCAAACGCCACCAGCGAATCCAGGTCGTTGAAGGCATCGAAGGTGAGGATGGAGATGCGCATGGAGGGGCAGGCTGGCTGGCGAAGGAAGCTCAGGCGGTTTCTTGCAGGGCGTCGCCCAGGGCGCTGATCAGGCGGTCGATTTCGGCCTGGGTGCTGATGAAGGGCGGTGCCAGCTGGATGGTGTCGCCACCGTAGCGCACGTAAAAGCCCTTCTTCCAGCAGTTCATGGCGATCTCATAGGGGCGCTTGGCAGGCTCGCCGGGCAGCGCCGCAATGGTGAAGCCGGCCGCCAGGCCAAAGTTGCGGATGTCGGCCACATGCTTGGCGCCCTTAAGGCTGTGCACAGCCTGCTCGAAGTACGGGGCCAGCGCCTTCACGCGGCCGATCATGTCTTCGTTTTGCAGGATGTCGAGCGCCGCAATGCCCGCCGCGCAGGCCACGGGGTGGGCCGAGTAGGTGTAGCCGTGCGGGAATTCGAGCATGTACTCGGGACCGCCGGCGGCCATGAAGGTGTCGTAGATTTCCTTGGTAGCCACCACGCCGCCCAGCGGCTGCGCGCCGTTGGTGACCTGCTTCGCAAAGTTCAGGATGTCGGGCGTCACGCCGAAGGCTTCGGCCCCCGTCCAGGCGCCGCTGCGGCCAAAACCGCTGATCACTTCGTCAAAAATCAGCAAGATGTTGTTTTGGGTGCAGATCTCGCGCAGGCGCTGCAGGTAGCCCACAGGCGGGATCACCACACCGGCCGAGCCCGAGAAGGGCTCGACGATCACGGCGGCGATGTTGCTCGCGTCGTGCAGTGCAATCACTTCCAGCAGGCGGTCGGCCAGTTCCTTGCCCGTGGGCGGCATGCCCTTGTGAAACGAGCCTGCGGGCGGTTGGGTGTGGGGCAGGTGGTCGGCTTCCACGCCTTGGCCAAATAGCTTGCGGTTGGCCACGATGCCGCCCACCGAGATGCCGCCAAAGTTCACGCCGTGGTAGCCCTTTTCGCGGCCGATGAGGCGCGTCTTGGTGCCCTGGCCCTTGGCGCGCCAGTAGGCGCGGGCCATCTTCAGAGACGTGTCGGCCGACTCGGAGCCTGAGCCGGTGAAGAACACATAGTCCAGCCCTGCAGGCGTCAGTTCCTTCACGCGGTTGGCCAGCTCGAACGACAGCGGGTGGCCAAACTGGAAAGCGGGTGCGTAGTCCAGCTTCATCGCCTGCTTGCCGATGGCTTCGGCGATCTCGCGGCGGCCATGGCCCAACCCGGAGCACCACAGGCCCGACAGGCCGTCAAAAATCTTGCGGCCTTCGCTGTCGGTGAAATAGGCGCCGCTGGCCTCCACGATCATGCGCGGGTTGGCCTTGAACTGGCGGTTGGCCGTATAGGGCATCCAGTGCGCGTCCAGCCACTCGGCGTCCATGCGGGGGCCTTCGGCGCCAGCGGCGGGTTTTTCGATGTTGACGAAGCTCATGGGGTTCTCCAGTGCAAAGGCGGCGACAAAAAGCGGACAGCCCCAGCGGCCTGGGGCTTGATGTAGGGCATTGTTGCGCCGCCTGTTAATCTCTCAAATAATCCAATATCAATGTTTACTTGACGATTTATGCAAGTAAAAGACCCGGTTCCATCCCCCCAAGCTTCAGTGCCCGCAGTACCGGGCAAACACCGCGCCGTGCTGGGCCAGCTCAGCGACATGGACCTGCGCCTGCTGCAGGTGTTCAAGAGCGTGGTGGAGTGCGGCGGCATGTCGGCCGCCGAGCTGGAGCTGAACATCGGCACCAGCACCGTCAGCCGCCACATCAAGGACCTGGAAGCCCGCCTGGGCCTCACGCTGTGCCGCCGGGGGCGGGCGGGGTTTGCGCTGACGGCCGAGGGGCAGCGGGTGTATGACGAAACCCTGCGCCTGCTGGCCTCGGTGCGCAGCTTTCGCGACAGCGTGGACGACATCCACTCGCGCATGGGCGGGCAGCTGGCCGTGGCGGTGTTCGACAAAACCGCCAGCAACCCGGCCGCCCGCATTGGCGAGGCGATTGCCGCCTTCACCGCCCAGGCCCCCGATGTGCAACTGCAACTGCATGTGGGCTCCATCAACGCCATCGAGCGCGGTGTGATCGATGGCAGCTACCAGGTGGGCATCATCCCCGCGCACCGCAGCTCGCAAAGCCTGGCCTACGCCGACCTGTTTGGCGAGACCATGCTGCTGTACTGCGGCGCGGGCCACCCGCTGTTTGGGGCGTCATCGCCTCCGGCCGACTGGCATGCCGTGCGCGGCTACCAGTTTGCGGGGCTGGGCTACCACTCGCCCAATATGGAGTTGAGCCACCAGGCCCGGCTGCAGCGTGCGGCCACGGGGTTTGACCAGGAGTCCATCGCCACGCTGATCCTGTCGGGCCGCTTTCTCGGGTTCTTGCCCGACCACTACGCCGAGGCCTTCGAGCGCCAGGGCCGCATGCAGGCGGTGAACCCGTCGCTGTTCCACTACCACTGCCAGTTTGTGAGCCTGATGCGCCGCTCCCCCGCCCCCGCCCGCGCGGCGCAGGCGTTTGCGCAATGCCTGGAGGATGCGCACCGGCCCGGTCGCTGACAGGGGTATTGCGGGGCTGCGGCTTGCCAGCTGCCGCGGCGCGGCGGACAATTCGCCTTCTTTGCAACATTGTGTGACATCGGGAGCAGCGCCCATGGCCAGCATTTCCTCCATCGGCAGTTCAGGCCTTCAGGCCGCCCAGTTGCGGCTAGACGCGTCGGCCAACAACGTGGCCAACATGAACACCCCCGGCTACCGCCGCGAGGTGGTTGCACAAGAAGAAGTGGCCGAAAGCGCTGGCGTGCGAGCCACCGTGCAGCGCGAACAGGACGCCAAGGGCGTGGCGCTGGAGCAAGAGGCGGTGGAGCAGATGTCGGCCACTTACGCGTTCAAGGCGAATCTGCAGACCATCAAGACGCAGGACGAAATGATGGGCTCCTTGCTGGATGTGAAAGCCTGAGCGCTGCCCATTCACCGCCTGTTTGTGTTCTAACCCTCATGCCCCGCTGGCCGGGGCATGTTCGTTTCTGGCGCAGGCAGAGAGGACTGCCCGTTATCAGTTGGTATCGGCCAGCCCCGCCAGGCGCTGGACCAGCCAGCGTTGAAAGGCCAAGCCCGTGGCGGTGCGGCTGCGCAGTGGAATGGCGTACATGGCGGTGCTCCTTGTCGTGAGTTTGTTCAGGCGCCCTGGATGGCTGGACTGCTGCTGGGCGATGCAGTAGCGCTTTGGCGTGCAGCGCGCCGACCAGCCCGGTCCCACGCCTTTTCATGGAAGAAGAAGGCCACCGCCTGCACCGTGGGCTCCAGCAGGCTCAGGGTGAGCGAGGCCCACAGGTTGCCGGTGACGGCATAGGCCACCAGAGCGGCCACGCAGATGTGGATGAGGTAGTAGCTGCCCGTCTTCATCAGCATGGTTTGGTTCTGGCGGGCAACGCGGCGGATGAGGGACATGGCGGACTCCTTGGTTCAACAGAGCCTGCAGCGGTGCAGCAGGGATGGTTGAATGGTAGTGATCCGCAATAGCGAAAGCCAATTGATCATCGCTAAGGCACAGATAGCCGCTATCCAATGACGCCTTGCGAAGCGCCACAGCGCCTATCCCAAACAGACTGGTTCTGCGCGTGAACTAGTTCACGTTCCGCCACTGAAAAAAGCCGCTGCCACCAAAGCCCCCGTTGCTATGATGGCCGCTCTTTTCAACCCCCTCTTTTGCTTTGGGAGCACACATGGCCCTCATGGACTTCATCAAGAAACAGTTCATTGACATCATTCAGTGGACCGAAGAGGGGGACGGCACGCTGGCCTGGCGCTTCCCCATGCGCGACATGGAAATCCAGAACGGCGGCACGCTGGTGGTGCGCGAGTCGCAGATGGCCATCTTCGTGAACGAAGGCCAGGTGGCCGACGTGTTTGGCCCCGGCACCTACAAGCTCACCACGCAGACGCTGCCGGTGCTCACGTACCTGAAGAACTGGGACAAGCTCTTTGAGTCCCCCTTCAAGAGCGATGTGTACTTCTTCAGCACACGCCAGCAGATCGACCAGAAGTGGGGCACACCCCAGCCCATCACGATCCGCGACAAGGACTTTGGCGCCGTGCGCCTGCGCGCGTTCGGCAACTACGCCTTCCGTATCGCCGACCCCAAGCTGTTCCACACCGAGATCTCGGGCACGCGCGAGTCCTACCCCGTGGCCGACCTGGAAGGCCAGCTGCGTGGCCTGGTATTGCAGAACATCAGCAACGCCATTGCCGGTAGCGGCCTGCCGTTCCTGGACCTGGCGGCCAACCAGGTCATGTTTGCCGATGCGCTGACCAAGGAGCTGGCGCCCATCTTCGCCAAGCTGGGCATCTTGATCGAGTCCCTCACGGTGCAGAACGTCTCGCTGCCCGAAGAGCTGCAGAAGATCCTCGACCAGAAGATCGGCATGGGCATGGTTGGCAACGACATGGCCAAATTCATGCAGTACCAGACGGCGCAGGCCATCCCCAAATTTGCCGAGGGCGCGGGCAACGGTGGCGGTGTGGCGGGTGACGCCATGGGTCTGGGCGCGGGTGTGGCGCTGGGCCAGGTGCTGGCGCAGAACCTGCAGCAGGGCCTGCAAGGCGGCGGCGCAGCAGCCCAGGCAGCGCCCGCAGCGGCGGCCGCTGCAGTGGGCGTCAAGCCCGAAGACGTGATGGCCACGCTGGAGAAGCTGGGCGAGCTCAAGTCCAAGGGCATCCTCACGCAGGAAGAGTTCGACGCCAAGAAGGCCGAACTGCTCAAGAAGCTCGTCTGATCGATCGGATCGATTGCTATCATAAAAATAGCTGTTTGCGCCGGAGGGATAAGCGCTAGAGGCCAATAGGGCTTCAAAGCCGTTTAGCGCGGCGCGGGCAGAACACTCCACACGATGGCCACCGACCCCACCCAGCGCTATTACCGCGCGCCCTGCCCCGGCTGTGGCGCGCCGGTGGAGTTCAAGAGCGCGCAGTCCACCCATGCCGTCTGCGGCTACTGCCAGAGCACCGTGGTGCGCAGTGGCGACGTGCTCACGCGCCTGGGCAAGATGGCCGAGCTGTTCGAGGACCACAGCCCGCTGCAGCTCATGGCCAGCGGGCGCATTCAGCTCGATGGCAAGGACGTTCCCTTCACCCTCATCGGCCGCCTGCAGTACAAGGGCGACGCGGGCGTGTGGACCGAATGGGCGGCCTTTCTGAATGACGGCACGCTGGCCACGCTGGGCGAGGACAACGGTGCTTACGTCTTCACCCGGCCCATCGACCCCGGCCGCGAGATGCCTGCGCCCGAGCGCTTTCGCATCGGCACCACCACGGCCATCAACGGCAAGCCCTACAGCGTGGCCTACACCGGCCAGGCGCAGCTGATCTCGGCCCAGGGCGAGCTGCCCAAGCTGCCACCGCTGGGCCAGCCCTTCGGCATGGTCGAGTTGCGCAGCGCCGACGGCGAAGTGGTCAGCATCGACTACGGCCACACCCCACCCAATGTAGAGCGCGGCAAGGCCGTGCTGCTCGAAGACCTGCAGTTGCAGGGCCTCAAGGACGAATCCGCCAAGGACGAAAAAGGCCGCCAGTTCAACTGCCCGCATTGCGGTGCACCGGTGCAGGTGCAGCTGTCCACCTCCAAAAGCATCACCTGCGGCTCCTGCGCCAGCATCATCAGCCTGGACAGCGGCGTGGGCGGCGAACTGCGCTCGGCCGAGCAGGACGAACCCGTGCAGCCCCTCATCCCGCTGGGCAGCAAAGGCCAGCTGCAAGGCGTGCACTGGCAGGTGGTGGGCTTTCAGCACCGCATGGGCGTGGAGCCCGGCGACGACGAGCACTTTGGCTGGAGCGAATACCTGCTCTACAACCAGAAGCGTGGCTTCGCGTTCCTGGTCGATTCCGAAGAAGGCTGGAGCATGGTGCGCCCCACCACCGGCGCGCCGCAGATGGCGGCCACGGGCCGCTCCGCCACGTACATGGGCACCAAGTACGACCTCAAGTACACCTACGAGGCCGAGACCACCTATGTGCTGGGCGAGTTCTACTGGCAGGTCACGCGCGGGCAGAAGACCACCAACCGCGACTTTGCCAGCAGCAAGGGCCTGCTGTCGATGGAGCAGAGCCCGAACGAGATCACCTGGTCTGCGGGGGACAAGCTGTCCAGCGACACGGTGGCCAAGGCGTTCAAGCTGGACGACAAGAAAGATGTCCTGAAGCGCGACGACCCTGGCCCGTTCGTGGCCAAATCCGGCCTGGGCTGCGGCACCATCATCATCATCGCCGTGGTGATCCTGATCCTGCTCATCTTGCTCAGCCGTTGCTCCAGCTGCGATCCCCGGGTCGAAAACTGTTCCTCGTCCTCCAGCTACCGCAGCTCGGGGGGCTCGTACGGCGGATATTCATCGGGCGGCAGCCACAAGTAGTGCGGCGCTTGCTTCTGTTCATCCGCCAGCCACACTCACCGACACCACGTTTCAAGGAGATCACACCATGATGGGATTCGAATGGCTCAAACCCGCGGCATTTCTCGGGTCCATCCTCTACGCCATCATTGGCGTCATCATCTTCTGGCTGGCCTTTGTCATCGTGGACAAGATCACGCCCTATGACCTGTGGCGCGAGATCGTCGAAAAGCAGAACCAGGCCCTGGGCCTGGTGGTGGCCGCGATGTGCCTGGGCATCAGCATCATCGTGGCGGCTGCCATCCATTGACGCATTGACGCGTTTTCGAGCCCCTACCGCCTGAATGAACGAAGCGGCGCACCCGGCAGGGTGCGCTGACCGCTGCCTTGTCGTCTCCCACCCCGTCTCCCGTCGCGCCCGCGCCTGCGGTGCCGCCCCCATCCTCTGGCCCCCGCCCCATTGACATCGCGCTGCTCATCAGCGTGTTTGTGGTGGCAGCCTGCGGCCTGCTGTACGAACTGGCCGCCGGGGCGCTGGCGTCCTATGTGCTGGGCGACTCGGTGCTGCAGTTCAGCACCATCATTGGCACCTACCTGTTTGCCATGGGCCTGGGGTCGTGGCTGTCGCGCTACTTCGAGCGGCAGCTGCCCGCGCACTTCCTGCGCATCGAGCTGCTGGTGGCGCTGATCGGCGGCGCGCTGCCCGCCACGCTGTTCCTGGCCAATGCGTATGCGCCGGGCGCGTTCCGGTTCCTGCTGTACGGCATGGTGCTGATGGTGGGCACGCTGGTGGGGTTGGAGATTCCGCTGGTCATGCGCATCCTCAAACGCAACGTGGTGCTCAAGGATCTGGTCTCGCAGGTGCTCACGTTCGACTACCTGGGCGCGCTGGCGGTGTCGCTGGCGTTTCCGCTGCTGCTGGTGCCGCACCTGGGGCTCATCCGCACCGGGCTGCTGTTCGGGCTGATGAATGCCGCAGTGGCGCTGTGGGCGGTGTGGCTGTTCCGGCATGAGCTGCGGCGCCTCCAAGCCCATTTGTTCGCCTGCCTGATGGTGGTGGGCCTGTTGCTGGCGGGACTGGCGGGGTCTGAGCAGATCACGAGCTTTGCCGAAGACAAGTTCTACCAGGACCGCATCATCTTCACCACGGCCACGCCCTACCAGCGCATTGTGGTCACGCAGGGCCGCTATGGCCACCGGCTGTACCTCAACGGAAACCTGCAGTTCTCCGAGTCCGACGAATACCGCTACCACGAGGCCCTGGTGCACCCCGCCATGGCGGCCCACGGCGCGCCCAAGCGGGTGGCGGTGCTGGGCGGCGGCGATGGCATGGCGGTGCGCGAAATCCTCAAGTACCCCTCGGTCGAGTCCGTCACCCTGGTCGAACTGGACCCGGCCATGACCCGCATCTTCAGCGAGAACCCCACGCTGGCAAAGCTCAACGGCCACGCGCTGCAAAACCCCAAGGTGACCATCGTCAACACCGATGCCTTTGGGTGGCTGCAGCAGGGGACGGACCTTTTTGACGTGATCGTGGTGGACTTCCCCGATCCCACCAACTTCTCCATCGGCAAGCTTTACACCAACAGCTTTTATGCGTTGCTGGACAAGCGGCTGGCGGCCAGTGGCTACGCCGTGGTGCAGACCACCTCGCCGCTGGTGGCGCGCCAGAGCTTCTGGACGGTGGTGCAGACCATCGAATCCGTGGGCCTCTCGACAGCGCCCTACCACGCCCATGTGCCCAGCTTTGGCGAATGGGGCTATGTCATCGCCAGCCGCAGGCCGTGGCGCCTGCCCGAGGCCCTGCCCCCCGGGCTCCGGTTCCTGAGCGCCCCGTCGCTGCCGCTGCTGTTCGACTTTCCGCTCGACATGGCGCGGGTGCCGGCCGACGTGAACCGCCTGTCCAACCAGGCGCTGGTGCACAGCTACGAGCGCGAATGGGGCAAGGTGGTGGCGCATTGAGCCGCCGGTGGACTGGGCTCCAACAGCCATTCGCCGAGCAATTTGCAGGGGTTCTGCCCGCTGGCATGGGCAGCACAATCGGCTACAAAGCTGCCAAGACCTGATCGCCGTGGGCGCCCCCGATGCTGGACCTTTTTTTCCTTTCTGACGCACAGCCCTATCCGCTGCTTTGGGCGCAGCACGATCCCTGGCTGGTGACGCTGTCGGTGGGCATGGCGGTGCTGGCCTCCGTGCTGGCGCTGCAGATGGCGGGTCTGGCCCGCCGCGCCGACACCCGGTTCATGCGCCAGATGGCGCGGGGGTCCGGGGCGATGGCGCTGGGCGGCGGCATCTGGTCCATGCACTTCATCGGCATGCTGGCCTTCACGGTGTGCGCGCGGGGCCAGTTTGATGCGTGGACCACCGTGCTGTCCCTGCTGCCCAGCGTGGGCGCGTCGTGGGTGGCGCTGGGCTTGCTGATGCGCCGCGAGATCAGCCGCTCCGCCCTGGTGGTGGGTGGGGTGCTGGTGGGCGCTGGCATTGGCGCCATGCACTACATCGGCATGGCAGCGTCGCAGTGGGCGCCTGTCATGCGGTACGACCCCTGGGGGTTTGCCGCCTCGGTGCTGGTGGCTGTGTTGCTGGCCATCGTGGCCCTGTGGGTGCGGTTTGGGCTGGAGCGCGTGGTGCGTTGGCGCGCCCGGTGGCTCAATGCGGTGGCCGGTGTGGTCATGGGGCTGGCGATTGCGGGCATGCACTACACCGGCATGGCGGCCTTGCGTTTCATTGACGCCCCCAACGAGCTGGAACTGCTGACTGCGGCCGACGGCGCGCCCCTGGCACTGGCCGTTGCTGCAGTGGCGTCGGGTATCGGGCTGCTGGTGATCGCCATCAACGCGGGCTTGCGTTACCGGCAGATGTTCCTGCAGATGCGCCAGAGCGAGTCCCGCTTGCGCGCCATTGCCGACACCGCCGTGGACGGCATGGTGATGATCGATGCGCAGGGCCGTGTGCAGTCCTTCAACGCAGCGGCCGAGCGCATCCTGGGCTGGCGTCCCGACGAAGTGGTGGGCCAGAACGTGTCCATGCTCATGCCCGAGCCCGACCGCTCGCGCCACGACACCTACCTGCAGCGCTACCTGCAAGGCCAGGGCGGTGGCGTGGTCGGCGCCAACAGCCGCGAGGTGCTGGCTTTGCGGCCGGATGGCAGTACCGTGCCCATTCGCATCTCCATAGGCCGCGTGCCGCTGGATGGCGCGCCGGTGTTCGTGGGCTTCATCAGCGACCTGACACAGCGCCGCGCCATGGAGCAGGAGCTGCAGGCCAGCGAGCAGCGCCTGCGCTCGCTCATGGCCAACATTCCGGGCGTCACTTTCCGATGCCGCCACGATGCCGACTGGACCATGCTGTTCATCAGCGATGCGGTGACCGCACTCACGGGCTGGTTGCCGCAGGACTTTCTGGACGGCCGTATCAACTTCACCCAGCTCACGCTGCCCGAAGAGGTGGACCGCCTGTGGGCGGAAGTCTCCATGGCCATCCAGGAGCACCGGCCCTACCACGTGGAGTTTGGCCTGCGGGACCGTGACGGGTGCCTGCGCTGGGTGTCGGAAAGCGGCCGCCCCGTGGTCGGCGATGACGGCCAGGTGCTGTGGATCGACGGCGTCATCATGGACATGACCGTCTTTCGCGAGCGCAACGCCGAGTTCGAGAGCACGGTGCGCGCCATCAACCGCGCGCTCGCGGTGGTGGAGTTCGACATGCAGGGCCATGTGCTCAACGCCAACGCCAACTTTCGAGAACTCATGGGCTACCGGCTGGAAGAGATCGTGGGCCAGCACCACCGCATGTTCTGCGAGCCCGCCTACGCGCAGACCGAGGCGTACGCGCAGTTCTGGGAGCAACTGCGAGCTGGCCAGCTCGATGGCGGTGAATATCAGCGACTGGGCAAGGACGGGCGGCGCATCTGGATCCAGGCCACCTACAACCCCATCTTCGACGCCCAGGGCCAGCCGTTCAAGGTCGTCAAGTTTGCGACCGACCTCACCCAGCGCCGTGCCATGGAGCAAGAGCTGCGCGCCGCCAAGGAGCGTGCCGAGCAGGCCGCAGCCGCGCGCAGCACCTTCCTGGCCAACATGAGCCACGAGATCCGCACGCCCATGAACGCCATCATCGGCTTCACCGAGGCCCTGCTCGACACCCCCATGGACGCGCAGCAGCGCCGCCACCTGGGCACCGTGCAGCATGCGGCGCGCTCCATGCTGCGCCTGCTCAATGACATCCTGGACACCGCCAAACTGGAAAAAGGCGCGGTGGAACTGGAGATTGCGGACTTCTCGCTGCAAGAGGTGTGCGACCAGATCCTCGCCTCGCTGCGCATCCATGCGGGCAAGAAGGGGCTCGCGCTGCAGTGCCTGACGGACGACCGGGTGCCGCCCTACCTGCGGGGCGATGCACTGCGCCTGCAGCAGGTGCTGCTGAACCTGCTGGGCAACGCGCTCAAGTTCACCGAGCGCGGCCATGTGCTGCTGCGGCTGGACTACCACGACGGCACGCTGGTGATGGAGGTGGAGGACACGGGCATCGGCATCGCGGCGCAGCACCTGGAGCGCATCTTCGACCCCTTTGCGCAGGCCGACGCATCCACCACCCGGCAGTTCGGCGGCACCGGCCTGGGCACCACCATCTCGCGCCAGCTGGTGGAGCTGATGGGCGGCAGCATCAGCGTGCGCAGCACCCTGGGTGTGGGCACCACGTTCACCGTGTGTGTACCTTTGCCGGTGGGTCAGGCCACGGCGGCAGTGGCCACCGTGAGCCATGCGGTCCAGCTGCCGCCGCTGCGCATGCTGGTGGTGGACGATGTGCCGGCCAACATCGAGCTGCTGCAGATCCACCTGGACCGGGGGCGCCACCAGGTGACCGTGGCGCGGGATGGCGAAAGCGCTGTTGCCGCCTACGAAGGCGGGCGCTTCGATGTGGTGCTGATGGACTTGCAGATGCCCGGCATGGACGGCCTGGAGGCCACGCGCCGCATCCGTGCGTTCGAGCAGGCCCGGCGGCGCAAGCCGGTGCCGGTGATCGCGCTGTCGGCCAGCGTGCTGGAGCAGGACCGGCGCAACGCACGTGCTGCGGGCATGGACGGTTTTGCAAGCAAGCCGCTGGAGCCCGCCCGCCTGTTCCGCGAGATCGCCCGCGTGCTGCATCTGCAGCCCGACACCTCCACATCGGGGTGGAGCAGCCTGCAGACCTTGACGCGCGCCGCCGACATGCCACCGGTCCCCCACGCCACCATCGCCGCGGTGGACTGGGAGCGTGGCACCCGCCTCTGGGGCCAGCGTGCGCTGCTGCGCGATGCCGTGGCGCGCCTGCTGACCGACCATGCCGCTACCCCCGCCACCTTGCAGGCCCTGGTGGCGCAGCCCGACATGGACGCTGCCCGTGCGCTGGCCCACCGCCTGCGCGGTGCAGCGGGCAACCTGGCGCTGGGCCCCTTGCAAACGCTGGCGCAGCGCATCGAGGAAGCCGCCCACAGCCTGGACCGCACGGCACTGCAGCCGCTGGTGGCCGCCCTGCCCGCCGCGTTGCAGGCCGTGGAGCTGGCCCTGGCCCAAGAGGCCGAGGCCGCCGCAGCGCCCGCCCCCGGCGTGGGCCAGCACGCACCGCTGACCGCCGACCAACGCCAGCAGGCCCGGGACGCCGCGCAGGCGCTGCAGCAGGCCCTGGCACAGTCCGAGCTGGCCCAGCCGCCGTTGGACCTGCTGGTGCAGCTGCTGCCTGCAGATGCCACCGAGCGGCTGCAAGAGGCCATCGACCGCTTTGACTTTGACCAGGCCGGGGTGCAGTTGCAGCAGCTGCGCACGCACTGGCTGGACGAACCCCTGGAGAACCCCGCATGACACCGGCCCCTGACCAGCGGCCCCGCCTGTTGCTGGTGGACGATGAGCCCACCAACCTGCAGGTGCTGCGCCACATCTTGCAGTCCGACTACCGCCTGCTGTTTGCCACCGACGGCGAACGCGCGCTGCAGGTGGCGCGCGAGCAGCGGCCCGACCTGGTGCTGCTCGACATCATGATGCCGAACCTGGACGGCTATGCCGTGTGCCGCGCGCTCAAGGCCGATGCCGCCACTGCCTCCATCCCGGTGATCTTCATCACCGCCCTGACCGACAGCCAGGACGAAACTGCCGGGTTTGACGCGGGCGCGGTGGACTACATCACCAAGCCCGTCAGCCCGCCCGTGGTGCGCGCGCGGGTGCGCACCCACCTGTCGCTGGTGCGCATGGACGAGCTGCGTGAAACCCGCCTGCAGATCGTGCAGCGCCTGGGCCGCGCGGCCGAGTACAAGGACAACGAAACCGGCATGCATGTGATCCGCATGAGCCACTTTGCCCAGCTGCTGGCCCTGGCTGCCGGCCACAGCCCGGCCTGGGCCGAAGACCTGCTCAACGCCGCGCCCATGCACGACGTGGGCAAGATCGGCATCCCCGACGCCGTGCTGCGCAAGCCCGGCCCGCTGAACGCCGATGAGTGGGACACCATGCGCCGCCACCCCGAGATCGGCGCCGAGATCATTGGCGAGCACCCGTCCGGCGTGCTGCAGCTGGCCCGTGAGATTGCGCTGGCCCACCACGAAAAGTGGGACGGCAGCGGCTACCCGCGCGGCCTGGCGGGCGAGGCCATTCCGGTGTCGGCGCGCATTGTTGCCGTGGCCGATGTGTTCGATGCGCTCACCACCCGCCGCCCCTACAAGGAACCCTGGCCCGTGCAGGATGCGCTGGACCACATTGCAGCGCAGGCCGGCAAACACTTCGACCCCGCTTTGGTGGCGCTGTTCGCCCCGCTGGTGCCGCAGCTGCTTGAGATCCGCGCCCGCTGGGCCGATTGAGGCGTGACCGCATGACCCCCTGGACCCTGCAGCGCCGCCAGTTCGTGGCGGGCGCCGCCGCCCTGGCCACGGCTGCGCTGGGCGGGTGCGACCGCGCCGTGCCGCCGCTGGAAGGCGGCTTCACCGGCATCAACATGGCACGCGGCCACCAGCTGCGTGAGTGGCTGGCGCGCGGCACCTGGCCCGAGCCCGCCGTGGTGCGCCGCGCGCAGGTCATCATTGCCGGTGGTGGCGTGGCGGGGCTGGCCGCCGCGCGCGCGCTGCGCCTGGCAGGCGTGCAGGACTTTGCGCTGCTGGAGCTGGAAGACACCGCAGGCGGCAACAGCCGGGGCACCGCCGTCAACGGCATCACCTGCCCGCAGGGCGCGCACTATCTGCCTGTGCCGGGCGACGACGCGCGCGAGGTGCAGGACCTGCTGGAGGAGCTGGGCCTGCGCCAGCGTGTGGCCGGGCGCTGGCAGTACGACGAACGCCACCTGTGCCACAGCCCGCAGGAGCGCCTGTACTTCGATGGCGAGTGGCAGGATGGCCTGCTGCCCGTGCAGGGCGTGGGCGAGGCCACGCTGGCGCAGTACCGCCGCTTTGCCCAGGCCGTGGACGCGCAGGCCCACGCCGCCCGGTTTGCCATGCCCGCACTCAAGCTGTGGACCGCCAAGCGCCCACTGGCGCCCAGCCAGCAGGCGCTGGACGCGATGACGTTTGCCGCCTGGCTGGCGCAGGAAGGGCTGGACGATGCCCACCTGCGCTGGTACCTGGACTACTGCTGCCGCGACGACTACGGCGCCGGGGCCGACCGCGTCTCGGCCTGGGCGGGCATCCACTACTTTGCCAGCCGCCATGGCTTTCATGCGCCCGGCGAGGCCGTGGACGAAGCCCGCGAAAGCGTTTTGACCTGGCCCGAGGGCAATGGCTGGATCACCCGGCGCCTGGCCGAGCCGCTGGCCAACACGTCCCACGGCGGCGGCCAGCTGCGCGCCGGCACCAGCGTGCTGCGCATCACCGAAGGCCGCCACGGCGTGGAGGTGGATGCGTTCAACCACGCCACCGACAGCGTGGAGCGCTGGCAGGCGCCACGCTGCATCGTGGCGCTGCCCGTCTTCGTGGCGGCGCGCGTGGTGCAGAACGCGCCCGCCTTCCTCACCGGGGCGGCCCAGCGTCTGTCGTGGGCGCCCTGGCTGGTGGCCAACATCCACATCCAAAGTCCGCTCACCGACCGCCCCGGCGCCGCGCCGGCCTGGGACAACGTCCTGTATGCCGACCCCACGGCGGGGGGCCTGGGCTATGTGAACGCCGGCCACCAGCGCCTGGACACCCGCGCCACGCTGGCCGGCCCCACCGTGCTTACCTACTACCAGGCGCTGGGCGACCGGGCGGACGGCCGCCAGCAGCTGGCCACCCAGCCCTGGCAGCACTGGGCTGACGCCGCCCTGGCCGCCCTGGCGGTGCCGCACCCTGACCTGCGCCAGCGCGCCACGCGCGTGGACATCACCCGCTACGGGCACGCCATGTCCATCCCCACACCGGGTTTGCAGCAGTTTTTGAGCCAAATCGGCCTGGAGCGCAGGTCTTTCATGCCCAAGGTGCTATCAAATGGTGAGCGTGCCGCCTGGCTGCCCACGCCCACCACCGCACGGCTGGCGTTTGCGCATGCCGACTGGTCGGGGTATTCGGTGTTTGAAGAAGCCTTCACGCGCGGGCACCGCGCAGGGCTGGTGGCCGCCGCCAGTTGATGCCTTGGTGCAGAGGATTCCTAGCCGCGCTGCCCGTCCCACCACATTCCCAGGCACAACGCGACGCCCACGGCGTACAGCAGCCAGGTGGCCGAGACCACGTAGGGATAAAACATCAACGCCACGCCCCACCAGCGGGTGCGAGGCTGCTGCGCACGCTTGCCGTGCCAGTACGCCGCCATGCCGATCAGGCCAAACAGGATGGCGCCCACGATGTAGGCCGGGCTGGGCAGCTCCAGGCCGAGGGATTGCAGTGCAGAGAGGGTTTCCATGGCGGGTGCGCAGGCCGTGCGGGTGGGGTGAGGCGGGTGTGACTCATGCCAGCGGCAAAAGGTCCCTGGCAAGGTCCCTGGTGTGTGCCCGATCCGGCGTTACCTGGTGGGGGGCGTTGGAGAACCGCTTTTCATGGCGGTGTCACAGGGCGGCGGCATCGTTCACGGTTTTGGCTCTCTTCCCCTTGACCACCATGTCCCGACTGTCCCTGATTGCCGCCTGCGCAGCGCTGCTGTGCGCAGCCGCCACCCCCGCCATCGCCCAGCAGGCCTACCCTGCCACCCTGGCCGGCCACGCCGTGCTGCCCGCCCTCACCGTGGTTGCTGCGCCCAAGGACGCCCCGCAAGATCTGCAGGTGGCCGGCAAGTTCACCACCCCCCGCCGTGTGGACGCCGTGGGCAGCGTGATGGGCCAGTCGGGCGGCCGCGACACGGGTGTGTCGTTGCCGTTTCAGGGCCAGCCCCTCCAGGGCCACTCGGGCATCAAGCGCATGGCCGACGGCTCGTTCTGGATACTGACCGACAACGGCGCGGGCTCCAAGGCCAACTCGCCCGACTTCATGCTGCACCTGAGCCACTACACCGTGGACTTCCAAAGCGGCCAGTTCAACCGCCTCAAGACTGTCTTCCTGCACGACCCCGACAAGAAGGTGCCGTTTCGCATCACCCACGAAGGCACCGACAAGCGCTACCTGACGGGCGCTGACTTCGACCCCGAGAGTTTCCAGTTCGCCGGTGGCGCACTGTGGATCGGCGAAGAGTTTGGCCCCTTCCTCATCAAGGCCGACCTGAACGGCAAGGTGCTGGCCGTGTTCGAGACGCAGGTGGACGGCAAGGTCGTGCGCTCGCCCGATGCGCCCGGTGTGCTGATGCCCGGTGCCCCCGACGCCAAGCCCACGCCGTTTGAAGTCAAGCGCTCCAAGGGCTACGAAGGCATGGCCTCCAGCAAGAACGGCAGCAAGCTCTATGCGCTGCTCGAAGGTGCGCTGTGGAACGACAGCGCGAAGGCGTACGAAAACGTGGGCGGCAAGCAGTACCTGCGCGTGCTCGAATTTGATGTGAAGACCGAGCAATGGACCGGCCGCCACTGGAAGTACGTGCTGGAGGCCAACCACCACGCGATTGGCGACTTCAACATGATCGACGGCACCACCGGTTTGATCATCGAGCGCGACAACGGCGAAGGCACGGCCGACAAGGCCTGCCCCGAAGGCACCAAGCGCACGGACTGCTTCCACGACCTGGCCAAGTTCAAGCGCGTCTACAAGGTGGAGATGAGCGACGCCAATGTGGGCGGCGAGATCCGCAAGGTGGGCTACATCGACCTCATGAACATCCAGGACCCGCAGCGCCTGGCGCGCAAGCCGCTGAACAGCGGCGTTCTCACCTTCCCGTTCTTCACCATCGAGAACGTGGACATCGTGGACAGCACGCACATCGTGGTGGGCAACGACAACAACCTGCCCTTCAGCAGCAGCCGCGACCCCAACAAGGCGGATGACAACGAGTTGGTGCTGCTCGAAGTGGGCGAGCTGCTCCGGGCCAAGTAACCCGGCGCCAGCGCGCGGTGGGGGCCGGGTGGCAAAATTCCCGGTTCCCCTTCCAACGCTCCACAAGCCGCGCCACCATGTTCACAGGCATCGTCCAAGCCACGGCAGGCATTGCCGCCATCCACGACCGCGCAGGGCTGCGCACCTTCACGCTCGATTTCCCCGAGGGCTTCTGCCAGGACCTGGCCATTGGCGCCAGCGTGGCCACCGATGGCGTGTGCCTCACGGTGACCGAGATCCTGTCGCCCACGCAGGCCAACTTCGACGTGATGCTGCAGAGCCTGAACATCACCACGCTGGGCAGCTACGGCCAGGGCGACCGCGTGAACGTGGAGCGCGCGGCCAAGGACGGTGCCGAAATCGGCGGCCACCCGCTGTCGGGCCATGTGGACTTCACCGGCACGCTGATTGAGCGGCGCGAGTTCGACAACAACCTGGTGTGGCGCGTGGCCGTGCCCGAGGCGTTTCGCCGCTACATCTTTGCCAAGGGCTACATCGCCATCCACGGCGCCAGCCTCACGGTGGCCGAGGTGAACCGGCAGGAGGGCTGGTTCGAGATCTGGATGATCCCCGAGACCCGCCGCGCCACGGTGTTTGAGGCCAAGCAGGTGGGCGACCGCCTGAACATCGAGATCGAGCGCAGCACCCAGGTGGTGGTGGACACCGTGCGCGAGGCCGTGCAGGAGAGCCTGGGCCGCCTGCAGCCGGTGCTGGAGGCGCTGCTGAAGGAAAAGGGCCTGTCGCTGGACGACTTCGTGCAGGCGCCCGTGCTGCCGCACTGATCGAACCAAGCTCACTCATGTCCGTGGTGGTGCGCCCGCTGGCGCTGAGCGACCTGTCCGATCTGCTGGCCGTGCAGCTGGCCTGCTATGGCGAGGGGTTTGTGGAGAGCGGCGAGGTGTTTGCCCGCCGCCTCGCCAGTCCCGCCAATTGTTCGCTGGTGCTGGAGCAGGGCGGCACGGTGTGTGCCTATCTGGCGGCTTACCGCAGCGTGCGCTGCAAGGTCACCCCGCTGCATGGCGACTTTGAAGCCACTGCCCAGCCCGACACGCTGTACCTGCACGACATGGCCGTGCTGCCTGCCCATGCGGGGCAAGGCCTGGCCCACGCGCTGCTGCAGCCCCTGTGGGTGAAGGCCCGCGCAGAAGGGCTGCGGCACAGCGCGCTGGTCTCGGTGCAGGGCTCGCAGGCCTACTGGCAGCGGCAGGGCTATGCGCTGCACCCCTTGCAGGACGCCACCCAGCAGGCCCGCCTGGCCAGCTACGGCGAAGGCGCGGTGTACATGGCGCGAGCGCTTTAGAACGTGTTTACGATCTCCCAGAGGTCGCGCAGCGGTCTTTGCGGGATGGGATGCAAGGCGCGGTGCGTAGTGGATAGCTTGGCTATCCACAAGCGCCGCAACGCCGCAGACCGCCCGCAAAGACCACTGCCCGAAGGGTTGGAGCGAAATCGGGTGATTGGACGCCCCAGCTGCTTGCATGGGCATGAGCCCATGCGGCGCATCCGAAGCATCCACTCATCCCGATTGCGCTCCAACGCGATCCCCTGCGAGATCGTAAACACGTTCTTAGACCTTGTCGGCGCAGTGTCACCCGCCCTCGTCATAATGCCCGCCATGCCCCACCGCTGGAAACCCAACGTCACCGTGGCCGCCCTCATCGAGCGCGATGGCCGCTTTCTGCTGGTCGAGGAAGAAACCACCGACGGCCTCAAGCTCAACAACCCTGCCGGCCACCTGGACCCGGGCGAGTCGCCCATCCAGGCCTGCGCGCGCGAGGTGCTGGAAGAAACCGCCCACGACTTCGAGCCCACAGCGTTGATTGGCGTGTACCTCAACCGCTTCACCAAGACGCGCACGGGGGACGACATCACCTACATGCGTTTTGCGTTTGCGGGCACGCTGGGCACGCACCATGACTGGCGCACGCTCGACACCGGCATCGTGCGCACGCTGTGGCTCACGGCCGACGAGATCCGCGCCTGCCCCGAGCGCCATCGCAGCCCCCTGCTGCTGCGCTGCCTGGAGGACTACCTGGCAGGCCAGCGTTTTCCGCTGACGCTGGTGCACACTGACATTTCGGTGACGGAACCCTCTGCGCAATAGCGCCAGACGACAACACGAGAAAGTTTTTGGACGGCCTGTAACCCGCAGTGCGCGGGGGACGAATTACCAGGCAGAGAGCGCTCAGTTGTGCAGCGTGATCTACCCGCTTCATTCATCCCTCAACGTTTACGGAGTTACTCACCATGCTGTCTACCCAAGCCAAGTCCACCGCTTCCTTTGCCCTGTCTGCCGCCCTGCTGGCACTGGCATCCACCAGCTTCGCAGCGGATCTGCCCAAGGGTGCCAAAGGCGCGGCCATTGGCGCCAACGACACCGTGCACTGCTACAACGTGCACGACTGCAAGGGCAACAGCGACTGCTCTACCGCAGAGCACAGCTGCAAAGGCCAGAACGCCTGCAAGGGCCACGGCTTCAAGGCCAAGACCGCAGCCCAGTGCCTGATGGAGAAGGGCACCATCGGCGATATCAAGGGATAAGGCAACAAGCCCCCTGAGGCGCTGCGCGCCATCCCCCCAGGGGGACACCGCCAGCGCGGCGGGGCGGCCCTTGCGCGGCGGTGCTGGCATCAGGGCGTGCCAGTCTCGGCGATCATGCCCAGTGCCCGCACTTTGATACCTTGATTTCGCCATGGCACATGACCTCATAGCTACGCGCGGCACCGGCTTTGGCCTGGGGCTGCGCACGCAGCACTACGCCGATTTCCTCGCGCGCAAGCAGCCGCTCGACTGGCTGGAAATCATCACCGACAACTACCTCATCGATGGCGGCAAGCCGCTGGCGGTGCTCGATGCCATCCGGCGCGACTACCCCGTGGCCATGCATGGCGTTGCGATGTCCATCGGTGCGTCGCAGGGCGTGGACGTGCCGTATCTGCAGCGCGTGAAGGCGCTGGCCGACCGCATCGAGCCGTTGTGGGTGTCCGACCACCTGTGCTGGACGGGCCCGGGCCCCGAGCAGTTGCACGACCTGTACCCGCTGCCTTACACCGACGAGTCTGCACGCCACGTGATCGCGCAGATCCGCCATGCGCAAGACGTGCTGGGCCGCAGGCTGGTGCTGGAGAATGTGTCGAGCTACGTCCGCTACCGGCAAGACAGCGCGAGCGAGTGGCAGTTTCTGGCCCACATTGCTGAGGAGGCCGACTGCCTGCTGCTGGTCGATGTGAACAACATCTACGTGAGCAGCGTGAACCATGGCTTTGACCCGCTGATGTACCTGCAGGCACTGCCCGCGCATCGCGTGCAGCAGATTCATCTGGCTGGGCACAGCGACAACGGCGACCACATCATCGACACGCACGACCACCCGGTAGCGCAACCGGTGTGGGATCTTTACGCCCAGGCCTGCCAGCGCTTTGGCGCCGTGGCCGCGATGATCGAGCGCGACGACCACATTCCGCCGCTGGCCGACCTGCTCGATGAGTTGGCGACGGCGCGGCGCATAGCGGCAGAGACCTTGGCCTCGCCCGAACCCGCAACTGCTGCAGTCATGCCTTTGGCCCCCGCAGTGGACCCGCTGCCACTGGCTGCGGTACAGCGCCACTTCGCCGACCAGGTGCTGGCCGGCGCGCTGCCGCAAGCCACACCCGATGACCCTGTCACCGGGCGCCTGCCCATCTACCACCATGCCTACCGCGCACGACTGTCCGAAGTATTGGCAGACACCTACGCCAAGACGTTTCTCTACATGGGGTCAGACAGCTTCGATGAGCATGCCCGCGCTTTTGCGGTGGCCCATCCGCCGCAGACACGCAGCCTTAATCGCTACGGTGAGGGCCTGGTGGAAGCGCTGCGAGTGCAATACCCCGACAACCCCGAGCTGCATGAACTGGCCCAGCTCGACTGGGATTTGCGCACCCGCTTTGACAGTGCCGATGTGCCGACCCTGGAGACTGCGGCAGCTCAGGCATCGGACACCTGGACCACCCGCCCCGGTGTGCTGCACCCCAGCGCCTTGCTGCGAACGATCACGACGAACGTCGTGGGCGTGTGGAACGCCATCCACACGGATGACGACGTGCCCGAGGCCGTGGCTCTGTCCGCACCAGCCACGCTGCTGGTCTGGCGCAAAGGCCACCAGCCGCACTTTCGCACGCTCGACGCGGCCGAGTCTGCCTGGGTGCAAGCGATGCACGCCGGTGCCTCGGTCCACGACGCCTGCGCGGCGCTGCTGGGCAGCGGCCTGTGGAAGGGCGACCCCACCGTGCTCGGCGGCTGGCTCGCGCAGCTGCTGGACGATGGGTTGGTGCAGGCGGATGGTGCTATGGAGGCATCGCGCGGTGCCGGCCCTTGCTAGTCCGCCGTCAGCTTGCGTTCCTTGATGATGGTGGCCCACTGGGTCGATTCCTTCTTCATGAAGGCCGTCAGCTCGGCGCGTGTGGTGGGCTGCGGCGTGAGGCCGTGCTTGTTCAGCGCCTCTTTCACGCCCGGGTCGTTCAGCACCTTCACGATCTCCTGGTTCCAGCGGTCCAGCAGCGGCGCGGGCGTTTTGCCCGGCGCCACAAAGGCGTACCAGTTGAGCGCCTCAAAGCCCGGATAGCCCGACTCCGCCACGGTAGGGATGTTGGGCAGGTAGGCCGGGCGCGTGAGGCCGGTGGTGGCCAGCGGTATGAGCTTGCCCGTCTCCACATGCGGCAGCGCAGTGGGGGGCGCGGCGAAGTACGAAGTCACGCGCTCGCCCAGCAGGTCCTGCAGCGCGGGGGCGCCGCCCTTGTAGGGCACGTGGGTCATGTCGATGCCCGCGCGCTGGTTGAACAGTTCACCCGCCAGGTGCGATGCCGAGCCCGCGCCGGTGGAGGCAAAGTCCACGCTGCCGGGCTTCTTCTTGGACAGCTGCACAAACTCGGCCAGCGTCTTCACGCCCGCGCCCTTGTGCACCACCAGCACGTTCGGAAAGTTCACCCCGCCCGACACGGCGGCCAGGTCCTTGAAGGGGTCGTAGGCCACCTTCATCAGGTGCGGGGCAATGGTGAGTGGTCCCACCGACCCGAGCAGCAGCACCGAGCCATCGGCGGGCGCATTGGCCACAAACTGGTGCGCGATGTTGCCGCCTGCGCCGCCCTTGTTGTCCACCACCACCGACTGGCCGATGTTCTCGCCCAGCTTCTTGGCGATGAGCCGTGCCGCCGCATCGGCCGCGCCGCCTGCGGCAAAGCCCACGACCAGCGTGACGGGCTTCTTGGGCGGAAAGTCTTGCGCCGCAGCGCCCAAGGCGAGAGGCAGGGTGGCCAGCGCCAAGGCGCAACGCAGCAGGGTTCTTTTGGGGTTCATGGGGGTCTCCTTCATCGTGGGTTGTTGGGGGGCTGGGGATCAGTCGGCGCCCAGACCGATGGGGTTGGGCTGTCGCTTTTCCACGGCATGGCGCAGCAGCGACGCGGTGCGGAAGATGCCGTGCGCAAACTTGCCATAGGGCATGGTGGCGAACAGCGCCATCACCGCGCCCAGGTGCAGGCACAGCAGCAGCGGCAGGCCTGCGGTGCCACGCACCGCCCACAGGGCCAGGCCGCTGGTGGCGGTGAGGAACAGCAGCGCGATGAAGGCGCGGTCCATGGGCTTTTGTGCGGCGTCGCCGTGTTGCGGGTGGCGGCGCAGGTTCAGCCGCCACAGGCCAGCCGTGCCAATCGCCAGGCTGATGCCGCCCACGCCGCCCAGCAGCTTGGGCAGGCTGGGCAGGTCGTACGGTGCAGGCAAGGCCAGCAGGTAGTGGTACAGCGTCGCCACGCTGGTGGCCGCAAAACACAGCATGAAGCCGTAGAACGTGAGGTGGTGCATGCGCCTGCGCGACAGGGTGTAGGCGTCGTCCTCGTTGTGGCAGCCGTCGCCGTGGCCGCCGTCCAGGTATTTGAGGCGCAGCACGGCGTCGGTGGCCTCGGCAGCCGCTGGAGGCGACAGGCGCGCGCCGCTGGTGGCTGGTGTCACATCGCGCCAGAAGCGGCGCACGCCCAGGCCCAGCGCGAGCGCGGCGAACAGGAACACCGGTGCGAACAGGCCCACCAGCAGGTTGTGCGGAAAGATGCCGTAGAAGCCGCCCACCGGCGCCTGCCACAGCGCAGCGAACCCTTGCCCGTTCAGCGCCACGGCCAGCAGCAGGAACAGCGTGAGCCCGGCCACCAGCGCCAGCGCCAACGTGAGGCCGTTGCGCTGGTAGAGCTGGCCCAGTGCGGGCGGCCAGGCGTAGTCGGCATAGGTCTGGCCGCGCACCTGGGCCATGGCCTGCGGAATGTTCACCGCAAACTCATGCGGTGGCGCGTACTGGCAGGCGTGCAGGCAGGCGCCGCAGTTGTGGCACAGGTTGGCAATGAAGTGAATGTCGGCCTTGCCAAACTCCAGCCGCCGCGTCATGGCCGGGAACACAGCGCAAAAGCCTTCGCAGTAGCGGCAGGCGTTGCAGATCTGCAGCTGGCGCGCCACCTCGGTCTCGGGCGCAGACAGCACGATGCCGCCATTCGCCAGCGCCCGGGCGTCGCGGGTCAGGGCCTCAAGCGTTTGCATGGTTTGCTCCTTGTTTTGTAGCAATTGAGGCATGTGCGACTGGCGCTACCGGCCGTTTGGAGGCCAAAGCTGCCTGCGTGCCCGCAATGCGGCCAAACGCAGTGCCAATGCTCATGCCCACGCCGGCGGTGTAGCCCTTGCCCAGCACGTTGCCGGCCATCATTTCGCCGGCCACGAACAGGTTGGGGCTGGGCTGGTTGTTGAAGCGCACGGCCGCCGTGTCGTCGGTATGCAGGCCGAGGTAGGTGAAGGTGACGCCAGGCTTGAGCGCATAGCCGTAGAACGGTCCGGTGTCGATGGGCCGCGCCCAGTGTGTCTTGGCGGGCGCCACGCCTTCGGTGTGGCAGTCGTCCAGCGTGGTGTGGTCGAACTGGCCCACGCGGCAGGCGGCGTTGTAGTCGTTGAGCGTGCGCATGAAGGTATCCACGGGCAGGCCGAGCTTTTGCGCCAGCTCGGGCAGCGTGTCGGCCTTCACGCCCGGGAACACGGGCGGCATGAAGCGGCCAATCGCCTTGCTGTCGATGATGGAGTAGCCGATCTGCCCTGGCTGCTGCGCCACCAGGCGGCCCCAGATGGCATAGCGCTTGGGCCAGAAGTCCTCGCCCTCGTCGTAGAAGCGTTCGCCCGCGCGGTTGACCACCACGCCCAGCGACACGCAGTCGATGCGCGTGCAGATGCCGCCGTCGTACAGCGGCGCGCGCGCGTCGATGGCCACCATGTGCGCCTGCGTGGGGTCGCCGATGCGGTCGGCGCCGTGGTCGTCGAGCAGGTGCTTGAGCAGCACCCCCTTGTTGTAGGCCGTGCCGCGGATCAGGAAGTTGTCGGCCGGCCACTCGCCGCGCTCGTTCTGGCCCCAGGCTTCGCGCAGCCATTCGCGGTTCGATTCAAACCCCCCTGCGGCCAGCACGCAGCTCTTGGCGGCAATGCGCTCGCCGTTGGCGAGGTGCGCGGCGATGAAGCGGCGGCCGTCCATCTCGATGCGCTCCACGGGCGCTTCGTAGCGGATCTCCACGCCCAGCCGCTCCGCGCTGCGGTAGTAGGCGTTGACCAGCGCCTTGCCTCCGCCCATGAAGAACGCATTGGTGCGTGCCACATGGAGCGTGCCTGCCAGCGCGGGCTGAAAGTGCACGCCGTGGCGGCGCATCCAGGGGCGGCAGGTGCTCGACTCGCGGATCACCAGGCGCGCCAGGTGTTCGTTGGTCAGTCCGCCCGTTACCTTGAGCAGGTCTTGCCAGAACTCGTCCTCGGGGTAGGCATCGACCAGCACGTCCTGCGGCGCGTCGTGCATGCAGCGCAGGTTGCGGGTGTGGGCCGAGTTGCCGCCGCGCCAGGCGCGCGGGGCGGATTCGAGCAGCAGCACGCTGGCGCCCGCCTCGCGTGCCATCAGGGCGGCGCACAGGGCGGCGTTGCCGCCGCCGATGACCAGCACATCGACCACAGCATCGCTGCTCATGGCTGGTGGCTCCCGGTCATGCGCGGTGCGCGGGGGAATGAAGAAGGGGGTGTGGGGCCCATGGGGTGTCTCCTGGCGCGGTCGCCGTGTCGTTCATCGGGGTGATGGCGACTGTAGGGAGACGCAGGCCCGCCGTGCAGCGGGTTCAGGTCATGGGGGTATCACGGATCGTGATGGCTGCGGGGTGGCGGCTCAGGCGCTGGTGTCCTGCCCGCCGATCCATGTCGTGCCAAACCACTGGCCGGTGATCACCAGTTCGCGCACGCAATCCGTCAGCACCACGCGAGCGGCCAGCGCGGCGGGCGAGAGTTCTTGGTCGGGCAGGCTGCACAGCAGGTTGACGCGGCGCGCGGGCGCGTCGGTGAGGCGCGCGCACTGAAAACGCTCGGCCGCATCTGGGTAGCGGCCCATGGCGGCCCAGGGCTGCACGGTGGAGCCCAGGCCCGCATCCACGGCGGCCATCACCATGGCAAGCGAGTCCACCTCCAGCACCACATGCGGCACCACGCGGTCGCGGGCAAAGGCCGTGTCCAGGGTGCTGCGCAGGCCGTGTGGGCCGGTGGGCAGGATCAGCGGCTCCTGCCCCAGCTCGGCGACGGTGATGGTTTCCGGCAGCTGCCGGCCACGGGGGGTGCCGGGGCCCTCCCGTCGGTCATGGGCGCAGATGAGGAACAGGTCTTCCTCCAGCAGCGGCGCCATGTCCCAGCGGCGCGCGCCCGTGGCCTGTTGCGCCTGGTGCAGGCGGGTGTCGAACAGCACGGCCAGGTCCAGCTCACGCGCATGCAGCATGGCCGTGAGGTGTCCCGACATGCTCTCCACCATGTGCAGCCGCACGTCGGGGTAGCGTGTGCGCATTGCCTGCATCAGCGGCAGGCCCAGCACGCCCGAGGTGGTGGGCGCCAGCCCCACGGTGACGGTGCCCGACAGCCGCGCCTGCTGCGCCGCGCGCACCGCCTGGTCGGCGTGGCGCAGGGTGAGTTGCGCCTCGCGAAAGAACGCCAGCCCTGCCTCGGTGGGGGTCACGCCGCGCGGCGTGCGCTGCAGCAGGCGCGTGGACAGCTCGCTCTCCAGCCGCGTGATCTGCTGGCTGAGCGCGGACTGCACCACGTCCAGGTCCAGCGCAGCGCGGCTCATGGAGCCTTGCTCCACCACACGTACGAAATAGCGCAGTTGTCTCAGTTCCATCGGGGGCCTCGGGGTCCCTCGATGGTTGCACAAGACGGCTTGGCGCCAGCATTGGAGTGAAAACAGCAGGAAGCGTTAGTGCAATATGTCTGAGTGGCTATCATTTTGATAGTTTCAAGCGCTCAAACCCCATGCGGCAAAAACGCCGACAGCGCCTCGCGCATCCAGCGCGCAATCAGCTGCTGGCGCTCGCGCGGCATGCGGTCCACGGTCGATGCCACACTGATCGCTGCCACGGGTTCGCCCGCCGCGTTGCGCACGGCCATGCCAGCCGCCAGCACGCCCTGCGTGGCATGGTTGCCCACCACCGACCAGCCGCGCTCGCGCGTGGCGCGCACCAGGATCTGCAGGCGCTCGGGCGTCATGCCGCCGTAGCGCGGCAGATCTTGCTCGTTGGCGTCGATGCAGGCCTGCATCTCGGCATCGGGCAGCGCCGCCAGCAGCGCCAGGCCCGCCGCGCCCACGCCCAGCGGCTGGCGCGTGCCCACCTGGATCACCAGGATCTGCACCGGGTGCGTGCCCACATGGCGTGCAATGCAGTGCGAAGTGGGGCCTTCGCGCACGATGGCAAAGGCTGCGTCACCACAGGCGCGGCTCACGCGTTCCAGCACAGGCGCCAGGCGCACGGCCAGGTTGGGTTGGCCCGGGGGCTCGGCCAGGGCGGCCAGGCGCGGGCCCGCCACGTAACGAAAGCGCCCACGCTGCGCCACGTAGCCGCTCTCCATCAGCGTGGCGAGCAGCCGGTACACGGGAGCCCGCTCCAGCGCAGCGGCGCGGCAAAGGTCCACCACGCGCGCGCCATCGCGGCCATGGGCCAGCACGGCGTCCAGCACCAGCAGGCCGCGGCGCAGCGTGCGGCTGCCGGGGTCTTCGACCGGCTCGTCGGGGGTGTGTGCACTCGCACGTTCGTCCGGCTGCCGGACGTTTGAATTCGCAGGTCGGGAGGGCATGGGAAAGAATTTGTTGGTCAACGCCACCAGTGCGCAGTGTGCCGCAGGGCGTCCAGACGGCATTTTTCCAAGAACCAACGGAGACAGACACCATGAGCCCACACACCCCCGCCGCGCTGGGTCAGCGCAAAGCTTCGCCATCCCGGCCACGCCGTGCCCTGCTGGCGCTGGCGGCCACCCTGGCCTGCGGCGCTGCCATGCCGTTGCAGGCCCAGCCCAATGCGTCCGGCTGGCCCACCAAGCCGGTCAAGCTGGTGGTGGGCTATGCGGCGGGCGGTGCCACGGACGTGATTGCGCGCCTGGTGGCCGTCAAGCTCGGCGACCAGCTGGGCCAGCCCGTGGTGGTGGACAACCGCGCCGGTGCCAACAGCAACGTGGGCGCCGAGGCCGTGGCGCGCGCGCCGGCCGATGGCTACACGCTCTACGTCTACACCATCGCCAACACCATCAACGCCACGCTGTACCCCAAGCTGGGCTATGACCCGGTCAAGGACTTCGAGCCCATCGGCATGATCGCCAAGATTCCGAACATCCTGGTGGTCAACCCCAAGCTGCCCATCAAGAACCTGGCCGACTACGTGCGTTACGCCAAGGAGTCCAAGGACGGCATCACGTTTGCGTCCTCGGGCAGCGGCTCGTCCATCCACCTCTCTGGCGAGATGTTCAAGATGCAGTCCAAGCTCAAGATGCTGCACGTGCCCTACCGGGGCAGCGCACCCGCCGTCACCGACCTGCTGGGCGGCCAGGTGGATTCGATGTTCGACAACACCCCGTCGGCCCTGCCGCACGTGCAGGCGGGCAAGCTGCGCGCCATTGCCATCACCAGCGCCCAGCGCTCGCCCCTGCTGCCGGATGTGCCCACGCTGGCCGAGTCGGGCTACGCGGGCTTTGACGTGCAGTCGTGGTTTGGCCTGGCCGCACCGGCGGGCACGCCGCGCGCCGTGGTCGAGCAAGTCAACGCAGCCCTGAACAAGGTGCTGGCCCAGCCCGAGGTGCGCACGCGCCTGCAGGAGCTGGCCGCCACGCCCGACGGCGGCGCCCCCGACAAGATGCGCCAGTTTGCCTCCGCCGAGATCAAGCGCTGGCGTGAAGTGGTGAAAGAGTCCGGCGCATCGGCCGAGTAACAGATCACCCACACAACCTCCCTGCCTTCATGTTCCCCATCGACTTCTTCTGGCGGGCCGCCCAGCGCTGGCCTGACCGCATTGCCATCGACGCGCCCGAGGGCGCCATCCGTTACGACGCGCTGGCCGCCCGCGTGGCCGCGCTCGCGGCGGGCTTCACCGCTATCGACCCCACGCCCCAAAGCCGCGTGGGCATCTGCGCGGGCAACAGCGCCGACCACATCGCCGCGCTGCTGGCCGTGCTGGCCTGCGGCAAGGTGTGGGTGCCGCTCAATCCCAAGAGCACGCGGCCCGAGATCCGCCGCATCATCGACGCCACCGAGCCCACCCTGCTGGTGCTGGATGCCGCGTGCGCCGACCTGCTCGAAGGCGCAGCCGGCGCCCGCGTGCTGACTGGGGTGCAGGCCGCCGAGGGCGCCGCAACCCTGGCCAGCCTGGCCGCTGCGCACGCTGGCGCACCCCGCCCGCAGCTGGATCTGCCGGACGACGCCACCCAGGCCATCAAATTCACCGGCGGCACCACGGGCGCGCCCAAGGGCGTGATGCAGCCCTACCGCGCGTGGATGGCCAACATCACCAACCAGATCCATGCCTGGGGCTTTGACGAGCACGAGCGCTACATCGTGGCCGCGCCCATCACGCACGGCACCTCCACGTACATCCTGCCCATCCTGGCGCAGGGCGGCTGCCACGTGGTGCTGGCGGGCGCGGGCGCCGAGGCGGTGCGCACGGCCTTCCGCGAGCGCGGCGGCACCGTGTGCTTCATGCCGCCCACGCTGGTCTACATGCTGATGGCGCTGCCCGGCGCGTCGTGCGCGGACTTTCCGCGCCTGCGCCGGCTCATCTACGGCGGTGCCCCTATGCCGCCCGACAAGATCCGCCAGGTGCGCGAGTTCTTCGGCCCGGTGCTGGGCACCACCTACGGCCAGACCGAGGCGCCGCAGATCCTCACCGTGCTGTGCCCCGAGGATTTCGAGGACGAGCGCAATCTGGCCTCGGTGGGCCGCACCACCTGGTTCAGCGACGTGGCCATCATGGCGCCCGATGGCCGCCTGCTGCCTCCGGGCGAAGTGGGCGAGGTGGTGGCGCGCGGCGACCTGCTGATGACCGGCTACTGGCGCCTGCCCGAGAAGACGGCCGAGACCCTGGTGAACGGCTGGCTGCACACCGGCGACCGGGGCCTGATCGACGAGCGGGGGTTTCTCTACCTCAAGGACCGGCTCAAGGACATGGTGATCACCGGCGGCTTCAACGTCTACCCCGTGGACGTAGAGAACGCGCTGGGCCAGCACCCTGCTGTGCACGAATGCACCGTGTTCGGACTGCCCGACGACAAATGGGGCGAGACCGTGCAAGCCGCCGTGCAACTGCGCACCGGCGAGCACGCGAGTGAGGCCGAGCTGATCGCCTTTGTGCGCGAACGCCTGGGCCCGGTGCAGACCCCCAAGCGCATTCATTTTCACGAAAGCCTGCCGCGCTCGCCCGTGGGCAAGGTGCTCAAGTCTGCCGTGCGCGATGCGGCCCTGGCTGGTACGGCCACTGCCTGAACGAAGGAACCCATCTCATGACCCAAACTGCTTCCAAGACCCCCGTCACCCGCCTGTGCACCCACACCCTCACCAGCCTGCATTACCGCGATGCGGACCTGGTCGAGGACCTGATGGGCAAAAAGACCTTCACCGAAGTGATGCTGATGCAGATCCTGGGCCGCACGCCGCGCGGCGTGGACCTGCGCATCACCGACGTGGTGCTCATCGTGCTCATGGAGCACGGCCTCACGCCCAGCGCCATTGCCACGCGGCTCATCTACATGAGCGCGCCCGAGAACCTGCAGGGCGCCGTGAGCGCGGGCCTGCTGGCCGTGGGCAGCTCCTTTGTGGGCACCATGGAGAACTGCTCGGGCCTGCTCGACCGCATTGCAGCGGCGCAAGACCCTGAGGCGGAAGCGCTCGCCATCGCGCGCCACTACAAGGGCCTCAAATCCCCCGTGCCCGGCTTTGGCCACCACCTGCACAAGCCCGTGGACCCGCGGGCCTACAAGCTGCTCGAAATGGGCCGCGCCGAGCCCGATTTGCGGGGCGACAAGATCCGTGCGCTGGAGACGCTGTCCCAGGCCGTGGATGAGGTGGCTGGCCGCCCCATCACCATCAACGCCACCGGCGCGGTGGCCGCGCTGCTGGGCGAGATCGGCGTGCCCACGGCCGTGATGCGCGGCTTTGCCGTGATCTCGCGCGCGGCCGGGCTGGTGGCGCACATCGTGGAAGAGCAGCAAAGCCCCTCGGGCCGCTTCATCTGGGACACGGTGGAGCACGCCATACCCTTTGTCGGCGGCAGTGCCGGCCAGGGCACGGACGCATGAGCGCGCAGCCAGGCCATCCTCCCGCCCTGCCGCTCGATTTGTCGGGCCGCGTGGTGTTCGTGGCTGGGGGCGGGTCTGCCGGCCCGGGCTGGAGCATTGGCCGCGCGGCCTGCGTGACCTACGCGCGCCTGGGCGCCATCGTGTGTGTGGCGGACCGCGACGCAGCTTCGGCCGAAGAGACCACGGCGCTCATCCACGCCGAGGGCGGCACGGCCGCCACGCTGGTGGGCGACGTGGCGGACGCGGCCGATGTGCAGCGCCTGTTTGCCGAGGCGCGCGAGCGCTTTGGCGGCGCCATCGACGTGCTGCACCACAACGTGGGCATCGGCAAGACCGGCGGCCCGCTGGAGACGAGCGTTGAAGACTTCGACCGCATCCATTCCGTCAATGTGAACAGCCTGCTGCTGGCCTGCCAGCAGGTGCTGCCCGCCATGGTGGAACGTGGGCGGGGTTCCATCATTGCGATCTCGTCCATCGCGGGCATGCGCTACCTCGGCTACCCGCACCTGGCCTATGGCGTGACCAAGGCGGCCGTCACGCACTTCACACGCATGGTGGCGCAGCAGTACGCGGGCCAGGGCGTGCGCGCCAACACCGTGGTGCCGGGGCTGATCGACACGCCGCGCATTGCCACCACGGTGGCGAAGATGTTCTCGGACACCAGCCTCGATGAGGCCCGCGCTGCGCGTGCCCGCCAGGTGCCCATGGGCCGCATGGGCACGGCCTGGGACGTGGCCCATGCCTGCGCCTTCCTCGCCAGCGATGCCGCTGCCTACGTGACCGGCACCGAACTGGTGGTGGACGGGGGCATCATCGGCAAGTTTGTTTAAGGTCTGCTCAGAATGTGTGCACCACACCGGCCGAGATGCCGGTGGCCGTGGCCTTGTTCGCCGCGCCCTGGAAGCCGTTGCGCCAGCGGGTGTTGTCCAGCTCGGCATACACCTTGGTGCGGCGCGAGAGCTTGTACTCGGCAAACGCCACCAGGCGGCCGTAGCCGTCGTCGGCCGCACCGGTGCGCGAGCGGTCCACCTTGTAGTAGGCCGCTGTCAGGTCCACCCACGGCGTGGCCGCCCAGGTGCCGCCGGCGGACAACACGCGCTGCACGGTGAAGCGGCCTGCGGCTGTCTCGGCCTTGTTGCGGCCGGCATTGGCGGCCAGGCGCACGCTGCCCCACTGGTACGCGGCGCCCAATGTGGTGGCGTCCAGTGTGCGTTTGTTGGTGTCATTGAAGCTCTGGTAGGCGCCGGATACCACGAAGCCATCCGCAGCCCAGGCCAGGCCCACGCCGTGTGACGACAAGGCCGAAGCCTGCGATGCGACCTCGCCTATGCCCCACATGGCACGCGCCGTGAAGCCGCCGAAGCGGCCCGTGTACTTCAGTGAATTGTCCAGCCGGTACGAGCCCGAGTTGGCGCCTGCGCTGCCGTACTCGATGCCCAAGCCATGCTGGCTTAGCGCCGTCACGCCGATGTTGGGGTTGAAGCTGGCAAAGCGCATGGCCAATGGGTCCACGGGCGAGATGGCGTCGGCCAGCGTCGTGGTCTGGCGGCCCAGGGCCAGCGTGCCCCAGCCGCCCTGCAGGCCCACCCAGGATGCGCGGTCGAAGTATTTCGTGGCGTTGGCCGGGGCGCCCGAGTCGGCGTTGAGGCCGCTCTCCAGGTTGAACAGCGCCTTGGCGCCGCCGCCCAGGTCTTCACTGCCCCGCAGGCCCCAGCGGCTGGTGGTGTGGATGCCACTGCCCAGGCTGCGGCTGGAGCCGGCCGTGGGCGCGTTGGATGCAGTGAGGCCGCTGCCGTTGCGCAGGCCCAGGTCCACCACGCCGTACAGCGTCACATCAGTGCCTTGTGCCATCGCGCAGTGGCCGACCAATGCAGCGCAGGCCGCTGCCATCTTCGTTTTCATGGTTGTCTCCTCTTGTTGAAATGCGGGCATGTGTGCCGCTGAGGGGCGGTGGCGCCCCTCTCCCTCTATTTCCCAGAGCCTTCTTCGCAGGGGCTCAATCGGGTGTGAGCTGGGCCTTGACCACCACACCCTTCCACTTGGCGAGTTCCTGCTTCACCGTCAGGGCCAGTTGCTCGGGCGTGCTGGTGTCCACCACTGCGCCTTGTTCCTCGATGCGGCGCACCACGTCCTTGTCGGCCAGTGCGGTGTTCAAGGTCTTGTTGAGCAGGTCGATCACCGGGCGAGGCGTCTTGCCGGGTGCGAACAAGGCGTACCACTGGGTGATCTCCACACCCTTGATGCCAGCCTCCTCCAGCGTGGGCACATCGGGCAGCAGCGACGAGCGCTTGGGCCCGGCCAGCGCCAGGGCGCGCAGCTTGCCGCCCTTCACGTGCGGGTAGGCCGAGAACAGGCTGGGAAACATCACCTGCGTCTGCCCGGCCATGGTGTCGTTCATGGCGGGTGCTGCGCCCCGGTAGGGCACATGGGCCATCTGGGCGCCACTTTCGAGCTTGAAGATTTCCGCCGAGAAGTGTGGGGCCGTGCCGTTGCCGGCCGATGCGTAGTTGAAGTCGTGGGGCTTGGCCTTGCTCAGCGCCACCAGCTCGCTCACGGTCTTGGCGGGCACCTTGGGATTCACCACCATCAGCGTGGGCGAATAGCTCACCATGCCGATGGGCTCGAACTGCGTGATGGGGTCGTAGCGCAGCTTCTGCAGTGCGGGGCTCATGCCGTGGGTGCCGATGTAGCCGAACAAGATGGTGTGCCCGTCGGGTGCCGCACGGGCCACGTATTCGGCCGCAATGGCGCCATTGGCCCCCGCCTTGTTCTCCACGATGACCTGCTGGCCCAGCAGGGTGGAGAGCTTGATGGCCACCACACGCGCCATGCCGTCGTTGCCACCCCCGGCGGCGGTGGGCACGACCAGCGTGATGGGCTTGTCGGGATAGGCCGCATGGGCGGTGCCGGTGGCCCAGAAGGCGCTGGACGCGAGCGCCAGCGCAGCCGTGGCCAGCGCCGTGCGGCGCGTGGTGGAGTGAATGGAACGGGTCATGGTTTGTCTCCTGTCGTAATGGTTGGAATCGTTGGAAGGGCGCTGCGCAAGCGGCGCCCTGACGAGCGCTCAGTGCGCGGGGGCGCTTTCGGGCACGAACAGCGTGCCTTCCAGAATCTTTCGGGCGGTGCGTACCAGCGCGGCCTGCGCCAGCTTGAACTGGCCATCCACCTCGCTGAGCTCCACCTCCACCTGGATGCGGCCTGCCGGGTGCTGCACTTCCACGCGGCGCAGCCCGGCGGCGGGTGCATGCCGTTCGTCGGTGGCCACGGTGCCCGGCAGTACCGAGGCCGCCGCCACGCCAATCGCGCCCGTCACGGCATGCGAGCGGTGGCACTGGTGGGGGGTGAAGTAGCGCGACACCACGCTGCCTGGTGATGTGCCCGGCGACACGATCACCGGCTTGGGCAGCACGCTGTGTGTCACATCGCCCATGCCCATGCGCTGGCCTGCTTCGAGGCGCAGGGCCTCGATGCGGGTGAGCAAGGCGGTGTTGGCGTCCAGCTCGGAAGGTGTCTCGTCGCCGCGCAGGCCCAGGTCGGCGGCGCGCAATAGCACCATTACCTGCGCCGCGTCGATGCAGGTGACCTGCAGGCCCTGGATGGTGTCGATGCGCTGGCAGGTGGGAAAGATCTGCCCGGTGACGGCGCCCCAGGCGTCCAGGAAGTTCATCAGCACGGGGGCTGCCGTGCCCTGCACGCCGTCGATGCGCACATCGCCGTCGTAGTGCACCTGGCCGCCCGCCGTGCACACCTGCACGTCGATGCGGGAGCAGGTGTTGACGTTGTAGACCCGCACGGTGGTGGTCTGGCCTTCGCGGTCTGCGGGGACCAGCCCTTGCTCGATGGCAAAGGGCCCCACACCGGCCAGCATGTTGCCGCAGTTGGGGCGTGTGTCCACGCGGGCCTCCTGCACGCTGACCTGGGCAAACAGGTAGTCCACATCGCAGTCGGGCTGCGTGGAGCGCGAGACGATGGCGACCTTGCTGGTCAGCGAGTTGCCGCCGCCCAGGCCGTCGATCTGCAGCTCATGGGGCGATCCCAGGGCCGCAATCAGCGTGCGGTCGCGGGCTTCGGGGTCGCGCGGCAGCCAGTCGGCCAGGAAGAACGGCCCCCGGGAAGTGCCGCCACGCATCAGAACGCAAGGAATGTTGGTGCTCATGGGTCGGCATGGTGCGACGCCTTCGATGATCTGTGAATTGCATTGTTGGCAACGATTGATGCATGCTGTGCAATAGGCTAACGCGGCTTGTACATGCTCCAATCACGGCCGTGAATTGCAATGTTCCGATCGTTTGATGCACGGCTTGCAACGCTGAAAACACCCCGAAGCGCACTGGAAGGACGCCGCGATGAACAACAAATTCGACCTTGCCGACATCCAGGCCTTTGCGGCCGTGGCCGAGCTGCAGAGCTTTCGTGCGGCCGCCGAGGCCATCCACCTGTCGCAGCCTGCGTTCAGCCGTCGCATCGACAAGCTCGAAGAAGCCCTGGGTGTGCGCCTGCTCGACCGCACCACGCGCCGTGTCACGCTCACAGCCGTGGGGCGCGACTTTGCGCGCAAGACCCGCGTGTGGCTGGACGACCTGGACGGCATGCTCATGGGCCTGGGCGATGTGGCCGCGCGGCGCATGGGCGAGGTCACGATTGCCTGCGTGCCCTCGGCCGTGTATTACTTCCTGCCGCAGGTGGTCAAGCGCTACCACGAGCGGTTTCCGAAGATCCGCGTCAAGGTGCACGACGCCAGCGCCAACGAGGTGCTGGTGGCCGTGGCGCAGGGCGATGCGGACTTCGGCCTGAACTTCATCGGCAGCCAGGAGGCCGAGATCGAGTTCAAACCCGTGCTGGCCGAGCGTTTTGTGGCGGCCTGCCGGCGCGACCATGTGCTGGCGCGCCGCAAGAAGGTGAGCTGGGCCGAGCTGGGCCAGCACGACTTCATGTCGGTGGGCAAGACCTCGGGCAACCGCCTGCTGATGGACCTGGCGCTCGCCAACGTGCCCGACCGGCCCCAGTGCCTGTACGAGGCCAAGCACGTGACCACGCTGCTCGGCCTGGTGGAGGCAGGCCTGGGCGTGGCGGCCGTGCCCAGCCTGGCCATGCCGGGCAAGGACCACCCTACGCTGGTCAGTATTCCGCTGGTGGAGCCCATCGTCACGCGGCAGATGGGGCTGATCAAGCGCCGGGGCAAAACCCTGTCGCCCGCCGCGCAGCAGCTGTATGACCTGCTCGTGGCTACGCGTTCTGCGCGCCCGCGCAGTGCTCCGGCGGCATCAAAAATACAATGGGGGCAATGACTTCCCCTACCAAACAGCGCGTTGTCGTCGGCCTTTCCGGCGGCGTGGACTCGGCCGTGACCGCCTACCTGCTCAAAAAGCAGGGCCATGAGGTGGTCGGCATCTTCATGAAAAACTGGGAAGACGATGACGACAGCGAGTACTGCTCGTCCAACATCGACTTCGTGGACGCCGCCGCTGTGGCCGATGTGATCGGCATCGAGATCGAGCATGTGAACTTCGCGGCCGACTACAAGGACCGGGTGTTTGCCGAGTTCCTGCGCGAGTACCAGGCCGGCCGCACACCCAACCCCGATGTGCTGTGCAACGCCGAGATCAAGTTCAAGGCCTTCCTGGACCACGCGATGCGCCTGGGTGCGGAGAAGATCGCCACCGGCCACTATGCCCGCGTGCGGCACAACCTGGCCACGGGCCTGCATGAATTGCTCAAGGGCCTGGACCCGAGCAAGGACCAGAGCTACTTTCTGCACCGCCTGAACCAGGCGCAGCTGTCCAAGACATTGTTCCCCGTGGGTGAGCTGCACAAGACCGAAGTGCGCCGCATTGCCGAGGAGATCGGCCTGCCGAACGCCAAGAAGAAGGATTCCACCGGTATCTGCTTCATTGGTGAGCGGCCCTTCCGCGAGTTTCTGAACCGCTACATCAGCCATGCGCCCGGGCCCATTCTGGACGACCGGGGACGCAAGCTGGGCCAGCATGTGGGCCTGAGTTTCTACACGCTGGGCCAGCGCCAGGGCCTGGGCATTGGGGGCGTGAAGGAAAAAGGCGCCCAGCGCGGTGGCGGCGCGCACGAGCCCTGGTTCGTGGCCCGCAAGGACCTGGAGAAAAACACGCTGCGGGTGGTGCAAGGTCACGACCACCCTTGGCTGTTGTCGCACCGCCTGGTGGCGCAGGACGTGAGCTGGTGCGCTGGCCAGGCCCCGGCGCCCGGCGCCTATGCCGCCAAGACGCGCTACCGCCAGCAGGACGCAGCGTGCGCGCTGGAGACCGTGCCCGACGGCTTTGCGCTGCAGTTCCCGGACGCCCAGTGGGCCGTGACGCCCGGGCAGAGCGCGGTGCTGTACGACGGTGATGTCTGCCTGGGCGGTGGCGTGATTGCTGCCGTGGAGGGGCTGCCGCAGCCCACCGGCCATGCGCCGGCGGTGCAGCCAGCCATGACCCGTTGATGCTTCAAAATTGATAGCTGTCAGGGCAATGGAATCCAGCGCTTGCACCTGATTTGTCTTGAAACTCTCTTTCCAGATGCAAAAAAGCCGGGGCGGTGATCGCTCCGGCTTTTTTGTGGGGCGGTGCCCTGGCGTGTCAGTCGTCGTTCGTGGCCAGGCTGATCAGGATGCGCAGCACGTACCAGAGCATGAGCGCAATCGATGCGAACAGGTGCAGCGCTGCGCCGGCGGGGCGGTCTGCAGGGTAGTCGTGGATGATGCGCGAGGTGTCGTACAGCACGCAGGCGCCCGCAAACAGCACCATGAGCCCTGAGAACCAGATGCCCAGCTTGAAGCCGAAGATGGCGCCCGCGATGATGGTGCCCAGTGCCACCAGGCCCGCCACCTTCAGGATGCCGCCCAGGAACGAAAAGTCGGTCTTGCTGCTGAACGCCGTCCAGGTGAGCGCCGCCACCAGCAGCAGCGTGGTGAAGGCGGCAGCGCCGATGGCGCCGGGCACCAAAAGCTGGGCAATGCCGAACATCGGGGCAAAGATGAGCCCTTCCGCCAGCACGTAGAGGCCCAGGCCCATCAGCTGTGTCTGAGGGTTGTCCGAGTTGTCGGCCAGGTGCGATGCCAGCCAGCCCACGAGCATGAAAGCGCCCATGACCCCCAGCCACAGGAATTTGCTGCCGCTGGCCATGAGCATCTTGGCCGCGGCGGTGGAAAGTCCGCTCACCATCAGCACCGCCGACAGCACGACAAAGGCCAGAATGGCCACGCCCAGGTGCTTGTAGGTGGAGACGATGAAATCGCGCCGCTCCATCGGAGCGCCCGCAGGGGTTTGTGGCGAAAGTGCGTTGGGGTTCATGGTGTGGTCCTCCGTAGTGAGCGCGCAGGTTGGCGCAAACGATGGGAGGAGCGCGCCCCGGGCGCTGCCCCTCCCTCCCTCTCTCTTTTTATGGGGTATGGCCGTCAGGCGGCGGCCAGCTGGTGTGCTTCGTCGGCGGCGCGCAGCTTGCGGTTGGACCACACGCCTGCCGCTCCCACCAGCGTGAGCAAAATGGCAAAGATCCAGGTGCCTGCGCCGCTGAAGGACTGCGCGGAAGAGGCGGCTTCGGCCTGCAGCCGCTGTTTGGTGGTGTCGTAGCTGATGACGGTCGCGCCGTCTGCCGATACTTCATAGACCAGGTCGCTGTCGCTGCCATCGACCAAGGCGGTGACTTTTTCGTCGATCAGGTTGCTCACCAGCTGCTGCGGCGTGCTGTGGTCGATGCGCAGCTTGCGCGCCTCGGCACCAGCGGTGTCGGGCTGGACCGTGATTTCGTAGTACTTCTTGGTCGTACGACGCTTGCGCTTGACGGTGACTTCAGAGGCCTGCGTCACGGTACCGGACACGGTCTGCAGACTTTCGCGCGCCACGTAGGCGTGGCCGTCTTCCGCCTTCCAGCCGCTGTACACCGACAGCCCGATGAGCCCCGGGCCCGCCAGCAGCAGGAGCCACGCGTAGCCAGTGACAAATATCAAAATCTTTCGGACGAACCCCGGCATCACAACCCTCTCTCTTTTCAGTTTGAAATATTGATTTTGGTAACTGCTGGCCGCCGGGTTTTGCACCTCTTTGGCGAGCCAGACCGCGATGATCTTTGATATTTCCGTATCGAATGTAAGGAATTGTTGGTTTGTCGCGGTGGTGCCGAACTGGACAAAACTGAGAAGTGGCGCCCGTGAGTGCCGTTGTAAAAGCCATCGCTCCATGGCCGCGCTGGCGCTTGTGAGTCGGGTAGGCCCCAGCACCTCCTGTTGCGAGTTGCTACGTTTTGACGCCCACAGGCGACGTTTTCCGTGGGGTTGGGCATGCCTTGCGCACAGACGAAAAAAAGCCCGCACCTTGCGGGTGCGGGCTGGGGACTAAGTCCGGTGCCAGAAGCTGTCAGAACGGAATGTCGTCGTCCATGTCGTCAAATCCGGAGGCCGCGCGCGGTGCCTGTGCCACAGGAGCGGGTGCAGGGCGCTGTGCGGGGGCGGCCATGGGGCGCGGCGCTGGCGCTGCACGGCGCGGGGCCTGGTCGTAGCCACCCTGGTCGCCACCGTAACCGTCGTCGTATCCACCGCCTTGCTGTCCGCCGCCCTGTCCGCCACCGCCCATGCCCTGGCGGCTGCCCAGCATCTGCATCTGGTCGGCGCGGATCTCGGTGCTGTACTTTTCAACGCCGCTCTGGTCGGTCCACTTGCGGGTGCGCAGGCTGCCTTCTACATACACCTGCGAGCCTTTGCGCAGGTACTGGCCGGCGATTTCGGCCAGGCGGCCGTTGAAGACCACGCGGTGCCACTCGGTGGCTTCCTTCATTTCGCCAGACTGCTTGTCTTTCCACTTGTCGGTGGTGGCAATCGTCACGTTGGCCACCTGATCGCCACTGGGGAAGGTGCGCATTTCAGGGTCGCGGCCCAGGTTGCCGACGATGATGACTTTGTTTACGGATGCCATGGTGCTGTCTTTGCCTTTAAGGGATAAAAGCGCCGGATTTGGAGAGAGATTCCTGGCGCCAAACGCGCCATTGTGCCGCAACCGGGGGGCAATGGAAGCCCTGACGGCGTGGCACGGCGTGGCGTTCAGTGCCCGCCACGCCCCACGGGCCGCAGCGGCCAGGTCAGCACCAGCCACAGAGCCGTGAGCGCCGTGGTCACGGCAAACAGGCCTGGAGCCCCAGCCCATTTCACCAGCGCGCCACCCATCGCACCGCCCGCAAACAGGCCCAGAGACTGCAGGGTGTTGTAGCTGCCCAGCGCGGCGCCGCGCAGCTGGGCTGGCGCCATGCGCGACACCAGGCTGGGCTGGCTGGCCTCCAGCGCATTGAATCCGCAGAAAAAGACGAACAGCAAAGGCCCCAGCACCCACAGCGTGGCAGGCACACCGCTGGCCGCCAGCAGGCCCAGCCCCGCCTGCACCACCAGCACCAGGGCAATGGCTCCGAGCAGGGCTGCGCGCAGTCGGCCCGCACGCTCCAGCGCAAACAGCCCGCCCATGGCGGCAAACGACAGCACCACGGCGGGCAGGTACACCTGCCAATGGTGGTCTTTGGTGAGTCCTGCCTGTACCAGCATCGCGGGCACGGCCACCCACATGGACAGCTGTACGGTGTGCAGCACAAACACGCCGAGGTTCAGGCGCAGCAGGTCAGGGTGTCCCCACACATCGGCCAGGCGGCCCCGGGGGGCGTTCCGATGCAGCGCAGGCTCGGGCGGCACCCACCACACCACCACGGCCACACCGGCCAGAGCCAGCGCACAGGTCAGGCCAAACAGCCCCGCCAGGCCGATATGGGCAGCCAACATCGGTGCCGCCACCAGCGCCACGGCAAACATCAGCCCGATGCTGCCGCCCACGAGCGCCATCGCCTTGGTGCGCACACTGTCGCGTGTCTGGTCGGCCAGCAGCGCGGTCACGGCTGCAGATACGGCTCCCGCGCCCTGCAGCGCCCGGCCCAGCAGCAGTCCGGTCAGAGAATCCGCCAGCGCAGCCATCAGACTGCCGCCTGCGAAGACGAGCAGGCCGAGCACGATCACCCGCTTGCGCCCGAAGCGGTCGGAAGCGATGCCCAGCGGCAGCTGCAGGACTGCCTGCGTCAGGCCATAGATGCCCATGGCCAGACCCACCAGGGCAGGATCGTCGCCACCGGGGTACTTGCGTGCCTCCAGGGCAAACACGGGCAGCACCAGGAACAGGCCTAGCATGCGCAGCGCAAAAATGAGGGCCAGGCTGACGCTGGAGCGACGCTCCAGCGCGGTCATTGCGGTGCCAAATGAAGGTGACGACAAGGGGGGCAGGGCAGCGCCCCGTAATGAAGAAGGAGATTCCGGCACGGTGGTGCCCTGTAGGGCAGATAAAGCGGGGATTTTCGCCCATGGCGCAGAAATTTGGATGCGACCTGGGCACCAAGCCATCTCGCCAAGGCTGGGCGGACAGGCGTTGTCAACTCAAATAGTCACAGCAGACTGCAGATTTTTTGCACACATTCCTGCGGCGTGATCTGCGCTGTTGCCAGCACAAGCTCTGGCGCCAGCGGGGGTTCATAGGGCGAATCAATGCCCGTGAACTGGCGAAGTTGCCCCGCCCGCGCTTTGCGGTACAGGCCCTTTGGATCGCGCTCCTCGGCAACAGCCAAGGGTACGTCCACGAATATCTCAAGAAAGTCCCCTGGCGAAAACAAAGCCCGGGCGGTCTCGCGCTCAGCGCGGAAGGGTGAAATAAACGCCACCACCACAATCACGCCAGCTTCGACAAACAGGCGGGCTACATGAGCAATGCGCCGGATATTCTCTGCCCGGTCGGCGTCGGAGAACCCCAAATCCTGATTCAACCCTTGACGGATATTGTCTCCGTCAAGGATGTAGGTGCGCTTGCCCTGGTGATGGAGTTCTAGCTCCAGCGCATTCGCGATGGTCGATTTTCCGGCACCCGATAGTCCGGTGAGCCACACGACCCGGCCTGCATGACCGCCTAGTTGCTCCCGTTCCGCGCGACTCACTGTGAGCACCTGTGAATGGAGATGAGGGGTGTGGGGGCTGGTCAGATGGGGCATTTTGGCGCTGGCGAAGATACTGGGCATGTAATGGTAATGGGGTGGCGGCACAGACGGTTTCACGCAGGCTTTGGTGAGCGAAGCTGCAGGGGTTGACCTATCATGGTCGGTTTCCCTGCTGTTTACTTCATTCCGTGACAGACTCTCACTCCCCCATTGATGCCCAAGCCGCCGACAGCGGCCTCTACCTCGCCCGCGCCCTGCGCGAGCAGCGCATCAGCATCCGGGGGGCGCGCACGCACAACCTCAAGAACATCGACCTGGACATTCCGCGCAACCAGCTGGTGGTGATCACGGGGCTGTCGGGCTCGGGCAAATCCAGCCTGGCGTTCGACACGCTGTATGCCGAGGGCCAGCGGCGCTATGTGGAGAGTCTGTCGGCCTATGCGCGGCAGTTTCTGGGGCGGCTGGACAAGCCGGATGTGGACCTGATCGAAGGCCTGTCGCCCGCCATCAGCATTGAGCAGAAGGCGACCAGCCACAACCCGCGCTCCACTGTGGGCACGGTGACCGAGATCCACGACTACCTGCGCCTGCTGTATGCCCGTGCAGGCACGCCGTTCTGCCCCGACCATGGCCTGCCGCTGGCGGCGCAGACGGTGAGCCAGATGGTGGACGCCGTGCTGGCCTTGCCCGAGGACACCAAACTCATGGTGATGGCCCCCGTGGCACGCGAGAAAAAGGGCGAGTTCACCGAGCTGTTTGCGCAGATGCAGGCGCTGGGCTACATCCGCTTTCGGGTCGATGGGCAGATCTACGAGCACGAGAACCTGCCCCCGCTCAAGAAGACCGAGAAGCACGACATTGACGTGGTGATCGACCGGGTGAAGGTGCGCGCTGACCTGCAGCAGCGCCTGGCCGAGAGCATTGAGGCGGCCCTGCGCGTGGGCGGCAACGAGGGCAATGGCCGCGTGCTGGCGCTGGAGATGGACACGGGGCAGGAGCATCTGTTCAGCAGCAAGTTTGCGTGCCCGGTGTGCAGCTACTCGCTGGCCGAGCTGGAGCCGCGCCTGTTCTCGTTCAACTCGCCCATGGGCGCCTGCCCCGCGTGCGACGGCATTGGCCAGCGCGAGGTGTTCGACCCGGCGCGTGTGGTGGCCTTCCCGTCGCTGAGCCTGGCCAGCGGCGCCATCAAGGGCTGGGACCGGCGCAATGGCTACTACTTTGCGATGCTGGAGAGCCTGGCCCGGCACTACACCTTCGACATCGAGGCGCCGTTTGAGTCGCTGCCTGCGCCGGTGCAGCACGCCATCCTGCACGGCTCGGGCGATGAAGAAATCGCCTTCAGCTACATCATGGACAGCGGGGCCTCCAAGGGCAAGGTGCACACCAAGAAGCACCCGTTCGAGGGCATCCTGCCCAACATGGCGCGCCGTTACCGCGAGACGGATTCGGTGGTGGTGCGCGAAGACCTGGCGCGCTTTCGCAGCACCCAGCCCTGCCCCGAATGCCACGGCGTGCGCCTGCGCCGCGAGGCCCGCCATGTGAAGGTGGGCGAAGGCACACAGGCCCGCGCCATCTACGAAGTGAGCCACGCCACGCTGAGCGACGCGCACGCATGGTTCCACTCTCTGCAGCTCACCGGTGCCAAGGCCGAGATTGCCGACAAGGTGGTGCGCGAGATCGCCACGCGCCTGCAGTTTTTGAACGACGTGGGCCTGAGCTATTTGAGCCTGGACCGCAGCGCTGAAACGCTCAGCGGTGGAGAGGCGCAGCGCATTCGCCTCGCATCCCAAATCGGCTCGGGCCTGACGGGTGTGATGTACGTGCTCGACGAGCCCAGCATCGGCCTGCACCAGCGCGACAACGACCGGCTGATCGCCACGCTGCAGCACCTGCGCGACATTGGTAACAGCGTGATCGTGGTGGAGCACGACGAAGACATGATGCGCGCCGCCGACCATGTGATCGACATGGGCCCTGGCGCGGGCGTGCATGGCGGGCGGGTGATGGCACAGGGCACGTACGACGAAGTGCGCGCCAATGCGCAATCGCTCACGGGCCAGTACCTGTCGGGTGCACGCACCATTGCCGTGCCCCAGCGCCGCACGCCCTGGCTGCCGGTGCTGGACCAGCCTGCCCCCGTGGTGGAGGCCAAGACCAAGTCGCGCTTTCCGCAAACCGAGGCGAGCAAGCGCCGCGCCGAGCGCATGGCAGAGCACCATGCGCGCCAGGGCGCCGTGCAGGCGCTGCGGGTGGTGGGTGCCACGGGCAACAATTTGAAGGGCGTGACGGTGGACTTCCCGGTGGGGCTGCTCACCTGCGTGACGGGCGTGTCGGGCTCGGGCAAAAGCACGCTGGTGAATGACACGCTCTATGCCGCCGTGGCGCGGCAGGTGCACCGTGCGCACGAAGAGCCGGCCGAGCACGAAGAGATCGTGGGCATCGAGTATTTCGACAAGGTCATCAATGTGGACCAAAGCCCCATTGGCCGCACGCCGCGCAGCAACCCGGCCACCTACACCGGCCTGTTCACCCCCATCCGCGAGCTGATGGCCGAGACCAACACCGCCAAGGAGCGCGGCTACGGCCCGGGGCGCTTCAGCTTCAATGTGTCGCAGTCTTCGGGCGGCGGCCGCTGCGAGGCCTGCCAGGGCGACGGCGTGGTGAAGGTGGAGATGCACTTTTTGCCCGACGTGTACGTGCCCTGCGACATCTGCCACGGCCAGCGCTACAACCGCGAGACGCTGGAGGTGTTGTGGAAGGGCAAGAACATCGCCCAGATCCTGGAGCTGACGGTGGAGGACGCTGCGGCCTACTTCAAGGACGTGCCGACCATTGCGCGCAAGCTGCAGACGCTGCTGGATGTGGGCCTGTCGTACATCCGCCTGGGCCAGGCGGCGACCACGCTCTCGGGCGGCGAGGCGCAGCGGGTGAAGCTGGCGCAGGAGCTGAGCAAACGCGACACGGGTCGCACGCTCTACATCCTGGACGAGCCCACCACCGGCCTGCACTTTGCCGACATCGACCTGCTGCTCAAGGTGCTGCACCAGTTGCGCGACGCGGGCAACACCATCGTCATCATCGAGCACAACCTCGACGTGATCAAAACCGCCGACTGGCTCATCGACATGGGGCCCGAGGGCGGTGCCGGCGGTGGCACCGTGGTGGGTGTGGGCACGCCCGAGGAGCTGGCGGCCAACCCGGCCAGCCATACGGGGCGGTATCTGGCGCCTTACTTGAAAAAATCGCCCGCCTGATCCCTGTTGCCCGTCAGGGCGTCTTGCTCACAAACGCCACGGTCAGCCCCTTGGCCGTCACGGTGATGGGTCCTGGCTGCAGGCCCAGGCCGTCAAACACCGCCGTGTCTTGCGGGCGCAGTTGGTGCAAAGTGACCTCGCGCAGCGACTGTTCGGCCAGCAGCGGGCCGTAGGCATTGAGCAGTTCGGTCACCGCCGGGCGCAGGCTGGGAAACTCCATGCGCCCCAGCTGGATCTGGTGGGCGCGCAGTGTGCGGTCGCTGGCCTCATAGCGCAGCGCAAACTCCACCTCCAGGCTGCCCTGGTGGCTGCGCCGCAGCGCCGGGCCGGCCACATCCAGCGCCATGGCTGCGCCCAGCCGGTTCACTTCGGGCAGCAGGCGCAGGTGGGGCGCCTGCACGCTCAGGTTGAACAGGCCTTGTATCGGCACGTTGCGCGGAAACTTGGGGTCCACCATGGCCTGCAGTTGGGCCAGGGGCACGGTGTAGCTGGGCTGCGCCAGCGCGCCCCGCGCCACCAGCAGCACCGCGCCGCCCAGGGCGAGGTCCCGGGTGGCATGGGTCAGGAATCGTCGGCGATGCAGCATGGGTGCTTTCCGTCAAAACCGTTGTGACACCGCGGTAGCAAAAAGGTGCCCAAGGCTTGCTGCAGGCGTTGTTACCAGAAGTTTGTGGATCTTGTGGCGATAGCGCTGGTGCTATATGCCTTGGGTGCTATCAAAATAGGTGCGTTTGCACGTGGGCTGCGGGATGGCGGTGGCGGGGCTCGGCCGCCACCGGTGTGACCAGCGCCGCGCTCAGCGCCCCACGACCGACCAGCCCGCCCGCTGGTTGTTCTTGTCGTTCTCGTACTCCCACGCGGTGCCGCAGCGGTCGCACACGTAGCGGGTGATGGTGACGGTGCCGTCCTCACGGTCTTCCTTGCGGTTGCCGCGCTGCACCAGCTCGGCATGGCCCGGCGCCTTGCGCCAGTTGCGCTGGATGCCCTGGCAGGGCTCGCACAGGGCCATGGGTTTGAGTTCGTTCTGTCGGGCCAGGTCTTTGGTCATGGGGTGGCAGCCGTCGTGGCTGGTATGTGGGTGGGTTTGTGTGTGCGGGGCGGCTACTGTAAGGCACCTGCAGGTGCAGGGGCACAGCGCTGTGGTTTCATTTCGAGCCAAATTGGCCTCTGGCGCTTGATTGATAAGCCCAACTAGCTATCAAATCAGGACTGATCCCTCAGGCGGGCCGCCAAGGCCTTGGCCATGCGCGCGTTGTGCAGCACCACGCCCGCACGCTCCACCTGCTGGCGCGCTTCCGCCACGAAGCCCTGGGCGGCAAAAAAGGGCTCGGCGGTCAGGCTGACGTGTGCGTGCAACTGGGTGATGCCGCGCTGCGCCGCTTGCGCGTGAATGTGCGCCATCAGCGCCCGGGCCACGCCCTGTCGTGCGAACGCCGGGGCCACGAAGAACATGTCGATATAGCCGTTGGCCTGCAGGTCGGCAAACCCGGCGATAGCGCCACTGCTCTGCGCCTGCGCGATGAAGGGCTGGTTGGCACGCATGCGCTCTGCCCACTGTGGGGCGTCATGGTGCAGTGGAGCCCAGGCGGCGAGTTGTTCGGTGGTGTAGTTCTTGCAAGCCAACCCATGCACCGAGGCATGGAAAACGGCGCGCAATGCAGGTTCGTCGCCGGGGCAGAAGTTGCGGATGGGGATGAAAGGCATGGCGGGCAAGCGACAATGAAAAAGGCCGCGATGGTGTCACAGCCCTGCGTGGTTGGAGACGGCGTCAGCCCGCCGCCATGCGCAGCCTGCGCGCTGCATCTTCGTCGCGCGCGTCGTCAATCTCGCGCAGCACGGCCTGCATGTCCACATCGGCATGCGTGGGCGCATAGATGCCGGTGAGCGGCGTCTCGTTGCTCAGCAGCCCGCTCTGGTACAGGCTCCAGATTTCGGGGCCGTATTAGGTGGTGCGCAGCTCGGGGGCAAACTGGCCGAAGAAGTCGCGCAGGTTGGCCACGTCGCGCAGCAGCATGCGCTGGGCGTGGTTGTTGCCCGCAGCGTCCACGGCCTGGGGCAGGTCGATGATGACGGGGCCGTCGTGGCCCGCCTCTTCACCTTCTGGGCCCGGCAGGTGGGCCAGCAGGATGTTGAACTCCGACAAGTCGCCATGCACCACGCCCGCACACAGCATGCGCACCACCTCGGCCACCAGCGTGGCGTGGTGGGTGCGCGCGTCTTCGGGCGTGAAGCTCACATCGTTCAGGCGCGGGGCGGCATCGCCGTGGGCATCGGTCACCAGCTCCATCAGCAGCACGCCGTCGTGAAAGTTGTAGGGCTGCGGCACGCGCACGCCCGCCGCGGCCAGGCGGTAGAGCGCATCGACCTCGGCGCTTTGCCACGCGGCCTCTTGTTCTTGCCGGCCAAACTTGCTGCCCTTGGCCATGGCACGGGCCGAGCGCGAGTTCTTGACCTTGCGGTTCTCGGTGTAATCCACGGCTTGGCGAAAGCTGCGGTTGTTCGCTTCTTTGTAGATCTTGGCGCAGCGCGTTTCGTCACCGCAGCGCACCACGTAGACCATGGCCTCCTTGCCGCTCATGAGTTGCCGGACCACGGTGTCGATCAGGCCTTCCTCGATGAGGGACTGCAGGCGGGGGGGAGCTTTCATCAGGTCTATGCGGTAGGGGGAATGGGCCATTGTCGTTGCAAGGCCGGTGCCGACACGGTGCGCCGCAGATGTGGGCGCAAGCATGATGGTCGTTGATGGCTTTTGCGAGCGCAGCGATGCTCCGGTGTGACAACACCAACGACCCGGTTGCCTCAGGCGGCTGACGGCCGTGCGCATACAACAACGCCCGGCATTGCGCTAGGCAGGCCGGGCGTTGGTGGGACCTGGGTGCTGAACCGGGACGCTTACTTGTCCAGCTCGGCGGTCAACATGTCCCAGCTGGGATAAGAGCTTTCGTCCAGGGTGATCGCCCCCTTGCCGGCGACAAACTTGAAAGCGGTGGTGCCAGTGCGGGCGAATTCCAGCGTCTTGAGTTTGCACACTGCCGCCTTGGAGGGAGCATCGTTGCAGTAGCGCGGAGCGTTGTCCACGATGGTGCCGGCCGCGTAGCGCACCTGGCGCAGGTGGTCCACGGTCTGGAAGCTCTCCTGCTTCACCTCCATCTTCACATTGCATCCGCAGGACTGTTTGAGGGTGCTGGCGGCAGATTGCAGAGCAGGGGTCACCTCAGCCGCAAAAAAATCCCGTTCGGCCTTGCCGGCATGGGCCATCGATGCAACCGCCAGACTCAGGGATGCAATCACCAGCGCGTGTTTTTTCATAGTGTTCTTTCAATGGACGGTTTGGAGAACCTGTTCTCACAACTGCGGTCACCTGCCCCTCCCTGGCCGGTGGCCCGCGCTCGACCTGATGGTTCAAGCGCTGCGGATTGTGCCGCGCAGGGGCGCTGCATTCGCCGCTCTGCACCTTACAAAACGTGCATTTTTGTAAGCGTTCATGTCACGCCCATCGCCCACTCTTTGGGCGGTGCGCTGCCCCATCGCGCGTCAGCGCGGCAACGGCACGCACCGTCCTCTTGGGGGCTCTGGCGCTGCCTCGTGTGTCTCGGTCACACCGCGCAGCCGCAGGTGCGTGGCATCGTCCGCAGCCACCGGCAACTGGTGCTTGGCCTGCAGGTAGTGGTGGGTGAACACGTCCAGGTATGCCTCCAGCGCCTGTGCGGCCTGCAGCTCGCCCGCCAGCTCCAGGCACAGCGCGCCGACCTCGGAGGTGCAGAAGTGGTCCATGCGGGTGGATCGGCGCAGGTGGTAGCGCGAGAGCTGCTCGGGCTGCAGGCTCAGCACGGGCAGGTGGTTGAGGTAGGGGCTCTTGCGGAACATCTTGCGCGCCTCGGGCCAGGTGGCGTCGAGCAGCACGAACAGCGGGCGTTTGCCCTCGGCCTGGGCCACCTGCGTGACAACGCGCTCGGGCGCCACGAACTCGCCGGGGAACACCACATACGGCTGCCACTGCGGGTCGGCCAGCAGCGCCAGCAGGTCGGGGTGCACTTCGGTGCGCGCCCAGCCAAACGCATAGGTGTCGGCCACCACGTCGGCGATCAGCCAGCCGGTGTTGCTGGGCTTGAGGGGCTCGATGTCCGCCATCAGCAGGCACATGCCCGCGCGCGTGGGCCGCACGGGCCGCAGCGCGCAGATGCAGTGGCTGGGCACCAGGCGGCAGCCCGCACAGCGTTCGCCCTTGGGGCCGCCCCGGGCCAGAAAGGGCTTGGCACTGCGGGCCAGGCGCTCGGCGCGCAGGCGTGCCACCGCATGCGGTGGGGCAGGTGGTGTGACGGACGGCGTGTCGGTGGTGGCCACGTCAGTCGCCGAGGGGGCTGCGGGCTGTGTCACCGGCCGCCCGCACGTTCCAGCGCAAACAGCGGCAGCTCTGCCAGCGGGCTTAGCCACACGCCACCACCCAGCTCGGTAAAGCCCTCGCCCAGCGTGCGGCGGTACAGCTGTGCGGGGTGGCGGAACATGCGCGGGTCGGTCACTTGCTCGTCCACCACATCCTGCTCCCAGTCCTCGCGCGCGACGGCCTCCACATACAGGGCGCCCCGGCTCAGGCGCGCCAGGTTGCGCATGGCCTTTTGCACGTCCGCCTCGCTCAGGTAGGGCAGCACGCCCTGGCAGATCACCAGGTCGTACGGCGTCCGAGCCTTGTAGTCCACCACCGAGCCGCGCTCCCAGCCAAACCGCTGGCACAGGTATTCGCTGAACTCCACGCCGTGGAACTGCGCCTGCGGAAAATGCCGTGCGATCACATCGCGCCACAGGCCAATGCCGCAGCCCACATCCAGCACCCGCCGCACGGGCACGCGCAGGTACTGCAGGTAGCTGCACACAAACGCGCCCAGGCGCTCGGTGTGCGCCGGGTCCACCACGCTGGTCTTCTTGTCGAAGTAAAAGCGCTGGTAGTACGCCTCGTCAAAAATGGCCGCGTCTGCGCTGCCGGTCACTGGTTTCACTGCTGCTTCCTTTTGCCCCGAACCGCCTGAGGGGGCAGCCGCACGATGGCGATTCGAGGTGGCTGTTCGAGGCGGCGAGTATCGCCCACGAGCGTATGGACTTCTGGCGGTGTAGTCTGCGGCCATGGATTCGCTGATCTCCGCATCCGCCCGCGCACTGGCCGCCGGGGACCCGCTGGGCGCCCTCAAGCGCGTGGCCCTGCGCGACGACCCACCCGCCCTGGCCTTGCGCGGCATTGCCATGGCGCAGCTGGGCGAACACCCCCGTGCGCGCGACCTGCTGCGGCAGGCTGCGCGTGCCTTTGGCGCCCACGAAGCCCAGGCGCGCGCCCGTTGTGTGGTGGCGGAGGCCGAGGTGGCGCTGGCCATGCGCGACCTGGGCGGGTCACCCCGCCCGCTGCTGGAGGCGGCCGACACGCTGCAAGCCCACGGCGACACCGCCAACGCCACACAAGCGCGGCTGATTGCGGCGCGGCGGCTGCTGCGCATCGGCCGCCTGGACGAAGCCGCAGCGGCCATGGACGCCATGGCGACCGCCCCCACAGCGGGCGACCTGCCCCCCGCCCTGCGGGCCATGGCCGACCTGACCCTGGCCGAGCTGGCGCTGCGCTCGCTGCACATCGCCTCCGCCAGCGCGGCGCTGGACCGTGCGCAGGAGGCCGCCGAGCAAGCCCATGTACCGGCCCTGCTGGCTGAGGTGGCGCAGGCGCGCGCCGTGCTGGACCAGCCCGCAGCGCGGCGCGTGGGGGCAGGGGTGGACCAGCCGCTGCGCCTTTCCGATGTGGCAGACCTGCTGGCATCGGGCGCGCTGGTGGTGGATGCATGTCGGCGCTGCGTGGGGGTGGGCGGTGGCCCCTCCACCGCAGACGCCGCCGTGTGGCAACCGCTGGCACGCCGGCCCATCCTGTTCACGCTGGTGTGTGCGCTGGCGCAAGCCTGGCCCGGCGATGCAGAGCGCGAGGCGCTGATTGCGCAGGCCTTTCGCACCCGCCACCCGGACGACACCCACCGTGCGCGGCTGCGGGTGGAGGTGGGGCGCCTGCGCGCGCTCCTGCGGCCGCTGGCGCGTATCGAGGCCACAGCGCGCGGCTTTGCGCTGCAGCCCTTGGACGCACGGCCGGTGGTGGTGCTGGCGCCGCCCATTGATGGCGAGCAGGCGGCGCTGCTGGCCTTGCTGTCGGACGGTGCGGCCTGGTCCACCTCGGCGCTCGCGCTGGCCGTGGATGCCAGCCAGCGCACCGTGCAGCGCGCGTTGGCCGAGCTGGAAGAACAAGGCCGTGTGCGCTCCATCGGCCGCACGCGTGCGCAGCGCTGGCTGGCGCCGCCGCTGTCCGGATTCACGACGATCTTGTTACTCCCTGCTGCGCTGCCGATTGCATAAAGTGGACGCCAAGCCCCACCGGGCCACCCCACAGGAGCCAACCATGACCACATGCACCCACAGCGACCCGACACCCGCCACCCTCCGCCACCACCCTTCACAACCCGCCGAGATCGTGCGCGAATACGGCCCCTTTGCGGGCGCAGACAGCGTGCACGGCGTCACCCACGACGGCCAGCATGTCTGGGCGGCCACGGGGGCGCACCTGGTGGCCTTCGATGCCGCAACGGGCGAGACCCTGCGCACGCTGGCCGTGGCCAGCGATGCCGGCACTGCGTTTGACGGCAGGCACCTCTACCAGATCACCGAGGCGCGCATCGACAAGATCGACCCCGCCACCGGCCGGGTGGTGGCCTCCATTCCTGCACCCGGCAACGGCAACGACTCGGGCCTCACGTGGGCCGAGGGCAGCCTGTGGGTGGGCCAGTACCGCGACCGCAAGATCCACCAGATCGACCCCGCCACTGGCGCCATCCGCAGCACCATCGAGTCCGACCGCTTTGTGACCGGCGTGACCTGGGTGGACGGCGAGATGTGGCACGGCACCTGGGAGGGTGACGAGAGCACGCTGCGCCACATCGACCCCGCCACCGGCGCCGTGCTGCAGCAGCTCGACATGCCCCAAGGTGTGGGCGTGAGCGGCCTCGAATCCGACGGCGCCGACCTTTTCTACTGCGGGGGCGGCGGCAGCGGCAAGGTCCGCGCTGTGCGCCGGCCCAAGGCGGCCCGCCCCTGAGCCCCTGACACCTTCAGCCCTTGAGCGACGCGGCGCCCCGCCGCACCCACCACCCCTTGCCACCACAGGCCCTGCGCGCATTACGCGATGTCGCGGGCCGGGGACAGGTGCGCCCGCCAGCGCCTCCCTCCCCACGCAATTCTCCGTCCCGCAACGTCATCCACCACCCACCAGGAGCACCCCCATGAACGCACCCACTTCCCACCCCGTGGTTTCTGCCGACGAATGGCTGGCCCAGCGCCACGCGCTGCTGGCCCGCGAGAAGGCCCTGACCCGCCTGCATGACGAGGTCGCCGCGCAGCGCCGCGCACTGCCCTGGACCCGCGTAGACAAGCGCTACACGCTGGACACGCTGCAGGGTCCGCGCGCCTTGGCCGACCTGTTCGATGGCCGCAGCCAGCTGCTGGTGCAGCACTTCATGTTTGGCCCGGGGTGGGAGCAGGGCTGCCCCAGCTGCTCTTTCATGGCCGACCACATGGGCGGCATGGAGCTGCACCTGCAGCACCGCGACGTGTCGGTGCTCGCCGTCTCGCGCGCGCCGCTGGCCGAGATCGAGCGCTTTCGCCAGCGCATGGGCTGGCAGTTTCGCTGGGCGTCGTCGCACGGCAGCGACTTCAACCACGACTTTGCCGTGAGCTTCACGCCCGAGCAGCGCGCACGCGGCAACGGCGAGGTGTTCTACAACTACGGCATGCAGCCGTTCCCCGCCGATGAGGCGCCGGGCATCAGCGTGTTTGTGCGCAGTGACGCGGGTGAGGTGTTCCACGCCTACTCCACCTTCGGGCGCGGCGTGGAGGCCATGATGGGCACCTACCAGCTGCTGGACCTCACGCCCCAGGGCCGCCACGAGACCAACCCCGCCTACCCCATGGACTGGGTGCGCCACCACGACCGGTATGCACCTTCCCTGCCAGCGGCTGGGTCTGCGGCGGCACCAGCTGCACAGGCGCCACAGCCTTCACCGGCCCACACGGCGCCGGGCGGGTGCTGCTTCACACGGGGCTGAACCACACACGGTTGAGACCGCGACCATGGACGCCACCCTCTGGCCCTGGCTGGCCGCTGCGGCCATGGGGGCACTGCACGGGCTCAACCCCCTCACGGGCTGGGGGCTGGCCACCAGCTGGAGCCTCTGTGCGCGTGACCACAGCATGCCGCTGCGCGCACTGCTGCCCATGGCCGTCGGGCACCTGGCCGCCGTGGCACTGACGGCGGCTGCTGTGGGGTGGGGGCTGTCGTTGTCGCCACCTGCCCTGCTGGCGGTGGCGGGCGGCCTGGGCGGGGTGGTGATAGTCGCTCGCGTGCGTCTGGCGGGGGCGGCGTGGCATCGCCTGCGCAAGCCCGCCGGGCCTGTGGGCATGGCGCTCTGGTCCTTTGGGGTGGCCACGGTGCACGGTGCCGGGCTGGCGCTGGTGCCTGCGCTGGCGCCGCTGTGCGGGGGCGGTGGCGCTGCAGGTGGGGTGGCCTCTGGGGGCGACGGGCTCTCCACCCCCTTGCTGTTCGCGCTGGCCGCGCTGGGGGTTCACACCCTGACCATGCTGGCCGTCACCGGGGCCATGGCCGCTGCGGCCTGCCACGGTGTGCAGGGCGCCCAGCGCTGGCTGCAACGCTGCCGGGGTTGCAGCGGGGGGCCTGCCCGTTGATCAGGCCTTGGCCGGGCGGTGCAGGGCGCAGATCTTGTTGCCGTCCGGGTCGCGCAGGTACGCCAGGTACAGCTTGCCGCCGGGGCCTTCGCGCCAGCCGGGTGGGTCTTCGCAGGTGATACCACCGTTCGCTACACCGGCGGCGTGGAAGGCATCGGCCTGCTCGGGCGACTGCATGGCAAAACCGATGGTGCCGCCGTTGGCAAAGGTGGCGGGCTCGCCGTTGATGGGGGTGGTGATGCCAAAGGTACCAGTGGGGCCGCGATAGAAGTAGCGGTTCTTGTTGGCCACACCGGGCGGTACGCCCAGCGCCCCCAGCAGCGCGTCATAAAACTTCTTGGACCGCTCCAGGTCGTTCACACCGACCATCACATGACTGAACATTCATCGTCTCCTGTAGGCCCCTCAGGGGGCGGGTTGTGGCCAACGGTTGGCGTTGGCATGTTAGCGGGTGGCTATCGCCATCACCGGCGCGGGCCACAAGCCCCTGTGCGGCACTCAGGGGCGGAGGCATTGGGCGGGCTGTACCGCTGGCCCCAGAGCGCCCCCACAGGCTTCATGGAAGCCGTTTTGAGGCAAAAATGCGCCATGGCGCTAGTGCAATATGCCTGAATGGCTATCTAATTGATAGCAAATTTCAGCAACGCCCACAGGCTCCACGCACTGCCCCATCCCCTGGTATTGCCCTTTGAACACACCCTCACACCCCATGCTGCCCACTGCCTCCCACCCCCACGTCACCCCGGTGCCCCTCGACAAGGCCTACCGCCTGCTCAACCACGGCCCCGTCGTGCTGGTGTCGGCCGCCCACGCGGGCCAGCACAACGTCATGGCGGCATCGTGGGCCTGCGCACTGGACTTCGCGCCGCCCAAGGTCACGGTGGTGCTCGACAAGGCCACGCGCACGCGCGAACTGGTGGAGGCCAGCGGCTTCTTTGCTCTGCAGCTGCCCACCGTGCCCCTGGCCGCGCTGACTGTGGCGCTGGGCACCGACAGCGCCAAGACCACGCCCGACAAGCTGCAGCGCCATGGCGTGCCGTTGTTTGAAGCGCCCGGCCACCCGGCGCAGGCCACGCCCCCGCTGGTGCAAGGTTGCGCTGCCTGGCTGCTGTGCCGCGTGATCCCTGAGCCGCACAACCAGCAGGCCTATGACCTTTTCATCGGCGAAGTGGTGGCCGCCTGGGCTGACGACCGCGTGTTCCGCAACGGGCACTGGGAGTTCGACACCGCGCCGGATGAGCTGCGCACGCTGCACTACGTGGCGGGCGGGCAGTTTTATGCGACGGGGGCGTCGGTGCGCGGCTAGTGCCGCCCAACGTGCATGCCACCCATGGGGACGGAGCAGCGGCAGACCGGTTGTGCCCGCCCTGTTTGCAAGGCCCCGTCCGCCGGCCGCCTCACCCCGCCCCGCATCACTCCCCGTCCGAAATCCCCAACTGCTTGAGTTCCGCAAATTTGGCCGCCATCGTCGGGTTGCCGCGTGTGAGCTTCTTGATCGTGAGGTCTTCGGCCTTGTCGTTGGCCAGGCGCAGGTTGTTGGCTGACTTGTGCAGCGCCTCCTTGGTTTTCTCCAGGTCCTTGATGGCCTCGTCAATGCGCTTGATGGCTTCCTCGAACCCGTCCGATGCCAGGCGCCAGTTGCGCCCAAACGCGCCCTTGAACTCTTCCAGCTGCGATTCGAACTTGGTGATGTCCAGGTTCTGCGCCTTCACCAGCGCCAGCTCCGACTTGTACTGCAACGACTTCATCGCAGCGTTGCGCAGCAGCGTGATGATGGGGATGAAGAACTGCGGCCGCACCACATACATCTTGGGATAGCGGTAGAACATGTCCACGATGCCGGTGTTGTACAGCTCGCTCTCGGGCTCCAGCAGTGACACCAGCACCGCGTACTCGCAGCCCTTTTCGTTGCGGTCCTTGTCCAGCTCTTTCAGGAAGTCTTCATTGCGCTTCTTCGTGGCCGTCTCGTCGCTCTCGTTCTTCATCTCGAACATGATCGAGACGATCTCGTTGCCCGCCTCGTCCAGGTCGCGAAAGATGTAGTCGCCCTTGCTGCCGCTGCGCGCGTCGTTGTCCTTTTCAAAGTAGGCGCGGGGAAACGCCGTGGCGCGGATGCGGTTGAACTCCGTCTCGCAGTGCTGCTCCAGCGTCTCGCCCACCATCTTGGTGGACAGGCGCGCCTTCATGTCCCGCAGCCGCGCAATCTCGCCGTCCCGGTCGCGCAGCTGCAAGGCGTACTGCTCCTTGATGGCGGCCTCCTCCAGCTGCTTTTTCACCACCACCAGGTTCAGGTTGTTTTGGAGCTCGTCGCGCTCCCGCGCCACCACTGTGACTGCCTCGGTCACCGCCAGCCTGCGCGCCACCTCGGCAGCGTCCAGTTGTGATTTGAGCTGCTGTATCTCGGCGTCCTTTTGGGCGGCCACGCCCTGCAGCTGCTGCGCCAGCCGTGCTTGTGCCAACTGGTCCGCTGCTTGCTGCGCCTGCCGCGCACGCTCCAGCTCACTCACCAGCTTGTTTTCCAGCGCGTCGCGCTGCTTCTCCACCGCGCCCAGGGCCTGCGCCACCGCCAGGTCGCGCTCCACCGCGCCCGCGCCCAGCTGCGCCTTCAGGGCCTGAATCTCGGCATCTTTGGCCGCCGCCGACTTCTGCAGTTCATTGGCCACCTGGGCCTGCGCCAGCGCCACCGCATTGCGCTTGTCCTGCTCGGCCAGCTCCAGCCGTTCGTGCAACTGCGCGGCGAAATCCGCATCCCGCACCTGCTTGAGGATGTCGGCATACCCGGTCTCGTCAATCTTGAACGCCTTGTTGCAGTGGGGGCAGATGATGTCGTGCATGGCGGTCACCGTGTGGGTTGTTTGTGTTTCGTTGGGTGGGGAGCATAGCGGTCAGGAGTGTGGGCAGACGGAGCCTTGCGAAGCCTCGTGCAGCGCGCTGACAGACCCAGCGTGAACGGCACCCGTGGATTCATACCGCGTCAGTCATCAGTCATTAGCCATCGCCCTGGGGCGGCAGCTCCTGCATCGCACCCATCTTGCTGATGACCAGCTCAATGAAAGCCGACACCGCCAAGGGCAGGTAGCGCCTGCTGGGGTAGACCATGTGCACGCCATGCCCCTGCCGGTGGTATCCAGGAAGCATGGGCACCAGCAGGCCAGCGCGCAGATCGCGTTGCGTCAGCGTGGAGGGCAGCAGCGCAATGCCCAAGCCCGCCAGCGCGGCCTTGCGCAAGGCCTGTGCCGTGTTGCCACTGAAGCGGCCAGTCACCTGCACCTCGGCCGGTGCGCCCTCTGGCCCCGTCACGCGCCAGGTGGCCTTGCCGCTGGGGTGGCTGAACGCCAGGCAGTCGTGGTCCACCAGGTCTTGCAGCGTGGCCGGAACACCCCGGCGGGCAATGTAGGACGGGCTGGCCACCAGGCCGTCGCTGCCCGCGTCCAGCACCTTGCGGGCAAACAGGCCCGAGTCCTCCAGAATGCCGCCCCGAAACGCCACATCGATCCGGTCTGCAATCAGGTCCGCGCGGCCGTCGCTCAGCACAAAGTCCACCCGCACCTTGGGGTGCGCGACCAGGAACTCGGTCAGCCACTCCATCGCAAAGAAATCAAAAAAATCAGCCGGGGCCGCCACCCGCACCAAGCCGCTGGGCTCCTGGTTCACCGCCAGCAGTTCCTCGCCCGCATCCATCAGCCCCTCCACCGCGCCGCTGCAACGCTCCAGAAACACCTGGCCCGCGCTGGTGAGCGTGAGGTGGCGGGTCGAGCGCTGCATCAGTCGGGTACCCAGTTGCGCTTCCAGCTGCTGCACCCGGCGGCTCAGGGTGTTGGGCGGCACGCCCAGGCGGCGCGAGGCTTCGGCAAAGCTGCCGCAGCGCACCACCTGCACAAAGATGGCCACGTCGTTCAGATCCAGCATGGTTTCGCTCATTCATTCGATTAATGGACGAGTGCAATCATATTGCGCTATCTAGTCAATCAATCGATGAATTTTTAAGCTACAGGCATCAGTTCAACACCTCCGAGGTTCTCTTCATGTCTGCACCCGCCACCGCCCCACGCGCCATCACACACCGCACCCGTGGCACCACGCACGGCCCCATTACCCGCCTCATGAGCCCTGGGGACCTGGGCCAGGTGCTCAAGCCCTTCATCTTTTTGGATCGGGTGCACTTTCAGCCCGGCGCAGCGCAGCAGGGCTTTGGCATGCACCCCCACTCGGGCATCGCCACCGTCACGTTCTTGTCGCAAGGCGATGTGCGCTACGAAGACAGCACCGGCCAAGCGGGCCTGCTGCCTGCAGGCGGCGTCGAATGGATGCGTGCTGGCAACGGCGTGTGGCACACCGGCGCCCCCGTGGGCGACACACCGGGCCGGGGCTTTCAGCTGTGGGTGGCCCTGCCCGCCGCGCTGGAAAACGCCCCCGCCCACAGCCAGTACCTCGCCCCCGAACTGGTGCCCCAGGTGGGCCCGGTGCGGGTGCTGCTGGGCGAGTACGGCGCAGTGCACAGCCCCGTGGCGGCGCCCGAGGGGATGACCTATCTGGCCGTGCAGTTGGCCCAGGGCGAACGCTGGACTTACACGCCGCCCCCCGGCCACACCGTGGCTTGGGCGGCAGTGGCCACCGGCGCGCTGACGGCGGGCGAACCCATTGCGGCAGGCGAACTGGTGGCGTTTGAGCCCACCCACCAAAGCATCGACTTTGTGGCCACCGAAGCCACCCGCTTCGTGCTGGGCTCTGCCGTGCCGCACCCGCATGAGCTGGTCATGGGGACTTACTCCGTGCACACCAGCCAGGCAGCACTGCGGCAGGGCACCACAGAAATCCGGCGCATTGCAGGGCAACTGCGCCAAGCCGGGCGGCTGGGTTAATCCCTTTCACATCCCCCTCCACATTCGACTTTTCACTGCTCCCTTTCCCTCCACCCACTTCACTCATTGACCAAGGAAATCACCATGAACATCGGCATCATCGGCTCTGGCGCACTCGGCTCTAACGTGGCGCGCGCATTGGCCAGCAAAGGCCTGTCCGCCACCCTCTCCACCCGGCGCGGTCCGGAATCACTGGCCGCGCTGGTGGCAGAACTGGGCCCCACCATCAAGGCGGGCACCGTGGCAGAAGCTGCCGCCGCAGACATCGTGCTCATCGCTGTGCGCTGGGAAGACCTGGGCCAGGCCCTGGGTGGCCTGCCTGCGTGGAACGGCCGCATCGTCATCGACGGCACCAACCCCGTGGAGTTTCTGGACCCCAACTCGCCAGATGCCCAAGACCCCAGCAACCCGCTGGCGGCCTACGGCATCAAGGCCATCGACCTGGGCGGGCGCTCGTCCAGCGAAGTGTTCAGCGAATTCGTGCCCGGCGCCCGCGTGGTCAAGGCGTTCAACCACCTGGATGTAAACGTTCTGGCCCAGCCCCAAGTCTCCGGCGGCCAGCGCGCCATGTTCTACGCAGGCGACGACGCCGCAGCCAAGGCCGCAGTGCGCAAGGTGCTGGACGCCATTGGCTACTTCCCGGTGGATCTGGGTACGCTGGCGGTGGGCGGGCGTTTGTCGGAGTTGCCGTTTGGCGCGTTGTCGGCCGCCCAGTTCATCAAGATCTGAGAAGGGGTATCTGCCCTGGCACTTTCAGACCCCAGGGTAGCTCGATCAAAACATGTTGCCGGGGGGCTGTGACCCTGCTCCACCACCCGCGGCACCACCGGGGTGTGCGGTCAGCCCGTGCGAACAGCTAAAAAATCACACCAATCGATGCGTCGCATCCTTGCACTCAGCGAGCCATGACGCCGCCCTGCAAGTCCCTGCAGCGCTGTGGGGTAAATTGCCCGGCATGCCGAACACCTCTTCGCCTCCCTCTGCCGCCGCCCCCGCATCCCTCATCGACTCCCGCCAGGCCGCGTGGCGCCTGCTGACCACGCTGGGCCTGGTGGTGCTGGGCAACAGCAGCATGTATGTGGTGTCGGTGGTGCTGCCCGCCGTGCAGGCCGAGTTTGGCGTGGGCCGTGCCGATGCGTCGCTGCCCTACACGCTGATGATGGTGTGCCTGGGGCTGGGCGGAATCTGGACGGGCCGCATGGCCGACCGGCATGGGCAGATGCCGGTGCTGTGCGTGGGCGCGGTGGCCGTGTGTGGCGGTTTTGTGTGGGCGGGGCTGTCGGGCAGCATCTGGGGGTTTGGGCTGGCGCACGGGCTGATGGGGCTGATTGGCAGCTCGGCCACGTTTGCGCCGCTGATGGCCGACACCGCGCTGTGGTGGAACAAGCGGCGGGGCATTGCGGTGGCGATCTGCGCCAGCGGCAACTACATTGCGGGCGCGCTGTGGCCGCCCATCGTGCAGCACGGCATTGAGCTGATCGGCTGGCGCCACACCTATGTGCTGCTGGGCATTGTGTGTGGGGTGGGCATGCTGTTGCTGGCACTGCGCATGCGCCAGCGCGCGCCGGTGGCGCAGATGGATGCAGCACCGGCAGCGGTGGCACCGGCTGCGTCGGGTGCAGCGCCCTCGCCATTGCCGCTCGACCGCAGCCGCCCGTTCGGTCTGCGCCCGCTGCATGCACAGCTATTGCTGTGTGTGGCGGGCGTCGCGTGCTGCGTGGCCATGGCGATGCCGCAGGTGCACATCGTGGCCTATTGCACCGACCTGGGTTTTGGCGCGGCGCGCGGGGCCGAGATGCTGTCGCTGATGCTGGCCTGCGGCATCGTCAGCCGCCTGGTGTCGGGCGTGATCTGCGACCGCATTGGCGGCGTGCGCACGCTGCTGCTGGGCTCGGCGCTGCAGGGCGTGGGGCTGGCGCTGTTTCTGCCGTTTGACGGGCTGGTGCCGCTGTATGTGATCTCCGCAATGTTCGGGCTGTTCCAGGGCGGCATCGTGCCCGCCTACGCCATCATCATCCGCGAGTATTTCGCCCCACAGGAGGCCGGTGCGCGGGTGGGTGCGGTGATCATGGCCACGCTGATCGGCATGGCGCTGGGGGGCTGGATGTCGGGCTGGATTTTTGACCTGACGGGCAGCTACCGCGCGGCGTTTTTGAACGGCATGGCGTGGAATCTGCTGAATCTGTCGATCGTGGGGTGGCTGTTCTGGCGCGTGCGGGGCCGAGGGGCAGTGGTGGGGCAGGTGCAGCCTGGTGCGGGGTGAGTGCGGCCAGCTCGACTATCTCCGCAATGGTGTGCTCCTCGGCCTCCAGGTAGCGCTTTAATGCGCAAATTTTTCTTTGAGCAAATCACGATGAGCGATAGGTTCTAGCTCGGCCTGGGCCGATACACGGCCCCGTTGCCCCGGTACTCGCACCGTTTCGGTGGCCGCTGCCCGGCGCGCGCGGTGAGTCCGTCCTTCATACGGTCATACCGACTGCATCCTCCGTAATCGCTTCCGCTTCATTCTTCATGTCATACACACTTCCCCTTTCAACGAAAACGGATGTCCGCCCCGTCCTTGGCGCGCTACGCCACGCTGCGGTGTGGACCTGCGGCGTCCTCGCCGCAATGGCAACACACACAGCACAAGCGCAGCCTGCAGGCTGGACACAAGCGAGTCCGTTCAATATCACGGAAAGCAGCGGCGCAACCCTGACGGATTACCAAATACGCCTGGTGCTCGACACGGCCAGCATGGTGACGGCGGGCCAATTGCGGGCAGACGCTGCCGATCTGCGCTTTGGGACTGCCGCATCGGGCGGCACGCTGATGAACTACTACATCGAACGCGGGGTCAACACCGCCTCCACGGTGGTGTGGGTCAAAGTTCCCACGATCCCCGCATCGACCACGACGGCGTTCTTCATTTTTAGCGGCAATCCTGCCGCCACCAGCGCGAGCACCGTCAATACGTTCGACTACACCGACGCCGTTGCCAATTCGGCCACACAGCAGGTGGTCGTAGGACAGCCTGGCGGCGTCACAAATTCCCAGCGCGGCTTCAGGTTCAAACCCAACCAGGACATTCTGGTGACAGACTTCGGGAAATACGAGCCTTCGGGAACCACCCGGTATCTGACGCTGTTCGATGTCGCCACGCAGGCCAAGCTGGCCCAGCAGCAGGTCTCAGGCCCCGCGAATACGTATACCTATGCGCAGCTTGCGCAGCCTCTGATGCTTACCAAGGACACCGAATACATCATGGAGATCTACCAGGGAGCGAGTGATGGCTACTACTTCGGCTCCAGCACGCAGATCAATCCTGTGCTGACGTATTTGGACATGCGCTATTGCAATGGCTGCACGCAAGACACGTTTCCCACCAACTACCTCAACGCTATCCACTACGGCTTCCCTGACTTCCAGTTTCGTACCACCAAGCAGGTCAGCCCGGCGCCGGTCTACGCGCTGGGCAACGTCGCGACCACCCTCTCGCTGACCAGCTCCAGCAACTCGGTCGGAGTGGGCGCCAGCGTCACCTTGACGGCAACCGTCAGCACTCCGTCGGCCGCAGGCACCGTGACCTTCCTGGATGGAGGAACGCCCATCGCCGGTTGCAGCGCCGTGCCCGTGGTTGCCGGTGCCGCGCAATGCACCACCAGCGACCTGCCCCTCGGCGCCCGGTCGCTGACGGCGGTGTACGACAGCGCCACGGGATATACGGCCAGCACCAGCGCCCCGTTCTCCCTGCAAGTGACACCGCTGGTAAGCGGCACGGCGATTCCCACCCTCTCGGAATGGGGCATCGCGTGCACGGCACTGGTCCTGGCAGGCCTGGGACTGGGTGGCCTATCCCGCTCCAGGGCGCGACAGGAACGCGCGTGATGCGTCAGCGGGTCGGCTGCAGATACCGCCCCACCAGCTCTGTCTGCGCTGCGGCGTCCACGCCCAGCACGTCCACCAGATAGGGCTGCAGACCGCCATAGTCGTTGTCCACCATGTGCAGGGCGGCGTCCAGAAACTCTTCCTGCACACGCCACAGCACGCGCAGCACTTCTTCCGGCGCGTGGCTGCCCATGCCCGGTGGGCGCTGGTAGAGCGTGTTGGTGAGCAGGTAGTCGTGCATGACCACATCGCGCGGCACGCCCAGGGTCAGCAGGATGAGGGCGGCGGCAAAGCCGGTGCGGTCTTTGCCTGCGGTGCAATGGAACACGGTGGGCGCGTCGCTGGCCAGCAGCAGGCGGAACAGCTCGGCAAAACGTGGGGCGTTGTCGTGCACAAAACCCCGGTAGGTGTCCTGCATCAGGCCCACGGCGTCTTGCGCCGTGAGCTGGCGGCCGGTGCGTTGCAGCTCCAGCGCGCGCTGCACCACGGTGGGTTCGATGTGCAGTGGGTGGTAAGCCACTCCGGGCAGTGCGTAGGCATACGCGGCGCTTTCGGCCTGGCCGCGAAAGTCCACCGCGCGGGCCACGCCCAGGTCTGCCAGCAGGGCCTGGTCCTCGGGCGTCAGGCCCGCCAGGTGGTCGGAGCGGAAGATGCGACGCCATTTCACCGGGCGGCCGCCGTGGCCGGTGTAGCCGCCGAGGTCGCGGAAGTTGGTGGCGCCTGCGAGGGGGACGGACCGGGTGGGGGCTTGCTCTTGCTGCATGGTGCTTGGCACGGGTGAGTGGTGGGTGGGGATACGAAAGCAACAAGGATAGTCGGGCACTGCGGCAGCTGCATGTCGCACGGGTGGCTGGAGAACGTCGAGTACGACGGCTGACTGGCTGACCACCCACCCCGAAAGCCGCCATCTGCGCCACGTCGATATGCAGAATGCGGGTATGCAGCGCTTGGTGCCCGTCCCCTCCGATTTGCAGCCTTGGCTGATGGCCGCCGTGGTGGTCAATGCCCCGGCGGCGCTGGCGCAATCGCATTTCCCGGCCATGGTGTCGAGCATGCTGGTGGTGCGGCTGGCCGGGCAGGTGGTGTGCCGGGGCGCGCCCGTGCCGCAGTCAGCCTGGATGAGCGCAAGCACCATGGCCACGGCGTATGAACACAGCGGGCCGGTGCAGGCCGTGGGGCTGGTGCTGCAGCCTTCGGCAGCGGCGGCGCTGTTCGCCAGTGCGCGTGGAGTGGTGAACACGCTGCGGCCGCTGGCAGACCTGGTGGGCCCTGGGTGGGCGGAGGTGGAACACGCGGTGCGGGCAGCCGCGGACGATGGTGCGCGGCTGCAGGTGCTGTGCGACTTCGTCCGCCAGTGGGTTACGCCGCCGTCGCCCTGCGAGGCGCGGCGGCAACAGGCGCTGGCCTTGCTGCATGCAGCCACTGAAAACGCCACGGATACGGTACAGCGTCTGGGTCTGAGCCAGCGGCAGTTTGAGCGGCGCTTTGTGGCGCATTGGGGCATGGCGCCCAAGCAGTTTCAGGTGATTGCACGGCTGAACAGCACGCTGGGCAGCGCGCTGGCCGCGCCCGACGGCCCTGTGGTTGAACTGGCGGTGGACCAGGGCTACTACGACCAGTCGCACATGGCGCGTGATGTTCGCAGGTTGGCGGGCCAGCCGCTACAGGCCCTCGTGCAGGGCAGCCGCAGCCCGGTCACCGAACACTGGCCCCTGCAGGTGGGTGCACAGGCGCAGCTGGGTCAGCCGCCGGAGGGATCAGCGTCCCTGCGCAGGCGTTGAGCCAGGTACAGCGGCATCACAAAAGCGAGCCCGATACCAAAGCAGGCCGCGATGCAGGCCCAGCGCCACGCGCCCAGGCGGCGGTCGGCCGCCACCCAGGCCGAGAACGCCACAGCGGCCAGGTACACATCGCAGGTGATGCCGGTGGTGAGCGCATTGGCAAAGGCGTCGCGCCAGAAAACATCGGGCATCACGCTGCCACCGGCCAGAAAGTACAGGGTGTTGAAGTACCAGGGGATGGCCAGGCCCAGGGCGGCCAGCAGAACAAAAAAAACGCGCAGGGGTTGGTGGTGGTGCATCGGTGCATGCGGCCCCCAAAGAATGAGAGTGAGGCCTGGGGTAGTGAATCAATGCACCGATTGAATCCGCGCGGCCCCCTCGCGGGCTAGGAAAAAAACGACATGCCCACCACAGGCCTGCACGCCAACCACAGCTGGCCGCCAGCCGCTTACTGCGCAGGCGGTAGCGACGTGACTGCCCCGTCCACCGACAGCTCCTGGCTGCCCTGGGGGCAGGGCTGGTCGGTGTAGGTAGTGCGGCCGTCCCGCACGCATTTGCGCGGCTGCGGCGCCACGGGCTGGGACGCGCCCGCCTGCGCGGGGCGGGCCTGCGTGGCAGCGGGGCGCTTGTCGGGTGGCAGGGACTCGGGCCCGGGGCGGGTGATCTTTTTCCAGGCCTGCTCGGTCCAGGGCCCGGCCTGGGGCAGCCACTGTTCGGCCGTCCACCAGGCTGCGGCGGCAGCGGCCAGCAGCAGTGAGGCCAGAAGGGACCAGAGGGCTCGTTCGCGGGGGCTGCGCATGGGGTGGGCCTGCAGTGGGGTGGATGACCACCAAGCTTAAAACATCACAGTGTCCCACCCCACACGGTCACTGCTGCTTGCCTTGGGCCGCAGGGCGCCCGTAGCGCGCCGTGAGTGTGGCCTTGCCCAGGCTGTTGGCGTTGATCATGTAGCCCGCCAGCGCAGCGGTGGCGTCGGCAGGCAGGTCCAGGCGTGGCACCTTGAGTGCATGCACCGCGAAGATGTAGCGGTGCGGCGCATCCCCCTCGGGCGGGCACGCCCCGCCCCAGGCGGCCACGCCGTAGTCGATGCGCACATGGCTGGCGCCTGCGGGCAGCTTGGCGCCGCCAGCAGCACCGGCGTCGGGCTGCAGCTCGGTGACGCTGGCGGGGATGTTCACCACCGACCAGTGCCACCAGCCCGAGCCTGTGGGTGCGTCAGGGTCATACGCGGTGACGGCAAAGCTCTGCGTGCCTGCAGGCACACCGTTCCAGCGCAGCGCGGGCGACTGGTTCTCACCTGCGCAGCCGAATCCCTTGAACTCGAAACGCTGGGGCAAGGTGCCGTCCGCCGCAAAGTCGGGGCTGCTGAGCGTGAACGCCTGGGCATGGGCAGCCAATGCCAGGCCGATGGTGGCAAGCGCGGCGATGGAGGTAAAAGCGCCACGGGGGCGTGAAAGTGGGTGGCTCATCCAAAAAGCTCCTTGCAGTAGCGGTGTGAAACAAGGACTTGATGGTGCGGTGTGCCACGCCTTCGCACTGGCCCGGCGGCATCAAAGGCTGTGCGCTGTGCGTCAGCCGAAGTAATCAGGGCCTCAGTTGCGAGGGCGGAAAGCCAAAACGCTCGCGGAAGGCGGCGCTGAAGCGGCTGTGCGACTCGTAACCGCAGCGCGCTGCGATTTCGGACACTTGCAGCGTGGAGCTTTGCAGCAGAACCAGCCCCGTCTCCAGCCGCACATCGCGCAGGCACTGGCTCACGGTTTCGCCCTCTTGTGCCAGGCGGCGCTGCAGGGTGCTGGCGCTGGTGGCAAAGGCAGCGGCGATACGCTCCACCGTCCAGTCAGCCTGCGGGCTGGGGCCCACCAGGCGGCGCACCCGGTCGGCCCAGCCCAGCTCGCCGGGCGGGGCGAAGACGATGCCTGCCTCGGCCAGCATCAGCAGCACCTCGAGCGCGCGGTGTTCGCGCAGCGCCTGCGAGCTGGCATCGCTCTCCAGCGCGGCCAAGGCACGGCGGTAACTGTCTTCAAATGCCGCATCGGCCGCCAGGCCCGCACAGCCCTGCACCGCAGGCACGGCCGCAAACTGGCCGAACTGGCGGTGAAACTGCTCCACCAGTTCTGGCGCAAAACACAGCAGTCGCGCCACATAGCGGCCTTGTGGGGCGGGGTCGTTGACCACCTCCCACTGCGCGCCACGCGGCAGCACAAACACCCGCCCGCTGGGATAGCGGTGCGCCCCGCCCGGTGTGACCAGGTGCTTGGTGCCAGAGACCACCCAGCCCACCGAATCCATGCGCACCGTGACAGTGTGGATCCGGTGGTGCACCGTGGTGGCAATCTGCAACGACAGTGCGGGTTCGACCATCCATCTCTCCCTTGCGGCTCACGTTCCATCATCCGCCCGGCCCCGTGCTGGTTAAAGACGGGCTGCGCGCGGTGGCAGCTTGCAGTCAGCGGGTGCGCTCCCGCGTCACGTTCACGTCGATATCACCAAACACAGTCACGCCGCTTGCGCCCTGGGGCTGCTGCTGGCTGGCCGGGTCGCTGGAGCGCGCGGAGCCTGTGGTGGCGCAACCCCCCAGCGCAGCGGCAACCGCGAGTGCCACCAGCGCGGTGCGGCAGACGCTGCCCGCCATCGACGCGATAGGCACCATGTTCAGCGGCTTCATCATTCGCCGCCCAGGTGGTTGCCCAGGATGCCCGCCAGCTCAAACATGCCCGCGCTGTCCTTGCCGAACACGGCGCGCAGCTTGTCGTCAGCGACGATGGTGCGCTTGTCCTTGGGGTCTTGCAGGTTGTGGACCTTGATGTATTCCCACATCTTCTTCACGGCCTCGGGGCGCGCCACCGGCTCGTTGCCAATCACGGCGGCCAGGGCGGCGCTGGGGGCCTTGCCTGCAGCGGCCTTGCGCGGGGCTTTGGCAGCCGTCGTTTTGGCTGCGGCCTTCTTTGCAGGGGCTTTTTTGGCGGCAGCGCTAGTGGGTTTTGCCTTGGTTGCTATTGTTTTTGAAGCGGCGCCCGGGCGGGGTGGGAACTTGCTGGGCGCGAATTCAAAGTTGACCTTGCCCGCCTCCTTGTCCCACGCCAGGTGGGCCTTGAAGTTGCGGCGCGTGCGCATGCTCACGAACTTGTCGAGCAGGTCGGTCTTGCCGGTCTCCAGCAGCTTGTGCATCTGCTCGCGCTCCACGGGCTGCTGCAGGATGATCTTGCCGCTCTTGAAGGTGCAGCTGGGCGTCGGCTGCGCCGCGGTAGGCACGGCCTTGCTGCACACGTAGTTGCTGCCGTGTTCGTGCACTTCCGATCCGCAGATGGGGCAAGGGCCGAGCGCGGCGTCTTCAAACTCCACGATCTCGCCGGACTCTTCGCCCTTCTTGTCGTCGCCAAAGTCGAATTCGAGCTTGTAGTTGTGCGCCTCTTCGTCGTACTTGATGACGATCTCGGAGGTGAAGGGCCAGCCCGCCTTGGAGCGGAAGCCCTCCAGCGGGCCGATCTTCTTGTGCCGCAGCAGGGCGTTGGCCTCTGCCGTCTCGAACGTGCGGCCTGCGGGTGATTTGCCGAAGCTGAATCCACAAGGCTCCGCGCCCGCCTTGCCCACACAGGCAAAGCGGCGGTAGTTTTCCTTCACCACACCGCCGCAGTTGGGGCAGGGCGATTCGAGCGTGGCGTAGTCGCCGGGGATGGTGTCGCGGTCGTATTCCTTGGCCTTCTTGACCATTCGCTCGGTCATGGCGGCGATCTCGGCCATGAAGGCTTCGCGGCTCAGTTGGCCCTTTTCCATTTGCGAGAGCTTGTACTCCCACTCGCCGGTCAGGTCGGCACGGCAGAGTTCTTCCACCTCCAGCCCGCGCAGCAGCGTCATGAGCTGGAAGGCCTTGGCCGTGGGGATGATTTCGCGGCCTTCGCGCAGCATGTACTTTTCGGTCAGCAGGCCTTCGATGATCGCCGCGCGCGTGGCAGGCGTGCCCAGGCCTTTTTCCTGCATGGCTTCGCGCAGTTCGTCGTCGTCGATCTGCTTGCCCGCGCTTTCCATGGCGCCCAGCAGCGTGGCCTCGGAGTAGCGGGCGGGGGGCTTGGTCTTGAGGCCCTTGGGGTCGGCGGCCAGGGTGTTGACGCTCTCGCCAGGCTTCACCGGCACCAGGTTCTGGCCCTTGTCGCCGTCCTTGCCGCCTTCCACTTCGTCGGCGGCTTCCTTGCCGTAGATGGCCAGCCAGCCCGGCTTGACCAGCACCTTGCCTTCGGTCTTGAAGCTGTGCGGGGCCACGGTGCTGATGCGCGTGGTCACCGTGTATTCAGCGCTGGGGAAGAACACCGCCATGAAGCGGCGCACGACCAGGTCGTACAGCTTTTGCTCGGCTTCGCTCAGGCCGCTCGGTGCCTGCAGCGTGGGGATGATGGCAAAGTGATCGCTGACCTTGCTGTTGTCGAAGATGCGCTTGGACGGGCGCACGTAGTTGTTGTTCAGCGCCGTGAGCGCGTGGGGCGCCAGGTGCCGCATGCCGCTGTCGGCCAGCATTTCAAAGGTCTGCTTGGCCACCGGCAAATAGTCTTCCGGCAGCGCGCGCGAATCGGTACGCGGGTAGGTCAGGGCCTTGTGGCGCTCGTACAGGCTTTGCGCCAGGGCCAGCGTGGTCTTGGCCGAGAAGCCGAACTTGCCGTTGGCCTCGCGCTGCAGGCTGGTCAGGTCGAACAGCAAGGGCGATGCCTGTGTAGTGGGCTTGCTCTCTTCGGTGACTGTGGCCTGCTGGCCGCGCACGGCGTTGGCTATTGACTGTGCCTCGGCGGCGGACCACACACGGTCCGCGCGCATTTCCACATCCTCGCCCTTCTTCCACTTGGGGTCGAACCACTTGGCGGGGTACTCGCCGGCTTCCGCGCCAAAGGTGGCGTGGATTTCCCAATAGTCGCGGCTGATGAACTTGCGGATCTTCTCCTCGCGCTCCACCACCAGCGACAGCGTGGGCGTCTGCACCCGGCCCACGGTGGTCAGGAAGAACCCACCATCGCGCGAGTTGAACGCCGTCATGGCCCGCGTGCCATTGATGCCCACCAGCCAGTCGGCCTCGGAGCGGCTGCGCGCCGCACTGGCCAGGCCCGCCATCTGCTGCTCAGTGCGCAGCGCATCAAAGCCGTCGCGGATGGCCTGGGGCGTCATGGACTGCAGCCACAGGCGCTTGACCGGTTTGCCCAGGGGCTTGGCGCCACCGGCGTACTGCTCGATCAGGCGGAAGATCAGCTCCCCCTCGCGGCCCGCGTCGCAGGCGTTGATGAGCTGTGTCACGTCCTTGCGCTTGGCCTGCTTGACCACCGCGTTCAGGCGGCTCTTGGTCTTGTCCACGGGCTTCAGGTCAAAGTACGGCGGGATCACAGGCAGGTGCGCAAAGCTCCACTTGCCGCGCTTCACGTCAAACTGCTCGGGGGCCTGGATCTCCACCAGGTGGCCCACGGCGCTGGTGACTACATAGCGGTCGTTCTCGAAGTGGTCTTCGTGCTTCTCGAACTTGCCCGCCACGGGGGTCAGTGCGCGCACGATGTCTTGCGCCACCGAGGGTTTCTCTGCAATTACCAGGGTCTTGGTCATTTTTTGGTTTCTCGCCAGTCTGGCTGTCCGGCATCCGGCCGGTCGCTTCTACAATTCGTTGCCTCACGCGTACACGCGCACGCGCATGTGTGCATATTCAAGTTAACAGAGTTTTTGCCATGCCCCGCACCGCACCGCCTGCAACCCCGACCCCCGCGCAGGGCCGTCGCATCCAGACCCGGCGTTCGGGCGTGCACGGCAAGGGCGTTTTTGCCGTGCAGGATATTGCAGAGGGTGAAGTCCTTGTCGAGTACACGGGCGAAGTGATCGGCTGGCAGGAGGCGCAGGACCGGCACCCGCACGATCCCTTGCAGCCCAACCACACGTTCTACTTCCATGTGGATGAAGACCATGTGATCGACGCAAAGTTCGGCGGCAATTCGTCGCGCTGGATCAACCACAGCTGCAACCCCAACTGCTACGCCGACGAGCGGGACGGCCGCATTTTCATCACCGCGCTGCGCAACATCCAGGCGGGCGAAGAGCTGAACTACGACTACGGCCTGATCATCGAAGAGCGCTATACCCCGAAGCTCAAGGCCGAATACCCCTGCTGGTGTGGCAGCACCAACTGCCGGGGCACGCTGCTGGCGCCCAAGCGCGGCTGGGCGCCGCCCGTGCCGCTGCCGCCGTCCAAACCTTCCGCCAAGGCCGCCAAAAAGGCCCGGCGATGAATGCCCCCATCCGCTGGCCTGCCGAGGCCGTCTGGGAAGCAGTGTCACCGCTGTTACCGGGCTTTACCGTCGAGGTGCTGCCCACCATCGACTCCACCAACACCGAACTCATGCGCCGCGCGCGTGCAGGCCAGTGCGAGCCCACGCTGCTGGTGGCCGAGCAGCAGACTGCCGGGCGCGGGCGGCTGGGGCGCGTGTGGCAGAGCGATGTGGGGGCCTCTCTCATGATGTCCCTGGGGCTGCCGCTGGCGCCCAAGGACTGGTCGGGCCTCTCGCTGGCCGTGGGTGTGAGCGTGGCCGAGAGCCTGCAGCCCGTGCTGCCGCCGCTGGGCACAGGCCAGCCTGCGCGCGTGGGCCTGAAATGGCCCAATGACCTGTGGCTGGGCGGCGCAGCGGGCGACCGCAAGCTGGGCGGTATCCTGGTGGAGACGGCGAGTTTTGTGGCGCCCCAGGCGATCTCCGCCCAGACGGGCGCGGCCACCACACGCTATGTGGTGGTAGGCATCGGCATCAATGTGCTGCCGCGCAGCGCCGAGGGCATGAGCATGCCCCCTGGCAGCCTGCAGGACGTGGAGCCGGGCCTGGATGCCCCCACCGCCCTGCTGCGCATCGTGCCACCGCTGGCGGCCATGCTGCAGGCGTTTGAAGGCTATGGCTTTGCGCCCATGCAGCCCCGGTTCGCCGCGCGCGATGTACTGCAAGGCCGTGCTGTGACCTTGAGCGATGGCCACACCGGCACCGCGCACGGCGTGGGCGACGATGGCGCCCTGCTGGTGCACACGGCCGGTGGCATGCAGGCCATCACCAGTTCTGAAATCAGCGTCCGGCCGGCGGCGGTGCCACCGGTGTGAGACAGTTTCCTCTTCCGATGCGAGTGTTCTTGAAAGGCCGCGCCCCATGCTCCGTCTTGCCGTGATCGTGCTGCTGCTGGCCAACGCGGGCTACTACGCGTGGTCTCAAGGGCTGCTGCGCCAGTTTGGCTATGCGCCGCAAGAGCAGTCCGAGCCCCAGCGCATGAACCAGCAGATCCGGCCCGAGACGCTGCAGATCCTGAAGGTCAACCCCAGCAAGACCTCCTCTGCTGCGCCCCCCGCCCCCACCCCTACTTCCCCATCCCAGGCCACCGCCGCCAACGACTCCCCCACTCCCGCCTCCACACCGGCTGCCCCGGCCCCCGCAGACTCTGCCGAGTGCCTGCAGGCCGGCGTGTTCGACGACCGCCAGGCCGAAGTGCTGCGCACGGCGGCTGCTGGCTTGCCCTCAGGCAGCTGGACGCTGGAGCCCACGCCCGTGCCGGGCCGCTGGATGGTCTACATGGGGCGCTTTGACGACGTGGAAACACTGGACCGCAAACGTGCCGAGTTGCGCGCCCGCAAGGTGGACCACGACCGCGCCGGGGGCACGCTCGAACTGGGCTTGTCGCTGGGCCGCTTTGCGTCGAAAGAGGCGGCGGAGCGCGAGCTGGCCAACCTTGGCAACAAAGGCGTGCGCACGGCGCGCGTGATCCAGGAGCGCGCCGAATCCCCCGGCTTCACGCTGCGCCTGTCCTCTGTGAACGACGCGCTGCGGGCACAGCTGGATGTGCTGCGCACGGCCATGGCGGGCAAGACGCTGCGCACCTGCGGCTGAGCACCTTCACCATGAACGAAGAGCCGACATCCATCCAGTGCGGCGAGCACGGAGAGGCGGCGCCCACCTACGTGTGCGGGCACCTGTGCCGCCACCCGGTGCAGCGCTGGTTTTGCGATGCACCGTCGCCAGACACCCCTTACCCGGACGCCTGGTGTGCGAGCTGCCATACCGAGCTGCTCAAGACAGGCGGCGAGTGGAACGAACACAACGCGGACTGCCTGGACCTCCAGATCCTGTGCCATCACTGCTACCAGGACGCCATGGCACGCAGCGTGGAGGCCCTGGACGGCGATGCCGAAGCCGCCTGGATCGATGCGGTGACACAGGGGCACCATGCGCTGCGGGACAAGCAGCGCGCACTGGAGCAGGACCACGGCATCTCGCACTTTGAACGCTGGGACTACGACCAGGCGGCAGGCACCTTGACCTTTTCAGACGGCGGTGTGCCCCGTCTGGTGGCCGACATCGAGTTCATCGGCTCCGTGTCGGAGGCCAGCGGCACCTGGCTGTGGGCCTGGGCCAATTTCCACAACGAGGCCCCGGTGGTGTCGCGCATCGCTGCGGTGCGGGAGTGGGGCGAAACCCAAGGCTTCCTGCACCTCACGGTGCCGCTGTGGAAGGGCGATGCTACCGATGGCTGGGAGCTGTCGGGCGTGGCCGCGCAGGTGCTGGGCGCCCAGGGCGTGTACCGCGTGCCCACGGGCCGGGGCTTTTTGTACATGGCCCTGATGTCGGTGCAGCGCGTGGCGTGAGCACGGTTGCTGCGCCAACCCCGGTGCAGCGCTATGGCAGCGGTATGGCGCGCGTCTCGCCCTGCCGCATGAGCCAGACGCGGTCCAGCGGCAGGCCACGCTGCGCGAGCGCGGCGGCCAGGTCGCGCGGCGGGTGGTCGAAGGCCTCCTGCGTCAGCATGAACGTGCCCCAGTGCACGCCCATGGCCTGCCTGGCTTCCACGTCCAGCATGAGCTGCACGGCGTCCTCGGGGTTCACGTGCATGGGCTTCATGAAGTCGCGGGGCAGATAGGCGCCGATGGGCAATGCGAGAAAGTCCACCGACCCCAGGCGCTGGCGGATGGCCTTGAAGTCGTCGCTGTAGCCCGTGTCGCCCGGGAACAGAAAGCGCCAGGGCGCAGCCGCCTGCGGGCGCGACCATTCCAGCAGGTACCCACCCCACAGCGAGGCATTCGTATCCCACGGGGTGCGGCGGCTCCAGTGCTGTGACGGCGTGAACACCACGCGCACGCCGGGGGCGATGTCGGCGTGCTCCCACCAGTTCAGCGCGGTGACGGGGCCCATGCCCCGGTGCGTGAACCAGTCGGCCAGCCCCAGCGGCACCACAAAGCGGGGCGACTGGCCCGCGTCGCGCAGGCGGCGCAAGGTGCCGTAGCACAGGTGGTCGTAGTGGTTGTGCGAGATCAGGACCACGTCAATGGGCGGCAGGTCCTCGGGCGCCATGGGCGCAGGCACGCGGCGCGGGGCACCAAAGCGGCCCAGGGGGCCCGCAAAATCGCACAGCGTGGGGTCGATCAGCACGTTGAGGCCCGCCACCTGCAGCAGCATGGAGACGTGGCCCAGCCAGGTGATCACGGGGGCCTGCTGGCGCTGTGCCAGGCGCGCGGGGTCCACGGGCTGCGTCCACTGCCGGGCAAAGGCCCCGTAGCCGCCCGCAGGCTCGCTGCGTGGCTTGAAATCGCCGCGCAGCGAGCGCCAGACCATTTCGTACCAGGGGAAGTTGCCGATCACCACGGCAGGGTGCGTGTTGGCAAAGCGGCGGGGCGGTGAGGTCATGGTGGGGGGCTGCGTCCGTGCAAAAAGATCGGGCCAGGCTACGAGGCCGCATGATGCCGGATGCCCGGTGCTGTGGCGGGTTGCCAGCGCATCAACCCTGCGGCGCGCGGGCCTTGTCCTCTGCCACGCCAGCGGCAGGGCGCGCCACGGGGTCAGCCGCCCGCCACCGCGTCCCGCGCCGCAAAACGCACGCTGAAGCGTGCACCGGGCGGGGTCTGGCCAGGCCGTGCGTCTTCGAGCGTGACCTCGGCATCGTGCTTGCTGGCGATCTCCAGCACGATGGGCAGGCCCAGGCCGGAGCCGTCGGCCTCGCTGCCCAGTGCGCGGTAGAACGGCTGGAACACCAGCTCGCGCTCGGCCTCGGGCACGCCGGGGCCGGAGTCCTCGACCTGCAGCAGCAGCACATGGCCGAAAGTGTCGGCCAGCACGCGGGCGGTAACCACGCCGGGCTTGTCGGGGGTGGAGGGCGTGTAGTTGATGGCGTTGTCCACCAGGTTGCGCACCAGCTCCTTGAGCAGCGTGGGGTTGCCGTCGATCAGCACACCCGGCGATCCGGGCTCGGCGCCGTCGTAGCCCAGGTCGATGTGTTTGTCGAGCGCACGGGGCACCGAGTCGCGCACCACCTCGATCACCAGGCGCGCCAGGTCGCAGGGCTGGCGGGCAATGCCCACGCCGCTGCCCTCGGCCCGCGCCAGCGCCAGCAGCTGGTTGACGGTGTGCGTGGCGCGGATGCTGGAGCGCCCGATCTGCTGCAGCGAGCGCTTGAGCTCTTCGGTGCTGGTGCCTTCGCGCTGGGCCAGGTCGGCCTGCATGCGCAGGCCCGCCAGCGGGGTCTTGAGCTGGTGCGCGGCATCGGCCAGAAAGCGCTTTTGCGTGGCCAGCGAATCGTTCAGTCGCGTGAGCAGGTCGTTGACGGACGACACCAGTGGCGCCACTTCGAGCGGCACGGTGCGGTCGTCCAGCGGCGAGAGGTCGTCGGGGTTGCGCGCGCGGATGCGCTGCTCCAGCTGGTTGAGCGGCTGGATGCCGCGCGCCAGCGCCAGCCAGACCAGCAGCACCGCCAGCGGCAGGATGACGAACTGCGGCAGCATCACGCCCTTGATGATTTCGGTGGCCAGTACGCTGCGTTTTTCGCGCGTCTCGGCCACCTGGACCAGCGCCACCGGCGTGTCTTTCAGCGGCAGGCGCACCCAGATGTAGGCCACGCGGATGTCGATGCCGCGCATCTCGGCATCGCGCAGCCGCACCTCGCCCGACAGGGGCACCTCGTCGCTCGGGGGCTCGGGCAGTTCGCGCTCGCCTGAGAGGAACTCGCCGCCCGGGCCGATGACCTGGTAGTACACGATGTCGGAGTCGTCGGCGCGCAGGATCTCGCTGGCGGGCTGGGGCAGGTTGAACTGGGCCTTGTCGCCCACCACGCTCACCAGTTGGGCGAGGGCGTGGGCGTTGTACTCCAGCGCCCGGTCAAACGGCTTGTTGGCCAGGCCCTGTGCCACCAGCCAGGTCAGCGCCAGGCTCACAGGCCACAGCAGCAGCAGCGGCGTGAGCATCCAGTCGAGGATTTCGCCGAACAGGGAGCGCTGCTCGCGCTGGAAGATCTTCACAGCGGCCGCCGTGGCATTTTTGAAGCCAAAACACCCGATAGCGCTAGATTCATATGCACAAGCTGCTATCGTTTTGATAGTTAATTGGGGATCTTCTCAAGGCAGTAGCCCAGGCCGCGCACGGTGGCGATGCGGATGGGCCCGCCTTCGATCTTCTTGCGCAGGCGGTGGATGTAGACCTCGATGGCGTTGTTGCTCACCTCCTCGCCCCACTCGCACAGGCGCTCCACCAGCTGCTCCTTGCTCACCAGGCGGCCGGCGCGCTGCAGCAGCACTTCCAGCAGGCCCAGCTCGCGGGCGGACAGCTCGATCATCTTGCCGTCGATGGTGGCCACGCGGCCGGCCTGGTCGTACACCAGCGGGCCGTGCTTGATGGCGCTGCTGGTGCCGCCCATGCCCCGGCGCGTGAGGGCACGCACGCGGGCTTCGAGCTCTTGCAGGCTGAAGGGCTTGGCCATGTAGTCGTCGGCGCCAAAGTCCAGGCCCTTCACGCGTTCTTCCACGCTGTCTGCGGCGGTGAGGATGAGCACCGGCAGGGCGGAGCCCCGGCCGCGCAGCTTTTTCAGCACCTCCAGCCCATGCATCTTGGGCAGGCCCAGGTCCAGGATGAGCAGGTCGAACTCGTTGTTGGTCATCAGCGCCGCGTCGGCCTCGCTGCCGCTGGCGACATGGTCCACCACGGCGCCCGAGGCACGCAGCGTGCGCAGCAGGCCATCGGCCAGCACCTGGTCGTCTTCGGCAATGAGGATGCGCATGCGGACTGTCTCCTTGGGTGGTGCGGCCCGTGGGCGGGCCTGTGTCGTCATTGTCTGCCTGTGCGAGGATTTTAGGGTGCCCAAAGACGCCAGCTCCCGGTCCGGCGTCTTTGGCTGACTGCAAGCTGGGGACGCGGAAAATGGCGGCCATGCACATCCTGCTCATCGAAGACGACCTGGACCTGGGCCAGGCCCTGCTGCAAGCCCTGCAGCAGGGCGGTTTCACGGTGCAATGGCTGCGCAGCGTGGCCGCCACGCCGCCCCTGCCCGACGCCAACGAGGTCGCCGCCGTGCTGCTGGACCTGACCCTGCCCGACGGCCAGGGCATGGCGTTGCTGCGTCGCTGGCGCCGCGCGGGCCTCAGCCTGCCGGTGATCGTGATCACGGCCCGCACCGCCTTGCAGGACCGGCTTGACGGCCTGGACGGCGGTGCCGACGACTACGTGCTCAAGCCTTTCGACGTGCCCGAGCTGCTGTCGCGCCTGCACGCCGTGCTGCGGCGCAGTGCGCGCCAGGCCAGCGAGGAGTGGACGCTGGGCGCACTGCGCTTGGCGCCCCGGCGGCACGAGGCCTGGCTGGGCAAAGAGCCCCTGGCGCTGTCGCCGCGCGAGTTCCGGCTGCTGGTGGAGCTGGCGCGCGAACCCGGCAAGGTGGTGGCCAAGAACGTGCTTGCCCAGCGGCTCGAACCCCTGGGCGATGCGCTGGACCCCGCCACACTGGAGGTGCATGTCTCCAACCTGCGCAAGAAGATCGGCGCAGAGCGGGTGGTCACGGTGCGTGGCGTGGGCTACCGGCTGCAGCCATGACACCACCGACCGAAACCCCCGCGCCCCCACGCGGCTGGTGGGGCCCGAGCCTCATGCGCCGCACCCTGCTGGCGCTGCTCGCGGCCATGGCGTTGGTGTGGCTGGTGCTGCTGGGCCAGGCGGCCATCACCCACTACCGCGCCATAGACACCAACCCCGGCGTGCGCCAGCTCGCGCAGGGGCTGGCAGGGGCGCTGGCCACGCTGGAGCAACCCGCCGAGGCCCGCGCGCTGGTGCACGGCATGGCCCACACCCTCAATGCCATGCGCGCCGATGTGGACCTGCTGCAGGGCACCTCGGTGCTGCTGGCGCTGCCGCTGGTGGGCCTGCCGCTGTGGCTGGCCGTGCGCACCGGGCTGCGCCCGCTGGCGCGGCTGGATGCCCAGATCGCCGCGCGCTCGGCCAACGACCTGCGGCCGCTGCAGCACCTGCCGCCCCAGCGCGAGCTGCACGGCCTGGCCCAGTCGTTCGACCAGCTGCTGGCCCGCCTGCGGGCCCACCTGGCGCGCGAAAAGGCCCTGGTGCACGACGCGGCCCACGAACTGCGCACGCCCATGGCGGTCATCGCCACCCAGGCCCATGTGCTGGCGCAAGCCCCCGAAGGCCCCGCACGCGCGCAGGCCAGCGAGGCGCTGACGCGCGCCGTGCAGCGCGCCGCGCATCTGAGCGAACAGCTGCTCATGCTGGCAGCCCTGGAAGAAGCCCCCGCGCTGGACCCCGCCGCGCCCCAGGACCTGATGGCGCTGCTGCAGGACTGCCTGGCAGAGCGCGCGGGCTGGGCCGAGGGCCTGGGCGTGGAGCTGTCGCTGGACGGCCCGGACACCCTGGAGCTGCCGTTGGACCGACAGCTGCTCTGGTCCGCCCTGGGCAATGTGCTGGACAACGCGCTCAAGCATGGCTGCGGCCCCGGTGCGGGGCGCGAGGTGCAGTTGCGGGTGTGGCAGGAGGGCGGCGACGTGGTGGTCTGGGTTGCCGACGACGGCCCGGGCATAGCGGCCGGCGAGCAAGACCGGGTGTTCGAGCGCTTCTGGCGCTCGCCACGCGCGCGCAGCAGCGGATCGGGCCTGGGGCTCACCATTGCGCAGCAGGCCATCGGCCACCTGGGCGGGCAGGTCCGCCTGGGGCCGGGGCTGCACGGGCGGGGCGTGGGCTTCACGCTGCGTTGGCCGGTGGCGGGCTGACAAACCGTACCCGGCAGCCGTCATTCCCCACACAGATCTTTGGGTTTGCCCAAGGTTGGCGTTTCAACAATCCCGGCATCTTCTTCACTTCACGAGATGCCATGAACCCTACCCGCCTTGTTACCCCGTCCACGGCGCGCAGCGCCCCCCTTCTCTCGCGGCGCCACTGGCTGGCCGCCGCAGGCCTGTCCACGCTGGGCAGTGTGCTCACCGCCTGCGGCGGTGGCGACGACGACGGCCCCCGGGAAGCCCACAAGCGGGTGCAGACCCTGGCCCAAGGGCTGGTGAAGCAGGGTGTGGTGGGCGCCGCAGCCGGGTGGGCGGACCCGCGCCAGGTCCGCACAGCCGTCGCGGGGCTGCGCCGCCTGGGTGGCAATGCGCCCCTGGCCACCGGCGACCTGATGGCCATCGGCTCCAACACCAAGGCCATGACGGCCTGCGCGGCCGCGAGCGTGGTGGACCAGGGCCTGCTGCGCTGGGACAGCACGCTGGCCCAGACCTTGCCCGAGCTGGCGCGGAGCGCCCTGCCCGCCTACCAGCAGATCACGCTGCGCGACCTGCTGGACCATCGCGCCGGGGTGATGGGTTTTTCAGCCATCGAAGACGTGGACCTGTTCGTGAATGCAGTGGGCCCTGAGGTGCTGGCGCGCTGGCAGCAACCTGCGGAGGCGGAGGCGTTCTTCCTGCAGTGGCTGCTGCGCCAGCCGCCCGTTCGCGGCACGGGCGCAGACCCGGGCTTTGCCTACTCCAACGCAGGCTATGCGCTGGCGGCCCGCATGCTGCGGGCGGCCACGGGTCTCGGGTGGGAGGACTTGCTGCGCCAGCGCGTGGCCCAGCCCCTGGGTCTTTCGCTCTTTGTGGGAGAGCCGATGCGTGCCGGGAGCCAGCAGCCCGCCGGACATGAAATCCTGGACGGGCGGCTGCAGCCCCTGCCGCTGGCCGAGGCGCCGGAACGTGTGTGGCTGGAGGTCTTGGACCCGGCAGGCGCCTTGAGCCTGACGGTGGAGGAGGACGCGCGGTGGCTGCAGTGGCACCTGCAGGCATTGCGCGGCGACGCCACCCCCTTGCCCCGCAGCTATGTGAAGGGCCTGCAGGACCTGGGGCATGCCCCCGCAGGCCGCTATGGCCTGGGTTGGCTGGTGCATGCGGTGCACGGCACGGGCTGGTTGCTGCACAACGGCCAGGACGCGGGCTTTCAGGCCATGTCGGTGGTCGCACTCGATGGTTCGCGCGCGGGCCTGGCCCACAGCAATATCGCCACGGCGGACAGCATGGGCCTGCTCTACGAAGGGGTCTCCACGCTGGTGGCCTGAGCCCGCCGGGCCTGCGTCGGGTGCTCAGCGCGGATCGTGTGCCAGCAGCCTCTGCACCAGGGTCTTGAGGTCCGCCTGCAGCCGCGCCATGCCCTCGGGCATCTGCGCGAGCGTGGTCTCGTCCATGTACAGCTTGCGGTTGATCTCGACCTGGATGCTGTGGCGGTGCTGCGCGGGGTTGCCGTAGCGGCGCACCAGCTCCACGCCCTTGTAGGGGTGGTTGTATTCGACGCTGTAGCCGCACGCGCGCAGGTGCTCGCAGATCAGTGCCGACAGCGCAGGGCTGGCGGTGGTGCCATCGCGGTCGCCCACCACAAAGTCGGCATGTTCCAGCCCCGGAAACTCGGTGGCAAAGCGCCCAGCCACGGCGGGCATGGAGTGGCAGTTGAGGTGGATGCTGTAGCCGTGGCGCGCATGGGCGGCGTCAATGGCCTGGGCCACGGCGGCGTGGTACGGGCGCCAGCAGCGGTCGATGCGCGCACGCACCTCGGCCACGGTGAGCTGGCGCTGGTAGATGGGTTCGCCCTGGTCGGTGAACTTCCAGATCAGCCCCTTGCCCAGGCGCACCTTGCTGAGCACCTTGGGGTCGGTGGAGATGGGGTCGGGCCAGTCGCCATCGAGCAGGCTGGTGTCCAGCTCGGTCGTATCGCGGTTGGCGTCCAGGTAGATGCGGGGGAAGTGGGCCTCGACCCAGGCCACGCCGAGCGCGGGGGCAAAGGCGTAGATCTTTTCGACGTGCGTGTCTTCGGCCCGGCGCAGCGTGGCCAGGTCGAGGGCGGAACCAAAGTCGTCGGGGTACCGGGTGCCGCTGTGGGGGGAGTCGAGTACCAGTGGTGTGCTGCCGGGCACCGCAGTGACGGTGGCGGTGCTGGACGGTTGTGTGGCAAGCCCCGGCGAGCCGGTGACGCCGGGCTGGGCCTGCTGGAAGCGGTGGTGGATCAGTTTCAAGGCTGCATGCATAGGCAGAGTGTGCGCAAAGGAGGGCGGCTGGCCTAGCCGCCCAGACCGGGATGTGACTATGGTTATCCCTGAGACCTTGAGCAGGCCCGGGAAGCAGGCTTGCCTGCGTCGTCTCACCATCCCAGCTGTGGCCGTCCCCGGGCCCAGGGCCCGGGGGAATCAGGTCAGTCGAGCACCACCTTGGCGTAGGCCGCCACGCGCTTCATCTTGTCGATCTCGCTGGCGATCTGGGCCGTGAATTCCTTGGGTGTTGTGCCCGAGGGGTAGAGGCCCTGTCCCGCCAGGCGCTCGCGCACGGCGGGCTCCTTCAGGGTCTGGGCGACGGCTTGCTGGATGCGGTCTGCCGCCGCCGGGGGCGTGCCCGCAGGGGCCACCAGGCCAAACCATGAAGGCTCGTTGGCCTGCTTGTAGCCCAGTTCGGCGTAGGTGGGCACATCGGGCAACACATCCAGCCGCTCGGGCCACGACACCGCCAGCGCCTTGAGCTTGCCCGATTTGACGTGCGGGAGCGACGAAGCCACCTGGTCAAAGTACACCGCCACCTGACCCGCCAGCACGTCGTTGATGGCCGGGCCTGCACCACGGTAGGGGATGTGCACCATGGAGGTGCCGGTGCTGCTCTTGAACAGCTCGCCCCACATGTGGCCGATGGTGCCGTTGCCGGGGGTGGCGTAGGACACCTTGCCGGGGTTGGCCTTGAGGTACTTCACCAGCTCCGCAAAGTCCTTGACGGGCACCACGGCCGGGTTGATCACGATGACGCCCGGGGCCTTGACGATCTCGGTCACGCCGATGAAGTCCTTGGTCGGGTGGTAGGGCAGCTTGGTGTACACGGCGGGGTTCACGCCATGGGTGGACAGCGTGGCCACGCCCAGGGTGAGGCCGTCTGCCGGCGCGCGGGCGACTTCGGCCATGCCGATGGAGCCGCCTGCGCCGCCCCGGTTTTCCAGCACCACGGGCTGCTTGAGGATGCGCGCCAGCGACTCTTGCAGGCTGCGGGCCGTGATGTCCGTGGCGCCCCCGGGCGGGAACGGAACGATGATGCGCAGGGGCTTGCCCTCTTGCGCCAAAGACATTCCGGGAGCGAAAGATACGGCGGCCAGCGCTGAGAGCAGGTGACGGCGTTGCATGGGCGTTTCTCCTATGGGTTGCATTGAGGTTAAAGGATTCAATGCGCTCTACCAAGCAATGGATATGCCTGATAACATTCCTATTTGGAATGATTTGATTACTTACTATGTCATCCCTTCGCCGCCTCTCGCCACCCGTTCACCTGCTGCGGGCTTTTTCCACGGTGACGCGGTTCGGCGGGGTGTCCCGCGCGGCCGAGGCCCTGCACCTCACCCAAAGCGCGGTCAGCAAACAGGTCAAGGAACTGGAGACCTGGGTGGGCGTGCCGCTGTTCGAACGCAGCCGCAAGCGCCTGGCGCTCACCCCCGCCGGCGAGCGCTACGAAAAGGCGGTGCGTGGCGTGCTGGCGCAGCTGGAGGCCGCCACGCTGGAGCTGATCACCAGCGATGACGGTGGGGGGGCGCTGCACCTGTCCAGCCTGCCCACGTTTGCGGCCAAATGGCTCATCCCACGCCTGCCGCAGTTCCAGCAGCAGCACCCCCAAATCACGCTGCACTTTGTGCCCTATGTGCACAGCTACGACTTCACCCGCCCCGAGCTGGACTGCGCCATCCTTTTCGGCGACGGCCACTGGCCCGGCGCGCACGCCCACCACATCACGGGCAACGAGGTGGCGCTGATCGCCCCCCGCACCAAGGTGGCCGACTGGCCCATCCACACCCCGCGCGATGTAGCCCGCTACACGCTGCTGCGCCACGTGACCGTGCCCGAGGCGTGGTTGCGCTGGAGCGAGACGCACGGGGTGGAGGGCCTCATCGATCCGCTGGCCGGGCCGCAGTTCGACCAGTTCCAGACCATGATCCGCGCCGTGATGGCGGGCATGGGCCTGGCGCTGGTGCCGCGCTGCCTGGTGCAGGATGAAATCACGGCAGGCCTGGTGCGCGAGCCCCTGCCCGATGCCGACCTGCGCGGCGGTTACCGGAGTGATGTGGGCTACTGGTTCTGCTACCCCGAAGGCCGCACGCAGCTGCACGCGCTGCAGTGCTTCAGGGAATGGCTGCTGGCGTGCGCCGAGCCGATGGGGGCTCAGGCACCCGTATCGCCGCCCGCATAGGCCTCCAGCCCAATGGCCACCACGGTGGCCACGTCATGGCCCACCTCGGCGCGGAACTCCGCCTCGGCCTGCGCCACGGCATCCCGGAACGCCTGCAGCCACGCCAGGCCGGTGGGCGTGAAGCACACGCGGCGCGCCCGCGCATCCAGCGGGTCGGCCTCGCGCGTGACCAGCCCCCAGGCCTCGCACTGGTCCACCAGGTTGGCCATGGCCTGCTTGGTCATGCCCGCGCGCTGGGCCAGATCGGTCAGTCGGTCGCCCTGCAAGGCCAGGTGCCGGGTGATGTGCACGTGTGCAGCCGTCACCTGGTCGCGTGCTGCCAGGTTGGACAGCGCCAGCGGCACCTCCACATTGCGCGCCATGAGCTGCAGTACCCGCGCGTCGAAGCGGCGCAGGGCGCTGCCCATCAGGCGGCCCAGGTGGGTCTGGCGCCAGCGGTCGTCAGGCCCCTGGGCGGGCGTGGCAAGGGGGGCGGCTGGAGAAAAATCGGGCATCCGATATTGTCAGGCAAACTGACTAAAAATCGCTTTATCTAGATTTTATTGCTCGCTTAAACTACTGTTCAAGCATCCAGCCTGTGATTAACCGCAGAGCGATGCAAGCATCCAACCTGTTGTTTTTCAAGGAGTTTCTCATGGACGTCGCAGTCAAAGGCACCAACCCCGCATTGCCCGTGAACACGGAAAAGGCCAAGGCCCTGGCCGCCGCGCTCGCCCAGATCGAGAAGCAATTCGGCAAGGGCACGATCATGCGCCTGGGTGAAGGCGAGGTGATCGAGGACATCCAGGTCGTCTCCACCGGCTCGCTGGGCCTGGACATTGCGCTGGGTGTGGGTGGTCTGCCCCGTGGCCGTGTGGTCGAAATCTATGGCCCGGAATCGTCGGGCAAGACCACGCTCACGCTGCAGGTGATTGCCGAGATGCAAAAACAGGGCGGCACCTGCGCGTTTGTCGACGCAGAGCACGCCCTGGATGTGCAGTACGCCCAGAAGCTGGGTGTGCAACTGTCCGACCTGCTGATCAGCCAGCCTGACACCGGCGAGCAGGCGCTGGAAATCGTGGACAGCCTGGTGCGCTCCGGCGCCGTGGACCTGATCGTGGTGGACTCGGTGGCTGCGCTCACGCCCAAGGCCGAAATCGAAGGCGAGATGGGCGACGCCCTGCCCGGCCTGCAAGCCCGCCTGATGAGCCAGGCGCTGCGCAAGCTCACCGCCACGATCAAGAAGACCAACTGCATGGTCATCTTCATCAACCAGATCCGCATGAAGATCGGCGTGATGTTCGGCTCGCCCGAAACGACGACCGGCGGCAATGCGCTCAAGTTCTATGCCTCGGTGCGCCTCGACATCCGTCGCACCGGCACGATCAAGAAGGGCGACGAAGCCATCGGCAACGAGACCAAGGTCAAGGTGGTCAAGAACAAAGTGAGCCCGCCCTTCAAGACGGCCGAGTTCGACATCCTGTTCGGTGAAGGCATCAGCCGCGAGGGCGAGATCATCGACATGGGCGTGACGGCCAAGATCGTGGAAAAGAGCGGTGCCTGGTACGCCTACAACGGCGAAAAGATCGGCCAGGGCCGCGACAACGCGCGTGAGTTTTTGCGCGAAAACCCCGACCTGGCCCGCGAGATTGAGAACAAGGTGCGTGAAGGCCTGGGCATTGCGCTGCTGCCTGGCGCACTGCAGGCCCCAGCAGCGGCTGCGGACGAGTGATTTCCGGTTTTTGAAGGCAAATAGCCTGCAGGCGCACATTTCATATGCGCCTGCAGCTATTAAAACTATAGCTTTGGATCAGTCATGGGATTCACTGCGCTCTCGCTCAAGGGCCGTGCGCTGCGGCTGCTGAGCCAGCGGGAGCATTCGCGCGCCGAGCTGCAGCGCAAGCTCGCGCCCCATGTGCAGGAGGGCGAAGACCTGGACGCCGTGCTGGACGACCTGCAGGCCAAGGACTTCATCAGCGAGGCCAGGGTGGTGGAGTCGGTGTTGCACCGGCGCGCAGGGCGTCTGGGCGCTTCGCGCATCCGGCAGGAGCTGCAGTCCAAGGGGCTGGGGGCAGAGGCTGTGCAGCAAGCAGTGGCCCAGCTGCAGGGCAGCGAACTGGAGCGTGCCCGCGAGGTGTGGCGCCGCAAGTTTGGCGAGCCTGCCGCAGATCCGCAAACCCGCGCCAAGCAGATGCGGTTTTTGCTGGTGCGGGGGTTCTCAGGCGATGTGGCGCGGCGTGCGGTGCTGGGCGCCGATGCGTCTGACGAGGGCTGACCGCAACGCCAACAAGCGGGGCATCGGTCCCGCTTCCTGATGCGCTCTGAGGTGTTTACACGCCCAGCATCAATTGCAGGTTCTGCACTGCAGCGCCACTGGCGCCCTTGCCCAGGTTGTCCAGGCGCGCGATGACCACGGCCTGCCGGTACTGCTCGTTGGCAAACACGCGGAGCTCCAGCTTGTTGGTGTCGGTCAGCGTGTCGGCAGCCAGCTTCAAATCGTCGGTGGGGGGCAGCACGCTGACCCATTGTTCTGGCGTGTTGGTGCGGCTGTAGTGGCTGGCCAGCACGTCGTGCAGGTCGTTGGCCTTGGGGGCTCCGGGCAGCAGGTCCAGGTGCAGCGGCAACTGCACCAGCATGCCCTGGCGGAAGTTGCCCACGGCGGGGATGAACACCGGGCGGCGTGTGAGCCCGGTGTAGCGCAAGATTTCGGGGATGTGCTTGTGCGACAGGCCCAGTGCATACGCCTCATACGGCGCTGCGGTGCCCGCCTCGTAGGCTTCGATCATGGTGCGGCCGCCGCCGGAGTAGCCCGAGACCGAGGGCAGGCTCAAAGGGTAGTCCGCCGGGATCAGGCCCGCATCGACCAGCGGGCGCAGCATGGCAATCGCCCCCGTGGCGTAGCAGCCGGGATTGGAGACGCGGGTGGCGTCGCGCACCGCTTGTGTCTGCGCTGGCGCGAGTTCCGGAAACCCGTACACCCAACCATTGGCCGTGCGGTGCGCCGTGCTGGCATCGATCACCTTGACCTTGCGGCCCGAGCTGCGCTCGATCTCGTCCACCATCGCCACGGTGTCGCGCGCAGCGTCGTCGTGCAGGCACAGCACCACCAGATCCACCCCCGCGATCAGGTCGCGCTTGGCGGCCGGGTCCTTGCGCAGCTCGGGCGCAATGCTGACCAGTTCGATCTGCGACATGGCCTGCAGGCGCTCGCGGATCTGCAGGCCCGTGGTGCCGGCTTCGCCATCAATAAAGACTTTGGACATAGGGTGCTCCTGCAAAAAGATGGCAGCGTCTGCCGGATAGAAGTGGGGGCGGGAAGGCCGCCAGGCCCACCCAGGGTGTAAGTCAGGCACAAGGATGGTGCGTTGCAGCATGATACAGTCGCGGGTTGCCATGTCCCAAGCCCGCGGCCAGACATCTGTTCATGGTAAACGGGTAACTACCACCCTTCCCTGAGAGAGACCTCATGAAGATTCACGAATACCAAGGCAAGGAAATCTTGCGCAATTTTGGTGTGCCCGTTCCGCGTGGCATTCCCGCATTCACGGTGCAAGAAGCCGTGGAAGCAGCCCAGAAGCTCGGCGGCCCCGTGTGGGTTGTCAAGGCCCAGATCCACGCCGGTGGCCGTGGCAAGGGCGGCGGCGTGAAGGTTGCCAAGACCATCGACGACGTGAAAGCACGCGCCAGCGACATCCTGGGCATGCAGCTGGTCACGCACCAGACCGGCGCTGAGGGCCAGAAGGTCCGCCGCCTGTACATCGAAGACGGCGCCGACATCAAGAACGAACTGTACGTCTCGCTGGTCACCGACCGCGCCACGCAGAAGGTCGCCCTGATCGCTTCGAGCGAAGGCGGCATGGACATCGAGGAAGTGGCCCACTCCACACCCGAGAAGATCGTCACCGAGATGATCGACCCGCTGGCCGGCATCACCGAAGCGCAGAGCCGCAAGGTGGCAGCTGCCATTGGCCTGACCGGCGCTTCCATCGACCAAGCCGTAGACATCTTCGCCAAGATCTACAAGTGCTACATGGAAACCGACGCGTCGCTGGTGGAAATCAACCCCCTGAACTGCGACTCCAAGGGCAACCTGATGGCCCTGGACGCAAAGTTCAACTTTGACGCCAACGCCCTGTTCCGTCACCCAGAAATCGTGGCCTTCCGCGATCTGGACGAAGAAGATCCGGCCGAAGTGGAAGCCTCCAAATTCGACCTGGCCTACATCAGCCTCGATGGCAACATCGGCTGCCTGGTGAACGGCGCCGGCCTGGCCATGGCCACCATGGACACCATCAAGCTGTTCGGCGGCGAGCCAGCCAACTTCCTGGACGTGGGCGGCGGTGCCACCCCCGAGAAGGTGACTGAAGCCTTCAAGATCATGCTGAAGAACCCCAAGGTCGAAGGCATTCTGGTCAACATCTTTGGCGGCATCATGAAGTGCGACACCATCGCCACCGGCGTGATCACTGCTTGCAAGGCCGTGAACCTGAACGTGCCGCTGGTCGTGCGCATGAAGGGCACGAACGAAGAGCTGGGCAAAAAGATGCTGGCCGAGTCTGGCCTGCCCATCATTGCCGCTGACACCATGGCCGAAGCTGCGACCAAGATCGTTGCTGCCGTCAAGTAAGCCCGGAGAACACACATGTCGATCTACATCAACAAAGACACCAAGGTCATCACCCAGGGCATCACGGGCAAGACTGGCCAGTTCCACACCGAAAAGTGCCAGGAATACGCGAACGGCAAGAACTGCTTCGTGGCGGGCGTGAACCCCAAGAAGGCGGGCGAGTCGATCTTCAACATCCCGATCTACGCCTCCGTCAAGGAAGCCGCCCAGCAGACCGGTGCCACCGTGTCGGTGATCTATGTGCCGCCCGCAGGCGCTGCTGCCGCCATCTGGGAAGCTGTCGAAGCCGACCTGGACATGGCCATCTGCATCACCGAAGGCATTCCAGTGCGCGACATGCTGGAAGTGCGCAACAAGATGAAGGCCAAGGAAGCGGCCGGCGGCAAGAAGACGCTGCTGCTGGGCCCCAACTGCCCTGGCCTGATCACGCCCGACGAGATCAAGATCGGCATCATGCCCGGCCACATCCACCGCAAGGGCCGCATCGGCGTGGTGAGCCGTTCCGGCACGCTGACGTACGAAGCCGTGGCCATGCTGACCGAAGTGGGCCTGGGCCAGTCGAGCGCCGTGGGCATTGGTGGCGACCCCATCAACGGCCTCAAGCACATCGACGTGATGAAGGCCTTCAACGACGATCCGGACACCGATGCCGTGATCATGATCGGTGAAATCGGCGGACCCGACGAAGCCGAAGCCGCCCAGTGGTGCAAGGCCAACATGAAGAAGCCTATCGTGGGCTTCATCGCTGGCGTGACCGCCCCTCCCGGCAAGCGCATGGGCCACGCTGGCGCGCTGATCTCCGGCGGCGCCGACACGGCCGATGCCAAGCTCGCCATCATGGAAGAGTCGGGTTTCATCATCACCCGCAACCCTTCGGAACTGGGCAAGCTGCTCAAGGCCCAGCTGAAGTAAACGGGCTGCCGCCGTCCCGTCCGTAAGCACAATTACGGACGCGGGGCGCGGCACAGACCGCTAGACTAGTGGCTCCTACAAAAAGAGAAGCGCTCGGAACCCTGGTTCCGGGCGCTTCTTGCATTCATAACAGTGGAGTCAGTCATGGAGTTTCTGCAAAGCGCCGATTTTTGGATCGGCTTGGTGAAGATCGTCTGGATCAACATCATCTTGTCGGGTGACAACGCGGTGGTCATTGCGCTGGCAGCCCGGTCCCTTCCCCCCCATCAGCAAAAGAAAGCCGTGTTCTGGGGCTCCGGCGCTGCCGTGGTCTTGCGGATTTTGCTGACCGTTGTGGCTGCCAAGCTGCTAGAGCTGTCGTTCCTGCAGATCGTGGGCGGGTGTCTGCTGCTGTGGATCGGCTTTCAGCTGCTCAGCGACGACGAGGAGGACGAGGGCGAGTCCAAAACCTATGGCAGCCTGATGGCCGCTGTCCGCACCATCCTCATCGCCGACCTGGTGATGAGCCTGGACAACGTGATCGCTGTGGCGGCTGCGGCCCAGGGCAACGTGGTGCTGCTGGTGTTGGGCTTGGCCATCAGTATCCCGCTGGTGATTTTCGGCAGCACCCTCATGATCAAGCTCATGGAGCGTTTCCCTGTCATCGTGGTGCTCGGCGCCGCGCTGATCGGCTGGGTGGGTGGAGAAACCATCGCCAGCGATGCCATCTTGCATGACTACGCTGTGGCGCACCCAGCGTTGCACTATGTAGCGGCCGCGCTGGGCGCCGCGCTGGTGGTGGGCGTGGGCAAATTCTGGCGCAAGGGATCCAACAGCGCATCCGCGACCTGAGGGTTGCAACCAGGGGGCTCGCACGAAGGTGCAACCCCTCTTTGAGGCCAGCGAGTGACAAAAATGGCATCGCGCTGGCGTCCCATCCCGGGGTTGCGTGACAAGAACGACACGCAACGCCACCCCTGCTGCCCATTCGCTCCAAATCTCCTCTTGTCAACGGTCCTGAGGCCCTTGGATTGCATGGGCGCAGTTATTGCTTCAAACCCACCCAATACTGAGTGGAATAACAGCAAGTGGGACGAAAAACCTCGGCGCGGCGGATGGATGGATGGCGTACCGATGGCTTATGGGGCGGATTGGTGGCACTGGCCGTAGCGGGCCTGTGCGCGGTCACGGGCGCATCGTTGTCGCTCGAACACAAGCTCTACGACGCAGCCATCCGCACCTCGTCCCCCGCCCCGTTGGCAGACGTGGTGATTGTGGGCATCGACGATGCCAGCTTGGCCGCTCTGGGGCCGTGGCCCTGGTCGCGTGATATCCATGCGCGCTTGGTTGATCGCCTGTCAGCGGCTGGCGTACAAACCGTTGTTTACACCCCCCCACTCACACAGCCCCAAAACGACAGGGGCTTGGGCTACCTGAGAAAAATCCGCGAAACCCTTGCCGCTGCGCCTGAGGGAACCGCACTGACGGCCGAGCTCGGCCGTGTGGTGGGTGAGGCAGAAGCTCTACTCGACGGCGATGCGCGTCTGGCAGCCTCCATACAGCGGGCGGGCAACGTGCTCCTGGCTTCGCGTTATGAAAGTGGCGGGGCTGCTGCGCCCCTGCCATCGTACGTGCGTCGCAGCACGCTACCCGACCCGGGTGCTGCTGTAACGCCGATACAGTCGGCGCAGCACCCCATCCCGTCGTTGGGCGCAGTGGCGGCTGGGGTGGGGCACTTGTATGCAGAGGCTGACCTGGATGGGCGTGTACGCCAGGTTCCACTGCTTCTTCGCTACGACAGCGTGGGGGTGCCGTCCTTGGCGTTGCTGGCGGCGCAACACAGCCTGCATCTGGGGTTGGGTGATATCCGCGTGGCGGATGCGCCTGCGGGGCTGCGGCTCGGAGGGCTGAACATTGCCACCAATGCAGCCGCCGTGCTGCGTCCCCGCTGGCAGGTGGCTGGCGATGGAGCCGGCACCTTCCCTATCCTGTCGGCTGCCAGCGTGCTCGATGGAACCGCCGCCGCCGGTAGCCTGCAGGGCAAGATCGTGTTGGTGGGCGAAATGACGGAGAAGCTGGTCGCCCCAGCGGCGCAGCTGGGGGAGCGTGCTGTCTATCCGGTGGAGGTTGTGGCGCAAACCTTGTCATCCATTCGCCTCGGGCTGGGCGTGATAGAGCCAGGCTGGGCTACTCCGGTCGCTTGGCTGGTGTTGGCGCTGGGGGCGGTGTATCTGGTGTTGTTGGCGCCGCGTTTGGCGCGCCCCGTCGGGATGGGGGTCGGTACGGCGCTCGTGCTCACCGTTGTCATCGCCGAATGGACCCTTCTGCGCTATGGGGGGTTGTGGGTTCCGTTGTTGCTGCCAGTGCTGGCTGTGTTGGCGGGTACTACCGTGGTGGTGCTTTTGCACCGTGGTCGACTGAGTGACGCCTCCGGACGTTCCGCAGAAGCCGCCGAGACGGACCGCATGATGGGCTTGGCCCTGCAGGGCCAGGGACAACTGGATATGGCCTTTGAGCGCCTGCGCAAGGTACCTGCCAGCGACGCGCTTCTGGACAATCTCTACCATCTGGCGGAGGATTTCGAGCGCAAGCGCCACTTCGGCAAGGCGCAGACGGTCTACGAACATATCCTGCGCCATGACCGGCACTACAAGGACGCCCGCAGCCGCTACAAGCGTGCCAAGGCTCAGGCACAAGGTGGCGCGCAAGCTCCGCAGGGCGCCACAGACTCTTTGCCGGGTGTCGGCGCTGCAGCGCCCCGCCTGCCAGGCGATGCGAGTGTCGGCGTGCCCATGTTGGGGCGCTACCAGATTGATCGCGAAATTGGCAAAGGCGCCATGGGAGTGGTGTATCTGGGGCGCGATCCGAAGATCGGCCGCGTCGTAGCCATCAAGACACTGGCCTTGGGGCAGGAGTTCGAAGGTGACGCCCTGATCGATGCGCGCGCACGGTTTTTCCGCGAGGCCGAAACTGCTGGCCGATTACAGCATCCGAACATCGTCACCATTTTTGATGCCGGTGAGGAGCATGACTTGGCCTATATCGCCATGGAGTTCCTCAAGGGTCAGGACCTGACCCATGTCTGTGGCCAGGACCGGCTGCTGCCGGTCCCCACCGTGCTCTCCATTGCAGCCAGGGTGGCCGATGCGCTGGACTATGCCCACGCCCACAATGTGGTGCACCGCGATATCAAGCCCGCCAACATCATGTTTGACAGCGGCTCAGACGCGGTCAAAGTGACGGACTTCGGTATTGCCCGCATCACGGATTCGAGCAAGACCCGTACGGGGCTGGTTCTGGGAACACCCAGCTTCATGTCTCCGGAGCAACTGGCGGGAAAGAAAGTCGATGGGCGCTCCGACCTTTATTCGCTGGGCATCACCCTCTTCCAGTTGTTGACGGGCACGCTGCCGCTGCGGGGCGCGTCCATGACCGAGCTGATGCACAAGATCGCGAGCGTGGAGGCTCCCGATGTGCGCCAGCTGCGCCCCGAACTCTCAGCCGCGGTGGCCAGGGTGGTGGCGCTTTCGTTGCAAAAGCGGCCAGAGGCGCGTTATCAGACCGGGCGGCAGTTCGCGGCGGATCTGCGGCAGGCCATGGCCGGAGATGCCCGATTCAGCCCTGAATCAGTCGTCTATGATGCGGACCGCGATGCAACAGGGCAAGAAATGGCGGATTTTCAGGAAACCGTGATGGAGCCCCCCGCTGTGCGGGGTGCGGCAGCCCCGCCGATTTCGGGCGCCCCATGACGCACGCCTCCACATCCATGACCTACGAATTCACTGCGCGGACCGACAAGGGCCGCGTGCGTTCCAACAACGAAGACGCGGTAGCCGTTGACCGCGATGCGCAGGTCGCGATATTGGCCGATGGCATGGGCGGCTACAACGCGGGCGAAGTGGCCAGTGGCATGGCCACCACCTTCATCCGCACCGAAATGGCCCGCTGGTTGGCCCAAGCCGGCGCGAGTCCTCAGTCCACGGACGTGCGCCGGGCGCTGGAAATCTGCGTAGAAAACGCCAATCACGCCATTCTGGGGGCATCTCTCTCCAATCCGCAGTACGCGGGCATGGGTACGACGCTGGTGGTTGCCGTGTTCCACGGCAGCCGCCTGATCCTGGGGCATATTGGCGATTCGCGCTGTTACCGTCTGCGTGATGGTGCTTTGCAGCAAATCACGCGCGACCATTCCTGGTTGCAGGAACAGGTCGATGCGGGGCTGCTGACGGCGCAGCAGGCGGCCATGTCTTCCAATCGCAATCTGGTGACTCGGGCCTTGGGTGTGGAGCCCAATGTGCTGATGGAAGTCAACGAGTTTCAGGTGGCGCCGAATGATCTGTTTCTACTCTGTTCCGATGGGCTCACCGACATGGTGTCCGATTCGGATCTGGCGGAGCTCGTGCGGGCGCCCATGCCTTTGGAGGAAAAAGCGACACTGCTCATTGACACCGCCAACGCCAACGGCGGTCGTGATAACGTGAGCGTGCTGCTGGTGCAGGCTGCCGCTGGGGGCAAGAAGCGTGGCCTCATGTCCCGATTGCTAGGGGCCTCTTGAACGGCCCGAACTACAACAATTCATCACATCAGGAGTGGATCATGCCGAGAATGATCGTTTCAATCGACGGCGTTGTCATCAAGGAAGTGCAGCTGACCAAGGAGCGGACCACGCTGGGCCGGCGCCCCTACAACGACATCGTGATCGACAACCTTGCGGTGAGCGGTGAGCATGCCGTGCTCCACATGGTGGGACAGGATGTGGAGATTGAAGACCTGGGCAGCACCAACGGCACTTATGTGAACGCCAAGGCCGTCAAGCGCCAGGAGTTGCGCAATGGCGATACGGTGGAGGTGGGCAAGTACAAGATTCGGTTCCTCCAGGACGCCGAAGGGCAGAACTTTGAGAAGACCATGATCTTCAAGCCCGGAATGGTGCCGCCTGCGGTCGCCGCTGCCAGGACCGCTCCGGCCGCGCCCGCGCCAGCCCCGATTTCGGCCGTGATTCGGGTCATGTCCGGTGCCGCTGCGGGGCGTGAAGTGTCGCTGCAGAAGGTGGTCACCACGATTGGCAAGCCGGGTGTGGCTGTGGCTTCCATCACCAAGCGGCACCAGGGTTTTGTCTTGGCCCATGTCGAAGGACCGGACATGCCGCTGCTCAACGGCGCTGCCATTGGTGCATCGCCGGTTCCTCTTAAGCACGGGGATCGCCTGGAGCTGGCGGGCACCGAGATGCAGTTCGAGCAAAGCTGATACTCTGCAAAAGGCTCGCATCTTCGCTGCGGGCCCTTGCTGACTGGACACTCCCATTCCTGCGCGTGGACCTATGTTGCAGTCCTTGTCGCAGCTGTTCCTCCGACGCTGGCAACGCATCGCAGTCACGCTGATACCGCTGGTTTTTGCGTTGCTGCACGTGGCCGATGTGCTCCACCTGCAGGTGTTGGAGCGACTGGATAACATCATCTATGACACCCGCTTGCGGGTGACCATGCCACGAACGCTGGATGAGCGGATCGTCATCGTCGATATCGACGAGAAGAGCCTGGGGCGTGTGGGGCAATGGCCCTGGCGCAGGGACAAGATGGCTGCGCTGGTGCGTGAGCTGTTTGAGCGCCAGCAAGTGTCGGTCGTTGGATTTGACGTTCTGTTTGCCGAGTCCGATGAAAGTTCGGGCCTCGCTACGTTGCAACAACTGGCGCAGGGCCCTTTACGCAGTCAGTCGGCATTCAAAGAGCAACTGGAACGTCTGGCGCCCTCGCTGGACCATGACGCTCTTTTTGCGCAGTCTCTGCATGGGCAGCCAGTGGTGCTGGGTTACTACCTTTCGGGCGAAGACCGCGATGGCATCACGAAAGGCATGTTGCCAGAACCCGCCCTGCCCGTGGAGCGCTTGCGGGGCTTGCCTCTGGGGGCTACTACGTGGCGTGGGTACAGCAGCAATATTGAGTCCCTGACCCAGGCGGCACCTGCTGCAGGCTTCTTCAACTCGATCACGGACGAGGACGGAGTTGTTCGTTCCCTGCCCCTGTTGGCAGAGTACCAGGGGCAGTATTACGAATCGCTGGCATTGGCCATGTTCCGCACCGCCATCGGTCTGCCAGAGATTCACCCGGGCTTTGTGAATCCCAAGCCGTCCGGGACGCATGATGTGCTCCAAAGCATCGTGCTGCGCCAAGATGGTCGCACGCTGGCGCTCCCCGTGGACCAGCAGTTGGCCACGCTCATCCCCTACCGTGGGCCGGGCGATGCCAAGGGTGGTTCCTTTCGGTACATCTCGGCGTCGGATGTTCTGGATGGCTTGCTGCCGGCTGGTCAACTCAAGGACCAATTGGTGCTGGTAGGTTCGACGGCACCTGGTTTGCTGGATTTGCGTGTGACGCCGGTGGGCAGAACGTACCCAGGCGTGGAGACCCATGCCAACGTGTTGTCGGCATTCCTGGATGGCAAGAGCATTGTTCGGCCTGACTATGCCGCTGGGTTTGATGTGCTGCAGCTGCTGTGCGCGGGTTTGCTATTGGCCGTTGCCTTGCCGCTCTTGTCTGCATCGTCTGCGGTCTTGCTCAGTGGTGGTGTGCTTTGTGCGCTGGTAGGAATCAACCTGTGGATGTACATCGCGCAGGGGCTGGCGTTTCCGCTCGCCACTGCGGTGGTGATGGCTATGCTGGCCTTTGCCCTCAACATGGCGTATGGCTACTTTGTGGAGAGCCGCTCCAAGCGCGAGCTCGCAGCGCTGTTCAGCGCCTATGTGCCGCCAGAGCTGGTGGCCGAGATGGTCAAGCAGCCTGAGCACTACAGCATGCAGGCCACCAACCGGGAGCTGACGGTGATGTTCTGCGATATGCGCGGCTTCACCGCAATGTCTGAACGGATGGAACCGCTGCAATTGCAAGGCTTGTTGAATGAGGTGTTCAGCAAGCTCACCCACATCATCCGCAGCCACCGGGGAACGATTGACAAATACATGGGCGACTGCGTTATGGCTTTTTGGGGGGCTCCAGTGGCCACGCCTGATCATGCGCAACTGGCAGTGACTGCGGCCCTGGAAATGTCGCAGGCCATTGGGCAAATCAACGCCAATCATCGCCAGCGCGGTTTGCCCGAGATCGGAGTGGGCATTGGACTCAACACCGGGGTCATGTGCGTAGGTGACATGGGCTCGGACATCCGGCGCAGCTATACGGTCATCGGCGATGCGGTCAACCTTGGCTCCCGCCTGGAGGGACTGTCCAAGCACTACGGTACTTCGATCGTGGTGAGCGAATCTGCGATGCAGCTCGCCCCTCAGTTTGTATGGCAGGCCATGGATCGCGTGCGCGTCAAGGGCAAGGCGCAGGCCGTGCCGATTTATCAGCCGCTGGCGCCCCGGGATCACCTACCCGCCGAACTCGCCGAAGAACTGGTGGTATGGGAGGGTTTTCTGCGAGCCTATGCGGTACAGGAATGGGCACAATGCGACAAGCTGATGGCTCAGTTGCGAGGCCTCAGACCTCGCTGCACTCTCTACGAGTTGTATGCTGCACGGGTCGAAGGCCTGCGTGGGTTGCCTTTTAATCCAGACTGGGACGGCGCCACCAATTTCGACACCAAGTAGAAGGCTCGACATGAAGGTTCGCGTGCTGGGATGTTCCGGCGCTATCGCCAAGGACTGTCGCACGACATCGTTCTTGATTGGTGAGAGCATCTTGCTTGATGCTGGCACCGGCGTGGGTGACCTGACGTTGGAAGAGATGGGCAAGATTGACCATGTACTGTTGACCCATTCCCACTTGGACCACATCGCCGCGCTGCCCCTGATGCTCGACGCGGTGTCGTCACAGCGCCGTCACCCGGTGCAAGTGCACGCCCTTACTGCCACCATCTCTGCGCTTCAGACGCATGTCTTCAACAACGTTATCTGGCCGGATTTCAGCGCGATACCGTCCGCTGCATCCCCATTTCTGCAGTATCAGGCTTTTGTATGCGGTGACGTACTGAGCATCGCAGGGGTTCAGATCGAAGTGCTGCCGGCCCACCATACGGTCCCCGCCGTGGGGTTTGCGATGCAAGGCGACACCGGCTGGTGGGTGTTCAGCGGCGATACCGAGCGCAATCCTCTATTCTGGAATCGCATCAACACGTTGAAAGTGGTTTGTCTGGTGATCGAGACAGCCTTTAGCAATCGTGAGCGTGATCTGGCCCGGCGAAGCTTGCACCTCTCCCCCGAGACCTTGGCTCAGGAGTTGGCTCACATCCCCGCAGCGGACCGTTACCCTATCTACATCACTCACACTAAGCCGCAGGAGACTGCACTTATCGTAGAGGAGATCCGGCAATTCGATAGCAGTCCCCTGCACTGCTGTAACCCGCACAACATCCGATGGCTTGAGGCGGGGCAGATTCTCGATGTGTGAGGCTTACAAAAGCTGACATTACTGAATGACAAAAATGTAATAAACCTTGAAAACTGACTTCGATGTTCAAGGAGCACTGGCTAGGTTGAGATCGCGCTTTTGATGCTCCCCCTTGGCTCAAAAACGGACAAAGTTCACTTATCGAATGATTCGTGAAGATGCGGCTTGGCCTCTGTCGGGTGTGTAGCTACTGATGACATAAGCTGGCGTTGGCCCTTTGCGCGCTCCATTCATCAGCGGGCATGGGGATTGCATAGCAATCCTGCATTTGCAACTTTTCAAGGAGTTTTTCATGAAGCGCTCTCTCCAAAAGGGTTTTACCCTGATCGAACTGATGATCGTTGTGGCGATCATCGGTATCTTGGCAGCCGTGGCCCTGCCTGCATACCAAGACTACACTGTGCGCGCACGCGTGACTGAAGGTATTTCTCTGGCCAACGCTGCGAAGAAGCTGGTGGAAACAGACGCTCAGACAGCAGCCGAACTGACCGCTTTGGCCAATACCTTCAATAAGCAAGCCAACAGCACTGGTGCTACCAGTAAATATGTCAAGAACGTCCAAATCGACGCCGCGACGGGTGCAGTGACGGTGACCTTTAATGAAGCCAACATTGGTGCTATCCCTGTGAATTCCACCTTGGTTTACACCCCTTACATTCGTTTGGGCGCGACGACTCCACAGCTGCAAGCTGCGTTGACTGGTACGGACACTGGCTCTATGGACTGGGGTTGTGCTTCCGTTTCTAATGCGGTCTCTGCCGGTCGTGGCTTGCCGACCCTCACCGCTGGCACTTTGCCCGCTAAGTACGCCCCCAGCGAATGCCGCTGATGGTTTGAGCGGGTAAAAGCCGCTCATTGGCAGTCAAAGCGCCCGCTTTGCGGGCGCTTTTTTTATTGTGGGCCCAGGAAGTTTGAGCCCACTAGGAACGGTTAGGTCTGACGCCCAACGCGAAGAGGTGAGTCCCACATGCCTGTTTCTTTGAATGAGCCGCGCTGCAAGGTGGTAGCCACGCATTTCGCTGTCTCGCTTTTTTTTGCTACTTTGCTGGCAATTTTAGTGTTCAGGCTTTGGTTTCCAGAGGGGACCCACAGGCTCTCAGGCGGTTGGCAGCTGTTCTGGTGGATTGTGTGTGTTGATGTAGTTTGTGGACCGCTACTAACGCTGCTGCTATACAACCCGCACAAACCCAAGTGGGAGCGTTACACCGACCTTGCGCTCGTGCTGTTGATTCAACTGGCGGCTCTGGGTTTTGGCCTGCACAGCCTGGCGCAGGTGCGTCCGTTAGCGCTGGTGTTTGAAGTAGATCGGTTTCGCGTGGTTAGTGCTGCGGATATCGTTGACGCAGATATTGATCATCTGCCCGGCTGGTTCCGGCCTTGGAGCGCAACGTCAATACGTACTTTGGGTGCGCGCCCGCTGACTTCTGAGAATGAAAAGTGGAAGAGCCTTGAAGCTGCCTTGCAGGGAGTTGAGGCGGGGCAACGGCCTTGGCGGTGGCAGGACTATGAAAAAAGCCGTCCTGAAGTTCTGGCGCATGCCCGGCCGCTGGCTGGTTTGCAAGCTGCACACCCGGAAAAGCGCATGTTGATTGACAGCGCAATTGAAGCGGCACTGAGTGAAACACTGGCAAGAGAAGAGCGCGATGGCCAAGGGTTGCTTTGGCTGCCTCTGGTGTCGCGCAGAAGCATGGAGTGGGTTGTTCTAATTGACCCCTTGACCTTGCGAATCAGGGCGTACGTTCCTCTAGATGGCTTCAAATAAGCATGGAATGCTTTTTGCACTTGGCTTGCGGAAATCTATTGGAGGTTCAATAAATCATGATCTCTTCAAAATATCGAGGCTTCACTCTCATAGAGTTGATGATCGTCGTTGTAGTGATTGGAATTTTGGCCGCAGTTGCCATGCCTGCTTATCAAGATTTCACGATTCGGGCTCGGGTGTCTGAGGGGTTGCTAGTTGCGAGCGGAGCACAGCTTGAAGTAAGTGTCGGATCGGGTACTGCGTTGGATTTGGTGAGTACTGTCTCGACATGGAACGCTCGAGCGGGTGGAAAGGGGGCGCTCAGTAAGTATGTGACTAGCGTTCTGATGAATCCTGCCGTTGGAACGGCTTCTCATGGCGAGATCACAGTCACATTTAGCGCCAATGCAGGTCCCATTGATGGGCGGACGCTTGTGCTGACACCTTGGATACGAGCCGCTGCCGGGCCCGTACCTTTGGGGACCTCTTACGCGACCAGTACGACAGGAACACTGGATTGGAGCTGTCAATCGCTGACTAACAATGTCTCTGTAGCGCGCGCTATGGGTGGAACGTCGGGCACCTTACCTGCGAAATTTTCGCCAAGTGAATGCCGTTAGTCCATGTGTCAGAGTTGCTCTTCTGATGTATCACCGAAGGTAGCGTTCAACAAAGGCGCATGACATTAATCAGCGGACGCGGCGCGTGTTATTTTGTCGTAACCACCCGCGCTAAGCTTGTCTTTGTTGAAAGATTAGTGCCTGCGAGAGAGGCGCACGCTGACGATCTAACGCCTTGGCGAAGGCAGGAGCGGGGATAAGTCGATGAACATCTATTCGAGTGATGCCAAGGCTCGTCTATATGTATCCCCGTCATTCGAACAATACCGCCCACTGCAGAGGACCGTGTGTTGCTACCGATCACAGAGCTGGAAAAAATTTCGTATTGAGAAGTGCATCCGAAATGCACTTCCGATAATCACTTAGGAAAGAGTTGAGTTGACGCTGCTTTGAGGGGTTGGCATATAAAACCAAATGGTGGTCTGCTGGCATTTTTTCTTGTTTGCATCGACAGACGCAACACTACCAACTTCGATAGATGGTCCTCCAGATAATTAAGAATTTTTCTAAAGGCCGAGAAATACCTGTTCCCTGGTGGATTTTTGGGGCAATTATTTTCGTGGTCAATCTCCCCAATTTTCTGTGGCTCGAATCGAGTGGATCTTTGCAAGTTCACTCCATCGAGTTTCTAGAAAAATTGCTGTTTTGCCTCTTGCTGACTGCCTGTTTTCTCACCCTTTTCGCGCGCCCTCGGCAAGCGTGGTTAGTACTTTACTTGTTGTTTCTCTGGTGGCAACCACTGGCATTGGGTGTGCGCTTCATGAGTGGACTGCCCATCAATGCAACGATGGTGGGGATGGCTATGGCTACAAGCCCCACCGAACTTCGTAATTTGTCGACAATTATTCCAGGGCAGTGGTTTGCCTTCTTCATCATATGGAATATGTTTTGCGGCGGGGTGTTGTGTGCATTGTTGAAGAAGCCCCATTGGCGCTGGAGTTGGAATTTTCGCAGTAAGGTTTTTATATTTAATTTCGCTTTGTTGGCTCTGCCTTACATAGTACTGTCCGGAGTGAGTAAGGTTCCAGGGGAACCGGTACAGCCAACTACCACATCGGATCAACTTGATTCAATTGACTTTTGGAATGGCTTTAAACAGGCGGACCAGCATGCGGATAGGGCAAAGAATTTATCAGAGGCCTTCCCTTATGAGCTGCCGTTTGCCATCCTGCACTACTTGGAGGGTAGGCGTGCGATAAATGCCGTGCGCGCCCACCTGAGTCCCCCCCCGCCTGAATATACCCTCGAAGGTGTTCAACCTCGTGCAGAGGTGGTGGTATTGGTCATTGGTGAGTCGTCTACACGTAACGCTTGGCACTGGTTTAATCCGCAAGCCCCGGCCACCACACCAATGTTGGAAGCACGTGCTGCGCGCGGCGAATATATATTCGGTTACTCTCAAGCACTGGCTCAAACTACTTCAACGCGCCAAGCGGTGCCCTCAATGCTTTCGGTACAACCTCTGGTGTGGCCCGATGGCTCGTTCAACCCAAAAGCAACGTACTCCATTGTGTCGGTGGCAAAACAAGCAGGCTTCGCCACCGCGTGGCTTTCTAACCAAGCCGCCATTGGAACCCATGATGGAATCATAGCTGCCTATGCGCAAGAGGCCGAGGCCCAGGCCTTCCTGAATCCGTCTGGTTTTGCTGACCAAGGTAATTTTGATAATGTACTGCTGCCCGCCCTGCAGCGCTACCTAGCAGAAAACTCTCGTGCTTTTGTTGTTCTGCACACCATGGGCAGTCACTTTAATTACAAATATCGCTACCCTAATGGGTTTGGCCCGTATCCAAATAGCAGAGATGCGCGCGAGGCATATTTTAACAGCGTGGCTTATACAGATACGATACTCGACCAGATTGTAGAAATGCTGGCCCGTGACGGACGTAAAGCTGTATTGTTGTACGCGTCCGATCATGGCGAAGCGGTGCCTGGTGGGGCTTGCAATGTCGGAAGTGCTAATCGAAATACCATCGATGCTTATGAGGTGCCAGTACTTGTATGGCTTAGCCGCTCTTATGGTGACGCCAACCGCGCTTTGGCCGAGCGTTTAGCTCAGCATCAAACGCAATCATATACAGTAGCCGCAATCCCTCAAACTTTGATTGACTTGATGCGTGGAGATATAAGAGAACCTACTCCCGGGCTTCAGAGCCTTGCTTGGTCCTCGCGGCGGCATAACTCGACTTGGCCCGAATCGTTATCCGTATGGGTTGAGAAATATAAAAAAGCAGCGGAGAAAAATCCTTGTTTCGTGTTAATTCGCTGAGAGAGTGATCGATGGAAAAAAAGCTTCTAAAGATAGAAGGAATTAGGTTCCTGGATGTGGTTTTGTCTGGTAGCTTTTTTCTCTCTGGCTGTTGTGCATTAGTATACCAAGTTGGGTGGCAGCGTATTCTATATGGTATTGTTGGGGTGGATATTGATTCAATAACCATTATAGTTTCTGTGTTTATGTTTGGTATCGGCGTCGGTGGGATGCTTGGTGGCCGGGTTGCAGATATTGCACCTCATCGTAGAATAAAACATTACGCCATTGCAGAATTTTCGATCGCGATATATGGGTTGGTGTCTGTTGAGTTATTGCAATACTTGGGAGAATGGCTTGCGCTGACTAGGAGCGATGCTCTATGGAGTGGAGTAGCAAGCTTTCTTTTTCTTATTGTGCCGACCGTGTTAATGGGTATGACCCTGCCTCTTTTGACAATGGCTTTCAATGAATGGAATCAAAGCGTTGGCGTTTCTGTCGGACGACTGTACTTTTTTAACACGCTCGGAGCGGCCATTGGTGCAGGGGTCGTACCTTTTCTGCTTTTTCCCCGATGGGTGTTGAATGACGTCATTTTCTTTGCTGCCATGGGCAATGTTTTTGTGGGACTAACTGCCATTGTTGCATACAGAAGGCAGATGAGTCTCAAAAATAAATATTCACTGGACTTATGAACTATCCGGCAATACTTTCCTTTTTTTGTGGATTCATTAGCTTAAGTCTTGAAATTCTTTGGGTCCGGCTCTATGGGTTTGCGATGCTGTCGACCCCTAAGGCGTTTGGCTTCGTGTTGATGGCCTATTTGGCTGGAATCGCGCTGGGAGCATGGCAAGGGGGTAAAGTCTGTAAAAAAACGACTGATCGCTTGGTGCTCTGGAGGCACAGTGTGGCAGCTTTGGCCATTTCTGCTGTATTGACTCTCATAAATCCCGTAATTTTTGTCTGGGCGCAGAATCAATGGTGGCGCAACCCTGTGTTTGATTTTTTAATGATTGCCTCTGTCTCTTATGTCTTAGCCTATATTTTTCCGATTGCCCATCATTTGGGGGCGGGTTTCAGCGCAAAGAAGCAAGGGCAGCGATTTGCAGATGTCTATACATCCAATGTTGTTGGCGCTTCTTTGGGGCCTCTGGTAGTTGGTTATGTAATACTTAATTATCTAACATTGCAACAGGCATTTGTTTGTGTGGCATTGCTGCAGTTGAGTGTGATCGGGATTTTCTATTGGGTGCAGAGAGTCGGGGTATTCCGTGCTGCCATATTGGTAGGCTGCTTGCTTGTATCTGCTGCATTTGTGGTTTTATCAAGCAGATTTGACTCTCACGCGCTTGTTCAGAAAATAAACAATAATAAGCTAGTTGCGACTCAGGTTGTTGAGAATAGGCACGGCATTATTACTATTTTTCCCGGTGATGGGGAGAAAAAATTAATAGGTGACGATGCGGTCTATGGGGGTAATGTGTATGATGGTCGGACGAATCTCTCTATTAAAGAAAATACTAACGGATTGCATCGACCGTTATTGTTGGCCGCACTCCAGCCAAAGCCGAAGAAGGTGTTGATGGTTGGTTTGTCTATAGGGTCTTGGTTAGCACTTGTGAATGGTATGCCTGGAGTGGAGAAAATTGATGTAGTTGAGATAAACGACGGGTATTTGAGGGCGATAAAGCCTTATCCTATTCAGGCAAATGCTTTGCAAGATCCCCGTGTACGAATTATTGTTGATGATGCAAGGCGCTGGCTACGCCTTCATCAAGAAGAAAGTTACGATGTAATTATTATGAATACCACGTGGCATTGGCGTGCTAACGCAGGTTTTTTACTATCGCAAGAGTTTTTCCAGCTTGTGAAAAAACATATGGCTTCAGGGGCTGTAATGGCATTCAATGCGACGGGCTCGCCAGATGCATTTTTCACGGCAACGCATGTTTTCAATCATGCTTATCGATATGATAATTTCATCTATGCTGCAGATTTTGATTTCAGGTATAGAAAAGATAATGATGATGCTAAAAAGATTTATTCTAGTATAAAAATTGAAGATAAAAAATTATTTGTAGATGATGGTTTGATTGTTGACTTGTTGAGTAAAAAATTTGTGACTATTGAGCATGATGCTAAAAATTTAGAGCGCCCATTGGAGATAATTTTGGACAATAATGGAATTACTGAATTCAAATACGGATACCCTCTGAGTCATCTGTACTGAGTCAAATTAATGATTGTCGCCCGTGTTCCATCCGTTTGCGGAATTTGCCTAATTATTCGAGGAGATGGTCAAAATTTATTTCGAAAATATTTAATTGCAATTGTGGATTTTCCTGCAAGCAGGAGTGCGAAATTTAGTGCTCCTAGTGCTTTGGTGCGTTTTGTATTGTGAAATTGTGAGCGCTTAAATTAATATTAGGCCTAATGTTCCGGGTAGGCTGATGATGGAAAGGGTCATATTTTATTCAGGAGCTCACGAAACTTCCTGATTTGCCTCCATGCTTTTCTATCAAGCGCACATCCTGTATCGCCATGCCTCGATCTGCGGCTTTGCACATGTCGTAGATAGTAAGCAACGCGATTTGTACAGCAGTTAGAGCTTCCATTTCAACGCCGGTGACGCCAATGGTTTCAACGGTCGCTGTACAAAAAATGCCTACGGTACCGCGTTCATAGATGTTAGTTGAGTCAAAATCGACGGTGATGCGTGTCAGTGCTAGCGGGTGGCACAATGGGATGAGATCACCGGTTCTTTTGGCCGCCATAATTCCAGCGATACGGGCAATGCCCAGTACGTCGCCCTTTTTGGAGGTGCCAGCCTCGATCAGGGAAAGTGTTGCGGGCTGCATTTCGATGCGGCCGCTGGCAACCGCAACGCGATGCGTGGCGGCCTTAGCTGATACATCAACCATGTGGGCTTGGCCCTGGGCGTCAAAGTGGGTGAGTGCAGACATAGGGTGGTAATTTGTCGGTTGGCAGGAAACATTTCTGCGAAAAGGCATCATACGAGGATGCTAAGCACCAATAGCGTCCCTGCAGAGCCTACAAATGAGTATCCGTTGGTTACTCGTAGGGCCCCACGGAAAATGCATGCAACGCTTTCTAGATTTGGGCGTGCGATCTTTTTGTTGGTAGCGATGGTGGGCGGGATAGCTTGGTCCGCAAAAGCTCAGCCTCCCCTCCCCACCCTCGGCGACACCAGCGACCTCACCACCAGCGCGGAGCGTCGCTTGGGCGACCGCATCATCCGCGAGCTGTACAGGGACCCCGACTACGTCGATGATCCGGTCGTGGCTGACTATGTGCAGGGGATCTGGCAGCCTCTCCTGTCCGCAGCCAAGTCACGCGGTGAATTGAGCCCCGAACTTGACGAACGCTTTGCCTGGGAGATCCTGCTGGGACGCGATCGTACTGTGAATGCTTTTGCCCTGCCCGGCGGCTACCTAGGGGTACATCTGGGGTTGATTGGTGTGGTGGCGACCCGCGATGAACTGGCCTCCGTACTGGCGCACGAGCTGAGCCATGTGACCCAGCGTCACATCTCGCGACTGATCACGCAGCAGAGCAAGCAGACGCCCTTGCTGCTGGGGGCCATGGTGTTGGGTGCACTTGCGGCCAGCAAGAACCCAGGCGCCACGCAGGCCCTGGTCGTGGGAGGCCAAGCCTTGGCCATTCAGAATCAGCTCAATTTCTCGCGGGACATGGAGCGTGAGGCGGACCGCATTGGCTACGGGCTGATGGCCCCCGCAGGTTTTGCGCCCCAAGGGTTTGTGAGCATGTTTGAAAAGCTGCAGCAAGCCAATCGACTCAATGACAATGGGTCGTGGCCTTACTTGCGCAGCCACCCGCTGACCACGGAGCGTATGGCAGACATGCAGTCGCGCATCCCTCCGGGTGCAACATCTGCGCCGGGCGCCGCAATGCAGGCTTCCAGCGAACATGCCATGGTGGCTGCGCGGGCGCGTGTGCTGTCTAACCCCGGAGTGGATACCTTGCGCCAGTGGATCGCTGAGCCCAAGGGCTCCGCGTTTCAGTCGCAGCCGCTGCCACGACGGGCCGCCGCGCTGTATGCGGCGGCGTTGGCAAGCAGCCAGTTGCGTGATGCGGCAAATGCGCGTCTGATCGCGCGCCAACTGGAGGACTTGGTGCGGCAGGACGCCGCTGCGCATCGCCAAGCACGCCTGTTGGTGGCAGAGACCGAATTGGCAGCTGGCGATGCATCTGCGGCCCTGCCGTCCATTCCAGATGGCAACAACGCACGCAGGCCAGAACTTGTGCTGCGTACCCAAGCCCTGTTGCGCGCCAACCGACCTGCTGACGCCACGCAAGCCTTGCAAACCTGGGTGGCAACCCACCCCAAGGATGCGACTGTATGGCAACTACTGGCGTCCACCTGGCAAGCACAAGGCCAGGCGCTCAGGGCGATTCGTGCCGAGGCAGAAGCGCAGGCTGCACGCTATGACTATGCCGCCGCTGTAGACCGGTTCAAGGCCGGCCAGGATATGGCTCGCCGAGGCGGTGCGGCGGTGGATCATATTGAGGCCTCCATCATCGACACGCGCCTGCGTGCGATGGAGTCACTTCTTCGCGAACAAGCCGCCGAGCGCTGATTCGATGACCAGGCCCAGCACCGAGTAGATCAGCGAACCCAGCAGCGCAGCCCCAAAACCGGCGACGTGGAAGCCGTTCAGCACGCTGGCCGCTGCCCAGAACATGAGTGCGTTGATGACGAAGAGAAACAGCCCGACCGTAACGATGGTGACGGGTAAGGTGAGTACGACCAGCACCGGTCGCAACACCACATTGAACAGGCCGATCACGAAGGCCGCGATCAGCGCCGAGGTGAAGCTTTTCACCTCCACACCGCTGTAGATGTAAGCCACAAACAGCAGCGATGCAGCGCTGAGCAGCCATTTCAGAAGAAGTCGCATGGCCGGAGAATAGCACTGGCCTGCTGTACTGCAATCGCTGGATGTGGCTTGCCAGGCCACACACACCTACCGGCCTATTCGAGCGCCAGCACCCACAACACACCAAAGCCGGTGAGCACGCTGCCTAGCGTGCCCGACAGTGACGACCAGCGCCCGTCCACGCGGCCTGTGGGCTGCAACGGCTCGGACTTGGGTCGGCGCGCGTCCACCACGGGTGCGGTCGCCATGCCGCCGGCATCTGCCTGCAGCTGAGCCGTGAGCTCGGCCAACGGGCCCTTGGCCACCACGGTGGTTACAGCCCCCGAGGGGGTATGCAGTGTCGGAACAATTTGTGCGAACAGCTTATCCGCCCACTTGGTACGCCAGTTCTCGCGGGTGCTGTGGCTCACCCATTTGCTGACACGGTGGGTCATGCGTGGCGCACACGCTACCAGCACCCAATGGGTGTGTGCGCTGGCTGGGCGCCCACACAGGGGTGCCAGCACTTGCTGTGCGTACGCTGCGTCGTCCACATACACGATGACTCTGTCCATACCCACCTCCAGGTGTGATGCTGACCACAGGGGAGCGGTATGGCCCCCTGCGCCGCCTCAGATGCAATGCAATTCGCGTGAAGCGGTCAGTGCCCAGCCGGTGCCGAGCCGGCACTGGCACGGCGAGCCAGGATGATCTTGCCAGCCAGCAAAACCAGCAGCGCACCGGCCACACTGGCCCCGTACTTCACGACATCGGTGACTTCCCCGCTCACGCTATCGACGGGCATCTTGAGCATCCACTGCCACTTGTCAGGGTTGGCGAGGGCTGGGTCGGTGACCAGCATGCCGCCGGCAATCCAGCCCAGCAGCATGCCACCCAGCGTGATGATGAGGGGAAACCGCTCCATGAGCTTGATGACCAGCTGACTCCCCCAGACGATGATCGGGATAGAGATCAGCAAACCCAGCACCACCAGCAGGAACGAATGGTCACCTGCGTTCTGGGCTGCGCCGGCGATAGCGATCACGTTGTCCACGCTCATGACCAGGTCGGCCACGATGATGGTCTTGATGGCAGCCAGCAGCTTGTCGCTACCTTGCACGTCGCCATGGCCCTCTTCATCGGGAGCCAGCAGCTTCACACCGATCCACACCAGAAGCAGCGCGCCCACGAACTTGAGGAAGGGCAGCGCCAGCAAGGTCATCGCAAAGGCGATCAGGATCACGCGAAGCACGATGGCGCCCGCAGTGCCCCAGATGATGCCCTTGGTGCGTTGTGCAGGGGGCAGTTTGCGGCAGGCCAGGGCAATGACCACGGCGTTGTCACCACCCAGCAGGATGTCGATGATGATGATCTGGCCGAGTGCGAGCCAGAATTCGGGCGAAGCCAAAAAGTCCATAAATTCCTCAATGTCAGTGGCGCGAAACGAGGATCCTGGCGCCACTGTAGCGCCGAGTCCCCCGCAGGGATAGGGGGCTTACGGTGACCTGGTCAAGGAAGGCTTGCCCCAGACAGGGGGAGACATGGCAAGCGAAGGGACGGCCTTGATCAGCCCACGATGGGCCCATCAAAGGTCTTGCTCAGTTCTACACAAGCTGGTTGTGCGTGAACCCGGATTGCCGGAAGCAAAGCTTCGTATTGACGACAAATCCGATGCCTTGTGCCGCTCAAGCCCGGATAGCGGTGGGCTGGCTGGCAAGGCGGGAGCTACTCCCCTTCGAGACCGCGATTGGAACATTACCGGCGAGGCAGCGCAAGGGCCGGGGTGTTGTGGTTACTGCGTACACGCTGGGGTGGGGCTGGGCGTGCTGCCTCGCCCGGGGAAATACGACGGATACCACCACTGCCAGCATCCCTTGTGGCGGGCCGCTATCATCCAGCCCCTCTTGTGCCCCTGCGCTTGCGCGTCCCTTGTCCCCCTTTCATGGCTGCCATCCACATCACCGACATCGAAGCTGCCATCAATCACTGGCGGCACCGTGCGCCCGCATCACCCGATGGGTTGGGTCTGGCGCCAGAGGTCCAGGCCCTGGGGGAGGTCTATGCGCTGATGGTCTACGGGCACACCACAGAGATCGACGAGGACAGCCTGCCTCCCGCAGCCATGGCGGCATGGCAGGCCTGGTACGACACGACGCCAGACACACCTTGCATCGCGATTTGCTCCACCAGCCAAGGCGACGACCTGTGCAAGGGCTGCGGGCGCACCTTCGACGAGGTGCAATTCTGGCCCTCGTTCACTCCGGCGGAAAAGCGGGGGGTGTGGCGCCGTATCACGCTGGAGCACTCGGCCTGGCGTTTCAACCGATACGCCGAGCGCGCGGCAGAGGGCGTGACCGCGCCAGGGGCGCCAACGGCGGGGTAGGTTGATGGGCGATGGGCTGTACGCACGCCCGGCAAACCGCTAAGGTGGCGCCATGCTGCGCCTGACCCAAGCTCCGAACATCGCCATCGCCACCCTGTGGGCGGATCTGCTGTGCGAAGCGGGCATGACGGCCTCTGTGCAGCGTCAGTACCTGGGCGCTGCCGCCGGACACCTGCCACCCGATCAGTGCCTGCCCGAGATCTGGCTGGACCACGAAGAGCACGCTGCGCGTGCACAAGCCTTGCTGCAAGAGTTACACAACCTGCCGCAGCGCCACTGGGCCTGTCTCTGTGGCGAGTGGGTAGAAGGCGGTTTTGAACAGTGCTGGAATTGCGGAGCGTTCATGCCGCGCGACTGACGGTATCGGGTGGTTTGCTATATATTTGATAGCTAGTAAGGTATATTCCTCTGGCGCTACCAGGAACTTTGCCCAAAAACGCCCTCACTTCCAGCGTACAGGCTCCACATGCACGCTGCCTTGTGTGCTGCTGAGGGTGATGGATCCTTCCTGCACTGTGGCCTGCAGCTGCATGCTGCGCTCGGCCAGCTGCGCCAGCGCTTGCGACGCCTCGGTCGGAATGCGCCAGACCTGCAGCTTGTCCAGCCGCGAAAGCTTGGTTTCAATGCCCTTCCACCAGATCTCGGCCGCGTGGTTGAAGCAGTACACGATCACCGAGTCGGCCTTGCTGCAGGCTTTGGTCAGGGGCTTGTCTTCCGGCTGCCCTACTTCGATCCACACGCGTTTACGGCCGGTAAAGTCCGTCAGCGATGCATCTGGGTCATCCGGGTCTGACAGCCCTGCGCCGAACGCGAGTGTGGCGTCGCCATTGCACAGGTCATTGAGCTGGTGCGCCTGAATGGCCAGGGCCGCCAGCCGCACCATCATGCGCTCGTCCGTCTCGCTGGGGTGGCGTGCCAGGGTGAGCGCATGGTCGGCGTAGTAGCCGTGGTCGATGTCGGCGATTTGCAGGTTCGCCTTGAAAATGGTGGATTTGATGGCCATGGGGTGTATCAAAAACAAGAGCTGCCAGCGCAAGTATTTACTTGCTTTGGCAGCTCTAGAGGTTTCAAAAGCCCGTGCTACCGGCACAGGCAGCTATCATTTTTATACGCGACGGGCCAGCTCGGCCGCCTTGCCCACATAGCTGCCGGGCGTCATCGCCAGCAGTCGGTCCTTTTCGGCCTGAGGAATCTCCAGCGACTGGATCAACCCGTGCAGCGCTTCGGCTGTCACGGTCTTGCCCCGGGTCACTTCCTTGAGCTTTTCGTAGGCGCCCTGCACTCCAAAGCGGCGCATCACCGTCTGGATGGGTTCAGCCAGCACTTCCCAGGACGCGTCCAGGTCTTCGGCCAGGGCTTCTTCGTTGATTTCGAGCTTGTTCAGGCCCGTGAGCAACGAGGCATAAGCCAGCGTGGCGTAGCCCAGGGCCACGCCCATGTTGCGCAGCACGGTGCTGTCGGTCAGGTCACGCTGCCAGCGGCTGATGGGCAGCTTTTCGGACAGGTGCTTGAGCAGCGCGTTGGCCAGGCCCAGGTTGCCTTCGGCGTTCTCGAAGTCGATGGGGTTGACTTTGTGCGGCATGGTGGACGAGCCGATTTCGCCCGCCTTGAGGCGCTGCTTGAAGTAGCCCAGGCTCACGTAACCCCAGATGTCGCGCGAGAGGTCGATCAGGATGGTGTTGGCACGGGCGACGGCATCGAACAGCTCGGCCATGTAGTCATGGGGCTCGATCTGGATGCTGTACGGCTGGAAAGTCAGGCCCAGGCCCAGAGGCTCGGGTGTCTCGATGACCTTCTTGCTAAAGGCTTCCCAGTCAAAGTCGGGCCAGGCAGACAGGTGGGCGTTGTAGTTGCCCACTGCACCGTTCATCTTGCCCATGATCTTGACGCTGGCGATGCGGTCGCAGGCGGTTTGCAGGCGCATCACCACATTGGCCATTTCCTTGCCCACGGTGGTGGGGCTGGCCGTCTGGCCGTGGGTGCGGCTGAGCATGGGCACTTCGGCAAAGGCGTGGGCCATTTCGCGCAGCTTGAGCACGATGCGGTCCAGCCCTGGCAGCACCACCTGGTCGCGACCCGAGCGCAGCTGCAGGGCATGGCTGGTGTTGTTGATGTCTTCGCTGGTGCAGGCGAAGTGCACGAACTCCGAGGCTTTTTCCAGCTCGGGGCGTGCCTCGAACTTGCTCTTGATCCAGTATTCGACCGCCTTCACGTCGTGGTTGGTGGTCTTCTCGATCTCCTTGATGGCTGCAGCATCGGCCTCGGAGAAGTTCTTGACCAGGCCCAGCAAGTAAGCGCGCGCTCCGGTGGTGAGGGGCTTGAACTCTGCAAACCCTGCATCCGACAAGGTAATGAACCACGCCACTTCCACTTGCACGCGGCGGTGCATGTAGCCGTGCTCGCTCATGATCGGGCGAAGGGCGGCAAGTTTGGGGGCGTAACGGCCGTCAAGCGGCGACAGGGCGGTGATGGTGGACAGGCTCATGGCGCACGATTGTAGGCGGGGCCGGTCGGCGGGGTTTGTGGGGGCGGCGCATCAGTCAGCCTCATGCCGGGTCGCTGTCGATAGAATCAAACCCGAATTGTTCAGCATTCCCCGCGCACTGGAAGACACACCATGAAATTGATCGGAGCCACCGCCAGCCCCTACGTGCGCAAGGTACGTATCGTGATGGCTGAGAAAAAGCTCGACTACCAGTTCGTGCAAGAAAACGTCTGGGCAGACGACACCCATATCTCTGCATCCAACCCCCTGGGCAAGGTACCCTGTCTGGTGATGGAAGGCGGCGAGGCTGTGTTTGATTCGCGCGTCATCGTCGAATACCTCGACACCTTGTCGCCCGTGGGCAAGCTCATCCCTTCCCAGGGCCGCGAGCGGGCTGAAGTCAAAACCTGGGAGGCCCTGGCCGACGGCGTGATGGATGCCGGCATCCTGGCCCGCCTGGAAGCCACCTGGGTGCACCGCAAGGACAGCGAACGCAGCCAGGCCTGGATCGACCGTCAACTGCTCAAGGTGAACGATGGCCTCAAGTCCATGAGCCAGGGCCTGGGCGACAAGCCCTATTGCAGCGGCATCCATCTGAGCCTGTCGGACATCGCCGTGGGTTGCGCTCTGGGTTGGCTTGAGTTCCGCTTTCCCGAGATCGCCTGGCGCAGCGAGTACCCCAACCTAGGCAAGCTGCTCGACAAGCTGATGCAGCGCCCGAGTTTCGCGGACACCAAGCCTGCCTGACCCCGTCGCTCGGCTGCTGAAAGGCTCCGGCGAGTCCGTCCTCCCGCGGAGTGCCGCGGGTCTTTGTGCAGTTCCGGTCCCCTGCTTGCCGTATGCTCCCGGGCGTATGAACGAAATGGTTCAAAACCCACCCCCCACCGCTGGTACCAGGGCGACCCGCCAGCGCGCCGCGCGCGAGGCCGCGGCCACGCCGGGCGCCGACCGGGTGCGCGTGAACGACCCAGACCGCACCATGGCCAACATCCTGCAGGTGGCCACGGCAGAGTTTGCCGACAAGGGCCTGGCCGGAGCCCGCATCGACGAGATCGCGGCACTGACCAGCACCAGCAAGCGCATGATCTACTACTACTTTGGTAGCAAGGAAGGTCTGTATGTGGCGGTGCTGGAAGACGCCTACCGCCGCATCCGGCGCATTGAGTCCGAGCTGCACCTCGAAGACCTGGCGCCCGAGCAGGCACTGCGCACGCTGGTCGGTTTCACGGTGGACTACCAGCTTGCCAATCCCGACTTCATCCGCCTGGTCATGAACGAGAACATGCACCGGGGCGAGTACATCACCCAATCCGCCACGATCCAGGAACTGAATATTCCGGTCATCCATGCCGTGCGCGACGTGTACCAGCGTGGCGTGGCGGCGGGGGTTTTTCGTCCGGACGTGGACCCTGTCGATCTGCACATGTCGATTTCGGCGCTGTGCTTTTTCAACGTGGCCAACCGCCACACCTTTGGCGCGATCTTCAAGCGCTCGCTGGATACGCCTGCCGCCACGGCGCAACGCCGTGAATCGATCATTGAAATGATCGTGCGCTTTCTGCGGCCCTAAATCGAATCCCCCCGGCGCTGCGCGCCTGGCACCCTGCTGTTCTTCAGGGCCATGAGCCGGAGGACGCTCTTCGCCGGGCGTGGTTGACCCTCCAATCGCGGGCCCACCGCGCGCCACCCGGTGCTGCCCTATCGCTGTTCGCGAGCAGGGTTTGCACCTAGATCAAATACTAACCAGTTCGTACAAAATTAAATCCACTAACTGATAACGACTGGAGACACCATGCTTGCACTGGCCGACCGCTGGCTCGGGCGATACACCCGCGCACTCGACATGCTTTCCGGCCTGTGTCTGGCCATCATGGTGGTGCTGGTGTTTGGCAACGTGGTGCTGCGCTACACGGTGAACTCGGGCATCACGGTGTCCGAAGAGCTGTCGCGATGGCTGTTTGTGTGGCTGACCTTCATGGGGGCCGTGGTGGCTTTGCGAGAGCATGGGCACCTGGGCACCGATGTCTTGGTGTCCCGCCTGCCCTCTGCGGGCAAGAAGGTCTGCCTGGTTCTCGCACAGATCTCGATGCTGTATGTCTCCTGGCTGCTGCTCAAAGGCAGCTGGGCCCAGATGCTGATCAATGCCGACACCGAAGCGCCGGTGACCGGGGCGTCCGTGGGCATCTTCTACGCCAGCGGTGTGCTCATGGGCGCATCAGCCATTGCCATTCTGGTCCGCGATCTGCTGCGCACGCTCTTTGTGCCAATGGGCGAGCATGAGCTGGTCATGGTGCAGGAAAGTGAAGAACTCGCGGCACTGCAACACCGCACGGAAGACGCCAGTGCCACCCCTCCCTCGGCGGGCACACGCCGCTGATCCCTCTTTTGCACTGGAACGCGCACCATGACCGTCACCATCTTCCTCGGTTCCCTGCTGCTCGCCATGGCGATCGGTGTCCCCATCGCTTACGCGCTGCTGATCTGCGGTGTGGCGCTGATGTGGCATCTGGACCTGTTCGACGCGCAGATCCTGGCACAGAACGTGATCAACGGCGCGGACAGCTTCCCGCTGCTGGCCGTGCCGTTCTTCATGCTGGCGGGCGAGATCATGAATGTGGGCGGGCTGTCCAAGCGCATCGTGAAGCTGGCGCTCACCGTGGTAGGCCATGTCCCCGGTGGCCTGGGCTACGTGGCCATCATGGCGGCCGTGATCCTGGCGGCAGTGTCGGGCTCGGCCGTGGCGGACGCGGCGGCCTTGGCGTCGCTGCTGCTGCCCATGATGGTGGCTGCGGGGCACAACAAGGAGCGTTCGGCGGGCTTGATTGCCTCCGCCGGGATCATCGCGCCAGTGATACCGCCCTCGATCGGCTTTGTGATCTTTGGCGTGGCCGCCAACGTGTCCATCAGCAAGCTGTTCCTGGCGGGCATTGTTCCTGGCGTGCTGCTGGGGCTCTCGCTGGCTGTGACTTGGTGGTGGCTGGTGCGGCGCGAGAACGTGGCGCCGCCGAAGCGCGCAACGCGCGCCGAGCTGCTGCTGGCGTTGCGTGAAGCCGTGTGGGCCCTGGGCCTGCCCATCATCATCCTGGTGGGTCTGCGCATGGGGGTGTTCACACCCACCGAGGCTGCTGTGGTGGCCGCCGTGTACTCGTTGTTTGTCGCGATGGTCGTGTACCGCGAGCTGACCTTGCGCCAGCTGGTGGATATCTTCCAGACCTCCGCACGCACCAGTGCCGTGGTCATGTTCCTGGTCGCAGCTGCCATGGTGTCGGCCTGGCTCATCACCGTGGCCGATCTTCCGTCCGCTGTCATCGGCATGCTGGAGCCTTTCATGGGCAACCAGACGCTGCTGCTGATCGCCATCATGGTGCTGGTCATGGTGGTGGGCACCGCGATGGACATGACGCCGACCATCCTCATCCTCACGCCCGTGCTGATGCCGGTGGTGAAGGCCGCGGGCATTGACCCGGTGTACTTCGGCGTGCTGTTCATCATCAACAACGCCATTGGCCTCATCACGCCGCCCGTGGGCACCGTGCTCAACGTGGTGGCCGGGGTGGGCCGCATTTCCATGTCGCAAGTCACCCGGGGCGTCATGCCGTTCATGGTGGCGCAGTTCATCGTCATGTTCCTGCTGGTGCTGTTCCCGTCCATTGTTCTCGTGCCCTTGCGCCTGCTGGGGGGCTGACCCTCCCTCCCGCGCCTACCGTTTCTGCCTGCCAAAAAACCAAGGAGACCATCCCATGAAGCTGCTCAAGACCCTGCTCGCCACGGCCCTCGTCGCCGCATCGCTGCTGCCCGCTGCGCACGCGCAGGAGCGCACCATCAAGTTCGCCTTCCAGAACCAGAAGGACCACCCGCAGGCCCAGGGCGCGCAAAAGTTTGCCGACCTGGTGGCGGCCAAGACCAACGGCCGCATTGCCGTCAAGCTCTTCCCCGGCGGCACGCTGGGCGGCGACCTGCAGACCGTGTCGGCGCTGCAAGGTGGCACGGTGGAGATGACGGTGCTCAACGCGGGCATTCTGTCGGCCCAGGCCAAGGAATTCGGCATCTACGACTTCCCCTTCCTGTTCGCTACGCCCCAAGAGGCTGACGCCGTGACGGACGGCCCCTTCGGCAAGAAGCTGCTCGACAAGCTGCAGGCCAAGAACCTGGTGGGCCTGGGTTATTGGGAGCTGGGCTTTCGCAACCTCACCAACAGCAAGCGCCCCATCACCAAGGCTGAAGACATTGCAGGCCTCAAGATCCGCGTGATCCAGTCGCCCATCTACATCGACATGTTCAACGCGCTGGGCGCCAATGCCGTGCCCATGCCCTTCCCCGAGCTGTACACGGCCATGGAGCAGAAGGCCGTGGACGGCCAGGAGAACCCGTTCTCCACCATCCTGTCGTCCAAGTTTGCGGAGGTGCAGAAGTACCTGACCGTGACGCGCCACATGTACAACCCCCAGGCCGTGATCGTGAGCAAGAAGTTCTGGGACAGTCTGAACCCTGCTGACCAGAAGGCGCTGACCGACGCCATGGCCGAGGCCACCACCTTCCAGCGCGGTGTGTCGCGCGTGCAGGCCAATGTGGCGCTGGAAGACCTCAAGAAGGCCGGCATGCAGGTGTCCGAGTTCTCGCCTGCCGAGCTGGACAAGCTGCGCGCCAAGGTGAAACCCGTGGTCGAAAAGCACAGCGAAAAAGTGGGCGCAGAGACGGTGAAAGAGGTCTACGCCACGCTGGCCAAGCTGCGCGGCGGCAAGTAAGCCCCACGCTGCCCTCCCTGCACGGCTGCCAGTGGCCCCGCCACGCCCGGCCGTGCATTCACCCCGTATCCCGCCCGCCCCATGAGCATCCAGCTGCTTGATCCACCGGTCACCACACCCACGTTCGCCATGCCATCCACAAGCCCCCGCAAGGTGCTGATCGGACTGATCGGTGCCGGCATCCAGAAATCGCTGTCGCCCGCGCTGCACGAAGAAGAAGCGCGCCACCACGGCATGCGCCTGCACTACCAGCTCATCGACCTGGACCGCTCTGCTTCCTCGGCGGAGCATCTGCCCACGCTGTTGTCGGCGGCGCGCATCATGGGCTACGCGGGCTGCAACGTGACCTACCCCTGCAAGCAGGCGGTGATTCCGCACCTTGACAGCCTGTCCGAAGAAGCGCGCGCCATGGGCGCCGTGAACACCGTGGTCATCCAGGGCGGAAAACTCGTGGGCCACAACACCGACGGATCGGGCTGGGCCTGGGGCTTTACCCGCGCACTGCCTGGCGCCGACCTGCGCCGCGTGGTGCTGCTCGGCGCGGGCGGTGCCGGCGCTGCGATTGCACACGCCGTGCTGCGGCTGGGCGCCGAGCACCTGAGCATCGTCGATGCGCAGCCCGAGCGTGCGGCTCAACTGGCAGCCGACGTGAATGCGCTTTACGGCGTCCGGGCCGAAGCCTCCGACATCCAATCGGCCATGGCGCAGGCCACAGGCCTGATCCACGCCACGCCCACGGGCATGGACAAACTGCCCGGCCTGCCACTCGATGTGGCCCTGCTGCGGCCCCCGATGTGGGTGTCCGAAGTGGTGTATTTCCCGCTCGACACCGCCCTGGTGCAGGCCGCACGCGCGCTGGGCTGCCGGGTATCCGACGGCGGTGGCATGGCTGTGGGACAGGCCGTAGGCGCTTTCGAGCTGTTCACCGGCGAGGCGCCCGATGCGGCGCGCATGGATGCACATTTCCGCCGCCTGGTCAGCACGCGCTGATGCCACTGCCCGCCGCAACCCCCAAGGAGCCGACACCATGAGCACCCCGATGATGGCCGCCCGCGAAACGCTGGGCGAACTGCCCAACCCCCTGGGCCTGCAGGGCGTGGAGTTCATCGAATACGCCACCAGCCGTCCGCAGGCGCTGGGCCAGGCGCTGGAGCGCATGGGCTTTCAGCCCGTGGCGCGCCACCGCTCGCGCGAGGTGCTGCTGTACCGCCAGGGCGACATGAACATCATCGTCAACGCCCACCAGGACAAAGAGCTCACCGGCGTGCACGCCCCGCCCGCGCTCACCGAAGCGCCGGTGCTCGCCGCCATTGCTTTTCGCGTGGGCAATGCGGCCGCGGCCTACCGCCGGGTGCTGGAACTGGGTGCCTGGGCCGTGCACACCGAGGTCGAGGTGATGGAGCTGAACATCCCCGCCATCCACGGGGTGGGTGCCAGCCGCATCTACTTTGTCGACCGCTGGAAGGAGTTCTCCATCTACGACGTGGACTTTGTGCCCATCCCCACCGTCAACCAGCGCCCGCCCGCGTTGCAGGGCCTGCACCTGTTTGGCGTGGTGCAGTACATCGGCCTGGGCCGTGGGGAGGACTGGATCCACTTCTACAGGGAACTGTTTGGCTTCGCCGAGCTGGCACCGGACCAGTCGTTTGGCGTGCTCACCCACGGCCGCATCCTGGCCAGCCCCTGTGGCACGCTGCATTGGCAGCTCATCGAACCGCTGGTCGATGCGCTGGAAGCCGACCCCGAAGAGTTGCTGCAACGTGTGGCCTTTGGCGCGCCCGACGTGCTGGCCACGGTGCAAGCGCTGCGCGAGCGCGGCGTGGACTTCGTCGAGTCCCCCACCGGCGTGCACACGGGCACGCGCGGCGCCCTCACCCGCGCAGATGCCGGAGCACCCAGCTTCGAACTGGTGCTGGACGCACGCTGAGCCTGGAGACTGCCCCATGCGCACATCCACCATGCAACGCAACGTCGCCGACTTTGGCATGGACACCATCAGCCTGGCCGGCCCGCTGGAGGCCAAGCTCGCCGCCGTCAAGGCCGCCGGATTTGGCCAGATCATGCTGGCCGCACGCGACATCGTGGGCCACCCCGAAGGCATCGAGGCCGCCGTGCATGCCGTGCGCAGCAGCGGCCTGCGGGTGACGGGCTTCCAGGTGCTGCGCGATTTTGAAGGCTTGTCGGGCCATCTGCACAGCTACAAGGTGGACATCGCCAAGCAGATGATCCTGATGGCGCGTGACCTGGGCGCGCCCGTGCTGCTGGCATGCAGCTCCACGTCTGCGCACGCCACGTCTGACGCCGATGCGATTGCGCGCGACCTGCGCAAGCTGGCCCTGCTGGCGCTGCCCCATGGCATCCGCGTGGCGTTTGAGGGCCTCTCCTGGGGCCGCCACATCAATGAGGTGCACCAGGCCTGGGCCGCCGTGGAACAGGCCGATTGCCCCAACCTCGGGCTGGCCATTGATTCGTACCACCAGTTCGCCACCAGCACGCCGCTCGCGGCGCTGGAGGACGTGGACCCCGCCAAGATCTACCTCGTGCAGCTGTCCGACTTCATGTGGCAGGAAACGCGCACAGTGCAAGAGCGCATCGAGACCGCACGGCACTTTCGCGTGTTCCCTGGCGAAGGCGTGCACAGCAAGGCGCTGGCCGAACTGGTACGCACGCTGGACGGCATGGGCTACCAGGGCGATTACAGCTTTGAGGTCTTCAACGACGACTACCAGCAGCTGCCTCTGCCCTATGTGGCGCAACGGGCGTGGAACAGTGCGCTGTGGCTGGCCGAAGGCGTGTTGCAACGCGCAGTGCCCTTGCCCGGGCATTCGCGCATCCGGGCAGTGGGGTGAAGAGGGTGAACAGGCCCCGGGGACCCGCTGCACGAATCACCGCGCCGTGTGCATCTGCGGTCTCGGGCAGCCTGCGGTGTTGCAACACCTCGCAATAGCGACAGCTAGTGCTGCGTTTTGCGCCTAGCAGATCATCCCGATCCGTAGCGCCCATATACCGCTCGATGCGTGCGGAGGATACTTAGCTGTTGGCGCGCTTTTTGAGCCAGCGCATCAGTGCGCCCACCACGGGCAGCTTTTCGTACAGCTCTTCGGCCGCATCCCAGTAGTCGCGGTGCAGCGTCACCCGACCCTGTTCGTCCAGCACCAGGTGCGAGGCACCACGCACCGTCTGCGTCACGCCCTTGTGAAAGTCCTTGAACGCGAACAGGAAGTCCCAGGTCAAGAAGCACTGCGTGCCCTGCACCACCCGGCCGGTGACCACAAAACGCGGCTGCTCCAGCGCCTCGAACATGTGGGCAAAAATGGCCTGGATGGCAGGCACGCCCTGCACCTCGTTGAAGGGGTCCTTGAAGCGCGCCTGTGGTGCGTAGAACTGGCCAATGGCCGCTATGTCGGCAGGCGAGAGGTTTTCAAAGAACGCGACAACGCGCGTGACGGCTTCTTCGGTGGATGGGGATGTGTTCGGGGGCTGCATCGCAAAAGTCAAAGGCCTGTGAAGCGGCGAACGGCGGGGAAATACCAACGGTACGGCAACAGCCGCAGCAGCTTCATCACGCGTGTGAAACGCTTGGGGAAGTGGATGTCGAAATGCCCCCGCTCCCAGCCCTGCACGATGGCCGCCGCTGCTGCTTCGGGTGAGATGAGGGCAGGCATGGTGAAGTCGTTGCCCGCCGTGAGTGGCGTAGCCACAAAACCAGGGTTGATCACGCTCACGCCCATGCCCAGGTCGTGCAGGTCCAGGTACAGCGCCTCGGCCAGGTTGATGAGGGCCGCCTTGGTGGGTCCATAGGCCAGGCTCTTGGGCAGGCCGCGAAAGCCTGCCACGCTGCTGATCAGGCTCACGTGGCCTGGGCGCCCGGCCTCCGCTGCGGCCAGCATGGCGGGCAACACGGCGGCCAGCACGTGCAGCACGCCGTTGTAGTTGATCTGCTCATGGCGCAGCATCACGGCCAGATCGAAGTCGGTGGCGCGCATGTCGCGGTAGTAGCCCGCGCAGTAGCACACCAGGTCGGGCGCCCCTCCCGCGAGCACCTGCGCTGCGGCGGCCTGCACCTGTGCCGGTTCGGCAGTGTCAAAAGCCAGCGCCATGCTGCCGGGGTGCTGCACAACAAAGGCGTTCAGTGCATCACCGCTGCGCGCCGACACGATGACCTGCGCACCGCGCGCATGCAGCGCGGCTGCGGTGGCCCGGCCAATGCCACTGCTGGCCCCGATGAGCCAGGCACGGCGACCCTGCCAGTCGCGCAAGGGAGGGTTGAGGCTCATGGTGCGCGTTTGGTGAAGGACAGCGTGATCTCGCCCAGGCGCACGCCGAACTTGGTCATGGTGGCGCGGTTGAGCATCACCCGGTCGTCGATGAGGTACATCCAGTCGTCCAGGTCCACGTTGTAGACCTTGCCATCCACCGGCAGGGCCAGCGTGTAGTTCCAGCGGAAGGCGTTGCCGCGCGTCTGGCCGTTGGCCACGCCCACCACATCGTCGGCGGTGCCGGTGTAACGGCCGTCGGCATGCTTCGTCAGCCGCCAGATGCGGCGCTGCGTGGTGCCGTCGGAGTAGGTGAAGGCTTCGTCGAGCACGCCTTCGTTGCCTTTCCATGTGCAGTCCATCACCACGGTGAAGCGTTTGACGATCTGGCCGCTGCGGTCCTGGAAGATGCCGTAGGCGTCGATCTTGCCGTTGAAATACTGGGCCAAGTCCAGCACCGGTTTCTCGGTGGCGTAGCCATCGAGGTTCTGGCTGGCGCAGCCGGACAGCACTACGGGCGCAGCCACAGCGGCGGAGAGGAGGAGGCGTCTTTGCATCATGGGTTGTGCCTTGGGGGTATGGGTGTCAGGTTCCAGCCATCGCCGCACCGCGTGGGTGCCGCAGAAAAAGGACGTACAGCGCTGCCGCTGCCGCCAGCTTGAGCGCGCAGGGCAGCACGGCGTAGGCCAGGCCCAGTGTCTGCAGGCCGTCATCGCTGCGCGTGCCCGGCGTGTAGCCCAACCAGCCCAGCAGAGGCAGCGCCAGGCCTGCGGCCAGGGCCAGGTTGAGCTTGGTGGCAAAGTTCCACCAGCCGAAGTACGCGCCCTCGTGCTGGCCGCTGTCGCCCTCGGCCGCGATCACGCCCGCCAGCAGGGCGCTGGGCAGGGCCAGGTCCGTGCCCAGGGCCACGCCTGACAGCGCGCAGACCAGGAGGAACGGCAACACATCACCCGCGCCCAGAAACGCCGTCCACACAAACACGGCAATCGCCAGCAGCATGCCCGCCAGCCAGGTGCGCGCCAGGCCCCAGCGCGCCACGGCACGCAGCCACAGCGGGATGGACAGCGCCGCACAGACAAAATAGGCTGCGAGGAACATGGGCTCCTGCGCAGGCGGGGCCTGCAGGCGGTCCTGGATGAAGAACAGCACCAGCGTGGCCGGGATGGCACTGGCGATGCCGTTGAGCATGAACACGGCCAGCAGGCGGCGAAAGGCAGCCCGTCCCCAGGGCCGCCACAGGCTGGCGCGCTGTGCCGGGCGGTACACGCCTGCCACGGCCTCAGCATGGTCTGCGGGGCGTGGGGCTCTGGTCCACGCCCACCAGCCCAGCAGCAGGGTGAGGGCAAACACACTGAGCATCACGGGCAGGCCCAGCAGCGCGGGCAGCACCGAAGCCAGCACCACGCCCACCAGCGCGGCGCCCTCACGCCAGGCCACGATGCGGCCGCGCTGCAGCTCATCGCCGCCCAGCCGTGCGCCCCAAGACTGGTGCGCAATGCCCAGCTGGCTATAGGCCGTGTAGGTGATGAGCAGTGCCACCAGCGCCCAGGCAATCAATGCATCCGCCCCACGCACCCACGGAAAGAACAGGCTGGTCAGCCCCAGTGCCAGCACCACGGCCGACACCGCGCCCACCACCAGCACGGCGCGCACCGAACGGCCGAACAGGTAGTCGGACAGGCGCCCCAGCAGCGGGTCGGACACCGCGTCGAACAGCCGCGCCGCCAGCAGCACCGAGCCCAGCGTGGCCAGCGGCATGCCGAACTCGCGGGCGTAGTGATTGGGCAGCAGCACGTACAGCGGCAGCGCCACAAAAGCCAGCGGCAGGCCCAGCAGCCCATAGGCCAAGCCTTGGCTGGCGCGCATGGGCGTGGTGGAGGTCATTGCTGCCCTTGTCCCGCAGTGCGGGTGGCCGCGATCAGCTCTTGCCGCAGTCCGGGTTCGGAGGTCTGCGGCGACAGCCAGATGCCGAAGAACAGGCGCGAGAACTCGGCGTCAGGCACTTCGCCCACCACCCGCCCGCCCATCTTGAACACGGCGCCCGTGCCGGGCTGGTACAGGCCCAGCAGCCGGTCGCCGGCCTTCACATCCGGCAGCGCGGCGGTCAGTGCCTGCTGCCAGCGCGCGGCCTGTTGCGGCGTGAAGCTGCCCACGCGGCGCATCTCTTCGATGGAGCGCTTGGCAATCGCCTCGGCCGAAAAATCGCGGTGGTAGGTCAGCTCCAGCGCCAGGGGGTGGGCGGCGTAGTTGTCGGCATCAAAGCCGGGCTGCACCCACAGCCGCGCACGGTAGATCTCAAACCCCAGAAACCGCAGCACGCCCTGGCCGACCAGGCGGGCCCCCGACAGCGGGGCTGCGGCGGCTGCGCTGGCCTCTGCAACCTGCGCCAGCGCGGTTTGAGGGCCAAAAGCCATCAATGCGCTGGTGAATATTGCGGTAGCAGCTATATTTTTCATAGCAATCATCAGTCCTTGGCCAGGGTGTACTGCACCAGGTCGATGTTGCTCATCGCAAACGCCGCCTCGCAATACGCCAGGTAGAACTCCCAGATGTGCATGAAGCGCTCGTCAAAGCCCAGCTGCAGGATCTGCGTGCGCTGCGCCAGGAAGCGCTCGCGCCACCGCTTGAGGGTTTCGGCGTAGTCCTGGCCAAACGCAAACTCGTCGACCACGCGCAGACCTGCCGCCTCGGCTTCGCGGCGGAACTCGCGCGGACACGGCAGGCAGCCACCCGGGAAGATGTACTGCTGGATGAAATCCGTGGAGCTGATGTAGCGCTCGAACAGGCTGTCGTCGATGACGATGCTCTGGATGCAGGCCCGGCCGCCGGGCTTGAGCAAGCGGTTCACCGACTGGAAGTAGGTGGGCCAGTATTCGCGGCCCACGGCCTCGACCATCTCGATGGAGCAGATGGCGTCGTACGGGCCGTCCTGGATGTCGCGGTAGTCCTGCAGGCGCAGGTCGGCGTGCTCGGCCACCCCTTGCTGCGCCATGCGCTTTTGCGCGAAGGCGAGCTGCTCGGTGGAGAGTGTCACGCCCGTCAGGTGGGCGCCGAATTCGACGGTCGCCATCTCGGCCAGCGCGCCCCAGCCACAGCCGATCTCCAGCACCCGGGAATTTGGCTGCACACCGGCCATGCGCAACGCGCGCCGCACCTTGGCGTGCTGGGCAGCGCGCATGTCGCCGCCTGCATCGCCTTCGAACCAGGCGGACGAGTAGTTCATCGTGTCGTCCAGCCAGAGTTCGTAGAACGCGTTGCCCAGGTCGTAGTGGGCGTGGATGTTCTTCTGGCTGTTGGCGCGGGTGTTGCGGTTGAGCAGGTGCTTGATGCGGTACAGCAGGCGGCCGGCCCAGGTGCCGTAGATCACGCCTTCCACCTGCTGGCGGTTGGCGATGAAGAGCTTGAGCAGATCGGTCAGGTGCGGGGTGGTCCAGTCGCCCGCGATGTAGCTCTCGGCAAAGCCGATGTCGCCCGACTTGAGCGCGGCGCTGCAGACATTCCAGTTCTTGAGCGTGATCGCCGCCGACGGGCCATCGCCGTGCCCGAAGTGCTGCAGGGTGCCGTCAGGCAACTGCACCGTGAGGTGACCGTGCTGCAGGCGCTGCAGCAGCCTGAGCGCGGTGCGGGCGGCTGCCGGAGTGCCTGCGGGCAGGGCCTGCGCGTTGCGGTCGGAGCGGGTGGCGGTGGTGGAGTTCATGGCGGCGGTCTCGCGGGGCTGGAACGACATGGAGATCAACGGGTCACGATGGAGGCAGGCGCCTCGGGCTTGCGATGGAAACGCACGCGCTTGAGCCACAGCTGCAGCGCGTGCCAGTGGATGCGGGCAATGATGGCCAGCGTCATGGCGGGGTAGCCCCAGAGCGCCTGGCGCAGGGTCTGTGCGGTGATGGCCTGCAGGGTGCCGCTCACGCTGGTCTGGATGAGCGGGCCGGTGTCGTCGTCGTGGTCGATGCGCACCACGGTGCGGCCTGCGTCCTGTGCACCGGCCTCGGTGCGCATGAAACGAAAGCGGTAACCGCCGCTCACCTCGCAGAACGGCGACACGTGGAACACCTTGCGTGCCTGCTGTTCCACGCCGTACTGCGGCGCATCCAGCAGGTAGCAGTGGCGCTCGCCAAAGGTGTTGTTCACTTCCACCACGATGGCGCGCAGGTGGCCATCGGCACGGTGGCAGTACCAGAAGCTCACGGGTTTGAAGGTGTAGCCCAGCACACGGGGGTAGCAGTGCAGCCACACCTCACCTGTGGCGTCGGTGATGCCTTCGGTGCGCAGCAACTCGTCCAGCCAGGCCAGCGCCCCGCCCTGCGCGGCGCTGCGGCCGTCGCCGTGGTCCGCATCATGGAAGCTGATGGCGCCACGCCGGTTCACAGCCAGCTCACCACGCATGCCGGGCAAGCTGCGCATCGGCAGCATCAGGAAAAACGTGGGGTAGGCGAACGCATGCCGCCGGGGCCGCAGCCGCGTGTGGCGCACCTGGCCGAAGCCGATCAGGGGCGCTGCGGTGGGGGCCGGCGCGTGGCTCACGCAGCCTCCGCCAGGGGGGCTGGCAGGGCTGCCAGCAATTGCTCGGCCACGGCCAGGCCCGATTTGAGGCCGTCTTCGTGGAAGCCGTAGCCCGTCCAGGCGCCGCAGAACCAGGTGTGCTGCTGCCCTTGCAGCTTGCCCACCTGCTGCTGCGCGCGGATGGCGGCCATGTCAAACACGGGGTGGGCGTAGTCGTAGCTGCCGATCACGTGTTCGGGCGCTATGTCGCGCACCGGGTTCAGTGACACCACCACGGGCTGCGCAAAGGGCACGGGCTGCAGCTGGTTGATGAGGTAGTGCAGGCACACGCGGGCCGACTCCCGGCTGCGTTGCTGGGCGCGCTCGTAGTTCCACGCAGCCCAGGCGGCGCGGCGCGCCGGCAGCACGGACGTATCGGTGTGCAACACGGCGCGGTTGGCCTGGTAGCGGATGGAGCCGAGCACGGCGCGCTCCTGCGTCGAAGGCTGGGCCAGCAGCGCGAGCGACTGGTCCGAATGGGTGGCCAGCACCACCTGGTCAAAGTGTTCGGTGTGGCCTGCGGTCACCACGCGCACCCCGGCGGCATCGCGCTCGATGCGGCGCACGGGGGTGTTCAGGCGCTTGTCGGCAATGCCCGCCACGATCTTGTCCACGTAATGGCGCGCACCGCCAGACACCGTCCACCACTGGGGGCGGTTGCTCACCTGGATGAGCCCATGGTTGTGGCAAAACCGGATCATGGTGGCCACGGGGAACTTCAGCATCTGGTCGGTGGGGCAGCTCCAGATGCAACCCAGCATGGGCAAGAAGTACCAATCGCGGAAGGCGTCGCCAAAGCGGTGCTCGCGCAAGAAGTCGCCCAGGGGCTGCATCAGCGCTGCCTCGGCCTGCTTGTCGGCAATGCGCGTGCAGAGCTTGTTGAAGCGCAGCAGGTCGCGCAGCATGCCCAGAAAGCGCGGGTTGATCAGGTTGGAGCGCTGGGCAAACACGGTGCTGAGGTTGGTGCCGCTCCATTCGAGCGCGCGGCCGCCGCCCAGTGCTGCGGGCACCTGCACTGAGAACGACATGTCCGACTTGGCGGTCTCGACGCCCAGCTCGGCCAGCAGGCGGATCAGGTGGGGGTAGGTGCGCTCGTTGAACACCAGAAAGCCGGTGTCCACGCCGTGGGTGACCGGGGTGCCTGACGCATCGGGCAGAGTGACATCGACGGTGTGGGTGTGACCGCCGAAGTAGTCGCCCGCCTCAAACAGCGTGATGTCCGCCTGGCCGCGCAGCTGGTGCGCGACGGAAAGCCCGGAGATGCCGGAGCCGATGATGGCGATTTTCATGACCGGCTCCCTCTGGCCGGTGCACGGAATAAAAAGGTTGCGAAGCGTCCCGAAACGAATAAGAGAGGGAGGGAGGAGAAGCGCTCCAGGAGGTCAGTCGGAACCCAGGGGCCCGAAAGGCTTCGCAACATTAAAACTGTACGCTGCGCAATCGTCTTGCGCAATGGATAGAGTGAGGCCGCCCCGGCGAAGTTCCAGAGGCCTCCTGTATTTTTTTTCAAAAAATGTAAAGAAGTCATTGCGCTCACCGGGGTGTGGGCATGGCGAGCTGCTGTTCGATGGCACGCACCAGGCCCTTGTTGTCCGGCCCGGTCAGGCTGGAGTAGTTGTCCACCAGCTTGCCGTCGCGGCCCAGCAGGTATTTGTGGAAGTTCCAGCGGGGCGCCGTGCCCGACAGCTGCGCCAGTTGCTGGTACAGCGGCGAGGCCTCCGGGCCCTTCACGCTGCTTTTGGCAAACATGGGAAATTTCACCCCGAAGGTGTTTTCGCAGAAGTCGGCGATTTCCTTGTTGCTGCCCTTTTCCTGGGCAAAGTCGTTGGACGGGAAGCCCAGCACCACCAGCCCCTTGTCCTTGTAGCGGGCATACAGCTCTTCCAGTCCCTTGTACTGGCCGGTAAAGCCACAGAAGCTGGCCGTGTTGACCACCAGAACCACTTTTCCGCTGTACTGGCAAAGCGACTGCGGCTTTTCGTCCTGCAGGCGCGGAAAGGTGTGCTGCAGCGTGGCCGGGCACGCTGCAGGCGCATCGGCCGCTTGGGCGGCGGGCGCCAGCAGCAGCCAGGCCGCCAGCGCGGTGGCTGTCGAGAGGAGTCTTGTAAGGCGGTTCATAGGACTTTGGGCAGTGAGTGCGGCCAATTTAACCATTTCATCATTTTTTGTCCACATGAGTTTTTATTTGTACTGAATGGTTTACGTGGTGCGAACGCATTTGGATTCAGATTTCGGAAGCAACGGGGTGAGGAGGCCCAAAACGGCCGTGCAGCCCAAACGGCGTCGGACGTTCACCCGGCAGGGACAGGGGCGAGCGCGGCGTCAGACCCGGTGCCAGGCACTAGGCACCAGGAGCAAGGCATGAGGGGCCGCTCAATGCCCAAAACAGGGGATGTGTTGTCCGCCGCAGACAGCGGCGGCACGCAGAACCGGGGGGCTCGCAGCGCCCTCCCAGGCGTCAGACCATCTGCAGCAGGCGGTCCAGCGACAGGTTGACCCGCACGTCCTTGAAAGCCACCACACCGGTGACCTTCCAGGGCGGCATGCCCGTATCGCGGGGAATGGGCTCGCCCGTGGCCATGCCGTCGCGGTTGGTCACCACGGCCACGCGAGGGGTGGTGGCGGTGGTGCCCCGGCGGATGACCACGCCCACTTCACGGCTGGCCAGGCGCACAAAGGCACCGGGGGGATAGACGCCCAGGGTCTTGACGAGGGCGGCTCCGGCCTCGTCCACCTGGTGCTCTTCGTCGTAGTAGCTGGCCTGCATGGCGGCAGTGACAGGCATGGGCAGCCGTGCGGCGCGGGGGGCCAGGCGGGCGCCAAAAATGTCGGCGCGCTGCAGCAGGCGGGCCATTTGCTGGGCTTCGGTCTTTTTGCCCAGCGGCCCGGGCGTGCGGTGGTGGTGGCAGCGCACGGCCTCCAGCCACACCGGGTCGGCCACGCCCAGATGGCGCAGCAGCGCCTCGGACCGCGCCGCGTGGTCTTCCACGGCGGCAATCTGGGTCGCGGTGAGGGGCTGGGTCTGCAGCACCAACTGGTCCTGCAGCTCGGTCATGGCGATGTTCATGCTCAGCGCTGCGTGCCCCAATTGCTGCACCCGGCCGCTGGGCCAGCGCAGCATCTCGCGGGCCACCACCATGCACACGCAGCTGACCAGCATGGAATGCGTGGCGCTGTACATGCGCGTTTCCTGGGCCGAGAGATAGATCAGTGCCAGCAGCGTGGCGTCGGGCGTCTGTTCGCAATGGCGCACCAGCTCGTCGTGCAGGGCCTGAAACCGACCGCCAAAGTCGCTGGGCGACGGGGCGCGCAGCAGCTGCGTAGCGCGCAACTGCAGCTCGGGCCAGTCGGGCAGGGTTTTGCCCGCACGCGCAGCGGCCGCTGCGGCGGCCTGCTCGCCGGCCGTCATCTTCATGGCGGCGATCTCGCCCAGGTTGGTGTCGGCGATCAGCATGCGCTGCAGCTGCGCCAGGTAGGCGCGGTGGCTGCCGCCGGATTCGTCGGTGTCCACACACAGCTCGCGCCCGCGTTCGACCAGCTTGGCCAGTTCGTCGCGGGTGCGGATCACATAGCCCTTTTGCGCCAGCAACACGCCGTCGGCCCCCCGCAGCACAAAAGGCAGGGGATGGCCCAGCTGGATGGATTCGATGTTGAGGCTGACGAGGTTCATGGTGCGCGTTGCATTATCCGACGGCTACCTCCCGCCAAAGCCCGCGCGACCCCCGTGATTGCCCTGCTTTTTGGGCTCACGCCGGGGGGGCGCGCCAAGACTTGGCGTCAGGGGGCAGAGGGAGAGGTGCTGGTTGCGCCGTGGCTGTGGCTGTGGCTTTGGCTGTGGGGGCCGCCGGTTCGCCCGGGGCATGGCGCCCCCCGCGCAGGCGGCGGGCCAGCCGGCCGAACCCTTGGCCCAGGTCGTCCACCCCAGTAAACACTGCCGGAATCACCAGGAGGCTCAGCAGCGTGGAGGTGATGAGCCCGCCAATCACCGCCACCGCCATCGGCGAGCGAAAGCTCGCGTCCGCAGCACCCAGGCCGATGGCGATGGGCAGCATGCCCGCGCCCATGGCCAGCGTGGTCATGATGATGGGGCGTGCACGCTTATGGCAGGCGTCGATCAGCGCCTCAAAGCGCGTCATGCCATGCTCGCGCCGCGCCAGGATGGCGTACTCCACCAGCAGGATGGAGTTCTTGGTGGCAATGCCCATGAGCATGATCAGCCCGATGAGCGAGGGCATCGAGAAGCTCTTCTGCGCAATCAGCAGCCCCACAAACGCGCCGCCCAGCGACAGCGGCAGCGCCGCCAGGATGGTCACCGGGTGCAGGAAGTCCTTGAACAGCAGCACCAGCACGATGTAGATGCACAGCACGCCGGTGAGCATGGCCAGGCCAAAGCTGGCAAACAGCTCGCCCATCATCTCGGCATCGCCAATGGTGATCTGGCGCACGCCGGCTGGCAGGTTCTGGATGGAGGGCAGCGCTTCCACCGCCTTGGTCACGTCGCCCAGCGGCTGGCCCGAGAGTTCGATCTCGAAGTTCACGTTGCGCGCGCGGTCGTAGCGGTCCACCACGGCCGGTCCGCCGCTGAACTCCAGCGTGGCCACCTGGCCCAGCATCACCGGGCCCTTGGCGCCGGGCACCGGCAGGCGTTCCAGCAGCGACAGGTCCTTGCGCGCATCGTCCTGCAGCTTGACGACGATGGGCACCTGGCGCGCGGCCAGGTTGAGCTTGGGCAGCGACACGTCGTAGTCGCCCACGGTGGCAATGCGCAGCGTTTCGGCAATCGCGCTGCTGGTCACGCCCAGGTCGGCGGCGCGCGCAAAGTCGGGGCGCACGGCAATTTCGGAGCGCACGAGGCTGGCGGTGGACGAGATGCTGCCCAGGCCGGGGATGGTGCGCAGGTCTTTCTCGACCGCCAATGCGGCCGTGGTCAGCGCCTGCGGGTCGTCGCCTGTGAGCACCAGCACGTACTTCTCGCCCGAGCCGCCCAGGCCCACCTTGCTGCGCACGCCAGGCAGCGTCTCCAGCGCGGCGCGGATCTGGTTCTCGATACCCTGCTTGCGCGGACGGTCGCCGCGCTCGGACAGCAAGATGGTCAGCGTGGCTTTGCGCGTTTCGGTGCTGGCGCCGCCCATAAAGGGGTCAGTGCCGGCCGAGCCGCCGCCGATGGTGGTGTACACACTTTGCACATGCTCCACCTTGGCGATGCGCTGCCGCGCGTCTTCTGCCACGGCACGTGTCTGCGCCAGCGTGGCGCCGGGTGGCAGCTCCAGGTACACCTGGGTCTGCGAGTTGTCGTCAGGCGGGATGAAGCCCGTAGGCAGCAGCGGGATCAGCGCCAGCGAGCCGATGAAAAAGGCCGCCGTGGCAATGAAGGTCATCCACCGGTGCTTGATGCACCACGCGGCCCAGCGCAGGTACACCGTCATCCAGCGCGGGTCCTTGTGGTTGCCCACGATGGGCTTGAGGATGTAGGCCGCCATCATGGGCGTGAGCAGGCGCGCCACCACCAGGCTGGCAAACACCGCGAGCGACGCCGTCCAGCCAAACTGCTTGAAGAACTTGCCCGCAATGCCGCTCATGAACGCCGTAGGCAGAAACACCGCGATCAGCGTGAAGGTGGTGGCGATCACGGCCAGGCCGATCTCGTCGGCCGCCTCCATGGCCGCCTGGTAGGGCGTCTTGCCCATGCGCAGGTGGCGCACGATGTTCTCGACTTCCACGATGGCGTCGTCCACCAGGATGCCCACCACCAGCGACAGCGCCAGTAGCGTGATCACGTTGATCGAGAAGCCCAGCCAGTACATGCCGATGAACGCCGGGATCACCGACAGCGGCAGCGCCACGGCCGACACAAACGTGGCGCGCCAGTCGCGCAGGAACAGCCACACCACCAGCACGGCTAGCAGCGCGCCTTCGTACAGCAGGTGCATGGAGCCGTCGTATTCCTCCTGCACGGGCTGCACGAAGTTGAAGGCCTCGGTGATTTCCAGGTCCGGGTGCTGCGCGCGCATCTCTTGCAGGGCCGCCTGCACGGCAGCGCCCACTTCCACTTCGCTCGCGCCCTTGCTGCGGGCCACCTCGAAGCCCACCACCGGCTTGCCGTTGAGCAGGGCCAGCGCGCGGGGCTCGGCGATGGTGTCTGTCACCGTGGCCACCTGGTCCAGCCGCACGTGGCGGCCGTCCGACAGTGCCAGCGTCAGGCCCGCCAGCTCCTGCGCCGACTGCACCGTGGCCAGCGTGCGCACCGGCTGCTCGCTGCCGCCCAGGTCGGTGCGTCCGCCGGCACTCTCCGTCTGCACCAGCCGCAGCTGGCGCGACACATCGGCCGCCGTGGCGCCCAGGGACTGCAGCTTGACCGGGTCGAGTGCCACATGCACCTCGCGCTGCACACCGCCCACGCGGTTGACGGCGCCCACGCCGCGCACGGTGAGCAGCTTCTTGGCCACGGCATCGTCCACAAACCAGGACAGCGCCTCGTCGTCCATGCGGGCCGACGCGATGGTGAAGGCCAGCACGGGCTGCGCGGCCAGGTCCATCTTGGTCACGATGGGGTCGCGCACGTCGCCCGGCAGGTCGCCGCGCACACGGGCCACGGCGGAGCGCGCGTCGTCCAGCGCCTCCTGCGTGGGCTTCTCCAGCCGGAACTCGGCGGTGATGGTGGCGCCGCCGTCCTGCACCTTGGTGTAGATGTGCTTGAGGCCCTGCAGCGTGGCGATGCTGTTCTCGATCTTGCGCGCCACGTCGTTCTCCAGCTGCGCGGGCGAGGCGCCCGGCAGCGCCACGGTCACGGAGATCGTGGGCAGGTCGATGTCGGGAAAGTTCTGCACCTTCATGGCGTTGAAGGACAGCAGGCCGCCGAAGGTCAGCAGCACAAACAGCATCAGCGCCGGTATGGGGTTCTTGATGGACCAGGTGGACACATTCATGTGGAATGCTCCTTAATTGATAGCCGTTTGCGCATGATTCACTAGCGCTACAGGCACTTTTTGCATGAAATGCTGGCTGGAGGACTGCTTGCCAGCCGCTGGCGCCGCCGCAGGGGCCGCCACGCGCACCAGGTCGCCATCGTTCAAAAAGCCCGCACCGCGCACAGCGACGGAGGCTCCAGCGTCCAGGCCCGACAGCACCTCGACCCGGTCGGCCACGCGGCGGCCGGTCTGGACCTTGCGCATCTGCACGCGCTGGTCTCCGCCCACCACAAACACGTACGAGAACCCGTCGCGCACCACCAGCGCCTCTTGTGGCACGGTGAGTGCGTCGCTGCTGCCCAGTGCGAACTCGCCCCGCGCAAACATCCCGGCGCGGAAGTCGGTGTTGGCGGGCAGGTCCACGTAGACCAGCGCATTGCGCGTTTGCGGGTCCACCGTGGGTGCGACCATGCGCACGGTGCCCTCGGCCGCGGCGCCGCTGGCAGCCGTAACGCTGACCTTGGCTCCGGGCTGAACGCGCCGCAGCTCGGTGGACGTGACCTCGGCGCGCCACTCCAGGCGGCCCTTGCGCACCATGCGGAACAGCTCCGTGCCTGCCCCCACCACCGCGCCCACGGTGGCCGTGCGGGCCGAGATCACGCCGCTGTCAGGCGCCACCACCTGCGTGTATTTGAGGCGCAGCTGCTGCGCGTTCAGCGCGGCCTTGGACGCTTCCACGCGGGCCTGGGCGGTTTGCTCAGCCGTGGTGAACTGCTGGATCTGCTGCTGGCTGAGTGCGCCCGTGGCTTGCAACGAGCGGGCGCGGTCGGCATTGGCGGAGGCCTCGGCCGCATTGGCCTGGGCTTCGAGCAGGCTGGCGCGGCTCTGGGCCACATCGGCCAGCACCGTGTCGGCCGAGAAGGTGGCCAGCACCTGCCCGGCCTTGACCATATCGCCCACGTTCACACGCACCTCGGTCAGGCGCAGGCCGTTGCTCTCGGCCCCAATACTCGCCTCTTGCCACGCGGCGATGTTGCCGTTGGCTGCCAGGCGCAGCGGCACCGGCATGCGCTGTGGCTGCGCCGTGCTGACGGTGAGTGCAGGCCGGGGCTGACCCGCCTTGGGTTCATCGGCGGCACGCGATGCGCCCGAGAAAACCAGTGCACCGCCCGTGGCCAGCACGCAGGCGGCGATCACGGCGAAGGCGGTGGGGGAAAACTTGAAGGAGAAAGAGGAGTGTTGCATGTGCATCTGTCCTGAAAAATTCATATCAGCTGTGCATGGTGTTGGGCGTCGCCCACTGCGTCCGAAACTGGCGGTGCGCAGACAAGGCGCAAAGCGCCTCAGGGGCGTGTCTCATAGCTTCCATCCGCCGCCAGCGGCGCGGTACAGCGCTATCCAGGCGGTCTGGCGCTCGTGTTGCAGCGCGACCAGCGCGTTCTCGGCGGCCAGTGCTGTGCGCCGGGCATCTTCCAGCTCCACCAGACTGGCCAGGCCACCACGCCAGCGCGCCTCGGTCGCGTCGAACGATGCGCGGTAGCCCTCGGCGGCCGTGCGCGCGCTGGCGCTGCGCTCGGCCGTGCTTTGCAGGCGTACCAGGGCTTGCTCGACCTCGCTCACGGCCTGGCGCACCTTGGCGCGGTACTGCGACGCGGCCTCGTCGTAGCGGGCCTGCGCCGCATCGGTCTGCGCGGCGCGGCGGCCGCCGTCAAAGATCGGCACGCTGAGCGCCAGCGGGCCGATGGTCCAGGTGTTCAGGTCGGTGGTCACGCCCCCCATGCGCACCTGGGCTGCACCCACACTGCCGCTGAGGGTCAGACGTGGGTAGCGCTGGGCCTGGGCGCTGGCGACGTCCGCACTGGCGGCAGCCACTTCGCGCTCGGCGTTGTACACGTCAGGGCGCTGGGTCAGCACCTGGGCGGGCAGTGCGTCCACGGTGAATAACGCGTCCGGGGCCGCAGCCACCGGCTGGGCCAACCGGGTGCGCAGCGTGGGTTCTTCCCAGCCGGTGAGCGCCACCAGGGCCTTGACCTCTACATCGCATTGCATGCGTTGCTGCGAGGCACGGGCCTGGGCCTCGGCGGCGCTGGCGCGTGCCAGTGCGGCCGTGGCGGGCGCGGTGAAGCCCGCACGTTCACTCAGCTGCGACAGGCGGGACGTTTCGCTACGGGACTGCGCATCGCGCTCGGCCACCTGTTGCTGGGCCAGGCAGGTGCGGATGCTGCTAGTCTGCTGCGCCACCTCGGCTGCCACGCTCACGCGCGCCTCGTGCCACAGGGCCTGCGCGCCGGCCAGCCGCTCATCGGCAGCGGTTTTGGCGGCGCGGTTGGCGCCAAACAGGTCCAGCTCCCAGCTGGCCTGCAGCCCCGCCTGCGAGGTGGTCGCCACGCGCGCCAGCTGGTCATTGAAGCCCCGGCTGGCGCTGGCCTGTGCGTCGAGTGAAGGCAGCAACGCTGCCCGGCTGCCCACCTGCGTGGCGCGGGCCTGCGCAATGCGCGACTGGGCCTGCGCGATGCCCGGGCTCACGGCCTGGGCGGCGTCGATCAGCTCGACCAGCAGCGGGTCTTGCAGCTGGGTCCACCAGCGGGCCATGCCCGTGAGGGAGCCCTGGTGCGGCAAGGGTGCGTTCCAGGCCGCAGGTGCGGGTGCCGATACCTGCGCAGGTGGTGCGGTGGTGGAGCAGGCCACCAGTGGCAGGACCAGCGCCAGCCACAAGGGTTTGTGTGAGATCAGTCGCATGTGCAAGTCACTCTGGGGTACGGGGAGAGGAGGTTTTTTTGGCGGGGGCGGCCGCGCGGGCCATAGCGCGGCGCTGGCGTTCCCCGTCCACCATGAACTGGGCAAAGTCCACCAGCCGGGATGTGGTGGCGGCCAGCCCCCGCGGCGTGGCGGTGAGGCCGGGGCGCACCGCCTGCACCACGTCGCGGCCCACGTAGTACTGCAGCGCCAGGGCGGTGATGGCCATGGCCAGGCGGTGCACATCGTCATCGGCAGTTTTCAGGCCGAACTCCTTGCACAGCAGGCCGACGAGCGCGGCGTGGGCAGGCTTGATCTCGCACTCCAGCTCCTGCTGCCACAGCCCGGTGGGGTCCAGCATTTCGCGAAAGTGCAGGCGCATGCACAGCTCGACCAGGTCGCCTTCGTGCAGGGGCTGCATGAAGCTCTGGATCAGCAGCTCGATGAACGCAGGCAAGGTGTCCGGCCAGGCATCCACGGCGATGGGGCTGCCCATGGGCTCGGTGAACGCTGCGCGGTACAGCCCGTTCTTGTCGCCGAAGTAGTAGCTGATGGACGCCGGGTTGACACCCGCCGCCTGGGCAATGTCGCGGATGGACGCCTTGGCAAAGCCGTTTTCGGCAAAGAGGCGCAAGGCGGCGTGTAGCAGCCGCGCGCGGGCCTGTGCGCCTTCCGTGGGCGGTGGGGGGGGCATGGAAGGCCGGGTTGGCTTGGGGGCTGAATCTGGCATGGAGCCGGATTACAGCACTATTTAATCAAACGATTGATTAAATTTTTGTTTCAAAAAATGTCGGGGGTGTTTCGGCTGTGTTTCCGCCGGGGCTGACCTGTTGGTTGCAGCGAGGGACGGGCAGATGGGATGGAGGTTTTGCACCGTCCCAATATATGGCGGGGAGGGGGAAGGCGACCCCTCCAGAAGTCGGCCTTCCCTTGCGCAGTGCGCCCGGCCGATCAGGCCGATGGGGCTGCGGAGCCGAAGACCGCCGACCACAGCGCCAGCACGGCATCGCGCTCGGTCTGCAGTGCGGGTGGCGTGACCTGGGTGGGCGCCTCGTCCAGCCGCGCCACGTGCTGTACACGGCGCAGTTCGCGGTAGGCGTCGGCGGCTGCGTGGCCCACGCCTGGGGGCAGCAGGCCCACTTGCTCGGCCCGCTGCAGCAGTGCAATGTTGCCCAGGTTGCCCCGCAATTCGGGGTGGGCGGCAGACTGCGAGAGCACCAGGTACTGCACGGCAAATTCGGCGTCTACCATGCCGCCCGGGCTGTGCTTCACGTCGAAGCGACCGGCGGGCGTGGGGTGGGCTGAGCGCACCCGCTCGCGCATGGTCACGATCTCGCCCCTCAACGCCAGCGGGTCGCGGGCAGAGGTGATGACGGCCTCGCGCACAGCGTCAAAGCGCTCGCGCAAGGCCTCGCTGCCCATCACGAACCGCGCGCGTGTCATGGCCTGGTGCTCCCAGGTCCAGGCGGTGTTGCTGCCGCGTTGCTGCTGGTAGTTGGCGTAGGCCTCGAAGCTCGTCACCAGAAGGCCCGAGTTGCCATTGGGCCGCAGGGCCGTGTCGATCTCGTACAGGTCGCCCTCGCCCGTCTTGACGGTGAGCCAGTTGATGAGCTTGCGCACAAAGGCCGCGTACACCTCGGGGGCGCGTTCGTCGTCGTCATTAAATACAAAGACGATGTCCAGGTCGCTGCCGTAGCCCAGCTCCTTGCCGCCCAGCTTGCCATAGCCAATGATGGCGAACTGGGGCTCGTCGCGGTGGCGGTTCTTGAGGCGGCTCCAGCACCACTGGCTGGTGATGCGCAGCACGCTGTCGGCCAGCGCGCTCAGGTCGTCGGCCACCTGCTCGACGGTGATGCGGCGCTCCACATCGCGTGCCAGGGTGCGGAAGGTCTCGGCATGCTGCGCACGGCGCAGCAGGTTGAGCAGGGTTTCGTCGTCATCCTCGCCCGTTGAGCGCAGCGATGCCAGGCGCATGCCCAGCTCGCGTTCAAAGTCGGCCACCAAAAAACGTTCGGACAACAGTGCATCGCCCACCAGTTCGTCGATCACACCGGGGTGCTGCAGCAGGTAACGCGCGGGCCACTTGGCTGCGCCCAGCAGGTGCAGCAGCTGCTCGTGCACCGAGGGCCGCTCCAGCAGCAGCGCCAGATAGCTTTCGCGCCGCAGCAGCGGCTCCAGCCAGTTGGCTAGGCGCACGGTGGCCTCTTCGGTGACGCGTCCTTCCTTGAGCCACTGGGCCGTGCGCTGCACCAGGCGGAACAGGCGGGCCCGCGCCTCGTCACGCAGCCCGGCCACGCGTGGGTGGTTGCGCCACTCGGCCACACGTTCGCGAAAGCCCGGTGGCAGTTGCTCCAGCAGGCCTTCCAGCTCTGGAGGCGGCGGTGCCGCCGCCCGGGGGCCACCACAGCCACCGCCACTGCATTGTTTTTTGCCGTTGCCACCCAGCAGGGTGTCGAACTCCTGGGCCACCAGCTCGCGGTGTGCGTCCAGCTCGTGCAGGAAGGCGCAGCAGTCCTTGTAGCCCAGGGTGCTGGCGATCCAGGCCAGGTCATCGTCGCGCGTGGGCAGCACGTGGGTTTGCTGGTCGTCCAGGTACTGGATGCGGTGCTCCACCCGTCGCAGGAACACATAGGCCCGGGCCAGCGCGTCGGCGGTTTCCTGCGGCATCAGGCCCGCATGGGCCAGGCGCTGCAGCGCATCGAGCGTGGGGCGGCGGCGCAGCTCGGGGAACTGCCCGCCGCGCACCACCTGCAGCAGCTGCACGGTGAATTCGATCTCGCGGATGCCGCCGCGCGAGAGCTTGACGTCGTTGGCACGCTCGGGGTGCCCGGCGCTGCGTTTGGACGCATGGTCCCGGATCTGGCTGTGCAGCGAGCGCAGCGCATCGAACACGCTGTAGTCCAGGTAACGGCGAAACACAAACGGCAGCACCACGCCGCGCAGGGCCTGCACCTCGGGGCGGCCGATGCACTCGCGGGGGGCCACCACGCGGCTTTTGAGCCAGGCAAAACGCTCCCATTCGCGGCCCTGCACCTGCAGGTATTCCTCCAGCGCGGCCAGGGACACCGATGCGGGGCCCGAGTTGCCGTTGGGCCGCAGGGCCAGGTCCACCCGGAAGACAAAGCCATGCTCGGTGGTGTCGCCCACCAGGCTGTAGATGGCCTTGACGGCGCGCGCAAAGTATTCGTGGTTAGAGATGCGGCCCCGGCCATCGGGCATGCCGGCGGTTTCGCCATCGTGCTCATACACATAGATGAGGTCGATGTCGCTCGAGACATTGAGCTCGCGGGCGCCCAGTTTGCCCATGCCGATGATCCACAGCTGCACGGGCTGGCCCTGTGGGCCGCGCGGGGCACCATGGCGTTCGTCCAGCTCGCGGCGCGCCTGCTGGCAGGCGCGGTCCAGGGCCAGCTCGGCCAGTTCGGTCACGGCCCGGGTGATGTCGGCCAGCGGTGTTTGCGCTTCGCAGTCCAGCTGGATCAGTCGTTCCATGACCAGCTGGCGCAGCACCCGCAGCGCGGTCCCGGTGTCGCAGCCACGCGCGCACAGAGCGTCGTAGGCCTGCTCCATGGTCGCAAGCACCGGAACACCGGGTGGCAGCAGCGGCAGGTCGTTGGCGTAGCGGCGGTGCAGGCGCTGGTAGAAGCGGGAATGCTCGGCCAGAGGTCCCTCGGGCAGGGGCTGATGGCAGCGGGGGTCAGACAGAGAAGGATGCATGGCAGCCACAGCCGGATGTTGGACGGGAAGCGGGGTGCTGGTCTGCGGGCCCGACGGCATACAAAAGCTCACTGGGCACTCGGGTCACGAGTGAACCCACGCCAGGGCTGCGGGTCATAATTCCTGCCACTTTCCATCTCACCATGATCGATCCCACCTCGCACCCCTCACGCCTGCTGAAAATAGTCGCAGGTTTTGCACGGTGGTCGCTGGGCTTGTTGCTCGCCTTCTGGCTGTTGCTGACCATCGCATGGGGGGCTCTTCATGGCTGGATTGTGCCGCGAATCGGTGATTTCCGCCCACAGTTGCAGGCGCAGGCCGCACGGGTATTGGGGGTTCCCGTGCAGATCGGCGCCATCGTGGCCCGCACCGAGGGGCTGATCCCGTCCATCGAGCTGTCTGATGTCGCGCTGCTGGATGCCTCGGGCCGCACTGCGTTGCGCCTGCCCCGGGTGGTGGTGGCGCTGTCACCCCGTTCGTTGCTGCAGTGGGGGTTCGAGCAGCTTTACATCGAAGGCCCCGACCTGGATGTGCGCCGGGCGAGTGACGGACGCATCTATGTGGCGGGGCTGGAGTTTGCACAGAACCAGGGCGACAGCAGCGCGGCGGCCGACTGGTTGTTCTCGCAGGGCGAGGTCTACATCAAGGACGGCACGGTGCGCTGGACCGATGAGCAGCGCGGCGCTCCCGAGCTGGCGCTGGAAAAGGTGGATCTGGTTTTGCGCAACGGCAACTGGCGCCACAACCTCCGGGTGGATGCCACGCCGCCGCCGGAATGGGGGGACCGTTTCAGCCTGGTCGGCTTGTTTCGCGCGCCGCTGCTGCGCGCCCGCGATGGCAACTGGAAGCACTGGAACGGTCAGGTGTTTGCGCACTTCACGCGGGTCGATGTGTCGCATCTGCGGCACCACGCCGATGTGGGCATCGAGGTGGCGCAGGGCCGGGGCGCGCTGCGGGCCTGGGCCGATGTGCGCAGCGGCCAGGTGGTGGGGGGCACGGCCGACCTGGCGCTGGCCGATGTGAACACCACGCTGGCCGCCGATCTGCGCCCGCTGGTTCTTCCTTCCATCCAGGGCCGGCTGGGGGGGCGGAGGCTCACCGGCGGCTTTGAGTTCTCGACGCAGGCGCTGCAGTTCCAGACCGATGACGGTCTGACCTGGCCCGGCGGCAACTTGCGGCTGGTGCACACCGATGCCAACGGCAAGGCCCCGGCGCAAGGCGAGTTGCGGGCTGACCGGCTGGACCTGGCGGCCCTGGCGCAGGTGGCCAGCCGCCTGCCGCTGGGGACGGTCGCCCACGACGCCTTGCGCTCTTACACGCCCCAAGGGCTGGTGGAAGAGATCCAGGCCACCTGGAAGGGACCTCTGGATGCGTTGCAGCAGTACCAGGTCAAGGGGCGTATCCAGGGGCTGGCACTGGCGGGTGCCACGGATGGCTCGGCCCCCGCCCACCTGGGTCTGCGTGGCGCCAATGTGGACATCGACATGAACCAGGCAGGGGGCAAGGCGGCACTGACCATGGCGTCAGGTGCGCTGGTGCTGCCAGGGGTGTTCGAGGAACCCGTCCTGCCGCTGGACCGGCTCAGTGCCGACGTGCGCTGGCAGCTGGATGGCAGCCGTATTGCCGTGCAGGCCAATGATGTGCAGTTCGCCAACGCCGACGCGCAGGGCGATGCCCGTGCCACCTGGCACACCAGCGACGCATCCAAGGCGCCCCACCGGTCGCGCTTTCCGGGGGTGCTGGACCTCACCGGCACCCTGCACCGCGCCGACGGCACCCGGGTGCACCGCTACCTGCCCCTGTCCATTCCTGCCGAATCCCGCCACTATGTGCGCGATGCGGTGGTCGCCGGCAGCGCCAGCAATGTGCAGTTCCGCGTCAAGGGCGATCTGCACGACCTGCCCTTCAACGATCCCAAGCAGGGCGAGTTCCGCATTGCGGCGCGCGTCAAGGACGTGACCTATGCCTACGTTCCTACCGCGCTGCAGCCTGCGGGCACCCTGCCCTGGCCTGCGTTGACTGACCTCGGCGGCGAGCTGATTTTTGAGCGTTCGTCCATGCAGGTGCGCGGCGCCAGCGGCGGTTTTGCAGGCAGCAAGGGCCTGCGGCTGTCCAAGGTCGATGCCCGCATTCCAGACCTGGCGCACACCGTGGTGGGCGTGAGCGCCGATGCACGCGGCCCGCTGGCAGAGCTGCTCACGCTCATGACCACATCACCGCTGGGCCGTATGACAGGCAATGCGCTGGAGCAGGCCAGCGGCACGGGCAATGCCGACTTCCAGTTGCGACTGAGCCTGCCCATCAGCGACATCAACAAATCCAAGGTGCAGGGCAGCGTCACGTTGGCTGGCAATGAGCTGCGCATCACCCCCGACACCCCGGCGCTCACCCGCGTTCGGGGCGCCGTGCAGTTCAGCGAGACCGGGTTTTCACTGTCCAATGTGCAGGCCCAGGCGCTGGGCGGCCCCGTGCGGCTGGAAGGCGGCATGCGTGCGCTGGCGGCCAATGCCCCGGCCACCGAGTCGGCGGTGCAGATCCGTGCGCAGGGCACCGCCACGGCCGAAGGCCTGCAGCAAACCCCGCAGCTGGGCATGTTGTCGCAACTGGCGCGGCGTGCCACCGGCAGCGCACCTTACGCGCTGGCCCTGTCGTTTCGCCGCGGGGTGCCCGAGCTGCAGGTCAACACCAGCCTGCAGGGCCTGGCCTTGGCCTTGCCGCCCCCGCTGGGCAAGACGGCGGACAGCAGCCTGCCCCTGCGCTTTGACAACCAGGTGGCGCGCGAATCACTGGTGGGCTTGGCGAGCAGCAACGGCAACGGGAGCAGTGCCCCCCCGTTGCGGGACCAGATCGTGCTGGACCTGGGATCACTTGGCTCCGCCACCTACCTGCGCGACCTGAGCGGCCCCCAGCCGCGCGTGCTGCGCGGCGCCATCGGTGTGGGTCTGAGCAACGGCGAGTCCGCCCCGATGCCTGCGCAAGGCGTGGCTGCCAACATCAACCAGGGCAAGCTGGATATGGACGCCTGGGACGAGGTGCTCACCCGGGCCACTGCCGCCGAGCCCGCCCCCCGGGGTGCCGCAGTGGCGACCACGCCTGCCGGGCAGGCCGTGGCACAGGACTATCTGCCCACCACCCTGGCGCTGCGTGCGCGCGAGCTCACGTTGCAAGGCCGCACGCTGCACAACGTGGTGGCAGGTGCGCTGCGCGACGGCTCCACCTGGCGTGCCAACCTCGATGCCACCGAACTCAATGGCTACCTGGAGTACCGCCAGCCCGGATCGCCCGACTTCAGCAACGGCCGTTTGTTTGCCCGACTGTCGCGTGTGAACATGCCGCAAAGCGACGTGACCCAGGTCGAAGAACTGCTCAACGAGCAACCAGGCAACCTGCCTGCGCTGGACATCGTCGTGGAGGATTTCGAGCTGCGTGGCAAGCGGCTGGGACGGGTGGAGATGGAGGCCCAGAACCGGGGCGGCGAGGGGGTGCAGCGCGAGTGGCGCCTGTCCAAGTTCAATATCACGGCGCCCGAAGCAGCTTTCACTGCCAACGGCAACTGGGCGGTGCTCAATGCAGCCTCTGCAGGCCCCCGTTCGGCCGAGCGGCGCACCGTGCTCAGCTTCAAGCTCGATATCCGCGACTCGGGCGATCTGCTGGCCCGCCTGGGCATGGCCAACGTGGTGCGGCGCGGCAAGGGCCGCATGGAAGGGCAGGTGGGCTGGATTGGCGCTCCCTTCAGCCCCGATTACCGCAGCATGACCGGGCAGATCAACCTGAATGTCGAATCCGGCCAGTTTCTGAAGGCTGATCCTGGTCTGGCCAAGCTGCTGGGCGTGCTCAGCCTGCAATCATTGCCGCGCCGCTTGACACTGGATTTTCGCGATGTGTTCAGTGAAGGTTTTGCGTTTGATTTTGTGCGCGGTGATGTACGCATCGAGCGCGGCGTGGCCACCACCAACAACCTGCAGATGAAGGGTGTCAATGCGGCCGTACTGATGGAAGGCAGCGCCAACATCGACCAGGAGACGCAGGACCTGCGTGTGGTGGTGGTGCCAGAGATCAACGCCATGACGGCGTCGCTTGTGGCCACGGCCATCAACCCGGTGATTGGCCTGGGCAGCTTTTTGGCGCAGGTGTTTTTGCGCGGTCCGCTCATCGAGGCTGCCACGCAGGAATTCCGCATCGATGGCACCTGGGCCGACCCGCGGGTGGTGCGCGTGGCCCGCCGCGGGCGCGAATCGAGCCCTGCCACCGAGGCGACGCCCCGGGCCAACCCACCCCCCAAGACTGGAGAACCTTCATGAAAGTCGCCGCCATCCAGATGATGTCTGGCATCGCGCTGGACGATAACCTGCGCGTTGCGCGCCAGCTGCTGGAACAGGCTGCGCAGGGCGGCGCTGAGCTGGCGGTGCTGCCGGAGTATTTTTGCCTGATGGGGCACAAGGACACTGACAAGCTCGCTTTGCGCGAGACCGCTGGTTCCGGAGTGATCCAGCAGTTTCTGGCCGATACCGCGCGCGCGCTTGAGATGTGGATCGTGGGCGGCACGCTGCCGATGGCCACGGGTACGCCGGACCGTGTGCGCAACACGACGCTGGTCTTCGACCCGACGGGTGCCTGTGTGGCGCGCTACGACAAGATCCATCTCTTTCGCTTCAGCAACGGCGCTGAACAGTACGACGAAGGCCGTGTCATCGACGCCGGTGACACCCCGGTGCAGTTTGATCTGCAAGCGCGCAGCGGTCAGCGCTGGCGAGTGGGGTTGTCCGTGTGTTACGACCTGCGCTTTCCGGAGTTGTACCGCGCGCATGCCCGCGCAGGTGCGGACTTGCTGCTGGTGCCCAGCGCCTTCACGCACACCACGGGTCAGGCGCACTGGGAAGTGTTGCTGCGTGCCCGCGCGGTGGAAAACCTGGCCTATGTGCTGGCCCCTGCCCAAGGCGGTGTGCACGCCAACGGCCGCCATACCTGGGGCCACAGCATGCTGGTGGACCCCTGGGGCAGCATCATCGCGCAGCGCGATCAAGGCGCTGGCGTGGTAGCCGGCGAGCTGGACGCGCAGCGCCTGAGTGCCGTGCGCGCCCAGCTGCCCGCATTGACCCACCGCGTGCTGTGAAGCCAACGCCCGTCAAACGCACCCTGCTGCAGCGCTGGCGCGGAGCCTGGCGGCGCTGGTCGTTGTGGACGGCGCTGGTGCTGCTCGTGGTGTCCATGCTTGCCACCATGGTGTGGCTGGCCGGGCGCTATGAAGCCAGCCAGGTGCAGACCCGCCTGGAGCGGGACACCGCCGATGCAGTCTCGGACATCCGCACCGCGCTGACGCACAACCTGCAAAGCCTGCAGGCACTCCCCAGCGACAACCCGAGCCATCTGGCCTGGGAGGTCGAGGCGTCTGACCTGCTGCGTAACCGGCGCGAGCTCGTGCGCATTGAGCTGCGCGATGCGAATCTGCGCATGCGCACCCACGTGCAGTCGCCCTACCGCCCGGTGGCCTGGGACATGCGGCTGCGCGACAGTGGCCAGTCGGACCTCACCATCGCCTGTGCCAACGCGCGTCGCCTGGGGGGGCCAGCGTATTCCAGCAGCTACTTTCAGCCCCATGGTGACGGCCTGGGCTCGGAGATGATGGAGCTGTGTGTTCCGTTGTCTGCCAGCGGACGCACCATGGGGTATCTGGTCGCGACGTATGCGCTGCAGGACATCCTGGCCAATCTTGTGGGGCACAACCTCACGCGCAGCCAGGAAGCCTCCTTCACAGAGGCCGACGGCACCCGGCTGGCGGTGCTTGGAGCGGCGCGACGGGGGTCGCGCATGTTCTCGGCGCAGCACCTGCTGGACTTGCCAGGCAGTACATTGGTGCTGCGCATGGACAGCTGGCACAGTGCACCCAGCCTGTTCCCCAATGTGTTGACGGCCCTGGTCACGGCCATGTCGATTGCGCTGGTGACGGTGATGGTAGTGCTGGTGCGCGACAACCGCCGCCGCCTGCGCGCCGAGCGTGACCTGGCCGATGCGCTGGCCTTTCGCAAGGCGATGGAGGACTCGCTGGTGACCGGGCTTCGCGCGCGCGACCTGGAGGGGCGCATCACCTACGTCAACCCGGCCTTCTGCGAGATGGTGGGCTTCAGCCCGCAGGAGCTGCTGGGCCTGAGCATGTCGGCACCCTATTGGCCCCCCGAGCGTGTGGAGGAATACCGCCAGCGCCAGGCCATCCGTTTTGCCGGCACCATGCCGCCGCGCGAGGGATTTGAGTCCGAGTTCATGCGCAAGGACGGCACGCGGTTTCCCGTGCTGATCATCGAGGCCCCGCTCATCAATGCCCAAGGCCAGCACACCGGCTGGATGAGCGCGTTCCTGGACATCAGTGAACAGCGCCGGGTGGAGGAGCTGTCCCGCGCCTCGCAGGAGCGGCTGCAGGCCACGGCGCGGCTGGCCACGGTGGGCGAGATGGCTTCGTTGCTCAGCCATGAACTCAACCAGCCGCTGGCCGCCATCTCCAGCTACGCCAATGGTTCCATCAACCTGCTGGAACATGCCACTCCCGCCAGTGCGTCTGTACCCGAGCCCGACGCGCTGGAGGATGTGCGCATGGCCATGCGCCAGATTGCCCGCCAGGCCGAGCGAGCGGGCCGAGTGATCAAAAGTGTTCACGACTTCGTCCGGCGCCGCGACCAGGCCCGCGAGGCAGTGCATGCGCAGCAATTGCTCGATGCCATCCTGCCGCTGGTGAGCCTGCAGGCCCGCAAACTGGGCGTGCGCGTCAACACATCGGTGGAGCAGGGCCTGGCGCCCGCGCTGTGTGACCGTACGATGGTGGAGCAGGTGTTGCTGAACCTGGCGCGCAATGCCATGCAGGCGATGGATGATCCCGGCGTGCGCAATCGCGTGCTGGATATCCGGGTGCGGCGTGCTGCCTCCAACCCGCATAACGGCTGGATTGAATTTGCTGTGACCGATGTGGGAACCGGGATTCCCCCCGAGGTCGCAGAAAAACTGTTCACCCCGTTCTTCACCACCCGACCGGAGGGCATGGGCTTGGGGTTGAGCATGTGCCGCACCGTCATCGAACAACACGGCGGTTTTCTCGGATTTGCGCCGAATGAGCCCCGTGGTACGGTATTCACCTTCACGCTGCCCGTAAACAATGGAACCACCCCCTGAGGCACGTTACGGCTGCCAGCGATGGGGCTTTGGTGCTTTCATCGTCTGCGCGTGACTGACATTGCAATGGACAACTGAACTGATCTATGGAGCCCATCACCAACGCCACCGTGTACATCGTGGACGATGACGCCAGCGTGCGCGAGGCGCTGGCCTGGCTGCTGCGCTCGCGCAGGCTGCCCAGCGAGTCCTTTGATTCGGCCGAAGCCTTCGATGCCATGCTGCAAAAGCGGCCCCCCCAACGCCAGCCCTGTTGCCTGCTGCTGGATGTGCGTATGCCTGGCACGAGCGGGCTGGCACTGTTTGACGTGTTGGCCGCGCGGGGCGACCTGGCCACCATGCCGGTGATCTTTCTCACTGGCCATGCGGACGTGCCCACCGCCGTGGACACCGTCAAGCGGGGGGCCTTTGATTTTTGCGAGAAGCCCTTTTCCGACAACGCGCTGGTGGACCGCATCGAGCAGGCACTCGCCCAATCGGCCGAGCGGCTGGCCCAGGTGCGCGAACGCAGTGACTTGCAGGTGCGGCTGAGCGAACTGACCGAGCGGGAGCGTGATGTGATGGACCTGGTGGTGGCCGGTCTTCCCAACAAGCTCATCGCTGACCAGCTCGACATCAGCGTGCGCACGGTCGAGGTTCACCGCTCACGGGTGTTCGACAAGATGCAGGTCAAGTCCGCTGTGGAGTTGGCCAACCTGCTGCGCACGGGTAACTGAGCCCACCGTCTGGCGGGGAGTTCGCAGTCCGGGCGATCAGCCCCGCGGTCGTTCGCCCACAAAAATCTCGACCCGCCGGTTGCGCGCACGGCCCTCGGCGGTATCGTTGGTAGCGATGGGGTAACGCTCGCCCATGCCTTCGATCACGATGCGGCGGCCATCCACACCGCGCGTTGTCAGGTAGCTGCGGGTGCTTGCGGCGCGGTCCATCGACAGGGGGTTGTTGGTGGCATCGCTGCCTGTGCTGTCGGTGTGCCCCACGATGCGTACGTCAGTGTTCGAGTTGTTGCGCAGGCCTGCGGCAAACTGGTCCAGGACCGGCGCGAAGTTGGGCTGGATGTCCGAGCGGCCCACGGCAAACGAGATGTCGCTGGGGATATTGAGCTTGAGCTGGTTGTCAGCCGTCTGGGTCACGGCGATACCGGTGCCCTGGGTGGCCTGTTCCATCTCGCGCTTTTGGCGCTCCATGTTTTGCGACCAGATGTAGGTGCCCAGTGCCCCGACACCGGCCCCCACCACGGCGCCGGTCCCGGCGCTGCCGCCGGTCGCGGAGCCGATGACCGCGCCTGCCAGCGCCCCAATGCCAGCTCCGGTGGCCGTACGGCGTTGGGTGTCGTCCATGTTGGCGCATCCGGTGACCAGAACGATGGCGGCGGCAGCGCCGAGAATTTGAATGTGTGTGCGCATGTGTGTGCTCCTTGAAAAGCGGTGGCGCTGGGTGGGCGGGCCTTGCACCCGCCGCGCTGTCGGAGCGTTATCGCGTCCCGTGCAGTGGCATCACCCAGCTCACGCCATCGTGGGGCCCGCGATGAAGCTGTGCCATCGGCGCGCTGGCCCATCGGTTGTAGGACAGGGCCGTCCCTGGGGCGCAACTCACTGCCCGTTCAAGGCGCTGGCGGATGCTTGTCGCTGTCGGCGGGCGGTGGGGACTTCAGTTCCCCTCCCTTGCGGCCCGAGAACATGGTCCACCACACGATAGCCACCAGTACCACCAGCGCCAGCAGCGCTTCAAGCAAAATCAGCCCCATGAAATTGACACTCCTGCGCGTTGCGTTGACCGCGCTGATTGTAGGAACGCTGGCCGCCTGCTCCACGCCCCCTGCCCCAGTCCCCGCACGCCCTGGGGGCACTCCTGCGCCGCTGCCGCCCAGTGCAGTGGTGCTGCCGGGCGACACCGGCCCGCTGCCATCGCCCATGGCGCAGCCCAAAAGCCGCTGGATTCCCGTGCGCTGGGCCGAGCTGCCGGGCTTTACCGAAGACGCGCTGCACGAAGCCTGGAACGCGTGGATCAAGAGCTGCGAGCGGCCCCAGCCGCCCTTCACTGCGCTGTGCAGCGAGGTCCGGCAGCTGAGCATTGCCACGGCCGATGAGCAGCGCGCCTGGCTCATCGCACGCTTGCAGCCCTACCGCGTCGAGGCCACTGACGGCAACGCCGATGGTCTGCTGACGGCCTACTACGAACCCATGATGGACGCGGCACGCCAGCCCGGCAATGGTTTCACGGTGCCTATCTATCGGGTACCCACCAGCCTGGGGGCGCGCAAGCCCTGGTACACCCGCCAGCAGATTGACACCCTGCCGGAGGCCCAGGCCGCGCTCGCGGGCCGGGCCATTGCGTGGCTGCGTGATCCCATCGAGTCCATGGTGCTGCACATCCAGGGGTCGGGCCGTCTGCGCATCACCGAGCCGGATGGCTCGGTCTCGCTGGTGCGGGTGGCCTACGCAGGCACCAATGACCAGCCCTACCAGAGCGTGGGCCGCTGGCTGCTGGACCAGGGCCTGACGCGCGATGCGACCTGGCCGGGCATCCGCGCCTGGGTGGCCGCGAACCCCCAGCGCACCAATGAGCTGTTGTGGAGCAACCCGCGCTATGTGTTCTTCCGCGAAGAGCCTTTGAGCCCGCTGGACGCCGGGTTTGGCCCGCGTGGTGCGCAGGGCGTGCCCCTGACGCCGGGCCGATCGATTGCGGTGGACCGGCAGAGCATTCCCTACGGCACCCCCGTGTGGCTGGCCTCGTCCGGCCCGCAGGTGCAGCTCAACCGCCTGGTGCTCGCACAGGACACGGGCAGCGCCATCCTCGGTGCCGTGCGTGCGGACTATTTCACGGGTTGGGGGCCAGAGGCGGGTGACATCGCGGGCCGGCTCAAGCAGAACTTGCGCCTTTGGGCGCTGTGGCCGCGCTGAGGCGCTCATGAAATGAGGCGTGGCCCCAATCTGCCCTGCCTTTTGGAGCCAGCAGAGCCAGAGCGGCGCGCCTTCAAGCCCGTGTGCGTGTGAGGTGTGTCAGCGGCAGCGCCCCGCTGGCCTTCACCTCACCCAGCGAGAAGCTGGTGTGCATGTCTTTCACGTTGGGCAGGTTCAGCAGCACGTCACGCGCAAACTGCGAGAAGCTGTCCAGATCCCGTGCCACCACCTGCAGCTCGAAGGTGCCGGTGCCGCTGATGTAGTGGCACGACACCACTTCCGGAATCTGTCGGATGGCTTCCTCCATCTTGCGCGTGAGGTTGCCCGTGCTGCGGTCCGCATCCAGCCGCACGAAGGCCAGTACCCCGAGGCCGATCTTGTGCCGGTCGATCTCTGCGCGGTAGCCCTTGATGAAGCCTTGCTCCTCCAGCGCCCGCACGCGGCGCCAGCAGGGTGCGGCCGACAGGCCCACCCGCTGGGCCAGCTCGGCATTTGTCAGTCGGGCGTCAGCCTGCAGCTCGTTGAGGATGGCGATATCGAATTTGTCGAGAGTGTTCACAAAGTGGTCGAAAAGAGAAAGATCCTTTCTCAGAATAGCCTAAACACGGCACAGAACGCAAAGACATATCAGCGGCGCAGACATACACTTACCTGCACACTAGTGCCGTGGCCCTAAACGGGCCGCATGGTGCTGCCCCAGCGTGCCCACAAGGCGCGGACCCCACAAAAGCCATTGGAGACATAGCCATGAACGCCCCCCTGCCCGAGTCCATCCGCAAAGCGCTAGAGACGGTCACTCTGGATGACAAATACACCTTGGGCGAGGGCCGCGCCTTCATGAGCGGCGTGCAGGCCCTCGTGCGCCTGCCCATGCTGCAGCGCCAGCGCGACGCCGCTGCCGGGCTCAACACGGCCGGCTTCATCAGTGGCTACCGGGGCTCGCCTCTGGGCACGTACGACCAGGCGCTGTGGGCCGCCAAGAAGCACCTGGCGGCCAACAACATCGTCTTTCAGCCCGGTGTGAACGAAGAACTGGGCGCCACGGCCGTGTGGGGCACGCAGCAGCTGGACCTATACCCGCAAAGCAAAAAGTTCGATGGCGTCTTCGGCATCTGGTACGGCAAGGGCCCGGGCGTGGACCGCTGCTCGGACGTGTTCAAGCACGCCAACATGGCGGGCACCGCCAAGCACGGCGGCGTGATCGCGATTGCGGGCGACGACCACATCAGCAAGAGCAGCACGGCCGCGCACCAGAGCGACCACATCTTCAAGGCCTGCGGCACGCCGGTGTTCTTCCCGAGCAGCGTGCAAGAGATTCTGGACATGGGCCTGCACGCCTTTGCCATGAGTCGTTTTTCGGGCGTGTGGTCGGGCATGAAGACCATCCAGGAGGTGGTGGAGTCGTCCAGCAGCATCAACATCGACCCGGACCGCGTGAAGATCGTGATGCCCGAGGACTTCGTGATGCCGCCCGGCGGCCTGCACATCCGCTGGCCTGATGCGCCCCTGGAGCAGGAGGCGCGCCTCATGGACTACAAGTGGTACGCGGCCCTGGCGTACATCCGCGCCAACAAGCTCAACTACAACGTCATCGAAGGCAAACAAGACCGCTTCGGCATCATCGCCAGCGGCAAGGCCTACAACGACACGCGTCAGGCCTTGGTGGATCTGGGGCTGGACGACGACACCTGCCGCAGCCTGGGCATCCGCGTACACAAGGTCAACGTGGTGTGGCCGCTCGAAGCCACCATCACGCGTGACTTTGCCCAGGGCCTGCAAGAGATTCTGGTGGTGGAGGAAAAGCGCCAGGTCATCGAATACCAGCTCAAGGAGGAGCTGTACAACTGGCGCCCCGATGTGCGTCCCAACGTGCTGGGCAAGTTCGACGAGCCCGAGGGCGACGCCACCGGCGGCGAATGGAGCATGCCCAACCCCAGCCAGAACTGGCTGCTGCGCGCCAAGGCCGACCTCACGCCCGCCATCATCGCCAAGGCAATTGCCAAGCGCCTCAAGAAGCTGGGGGTGCCCTCTGACATCGTGGCCCGCATGGAGGCACGCCTTGCCATCATCGAGGCCAGCGAACGCGCCATGACGGAGTTGAAGGTGGACACGGGCGAACGCGCTCCGTGGTTCTGCAGCGGCTGCCCGCACAACACCAGCACCCGCGTGCCCGAAGGCTCCCGCGCCGTCGCCGGCATTGGCTGCCACTACATGGTCAACTGGATGCCCGACCGCCGCACCAGCACCTTCACGCAAATGGGCGGCGAGGGCGTGACCTGGGTGGGCCAGCAGCCCTTCACCACGGACGCGCACATCTTTGCCAACCTGGGCGACGGCACCTACTTCCACAGCGGCCTGTTGGCCATTCGCCAGAGCATTGCGGCGGGTGTGAACATCACCTACAAGGTGCTCTACAACGACGCCGTGGCCATGACCGGCGGCCAGCAGGTGGGCGAGCGGCCTGAGGGCCACTCGGTGCTGCAGATCATGAACAGCCTCAAGGCCGAAGGTGTGGCCAAGCTCGTGATCGTGACCGACGAGCCGCACAAATACGACGGTGTGGCCCTGGCCGACGGCGTGACGGTGCACCACCGCGACGAGCTGGACACCATACAGCGCCAGTTCCGCGAGATCAAGGGCTGCACGGCCATCATTTACGACCAGACCTGCGCCACCGAAAAGCGCCGCCGTCGCAAGCGCGGCAAGCTGGCCACCCCTGACAAGACCGTGGTCATCAACGACCTGGTGTGCGAGGGCTGCGGCGACTGCTCGACCAAGTCCAACTGCCTGAGCGTGGAGCCGGTGGAGACGGAATTCGGCCGCAAGCGCCGCATCAACCAGAGCACGTGCAACAAGGACTACTCCTGCGTGAACGGTTTCTGCCCGAGCTTTGTGACGGTGGAAGGTGGCCAGCTCAAGAAGCCCAAGAAGGAGAAGAAGGGCGACCTGTCGGCGCTGCCTTCCATTCCTGAGCCTGTGCTGCCCGTGGCCGAAACGGCCTGGGGCATCGTAGTGGGTGGCGTGGGCGGCACGGGCGTGATCACCATCGGCTCGCTGCTGGGCATGGCCGCGCATCTGGACGGCAAGGGCGTGATCACGCAGGACGCCGGCGGCCTGGCGCAAAAGGGCGGCGCTACCTGGAGCCATATCCAGATCGCCAATCGCCCCGACGCCATCTACACCACCAAGGTCGATACCGCCAAGGCCGACCTGGTGATCGGTTGCGACTCCATCGTGGCCGCGCACAAGTACACCCTGGCTGTCATGCAGCCCGGCCGCACCTTTGTGGCGCTCAACACCCACAGCACGCCCACGGCGGCGTTTGTGAACAACCCGGACTGGCAGTTCCCTGGTGGCAACTGCGACGCCGCCATTGCCACCGCCGTGGGCGCGGCAGGTGTGGGCAGCTTTGACGCCGAGCAAGTGGCCACCCAGCTGCTGGGCGACAGCATCTACACCAACCCGCTGATGCTGGGCTACGCCTGGCAAAAGGGCCGCGTGCCACTCACCTACGCATCGCTGATGCGCGCCATGGAATTGAACGGCGTGCAGGTGGACAACAACAAGGCAGCGTTTGAATGGGGCCGCCGCTGCGCGCACGACCTGGCGGCGGTGCAGGCGCTGTTCCAGGCCGCGCAAGTGATCCAGTTCGTCAAGAAGCCGTCGCTGGCCGAGATGGTGGCCAAGCGCGTGGAGTTCCTGACGGGTTATCAGAACGCCGCTTACGCTTCCGAGTACCAGGCCTTCGTCGAGAAAGTGAAGGCGGCGGAAGCAAAACTGGGCAGCGGCACCCGCCTGTCTGAGGCTGTGGCCCGCTACCTGTTCAAGCTCATGGCCTACAAGGACGAGTACGAAGTGGCGCGCCTGCACACCGACAAGGCCTTCACGGACAAGATCGCGAACATGTTCGAAGGCGATTACAAGCTGGTGCACCACCTGGCACCGCCCCTGACCGCCAAGAAGAACGACAAGGGCGAGCTGGTGAAGCAGCCGTTTGGCCCTTGGATGCGCAGCGCCTTCGGCCTGCTGGCCAAGATGAAAGGCCTGCGCGGCACGGCACTGGACATCTTCGGCAAGACCGAGGAGCGCCGCATGGAGCGTGCACTGATCGTCGAATACCGCGCCTGCGTCGACGAGCTGCTGGCCCGCCTGAACGCTGACAACCTGGCCTTGGCGGTGGAAATTGCCCGCATTCCCGAAGAGATCCGTGGTTACGGCCACGTGAAGGAACGGCACCTGAAGGCGGCGCGTCCCAAGTGGGACGGCCTGATGGCCCAGTGGCGCACGGGCGCCCCGGTCCAGCGTCAGGTCGCCTGATAGGTCCTTCTGCCGTCAGTGTCTCCCACAAAAGCCCGCCTCTGTGCGGGCTTTTGCTATTAATAGTGTAGCTATCGAGGCATGAATCCCTAGCGCATCACCCGTTTTTGGCCTGTATTTCCGCTGGCAGGCCCTTGTGGGGCCCGCAGGTGGCAAACACCCGCTGCGCGCTTGGGTCTTCCCCCTTGGGCGGCGCTCAAGGCGCCGCATACAATGCCCTGTTCTGCCCCCGCAGGCGCTTTGGCGCGTGGTGTGGGCGGGTTGTGTGAATTTTGACCATCCGTTGTGGAGTCCAGTCCGTGTTTATTTCTTCCGCTTTCGCCCAAACCGCACCTGCCGCAGCCGCTGGCGGCGGTGACATCATGTCCTCTCTGACCGGCATGCTGCCCCTGGTGCTCATGTTTGTGGTGCTGTACTTCGTCATGATCCGCCCCCAGATGAAGCGCCAGAAAGAACACCGCGCCATGATCGACGCCATCGCCAAGGGCGATGAAGTGGCTACCGCCGGTGGCATCGTGGGCAAGGTGACGCGCCTGTCCGAAGGGTTTCTGCACATCGAGATCGCCAGTGGCGTGGAAGTGCAAATGCAGCGCAGCGCTGTGGTGCAGGTGCTGCCCAAGGGCTCCGTAAAGTAATCCATGAACATCCCCCTGAGGCGCTGCGCGCCCCGGCCCGTCCGGGCGCGGGGTCAGGGGGCGCTGGCGCGTAGGGCGCCTGCACAACTGAGGTGAGAGCGCGATCATGAACCGTTATCCGGTCTGGAAGTACGCGATCCTGGTGATCGTGCTGCTGGTGGGGGCCTTGTACACCCTGCCCAATTTTTTTGGCGAAGCGCCTGCTGTGCAGGTGTCGTCGGCCAAGGCCACCATCAAGGTGGATACCGCCGTGCAGCAGCGGGTGGAAGAAGCCCTCAAGGCCGCCGGTGTGACACCTGACTTTGTGGCGCTGGAGGGCAACTCGGTGCGCGCGCGTTTCGACACGCCCGACACCCAGCTCAAGGCCAAGGACGCCATCCAGAAGGCGCTGGTGCCTGACGCCAACGACCCTTCCTACATCGTGGCCCTCAACCTCGTGTCGCGTTCGCCGCTGTGGCTCAAGGCCCTGCACGCCAATCCTATGTACCTGGGGCTGGACCTGCGCGGTGGCGTGCACTTCATGCTGCAGGTGGACATGCAGGCGGCGCTGACCAAGAAGGCCGAGTCCTATGCGGGTGACATCCGCACGGCACTGCGCGACAAGAACATCCGCCACGGCGGCATCAGCCGCGACGGCCAGTCCATCGACATCAAGGTGCGCGATGAAGCCACGGCCACGGCCGCGCGCAACCTGATCGCCGACCAGTTCGCCGATCTCCAGGTCACCACCACGCCAGAAGGCACTGAGTTCAAGCTGCGCGCTTCGATCAAGCCCGAAGCCACACGCCGCGTGCAGGAGCAGGCGCTCAAGCAGAACATGGTCACGCTGCACAACCGGATCAACGAGCTGGGCGTGGCCGAGCCCGTGATCCAGCAGCAGGGCCTGGACCGCATCGTGGTGCAGCTGCCCGGCGTGCAGGACACCGCCAAGGCCAAGGACATCCTGGGCCGCACCGCCACGCTGGAAGTGCGCATGGTGGACGAGGGCACCGAAGCCCGTTCGGCAGAGACAGGCCGCGGCCCCGTGCCGTTCGGCTCCGAGCGCTACCTGGAACGCAACGGCCAGCCCGTCATCGTCAAGAAGCAGGTCATCCTGACCGGCGAAAACCTGACCGATGCGCAGCCGGGCTTCGACGGCCAGACGCAGGAACCCACTGTCAACCTCACGCTGGACGCCAAGGGCTCCCGCATCTTCAAGGACATCACGCGCGAGAACGTGGGCAAGCGCATGGCCATCGTGCTGTTCGAAAAGGGCAAGGGCGAGGTCGTAACGGCCCCTGTCATCCGTTCCGAAATCGGTGGCGGCCGCGTGCAGATCTCGGGCCGCATGACCACGGCCGAGGCCAACGACACCGCCCTGCTGTTGCGCGCTGGCTCGCTGGCCGCGCCCATGGAAATCATCGAGGAATACACCATCGGCCCCAGCCTGGGCGCCGACAACATCGAGCGCGGTATCCACAGCGTGGTGTGGGGCATGGTGGCCATTGCGGTGTTCATGTGCATCTACTACGCACTGTTCGGCATTTTCTCCACCGTCTCGCTGGCGGTGAACGTGCTGCTGCTGCTGGCCATCTTGTCCATGCTGCAGGCCACGCTCACGCTGCCCGGCATTGCTGCCATGGCGCTGGCGCTGGGGGTGGCGATTGACTCCAACGTGCTGATCAACGAGCGCATCCGTGAAGAACTGCGCGAGGGTGTGTCGCCCCAGGCGGCCATCCACGCAGGGTATGAGCGTGCCTGGGCCACCATCCTGGACTCGAACGTGACCACCTTGATCGCGGGCCTGGCGCTGCTGGCGTTTGGCTCCGGCCCGGTGCGTGGCTTTGCTGTGGTGCACTGCATCGGCATCCTGACCAGCATGTTCTCGGCCGTGTTCTTCTCGCGTGGCCTGGTGAACCTGTGGTACGGCCGCAAGAAGAAGCTCAAGAGCGTGGCCATCGGTCAGGTGTGGAAGCCTGAGTCCGATAGTGCTGTGGCCAAGACGAACTAAAGGAGGAAGACCATGGAATTCTTCCGTATCCGCAAAGACATCCCTTTCATGAAGCACGCGTTGGTCTTCAACGCGATCTCCTTCATCACTTTCGCTCTGGCGGTGTTCTTCCTGCTTACGCGTGGGCTGCACCTGTCGGTGGAGTTCACGGGCGGCACCGTGATGGAAGTGGCCTACAGCCAGCCCGCCGAACTGGCCAAGGTCCGCGACACCGTGGCCGCACTGGGCTACCCCGACGTGCAGGTGCAGAATTTCGGCACCTCGCGTGACGTGATGATCCGCCTGCCCGTGCAAAAGGGCGTGACGTCCGCACAGCAGAGCGAGCAGGTGCTGGGCGCCTTGAAGGCTGCAGACCCCGCAGTGACCTTGCGTCGCACCGAATTTGTAGGCCCGCAGGTGGGCGAGGAACTGGTGCACGGCGGCCTGATGGCGCTGGCCATGGTGGTCGTGGGCATCGTGATCTACCTGGCCTTCCGCTTTGAGTGGAAATTCGGCGTCGCTGCAATCATTGCCAACCTGCACGACGTGGTGATCATCCTGGGCTTCTTTGCGTTCTTCCAGTGGGAGTTCTCGCTGTCGGTGCTCGCCGGCGTGCTCGCAGTGCTGGGTTACTCGGTGAACGAATCGGTCGTGATCTTCGACCGGATCCGCGAGGCCTTCCGCAAGTACCGCAAGATGACCACGCACGAGGTGATCGACCACGCCATCACCAGCACGATGAGTCGAACCATCATCACCCACGCCTCCACCGAGGCGATGGTGCTGTCGATGTTCTTCTTTGGCGGCCCGAGCTTGCACTACTTTGCATTGGCGCTGACCATCGGTATCCTGTTCGGTATCTATTCCTCGGTGTTCGTGGCGGCGGCTATTGCCATGTGGCTGGGCGTCAAGCGCGAGGACCTCGTCAAGCCCGCCAAAAAGGAGGGGGATCCCAACGATCCCCATGCCGGAGCTACCGTCTGACCCGCTAATATCTGTTCATGCACACCACGCCCCCTTCTGTTCCGCAACGCCGCCTGGCCCGCCAGGCGCGCCAGCGGTTTGTAGAGGGGATCTGTGGAGGGTTGGTGGATCTGGACAAGACCGTCCAGGACTTCCTCACCGCGTTGATGAACCAGACGGGCACAGCCCGCGAGATGCAGTCGCGCCGGGATGCGTGGCTGCAGTACCAGCAAAAACATTCCGCATGGACGGAGCGCGCCGGCAAGGCCTGGCAAGAGGCGCTGGCTCCCCACGTCAGCTCTACACGTGGCCAGCTGGCGGCTGGTGGTGGTGGGCTCAGTCAGTTCGAGCTGCTCAGCGACGATGTGGTCGAGAACAAGATCCTCGCCTCGCGCATGGCGTTGACGGTGAACGAGCAGGTCAGCCATCAGTTCGACACCTTGCGCCAGCGCACCCAGTCGCTGGAGGGGCAGGAGCTGGACAGTAGCGACATCCTGCGACCCGACACCGTATGCCTGTTGCTGGTGGAACAATGGGTGGAGGCAGGTCTACCCCGCACGGACCTGCAAACCGTGGTGGACCCCCTGCAGCGCGAGCTGGCCAACCTGCTTCAGAAGCACTACCAGGCGGTCAACGTGTTCTACGTAGAGCAGGGCATCACGCCGCAGGTCGATCTCAAATCCAAGGTGCGCCGCACGCAGGGGGGCACCGCCACGGGCAGTGGCGGGGGCGATTCGGGTTCTGGAGGTTTGGCTTCGCAGGCCCTGGCGCAGACCCGCCAGGCCATGATGGCAGCGCGCGGAGGAGTGCAGCAGCCTCCCGGCGTGCCCGCTGGGGCTCGGCCGATGGGGCCACCGGGCACGCAGATGCCGCCCCCCGGACATGGCGGCTACCCCCGGCCACAACACGGAATGCCCACGGCCTTTGCCACGGGCATGACGCCGCTCGCCCGGGCACGTCAGCGTGCGCAGGGTGTGATGGGGCAGTTGCGGCGGCTGCTCACGCAGCCCGCCACCGGCTTTGACATGGTGAATGCGCCCCCCGCTTCGGCCGCGCTGGCCCATGCACTCACTGCGCACCGCGTGCATGCGGACACCTACTACAGCGGCGTGGCCACGCTGATGGAGGACTACAGCCCTGCAGCCGTGGTCCAGTTGGTGGGCGCCGTGCGGGAGCGCTCCACTGAACTCAAGAAGAAAGCGACCACCTCGGGCGAGAAGGCCATCATCGAGGTGGTGGCGTTGATGTTCCAGAGCATCCTCGCAGAGGACCGGATACCGCCCGCTGTGCGGGTGTGGTTTGCCCGGCTGCAGGTGCCGGTGCTGCGTGTGGCCTTGGCTGAGCCCGAATTTTTCAGCAATCTCGACCATCCCGCCCGCAAGCTGATCGACCGCATGGGTGCCTGCGTACTCGGTTTTGACGCGACCAGCATCAATGGCAGCGCGTTGGAAGCCGAGATTCGCCGTGTGGTGCAGGTGATCGAGCAGTACCCCGAGACCGGACGCCGCGTCTTCCAGCTCGTTTATGACGAGTTCGAGAAATTCCTGGCCAAGTTCCTGACCGAAAAGCAGGTCACTTCGCGCCTGGTAAGCGTCGCCCAGCAGGTCGAGCAACGGGAAACGCTGGCGATCCAGTACACCATCGAGCTGCGCACCATGTTGCGCGACATGCCGGTGCGCGACGAGATCCGCGAGTTCCTGTTCAAGACCTGGGCCGAGGTGCTGGCGCTTTCGGCCGTGCGTGATGGCCCTCAACATGCCGACACGGTGGCCTTCAAGCGCACGGCAGCAGACCTCGTCTGGGCCGCCAGCGCCAAACCCAATCGCAGTGACCGGGCCCAGGTCATCCAGAACCTGCCCGCGCTGCTGCAACGTCTGCGCCAAGGGCTGACCCTGCTGGGCGTGAACGGCGCGGCGCAGGATGCGCAGGTCAAAGTGTTGACAGACACCCTGGCCGACGCCTTTTTGTCCAAGACGGCGTCCATTCCCCAGGCGCACATCGATGCCATGGCCAAACGCCTGGCCAACCTCGAAGACTTCATCAGTGATGCCACACTGGGTGACATGCCGCTCAATGCGGACAACATCGAGATGATGCTCGGCATCGACGCCTCGTCCATCCACGTGATTGCTGACAACGGTGCTCCGGTGGACGATGCCATGGTGGCCTGGGCGCAGGATCTGCAGCCTGGCACCTGGTATACGCTGGACCACAACGGCGCATCGGCTCAGGTGCAGTACGCCTGGCAAAGCCAGCGCAAGCAGTTGCACTTGTTTGCTGCGGTGGATGGCAGCAGTTACCTGATCCAGTTGCGCCGCCTGGCGGCGTACCTGCAGGCTGGCTTGCTGGTGGCCCAGGACGAGGAAGGACTCACGCTGCGCGCCACGCGCGATGCCCTGGCCAAGCTGGACGCCAACCCGGAACGATTGCTGGACTGAGCCCCCGCAGGCGTTGCTCAGAGCCTGTGTGAGATCTCCTTTGAGATCGTCAACAGGCGCTTTTATCCGGGATGCGTGTTGGCATCCCTTGCGCTCCTCTGGCACCGGGCGATCCCGGAGCGATCAGCTAGCCCCTGCCGACCCGTTGAAACAACCCCCCCGGCAACCGCGCAATGCTGCCGTCGAGTTCCAGTTCCAGCAGGGCCACCTGCAGGGCCGATGCGCCCATGCCCGTGCGGGCGACCAGTGCATCCAGCCCCATGGGGTCGTAACCCAAGGCGGCAAGCACGGGGTCTTCGGTGCCGTCCGATACGGCAACTCCCCCGGCGTTCGCGCCTTCGTGGGGCAGGCCGGACATAGTGGTGGCGGGGATCTTGAGTTCTTCCAGCACATCCTGGGCAGACTCCACCAGCTTGGCGCCTTGACGGATCAGCGCATGGCAGCCGCGTGACTGCGGTGCATGAATGGAACCTGGAATGGCAAACACTTCACGCCCCTGCTCGGCCGCCATGCGGGCTGTGATCAGCGAGCCCGATGCCAGTGCGGCTTCCACCACCAGCGTGCCCTGCGAGAGGCCCGAAATGATGCGGTTGCGTTTGGGAAAGTTGCCTGGCAGCGGTGGAGTACCCAGGGGGTACTCGCTGACGATCAGTCCGAGTGCTGCAATGCGATGGGCCAAGTCCAGGTTCTTGCGCGGATACACACGGTCGAGCCCGGTGCCCACCACGGCGATGGTGGCGGCCCTTGCGCAAGGGGGCGTCGCCGAGTCCAGCGCGCCTTCGTGGGCAGCAGCGTCTACCCCCAGCGCAAGCCCCGACACGATGGTCAAGCCTGCGCTGTGCAGCGCCCGGGCAAACAGGCGAGCGTTCTCTGCACCCTGGGCGGTGGGATTGCGGCTCCCGACCACAGCCAGGCAGCGATCGCTGGGAAAAGGCTGGTGCTCCAGCAGTGATGCCGGGCCCATGAGGTAGAGCAGCAGCGGTGGATCTTCCGTGTCCAGCAAGGCCTGCGGATAGCGCAGGTCGCCCAGGCTCACGATGGCGCGCGCGGGGCCTTGTGGCACAGCACTGGCAAGCCATTGGGCGGTGGTCTGCCACAGGGCTTCCCACCCCTGCGGAATCTCGCACAACGCCTTGGCCTGTACGGCGGGCACACAGAGTTGCAGGGCGGCTTCGGTCTGTTGAAAGATGGATTGCGGCAAGCCAAAGCGTGCCAGCAGTCGCCGCGCGGCACCGTTGCCAATGCCTGGCGTTAAGGTCAGCCGCAGCCAGGCACCGAGCTCGTCGTGGTCCATGGATACCAATGCGGCGCGGCAGCCTGATTACCGCAGCGAAGGAGCCCCGCGCGGCGATAGGAACTGCCGGCCCTGAGCGTTACTTGGGGTTGACCAAGCGGTCGCCGACGCGCACACCGTTGCGGATTTCCAGCAGCAGCACATAGGACACGCGCTCGAAGGTGCGGAACACCATGGCGGTGCCGTTGACTTCACTGGGCAGCTTGACCATTGCCTTGTTGCTGTCGGTCATGTCCTTGATGCGGTCGCCCTTGGTGAGCAGGCTGAGCACATGGCCGGGCTCCAGTCCGTCCTGCGAACCCATGTTGATGGCCACCACCTGATTCTGGGCCGCGTAGGCCACCGCCGAGCTGCCATAGATGGACACCACTCGGGCGTCCACTTCCATCTCGGGGGCGCGGGGGGTGTAGCTCAGGAACGGGCGGGCGGGTGCGGGCAGCAGGCGGTCGCCCGCGCGGACTTCCTCCTTGGTGGCCGACAGATCCACAGTGGCGGGGATGTACTCCGCCGTGTATCCACCCTTGCCGTTTGGAATTTCTTCGAACGACTCGCCACGCACCAGCTCCGCTTTGCCCAGGTACTGGGCTTCGTATCCCAGCACTTCGGCCGTGACGGGGTCCTTGAGCGCCACGGCATTGCGGAACACACGGTAATACCGGGGTTCGCCCGCCTCTGCCAGCATGGGCGACGCGGCGTCTCCACGCACATAAACACGGTCACCCGCTGCCATCAGCACGCGCTCTTCCGTGGTTGCGATCACGCGTGGGGCGCTCAGCAGCACTTGTTCGTCCACCACGAGCGGCTCGACCAGGAAGGGCTCGATGAGGTGCTGCTTGAGTGTGGGCAGCGCGGAATCAGCCAAACTATCGCTGCGGGTGCGGGGCGAAATGCGCACGGTCTCGGGTTCGCTGGAGCGGCTGGTGCTCAGGCGGGCGTAGCCGCCTTCCTTGATAAGGTAAAGCGTCTGGCCAGGAAAGATCAGGTGCGGGTTGGGGATGGTCTTGAGGTTCATGCCCCAGAGCTCGGGCCAGCGCCATGGGCGCTTGAGGTACATGCCCGAAATGCCCCAGAGCGTGTCGCCCCGCTTGACGGTGTAGGTGTCTGGGGCGTTGGGCGCCAGCTCCTCCAGCGGTACACCCCGCTCGGACACCTGCTGCGCTGTGGCGCGCTGGCCGCTGGAGATGGGATAGTTCTGCGCCTGGGCCGGCATGACCAGCAGGGCGCCAGCAATGATCGTGAGCGCGCCCAGGGCGGTCCGCCGCACGCTGGTGAATGCCGTCATGTTGTTCCTTTTCTCATGCATTGGGAAACGCCCCCTCGCTGGCACCTTGGCGCACAAAGCAGGCGTGCGGCCGGGCAAATACGTTACAAAGCTTCTTAGATTCTCTGCTCAAGCCCTTGATTCGGCAACGATTATTGGCTCGCAAGGCGGCAGTAGGCCGCAAAAGTGGCGAAAATAGCGACATCTCTTACCTGCAGCCATGGCAATCCTTCCCATTCTCTGTTACCCGGACCCCCGGCTTCACAAGGTCGCCCGCCCCGTCCAGGCGGTGGACGACCGCATTCGCACGCTGGTGGCCGACATGCTGGCCACGATGTACGACGCACACGGCATTGGCCTGGCGGCCACCCAGGTGGATGTGCATGAGCGGCTGGTGGTCATCGACGTGTCGGAGGAGCGCGACCAGCCCCTGGTACTGATCAACCCCGAGCTGGTCTGGACCAGCGCCGAAAAGCACCTGAACGAAGAAGGCTGCCTGTCGGTGCCTGGCATTTATGACGGCGTGGAGCGTTTTGACGCGGTGCATGTGCGCGCGCTGGACGCCCAGGGCCAGTCCCGCGTCATCGAGGCCGACGGACTGCTGGCGGTTTGCATCCAGCACGAGATGGACCACCTGATGGGCAAGGTGTTTGTGGAATACCTCTCTCCCCTCAAGCGCAACCGCATCAAGACCAAGATGGTCAAGCAGCAGCGGGAGGCGCGCGGGTGATGCGCGCAGCGCTCTGCGTCCGCTGGGGCGTCAGAGTGCTGGCGCTGGTGGCGCTGGCTTGCCAGTTGGCGGGCTGTGTGCTGCCGGCCCGCGAACGGCCCGGCGCTTTGCGGGCCGAAGTGATCGCTCGCCTGGGCCCGCCAACCGCCACGATAGCGCTGCCCTCAGGCGAGCGGCTGCTGTACTCGGAATTGCCCGCCGGGTTTGCCGCCTACAACCTCGACTTTGATGCCAGCGGCCGGCTGGTGCGCAACGAGCAGGTGCTCACGCAGCAGCGATTCGAGAACCTGCCCGTGGGCACCTGGACTCGTGCCGACCTGCAAAACACCTTCGGAATGCCCTTGCGTGTCGAGCAGGTGGCGCGCTTTGATGGTGATATCTGGACCTACCGCTTCCGGCAGAACTCGGACCTGCGACAGGCCCATGTACACCTGGATCGCCAAGGGGTGGTGCGCCAGGTGTTGTTCACCGATGAACTGCCGAATTTTGACAACGCGCGCGATTGACTGGATGGGTGGTCCCGCTGGGCCACTGAGTCCCGCGCCCACCTGAGCCGCTATCTGCTTTCATGAGAGTCATTTTTGCTGGTACCCCCGAATTCGCCCGTGTGGCCCTGGAGCGGCTGTTGTCTGCAGGCTTCACCGTTCCACTGGTCCTGACGCAACCGGATCGCCCCGCTGGCCGTGGCATGAAGCTGCAGGCTTCGCCTGTAAAGCAATGCGCACTGGAGCACGGCATTGCTGTCGCACAGCCCCGCAGCCTGCGCCTGGATGGCAAATACCCCGAGGATGCCGCTGCGGCGCGCGAAGCCCTGCTCGCAGCCCAGGCCGATGTGATGGTGGTGGCCGCCTACGGGCTGATCCTGCCGCAGTGGACCCTGGATCTACCGCGCCTGGGCTGCCTGAACATCCACGCGAGCCTGCTGCCGCGCTGGCGCGGCGCCGCCCCCATCCACCGCGCCATCGAGGCAGGCGATGCCGAAACCGGCGTCACCATCATGCAGATGGATGCAGGGCTGGACACGGGAGACATGCTGCTGACCGAGCGCCTGCCTATTGCCCCGGGCGATACGACAGCCACCCTGCACGACCGCCTCGCCGCGCTGGGCGGTCGCATGATCGTCGAGGCGCTGGAGCTGGCCGCCTGCGGTGGCCTCACTGCTGTGCCGCAACCGGCAGACGGCATCACCTACGCCCACAAGATCGAAAAGGCCGAGAGCACGATCGACTGGACACTGCCTGCCGCAGTCATTTGCCAGCGCATTCGCGCGTTCGATCCCTTCCCGGGGGCCAGCACCGAGTGCAACGGCGAGACGATCAAGATCTGGAACTATGCAATTGATAGCGTTCAAGGCATATCTGACCAGCGCTCCGGGCAGATTTTGGCTGCGGATGGCGCGGGAGTGACCGTCGCATGCGGTAGCGGCACGGCGTTGCGCCTGACCACGCTGCAGCGGGCGGGGGGCAAGCGGCTGGCGGCGGCTGATTTCTTGCGCGGCTTTGACCTGCAGCCGGGCATGGTGCTGGGCGCAAACCCTGCATGAGCGTGTCTGTTGCGCTGGGCCGGACACTGCGCCACCCCTCCTTCCGAATGGCCGCCATCGACATGGCCGGTACCTCGCTGGGCATTGCAGCCTGGGGGCTGGTCACCGGGGTGGCCATGGTCAAAAGTGGCATGTCGGTCGGCATGGCCGTGTTCATGTCGCTGCTGGTGTATGCCGGCAGCGCCCAGCTCGCCGTCATTCCGCTGCTGTCCGTGGGCGCGCCGCTGTGGGTGGTGTGGCTCACGGCCGCCTGCGTCAACCTGCGGTTTGTGATTTTCAGCAGCATGTGGCGCAGCTACTTTGCGCACCTGCCGCTGCGCCAGCGCCTGGCCGTGGGGTATTTCAGCGGGGACGTGATCTATGTGGCGTTCATGAAGCGCTTTCCGGAACCCCGGCCGGCCCCAGAGCAGGTGCCGTATTTCTGGGGCGCGGCCTCCACCAACTGGCTGGCTTGGCAGGTGCCGTCCATCGCCGGCATCCTGCTGGCCAACGCGGTGCCCTTGTCCTGGGGACTGGGTTTTGCGGGGGTGCTGGCCTTGCTGGGCGTGCTGCTGTCCCTGCTGTTCGACCGGGCCACCTGGCTCGCCACGGGCGTTGCGGCCACTGCAGCGATTGCTGCGTTTGCCTTGCCGCTCAAGCTCAACATCCTGGTGGCGCTGGCGGCTGCCGTGGCGGCGGGACTGCTGATGGAGGCCGTGGACCGCCGCCGTCGCCAACCCGAGTTGCTGCTGGTGCCCGCTGACAGCGTCGTGCCGCCCGAGGAGCGCGAGCATGTCGAGGCGGGCGATGTGGTGCCGCTGCGCGAGGAACGCCACCCATGAGCTGGTCCTGGATCTATCCCTTGCTGGCCACTGTGGGCCTGGCGGTGATCACGGTGGTGTCGCGCTCCTTCTTCATGATCCCGGAGCGTGAGCTGCCCCTGCCCGACTGGCTCAAGCGTGGCCTCAAATATGCCCCGCTGGCCGCGCTCACCGCCGTCATCGCACCCGAGATCCTCATGGTGCAGGGCGAGCTGATCGACACCTTCATGGACGCACGCCTGCCGGCCGTGCTGTTCGCCAGCATGTATTACTTCTGGCGCCGGGGCATCCTGGGCACCATTCTGGTGGGTATGGCGGTGTATCTGCCACTGCACATCGGCTGGGGCTGGTAGGTGCTGGCGGCGGCCGGCCGCGTCAGCAGGGCCGCCTAAAATGGCGCCCCTGATCCACCGGCCCCTCCAGGAAACCTTCCCCCATGAACATCCTTCGTTTTTCCGATCTGTGCGCCCAGGGCAAGGCCCGCAACCAGCGCGTCTTCATCCGCGCCGACCTGAACGTGCCGCAAGACGACGCCGGCAACATCACTGAAGACACCCGCATCCGTGCCTCCATTCCCGCGATCCGCATGGCGCTGGACGCCGGTGCCGCTGTCATGGTCACCAGCCACCTGGGCCGCCCGACTGAAGGCGAATTCAAACCCGAGGACTCCCTGGCCCCCGTGGCCCAGCGCATGGCCGAACTGCTGGGCCGTGAAGTGCCGCTGGTCGCCAACTGGGTGGATGGTGTGCAAGTGGCACCCGGCCAGATCGTGCTGTTGGAAAACTGCCGCCTGAACGTGGGCGAGAAGAAAAACAAAGAGGAGCTGGCCCGCAAGATGGCCGCGCTGTGCGACATCTTCGTGAACGACGCGTTTGGCACCGCCCACCGCGCCGAAGGCACCACTTACGGCATCGCGCAGTACGCCCCCATTGCCTGCGCCGGCCCGCTGCTGTCGGCCGAGATCGATGCCCTGACCAAGGCCCTGGCGCATCCCCAGCGCCCGCTGGCAGCCATCGTGGCGGGCTCCAAGGTGTCCACCAAGCTCACCATCCTGCAAAGCCTGGCCGACAAGGTGGACCAGCTCATCGTGGGCGGCGGCATTGCCAACACCTTCATGCTGGCGGCAGGCCTGCCCATCGGCAAGAGTCTGGCTGAGCCCGATCTGCTGGACGCCGCCAAGTCCGTGATGGCTGCCATGAAGGCGCGTGGCGCCGAGGTGCCGATTCCCACCGACGTGGTCGTGGCCAAGACCTTTGCTGCGGATGCCCCCGCCACGGTGAAGGCCGCCACGGACGTGGCGCCCGACGACATGATCCTGGACATTGGCCCCGAGACGGCTGCCCGCCTCGCGGCCCAGCTCAAGTCTGCTGGCACCATCGTCTGGAATGGCCCCGTGGGCGTGTTCGAGTTTGCCGCTTTTGAGAACGGTACCAAGCAACTCGCCAAGGCGATTGCCGAATCCTCGGCCTTCAGCATTGCGGGTGGTGGCGACACGCTGGCCGCCATTGCCAAGTACGGCATCGACAAACAGGTGGGTTACATCTCCACCGGTGGCGGCGCTTTCCTGGAAGTGCTGGAAGGCAAAAAGCTGCCCGCTTTCGACATCCTGGAGCAGCGCGCAGCCGCTTCCGTGTAAGCAAATGCAAGGCGGGCCATCGCAAAGGTGGCCCTGCCTGCTTACATGCCTTGCATCGGCACACAACTGTGACCAAAAACAACGAACTGTGTACGCCGGAGCGTAGTTAGCGTAATTTTTTCTTGTTTTTGTTGAGGATACCGCCCAGAATTATTTTTCAATCGTGCGGGTCGCATCTGTTCGGATCCTCGCAAATTCAGTCCGTAGGAGGGAATCATGTCGTTTTCAAAGGCAATCAGCTTGGCCGTGCTGGCTGGCGCTGTGGCAACTTTGGTGGGGTGCGCACAGAGGGCGCCTATTCCCGTCGCGGAAAATTTCGAGTACACCTCGCAGCCCAAGGTTCGCTCCGCCGGACATTGGGACCTGGTCTCGCGCGATGTGGTCAATCAGACGCTGAGCACCCTGGACAAGGCCGGCGTGGCCCCCAACACCCCCCTGCATGTGTCATTGCCCGCCAATGCCACGCAGTTTGAGACCGCGTTCCGCGAGTTCCTGATCACCAAACTGGTCCAGAACGGCGCCGTGGTGCAGCAGAACCTGGGCCAGGCCCTGGAAGTCTCCTACGGTATCCAGGTCGTGCGTCACAACAGCGACCGCCCGCACTTCATCCCTGGTCAGTTCACCATGCTGGCTGCAGGCCTGTTTGCCGCCTACGGCCTGCGCCATGAGCACATCGACGCCCAGCTGGCCGCGGGCCTGGGTCTGTCGATCGCCGCCGACTATGCCAACAGCATCAACTCCGGTGGCCCGACCAACACCGAGCTGATCCTGACCACCACCGTCACGCGCGGCGGCCAGTACCTGGCCCGCAAGACCGACGTGTACTACCTGGAAAACGCTGACACCCCGTTGTTCACGCGCCCCTCGTACAAGAACGTCAACATGAAGGTTGTCTCGCAATGAAAACCCCCGCACTTCTTCTGACGGTGCTGGCCGGCGTCGTGCTGGCCGGTTGCGCCAACAACGCTGCGCCGGTGCGCGTCGAGCCCACCTACCAGGAAGCCGCCAGCAGCCAGTTCATCCAGAGCAGCCGCGACGCGGTGACCAAGCTGACCACCGGTTTCGACATGAACTCGCTGGGTGGCGGGCCCGTGCTCGTGGCCACCGTGGTCAACGTCAACGACCTCAGCCGCGCCGCCCCGCTGGGCCGCACGTTGTCCGAGCAGTACGCCACCAGCATGGCTGCCAGCGGCTTCAACGTGAAGGAAATCAAGCTGCGCGGTGACGTGTTCGTGCGCGAAGGCCAGGGCGAGCTGCTGCTGTCGCGTGAGATCAAGGACATTGCCCGCAACCACAATGCCTCCCTGGTGCTGGTGGGTACCTACTCTGCGGCCGCCAACTACACCTACGTGAGCCTGAAGCTCGTGCGCACCGAAGACAGCCGCATCGTGCGTGGCTACGACTACGCGCTGCCCAACGACCGCGACGTGCAACGCCTGTTGGCTGTGCCCCGCTGATCTTTCGTTCTCACCAGGGACTTGTTGCTCCCTGTGCTACCGCAAAAAAGGCCGTCTCGACGGCCTTTTTTGTTGCCCGTCGGCACACCCCGGGGTGCCCGAAACCTCCGCTTCGCAGAGCCTCTCCTCGACGATCACGGTCCCCGGCGGGGGCATCCCGTGCCCACCCACCTAAAATCACGCCCCATGAACTTCACCGACATGCTGCGCGACGCCACGGCACAGAACAACTCCCTGCTGTGCGTGGGCCTGGACCCTGAACCCACGCGGTTTCCCGCCGCGATGCAGGGCGACCCCCGCAAGATCTATGACTTTTGCGCGGCCATCGTGGACGCCACCGCCGACCTGGTGTGTGCCTTCAAGCCGCAGATCGCCTACTTTGCCGCGCATGGTGCCGAGGACCAGCTCGAGCGCCTGATGCAGCACATGCGGGCCAACGCACCGCAGGTGCCGGTGATCCTGGACGCCAAGCGCGGCGACATCGGCTCCACGGCCGAGCAGTACGCCAAGGAGGCCTTCGAGCGCTACGGTGCCGATGCCGTCACGCTGTCGCCCTTCATGGGCTTCGACTCCATCGAGCCCTATCTGGCCTACCACGGCAAGGGCGCGTTTTTGCTCTGCCGCACGTCCAACCCCGGCGGCGACGACCTGCAGACCCAGCGCCTGGCCAGCGTCGAGGGCCAGCCGCTCATGTACGAGCATGTGGCGCGTCTGGCGCAAGGCCCCTGGAACAAGAACGGCCAGCTCGGCCTGGTGGTGGGCGCCACCTACCCGCAGGAGATCGAGCGCGTGCGTGCCATCGCGCCCACGCTGCCGCTGCTGATTCCGGGCGTGGGCGCCCAGGGTGGTGATGCCGCCGCCACCGTGCGCGCCGGGCTGCGCAGTGACGGGCCGATCATCGTGAACTCGTCGCGGGCCATTCTTTACGCGTCCAAAGGCGAGGACTTTGCTGCGGCCGCGCGTGCCGAAGCCATGCGCACCCGAGGCGTTCTGGAAGCTGCCCGGGGCTGAGCCCTCTCACTCCGACTGCGGTGTCTGGTCCTCTAACGGGGCCGGCACAGCCCAGGCACCGGCCCACCAACCGGACAGCCGCCCCTTCAGGAGCCGACGATGCAGTTGAAATGGCTGGAAGACTTCATCGTGCTGGCGCAGGAGCGCAGCTTCACCCGCGCGGCGGAGCTGCGGCATGTCACCCACCCCGCGTTTGGCCGCCGCATTCGTGCGCTGGAAGCCTGGGCTGGCACGCCGCTGGTGGAGCGCGGCAGCGGTGGCCCGGTCACCCTCACACCTGCGGGGCAGAGTTTTCTGGAGACCGCCGGCCACCTGGCCCGCAGCCTCACCCAGTCGCATGAAGAGCTGCAAAGCCTGGCCGGGCGGCAGGCACGCACCGTGACCCTGGCCACGGGCCGCACCTTGGCGCGCACCGTGGTGGCCGACTGGCTGGTGCGCCTGCAGCCCATTTTGCAAGGCGGCGAGCTGTGCATTCGCACCCGGGCGCTGGCCGACACCGTGGGCATGCTGGAGCGCAACGAGGCCGATTTTTCGCTCGTGTACCACCACCCGGCCCTGGCCATCCGCCTCGATGCGCGGCAGTTCACGCACCTGACGGTGGCCTCCGACCGGCTGGTGCCCGTCTCGCGCGCCACGGCGCAGGGGCAGGCGTTGCACCGGTTCGGGCCCGACGCCACGCGGGTGCCCTACCTGGCCTACGCGCCCCAGCTGGCCCTGGGGCGGCTGGTGGAAGACCACCTGGCGCACAACCCCCATGCGCCCCGGCTGCAGCGCGTGGTGGAGTGCGACTCGGCCGACGCCCACTACGAATACGTGCAAAAAGGCCTGGGCGTTGCGTGGCTGCCCTGGTCCATGGTGTTTGCCGACTGCAAGGCCCAGCGGCTCGCGCTGGCGGGTGACGCCCGCATGGAGGTGCGTTTTGACGTGCGCCTGTACCGCCCCAAGCGCCGCCTGGGGCCGCTGGCCGAGGCGCTGTGGAAGGCCCTGGCGCAGCGCTGATGAGCGCGTGTCCACGGGGAGAGACCTGCGGGTTTCCCCGTGGTAGGCATCGCGAATCAGCACGACCTGGTGCCGTTTTGGCACCAACAGCCAGGGGCCGGTTTTTCACAATCCAATCCATACCTCACCCGCCCCATTCAGCCCCACGCCTTTGCCAAGGAGTTTCACCATGACCACCGTCCGTCCCTTGCGCCGTGCTGCACTGCTGTGCGGCCTGGCCGTTCTCGCTGCCCCTGCCATCGCCCAAGACGCCTACCCCAGCAAGCCCATCACCATCGTGGTGGGCTATCCGCCCGGCGGCAGCACCGACCTGACCGCACGCACGGTGGCCACCGAGCTGGGCAACAAGCTTGGCGTGCCGGTGGTGATCGAGAACCTGGGCGGTGCCGGTGGCGCGATCGGCGCGCAGAAGGTGGCCAACGCCGCACCCGACGGCTACACCCTGCTGGTGGGCGCCAACAACGAGATCGCCATCAACAAGCTCGTGACCAAGAAGGTCAAGTACGACATCAAGGACTTCACCGCCATCGGCCTCATTGCCTCCCAGCCGCTGGTGCTGGTGGCCTCCACCGGCGCGGGCGTCAAGAACATGGCGGAGTTCACGCAGAAGGTGTCCAAGAACCCCGGCAAGTTCAGCTACGGCAGCTCGGGCGTGGGCACGGCGTTGCACCTGGCGGGCGAGGCCGTGAAGGAGCAAGGCAAGCTGTTCATGACGCACATCCCCTACCGGGGCGTGGCGCCGCTCACCAGCGACCTCATGGGCAACAACCTGGAGTACGGCGTGTTCGTGCTCTCCAGCGGCCTGCCGCACATCAAGAGCGGCAAGGTGATTGCATTGGGCACCACCGAGGCCAAGCGCTCCGCCACCACACCCGACATCCCGGCGCTGGCCGAGTCGCCGCAGTACAAGAACGTGGACATCAGCGTGTGGTTTGCGCTCATGGCACCGGCCAACCTGCCCAAGCCGGTGACCGACAAGCTCAAGAAGGCACTGGCCGACAGCCTGCAATCGCCGGACTTCCGCAAGAAGATGGAAGCCAGCGGGTCCACCGTGGCCTCGCCCACCGTGAACATCGACCAGTTCCTGACCACCGAAGTGGCCAAGTACAAGAAGATTGTTGAATTCGCCAAGATCGAAGAATGAGCAGCAGTACTCTCCCCCCCGCATCCGTGCAACCCTTGGTGTTTGCGCTGCCCGCTCCCGACATCGGCGCCTGGCGGGCAGGCAACACCGGCACCGAAGGCGTGTGGCACTTCGACTCGGGCCGGCCCGGCCGCCACGTGATGATCAGCGCCCTGGTGCATGGCAACGAGCTGTGCGGCGCCTGGGCGCTCAAAGGCCTGCTCGACGCCGGTGTGCGCCCGCAGCAGGGCACGCTCACGCTTGCGTTCTGCAACCTCGACGCCTTCGACCGGTTTGACCCCGGCAACCACGACGCCTCGCGTTTCACCGACGAAGACCTCAACCGCCAGTGGCTGGACGAGCGCATCGATGCGGCCAACACCAACGAGCGCCGCCGCGCCGCCGCGCTGCGCCCGTGGGTGGCGCAGGCCGACTGGCTGCTCGACATCCATTCCATGCACGAGCCCTCGGCGCCGCTGCTGCTCACTGGCATCCAGCCGCGCAACCTGGCGCTGGCGCGTGCCATGCGCTCGCCCGAGCACATCGTGGTGGACGCCGGCCACAAGGACGGCGTGCGCATGCGCGACTACGGCCGGTTTGGCGACCTGGACGACAACGGCACCCGCTCGCTGCTCATCGAATGTGGCTTCCATGGCGACCCGGCCAGCCGCGCCGTGGCGCAAGACCAGTGTGTGCGCTTCATCGAACAGTCCGGTGCCCTGAGCGCCGACGCGCTGGCGCAGCAGCTGCCCGGCTGGCGCCTGCCCGACGCACCGCGCCAGTGGGCGCTGGAGGTGACCGGCCCCGTGGTTGCCACCAGCAGCGCCTTCCGCTTCGTGGCGCCGTACACGGGCCTGGAAGTGTTCGAGAAGGCGGGCACGGTGATTGGCGACAACGACGGCGTGCCGGTGGTGACGCCGTACGACGACTGCGTGCTGGTCATGCCCTCGGTGCGCCAGGCGCGTGCCGGGGTGACCGTGGTGCGCTTTGCGCGGCGCAGGTTACTGTAGCCGGTGTGGTGGCTGAATGCTATCTAATTGATAGCTGTTGCGGCATATTCAACTGGCGCTACCGGCCATTTTGGCTTGTAGTCGGGGCCCCAGCACCACACAGGCCAGCGCGGCCACCACCAGCGCAATGCCCGCCCACTGCCAGGGCGCCACGCCCTCGTCCAGCAGCAGCCAGCCTGCGGTGAGGCCCACCACTGGCACCGCCAGACTGAAGGGCGCCACGCGGTTGGCGGGGTAGCGCTGCAGCAGGTTGGTCCACAGCGCGTAGCCCACGATGGTGGCGGCCCAGCCCAGGTAGCCCACGGCGGCCCATGACAGCAGCGGCACGCTGGCCAGCGTCTGCCACTGCAGCCAGCGCGCGGCGTCAGGGTCGAACAGGGCGGACAGCGCCATGAACGGCAGCACCGGCACCAGGCTGCTCCAGATCACAAAGGCCAACGGGTCAAACCCCGGGCTGTGCTGCTGCGCCAGCCGCGCCACGATGTTGGACGACGCCCACATCGCCGCGCCACACAGCGTGAGCAGCAGGCCCGCCAGCGTGGTGGCCGCCGCCACCCCCACGCCGGAGCCCGGGCCCACATAGTTCATCGCAAAACACACCAGCCCCAGTGCGGCGAGCCCCATGCCCACGCGCAGCGGCAGCCCCGGCCGCTCGCGCAACAGCGCAAAGCCCAGCAGCGCCGTGAAGAACACCTGGGTTTGCAGCAGCACGCTGGCCAGCCCGGCCGTCATGCCCACCTTGAGTCCCATGAACAAAAAGCCGAACTGCCCCACGCCCTGGAACAAGCCGAACAGCAGCACCCAGCGCCAGTGCATGCGCGGTGGGCGCACCAGCAGCACCAGCGGCAGCGCTGCACACAGGTAGCGCGCGGCGCCCAACTGGAAGGGGCTGAAGCTGCGCAGCCCCCACTTCATCGCCACAAAGTTCACGCCCCAGAGGATCACCACCACCAGCGCTGCGAGCAGGTCGCGCGCACGCAGCGGGCTGGTGGCGGCTGCGGTCGGTGCAGCGCCGCTCATTGCGCCGCGCGCGCTGCGTCGATGTGCGCCTTCACACGCTGGGCCAGTGCAATGTCGCCGGGCGTCTCGGGGCTCCATTTGTCCACGGTGCGCGGCTGGTCGCTGGCATCCACGGCGGTGTACACGGCCACGCAGTGCACCACGTCCTCCAGCGGTGCGCCGTGCACGGCGCCGCTGCGCACCTCCACCGCCAGGCACATGCTCGTGTCGGTGGTGTAGGCCAGGCGCGCGTGCACCTCCACCAGGTCCCCCGGGCGGATGGCGCGCACAAAGTGGGCGCCGCCCACAAACTCGGTGATGCAGGCGCCCTTGGCCCAGGCGCTGGCGCAGGCGAACCCGGCTTCGTCCACCCAGCGCAGCACCGTGCCGCCGGGGATGCGGCCTGCCTGGGGCAGCGTGGTCTGGGACGCCAGGAAGCGCAGGGTGGTTGAGTGCATGCCGGGGCTCCAAAGGATGGGGAGGCGTTCATTATTCTCCAGCGCCCCGGTGGCCGCAGCCTCCACCCGTCCCCGAACGCAGCCCAGCGCTCGCGATGCGGCCGCATGGGCGAAGCTCTGCGTCACTTGACCTGAGTCAAAACCCTACTGCAAACGCGTCCCTACATTGAGAACCATTCCGTTTGGCCCTCGGTGCCGGTGGACGATTTCCCCATGCGATCGTCCTCAGGTTCACAGGGGCCGCCCTCCAGTCGGCGGTGCCGACACCCGCCCCTGGGGCCTACTCTAAAGCGCACGCCGTGTGGCCTGCGTCCATTGCCATGTCATTGCTTCACCGGTTGAATCTGCTCGAAAAATTCCTCATCCTGGGGACCATCGGGCTCATGATGAGTGCCTTGCCCACGTATCTGGTGGTGCGCGACTCCCTGCACGCCATCGACCACGCGCGCCTGGAGGCGCAGGGCGTGGCCCCTGCCCAGGCGCTCACGCTGCTGGTGCAGCGCATGCAGGTGCACCGGGGCCTGTCGGTGGGCATGCTGGGGGGCGACGAGTCGCTGGCCGCGCGCCGCCCCGCCGCGCGTGATGCGGTCAACACCGCGCTGGACGACGTGAGCGCCCGCTTTGCCGCCGCCAAGGTGCCCGCCGCGCAGATGGCGGCCTGGACCCAGGCGCAGCAGACCTGGCGCACCCTGGAGCAGGCCGTGGCCGCGCGCAGCATCGAACAGGCGCAAAGCACCGCGCAGCATACCCAGCTCATCGCAACGCTGCTGCAGCTCAATGAGTCGCTGGTGCATGCCTATGGCCTGCAAATCGACCCCGAGGCCGACACCCACGCGCTGGTGCAGGCCTCGCTGGCGCAGGCCCCCATGCTGGGGGAAAAGCTGGGCATGCTGCGCGCCCAGGGCGCCAGCGCCTTGGGCAAGCGCGAGCTCACGCCCCAGGGCAAGGGTCAGCTGCTGGTGCTGCAGCAGCGCGTGGCCGAGCTGCAGGGCGACACCTTCCGGGGGCTGGACCGCGCCTTGCAGGGCAATGCCGAGCTGCAGCGCGCGCTGGGCAGCAGCGCGCAGGCCGTGCAAGGGCAGATCCAGCAGTCGCTGCAGATGGTGGAGCGCGACATCCTCAACGCCACGGAGCTGCAGCTGCCGTCCAAGGATTACTTCGACGCGTTCACCCGCACCATCGAGGCGCTGAACGCACTCAACAACCTGTCGATGGCCAGCCTCGACCAGGCGCTGCAGGCGCGCGTGGCAGGGCTGCAGCGCAACCTGCTGTGGGTGGCGCTGGCCCTGGTGCTCACGCTGTCGGCCACCAGTGCGATGGCGCTGGTGTTCGTGCGCTCCATGACCGGGCCGCTGTCGCAGGCCGTGGCGCTGTCACGCGCCGTGGCGCAGGGCGACCTGAGCGGCGCTCCCATTGCCCATGGCACCAACGAGGTGGGCCAATTGCTGGAGGCCTTGCAGCAGATGCGTGCACAGCTCACGCAGGTGGTGCGCAATGTGCGCAGTGGCTCGGAGAGTGTGGCCACGGCCAGCGTGCAGATTGCCCAGGGCAACACCGACCTGTCGGCCCGCACCGAAAGCCAGGCCAGCGCGCTGGAGGAAACCGCCGCGTCCATGGAGCAGCTCAACGCCACCGTGCGCCAGAACGCCGACAGTGCCCAGCAGGCCAGCCAGCTGGCCGCCAATGCCAGCACCGTGGCCGTGCAGGGCGGTGAAGTGGTGGCGCAGGTGGTGGACACCATGCATGGCATCAACGCCTCGTCGCAGAAGATCTCCGACATCATCGGCGTGATCGACTCCATCGCGTTCCAGACCAACATCCTCGCGCTCAACGCGGCCGTGGAAGCCGCCCGCGCGGGCGAGCAAGGCCGGGGCTTTGCGGTGGTAGCCAGCGAGGTGCGCAGCCTGGCCGGGCGCAGCGCCGAGGCCGCGCGCGAGATCAAGACGCTCATCAGCGCCAGCGTGGAGCGCGTGGCCCAGGGCAGCGCCCTGGTGGACCGCGCCGGCGCCACGATGAGCGAGGTGGTGGGCGCCATCCGCCGCGTGACCGACATCGTGGGCGAGATCAGCGCCGCGAGCCACGAACAATCGCTGGGCGTGGCCCAGGTGGGCGAGGCCGTCACGCAGATGGACCAGGTGACCCAGCAGAACGCGGCGCTGGTCGAGGAGATGGCCGCCGCTGCCAGCAGCCTCAAGAACCAGGCCGAAGACCTGGTGCAGGTGGTGTCGGTGTTCCGCCTGGGCGACGATGGCGGCGGGCGCACGGCCGCAGGCGTGCTGCGAATTCAATAGCTGCAGCGTCATATTGCACTAGCGCTACCGGCCTGAATGACCCGAAATGCGCTGGAGCGGGCATGAAGGACCGTCATGGACGGCCGAACAGCCCCGGGGCTCAGCCCGCAGGCCCGTGCGCAATGTCCAGTTCGGCCAGTTCCGCGTCGGTGAACACCCGCGAGCGCGTGTGGAAGGCCTTGCCCTCCGGTCCCTCCAGCGAGAAGGTGCCGCCCGTGCCCTCGATCACATCGATGATGAGCTGCGTGTGCTTCCAGGTCTCGTACTGCGCGCGCCCGATGTAGAACGGGCAACCGCCGATGTCGCCCAGGTACACATCGCCCGCACCCATCGTGATCTCACCCGGCAGGTAGCAGTTGGCCGCGCTGTTGTCGCAGCAGCCGCCACTCTGGTGAAACATGAGCGCAGGGCCATGCTTTGCTTGCAGAAAGGCCACCAACTCCAGCGCGGCAGGGGTGGCGATGACTTTGTCGACCATGGTTGTCTCCAGCGTGCGATGCAAAAGAAGCAAAAAGCGGCGCGTTGGAACAACGCGCCGCCAGCAGCGTGTCCTGCGGTTCACAGGCCGTTTCTGGCTAGGCGTCTCCGTCGCAGACAGTAGCAACGCTACGGCAAGACGGAGCAACGACGCCAGGGACGGTTTTTGGACCGCCACCCCTTAGAAGAAGCCCAGCTTGTTTTCCGAGTACGAAACCAAGAGGTTCTTGGTCTGTTGATAGTGGTCCAGCATCATCTTGTGCGTCTCACGCCCAATGCCCGACTCCTTGTAGCCGCCAAACGCCGCATGCGCCGGGTAGGCGTGGTAGCAGTTGGTCCACACCCGCCCGGCTTTGATGGCGCGGCCCATGCGGTAGGCCACATTGCCGTTGCGGCTCCACACACCGGCGCCCAGGCCGTACAGCGTGTCGTTGGCAATGGCCAGCGCTTCGGCCTCGTCCTTGAAGGTGGTCACGGCCAGCACGGGGCCGAAGATTTCTTCCTGGAAGATGCGCATCTTGTTGTGGCCCTTGAACAGCGTGGGCTGCACGTAGTAGCCGCCTTCCAGGTCGCCGCCCAGGTGGGCCTGGCCGCCACCGGCCAGCACTTCGGCACCCTCCTGCTTGCCCAGGTCCAGGTAGCTCAGGATCTTGGTGAGCTGTTCCTTCGATGCCTGTGCGCCCATCATGCTGTCGGTGTCCAGCGGGTTCTGGTGCTTGATGGCGGCCACACGCTTCAAGACACGCTCCATGAATTTGTCGTAGATCGATTCCTGAATGAGTGCACGCGATGGGCAGGTGCAGACCTCGCCCTGGTTGAATGCGAACAGCACCAGGCCTTCAATCGCCTTGTCCAGAAACGCATCGTCCTTGTCCATCACGTCGGCAAAGAAGATGTTGGGGCTCTTGCCGCCCAGCTCCAGCGTGGCGGGGATCAGGTTGTTGGCAGCGGCCTGCGCAATCACGCGGCCGGTGCTGGTGGAACCGGTGAAAGCGATCTTGGCGATGCGCTTGCTCTGCGCCAGCGGCATGCCCGCCTCGCGGCCGTAGCCGTTGACGATGTTGAGCACGCCGGGCGGCAGCAGGTCGGCAATCAGCTCGACCAGGATCAGGATAGAAATCGGCGTGGACTCTGCAGGCTTGAGCACCACGCAGTTGCCGGCACCCAGCGCGGGGGCCAGCTTCCACGCAGCCATCAGGATGGGGAAGTTCCACGGAATGATCTGGCCCACCACACCCAGCGGTTCCTGGATGTGGTACGCCACCGTGTTCTCGTCGATGTTGCTCAAGGCACCTTCCTGCGCGCGCACGCAGCCCGCAAAGTAGCGGAAGTGGTCCACGGTGAGCGGGATGTCGGCGTTCAGCGTCTCGCGGATGGCCTTGCCGTTGTCCACGGTTTCGGCGTAGGCCAGGCGCTCCAGGTTTTCTTCGATGCGGTTGGCGATCTTGAGCAGGATGTTGGCGCGCGTGGCGGCATCGGTCTTGCCCCAGCTGTCGGCGGCGGCGTGCGCGGCGTCCAGGGCCAGTTCGATGTCTTCGGCCGTGGAGCGCGCGGCCTGGGTGTAGACCTTGCCGCTCACGGGCGTGATGACATCAAAGTACTGGCCCTTGACGGGCGGCACGAATTTGCCGCCGATAAAGTTGTCGTAACGGGGCTTGTAGGTGATCTTGGCGCCAGCGGCGCCGGGGGCTGCGTACACGGTCATGGTGTTGTCTCCTGCGATGGTTGTGTGCATCGGGCGGACTCGGTGGAGCCTGTCCGATGCCAACCCCTTACTCAAAACACATGCCAGCAGGCCACGGCGCGCGAAGTGTTGATTTCATTGGATTTTTTCGGCCGCCCAGGGCGGACACCTGTTGCAGCCGCCCGCATCGCGGTGTGCCGGGCCGCGACACCTGTCACGAAATGGAACAGTTGGCACACTGCTTGCGCCCACACCCTTGCCCCGCGCCGTGGAGCCCGCCATACTGGCCCACACACCACAAGCGGGCCGCCCTGAGCCCGCACGGAGACAAAGCGTGCGCCCCAACACTTCCCCCGTCGCCCTGCGACAGGCCCGCCAGCACCTGCTGGACTCTGGCCACTGCCCCAGCGGCCTGGTGGACGAGCGCCTGGCGCGCTCTTGGTCGCGCAGCATGGCGGCCGGCCTGCTGCCCACCGGGCGGCCGCAGGCCATCGACCACCCCAGCAGCGGCACGCTGCGCCAGGTGCTGGCCAGCAACCCCGAGCTGCTCGCGCATTCGCGGCCGGTGATGGAATACCTGTTCGAGCAAGTGCGCCACAGCCAGAGCGTGGTGGTGCTGGCCGACCGGCGCGGCATGCTCATGCACACGCTGGGCGATCCGTACTTTGTGGACAAGGCCGAGCGCGTGGCGCTGACCAGCGGTGCCTCCTGGCACGAGGCCCACCGGGGCACCAATGCCATCGGCACGGCGCTGGCCGAGGCCTGCGCGGTGGAGGTGCATGGCGGCGAGCATTTTCTGGAGCGCAACAACTTTCTCACCTGCGCGGCTTCGCCCATCCTGTCGGCCACGGGCGAGTTGCTGGGCATCCTCGACATCTCGGGCGACTACCGCCACGGCCACGCCCACACGCTGGGCCTGGTGAGCACGGCCGCCCGCATGATCGAAAACCGCCTGCTGGCGGCCGCCTGCAAACGCAACATCCGGTTGCACCTGCACAGCGCGCCCGAGGGCATTGGCAGCGTGGCCGAGGGCATCGTGGCCGTGTCGGCCGACGGCTGGATCGTGGGTGCCAACCGCGTGGCCCTGGCGCAGCTGGGCCTGCATGCGGGGGACGTGGGCGCCACCTTGCTGGAGCGGGTGCTGGACGTGCGGCTGGATGACCTGCTCTCGCACCACAAACGCCGCCCCCAGCAGCCGCAGGCTTTGCGCACACTGCAAGGCGCCTTGCTGTTTGCCCAGGTGCAGATGGACGCCGCCTGGGTCGCCACCCCCGCACGGCCCGCCGCTACGGCGGCCGCAGTGTCCCAGCAAGACGCCCTGGCCCAGCTGGACACCGGCGACGCCCGCTGGCGCGCCGCCGCCGACAAGGCCCGCCGCGTGGTGGGCAAACCGATTGCGGTGCTGGTGCAGGGCGAGTCGGGCGTGGGCAAGGAGGTGTTTGCGCGCGCGCTGCACGCCAGCGGCCCGCGCCGCAATGCGCCGTTTGTGGCCATCAACTGCGCAGCCATTCCCGAGCACCTGATCGAATCCGAACTCTTCGGCCATGTGGCCGGTGCTTTCACCGGCGCGCGCAAGGAGGGCCACCTGGGCCGCCTGCGCGAGGCCCATGGCGGCACGCTGTTTCTCGACGAAATCGGCGACATGCCGCTGGCCCTGCAGACCCGCCTGCTGCGTGTGCTGCAAGAGCGCAGCGTGACGCCCGTGGGCGCCAGCAAGGCCGTGCCGGTGGACTTTGCACTGGTCTGCGCCACGCACAACCAGCTCATGCAGGCAGCGGAACAGGGGCGCTTTCGGCAAGACCTGTACTACCGCATCAACGGCCTCACTGTGCAGCTGCCCGCACTGCGCGAGCGCAGCGACTTTGTAGCGCTGCTGCAGCGCCTGCTGGCCGACCTGGCCACCGAGCAGGGCCTGGGTTTTGAGGTGCAGGTGGCGCCCGACCTGCTGGCCCGTCTGGCCGCCTACCCCTGGCCCGGCAACCTGCGCCAGCTAGCCAACGTGCTGCGCACCGCCTGCGCCATGCTGGCCGAGGGCGAAGACACCCTGGGCTGGGAGCACATGCCCGACGACCTGGTGCAGGCGCTGACGGCGGTGCCCTCCAGCCCGCGCAGCGATGCCGCAGCGGGCGCTGGTGTGGACGGCCCGCCAGCCAGCCTGAGCCTGCAGCAGCTGTCCCAGGCTGCCATCGACCAGGCGCTGCAGGCCGCACGCGGCAACATGTCGCAGGCCGCGCGCCAGCTGGGCATCAGCCGCCAGACGCTGTACCGCAAACTGAAGATGCCGGTGGCCTGAGGGTCTGCCGGACTCACTGGATTGCTATCGATTTGAGAGCTGTTACCGCATATTGCACTAGCGCTTGCGGCACTTTTGGCTGAATTCCCAGTGCGCAGCGTGCCCTGGGCGCGCCCGGCGGCCTCAGGCCTGTCCGCCGAGAGGTAGCACCAGTCGCGCCCGCAGCCCCGCGCCCGGCGCGCTGTGCAGCTCCAGCCGCCCGCCGTGGCTGCGCGCCACGCGCTCCACAATGGCCAGGCCCAGCCCCGCGCCCGGGGCGCCGGAACGCGCCGCGCCATCGCCGCGCGCAAAGGGCTGGCGGATGCGGTCCAGCTCTGCCGGGGCGATGCCCGGGCCCTGGTCCTGCACTTCCAGCCACACCCCGTCAGCATCGGCCCCCGTGCGCAGCAGCACCGGCGGTGTGCCGTGGCGCCAGGCGTTTTCCACCAGGTTGTCCAGCGCGCGGCGCAGGGCCTGGGGGCGCACCGGCACGTCGGGCAGGGTGTCCAGCGCCAGCCGCACGGTGCGTCCATGGTCGGCCTGCGCCTCGGCCACGGCCTGGGCCAGGTCGTTGAGCGATGCCGTGGTGGGCACCTCTGCCTCACCGCTGCGCGCAAACTGCAGAAACTGGCCCACGATGCCGTCCATCTCGTCGATGCTGCGGGCCATGCTCGCGGCCAGGGGCGCATCCACCTGCGCACCGGCAATCTCCACGCCCAGGCGCAGCTTGGTCAGTGGAGTGCGCAGGTCGTGCGACACACCGGCCAGCATCAGCGCGCGCTCCTGCTCGGCTGCGGCCAGGCTGTGCGCCATGTGGTTGAAGCTGCGGCCCACGGTGGCGATTTCTTCGGGGCCGTCCTCGGGCAGCGGCGCAGGGGTCTGGCCCTGCGCCAGCTGCCGGGCCGCTGCCACCACCTGCGCTAGCGGGCGGTTGATGTGCCGCTGCAGCCACCAGGCCCCCAGCAGCGCCAGCAGCATGCTGGCCAGCGTGGCGGCCAGCCAGGCGCCGGTGAACTCGCGCGTGGGGAACACGCTGGGCAGGTTCAGCCAATAAGTCTCCGCTCCCTCCGGCCCCTGGTGCACCACACGCAGGGCCAGCACGCCCGTGCTGTCGCGGCGCCATACGGGTTGCGATGTGCTTGTTGCCGCATCGTCCGCCCCCAGGCGGCGCGACACCGCCTGCACAAACTGCCGCTCCATGGGCGACAGCAGCGCACGCCGCGCAGCGTTCTCCGCTGCCGCCGGCGGGGCCGACCGCACGGCCTGCTGGTTGAAGGCCTCAACAAATGCGGCCCGCTGTGCCGGGGGCAGTGCCTGCAGCCCTGCGCGCAGCGCGCCCACATTGCGCGCCACGCCATCGGCCACCTGTGCCACGCGGGGCTGAAAGATCATCTGCCGCACCAGTACGGCCGCCACCAGCTGGCCCAGCACGATGAGCACCGCCATCAGCAGCAGGTTGCGCCCGAGCAGGCTGCGCGGCCACCAGCCCCCGGCGGCCTGGGGTGTGGCAGAGGGTGTCATGCCTTGCCTCCGCCGCCCGGCGCTGCGCCATCCGGCATAAACACATAGCCCACGCCCCACACGGTGCGGATGTGGCGCGGCTGCGCGGGGTCGGCCTCGATGAGTTTGCGCAGGCGCATCACCTGCACATCGATGCTGCGGTCGGTGGCCGTGTGGTCGGGGCCATAGGCCAGTGCGATGAGCCGGTCACGGCCCAGGGGCCGGTGCGGTTGCTGTGCCAGCGCCTGCAGCAGCGCGAATTCGCCCGTGGTCAGGGGCACGTCTTGCGCACCTTGGCCGCCCTCGCCACCGTTGCGCTCCAGCCGGCGCTCGTCCAGCCACAGTGTGAATGCGCCAAACGCGATGTGCCCGCCCGTCTGGCGCGGCCCGGTGTGTGCACCCAGCAGGCGCTGGCGGCGCACCATGGCCTGGATGCGGGCCAGCAGCTCGCGCGGGTTGAAGGGTTTGGGCAGGTAGTCGTCGGCGCCCATCTCCAGGCCCACGATGCGGTCCACGGGGTCGCCCCTGGCCGTGAGCATCAGGATGGGAATGGTCTCGCCCTGCGCGCGCAGGCGGCGGCAGATCGACAGGCCATCCTCGCCCGGCATCATCACATCGAGTACCAGCACATCAAAGCGCTCGCGCTGCAGGAGCACATCGAGCGGGCCCGCGCCATCGACCGTGCGTACGCTGTAGCCCTGGTCGCTCAGGTAGCGCTGCAGCAGCGCACGCAGGTCGGGTTCGTCGTCGGCGACCAGGATCTTGGCCAAGGCTTCCGTCATGGGGCGGTGTGTGGGTGTGGCAGCGGGTGGGTGCAGCCAAGGCTGCGTGCCAATGGTAGGGCCGAAAACACCGGGTGCCAGCGCGGGCAGGTGCTCCGGTGCATGACAACGCATGACACGTACCGGTGGTTTGTCATGCTTTGTCATACATCGTGCAGCGGGCGCCACAACTGGCTCATACCTGGTGGCCATAGTTCAGGCCAGCGCAGCACCCCGCTGCTTCGTACCCCCTGTTCTGTTGCAAGGAGCCGACCGCCATGTTCCCTTCCGTCCCGACACCGACTGCCCCCGTTGCCACTTACCGCGCCATGCTGCTGGCCGCCTTGGCCGTGGCGGCACTGTTGCTTCTGGCAGCGAACGATGCCAACGCACGCAGCCGCCACACGGTGGAGCACAACGCCGACAGCAGCACCACCGCCCGCACCGGCGTGGTCCGCGCAGCGCCGGGCGGTGGGGGCGTGCTGCGCGGCCGCAGCGTGTCCACCGACGGCCAGGGCCACGGCAGTGTGCGCAGCGGCGCCACCGTGGTGGGCCCGAACGGCGCCACGGCGGTGCGCCAGGGCCAGAGCGCAAGGAATGCCGATGGCGCGGCCAGCCACAGCAGCACCTTGGCCGCACAGGGCGACCGGGGCACGCTGCAGAGCACGGGCGCCGCTACGCGCAGCGCCGACGGCAGCGTGACCCAGGGCCGCACCACCACGGCCACCAGCGCAGCCACTGGCAACAGCGTGCAGACCAGCAGCTCGTACACCGAGGACACCGGCCGCACCCGCAGCGCCAGCTGCTTTGACGCCAGCGGCGCCCCCATGGCCTGCCCTGCGCGGCCCTGATCCATTACCTTCCATTCATTGAGCCAGGAGATCCCGCATGTCCCGTCCATCCACCCCGCTCTCCGCGTTCGCCTCCCTGCGCACAGGCCTGGGCGCAGCGCTGTGTGCGCTCGCCGCTGTGCTGACCCCACCCGCCCACGCCCAGCTGCGGGGGCTGGGGCCTTTCGCGCAGGTGCGCGACACCGCTGCGGCCTTGCCAGCCGGTGTGCAGCGCGTGGCCGATGTGCCCTATGGCGCAGACCCGCTGCAGCGCATGGATGTCTACCTGCCCGCCGCTGGCGGTGGCGCCAGCAGCGCTGCGGTGGCCAGCGGTTCGCGCGCTCCGGTGATCTTCATGGTGCATGGCGGCGCCTGGCGCACGGGCGACAAGGCCATGTCCCGCGTGGTGCAGGAGAAGGTGGCGCGCTGGGTGCCCAAGGGCTTTGTGTTCATCTCGGTGAACTACCGCCTGTACCCCGCCGTGAACGTGCTGCAGGAGGCGCAGGACGTGGCCATGGCACTGGCCGCCGCCCAAAGCCGCGCCGCCAGCTGGGGCGCCGATGCGTCGCGGTTCATCCTGATGGGGCATTCAGCGGGCGCGCACCTGGTGTCGCTCATCAATGCGTCGCCCACCCTGGCCCAGCGCGAGGGGGCCTGGCCCTGGCTGGGCACGGTGTCGCTGGACAGCGCGGCGCTCAATGTGCCGGTGGTGATGACCGCGCCGCACTACCCGTTCTATGACGAGGTGATGGGTGCCAACCCGTTGTTCTGGGCCGCAGTGTCGCCGTACCACGCGCTGTCGGGGCCGGTGCCGCCGTTCCAGTTGGTCTGTTCCACCGAGCGCCCCGACCACCCCTGCCTGCAGGCCCAGGGCATGGCCCGCCGCGTGCGCGACCTGGGCGGCCGTGCCGAGGTGCTGCCGCAGGAGCTGACCCACGGCGAGATCAACGCGCAGCTGGGCCTGGAGAGCGCCTACACGCGGGCCGTGGAGACCTTCATGGCCTCGCTGGATTCGGTGGTGGCGCAGCTGCTCAAGTAGTTGCGTTCAGTCCGCTTGCACGGCCCGCCGCAGCGCGGCACGCGCCAGCAGGCGGGTGGAGTCCAGCGTGGGCAGCGGGGAGTTGGCGTCGCTCAGGATCAGCGGGATCTCGGTGCAGCCCAGCACCACGGCATCGCAGCCGTCCTCGCGCTGCATGCGGGCGATGATCTGCTGGAACATGGCCACGCCCTCGGGGCGAATGACGCCGGGCACCAGCTCGTCCATGATGATGCGGTTGATCTCGCTGCGCTCGGCCTCGGTGGGGCGCACCCATTGCAGGCCCCGGGCCTGCAGCGCATCGGGGTACACGCTGCTGTCCACCAGCCAGCGCGTGCCGGTGAGCGCCAGGCGCCGGTGGCCGCGCGCTGCCGCCTCGGCCGCCACCACCTCGGCAATGTGCAGCCAGGGCAGCGGCGAGTGGGGCAGCACCCGGTCCATCGCCTGGTGAATGGTGTTGTCGGGGCAGATCAGAAAATCTGCGCCTGCACGCGCCAGCTTGTGGGCGGAGGCCAGCATCAGGTCGGCCACGCCTTGCAGGTCATGCCGGTCCAGGCAGTCCACATAGTCGGCCAGCGACGGCGTGTGCAGCGTCACCTCGGGGTGCGCATGCGGGCGGCCCAGCAATGCGGCGCCTTCGGCGCACAGGGTGCGGTAACACAGGGCGGCACCTTCGGCGGAGCAGCCCACGATGCCGATGTGTTGGGGCATGACGGTGGTCCAGAGCGGTTGCAAAGGCCCATTATTGCCACCGCGCTGCCTTGGCCTGGCCCCAGCGCTGTGTCCGTCAGTCTCCACGCACCCTTTGCGCAAACCCGCGCGTGCTGAACTGCTCCAGCACAAAGTCCACAAACACCCGGGTGCGGGCGGGCAGCAGCTTCTTGCTGGGGTAGTACAGCGAGGTCGGCCCTGCATCGGCCCACCAGCCGGGCAGCACCCGCACCAGGTCGCCCCGCGCCAGCCAGGGCTGCGCAAACGGCATGGGCAGCACGGCCAGGCCCAGGCCCATCAGCGCGGCCTGGCACATGGCCTCGGGGTCGTCGAACACGACGCGCGGGCGCAGCTCCACGGGGGCGGCATCGCCCGCCTTGTTGCGCAGCGTGGTGAGGTTGATGCGCCCGGTGCGGATGTTGCGCCGTGCAATGCCATCCCACTGCGCCAGGTCCGCCGGGTGGCGTGGTGCCCGCTTGCGGCCCTGCAGCAGTGCAGGCGCTGCCACAACTACCAGGTGGATGGGACCCAGCGTGCGCGCCACCATGTCGGGGTTCAGGTTCAGGCCGCCGCCAATGCCGGCGTCAAAGCCCTCGCCGATCAAGTCCACCTGCCGGTTCTCAAAGCGCCAGTCGGGCTGGATGGCCGGGTAGCGCTGCAGGAACTCGGTGAGCAGCGGCACCAGGTACGCGCGGCCAAAGGCCTGGCCCATGCTGACCTTGAGCGTGCCCGCAGGCTGCTGCTCGGCCTCGGCCGCGTGGTCCACCGCATCGGCCAGTGCGGTGAGTGGCGGGCCCACTTGCGCCAGGAGGCGCTGCCCGCCCTCGGTCAGCGTGAGGCTGCGCGTGCTGCGCTGGAACAGCCGCACGCTCAGGCTGGCCTCCAGCCTCGCCACGTTCTTGCTCACGGCGGCGGGCGTCAGGCCCATGAGCCGTGCGGCGGCCGAAAAGCTGCCCGCCTGGGCGGACTGTACGAAGGATTCAAGGTGGCTGAGGGGCTGCATGCGGTGTATTTTCAACCAAGGGTTGAAGGATATACAGCCCATTCATGGCTACCGGAGCATGAGTGTTTTTCTGACACTGCAGGTCTTCCCGGTTCGGTTGCGAACCATTTTCTGCATGCATCTCGTTGGAGAAACAACACCATGTCTTCCGTGTCTGAAACATCCCCGGTCTCCGCCCCTTCATCGCCTGGCCGCCCGCTGGCGGGCAAGGTCGCGCTCGTCACCGGCGGCGCGCGCGGCATTGGCGCGGCCATCGTGCGGCGCCTGGCGCGCGACGGGGCGGCCGTGGCCTTCACCTACAGCAGCTCCGCAGCGCCCGCGCAGGCTCTGGTGGCGGATATTGCTGCGAGCGGTGGCAAGGCCCTTGCCCTGCAGGCCGACAGCGCCGATGCCGTTGCCCTCACGCAGGCGGTGGACCGCGCCGCGCGCGACCTGGGCCGCCTGGACATCCTCGTCAACAACGCGGGCGTCGCCATCGCGGGTGAAATCGGCAGCTTTGCGCTGGCCGACTTTGACCACACGCTTAACGTCAATGTGCGCGCCGTGTTCGTAGCCACCCAGGCCGCCGTGCGCCACATGGGCCAGGGCGGTGCCTATGGCCGCGTGATCACCATCGGCAGCACCAACTCCGACCGCGTGCCATGGCCCGGCTTCAGCGTGTACGGCATGAGCAAGGCCGCCATCGTGGGCCTGACCAAGGGCCTGGCGCGCGACCTGGGTCCGCGTGGCATCACGGTGAACAACGTGCAGCCCGGCCCCGTGAACACCGACATGAACCCCGCTGACGGCCCCATGGCGGGCGACATGCACGGCCTGATGGCCCTGAGCCGCCATGCCCACCCCGATGAGATCGCGGGCATGGTGGCGTATCTGGCCGGCCCGGAGTCGGGCATGGTGACGGGGGCGAGCTTGCTGATCGACGGCGGCTTTGCGGCTTGAGAAGGTGTGAACGAACCCATCATGCCCGCTCATCCCGCCAAAACACGCCCGCTCGTCGTTGCAAATGCTCGCCATAGCCCGCGCTATGGCTGTGCTTTGCGCCTAGACCGGCCGTGTTTTAGCGGCCTGCTCGGACACGCCGGATCCGTTCACACCTTCTGAGCTGTCAGCACGGCGCTCAAGGCGTGGGCTTTCGCGCCCGGGGCTTTTTCTGTACAGCCGGGCCGTGGGTCGCCAGCTCTTTGGGCGCGAGCAGGTAGGCGGGGTTGTTGGCGACCATCTCCACCGCCAGGTCGATGAAGGCCCGCACGCGCGCTGGCAGCGCCGTGCGGCTGCCGTAGTACACGTAGAGCGCCAGGTGCTGCGCCACATGCTGGGGCAGCAGCGGCACCAGCTGGCCGCTGCGCACCAGCGGCGCGGCCGTCACGCCCACCAGCTGACCCACCGCGTGGCCGCCCAGCACCGCTCGGGCCTCCACCTCGATGTCGTTGGTGCAGAAGGTGGGGTGGATGGTGCGCGCCACGATGTCGTCGCCCACCTGGAACTCCCAGGGCATGGGCTTGCCGGTGGACGCATGGCGAAAGCCGCTGCAGCGGTGCTGCGCCAGGTCGTCGATGCTGGCCGGCGCACCGTGGCGTGCGATGTAGGCGGGCGCGGCGCACACGATGAGCTGCAGCGTGAGCAGCCGCCGCGCCACCACGCCACCCTCGGGCGGGTAGCCCGAGCGGAAGCCCACGTCCACGCGGTCTTCCACCCAGTTGCCGATGCGGTCGTCCAGCTGCACATCGGGCTCCACCAGCGGGTGGCGGCGGCAGAACTCGTGCAGCACCGGCCAGATCACCTCCAGCAGGATGGAGCGCGGCGCCACGATGCGCAGCGGCCCTGCCATTGCCTCGCGCCCGCGCCGCGCGCCCTGCACCGCGTGCTGCAGCGTGGCCAGGCCCGGCTGTGCCGAGGCCAGGAACTGGCGCCCTTCTTCGGTCAGGCTCAGGCTGCGCGTGGTGCGGTGGAATAGTCGCACGCCCAGGTGCGATTCGAGCTGCACCAGCAGCTGGCTGGACGCCTGTGGCGTGATGCCCTGCGCGGCCGCCGCCTGGCGCAGGCTGCCCAGCTCGGCGGCCTTGACGAAGTTGGCGATGGCGCGCAGTTCATTGATGGCCATGGTGGGCAGGCATTTTGCGTGGTGGGTGTGCAGTGAATTGGCAAGCATTGCTTGCGAATGAATCCAGAGATTATGGGCTATTCGCATGGCAATGGCTTGCCTAAAGTTCACCGCCATGGGCGCCGCCCATTGCTCAACACCACCTCAAGGACCAACCATGAACGCCGCACACACCACCCCCACCACAGCCATTCCCACCACCCGTTCTTCCTACCCCCGCGTCTGGCTGATCACCGGCGCCTCGCGTGGCATCGGCGCGCGCATTGCCGAGGCCGCGCTGGCCCAGGGTGATGCCGTCATCGCCACATCACGCGATGCCGCCTCGGTCGAAAAGCGCTTGGGCGCACACGATGCCCTGCTGCCCCTGGCGCTGGACGTGACCGACGAGGCCCAGGCCCGCCATGCCGTAGGCGCGGCGCTCGACCGCTTCGGCCGCATCGACGTGCTGGTCAACAACGCAGGCTACGGCCTGCTGGGCGCGGTGGAAGAGGCTACCGCCGACGAGGTGCGGCGCCTGTACGACACCAACGTGTTCGGCCTGCTGCATGTGACCCGCGCCGTGCTGCCCGCTATGCGCGCGCGCCGCGCCGGGCATGTGGTCAACATCTCGTCGCTGGGCGGCGTGCAGTCGGCCGCCGGGTTTGGCCTGTACTGCTCCACCAAGTTCGCGGTCGAGGGCATCACCGAGGCGCTGCATGCCGAGCTGGCGCCGCTGGGAATCCACGCCACCGTGGTGGAGCCGGGGTACTTCCGCACCGAGTTTCTGGACAGCGCCTCGCTGGCCGTGTCGCCCCGGGTGCTGGACGACTACGCCGAGAGCGCCGGTGCCGTGCGCGAGGCCGCCCGCCGCATCAACCTGAACCAGCCCGGCGACCCGGTGCGCCTGGCCCAGGCCGTGATGCAGCTGGTGGCCAGCCCCACGCCGCCGCTGCGCCTGCCGTTGGGCACGGACACGCTCCAAACCATTGCCGACAAACATGCCTTTGTGGCTAAAGAGACAGCGCAGTGGCGTGCGGTGGCTGCGTCCACAGACTTCCCGGTGCAGGAAGCCGCGCTTCAGGCGGCGTGAGTCCCTGCTCCTCTTGGGGTAGCTGGCAGCACCCTGCCATCAGGCCGCAGGGGCTGTTGGGTCTCCCATTTTTGGGCCTGGTGCTGGGGGCTGACCACGCTCACACAGGCCGTGCAAACTCCATCACCCAGTTCACCTCCCAGGTCGCGCCGCCATCGTCCGAAAACGCCTGCTGCCAGCGCGGGGCGCCGGTGTGCATCTGCGACCATTCGAAGCGCACGCGCACCGGGCGGCCTTCGAACAGCTCCTCGCCTTCAAACAGGCCCACACCGCCCTGGAAGCCGCCCACCACGGGCGGCAGCAGCAGGCCGTTGGCCGGGTCCAGGCCGCCCGTGAGGTTGTCCAGCCAGTAGATGCTCCAGCGCTGCGTGACGGGGTTGAACACACGCAGTGCCATGCCCACGTAGCCGGGCTTCCATGCCAGCGGCGTAAAGTCGTCGAAGTTGCCGATGCCACCGGGCAATGGACGTGCGGTGCCCGTGGCGTCAAACACCTCCCAGTCGTGGCAGCCCGCGAGCCTGCGCACCAGCCGCGTGTTGCGAATGCGCCAGGGGCCCATGAGGAAATCGAAGTCGCGCGCAGCGCTGGGCGCCACGGTGGGCGACGGGATGGGAGTGAGGCGGGCTGAGGTGGACATGGTGGGGCTCCGTGGTGGTTGATGCGTCAGGGGGAGAGGTGTGCGGTGCGTCACGCATGCAGCGCCGAACGCGCGGTGGGCTGCAGGCGGAGCACCTCGGGCTCTGCCGCCAGCCAGGGCGCAAGACCGGGCACCACGTCACGCGCCCAGGCCCCGCTGTCGGTAAACGATGTCAGCGCAGCCTCGTCGCCAAACAGGGCCAGGCCCACCAGCACGGGTTCGCCTTCGCGCACCGGCAGGCGGGCAAAAGTGTTGGGGCTGGGCTCGGTGCAGAACCAGGCGATCTGGCGCGCGCCACCGCGCTGCAGGGTGGGCGTCATGCGGTGGCGGCAGAAGTCCAGCAGTGGTGGTGTGGCGGGTTCCCGCAACGGCAACACGGTGACCTGCAGGACGCCAGCGGTGGCACCCTGCGCGCCGGGCTGCGGCCTTGCATGGTGTGGCAGGGCCGCCGCGGCGCCGGGCCAGGCGGGGCAGAGCAGGTGCACGTTGTCCGAATCGATCATGGTCGCATTGGCGGCGTTGCGGTGTGCCGCCCACACGGGGCCGCCATAGAAGCCCTCCAGCGCGCGGTGGCGCGCCTGCATGTCGGCAAAGCTGCGCAGCCAGACGAACCGGTCGGGCCGGTCCAGGTCGCGGAACTGGCCCAGCACGCGCATGCCGAGCGCCTCCTGGGTTTCCACAAACTCCCGGTCGAACAGGTCGATGAGCACCTCGCGCTGTTGGGGGTGCAAGGTGTACTGGCGCAGTTCGACGATGGCGTGGGGATCGGTGGTGAGCATTGGGGGCTCCTGAAAAGGTAGGGAGGGCAACAAGGCCAAGACAGGCCTGCAGTGTGCGCACCGATACCTGCCAACCCATGGCAGGTATTTGCGCTATCTTTGGTGTCCTGTCTTTTTGCACCACCCCTGCCAAAACCCATGCGCGCCAGCCGTTTGTTGTCCCTTCAGATGCTGCTGGAGACGCGTGGCCGCATGAGCGCGCAGGCGCTGGCCGAGGCGCTGGAGGTGTCGGTGCGCACGCTGTACCGCGATGTGGACCAGCTCAGCGCTGCGGGCGTGCCCATCTATGCCGAGCGGGGGCGCCATGGTGGCTTTGCGCTGCTGCCGGGCTGGAAGACCACGCTCACAGGCCTCACGCCGTCGGAGGCGCAGGCCGTTTTCTTGAGCGGCCTGCCCGGCCCTGCGCAGGACCTGGGCCTGGGCGGCGATGTGGCGGGGGCGCGCCTGAAGCTGCTGGCCGCACTGCCCGCCGCCTGGCGCGACGACGCGCAGCGCGTGAGCACGCGCCTGCACCTGGACCCCGTGGATTGGTACCGCGAGAGCGACCCCACGCCGCATTTGCCCACGGTGGCAGCCGCCGTATGGAGCGGCCACCAGATCACCCTGCGCTATGAGGGCTGGGCGCGCACGGCAGAGCACACGGTGAGCCCGCTGGGCCTGGTGCTGAAAGCGGGTGTGTGGTACCTGGTGGCCTTGCCCACGGGAGCCGACACGCGCGGGCCCCGCACCTACCGCGTGTCGAACATCCTCGCGGCCACAGCGCTGGACCAACCAGCCAGGCGCCCCGCACGCTTTGACCTGCCGGGCTACTGGGCCGCGTCGATCCGGCGTTTTGAGTCAGGCCTGTACACGGGCGAGGCCGCACTGCTGGCCACGCCCGAAGGGTTGCGCGGTCTGCGCGCGCTCAGCAGCGCCGTGGCCCGAGCGGTGGCCGCCACCCCTCCGTCCCGCCGCAAGGACGGCCGCACGGCCGTGACGATCCCCATCGAGTCGGTGGAGCATGCCTGCGGGCAGCTGATGCGGCTGTCGCCGCAGGTGGAAGTGCTGCGGCCCGTGGCATTGCGCCGCGCGCTGGTGGCGCGGGTGCAGGCCACGGCGCGGCTGTATGGGCTGGCGGCCGGATGAGGCACGGGAAGTATCTGCTGCAAATTAGATAGCGGCAAAGGCATTGTTTGTGGGCGCTACCGGCCCATAGGACCATCGAAGCCTGTTCCAGGGCAGTTCTTGAGTGGACCCGGCGTGCGCGGTGCGCTCACAGCCCCCGTTCCACCATGTCCAGCAGGCGCTGGCCCAGCAGGTCCAGCATCTGTTGGGGCGTGCCGCGCAGCGGCCCGTCGATGGCCAGCAGCGCCATGCCATGCACGGTGGACCAGGCCAGGTATTCGGCGCCGGGGCGGCGCCCGGGCGGCAGGGCGCCCGCGGCCACCAGGTCGTCCAGTGCGGCGCTCAGGTGCTGGAAGGGGTTGAGCCCCGTGGCACCGCCCATGGCGGGGTCGGGGGTTTGTTGCACCGTGAAGCGGCCACCGAAGGCGGTGCGAAAGAGCCCTGTCTCGGTGTGCGCAAACCGCAGGTAGCCGGCGCCCACGGCGCGCACCTTGGCGTGGGCCTGCTCGGTGGGCGTGCCGGTGGTGGGCACCAGGGCCAGCTCGGCTTCCATCGACCGCGCGGCGTTCGCCACAGCTGCGGCGCGCACCGCGCCCAGCAGGTCGTCGCGGTTGGCGAAATGGCGGTAGGCCGCATTGGGCGCCACACCCGCGCGGCGCGTGGCCTCGCGCAGCACCACCGCATCCGGCCCGCCCTGGCGCGCCAGTTCGATGCCCGCGTCCAGCAGCGCACGGTGCAGATCCCCGTGGCGGTAGGTGGCGCGTGCGGCGGGTGCGCTGGAGGGGGCAGCTCTGTTGCGGGTGCTTACGGTCATGGATCGTTGGGATGTGGACACTGTCCATTATCTTTGTTATTGTTTGTGGACGGTGTTCACAATTGCGCGCCGAAACCCTTTCTGCCCCGTCCATGTTCCCCAGGAGACCCCCATGAAAGTCGAGCCCTACCTGATGTTCGAAGGCCGCTGCGATGAAGCGCTGGAGTTTTACCGCCACGCTTTGGGCGCCCAAGTCACCATGCTCATGCGCTACAAGGACAACCCCGAGCCCGCCGCCGGCGAGGGCTGCGCCGATGGCAGCGGCCCGGGCCCCACGCCCGAGATGGTCATGCACGCCTCGTTCACCGTGGGCGACACGCAGATCATGGCGTCGGACGGCATGGGCTCGGGCCACGCCAGCTTCCAGGGCATCTCGCTGGCGCTGAGCCCCGCCAATGCGGCCGATGCCAAACGTTATTTCGATGCGCTGGCCGATGGTGGCAAGGTGCAGATGCCGCTCACCAAGACCTTTTTCTCGCAGGCGTTTGGCATGGTGGCCGACCGCTTTGGCGTGCCCTGGATGGTGGTAGCCCCTGAATGAGTGCAATCGCCATCACCACCGCCGACTTCCCCACAGGAACCCGCATGCTCGCTCTCTATGGTCATCCTTTTTCGTCCTATACCCAGAAGGTGCTGATCGCGCTGTACGAGAACGGGACACCGTTCGAACTGCTCAATCTTGACCCCGCAGAGCCCGTCAGCCATTCGGCCGACTGGTTGCGCCACTGGCCGCTGGCGAAGTTTCCGGTGCTGGTGGACGGTGACCACACGGTGGTCGAAAGCAGCATCGTGATCGAGCACCTGCAGCTCGCGCACCCGGGGCCTGTGCCGCTGATTCCCGCCGACCCCCGGGCGGCACTGGACGTGCGATTCATGGACCGCTTTTTTGACCTGCACGTGATGGCCCCGGTGCAGCACGCGGTGAATGCCGCGCTGACCGGTAACGCCGAGCGCAAGGCAGAAGGCGTGGCCTGGGCTGCGGAGAAGCTGGAGAAAGCCTACGCCTGGCTGGAGGGCATGTGGGCAGGGCGCACCTGGGCGGCGGGCGAGCCATTCTCGCTGGCCGACTGCGCAGCGGCGCCCTCGCTGTTCTATGCCGACTGGACGCACCCCATCGCGGCCACCTACCCGCAGTTGCGCGCGTACCGTGCCCGGCTGCTGGCACGCCCCTCGTTTGCACGCGCGGTGGAAGGCGGGCGCCCCTACCGCCACTACTTTCCGCTCGGGGCGCCCGACCGCGACTGAGCAGCGCCCGCACCACGACACCAGGAGCATCCCATGATGAACCCCGAACCCCACGCCATGCATCGCTGGCTGCAGCAGCTGCTGGGCGACTGGACCTGCGAATCCATGGCCGACATGGGTCCGGACCAGCCCCCCGCGCAAAGCCGGGGCACCGAGCAAGTGCGCGCGCTGGGCAGCCTGTGGGTGCTCTGCGAAGGGGTGGGCTCCATGCCCGGTGGGGGCGGCGAGGCCCGCATGCTGATGACGCTGGGCTACGACCTGGACCAGCAGGCGTTCGTCGGCACCTGGGTGGGCTCGATGATGACCCACCTGTGGGTGTACCGTGGCACGCTCGATGCGGACCAGAAGGTGCTGACGCTGGAGACCGAAGGCCCTAGCTTCAAGAACGATGGCGCCACCGTGCGCTACCGCGACGTGATCACCATGGTCACCACCAACGAGCGCACGCTCACCTCATTCGGCCAGCAGCCGGACGGCAGCTGGAAGCAGTTCATGCAAGCCAAGTACACGAAAACCCCCTGAGCCGCTGCGCGGCTTCCCCCTGGAGGGGGACGCACCCGTTGGACTGGCGGAGCCAGCTCCACAGGCGCACTGGCATGGCACTCCGCCCGCCGCAAGCGCAACGCGCGTGACACACTGCGCTGTCCATCTCTTCTGATTTCCGCTGTCCCATGACCCTCCGCATCGAAGGCCGCGCACGCTGGCCCGCACTCATCCTGCTGTGCCTGGGCGAGCTGATGATCGTGCTCGACACCACCATCGTGAATGTCGCGCTGCCCAGCATCAAGGCCGACCTGGGCTTTACCGAAACCTCGCTGGTGTGGGTGGTCAACGCCTACATGCTTACCTTTGGCGGCTGCCTGCTGCTGGGTGGGCGGCTGGGCGATCTGTACGGCCACCGGCGGCTGTTCCTGGCGGGCATCACGCTGTTCACCATCGCATCGCTGGCCTGCGGGCTGGCCAATACGCAGGGGCTGCTGGTGGCGGCGCGCGCGGTGCAGGGCGTGGGCGGCGCGGTGGTGTCGGCCGTGGCGTTGTCGCTCATCATGAATCTGTTCACCGAGCCCGGCGAGCGTGCGCGCGCCATGGGTGTCTACGGCTTTGTGTGTGCCGGGGGTGGCAGCATTGGGGTGCTGTTGGGCGGGGTGCTCACCAGCGCATTGAGCTGGCACTGGATCTTTCTGGTCAACATTCCCGTGGGCGTGGCCATCTACCTGGCCTGCCTGGCGCTGCTGCCGGGCGGCAAGGGGCAGGCCCACGGGCAGCGGCTGGACGTGGCGGGCGCCCTCACCATCACCGCGTCGCTGATGCTGGCGGTGTACGCCATCGTCAACGGCAACGCGGCGGGCTGGACCTCGCTGCAGTCGCTGGGGCTGCTGGGGGCTGCGGCGGCACTGCTGGCGGCGTTTTTGTTCATCGAGTCGCATGTGGCTGCGCCGCTGGTGCCCCTGCCGCTGCTGCGGCTGCGCAACCTGGCCATCTCCAGCGTGGTGGGCGTGCTGTGGGCGGCGTCGATGTTTGCGTGGTTCTTTCTGTCGGCGCTGTACATGCAGCTGGTGCTGGGCTACGACGCCATGCAGGTGGGCCTGGCGTTCCTGCCGTCCAACCTCATCATGGCGGGCTGCTCGCTGGGGCTGTCGGCCTGGGTGGTGATGCGTTTTGGCATCCGCCGCACGATGGGCTGGGGGCTGCTGCTGGCGGCGGTGGGCCTGGCCCTGTTTGCGCTGGCGCCCACCGAGGGGCGGTTTGTGGTCCACGTGCTTCCCGGCATGCTGCTGCTGGGCGTGGGCGCCGGCATTGCGCTCAACCCGCTGCTGCTGGCCGCCATGGGCGATGTGAAGCCCGAAGACTCGGGGCTGGCCTCGGGGGTGGTGAACACGGCCTTCATGATGGGCGGCGCGCTGGGCCTCGCCATTCTGGCCAGCCTGGCCGATGCGCGCACCGACCACCTGCGCGAGGCCGGGGCCAGTGTGCAGCAGGCGCTCAATGCAGGCTACCAGCTGGCATTCTGGGTGTCGGCCTTGTGCTCGCTGGTGGCCGCCGTGCTGGGTGGTTTCGTGTTGCGCCCGGCACCGCAGCCGTCCGCCGCTGCGCCTTCCCACGCGGGTGCCGTGTGAGGAGATAGGGCGCTATTTAATTGATAGCTGATCGGGCATATTCCACTAGCGCATGCAGTCATTTTGGCTTGAAATGGTGGCGAAGTTGTGTGCGCCCGCGGTGCGGCACTGTCCTGTATGCCGCACCGCACTGTTCCACCCAGCGCACTTCTGAAAGCGGCCGCTGGCCTTATCTTTGGCAGGCGTGCTGCCCGATAGCCGGTGGCGCAAACCCAAGGAGTCCTTGATGTCGTCCTCCCCCACCGTGTCTTCGTCTGCCGCCAGCCTGCCCGTCGTGCAGGCCCAGGCGCTGGGTCCGCTGTGGCCCACGATGGACCCGTTCCTGTTCTGCGCCCACCATGACGACGCCTACCCCGCAGGCAACGGCGCGTTTGCGCCGGCCGTGTCGCTGGAGGGCCGCCAGATCGGCAGCGACTTCAGCCGCAAGGACGGCTGGAGCATGTACCACGGCGACACCGTGCCCGGCTTTCCGGGCCACCCGCACCGGGGCTTTGAAACCGTGACCCTCGTGCGCAAGGGCCTCATCGACCATTCCGACTCGCTGGGCGCCGCCGCGCGCTTTGGCGGGGGCGATGTGCAGTGGGTCACGGCGGGCAAGGGCATCGTGCATTCGGAGATGTTCCCGCTGCTCAACGCCACCGAGCCCAACCCACTGGAGCTGTTCCAGATCTGGCTGAACCTGCCCGCGAAGAACAAGATGGTGGAGCCGCACTTCACCATGCTGTGGAACGAGCGCATTCCGCGCCTGGTCCACCACCACGACGCGGGCCGTGCCACCACGGTGACGGTGGTGGCGGGCGCCCTGCCCGGCGCGCCCGCGCCGCTGGCGCCGCCACCCGAGTCCTGGGCTTCGCAGCCCGAGGGCGATGTGGCGATCTGGACGCTGCGCATGGACCCCGGCGCGCAGTGGACGCTGCCCGCCGCGCGCGGCCAGGGCACGCGCCGCATGCTGTACTTCTTTGTGGGCGACAGCCTGCGCGTGGGCCCGCAGGACGTAGGCCAGCACGCTGCGCTGGAGCTGGTGGCCGGGCAGGACTGGCAGCTGACCAACACCGGCGCCACGCCGCTGGAATGCCTGCTGCTGCAAGGCCAGCCCATCGCCGAGCCCGTGGCGCAGTACGGCCCGTTTGTGATGAACACACAGGCCGAGATCATGCAGGCCATGAACGACTACCGCCGTACCCAGTTCGGCGGCTGGCCCTGGCCCGACCAGGACCCGGTGCACGGCACCGAGGCGCGGCGTTTTGCGCGCTACCCCGGCCAGACCGAGGAAGAGCGCCCGGCCGAGGCCCCGGCGGGCGCATAGGTTTGTTCACCAGGCCCTGCCAAGCCTCCACGAGGCCCTGCGGCAGCCGTGCGGCGCCTCGTGGACAATCCGGGGTTTCGTTCTGACCCGCGCGGCGGCTGGTGGCATACCCCTGCCAGCCCCGCGCCGATTCTTCACCGCCTGAAAGCGCAAGCACCACCATGGCCACCACCATCACCAAAGACTCCGCCGTCACCATCACCTACAAGGTCACCACCCCCCAGGGCAAGCCGCTGGATGCGGGGCACCTGTCGTACCTGCACGGTGGCTACGAAAACATCTTCCCCAAGGTCGAGGCCGCACTCGATGGCCAGGCCGTGGGCTTCAGCACCACGCTGCAGCTGGCGGTGGAAGACGCCTTCGGCGCGCGCGATGAAAGCCTGGTGCGCACCATTCCCAAAAGCGAGTTCCCGCCCGGCGTGAAGGTCGGCGGCCAGCTGCAAGGCGTGGGCAACGACGGCCAGCCCGCCGTGTTCAACGTGGTCAAGATCAAGGGCCCCGAAGTGCACCTGGACGGCAACCACCCGCTGGCAGGCCAGGCGTTGACCTTCAGCTGCAAGGTCACCGAAGTGCGCGCTGCCAGCCCCGAAGAAGTTGCGCACCGCCATGTGCATGGTGCGCACGGCCACCACCATTGATGGTTGCTCGCCAGCCTGGGGCTGGTGACGCCCTCAGACCTTGGTGAACGAGCCATCTGCGCCGGCGTCCGGTAGCGGATATCCAGGCACAAAAAAGCCCGCATTGCGGGCTTTTTTGTTGGGTGAAGCGTTGTGAATTACTTGGCTGCTTCAGGCTTGGCAGCGTCGGCTTTTTTCTCTGCCGTTGCCTTGGTCTTCTTGGCCTTCGCCTTCTTCTCTGCCTTCTTTTCTGCAGGGGCCGACGCGGTGGCGGTTGGCGTTACTGCGGGCTTGGCTTCGGCTTTGACCGCTGGTGTGGCGGGCGTGGCCGGAGTCGCTGGGGTGGCAGGCATGGCCGATGTGGCAGGGGTCGCAGGCGCCGCGGCCTTCGCGGGGGTTGCTGGCGTTGCGGGGGCCGCAGGGGCTTGGGCAAACGATGCGGTCACAAAGAAACCGGCGAGCAGGGCAGCGAGGAGCTTGTTCATGAGAAATCCTTTCAGATCGGATAACCGCCCGACACAGCGTCGGACTTAGCTATGCAACGGCGCTCGGAGGCGTTGCGATGACAGGTTACGAAGTCATTGGCAACAAGGCGTTACCGCGCCCCAGACCGCGCCCGTTCAGCACCGGCTCCTTGGTCAAGCGCTCGCGTGCCCATTCCACAAAGGCGCGCACTTTCGCCGGGGCCCGCCGGCCTGCGGGGTACACGATGTGCACGGGCACAGGTGGCAGTTCGTGGTCGGCCAGCACGATGCGCAAGCGCCCTGCGCGCAGGCTGGCTGCGGCCTGGTAGGCAAGGCAGCGGGTCAGGCCGATGCCCGCCTCTGCGGCGGCAATGTCCACCTCGTTGCTGTTGCTGATCCAGGTGAATTGCGGCTGGCCGGTGGCGCCATCGCGAAACTTCCAGGGCGATGGCGTGCGTGCGTCAAAGGCGAAGCCGATGGCCCGGTGGCTGCTCAGGTCGGCTGGGTGGCGTGGCTTGCCGTGTTGCGCCAGGTAGGCGGGAGACGCCACCACCAGGCGGCGCAGCGCGCCCACCTGCACCGCAGTGAGGCCGGAGTCAGGCAGGTGCGCGATGCGGATGGCCACGTCCATGCCTTCTTCGAGCAAGTGCACCAGGCGGTTGACGAACAGCGTGCGCACCTGCACGCGCGGCTGGGCCTGCAAAAAGCCCTGCACGATGGGGGCCACATGCTGGATGCCGAACATCTGCGGTGCCGTGATGGACAGCAGCCCCTGGGCCTCGGCCTGTGCACCGCTGGCGGCCTGCTCGGCCTCGTGCAGGTCGTTCAGGAGGGGACGGCAGTCGTGCAAGAAGCGCTCGCCCGCCTCGGTCAAGCGCACCATGCGCGTGCTGCGCTGGAACAGCAGCACACCCAGCCGCGCCTCCAGCGCCGCAATGGCGCGCGTGACAGCCGTGGCGGAGCAGCCCAGCCGCCGCCCCGCCACGGCAAAGCCGCCAGCGTCCGCTACGGCCACAAAACAGCGCAGGGTGTCGAGATAGTCCATGCAGCCCATTATTGCGGATGCCGCAATTATGAAAAGCGGTGATTGGTTATTCACATCGCAGATTGCAATAGATATCGTCGAGCCATCTTTTCACTCACCCACCGACGAGGCTTCACCATGTTCCCCACCACCCCGCTCCAGCTGTACCGCATGCCCATCTCGGGCCATTGCCACCGCGTGGAGCTGATGCTGTCCCTGCTCGGCTTGCCCTATGAACTGATTGACGTGAATCTGCTGCGCGGCGAACACCAGCGCGCGGAGTTTCTGGCACTCAACCCGCTGGGCCAGGTGCCCGTGCTGGTGGACGCGGGCCAGGTGCTGAGCGACAGCAATGGCATCCTGGTGTATCTGGTGCAGCGCTACGCCCCCGGCAGTGCCTGGCTGCCACAAGACGCCGTGGGGCAGGCGCAGCTGCAGCGCTGGTTCAGCCTGGCGGCGGGCTTTCTGGCGCCGGGCATCGGGGGGCCGCGCTTTGCGACGTTGACGGGCCGTGCCGTGAACGAAGTGGCGCAGGCCACCGGCAAGCGCCTGCTCGCCTTCATGGAGGACGAACTGCAGGGGCGTGCCTGGTTGCTCGGGGGCTCAGCACCCAGCCTGGCCGATGTGGCCATGGTCAGCTACACCTCGCAGGCCCACCTGGCAGGGCTGCCGCTGGATGCCTACCCGCGCATTGCGGCCTGGGTGGCGCGCATGCAGGCCTTGTCGGGCTATCCGGTGCTGGCCGACCAGCTGCCCGCTGCCGAGCAGGTGGCGGCATGACAGCCACCGTGCCCGCTGCATCGGTTGGGGTGCCGGTGCCGCCCGAGGCATTCCACCCCGGTGAGCAGGCCTTGCAGGCGCGCGTGGGCGTGCGCGAGCGCATGGCGGCCGTGGGTGCCATGGTGTTGCGCGACCACATGCCCGACCAGCACCGCGAGCTGTTTGAAAAGCTGCCCACCTTGCTGCTGGGGACGTTGGATGAAGAAGGCCAGCCGTGGGCCACGATGCTTGCCGGACCGCCCGGGTTTGTGCGCACCCTCGATGCGCAGCGCATGCAGATCGCGACCGCGCCGGATTCCAAGGACCCAGTGCTCGCACACCTGGCGCCAGGCGCGGCCGTGGGCGTGCTGGGGCTGGAGCCGCACACGCGGCGGCGCAACCGCATGAACGGGCGGGTGGCAGCGTTTGGCGATACCGGCCTGGGCGTGCAGGTGGTGCAGAGCTTTGGCAACTGCCCCAAATACATCCAGGCGCGGCAGCCAGGCCTGCGCGCTGCGCTGGTCGCTCCGGGCCCGGTGCAGTGGCTGGGGGCCGGACTGGACGCCGACGCCATCGCGCGCGTGCAGCGTGCCGACACCCTGTTCATTGCCAGTGCCTCGGCGCCACGCCCTGGTGCCGGGCACAGCGAAGGCGTGGATGTATCACACCGGGGCGGTGAGCCGGGCTTTGTGCAGGTGGCGCACACGGAGGCCGGCGTGGTGCTGAGCCTGCCGGACTACCCTGGCAACCAGTTCTTCAACACCCTGGGCAACCTTGCGCTGCACCCGCTGGCAGGCCTGCTGGTGGTGGACTATGAAGAGGGCGGCTTGCTGCACATTGCCGCGCAGGCCGAGGTGCTGTGGGACCGCGCTGCGCGTGCTGCCTGGCCCGGCGCACAGCGTGTGCTGCGGCTCACGGTGCTGCGCGCCCTGTGGCGGCCGCAGGTGCTGCCGTGGCGCTGGACACCGCCGGTGTCGGCCCCTCAGTTCCGGGTGATGCGCGAGGCGGCGCCGGACTGAGTGGGGCACCACCAGCGGGCCGCGCACCGGGTGTTGTTGTCCCCGCGATGCGCCTGCGCGGTACGGTGGCCTCGGCTTCCACCATCTTGGCGCTGCGCTCGTGCGCGGTTTGAGCCAGCTCGGTGATGAGCGTGGCCTCGGGCAGGTTGTGCCAGTAGCGCGTGGGCATCTCCTTCTTCATCATGGCCAGCTTGAGCCGCGCGGGGTTGAAGATGTGGCGGTAGTAGGTGAGCCACAGCGCCTCGCCCGCATCGGGCGGTGGCGCGTCGCTGCGCTGCGCGCCCGGGCCGGTGTGCAGCTGCTGCCCGTCCCAGCGCACGCTGGCGTCGGGCGTGAGGATGGCCCAGCGCATCTGCGTGAAGCGGCGGATGAAGAAGCCCGCGTTGGCCACGGTGATGTAGTGGTCGGGCTCGAACCAGGCCATGTGCAGGGTTTGCCCATCGGCCTCTACCACGGGCCGAAAGCGCACAAAGGCGTACATCTTGTGCATGTCGCGCCGCACGGCACGCACCATGTGGTGGACCTGCATGCGGTCGGCGTCCAGCGGGTCGTGCCGCGCGCTGTCGGCTTCATGGCCGCCCTGCGCCATGCGCCACAGCAGGCGGTACATCAGCGCAAAGCGGGCGGGGTCGCGGTGCAGGATGAGCTGCTCGCACAGGTGCACAAAATCGGGCGGTACGCGCAGCGGCGGCGCATCGGGGGCTGCGCTGGGCCAGGTGTCGCTGACTGCAGGTTCGGGCGCGAACAGGTCTTCAGCGGCATCCGCCTGGCAGCGCCAGTCCACCGCCTGCGGAGGCACGTTGGCTTGCACCAGGGCGCGTGCCGCTTGGCGAAAGCCGGGCCAGTCGGTGGCGTGGTCCAGCGTGACGGTGTGGCGCTGCATGCGGGGCTCTCGCGCTCAAAACAGGCTGCGCTGCACCGGCGGCGGCGTCAGTTGCGCCGCCAGGTCGGCCGCGTCCAGCGCACGGCCGGGGCGGTAGTCGGCCGCCTCCACAAAGGGCAGCACTTTCTTGAGCGGCACATGCAGCCGCGCCAGGTCCGCATGTCGCAGGCGGCGCACGCGGCGCGCGGCCAGCAGGCGGTCTACCGTCTGCACACCAAACCCGGGCACGCGCAGCAGCAGTTCGCGCGGGGCAGTGTTGAGGTTGACCGGAAAACGCTCGCGGTGCGCCAGCGCCCAGGCGAGCTTGGGGTCCATGTCCAGCGCCAGCATGCCGGCCTGACCTCCTGGGGCGCCTTGGCTTGGCGGCACGATCTCGTCGTGGGTGAAGCCATAAAAGCGCATCAGCCAGTCGGCCTGGTACAGCCGGTGCTCGCGCACCGTGGGTGGCGCGGCCAGTGGCAGGGCGCGCGCCGCATCGGGGATGGGGCTGAAGGCCGAGTAGTACACGCGCCGCAGCCGGTGCACGCCGTACAGCCGCGCGCTGGTGGCGAGGATGGTGCGATCGTTGGTCGTATCCGCCCCCACGATCATCTGCGTGCTCTGCCCGCCGGGCGCAAACAGCGGCGCGCTGGCCCGGCGCGTGGTGCGCGACTGCGGCATGGACACGATGGCCTGCGCGGCTTGCTCCTTGCGCGCCGCACGCGATTCGCCAATGTGCACCGCCATGCGGGCCATGGACCGGTCGATGGCGGCGCTGTTTTTCTCAGGGGCCAGCGCCTTCAGGCCCTCGGCCGTGGGCAGCTCGATGTTGATGGACAGGCGGTCGGCATAGCGGCCAGCGCGCTGCATCAGCTCGGGCGATGCGTCGGGAATGGTTTTCAAGTGGATGTAGCCGCGAAAGTCGTGCTCTTCGCGCAGCACGCGCGCCACCTCCACCACCTGTTCCATGGTGTAGTCGGGGCTCTGGATGATGCCGCTGGACAGGAACAGTCCCTCGATGCAATTGCGTCGATAAAAGTCCAGCGTGAGCCGCACCACCTCATCGACCGTGAAGCGCGCGCGGGGCACGTTGCTGGTCACGCGGTTCACGCAGTACAGGCAGTCGTACTGGCAGAAGTTGGTGAGCAGAATCTTGAGCAGGGAGATGCAGCGCCCGTCCGGCGCGTAGCTGTGGCAGATGCCCATGCCCTCGGTGGACCCCATGCCGCGCCCGCCCACCGAGTCGCGCGGCGCAGCACCGCTCGATGCACACGAGGCGTCGTACTTGGCGGCGTCGGCCAGGATGGCGAGTTTGGACTGTAAATTCACTGGATGAATTTACAGTATTTTGATTGTCTGACGCCAGCCTGGGGTCAAGCGATAGCGGCAATGTGCTCCTGATTTGATAGCTGCAAGCGCATGAAAATCATGCGCTTGCAGCCAAAATCACCTGAGAATTGCTGGACTACACCGTTTCGAGGGCCATCACCGCCGTGGCCGTGTTCGAAATGGGGATGTGATAGTTGCTGTGCACCCGCCGCACGCCCGCGCTGGCGGTGGACAGCGCCCCGCGCATGGCCAGCCACATCAGCAGTTCCACGCCCTGGGTGCCGGTCTTTTCCACCAGCTCGTGCACGCTGAACTGCGTGGCCCACTCGGGGTTGGTGGTCAGGCTTTCGATGAACTGCAGGTCAAACGCCTTGTTGATGAAGCCCGCGCGCTCGCCGTCGAGCTGGTGGCTGAGGCCTCCTGACGCAATTACTGCCACCTTCTTGTTGCTGTCCCAACTCTGGATCGCCTGGCCCACGGCCTTGCCCAGGGCGTAGCAGCGCTTGGCCGAGGGCAGCGGGAACTGCACGGTGTTGATGCACACCGGCACCACCGTCACGGGGCAATCGCCCTCGGGCCAGAAGAGCTTGAGCGGCAGGGTGCAGGCGTGGTCCACCAGCATCTCCTGGCAGGTGGTCACGTCAAACTCCTGCTCGACCAGCGTGTTGATGAGGTGCCACGACAAGTCCACCTCGCCCGGGAAGGGAGGCAGCGTGGGGATGCCCCAGCCTTCGTCGGCGTTGTGGTATTGCGCCGCCGCACCCACGGCAAAGGTGGGCATCTTGTCGAGAAAGAAGTTCAGGCCGTGGTCGTTGTAGAACATCACCACCACGTCGGGCTGCTTCTCGCCCAGCCACTGGCGGATGGGCGGAAAGCCGTCGAAGAAGGGCTTCCAGTACGGATCGTTCTGCAGGCCCTTGTGGATGGCGTTGCCAATGGCCGGGATGTGCGAGGTGCCGAGGCCGCCGATGAGTTGTGCCATGTGGTGTCTCCTTATTGGCCCGCTGCGACCAGCATGGCTTTGAATTCGTCCTTGGTCATGCCCGTCTGCTGTGCGCCGATGTCCTGCATGTCCAGCTTGAAGATGCCCGCGAACTTGGCCAGGTAGTAGGCGTTGCCACCTGCGGCAATCAGTTGCAGCACGTTCTTGGCGCGGATGGCGGCGGCCTGCTGCTCGTTCAGGCCGTACTTGCGCATGTACGCCTCTTCGTCGGTCAGAAAGGCCTTGCGGTTGGCCTCGTCGTTGAACGAAAAGCACATCTTGTTCAGCGCGTAGCCCTTGCGGGCCTGGTCGCCATCGAACGGCGTGGTGCCGGGGATCGGGGGCAGTGGGGAAGGCATGGAAGTCTCCGGGGCTTGATGTAAGTCAGCCCGCAGTGTCGCGACGGCATTGCCAAAGATGAAGGGGCCCAAGATCATCGAATGCATGAGCAAATTCGATGGATCACAGCTGGACGGGCACCTGCTGAAGCTGCTGCTGGCGGTGCTGGAGACGGGCAGCATCACGGCGGCGGCCGAGCGCCTGGGCGTCACCCAGTCGGCGGTGAGCCACTTGCTCGACAAGCTGCGCGCCATCACCGGCGACCCGTTGTTTGTGAAGCGCGGGCGCGGCATCGTGCCCACTGCCCGCGCCGAGGCTCTGGCCCAGCCTGCGCGCGACATGCTGCACCAGATGCAGCGGTTTGCCCAGGGGGCCGCGTTTGACCCGCTGCATTGGCAGACCGAGCTGACCATTGCGGCCAACGATTTTCAGCGCGATCTGCTGCTGCCCGCGCTGGCCACCCGCCTGCGCAGCGCGGCACCGGGCGTCACGCTGCGCATCGTGCCCAGCGGCGCGCCCAGCGCCGAGTTGCTGCGCTCGGACGCATGCCAGCTCGTCATCAGCCCCCGCCCGCCGGAGGGCACCGACATCGTGCAAAAGCGCTTGTTGGAGGATCAGTACCGCGTGTTCTACGACCCCGCCGGGCGCAGTGCTCCGCTGTCAGAGACCGAGTACCTGGCCGCGGACCACGCCACCGTGGCCTACGAGGCGAGCCGGGGGCTGGAGCTGGACCAGCTGCTGGAGGCGCGCGGCGTGCGCCGTCGCATGGTGGTGCGTGTGCCGGGCTTTGCGGCCCTGCCCGCGTTCGTGCGGGGGACTGCGCTGCTCACCACCGCGCCATCGCTGATGGGGCGCACCGCCTTGGCAGCGCTGGCGCATGTGCCGGTGCCAGTGGCTTGCCCCAGCCTGCCCATGTACCTGATCTGGCATGTGCGCTACCAGCAGGACGCGGCGCACCGCTGGTTGCGGGCACAGCTGCAGGAAGTGCTGTTTGCGGTGTTGCCGCCGGGCAGGGGTGCACCGGCGTCTGCGTCAGTTGCGCTGCCGTGACAGTGCTTGACGCAGCCGCCGCGCGGCCCGCTCCCGCAGCGAGGGCGCGGGGCGCGCCGCAGGTCGCGGGTGGGCCTTGGCTTGTTCGCAAGCCGCCAGAAAGTCATTCAGGATGGCCGTGTCGTCCAGCGTGTCCGAGCCCTGCTTGTGGAACTCGGGGTGCCATTGCGTGGCGGCGATGTAGCCGCGCCCTGGCGCGGGTTTGAGGCGAATCGCCTCGGGCACGCCATCGGGTTCGCTCAGTGCCTCGACCACAAATTCCGGAGCCACCCGCTTGATGCCCTGGTGGTGGATGCTGTTGACCCGCGCGCGTGGCGTGTTGGGGTACAGCTTGGCCAGATGCGAGTCCGGCAGGATCTGGATGTCGTGGAAGTGCTGGTCGTAGGTGGTGGCGTTGCGGTGCTGCTGCGCGCCAGGGTGCTGGGTCTCGATGTCCTGGTACAGCGCGCCGCCAAAGGCCACGTTGATGAGCTGCAGGCCCCTGCACACGCCAAAGATGGGCTTGCCGACCTGGGCAAAGGCTTTGACCACGGCCAGGTCGTACAGGTCGCGCACGCGGTCACCCACCCACTCCTCGCGCAAGGGCTCCTCGCCATAGTTGCCCGGCCACACGTCGGCGCCGCCGTGCATCACGATGCCGTCCAGCCATTCGGCGTAGTGGTCCAGCGTCACGTCACCACGCGCGGTCTCGCCCGTGGGACAGGGCACCATCACCACCATGGCACCGGCCGACATCAGCCAGTGGGCGATGGACTGCTCGACATACTGCAGCGTCTTGCCCGTGAACAGCGGGCGTGCAGGGTCGGCGTGTTGAAAGCAGGCGGACAGGCCAATCTTGAGGCGGGGGGCAGCAGGCATGGGGGAAAGCTCCGGGCAGCGCTTGTGCGCGTGATTCCTGCAGTTGTAGCACCGCACCCCCTGTGGCGTCTGTAGGAAAGGGCCGTGCGGAGCGGCGCGTCGCCTGCATGGGTTGGTGGAGCGCGCAAAGCGCCACAACCTGCAACGAAATGTGGCTTTCTTCATGAAATGTGTCCGCATGTCGACGGGACGCGGGCGAAATCTGGGGGGCTGATCGCCATAATTTCGGCTCACCCGGTGCCAGGGAGGGGCGCCCGGTGGCGCGATGCACGCCTTCCCCGAAAGCAGAAAAAATGTCCCATCCAAAATTCCGTTTGTCCGCCCTGGCTGCGCTGGTGGCCGCGACAGCTGCCGCCTGTCCGCTGGTGGCACAGGCCACCGTGCCCGCCGGTGCGGCAGCCGAGATCATCAGCCTGCAAGGCACAGGTGACCAGCGTGCCGCCTCCGCAGCCGACTGGGGCCCTGCCCGACTCGCCCAGGCCCTGGCCCAGGGCGACTTTGTGCGCACGCGCCAGGCCGCCAAGATGGCGCTGCTGTTCGCGGACGACACCCAGCTGCGACTGCACCAGAACACGGTGCTTCAGGTCAAGGGCGTGGCCACCCCGGCACAGCCCGTGACCACCTTGCTGCTCAACGCTGGCCGTGCGTGGACGCAGACCAAACGTGCCGACGGCAGCCGCCTGAACCTGGAGACACCGGCCGCGACCGCTGCGATCCGTGGCACCGATTGGGACATCAGTGTGGAGGACGATGGCCGCACGCTGATCACCGTGCTGTCGGGCACGGTGGAGTTTTCCAACGCGCAGGGCTCGGTGTCGGTGGGCGCCAACGAAGCGGCGCTGGCCGAAGTGGGCAAGGCCCCGGTCAAGCTGGTGCTGAGCCAGCCGCGAGACCGTATCCAGTGGGTCAACGCGCTGCGGGCCGACCCGGTGCCCCACCTGTCGGCCGAGCCCGTGCCTGCAGCGCTGGCGCCCGTGCGGGATGCCCTGGCGGCGCGCGACCTCGCGGCAGCCCGTGCCGCGCTGGCGCAGGCGCGCACCACCGCAGCGCCTGTATGGGTGGATGTGTTTGATGCAGCCGTGGCCCTGCAGGCGGGCGACCTGCTGGCCGCACGCGGGTCGCTGGCGCGGCAGGTGGCTGCAGTGGACGCCGCGCCGCTGCCCGCGTGGCTCATGCAGTCCGACGTGCAGCTGATGGAGGGGGAAGGGGCTGCAGCGGCCGGGACGCTGCGCACGGCGCTCCAGCGCTGGCCCGCCCACCCGGCGCTGGTGGCGCAACTGGCGCGCGTGCAGATCCTGAGCGACCGGGTGGACGAAGCGGCTGCCACCCTGGCCCCCGCGCAAGGCACGGCCAACGTCGACCTGGCGCTGGTGCGGGCTGAGCTGGCCCGGCGCCGGGGCGATGCGCCTGGCACCCTGGCCGCCTATGCCGAGGCCCAGACTTTGGCGCCAGGCGATGCACGCGCCTGGCAAGGCCTGGGCAGTGCGCATGCCGAGCGCGAAGACCCGCGCCCCGCCCGCGAGAACCTGCATCGCGCGTTGCAGCTGTCGCCGCAATCGCCCGGTGCCTGGGGCGAGTTAGGGACTCTGGAAACCTTTGTGAACCAGTTCACCGAAGCGGGTCAGGCGTTTGCCACTGCGCTGGGCGACAACCCGGCAGACTACGTTGCGCTCACCGGCCAGGGGCTGCTGCACCTCAAGCAAGGGCAGCCGGATGCCGCGCTGGATGCGTTCTTGCGGGCGGGCGTGATGGAGCCGCGCTATGCCCGCGCCAAGACCTGGACTGCCGTGGCCTACTACCAGCTGGGCCGCCATCAGAATGCGCTGACCACCTTGCAGCAGGCGACCGTACTGGACGACAAGGACCCTGTGCCCTACATGCTGCTGGCGCAGATCCACACCGATCTGTTCCAGCCCGGCGAAGCGGTGGAGGCTGCGCGCGCCGCCGTGGGGCGCATGCCATATCTCAAGTCGCTCAACCAGGTGGCCAACGACCAGAAGGGCAGTGCGAACCTGGGTTCATCGCTGGCGTTCTTTGGCATGGAAGACTGGGCGCTGGAGATGGCGCAGCAGAGCTTCTACCCCTACTGGGGCGGCAGCCACCTGTTCATGGCAGACCGCTATGCGGGCGAATTCAACAAGAACTCGGCGCTGTTCCAGGGCTTTCTGACCGACCCCATGGCGTTTGGGGGCAGCCAGCGTTATTCGCCGCTGCTGCAGCAGCCCGGAAGCCACGGATCGGTGGGCGTGACGCTGGACCGCGAGTTCTACCGCATGCGTGCGCCAGCGGTCACGCTCAATGGCCTGGACAACAGTCATGTGCCGGTGTCGTGGTTCTTCAAGGCGCAGACGGCGGATGTGAGTGCCTATCCGTTCGACCTGCAGGTCAACCGCCTTCCTGCCATGCGTGCGGGCGAGGGAGACCTGCGTGCCCATGCCATCACCGCTGGGGTGGGCATGCAGCCCACCGAGCGCATCAACCTGTTTGCCTACGCCAACCAGTTCAGCATGCGCCTGCGCGGCCAGAACGCGCAGGAGACTTCGCTGGACGACACCGTCACCCAGGGCGCCCTGGGCATGGCCTACCGGTGGGGGCCGACGGAGCAAACCTGGATCAAGCTGGGCCGCAGCGTGGACAACCTGCAATTGCTGCGCTACCCAACGGCCTACATCGAGCCACCGTTCCTGACCGTCATGGGCGTGAGCAGTGCCCCGCGCAAGGACTTCAGCGACATTCAGCTGCGCCACACCGTGGACACCACCCCCGGCAGCCGCTGGAGCGTGACGCTGGAGCATGTGCGCGAGCGCCAGAACAACCTGCTGGCGGGCGAGGCCGCCGTGGTGGCTGACATTCCAAACGTGGGCCTGTACCGCGACTACCTCGTCCTGGCAGGCTACAACCGCATTGACCGTCGTTACACCGGCCTCACCCTGGCCACCACGCAACGCCTGGACCCGGCGCTGCGCCTGGACGCAGCCCTGGGGCTGCAGCAAATCCGCCACCGCGTGGACGGCCTCACGCAGAGCTACCTGGTGGGGCTGGATGCCCTGAGCGAAGACCAGGCCCGCCGCGCGGACACCGAGCGCGTGGTCACGCCGCGCCTGGGGGCGGTGTGGCAGCCTGCTGCGGGCACCACGCTGCGCGTGGCCTATCAGGACTGGCTGCGGCCTCTCAGCGTCTCCACCCTTGCCAGCGTGGAGACCGCAGGCATCCCTGTCGAGGACCGACTGGTGGAGGCCGGAGGGCGCCACAAACGCACAGTGGCACAGCTGGGCATGGAGGTGGGTGCCAACACCTTTGTGGGCCTGCGGGCCGACCATCTGCGGGTGAACAACCCCGGCACGATTGGTGTGGACCTGCGCACGCCCAGCCTGCCGTTCCTCGAAGAGATGCGCAACGCGCAGCTGGTCAACCTGTCCACCAGTGACCTGCTGGAGGACACGCCGAGTTTTGAGCGCGGCACGCTGCAGACCTTGGGTGGCACGGTCAACCACATGTTCAGCCGCCGCTGGTCGGGCTACGCCAAGTACCTGTACCAGCACAGCGAAAGCCGCATGCTCGATGGTGGTGCCGAGGTGGTGGGGCGCATTCCCTACATTCCGCGCCATACCGTGGCGCTGGGTGCCACCTGGGCCAGCGCGCAGCGCCTGTACCTGAGCGCGCGCGCGGTGTACCGCTCGGAGCGGTTTGAGGACAAGGAGAACCTCACGCGCCGTGCGCCGGGCTGGGGCGTGGACCTGATGGGTTTCTGGGAAACGCAGGACAAACGCTGGGTGGTGGGCGTTGCGGCCATGAACCTGTGGGCGCCCAAGTCCGACCGGCAAAAGACCCGCTATGTCCTGGATGCGCGCTATCGCTTCTGATCGGGCGGTGGTGCCGCAGGCTCGGCAGCGCCAGCGGTGGCTCTCGCTCGCGGCGGGGGGGCTGGCGTTGCTGCTGGTAGGGGCAGCCACGCTCAGCCGCACATGGCATGCGCTGGAGTTCAAGACCTTTGACGTGCTGACGGCGCTGGCTGCCCCCCACCGCACGACCGTGCCGGTGGTGATTCTTGCGATCGACGAGCCGACGTTTCAGGAGCTGCAACAGACCTGGCCATTTCCGCGCAGCGTGCATGCGGCCCTGCTGGAGCGGCTGCGCGCAGACGGTGCCCTGGCCGTGGGGCTGGACATTGTTTTTGCCGACCCCACCACCGAGGCTGAAGACGCCGCTCTGGACCGCACGATGGCCCAGGTGGGGCAGGGCTTGCCCGTGGTGCTTGCCTCCACCCGCGAGAAGATCGACAGCGCCAATGCCGCGCTGTGGATGGACATCCAGCCGCTGCAGCGGTTTCTGGACGCTGGCGCCGATGCGGGCGATGCCGGGGTCGAGCCGGACGACGACTTCGTGGTGCGCCGCGCCCCCGTCGCGCGCGAAGGCTTTGCGCTGCGGCTGGCCCAGCGCGTGACAGAGGCGCGCGGCCAGGCCCCGGCGCTGCACCATTTCGACTGGATCGGCTACCGGGGCCCGCGCGGAACGTTTGACACGCGCTCGTACTACCAGGCGCTGGAGCCGGGGTTGCTGCCTGCAGGTTTCTTCAAGGGCAAGATCGTGCTGGTGGGGCGCTCGGCGCGCACCGCCACCGAGCTGGCGCACTCGCAGGCCGACCTGTTCAACTCGCCGTTTGGCACGGCGGGCGGTGAGCGGCTTTTTCCGGGGGTGGAGCTGCAGGCCACGCTGCTGGACAACTACCTCACCGGCGGCGGGCTGCGCAGCGTGTCGGACGCTTGGACTTTGGCGATCACCGTGCTGCTGCTGCCTGTGCTGTTGGGGGCGAGCCGGCGGCTGCACCCGGCGGGCGCGGCGGCGCTGACGGCGGCGCTGGTGGTGGCCATGGGAGCCGTGTCGTGGGGGCTGTTTGCCGGCCTGCGCCTGTGGTGGCCGCCGCTGTTGCCTGCGGCGGCGGCAGTCGCCATTTATGGGGCGGCTGCGCTGGTGGGCTATGCCGTGGTGCGCCAGCGCGCGCGCCAGACGCGGGCGATGTTTGCGCAGTACGTGCCGCCTGCCGTGGTCTCGCGCCTCATTGCGCAGCCCGAGCTGATGCGCCTGGGTGGCGAGGCACGCGAGGTCACGCTCATGTTCACCGACCTGGCCAACTTCACCACGCTGTCCGAGCAGCTCAGTGCCGAGCAGACGGTGGAGGTGCTCACCGGCTACTTCAACGCCATGACGCCGATCGTGCACGCCACGGGCGGCACCGTGGACAAGTTCATTGGCGACGCGGTGATGGCCTTCTGGGGTGCGCCGCTGGACGACCCGCGGCATGCCGAACACGCCGTGGCCGCCGCCATCGCCATGCAGCAGGCCATGCAGGCGCTGGTGGCCGACCTGCGCGCGCGCGGACTGCCGCCCATCCACATGAGGATCGGACTGCACACAGGGCGTGTGGTGGTGGGCAATGTGGGCTCGGACCAGCGCTTTTCGTACACGGCCATTGGCGACGCGGTGAACCTGGCCGCGCGGCTGGAGGGCGCCAACAAGGCGTTTGGCACCGGCATCCTGCTGTCGGCCGCCACCGCAGCGCAGCTGCCGCCCACGGTGGCGTTGCGCGCGCTGGACGATGTGATCGTGAAGGGCAAGACCGAGCCCGTGCGCGTATTCACGCCATGCGAGGATGCTGCGGTGCGCGATGCCAGCCTGGCCGCGTTGAAAGCCTTCCATGCGCGCGACTGGCCCGGGGCCGAGGCACAGCTGGCAACGGTGCTGGAGCGGCTGCCCGGAGACCCGGCCGCTACCCGCCTACTGGCGCGTGTGAATGAAGCGCGGGGGTTGCCTGCCGATGCGCCCTGGCAGGCCGCCGTGGCGCTCGAAAAACTGTAAGAGCCTGTGGACCATCCCCCGCGACATCGTCACCAGGCTCTCTACATCCTTTGACATGTATTCACCGGGGATATGGATGCAGGTGCCATGATGGGGACTTCGCAACTTCATCAGGAAGGACCCTCTCCATGCAAGTACAAGTCAACACCGACGACCACATCCACGGCGGCGATTCGCTGGCGCGCTGGATCACGGACGAGTGCAAGAGCCGGCTGTCCCGCTTTCAGGACCACGTGACGCGGCTGGAGGTGTTCCTCGCCGATCTGGATGCGGGCAAGTCCGGTGCCAATGACAAGCGCTGTCGCATCGAAGCGCGTGTCACGGGCCGCCAACCCATCACCGTGACTGATGAGGCCGACAAGATGGCCAACGCCTTCATCGGCGCGGCCGACAAGCTGGCCCGCGCCCTCGACACTGACCTGGGCCGTGTGAAGGACCGCAATGGCCGCGACACCATCCGTGTGGCCGCCGACGAACGGGATTGAAGTGAATTCGAAGTGAAATGGGCTTCTAGCGCATGGTTTTCATGTGCTGGTAGCTATCAATTCAGGAGTAATGAAAAAGGCGCTGCTGCCCGAAGGTTGCAGCGCCTTTTTGTTGGGGTCGCCTACAGGTCGAGCACCAGCAGCTTGCTGCGCGCGCGGGAGCAGCAGGGCATGAACTGCTCGTTGGCCGCCTTTTCTTCGTCGGTCAGGTACATGTCGCGGTGGTCCACCTCGCCCTCCAGCACGCGCGTGAGGCAGGTGCCACATACGCCTTGTTCGCACGAGGTCAGGATGTCGATGCCCTCCTTGCGCAGCGCTTCCACCACCGACACATCGGGGGCAATGGGGTAGACCTTGCCCGTGCTGGCAATGCGCACCTCAAACCCCTGGTCGCCCGAGGTGTCTTGCGCCGGGGCGCCAAAGTATTCCAGGTGGATGTGGTCCTGCGCCCAGCCCAGTGCCTTGGCGGTGGTCACCACATGGTCGATGAAGCCTGCCGGGCCACACACGTACAGACGCTTGTCGGGGCCGGGGGCCGCCAGCACGGCGGCGGTGTCCAGCTTCTGCTCGGGGGCGCCTGCATCGAAGTGAAAGTGGGCGTGGGGCGCAATGGCCGATGTAGCAATTTCGGCAGCAAACGCCGTGCGTTCGGCAGAGCGGGTGCAGTAGTGCAGCGCAAAGTCAGCGCCCGTGCGCGCCAGCCGGTCGGCCATGCACAGCAGTGGCGTCACACCAATGCCTCCCGCCAGCAGCAGCGTGCGCTGTGCAGGGTGCAGCGCAAAGTGGTTGCGCGGCGTGCTGATGGTGATCACGTCGCCTTCGTGCACGCTGTCGTGCATGGCGACCGAGCCGCCGCGCGATGCCGGGTCACGCAACACGGCGATGCGGTAGCGGTGCGACTCGTGCGAGGCATTGCACAGCGAGTACTGCCGCGTCAGCCCGCCCGGCAGGTGCACATCGATGTGCGAGCCCGCGCTGAACGGCGGCAGTGCGGCGCCGTCCAGCCGCGCCAGCTCATAGCTGGCGATGCCCTCGGCTTCGGCCTGCTTCTTGACGACGCGGACCTGCAGGGTCTCCTGCGCGGTCATGCGGCCACCGCCTGTGCTGCGGCAGGTGTGCGTTCTGCCGCCAGCAGGCGGTCCAGAATCTTGCGCGACTGCACGCCACCCGCATCGATGTTGAGCATGAGCAGCTTGCGGTCGGGGTAACGCAGCAGGTTCTCCTGCTGCAGCTCCAGCATCTGCTGGTCCTCCGCAAAGATCTTGCCCTGGCCGTCGCGGATCTGGGTGGTGAGCGACGGGTCTTGCGGCTTGAAGTTGCGCGCCATGCCCCAGAAGTAGTGGATCGACGTTTCGGTCTCGGGCGTGATGAAGTCCACCACGATGCTCGATGCCTTCTTGTCGGCCGGGGCGTTGTAGCCGCCGTTGCCGGCCAGGGCCACGCCCACCTCGATCAGCACATGGCTGGGGGGCGTGAAGTGGCAGATCTGCCAGCGGTCCACCAGCTGGTCGTCGGGCAGGCCGTTCATGCGCAGCGCCATCTTCCAGAATGGAGGGGCTTCAATGCCTTCCATGAAGCGGCTGGTGATCACCTCGTCGCCCTCCACGCGGGTCTTGCAGGGCACCTCGTCGATTTCCTTCTGGCCGATGCTGGTGGAGTGCACATAGGTCTCGTGCGTCAGGTCCATCAGGTTGTCGATCATCAGGCGGTAGTCGCAGGCGATGTGGTACAGCCCGCCGCCGTAAGCCCATTCAGGGTTGTTGGCCCAGGGCAGGTGGTGGATGGTGGCGGGGTCGGCCTTGTCGGCGTCGCCGGGCCACACCCAGATGAAGCCATAGCGCTCCACCACCGGAAAGCTGCGCGCCTTGGGGAACCCCTGCACGCGCTGGCCGGGCATGGACACCGACTTGCCCGTGCATTCCACCCGCAGGCCGTGGTAGCCGCACTGCAGGTGGCCTTCGCACACCGTGCCCAGCGACAGCGGGGCGCCCCGGTGGGGGCAGAAGTCGTCCAGCGCGGCGACCTGGTCGGGCGCGGGGCGGTAGAACACGATCTTCTCGCCGCAGATCGTGCGGCCCAGGGGCTTGTCCGCGATCTCGTCGGGCGTGCAGGCTACGTACCAGGCGTTCTTGGGATACATGGTTGTCTCTCTCCGTGGTGGATGGTGTCGTTGCAGGCTTGGTATACAGCCCGCTCGCAGATCGCAGGCTAGGTGGGGCGATTGTGCGAAAAAGGCGAGTTTATGTATACATAGTAAAGGCGTAAAGCAGCTATTGCACTCTGGCATATCTTCTAACTTGTTGTTTTGTAATGTGTTGAAGTGTTTTTGAGTGGATGTTGTTTTGGTTTGTGTATACATTGCGCTGACTGACTCTCTCCCCCTCGCTGGTCGCATCGCTCCCTATCGCCATGAACCCTCCCGAACCCCTGACCATTGCCCTGCCGGCCGAGGCCGCCGAGGCAGGTACCTCGCAGGCCGTCAAGGCGCAATTGCGCCTGCGCGAGATGATCCTGGCGGGCGAGCTGCCCGGCGGCGCCCGCATTGCCGAGCTGACCCTCGTCGAGAAGCTGGGGGTATCGCGCACGCCCATTCGCGCCGCGCTGATGCGGCTGGAGCAGGAGGGCCTGCTGCACCGACTGCCCGGTGGCGGCTACGCCGTGCGCACGTTCTCTGAAACCGATGTGGCCGACGCCATTGAACTGCGCGGCACCATGGAAGGGTTGGCCGCGCGCCTGGCGGCCGAGCGGGGCGTGGCCCCCGCCCTGCTGGCCGAGGCCCATGCCTGCCTGGACGCCATCGACAGTGCCCTGGCCCCGCCCACGCTGGATGACGAAGGTTTTTCGCGCTATGTGGAGTTGAATGCACGGTTTCACTTGCTGCTCAGCCGCATGGTGGGCAGCGATGTGGTGGCGCGGGAGCTGGACCGCGTCAAGGGCCTGCCGTTTGCGTCGCCCTCTGCGTTTGTGGTGGTGCAGACGCATTCGGCCCAGGCGCGCGACATGCTGGTGGTGGCGCAAGACCAGCACCGCCAGGCGCTCGATGCCATCGAGCGGCGCGAGGGTGCACGGGCCGAGGCCATCCTGCGAGAGCACTCGCGCATCACCCGGCGCAACCTGCTGGCGGCGGTGCAGGCGTCGCAGGTGCAGGGCTTGCCCGGTGTACAGCTGATCCGCGAGCGGGCATAACGGCCGGTGCAGGCGTCCGGGGCTTCTTGGGTTATTGCATTTGGCGATACCTGAATGCTTGAATTTGCGCTTGTGAAATAACGCAGCCCACGCCAAACTCCCGCCAGCATTTTCTGTATACAACGACTTTCCACAGGAGACAACGATGCAAAAACGCCACCTTCTTCGTGCCTCGGCTGCCGCCGCCATCGCGCTGTCCACCGGCCTGACCGTGTTGCCCGCCGTGGCGCAGGACAACGTGTTCAAGATCGGCCTGGTTCTGCCCATGACCGGCCAGCAAGCCACCACCGGCCGCCAGATCGAAGCCGCGGCGCGCCTGTACATGGCCCAGAACGGCGACATGGTGGGTGGCAAGAAGGTACAGCTCATCATCAAGGACGACACCAGTCTTCCTGATGTGACCCGCCGCCTGGCCCAGGAGCTGGTCGTCAACGAAAAGGTCAACGTGCTCGCCGGCATGGGCATCACGCCCTCAGCCATGGCCACCGCCCCGCTGGCCACGCAGTCCAAGACCCCCCTGGTGGTGATGGCTGCCGCCACGTCCAGCATCACCGAGGCCTCGCCCTATGTGGTGCGTACCAGCTTCACGCTGCCGCAAGTGTCGGTGGCCCTGGCCGACTGGGCACCCAAGAACGGCATCAAGAAGGTCGTGACCCTGGTGAGCGACTACGGCCCCGGCATCGACGCCGAAAAGTTCTTCAACCAGCGCCTCACGTTCAACGGCGGCCAGGTGACCGAAGCCCTGCGCGTGCCGCTGCGCAACCCCGACTTCGCTCCCTTCCTGCAGAAGGTGCGCGACGCCAAACCCGACGCGCTGTTTGTCTTTGTGCCCTCGGGCGCGGGCGCTGCGGTGATGAAGCAGTTCCTGGAGCGCGGCATGGACAAGGCCGGCATCAAGCTCATCGGCACCGGCGACGTGACGGACGACGATCAACTCAACGACATGGGCGACGGCGCGCTGGGCGTGGTCACCTCGCACCACTACTCGGCTGCGCACCCCTCGCCCATGAACAAGAAGTTCGTGGAAGCCTTCGAGAAGGCCAACAAGGGCCTGCGTCCCAACTTCATGGCCGTGGGTGGCTATGACGGCATGCGCGTGATCTATGAAGCGCTCAAGACCACCAAGGGTGCCGGCGGCGGTGACGCCCTGCTGGCCGCCATGAAGGGTCAGATCTTTGAAAGCCCGCGCGGCAAGGTGTTCATCGATGCGCAGACCCGCGACATCGTGCAGGACGTGTACCTGCGCAAGGTGGAGCGTGTGAACGGCCAGCTGTACAACGTGGAGTTCGACGTGATCAAGGACGTCAAGGACCCCGGCAAGACTAAATAAGCCCCCCTGAGCCGCGACCCGCTCGGTGTGTCCGCCAGATGCGGCCCTCTTCGTTGCCGTCCAAGCCTGCGCAGGCAGGCTCGGAGCCGCGGCACTCAGCCCCCAAGGGGGACGCCGCCAGCGCGGCGGGGCGGCCCTTGCGCGGCGGCCGCTGGTCTGGGCCGCGCCAGTATTTACGGGCAGGCTCCCTCTCGATCAGTTCGGGCTGAGCCTGTCGAAACCGGGGGCCGCAGGTTGAACGTCCGGCTTTGGTGATTCGTCGCACTTCCACAGCCCTGAGCAGGGTGGTGCACTTTTGTCTTCAATGAAGTGATTTCATGCTGACCATTTTTTTCGACGGCGTTGCCTACGGCATGCTGCTGTTCATCCTGGCAGTCGGCTTGGCCGTGACCATGGGGCTGATGAACTTCATCAACCTCGCGCACGGGGCCTTTGCCATGGCGGGGGGCTACATCACCGTGCTGCTCATGCAGCGGCTGGATGTGCCTTTCCTCGTCTGCCTGCCCATCGCCTTTGTCGGTACGGCCTTGCTGGGCGGCGTGCTGGAGCGCACGCTGTACCGCCCGCTGTACCACAAGGCCCACCTGGACCAGGTGCTGTTCTCCATTGGCCTGGTGTTCATGGCCGTGGCCAGCGTGGACTACTTTGTGGGCTCCACGCAGCAGATCATGCAGCTGCCTGAATGGCTCAAGGGCCGTACCGAGATCGGCAGCGGTGCCCTCATGCTGGGCATGGGGCACTACCGCCTGTTCATCATCGCGGTGTGCGCTGCGCTCACCGTGGGCCTGCAGTATGTGCTCACCAAAACCCGCTTCGGCAGCCGCCTGCGCGCCAGTGTGGACGACCAGCGCGTGGCCGCTGGCATGGGCATCAACGTGAACATCGTGTTTTTGTCCACCTTTGCTTTCGGGTCCGGCCTGGCGGGCCTGGGCGGTGCGCTGGGCGCGGAGGTGCTGGGTCTCGACCCGAGCTTCCCGCTCAAGTTCATGATCTACTTTTTGATCGTGGTGGCGGTGGGCGGCACCTCGTCCATCACCGGCCCGCTGCTGGCCGCGCTGCTGCTCGGCATTGCCGACGTGGCAGGCAAGTACTACATCCCCAAGCTGGGCGCCTTCATTGTGTACAGCCTCATGATCCTGATCCTCATCTGGCGCCCCCAGGGCCTCTTTGTGCGCAAGGGGGGCAAGTGATGTCGAACCTGCAAAACACCTTGCTGCAGGCCCGGCGCTTTCGCTGGTGGGAGCCCGTGCTGTGGCTGCTGGCCTTTGCCGCGCCGCTGGCGCTGCCGAGCCATGCGCTCATCATCAACGAGATCGCCATCGTGGCGCTGTTCGCGATTTCGCTGGACCTCATCCTGGGCTACACCGGCATTGTCTCGCTGGGCCATGCGGCGTTCTTCGGGCTGGGCGGCTACGCGGCCGCGCTGTTTGCCAAGCATGTGATGCCCGACCCGCTGGTGGGCCTGGCCGTGGGCATTGGCGCGGCCACCGTGCTGGGCGCCGTGGCGTCGCTCACCATCATGCGCGGCACCGATCTCACCCGCCTCATGGTCACGCTGGGCGTGGGACTGGTGATGCTGGAGCTGGCCAACAAGCTCGACTGGCTGACCGGTGGCGCCGACGGCCTGCAGGGCGTGATGATGGGGCCGGTGCTGGGCCAGTTCGAGTTTGACCTGTACGGCCGCACGGCCGCGTGGTATTCGCTCACCGTGCTGCTGGTGTTCTTCCTGCTCGCGCGGCGCATCGTGCAGTCGCCTTTTGGTGCCACGCTCAATGCCATCCGCGACAACCGGCTGCGCGCCATGGCCATCGGTATCCCCGTGACGGCCAAGCTGGCGCAGGTGTACACGCTGGCCGCTGCGCTGGCCGGTGCCGCGGGCGCACTGCTCACGCAGACCACGGGCTTTGCCTCGCTCGACCTGTTCGAGTTCCACCGCTCGGCCGACGTGATGCTGATCCTGGTGATCGGCGGCGTGGGCTGGCTGTACGGCGGCATCCTCGGCGCCATTGGCTTCAAGCTGCTGCAGGACGTGATCTCGTCCATCACACCGCAGTACTGGACCTTCTGGGTGGGCTTGTTCCTGGTGGTGCTGGTACTGGTCGGGCGTGACCGTCTGTTCCGCCCCTGGACCTGGTTTGGCGCCGGTCGCAAGGCCGGGGCTGCCTCCAAAGCTGGAGGCCATTGATATGAACACGACAACTTCCACCACCGTGCTGTCGGCCAAGGGCTTGGTCAAGCGTTTTGGCGGCATCACGGCCACCAACAACGTCACGCTGAACCTGCAAAAGGGCGCGCGCCATGCGCTCATTGGCCCCAATGGCGCGGGCAAGACCACGCTCATCAATCTGCTGACTGGCGTGCTGGAGCCCACCGAAGGCTCCATCACCCTCGAAGGCCAGGACATCACGCGCCTGGCGCCGCACCAGCGTGTGCAGCGCGGCATGGTGCGCACCTTCCAGATCAACCAGCTGTTCGACACCCTCACGCCGCTGGAGACACTGGCGCTCACCGTGTCGCAGCACCAGGGCCTGGGCGGCAAGTGGTGGCAACCGCTGGGCGCGCGCAAGGCGGTCACCGAGCGCTGCGAGCAACTGCTGGAGCAGTTCCACCTGACTTCCGTGATGGCCGAGGAAACGCGCGTGCTGGCCTACGGCAAGCGCCGCCTGTTGGAGATTGCGATTGCGCTGGCCTGCGAGCCGCGCGTGTTGCTGCTCGACGAACCCGTGGCCGGTGTGCCCGCCGGCGAGCGCGAGGAGCTGCTGCAGACCGTGGCGGCCCTGCCCGCCGATGTCTCGGTGCTGTTGATCGAACACGATATGGACCTGGTTTTCAGCTTTGCCAACCGCATGACGGTGCTGGTCAACGGCACGGTGCTCACCGAGGGCGACCCGGACACGATCGCCAATGACCCGCAGGTGAAGGCGGTTTACCTCGGTCATGGGGAGGATGCGCATGTCTAAGACAGAACTCCTGCGCATCGAGGGCCTGAGCGCGGGCTACGGCGAGGCCGTGGTGCTGCAAGGCATTTCGCTGGCCCTGCCCGAAGGCGACACGCTGGCCCTGCTGGGGCGCAACGGCACGGGCAAGACCACGCTCATCAACACGCTGGCCGGGGCCACGCGCCAGCATGCCGGCACAGTGAGCCTGGCCGGCGTGGCGCTGCACAAGCTGCCCCCGCACGAACGCGCGGCGGCCGGCATCGGCTGGGTGCCGCAAGAGCGCAACATCTTCAAGTCGCTCACGGTGCACGAGAACCTCACGGCCGTGGCGCGCCCGGGCCGCAAAGGATCGACCGCACGGCCGTGGACGCCCGAGCGCGTGTACGAAATGTTCCCGCGCCTGGCCGAGCGCAAGACCAACCTGGGCACACAGCTGTCGGGTGGCGAGCAGCAGATGTTGGCCGTGGGCCGCGCGCTGGTGCTCAACCCGCGCCTGCTGCTGCTGGATGAGCCGCTCGAAGGCCTCGCGCCCATCATCGTGGAAGAGCTGCTGCGCGCCATCCGCCGCATCACGCGCGAAGAGGGCCTGTCGGCCATCATCGTGGAGCAGCATCCGCAGGCCATCCTGGCCATCTCGGACCACGCCGCCGTGCTGGACCGGGGCACTGTGGTGCACACCGGCAGCGCTGCCGAGCTGAGCGCCCAACCCGAGCTGCTGGACCGCCTGCTGGGCGTGGCACGGTAGCGCGCGCCATGCAAGCCGTGCACCGCAGAACCCTTCTGGCCTGGCTGGCAGCGTCGTTCGGCGGTGCGGCCAGCGCGCAGGCCGCTTTCCCCTCACGCCCGCTGCGCATCGTCGTACCCAATGCGGCGGGCGGTGCGGCCGACATCACGGCGCGCACCGTGGGCCAGAAGATCGCCGGCCCGCTGGGGCAAAGCGTGGTCATCGAAAACAAACCCAGCGCTGGCGGCGTGGTAGCGGGAGACTTGGTAGCGCGGGCTGAGCCCGACGGCCACACGCTGCTGCTGGTGAGCAGTGGCACGGCGGTGAGCGCCGCGCTGTTCCAGTCGCTGCCGTTTGACACACTCAAGGACTTTGCGCCTGTCTCGCTGCTGGCCACGTTTGATCTGGCCGTGGTGGTGAAAGAAGGCGGGCGTTTTGCCACCCTGGCCGAGCTTCTGGCTTATGCGCGAGCCCACCCGGGCAAGCTCAACATCGGCACGCCACAGATCGGCACCACACAGAACCTGGCGGCCGAGCTGTTCAAGGTGACGGCGGGCATCGACGCGCAGGTGGTGCCTTTCAACGGCACGCCGCCGGTCATCACGGCGCTGCGGGGTGGCGAGATCGACGTGATGATCGACATCCTGGGTGGTCTCATGCCACAGATCGGCGCCAAGGCCCTGCGGCCGCTGGCTGTGATGGGCGCGCAGCGGGCGCCGCAGTTGCCCGACGTGCCCACGGTGCGCGGAAGCGGCGGGCCACTGGCGGGCTTCAACGTCACGTCGTGGAACGGCCTGGCCGTGCCCGCCAAGACACCTGCTGCCGTGGTGGAGCGTCTGTCGCGCGAAGTGCAGACCGCACTCGCCCAGCCCGATGTGAAAAAGCGCCTGCTGGAACTGAACCTCCATGCCCAGGGTAGCACCCCCGCGCAACTGGGCGAGCACCTGGCGGCCGACGTGCGCCGCTGGAGCGACGTGATCGCCCGGGCCAAGATCGCGCGGCAGTGACGGTTGCTGCGCTTCGGCTTTTGTGACCGAAAGGCAAATCGGATGAACATCACACACATCGGCCTCGTGGGCTATGGCGAGGTGGGCAAGATCTTCAGTGCGGGCTTGCGTGTCCAGCCCGGCGTGGCCTCGGTCGCTGCCTGGGACCTGAAGCTGGCCGACCCCGCGCACCGCGACGCCCTGCAGAAGCACGCCGCGCAAGCGGGCGTGGTGGCCGTGGATGGGATGCAGGCACTGTGCACGCGTTGTGACTGCATCATCTCGGCCGTCACCGCATCGAACACGCTGGCCGTGGCGCAGGAGGCCGCGCAGCACATCCGCCCCGGCACCGTGTTCCTAGACCTCAACTCGGCATCGCCCGGAACCAAGCAGCAAGCCGCTGCGCTCATCGGGGCGCGGGGTGCGCACTATGTCGAGGCGGGCGTGATGACCTCGGTGCCCCCCTACGGCATCCGCGTGCCCATGCTGCTGGGCGGCGCGCAGGCCGCCGCACTGGCCGCTGTGCTGACCAGCTGGGGCATGGATGCCCAACCCGTGAGCGAGCAACTGGGCGTGGCCAGCGCCATCAAGATGTGCCGCAGCATCATGATCAAGGGCCTTGAAGCCCTGGTGATTGAGAGCTACGCCACCGCCCGCCACTACGGCGTGGAAGACCATGTGCTGCCCACCTTGGCCGAGACCTTTCCCTCCATCGACTGGCACGAACAGGGTCGCTACTTCTTCAGCCGCGTCGTGCAGCACGGCCAGCGCCGCGCCGAAGAGATGCGCGAATCGGCCCACACGGTGCACGAGGCCGGCATGGAGCCACTGATGGCCTCGGCCATCGCTACCAAGCAGCAGTGGGTGGCCGACCTGGCCCGCGAAGGCGTCTTTCATGGCCTGCCCAAGGACGCGCGCTGGCAGGACTATGCGGATCGGGTGCTAGGCAGTTTGCCTGCCGCACCCGCGAAGGACTGAGCCCTGCGAATCGCCACCCGCCGGTGAAACTGGCGCGGCGCAATGCCAGAGGCACCGAGCAAGGGCCGCCCCGCAGCGAGGGCGTCGTCCCCCTCGGGGGGAAGGCGCGAAGCGCCTCAGGGGGGGCTTCTATACAAAGCCTGCAGCGTCGTCCGAATCAGCTCTGCCATCGCCTGCTGTGTGAGTGTGGCCGGGCGTTGCGAGCTGACTGCCATGAACAGCTTGCTGCGCAGGCGGGTGCTGCCGCCCTCCTCCTCGCCGTCCCCATCGCTGCCCGCGCCGTGGATGGGCCGGGTACTGAACACTTCCGATTTGCCCGACGTGGTGACCGCATTCATGGGCAGCACCGCGCAGCCCGCGCCATCGGCCACCAGGTCCAGGATGGCGGCCACGCCGTCGATCTCCAGGCTGATCTGCGGGCGCTTGCCGCGTGCGGCCAGTTCGGATTCCACCAGCATGCGGATGGAGTTGGGGCGCGTGGGGATGACCAGCGGAAAGCGCGGCAGCTCGTCCAGCGGCAGGGGCGTGCGGGCCAGGGCATCGGCCTCCGCCTCGCTCTGGCCTGGGGCGCGGCGCTGCACCAGAAACAGGTCTTCCTCCAGCAGCGCCGTGGTCTCGATGCCCGGCGCGGGCGTGGTGTTGTAAAGCAGTGCGATGTCGAGCAGCCCGGTGGTCAGCGATTCGCGCATGGCAACCGACAGGCCCTCGCTGATGGCCAGCGCCGCGTCGGGCATCTTCACGCGGAAGGCGCGGGTCAGCGGCACGGTCAGCACCTTGGCAATGCTGGGCGGCAGGCCGATGGCCACGCGCCCGGCCAGGGCGCCGCGCACGCGGCCCAGCTCCTCGCGGGCGCGCTCCACCTGGTGCAGGATGCCGCGCCCGTGCTCCAGCAGCAGCTTGCCCGCCTCGGTGGGCGTGGCGCCCCGGCCGTTGCGCACCAGCAGGTTCTGGCGCAGCTCCACCTCCAGCAGGCGCACCTGGCGGCTCAGGGCGGGCTGGGCGATGTCCAGTACCACCGAGGCGCGGGTAAAGCTGCCCAGCTCGGCCACCCGCACAAAGTATTCGATCTGCTTGAGGTCCATGGCAAGGCTCTCTGCTATTTGCAATAGCTGTAGGTCAACGATCACGGAATGATATATCTGGTAGTGCCGGTGCCGCCTTCATGTTTGGGCTGCGGCTGCCCACAATCGGCGGCATGTATACAACTGCACGCACCGCCTGGGCCACCCGCAGCCCGGCAGGAGACAACGCATGACGGCGCCAGTGATCCGAGGCATTTCTTCCATGGCCACGCGCCAAGTGCTGGCAGACCTGGTGGCCGGTTTTGCGCAGCAATCGGGCACACAGGCCGCCATCGAATCGGTGGGCGGTGTGGACGCTGCCAAGCGTGTGGCGGCCGGTGAGGCGTTCGACGTGGTGATCCTCGCCTCCGACGCCATCGACAAGCTTTTGGCTGCGGGCCATCTGGTGCCCGGTAGCAAGGTGGACTGGGTGCACTCCGGCGTGGCCGTGGCCGTGCCTGCCGGCGCGCCGCTGCCCGACCTGTCGAGCGAAGACGCCGTGCGCCAGGCCGTGTTGGCTGCGCCCAGCATCAGCCTGTCCACCGGCCCCAGCGGCGTGGCGCTGGCCAAGCTGTTCGAGCGCTGGGGCATTGCCGATCAGATCGCCCCGCGCATGGTGCAGGCGCCCCCCGGCGTGCCCGTGGGCTCGCTGGTGGCCAAGGGCGAGGTGGCGTTGGGCTTTCAGCAACTGAGCGAGCTGCTGCACGTGCAGGGCATCCAGATCGTGGGCCCGCTGCCACCGGCCATCCAGATCACCACCACGTTTTCCGCAGGCGTTGGCGTGCATTCGCAACAGGCGGATGCAGCACGTGCGTTGCTGGCTTACCTGGCCTCTCCCGCTGCGGCGGACGCCAAGCAAAAGCAGGGCATGACCCCCGCCTGACCGATCACAAGAACACCTTCCTGGAGCACCCAAAAATGAGCCTCATCATCGACTGCCACGGCCACTACACCACGGCCCCCAAGGCGCTGGAGAACTGGCGCAATGCGCAGATCGCCGGCATCAAAGACCCAGCCGCCATGCCCAAAGTGGCAGACCTGCACATCAGCGACGACGAGCTGCGCGAGTCCATCGAGACCAACCAGCTCAAGCTGATGAAGGAGCGCGGCAGCGACATCACGCTGTTCAGCCCACGCGCCAGCTTCATGGCCCACCACATCGGCGACTTCAATGTGTCCAGCACCTGGGCCGCCATCTGCAACGAGCTGTGCTATCGGGTCTCCACGCTGTTCCCCGACCACTTCGTGCCCGTGGCTATGCTGCCGCAAAGCCCCGGTGTCGATCCCGCGACCTGCATCCCTGAGCTGGAAAAGTGCGTGCACGAATACGGCGCCGTGGGCATCAACCTGAACCCTGACCCTTCCGGCGGCCACTGGACCAGCCCCCCGCTGACCGACAAGCACTGGTACCCCATCTACGAAAAGATGGTGGAGTACGACCTGCCCGCCATGATCCACGTGAGCACCAGCTGCAACGCGTGCTTCCACACTACCGGCGCGCACTACCTGAACGCCGACACCACGGCCTTCATGCAGCTCATCCAGGGCGACCTGTTCAAGGACTTCCCCACGCTCAAGTTCCTGATCCCGCACGGCGGTGGCGCGGTGCCTTACCACTGGGGCCGCTTCCGTGGGCTGGCGCAGGAAATGAAGAAGCCGCTGCTCGACGAGCACCTGATGAACAACGTGTACTTCGACACCTGCGTGTACCACCAGCCCGGTATCGACCTGCTGAACACCGTGATCCCGGTGAAGAACGTGCTGTTCGCCAGCGAAATGATCGGCGCGGTGCGGGGCATTGACCCCACCACCGGCAACTACTACGACGACACCAAGCGCTACATCGAGGCCTCCACCATCCTGAGTGCCGACGACAAGCACCAGATCTACGAAGCCAACACGCGCCGCGTGTTCTCCCGACTCGACTCACGCCTGAAGGCAAAGGGGCTCTGACATGTTTGAACTTGGCGTTGTCTATCGCAACATCACCCGCGCTGACCGCGCAGCCGCTGACGGCCTGGCCGCCCTGGGCTCGGCCACCGTGCACGAGGCCATGGGCCGCGTGGGCCTGCTCAAGCCCTATATGCGCCCCATCTACAGCGGCCAGCAGGTCAGCGGTACGGCCGTCACCGTGCTACTGCAGCCTGGCGACAACTGGATGATGCATGTGGCGGCCGAGCAGATCCAGCCCGGCGACATCGTGGTGGCGGCCGTCACCTCGGAGTGCACCGACGGCTACTTTGGCGACCTGCTGGCCACCAGCTTCCAGGCCCGCGGCGCGCGCGCCCTCATCATCGACGCCGGTGTGCGCGACGTGAAGACGCTGCAGGAGATGAACTTCCCCGTGTGGAGCCGCGCCATCAGCAGCAAGGGCACCATCAAGGCCACGCTGGGCTCGGTCAACATCCCCGTGGTGTGCGCCGGTGCATTGGTCACGCCGGGCGACGTGATCGTGGCCGACGACGACGGTGTGGTGTGTGTGCCCGCCGCCCGCGCGGCCGAGACCCTGGCCGCCGCCCAAAAGCGCGAGAGCTTTGAAGGCGAGAAGCGCGCCAAGCTCGCCAGCGGCGTGCTGGGCCTGGACATGTACAACATGCGCCCCGGCCTGGAGAAGGCGGGCCTCAAGTACATCGATTGAGCAGTTTTTCAGTCTTTTGGGCTGCAAGCGCTAGTCAATCATGTGCTTGTAGCTATGTAATTAATAGCAAGCAGCTTCTTCTTTCCATGCGTTGTTCCGTGTCTCCTGTTTCTCTCTCCCGCCGTGTGGGCCTGGCCGTGGGCCTGGCCACAGCCCTGGGCTGTGTGCCCCAGTTCGCCTCGGCGCAGGCGTTTCCGTCCAAGCCCGTGCGCATCATCACGCCCTTCCCCGTGGGCGGTGGCCCGGACGGCGTGGCCCGCCTGGTGGCCGACAAGTTGTCCAAGAGCTGGGGCCAGCCCGTGGTGGTCGAGAACCGCCCCGGTGGCAACGGCTTCATCGCCATCGATGCGTTCAAGCGCGGCGCCAAGGACGGGCATGACCTGATCGTGCTCGACAACGTGCACCTGGCCGCCTACCCCAGCCTGTTCAAGAAGCTGCCGTACGACACGGCCAAGGACTTCGACACGCTGCTGCCGCTGTTCAAGACCTATTTCTTCTTCACCGTGGCCGCCAACAGCAAATACAAAACCGTGGGCGACATCGTGGCCGACGCCAAGGCCAACCCCGGCAAGCTCAACTACGGCTCCTGGTCCATCGGCAACCCGGTGCACCTGGGCTCCGAGCTGTTTGAAAGCGCCACCGGCACGCAGATGGAGCACGTGCTCTACAAAGAAACCACGCAGCTCTACACCTCGGTCTCCACCGGCGAGCTGTCGTTTGCGCTGGGCAGCGCCGCCACAGCCGGGCCGCTGCAACGTGCGGGCAAGCTGCGCTTTCTGGCCGTCACCGCGCCGCAGCGCCTGGCCAGCTTTCCGGATGTGCCCACTGTGGGCGAATCGGGTGGCCCCAAGGGCTTTGAGGTGACGGGCTGGAACGCCATCGCGGTGCCGCCCGGCCTGCCCCCTGCCGTGACCGACAAGATCCGCAAGGACCTCGAGCAGGCCCTGTCCGGCGCCGATGTGCAGGAGAAGTTCAAGAGCTTTGGCTACGAGCCCTTCCCCACCACCCGCGCGAATTTCGCCCAGTTCGTCAAGGACGAGAGCCAGCGCTTTGGCGACGTGATCAAGAAGGCCAACGTGTCCCTCGACTGACCTGCCCCACCCAGCAACCAAGGACCCACGCCCATGAGCGAATTCACCAAGACCCCCGGCTGGCTGGACTGGTACGCCGGCCCCAGCAAACCCCGCTTCCAGGTGCCCGCAGGCGCTGTGGACGCGCACTGCCACGTGTTCGGCCCCGGGGCCGAGTTCCCCTACGCGCCCGAGCGCAAGTACACGCCCTGCGACGCCAGCAAACACCAGCTGTACGCGCTGCGCGACCACCTGGGTTTTGCGCGCAACGTGGTGGTGCAGGCCACCTGCCACGGTGCGGACAACCGCGCGATGGTCGATGCGCTGGTGCACTCTGGCGGCAAGGCGCGGGGCGTGGCCACCGTCAAGCGCTCGGTCAGCGACGAAGAGCTGCAGGCCATGCACGCGGCCGGTGTGCGCGGCGTGCGCTTCAACTTCGTCAAGCGCCTGGTGGACTTTACGCCCAAGGACGAACTGATGGAGATTGCCGCGCGCATCGCCAAGCTTGGCTGGCACGTGGTGATCTACTTCGAGGCCGTGGACCTTCCCGAGCTGTGGGACTTCTTCACCGCACTGCCCACCACCGTGGTGGTGGACCACATGGGCCGCCCCGATGTGAGCAAGCCCGTGGACGGGCCGGAGTTTGAGCTGTTCCTGAAGTTCATGCGCCAGCACCCCAACGTGTGGAGCAAGGTGAGCTGCCCCGAGCGCCTCTCCGTGACTGGCCCCAAGGCCCTGAACGGCGAGCAAAATGCCTACACCGACGTGATCCCGTTCGCCCGCAAGGTGGTCGCAGAGTTCCCCGATCGCGTGCTGTGGGGCACCGACTGGCCCCACCCCAACCTCAAGGACCACATGCCCGACGACGGCCTGCTGGTGGACTTCATTCCGCACATCGCCCCCACGGCGGAGCTGCAGCAAAAGCTGCTGGTGGATAACCCCATGCGCCTCTACTGGCCTGAAGAAGTGACAAAGAAAGGCTGATGCCATGCCACTCGACAAACCCTACCTGGACGTGCCCGGCACGACCATCTTCGACGCCGAGCAAAGCCGCAAGGGCTACTGGCTCAACCAGTTCTGCATGAGCCTGATGAAGGCCGGCAACCGCGAGCGTTTCAAGGCCAACGAACGCGCCTACCTCGATGAATGGGCGATGACCGAAGAGCAGAAGCAGGCCGTGCTGGCACGCGACCTGAACTGGTGCATCCGCCTGGGCGGCAACATCTACTTTTTGGCCAAGATCGGCGCCACCGATGGCAAGAGCTTCCAGCAGATGGCGGGCAGCATGACCGGCATGACCGAAGAGGAATACCGCAACATGATGATCAGCGGCGGCCGCTCGGCCAATGGCAACCGCGTGATCGGCGAAGACGGCGACGCACAGGCACACCGCCAGCCACAAGGCGCTGCCGGCAAGAAAGGAAACTGACCATGGCCAAGATCACCGCCTCCGTGTTCACGTCGCACGTGCCTGCCATTGGCGCTGCGCTGGACCTGGGCAAGACGCAGGAAGACTACTGGAAGCCGCTGTTCGCGGGCTACGACTTTTCCAAGCAATGGATGAAGGACAACAAGCCCGACGTGATCTTCCTGGTCTACAACGACCACGCCACGGCCTTCAGCCTGGAGATGATCCCCACGTTCGCCATCGGCACGGCCGCGCAGTTCCAGCCCGCCGACGAGGGCTGGGGCCCCCGCCCTGTGCCTGTGGTGCAGGGCCACCCCGACCTGGCCGCGCACATTGCCCAGTCGGTCATCCAGCAGGACTTTGACCTCACCATCGTCAACAAGATGGACGTGGACCACGGCCTCACCGTGCCGCTGTCTCTGATGTGCGGCGAGCAAGACCCGAAGACGGGCGCCTGGCCCTGCCCGGTGATCCCGTTCGCCGTCAACGTGGTGCAGTACCCCGTGCCCAGCGGCCGCCGCTGCTACAACCTGGGCCAGGCGATCCGCAAGGCAGTGGAGAGCTACGACGGAGACCTGAATGTGCACATCTGGGGCACGGGCGGCATGAGCCACCAGCTGCAGGGCCCGCGCGCAGGTCTCATCAACAAAGAGTTTGACAACGCCTTCCTCGACAAGCTCATCAACGACCCCGAGGCCGCCGCCAGCATCCCGCACATCGACTATGTACGCGAAGCGGGCAGCGAAGGCATCGAACTCGTGATGTGGCTTATCGCCCGCGGCGCCATGGCCGATGTGGCTGGTGGCAAGCCGCCCAAGCTGGCGCACCGCTTCTACCATGTGCCCGCGTCCAACACCGCCGTGGGCCACCTGATTCTTGAGAACACCTAAAAAACACGCCAAAGGACACACACCATGACCATCAAAGTCGCACTCGCCGGCGCTGGCGCCTTCGGCATCAAGCACCTGGACGGCATCAAGAACATTGACGGCGTCGAAGTCGTCTCCCTCATCAGCCGCGACCTGGCCAAGACCCAGGAAGTGGCCGACAAGTACTGCATCAAGCACGTCACCACCGACCTGGCCGACAGCCTGGCCATCAAGGAAGTGGACGCCGTGATCCTGTGCACGCCCACGCAGATGCACGCCAGCCAGACCATCGCCTGCCTGGAAGCGGGCAAGCATGTGCAGGTCGAGATCCCGCTGTGCGACGTGCTGGCCGATGGCGAGAAGGTCATCGCCCTGCAAAAGCAGACCGGCCTGGTGGCCATGTGTGGCCACACCCGCCGCTTCAACCCCAGCCACCAGTACGTGCACAAGAAGATCACGGCAGGCGAGTTCAACATCCAGCAGATGGATGTGCAGACCTACTTCTTCCGCCGCACCAACATGAACGCGCTGGGCCAGGCCCGCAGCTGGACGGACCACCTGCTGTGGCACCACGCTGCCCACACGGTGGACCTGTTCGCCTACCAGGCTGGCAGCCCCATCGTGAAGGCCAATGCCATCCAGGGCCCTATCCACCCCACGCTGGGCATTGCGATGGACATGAGCATCCAGCTCAAGGCCGCCAACGGTGCCATCTGCACGCTGTCGCTCTCGTTCAACAACGACGGCCCGCTCGGCACATTCTTCCGCTACATCGGCGACTCGGCCACGTACATCGCGCGCTACGACGACCTGGTGAATGGCAAGGAAGAGAAGATCGACGTGAGCAAGGTCGATGTGAGCATGAACGGCATCGAGCTGCAGGACCGCGAGTTCTTCGCCGCCATCCGGGAAGGCCGCGAGCCCAACGCCAGCGTGGCCCAGGTGCTGCCGTGCTACCAGGTGCTGCACGACCTGGAGCTGCAGCTCAACGCAGGCTGATTGCAAGCCCAATGGGCTGCTGGCGCTTTTGTATCAATCGCCAGCGGCTATGCATTTGATAGTTAGGGGTGTCTGGCATCACCCCTTCAATGCCGCCTTGTGCTCGATGATGCGTGAGACCAGGCCGTATTCCACCGCCTCTTCGGCCGACAGCCAGCGGTCGCGCTCGATGTCTGCCAGCACCACCTCCGGCGGCCTGCCGGTCTGCCGAGCGATGGTGGCTGCAATCCGCTCACGCGCTTTCACCATCTCGCGCGCCTGGATGGCGATGTCACTGGCCGGGCCGCCGGCGCCACCGCTGGGCTGGTGGATCAGAAAGCGCGTGTTGGGCAGGCAGAACCGCCGCTCGCGGGGTGCCGCCAGGTACAGGTGCGTGGCCGCGCTGCCCACCCAGCCGGTGCCAATCATGTTCACCGGCGCAGTGATGAAGCGCACCAGGTCGTGGATCGTGTCGCCCGACTCCAGGTGCCCCCCGGGCGAGTTCACCAGCATGTCGATGGGCTCGGCGCTCTCGGCATCCAGCGCAATCAGCCGCCGCGCCACATCGGCGGCCAGGGTGTCGGTGATGGTGCCAAAGACCAGCAGGGTGCGGGCCTTGAAGGCTTTTTCTTCCAGGTAAGACGTGCGCGGTTCGGCGCCTTGGGCTGGAGCGGGTGTGTTGGTGTCTGGCGTGTCCATGGGGCAAGTCCTTGCGAGTGATAGGACTGCCTTGACGAACGAGAGACGCCGGGCGTGACATTTCTCTGCGCTTGCATATTCAGGCCAGCGCTGCATGGCGGACCCACTGGCCCGCACTGCGCCCCTCGGACTGTTCAGCCTGCGGCCACGCGTTGCCCCGGCGCAATGGTGGGGGGCGCCGCATTCAGCGTCTCGATCGCAAAGCCCGCCGCCGCCTTGTAGCGAGCCATGAAGCCCTCGCGTTCCTCACGTGGCAGCACGTCGTCAATGTGGTCGAACACCCCGCCGCAGCGCTCGTCCACCAGCCCCAGCAGACCAAACGGGCCGGAGCCCCGGTTGCGCAGCACCAGCGCAGAGATGTCCTTGCACAGCTTGTCGTCATAGGCACGCAGCGCCTGCGGGCCCACACCGTGCGCGATGAGCTGCGCCCCCAGAACGCGCGCATCCACGATGGCCTGGCTGGCGCCGTTGGAGCCCACGGGGTACATCACATGCGCCGCGTCGCCCAGCAGCGCCACGCGGCCGTCCACCCAGGTGGGCACGGGGTCGCGGTCGATCATGGGGTATTCAAAAATGTCCTTGGCGCCACGCAGCATGGCGGGCACGTCCAGCCAGCTGTAGTTCCAGCCCTCGAAGTGGTGGATGAACTCCTCCAGCGCCACGCGCCGGTTCCAGTCGCCGTGCTGCCAGCCGCCCTGGTTGTCCACCGTGATCTCGGCGATCCAGTTGATGGTGGCCAGGCCCGTGGCCGGGTCGGGCGGCGTGATGGGGTAGAACACCACCCGGTGTCGCAGCGAGCCCACGCCCACAAACGACGCGCCTGTGCGCACCGGCACCCCCGGCGTGGTGCCGCGCCACATGATGGCGCCGCCCCACTGGATGGGCGGCTGCGTGGGGTGCATCTGCGCCCGCACGGCCGAGTGCAGGCCGTCGGCGGCAATCAGCAGCGAGCCAGCTACCTCACGCTTCTCTCCGTCGCGTGTCTCGACAATGGCGGTGACGCCGTTCGCATCCTGCCGGTAGCCCACCACCCGCTGCCCCAGCTGCACTGCGTCGGTTCCCAGGCGCTCTCGCACCGCGTTGAACAGCATCATCTGCAGCTGCCCCCGGTGCACCGAATACTGCGGCCAGTGGTAGCCCGCCTCCAGCCCGCGTGGCTCGGCGTACACCTCATTGCCGTTGCGACCCACCAGCGCCCATTCGCGCGCCTGCAGGCCGATCGTGTCCAGCACCTCGTTGCCAAACCCCAGGTCGTGCAGTTCTCGTACTGCGTTGGGCTGCAGGTTGATGCCCACGCCCAGCGGCTGCAGCTCGGGCACCGATTCAAAGACGATGCAGGGCACGCCGATCTGGTGCAGGGTGAGGGCAGTGGCCATGCCACCGATGCCGCCGCCGGCGATCAGCACGGGGCGGGGCGAGGAAGGGTGTGAACTAAGAGTAGGTGCGCCAGACATGCCGAGATTGTCCATGCAACGGCGGGTGGAGCTTGTCGCGGACGCCGCAGCGGAGTGCGGTGATTGCGATTGGCTCTGTGCTATGGGCTGCTCCAGTTCGGCCAGACTTGCCAAGCGCAGAAATAGACCTACTGGTCAGAACAAAGAGCTGACCCGTATTGCAACCGCTGGGTTGTGCCTCTGGAGGAGTGCTATCGGCCAGTAGCGGTCTCTTACCGACTGCCGCTGACCCGCGATCTTCCTTGTACCATCCTGCCGGGCTGGGAGAACAAGATGACGCCGATTCGCCTGTACTACATGACCGAAGCCAGATGGGCAAAGAAGATCCTGCAAGAACAGCGGTTCAAGCTGTCCAGGTTGAACGACCTCAACGACCCGTTTGAGTTTATTGGGGCGTGCATTGGCGAAAAACAGGCCCGCAAGGTCGCGAAGGTGCTGCACGACCACTGGCACAAGAACATCGGCATTCTTTGTACAGGCACTTCGTACGAAAGCCCGGTAATGTGGGCGCACTATGGACACAAACACCACGGCGTGTGCCTTGGCTTCGACTTCGTCGTGGATGACGAACGGCACTGGCCGTCGCAGGTGAAGTACGAGCCGAACCGGATCAAAGGACTATTTGACAGCCTCGGACCAAACAACTTGATGACCGAAAGGCAGTTTGAACTGCTGTTGACAACGAAGTTCAAGGACTGGGAGTATGAAAAGGAATGGCGGTTGTTTGCCAATCTTGAGGAGCGCAACGCGGAGGACGGGCTTTACTACTTAAAATTCGAACCGCATATTCAGCTTCGCGAGGTCATCTTGGGTGCCCGGTGCAAGGAAACGGTTAAGGACTTCGCGGCCCTGGTGCCACCACCGAAGCAGCCGGTCGAAGTCTTCAAGTTGCGTGGGGCGTTCAACAGCTTCGCAATGGTCCGGCAGAAGCAGATTTCCCCGATCTTCGTACGGCCAAAGAAGACTAAGCCGAAACCGACCTAATCCGCATCCTCGGTCAAGCCTCGCACGCCAGAGGCCACCCCCTCACGTCGGGCCTTGATTGGTCGCTCCCACGTATGCCATGTCAACGGGGCGGCTGGTCGCTCAGGGCCCAACCCCGTCCTTCGACTCAACGCCAGATCCCTGTATTCGTCCACCCACTTCTGGCCTGGTCTGCTTTTGGTTAGCCTGTGGCACCATGCCCCAATGCAAGACGACGAACACACCCTGGCGCTCTTGGATGCCAGCCGCAGCGCCCTGGTCCGCGCAGCCACGCGCCTGCTGGGCCCGGCCGAGGCCGAGGACGCCGTGCAGGACGCGTATGTGCGTGCGTTGGAAGCCAAAATCCCGGTGCTCAACGCGGCCCAGGCCTGGCTGCTGACGGTGGTGCGCAACCTGGCCATTGACCGCTTGCGGCGGCGCCAGTGGATGGCACAATGGTTGACCGAAGCCACGCAGACCGCGCACGGCGATGTCGTTGGTACGGTCGCACCCTCGGCGGAGGCTGATGCGGCCCTTGCGCAGCAGGCTATGCTGGCGCTGCGGCGGCTGGTGGCGCATGTAACGCCCGCGGACGGCGCTGCGGTGTTGCTGCATGCGGTGTTCGACGCCAGTCATGCAGAGCTGGCGCAGGCCAGTGGCCGCACTGAGGCGGCCAGCCGTCAGCAACTGCGCCGCGCGTTGCAGCGCCTGCGGCCGGCTCCAGAGTGCAGCGAAGCCAGCGATGAGCCCCGGGGCGTCAACGCAGCAGTGCTGCGCCTGTACCTGCAGTCCCTGCAATCGCGAGACCCACAGACACTGTGGGCGCTGCTGCGCCAGCCGCCCGTCAGCGCGGGGGCGGTGCATGCCGCAGCCCAGGCGATGCAGCTTGTGCCACCGCGTGCCCAGCACGCAAGCGCCACTGTGGGTGGGGTGGTGCAAGTAGGCGGGCAGTTGGGGCTGGTGCTCACGCTTGATGGTGTGACGCTGTGCGTGGTGCCGCTGGGACCACACGCCGAGCAAGTGCATGACGCCGTGGTGGCCTGACCCGCGCACCTGCAGCTGCAACTGGTAGGAAGAAGGCAAGACGGAAGGACGTTTGCAGCACCATGATCCAGCAGCCCGCGCCCACCTTCTTTGCCACCCCGCAGGCGTTCCGCGATTGGCTGGAGCGCCACGCCGCCAGTGCGACGGAGCTGCTGGTGGGTTTTCACAAGGTGGGCTCGGGCCGCCCCAGCATGGGCTGGCCGGAGTCGGTGGACGAAGCGCTGTGCTTTGGGTGGATCGATGGCATTCGGCGGCGTATTGACGAGCACACGTATTCGATCCGCTTCACTCCGCGCAAGCCGTCGTCGATCTGGAGTGCGGTCAATATCGCCAAGGTGGAGCAGCTGCAGGCGGCAGGCCGCATGACGCCTGCGGGGCTGGCCGCCTTCGCGCACCGCAAGGCAGACAGGTCGGCCATCTACTCGCACGAGCAGGCGGGGGTGGCCGAGCTGCCGGTGGCGCTGCAACGCACGTTCCAGCGCAACAAGGCCGCGTGGCGGTACTTTCAGGAGTCCACACCGCCCAGCTACCGCAAGGTGATGCTGCACTGGGTCACATCCGCCAAACGTGATGAGACCCGGGAGACGCGGTTTGCGCAGCTGGTGGCCGCCTGTGCTGCGGGCGAGCGCATTGAGCTGTGGGCGAAGCGGCCACCCGTTGCAAAGGCTTAGCCCAGCCTCCAAGCCCGAGCCACCCGGTGGGTTGCCGCGCTTGCCGTAAGCTCGCAGCATGCAACAAAGAAACCTTGGACCTTTCTCCGTCTCGGCCATCGGCCTGGGCTGCATGAACCTGTCGCACGCCTATGGCGCCCCGGTGTCTGCCGAGCAGGGCGAACGCGTGCTGCTGGCCGCGCTGGATGCGGGCGTGACGCTGTTCGACACCGCCACGCTGTACGGCTTTGGCGCCAACGAAACCCTGGTGGGCCGTGTGCTGAAGCAGCACCGCAGCCGTTTCACCCTGGCCAGCAAATGCGGCATGCAGGGCGTGGATGTGAATGGCGACGGCAAGCTGGTGCGCGTGATCGACGGCCGCCCCGCCACGCTGCGCCAGACCTGCGAAGACAGCCTGCGCCGCCTGCAGACCGACGTGATCGACCTGTACTACTTGCACCGCTGGGACAAGAAGGTGCCCATTGAAGACAGCGTGGGCGCACTGGCCGACTTGGTGCGCGCGGGCAAGATCCGCAGCATCGGCCTGTCGGAGGTGTCGGCCGCCACGCTGCGCAAGGCGCACGCGGTGCACCCCATTGCTGCGGTGCAGACCGAGTATTCGCTCTGGACGCGCAACCCCGAGATTGCTGTGCTGGACGCCTGCCGAGAACTGGGCGCCGCCTTTGTGGCGTTCAGCCCCGTGGCGCGGGGCTTTCTGTGTGGCGATCTGCGCGATGTGAGCACGCTGGATGCCAAGGATATCCGCCGCGCCATGCCCCGTTTTGCGCCCGACGCCTATGCCGCCAATCTGAATCTGCTCGACGGCTATCAAGCCATTGCGCACGATGTGGGTTGCACCCCCGCCCAGCTGGCGCTGGCGTGGCTGCTGCACAAGGCCGAGCACATCATTCCCATCCCAGGCACCACCAGTGTGGAGCATTTGCAGGACGACCTGGGTGCTGCCAACGTGCGGCTGGACGCCGCCACCATGGCGCGGCTGGATGCGCTGATCAACGAGCGCACGGTAGTGGGCCAGCGCTACAACGCACAATCCGCGAGCGAAGTCGATACCGAAACGTTTGAAGACCGCGCAGCGTAGGCGGCGCGGTCTTTGTGGGCTTCAGTGCAGGTTCACTGCAGCTTCAATACGGCTTGACGGTGGGGCTTTTTGTGGGGCCTCAACGGCCTCGCAAATTGCCCTTGTCATCGGCAATCACGATCTCCACACGGCGGTTCATGGCGCGGCCTTCGGGCGACGCGTTGTCAGCCACCGGGTGGGCCTTGCCGTAGCCGCGTGCGGCGATGCGGCTGCTGTCCACGCCGCGCTGCACCAACGCATCGCGCACGGCCTGCGCGCGGCGGTCTGACAGGTCCTGGTTGTAGCTGTCGCCACCCACGCTGTCGGTGTAGCCCTCGATCAACAGCTTGCGGTCCGGGAACTGTTTGAGAAAGTTCGCCAGCTTGTCCAGGCGCGGGCCGGCCTGGGCCGAGAGTTCGGCCTTGTTGAAGGCAAACAGCACATCGCCCAAGGTCACCAGCAGGCCGCGTTCGGTCTGCTGGGCTTCGAGTTCGCGCAATTGCGCTTCGAGTGCGCGCACGCGGTCTTGTGCCGCATTGGCCTGGGCCATGGCAGCGGTGGCTTGCGCCTGCTGTTGTGCGGCGCGTTGCTCGGCGCTCATCGCCTGCTGCTGGGCTTGCTGGGCGCGCAGGCGGGCCGCGTCAGCCTCTTGGGTGCGGGCCTGCAGACGGATGCGGTCGGCTTCGCTGCCGGCCTGTTGGATGTTGGCATCGAGCTGGCGTGCGCGGGCTGCGTTGGTGGCGATCTCAGCGCGTTGACGGGCGATGTACGCCAGGTGGTTGGTCTCGGATGTATCGTGGTCGTCCGCCCACACGCGGTCGGCCTGGGCGAGCGCATCGGTGGCCTGCTTCAGTTCGAGCTGCGCGTACTGGTTCACAGTGGGGTCTCCGGCCGCAGTGCCCACTGCGGTGCGGGCCTCTTCCAGTGCAGGCGATGGCGTGGTGCTTGCACACGCGGCCAGCAGGCCAACGGCAATCAGGCTGGTGCACAGGGCGGTGGTGCGATGAAAAATGCGGTGCATGGTCAGGTGTTCCTTGAAATGGGATGGGGCAATCGCGGGGCCTCAACGGTGTGGTGCCTGAGGCGAAGCCAGGGGCGCGGTGGCACCATGGTTGGCGCTGGCTCAGCGGGGCGATCGGCGGTTGATTTCTTCTTGCAGTGCGCGGATACCGTCTTGCACTTGGGCGAGGTTGGCGGCATTGCTGGCCGCGTCTGCGCGGGTTTCAGCGACACGGGCATCTACCTCGGCCTCAGCGGCCAGGCGGCGTGCCGCCACATAGTCCTTCTCTGCCATCGCTTTTTCGGCCTGCATCAGCTTCTCGCGTGCTTGCTGCAACTGCACGGGGGCGCTGGTGGCCACAGCCGGGGCAGCCGCCACGCGGTTGACAGTGGTGCGGGTGACCGCCATCTGTTCGGTGGGCGCCGGGGTGGAAGAACAGGCGGCCAGTGCGCCCAGTGCGAGTGCTGCTGTGGCGGTACGGATCAATGCGGATGAATGCATGGTGTGGTGGACTCCTCTGGAGGTGGTTGGGTAGGCCGTGCCGACGTATCGGGCGGGCCACCAGGGGGTTCTGGTGTTGATGCATTGTTGGGGCAGGCCCGGCAAGCAGGCGTAGGCCCTGCCTCTGTATTGCTGTGGGGCATGTCTTACGAACACTTGCAAACAAGGCGCCCACCATTTGCGTGAAGGAGAGTGGCTTGTTGCGTTCGGGAACTCTCATCTCCCCCAGGTCTCGATCAATGACAGCACGCGCACGCAGCGTGTTGTTGCGGGTGCCCTTCACCCGTACGCCACGTCCCATGGCCGGGCCTCTGCGCGGGCGCTGCGCACGCTCGCTCCATCACCGCAACACAACGAAGAGGAGAGTTACTGCATGCCGCCATCCACCTTTTTCACCTGGGTCCAGGAGACCACCTTTGCGGGCGTGCCGCTATGGAGCCTGTGTGTGGCCCTGGCGGCGGCTGTGGCCACCTACGCAACCATCCTCGTGGTGCTGCACCTGCTGACCCGGCGCGCCAAGGTGTGGGCCACGCAGTCGCACAGTGGCATGGCGCTGACCCTGGTGGATGTGCAGGAAGGCACGAGCCGCACGCTGATGCTGGTGGTGGCGCTGCTGGTGGGCGCAAGCCTGCTCGACCTGCCGGGCCGCTGGGAGAGCCGTCTGAGCCAGCTGTGGTTTGTCGCCGTGGCGCTGCAGATGGGGCTGTGGGGCATGCGCGCGATTGGCATTGGCGTAGGCCGCTATGTGGAGCGGCACTCGTCCAGCGGCATGACGCAGGTCAGCGCCTCGGCCACGCTGATGTCGTGGGGGCTGCGCACGCTGCTGTGGAGCGTGGTGCTGCTGGCCATCTTGTCCAACGTGGGTGTGAACATCACGGCCTTCATCGCCAGCCTGGGGGTGGGCGGTATTGCCGTGGCGTTGGCGGTACAGAACATTTTGGGCGACCTTTTCGCATCGCTGGCGATTGCGGTGGACAAGCCTTTCGAGGTGGGCGACTTCATCGTGGTGGGCAATGTGTCGGGCACCGTGCAGGTGATTGGTCTCAAGACCACCCGCATCCGCAGTCTGCAGGGCGAGCAGATCGTGATGTCCAACACCGATCTGCTCAAGCAGACCATCAGCAACTTCCGCATGCTGGAGCGGCGGCGCATCGTGTTCACCTTTGGTGTGGCCTATGGCACCACCCCCGAGCAGGCCGAGGCCATTCCAGGCGTCGTGCGCAAGCTCATCGAGGCGCACCCGGAGCTGCGCTTTGACCGTGCACATTTCAAGGCGCTGGGCACCAACTCGTTGGACTATGAGGTGGTCTACATCGTCGAAGACCCGGCCTACAACCTTTACATGGACCTGCAGCAGTCCATCAACCTGGGGCTGCTGCGCGAGTTCAAAGCCATGGGCGTGGAATTTGCGTTTCCTACCCGCACGGTGCACATTGCCAGCGCTCCGCCGCAGGCGCCTGCCGCTGCCATGCTCTGAGGCGGGGCAAGCCACCACAAACGCGCAGACGAAAAAAAGCCGGTGGCCTTTACAGGCGACCGGCTTGAACAGGGTAGTTGCTTCTAGCGCTTTTTCAACTTCTCAAAAAAGCTTACTTGGCGACCACGCGCACCATTTCCAGGCACTTGTTCGAGTAGCCCCATTCGTTGTCGTACCAGCTCACGACCTTGACGAAGGTGCCGTCCAGCGCGATGCCGGCGTCAGCGTCAAAGATGGACGTGCGGGTGTCGCCACGGAAGTCGGTGGCCACCACCTTGTCTTCGGTGTAGCCCAGCACGCCCTTCAGGGCGCCTTCGGACTGGGCCTTCATTTCGGCCTTGATTTCTTCGTAGGTGGCGGCCTTGTCCAGTTCCACCGTCAGGTCCACCACCGACACGTCGGAGGTGGGCACGCGGAAGGACATGCCGGTCAGCTTCTTGTTCAGGGCAGGAATCACCACGCCCACGGCCTTGGCAGCACCGGTGCTGGAGGGGATGATGTTTTCCAGAATGCCGCGGCCGCCGCGCCAGTCCTTGTTCGAAGGGCCGTCCACGGTCTTTTGCGTGGCGGTGGCTGCGTGCACGGTGGTCATCAGGCCGCGCTTGATGCCCCACTTGTCGTTCAGCACCTTGGCCACGGGAGCCAGGCAGTTGGTGGTGCACGATGCGTTGGAGATGATGGCCTGGCCCGCGTAGGTGTCGTGGTTCACGCCGAACACGAACATCGGGGTGTCGTCTTTTGACGGAGCCGACAGGATGACCTTCTTGGCGCCAGCGTCCAGGTGCTTCTGCGCGGTGACCTTGTCCAGGAACAGGCCGGTGGATTCGATCACCACGTCGGCGCCGACTTCGTTCCACTTCAGGTTGGCGGGGTCGCGCTCTTGCGTGAGGCGGATCTTCTTGCCATTGACGATCAGGGTGTTGCCCTCGACCGCCACGGTGCCCTTGAAGCGGCCGTGCACCGAGTCGTACTGCAGCATGTACGCCAGGTACTCAGGCTCCAGCAGGTCGTTGATGCCCACGACTTCGATGTCGCTGAAGTTCTGGATGGCCGAGCGCAGCACGTTGCGGCCGATGCGGCCGAAGCCGTTGATACCAATCTTGATCGTCATAGGGAGCCTCTTCAAAGTTGCAAAGTCGAAATCATGAATTGGCCGCCGCGCGCCCGCTGGCAGCGGTGCGCAGCGGGCAAAGGGCGTTTTACCGGGCCTTCTTGGCGGGCTTCAGGCGGGCTGCGCCGATGGCCACCAGCACTGCGTCGGCCACGTTCTCTTCGGTGAAGCCGAAGTGCTTGAACAGCACAGGCGCGGGGGCCGATTCACCGTAGGTGTCGATGCCCACCACGGCGGCGCAGCCGTACTTCCACCAGCCGTCGGTCACGCCCATTTCCACGGCCACGCGCGGCACGCCCGCAGGCAGCACACTGCTCTTGTACTTGGCATCTTCGCGGTCGAAGGTGGTCGTGCTGGGCATGGAGACCACGCGAACGCCGATCTTCTTGTCGGCCAGCAGGCGCTGGGCCTTCAGGGCCAGCTGCACTTCAGAGCCGGTGGCAATGATCACGGCCACGGGCTTCTTCTTGAGGCCCACGTCGGCAGGCTCGCTCAGCACGTAGGCGCCGCGCGAGATGTCGCCCAGGTCGCGTTTGGGCGCGTAGGGCAGGTTCTGGCGCGACAGGGCCAGCGCGGTGGGCTTGTTGCGGTTGGACAGGGCCACGCTCCACGCCACAGCGGTTTCTGCCGTATCGGCGGGGCGCCAGACATCCAGGTTGGGAATCAGGCGCAGGCTGGCCACGTGCTCGATGGACTGGTGCGTGGGGCCGTCTTCGCCCAGGCCGATGGAGTCGTGCGTGAACACGTGGATCACGCGTTGCTTCATCAGCGCAGCCATGCGGATGGCGTTGCGGCTGTAGTCGCTGAACGTGAGGAAGGTGCCGCCGTAGGGGATGAAGCCACCGTGCAGCGCCACGCCGTTCATGATGGCGGCCATGCCGAATTCGCGCACGCCGTAGTTGATGTGGCGGCCACCGATCTTTTGGCCGTTTTCGAGCGCGGTCTGCACCACGTTGCCCTGCATGTCAAAGCGCAGATTGGGTGTGCTCTTGGTGTTGGTGAGGTTGGAGCCTGTCAAGTCGGCGCTGCCGCCCAGCAGTTCGGGCAGCGCAGCGGTGAAGGCTTCCAGCGCCAGCTGGCTGGCCTTGCGGCTGGCCACAGTCTCGCCCTTGGTGTGCGCGGCCACCACGGTGTCCACGGCCACTTGCGCAAAGTTGGCGGGCAGGTCGCCCTGCATGCGGCGGGTGTATTCGGCAGCCAGCTCGGGGAAAGCCTTGCTGTAGGCGGCAAACCGTTCGTTCCAGGTGGCTTCAGCGGCAGCGCCAGCGGCCTTGGCGTCCCAGCCGGCGTAAACATCTTCGGGGATCACGAAGGGCTCGCTGGTCCAGCCCAGTGCTTCGCGCGTGAGCTTGATTTCTTCGGCGCCCAGGGGCTCGCCGTGGGCCTTGGCGGTGTTCACGCGGTTGGGGCTGCCCTTGCCGATGTGTGTCTTGCACACGATGAGCGTGGGGCGCTCGGTCTGCTTCTTGGCTTCGACGATGGCTGCGGCCACCTTGTCGGCGTCGTGGCCATCAATGGGCCCGATCACGTTCCAGCCGCTGGCCACGAAGCGCAGGGGGGTGTTGTCGGCAAACCAGGGAGCAACCTGACCGTCGATGCTGATGCCGTTGTCGTCGTACAGGGCGATCAGCTTATTGAGCTTCCAGGCGCCCGCCAGCGACACGGCTTCGTGGCTGATGCCTTCCATCAGACAGCCATCGCCCAGGAAGGCGTAGGTGTGGTGGTCCACCACGGCATGGCCTTCGCGGTTGAACTCCGCAGCCAGCAGCTTTTCGGCCAGCGCAAAGCCCACGGCATTGGTGATGCCCTGGCCCAGCGGGCCTGTGGTGGTTTCCACGCCGGGGGTGATGCCCACTTCGGGGTGGCCGGCGGTCTTGCTGTGCAACTGGCGGAAGTTCTTCAGCTCGCCGATGGGCAGGTCGTAGCCGGTGAGGTGCAGCAATGCGTACAGCAGCATCGAGCCGTGGCCGTTGGACAGCACAAACCGGTCGCGGTCAAACCACTGGGGGTTGGTGGGGTTGTGCTTGAGGTGGCGGCTCCACAGTGCCACGGCCATGTCGGCCATACCCATGGGGGCGCCGGGGTGGCCGGAGTTGGCTTGTTGAACGGCGTCCATGGCCAATGCGCGGATCGCATTTGCCATCTGTTGGGATTGCTGGGTGTTGGCCATGGGGGGAGAGTTCAGGGTGGGTGAGTCGGGGGAAACCCGGCATTTTACCGAGGTGGCTTGCGCTCACCTGAATTCGCAGGCTGCCAGCAGGAAGCCCGGTGGCAATGCACTACAGTGCGGCCCATGCAAGGACTGCATCTCACCGCCGATCTCCATGGCTGCCGTTGCGCCTCCGCATGGCTGCTGGACGCTACCGCCCTGGGCCGCGCCTGTACCGATGCGGTGCGCGCCGCTGGCCTCCAGCCTGTGGGGCATTTGTTCCATGAATTTCCTGCCACCGAGCATGGCCCCGGCGGGGTGACTGCCACGGTGTTGCTGGCCGAGTCGCACCTGTGCGTGCACACGTGGCCCGAGCAGCGCGGCGTGACGCTGGATGTGTATGTGTGCAATTTCGGCGCCGACCATTCGGCCAAGGCGCGTGCGCTGATGGAAGCCCTGCTGGCTTTGTTCGACCCCACCACCGTGGAGCGCCATGCGCTCCAGCGGGGCTCTGTGAGCGGGGTGGCGGCATGAGTGCCGCCCGCCATCAGGTGCCTGCCCTGCTTCTGGCCGCAGGCCGTGGCGAGCGCATGCGCCCGTTGACCGACAGCATGCCCAAGCCGCTGCTGCAGGTGCAGGGCCAGCCACTGCTGCAGTGGCACCTGCAGGCTTTGCTGGACGCAGGTGTGGAGCGGGCGGTGATCAACACCGCATGGCTGGGCGAACAGATCAGTGCGTTTTTTTCCAGCGTTTTTGCCTCCAAGCGCAGGAAAAATATGCCTGAGCAGCTATCAATTTCATACTCCCACGAAGGGGTGGACTTTGGCGGCGCGCTGGAAACCGCTGGCGGCATCGCCCGTGCATTGCCGCAGCTCGGCCCGGTGTTCTGGCTGGCCGCAGGCGATGTGTTTGCGCCCGATTTCGTATTCGACAGCGCAGCGGTGGCGGCCTTCGAGGCCAGCGATCATTTGGCCCACCTGTGGCTGGTGCCCAATCCGGCGCACAACCCGCGTGGCGACTTTGGCTTGTCGGCAGACGGGCTGGCGCTCAACCTGCCCGCCGACGACCCCGCGCCACGCTACACCTATAGCACCATCGCCCTGTTGCGCGCCGAGCTGTTTGCAGCGCCGTGGTGCGACATTCCGCCCGGAAACCCCAGCGGCATCAAAGCCCCGCTGGCGCCGCTGCTTCGCCGTGCAATGGACAATGGCCGCGTCAGTGCGCAGCTCTACACCGGCCGCTGGACCGATGTGGGCACGCCAGAGCGGCTGGCCGAACTCAATTCCTATTCTCACGACGCGCCATGAACACCACCGTGCCTGCCTCTGTCTATGCCCAGCGCCGCGCGCACCTGGCTGCCCAGCTGGGCCCCGGCGGCATTGCCATCATTCCTACGGCGCTGGAGCGTCCGCGCAACCGGGACAGCGACTTTCTGTTCCGCCACGACAGCTACTTCTATTACCTGACAGGCTTTACCGAGCCTGGCGCCTGCCTGGTGCTGGCGCACGATGGCCGCAGCACGCTGTTCTGCCAGCCCAAGGACCTGGAGCGTGAGATCTGGGACGGCTACCGCCTGGGCCCGGCTGCCGCGCCTGCGGCCTTGGGTGTGGACGCCGCGCATTCGATGGCCGAACTGGACAGCAAACTGCCACGCCTGCTCGAAAACACGGCCTGCGTCTGGTACCCGTTTGCCACGCACAGCGGCCTAGCCGCGCGCGTGGAGGGCTGGCTCAATGTGGTGCGGGGGCGTGTGCGCTACGGCGCCATCTGCCCTGCCGAGCAGAACGATTTGTGCACGCTGCTCGACGAGATGCGCCTGTTCAAGGACGCGCATGAGCAGGACATCATGCGCCGTGCCAGCGCCATCAGTGCGCGGGCCCACATCCGCGCCATGCAGCGCTCGGCCCGCATGCTACGCGCCGGGGAGGATGTGCGCGAATACCACCTTGACGCCGAGCTGCTGCACGCGTTCCGCGACGCGGGCTCGCAGTACCCGGCCTACAGTTCCATCGTGGCGGCGGGCGCGAATGCCTGCGTGCTGCACTACCGGGCCGATACCGCACCGGTGCGTGATGGCGAGCTGGTGCTGATCGACGCGGGTTGCGAGCTGGACAGCTACGCCAGCGACATCACGCGCACCTTCCCCGCCAACGGCAAGTTCACGGGCCCGCAGCGCGCGCTGTACGACCTGGTGCTGGCCAGCCAGGATGCGGCTGTGGCTGCCACCAAGGCAGGTGCACGCTTCAACGACCCGCACGACGCCACGGTGGCCGTGCTGGCGCAGGGCATGCTGGACCTGGGCCTGCTCGACAAGAACAAGGTGGGCACCGCACAGGACGTGATCGACAAGCGCGCCTACTTCCAGTTCTACATGCACCGCACCAGCCACTGGCTGGGCATGGATGTGCACGACTGCGGCAGCTATGTGGAGCCCGACGAAGTCGGCCAGGTGAGCGAGCGCAAGGACCCGCTCTCGGGCGAAACGATCACCAATCGCCCCAGCCGCATCCTGCGGCCCGGCATGGTGCTGACCATCGAGCCCGGCATCTACGTGCGCCCCGCCGACGGTGTGCCCGAGCAGTTCCACAACATCGGCATTCGCATCGAAGACGATGCCATCGTCACCGAGACGGGTTGTGAGCTGATCACGCGCGGTGTCCCGGTGAAGGCCGACGAGATCGAAGCGCTGATGCGCGCCTGAGCGTGGGCAAAACCATGGCCGTGGACAACACTGCCGGGGCAGACGCGGCGCGCGCTCCGGCGCAACCCGGCAAGTGGCGGCTGGGCGGTGCGCTGTGGCTGCTGGGCATGCCCGGCGTGGTGGCGGTGGTCTGGGCGCTGCTGCCCACCCTGAAGGCCAACGAAGCCCTGCTGCCGCTGCCACCAGGGGTCGTGCTGGTGCTCAGCGGGTTGCAGACGGCGGTGCTCCTGGCGCTGGCCGTGGCGCTCGGGGTGTGGCTGGCGCCTCGCGTGGGCCTGCAGGCGCCCGCCATGTCTTCCTGGCTGGCCGGCCGGCCCGCAGGGCCCGCGCTGCGGGCTCAACTCCTGCCCGGAGTCTGCGGTGGGGTGGCGGGCGCTGCGTGGCTATGGGGGCTGTCCCGCCTGGCGCCCACGGCGCTGCAGCCCTCCGATCCTGCCAGTGCCATGCCATTGGCGGTCAAGTTGCTGTATGGCGGCATCACCGAAGAGCTGCTGGTGCGCTGGGGCGTGATGACCCTGCTGCTGTGGCTGGGCTGGCGCCTGCTGCAGCGTGGTCAGGGGCGGCCCGGCAAGGGGCTGGTGGCTGCGGCGGTGGTGCTCAGCGCTGTGTTGTTTGCCGTGGGGCATCTGCCTGCCGCGCAGGCGCTGGCCGGGGTGTTGACCGTGGCCGTGGTGGTGTTCGTGCTGGTGGGCAACACGGCCTTTGGTCTGGTGGCGGGCTGGCTCTATGCGCGCCACGGCCTGGAGGCCGCGGTCATTGCGCACGTGCTGGCGCATCTGCTGTCATCTCCGCTGCTCTGAGAGGCCGAGTCACGGTGTTGCTGCATGGGGTAACTCGCATGTAACCGCTTCGTGTGAGAATTGAAACTCGATTACATCCCCAACGACCGAGAGAAAAGAGACATGTCCATGCCTACCCGCCGCGCCACCAAGATTGTTGCCACCCTGGGTCCTGCATCGAGCGACCCGGCGCTGCTGGAGGCGATGATCCGAGCGGGGGTGAACGTGGTGCGGCTGAACTTCAGCCACGGCAAGGCGCAGGACCACATCGACCGCGCCGCCACCGTGCGTGCGGCCGCCCAGCGCGCAGGCCGCGAGGTGGCCATCATGGCCGACCTGCAGGGGCCCAAGATCCGCGTGGGCAAGTTTGCCGAAGGCAAAGTGCAGCTGGAATCGGGTGCCAAATTCGTGCTCGACGCCTCGCGCACCGAGCTGGGCGACATCGAAGGCGTGGGGCTGGACTACAAGGAGCTGCCGCGTGACGTGAAAGCGGGTGACCTGCTGCTGCTCAACGATGGCCTGATCGTGCTCACCGTGGATGCGGTGCGCGGCGAAGAAGTACACACTACCGTCAAGGTGGGCGGCGAGCTGTCGAACAACAAGGGCATTAACAAGAAGGGCGGCGGCCTCACGGCACCGGCCTTGACGGCCAAGGACATGGAAGACATCCGCACGGCCATGAGCTTCCAGGCCGACTATGTAGCGGTGAGCTTTCCCAAGAACGCGACCGACATGGAAATGGCGCGCCAGCTGTGCAATGTGGCTGCTTCCGAGTACCGCCACAAGCCGGGCCTGATCGCCAAGATCGAGCGCGCCGAGGCCATCCCGCACCTGGAGGCCATCCTGCGCGTGAGCGACGGCATCATGGTGGCCCGCGGCGACCTGGCCGTGGAAGTGGGCAACGCGGCCGTGCCGGCGCTGCAAAAGAAGATGATCCGCATGGCGCGCGAGCTGGACAAGGTCGTAATCACCGCCACGCAGATGATGGAAAGCATGATCACCAACCCCGTGCCCACGCGCGCCGAGGTGAGTGACGTGGCCAACGCCGTGCTGGATGGCACCGACGCCGTGATGCTGAGTGCCGAGACGGCCGCAGGCCGCTACCCGCTCGAGACCGTGGAAGAGATGGCCACCATTTGCGCCGCGGCCGAAGCGGCGGAAGACCACCAGCTCGATGCCGACTTCACCGGCCAGACCTTTGGCCGCATCGACCAGTCCATTGCAATGGGCGCACTGTTCACCGCCCACCACCTGGGCGCCAAGGCCATCGTCGCCATGACCGACAGTGGCGCGACGGCACTGTGGATGAGCCGGCACAGCATCCGCATCCCCATCTACGCGCTCACCCCCAAGGTGGCCACGCAACGCAAGATGGCCATGTACCGCAACGTGCGCCCTTTGCTGATGGACACCAGTGCCGACCGCGACACCGCGCTGGATCAGGCAGAGCGCCACCTCAAGAGCCGCAACATCGTGCAAAAGGGGGATGTGTACGCCATCACCTGCGGTGAGCCCATGGGCGCACCCGGCGGCACGAACATGCTGAAGATCTGCGTGGCCAGCTGACCGATCGAGGGGTTGCACCCTCACCGCTGCGGGGCAGCGTCCCGGGCAGGAGTCCGGCGGCGCTGGGCGGCGGTCAGTGCGAGTTGCCTTGTGGCGACTTGTGCTCCAGGGCTGCTTGCCAGCGCGGTGCGCGCGCGGCCAGTGCGTGGATGGCCGCCGCTGCCAGCCCCCCGGTGACCAGGCCCGCCAGCACATCAGACGGGAAGTGCACTCCCAGGCAGACGCGGCTCCACACCATGGCGGCTGTGACCGCTGCGGCCAGCCAGGTCAGCCCGCGAACCGGCCGCAGGGCGAGACTGGCCGCCAGCGCGGCGGCTCCCGCCACATGCATGCTGGGAAAGCCTGCGCGCGCGGCATGCTCGATCCACTGGACGCCAATGCCCAGCTGCGAAGGCCGCGGCGCCGGCACCGCCAGTCGCAACAGCTGTACTCCTACCCACGCCAGGGCCATGGACGCGAGCGCCAGCGCCAGGGCGCGCCGCTGCGCTGCGTTGCCCAACACAAAGCTGCCGAGCAGCAGGCCGCCCATGGCGGTGGGTAGTTGCTGTGACACCCACCGTGCCACCGTCACCACGGCAGGCAAGGTCGCGGCGTCGGCATTGAGGGCCTGAAACAGGGCCAGATCGAGTTCAAGCATGGGAGCTGTCCGGTGGCGTGGTGGTGCTGGCAAAATGCGGGAAGCGTGGACGCAGAGCCGTGGCAGCCAGGTCGCAAAGCCAGCCGGTGACCCAGCACAGCCAGCCCGTCCACAGTGTGTGGCTCATGAAATGGGCGCCTCGCACCTGCTGGGCTGCACCCAAGACGAACCCCGCCAGCAACGCACCCGCCAACCACCAGCGTGCGGCCGAAGGTACCTTGTGGCGCAATGCGAAGTAGCCTCCCAAAAAGGCGAATCCGGCCGACGCATGGCCCGCCGGAAAACAGCGGCCGCTACCGCCATCGAGCACGCCCAGCGCCCAGTGCGACACATGGCGCGCCACGCCGCCAAATTGTGCGAGGTCCCACGGGCAACTGGTGGCGCTGAGGTTCTTGGTGATGCTGACCACGGCCAGCGAGAGCAGGGCGCTCACGGCCATCTGCAGGCGCTCGCTGGCGTCCAGCTTGCGCAGAAAGCCGCGCGGCCACCACACGCTCAGCGCCAGCAGCAGCACCAGCAGCCAGCCCAGACGGCGGGCGCCTTCATGCAGCACCTGCACAAAAAACCACTGGTCCCGCATCGGAAACCCGTTGGACGATCCAAACACCTGCGCAAACGCCAGGTCCTGCCCTGCGGCATCCCAGGCCACCACACAGGCCAGAGCGCCCAGGGTCCAGAAAAGCAGCGTGTGGCGTTGAGAGGGGGCGTGGGGTGTGATGGGCGCGATGGACGGCGTGACGGGCGAAGGCTGCATGTGCCGGAAGATAGGCGGGCGTACTTAACGCCGTCTTAAAGCCGGCGCTGCCCTTGTCCCGCCCCTGTCCGATGGGCTGCGACAATGCCTGCATGCGAATACTCGTGGTCGAAGACGATGCGGGCATAGCCAGTGGCCTGCGCAGCAATCTGCAGCAACGCGGCTATGCGGTGGATGTCAGTGACGGCGTCGCCAGTGCCTGGAGTGCCCTGCGCGCTGAGCGTTTTGACGCTGTGCTGCTGGACCTGGGGTTGGTGGACGGTGACGGTAGCGAACTGCTACGGCGTCTGCGCCTGAGCCCGCCCGCCACCGGGGCTGCGTCGGCAGCTCTGCCGGACCCCGCTACGCCTGTCCTCATCGTCACGGCGCGTGACCAGGTGCACCAGCGCATCGCGGGGCTGGACCAGGGCGCCGATGACTACCTGACCAAGCCCTTTGATGTGGATGAATTGGACGCGCGTTTGCGGGCGCTGCTGAGGCGCGCGGCGGGACGGACGTCGCCCACCATCCGTCTGGGCGATATCGAGCTGGATCCAGCGACCCGCACGGTGCGCCAGCAAGGCAAACCCGTGGAAATGTCTCCGCGCGAGTTTTCCGTGTTGTTGGTGCTGCTGGAGGCGCGGGGCCGGGTGCTGTCGCGCCAGCAGATCGAGGAACGCCTGTACAGCTGGGATGCCGCTGTGGAGAGCAATGCGGTCGAGGTCCACATCCACCACCTGCGCCGCAAGCTGGGCAGTGCCTGTATCCAGACCATGCGCGGGGTGGGTTACTTCATGCCGCAGGAGAAACCCCCGTGAACGCACCCACCGCTCCTCGCACGGCGCCAGCGCGTCGCCCTTCGCTGACCCGGCAACTGTTGTTATGGTCGCTGGGGGCTCTGGCCATTGTCTGGGGCAGCTTCGTCTTCATTGGCTACCAGACCGGTGTGCATGAGGCCGACGAGCTGACCGACGGGCACCTGGCCAGCGTGGCCGCGCTGCTGCTCAACCTGCGGGCCACCGAGGCGATGCAAGGCCCGCAGCGTACCGAGCGCACCCCTACGCCCTGGCTCAAATCGCACGATTACCAGCAGACCATCAGCGTGGTGCAGTGGGATGCGCAGGGGCGGGTGCTATCCCTCACGGGTTCGGTGCCCGAGCCGCCTTTCAGCGATGCCGAGGGGTTTGCCGACCTCACGCTGGGCCCGGACAAGGTGGCCTGGCGCAGCTTCTCCCAATGGGATGCCGGGCGCACCCGCAAGATCATGGTGATGCTGGAGCTGCGCGAGCGGGACGAGCTGGCGGATGACATTGCCGGACAGCTCATCGAGCCCGGTCTGTGGTTGCTGCCTGTGGTGTCTCTGGCCCTGGGGCTCGCGCTGTGGCGCGGCTTGCGGCCTTTGTACGCGCTGTCGGCCGACGTGGCGGCGCTGGACCCGACCAGTACCCAGCGGCTGGCATCGCGCCATGCCTGGAACGAGTTCGAGTCGGTCGTGGCATCGATCAACACCTTGCTGGACCGCCAGCAGGTCGCCATGGTGCGCGAGCGCCGCCTGGCCAATGAGGTGGCCCACGAATTGCGCACCCCGCTGTCCTCCATCGCGCTGCAGGCCAGCGCCCTGGCGGGGGAGCTGACGGAAGAGGCCCGGGCCCAGTCGCTGGCGCGCATCGGCCAGGATGCTCTGCGTGCGGGTCACGTTCTCAACCAGCTGCTGGCCCTGGCCCGCGCCAGCCGGGCCGAGCTGCACGAAGCCAAGGCGCCCGTGGACCTGAGCGCACTGGCGCGGTCGGTGTGCGCCGACTATGCCCAGGCGGCGTGGAAACGCGGCGACGACCTGGCCCTGTCGGCCCCGCCCGCGCTCACCGTGCCCGGCCATGCGGTGTTGCTGGACATCGCAGTGCGCAATCTGGTGGAAAACGCGCTCAAGCACACGCCCGAGGGCACGCAGATTGCGGTCCAGCTGGGCTCCGCCGACGCTGGTGGCGCGTGGTTGCAGGTGTGTGACGACGGGGCACGCCACCAGGTGGGGAGCGCGGCGGGTCGCACAGCAGCGGTGCCGGTGGACAGCCTGCATCTGGGGCATGAAATCCTGCGCCGCGTGGCGGACATCCATGGGGGGCACTTTGGCGCAGCACCTGCACCAGCGCCGTTTACCACCTGCTACCGGTTGGATTTGCCATCGCCGCCCGTATCGGCCCCCGGTTAAAATTACGAGTTACCAAGCGGTTACCACCGCGTTGCCAGGTGCTACAGCGCCTCGCGCCCTCCTTCATCAACCCACCACGGACCCCACGACCATGCCCCTCGTTTCGATGCGCGAACTGCTCGACCATGCCGCTGCCAACAGCTATGGCATCCCTGCCTTCAACGTCAACAACCTGGAGCAGGTGCAGGCCGTGATGGCTGCTGCGGACGAAGTGGGCGCTCCCGTCATCCTGCAGGCCAGCGCTGGCGCACGCAAGTACGCGGGCGAGCCCTTCATCAAGCACCTGATCCAGGCGGCGGTCGAGGCCTTCCCCCACATCCCGCTGGTGATGCACCAGGACCACGGCACCTCGCCCAAGATTTGCCAGGGTGCCATCGACCTGGGCTTTGGCTCGGTGATGATGGACGGCTCGCTGATGGAAGACGGCAAGACCCCTTCGTCCTTCGACTACAACGTTGAAGTGACGCGCAAGGTGGTGGACATGGCGCACAAGGTGGGCGTTACGGTCGAAGGCGAACTGGGCTGCCTGGGCAACCTCGAAACCGGGGACGCGGGCGAAGAAGACGGCATTGGTGCCGTCGGCAAGCTCGACCACAGCCAGATGCTGACCGATCCCGAAGAAGCCGCCGTGTTTGTGAAGGCCACACAGTTGGACGCCCTGGCCATCGCCATCGGCACCAGCCATGGCGCCTACAAGTTCAGCCGCAAGCCCACGGGCGACATCCTGGCCATCAGCCGCGTGAAGGAAATCCACCAGCGCATCCCCAACACCCACCTGGTGATGCATGGCTCCTCGTCGGTGCCTGCCGAGTTGCTGGCCATCATCAACCAGTACGGCGGCAAGATGAAGGAAACCTACGGCGTGCCCGTCGAGGAAATCCAGGAAGCCATCAAGCACGGCGTGCGCAAGATCAACATCGACACCGACATCCGCCTGGCCATGACCGGCGCGGTGCGCAAGTTCCTGGCTGAGAACCCCGACAAGTTCGACGCCCGCGAATGGCTCAAGCCCGCCCGCGAAGCGGCCAAGCAGGTGTGCAAGCAGCGTTACCTGGAGTTCGGCTGCGAAGGCCAGGGCAGCAAGATCAAGGGCCTGAGCCTGCAGGCCGTGGCCGCCCAGTACGCCTCGGGTGCGCTGGCCCAAGTGGTGAACTGATCGTTGGCACCAGGCCCTGCGGGGCCGCTGCCCAGCCTGGCTGCTTTGTGCTGCCAGGCTTTTTTTTGCCTGTTTGCGGAGGGAGACTGGGGAGTTCCCTCTACTGCAGACAAAGGCGACAGCGACAAGATTTTCTTCATGTAAGCTCGCGGTCAGCTTGCCCACCGGCAGCGCCGCAAGAAGTGTCCGATACCAGGGCGCTTTCAACACATTTTTCACCAGCTACACCGAGTTGGTTGTTGCATGGCAGAAGCCGTCGAGGGACGGACTTGGGTGCCGTGGGATGATTGAAGGCGAATTCGTATGAACCTTTCTCTATGACTCTGACCATTTCAAAGTTCCGGCGGCTGTTGCCTGTGTTGGCTGTGACGGTGTTCACGGTGGCGTGCGCGCCCCTGACCGTTCCTCCCAAGTCCGAATATCCAGTCGGGCGCGCCCGCCTTGTACTGCCGCCGGGGGCCTGGCAGGACCTGGGCACTTCGGAGGAAGCCGTTGCGGGTTCCGGAGGCCGTACCTCACTTCAAACACGTGACGTGGGGCTCCGTGGTGCGCAAGGCGAATGGCTGGCTGCGCTGCGCGTGCAGACGAACCGCACCAGCGACCTGCGTGGGTCTCCGCAAGGGGTGGGGTATTGCCCGGCGCAACAGGACGTCATGGTGAAGGATTCCGCCGATGGCAGCCCTGTGCGGGCCGATTGCCTGCGCTTTAAGCTTTGGGCGAGCAGCCCCAAGTGGCTTGAAAAGAACCGGCCCGACCTCGTTCAATGGATGGCCAGCCGCCAGATCGCGTTGAAAGCACCCTATTCCCATGTTGCCTATGGTTACGTCACTGAAGCGGGTGTCTGGGTGGTGGTGGATGCACTGGTCGATCAGCGGTTGTTGAGCTCCCGTCCGCGCAACAACGAAGAATTCCTGGTGGCGGGCCGGCCCGCACAGCAGTGGGCCTATGACCTGGCCCAGGCCGTGCGCCAGAGCTCCGGCATGGTGGACGGCCACCTGGCCATTCCGCCCTTCCCATTCCCTGCGCCCACATCCAAACCCTAGCGCGCCAGTCCTCCCCTGCCTGGCGGCCTTGCATAACGATTACGAAACTCGAGGAGACCTCTGATGCAGACAAGCCCCGTCCCGCAGCCGCAGCGTATCGGCGTGCCAAGGGAAACCCTTCCCGGTGAAAAGCGCGTGGCCACCGTGCCCGATGTGGTGGAGAAGCTGATCAAGCTGGGCTTCTCTGTCACGGTGGAGTCTGGGGCTGGGGATGGCGCCAACTTCAGTGACGACGCCTACCGCGCTGCGGGCGCCGAGATCGTGGGCGACGCTGCCTCGCTGTGGGCTGCATCCGATATCGTCTTCAAGGTCCGCCCGCCCAGCAGCGATGAAGTGGCGCTGATGCGCGAGGGCACGACGCTCATCGACTTCATCTGGCCCGCCCAGAACCCTGAACTGATGCAGCAGCTGGCGGCCCGCAAGGCGACGGTGCTGGCCATCGACTGCCTGCCGCGCACGCTCTCGCGCGCCCAGAAGATGGACGCGCTCACTTCCACCGCAGGCGTCAGCGGCTACCGCGCCGTCATCGAGGCGGCCAATGCCTTCGGCCGCTTCTTCAACGGCCAGATCACGGCCGCAGGCAAAGTGCCGCCCGCCAAGGTGTTCATTGCAGGCGCTGGCGTGGCCGGTCTTGCCGCCATTGGCACCGCAGCCAACCTGGGCGCCATCGTGCGCGCCAATGACACCCGTGCCGAGGTGGCCGACCAGGTCAAGTCGCTGGGCGGCGAGTTCGTCAAGGTGGACTACGAGGAAGAAGGCTCGGGCGGCGGCGGCTATGCCAAGGTCATGAGCGAGGGCTTTCAGGCTGCGCAGCGCAAGATGTACGCCGAGCAGGCCAAGGATGCCGACATCATCATCACCACCGCGCTGATCCCGGGCAAGCCCGCGCCAAAGCTCATCACCGCCGAGATGGTGCAGAGCATGAAGCCCGGCAGTGTGATCGTGGACATGGCGGCCGAGCAGGGCGGCAACTGCGAGCTGACCGTGCCCGGCCAGGCCGTGGTGCGCCATGGTGTGACCATCGTCGGCTACACCGACCTGGCCTCGCGCCTAGCCAAGCAGTCTTCCACGCTGTACGCCACCAACCTGTTGCGCCTGACGGAAGAGCTGTGCAAGGCCAAGGACGGCGTGGCCGTGGTCAACATGGAGGACGACGCGATCCGCGGCCTCACTGTGGTCAAGGAAGGCTCGATCACCTGGCCTGCGCCGCCGCTCAAGCAGGCGCCGGCACCCGCGCCCAAGGCGGCCGCCCCGGTGGCCGAGAAGAAATCGAGCCACGGCACAGGCGCACCCATGTCCGCCAAGACGCTGACCATCGTTTTTGCCGTGCTGGCTGTGCTGTTCTGGGCCATCGGTGCCTACGCGCCCGTGGCCTTCCTGGGGCACTTCACGGTGTTCGTGCTGGCCTGCTTCATCGGCTACATGGTGGTGTGGAACGTTACACCCGCACTGCACACGCCGCTGATGAGCGTGACCAACGCCATCTCCAGCATCATCGCCATCGGCGCCCTGGTGCAGATTGCGCCGCCCGATGCGGGCATCAACGGGCGCCCGGACGGGCTGATCCTGTGGCTGGCCTTTGCGGCCCTGGTGCTCACGGCCATCAACATGTTCGGCGGCTTTGCGGTCACGCGCCGCATGCTCGCCATGTTCCGCAAGTAATCCGATAACGACAAGAACAACGAGGAGCACAGAACATGTCCCAAAGTCTCGCTACCGTGGCCTACCTGGGTGCGGCCATTTTGTTCATCCTGAGCCTGGGTGGGCTCTCCAACCCTGAAACCTCGCGCCGGGGCAACCTGTTCGGCATGGTCGGCATGGCGCTGGCCGTGCTGGCCACGGTGTTCGGCCCGCGCGTGAGCCCCGCAGGTGTGGCCTGGATCGTCGGCGCTCTGGTCGTTGGCGGCGGCATCGGCCTGTATGCGGCCAAGGTCGTCAAGATGACCCAGATGCCCGAACTGGTCGCGCTCATGCACAGCCTGGTGGGCCTTGCGGCTTGCCTGGTGGGGTTTGCCAGCTATGTCGATACCTCGATTCAGCTGCAGGGTGCTGAGAAGATCATCCACGAGGTGGAGATTTATGTGGGCATCCTGATTGGTGCCGTCACCTTCAGTGGCTCGCTGATCGCCTTTGGCAAGCTCAACGGCAAGATCGGTGGCAAGCCGCTGCTGCTGCCCGGCCGCCACTGGCTCAACCTGGCGGCGCTGCTGATCGTGATCTGGTTTGGCCGTGAGTTCCTGCGCGCCGAGACCGTCGAGCAAGGCATGGTGCCGCTCATGGTGATGACGGTGATCGCGCTGCTGTTCGGCATCCACATGGTCATGGCCATTGGTGGTGCCGACATGCCGGTGGTGGTGTCCATGCTCAACAGCTACTCGGGCTGGGCGGCTGCGGCCACGGGCTTCATGCTGTCCAACGACCTGCTCATCGTGACCGGCGCGCTCGTGGGTTCTTCGGGCGCCATCCTGTCTTACATCATGTGCAATGCGATGAACCGCAACTTCATCAGCGTGATTGCGGGTGGCTTTGGTTCGGGCGCGGGCACGCCCGCCAAAAAGGGTGAAGCTGCCGAGCCGCAGGGCGAGGCCGTACCCGTCAGCTCCGCTGAGACGGCCGAGCTGCTGCGCGACGCCAAGAGCGTCATCATCGTGCCCGGTTACGGCATGGCCGTAGCCCAGGCGCAGCACACGGTGTACGAGATCACCAAGACCCTGCGCGAGAAGGGCGTGGATGTGCGCTTTGCCATCCACCCCGTGGCAGGCCGCATGCCCGGCCACATGAACGTGTTGCTGGCCGAGGCCAAGGTGCCCTACGACATCGTGATGGAGATGGACGAGATCAACGAGGACTTCCCCGATGCCGACGTGGCAATGGTCATTGGCGCCAACGACATCGTGAACCCCAGCGCGCTGGACGATCCGTCCAGCCCCATCGCTGGCATGCCGGTGCTCGAAGTGTGGAAGGCCAAGACCTCCATCGTGATGAAGCGCTCGATGGCCTCGGGCTATGCGGGGGTGGACAACCCCTTGTTCTACAAGGACAACAACCGCATGCTGTTTGGCGATGCCAAGAAAATGCTGGATGAGGTACTGACCGCGCTCAAGAGCTGACGGGCATAATTCCTCCACAATAAAAGCACGATCGTGCTGAAAAACATCGGCGTGCTTGCAGGACCCCCATAAAACCTACCAGGAGACAATCCCAATGACCGACCGCCCGTGGCTGGCCGCCTATCCACAAGGTGTTCCCGCAGACATCGACACCACGCAGTACAGCTCCCTTGTGGCGCTGATGGACGAGGCGTTCAAGAAGTACGCCAACCGCGTGGCCTACAGCTTCATGGGCAAGGACGTGACCTACGCCCAGACCGATTCGCTCTCCAGTGCGTTTGCTGCCTACCTGCAGGGGCTGGGTCTGGTCAAGGGCGACCGCGTGGCCATCATGATGCCCAACGTGCCCCAGTACCCTGTGACCGTGGCTGCCGTGCTGCGCGCCGGGTTCGTGGTCGTCAACGTGAACCCGCTGTACACGCCGCGCGAGCTGGAGCACCAGCTCAAGGATTCGGGCGCCAAGGCCATCGTCATCATCGAGAACTTCGCCACCACGCTGGAGCAGTGCATTGCGCACACGCCCGTCAAGCATGTAGTGCTGTGCGCCATGGGCGACCAGCTGGGGCTGCTCAAGGGGGCGCTGGTCAACTACGTGGTGCGCAACGTCAAGAAGATGGTGCCGGCGTACACCCTGCCGGGGGCCGTGCGCTTCAACGATGCGGTGGCGCAGGGCACACGCGGCACGCTCAAGAAGCCCGACATCAAGCCGGACGACATCGCGCTGCTGCAGTACACCGGCGGCACCACGGGGGTGAGCAAGGGCGCGGTGCTGCTGCACCGCAACGTGATCGCCAACGTGCTGCAGTCCGAGGCCTGGAACGAGCCCGTGATGAAGAAGGTGCCCGCTGGTGAGCAGCCCACCAGCATCTGCGCGCTGCCGCTGTACCACATCTTCGCGTTCACCGTGAACATGATGCTGAGCATGCGCACGGGCGGCAAGACCATCCTGATCCCCAACCCGCGCGACCTGCCTGCGGTGCTCAAGGAGCTGTCCAAGCACACCTTCCACAGCTTCCCGGCCGTCAACACGCTGTTCAACGGCCTGGCCAACCACCCCGACTTCAACACCGTCAACTGGAAGAACCTCAAGGTCTCGGTGGGCGGCGGCATGGCGGTGCAGGGCGCGGTGGCCAAGCTCTGGCTCGAAAAGACGGGTTGCCCCATCTGCGAAGGGTATGGCCTGTCGGAGACCAGCCCTTCGGCCAGCTGCAACCCCACCACCAGCACCGAATACACCGGCACCATCGGCGTGCCGCTGCCCAGCACCTCCATGAAGCTGCTGGACGATGAAGGCCGTGAGGTCACCACGCTGGGCGAGCCGGGCGAAATCGCCATCAAGGGCCCTCAGGTGATGGCCGGCTACTGGCAGCGCCCCGATGAAACGGCCAAGGTCATGACCGAAGACGGCTACTTCAAGTCGGGCGACATCGGCGTGATGGATGCGCGCGGCTTCTTCAAGATCGTGGACCGCAAGAAGGACATGGTGCTGGTCAGCGGCTTCAACGTGTACCCCAACGAGGTCGAAGAAGTGGTGGCCAACTGCCCTGGCGTGCTCGAATGCGCCGTGGTGGGCGTGCCCGACGAAAAGACGGGCGAGGCCGTGAAGCTCGTGATCGTGAAGAAGGACCCGGCGCTCACCGAAGCGCAGGTCAAGGAGTTCTGCCGCCACGAGCTCACGGGCTACAAGCAGCCCAAGGTGATCGAGTTCCGCACCGAGCTGCCCAAGACCCCCGTGGGCAAAATCCTGCGCCGCGAACTGCGCGACAAGAAGTGACGCGGCCTGCTGGCACGTCACAATCCCCAGGCGGCTTCGGCAGCCTTTTTTGCGACCGCGCTGCCCAGGATGGCGCGGGTGTTTTGTGGCCCCATGACATGACCCCAAGGACCTTTGCATGAGCACTGCCATTCTGAGTGCGCTGCCCGAAGAACAGAGCTCGCTGGTGCAACAGCTGGCGCACCCGCAGCGGCTGATGCACGCCGGCCGCGCGTTCTGGCGCGGAGAGCTGCACGACCGCCCGGTGGTGCTGGCGCTGTCGGGCATCGGCAAGGTGGCCGCTGCCACCACGGCCACGGCCCTGATCGAACATTTTGGGGTAGCGCGCATCGTCTTCACGGGCGTCGCGGGTGGCGTCGGCGATGGGGTGCACCGGGGCGATGTGGTGGTGGCGCAAGACTATGTGCAGCACGATATGGATGCCTCGCCGCTGTTCCCTCGGTGGGAGCTGCCGGGCTACGCACGCACCCGCCTGGCGTGCGATCCGGTACTGACTGCTATGCTTTTGGAAGCTGCCAACCTATGCGTCACTAGCGCAAGCGGTCTCTGGGGCTTGAAAAATATCCATGGGGGTGCCCACCAGGCGCACCAGGGCCTAGTGGCCAGCGGCGATCGTTTTGTGGCCACCGCCCAAGAGTCCGAGCGCCTGTGCACCGCCCTGCGCGCGGCCGGGCACGATGTGCTGGCCGTGGAGATGGAGGGTGCCGCCGTCGCCCAGGTGTGCCATGACTACAGCCTGCCCTTTGCCGCAGTGCGCACCATCTCCGACCGCGCTGACGATGCCGCCCACGGCGACTTCGCCCAATTCGTGCAGACCGTGGCCAGCCGGTACGCCGAGCACATGGTGCTGTCGTTTTTACACAAACTATGAAATTGATAGCGGCTAAGGCATGTTGCACTAGCGCTTGCGGCAGATTTTCCCTCTAAAGAGGACTCCAACGCATCCCATTTGCTGTTCGCCACGATGCGCTGCAACCAGCGCTATGTATCTACCAGCGCCACCGCGGAACCGGCTTTGCCGGGCCGCTGGAGGCGTCCCCCTCGGGGGGAAGGCGCGCAGCGCCACAGGGGGGCTACTTCAACCAGCCCCGCTTGCGGAAGTACCACATGGGCCCGAGCGCGCTGGCCAGCATCAGGCCCAGCGCATACGGGTAGCCCAGCGACCAGTCCAGCTCGGGCATGAACTTGAAGTTCATGCCGTACACGCTGGCGATCAGCGTGGGTGGCAGCAAGGCGACGCTGGCCACCGAGAAGATCTTGATGATCTTGTTCTGGTTGATGTTGATGAAACCGACCGTGGCGTCCATCAAGAAGTTGATCTTGTCGAACAGGAACGCCGTGTGGTTGTCCAGCGACTCGATGTCGCGCAGGATCTGGCGGGCTTCCTCGAACTGCTCGGAGTTGAGCATCTTGGAGCGCATCATGAAGCTCACGGCGCGGCGCGTGTCCATCACGTTGCGGCGGATGCGGCCGTTCAAGTCTTCCTGGCGCGCGATGGCGGCTAGTACCTCGCCGGCGCGGGTGTCGGTCACATCGCCCGCCAGCACCTGCTTGCTCACGGCCTCCAGCTCGTCATAGATGTTCTCCAGCGTGTCGGCCGAATACTCGGCGTCGGCGTCGAACAGCTTGAGCAGCACTTCCTTGGCATCTTCGATGAGGCCGGGCGCGCGGCGCGCGCGCATGCGCAGCAGGCGGAACACGGGCACGTCTTCATCGTGGATGGAGAACAGCACGCCCCGGCTTTTCAGGTTGGTGTTGTGCTGGTTCAGGATGAAGGCCACGCGCACCGAACGGGGGTCTTCGTCGTCATCGATCAAGAAGTCGCTGCGGATGTGCAGCTCGCCGTTGTCTTCCTCGTAGAAGCGGGCGGATTCCTCGATGTCCTCGTCCATCGCATCCTCGGGGATGGACAGGCCGTAGTGCTGCTTGATCCAGCGCTTCTCTTCGAGCGTGGGGGCTTCCAGGTCCACCCAGATCGGCTGGAACTTGGTCAGCTCTTCCAGGGATTCGATTTCTTCCTGGAACAGCCGGCCATTGGCGAGCGTAAAGATGTTGAGCATGGGCTCACTCCCTTGTTTTTTGGCGTCTGCGGTGTGGGGTAGGGGTGCTTTCAACCCCACAGCAGTCAAATGCGCCGGGAGCTGAAAGCTACCAACTCGGGTAGGTTTCCAAGGAGCTGTCTCCGTAAAAATTAGGCAAGCGGCGGATTATGGCACCGGGCGATGATCTCGCCGGTCCGGCGGGGGGCATGGAAGGGGGCTGGGGCCCTGCCAACAGGCTCTCAGCCCTCGGCCTCGGCACTGCGCACCATGGCCAGCGCCCGGCACAGGTCGGCCCAGGCGGCGGCCTTGTTGTCCTGCGAGCGCAGCAAAAAGGCGGGGTCGTAGGTCACCACCGCCGGGCACCCGGCCAGCACATGCGGACCTGCGCGCAGGCGGCCCAGGGGCTCGGTGCGGCCCAGGGCCGCGCGCGCCGCCACATGGCCCAGCACCAGCACCATGGCGGGCTGCAGGCGGGCCACGGTGTCGGCCAGGGTGGCCGGGATGTCGGTGCTGGCTTCGGTGCCGGGCGCAGACCGCTCCAGGGCGGCCAGGAACACGCGCGGGTGCCGGTGCAATTGCATGGCCCGCAGCATGTTGTCGAGCAAGCGGCCCGCATCGCCACCCAGGGGCTCGGCGGGGGTCAAGCTCTCGGCCACGATGAGCCAGCCCCGGCCCAACCCGGCGGGCGTTTGCGCCGGGTCGGCGGTGGGGTAGAGCGTCTGGGGTGGGTGCAGCCGCAGGGCGGGCGCGGCCGCGCCTGTGGTGGCAGGTGCAGGGGTCGGAGCCGGCGGTGCGCTGCGGCTGGTGGTGTGGGCCGGCGGCGCTTGGGGGCGCTCGGCGAGCGCAGGGGACGGTGTCTGTGTTTGTGCGCGCGGCGGCGCCATGGCAGGTGCTGCCACGGCCGCAGGAGCCGCAGAAGCGATTGCCTGGGGCTGGGCGATGGCCTCCTGGGCGGGGGATGGGCCCCACACGGTGACGCCCATTTCTTGCAGCATGGCGCGCTGGCGCGCATCGAGGTGGAGGCTCATACGGAAAGAAAACAGGCCATCGGTGGTTCAGCAGGTACGGGGTGCGGTGCGGGGTCAGAGCGCCAGGCTCATGACCACGGCATCTTCGCGCTGTCCGTGTGCTGCGGGGTAGTAACGCTTGCGGTCGCCCACGCGGCGGAATCCATGGGTCTGGTAGATCTGCTGGGCGCGCAGGTTGCTCGCCCGCACCTCCAGCCACAGCCATTGTGCACCGCGCCCGCGTGACCACAAGGCCAGGGCGTCCAGCAGCACGCGGGCCCAGCCCTGGCGCTGGTATTCGGGGGTGACGGTGATGTTGAGCAGGTGCACCTCATCCACCCCCATCATGGCCACGAAGTAGCCCAGCAGATGGTCGTCCGCCATCAGGAGCTGCGTCTCGTAGCCAGACGCCATGGCGTCGGTGAAGTTGCCACGGGTCCAGGGGTGCGAATAGGCGCGCTGCTCCACGGCCAGCACGGCATCTAGCCGGGCCAGGGTCAGGGCCTCAAAGCGCGCCTCGGGGCGGTTTGGGCTGGCATCGGACGGCGATGTGGAGGGGGTAGGCAGTGCGCTCATGCTGGATTCGTTCACCCTTTTTTCAGGGCGTCACAGCCGCCTGGGCGGCGCGCAGTGCGGCGCGTTCAGCGGTGGTTTGCGCCACTTTATCGCGGATATAGCGCGGCAGGGCGTCACCAGCGGCCACGGCATGGCCCGCTGCAATCAGCGCGGGCGCCAGGCTCAGCAGGGCCGTGGCGGTGGGCAAAGCAGTGATGTGCGTGGCGGTCGGTGCCAGCCGGTCGCCATAGGCTGCGCGGGCATTGCCGGCTACCGTCCAGCCATCGGGCGGCTGCACCGACTCGGGCGCCCCCAGGCCAAAGTCTTCGTCTGCGTGCCAGCGGGCTTCGGCGGGCAACCATTCGCAGCGCGCGTGGTAGACCTCGTCCATGCGGGCGTCCAGCACCGCCACCACATGGGTGCAGCCTTGTTGCTGGCGTGCTTCCTCCGCCACGGCCAGCAGGGTGTCCACGGGCAATACCGGCACGCCCTGACCGCCCTTGGCGCCAAAGGCCAGCCCCTGGGCCACGGCGCAGGCGGTGCGCAGTCCGGTGAACGAGCCGGGGCCGCGCCCGAACACCACCGCATCCAGTATGTCGAAAGTCAGGCCCGCCTTCGCCATCAGCGCACGCACGGCGGGGATCAGCGTCGCCGAGGCCTGTGCGCCCCCCGGCCCCTGGTGCAGCCAGACCCCATCGCCATGCTGCACGGCGATGGAGAGGGTGTCGGTGCTGGTGTCAAAGGCGAGCAGATTCATGGGCAGGGTCGGAAGATCTTGGGTGGCGCGGTCGGTGAGCAGGCGCTCAGGAGGTGGCTGTGGCTGGGGTGGAAGGGGCCGGGCTCTTGCGCAGCACGCCCAGGAGGATACCGGCGGTGACCAGCAGCAGGCCGGCCACCAGATTCCAGTGCATCGGCTCGTCCAGGAAAATCACCGCCCCCATGGCGGACAGACCGGGCACCAGGGCCGTGATCATGGTCGAGCGCACGGGGCCGTAGTGCTGGATCATGCGCGTGAAGCCAATGCCGGAGACCACCACGGAGCCACCACCCTGGAACAGCATCTGGAACGCGATCTCGCTCCATGGCGCCTGGGCCAGGTGGCTGCTGACCGCGCCCAGCCAGACTAGCAGCGCATAGCTGGGCAGGTACACCACGCAGGCAAACGCGGTGATGGCGATGGTGGCCTGCACCGCATCGACCGCGTGGCGCCTCGCCAGCACGCTGTAGGTGGCCCAGGACGACGCGGCCAGCATGAACAGCAGGTCGCCCTTCCAGACGTCCCCGCCCGAAAACGCCGCCAGCAGGCTGCGCCCACCCACCAGCAGGTCGCCCGCCACGATCAGCGCCAGGCCTGCAGCGCGCAGCGGCGTGATTTGGTCGCGCAGCAACCAGGCGGCCAGCAGCGCCGTCCACAGCGGCAAGCTGCCCGGCATGAGCACCGCCGCATGGGTGGCCGGTGCATGGAAGAACCCTGAATAGGCCAGCAGCGCGTACAGCAGCCCGCCAAAGCTGCCCAGCAGCGCCGTGGTGCGCAAGGGCAAGGGAGAGATGCCTGCCAGGCTGGACGGCGGTGCCGAGGCCCCCAATGCCGTCTGGCGCCGTCGCACCATCCACCAGCCCCAGGGAAGTAGCACCAGGCTGGCGCCCACGATGCGCAGCAGTGCGATGTCGAACGGGGTGAGCGTGCGCTGAGCCGAGGCGCGGGCGATGATGATGAAGCCCGTCCAGATGGTGACGGTGACCACGGCCGCCAGCAGGCCGATGGTGCGGGGAGAAAAACGCATCGCGCGATTATCGGCGCCCGCCGCATGCCGTGCTGGCGCGGGGCCTGGTGCGGGTGCGCGGGCGATAGACTCCCCGCCATGTTGTCTGTTTCTGCTCTTTGGCGCCGCCGTGTGCTGCGTGGTGTGGTGGGTTGTGGGGCTGCGTGGCTAGTGGCCGCAGGCGGGGCGGGCCTGGCGGGGGCGCAGACGGGCGGGCCGCCTGCTGGCTCGCTGCCGCCCGAGGTGGAGGCCGCCCTGGCGCGCGCCAAGCTGCCGCGCGAGTCCCTGTCGGTGGTGGTGGTGGACGCGCAAGCTGCCGGCAAGGCCAGCCCGCGCCTTGCACACCGTGCCCAGGTGCCTGTGAACCCCGCGTCGGTGATGAAACTGGTGACCACCTATGCGGCGGTGGAGCAGCTGGGCCCTGCCTATGTATGGAACACGCCGGTGTATGTGCAAGGCACGGTGCAGGGCGGCAGCCTGCGGGGCAATGTCTACATCCAGGGCCAGGGCGACCCCAAGCTGGTCATGGAGCGGTTGTGGCTGCTGATGCGGCGGCTGCAGGGCCAGGGCATCCAGGTCATCGTGGGCGATATCGTGCTGGACCGCACGGCGTTCGACGTGCCGGACCAGGACCCGGCACGGTTTGATGGTGAGCCGCTGCGGCCCTACAACGCCTCACCCGACGCCCTGCTGCTCAACTACAAATCGTCGGTGATGACCTTTGTGCCCGATGCGGCCGCCGGCCTGGCGCGCATCCAATACGACCCGCCTCTGGCTGGAGTGCAGCGCCAGCCCACCGTGGCGCTGGCGGCGCCGGGCGCCGACTGTGGCGACTGGCGCACAACGTTGCGAGCGGAGCTGTCGGACCCCTCCAAGGTGTCTTTCCAGGGCGTGTACTCCGCTGCGTGTGGCGAGCGGGTGTGGCCGGTGGCGGCGGCCGACCCGCGTGGCTTTGCGGCGAGGGCGGTGGAGGGCATGTGGCGCGAACTGGGTGGCAAGCTCACGGGCAGCGTGCGCGACGGCAAGGTGCCCCCGGGCCTCAAGCCCGCGTTTGTGGTCCCGTCCCCTGCACTGGCCGAGGTGGTGCGCGACGTGAACAAGTACAGCAACAACGTGATGGCGCAGCAGGTCTTTCTGACCCTGGCGCTGCAAAAAAATGGCGTGGCCACATTCGACGGCGCCCGCGAGGTGCTGCGCCAGTGGTGGCAGGCCCGCATGGGCGATGCCGACCTGCCGCAGGTGGACAACGGCGCTGGGCTCAGCCGCGACGCACGCCTGACCGCACAGGCCCTGGCCCGCATGCTGCAGGTGGCCTGGGTATCGCCCGTGATGCCCGAGCTGGTGGCGTCGCTGCCGGTCACGGGGGTGGACGGCACGCTGCGCCGCAGCCAGAGTCGTGCTGGTACCGCCCACCTCAAGACGGGCAGCCTGCGCGACGTGATGGCCGTTGCAGGCTATGTGCATGCCGCCAGCGGGCGCCGCTATGTGCTGGTGGCGGTGGTCAACCACGCCAATGCAGGGGCAGCGCGGCCCGTGCTCGACAGCCTCATCGACTGGACGGCGCGCGAGCAGTGAATAATCGCTGCTGCCCTGCGTTTTCCCCACCATGCAACTCCATGAACTGATCGGCTACCTGGCCGCCTGCCTGACCACCTGCAGCTTCGTGCCGCAGGCCCTGCACACCTTTCGCACGCGGGACGTGAGCGGTATCTCGCTGGGCATGTACAGCGTCTTTACCGTGGGGGTCGCGCTGTGGCTGGCCTACGGCCTGGCGCTGGCGGCCTGGCCCATCGTGGTGGCCAATGCCATCACCCTGGCCCTCGCGGGCACCATCCTGGGCATGAAGGTTTTGTACGGCGTGCGCCGTCCCGACTGACTGGTCTAACAGGCCTGCGCGCGCTGTCGCCTAGGTGTCTGGCGGCGCCCGTCCTCCCGCGTTATCCCCTATGGATGCTGCAGCGCAGGTGCGCGCACGATGCGTCGTTCTTCACTGACCGAGGTATCCATCCATGACCTATTTCCGCCTTACCTGTGTGGCCGCTGCAGCGGTCCTGCTTGTCGCCTGCGGTGGCTCTGACGACCCGGCGCGCGGCGCAATGATCGACCCCCCCGCCACGCTCACGACGCTCACCGTGGCGCAGATCGACGCGGCCACGGCCAGCAGCGGCCTGCAGGCGATCAGCGGCAAGGCCAAGTGCGATGTGAAGGTGGTGTCGCTGAACTATGCGACCGTGGGTGCCAAGAGCGGCGAAAACACCAACGCCTCGGGCGTGATGCTGGTGCCTGCCGGCGCCTGCACCACCGCAGCGCCCCTGGTGGCCTATGCCAAGGGCACCGATGTGCAAAAGCCCCGCACCCTGGCCAACCCGCAGGACAACGAAACCTTCCTGCTGGCGGCCATGTACGCCGCGCAGGGTTATGCCGTGGTGGCCACCGACTACCTGGGCTTTGCCAAGTCGGGCTACAGCTATCACCCCTACCTGCATGCCGACTCGGAAGCCACATCGGTCATCGACTCGGTGCGTGCTGCACGCAATGCGGCGGGCACTGTGGGGGCCACGCTGTCGGGCAAGGTGATGTTCACCGGGTACTCGCAGGGCGGCCACTCGTCCATGGCAGCGCAGCGCGCAGCCGAGCGGGACTACGGCAACGAATTCAATGTGGTCGCAGGCGCGCACCTGGCAGGCCCCTACAACCTGTCGGGCTCGCTGCGCATTCCGGACGCGATCGCGGGCGTGCAGTTCTTTGTGCCCTACCTCGTGACGTCCTGGCAGAAGGTCTATGGCAACGTCTATACCGACGTGAAGGATGTGTTCAAGGCGCCGTACTCCGGCTACATCGAGAACCTGCTGCCCAACCCCACGCTCAACTACACCACCCTGGTGACCACGGGCACGCTGCCGTCGGGCACACCCAACCAGGCGCGTGACGCGCTGTTCCAGTCGGCGTTCATCACCGGCTCCCAGACCAGCACCACCCACCCGCTGTACCTGGCGGCCAAAAAGAACGACCTGCTGGGCTGGACCCCCAAGGCGCGTGTGATGCTGTGTGGCGGTGCTGGCGACCCCACCGTGCCGCCGGCCGTTCACATGGTCGTCATGAAAGCCGACTTTGACAGCCGGGGTGTGACGAACGTCAACACAGTCGATGTGGACGCTGCCATCCAGGCCACCTACGGCCCTGGCGGCAAGGCGCCCACCGACCCTAACTCGGCAGCCTTTGCCACCTACTACGGCAGCTACCACGGCACCTACGAGCCGCCGTTCTGCCATGCGCAGGCCAAGGCCGTGTTCGACACCGTCAAATGACAGCCGTGATGCCTGTGTGAAGCGCTGAACGGGCCCCACAGGCTTTTAGAACCCGCCACCTAAGCCCCACCGGTGTTTACCCGGTGGGGCTTTTTTTTGTTGGCGAATATGATTTGCGAGGAATAGCACGGTCGTTCTATTTTTAAGATAACAGGAGTGATACCGATGGTTTTTCAGCGCAAGGCTTTGTGGGTTTCTCTGGCGGCAGCATCGCTGCTGGTGGCGTGTGGGGGCGGCGGTGCCGACACCTCGCCAGTGGCGCCCATCAAGACGGTCAAGGTCATGGGTGACAGCATTGCCGACAGCGGCACGTTTGGCTTCAAGTTCACGGTGCAGGGCAGTGCGCCCACAGGCCCAGCGTCCACACCCATCTGGCCCGAGCTGGTGGCCAGCAGCTATGCAAACACGCTCTGTCCCCGCTATGTGTCCACCGGCAGCGCGTTCAACACAGCGGCGGGTTGTACCAACTACGCCATTGGCGGCGGTCGCATCAACAACTTCACGGCGCCTGCATCGCCTGTCTCCATCGTCAAGCAACTGACCGACGCAGGGGCTGACGGCTTCAGCGCGGGGGACCTGTTGCTGATCGACGGTGGCGGCAACGACGCTGCGGACCTCATCGGTGCCTACCTGTCGGCCTCCAAGGATGGCGGCAAGGCTTTCGGCGCACTGCTGTCCACCTTGCTGCCAGCGGCCACGGTGAACGCCGGCCTGGCGGGCGGTGCCACGGGCCAGGCTCAGGTGGGCGGCGCCTACATGGTGGCGCTGGCCGACAAGTTCCACGACGCGATCGAAGCCAATGCCTTGAGCAAGGGCGCGCAGCGTGTGGCGGTGCTCAACATGCCCGCCATCGACAAGACGCCGCGTCTGCAACAGGTGCTCGGTGGCATCACGGCGTCGGCCGGCGCCGCCGCGAGCACGCAGGTGCAGGGCCTGCTCAAGGCCTGGCTCGAAGCCTTCAACGCCCAGCTGGCCAAACGTTTTGCGGGCAACAGCAAGGTGGTGGTGGTGGACTTCTACACCTCGTTCAACGACCAGGTGGCCAACCCCGCGCAGTTCGGGCTGACCAATGCCAAGAACACCGCGTGCCCCATCACCGGCCAAGGTGCTGACGGCCTGCCCACCTATACCTTCCCCACGTGCACGGCGGCAGCTTTGTCAGCACAGACGCCGCCCGCAGGCGCCATGGGCGGCGCGGACTGGTGGAAGACCTATGCGTTCTCCGACAGCTTCCACCCCACGCCGTATGGCCACCAGCTGGTCAGCCAGCTGGTCTCGCGTTCGCTGGCCCGCGCGGGCTGGCTGTAATCGGCAGTTGAAGGGTTCATACACCATGCAAAACAAAACCATCACCCCTTCCCTGGCTGGCGTTGTGGCCGCGCTGGCGTTCACCCTGTCCGGCGGCGCGCAGGCCCAGACCGCTGGCAGCTGGCTGGTGCGCGCGGGCGCCACGCAAATCGCGCCCCAGGTCACCAGTGGCGACCTGTCCGCGCCCAGCTTCACGGGCACCAAGGTGGATGTGCATGCCGATACGCAACCGGCCGGCGGCATCACCTACATGCTCACCGACCACTGGGCGGTGGATGTGCCTCTGGCGCTGCCTTTCAAGCACAACATCATGGGCGCCGGAGCCATCGGCGGCGTGGGCAAGATTGGCGAGGTCAAGGTGCTGCCCATGACCGTGTTCGCGCAGTACCGCTTTCTGGAGGCCAATGCGCGGGTGCGCCCCTACGTGGGCCTGGGCGTGACCTATGCCAAGTTCTTCAAGGAGCGGGGTACCGCCGCGCTGACCGGCCTGACCGGCGGCAGCCCCTCCCGTCCCACCACGCTGAGCGCTGAATCGCGGTTCGGCCTCACGCCTCAGGTGGGGGTGAGCATTGCGCTCAACGACCAGTGGTCGCTGGACGTGGCGTACTACAAGACTTTTGTGAAGACCCGCAATACCCTGTCCACAGGCCAGACCATCGACGTCAAGCTCAACCCGAACGTGGTGGCATTGGGCGTGGTGTATCGGTTCTGATCCGCACAAGGTGGCCAGACCAGCCGCCCACAAAAAAAGGCCGCCCTCGGGGCGGCCTTTTTGTTTCGGGGCGCCTGCAGCGCTCCGTCTTACCAGCGCGCGCGCAGGCGGTCGTAGGCGTAGGTGCCAAACTGGCGCTGGGCCGACGGCGTGAGGTACACGGTGTCAGCAAACACGAACGAGGTGGCATTGGCACCCGACAGCAGCGTGGAAGATGTGCACAGGGCCGAGTTGACCTGGCCTGCGCCAATGCCGATGCCGTTGGTCGCATCCACCGACGTGCACACTGCCGCCGTGGAGTTGTTGAAACCGTAGTTGCCAGGCACGCTGGTGTACAGGTTCACGTAGTAGGCCGAGTCCACGTACAGCACGTTGGCGCCCAGGTCCACGATGCCCACCAGCAGGCCTTCGTTGAAGCGGCTGCTGGCGTTGCTCAGCAAAGCTTCGCGGCCGATGGTCTTGGCCCAGGGGGTCTTGCTCAGGTCGTAGGTGCCGGTCACCACCACATACTTGGCTCCCGCCGTCACCAGGCGGCGCACCTGTGCAGCCAGGTCCTCTCCAGCCTTGCGGGCGGCGGCCACCATGGCGTCCTGGGTCTGGGTGCCTGCGTTCACAGCGGCCATGCCGGCGATCACGTCGCTGATACCGCCGCTCACGATCACCACGTCGGTGGCCGCAAAGCTGCCGCTGGCCAGAAAGGTATCGATTTGTTCGATGACGGTCCGGGTGCTGGCATTGCCTGCGGCGTCGGGCTTGGCGCTGACGCGGGCGTTGCCAGTGGCGTAGCTCAGGCCGCCTGCGGAGACCGGGGCGAGCGACTTGCCGTAGTTGGCCACCAGTTGCAGGGTCCAGTTGTTGACGCTGCCGTCATTGACGGTGTAACGCGAGCCGTTTTGCCCCACATCGTTCATGGCGTCGCCGAACGCAATAAAGCGCTGGGGCGAGATGGCCGATTCGGTGGTGCTGGAACCGCAGGCCGCGAGCAACGCGGCCGACGCACATGCGGCGACCATGATGGTGCGGCGCATCCAATTTGCTGCCATGTATTTCTCCAGAAAAGTGGGGGGTAGTTTAACGACGCAAAGTCAACGGATGTAAAGCGGCGCCATCGTGCCGGGTCAGGCGGCGGAGGCGCGCTGCAGGCGGTCGCGCACGCCCTCCCAATCGGGGCTCGCCGGCGGGGTCTCGATCCAGATCAGCTTCACGCCCTCGTCGTCAAAACCGCGCAGCACGGCGAACAGCTGCTGCGCCGTGGCAGCCGCGTCATCGGGCATGCGCCGCATGACCAGCTTGGAGGACCGACTGCGCAACGCAGCGCGGGCATAGATCGCAATGTGGGCGGCATCGGTACCCAGCAGGTCCAGGCTGGTCTGCAGCGCCTTCGCGTCCATCAGCCGCACCTTGGCGCTGGGGGCATAGTGAGCCTCCAGCGTGCCCGAGGCGCGGGGTGTGGCCGTGGGGAGGTCTTCCTTGGACAGCGGGGCCATGCCGCAAGCGGCCGCAATCTGCGCCCGGGTGATGGCGCCGGGCCGCAGCAGCACCGGCACACCACGCGTGCAGTCCACGATGGTGCTTTCAATGCCCACGTCGCAGGGCCCGCCGTCCAGCACCAGCAGGTCGGCGCCCAGCTCGTCCTGCACATGCTGGGCGGTGGTGGGGCTCACGCGGCCAAAACGGTTGGCACTGGGGGCTGCAACGCCCCACACAGGAGGGCCGCCGGCCTCATTGCTGTCGCCAGCGGCTGCGCAGGCCACCAGCAGGGCGTGGGCCACGGGGTGCGCGGGGCAGCGCAATCCCACGCTGTCCTGCCCGCCGGTGGCGGCGGTGGCTACGCCGGGCAAGCGCGGCAGGATGAGCGTGAGCGGGCCGGGCCAGAAGGCATCAACGAGCTTTTGTGCAAAGCCGGGCACTTCACTGGCGAAATGCGCAATGCCCTCGGCATTGGCCACGTGCACGATCAGCGGGTGGTCGCTGGGCCGCCCCTTGGCCGCGAAGATCTGCGCCACGGCGGTATCGCTGCTGGCATCGGCTGCGAGGCCATACACCGTTTCGGTGGGGAGACCCAGCAGGGCGCCGCTGCGCACTGCGCGTGCAGCGGTGGCGATGGCCTGGGGGTCGTTGCCGTCGAGAATCATGGAAACAGCCTGGCTCAGAAGGGCTCGATGCCCAGCAGCGCTGCGGCCTGCAGGGCCGTGGCGCGCGCAGCCTCGGGGGTGGCGGCGGTGATGTTCAGGTGCCCCATCTTGCGGCCGCGCTTGGCGTCGCGCTTGCCATACAGGTGCAGGTGGGTGCCGGGCAGGGCCAGTACCTGGGCCCAGGGCGGGGTCTGCGCCGCGTCGCCGTGGGCAAACCACAGGTCGCCGAGCAGGTTCAGCATGACGGCGGCGCTGTGCTGGCGCGGCTGCGTCAGCGGCAGGCGGGCCATGGTGCGCACCTGCAGCTCGAACTGCGACACATCGCAGGCGTTCTGGCTGTAGTGGCCGCTGTTGTGCGGACGCGGGGCGATCTCGTTGACCACCAGGCTGCCGTCCTGCAGCACGAAGAACTCCACACACAGCACGCCCACATACTGCAGGCCTTCTGCTACAGATTTTGCAGCGGCTACCGCTTGATCCACTAGCGCTTGCGGCAGATTTCCTTCATAAACCTCGGTCACTGCCAGGATGCCGTCGCGGTGCAGGTTGCGCTGCACCGGCAGGTGCACCATCGTCCCATCGGCACCACGCGCCACGATGACGGAACATTCCAGCTGCAGCGGCAGCATCTTCTCCAGCACGCAGGCCACTTGGCCGACCGAATCCCAGGCGGCGGCCAGCTCGGCGGGCGTCTTCACGCGCACCTGGCCCTTGCCGTCGTAGCCCATGCGGGCCGTTTTCAGAATGCCTGGCAGCAGGTCGGTCGATACAGCGGTCAGTTGTTCTGCCGTTTCGATCACCGCATACGGCGCGCAGGGCACACCGCAGGCCACAAAGTGCGCCTTCTCGCGTGCACGGTCCTGCGCCACCGACACAGCGCTGGCGGCGGGCGACACGGGGCGTTGCGCGGCCAGGGAGGCCAGTGCAGCGGCGGGTACGTTCTCGAACTCGGTGGTCACCGCATCCGACAGGCGGGCCAGCTCCGCGAGGCCCTGCGGGTCTTCGTAACCTGTCTGGATGTGGTGGTGGCTCACCAGCCCGGCAGGGCTGGTGGGGTCGGCATCGAGAACAGCCGTGAAGTAGCCCATGGCCTGGGCCTGGTGGACGAACATGCGGCCCAGCTGGCCGCCACCCAGAACACCCAACGTCGATCCGGGGAGCAAGGGTTGCATGGCGGCGCTCATGCAGCGGGCGGCAGGGTCATGTTGCGGGCCACTTCCGTCTGCTCGGCGCGGAAGGCTTCCAGGCGCTGGCGCAGCTCGGGGCTCTCATTGGCCAGCAGGGCCACAGCAAACAGGGCTGCGTTGGCCGCACCGGCGGTGCCGATGGCAAACGTCGCCACGGGGATGCCTTTGGGCATTTGTACGATGGAGTGCAGCGAATCCACACCCTGCAGGTGGCGGCTGGCCACGGGCACGCCCAGCACGGGCACGGTGGTCTTGGCGGCGATCATGCCGGGCAGGTGGGCAGCACCGCCGGCCCCGGCGATGATGGCCTTCAGCCCCCGGCCGGCGGCGGCCTCGGCGTAGGCAAACATGTCGTCGGGCATGCGGTGGGCCGACACCACGCGGGCCTCGTGCGCGATGCCGAACTGTTCAAGGATTTGCACTGCATGCTGCATGGTGTCCCAGTCGCTGCTGGAACCCATGACCACGCCGATCTGGATGGGTTTCATGGTGTGGAAGGTGCTGGCCGGCAGGCCTTGCCTGCCCAGCCGCTATAGGTAGAACCCGCGATTTTACTTTTTGCGCCTCCCTGGCGGGTGTGGGGCTGTTTCGATGGGCCAAAATAGCGCGCAAACCGCTCCATAGGCCTCGGGCCCCACACCATCATGATTGACGTCACCGTAGAGAACTTTGAAGCCGAGGTGGTTGCCGCCTCGATGAACGTGCCCGTGCTGGTGGACTTCTGGGCGCCCTGGTGTGGCCCCTGCAAGTCCCTGGGGCCGGTGCTGGAGAAGCTGGAGACGGAATACGCGGGCCGCTTCAAGCTCGCCAAGATCGACTCCGACCAGGAACAGCAGCTGGCGGGCATGTTCGGAATCCGCAGCATTCCTACCTGCGTGCTGCTGACGAACGGTCAACCTGTCGATGGTTTCATGGGCGCCTTGCCCGAAGGCCAGGTGCGCGCCTTTCTCGACAAGCACGTCCCCACCGCTGAAGAGATGGTGGCCGAGGCCGAGGAAGAAGAGGCGCAGGAAGCTCTGGCCGAAGGTGATACCGGCACCGCATTGGAGAAGCTGCAGCATGCCGTCGTGACCGACCCCGCCAACGATGACGCGCGCTTTGACTACGTCAAGCTGCTGCTGCAACTGGGGCGCGAGGACGATGCCAAGGTGGCTTTTGCGCCCGTGATTGCCAAGGCCGCCATGTCGCGCAAGCTGGGGGCCCTCAAGACCTGGATGGATGCTCTTGATTTTGTAGCGTCTGGCGCATATGACGCTAGCGCTGAGGCCGGATTTGAGGCACAAATCGCCGCGAACAAGCGGGATTTCGACACCCGCTATGCCCGCGCCCGCTGGCTCATCACCCAGCAGCGCTGGACCGACGCCATGGACGAGCTGCTCGAAATCCTCATGCGCGACAAGGCGTGGAGCGAAGAGATCGCCCGAAAGACCTACGTCGCCATCCTCGAACTGATCGAGGCGCCCAAGCCCAAGGTAGCCGAGGGCCAGATCCCGCCCGAAGACCCGGTGGTGGCAACCTACCGCCGGCGGTTGTCGAGTGTCGTGCTGAGCTGAGAAGGCGCACTCCAAAGAAAAAAGGCCCTTCAAGGGCCTTTTTTATAGCTGCACGGGCGTTGGCGGCAGCGCAGGTCAGCTTGTCAGCCGCTCCAGTGCCTCACGGTACTTCGCCGCCGTCTTTTCAATCACCGCCTGAGGCAGGCGGGGAGATGGAGGGGTCTTGTCCCAGGGCTTGCCGTTGACCTGGGCCTGCTCCAGCCAGTCGCGCACAAACTGCTTGTCGTAGCTGGGGGGGTTCTCGCCCTTGGCCAAGGCTTCGGCATAACCTTCCACTGGCCAGTAGCGGGAGCTGTCGGGGGTCAGCACCTCGTCCATCAGCACCAGCGTGCCGTCAGGGGCCAGGCCAAACTCGAATTTCGTGTCGGCAATGATCATGCCCTTGGTGAGCGCGATGTCGGCCGCGGCCTTGTAGATGGCAATGCTCAGATCGCGGATGCGGGTGGCCAGGTCCAGGCCAATCATCTCCACCGTGCGCTCGAAGGTGATGTTCTCATCGTGCTCGCCCATGGCGGCCTTGGCGGCGGGCGTGTAGATGGGTTCGGGCAGCTTGGCGGCGTTGGTCAGGCCTTCGGGCAGGGGCACGCCACAGACCGAGCGCGATTCCTGGTATTCCTTCCAGCCGCTGCCAGCCAGGTAGCCGCGCACCACGGCTTCGACCGGAATGGGTTGGAGGCGCTGGACCAGCATCGAGCGGCCACGAATTTGAGGGGCTTCCTCGGGGCTCACCACGCTCTCGGGTGCGTCGCCTGTGAGGTGATTGGGGCAGATGTGGCCGAGCTTGTCGAACCAGAACAGGGCCATTTGGGTGAGCAGCTCGCCCTTGCCGGGGATAGGCTCGCCCATGATGACGTCGAAGGCCGACAGGCGGTCGCTGGCCACCATCAGGATGCGGTCGTCGCCCACGGCGTAGTTGTCACGCACCTTGCCGCGTGCCAGCAGGGGCAGCGAAGTCAGGGCCGAAGTGTGCAGGGCGGTGGAGCTGGGCTGGGTCATGGTGTCGGTGTGGGCGGTGGGTGTCCGCTGCGGGCAGTCCGAAGAACGTAGGGGAAAGGGGGCGCGGCAGGGGAGGCCCGGACGCAACCGATGGATTTTACGCGCCGCTCTGAAGGGCGGCGGTTTCCGCGGGGAATGCGCCGAGAAGGGGGTGTTCCGGGCCGGCATGCGGCACACTGTGCGGCCCTGAACCTGCCTGGGCCCCTGCGGCCGTCTGCTGTGTCTTCTTCTACGCCTGAGCTTTCTCCCCGCCGCGAACTGTGGCTGCTGCTGACGCTGGCAGGCATCCAGTTCACCCACATCCTGGATTTCATGATCATGATGCCGCTGGGCCCGCAGCTCACGCAGCTGTTTGCGATCACCGACGCGCAGTTTGGTTTGCTGGTGTCTGCGTACACGCTGTCGGCGGGGGCGTCAGGCCTGCTGGCTTCGACTTACATCGATCGCTTCGGTCGCAAGCGGCTTCTGCTGGTGCTCTATGGCCTGTTTGGGCTGGCGACGCTGGCCTGTGGCCTCGCGCCCACGTACGGCACGCTGATGGTGGCACGCATTCTCGCGGGGACTTTTGGCGGCGTGCTGTCGGCCTTGTCGCAGACCATCGTGGCGGACGTGGTGCCCTTTGAGCGGCGAGGGCGTGCCATGGGCATCGTGATGACGTCGTTTTCCGTGTCCACGGTGGCTGGCGTGCCCCTGGGGCTGATCCTCGCGCAGTACGGGGGCTGGAACCTGCCGTTCATTGGCATTGCCGCTATGGTGGGAGTGCTGGCCGTGCAGGCGGCCCGCACGCTACCGACCATGGCGGGCCATGTCCAGGCTGCCAACGGGCGGTCTGTGCTGAGCGGTATCACCCAGGTGCTGGCGGATGGCAACCACCGGTGGGCATTTCTGTTCTCGGCGTTGCTGATGTTTACAGGTTTTACGGTGATTCCCTACATCACCATTTACATGCAGACCAATGCGGGTGTGCGCGCCGATCAGGTGCCGTTGGTGTACTTGTGTGGCGGGGTGGTGACCTTGTTCACGGCACGCCTGTTCGGGCGCATGACCGACCGGCATGGCAAGGTGCCCACCTTCCGGTGGCTGGCCCTCGCCGGCCTTCCCTGCATCCTGGGTATCACGCTGGTGCAGGGGTTGCCGCTGTGGGGCGTGTTGACGGTGTCCACGCTGATGTTCACCTTTGTCAGTGGCCGCATGATTCCGGGCATGGCCATCATTGCCTCTGCGGCGCACGCGCCTTTGCGGGGGACCTTCATGACGCTGAACGCCTCCGTGCAATCGGCGGCGATGGGTGTTGCGTCTTTTGTGGGAGGGGTGCTGATCAGCCGCGATGCGCAGGGGCTGGTACAGAACTACTGGGTGGCTGCGCTGGTGGGCATCGGCGCCAGCCTGCTGTCGATGCTGGTGGCGGGGCGCCTCACGCTGCATGGCGCGACGCCGTCGGCACGGTGACAAGGGAGGGGCTTGCGCTGCACTTTGGCCAGCCCCTTCAATCCGCCCATTGTGCGCGCTTTTCGGGTGCTTGGCACCTTGCCGGGCATAACCCAGCGGCCTGCGGCGGTATGGGATTGCATTTCAGGGAGGGCAGGGGCATAGTGAACCCACGACGTCAACAACAGATGCATCCAAGTTCGCCGAGCCGCTCCTCTGATCCAGGACGGCGTTTTTCCACCGAGAGCCACAGGAGACTTATTTATGAACTTGACGATCAGCGGTCACCACCTCGAAGTTACTCCCGCCTTGCGCAACTACGTCACCACCAAGCTGGACCGGATCACCCGCCATTTTGACCAAGTTGTCGATGTCAAGGTACTGCTGACGGTAGAGAAGCAAAAGGAAAAGGAAAAGAGACAGCGAGCGGAATGCAACATCCACGTCAAGGGCAGCGACCTGTTTGCCGAAAGCTCCCACGCCGACCTGTATGCGGCTGTGGACGAACTGGTCGATAAGATGGACCGTCAGGTGGTCCGCCACAAGGACCGTTTGCAAGATCACCACCACGAAGCCGCCAAGCGCGAACTGCACGCTTGATGCGCCAGCCCTGAGCCTGGCACAGCAGCCGCCCCTCTCGGGCGGTTTTTTTGTTGCCTGACGCGCCGCGCTCAGGGTTTTCGCCAATATGTGCATAATTGTTACCCTTGACCATGAACCGACTCGCCTCCATCCTGCCCTCCGCTCAAGTGCTTGTGAGCGTGGACGCCACCAGCAAGAAGCGTGCTTTTGAAGAAGCGGGTCTGCTGTTCGAGAGCCAGCACGGCCTCTCTAGGGCGCTGATCACCGACAGTCTGTTTGCCCGCGAACGCCTGGGCTCCACCGGGCTCGGTCATGGCGTGGCCATTCCCCATGGGCGCATCAAAGGCCTCAAGGCCCCGATGGCGGCCGTGTTTCAGTTGCTCAACCCCATTGGGTTCGATGCGCCGGACGAGTTGCCGGTGGGTCTGCTGATCTTTTTGCTGGTGCCCGAGGCGGCCACGCAAAAACACCTGGAAATCCTCTCCGAGATTGCCGAGTTGCTCAGCGACTCTGCCTTGCGCGAAAAGCTCAAGGCCTGCGCTGATGCTGCCGAACTGCACGGCATGATCGCGGGCTGGCAATCCACCCAAACGGCCTGAGTGCTTTCGCCGCCGCCTGCGCTGATCACCCTGACTGACCTGCCGTGAAGCCCAATGTTGTCAGCGCCGACGTTCTTTTCGAGGAATTTCGCGGCCCCCTGAAGTGGGAGTGGGTGGCAGGTCTCGGAGCCTCCGAGCGCCGTTTTGACGAAGTGGCCGTGCGCTCCGCGCGTTCCGGCGCTGACTTGGTCGGCTATCTCAACTACATCCATCCCTACCGGGTCCAGATCCTCGGCGAGCGCGAGATTGCGTACCTGAGCAACGCCTCCCCTGACGATTGCAAGCGCCGCATCGCCCGTATCGTGACGCTGGAGCCCCCCGTGCTGGTGCTGGCCGACAACCAGACCGCACCCGACGCGCTGGTGTCGATGTGCGAGCGCGCGCAGATTCCGATGTTTTCCACGCACGAGTCGTCGGCTTTTGTCATCGACGTGCTGCGCGCCTACCTGTCCAAGCACTTCGCTGACCGCACCACCATGCACGGTGTGTTCATGGATATTCTGGGCCTGGGCGTGATGATCACCGGCGAGTCGGGCCTGGGAAAGAGCGAGCTGGGCCTGGAGCTGATCTCGCGCGGCAACGGCCTGGTGGCCGACGATGCCGTGGATTTGTTCCGCATCAACCAGACCACCATCGAAGGCAAGTGCCCCGAGCTGCTGCAAAACCTGCTGGAAGTGCGCGGCATCGGCCTGCTCGATATCCGCGCCATCTTTGGTGAGACGGCGGTGCGCCGCAAGATGCGCCTCAAGCTCATCGTGCACCTGGTACGCAAGGAGACGCTGGAGCGTGACTACGAGCGTCTGCCCTACGAGCCGCTCACGCAGGACGTGCTGGGCGTGCCGGTGCTCAAGGTCGTGATCCAGGTGGTCGCCGGCCGCAACATCGCCGTGCTGGTCGAGGCCGCCGTGCGCAACACCATCCTGCAACTGCGCGGCATCGACACCTACCAAGAGTTTGTCGAACGCCATCGCCGTGCCATGGAGCGCGATACGGGCGGCTAGCGGCGCTCAGGCCACCGAAAACTGGCGCGGCCCATACCAGGGCTCCCGCGCAAGGGCGGCCCCGGGAGCGTCTCCCTTGGGGGGAAGACGCCGAAGGTGGCTCAGGGGGGAGTCATTTCTTAGCGCAGTCGGCGCACTGCCCGTACAGCGCCATGGTGTGGTCCTGCACCAGCCAGCCCTTGGCCTTGGCCACCGCATGCTGCCGCTTTTCGATCTCGGGGTCGTAAAACTCTTCCACCTTGCCACACGAAGTGCAGATGAAGTGGTCGTGGTGTTGCCCTTCGTTGAGCTCGTACACCGCCTTGCCGCTCTCGAAATTGCTGCGGATCAGGATGCCAGCCTGCTCGAACTGTGTGAGCACCCGGTACACGGTGGCCAGGCCGATGTCCGAGCGCTCTTCCAGCAGCACGCGGAACACGTCTTCGGCCGTCATGTGGCGCTGCGCACCCTTCTGGAAAATCTCCAGAATCTTCAGTCGGGGCAGTGTGGCCTTGAGTCCCGTGCTTTTGAGTTCGTCGATATTGGTCATGGCTGGCTCTTTCGGGGGCGGGCAACCGGCTCAGGGTCCGGAGGGGCTGCCGCTACAATGGGACGATCATATCCTTTGGCCTTTTACCCATGCCCGTCCAAGCCCGTTACAGCGCCCGTCTGGGCCTGGTTGTGTTGATTGGTGCCAGCATGGCCGCCCTGACCGGTTGCGGCAGTCTGGATGGCGCCAGCAGCCGCATCGCCAACATCGTCAAGCCCTACCGGGTGGACGTGGTGCAGGGCAATTTCGTGTCCCGCGAGCAGGTCGAAGCCCTGCAGCCCGGCATGAGCCGCCAGCAAGTGCGTGAGATTCTCGGGACGCCGCTGGTCACCAGCCTGTTCCATGCGGACCGCTGGGAGTACGTGTTCACGCTCAAACGCCCTGGCGAAGAGATTCAGACCCGCAAGCTGACCGTGTTCTTCAAGGGCGATGCCCTGGAGCGCTCCGAAGGCGATGAAATGCCGACCGAGACCGAGTTCGTCGCCACGCTGGGTGCGCGCGACGGTGCCAAGGGCAAGGTGCCGGCTTTGGAAGCCACGCCGGAGCAACTGGCCAAGTACCCGGTCAAGGAGCGCCCCGCGCCAGCAGCGGCCACACCGCCGGCATTGCCTGCCGCCACCAGTTACCCGCCGCTTGAAGCGCCCGCGCGCTGAACCTTGCGGCCCTGGCAGTGAGCCCGGTGCGCTGGCTGCCCTATCAATGAACAGGATCTTTTCATGACCGCGACTTCTTCGCCTGCGGCTCCCGCGGCATCCCCCCTCCGTGTAGCCGTCGCCGGGGCTTCGGGCCGCATGGGCCGCATGCTGATCGAGGCCATCCGCACCAGCGACGACTGCGTGCTGGCCGGTGCACTGGATGTGGCCGCCAGCCCGGCCATCGGCTCGGACGCCACTGCCTTTCTGGGCTACGCCAGCGGTGTGGCCATCACGGCCGACGTGGCGGCCGGCCTGAAGAACGCCGATGTGCTCATTGACTTCACCCGCCCCGAGGGCACGCTGGCCCACCTGGCCGTGTGCAGCCAGCTGGGCGTGAAGGCCGTCATCGGAACCACCGGCTTCACCGATGCACAAAAGGCCGAACTCGACGCCTACGCACAGCGCACCGCCATCATGTTCTCGCCCAACATGAGCGTGGGTGTGAACGTCACGCTCAAGCTGCTGCAGATGGCCGCCAAGGCCATGGCCACGGGGTACGACATCGAAATCATCGAAGCCCACCACCGCCACAAGGTCGATGCACCCTCGGGCACCGCGCTCAAGATGGGCGAGGTGATTGCCGAGGCCCTGGGCCGCGACCTCAAGGACTGCGCCGTGTACGCCCGCGAAGGCGTGACGGGCGAGCGCGACCCCTCCAGCATCGGCTTTGCTGCCATCCGTGGTGGCGACATCGTGGGCGACCACACCGTGCTGTTTGCGGGCATCGGCGAGCGCATCGAGGTCACGCACAAGTCCTCCAGCCGCGCCACGTATGCGCAGGGCGCCTTGCGCGCTGTACGCTTCCTGGCGGCCCACAAGACTGGCATGTTCGACATGTTCGACGTGCTGGGCTTGCACTGATCCGCCGACTCCCATGGACGCGCTCCACTGGTGGCGCCAGGGTGATGCCGTGACGCAAAGCGCGGCACTGGTCTTGCTGGCCATGTCGGTGGCAAGCTGGGTGGTCATTGTGTGGAAGCTGCGGCTCATGCGCCGCGCCAGTGCCGACGTGGCCCGCTGCACGGCCGCGTTCTGGCAGGCGCCCTCGCTGGCCCTCGCGCAGCAACGTTTGCAGTCTTTTGACCGGGATGCGCTAGTGCTTCCTTTGGTGGTTGCTGCAAATTTGATAGCGAATCACGACAGCATAGCCCAGTCCACGCTGGCCACGGCTGGCAGCCTGTCGCAGCGGCTCACGCGGGTGCTGCGCGATGCCCTGCACGATGTGCTGGGACGCCTGCAGTTTGGCCAGGTGCTGCTGGCCACGGTGGGCTCCACGGCGCCTTTTGTGGGGCTGCTGGGCACCGTTTGGGGCATCTACCATGCGCTCACCGCCATGGCAGGCGCGGGGCAGATCACCATTGATCGCGTTTCCGGCCCGGTGGGCGAGGCCCTGGTCATGACGGCGGCTGGGCTGGCCGTGGCAATCCCTGCCGTGCTGGCCTACAACGTATTTGGCCGCTTGCTCGGTCGCATTGAGGCTGACCTGGAAGGGTTTGCGCGCGATCTGCGAGAGCTGATCATTGACACCTCTGTCCCCGCCGATCCTCGGCCCTGAGCTCCAGGAAGCTTGACCGCGCCATGGCCTTCGGAAGACTTGAACGCACCACCGGGCCGCAGCCCATGAGCGACATCAACATGACGCCGCTGGTGGACGTGATGCTGGTGCTGGTGGTCATCTTCATCCTCACGGCACCGCTGCTGGCCAGCTCCATCCGGCTGGACCTGCCGCGCACCGAAGGCGCCACGCCCGGCATGGCCCCGCAATTCGTCACGCTGGTGGTCGACGCCTCGGGTCAGGCCTTTCTGGATGACCAGCCCCTGTCGCAGGCTGCGCTGGCCGAGCGCTTGCGCCGCATTGGCGCCGAGCGCCCTGACACCGAGGTGCAGCTGCGCGCCGACGCTGCCGTGCCCTATGGCCGCGTGGTCGAAGTCATGGGCGCGGCCCACCTGGCTGGGCTGCAGCGCATCGGATTTGTGGCCGAACCTGCGGCCAATCCTGTGTCGCCTGCGTCTCCAGCCCCGTCCCGCTGACCCGCCCCGGCTGCTGGCACGCCGGTGCCAGTCCCTGACCGCCTAAAATCCCTGCAGCGCGGCCCTGCGGCTGCACTCTTCTCTCACCCCCGAGCTCCCATGCAAGACAAATACTCTCCCCAAGACGTCGAACGCGCGGCGCACGACCACTGGACCGCCACCGACGCCTACCGCGTGACGGAAGACACGAGCAAGAAGAAGTTCTACGCCTGCTCCATGCTGCCCTACCCCAGCGGCAAGCTGCACATGGGCCACGTGCGCAACTACACCATCAACGACATGCTCACGCGCTACCTGCGCATGAACGGCCACAACGTCTTGATGCCCATGGGCTGGGACGCGTTCGGCCTGCCCGCCGAAAACGCGGCGCTGAAGAACGGCGTGCCACCGGCCAAGTGGACGTACGAAAACATCGCGTACATGAAAAAGCAGATGCAGGCCATGGGCCTGGCCATCGACTGGAGCCGCGAGGTGGCCACCTGCGACCCCGAGTACTACAAGTGGAACCAGTGGCTGTTTTTGAAGATGCTGGAAAAAGGCATTGCCTACCGCAAGACCCAGGTCGTGAACTGGGACCCGGTGGACCAGACCGTGCTGGCCAACGAGCAGGTGATTGACGGCAAGGGCTGGCGCACCGGAGCCACCGTGGAAAAGCGCGAAATCCCTGGCTACTACCTCAAGATCACCGACTACGCCGAAGAGCTGCTGGGCTTTGTGACGGGCGACAAGCTGCCCGGCTGGCCCGAGCGCGTGAAGCTGATGCAGGAGAACTGGATCGGCAAGAGCGAAGGCGTGCGCTTCGCCTTCCCGCACGACATCCGGGGTGATGACGGCGCGCTGATCGGCGACGGCAAGATGTACGTGTTCACCACGCGCGCCGACACCATCATGGGTGTGACCTTCTGCGCCGTGGCGCCTGAGCACCCGCTGGCCGCCCATGCCGCCAAGACCAATCCTACGCTCCAGGCCTTCATCGAAGAATGCAAGAGCGGCGGCACCACCGAAGCCGAGCTGGCCACGCAAGAGAAAAAGGGCGTGCCCACGGGCCTGTTCGTCACGCACCCGCTCACCGACGAAAAGGTCGAGGTCTGGGTCGGCAACTACGTGCTGATGGGCTATGGCGACGGCGCCGTGATGGGCGTGCCCGCCCATGATGAGCGCGACTTCGCGTTCGCCCTGAAGTACGGCATCGAGATCAAGCAGGTCGTGCTGGTCGATGGCGAGCACTTTGACTACCACCAGTGGAACGACTGGTATGGCGATAAGCAACGCGGCGTGACCATCAACTCCGACAGCTTCAGCGGCCTGTCGTACAAGGAAGCCGTGAACGCCGTGGCCCACGCGCTGGAGCAAAAGGGCCTGGGCGAGAAGAAGACCACCTGGCGCCTGCGCGACTGGGGCGTGAGCCGCCAGCGCTACTGGGGCACGCCGATCCCGATCATCCACTGCGACGAGCACGGCGCCGTACCCGTGCCCGAAAAAGACCTGCCCGTGGTGCTGCCGCAAGACTGCATCCCCGACGGCTCGGGCAACCCGCTGCACAAGCACGAAGGCTTCCACGCGGGCGTGACCTGCCCCGTGTGTGGCAAGGCTGCCCGCCGCGAGACGGACACCATGGACACGTTCGTGGACAGCTCGTGGTACTTCATGCGGTACTGCGACCCCAAGAATGCGGACGCCATGGTGGCCGGTGGTGCCGACTACTGGATGCCGATGGACCAGTACATCGGTGGTATCGAACACGCCATCCTGCACCTGCTGTACGCCCGCTTCTGGACCAAGGTCATGCGCGACCTGGGCCTGGTCAAGGTCGATGAGCCCTTCACCAAGCTGCTCACACAAGGCATGGTGCTCAACCACATCTACAGCCGCCGCACCGCCAAGGGCGGCAAGGACTACTTCTGGCCGCACGACGTGGAGCATGTGCTCGATGAAGGCGGCAAGATCATCGGTGCCAAGCTCAAGAACGAAGCCACCAGCGGCGACGGCATGTTGCCCGTGGGCACGCCCATCGACTACGAGGGCGTGGGCACCATGTCCAAGTCCAAGAACAACGGCGTGGACCCGCAGGACCTGATCGAGAAGTACGGCGCCGACACGGCCCGCCTGTACACCATGTTCACCGCGCCGCCCGAAGCCACTCTGGAGTGGAACGACGCTGCGGTGGAAGGCAGCTACCGCTTCCTGCGCCGCGTGTGGAACTTCGGCCTCAAGCTCTCGGCCATCGACCGCGACGCTGCCATGGCCAGCGTGGCCGGTGCCAGCAGCCTGCAGGACGTGCAGTTTGGCAAGGAGGCCAAGGCCCTGCGCCTGGAGATCCACAACGTGCTCAAGCAGGTGGACTACGACTACCAGCGCATGCAGTACAACACCGTGGTCTCCGGCGCGATGAAGATGATCAACGCACTCGAAGATTTCAAGGCCATGGACTCGGCCGGTGCCCAGGTGGCGCTGATCGAAGGCTTTGGCATCCTGCTGCGTTGCCTGTACCCCGCCACGCCCCACATCGCCCACAGCCTGTGGACGGGCCTGGGCTACGCCGGTGCGCTGGGCGACCTGCTCGATGCGCCCTGGCCGCAGGTGGATGTCGGTGCGCTGGTGCAGGACGAGATCGAACTCATGCTGCAGGTCAACGGCAAGCTGCGCGGATCCATCCATGTGCCCGCCCAGGCCGACAAGGCCGAGATCGAGCGCATTGCGCTGGCCAGCGAGGCCTTTGTGGCCCAGGCCGCAGGCGCTCATCCGAAGCGCGTGATCGTGGTGCCAGGTCGTCTGGTGAACGTGGTGGTCTGACCCCATGAACAAACGCACACTGCTCAGCCTGGCCCCGGTGGCCCTGTTGTCTGCCTGCGGATTCCGGCTGCGTGGCGTGCCGGAGTTCGGGTTTGGCTCGCTCTACATCGCGGCCCCTGCCAGCTCGCCGCTGGCGCGTGAGCTACAGCGCACGCTCGACGGATCGGGTAGCCAGCTCAAGCTGCTGCGCGACCCGGCCAGCATGCCGACGGCAGAGGCCATTTTCGACCTGCTGCAGGAGCAGCAGGAGCGTGTGGTGGTGGGCCTCAACGCGTCGGGACAGGTGCGCGAACTGCAGCTGCGCCTGCGCATCAAGTTCCGCCTGCGCACGCCCACCGGCGTGGAGCTGATCCCGGACACCGAGCTGCTGCAGCAGCGCGACATCAGCTACAACGAAACCATTGCGCTGGCCAAGGAGGCCGAAGAGGCGCTGCTCTACCGCGACATGCGGACGGATCTGGTGCAGCAGCTCATGCGCCGGCTCGCAGCAGCCAAGCGCTAAGAGCAGCTCACAGAACTCCCCTGGCGTTGTTGTCTCGCCTAGTCGTACTAGTCTTACTAGTCGTGCTGCCTGCGGCGAAACGCCCAGCCATGGCCGCTTCGCTGAGGTTTGGGAGCTGCTCTAAGAATGTGCGCGCTCAGGCGCTCAGCGTCGGCCCCTGACCGTGCGAGGACACGCGCATCAGCGTGCTCTTGCCAAACAGCGACTCCACCAGGTCCACCGCCAGCACGGCCGTGCGGTTGCGCACATCCAGCGCAGGGTTGAGCTCCACAATGTCCAGCGAGGCCAGGCGCCCGCTGTCGGCAATCATCTCCATGCACAGCTGCGCTTCTCGGTAGGTGGGGCCGCCGGGTACCGTGGTGCCCACGCCGGGGGCAATGTCGGGGTCCAGAAAGTCCACATCAAAGCTCACATGCAGGTGGGTGTGCGCATCCAGCCCGGCCAGCGCCTGCTGCATGGTCTGGCGCATGCCCACCTCGTCGATGTAGCGCATGTCGAACACTTCCAGGCCCTGCTCGTGCACAAAGCGCTTTTCGCCCGCGTCCACGCTGCGGATGCCGATCTGCCGGATCTGCGAGGGGTGCAGAGCCGGGCCACCGCCCGGCATGCGGGCCAGCCCGGTCAGCGCCTCGGGGCCAAACCCGCACAGGCAGGCCACGGGCATGCCATGCACATTGCCGCTGGGGGTGAGTGCACTGGTGTTGAAGTCGGCATGGGCATCGAGCCACAGCACCCGCAGTTTTTTGCCCACCTCCGCGCAATGGCGGGCCACGGCGCTGATGCTGCCCAGGCCCAGGCAGTGGTCGCCACCCAGCAGGATGGGCAGGTGGCCCAGCTGCAGTTCTGCATACACCGCGTCGAACACGCGCTGGTTCCATTCCACCACCTCGGGCAGGTGGCGGTAGCCGTCCACGGGCGGCTGCCACGGGTTGGCGGGGCCACTCAGGTTGCCCCGGTCAAACACCTGCAGCCCGTGGGACTCCAGCGCCGCCTGCAGGCCGGCCACACGCAAGGCCTCGGGCCCCATGGAGGCGCCGCGCGCGCCGGCGCCGATGTCGGTGGGGGCGCCGATCAGGCTGGTGGGCTGGGCGCTGCGCAGGGCGGTGGGGGGCATGGCGGTCTGACTTTCTGGGGTATGGCAGTGAGCGGGAAGGGCGCGGGCGCCCGGGGGAATTCTCAGGGCTTTGGGCGCCAATGAACAGCGCCGCAGCTGATCGGTTCGTGACCTCTCTTGTGCACTGTGCGGGCATACGCTGGCAATTTGCGCAATGCCGGGCCTGCCCAGGCGATAAACTTTGCCGCATGCAAGTCGCCCTGGCCCAACTCTCTCAGCATCTTCAACGGGGCCTGTCGCCGCTTTATGTCCTGCATGGCGACGAGCCCTTGCTCCAGCAAGAGGCGGCCGACGCCATCCGCGCCACCGCCCGCACCCAGGGCTACACCGAGCGCAGCAGCTACACCGTGGCCGGTGCCCATTTCGACTGGAGTGCGGTGCTGGCGGCCGGCGGGTCACTCAGCCTGTTTGCCGACAAGCAGATCGTCGAGATCCGCATTCCGTCGGGCAAGCCCGGCAAGGACGGCAGCGTGGCGCTGCAGCAGATCGCCGAATTGGCCCGGGGTAACGACAGCACCCTCACCATGGTCATGCTGCCGCGCCTCGATAAAGCCACCAAAACCGGTGCCTGGTTTGCCGCGCTGGAGGGTAACGGCACGTCGATTCAGATCGACCCCATCGAGCGCGGCCAACTGCCGCAGTGGATCGCAGCGCGCCTGGCCGCGCAGGGCCAGCGTGTGGTCGCGGGGGAGGAAGGCCAGCGCACCCTGCAGTTTTTTGCCGACCGCGTGGAAGGCAACCTGCTGGCCGCGCACCAGGAGATCCAGAAGCTCGCCCTGCTGCACCCCGCCGGAGAGCTGACGCAAGCCCAGGTCGAAGCCGCCGTGCTCAACGTGGCCCGCTATGACGTGTTCAAGCTGTCCGAATCGGTGCTGGCCGGGCAGACGGCCCGCGTGCAGCGCATGCTTGACGGCCTGCAGGCCGAGGGTGAGGCCGAGGTGCTGGTGCACTGGGCGCTGGCCGAAGACATCCGCGCCCTCAAGCGCGTGAAAGACGCGATGAACGCTGGCCGCCCCTTGCCCATGGCGCTGCGCGAGAACCGCATCTGGGGCCCCAAGGAGCGGCTGTTTGAACGCATCCTGCCCAAGGCCAGCGATGCGGCCCTGGCGCGCCTGCTGCAGTCGGCCCACACGGTGGATGGCATCGTCAAAGGCCTCAAGCAGCCCGACTGGCCGCAAGACGGCTGGCAGGCCCTGCAGCGCCTGGCCTTGCAGCTGTGCCGCCTGACCAGCGCGGCGCGGTGATGGCGCATGTGGATGCCACCCTGCGGCCCTCGCAGGGTTCTCGGCCCCTGCGCCTTCCCAACGACGACGCCACCAACGGCTGGTCCGCCATCCTGCCCCCACGCACGCCGCGCCCTGCGCTGTTGGGCGAGGTGCTGGCCGACTGGCTGGTACTGGGCGCGGGCTTTGCGGGCCTGGCCGCCGCGCGCCGCCTGGCCGAGCTGCGCCCGCACGCACACATCGTGGTGGTGGATGCAGGCACCGTGGGCAACAACGCCTCGGGCCGCAACTCGGGCTTTGCGATCGATGTGCCGCACAACATCGGCAGCTCGCTCGAAGAACTGCGACAGGCCGCGCACTACCAGGCCTTGCTCACGGCAGGCATGAACGACCTGGAGCTGCTGGTGGCGCAGCACCGCATCGACTGCCAATGGCGCCGCGCAGGCAAGTACCACTGCGCCGTCTCGCCCGCTGCCGAGCGCACGCTGCAGCACCATGTGGATGAGCTGCGCGCCCTGGGGGCTGCGCACGAGCTGCTGGACCGCAACGCCCTGGCCGCGCGCTTGGGCACCCGCTACTTTGCCGCCGGGCTCTACACGCCGGGCACCGTGCTGCTCAACCCCGCCGCGCTGTGCCGGGGCCTGGCCGATGCGCTGCCCGCCAACGTCACCCTGCACGAGCAAACGCCGGTGCAGCGGCTGGACCTGTCAGGTAGCAAGGTGGTGGCGCACACCCCGCAGGGCCGTGTGCGTGCGCCGCAACTGTTGCTGGCGGCCAATGGGTTTGCGCAGCAGCTGGGGCTGTTTGGCAGCGCCTGGGGGGCAGAGACGTTTCCGTTGGTCACCTTTGGCTCGCTCACAGCCCCGCTCACGCCCGAGCAGCGCAGCCGCCTGGGCGCGCCCGAGGGCTGGGGCGTGACGCCCGCCAGCGCCGTGACGGGGGCGACGCTGCGCTACACGGACGACCACCGCATTCTGGTGCGCCAGGGCTTTGAATATGCGCCGCAGTTCCGCGTCAGCCCTGCGGTGCGCGAGCGCGTGCGGCGTGAGCATGCGGCCGTGTTTGCGGCGCGTTTTCCGCAACTGGGTGATGTGGCGTTGGAGCATTTCTGGGAAGGCTCGATCGCCATCACCCGCAATGGCGCACCGCGCTGGGGGCGGCTGGCCCCGCAGGTGCATGGCGTTGCAGGGTGCAATGGGGCGGGGGTGGTGAAGTTCACGGCCCTGGGGGCTCTGGCAGCGGATTTGGCGCTGGGGCAGGACCACCCGTTGCTGGCGCATGCCTTAGCCTTGGGTGGGCCGACGCGCATGCCGCCGCAGCCGTTCATGGGGCTGGGGGTGCGGGCTTATATTGCGCGGGAGAAGTGGTTGGGGCGGGCGGAGGTTTGATTATTTTTGGCTTCTAGTGCCTGTGAGATAAGCACTGAAAGCTATTAAATTAGGAGTGGTTGTCGTGGCTTGCTCGCTGATTTGGTGGCATGCCTGTGCGCACGGCGGGAGCCGGGTTGTCGCCCCGGCGGGCGAGGTACTTTTCTTTGCTTCGCCAAAGAAAAGTACCCAAAAGAAAGGCGGCCCCACTGTCTGCGTCCCTGCGCTTCGCTTCGGGCAACCTGCGGTGCTCGCGTCCAGCGGGGGCTCGCTCAAACTCGCTGCGCTCAGACAGTCGCGAGCCCTGACCCGCTGGCCGCTGCGCTCCTCGGCGCATACAGAGGGGATGGGAAACGAACAGCCACTCGGGCCGTCGCGTTGCTCGGCCCCGGAGTGGTCAGCCAGCGTTCAATGTGCCCTGTGCTTTTTCTGCCCACATCGTCAAGTTCGCCACCAGATCCTTCTGGCTGAACGAGCAGCTTTCTTCCGAGAACAACGCGCTCGATTCCAGCCGGTCCAGCAGGTTCAGCAGCACATCGCTGTAGCGCGGGGGCAGGGCGTCCAGCAGGGTGGTTTGCTCGCGGGCCAGGGTGCTCAGGGTGGCGGCGGTGTGGTCGCCGCGTTCAAAGGCTTGCAGGGCCTGGGTGAAGGTGGTGAGCTGGGTGTGGGCGGTGTCGGTCATGGCGTAGCCGGGCGGGGCCAGGATGGGTGATACGCCCGAGGGTAAAGCAGCCATGGGCCCGCGCCCACCGGGCCGATACCAAGTGCGGCAAAATCGCCGGATGAACGCCCTCAACGTCGCTGAATACACGCACTCCCTCGGTCTCCAGGCAAAAACGGCCTCTGCGCTGATGGCCAAAGCGCCAGCAGCTATCAAAAACAAAGCGCTCAAGGCGCTGGCCCGGTTGCTGCGCGAGAACGTGACGGCGCTGCAGGTCGACAATGCCAAAGACCTGGAGCGCGCCGTGGCCAATGGGCTGGCGGGCCCGATGGTGGACCGGCTCAAGCTCACCCCCAAGGTGCTGGAGACCTGCGCCGAGGGCTGCGAGCAGCTGGCCGCCATGCCCGACATCATTGGCGAGATCCTCGGCATGAAGCAGCAGCCCAGCGGCATCCGCGTGGGGCAGATGCGCGTGCCGATTGGGGTGTTCGGCATGATTTACGAGAGCCGTCCCAACGTCACCATCGAGGCGGCCAGCCTCAGCATCAAGAGCGGCAATGCCTGCATCCTGCGCGGTGGCTCCGAGGCCATTGATTCGAACAAGGCGCTGGCCAAGCTGGTGCAGCAGGCGCTGGCCGAGGCGGGCCTGCCACCGGACGCGGTGCAACTGGTGCAGACCACCGACCGCGAGGCCGTGGGTCAGCTGATCGCCATGCCGCAGTTTGTGGACGTGATCATCCCGCGCGGCGGCAAGGGCCTGATCGAGCGCATCAGCCGCGATGCCAAGGTGCCCGTCATCAAGCACCTGGACGGTAACTGCCACACCTATGTGGACGACCCCTGCGACATCGCGATGGCCGTCAAGGTGGCCGACAACGCCAAGACCAACAAGTACAGCCCCTGCAACGCGAGCGAAGGTCTGTTGGTGGCACGCGGCGTGGCGGCAGAGTTTTTGCCGAAGATCGGCGCGGTGTATGCCGCCAAGGGCGTGGAGATGCGCGGTTGCACCGAGTCGCTGGCCATCTTGCAGTCGGTGCCAGGTGCCCACCTGGTGCCCGCCACCGAGCAGGACTGGAGCGAGGAATACCTGGCCCCGATCATCAGCGTGAAGATCGTGGCGGGGGTGGATGAAGCCATCGCCCACATCAACCGCTATTCCAGCCACCACACCGATGCCATCCTGACGCGCGACCACATGCACGCCCAGCAGTTCCTGCGCGAGGTGGATTCGGCCAGCGTGATGGTGAACGCGAGCACGCGGTTTGCCGACGGTTTCGAGTACGGCCTGGGCGCCGAAATCGGCATCAGCACCGACAAGTTCCATGCGCGGGGCCCGGTGGGCATCGAAGGCCTCACTTCGCTCAAGTACGTGGTGCTGGGCGAAGGTGAGGTGCGGGCCTGATGTGCTCCTGAAACGATAGCTGCTGGCGCATGTTCGACTAGCGCTTGCGGCCTATTTCATATGAAAATCATCATCCTCGGCGCCGGCCGCGTGGGCCAGAGCGTGGCAGACAGCCTGGTGTCCGAGCGCAACGACATCACCGTCATCGACACCGACGCCGCGCGCCTGCGCGACCTGGAGTCGCGGTTTGATCTGCGCGGGGTGGTGGGCAACGGCATCGAGCCTGCCGTGCTGGCCGAGGCGGGGGCCGAGGACACCGACCTGCTGATTGCCTGCGCCGCGCAGGACGAGACCAACCTGGTGTGCTGCAAGATCGCGCAGCTGCTGTTCAACATCCCCAAGCGCATTGCGCGGGTGCGGACCACAGGCTTCGAGGCCCATGAGCGGCTGGTGGGCCCCGAGGGGTTTGCGGTGGACCGCATCATCTGCCCGGAAGAATCGCTGACCCGCTACATCGGCAAGCTCATCGAGTACCCCGAGGCCATGCAGGTGCGCGAATTTGCCGGAGGCCGCGCATGCCTGGTGTCGGTACGGGCGCGTGCGGGGGCTCCGATGGTGGGGCACTCCATCGGCGCGCTGCGCGAGAGTGCGCCGGAGCTGGCGATGCGCATGGTGGCCATCTACCGGCGCTTTCCCGACGAGCCTGACCGCTTCATCGCCTGCGACGGCCGCACGCGCGTCGAGCCGGGGGACGAGGTGTTCGTGCTGGCCGCGCACGAGCACATCGCCAACGTGCTGGCCGCTCTGCACCGCCCGGCATCCCAGCAGCTCCAGCCTGTGCGCCGCATCATGATTGCGGGCGGCGGCCGGCTGGGTCTGCGGCTGGCGCGGCAGCTCAGCCAGGCGGGCGGGCGTTTTCACATCAAGATCATCGAGGACCATGCGGACCGCTGCGTGGAGCTGGCATCTGCCCTGCCGCCTGAGGTGCTGGTGCTGCAGGGCGACACCACTGACGAAGACCTGCTGGGTGATGAAGGCATCGAGGAGGTGGACCTGTTCCTCGCGCTCACCGACGACGACGAGGACAACATCATGTCGTGCCTGCTGGCCAAGCGCATGGGCGCAAGCCGGGTGCTGGCCCTCATCAACCGGCGCAGTTATGCCGACCTGATGCACGGCACGCAGATCGACATCGCGCTGTCGCCCGCGCAGGCCATGCTGGGCGAGCTGCTGGCCTATGTGCGCCAGGGCGACGTGCAGGCTGTGCACAGCCTGCGCCGTGGGGTGGCCGAGGCGCTGGAGATCGTGGCGCGCGGCGACCGCAAGAGCTCGCGCGTGGTCGGCCGCAAGGTCAGCGATCTGCAACTGCCGCGCGATGTGCACATCGGCCTGATCGTGCGCGGTCTGCCTGACGCTTCGGAAACCACGGGTGCATCCGCTGCCGATCTGCGCGAGCCCGAGGTCATCATCCCGCGCAGCGCCACGGTGATCGAGAGCAATGACCACGTGGTGTTCTTCCTGCCCAACAAGCGGCTGGTGCGCGATGTGGAAAAGCTCTTCCGCGTGAGCGCGACTTTTTTCTGACCTGGCACCGAGCTGCGCGAGACCCCCATGACGGACATGTTTCCCGTTCTGCGCGTGCTGGGCATTCTGGTGATGATCTTCTCGCTGTCCATGGGCCTGCCGCTGGTAGTCTCGCTGTGGACGCGCGACGGCGTCTGGTTTGTGTACCCGCTGTCCATGGGCGCCACGATGCTGGCGGGCGCATGGCTGTGGTGGCGGCTGCGGCTGTTCCGGCAAGAGCTGCAGCCGCGCCACGGCGTGATGCTGGTTTCTCTGGTGTGGATGCTGTTGCCCCTGTCGGCCGCGCTGCCGCTGATGCTGGCCGGGCACTACACCGGGCACCCGCTGTCGTTCACGCACGCCTACTTCGAGGCGGTGTCGGGGCTGACGACCACGGGCTCCACCGTGCTGGCGGGCCTGGATGCGTTGCCGGTGTCGGTGAATGTGTGGCGCACCTTTTTGCAGTGGATGGGTGGCATGGGCATCCTGATTTTGGCCGTGGCCGTGCTGCCGCTGCTGGGCGTGGGGGGCAGCCAGCTGTTCAAGGCCGAGGCGGCGGGGCCTCTGAAGGACACCAAGCTCACGCCACGCATGACCGGCACGGCCAAGGGGCTCTGGGGGGTGTATGCGCTGTTCTCCGTGCTGTGTGGCCTGGCCTACTGGGCCGGGGGCATGGCGCCGCTGGATGCGTTAATGCACATGTTCACCACCGTGAGCCTGGGCGGGCTGTCGTCGCACGACCTGAGCTTTGGCTACTTCCAGTCGCCGTTGCTGGAGGCGATCTGCATCTTCTTCATGCTCGTGGCCAGCTGCAATTTTGCGTTGTACTTCGTCGCCATTCGCAAGGGCCAGTGGGGCGGCTTCTGGCGCGACCCGGAGCTGCGGGCCACGCTGGTCACCCTGATTGGCGGCGGCCTGCTGGTGGCGCTGCTGCTGTGGGCCAAGGGCGTGTACGCGCCGCTGGATGCGCTGCGCCATGGCATGTTCAACCTGGTGTCGCTGGCCACCACCACCGGCTTTGCCACGGTCGACTACCTGGCGTGGCCCGTGTTTGCGCCCGTGTTCATGCTGTTGCTGTCGGGCGTGGCCACCAGTGCCGGTTCGACGGGCGGTGGCATCAAGATGGTGCGCATGCTCATTCTGGTCAAGCAGGCGCGCCGCGAGATGAACCGCCTGGTGCACCCGCGCGCGGTGCAGCCGGTGCAGCTGGGCGATGCCGTGGTGGACAACCGGGTGATCTTCTCGGTGCTGGCCTTCATGCTGGTCTATGGCGGCACGGTCTTCGGGCTGAGCATGGTCATGCTGCTGACAGACCTGGACCCGGTGACGGCGTTTTCGGTGGTGCTGGCCAGCGTCAACTGTGCGGGCCCGGGCCTGGGCAGCGTGGGGCCTGCGTCCAACTACGCCGTGCTGACCGATTTCCAGATCTGGGTATGCACCCTGGCCATGCTGCTGGGGCGGCTGGAGATTCTGAGCTTCATGGCCTTGCTGACCCCGGCGTTCTGGCGCCGGTAGGGGGGCAGGGCCGTGGCTGCGCCGGGGGTGACTTGCGAAAACCCGGCCTGACCCCACATCCTACAATTCACCGCAATCGCTTCCCGAGGGCTTTCCATGGTTCCGCATCTCATCACGGCCCTCACCGGGCCGATTAACGAACTCGAACAGCGCATTCTCGACTCGATGCCCGCCATCGAACGCTGGTTCCGGCTGGAGTGGATGGAGCACACCCCGCCGTTCTACACGTCGGTAGACATCCGCAATGCGGGGTTCAAGCTGGCCCCGGTCGACACCAACCTGTTCCCGGGCGGCTGGAACAACCTGACCAAGGAGATGCTGCCCCTGGCCGTGCAGGCGGCGATGGCTGCCATCGAAAAGATCTGCCCCGAAGCGCGCAACCTGCTGATCATTCCGGAGAACCACACGCGCAACACGTTCTACCTGTCCAACGTGGTGCAGCTGCAGCGCATCTTCAACATGGCGGGCCTCAACGTGCGGGTGGGCTCCATCAGCCCCGAGATCAAGAAGTCCACGCTGATCGAGCTGCCCAACGGCGACACCGTGACCCTGGAGCCCGTGGTGCGCACCAAGCGCCGCCTGGGGCTCAAGGACTTCGACCCCTGCACCATCCTGCTGAACAACGACCTCACTGCAGGCGCCCCCGGCATTCTGGAAGACATCCACGAGCAGTACCTGCTGCCCCCGCTGCACGCCGGCTGGAGCGTGCGCAAGAAGAGCACCCACTTCAAGAACTACGAAGAGGTGGCCAAGCGTTTTGGCAAGATGCTGGGCATCGACCCCTGGCTGGTCAACCCCATGTACAGCCAGTGCGGTGAGGTGGACTTTGCCGAGGGCACGGGCATGGACCAGCTGCAGACCAGCGTGGACGCACTGCTGACCAAGGTGCGCCGCAAGTACAAGGAATACGGCATCAACGAAAAGCCCTTCGTGATCGTCAAGGCCAACAACGGCACCTACGGCATGGGCATCATGACCGTGCGCGACGCCAAGGAGCTGGACGCGGTCAACCGCAAGACGCGCAACAAGATGGCCGTGATCAAGGACGGCCAGCCGGTGAGCGAAGTCATCATCCAGGAAGGGGTGTTGACGCAAGAGCGCGTGAACGACGCCGTGGCCGAGCCCGTGGTCTACATGATGGACCGCTACGTGGTGGGGGGCTTCTACCGCATGCACGCCGAGCGGGGTGTGGATGAAAACCTCAACGCCCCCGGCGCGAGCTTTGTGCCCCTGGCCTTTGAACACAGCACCCACATGCCCCAGCCTGGCGTGCGCCCGGGTGTGAGCGCGCCCAACCGCTTCTATATGTACGGCGTGGTGGCCCGGCTGGCGATGCTGGCGGCCAGCTACGAGCTGGAGGCCACCAACCCCGACGCCGAGGTGTACGACTGAAAACCAGAGTCTCTGTGGCCCCTTGCGGGTCTTGGGGGCACCGGGTCTCAACGTCTGCGCCCTCCCGGCGACGCTGCACAGCGGGCCTGCGGGGCAGGGCTGTGGCCCGCATGCCACGCCCGCGCCCGGTTGCCAAGGGCAAGTTGCTGCGTTGCAACATGGGGTTTCGCCTCCAAACGCTTGATCTGGCTCAGGCGCACAATAGCGTTCCCAAAAGTAACGGAACCCCGTCAGGCCCAGTGCGCGGGGGTGGTCAGTGCAAAGCTCCAAGTCATCGCTCGCAGCGCTCACGCTGGGCGCCATCGGTGTTGTGTATGGCGATATCGGCACCAGCGTGCTGTATGCCGTCAAGGAGGTGTTCGGGTCCGGCCATGTGCCGTTCACGCCCGCAAACATCTACGGCATCCTCTCCATCTTTTTCTGGACCCTCACGGTCATCGTCTCCCTGAAGTACGTGGTGCTGGTGCTGCGTGCCGACAACCATGGTGAGGGGGGCCTCATCGCCATGCTGGCCCTGGCCTCCCAGGCGGTCAAAGACAAGCCCCAGCTGCGCAGCGTGTTGCTGGCCGTGGGCATTTTTGGCACCTCGCTGTTTTACGGCGATGGCGTCATCACCCCGGCCATCTCGGTGCTGTCGGCGGTAGAGGGGCTGGAAGTGGTGTCGGACCACTTCAAGCACTACGTGATACCGATCACGCTGGTGGTGCTGTTTTGCCTGTTTGCCGTGCAAAAGCGCGGCACGGGCGGCATCGGCAAGTTTTTTGGTCCCATCACGCTGGTGTGGTTTGTCACCATCGCGCTGCTGGGCGTGTCGCACATCGTGGGGCACCCAGAGATCTTGTGGGCGCTGAGTCCGCACCACGCGTTGGGCTTCATGTGGGCCAACCCGGGCACCAGTTTCATCATTCTGGGCGCGGTGGTGCTGTGCGTGACGGGCGCCGAGGCCCTGTACGCCGACCTGGGCCACTTTGGCAAGCGCCCGATCCGCATGGCCTGGTTTGGTGTGGCCATGCCGGCGCTCACCCTCAATTATTTTGGCCAGGGCGCGCTGCTGCTGGCCGAGCCCGAGGCCGTCAAGAACCCGTTCTATCTGATGGCCCCCGACTGGGCGCTGGTGCCTTTGGTGATCCTGGCCACCATGGCCACCGTGATTGCCTCGCAGGCGTTGATCACCGGCGCATTCAGCGTGACCAAGCAGGTCATCCAGCTGGGCTACCTGCCGCGCTTGAACATCCAGCACACCAGCGTGCGCGACACGGGCCAGATCTACATGCCGCTGGTCAACTGGGGGCTGTTCGTGGCCATCGTGCTGGCGGTGGTCATGTTCCGCTCGTCGAGCAATCTGGCCGCCGCCTACGGCATCGCGGTGACGCTGGACATGCTGATCACCACCACGTTGACCTTCTTCGTGATCCGTTACGGCTGGCGGTATCCGCTGGCGCTGTGCATTGCGGCCACGGGCTGCTTCTTTGTGGTGGACCTGGCGTTCTTCGCCTCCAACTTGCTCAAGCTGTTCCAGGGTGGCTGGTTCCCTCTGATGATTGGCGGCATCGTGTTCTCGCTCATGATGACCTGGAAGGAAGGGCGCCGCCTGCTCAATGACAAGCTGCGTGCCGACGCCATCGACCTCAAGGACTTTCTGGAGTCGATCTTCATCAGCCCGCCCACGCGGGTGGATGGCACGGCCGTCTTTCTGACGGCCGAAACCGGCGCGGTGCCCAATGCCCTGCTGCACAACCTCAAGCACAACAAGGTGCTGCACCAGCAAAACCTGTTTGTCACCGTGCACAACCACGAGACGCCCTGGATTGGTCTGGACAAGCGGCTGCAAGTCGAATCGCTGGGGCACGACTGCTGGCAGGTGGTGGTGCATTACGGCTTCAAGAACGACCCCGACCTGCCCCGCGCGCTGGAGCTGCTGCGTGGGCGTGGCTGCGAGCTGGAGTCCATGACCACCAGCTATTTCCTGTCGCGGGACACCGTCATCCCCACCATCGGCAGCGGCATGGCGCCCTGGCGCGAAAAGCTGTTTGCCCAAATGCACCACAACGCCAGTGGCGCGGCCGACTTTCTGCACCTGCCCAATAACGCGGTGGTCGAGCTGGGCTCAAAGATCGAGATCTGACGGGCTGAGGGGGCTCCCCCTGGCCTGGGACGGGTGCCTTGGGCTGGTTTTGCGCTGTTTTTGCCTTGTGGCGCTAGTGCCTATTGTCTGAGATGCTATCAATACTGTAGCTTTTGGAGTGGGCTGACGGCTTGCCTGAGCGCCAGGCGCGCGCGGTGCCAGAATCGCGCCCATGCAATTTTTCAAAGACCTGAGCCTTTCCACTGCGGTGGCGGGCTTCGTGGCGGTGCTGGTGGGCTTTACCAGCTCCGTGGCCATCGTCTTCCAGGCCGCCCAGGCATTTGGGGCCACACCCGCGCAGATCACGTCCTGGATGTGGGCGCTGGGTTTGGGCATGGGGCTGTGTTCGCTGGTGCCCTCGCTGATCTTGCGCCAGCCCGTCATGGTGGCTTGGTCCACACCGGGCGCCGCCGTGCTGGCCACGGCGGGGTTGGCAGGCGGTTTCAGCATGGGCGAAGCCATCGGCGCCTTCATGATCAGCGCGTTGCTCATCACCCTGGCGGGCGTCACCGGCTGGTTCGAGCGCGTGATGAACCGCATCCCCATGGAAATCGCCGCTGCCCTGCTGGCCGGCGTGCTGGCCCGCTTTGGCCTGCAGGCGTTTGCGGCAGCCCAGACCGCATTGCCCTTGGTGCTGCTGATGTTGATGGTGTATCTGGTGAGCCGCCGTTTGGCTGCCCGGTATGCGGTGGTCATCACCCTCGCCATGGCGGTGGTGTTCGTGGCCACCCAGGGGCAGATGGCCTGGTCGGCGGTGCAGCTGGAGCTGGCCCTGCCGGTTTTCACGGCGCCCCAGTTCAGCGTAGCGGCTGCCGTCAGCCTGGCGATTCCTTTGTTTGTGGTCACCATGGCGTCGCAGAACCTGCCCGGGGTGGCGGTGATCCGGGCGTCGGGCTACAACTTGCCCATCTCCCGGCTCATCACTCTCACGGGTCTTGCCACCCTGGTGCTGGCGCCCTTCGGGGCGTTTGCGCTCAACTTCAGCGCCATCACCGCCGCGATGTGCATGGGCCCCGAGGCGCACGCTGATCGCCGCCGGCGCTACACGGCCGCGGTGGCATGCGGCGCCATCTATGTGGCGATCGGTCTGTTTGGCGCAGTCATCACCGGGCTGCTTACCGCCTTTCCCAAAGAGCTGGTGGTGGCCATTGCGGGGTTGGCCCTGCTGGGCACCATCGGCAACGGTCTGGCGACGGCGCTGCGGGACGAGTCGCACCGCGAGGCGGCACTCATCACCTTTCTCGTCACCCTCAGTGGCGTGGTCATCGTTGGGGTGGGCTCGGCCTTCTGGGGCGTGGTGGCCGGCAGCATTGCGCTATTTGTGCAACAGTACAGGCGTTCGCAGGCCAGCGGCGCGTAAGTCGCCTTGGCTGCCTGGGCCCCTGGCCTCCTCCATTTCTTGACCCGACACCATGAAACTGCTCTTCATCGCCGACCCGCTGCAAAGCTTCAAGATCTACAAGGACACCACCTTCGCCATGATGCGCGAGGCACAGCGGCGTGGTCATACCCTCACGGTCTGCGAACCGCAGCACATCACCTGGCAGCGCGGCAGCAAGGTCACCGCACGGGTGCAGGACGTCCGCCTCACGGGGGATGCAATCCATTGGTACGAGGCCCAGCCGCAGCGCAGCGCAGCGTTGGCTGATTTTGATGCCGTACTCATGCGCAAGGACCCGCCCTTCGACAGCGAGTACTTTTACGCCACCCACCTGCTGGAGCAGGCGGAGCGCGATGGCGCCCGGGTCTTCAACAAACCCAGCGCTCTGCGGGACCATCCGGAAAAGCTGGCCATCATGGAGTTTCCGCAGTTCATCGGACCGACACTGGTCACCCGGGATGCGGAAGACATTCGCCGCTTCCATGCGGAGCACCAGGACATCATCCTCAAGCCTCTGGATGGCATGGGTGGGATGGGCATCTTCCGTGTGGGGCCGGACGGCCTCAACCTGGGCAGCATCACCGAAACCCTCAATCGCCACGGCGCGCAAAGCGTGATGGTGCAAAAGTTTTTGCCCGAAATCGTCGATGGCGACAAACGGGTCCTCATCATCGGCGGCAAGCCTGTGCCGTTCTGCCTGGCGCGTATTCCCCAGGGCAGCGAAGTGCGCGGCAATCTGGCCGCTGGCGGCAAGGGCGTGGCGCGCCCTCTGTCTGCGCGGGATCGTGAGATTGGAGAAGCGCTGGGCCCGGTGCTGCAGTCGCGTGGCTTGCTGCTGGCTGGTGTAGACGTGATCGGCGACTGCGTCACAGAGATCAATGTCACCAGCCCGACCTGCTTTCAGGAAATCTTCGATCAGACAGGCTGCGA
>NZ_REFD01000001.1:122500-400000 GCF_003688355.1 Acidovorax sp. 100 | reverse complement strand
GATCGGGGACAGTGCATGGTAGGCAGTTTGACTGGGGCGGTCTCCTCCCAAAGCGTAACGGAGGAGTTCGAAGGTACGCTAGTTACGGTCGGACATCGTGACGATAGTGCAATGGCATAAGCGTGCTTAACTGCGAGACTGACAAGTCGAGCAGATGCGAAAGCAGGACATAGTGATCCGGTGGTTCTGTATGGAAGGGCCATCGCTCAACGGATAAAAGGTACTCTGGGGATAACAGGCTGATACCGCCCAAGAGTTCATATCGACGGCGGTGTTTGGCACCTCGATGTCGGCTCATCTCATCCTGGGGCTGTAGCCGGTCCCAAGGGTATGGCTGTTCGCCATTTAAAGAGGTACGTGAGCTGGGTTTAAAACGTCGTGAGACAGTTTGGTCCCTATCTTCCGTGGGCGCTGCAGATTTGAGGAAGCCTGCTCCTAGTACGAGAGGACCGGAGTGGACACACCTCTGGTGTATCGGTTGTCACGCCAGTGGCATTGCCGAGTAGCTAAGTGTGGAAGAGATAACCGCTGAAAGCATCTAAGCGGGAAACTCGTTTCAAGATGAGATCTGCCGGGGCCTTGAGCCCCCTAAAGAGTCGTTCAAGACCAGGACGTTGATAGGTCAGGTGTGGAAGCGCAGTAATGCGTTAAGCTAACTGATACTAATTGCTCGTGCGGCTTGACCCTATAACTTTGATAGCCAACACGCAACCAGCGTGAAGCTCAAAGTCTGTTATGCCAAGTTAGACGCAGTCAAAACACAAACATCTGATTCCAGACTCTATGAATTCGCCAGGCAGTTCACAAAAACTGCCCAGCACCAAGTTATGCCTGATGACCATAGCAAGTTGGTCCCACTCCTTCCCATCCCGAACAGGACAGTGAAACGACTTTGCGCCGATGATAGTGCGGGTTCCCGTGTGAAAGTAGGTCATCGTCAGGCTCTTACAGCCCAGAAAACCCCAGTCAGATATGACTGGGGTTTTTTGCTTTTGGACGGCATCGAAATGCGCCAGGGGCTGTGGCCGGTCAACGCTTGTGGTACCGCAGTTCGCTGGGTTTGCATCGGACTTACCGGACCGCCAAGCGCAGGAAGCCCCTCATCTACGCAGTCCGCACAGCTCCAGATCTAACTGTCGGAATGGACCCACTCGCTTCAATCGATACGGCATGCGCTGATCGATAGAACCTCGCGAGAACCAAAGTGCATCCATTCCGAGCGTCCCCATATTCACAGCCTCTCTCAGTGGCGATATATCGTCTGCGTCAGATAGGCAGCCGTCGGCCTTGTTCGAACACCAGCAGTTCACCTTTGCCGAACGCCGTCCACGTTTCGTTGGTCGTGAGGGGGCTGGTCACGATCACTGCCACCTGATCGTTCACGCCAGTCTCCTTCGAAAAATCCAGCTGGAGGTCTTCGTCACTCAGCTGCGCAGCGCCGAAGGGATGGCGGCGTTCTATGTAGTGCAGATGGGTGGAGGCGTGTGCCCACAACGCCTGTCCATTGGAAAGCAGGAAATTGAATGTGCCGTGAGTAGCTATGCGGGCAGCGAGTTCCTTGAGCGTTAGCGTCAGCTCTGGAACAGAAGGCACGCTGGCGTGCGATTTGGCCAACTCTTGCATGATCCAGCAAAACGCATGCTCGCTGTCGGTATCGCCCACGGGGCGGAAATGCGAATGAAGGCGAGGGCGGAAGTCTTTCAGATCTCCGTTGTGGGCAAAGACCCAGTAGCGGCCCCACAGCTCACGCACGAACGGATGGCAGTTCTGCAGGCTCACCATGCCTTGGGTGGCCTTGCGGATGTGGGCGATGACGTTCCGGCTCTTGATGGGGTAACGGCGAATGAGTTCGGCCACCGGTGAGTCCACGGCCGCCAGATGGTCCACGAAGTGCCGAAGCCCCTTGTCCTCAAAAAACGCGATGCCCCAGCCGTCGGTATGGTGATCTGTCTTCCCGCCGCGTTGCGCAAAGCCCGTAAAGCTGAAGGTCACATCGGTGGGCACATTGCAATTCATGCCGAGGAGTTGGCACATGGCGAAGGTTCCGTTTCTTTGATTTCTTGAAAGGCTTGGGTGCTCAATGCGCGCATCCGCCTTCAAGCATCAGGACAAGGTATGCCTGCTGTCAATCTGCCCGCGCCTCGCGCAGCTGCCAGGCGGCCACCAGCGCCAGCCCGCACAGAAAAGTCAGCATCAAAAAGGTTTCACCGAATGCTGCGATGCGCGCCGGGTTGCTTGCTCCGGCCGTCAACGAGGCACCATGTGCGCCGAGTCGCCATTCGAGCACGATGCCGCACAGGCTGACCCCGGCGGCACCGCCCAGCATGCGCAAGAAACCGATGGCGCTGGAGCCTTGCGAGATCAGCGACTTGTCCAGCGGGCGCATGGAGCCCAGATTCAGCGAGGGCAGAATGAAGCCGAGTCCGATGCGTCCCAGGATCGCAAAAGCGACGAGCATCCACAGCGACGAGCCAAGGCCCACAAATACCATCAGCCCGAACGACAGGGCCAGCAAACCGAGCCCGGTGCTGACCAACAAATGGGTGGGCTGCCGGTCCGCCAATCGGCCCACCATGGCGATGGTGGCGGCCAGAACGAACCCTGCCGGCAGCATGAGGGTGCCCACGTGCGATGCCGACAGCTCCAGCCCCAGTTGCATGAACACCGGCAACAGATAGGTAGAGCCGAACAAGGCGGTGCCGTAGATGAATGCCACCACACTGCCCATGGCGAACTGCCGGTATTGGAAGAGGCGCAGGTCCATGAGCGGCTTGCGCCCGGTGCGCAGCAGCCTGCGCTGCCAGGCAATGAAACAGGCGACGGCCACCACAGCACCCATCAGCAAGCCCATCGCCTCTACGTGAGAGCCGCCATGCAGCGACACCAGGCCGTTCAGCAGGCACAGCGTTCCCACCGTGCCCAGCAGAAGGCCTCGCCAGTCCAGCGCCTGGCCTTGCCGATTGGCCTCAACCCCTCCAGGGGCGGTGACCGGTACAAACTTGTACGCCAGCCAGATGGAGGCCAGGCAGAGTGGCACCACCATGAAAAAAATGGAGCGCCAGCCAAACCAATCCACCAGCAAACCGCCCATGCTCGGACCGATGGCCGGCGCCAGCACGACACCCATGCCAAAGATGCCGCTGGCGCGCCCCTGCTCGTGGGGCTGGAAGGCATACAGGATGATGACGGCCGGGATGGGCTGCACCACACCCGCTGCCAGCCCCTCGGCGACGCGTGCTGCCAGCACCAGGCCAAAGTCGCGCGCCAGACCGCCCCCCACGCCGCCAACGAGCAGCAGCAACATCGCGCCCACATAGGTCGCGCGGTAACCGTACCGCGACAACAGCCAGGGGGTGGTGAGCATGGACACGGTGGTGGCCACCATGAACCCGGAGGTGACCCACTGGGCGCGCTCCTGGCCCAGTGCAAAGTAGTGGCTCATGTCCGGTATCGCCACGTTGACGATGGTGGAGGACATGATGGAGGCCATGGTGCCGACCATCACGGACAGCAACAACAGCCACCGGTAGCGCTCGCCATAACGCTCGCGCAATACGGCCAGAGACCCCGAAGCGGTGCTCATAAAGCGATCCAGCAGAGAGGCGATACCACGGGGTCAGTGACGGAGGGAGGCTGCACCACTCAGGATGTGCGCTCCAGCCAGAGCTTGCCGCCTGTGGCCCAGTTTTCGCGCTTCACGTCCGTAATCAGGATGTCCACCGACTCGGGCGAGCCGCCCAGGATCTCGACGGATACGCGGGTGATCTCTTCCACCAGCTTCTTCTTTTGCTCGACCGTGCGGCCTTCCATCATTTCGATGTGGTACGTGGGCATGTCTTGTTCCTTCGCGCGCTGTAAAGACAGCGAAAAACGCAAATCATATCGGCGAAGGTGGGTGGCCTGCGGCGGAGGGTTGCTGTGCGTCTGGTGCCGGCGCGCCGCAAGCCGCGCAGATACACACCTTGCCGCGTGCCTCCTGTGGCAAAGCGGCCAAGGCCGCAGGGTCGATGGTCTGCGTCATGCACCAGCAGCTTTCTGCTGGGCGACCCGCTGCGATAGCGCACTGATTGGGCTGCCCGCACAGCGGGCAGGCAGACGGAGCGGGGTGGGTAGGTGGTGCTGCAGGCATAGGAGTGAGCGCGTGGGCGTCGGTGCCAGTGTACGGCGCAGCTTGCCCCAAACGCGGTCGCCGCTTCTCACACAAGTGAACAAGGTGAGCCGGAGTACTGCCTGACATAAAAATAGCTGCTAGCGCACATGTTGATTGCGCTAGCAGCTATCAAAAGTGGAGCGGTCAGCGCCGTGAATACGGCACTGCCTGCAATCGGGAATCAGGCCGCTTGTGCTGCCTTCAGCTTCAGGCGCCAGGCGTGCAGCAGTGGCTCGGTGTAGCCGCTGGGCTGTTCCATGCCCTTGAAGACCAGGTCACACGCTGCCTTGTAGGCCATGCTGGTGTCAAAGTGTCCGGCCATGGGCTGGTACAGCGGGTCACCCGCGTTTTGCTGGTCAACCACGGCGGCCATGCGCTCGAAGGTCTCGCGCACCTGGGCTTCGGTCACCACGCCATGGTGCAGCCAGTTGGCCATGTGCTGGCTGCTGATGCGCAGCGTGGCGCGGTCTTCCATCAGGCCCACGTTGTGGATGTCAGGCACCTTGGAGCAGCCCACGCCCTGGTCCACCCAGCGCACCACGTAGCCCAGAATGCCCTGGGCGTTGTTGTCCAGCTCCTGCTGCTTCTCGGCGTCGCTCCAGTTCGGGGCGGCGGCCACGGGCACGGTGAGCAGGCCGGTCAGCAGGTTGTCACGCTCGGCGTTCACATCGGTCTTTTCCAGCTCGATCTGGATGTCGCTCACCTTCACCTGGTGGTAGTGCAGCGCGTGCAGCGTAGCGCCCGTGGGGCTGGGCACCCAGGCGGTGTTGGCACCGGCCTTGGGGTGGGCGATCTTCTGCTTGAGCATCTCGGCCATCAGGTCGGGCATGGCCCACATGCCCTTGCCGATCTGCGCCTTGCCGCGCAGGCCGCACGACAGGCCCACGAGCACGTTGTTCTTCTCGTACGACTGGATCCAGGCGCTGGTCTTCATGTCGCCCTTGCGCACCATAGGACCAGCGTGCATGGCGGTGTGCATTTCGTCGCCGGTGCGGTCCAGAAAGCCGGTGTTGATGAACGCCACGCGGCTCGATGCAGCGGCAATACAGGCCTTGAGGTTGACGGACGTGCGGCGCTCCTCGTCCATGATGCCCAGCTTCACGGTGCTGTCGGGAAGGCCCAGCAGCTTCTCGACGCGGCCGAAGAGTTCAGCGGCAAAGCCGACTTCGGCCGGGCCGTGCATCTTGGGCTTGACGATGTAGACGCTGCCCTTGCGGGAGTTGCGGATGCCGTTGGCGCCGTGCCCTTGCAGATCGTGCAGCGCGATGGCCGTGGTCACTACCGCGTCCATGATGCCTTCGGGGATCTCGCGCTGTGTGCCCTGCGCGTCGGTCCACAGGATGGCCGGGTTGGTCATCAGGTGGCCCACATTGCGCAGGAACATCAGCGAGCGGCCATGCAGGCGCACTTCGCCGCCTTGGGGGGCCGTGTAAACACGGTCAGGGTTCAGCCCGCGCGTGAAGGTCTTGCCGCCCTTGGCGACCTGCTCGGTCAGCGTGGCCTGGATGATGCCCAGCCAGTTGCTGTAGCCCAGCACCTTGTCTTCGGCGTCCACGGCGGCCACGGAGTCTTCCAGGTCCAGGATGGTGGACAGGGCCGCTTCCAGCACCAGATCGCTCACGCCTGCGGCATCGGACTGGCCGATGGGCGTGCTGCGGTCGATCTGGATATCGAGGTGCAGGCCGTTGTGCTGCAGCAGCACCGACGACGGCGCGGCGGCATTGCCCTGGTAGCCCTTGAACTGCGACGCGTCCTTCAGGCTTGTGGTGCTGCCGTTGGCGAGTGACACCACCAGCTGGCCGCCTTCCACTTTGTAGCCCGTCGAATCCTTGTGCGAGCCCGAGGCCAAAGGCGCCGTGTCGTCCAGCACCTGGCGCGCAAAGGCGATCACCTTGGCGCCGCGCACGGGGTTGTAGCCCTTGCCCTTTTCGGCGCCATCGGTTTCGGGGATGGCGTCCGTGCCATACAGCGCGTCATACAGGCTGCCCCAGCGCGCGTTGGCGGCGTTGAGTGCATAACGTGCGTTCAGGATGGGCACCACCAGTTGCGGGCCGGCCTGCGTGGCCAGCTCGTCGTCCACGTTGGTGGTGGTGGCCTCCACGTCGGCAGGCTGGGGCACCAGGTAGCCGATCTTTTCGAGAAAGCCGCGGTAGGCCACCATGTTCTGGATGGGGCCGGGGTTGGCCTTGTGCCAGGTGTCCAGCTCGGTCTGCAGGCGGTCGCGCTCGGCCAGCAGGGCGATGTTGCGCGGGGCCAGGTCGGACACGATGGCGTCAAAACCTTTCCAGAAGGCGGTGGCGTCCACCCCCGTGCCGGGCAGCACCTTGTCTTCGACAAAGCGGTACAGGGAAGTGGCCACTTGCAGGCCGTGGACTTGGGTGCGTTCGGTCATGGGGTGCCTCAAGAAGAGTGGTGAAAACGGAGATCAATGAAAAACGGTGCCCGCAACAGCAGGCCATGGACAGACTGTATTGCAAATGTTTGCCCACATAAATACGCTGAAAATCTCTAAACCAGTGACTTTTACGCAAAACTGGTGACAGTCCGTAGTCACCCTGAATGGTGCTTTCGCCCGTTACCCACTACGCTGCGCGCACAACAAACCCACCGGGAGACAAACCCATGCAGGCACCCCTGGACGCCAGCGCGCTCAACGCGGCCCACAAGAACAAGATCGTGAGCGCCGCCGATGCCGTGCAGCTCATCCACGATGGCGACACCGTGGCCACGGGCGGCTTTGTGGGCATCGGCTTTGCCGAGAGCATTGCCGTGGCGCTGGCCCAGCGCTGGGAAACGACCCAAACCCCGCGCGACCTCACGCTGGTCTACGCCGCAGGCCAGGGCGACGGCAAGCAGCGGGGCCTCAACCACCTGGGCCACGCCGGCCTGCTCAAGCGCGTGATCGGCGGGCACTGGAGCCTGGTGCCCCGCATCCAGAAGCTGGCGGTGGACAACCAGATCGAGGCCTGGAACCTGCCCCAGGGCGTGATCACGCATTTGTTCCGCGACATCGCTGCGGGCAAGCCCGGCACGCTCACGCGCGTGGGCCTGGACACCTTTGTGGACCCGCGCCACGGCGGCGGCAAGCTCAATGCGCGCACCACCGAAGACCTGGTGCGCATCCTGCCCATCGACGGGCAGGACTACCTGTTCTACAAGGCCTTTCCGATCCACGTGGGCATCATCCGCGCGACCACGGCCGACGCCGACGGCAACCTCACCATGGAGCGCGAGGCGCTCACGCTCGAAGCGCTGGCGATTGCCATGGCCGCGCGCAACTCGGGCGGCGTGGTCATCGCGCAGGTCGAGCGCATTGCCGAGCGCGGCACGCTCAACCCCCGGCAGGTGAAGGTGCCCGGCGTGCTGGTCGACGCCGTGGTGCTGGCCACCGAGCCCGCGCACCACCACCAGACCTTTGCCGAGCCCTACAGCGCCGCGTTTGCGGGCGAGCTGCGCGTGCCCATGGACACGCTGGAGGCCATGCCGCTCACCGAGCGCAAGATCATCGCCCGCCGCGCGGCACTGGAGCTGCGCCCGCACCAGGTGGTCAACCTGGGGATAGGCATGCCCGAGGGGGTGGCCAACGTGGCGGCCGAAGAGCGCATCATCGACCTCGTCACGCTCACGGCCGAGCCCGGCGTGATCGGCGGCATCCCCGCCGGCGGGCTGAACTTTGGCGCGGCCGTGAACCCGCAGGCCATCATCGACCAGCCCAACCAGTTCGACTTCTACGACGGCGGTGGCCTCGACATCGCCATCCTGGGCCTGGCGCAGGCCGACCAGCACGGCAACCTCAACGTGAGCAAGTTCGGGCCGCGCCTGGCGGGTGCGGGCGGCTTCATCAACATCAGCCAGAACGCCAAGACCGTGGTGTTTGTCGGCACCTTCACGGCCGGCGCGCTGCAGGTGGAGGCGGTGGACGGCCACCTGCACATCCTGCACGAAGGCGGCGCGCGCAAGCTGGTGCGCGAAGTCGAGCACCGCACCTTCAGCGGCGCCGAAGCCCTGCGGCGCGGCCAGCGCGTGTTGTATGTCACCGAGCGCTGCGTGTTCCGCCTGGTGCCCTCGGGCGAGGCGGATGGCGGCGGCGCGCTGGAACTCATCGAGCTGGCGCCCGGCATCGACCTGCACCGCGACGTGCTGGCCCACATGGCATTCACGCCACGTATCAGCCCCGGCCTGCAGACCATGGACCTGCGCCTGTTCGAGCCCGGCCCGCTGGGCCTGCGCGAGCAGCTGCTCAACCGCCCGCTGGTGCAGCGCTTTGAGCTGGACGCCGCGCGCCAGCTGCTGCACATCGACTTCTCGGGGCTGCAGATCAACACCGCCAGCACCATCGACGCCATCGAGCAGGAGGTGCGCCGCCTGCTCGCCCCGCTCGCCGCACAGGGCGAGCGCGTGGGCGTGATCGTGAACTACGACCACTTCACCATCGCCCCCGACCTGGCCGACGCCTACACCGCCATGGTGCAGGGCCTCACGCGCGACCTCTACACCGAGGTCAAGCGCTATGGCACCGTGGGGTTCCTCAAGTCGCGCCTGGTGTGAAGTGGGGGTGATGCTGGTTCACTATCATTTATGTAGCTGCTCAAGCATATTCCACTAGCGCATGCGGCCTGTTTGGCTTCAAAACCGATCACAGGCCGTGCCCAAGTCCGTCACCAGGCCCTTCTCCGCTTTATCCGCATAATCAGCGCCCATGGACAAACTCAAGGCCTTCGAATCGTTTGTGTCGGTGGCAACACGCGGCAGCCTCACCGCTGCGGCCAAGGCCGAGGGCGTGGCGCCGGCCATCATGGGGCGGCGGCTCGATGCGCTGGAAGAACACCTGGGCGTGAAACTGCTGGTGCGCACCACGCGCCGCATCAGCCTCACGCACGAGGGCAGTGCGTTTCTGGAAGACTGCCAGCGCCTGCTGTCCGACGTGGCCAATGCCGAGGCCAGCGTGTCCGAAGGGGGCGTCAAGGCCACGGGCCATTTGCGCATCACCGCACCGGCCGGCTTTGGCCGCCGCCATGTGGCGCCGTTGGTGCCACGTTTTCGCACCGCCCACCCGGACGTGACCATCTCGCTCAACCTCAGCGACCGCGTGGTGGACCTGGCGGGCGAGGGTTATGACTGCGCCGTGCGCGTGGGCGACCTGCCCGACTCGTCGCTGGTGAGCGTGCGCATTGCCGACAACCGCCGTCTGTGCGTGGCCACGCCCACCTACCTGCAGCGTCACGGCACGCCGCGCCACCCCAGCGAGCTGGTGCAGCACGACTGCCTCACGCTGTCGAGCGAGGCCTCGCAAACACGGGGCTGGGCGTTCCGCATGCCGGTCGAAGGCGGTGGCACCGAGGTCATCCACCTCAAGCCCGGCGGCCCTCTCGATTGCTCGGACGGGCAGGTGCTGCACGACTGGTGCCTGGCGGGCTACGGCATTGCCTGGCGCAGCACCTGGGAGGTGGAGGCCGAGATCGCGGCAGGCCGGCTGGTGGAGGTGCTGCACGATTTTGCGGCGCCGCCCAACGGCATCTATGTGGTGTTTCCGCAGCGCAAGCACATGCCGCTGCGGGTGCGGCTGTGGATCGAACACCTCAAGCACCAGTACGCACAGCCCGCGTTCTGGAAAGGCCCGCAGGCCGGCGGCTGATGGCCCCCGTGGCAGACTGCACAACACTCCATGTCCACCGCGCCCACACTCCTCGTTGCTGACGACCACCCGCTGTTCCGTGCGGCTGTGCTGCACGTGCTGCGCGAGCGGCTGCCGCAGTTCCGCACGCTGGAGGCGGCCAGCGCCGCCACGCTGGGCCAGGCGCTGCAGGACCACCCCGAAGTCGAGCTGGTGCTGCTGGACCTGAGCATGCCCGGCACGCGCGGCTTCTCGGCCCTGCTGCATGTGCGCGGCGAATACCCCGAGCTGCCCGTGGTCATCATCTCGTCCAACGACCACCCCCGCGTCATCCGCCGCGCCCAGCAGTTTGGTGCTGCGGGCTTCATCCCCAAGTCCGCGCCCGCCGACGCCATGGGCGACGCCATCCAGGCCGTGCTCGACGGCGGCAGCTGGTTCCCGCCCATGGCGGCCGAACGCTCCGAGGCCGACGCCGAGCTGGCCGCGCGGCTCGCGCAGCTCACGCCCCAGCAATTCCGCGTGCTGCTGTGTTTGGCCGATGGCCTGCTGAACAAGCAGATTGCGAGCGCGCTGGGCCTGGCCGAGAACACGGTGAAGGTGCATGTCACCGCCATCCTGAAAAAGCTCGCGTGCTACAGCCGCACGCAGGCGGCGGTGCTGGTGAAAAGCCTGGAGACGGAAGACGGCGTGTCTTCCTGAGGTGGAGCTCAGCATCAAAACGGCCGCTGTCGCTTATTCAACAAGCCCTGGCAGCTGCTAAAAGCGTAGCGACGAGCGCAGCCTCTCCAACCGGGCGCAGCACCCTGCGCGAGGCGCCGTGCAAGGGCCGCCCCGCCGCCCCGCCGCGCAGCGGCTCAGGGGGATGCTCCCTGTCTCAGCAGCGTCTGGCTCACCAGCGCCCGCAGCGCAGGGGCGCGCACCGGCTTGGCCAGAAAGCCCCAGCCGCGTTCGGCGGCCTGGCGGCGCAGGGTGGCATCGCGTTCGGCGGTGACCAGGATCACGGCGGGTGTCTGGCCCCAGCGCTGGCACAGCTGCGCGAACACTTCAGGGCCGTGGAGGCCGGCGCCCAGGTGCACGTCCAGCAGCACCAGCTGCGGCGCCTGGCCGGGCTGGGCGGCGGCCAGGGCCTCGGGCGCGCCAGCGGCCAGTGGCACCGTGCAGCCCCAGCGCTGCAGCAGGGCCTGCGTGGCGGCGCAGGTAGGGCCGTCGTCATCAATGACCCAGGCGCTGCTGCCTTGCAGGGGGGCGTCGTCGGCGGGTTGCTGCGTGGTGGCGGGGGGCGCAGCCTGCTGCGCGGCGACGGGGTTGCCCAGCGGCACACACACCCAGAACAGGCTGCCGCGCCCCAGTTGCGAGCGCAGGCCAATCTCGTGCCCCAGCAAGCGGCCCAGGCGTTCGACGATGGCCAGGCCCAGGCCTGCGCCCCGGTCGTCGGCGCGGCCTTCGTCCAGGCGGCGGAATTCTTCAAAGATCTCGCGCTGCAATGCCTCGGGGATGCCGGGGCCCTGGTCGTGCACCTCGATGCGCAGGTGGTGGTCGCCCACCCTGCGGCAGCCCACCACGATGCGCCCGCGCCGGCTGTAGCGGATGGCGTTGGAGACAAAGTTCTGCAAGATGCGGCGCAGCAGGTTGTCGTCGGTGCGGACCACGGCGCGCGTGGGCACGCAGCGCAGTTGCAGGCCCTGGCTTTCGGCCAGCACGCCAAAGTTGTGGCCCAGCACCTGTAGCAGCGGGCCCAGCGCCACGTCGTGGATGTGCACGTCGAACTGGCCCGACTCCATGCGCGAGATGTCGAGCAGGCTGTTGAGGATGGCGTCCTGCGCTGCCAGGGCGCCGTCGATGCTGTCCACGGCGTGCCGTTCGGCGTCGCCCGGCAGATGGCTGCGCAGCAGCGAGGTGAACATGCGCGCGGCGTTCAGGGGCTGCAGCAGGTCGTGCACGGCGGCGGCCACAAAGCGGGTTTTGGAGCGGTTGGCCTGCTCGGCCTCGCGCCGCGCGGCATCCAGGTCGCGGGTGCGGTCGGCCACGCGCTGCTCCAGCGCGTCGGCCAGCGATCGCAGCTCGCGTGCGGCGTTCTTGTAGCTGGTGATGTCGGCGTAGCTGGTCACAAAGCCGCCCTCGGGCAGCGGGTTTCCCCGGATCTCCAGCACCGTGCCGTCGTCCTTGGCGCTTTCGTGCAGATGGGGGGTGCCACTGCGCAGGTGGGCCAGGCGGCGTTCGATGGCTTCTTCCACCGGGCCCGGGCCCAGCAGGCCCCGGCGTGCGTTGTGGCGCATCAGGTCTTCAATGGGGCGGCCCACCTGCATCAGGTCGGCGGGGTAGCGGAACAGCTGCACATAGCGCGAGTTCCACGCCACCAGCTTCAGGTCGGCGTCGATGATGACCACCCCCTGGGGCAGGTGTTCCAGACTGCGGGAGAGGCCCATGTCGGCCTGCTGCGCCGCCTGCACGATGCCGTCCTGCGCGGTGCGCAACTCCTGCGCGTGCTGTTGCAGCACGGTCTCCAGCTCCTGGCGGCTGCGCTGGCGCAGGCGGGCCAGGCGCTGGCGCTGCCGCACAAACAGCACCAGCAGCGACAGAGCCAGCCAGCCGCCGCCCCCGGCTGCGGCCGCCCAGCGGCTGTCGGCAATGCTGCTGTGGGTGGTGTGCACCAGGTGCAGTTGCCAGGGCGTGCCGGGCAGGGGCTGGGTCAGCCACAGCATGCGGCCGGGCGGGGCGGGCATGTCGGCGGACGGTTGCACGCGCACCAGCCGCCCGCCGTTGTCCAGGCGGTCGTCCACGCGGACGTCGAGCGGGCGCAGCGGCTGGTCGGAGTACTGCCGGGTGGCGTTCAGCTCGCGGCGCTCTTCGTCGTCGAGCGGCTCCAGCAGGCGGTAGCGCCAGGCGTCCTGGCTGGCGAGAAAGACCACACCATGCGCGTCCGACGCGAGCACGATGTCGGGTGTCTGCAGCCATTCGCGCTCCAGCTCCTGCAGCGCAATCTTGATGGCCACCAGCCCCAGGATGTGGCCGCTGTCGTCACGGATGGCCTGCGACAGGAAGTAGCCCGGCTCGCCCGTGGTCACGCCAATGCCGTAGAAGCTGCCGCGCCCCTGGGCCAGCGCCTGCTGCACGTAGGGGCGAAAACTGTAGTCCACGCCCACGTTGCTGGTGACCGTGCGCCAGTTGCTGGCGGCCACGGCTAGGCCGTCGCGGTTGAGCAAGGTGAGGGTGGAGGACTGGCTGGCGCCGTTGGCCTGCTCCAGCTTGCGGTTGAGTTGTGCTACCTCGTCGGTGCTCAGGGTGCGGCGCAGGGCGTCCTGCAGTTGCGCGTCCAGGGCCAGCACCTCGGGCAGGGTGCGGTAGCGGTCGATGCGCTGGGCCAGCGTCTGCCCGTACAGGGCCAGCTGGCGCTGCACGCTCTCGCTTTCGTCCAGCAAGGACCGGTGCCAGGCCCACTGGCCGGCCGCGAACATGCTGGCCACCGTGCCTGCTAGCAGGATGAGCAGCGTCCAGAACTGGCGAAGGCGGGGTGTGGGCATGGGAATCCAGTGGGGTGGTTGTGCGGCACCAAGGCCAATTGGGTGCGGGTGGGAGTGTGCTGCACCAGGCTGGGGACTAAGTAGTTACCCTGATTTGGTGCACGCGTTCTCCTATGAAGCCGCTCTCGACTAATACCAATAGGTTATCGGCTGAAACAAAGTGCAGCGGTACAAACGGCACCCTTGACGCGCGCCGGAGGCACCCCGGTGGTGCAGACCCGTGACCCCAGGAGACCCGTTCCATGCACAACCATTCCGCTCCCGCAGCCTCGACCTTGAAGCTGCCTTTCTATCGGCAACTGTACTTCCAGGTGGTGTTCGCCATCGTCCTGGGCGTTCTGCTGGGCCATTTCGAGCCGTCCTACGGCGAGGCGCTCAAGCCGCTGGGTGACGCGTTCATCAAGCTGGTCAAGATGATCATCGCTCCGGTGATCTTCCTGACCATCGTGACCGGCATCGCTGGCATGTCGCAGCTCTCCACCGTGGGCCGCGTGTTCGGCAAGGCCATGGCGTACTTCCTGTTCTTCTCAACGCTGGCCCTGGTGGTCGGCCTGGTGGTGGCCAACGTGGTGCAGCCCGGCGCGGGCATGAACATCAATGTGGCCGACCTGGACCAGACGGCTGTGAAGGGCTACGTGGCCAAGTCGCATGAGATGACGCTCACGGGCTTTGCGATGGACATCATCCCCAAGACGCTGGTGAGCCCGTTCGTGGGCGACAACATCTTGCAGGTGCTGCTGGTGGCCGTGCTGTTCGGCATTGGCCTGGCGATGGTGGGTGAGGCAGGCCGTCCGGTGCTGAACTTTCTGGACGCGCTGACTACGCCCGTGTTCAAGGTGGTGGGCATCGTGATGAAGGCCGCGCCCCTGGGGGCGTTTGGCGCCATGGCGTTCACCATTGGCAAGTTTGGTCTGGGCTCGCTGGTCAATCTGGCGTGGCTGGTGGGCTCGTTCTATGTCACCTCGCTGCTGTTTGTGGTGGTGATCCTGGGCTTGGTGGCGCGCCTGTGTGGCTTCTCGGTGTTCAAGCTGATCCGCTACCTCAAGGCCGAGCTGATGCTGGTGCTGGGCACTTCGTCGTCCGAATCCGCCCTGCCATCGCTGATGGAAAAGATGGAAAAGGCCGGTTGCAGCAAGTCGGTGGTGGGCCTTGTGGTGCCCACGGGCTACTCGTTCAACCTGGACGGCACCAACATCTATATGACGCTGGCCGCACTGTTCATTGCCCAGGCTACGAACACCGAACTGACGCTGGGCCACCAGGTGGCGCTGCTGCTCGTCGCCATGCTGTCGTCCAAGGGCGCGGCGGGTGTTACGGGCGCGGGCTTCATCACCTTGGCCGCCACCCTGGCGGTGGTGCCCGAAGTGCCCGTGGCTGGCATGGCGCTGATTCTGGGTGTGGACCGTTTCATGAGCGAATGCCGTTCGCTGACCAACTTCATCGGCAATGCCGTGGCCACCGTGGTGGTGTCCCGCTGGGAGAACGCGCTGGACCAGGACCGCCTGGACGCGGCGATGAACGGCCATCCGCTGCCGCTCGCAGCGCCTGCGGCCTCGGCCCCCGTGGTGCCGGTGGATGTGCCTGTGGCGACGGTGGCGCGCACCGTGGCCTGATCGCTGGCACCTGCTGCAACAGCGCTCTCTGCGGCGCGGGCTTTCGGGCCCGCGCCGTTTTTCTTTGAGCGCGTTGAGCCCACGCCATCGCGCACAATGGTGGCCCTGCCGGACGGCACTGTGAGCGCTTGGCGCGGCGCAGTGGCCTCGGGCGCTACAAGGAATCCTCACCATGACCCTCGAAGCCATCCTGGCTGCCTTTCACCTTCTGGCCATCCTGACCTTTGTGGTTTTTCTGTCCAGCCAGGCGGCGCTGTGCCGTATCGAGTGGCTCAACGCCGCCGTGGTCGAGCGCCTGGCCCGACTGGATGTGATCTACGGTGTGGCCGGTGCGGTCATGATTGGGAGCGGTGTGGCCCGGTTGATCTGGGGCGTGAAGGGCGCTTCTTGGTACCTGTCGCAGCCCCTTTTTCACATCAAGATCACCCTGGTGCTGGCCATGGTCCTGCTGTCGTTTGTGCCCTCGGCCGCGTTCCGCCGCTGGCGCCAGAACCTGCGCAGCACCGGTGCGCTGCCGCCCGCCGCAGAGGTCGCGCGGGTCCGCCGCCTGGTGATGATCCAGTCGCATGTGCTGCCCGTGGTGGCTGTGATTGCGGTGTTCTGGGCGCGCGGCTGGTAAGCGCAAATACCCCCCCGATAAAAAAAGCCCGCCCGGCTTGATGCCGGCGGGCTTTTCTTTGTCTGAGCCGGTGGCGCTGCACCGGGTATGAACTTACTTCACTTCTTCAGGCAATCGCTCATGAAGGCCTTGCGCTCGTCGCCCTTGAGGGTCTTGGCCTTGGCATCGGCGTTGCAGGTTTTCATCTTGTCTTGCTGGGTGGCGGGCTTGTTGCTCAGACAGGTCTTCATGAAGGCTTTGCGCTCGTCGCCCTTCATGTCTCCAGCGTCCTTGTTGCAGGTCGCCATTTTCGATTGCTGTTTGGTAGGGGCCTTGGCGTCTTCGGCGGCGTGGGCACCAAAGCCCAGTGTCAGCGCCAGGCCGAGTGCAGTCAGGGAAAGAAGCTTTTTCATGGAATCTCCTGGTGTGAATGCGTTATGGGGGGTCCCGGTGGCATTGCACCATAGAACATGGCCTGCGACAACGCGAACAAGTCATGACAACCCTGCGCGTGGCCTGGTGGCCGCGGCTGCATGAAAGGCTTTCAGTGCCTTGTGGATCTGCCGGGGGTCGTGCGCCAGGCCACCCAGGGCAAACACCACATCCCCCCGTTGCTGCCAGCGTTTGAGTGCCTTGACGATCACACCCCGTGCGGAGTCCCGGTGGCCGGGGCGCAACTTGACCAGGATCACGCCTTCGTAGTCGTCCAGGTGCACACGTTCCATGGCCTCCCAGGTCACGGTGTGCGGGTCGTCCTGGCGCAGATCGGTGATGCCGGTGGCGTCAATGACCACCGCCGGGTCTTGCTCCCGGTAGGCCTCCAGGGCGGACCGGCCCAGGGTTCCGCCCACACAGAACGAGACGAATGCGGCGCACAGGCAGAGGGCTGTGAGCAGCCGGTCGTTCGATACAGACGCCCAGTACAGCGAGAAGGCCAGGCATACCGCCATCAGCAGCACAAAAGGCACCTGAAACACCAGGGTCCAGCGGCGCCGATAGAGCAGGATGGGCTGGGGTTGCACGCGCAATCTCCGGTTGAAAGGGCATTGCGGCCCATTGTGCCTTTGGCTGCGGGATGCCTCCTGGCGGCGCGTCTGGCGCCCTGCTGCTGGCAGACCCGTAAAATCCACCGATGCTCACAGCCAAAAATGAATTGCTCGCTGCGCTCGCAGCCGAGCTGGAAAACCTGTCCCCCGGCGCTGGCGCCAAGGCGGCCTTTGAATCTCCCAAGGTGGCGACCCATGGCGACTTCGCCTGCACCGCGGCCATGCAACTGGCCAAGCCCCTCAAGCTCAACCCGCGCGCACTGGGGGAACAGCTCAAGACCGCACTCGAAGCCACGCCCGCCTTTCAGCGCTGGGTGTCCGCCATTGAAATCGCGGGCCCGGGCTTTCTGAACATCCGCCTCCAACCCGCCGCCAAGCAGGAAGTGGTGCGTGAGGTGCTGGCTGCGGGCGAGCGCTTTGGTTACCAAGCCAGCAACGGCCAGCAGGTGCTGGTCGAGTTCGTGTCGGCCAACCCCACGGGCCCGCTGCATGTGGGCCACGGCCGCCAGGCCGCTTTAGGCGATGCCATCTGCAACCTGTTCAGCACCCAGGGCTGGAAGGTGCACCGCGAGTTCTATTACAACGACGCAGGCGTACAGATCGACACGCTGACCAAGAGCACGCAGCTGCGCGCCAAGGGCTTCAAACCCGGCGACGACTGCTGGCCCACCGACAGCGAGAACCCGCTGGCCAAGAACTTCTACAACGGCGACTACATCGCCGACATCGCCGAGGCCTTCAAGGCCAAGGCCACCGTGAAGGCCGACGACCGCGAGTTCACGGCCAACGGCGATGTGGAGGACTACGACAACATCCGCCAGTTTGCCGTGGCCTACCTGCGCAACGAGCAGGACAAGGACCTGCAGGCGTTCAACCTCCAGTTCGACGAGTACTACCTCGAATCCAGCCTGTACACCAGCGGCCGCGTCGAGGCCACGGTGAACAAGCTCGTAGCCAACGGCAAGACCTACGAGCAGGACGGTGCGCTGTGGCTCAAGTCCACCGATTACGGCGACGACAAGGACCGCGTCATGCGCAAGCAGGACGGCACCTTCACCTATTTCGTGCCCGACGTGGCGTACCACATTGCCAAGTGGGAGCGCGGCTTCACCAAGGTCGTCAACATCCAGGGCACGGACCACCACGGCACCATCGCCCGCGTGCGCGCCGGCCTGCAGGCGGCCGATGTAGGGATCCCCAAGGGGTACCCCGACTACGTGCTGCACACCATGGTGCGGGTGGTCAAGGGCGGCGAAGAGGTCAAGATCAGCAAGCGTGCCGGCAGCTACGTCACGCTGCGCGATCTGATCGAGTGGACCAGCAAGGATGCGGTGCGCTTCTTCCTGCTCAGCCGCAAGCCCGACACCGAGTACACCTTCGACGTGGACCTGGCCGTGGCACAGAACAACGACAACCCCGTGTACTACGTGCAGTACGCGCATGCCCGCATCCAGTCGGTGCTGCGTGCGTGGCAAGAGGCGGGCGGTGGTGGTGTGGCTTCGCTCAAGGATGTGGACCTGTCCGCCCTCGAAGGCCCGCAGGCCCAGGCGCTGATGCTGCAACTGGCCAAGTACCCCGAGATGCTCACCGCCGCAGCCGAAGGCGAGGCGCCGCACGACGTGACCTTCTACCTGCGCGACCTGGCCGCCAGCTACCACAGCTATTACGATGCCGAGCGCATCCTCGTGGACGACGAGGCTGTGAAGAAGGCGCGCCTGGCGCTGGTCGCTGCCACCGCCCAGGTATTGCACAATGGCCTGGCCGTGCTGGGCGTGTCGGCCCCGGCCAGAATGTAAGCAGTTACTACCAATATGAAAAAGCAACAGACGGGCGGGACCATTGTCGGCTTCATCGTCGGGGTCATCGTGGGCCTGGGCGCGGCGCTGGCCGTGGCCGTGTACGTGACCAAGGTGCCGGTGCCCTTCCTGAACAAGGGCAATGGCCGCGGTGCCGACCTGGACGCAGCGGAGTCCCAGAAAAACAAGAACTGGGACCCGAACTCGCCGCTGTATGGCAAGAACCCGGCCCGCCCTGCGGCACCAGCGGTGGCGGCAGCCGCGTCAGCCCCTGCATCGGCACCAGCGCCTGAGGTGCGCGCCGCCGCATCGGCCGCCAAGCCTGCCGCGAGCAAGCCAGACGCGAAAGCCGAGGCCAAGGCCGAGAGCAAGCCGGGTGCAGACCCGCTGGGCGACTTGGCCGTGGCCAAGGCAGCCGCCAAGGGCAGCGTGGACCCGTTTGACTACTTTGTGCAGGCGGGTGCCTTCCGCACCCAGGCCGACGCAGACGCCCAGCGCGCCAAGCTGGCCATGCTGGGCTGGGAGGCCCGCGTGAGCGAGCGTGAGCAAAATGGCCGGGCGGTCTTCCGGGTGCGCATCGGTCCCTTCACCAAGCGTGACGATGCCGAAGTGCTTAAAGAGAAACTCGATGGCGCCGGGCTGGAATCGGCGCTGGTGCGTGTGCAGCGCTGATCGGCCTGTGGCTGTGAACAGGGGCCTGCGCATACAGCGCCACCACCACGGCTGAACTTTTTGTAAAGGGATGTCTCACATCCCGCATACCTGAACCAGGAGAGTCTTTGTCATGAAACGCCGTGAGTTTTCTTTGTCCGCCGCCTCGGCGGTTGCCGCTTCTGCCCTGACGCTGCCAGTGGCCAACCCCGCGATGGCGCAAGCCCGCCAGTTCAAGGAGGGCAAGGACTTCAAGCGGCTGGACAAGCCCGTCGCCCCCGATGCGCCGGCCGGCAAGGTCGATGTGATCGAGTTCTTCTGGTACAGCTGCCCCCACTGCAACGCCTTCGAGCCCACGCTGGACGCCTGGGTCAAGGCTGCGCCCAAGGATCTCTCCATCCGCCGCGTGCCCGTGGCGTTCAACGCCAGCTTCGTGCCCCAGCAAAAGCTGTACTACACGCTCGAAGGCATGGGCAAGCTCGAAGCCCTGCACGCCAAGGTCTTCCGTGCCATCCACGTGGAAAAGGCCAAGCTCGCCAAGGACGACGAAATCCTGGCCTGGGTGACCCAGCAGGGCGTGGATGCGGCCAAGTTCAAGGAGGTCTACGGCTCCTTCAGCGTGGCCAACCAGGTGCGTCGCGCCTCGCAGCTGCAAGATTCGTACGGTGTTGAGGGCGTGCCTTCCATGGGTGTGGCAGGCAAGTACTACACCGACGGCACAATGGCCGGCAGCATGCAAACCGTGTTGCAGGTGGTCGAATACCTGGCGGCCACGGCACGCAAAGCCTGACGATGTGCCGACCCTGTCGGCAAGTTGTCCCAAAGGCCCGCTGACGCGGGCTTTTTTTTCGGGGTGGGTACCATCGGGTGGCTACAATCATTGCAAGATTCGTGCCCTATGACCCACCGCCTACTTCCCCTCCTTGTGCTCGCAGCCCTGACCGGCCTCGCGGGCATGGCACATGCCGAAAAGGCTGACCGTGCCAAGCCCATGAACATCGAGGCCGACGCCCTGCGCCACGATGAACTCAAGCAGACCAGCGTGTTCTCGGGCCGCGTGGTGATGACCAAGGGCACCATCGTGCTGCGCGGCGCGCGGCTGGATGTGCGCCAGGACGCCGACGGCTACCAGTACGGCGTGGTCACGGCCGAGGCGGGCAAACGGGCGTTCTTCCGCCAAAAGCGCGACACCGTGGCGGGGGCGCCTGACGAGTTCATCGAAGGCGAAAGCGAAGTCATCGAATACGACGGCAAGGCCGATAACGTGCGCTTCATCACCCGCGCCGAACTCCGCCGCTACCGTGGCTCGGTGCTGAACGATGAGATCACCGGCGCCGTGATCGTCTACAACAACCTCACCGACGTGTTCACCGTCGATGGCCAGAAGGCACCAGCCTCTTCTGTCGCGGCGGGCGACACACCAGCGCCCGGTGGTCGCGTGCGCGCCGTGCTGGCGCCCAAAGACCCTCCGCCTGGCGCGGCAGCCCCGGCCCCAGTGCCTGACGCGCCCGCACCGGCGCTGCGCCCCAGCAACAGCCTTGGCGGCGGCGCCAAGTGAGCGGGCCTGCTGTGAGTCCCGGTCCTGACTCCCAGGCGGGTAGCCGCCTGGAGGTACAGCATCTGGCCAAATCCTATGGCAGCCGCAAGGTCGTCAAGGATGTGTCGCTGGTGGTGCAAAAAGGTGAGGTTGTGGGGTTGCTCGGCCCCAACGGCGCGGGCAAGACCACATCCTTTTACATGATCGTGGGCCTGGTGCGCAGCGATGCAGGCGATATTCGCATCGACGGCCACTCGGTGGCCCACATGCCCATCCACCGCCGCTCGCGGCTGGGTCTGTCGTACCTGCCGCAAGAAGCCTCGATCTTCCGCAAGCTCACTGTCGAAGAAAACGTGCGTGCGGTGCTGGAACTGCAGCGCGCCGATGACGGCCAGCCGCTATCGCGCGACGCCATCGAAGAACGCCTGACGGCACTGCTGCAAGAGCTGCGTGTGGACCACCTGCGTGCCTCGCCCGCGCTGGCGCTGTCCGGTGGCGAGCGCCGCCGCGTCGAGATCGCTCGCGCCCTGGCCACCCAGCCGCGTTTCATCCTGCTGGACGAGCCTTTTGCCGGCATCGACCCCATCGCAGTGATCGAGATCCAGCGCATCATCGGCTTCCTCAAGGCACGCGGTATTGGTGTGCTCATCACCGACCACAACGTGCGCGAGACGCTGGGCATCTGCGACCACGCCTTCATCATCAGCGACGGCCGCGTGCTGGCGCAGGGCACGCCCTCCGAGATCGTGGACAACGCCGAAGTACGCCGCGTGTACCTGGGCGAGCATTTCCGCATGTGATGAAGCCTGGACTGTCGCTGCGCGTCTCGCAGCACCTTGCATTGACCCCCCAGCTCCAGCAGTCCATCCGGCTGCTGCAGTTGTCCACGCTCGAACTCTCGCAGGAAGTCGAGCAGATGCTCGACGAAAACCCGTTCCTCGAACGCAATGCCGACGAAGCACCGCGCGAGGAGTTTGGCCTGGAAGCCGCCGACACGCCCGCGCAGGCCGACGACTACAGTGCTGATGATGCTATGTTTTCAGGAGCTCTCAGCGCAAGCAGTACTAGCGCTGAGAGCCAAAACGAGGCTGAAATCCCCGGTGGAGGCGCCGACGAGCCCGACTGGAGCGGTGACGGCACCGTCGAGATGGCGCCCAACGACGCCGAGTGGGGTGGCGACGCCCCGGCGCGCACCCGCAACGATGCGGAAGGCGACGAGGCCGACGCCACCGAGCTGGCCCGTTCGCACGAATCGCTCACCGCCTTTTTGCACCGCCAGGCACTGTCGCTGCGGCTGTCTGAAGTGGACACGGCCGCGCTGCGTTTTCTCATCGAATCGCTGAACGACGACGGCTACCTGGAAGAGTCGCTTGAAGAGCTGGCCATCAGCCTGGCCGGGCCCGACGACCTGGAGCAGATCGAAGAACTGGTGCACCGCTTCACCATGGCCCAACGTCTGCTGCAGAGCCTGGAGCCCGTGGGCGTGGGCGCGCGCAACCTGGCTGAATGCCTGACGCTGCAGCTCACCGCGCTGGCGGCCGACGAAGACAGCGACGCCGACCCCGAGACCGTGCAGACCGCGCTGCGCATCTGTCAGCAGCCGCTGGAGATGCTGGCCCGCCGCGACATCCGCCGCCTGACGCAGCTGTGCAGCGAAGGTGGCGTGGCCGGAGAAGAACGCACCCGGTCTGCCATGGCACTCATCGCCCGCCTGGAGCCTCGCCCTGGCCGCCGTTTTGCCGACGTAGAGCGCAACATCATCATCCCCGACGTCATCGTGCGCAAAGCCGGCCGCGCCAACGGGCGGGACGGCCAGCACAATTTCATCGTGCAGCTCAACCCCGACGTGATGCCCCGTCTGCGCGTGCACGACATCTACGCTGGCGCGCTGCGTGGCCACAAGGGCGGCGAAGGCCACCAGGGCATGCAGCAGCGCCTGCAGGAGGCGCGCTGGTTTATCAAGAACATCCAGCAGCGCTTTGACACCATCCTGCGCGTCTCGCGCGCCATCGTCGAGCGCCAGAAGAACTTCTTCACCCACGGCGAGCTGGCCATGCGCCCCCTGGTGCTGCGCGACATCGCCGACGAACTGGGCCTGCACGAGTCCACCATCAGCCGCGTGACCACGGCCAAGTACATGGCCACGCCGATCGGCACCTACGAGCTGAAGTACTTCTTTGGCTCTGGCCTGGGCACCGAGACCGGTGGCAATGCGTCCAGCACGGCCGTGCGCGCACTGATCAAGCAGTTCGTGTCCGCCGAAAGCCCGGCCAAGCCGCTGTCCGACAGCCAGATCGCCGAGATGCTCAAGGAGCAGGGCATCGAATGCGCACGCCGCACCGTTGCCAAGTACCGCGAGGCGCTCAAGATCGCGCCGGCGAATTTGCGCAAGGCGTTGTAGTCACTCCGGCAGATGGCGCGCTGCGCGCCTGCGCTGCCGCAGCCTTTTTTGTTGTTTCCGTATTAGCCACCGCAGCCCACCATGGCCCGCATCGTCTTCGACCTCCCACCGCACTTCGGCTTTGCCACCGAACTGCAGATATACATCAGCCACGTGAACCAGGGCGGGCACCTGGACAACGCGCAGTTGCTCAGCCTGGTGTCCGAAGCGCGGGTGCGCTTCTTTCAGTCACTCGGCTACCCCGAGGCGGATGTGGGCGGGCTGTCCATCGTGGTGGGCGATATCCTGGCGCAGTACAAGTCCGAAGGTTTCCATGGCGAAACCATGCGGGTGGAGATGGCGTCTGCGGACTTCAATCGCTACGGTTTTGACTTGGTTTTTTGCATGACCGAGAAGGCCACGGGCCGTGAGGTGGCGCGCGGCAAGATCGGCATCGTCTTCATCGGCAAGGCCAGCCGCAAGGTTGCTCCCATCCCAGACTCCATCCGTCAGCTGCTGCTGGCCCGCGCGGGAACGCCGGATTCCCACGCATTGTCCGAGCGCGTATCCTCCCCATCGACATGAACCAACTCCAACTTTTTCTCCCCTGCGCCGCCGGTGTGGAGGGCTTTCTGGCCGACGAGGTGCATGGCATCACCGGCCTCACGGGGCAAGACCTGCTGGTGGGCCGGGGCGGCGTGCTGCTGCGCGCCTCATGGCGCCAGGCCATGCAGCTCAACCTGCACAGCCGCCTGGCCCAGCGCGTGCTGGTGCAGCTGGCGCACCGCCCGTACCGGTCTGAGAACGACCTCTATGCCATGGCCAGCGATGTGGCCTGGGAGATCTGGTTCACCACGCGCCAGACCTTCAAGGTCGAGGTGACGGCCCAGCACAGCCCGCTGCAGAGCCTGAACTTCGCGGGCCTCAAGGTCAAGGACGCGGTGGCCGACCGCTTCCGCCACAAGAGCGGCGTACGCCCCGATGTGAACACCCAGTGGCCCGATGTGCGCATTCATCTGCACCTGACCACCGACGAGGCCACGATCTACATCGACACCTCGGGCGAGCCGCTGTTCAAGCGCGGCTGGCGCGAGGACAAGGGCGACGCGCCGCTCAAGGAAACCCTGGCCGCCGCCATGATCGCCGCCAGCGGCTGGGACCCGCATGGCGACAACCCACAGCCCCTGTACGACCCCTGCTGCGGTAGCGGCACCATCGTGGTCGAGGCCGCACAGATCGCCTGCCGCATCCCGGCGGGCATGCTGCGGCGCTTTGCGTTCGAGAAACTGCTGCCGTTCCAGGCCCATGTCTGGAGTGCTATAAAAAACGAAGCTGAAAGTGCAATATGCACTAGCGCTGTCCCCCTGTTTGGCAGTGATGTCGCCTTCCGCATGGTTGATTTTGCGCAGCGCAACGCCGAGCGCGCGGGCGTGGCCGACGCCGTGCAGCTGCGCGGCGGCGACGCCCTGCAGCGCATGCCGCCCTGTGAGCAACCCGGTGTGATGCTGCTCAACCCACCCTACGGCGAGCGCATTGCCGCCGCCGGCACTGCCGGCCGCAACGCCAGCGAACGCGCGGCTGACCGCGCCCAGGGCATGGCCGTGGGCCGCGAAGAGGCACAGACCGAAGACGGTGGCGAGTTCTTCAGCCAGCTGGCCACGCACTGGAAGAAGAACTACAGCGGCTGGACGGCCTGGATGCTCACGCCCGACCTGAAACTGCCCGGCAAGATGCGCCTGAAGGAATCGCGCCGCGTGCCCATGTGGAACGGGCCCATTGAATGCCGCATGTTCCGCTTCGACATGATCAAGGGTGCTGTGCGCGACCGGGCTACCAAGCCTGCCCCCGACGGCGGCCCAGGCCATGAAGGTTGAACTGCCCCTGCCCGCCGAGGCCCCGGCGGACGAGCCTGCGCGCCCTGTGGTGGTGGATACCAACGTGGCGCTGGATCTGCTGATCTTCAGCGACCCGCGCACCGTCCCCCTTCGCACGCTGCTGGCCCGGGGGCGTCTGGCCTGGATTGCCACGCAGGTCATGCGTGATGAGCTGGAGCGTGTGCTGGCCTACCCGCACATCGCAGAGCGCATGGACTATTACCGCGTGAATGCCGTACAGGTGCTGGCAGCGTTTGATGCGCAGGCACGTCTGGTAGGCATCGCACCCAAGGTGGCCTACGTATGCAAGGACGCGGACGACCAGAAGTTCATCGACCTGGCGGCGGCGCACCGGGCAATTTTGTTGAGCAAGGACAAGGCGGTGATCTGCATGCGCAAGCGGTTGGTGAACCTGGGGGCGGATGTGGCGACGGAGGTGGTGCTGGATGCTGTGTGCGAAACCTCCACCGCAATAGCCTGAGCGGTATTGATTCGCCCGGTCTTTAGCATGCGCGAAGGTACTGCGGGGGACTCATGACACGTCAAGTAACGCGACGCCAACACCATGTTTGGCGGCACTACCTTGAAGCTTGGACGAATGGGGGCCAACTCTACTGCCGTGATCCAGAGAGAATCTTCAAGTTGAATCCGAGGCATGCGGCGGTTGAGACAGATTTCTACAAGCTCAACACATTGACGGCTGGAGATATCGCACTGCTTGAGCGCTTGATCGAATCGTCACCCCAGCAATCAAGAGCAGCACTTGAGAACTTTGTTCGAATGTTCTCAGTTGAGCATCGCCCTCGTTCCACGAGTGATGGTATCGCCAGTGGTATCGGCTCCGAGGCAGCAGTACGTAAGGACCAGATACAGGCAGAGGAGGACTACCACGCACGTGTCGAAGCGAGAGCGCTGAAAACACTCAACGCGCTACGAAGCGGCGACATTCAGATACTGCCAGATGGCTCGGAACTCCTTCATTTCTGCTACTTCCTCGCGGTTCAGATGTTCCGGACGAAAGGTCTTAAGGAGCGGGTGCTGTCTCGCATGAAAATGATGGATGAGAGCGAGTACCTCACCTCGAATTCTTGGAATATCCAAAGCCACATCTACGCTGCGAATGTGGGGTTTTCTATTTATGCCGCCCGAGCAAGCGCCCCAGTACGAGTGGTTCGGAACAACACTGACCGCCCCTTCATCACGGGCGATCAACCCGTTGTAAACCTCTACGGAAAAGGTGATGGTTTGCCGCCTATACACATGGCGATCTACTATCCCATTTCTCCTAGATTCGCCGTCTTTATTGACGATATAGATCAACCGCTGAATCTTCACACGGATGAGCTTCGGGAAGCGCAAGTTTTGCAGCTGAACGCCCACATTAAAAGGGTCGCGCACAGGCAAATCTATGGTGCGACCCACTCATGTTTGGATAGCCTCTAGCCTCGCAGGTCGGGTGAGCACAGCGTAATCCGACCTTTTCTCTACGGGCGTTGCCTGTCGGGTTACGCCTGCGGCTCACCTGGTAGCACCTTGGATGCATCAGGCCAGCAAGTCATACGCCGCCCGCACCCGCTGCAAATCCCGCCCCAGCTTGCGACTCGTTGGCAGATGCCGCATCCATCCCATGCGGCGAACGCTGGTCGCCAATACCTCCCGCATCTCCGTGCTGCCCTGCGCTACCCATGCCGCCCAGCGCTTGCGCCCCTCGGCCAGCGTACCGCTGGCATGCAGGTAAATCGCGGTGGAATGTGCGTAACACAGCGCATCGCGCACATGGCACACCGCCAGGGGCAGCACGGCGGCGGGGTCGTCCTCAAAGTCGATGCAGGCCACCTCGCCATCGGGGCAGCGCACCAGGTTGCGCGCAAAGGCCTGGCTCAGGCAGGTGCCCTGGCGATGCACCTGGGCCATGGTGTCCAGCCCCTGCTGCCACAGCGCCAGCACAGCGGCCGTATCGCCCGCCTGCACGGCGTGGTCGATCTCGTTGCCCAGCGAATGGGTTTCCTCACCCACGTTGCCCAGGTGGCGCATGGCAAAACCATTCGGCAACGCGGCCAGCACCACGGGCACGCGGATGCCGCGCGCGGCCAGGTCGCGCAGGCGTTGCACTTCGGTGGCAATGGCCGTGGGGCCGCCGGGGTTGGGCACGGGGCGCAGGGCGTCCAGCCGCAGCACGGTGGCCAGCACGGCCATGGCGCGGTAGCGGCCCATGCCGTGGGGAGCGCCTGCGCGCTTGATCCAGATCTGTTCGTTGCCCAGCACATGGGCCATCACGTTGTGCGGCTGGGTGGCGAGTTGTTGCTGGAAGAAGGCGGCGTAGTCCGGGGTGGTGGAGTGGGTGGGGGCGGATGCGTCCATCGTCAGATTCATACAGCAGCGTCCCCTGCCACCGCCGCTGCGGTGCCCACGGCTGCAGCATGCACCAGCTCGACATGGTGGGGGATGGAGGGCTCCAGTGCAGGCTCGCTGGCCTGAAAACTGTGGGCATTGGCCAGCGGCCAGTACAGGCGGAACACGTTGTGCTGCGCCTCGAGCGGGCCGAGCAGCGCGCCCGGCAGCATGCGGGTGATCAGGTTGGACAGCAGGCGCACCTCGGTGTCGGTGATGCGGCGCACGATGTGGTGCGCGGTGATGTCCTTGGGGTGCCTGAGGCCGGCGGCCTGCACCAGCTCCTGCAGCGCGTGCAGCGTGCTGCGGTGGAACTGCGCCACGCGCGTGGCCTTGTCGGGCACCACCAGGGCCTGTTGGCGCAGCGGATCTTGCGTGGTCACCCCCGTGGGGCAGTGGCCGGTGTGGCAGCTTTGCGCCTGGATGCAGCCCAGCGCCATCATGAAGCCGCGCCCCGCGTTGCACCAGTCGGCGCCCAGCGCCATCATGCGCGCGATGTCGAAAGCGCTGATGACCTTGCCCGCGCAGCCAATGCGCACACGGTCGCGCAGGTTCACGCCCACCAGCGTGTTGTGCACCAGCAGCAGGCCCTCCTGCAGCGGCGCGCCCACGTGGTCGCTGAACTCCACGGGCGCCGCGCCCGTGCCGCCCTCGGCGCCATCGACCACGATGAAGTCGGGCGTGATGCCGGTGACCAGCATGGCCTTGACGATGGCAAACCACTCCCACGGGTGGCCCAGGCAGAACTTGAAGCCCGTGGGCTTGCCGCCAGAAAGCGTACGCAGCTTGGCGATGAACTGCATCATCTCGACCGGCGTGCGGAAGGCGCTGTGGCTGGCGGGCGAAATGCAGGCCTCGCCGGCCTTCACGCCGCGCGCGGCCGCGATCTCGGCCGTCACCTTGGCGCCGGGCAGCACGCCGCCGTGGCCCGGCTTGGCGCCCTGGCTCAGCTTCAGCTCGATCATCTTGACCTGCGGGTCGGTGGCGTTGGCCGCAAAACGCTCTTCGCTGAACGTGCCATCGGGGTTGCGGCAGCCAAAGTAGCCCGAGCCGATCTCCCAGATCAAGTCGCCGCCGTGCACGCGGTGGTGCTGGCTGATGCTGCCCTCGCCCGTGTCGTGCGCAAAGCCACCTTTCTTCGCGCCCTGGTTGAGCGCCAGGATGGCGTTGGCCGACAGCGCACCAAAGCTCATGGCCGAAATGTTGAACACGCTCGCATGGTAGGGCTGCGTGCAGGGCGATACGGACGGCGACGGCGCATCGGGGCGGCCACCGATCCACACGCGGAAGTCGTGCGACGGCAGCTGCGTGGGCGCGAGCGAGTGGTTCACCCATTCATACCCATGCGCGCCCACGTCCAGGTGCGTGCCAAACGGCCGGTTGTCCGGGTCACCCTTGGCGCGCTGGTACACCAGCGAGCGCTGCGCGCGCGAGAACGGCGCGGCCTCGCTGTCGCTTTCGATGAAATACTGGCGCACCTCGGGCCGTACATATTCGAGCATGAAGCGGATATGGCCGATGACCGGGTAGTTGCGCAGGATGGCGTGGCGCGACTGCTGCAAGTCGTACACGCCCAGGGCCACCAGCGCCGCAAACACCAGCACCACGGGCAACCCCACGCCAAAGGCCACCAGCGCAAACAGCGACAGCAGCAGCCCGAACACGCACAGCGCAAAGGCCGTGTAGCGCACCGGGTAGAGGGAGTTGAGCTGGTGGATCATGGGGCGTCCTGGTTGGGGTCGGTGGCGCGAGCGGAGGGCGCAGGGGCTACACTGGCCGCCTTTTTGTGGGGTTGCCGGATGGCGCGCGGCGCTTTTTTCTGTCCTGGCACCACCCCTGGCCGCCGTGGCCCGCGCCACGGCACAAGGCCTGCGCATCATAAAAGTAAAACATTGTTTTGCCGCCCCCGCTTTCTCCCTTGACGACCGGAGTCCTCCCATGACCGAACCTGCATCGCCCACCCCCGCCACCGACGATCTCGACCCCACCACCGCCCCGGCCGCTGCGCTGGGCCCGGATGAGCTGGAGGAGATGGACAACATCCTCGACGACCTGCGCGCGCGCGGCGAGGAAATCCCGCAGTGGGAGTTCTGCGACGGCTTCATGACCGCGCTGATCTGCAGCCGCCGCCCCATCGGCCCGGCCGAGTACCTGCCCATGCTGCTGGGCGATGGCGCCGAGCTGGATGTGGCCGGAGGCGACCCGCTGCCGCAGTTGCCTGCGTTTGCCGATGCCGCGCAGCAAGCCCGCTTCATGGACCTGTGGATGCGCCGCTGGGCCGAGATCGTCACCCAGCTCGACACCGATGTGAAGACGCTGGACGACGACCGCACCTTCCAGCCCGAAGCCATGGACATGCGCGGCGCCGTGGCCAGCCTGACCGACGAGCAGCGCGCTGAAATGGGCGACGACCAGGAGATCCCGTCCTTCGGCCAGGTCTGGGCGCTGGGCTTCATGTTTGCGGTGGAAAACTGGCCCGAAGACTGGGCCGCCCCGCGCGACAAGGAAGCCGCCAAGTGGCTGGACGATGCGCTGGACCGCATCGTGGCCCTGACCGAAGACGACACCGGCAAGCCCGAAGTCTGCATGTACGACGAAGACGGCCCCCCCAGCACCAGCCAGGCGCGCGTGGAAGCCTTCGGCGAAGCCATCTGGGCCGTGTACGACCTGCGCCAGCTGTGGAAGAGCATGGGCCCGCGCGTGGAGACGGTGCGCAAGGCGCCCGAGCCGGGGCGCAACGACCCTTGCCACTGTGGCAGCGGCAAGAAGTACAAGAAGTGCCACGGCGCGTAAGCGCAACCTCTGGCACTACTTTTTTGTTATCTGGTCGTGCTTGCAGAAAAAGCGCGAAAGGCTGATAGCCCCGCAGCTTTTGCTGCAAGCCCCTGCGACCGTGGGGCGCTACGGCTGTCCGTCGAACGCGTCGATGTCTTTTGGCAAGGTGACCCACGCTAGGCGGCGCCGCGTCCAGATCTGGCGCTGCGGCGTGCCCAGCTCGTGCCTTTGCGTGATGGTTCCGAGCCGCAGGGAATAGGTCTGCGGATTGTCGGCCGCGCAGGCATACAGCGAGCTTCCGCAGACGTCGCAGAAGGCCAGCACACGCCGGTTGCCGCTGGCCGCCGTCTTGATGTATGTGCGGGGTGTGCCGCGGGTGAGCCGAAAGCCTGCCGCCGGGGCCGGGATGTTGGTACGGAAGGCGGAGCCGGAATGCGCCTGGCAGTCCGTGCAATGGCACACCGTCGCAGTGCCGGGCTCCACCTGCGCTTCGTAGGCGATTGCACCGCAATAGCATTGGCCTTGTACCTGCATGGCGTTTCCTTGTGCTTGGGTGGTGTCCGCCAGCCGGTGCGGGGTCAACCCTGCGCCAGAAACTTCTTCAAATTCCCCGCTGCCGTGCTCCTCACCTTGCGCTTGAGCGAAGGCGACCAGCCCAGCAGCAGGCCCGGCGCGCCCAGCGCCTGCCGCGCCCAGCGCCAGAAGTTGAAGCGGTCGCGGTGGGTGGCAATCAGCCCGTCGGGCGTGAAGGTGAAGGTGCCGTCGATGATGTTGTGCACTTTGCGCCCCGTGGCGCTGAAGAGGTAGTGCGCCTCCCAGTGCGCCTTGCCGCCCTGCGCGTCGGCGTCGATGCCGCTGAACTCCAGCTTCCAGTGCTCGGCGGCGCCGGGCTTTTTGGTCGCAGTGCACAGCATGCGCCACATGCCTGCCACCTGCTCACGGCCTTTCAGGGAAAAGGCTTCGTCGTCAAACGTGGCGTCAGGCGCATAGCAGGCGGCCATGGTGGCGTGGTCCAGTTGCGCAAACGCGGTGTAGAAGCGTTGCAGGGTCTGGGCGTTGGGGTGCATGGGTTCTCCTCCTCAAGGGCGTCCATGCTACACCCCGGCCGGAACGCTGCATGCCACCTGGGGGACCGGCACGGCGATGTGCGCTCAGCCGGTGCGCAACCCACCGATGCGCCGCCGCTTGGTGTCGTCCAATGCGTCCAGTACCTGGATGCCGTGCGCATACCCCTGCTGCACGATCTGCTCGAACCGGTTCCACTGCAGCATGCCCACGCGGTCCATGGGGGGGTTGAAGTACAGGTCGGTGAGCTGCTGCGACTGGCGCTGGCGCGACATGCTGTACAGGATGGTGACCTGCATGAGGTAGCTGGCCAGCGAGGGCAGCTTGTAGCGCCGCTGGGCGCGCGGGCGCAGTTTGTCGCGCAGCAGGGCCCAGCTGCTGGGGATGTCGTCCAGCTCGATGCGGCGGGGCTTGCGGAAGTTCAGGTCCACACCAATCACCGTGCCCACGCCGCGCATGCTGCTGCGCATCACATCCACTGGGAAGTTGTTGAACGTTCCACCATCGCACAGCAGGTCGCCCTCGTGCACCACGGGTGGCAGCGCGCCGGGGATGGAGATGCTGGCCAGCAGCGACTTCACCAGGCTGCCACGGCGCACCACCTGTTCGCTGGCGCGCGAGTAGTTGGTGGCCACGCAGTAGTAGTTCTTCCACAGGTCTTCCACTTGGGCCGGGAAGCCCACCAAGCTCCCCACGGCCTCGTGCAGGATGTGGCGCAGGCGGCGGCCCTTGATGAGCGACATCAGCGGCAGCAGGCTCCAGTCGCCCGTGGGGTTGGTGCGAAACGCCTCGCGGGCGTTGGCCATCACCGTCGCCAGCGGCCGGTCGGATGCCACATACGCGGCCATGACCGATCCGATGCTGGTGCCGCCCACGCAGTCGATCTCCACGCCTTCCTCCTGCAGCGCGCGGTAGATGCCCAGGTGCGCAAAGCCGCGCGCACCGCCGCCCGCCAGCACCAGGCCGACGGCCGTGCGGCTCTGGATGCGGGCTAGGCGCGCCATGTCGCGGTCGAGGGTGGGGCGCACATGCACGTGGTCGGCCACGGGGCGGCGGTCCAGCCATTGCTGGGTGCCACGTGGGCACTGCGTGCCTTCCGGGTGCAGCAGCACCAGGATCTCGGCGGCCTCGGCCAGGGGCGCGCGGCGCAGCAGGCAGTTTTCCTCGATGGGGTGGATGGCGGGCTCGACCTGCGCGTCGGCCAGCAGCAGCAACTCGTCGCAGTGGCGGCTCACGCGGCGCGTCCAGGGGGTGGGCTCGGGGTCGGCCAGCAACAGCACAAAGTCGTTGCGGGCCTCGATCTCGTCGAGCAGTATGGCAATGCGGCGGTTGGCCGTGGCGTCGGCGCCTTCGCGCTGCGCAATGCCGGGCTCCTGCAATTCGGCGTCCACGGTGGTCGAGTCCACCACCCGTACGCGGCCCACCGTGCCGAGGTGGCGCGCCAGACGCTGGCCAAAAGCCTGCAGGTCTACGCCGCTGCTCACTGGCAGCAGGCCCATGGCCACCGGGCGCTCCTGCGCGGCCGTATGGGCGGCGGTGCCGGACTGCAGGCGCTGGATGATCTGGCGCGTGAGCGCAATCGACACCTGGGCGCTGCTGGCCAGCAGGGTCTTGAACACGTCCTTGGTCAGGCGCACCAGCACCGAGTCGCGCACGGCGACCACGGTGGCGGCACGGGGTGCGTTGGTGAAAAGGCTGATCTCGCCAATCACCTGGCCCCGGCCCATGTCGGCCACGCGGCGCTGCGTGCCGCTGTGGCCGTCGTCACTGCGCACATAGGCGCGCAGGCGGCCGCTGACGGTGAGGTACATCGATTCGCCGGGCTCGCCCTGGGTCATCAGCGTGCTGCCGCCGGGCACCTCCACCCACTCCAGCTGGGCGCGCAGCAGTTCCAGCGCCTCGGGTTCGATGCCTGGCAGAAAGCTGCGCAGATGCTCGGTGAGCAGTTGGTTCTGGGTCGCGGTAAAGGGAGGCATGGTCACGCAATCGGCAAGGCACAGTGGGGGCGCTGCGGAAGGTGATGGCTTACCAGCCACCGGTGCTGGTCATGGGTTCCGCAGCGTGCGAAGCGGCGGATTTTAGGAACGCAATGTCACCTGTGCGCACTGCACGGGGCATGGTGGCCGCGCAGCGCGTGAACAAATGCACGGCAGATCTTTTCGATTGCCCTTTCGGGCCGTGTCGGACCTGGTCGTCAGCGCATGAAGGCGCTCAGCGCCTGGGCCGTGGCTTCGGGCAATTGTTCGGGGATGAAGTGCCCCGCCGGAACGGCCTGGCCAGTGACCACGCCCGCACACTGCGCCTGCCACAGCGCCAGCGGATCGAACAGCCGGTGCACCACGCCGTGCGCGCCCCAGATCACCAGGGTGTCACAGGTGATCTTCTCGCCGCGCGCGCGGCTATCACGGTCGTGGTCCAGGTCCATGCCCGCGCTGGCGCGGTAGTCCTCGCAGGCGGTGTGGATGGCTTCGGGTGTGCAAAAGCAGCGTTCGTAATCGGCCAGGGCCTGGGGCTCGATGTGGGCCAGGCCCGCGCTGCCCCAGCCGCCCAGCTTGGCGTGCAGGTAGGCGCGGGCGTTGCCGCCGATCATGGTCTCGGGCAGCGGCGCGGGCTGGATCAGGTGGAACCAGTGGTAATAGGCGCGCGCAAACTCCATGTCGGTGCGCGCGTACATGTCGAGCGTGGGGGCGATGTCGATCACGCACAGCTTCTTCACGCGCGCGGCGTGGTCCAGCGCCAGGCGGTGGGCCACACGGCCGCCCCGGTCGTGGCCGCACAGGTAGAACGTGTCGTGGCCCAGCGTGGTCATCACCTCGGCCATGTCCTGCGCCAGGGCGCGTTTGCTGTAGTTGCTGTGGTCGGGCAGGCCGGGCGCGTGGGAGGAGTCGCCATAGCCGCGCAGGTCCGGCAGCACCAGACAGTAGTCGCGTGCCAATTGCTGCGCCACGCGGTGCCACAGCGCATGGGTTTGAGGAAAGCCGTGCAACAGCAGCAGCGGGGGCGCGCCCACGGTGCCGCCGGTGCGCACAAAGATCTCCGCGCCCGAGGTGGTGATGCGCCGGGTGGCAAAGCCGTCAAACCAGGAGGGTTTCGTTGTCATGGCCGTATGGTGTGGCAAGGGGCGGGTGGAGTCCTGTCTTGTGGACGACAGCGGCTACTCAAGCCGGGGCCTGGGCGTGATGCCCCGGGTCAGTCAGGCAGGCAGCAGGCTCAGCAGACGCTTCAAGGCGTATCGCAGCGTGGCCGTGCGGACTGCGGCGCGGTCCCCGGCAAAGTGCTGCATCTCGCTGTGGGTTTCGCCGCCCACGCACCAGGCAAACCACACGGTGCCCACTGGCTTGGCCTCGGTGCCGCCTGTGGGGCCCGCGACGCCCGTCACGGCCAGGCTGACCTGCGCGCGCGAGTGGGTCAGCGCACCATCGGCCATGGCGCGTGCCACAGGCTCGCTCACCGCACCGTGCTGCTCGATCAGGCCGGGGGGTACCCCCAGCATCTCGGCCTTGGCCTCGTTGGAATAGGTCACAAAGCCGCGCTCGAACCACTGGCTCGAGCCCGACAGGTCGGTGCAGGCGGCGGCGATCATGCCGCCGGTGCAGCTCTCGGCAGTGGCCAGCATGTGGCGGCGGGCCAGCAAACGCAGCGATATTTGCGTCAAATTGGCATCAAGCGCTTGTACTTCTTGCGCTAGTAGCTCACTTTTTGATAGTGATGTGGGTGCCATCAGAACCTCCACAGTGCGATGACCAGCAAGGTACAGAAGGCTGCCACAAAGTCGTCCCACAAGATACCCCAGCCCCCGCGCCAGCCAAAGCCCTTGAACAGGCTGTCGGCCCAGCCCACCGGGCCAGGTTTGGCGGCATCAAAAAAGCGGAACAGCCCAAATGCCACCACCTGCCCCCACAGCCCCATGGGCATGGCCAGCCACAGCACCAGCCAGAAGGCCACCACCTCGTCCCACACGATGCTGCCGGGGTCGGCCACGCGCATATGGCGGGCTGTGGTGGTGCAGGCCCACCAGCCCACCACGGTGCTGACCACGATCAGCAGGCCCATCTGCCGCGGGTTCAGCCACTGCTGCAGCACCAGGTAGGCCAGCCAGGCCCACAGCGTGCCCACGGTGCCTGGCGCCTTGGGGGCCAGGCCCGCGCCAAAGCCCAGCGCCATGAAGTGGGCGGGGTGGGACAGCATGAAGCGCACGCTGGGGCGCAGGGGGGCAAGGGGTGGCAGTAGCTCGGAAGCGGTCATGTCGCGACGGAAAATTGATCAGGCGCTGGCGGCGCCGCCGTCTGCCCCGGCAGGCAGGCGCACCAGCAGTACGGGCACGGGAGCAGTGCGGGCAATCTGCTCGGCATCACTGCCCATCAGCACGCGTGCCAGGCCACGGCGCCCGTGGGTGCCCAGCACGATCAGGTCGGCGCCCCAGGCCCGCGCGTGTTCCACCACCAGGTCAGCCACCCGGGCGTCGAGGTTTTCGATCAGCACGGTGTCTACCGGCACACCGCTTTGCGCCACGCGCTCCTGGGCGCGGCGCAGCAAGGACTCGCCGGCCTGGCGCAGGCGGGGCAGCACCTCCTGGCTGTAAACCTCGGGTCGCTCAAAACCGCTGATGTGGGCCACAGGGTCCATCACGTTCAGCAGGCGAATGCGTCCGCCCGTGGCTTTGGCCAGGCCCGTGGCTTCGCTCACGGCGTGGTCGGCGGTGGGGCTGCCGTCAACGGCAACGAGGAGGTGTTGGTAACTCATGGCGGCGGGCTCCGGGGGGCTCGTTGGCGCCGTGGTAGGCGCTGTGACGGATTGTGACCGACCCGCTGTTGCGCGGGACGTTCAGAGGGCCAGTCACTGTGTCTCCAAGGTCACTGGCGTTCGATCAGCTCCACGTCCTTGGGGTAACGGATGGTGTGCTCGGCACTGAACTGCGCGGTGGTCCCTGCGGCCACGGGCTGTTGCCAGGCCACAGTGCCGGGCGTGCGGTTCCAGGCCGTGTCCGCCGGCTGGGGCTGGTAGCGCGATTCGACCTCGATCTTCTCGTTGCGCGAGACCGGTGCGGCATGCAGCACCTGCAGCGTGATGGCCGTCTTGTGGCGGTTCTCCACGCTGTAGGCCCGGCGCGTCTTGCGCTCCACGCGCGAGCCGGTAAACCCGCTGCTGCCCGTCAGATCCTGCACGGGCTCGGCCCGTACGGTGACCAGCTCATCGCGGCCAAATGACAGGCTGGTGCTGCCGGCTGGGGCGCCCGCACTGGGCGCGCCAAAGTCGATGCGGCCGTTGCCCACAAAGGCACCATCGCGGTACAGGCCCGCTGCGCCTGCCGGCCACACGCCGGGCGGCTGGGCAATGTGGGCAACCAGGTAGGCGGCTTCTTCCATGGCCGGTGCCGTGCGCGTGACCAGCGTGGCGGGGGCGCTGTGATTGCCCAGCGCCAGCGTCACGCGCTGGCCGCTGGAGGGCACGGAGATGCGCTGGGGCACGGCGAACTCGGTGGCAAACCCCTTGTCGAGGGCGCTCACGTCAAAGGTGGGCATGGCTTCCTCGGCGGCATTGCGGGACCGGGACAGGGACGCAATGGCCGGTGCGGGCGCAGGCGCCATCGCCATGGCCGGCGCGGGCGAGGCCTGCGGGGGCGGTGCCACGTTCAGCCACCAGGGGCGGGGCAGTTGCCCTTGAGTGGCGCGGCCCGGCTGGCCGGTGGATAGGGTCAGCTGCACATTGCCCCAGTCTTCACCGCTGTTCTGGGCCACCAGCGCCTGGCGTTCGATCAGCACCGTGGATTTGTTCGCATCCAGCGTGGCGCGGTAACTGGGCTGCCAGCCGGGGCCGCGCACCTGGTAGGACAGGCGCAGCTCAGACTCGCGCTCGGTAGCCAGGTTGATGGTGACTGACACCACCCGCGCACGCTGGCTGGCCGCGCGGTCGCGCTCTGTCACGAGCGGCTTGAGGGCCAGCTCCAGTGCCTCCTGCTTGCGCTGGAGCTGGTGCGCGCGCGCAAAGCTGTCCTGCCCGGATTTGCGCAGGACCTCGGCGGTGGCGGTGATCTGTGCGGGCGTCGGTGTGGCAGCACGGGGGGCGGAAGTGGCAGGCGCTGCCGACTCCGGGCCCGCGCCGGTTTGCGCCACGCTGCGCAGATAGCCGTCCACCAGCTGCAGGGCCGAGGCCTCCGCCTTCACCCCCGCGATCTGGTCCTCCAGCTCGCGGATGCGGCCGTCCAGCGGACTGGCGCAGCCTGCCGCCACATCACGGTCCTCGGTGAGCACATTGAACTCGCCCACGCGCACGGCGGGGTCGGCGTTGATCTGCAGGCTTTGCACATCCAGCGACGCGGGCAGGCAGGCCAGCGTGAGGCTGCGCGCGCCAGCGGCCACCTTGGCCACGCGCTCTACCGTGGCGCTGCCGGGGTAGACGGTGACACGGGCGATGCGGGAGGTGTCTTGGGCGGCTGCAGACAGCGGGGCCAGGACGGCCAGGCCCAGTACCAGCAGTGCGGGGCGCGCTGGAAGGTGAAGGAAGGGGAATGGGGGGCTCACGGGGCGCATGGGGCTCCTTGGGCGCAATGGACAAAGGGACTGGGATGCTAGCAGCCAGGCAGCGAGCTGCCCGTGGTCTACAGCACCAAGGGCACCTCTGCCGCCAGAAAGTCATACACCGCCCGAATCTTGCGGCTGGTGCGGATCTCGCGGTGCACCGTGAGCCAGATGGGCAGCTCGGGCAATGGCAGCTGGGGAAGCACGGCCACCACGTTCGGGTCGGTGCGGGCCAGGTAGTTGCCCACAAAGCCGATGCCCAGCCCCGCCCGCACAGCCTCCCAGTAGGCCATGAGGTCGTCGGTGCGGAACGCGAAGTGCTGGCGCTCCACCGGGTAGCCCATCGCGGCAAAGCCTTGCTGGATGTCTTCGTGCCGGTCGTTGCCCACCAGCTCGTGCTGCAGCAGGTCGGGCGGTTGGCGGGGTGTGCCCTTGCGGCGCAGGTAGTCGCGGTGGGCGTAGGCGCCCAGCGTCACCGCGCCGATGCGCTTGGCCACCAGGCTGGCCTGGTCGGGGCGCACCATGCGCAGCGCAATGTCGGCCTCGCGGCGCAGCAGGTTGGTGACCTGGTTGCTGGCCACCAGCTCCACCTGCACCTCGGGCAGCGCCTGGCGCATGCGCGCCAGCACGGGCGGCAGCAGCACGCAGGCCACGGGCTGGCTGGCGGTGATGCGCACGGTGCCGCTCACGCCTTCCTCCGCGCCCGACACGCTGCGTGCCAGCTGGTGGGCACCCATCTCCATGGCGCGGGCCGATTCGGCCAGCCGCAGCGCCGTGGCCGTGGGCAGCAGGCCGCGCCCGGTGCGCTCAAACAGCACCACGCCCAGCTGCGATTCCAGCTCGGCAATGTGGCGGCCGATGGTGGGCTGGCTGGCGTTGAGCGCACGGGCGGCGCCCAGCAGGCTGCCCTGGTCGAGTGCGGCCAGGAAGGACTGCACGAGGCTCCAGTCAAAGGTCTGGTTCATGGCAATAGCGTGCCCGCAATGGGTCAGCAGGAGGGTGGTTGGAGGTATTCATATTTGCATTGCTGATATGAACACTTAGCCAATTGTGTAACGGTGCCGGCGTTTTCACAATCGCCCCATCCCTTGTGAATGGAGCCCTCAGATGATCACCCACACTCGTTTTCCACACTCCACGGACAATCCCTCCACCGTGTTGATCCTGGGCGCCCGGGGGCGGCTGGGACTGGCGGCCACCCGCGCCTTTGCACAGGCAGGCTGGCAGGTGCTGGCCCAGGTGCGCCCCAGTGCGCAGAGCGCTGCATTGCCCGCCATTCCTGGCGTGTGGTGGATGCCGGTGGCAGTGGAAGACACTGCCGCGCTGGCGGCCCAGGCACAGAGCGCGCAGGTGGTGGTGCATGCGCTCAACCCTGCCTACACCCACAAGGCCTGGCGCGAGCAGGCACCGGTGCTGATGGAGGCGGCCATCGCCGTCACCCGCCAGCTGCGTGCCACGCTGATGCTGCCGGGCAACGTCTACAACTTTGGCGAAGCCATGCCGCCCGTACTGCGCGAAGACACATCCCAGGCCGCCACCGGTTTCAAGGGCCGCATGCGGGTGCAGCTGGAGCAGCGACTGCAGGCCGCCACGCGACAGGGCGAGATACGTGCTGTGGTGTTGCGCGCCGGGGATTTTTTTGGCAGCGGCACGGGCAGCTGGATCGACCAGGCCATTGCCAAGGACCTGCCCCGGGGCCGCATCACCTGGCCCGGCCCGCTGGACGTAGCCACGCCCTGGGCCTACCTGCCCGACCTGGCCCGCACCTTCGTGCGCGTGGCGCAAGAGCGTGACCGGCTGGCCGCCTTCGAGTGCCTGCATTTCGCTGGGCACCACGTTACCGCGCAGCAGTGGCTGCACAGCTTCACGGCCATTGCAGCAGAGCAGGGCTGGTTGCCCGATGCGGGCGCGCTGCGGGTGGGCCAGTTACCGTGGCCGCTGCTGCGCGTGATGGGGCTGGTGGCCCCCACGTTCGCTGCGCTGGCGGACATGCGCTATCTGTGGCGCACGCCCCACCGTCTGGACAACACCCGCCTGCGCGCGCTCATCGGCGACGAGCCCCACACCCCCTTCGATCAGGCCGTGCGCCAGGCGCTGGTCGATTTGGGGCTGGTGTCCATCTGTTCAATCCGTGCCGCGCTGGCCTGACCGCATCACCTTTTGAACCACCGGAGCATTCTCATGAACCGTCGCAACTTCATCCGTTTGGCAGGGGGTGGCACCATCGCCGCCGCTACTGCGGGCACGCTGGTCGCCTGTGGTGCCGTGGGCTCGCACTATCCCGCCGAGGCGGTGGAGGCCTGGAAAGGTCCGGTGGGCGAGACCGATCTGCGCCGCCGTGCCGTGGCCTATGCCATCACCGCACCCAATTCGCACAACCTGCAGCCCTGGCTGGTGGACTTGCGCGAGAGCGGTGTCATCACCCTGCGCACCGACCCTGCGCGGGTGCTGCCACAGACGGATCCGTGGGGGCGCCAGATCCTGATCGGCCATGGCGCCTTTCTGGAGCTGCTGGTGATGGCGCTGGCTCAGCAAGGCGTGGCCAGCGAGGTGTTGCTGTGGCCACAGGGCGAGATGCCTGCGGCCCTGAAGGACTGGGACGACCGTCCCGTGGCGCGCATCACCCTCAAGCCTGGTGGCCAGCCCGACCCGCTGTTTGCGCAGGTGCTGCTGCGCCGCACGCCCAAGACGGATTTCGATACCACCCGGGCCATCGCGCCCGGGGTGCTGGCCCAGTTGCTGGGCAGCGCCCCGGCTGAAGCCCCGCTGCGCGTGGGCGGCACCGTCAGCGCCGAACAGTTGCCCGCGCTGCGCACGCTGTGCTGGGAATCTGCCCGGGTAGAGCTGCTCACGCCGCGCACCATGATGGAAAGCATCCAGCTCACCCGCGTGGGCCCGGCCGAGATCCTGCAGCACCGCGATGGCATCTCGATCAACTCGCCCTTTGTGCGCGCGGTGTCGGCCCTGGACATGTTCGACCGCACCCAGCCCCCGGCCGAAGGCAGCGCCGCCTACAAAAGCGCCATGGGGCGTTTTGAGGGCCATAGCCGCACGGCCATGGGTTTTGTGTGGATCACCGGCCCCAACACCCGCAGCGACCAGATCCGTACCGGGCGCCTGTATGTGCGCCAGCAGTTGCAGGCCACGGCGCTGGGTGTGGGCATGCACCCCATGAGCCAGGCGGTGCAGGAGTTTGCCGAAATGGCCCCGCACTTCGAGCGCGTGCACCAGCTTTTGCTGGGGCGGCCCGCGCCGCGCACGCCCCAGGAGTCCACCGTGCAGATGTTCTGCCGCATGGGCTACCCGCAGGGCGAGGTGCCTGCCACGCCGCGCAGGCCGCTCGCGCGTTTTGTGCGGACTTGATTGCGGGGCGGCCGGCCCCCGCGCAGCGGGCTGATGCAGATCAACCTCCGGCCACAAGCTGCAGCGCTTTGCCGCTGCTTCACACACCGTTCAGGTGGCGTTCATCGCAGGTTTCTATATTTGCTGCATTGCAACAAATAGTGGGAACTGGTGATGTGGAAGAAGGTCTTGGGGGGCTCCCTGGTGCTGGCATGTACGGCGTGGCTGCTGGCACTGTGGGTGCCCCAGCCTGCGCCGCCCGCGTGGGGCGATGTCTGGTGGTGGCGCAACCAGCTGATCCTGCTTACCGGGGTGGGGGCCTGGGCGCTGATGTCGCTGATCATGGTGCTGGCCGTGCGCCCCGCGTGGCTGGAAAAGCCGTTGGACGGCCTGGACAAGAGCTACCGCCTACACAAGTGGGCGGGCATTGGCGCGATTGTGCTGGGGTTGGCGCACTACGGGCTGCAACTCTCGCGCAGCCTGCTGGCCGCCTGGGTGGGTCGCCCGGTGCGCACGCCGCGCGCAGACTGGTGGCTGAACACCTTCCGCCACCTGGCCGAGGAGATGGGGGAGTGGGCTGTGTGGTTCCTCGCGGCCATGCTGGTCATCACGCTGTGGCAGCGGTTCCCGTACCACGTGTGGCGCTACCTGCACAAGCTGCTGGCCTTGGTGTACCTGGTGCTGGCCTTCCATGCCGTGGTGCTCACGCCGCCCGCCTGGTGGCAACAGCCTGCAGGCGTTCTGGTGGGCCTGTGCACGCTGGTGGGGGCGCTGTGCGCCGTGCGCTCGCTGGCCGGGGCCATCGGGCGCCGCCGCCGCCATGCAGCCCGTGTGGTGGGCGTGTCGTCCCAAGGGGGTGGGGTGCTGGAAGTGACCTGCCAGGTCAGCCCCGCCAGTGGCTGGAAGCATGCGGCCGGTCAGTTTGCGTTTGTCACCTTTGGCCGTGCCGAGGGGGCGCACCCTTTCACCCTGCTCAACGCCGACCAGGGCGATGGCGTGCTGCGCTTTGCGATCAAGGCGCTGGGCGACTACACGAGCCAGTTGCCCCTGCATGTCCGTCCCGGGCAGCAGGTGAGCATCGAGGGGCCGTACGGCTGCTTTGACTTTCGCAGCGACAGCGCCACCGTGCAGGTGTGGGTCGCCGCAGGCATTGGCGCCACGCCGTTCATGGCCTGGCTGGAGTCGATGCAGTCCACGCCCGCGCTGGCGCCCCGGGTGCACCTGCACTACTGTGTGCGCCATGCGGGCGAGGCGGTGTTTGCCGAGCGCATGGCTGCACTGTGTGCCCGCTTGCCCAGCGTGACGCTGGAGATCCACTACAGCAACGACACCGGGCCCGTGACACCCGCAGCGTTGCTCGCGGGCACCAGCCCGGCGGCGAGTGTGTGGTTCTGCGGACCGCAGGGTTTTGCCGAGGCGGTGCGCCAGGGCATGGAGCAGCTGGGGCGCTCGCCTGCGCGCTTTCACCAGGAGCTGTTCCAGATGCGCTGAGGCGGTTCTCCGCGCCGCAGCGCTACGTGGTGCCGGTGCGGTCCATGGGTGCCAGGTACTCCCGCACCAGGGCCCGCGCGCGGTGCAGGCGGCTTTTGGCCGCCTCGCGCGTCACACCCAGCCGCTGCGCCATCTCCTCGATGGTCAGCTCCTCGAAGTCGCGCATCAGCAGGGCCTCGCGGTACAGGGGCGGCAGCGAGTCGATGGCCAGGGCAAGGTCATGGCGCAGTTCGTGGTCGGGGCGGTGCGACCAGGCGAGGTTGTCTTCCACCTGTGCCAGCGGCTCGCCCTTGAGCCAGGCCAGCATGGGCTGCATGCACAGCCGCTGCACGATGCGCACCACCCACCCGCCGAACGCCGCCACCTCGCGCAGCGCGCCCACGCGGCGGTACACGATGATGAGCGCCTCCTGAACCACGTCGTCCGTCGCCGTGGTGGCGGCGCAGTGGCGCAGCGCATAGCGGCGGATGTCGGGACGGGTGAGGCGCAGCAGCTGCTCCATGGCCGCCGCGTCACCGCTGCGTGCGGCGGGGAGCAGCTGGGCCACGGTGGGGGCTGGGTGGGTGGTGGCCATGGGCGGTCACTCGACAGGCTTGCGGCCCACCATGGCACAGGCGGGGCAGTAGCCAAACGCGCCGCTCAGGATGCTGCCAACACCCGAGGCGGCCAATGCCAGGCCCAGGGGCGATGCGGACATCCACCACAGGCCTGCAGCGATGAGGGCGACGCCCCCTGCAACGCGCAGCAGGCTTTCGGGGCGGGTGATGTTCTTGCGGTACAGCATTGTGAAAAACTCCTTGGTGGGGAAATGAAGGCGCCGGCACAGGGCACCTTCCCTACCAAGAGCGGCTGGTTGCGCAAAAGGATTCATGGGTTGCAAAAAATTTTTGCCTGCCACCACCCGTCACCGGAAATGGTCGAACGAGGCGTAACGGTTCTCCACCGCCTGCCCCTGCGCGTCCACCAGCCTCAGGCCTGGCTCAGCCAGCACGGTGCCGATGCGGGTGACGGGTGTGCCGCTTGCCTGCGCCGAGGCGGCCACCGCGTCACGCCGCGCGCGCGGGGCGGTGAAGGCCAGCTCGTAGTCGTCACCGCCCGCCAAAGTGCATTGGTGGACCAGTTCAGGGTCCAATGGGCTGGTTGCGCTAGTCGAATATGCCTTTGCTGCTATCAAATGTATAGTTTTTGAGGTGTCGATACAGGCCCCTGCCCCCGAGGCTTGGAGGATGTGCGACAGGTCGCCCAGCAGCCCGTCGCTCACATCCATGGCGCTGGTGGCCACGCCGCGCAGGGCCAGGCCCAGGGCCACGCGCGGGGTGGGGCGCTCCAGCCGCTGGCGGGCGCGGGCCAGCGCCTCGGCGGGCAGGGCGATGTGGCCGAGCAGCGCCTCCAGCGCCAGCCGGGCGTCGCCCAGCGTGCCACTCACATAGATGTCGTCGCCGGGCTGTGCGCGGCTGCGCAGCAGGGCCTGGCCGGTGGGTACCTCGCCAAACACGGTGATGCAGATGTTGAGCGGGCCCTGCGTGGTGTCGCCGCCCACCAGCTCGCAGCCGTGGGCATCGGCCAGGGCCAGCAGCCCGCGCGAGAAGCCCGCCAGCCAGGCCTCATCGACCCGGGGCAGCGACAGGGCCAGCGTGAACGCGAGCGGCCTGGCACCACACGCCGCCAGGTCGGACAGGTTCACGGCCAGCGCCTTGTGACCCAGGGCTTCGGGGTCCACGTCGGCAAAGAAGTGGCGGCCCTCCACCAGCATGTCGCTGCTGATGGCCAGCTGCATGCCGGGTGCGGGCGCCAGCAGCGCGCAGTCGTCGCCCACGCCCAGGGCTGCCTTGTGGACGGGGCGGGTGAAGTAGCGGGCGATCAGGTCGAACTCACCCATGGCGCTGCCTGGTGGTCCAAGAAAAAAAGGTCAAAAAGGTCAAAGGCATCAGGTGCTGCTTTCTGTCTGAGAAAACCAGGCCGCCCAGTGGTCGATGCAGGCCTGGATCTTGGGCAACCGGTGCCTGCGCGTGAGGGTGATGGCGTGAATGGTGCTGGGCTGCAGGTCCACGCAGTCGGCCAGCACCGGGGCCAGCAGGCCCTGGCGCACCAGGGGCTCCGCCACCACCGTGGCCAGGCGCGCAATGCCCAGGCCCTGCAGCGCCAGGCGCGCGGTGATGGCCGTGCTGCCCGAGCGCCAGTGGCCCTCGGCCACCAGCACCTCGGGCACGCCATCGACCCGAAAGGGCCAGTGGTTCAGAAACGCCACCGCGCTGTTGGTGATAAGCCGGTGCTGGCGCAGATCGTCGATGTGCTGTGGCACGCCGTGCGCCTGCAGGTAGCCGGGTGTGGCGTACAGCGCGCGGGCCAGCGTGCCCAGGGGGCGCGCCACCACGGTGTCGGTCAGCGGCGGGCCAGTGCGGATGGCAATGTCGATCCCATCGCGTGCCATATCGGCCATGCGGTCGTCCACCACCAGTTCCACGCGCAGTTGCGGGTGCTTGTGCTGCAGGCTGTCAAAGCTGGGGATCAGCAGGTGCTCGGCCACCACCGAACTGGACGCCACGCGCACCCAGCCGCTGGGCTGGCCGCTTTGTTGGGCGAACTCACCTTCCAGCTCGTCGAGCGTACCGTTGATGCGGCGGCAGTAGTCCAGAAAGGTCTGCCCTTCTGCCGTGAGCGTGAGGCCATGGGTGGTGCGGTGCAGCAGCCGTGCGCCACAGGCTTTCTCAATGCGCGCCAGGGTGCGCGAGACCTGGCTCACCGGTGCATCGCGCTCGCGCGCCACGGCCGACAGCGAGCCCAGGTCGGCCACGCGGGCGAACAGGTGCATGTCTTCAAAGCGGATGTCGCGCATCGGCCGATGGTAACGGCGGGGCTGTGCGCTGGGTGCAAAACGGTCTTGCGCGGGATGCGCTTTCGGCCTTGCGCGGTGCTGCCTACAGTGGCCTCACCCCGAAAGGAATGCCATGGACCCCCACCTACACCCCGACGAGTACCAGCGCCTGCGCGATGCGGCCCAGCGCCATGCCATGCAGTTGCGCCGGGAGGCGATTCGCGAAGCCCATGCCTGGGTGGCGCGGGGGCTTGTGCGCATGACCCGCTGGGTTTTCCTCTTCCTGCGGACCCCGTCCGCGCCCACGACCCCATCCACCCAGGAGGCCCCAACACCATGCCAACCCTTGTTCTGAAACTGACCCCGCTGCAAAACCCTGAGCGTTACCAGGCGCTGGCCAGCGCCCTCACCGACCTCACGGTCCAGCGGTTGGGCAAACGCCGCGAGGTGACTGCTGTGGTCATCGACGACCTGCCCCCTGCCCGCTGGCATATCGGTGGTGCACCGGTGGCGCAGCCCACGGCCTTGCTGGAGATCAGCATCACCGAGGGCACGAACTCCGAGGAGGAGAAGGCCGCTTTCATCGCTGCCGCGTTTGCCGAGCTGCAGCGCCAGCTGGCGGGGGATGGCGCCCTGGCCGCTGCGAGCTACGTGGTGGTGCGGGAGCTGCCCGCCAGCGACTGGGGCTATGGCGGGCGTACGCAGCAGGCGCGCAGATTGGCGGTCGCTGCTTGAGGTCAGAGTCGCGTGAAGTGGCCGGCGCCTGGCGTGCGGGTCAGGCCGCCGCGCCGCGAAAGCGCTGCGCTGCCTGGCGGCTTACCTCGGCCAGCAGCTGCTCTTCGCTCTGGCGCTGGCGCAGCCAGCGGGCATCGTTCTGCCCCGCCTCGACCTCGGTGCGCAGCATGTGCATGGCGCTTGATGCGCCCTGTACGGCCGCGTGACCTGCGATCTTGTCCATGGTGCGCAGGATGTGCTCGCGCAGCGGCATGTGGTCGCCCGTGGCCGGGTCCACATACACCGCGTCCATGCCAAACCGGCAGGCCTGGAAGCGGTTGTAGGTGTACACGAGGTAGTCGTCCTCTTCGGGCATGAAGGGCTGGTCGGCCAGAAACCACGCGCCCAGCGACTGCACGTAGCCTGCGAGGGCCGCAGCGCGCTCGATGGTGAGCGGCGTGTCGAACACGCGGATCTCGATGGTGCCGAACTCGGGCTTGGGGCGGATGTCCCAGTAGAAGTCCTTCATGCTCTTGACCACGCCCGTGCGGGTCATCTTGTTGAAGTAGGTCGTGAAGTCGTCCCAGGTCAGCGCCATCGGGGCGCGCCCCGACAAGGGGAACGCAAACACCGAGTTGAGCCGGGCCGAGTCGAACGCCGTGTCCTGCCCTTGCACGTAGGGGCTGGACGCCGACAGCGCAATGAAGTGCGGGATGTAGCGCGACATGCGGTGCAGCATCAGCAGCGCCGCATCGGCATCCGGGCAGCCAATGTGCACGTGCTGTCCGAAGATGGTGAACTGCTTGGACAGGTAGCCGTACAGCTCGGACAGCTCGCGAAAGCGCGGCTTGTCGTAGATGCGTCGCTCGTGCCACTGCTGGAACGGGTGCGTGCCGCCACCCACCACGGCAATGTTGAGCTTGTCGGCGCTTTTGACCAGCGCATCGCGGATGGGCGTGAGCTGGCCCAGCACCTCGCTGGCCGAGTGGCAGATGCCGGTGGAGATTTCGATCATGCTGTTCGTCATCTCGGGCACTACGCTACCGGGCAGCGGGGTTTTCTTCATGAGGCGCAGCATGTCCTCAGCGTAGGGCGCCAGGTCGTAGTCGTTGGTGTTGACCAGCTGCAGCTCCAGCTCGACGCCCAGCGTCAGCGGCTCGGAATGGGTGAAGGCTTCAAGACTCACGGGGGGACTCTCCGTTGTTGTTGCTGCGGGTCAGGGGTGCCCAGGGTTTGGAGCTTTCGCCCGCACGGTAAATGGCCACGGTGGCAATGACGGCACCAAATACCTCCATCAGCAAGATGGCGGGCAGCGCCACACCCGCGATCACATGGCCGGTGGAAGGCGACGCGAGTACAAACTGCGAGGCGATCAGCAGGGCGATGGAGGACATGGGGGTCATCGCGCAGCCCACCCACAGCGCCTGCTTCCAGCTGGCGCCGCTGCCCACATTGCCCAGCGCCACGCCGGTGGCCTTGGCCAGCAGGCGCACGGCAATCAGGGCCAGCACCACACCGGCCACGGGCGCGCTCCAGTCGGCCTGGGCCGCCACGGTGGAAACCAGCACGAACATCAGCATGGTGAGCAGCGACGATGCATTGCCCAGCTGCCGTGGCCAGGCCCAGGGGCGCGGGTTGAGCTGCTTGAGCAGCATGCCCCCCAGCAGCGCGGCCAGTGGTGCCGAGCCCCCCATGTGAGCGGCCACTGCCGTGCCTGCAGCCACCAGGGCCAGGAACAGCATGGAGGTGTTTTCGCTGGTGGGGCTCATGAAGCGCAGCGCCATGCGCAGCACCAGGGCCAGCACGGCGGCCACCACGATCGATACGCCCAGCACCACCACCACGGGCGACACGGCCTCCAGCACGGTGAGGCTCTGGCGGTTGATGAGTTCTGCCTTGGCGCTGCCCAGAGTCAGGGCATACAGCGTGGAGAGGGTGGTGAGCACAATGGCGCGTTCGGTCACCGGGCCGGCGGCACGGGTGTCGGCCACCACCCGGGTCAGCACTGCAGGAGATGCCGCCAGCGCCACCAGGGCCAGCGGGCCAGCCGCCTGGGGCGGCAGCTGCAGCCACACCAGCACCCAGTACACCGCGAAATAGGTCAGCACCGATTCGGCAATGCTCTGCACCAGCACCATGGGGTTGTGGCGGAACCAGCGCAGCGGGATACGGCCGCCACATTCGAACAGCACAATGGCCACGCCCAGCTCCAGCAGGAACAGGCCAATGCCCTGCAGCGGCCAGACTGCACCGCTGAAGCCTGCCAGGCCGGCTGCCGTGCCCACCAGCGAATAGCCCACCACCTTGGGCAGGCCGGTGTGGCGTTGGGTGAGATAGCCTGCCATGGCGGCTACCGCCAGCAGCAGTGACCATTGCACCGTGGGCAGCCCGGCCGAGGGGCGCAGCCACTGCGCCCAAAAGCTCAGGATTTCATTCATTTCATCGGACCTCTGCGTCAGACGGGCGCTGCCCGTTGGAGTGGAGGCCCCGGCGCACAGGCCCTCCGCAGATGGGACGGGGTGCGCTGGGGCGTTGGGCCCTTGAATTTACAGGCGGAAACACTCCGCCCTTGTAGGACAGAGGCGGCGGTTTCGCCTCAGCCCTGTGCCGTTGTCGCCAGTGGCCCCCGCCGCTCGGGCACAAAAAAGCTCAGCGGCGCGGTGCGCAGGCGGGCGCGGATGGCGGCATAGATGCGCGAGCGGTCCACGCCGCTCACGTTCTGTGCACGCAGCGCCAGACTGAAGGCCAGATAAAAGCTCACCGACACATTCAGTGCGCCCAGGAACGGGAGCGAGGCTACTGCCCACCAGAACGCGGGCAACTGCAGCACCTGCAGACCCAGCGTGGCGCCGGCGGCCGCCACCTGCCCGGTGGAGAGGGTGACGTGCCGTACATCCAGCCCCAAGCCGAAAAACGCAGCGAAAGCAGGCACCAGGCTCAGCATGAAACCCAGCGAGATGTTGGCCGCAAAACCCGACAGGTTCTCGCGCAGGAAGCGCGCCCAGCGCGCGGCGCGCTCGGCTCCCAAAAGCCCGGTGATGCGCGGGTTGTAGTGCAAGGCCGAGTCCATGCGGTGCAGCACAAACCAATTCTCTGTCCAGCCCGCGATGATGCTGGAGGCAAACAGCAGCACCCCGGTAAAGGCGGCAAAGAACAGCGACGGCCCCAGCAGGTGCAGGGACTCGAACACATGCTCGGCCTGCTTCTCGCTGATGGCCGGGTGGCCCGTGGCCAGTGCAATCAGTGCAGCCAGCGCCAGCACGGCCGGGAACACCACCAGCACATTGCCCAGCACAGCAGCCACCTGCGAGCGCACCAGGTGCGTGATCTCGTCCACGAACGACTCGATCGCATCGCCGGTGCCCAGCTCCTTGAGCTTGGCCGCCATGGCAGGCGCGGTCATGGCAGGTTGTTTGGTGGCCACCGTGAAGTGCAGCAACTGGATCAATACAAAGCTCACGGCATAGTTGATGCCCGCCATGAAGCCGCCCCAGAAGGCCGAGAGCGCGAGCGCATACAGGCCAAACTTGATCAGTGTGGTGAAGGCCATCAGCGCACCGCCCCCTGCCGCCTTGCGCAGCATGGAGCGGTATTCGGCACTGGTGCGGGTGATGTAGTGCTCGCCCGTTTCGGCGCTGCGCTCGGCCACCTTGGCCGCCAGCAGCGAGGAGTTGGAGGCCAGCAGCGCGCGCAGGCTGCGCCGCTCCTGTCCCACCATCACCAGCTGTGCCATGAGTTGCGCCGCAGTGACTGCGGGCTGCGCGGACAACAGGCAGTCGAGCAACACGCGCACGCGCAAGATGCGCTCGCGCAGCTGCCGCAGCCGGAACACCAGCCCCACCGAAATGCCGTTGTCCTCGAAATGCGTATAGACGGTGGCAGCCGCCGCGCGGCAGGCCTCCAGGCGTTCGCGCAGGCGCTGGGCGGATGCGTCCAGCCGGTCGGGGGTGCGCAGTGCGTGCAGCACCTCGACCCGCAGGCTTTCCACGTCGCGGATGAGGGCGTGGAAGGGTTGTGCCTCCCGTGCAGATTCGCTCATGCGCAGCCGCAGTTCGGGTGCAAAGCCGGTCGAGAGGATTTGCCCTGCACAGTAGGTGATGGCGTCCAGCAAGGCGCGGTGCCAGAGTGTCGCGCCGCCTGCGCGCTCATCGGCGTTGTCCTGGGCCAGCAACATCACCAGGCGGTTCAGGGTGGCTTCATCCAGCGCGGCCAGCCATTGCGCGTCGAACGCACTGGGCAAGGCCAGCATGAACAGTTCGGACGCATCGATGGTCTCTGGGCTGCCCGGCAGCAGCTTGGTGCGCAGGCGTTCGGCCATCTCGCTGACCAGGGCGGTGCGGGGTGCAAAGCCAAAGTCCGCCAGCAAGGTGGTGATGTCTACCTGGTCCACCAGCGTCGCCCACCAGGCCTGCAGCCGTTGCTGAATATCGGGCCGCGCCGCGACTGCATCGATGAAAAGCTGCACCCGGCCCACCGCGGCAGGCACCGAATCACGCTTGCCGCGCACCCAGTCCAGCAGGTGGATGAGCCAGAGGTGGCGATGGGCCAGGTCGGCGGCAGGGTCCAGCGCCGCCAGCAGGTGGGCCAGGTCTTTGGGCTCGGCGCTATTTTTCATGGGTGGCCTGCTCCCACAGGAAAAGCCGCCCATCCGATGGATAGCGGTCCCATGGAGGGGTGGGCATGGGGGCTGTGGGAATGGTTCTTCAATGCAGCACCCGGCCGCTCAGGGGCTCACCCGACGGGCCGTGGCTGATCGCCTCCAGCACAAACAAGGGCACCGGGGTGTTGAAAGGCTCGCCATCTTCGGCCACGCAATGGAAGGTGCCGTGCATGGTGCCACTGGAGGTGCGCAGTCGACAGCCGCTGGTGTACTGGAACGACTCACCCGGCTTGAGCAGCGGCTGCTGTCCCACCACGCCCAGGCCCTTGACCTCTTCGGTGTGGCCGCGCGCGTCGCTGATGATCCAGTGTCGCGAGATCAGCTGGGCGGGCGCGTCCCCTGCGTTGGTGATGGTGATGGTGTAGGCGAAGCTGAACACCCCGGTGTCCGGCGCAGACTGCTCGGGCAGGTATTCGGGCAGCACTTCCACGTCAAACTGGTACTTTGGCATGGGCCGCATGGTAACCGTGCCGCCCCGTGTGTGGGCAACTCCCACGTGCCAAAACCCCAGTGGTTCTGCGCTTTGCGACAATCGGGGGATGAGCCGCACATTCCAAATCGCCCCCTCTATCCTTTCCGCCGACTTTGCCCGCCTGGGCGAGGAAGTGCGCAATGTCATTGCCGCTGGCGCCGACTGGATTCACTTTGACGTGATGGACAACCATTACGTGCCCAACCTGACGTTTGGCCCCATGGTCTGCCAGGCCTTGAAGCCCCACGCCAAAACGCCTGCGGGCGTGGCCGTGCCGATTGACGTGCACCTGATGATCCAGCCTGTGGATGCCTTGGCCGCTGCCTTTGCCGACGCGGGTGCTGACTACATCAGCTTCCACCCCGATGCCTCGGGCCATGTGCACCGTAGCATCCAGGCCATCCGGTCCAAAGGCGTCAAGCCTGGCCTGGTGTTCAATCCTGCCGAACCTCTGGACGTGCTGGACTGGGTGATCGACGACATCGACCTCATCCTCATCATGAGCGTGAACCCCGGCTTTGGCGGCCAGAGCTTTATCGACTCCGCGCTGCGCAAGATCGAAGCTGTGCGCAAGCGCATTGATGCTTCTGGCAAGGACATTCGTCTGGAAGTCGATGGCGGCATCAAGACCGACAACATCCGCCGCGTGGCTGACGCGGGCGCTGACACCTTTGTCGCAGGCAGCGCCATCTTTGGCAAGCCGGACTACCGGGGCGTGATCGACGCGATGCGTGTGGCCTTGGGCTGATCGCCTCGGTCGCTGCGAAGATTGGGCGCGGATGCCTTTGTGACAGACCACACCTAATAGGAGGTCAGGTTACTGTTGCGCAGGCACGGTGATGGTGGTCGTGGTCGATTCGCGCAGCACGCCGCCGCCGGAGACCGAGCCACTCGCTGGGCTGCTTTGCATGCGGCGCATGCAATCCGCCTGGTCAGCAGCCGTCTGGAACGCTGCACAACGCTGGGTGGCGTTGTCGGTGGCGGCGGCTCCAGGGTTGCTGAGATCGCCCTTGCGGGAAGCGTCCAGTGCGTTGTTGGCCTCGCGCAGGCAGGTGGCCAGGCTGTCCTGGGTGTTGTTGGTCATGCATTTTTCCCGCTCCTGCTCGTAGCGTGCCCGCGCGTCCTGCGGCGGCGTTTGAGCGGATGCGCCCGCACAGGCCAGCAGCAAGGCCGCAGTGAATACAGAGGTGGCAAAGCGAAGGCGTTTCATGGAGGGCTCCTGAGGCAATGGCAGACGAAGGTCTGAACCTATGCCTGCAGGGTAGGCGCCGGGGCCATGTGCCCCTGTCGGACAGAGCCGCCCTTGCCCGTGCGCGCGCTTCGCGTCTTGGGCTGGGTCAGCCCAGTCGCTGAAAGGTCAGGATGAAGGCCACGCCATCAGACGTGTTGCGCGCATTGATGGTGCCGCCCATCTTGGCCATGTAGGTTTTGGCCACAAACAGCCCCTGGCCCCGGTGCTCGCCCTCGCCCAGCGGGGTGGGGCTGGCAGGGTCGGAAACGCCCAGCTCAAAAATCCGCTCCAGCAGTGCGTCTGCAATGGTGGAGCCCTGGTTGTGCAGCGTAGCGCTGGCGGTGGATTCCGACGCCGTGAGCGTCAGCCTGATGGGGCTGCCTGTGGGGCGATAGCGGTCGGCATTGCGCAAGATGTGGGTCACCACGTCTTCGAGCGCAAACTCATCGGCCCGCACGATGACCGGGCCAGGGTGGCTTGGGCCCAGGTCGTACACCACATCCAGAATGCCCGCAAAGTGGGCGTTGTCGGCCACGTTGCGCAAGAAGGCATCCAGGTCCAGCCGCCCCTCGGGCACATCGGCGGCCTGCAGCGCTTCGGCGGGCGATGCCGTGCCATACAACACATGGATGGCCTGCTGCATGCGCTGCACATAGCGGTGGCCGGGGTCTTGCGGGCCGTTCAGCGCCATCAGCGACTGCAGGGGCGACATGATCTCGTGCCCTACGGCGTGCCACATGTCGCGCTCTTGTTGGGCGCGCAGCTGCTCGCGCTGCAGGTCGTCCTTCACGCGCTGCAGCAGGTCGGCCAAGCCACCGGCCAGGATGCCCAGCTCGTCCGAGCCGCGCAGGTCCGACACATCCAGGTCGCCCAGCCGGGGGCCGGTGTGGCCAGGCTGCACGTTGTACGACACGGCGGCGGCGCGGCGGGTCAGGGCTGTCACGCGGCGGATCAGGCCCACCTCGACCACCAGCCAGGCCAGCGCAATGGCGCCCAGCATGGCACCCAGGTACCACGACAGGCGCGTGGCCACAGCGGCCAGGCCTTGCTCCACGCCGCGCAGGTGGCCGGTGAAGTTGACCACGTAGTTTCCCGTGGGCGTGTCCAGAATGTCCAGGGCCGTAGGGGCGGCGGGCGTGGCTGCTGCCGGGCCCACGCCTGCGGCCTCCAGCGGCAGCCAGCGGATCAGGCGCAGCAGCCAGGGGGCAGATGGATCGGCCTGCACTTCGACGCCCTTGAGGGTGATGGCGCTGGCTTCGTCGCTGCCCATTTTGCGGATCTGCACACGCTCACCCGGCAGCAGGCTGCGCGAGAGGTCGCCCAGCGATGCGGCCAGCTGCGCGCCGGGTGCGTCGCTGTCGAACAGCGGTTTGGTGTCCTCGCCCGGCGCCAGCATCTCCACCCGCACACGCATCTGCCCCAGGTCTTCCGGCGGCCAGACCAGGCGCTCGTCCTTGCGGAACAGGGCTTCGCGGAACAGTTCGACCGGCAGGCGGATGGAGTAGTGGGTGCGGCGCAGGCAGTCGGAGGTGATGGCGGCCCCGCCAGTGGGTGGTTGCACCGATGGGGGCGGCAGGTCGCGGCACTGGCCGTTTTGCCACAGCCAGCCGCGAAAGTCGCGCACGGGCCGTGCGCGGGCGTCGAGCTGCGGCGTGCCGTTGTCCACAAACCCCGTCAGGCGCCCGCGCACGGCCGCGCTGCCCTGTGGGGTCATGGCCTCATACGGCGCAATCCAGCGGTAGGTGGCACCCCGCATGTCCAGGGTGATGCGCGCACGGTGTGCCTCGGCGGGCACCAAGGCGCCGCGTTCGCGGGGCGTCAGTTCGCCGGCATAGAAGCTGCCCACCAGGTAGATGAAGCCGCCTGCATAGGGGTTGTTACCAATCGCCGCGCACACTGAGGCGCCATCGGGGTAGTGCACAGAGCAGCCCGCCATCTCCACGGCCTGTTGCGATTTTTGGGGGTCGTCAAAGTCGATGGCCGCATAGGGCAGCAGCAGCGGCGCCAGCGGCGTCACGCCCTGGCCGAGGTGGCTGGCATTGAGCAGCGCCAACTGGCCGGAGGGGTGGCGCAGCCGCGCCATGACCTCGGCCTGGCTGCGCACAAACCCATGCTGGTAGGCCTGCCAGGCGCGCTCCTTTTCGTCCTTGAGCACCACCACGCTCAGCACCACCGTGGCCAGTGCCAGCAGCACGAACACCCCGCGCACGAGGATGCGCAGGCGGAACGCTGGCAGGCCCAGGCGGGGCATTTCTAGGCGCGATATTTCAAGTGCGGGGTGCAGTAGGCGTTTCACTCCATTCCTCTCGCGTGAAAGTACCGTGCAGGGCGGTAAAAACTGGCATGGCCCAGGCCAGGGCCGCCGCGCAAGGGCCGCCCCGCCGCGCTGGCGGCGTCCCCCTGCCCGCATTGCGCAGCAATGCGAGAGCGGGGGGAAGGCCTGCAGGGCCTCAGGGGGGTGTTCACTTTACCGTCCAGCGGAACCCGCGCATGGGCACGTTTTCTATTCCCTCAAATCCGGGGTCCACTTCGCGCAGCGCCTCGCGAATGGTGCTCACATGCTTGCGCACGTTGTCGCGGTTGCGGCCGCTTTTCACCACCTCGAACAGTTCGTCGTAAGACACCACCTCGCCGCTGCGCTGGTGCAGCGTGGCCAGGATGCGCTGGGCCGTCAGCGGCAGGTTGATGCGCTCGCCGCGCCAGGTGGGCGTGCGCTGCCACAGCGGGTCCAGCACCAGCGCATCGCTCACCGGGGCAGCGGCTGCGCTGGCCGGGGCCTGCGCCTGCGTGGTGCGCAGGATGTCGAGAAAAGTCTCGATGAAATCGGCCTCTTCAAACGTGGTTTTCTGCAGGTAGTCCCACGCATCGAGCGCCTTCATGATGCTGCGGTAAATGGCTGCTGGCATGGCCGACACCACCAGCACCGGCGTGCCCTGGCGCAGCTTGTTGATGGCGTTGATGAGGGCCACGCCCGCATGGCGCTCGCGGCCCAGTTCAATGTCCAGCACCACCGCGTCGTAGTGCTCGCGGGCCAGCGCGGCCTCGGCCTCGTCGCGGGTGAACCACTGGTCGATGACGATGCCGCTTTTGGCGCTGCGTATCCACCCGGCCAACTGGTTGCTGGTGGGCAGGTCGTCTTCGATCACGGCAATGCGGGTCATGGGCAGGGCGGGGCAGTAGAGGGGTGGGTGGATTATCCCGGCGCCCCGTTCTGGGCGGTGTGAGTTTTTCTTCCGGGACCGGAAGGTTCGTGCGACCGGCGTGAGCGCATTGGGGGCTGCACTGCGTTGTTGCTTCCGGGGTGGATCCGAACAATCGGTCCTCAATGAGCCAGCCACGGCGACGGCTCAGAAACGACAACAACACCGAACCAACCTGAGAGAGAAACACCATGAAAGCCACCTGGAATCGCATCGTGCAGACCCTGAAGGGCCGCCGCTCTACCCCTTTGTCCGAAGCAGGCACGGAGCCCTTGCTGGAGGCTGAATTGCAAAGCCCTGTGGCAGCCGATGCACGCGGCGCCGAAGCCCCTCACCTGAACTGGGCCTACCTGCTGCCCACCGCCCGCACCGTGCGCTGGCTGACCGCTGGCGCTGTGGTGGCCGCCGCAGGCCTGATGGTGTACCGCAATCCGCCGGTGCAACACTTGGCGCAAGGCGACCTCGGTGTGCGCCTGAATCAGTTCACCGGTGCCGTGAGTCTCTGGCGCGATGGCAGCGTGTGGGTGGTGCCCGGCCTGCACACGGTGCGCGTGTTCTCGCTGCGTGACCAGAGTTACCGCCCCGAAGCCATGCGCCAGGCCACGGGCAGCGCGCCGCTGCAGTCAGTGGAAGGCCTGTCGCTGGGCCTTGACCTGAGCGTGCGCTATGCCCTGGACCCCAACTCGCCCGCCGTCAAGGCCGGCAACCTGCCCGACAACGTGGGCGTCGACATCGTGGAGCCCGCCGTGCAGGGCCTGGTCTACAAGGTTTTTGCCCGCTACACCGTGCGCGAAATCTTCTCGTCCAAGCGCGCCGAAATTGCACAGATCATCGAAACCGAACTGCGTGCCCGCCTAGCTGCCGATGGCGTGACGCTGCGCAGCCTCCAGATCGGCAAGGTGGACCTGCCCGCGGAGTACCGCCGCGGCATGGACAGCCTGCTGGCCGAAGAGCTGGCGTCCGAAAAAATGCGCTACACGCTGGAGCTGAAAGACAAGCGTGTGAAGGAAACCGAGCTGGACGCCAACGCCGACAAGGTGCGTCGCGAAGTGGCCGCCGAAGCCGCCGCGCGTGAGCAGGTCATCGCTGCCAAGGCCCAGGAAGAGGCCATGAAGCACGTGCTGCCCTTCAAGCAACGCCAGATCGAACAGCGCCAGCTCGAAGCTGAAGCTGAACGCGTGGCCCGCGTCAAAGCCGCAGAGGGCAGTGCCCAGGCTCGCCGCATCGAAGCCAACGGCGAGGCCGACGCCCGCCAGAAGCTGGCCGAGGCCGAAGCCTACCGCATGGACCGCGTGGGCAAGGTCAACGCCGAGCAAATGGCCCGCGAAGGCGCACTGGTGACCAAACACCCGCTGCTCATTCAGAAGACGCTGGCCGACAAGCTCTCGGACAAGATCCAGGTCATCATCGCGCCCCCGCCCGCCAATGGCGACTTCATCGGTGCCGCACTGCTGGGCGGTAACCGCAACGCCCAGGCCGGGGCCGCACAGGCTGCAGCCGTGGCCGACGACGCCACCACCACCCAAGCCGTGGAGCAGTGAACATGAACGCGACCTTCGCAACTTTGTTGGCAGCCGTGGCCAGCGCCGCAGTGACCGTGGTGGCCGAGGCCGCCCCCCAGCCATCGCCTGGCGCTCAGGGCAGCGCCATCGTGGTGCAAGACCAGGCCAACCTGCGCGCTGCACCGCGCGATGGTGCCCAGCAGCAGGCCAGCCTGTGGCAGGGCGAAGTGCTCGAAGTGCGCGGCGAACGCCTCGACTATTTGCAGGTGTGGGACCACAAGCGTGAGCGCGGTGGCTTCATCCGCGCCAGCGATGTGCGCCGCGTGGCCCTGACCGAGGCAGAAGGCCCCGCGCTGCTGGCTGTGATGCGCTTTGTGCAGGAAACGCCGGGCGCCGAAGCGCTGGGCATTGGTCTCACCGCCGCTTACCTGCAGGCCGCGCCCGCGAAGGCCCTGGCGGGTGTGGAGGGCGCCCAGGCTTTCGATGCCCTGGGCACCTTTGCCGACCGCTTGGCGCGCCGTGCCTCGGTGGCCGTGCCGGGCAAGGCCTCGGGCGCTACGTTGTCGGCCCACCTGGATGTGGCCAATGGCTACGGCGTGCGCTTTGCCACCTACGAGGTCGAAGGCCGCATGCAGGTCTGCTACGAGGGCGAGGCCTTTCGCCGCCTGCTGGCCATGCCCGTGGCCGATGCCGAGCAGCGCGCCCGTGCTGTCCTGGCGCTGACCCGCCCCGAATGCATCAACCCCGACCTGCCCGCACACGAGCGTGCCAAGGTCACCACCTGGCAGGCGGAGGTGCTGGAGCGCGTGGACGTGGCGGGCCTTCCCGGCTACCTGCGCAACCGGGTGCAGATGCGCCGCGCCAGCGTGTGGGGTGCTGCAGCCTTCCAGCAGGCGCGCAAGAACGTGGCCGACCCTGCGGTGGCCGCCGCCGCTGCACGTGCATTGACGGAACTCAGTGGCGTGAGCAAGGCCGATCTGCCCGACGAAGACCAGAGCGCCTACAACGACGCTGCTATGCGCGTGAGCGCCGTACGCTGGGCGCTGGTGCCTGCTGCGGCGCCTGTCGCTACCGCCGCCGGAGCCCGCCCCACACTGTTGACCGAGCCCGGCGCCCCCGGCGAAACCTGCGTGCTGCTGGTGGACGCGCAGCACAGCGTCAAGGCGCCACTGCTGCGCCGCTGCACCTACGGCGTGGTGTGGACTGCATCGGCCAGCACCAACCGCGAAGGCACAGCCTGGGCCCTGGCCGTGCAGCCCATGGAAGGCTGGCGCGAGCTGTGGGTGCTGCGCAAAACGGAAGGTGGCTGGCTGGCCGATGTGCTGCCGCCCGCCGCCGCCACGCCCGAGACCGGCGTGGCCGAATGGGCGGGCTGGGTGCCCGGCGGCCAGCAGATGCTGGTGGCGCGCGAAGCCCGAGGCCAGGGCCGCTACCGCAAGAGTTTTGAGGTGGTGCGGCTGGAGGGCTTGACCACCGAGCGCGTGACGGGCGATGTGGCAGCGCTGCCCCTGTTCCAGCGTTGGCAAGACCCAGCATGGAAGCGCGAGACGCTCAGTCTGCGGTGAACGAAGCAAGGCAGACCAGGGGAGGATTTGACGGGTTCCGTAAACTTGGTCCCGTCTTCTCTTTCCGAATGCTTGCCCAATGCCTCTCGCCGTTACCCCCTCGCTGTCCACATTGCTCACCGGCGTGGACGCCGCCATCATCGACCTGGACGGAACCATGGTGGACACCATGGGTGATTTCAACGAGGCGCTGAACCGCATGCTGCGCGAACTGGAGCTGCCGTCGATTGCGGCACAGACCATCGAACACATGGTGGGCAAGGGGTCGGAGCATTTGCTGCGTTCAGTGCTCCACCACGTGCTGGCGCAGATAAATCATGCCTCTGTTGCTACTGAAATTGAAGCGTTGTATCCATCGGCCTGGGCCAGCTACCAACGCCACTATCTCGCCATCAATGGCCAGTATGCCGGGGTGTATGACGGTGTGGAGGCGGGGCTCCAGGCTTTGCGCGCCCGGGGTTTGCGTCTCGCCTGTCTGACCAACAAGCCCCGGGACTTTGCGCTGCCCTTGCTGCAGTCTAAGGGGCTTGACGGCTATTTCGAGAAGGTCTTCGGTGGCGACTCGTTCGAGCGCAAGAAGCCCGATCCGTTGCCGTTGCTCAAGACCTGCGAAGCCTTGGGTACCGACCCTGCGCGCACGCTCATGGTGGGCGACTCCAGCAACGATGCGCAGGCCGCGCGGGCTGCGGGCTGCCCGGTGGTGCTGGTCACCTATGGCTACAACCACGGCCAGCCCGTGCGGGCCGTGGATGCCGATGGTTTTGTGGATGCGCTGGCGCAGCTCGCCTGAGCTGGCCGAGCCTGCCTGTTCAGGCAGTCAGCTGGCGTGGCGCCACGCTGCGGTAGTCCAGACGTGATGACGCGGGGGAATTGCTGCGCACGGGGGCGGGCACGGTGCGGTTGGGGCGGGTGGCGTTGTCCGAGAGGCGGAACACCGCCACGGCATCCACCAGCTGGCCGGCCTGGGTCTTGAGGCTGTCGGCGGCGGCCGCACTTTGTTCCACCAGGGCGGCGTTTTGCTGGGTGGCCTGGTCCATCTGCGTGATGGCCTCGCCGACCTGTGAGACGCCCTGGCTTTGTTCGCTGCTGGCGGCACTGATTTCGCCCATGATGTCGGTCACGCGCCGGATCGCGCTGACCACTTCGGTCATCGTGGCGCCTGCCTTGTCCACCAGGGCCGTGCCGCGCTCCACGCGTTCCACACTGGTTCCAATCAGACCCTTGATCTCCTTGGCGGCCTCGGCGCTGCGTTGTGCCAGGCTGCGCACCTCGCCCGCCACCACCGCAAAGCCCCGACCCTGTTCGCCCGCGCGTGCGGCCTCCACAGCCGCGTTCAGCGCCAGGATGTTGGTCTGGAAGGCGATGCCGTCGATGACGCTGATGATGTCTGCGATCTTGCGGCTGCTGTCGTTGATGCCCTTCATGGTGTCCACCACCTCGGCCACCACATCCCCGCCCTGCACGGCCACGGTGCTGGCGCTCATGGCCAGTTGGTTGGCGGTGCGGGCGTTGTCGGCGTTCTGGCGCACGGTGGAGCCCAGCTCTTCCATGGAGGCTGCGGTTTCCTCCAGTGCGCTGGCCTGCTGTTCTGTGCGGGCACTCAGGTCGTTGTTGCCGGATGCAATCTCGGCACTGGCCGTGGCCACGCCCTCGGCGCTGTTGCGCACGTTGCCCACGATGGTGGCCAGGCGCGATTGCATGGTGGACAGTGCTTGGAGCAACTGGCCGGTTTCGTCATTGCCACTGGTGGTGATGGGGTGGGTCAGATCGCCATCTGCAATGCTTTCGGCGGCTTGTTGGCCTTGCTGTAACGGGCGCACGATGGAGCGCGTGACGGTCAGGCCCATCAATGCGCCGAGCGCGACGGCCACCAGCGTGCCTACGCCCAACAGCACCTGGCTGGCTTTGGCCAGGGTGGATGTGTCTGCCTGGCTTTCGGCCAGCTGGGCGGCCATGGTTTTGCGCAGGTCGTCGAGGGATTGAAGGTATTTGTCGGCCAGCGGGCGCAGGTCTTTGTCCACGAGGGCGGGCACGTTGGGTTCGCCACCGCGGTGCAGTTCCCGGATTTCGTTGAGCTTGTCGTTGTAGGCCTGCCGGGCCGTCGCAATTGCGGCCAGAAGCCCCTTGGCCTGGTCGCCTTGCACCAGTGCCTCAATGCGCTTGACCTTGGCTTCCATGCCCTTCGCCGTCGCCTGGGTATCGGCGGTGAGCTTGTCCATGTAGTCGCGGTCGATGGCCTTGAGGAAGGCCTCGGTGCGTACCCAGTTCAGCCGGATGTCTGACGCCCAGTCCTCCACAAGGGTTTGCTGCTCGATCTCCTGCGTGGCGACGCGCTCGCTGGCACTTTGCAGGCTGGCAATGCGCCACATCCCTGTGGCCGCAATGAGAGCCGTGATGAGAAGAATGGCGCCGAAGGATGCGCCCAGGCGCAGGCCGACGGAAAGGTTGCTGAGTTTCATGGTGGTGTCTGGCGCGTAAGGGGGCTGGGGGCAGAAGGGGCGTTACAGACGGCTCGTTGCGGGGCGCGGATAGCGCACAAAGCTCGGTTCAGGCCGTGGCCTCGGGCGCTGCGGGTGCACGCAGCGGGAGACCGGTTGTCGCGTTGTCAAAAAGGGCTGGAAAGGTTGGGCGATGGCTGGAGCGGGGACTGAGGCACAGGCTACTCCCGGGTAGGGGGCGCGTCTGTCGGGCGCGCGACAGCCTTTGCCGGGAGGGCGTGGGTGTTTGCCCTAGGAGGACTAGGACGATGACTGGGCGGTCTTGCCCAGCAACGCGTCCTTGAGCTTCCAGTCAGCTGGCGCATTGCCCAGCCAGATACCCAGCAACGCGTTGAAGAACTCGGGTTCCTTGAAGGGCTCTCCCTGCGGCTTGCCCTTGACGGTGATGATGGTGCCGGTACCCGGAATCCAGTCGATCTGGAACTGGTCTCCCGCCACCAGCTTCTTGTGGTCCGAGAAGATCTGGCTCATGCGGAGCACGCCAGGAATGAGCTTGGAGAATGCCGCGCGGTCCATGTTGTCCTCCATGCCGCGCGAGAACAGCTTGCCCAGCTCGGTGGAGTCGATGTCGCGCAGCATGGTGATGCTCATGCGCTTGGGGCCCTTCTGGGCCATGACGTCGGCGGGTGTGCCGGCTTTCTTTTCGAGATAGAGCCCTGCCGTGTATACCTTGAACACTGCCTTGTAGCGCACCCCTGCGCCGTTGAGCTGCAGGGTGCTGCCGCTCAGGCTGGCGGTTTCTTCGTACTTCACGTCGGCCACGGTAATGGGCTGGGCAATGGCACTGGCTGCCAACAGGCAAGCACCCGCCATCACAGCGCATCGCGTCAGGAATTTCATGCGCAGCTCCTAAAAAAAGAACGGTCGTTCGTTTCAAATTGTTGCAGCGCTCCTGTCGGGCCGCAACAGGGTTTTCGAGCGGTTGTGCGATCTCGCTGTGAGGGCTGTCAAATCAGCCCGCTAAAAAAGCTTTGCTACACTTTGGCCCATGTTCATTCACCACGTGTTCATCACAGGTTGCAGCGACCGGGGAGCCTGGCCCTGGCGTCAGCCTGTCGCTTTGAACGCCTGATGGCACCTGGGCAGCAGCCCCAGCGTGCACCCGTGGCCTCCACCCGGATGCGGTGAGGCCGATTGAATGGACCGCAGCGCCCCTTTTCCATTGCACAGGGACACGCGCTGCGACAGCTGGGAGCCCTCCCCGTGATCACAGAACTTGAATTCAAAAGCCTGGCCAGCGAAGGCTATAACCGCATTCCGCTCATGGCCGAGGCCTTTGCGGACCTGGAAACTCCGCTCTCGCTCTACCTGAAGCTGGCGCACACCAAAGACGGCGGCAAGCACAGCTTCCTGCTCGAATCCGTGGTGGGCGGCGAGCGCTTCGGGCGCTACAGCTTCATTGGCCTGCCCGCCCGCACCCTGCTGCGCGCCAGCGGCTTTGGCGACCAGGCCAGGACCGAGGTGGTGACCGACGGTCAGGTGGTCGAGACCGCGCAAGGCAACCCGCTCGATTTCATCGAGGCCTACCAAAAGCGTTTCAAAGTGGCTTTGCGCCCCGGCCTGCCGCGTTTTTGTGGCGGCCTGGCCGGTTACTTCGGCTACGACGCGGTGCGCTATATCGAAAAGAAGCTGGAGACCACCTGCCCGCCCGACACCCTGGGCTGCCCCGACATCCTGCTGTTGCAGTGCGAGGAGCTGGCCGTCATCGACAACCTCTCGGGCAAGCTGTACCTTATTGTCTACGCCGACCCGGCCCAGCCGGAGGCGTATGCCAAGGCCAAGAAGCGCCTGCGCGAGCTGAAAGAGCAGCTCAAGTATTCGGTGAGCGCCCCCGTGGTCAAGGCCACCGAAAGCCACCCCGCCCAGCGCGACTTTGCCAAGGCCGACTACCTGGCCGCCGTGGAGCGCGCCAAGGAGCTGATTGCCGCAGGCGACTTCATGCAAGTGCAGGTGGGCCAGCGCATCCACAAGCGCTACACCGAATCGCCCCTGTCGCTGTACCGTGCGCTGCGTTCGCTGAACCCTTCGCCGTACATGTACTTCTACGACTTTGGCGACTTCCATGTGGTGGGCGCCAGCCCCGAGATCCTGGTGCGCCAGGAGAAGACCGACGAAGGCACCAAGGTCACCATCCGCCCCCTGGCGGGCACCCGCCCGCGTGGCGCCACGCCCGAGAAGGACAAGGCCACCGAGGTCGAACTCATCAACGACCCCAAGGAACGTGCCGAGCACGTGATGCTGATCGACCTGGCGCGCAACGACATCGGCCGCATCGCCAAAACCGGCACCGTGAAGGTGACCGAGGCCTTTGCCGTGGAGCGCTACAGCCACGTGATGCACATCGTGAGCAACGTGGAAGGGATCCTGCACGACGGCATGACCAGCATGGACGTGCTCAAGGCCACCTTCCCCGCCGGCACACTCACCGGCGCGCCCAAGGTGCACGCCATGGAACTCATCGACCAGCTGGAACCCACCAAACGCGGCCTGTACGGCGGCGCCTGCGGCTACCTGAGCTACGCGGGCGATATGGACGTGGCGATTGCGATCCGAACCGGCATTATCAAGAACGGCACGCTGTACGTGCAGGCCGCCGCCGGTGTGGTGGCTGACTCGGTGCCCGAGCTGGAATGGAAAGAAACCGAACACAAGGCCCGTGCGCTGCTGCGTGCCGCAGAGCTGGTCGAGGAGGGGCTGGAATGACCCTCGCTATCACCCGAGTCAAACCCTGCGCCACCATGCAGGACGTGCGCCGCGAAGTGAACGCGCTGGACGACGTCCTGGTGCCCTTGCTGGTGGAGCGCGTGGGCTACATGACCCAGGCCGCCCGCATCAAGCAAGGTGTGGAACAGGTGCGCGATGAAGCGCGCATTGAGGCCATCGTGGCCCGCGTGCGCGAGCGCGCCCAAACCGAAGGCGGCGACGCCGACGTGATGGAAGCCATCTACCGCAGCCTCATGGAAGCCTGCATTGCCTATGAACACCGCGAGTTCGCCCGTCTGCGCGAGCCCGCCCTTGCCGGGAGCGCCGCATGAAACTCTTGATGGTCGACAACTACGACAGCTTCACCTACAACATCGTCCAGTACTTTGGTGAACTGGGCGCCGAGGTCGAGGTGTTCCGCAACGACGAGATCACCGTGGCCGAGATCGAGGCGCGTCTCAACGCGGGCCAGCTCGACCGCCTCGTCATCTCGCCCGGCCCTTGCTCGCCCGCAGAGGCGGGCATCTCCGTGGCCGCGATCAAGCACTTTGCCGGCAAGCTGCCCATCCTGGGCGTGTGCCTGGGCCACCAGAGCATTGGCGCGGCCTTCGGCGGCAACATCATCCGCGCGCAGGAGCTGATGCACGGCAAGACCAGCGTCATCACCACCACGCAAAAGGGCGTGTTTGCCGGGCTACCCGAGCAGTTCACCGTCAACCGCTACCACTCGCTGGCCATCGAGCGGGCCACCTGCCCCGATGTGCTGGAGGTGACGGCCTGGACGGAGGACGGCGAGATCATGGGCGTACGCCACAAGACGTTGGCGATCGAAGGCGTGCAGTTTCACCCCGAAAGCATCCTCACCGAACACGGCCACGCCATGCTCAAGAACTTTCTGGAGCAGCGCACATGAGCTTCATCGACGCCCACCAGCTGGTGATGTTTATCGCCGCAGGCTGGCTGCTCAACCTCACGCCAGGCCCCGATGTGCTTTACATCGTGACCAACGCGCTCAAGTCCGGCACCCGCGCGGGCATCGTGGCGGGCCTGGGCATCACGGCTGGGTGTTTTGTGCACATCTTTGCGGCCGCCGTGGGCGTGGGTGCGCTGCTGGCCGCATCGGCCACGGCGTTCACCGTGCTCAAGTGGATCGGTGCTGCGTACCTGATGTGGATGGGTGTGCGCATGCTGTTGTCCAAGCCCGGTGCCGATGGGGGCAACAGCGCAGCGCTGGCGGCGGCGCAGGCGGCCCCTGCGCAGCACACACCGCTGCGCAAGGTGTTCCTCGGTGGCTTCTGGACCAATGTGCTCAACCCCAAGGTCGCGATCTTCTTCCTGGCCTTTGTGCCGCAGTTCATCGCGCCGGGCGCGGACAACAAGGCGCTGGCCTTTGTGCTGTTGGGCGTGCTGTTCAACCTCAACGCCATCCCCGTCAATGTGGGCTGGGCGCTGGCGGCATCGTGGATGGCACGGCGCGCCGGGGTGATCCAGCGCGGCATGCACTGGCTGGACCGCGTGGCCGGTGCCATGTTCATCGGCTTCGGGCTCAAGCTGGCCTTCACAGACCAGCCCTCTGCATAAATACCAGGAGACATTCCATGCCCATTACCCCCCAGGAAGCGTTGCAGCGCACCATCGAACACCGCGAAATCTTCCACGACGAGATGCTGCACCTGATGCGGCTCATCATGAACGGCGAACTCTCGCCCGTCATGACCGCGTCCATCATCACCGGCCTGCGCGTGAAGAAGGAAACCATCGGCGAGATCACCGCAGCCGCGCAGGTGATGCGCGAGTTCAGCACCAAGGTGCACGTCAAGGATGCGACCCACATGGTGGACATCGTGGGCACGGGCGGCGACGGTGCCAACACCTTCAACATCTCCACCTGCTCGATGTTCGTGGCCGCCGCCTCAGGCGCCAAGGTCAGCAAACATGGCGGGCGCGGTGTGTCGAGCAAAAGCGGCAGCGCCGACGTGATGGAGGCCCTGGGCATCCACATCAACCTGAAGCCCGAGCAGATCGCCCAGTGCATCGCTGAAGTGGGCATCGGCTTCATGTTTGCGCCCAACCACCACCCGGCCATGAAGAACGTGGCCCCGTTGCGCAAGGAACTGGGCGTGCGCACCATCTTCAACATCCTGGGCCCGCTGACCAACCCGGCCGGTGCGCCCAACATCCTGATGGGCGTGTTCCACCCCGACCTCGTCGGTATCCAGGTGCGCGCGCTGCAGCGCCTGGGCGCCGAACACGCGCTGGTGGTGTACGGCCGTGATGGCATGGACGAAGTGAGCCTGGGCGCCGCCACGCTGGTTGGCGAGCTGAAGAACGGCCAGATCACCGAATACGAGATCCACCCTGAAGACTTCGGCCTGCCCATGGCCAGCAACCGGGCGCTCAAGGTCGAAACACCCGAGCAGTCGCGTGAGATGCTGATCGGCGTGCTGAAGGGCGAACCCGGTGCCGCGCAGGACATCGTCTGCCTGAATGCAGGCGTGGCCCTCTATGCCGCCAACGTGGCCGAGTCCATCCAGACGGGCATTGTCAAGGCACGCGCTGCGATTGCCTCCGGCGCCGCGCTGGCCAAGCTGGAGCAGGTGGTCACGCGCACGCATGCGCTGGCCACAGCGGTCTGAAACGGCGGCCTGACCCAGCCATGTGGCACGACCCGGGCACCTGGATCGCACTGGGCGTCTCTGCCCTGTTCATCGTGGCCGGGGTCGTGATGCACCGCGTGTTCACCCGCATTCTGAAACAGGGCTCCGCTGAGCCCACTGAAACCGACAAGGCAGCCAACCATGAGTAGTGACATCCTCAACAAGATCGTGGCCGTCAAGCACGAAGAAGTGGCCGCCGCCAAAAAGCGCCTGCCGTTCGATGCCATGCGCGCCGATGCCGAGAGCCGCGTGCTCACGCGCGACTTTGAAGGCGCGCTGCGGGCCAAGATCGCCAAGGGCCAGGCGGCGGTGATTGCCGAGGTCAAGAAGGCCAGCCCCAGCAAGGGCGTGCTGCGCGCTGACTTCGAGCCCGCTGACATTGCGCAAAGCTATATGGAAGGCGATGGCAAGGTCAGCGCGGCCTGCCTGTCGGTGCTGACCGACCGGCAGTTCTTTCAGGGCCAGCCCGACTACCTGAAGCAGGCCCGCGCCAGCACCTTGTTGCCCGTGCTGCGCAAGGACTTCATGGTGGATGCGTACCAGATCTACGAATCCCGCGCCATGGGCGCCGATGCCATCCTGCTGATCGCCGCGAGCCTGGATGACGCGCAGATGGCTGACTTCGAGGCCATTGCCCGCAGCCTGGACATGGCCGTGCTGGTGGAGGTGCACGACCGCGCCGAACTGGAGCGGGCGCTCAAGCTCAAGACCCCGCTGGTCGGCATCAACAACCGCAACCTGCGCACGTTTGAAGTCACGCTGGATACCACCCTGGGCATGCTCAAGGACGTGCCCGCTGACCGCCTGCTGGTCACCGAATCCGGCATCCTGAAACCCCAGGACGTGAAGACCATGCGCGACGCGGGTGTGCACGCCTTTCTGGTGGGCGAGGCCTTCATGCGGGCGGATGACCCCGGCCTGGCGCTGGCCAAGCTGTTCGCTTGACAGTGATCGATCACTATGTTTTTGATAGCTGCTGGAGCATGTGTAACTAGCGCTACCAGCCCATTTCGCCATGAATTCCTCTGAAATGCCCGCCACGCAACTCCAGACGGCCCAACCCGCCGACTGGCCGGTGGCCCCTGGCTGGCAACCCTTGGTGGACGCCTTTTTTGCAGGCGCGCGTGGGCAGGCGTTGCTCGCTCACTTGCAGGCGCGGCTGCAGGCCGGGGCTGCGATCTTTCCGCCCCAGCCGTTGCGCGCGCTGGACCTGACGCCACCCGAAGATGTGCGCGTGGTCATCCTGGGGCAGGACCCGTACCACGGCCGGGGCCAGGCCGAGGGGCTGGCGTTTTCCGTCGCGCCGGGCGTGCGCCTGCCGCCCTCGCTGCAGAACATCTTCAAGGAGATGCAGCGCGACCTGGGAGTGGCCTTTCCCCCGTTCCCGAACCCCGGCGGGAGCCTGGTCAAGTGGGCAAAAAATGGCGTGCTGCTGCTCAACACCTGCCTCACGGTGGAAGAGGGCCAGGCCGCCAGCCATGCGGGCAAGGGCTGGGAAGAGCTGACCGACACCGTCATCCGCCACGTGGCCGAGGGCCCGCGTCCGGTGGTGTTCATGCTCTGGGGCTCGCACGCACAGGGAAAGCGCGCGTGGATTCCCGCAGACCGGGGGCACCTGGTGCTCACGTCCAACCACCCCTCGCCGTTGTCGGCGCTGCGCCCGCCCGTGCCCTTCATTGGCAACGGGCACTTTGGCAAGGCGCGGGATTTTCGCGCGCAGCACGGTTACTGAGCCCTTGCAGGGCGGCCCCCAGGGGTCATGGGCCGCCCTTTCGGTTTTCAAACCCTTCGCGTGCGGGTCTGGGCAGGTGACTCGCCATAGCGCTCACGGTAGAACGCTGAAAAGCTGCTGGCGCTGGCAAACCCGCAATCCATGGCAATCTGCGCGATGCTGTCCGCGCTGTCTTGAAGCAGGTGCTGGCGCGCGGTCGCCAGCCGCTGGTCGCGCAGCCACTGCATGGGGGACTGCCCAAACCGGTGCTGAAACGCGTATTGCAGCGCCCGGACCGACAGGCAGCCCAGCTGGGCCAGCTCGCTGAGGGTGAAGCGAGCCCCGGGCTCGGCCAGCATCGCATCGCACACCTTGTCCACGGCCACGCGTTCGCGCAGGCTGCCCGGGCGGGGTGGGCGGGTCTCCGCAGTCAGCCAGTCCGGCCGGAACAGCAGCACCAGCTGGCGGTAGACAAAGTCCTGAAAACCCAGCCGGTGCAGCAGCTCCGGCTGGTCCAGGTGCAGGTGGATGGTGGCCCCGATGTGCCGCGCCAGGGCCTCCAGAGAAGGGCCCATTTGCGAAGTCAGAAAGCGGACCCGCCCATGGTCCAGGTCGACCGGGCACCCCGCTTCCAGACCCCGCAATGCGCGCGCCGCCATGTGCAGCCCCTGGGGGTCCAGTTGCAGCATGAGCACGTTCTGGCCCTGGCCAACGGCTTCCTGCGGGCCAGAGCCCGCCGGAATGAACACGCAGCGGGGGCCGGTCAGCTCCAGCTTCTGGTTCTGCACCCGCAACTCGTTGTGGCCTTGCAGTTTGAAGGACACGGAGGCGCGCGTGTTGTCTTCCACCGCAACACGCAGCGACGTGAACGACGCGGCTATGGCGGATATTCCGGGCAGCACCACGGAGGCCGACTGGCCCGCAAAGGCTTTGTCCCGTGGCTGTGCATCGCAATCCTGGAGCTTGGGCCACAGGGGCAGGACCGATTCTCCGAACGCTGCGGGGGTGGAGAAGGTGGCGCAACGGTCGTTGCCGAACAGCAAAGGGGACGGGACGGACGTTGGGTTCAGAGCGCGATACCGCTGAATGCAGGAAGAAAACCAGAGGTGGCCGGGTGTGAGCCTTGGGCTCTGCATCGAGTTCCCGGGTGGCGCAGTGTACAAGCAGACCTTGCGGCCAATGGCTGTCAAATAAACGCCTGGAGGTTACTTTTGCGTTAAACATGCACACAACTGCGCGAATCGTGTAGACGGTGGCCAGGCTGTGTTTGGACAATCCCGCTGAGTCGGGGGGAGGTCTGCGGGCCCGGCGGCGCATGCCGCCGCCGGGTGGCTGTGGCGCGGAGCATCCACGGTGTCTTGCCATCGACAAGAACACAGCAAAGGAAATGACATCGTGGAATGGTTCAAGAAGCTTTCGGTAGGGAGCAAGCTGATTGGCGGGTTTCTCGCCGTCGCGGCCGTGGGGGCGGTGATCGGGATCAACGGAGTCCAGAAATCGTCCCAGATCAATGATTTGGCCCAGCTGATGTATGAGCGCGAGATCGCTGGCATGTTGCATGCCACCGAAGCCAACATCAACCTTGTCGTCGCCGGGCGGGCCATGCGCAGTGCGCTGCTGGCGGTGTCGGAGCAGGAGCGCGCCACCCAATTGCAGGCCGCCGGCGAGAGCGTGTCGCAGGCACAGAGCGAACTGGAGCGCTCCGCCCAGTACTTCGTCACCGACAGCGGCAAGGCCCTGGCACGAGACGCTGGCGCTGCCTTGCGCGATTACGCAGCCGGGCTGGACCAGGTGGCGGCCTTGCTCAAGGAGGAGGAGCTGGCCAACGTGCGCGCCTCCACCGACAAGATGCGCACAGTGCGCACCCTGGCCGACAAGGCCGACGACCTGCTGGGCAAGCTGGTCGAGCGCAAGCGCAGCGACGCCAAGGCGCTCAACGATGAGACGGACGCGATCTACGGCCGCATCCGCGTGCTGCTGATCTCCTTGACGGCCGGTGGTGCCCTGGTGGGGCTCGCGATTGGCGTGGCCCTCACCCGCAGCCTCACGCGCGCGCTGGGCGGCGAGCCGGCCGCCGTGGCGCAGGCTGCCAATGCCATCGCTGCCGGGGACCTGTCCCTGCCCATCGATACATCGCGTGCCGGGGCGGGCAGTGTGGTGGCCGCGATGCACGACATGCAGCGCTCGCTGCGCAGCGTGGTGGGCACGGTGCGCGAGGCCAGCGACAGCATTGCCACGGGCGCCGGTCAGATCTCGGTGGGCAATGCCGACCTGTCCCAGCGCACCGAGGAGCAGGCCAGCAACCTGGAGGAGACGGCGGCCTCGATGGAAGAGCTGACCAGCACCGTGCAAAGCAGTGCCGACGTGTCGCGCCAGGCGGCCGAGCTTGCGCGCAGCGCCAGCGCGGCGGCCCACGATGGCGGCCGCGTGGTGGGGCAGGTGGTGGCAACGATGGCAGAGATCAACACATCGTCCCAGCGCATCTCCGACATCATCGGCGTGATCGACGGCATCGCGTTCCAGACCAACATCCTGGCGCTGAACGCTGCGGTGGAGGCGGCGCGTGCAGGCGAGCAGGGCCGTGGTTTTGCCGTGGTGGCGAGCGAAGTGCGCAGCCTGGCCCAGCGCAGCGCAGCGGCGGCGAAAGAGATCAAGGGCCTGATCGAGGACAGCGTGGGCCGGGTCGAGAAAGGCAGCCAGCTGGTCAACGATGCCGGCCAGGTGATGGACACCCTGGTGGCCCAGGTGCGCAGCGTGGCCGACCTGATTGGCGACATCACCACCGCCACGCAGGAGCAAACCGCAGGCATCAGCCAGATCAACGAAGCCGTGACCCAGCTGGACACGGTGACCCAGCAAAACGCCGCCCTGGTCGAAGAGGCGGCCGCCGCCGCCGACAGCCTGAACAGCCAGGCCCAGCAACTGGTGCAGGCGGTGGCCGTGTTTCGCCTGGGGCCGGATGCGCAGCGACCCGCCCCCGCGACCGGTCTTGCCGCGCCAGGGGCGCAGCAGCGGCTGGCCCCTGCACTGCCACGCGCGGTACAGAAGGCGGTACCGGGCGCCGGTACTACCGCCCGACAGGCGGCCCCGGCAGGCAATGGGGATGCCTGGACGCGTTACTGAACAAGGTGGTTGGTGGCATGGGCTGAACCCCGCCGGGTTCCCCATGCCAGGTAGGTCGCAATGGATGGTGCCCCTGTGTTGAAAAGGATTCCGGTCGATCAGGCCCTGCCGGGCATGTTCGTGCACGCGCTGGATGCGTCGTGGATGGCCCATCCCTTCTGGCGCAGCCGGTTTGCCCTGCAGGGGCAGGACGATGTGCTGGCCCTGCGCAGCAGTGGGGTGGCGCATTGCTGGATCGATGTCTCGCGCGGCGCGGATGTGGCTGCCGGGGCTGCATCTTTGCGCGAGAGCGGTGCATACACCCCGGCGGACCCGCCAGCCGCCCCTGCCACGCAGGCTGCATCCCTGCAGCACCGCGTCCCGGCCCGGGGCGATGCGGTGGCCCCGCCCCACCGCGCCGAACGGCTGGCAGTGAAGGCGCGCGAGGTGGTCCGGGCACTGTTCTGCCAGGCCCGTGCGGGGCAGGCGATATCCCTGGACCACAGCTTGGCCATCGTGGATGAGCTGACGGCCGCGGTGGCGACGCAGCCCGGAGCGCTGATCGGGCTGGTGCGCCTCAAAAGCAAGGACAACTACACCTTCGCGCATTCCGTGGCGGTGTGCACCTTGATGATCGCGCTGGCGCGCCAACTGGGTTTGGCGCCCGACCAGGTGCGGGAGGCGGGCATGTGCGGGTTGCTGCACGACGTGGGCAAGCTGCGGGTGCCAGGCCACATCCTGGACAAGCCGGGCAAGCTCACGCCCGAAGAGTTCCGGGTGATGCAGATGCACCCGCAGCACGGGGTGGAGATCCTGCGCCGTGGTGGCCAGGTACCGGACTCCGTGATCGACGTCTGTCTGCACCACCATGAAAAGATGGACGGCAGCGGCTACCCGCATGGCTTGCCACAGGGACAGATCAGCCTGTTGGCACGCATGGCGGCTGTCTGCGATGTGTATGACGCGGTGACCTCCGAGCGGGCCTACAAGAGCGCCTGGGACCCGGCCGTGGCCCTGGCGCGGATGGCGCAGTGGGAGGGGCATTTCGACCCGTCGATCCTGCACGCCTTCGTGCGGATGGTGGGTATCTACCCGGTGGGGTCGCTGGTGCGTCTGGCCTCGCACAGACTCGCCGTGGTGGTGGAGCACAACCCCGAGGCCCTGACGGCGCCCCGGGTGCGCGTGTTCTTCTCGCTGCGCTCTGGCTCGCACATCGAACAGCGGGTGGTGGACTTGTCCCGCACCGGCGAGGCAGACCACATCGTCGCGCGGGAGGACCCGCACACCCACGGGTTCATGCGGCTGGCCCACCTCTGGCAGCCGCAGTGACCGGAGTGCCTCAGCGGCTGTTCACGATCTCGCCGGGGACCGATTGTCAGCAGGCTCTGAGCCCGGCAGCTGTTCCTTGAGCAGTTCCAGAAACGCCTGCGCCGCCACCGGCAAGCTGCGCCCGGCCAGGGTCTGGATCTCGATGTCGCGCAGGTCCATGCCGGGGTCGCTGATGGGCAGGGCCACGATGGCGCCTTCGGCCACCAGGTGGCGCACGGCGATCTCGCTGGCCACCGACAGCCCGCCGCCCAGCTGCACAAAGTTGACCACCGTCTTGGCGTGGTTGCTGATGAGCACGGCCTCCAGCTGCAGGCCCTGGCGGCTGCAGACGATGTCGATCATCTGGCGCACCGTGGTTTCAGGAGGGGGCAGCGCGAGGGGGTACCCGGCCATCTGCGCCAGGGTCACGCTGCCTGCGCTGGCCAGCGGGTGGCCCGGGGGCAGCAGGGCCAGCACCGGCGCGCTCTGGCGGTAGGCCACGTCGATGTCCTTGTGCGGTGCGCGGCTGAAGCACAGGCCGATGTCGGCTGCGCCGCTGCGCACGGCGTCGGGCACCTGTGCCGTGGGCAAGGCGATCACGCTGAACTGCACCCCTGCGTACGTGCGCTGGAACTCCACGCACAGGCGCGGCACCAGCTCGTTTGCGAACGCATCCGATGTGGCCAGACGCACCTGCCCCGCACGCAGGCCCTGCAGCGCGCCGATCTCGCCCAGCGCGCGCTCGGCGTCCAGCAACGTGCGGCGCGCGTGCACCGCCAGGATCTCGCCCGCCGCTGTCAGCACCATGCCGCGCGGGTGGCGCTCAAAGAGGGGCGTGCCCAGCTGGGCCTCCAGCCCCGCGATCTGGCGGCTCAGTGCCGAGGCGGCCACATGCAGCCGGGCCGAAGCCTCGGTGAGCGATCCACTCTGCGCCACGGCCAGAAAGTAGCGCAGGGTGGTGTCTTGCAGCAGGTGGGGACGCATGGAGGAAGGGGCGGAGAGGGAGGTGTTCAGTATGCGCCGGTTTGCCGTGGTGGCAAAGCAGCTTGCTGAAATGCTGGTGGTCAAGCAAGGCGCAGCTTCCTAAGATGGTTCCATCCTCTGTTGTGTCCGATTTCTTTGCGGGAGTGCTCTGTATGCGTCTACTTTCCTGGGGCCGTGGTGTCTGGGGCCTGGCCGGCCTGCTGGTGCTGGCATCTGCCGCGCAGGCACAAGCCAACTGGCCGGACCGCCCTGTGCGGGTGATCGTGCCCTTCCCGGCCAGCGGCGCGACCGACCTGGTGGCGCGCGTGGTCACGCAGCGTGTGGCGGCCGACCTGGGCCAGCAGCTGGTGGTGGACAACAAGCCCGGCGCTGGCGGCACCCTGGGCACGGCCGAGGCGGCCAAGGCCGCACCCGACGGCTATACCCTGCTGCTGACCACGAGCAGCACACATGCCATCTCGCCCCACCTCATGCCCAAGCTGGCTTATGACCCGCGCAAGGACTTCACGCCGGTGGCCCATGTAGCCGACGCACCCAGCGTGCTGCTGGTCACCAACAGCCTGCCGGTCAAGACCGTGGGCGAACTGATTGCCTACGCCAAGGCCCACCCCGGCAAGCTCAACTACGCCACCAGCGGCAATGGCACCATCGTGCACCTGAACACGGCCGCCTTCAGCGCCCAGGCGGGTGTGGAGATGACGCACATCCCCTACAAGGGAACGGCCCTGGCCATCCCGGACCTGATTGCCGGGCAGACGCATGTGCTGTTTGACTCGCTGCCCACCGGCATGCCGCACGCCAAGGCCGGCCGCCTGCGCGCGCTGGCCGTGACCAGCGAAAAGCGCAGCACCCTGGCGCCCGAGCTGCCCACGCTGGCCGAATCTGGCCTGCCCGGCTATTCGTCGGTGACCTGGTTTGGTGTGTACCTGCCTGCCGGGGCATCCCCCGCGCTGGTGGAGAAGGTGCACAAGGCCTTCGCCAAAGCCGTGCAGGCGCCCGAAGTGGCCGAGAGCCTGGCCAAGCTGGGCGTGGAGCCCGCCGCACCGCGCACGCCCGCGCAGTTCGCCAGCATGGTGCAGGCCGATAGCAATCGCTGGGCGACGGTGATTCGCCAACACAAAATAACCCTGGAGTGACATCCCCCTGAGGGTTGCCACTCGGTGCGTCCGCCAGAGGCGGCCGCTCTTCGATGCCGTCCAAGCCTACGAAAGTAGGCTTGGAGCCGCGGCTCTCAGCCCCTTCTCTTGAATGGCGTTGCCAGTCGGGAAGGGGGACGACGCCCTCGGTGCGGGGCGGCCCTTCCTCGGCGTCCCTCGCTTTGCGCCGCGCCGGTTTCATGCAGCCCGCCCTGTGCGGGGCAACAGAGTCAGAACGCTATGAGTACCCCATCCCTCGACTGGTCCCTTCCCTACGCCTCAAACCGCAGCGCGGTCATGGGCCGCAACGTGGTTTCCACCTCGCAGCCGCTGGCCGCGCAGGCGGGCCTGCGCATGCTGCTGGCGGGTGGCAACGCGGTGGACGCCGCCATTGCCGCTGCCATGGCGCTCACGGTGGTGGAGCCCACGGGCTGCGGCCTGGGCAGCGACGGGTTTGCCATCGTGTGGGATGGCAAGGAGCTGCACGGCCTCAATGCCTCGGGCCGCTCGCCTGCGGCATGGACGCCTGAATACTTCGAGAAGCTGGGCGGCATTCCTGAAACGGGCTGGAACGCCGTCACCGTGCCGGGCGCCGTGTCGGCCTGGGTGGCCCTGTCCAAGCGCCTGGGCAAGCTGCCGTTTGCACAACTGGCCCAGCCCGCCATCGACTACGCGCGCAACGGCTTTCCGGTGTCGCCCACCATCGCCCGCCTGTGGGCGCTGGGCGCGGCCAAGCTGGGCACGCAGCCCGGGTTTGCCGAGTGCTTCATGCCGAATGGTCGCGTGCCCCAGGCGGGCGAAATCTTCCGCAGCGACGCCCATGCGCGCACGTTGGAGCTGATTGCCGAGACCGAGGGCGAGGCCTTCTACCGGGGCGTGATTGCCGAACGCATTGCCGCCCATGCGCAAGCCAACGGCGGCGCCATGACGATGGCCGACCTGGCCGCGCACCAGGCCGACTGGGTGGGCACCATCCAGCAGCGGTTTGGGGACTCGGTCATCCACGAGATCCCGCCCAACGGCCAGGGCATTGCCGCACTGATGGCGCTGGGCATGCTCGACGCGCACGGCATTGGCGCGCACCCGGTGGACGATGTGGAGACCGTGCACGCCAGCATCGAGGCCATGAAGCTCGCGTTTGCCGACCTGCACCAGTACAACGCCGACATCGACGCCATGCCGGTGAAACCGGATGCGCTGCTGAACCCCGACTACCTGCGCAGCCGCGCTGCGCTGATCGACACCACGCGCGCTGGCGACCCCGGCTACGGCGCGCCGCGCCCCGGCGGCACGGTGTATCTGGCGGCAGCCGACGCGTCCGGCATGATGGTCTCGTTCATCCAGTCCAACTACATGGGCTTTGGCTCGGGCGTGGTGGTGCCGGGCACGGGCATTAGCTTGCAGAACCGGGGCCATGGCTTCAACCTGGTCCCGGGCCACGCCAACCAGGTGGCGTCGCGCAAGCGCCCCTCGCACACCATCATCCCGGCCTTTGCGATGCATGTCGACGGCACGCCGCAGATGGCTTTCGGCGTGATGGGCGGCCCCATGCAAAGCCAGGGCCACACCCAGATGGCGCTGCGCGTGCTGCGCTACGGCCAGAACCCACAGGCAGCCGCCGATGCACCCCGCTGGCGCATCACCGGCGGCAAGGGTGTGGCGGTGGAGCCAGGGTTCGACCCCGCCGTGGTCGCCGCGCTGCGTGCACGTGGGCACGAGGTGACGGTGGAAGAGGGCAACGGCGTGTTCGCCTTTGGCGGCGCCCAGCTGGTGCTGAAGAACGGCAACAGCTACATCACAGGTTCGGACCCGCGCAAGGACGGGCACGCGGTGGCGTTCTGATCCCTGCCCAGACGGCGGGCTTGATGCTATTGAATATATAGCTGTTCGGGCATATTGCACTGGCGCTACCGGCTGTTTTGGTGCTTAACGTGTCTCGCGCACGGTCAGCCAGGCGCTGGCCGCGCCGCTGAGCACGATGGCCGCAATGCCCGCCATCGACCACGCATCGGGCACATGGCGGTACACCAGCCAGCCCGCCAGCATGGCAAACCCGATCTGTGAATACAGGAACGGCGCAATCGTCACTGGCGTGGTGCGCGCATAGGCGTTGAGCAGCAGCATGTGGCCCACCGCGCTCGACAGGCCCATGGTGAACATGCCGGCCCACAGCCACGGGTCGCTCACCGGCTGCCAGAAGAACGGCACGCCCAGCGACACCAGCGCGGTGGCGATCCAGCTGGTGTAGAGCTGCGTGGTAGCGGGGCTCTCGTGCCCAGCCATCTTGCTGCTCAGCACCTGGTAGCCCGTGCCCGCAGCCAGCATGCACAGCGGCCACAGCAGCGCCCAGGTGAAGGCATCACCGCCGGGCCGGATGATGGCCAGCGTGCCCGCCAGGCCCGTCACCACCAGCAGCCAGCGCAAAGGGCTCACCGGCTGGTGAAGCCACAGGGCCGCTACCACCGTCACACACAGCGGCACCGTGGCCACGATGGCCGTGAACTCCGCCAGCGGCAGGGCCGTGAGGCTGATGAAGCCGAACAGGCTGGTCATGGCGAACAGCGCGCCGCGCAAGGCCTGGAAGCGGGGCTGTGTGGTGCGCAGCGCCGTGCGCCCCGCGCGCTGCAGCACGAAGGCCGTGGTCAGCAGCGACTGGAATACATAGCGCATCCACAGCGCCATGACGATGGGCACACCCACACTGACCAGCTTGCTCGCGGTGTCCAGCAGCGCAAAGAACGCGCAGGCCGTGACGGCGAGCGCGATGCCCGCCAGCGCCGCACGCCGGCGGGCTGCAGGACTGGTCGACGGCGCAGGGCCGGGGGGACTCACGGCGTGCCGCGCGCACGCTCCAGCAGCATGGCGTCGCCATAGCTGAAGAAGCGGTACTGATGCGCAATGGCGTGCCGGTACAGGCCCATGATGTGGGCGTAGCCCGCAAACGCGCTCACCAGCATCATCAGCGTGCTCTTGGGCAGGTGGAAGTTGGTGATCAGCACATCCACCACCTGGAATGCAAAGCCCGGTGTGATGAAGATGTTGGTGTCGCCAGAGGCCTGGCCCGTCTTCGCCCAGGATTCGAGTGTGCGCACGGTGGTGGTGCCCACGGCCACCACGCGGCCGCCGCGCTGGCGGCAGCGCTCCAGCGCGGCCAGCGTGGCCAGCGGAATCTCGTACCACTCGCTGTGCATCTGGTGCTCGGCCAGGTTCTCGGTCTTGCAGGGTTGGAAGGTGCCTGCGCCCACGTGCAACGTGACGCTGGCGCGTTCGATGCCGCGTGCGGCCAGGTCGGCCAGCACGCCTTCGTCAAAATGCAGCGCGGCCGTGGGCGCGGCCACGGCGCCGGGGTTGCGGGCAAACACGGTCTGGTAGCGCTGGCTGTCCTCGGCCTCGTCGGGGTCGTGGTCGGTGTTTTGCTGGCGCTCGATGTAGGGCGGCAGCGGCAGGTGGCCGTGGCGGTCCATCAGCTCCCAGGGCGACTCGCCTGCGGGGCCGTGCAGCGCAAAGCGGAACAGCGGGCCGTCCTCGGTGGGCCAGCGGCCCAGCAACTGCGCGTCAAAGCCGCCCGCCTTGCGGCCACCGGCCATGTGCACCACGCTGCCGGGCAGGGGCTTCTTGCTGACCTTCATGTGGGCCACGACTTCGTTACCCGGGTTGCCAGCCTCGACGGGCAGCACGCGTTCGATCAGCAGCTCCAGCTTGCCGCCGCTGGCCTTCTCGCCAAAGATGCGCGCCTTGACCACGCGCGTGTCGTTGAATACGAGCAGGTCGCCTTCGCGCAGCAGTCCGGGCAGCTCGCGAAAGATGCGGTCTGCCGGCTGCATGGCGCGGCCATCGAGCAGGCGCGAGGCGCTGCGCTCGGGCGCGGGGTGCTGGGCAATGAGTTCGGGGGGCAGCGAGAAGTCGAAGTCGCTGAGGGTGAACACGCGGGGCGTGGAAGGGCCGCCGGAGGCGAGGGGCGCACTGGTTGCGCCGCTGGAGAGATCAGTCATCGTGCTTGAGGGCCGAACGGGCCCGTGCCAAGGTAAAAATTGCGGAAGGCGCGATTGTCCCACGGGGCAGCAGCCCCTGCAGGCGCGGTGCTAGGGCGAGGTGGTGAATGCCACCGGCGCCGGTACGCTGTGCACCAGCCGTTGCACGTCATCGGCCTGGGCCAGGGTGGTGCCCGGATGCAGCAAGGCGCCAGCGCCTGCGGCCACGCCCCAGCGCAGCGCCTCGGCGGGCGCATCGCCCCGGTCCAGCGCCCAGACCAGTGCCGCCAAAAAGCAGTCCCCAGCGCCCGTGGTGCCGGTCGTAGCGGGCACGTTCAGCGCTGGCGCCTGCCATACCCCCTCCCGCGTGGCCAGCACAGCGCCTTGCTCGCCCACCGAAAGGGCCACGGTGTCGGCGGCGCCGCTGCGCACCAGCGACTGGGCGGCAGTGCACCAGTCGGCCGCCTGTTCCAGGGGCTGTTGCAACAGGTCGCGCAGCTCGCGCAGGCTGGGTTTGACCAGCGCCACCCCGGCCTGCAATGCCGCCGCCAGCGGCGGCCCCGAGGTGTCGACGGCCACCCGCACGCCCCGGCCGGATGCGGCGCGTGCCAGCTGGGCGTAGAAGTCGTCCGGCGTGCCAGGCGGCAGGCTGCCGCTGGCAATCAGCCAGCGGGGTGGCGGTGTGTGGGTAGCCAGCGCATCCAGGCAGGCCTGCCACTCGCTGGCCTGCAGCATGGGGCCGGGCAGCACAAACCGAAACTCCTGGCCCGTGCTGGTCTCGACCACCGAAAAGTTCTCGCGCGTGTCGCCCGCAATGCGCTGCAGCCGCGTGGGCACGCCCTCGCCGGCCAGCAACTGCTGCACCTGGGCGCCCGCCGCGCCGCCCGCCAGTGCCCACGCGCTCACGTCCGCGCCCAGGCGGTGCAGCACCCGCGCCACGTTGATGCCGCCGCCCCCCGCAAACCGCCGCACCGGGCCGCAGCGCAGCTTGTGTGTGGGGGCCACGTGGTCGGTGGTGGTCGCCAGGTCGAGGGCGGGGTTGAGCGTCAGGGTGAGGATCAGTGCAGGCATGGGCTACCAGACCTTGTCGGAGAAGCCGGACCACAGCTCGTCCAGGTCGGGAAAGCGCCACTTCTCGGGGTCTTCGCGTGCCACGATCTTCTCATTGCAGTCCGGGGCGGCCAGGTTCACCACCTCGGGCGGAATGCGCAGGTCGGACTTGGTCGAGAAAAACACCTTGACGATGGGGGTGGTCAGCGCGGTGGGCGATTGCTCAGTCACGATGCCGATGCGGCCCGAGGTCAGCCGCACCAGCGAGCCCACGGGGTAGATGCCGATGCTTTTGACAAACGCCTGAAAGATGCGTGCGTCAAAGTGGTCCCTGGTCCACTCGGCCATGCGGCGCAGCGACTCGGCCGGGTCCCAGCCGCGCTTGTAGGGCCGGTCGGAGGTAATGGCGTCGTACACGTCGCAGATGGCCGTCATGCGGGCGATCACGCTGATGCCTTCGCCCTGCAGCTTGTCAGGGTAGCCCGAGCCGTCCACCTTTTCATGGTGGTGCAGGCAGGCGTCCAGCACGGCGTCGGGCACGTTGCCGCCCTCCTTGAGCATGTGGTAGCCCTCCACCGGGTGGCTGCGCACCACGGTGAACTCCTGGTCAGTGAGCTTGCCGGGCTTGTTGAGCACTGCCAGCGGGATGGCCGCCTTGCCCAGGTCGTGCAGCAGGCCTGCCATGCCAGCGAGCCGCTGCTGGTCGTCCTTGAGCTTGAGCTGCTTGGCCAGGGCCACCATGAGCGCGCACACCGCCACCGAATGCATGTAGGTGTAGTCGTCGGCCGTCTTCAGCCGCGCGAGGCTGATGAGTGCGCCGGGGTTGCGGGTGACGGAGTCGGAGATTTCTTCCACCAGGCTCTGTGCACTGGCCGAGTCCACTGCGCGGCCCATGCGGGCCTCGTTGAACATCGAGACTACCGCTTCCTTGGACTTGACGCAGATGGCGGCGGCCATCCTCAGTTCGCTGTGCATGTCCGCCGGTTGGCGGTCCCGCTTGGGGGGAGGAGGGGGTGAAGGCAGCGTCACCTTGATGGGGGGCAGGTCCTCCAGGCGGCTGAAGTCGGTCTCGATCTGCGCATCCACCTCTTCGCGCGACATCGACGCCGTGCCTGCGGCCACATCCAGGCCCTTGTCGGTGTCGATCCAGATTTCCTGAATGGCAGTGGCCTGGATGCGGGCGAGATCCTTGGGGTCCTTGAGCAGGAACTTGGCCCGCCAGAAGGGGTGCTCCATCCACGAGCCGCAAAACTCATGCAGGTACATGCCCAGGGTCAGGTGTTGGATTTGAATGCGCTTGAGCATGACGGGGCCCCGGACTCGAAAACACGCCGTGATCAGGCGTTAGCAATGGTAACCATGGTAGCCTTTTCAGGCTGCGATCTCCGCTCGTTTTCCCTAGCAAATTGCTCCCCATGCCCGCTGCCGCTCCTGCTCCCGCCAAACCCGCAGCGCGCTCCGCCGTCCCGGCCGCGCGTGGCCAGGGTGCGGCCTCGGTGGCGCAGAAGGCATTGCAAAAACTGGGCCTGCGCCGCGATATCGACCTGGCCCTGCACCTGCCCTTGCGCTATGAGGATGAAACCCGCATCACCCCGCTGGCCAACGCGCGCGACGGGCAAACGGTGCAGATCGAGGCCACGGTCACTGCCAGCGAGGTGCAGCTGCGCCCCCGCCGCCAGCTGCTGGTGCAGGTAGAGGATGACACCGGCAGCTGTGAGCTGCGCTTTTTCAGCTTCTACCCGTCGCACCAGAAGACCCTGGCCGTGGGCGCGCGCCTGCGCATTCGGGGCGAGGTCAAAGGCGGCTTCTGGGGGCGGCAGATGCTGCACCCGGCCTTCCGCGTGGCGGGTGGCGAGTTGCCCGCCGCTCTCACGCCCGTCTACCCCACCACCGCCGGACTGCCCCAGCCCTACCTGCGCCGGGCCGTCGTCAGTGCGCTGACGCGGGTGGATTTGTCGGACACCCTGCCACCCGGCACAGAGCCACCGATGGCCCGGGTTTATGGCCCCAATGGCCTGCAGCGCAGGTTCAGCTTGCGCGAGGCGCTCACTTTTTTGCACCATCCCACGCCCGATGTGGCGCTGTCCACGCTGGAGGACCAGAGCCACCCCGCCTGGCAGCGGTTGAAGGCGGAGGAGTTGCTGGCCCAGCAGCTGTCGCAGCAGCAGTCGCGGCGTGAACGCGACATGCTGCGCGCGCCGGTGCTGCGGCCCCGGCGCAGTGCCGACGGCGCCTTGCCATTGCACGAACAGTTGATGGGCGTATTGCCGTTTGACCTGACGGCGGCCCAGCGCCGCGTGGGCGAAGAGATCGCGGCCGATCTGGCCCGCCAGGTGCCCATGCACCGTCTGCTGCAGGGCGATGTGGGTTCGGGCAAAACCGTGGTGTCGGCCCTGGCCGCCTGCCTGGCCATGGACGCGGGCTGGCAGTGCGCGCTGATGGCACCCACCGAAATCCTGGCCGAGCAGCACTTTGCCAAGATGATCGGCTGGCTCGAACCGCTGCTGGCCGCACACGGCCGCAAGGTGGCCTGGCTGGTGGGCGGGCAAAAGAAGAAGGACCGTACTGCCATGCTGGCGCTGGTGGCCAGCGGCGAGGCGGCGCTGGTGGTGGGCACGCACGCCGTGATCCAGGACCAGGTGCAGTTCAAGAACCTGGCGCTGGCCATCATCGACGAGCAACACCGCTTTGGCGTGGCCCAGCGGCTGGCCTTGCGGCAAAAGTTGGCGGCCCACGGCATGGAGCCGCACATGCTCATGATGAGCGCCACGCCCATCCCGCGCACTTTGGCCATGAGCTACTACGCCGACCTGGATGTGTCGGTGATCGACGAGCTGCCGCCAGGCCGCACGCCCATCGTCACCAAACTGATTGCCGACAGCCGCAAGGACGAGGTGATCGAACGCATCGGCGCGCAGGTGGAGGCCGGACGGCAGGTGTACTGGGTGTGCCCGCTGATTGAAGAGAGCGAGGCGCTGGACCTCTCCAACGCCACCGCCACCCATGCCGACCTGAGCGAGGCCTTGCCGGGCTGCATGGTCGGCCTGCTGCACTCGCGCATGCCCACCGCCGAAAAAAAGGCCGTGATGGCGCTGTTCACCAGCGGCCAGATGGGCGTGCTGGTCAGCACCACCGTGATCGAGGTGGGCGTGGATGTGCCCAACGCCTCGCTCATGGTCATCGAACATGCCGAGCGTTTTGGGCTGAGCCAGCTGCACCAGCTGCGCGGCCGGGTAGGGCGCGGCGCGGCGGCATCGGCCTGCGTGCTGCTGTACGCCACCAACGACAGCGGCCGCGTGGGCGAAACCGCCAAGGAGCGCCTGCGCGCCATGGCCGAGACCAACGACGGCTTCGAGATCGCCCGGCGCGACCTGGAGATCCGGGGGCCCGGAGAGTTCCTGGGCGCCCGCCAGTCAGGCGACGCGTTGCTGCGGTTTGCCGACCTGGCCACCGATACCCACCTGCTGGAATGGGCGCGCGAGCTGGCGCCGCAGATGCTGGACCGGTATCCTGAGCTGGCCGCAAAACACGTGGCGCGCTGGTTGGGTGGAAAATCGGACTATCTCAAGGCATGAGACGCTCAGAACGACACTGACGTGGCCCGCAGGAACACACCATGACCCTCACCGAACTCAAGTACATCGTTGCGGTGGCCCGCGAGAAGCACTTTGGCCATGCGGCCGACGCCTGCTATGTGTCGCAACCCACGCTCTCGGTGGCCATCAAGAAGCTGGAAGAAGAGCTGGACGTGAAGCTGTTCGAGCGCAGCGCGGGCGAAGTCACGGTGACCCCGCTGGGCGAGGACATTGTTCGCCAGGCGCAAAGCGTGCTGGAGCAGGCCGCGGCCATCAAGGAAATCGCCAAGCGTGGCAAGGACCCGCTGGCCGGACCGCTCACGCTGGGCGTGATCTACACCATCGGGCCCTATCTGCTGCCCGAGCTGGTGCGCCAGTCCATCACGCGCACGCCGCAGATGCCGCTGATGCTGCAGGAGAACTTCACCGTCAAGCTGCTGGAGATGCTGCGCACGGGCGAGATCGACTGCGCCATCCTGGCCGAGCCTTTCCCCGACACCGGCCTGGCCATGGCGCCGCTGTATGACGAGCCCTTCATGGCGGCCGTGCCCAGCACGCACCCCTTGGCGGTTAAGAAGTCGGTCACGGCTGCCGAGTTGAAAAACGAGACCATGCTCCTGCTGGGGGCGGGCCATTGCTTCCGGGACCATGTGCTGGAGGTGTGTCCCGAGTTCGCGCGCTTTGCGAGCAATGCCGAGGGCATCCGCAAGTCGTTTGAGGGCTCGTCGCTGGAGACCATCAAGCACATGGTGGCCGCCGGCATGGGGGTGACGCTGGTGCCACGCCTGTCGGTGCCGCGCGACGCGTTGCTCACGGTGTCGCGCCGCCGCAAGAGCGACGAGACCTACATCCGCTACCTGCCCATCCGTGAGGAAGACGGTGGCCCGCCGCCCGTGCGCCGCGTGGTGCTGGCGTGGCGCCGCAGCTTCACGCGCTACGAAGCCATTGCCGCCCTGCGCAACGCCATCTATGCGTGCGAGCTGCCAGGCGTGACGCGACTGTCCTGAACGGCTGCTGGGCACTGATTCGCTTCCTGGAATCGGCGCTACACTCCCGCCGCCCCTGCACAGGTCTACCCGGCCCGGGCAGGCCCTGCTCCACGGCGCCCTCTGCCCATCGGCGGTCGGTGCCTTTGCCCCCACAAGAGGTTCCTATGAAGACGCTTTGGCTCACCGCCACGCTGGTTGCCGCCCTGACGGCTTGCTCCACCCCAACCCCCCCACCCGCAGCCCAGACGCTGAAGAAGCCTGCGCTCGACCGCATTGCAGCCGCGCCTGCCGCCGCTGCCGCAGCGGACTTCCGCCAGTTCCTGGCGCTGGCTGCACAGATGCAGCCACAGCTGCAGACCGCCGTGTCGGGTTATCTGGCGCACAAGCCTTTGGTGGGTGATGACCTGGTCAACATCAGCCGCTTGCTGGGGCTGCACAACCGCTTGCGCAACCAGGCGGCGGTGATCGACGCCACGGCGAAGATGGTGGCCATTCCCACGGTGCGGGCCGACAAGGTGCAGCCGCACGAGGACAAGCACATCATCGCGTTCGGTGCCTTGGTCGAAGGGATGGCCAAGGACTTTGGCCTGCAGTACCGCAATGTGGACAACCGTATCTTTGAAGTGAAGCTGCCCGGCAGTGGCCCCGAAGAATTCGGCATCCTCACCCATGCCGACGTGGTGCCCGTGGTGGCCGACGAATGGGTGCTGGACGATGGCACGAAGCTTGACCCCTTCCAGCTGACCCGCGTGGGCGGCAACTTGTATGGCCGGGGCTCCATTGACGACAAGGGCTCCATCGCCACCGTGCTGTTTGCGATGAAGGCCGTCAAGGACAGCGGCCTGCCGCTGGCGCGCACCATCCGACTCATGATCGAAACCACCGAAGAAACCGGTGGCGACGCGATGAAGTACTACCGCGCCAAGACCTCGCTGCCTGAGTACAACATCGTGCTCGATAGCAAATATCCTGCGGTGGTGGCCGAGAAGGGCTCGGGTGCGCTGCGCACCACCTTTGCCTTGGGCGCCGCTGCAGGCAACCAGCCCACCATCGTGGCCATGGCGGGCGCCGCATCGGCCAACGCCGTGCCCCAGACGGCCACGGCCCGCCTGCGTGGCGGCAACGCCGATGCCACCACCCGCCAGCTCAGTGCTGGCAAGGACGCCTTTATCGGCAAATACACCAGCCAGGGCGGCAAGTTCAGCATCGATGTGGCGCGTGAAGGCGCAGACGTCTTGGTCAAGGTCACGGGCGCATCGGCTCACGGCTCGCGCCCCGAAGAAGGCGTGAATCCGCTGCCGCGCCTGGCGCTGTTCATCAAGGAGTCGGGCCTAGTGCTGGCCCCCAACGGCTACGCGCAGGCCGTGCGTTACCTCACAGACCTGTATGGCACCGACTACCTGGGTCGTACGATGGGGCTGGCCTACAGCGATGACTTCATGGGCCCGCTCACGATGTCTCCCAACCTCATCCGCGAAAAGGATGGCAAGGTCGATGTGCTGGTGAACGTGCGCATGCCCCGTGGCAACACGCCCGAAGCACTGGCCAAAGCCACCACCGAACGCATCAAGGCCTGGGGCACCCAGGCCGGCGTGGCGGTGGAGGTGGACCACAACCAAGGCAACTGGATGGCCCGCGACCCCAAGGGCGCCTGGCTGGCCACGTTGCTCAACACCTTTGGCGACACCACCGGCCTCGAAGCCAAGCCCGTGCCCACGGCCGGCAGCACCACCGCCAAGCTGATGCCCAACGCCATCAACTTTGGCCCTGCCATGCCTGGCAAGAAGTACACCGCCCACAATGCCAAGGAGTTCAAGGAAGTGGCGGACCTGGATGCCGACATGCAGATGTTCACCGAGATGCTGGTGCGCATTGGCAACTTGCCGCACATGCAATAAGCCTGTGGGGCTTGGCTCCGCTTGCGCTTTCTTGACCCAGGTGCAAGGCATCGGCCTTGGCTGACACTGGGGGCCAGGCGCTTGCGCTACAGTATTTGAGGACCCCGCACAGCGCGGGGTGTTTCATGTTCTCCGCACGGAAGGAACCTCCCCATGGCCAAAGCTCCTGGCAAAGCCGCATCCGGCAAAACCTCTGCCCCCAGCATCAACATCGGCATCAGCGACAAGGATCGCGCTGCCATCGCTCAGGGCCTGTCGCGCCTGCTGGCCGACACCTACACGTTGTACCTCACCACCCACAACTTCCACTGGAACGTGACCGGCCCCATGTTCAACACCCTGCACACCATGTTCATGGCGCAGTACACAGAGCTGTGGAACGCGGTGGATCCGATTGCCGAGCGCATCCGCTCGCTGGGCCATGTGGCCCCGGGTTCGTACGCCGAGTTCGGCAAGCTGGCCACCGTGCCTGACGCACCTGCCAAGCCGCCCAAGGCGCTGGACATGGTGCGTGTGCTGGTCGAAGGCCACGAAGCCGTGGCCCGCACGGCGCGCAGCCTGTTCCCTCTGGCCGACAAGGCCAGCGACGAGCCCACGGCCGACCTGCTGACCCAGCGCCTCACGGTGCACGAACAGACGGCGTGGATGCTGCGCTCGCTGCTGGAAGAATAAAAGGGCTCTCCTTCCCCTGCGCGCGTCGGCCGACGCACGGCCCGGCTGCGCGCGGGTAGATGGCACAGGCGCGCAGAATAGCGCCTTGTCCTACACGGCGCAGCACGGTCGCCTGCGCATGATGCGGGTTTTGGTCATGCTCCCTTCCCGCAGGACGGCATGGCGGATCAACTCCCTGTGATGTATGCGAATCCTGTACGTTGAAGACAACCCGGAGCTGCGCGAGACCATCGGCATGCTCATGGAAGGTGAAGGCCGGACGGTCACGCCCTGCGCCTCTGCCGAAGAGGCGCTGGCGCTGGATGCTGGCGACCCCTTTGACGTGCTGGTGACCGATGTCAGCCTGCCCGGCCTCTCGGGCACGGATCTGGCCCGCCTGCTGCTGGCAGATGATCCGCAGCGCTGGGTGGTGCTGTGCTCCGGGTATGAACTGGGCAGCCATCCGAGCAGTTGGGGGCCGAACGTGCGCGCCTTGCTCAAACCCTTCGAACTGGAAGAGCTGGAGCAGCTGCTCGATTCCATCCAAAGCGCCCTGGCCTCGGCCGCCGGCTGACGCTTGCGGGCACGACCCGCTCGCGGTTTGTCTCCCCCCCCCGTCATATCACCCTGGTAGCGCCTTCACGGCTTCCGGCGGTCGGCTTGTCTGCTGGTGGGCACGCTGGCTGCGCGCGCTTGGCATGGTCAACTGCGGTGCAGGCGCGCTGGCGAATGGCGTGGCAGCGTTACCTCAAAGGTCGTGACATTGTCTTGCGACCTGGCTTCGATGGTTCCACGGTGGGCCCGCACGATCTGGTGTGCAATAAAAAGCCCCAGCCCCAGACCCTGGTGGCGGCCAGGCTCGCGTTCTCCTCCCCGGAAAGGGTCGAACAAATGCGGTAACAGCTCGGGGGGGATGGTGCCGCCGTTGGCCACCGTGATGCTCACCTGCTCGGCGCGGGTCCCGTCCACCGCAATCCGTACGGGGTGGTCGGCGCTGCCGTGGTGCAGTGCATTGCCGACCAGATTGGTGACCACCTGGCACAGGCGCTCCGCATCCCAGGTGCCTGCCACGTCTCCCTGCAGGGTGGAATCGATGGGGCGTTCCGGGTGGCTGGTGGCCACCTCCTCCAGCGTGCGCTGCACCAGCGCCTGCATGTGGGCAGGGCCCAGCTGAAGGGCCAGCCCACCCGCCTGGCGGATGCGGGTCACGTCCAGCAGGTCTTCGATCATGTGACCCATGCGCTGGCTGGCGCCCAGCACCCGGTCGGCCATGAGTACCGCCTTGTCGGGGGGCGGCTGGCGCTTGAGCACGGTGGCCGCCGCGACGATGGACTGCAGCGGTGTGCGCAGGTCGTGGCTCAGCACTGCCATGAACATTTCGTTGATGCGCAAGGCCTCGGTGCGCGCGCGCAGCTCGTGCGCCAGCGCCTGCTTGCGCCGGTGCAGTTCAAAGAACACGCTCGCCTTGTTGGTGAGCATGTGCGGGTCGATGGGTTTGTAGAGAAAGTCCACCGCCCCGCTCTCGTACCCCCGGAACTGCCAGTTCTGCTCGCGTGAGCCCGCCGTCATGAAGATGAGCGGGATGTGCCGGGTGCGCTCGCTGCCCCGGATCAGTTCCGCCAGCTCGAAGCCGTTCATGTCGGGCATCTGCACGTCCAGCAAGGCCAGGGCCACGTCGTCATGCGCCAGCAGCAGTTCCAGGGCCTCGGGGCCCGACTGGGCCTTGAGGATGTCCAGCCCGTCGCGTTGCAGCAGCGCCTCCAGGGCGATCAGGTTTTCCTCGACATCGTCAACGAGCAGGCATTTGGTGCGGTCGGTCTGGGGCATGGGCGGTGGGGAGGGTGGTTGGGGTTCTCAAGGAAGGACGCATATGCCCGTATCAAAGCTGCTGGCGGCGGTGCAGGTCCACCAGCAGCCTGGCAATGCCTTCGGGGGGCAGGATGTGGTCAACCGCCAAGGCCGCGATGGCCGCCTGCGGCATGGTGGGCATGCTGGCGCTGGCGGGGTCTTGCACGATCGTGAGGCCGCCCGCCGCCTGAATGGCTTGCAGGCCGTGCACACCGTCTTCGTTGGCGCCCGACAGCAGGATGCCCACCAGCCGGGGGCCGTAGTGGTCTGCCGCCGATTCGAACAGCACGTCGATGGAGGGGCGGGAAAAATGCAGAGGGGCGTCCAGCGACAGCCCCACATGCGAGCCCCGGGGCCCGGCATCGACCAGCAGGTGGTAGTCCGGGGGCGCAAAGCTGACCGAGCCTGGCGTGATGGCGTCCTTGTCCTGCGCCTCGCGCAGCGCCAGGGCGCAGCGGGGCTGGAAGATGTCCACCAGCAGGCTGCGCCGGTCCCGGGGCAGGTGCAGCACGACCAGAACCGCGGCCTGCAGTGTGGCGGGCAGCGCGGGCAGCAGCTGCAAGAGGGCATCAATACCGCCCGAAGAGCCACCCACCACGACGGCGTGGTAGCCCCCCGGTGGCGATGGCCTTGGCGCCAGGGCGGGGCTGGTCATAGTCCGGCCCTTTTTCGGTAGATGCGGTCCTCCAGCACGAAGTCCTCGAAGGCATCGGTGTGCCCAGAAAACCGCAGTGACTCCTTGGAGCCCAGGCCCAGGAAGCCCCGGTGGCACAGCGACTCGCGGAACAGACCGAGTGCACGGTTCTGCAGGTCGCGCTCGAAGTAAATGAGCACATTGCGGCAGGACACCAGATGGACCTCGGCAAACACGCTGTCGGTGGCCAGGCTGTGGTCAGAGAACACCATGTGCTCGCGCAAGCTCTTGTCGAACACCACGCGGCCATAGCCGGCAGCGTAGTAGTCCGACAACGAGCTGCGAGCGCCGGAGCGCGCATGGTTCTCGGTGAAGGCAGGCACCCGGGACAGGTCGAACACACCCGCCTCGGCGGCGCGCAGCGCGTGTGGGTTGATGTCCGTGGCGTAGATCAGCGTGCGGTCCAGCAGGCCTTCTTCCTGCAGCAAGATGGCCAGCGAATACACCTCTTCTCCCGCGCTGCACCCGGCCACCCAGACCTTGAGCGACGGGTAGGTGCGCAGCAGTGGCACCACCTCCTGGCGCAGCGCCTGGAAGTAGCTGGGGTCGCGGAACATGTCGCTCACCTGCACGGTGAGGTATTCGAGCAGCGCAGGGAACACGGCGGTCTCGTGCAGCACGCGGTCCTGCAGCTGTGACAGCGTCTTGCAGTCGAACTGCACCAGCGCCGACGCCAGCCGCCGCTTGAGCGACGCCTGTGCGTAGCCCCGGAAGTCGTAGTGGTAGCGGTGGTAGATGGCATCGATCAGCAGGCGCTGCTCGATGTCTGCGGTGCGGGCCTTGCGATGGGGCATGGCGGGGCCTACTTGGGCATCCACACCCGCACCAGGGACAGCAGCTTCTCCACGTCCAGCGGCTTGGCGATGTAGTCATTGGCCCCGGCGGCCAGGCATTTTTCCTGATCGTCCTTCATGGCCTTGGCGGTCAGCGCGATGATGGGCAGGCGGCGCCACTCAGGGCGGTTGCGGATCTCGCGCATGGCGGTGTAGCCGTCCATCTCCGGCATCATGATGTCCATCAGCACCAGGTCAATCGCGGGGTGGCCGCCGCTGCCGGCGCGCTCCAGCGCCTGCAGGGCCTCCCGGCCGTTGCGCGCGATCTCCACGTGGATGCCGGTGGGCTCCAGGATGCTGGAGAGCGCAAACACGTTGCGCACATCGTCTTCCACCACCAGCACGTTGCGGCCTTCCAGGGCAGTCTCGCGGTTGCGGGCCACCTGCAACATCTGGCGGTGCTCTGCCGACAGCTCCGACTCCACCTGGTGCAGGAACAGCGTGACCTCGTCGAGCAGCCGCTCGGGGGAGCGGGCGTCCTTGATGATGATGGACTTGGAAAACCGGCGCAGCTGCTGCTCCTCGTCGCGCGACAGGGCGCGGCCTGTGTACACGATGACGGGCGGGAAGGAGACGCCGTCCTGCTCCGTCATCTGCTGCAGCAATTCGTAGCCGCTCAGGTCGGGCAGGTTCAGGTCCATCACCATGCAGTCAAAGGTGGAGCCGCGCAGGTGCGCCAGCGCCTCGGCCGCCGTGCCGGCGCCCACGATCTCCACGTCGTCGTTGGTGAGCAGGTGGCGCACGCTCTCGCGCTGGCGTTCGTCGTCTTCCACCACCAGCACGCGCCGCAGGTTCTGGGTGAACTTGGCTTCCAGCCGCTGCAGGGCATGCACCAGTTCGTCGCGCTTGACGGGCTTGAGGGCGTAGCCCACGGCGCCCCGGCCCAAGGCCTCTTGCGAGTAATCGGCCACCGAGACCACGTGCACCGGAATGTGGCGCGTGGCCGGGTTGCGCTTGAGCTGGTCGAGCACGCCCAGGCCCGAGAAGTCGGGCAGGTTCACGTCCAGCACGATGGCGCTGGGCAGGCTGTGTACCGCATAGGCCAGGCCGTCGGCCGCGTTGTGGGCCAGGTGGCAGTCAAAGTCCATCTCACCGGCCAGGTCGCTCAGGATCTGCGCAAAGCGCACGTCGTCCTCAATCACCAGAATGCTGCGCGCGCTCGCGCGGCGCGGGGCTACGGGTGCGGTGGGGGCCGCCACGGATGGCAACGCGTGGGCCGAAGGAGCCGGTGCGACGACCGGTGCCGTCGCGTGGGCTGGCGCAGGCGCCGCCAGCGGCATTGCGGATTCAGCTTCAGGCGACGAAGGCACCAGCTTCTGGGGCAGGACCAGGGTGAAGACGCTGCCCTCGCCCGGCGTGCTGTGCACGTGGATGGACCCACCCAGCAGCTGCGCCAGATCGCGCGAGATCGACAGGCCCAGGCCCGTGCCGCCGTACTTGCGGTGGGTGCTGCCATCGGCCTGGCGGAAGGCTTCGAAAATCAGCTCCTGCTGGTGCGCCGGAATGCCGATACCCGTGTCCTTGACGGCAAACGACAGCGTGTCGTCCGGGTTGCGCGACACATGCAGCGCCACCGAGCCTTTCTCGGTGAACTTGAGCGCGTTGGACAGCAGGTTCTTGAGCACCTGCCCCAGGCGCTGCGGGTCGGTGTCCAGCGTGGCGGGTGCGTCGGGCCCGACGGTGGCCGTGAGTGTCAGGCCCTTTTCTTGCGCCAGCGGGCGCAGCGGGTCGATCAGGGTTTGCAGTGCCTTGGACAGCGTCACCGTTTCCACCGACACGGTGGCCTGGCCGGCTTCGATCTTGGACAGGTCGAGGATGTCGTTGATGAGTGCCAGCAGGTCGTTGCCCGCCGCGTAGATGGTCTGCGCGTACTTCACCTGCTCGGCGCTCAGGTTGCCTGGCTTGTTGTCGGACAGCAGTTTGGCGAGGATCAGGGTGGAGTTGAGCGGTGTGCGCAGCTCGTGGCTCATGTTGGCCAGGAACTCGCTCTTGTACTGGCTGGCCAGCTCCAGTTCGCGCGCCTTGTCCGTCATGGCGCTTTGGGCGCGCAGCAGTTGCTCGCGCTGGTATTCCAGTTGCTGGGTCTGCGCCTCCAGGTGGGCGTTGGTCTGCTCCAGCTCGGTCTGCTGCACCTCCATCTGGGCCTGCGACTCTTGCAGGATGCGGCTTTGCTGCTCCAGCTCCTCGTTGCTCACGCGCAGCTCTTCTTGCTGGGTCTGCAGCTCTTCGGACTGGCGCTGGGTTTCTTCCAGCAAGGCTTCCAGGCGGTTGCGGTCAATCCCAGCGCGGATCGCCACCGCCAGAATGCCCGAGGCGCGTTCCATCAGGGTGTGTTCGGGCTCTGTCAGCGGGCGATGAAAGCCCAGTTCGATCACGGCAAACACTTCGCCGTTCTCGATGGCGGGGGCCAGCAGCAGCTCGGTCGGTGCGGACTGGCCGGTGCTGGACGACACCATCAGGTGCCCGGCGGGCACATCGCGCACATGCAGCATCTGGCGCGAGCGCGCGACCTGGCCCACCAGGCCTTCGCCGGGCAGCAGGCGCTGCTCCAGCCGTTCGCGGGGCAGGGCGTAGCCACCAAACAGGGTGAGCGCGCCGTTACAGTCGGCCACATAGCCGGCCCCCACGGCCGCGCGCAGGTATTGCGCCAGGTATTCGAGCGTGAGCTGGCCCAGGTCCTCCAGCCGGTGGTCGCCCTGGATGCGCTGGCTCAGCCCGTTGAGGCCGGCCGCCACCCAGGACTGCTGCGCCTTGAGGCGGTACTCCCGTGCATTGGCGGCAGCCGACAGGCAGATGAGCACCAGCAGCACGAACGAGCCGCCCCAGGAGTAGTAGGTGGACATCGAGGCGGCCTCTACCCACTGCTTGCGGTCACTTTCCAGCTGCTGGTTCAGCAGCGTGGACAGGTCCGATGCCAGGTCGCGGATGCGGTCCATCAGCACCCTGCCGGCATCACTGCGGGTCACGGCCACGGCGGCCTCCTGACCCTTGGAACGGCGCAGTTCAATGGTCTCGCCCAGCTCGCGCAGTTTTTCGTGGCGCAGGTCGTCGATCTGCACGACGAGGCGGCGCTGCACGGCGCTGTCATTCGTCAGCTCCTTGAGGCGCGCCATGTTGCGCTCCATGGCGCCCAGGGACAGGTTGTAGGGCTGCAGATAGGTGTCGTCCCCCGTGAGCAGATAGCCGCGTTGCCCGGTCTCGGCGTCTTTCAGCGAGGACACGAACAGGTTGAGGTGGCGCATGGTCACCGTGGTTTCGTCCATGGCTTCCACCGCTTGCGCGCGCACCTGGGCGGTGCGGAAGTTCACCAGCGCGATCAGCACCGTGGCGAGGGCAGCAATCACAAATCCCACCAGCATTCCGCGGGGGACAGCAAAACGCGTGGCGGCCTGGGAGGTCGATGTATGGGGCATGCGTTGGTGCCCCAGGGGGCGGTGCGTTGGGGGAACGAGCGGAGACTTTAACGGGTTTTGTGCTCGCGCTGGGGCTGTTACCTGGCCCCGGTGATGCGTGCCCCAGTCGCGGCGCTGCTGCTACATTCTGTGCGCCCGTGGCCCGCCACCCGCCGCAGCGTCTTGCTGCGGAGCCTGCTCTTGTAATGGTCCCATCATGTCGTCGTCCCCTGTTTCCCCCCGCAGCCGTTTTTCGCTCTATCTCGACCTGATCCGCTGGGACCGCCCCGCTGGCTGGCTGGTGTGCCTGTGGCCCACTCTGAGCGCGCTGTGGATTGCGGCCGACGGCTTCCCGGGCTGGCACCTGCTGGCGGTGTTTGTGCTGGGCACCATCCTCATGCGCAGCGCGGGCTGCTGTGTGAACGACGTGGCCGACCGCGACTTTGACAAACACGTCAAGCGCACGGCGCAGCGCCCGGTCACCACCGGTGCGGTGTCGGTGAAGGAGGCGCTGGGCCTGGGCGCGGTGCTGGCGCTGGTGTCGTTTGGCCTGGTGCTCACCACCAACACCTCCGCCATCGCCTGGTCGGTGCCCGCCGTGCTGGTGGCCATTGCCTACCCGTTCACCAAGCGCATCATCTCCATGCCCCAGGCGGTGCTGGGTATTGCGTTCAACTTCGGCATCGTCATCGCGTTTGCCGCCGTGCAGGGCAGCGTGCCCGCGGTGGCGTGGTGGATGTGGCTGGGCAATATGTTCTGGGTGCTGGCCTACGACACCGAATACGCCATGGTGGACCGGGACGACGACCTGAAGATCGGCATCAAGACCTCGGCCATCACCCTGGGGCGACTGGATGTGGCCGCCATCGTGGTGTTTTATCTGCTTTTCTTGGGTATTTGGGCGGTAGCGCTACAACCGTATGCCTTGGGTGCTATATTTTATGTAGCGCTTGCGGTGGCGCTGGCCCAGGCCGTGTGGCACTTCACCCTGATCCGCGCCCGCACCCGTGAGGGCTGCTTCAAGGCGTTCCGCATCAACCACTGGCTGGGCGCCACGGTGTTTGCGGGCATTGCGGGCAGCTATCTGGTGCGGGCGGTGCTCACAAATTGATAGCGGTCGGCGCTTGATCGACTAGCGCTACCGCCCCAAAACATCAAGATCCGAACTCGTTGCCCAATTCGTTGGCACGTTTTTCGGCCGCGCGCATGGCGGCCTCGAACGCCTGCGACACGCCGCTGGCTTCCATCGACTGCAGGGCGGCATAGGTGGTGCCGCCCTTGGAGGTGACGCGTTCACGCAGCACGGCCGGGGGCTCGTCCGAGCGGCGGGCCAGCTCCGAGGCGCCCACAAAGGTGCCCACGGCCAGCTGGTGCGCCTGCGCTTCGGTCAGGCCCATGCCCACACCGGCGCGCGTCATGGCTTCGAGGAAATAGAACACATAGGCCGGGCCCGAGCCCGAGAGGGCGGTGACAGCGTCCAGCTGGGTCTCGCTCTCTACCCACAAGAATTCGCCGGTGGACGCCATGATGGACTCCACGCTCTGGCGTTCGGCGCTGGTCACGGCGGGGCGTGCGTAGATCGCGCTCATGCCCTTGCCCACCAGCGCGGGCGTGTTGGGCATGGTGCGCACGATGCGCTCGGTGCCCAGCCACTGGGCGATGCTGTCCGAGCGGATGCCCGCCGCCACGCTCAGGTGCAGGGCCTGCTGGGTGTGCGCCTTGGCCTGCGCGGCGGCGTCCTTGAAGGTCTGGGGCTTGACGGCCCAGACCACGATGCTGGCGCGCTGCAGTGCGGCGCCCGCCTCGGGCTGCGCCGTGAGTCCAAAGTTCTTGAGCAACGCCTCGCGCGTGGGGGCGTAGGGCTCGACCACCTCGATCTGGCTGGCCGGGTGGCCCTGGCGGATCAGCCCGCCGATGATGGCGCTGGCCATGTTGCCGCCGCCGATGAAGGCGATGGTGGGGAGTTGGGAGTTTGCTGCGGCGGAAGCGGAGGAGGTCATGCTACGGTCAGGCGAGAAAGGGAGGCGCCATGGTAGCGCCGGAGACCTGTGATTGTCCGAATGGCCTGCGCAACTGGCGCGGCCCCCATGCCAGTGCTCCCGCGCAAGGGCTGCCAGCATTCCCAGGTAGGGGCGCTGGGAGCGTCCCCCCGCCCGCAACGCGCAGCGATGCGAGAGCGGGGGGGGACGGCGCCGAAGGCGACTCAGGGGGGGCTACTCTGCGACAGTTTGGCGCACGGCGTGTTCCCAGTTCGCCATCAGCTCCTGCGCACGCGCGCTGCCGAGCGTGGGCACAAAGCGGCGGTCGGCGCGCCACAGCCGCGAGAGTTCATCCGTGCTGCGGTACACGCCGCTCGACAGCCCTGCCAGGTAGGCTGCGCCCAAAGCGGTGGTCTCGATGACTGCAGGCCGCACCACCGGGATGCCCAGCAGGTCGGCCTGGAACTGCATCAGCAAGTCGTTGATGCAGGCGCCGCCGTCCACACGCAGCTCGCTCACCGGGGCGCCGCCGGCGGCCACGGCGTCGCGGCTCATGGCCAGCAGCAGGGCGGCGCTCTGGTAGGCAATGCTTTCGAGCGCCGCGCGCGCGATGTGGCCCAGCGTGGTGCCACGCGTGAGGCCCGTGATGGTGCCGCGTGCGTCAGGCTTCCAGTAGGGCGCGCCCAGGCCGGTGAAGGCGGGCACCATCATCACGCCGCCCGAATCGGGCACGCTTTGGGCCAGTGACTCCACCTCGTTGCTGGTGGAGATGGCGCGCAGCCCGTCGCGCAGCCACTGCACCACCGCGCCGCCGACAAACACACTGCCTTCCATCGCAAATTCAGGTTGCGCCGTCGCCTGCGCTGCGCTGGTGGTGAGCAGGCCGTTCTGCGAGGTCTGGAACGTGCCGCCCGTGTGCATGAGCATGAAGCAGCCCGTGCCATAGGTGTTCTTGGCCATGCCAGCGGTGAAACAGGCCTGTCCGAACAGCGCGCTTTGCTGGTCGCCCGCCACGCCGCCAATGCGGATGGCGTGGCCCAGCAGGTCGGCCGCGATGTCGCCAAAGTGGGCGCTGGACGGCAGCACCTCGGGCATCAGCGCCTTGGGAATGCGCAGCAGCGCCAGCAGCTCGTCGTCCCACTGGTTGGTGTGCACATTGAACAGCATGGTGCGCGAGGCGTTGCTCACATCCGTCACGTGCACTTTGCCGTGGGTGAGCTTCCACATCAGCCAGCTGTCCACCGTGCCGAAGGCCAGCTCGCCGCGCTCGGCCGCTTGCCGCGCGCCAGGCACATGGTCCAGCATCCACTGCAGTTTGGTGCCGGAGAAGTAGGCGTCCACCAGCAGGCCCGTCTTGGCCTGGATGGTGGCGGCATGGCCTTGTTCGCGCAGCTGGGCGCAGGCGGGTTCGGCGCGCCGGTCCTGCCACACGATGGCGTGGTGCACGGGCTGCCCGGTCTGGCGGTTCCACAGCACGGTGGTTTCGCGCTGGTTGGTGATGCCGACAGCGCGTATGTCGCTGGCCGCAATGCCCGCCTTGGCCAGCGCATCGCGTGCGGTGGCGAGCTGGGTGCGCCAGATCTCCAGCGGGTCGTGCTCCACCCAGCCGGGCTGGGGGTAGATCTGCGGCAGCTCCAGCTGCGCCTGCGCCACGATGTGGCCGCCTTCGTCAAAAACGATGCTGCGGGAGCTGGAGGTGCCTTGGTCGAGAGCGAGCAGGTAGGTCATGAGGGCAAAGGATAGGTGAAGCTACGCAGCTACCGTGCAGATGACTTCAGCATCTTGCAGAAGGGCCGGGAAGGGCTCGGGCGGCGGTGCGTCGGTGAACAGGCGGTCGATCTGCGCCAGCGTGGCCAGTTGCACCATCGCCGGGCGGTTGAACTTGCTGAAGTCGGCCGCCAGCCAGACCTCCCGCGCGTGCTCGATGATGGTTTGCGCCACCTTCACCTCGCGGTAGTCGAAGTCGCGCAGCGACCCGTCCGGCTCGATGCCCGAAATGCCGATGAGCGCAATGTCCACCTTGAACTGGCGGATGAAGTCCACCGCCGCTTCGCCCACGATGCCCCGGTCACGGGCGCGCACCACGCCGCCGGCCACGATGACCTCGCACTCGGGGTTGCCGCTCAGGATCGCGGCCACGTTGAGGTTGTTGGTGATCACGCGCAGGCCCCGGTGGTGCAGCAGCGCCTTGGCAATGGCCTCGGTGGTGGTGCCGATGTTCAGGATCAGCGAGCAGTCGTTGGGTACCTGTTCGGCCACGGCGCGGGCAATGCGCGCTTTGCCTTCGGCATGCAGGTTTTCGCGCTGGGTGTGCGCCAGGTTCTCCACCGTGGAGCTGGGCACGCGCACGCCGCCATGAAAGCGCGTGAGCAGTCCCGACTCCGCCAGGCGCTGCACATCGCGGCGCACCGTCTGCAGCGTGACCCCCAGGGTGTCGGCAAGTTGTTCCACCGTGGCGGACTTGCGCGCGCGCACTTCTTCGAGGAGTTGGAGTTGGCGGGGATTGGTGTTCACGGTGGGGTGTTGTGCGCAGTGTTATGTCACCGAATCGTAACGAATCTGAAACATTCGCTTTGGTGCCCGGTGGCACGCTAAAGACTGTAAATCGAACAAAAACGAATTGATTAAGGGTAAACCTTGATTCGATTCGAACAAAAAGGAACAAAAATGAAAAAGATCGAAATTTGAGGGCTGCCGTGCGTGTGTGCAGCCCTTTCACACAGGCCTCAGGGCCGGAAGAGGATGCTTCATGCAGCTGGCGTTGGACAGCATCAGCAAAAAAGTCGGGGCGCAGACCTGGCTGTACGACATGAACCTGTCGCTGCAGCCCAATGCCGTGACGGTATTGCTGGGAGCGACCCAGGCGGGCAAGACCAGCCTGATGCGCATCATGGCCGGGCTGGATACGCCCACGTCGGGCACCGTCAAGGTCGATGGTGTGGATGTGACTGGCATGCCCGTGCGCGACCGCAATGTGGCCATGGTCTACCAGCAGTTCATCAACTACCCCTCGATGAAGGTGGCGGCCAACATTGCGTCGCCCCTGAAGCTGCGCGGTGAAAAGAACATCGACGCCAGGGTGCGCGAGATCGCGAGCCGCCTGCACATCGACATGTTTCTGGATCGTTACCCGGCCGAACTCTCCGGCGGGCAGCAGCAGCGTGTGGCGCTGGCGCGTGCGCTGGCCAAGGGTGCGCCGCTGATGCTGCTGGACGAGCCGCTGGTGAACCTGGACTACAAGCTGCGCGAAGAACTGCGCGAGGAGTTGACCCAGCTGTTTGCCGCCGGCCAGTCCACCGTGGTCTATGCAACCACCGAGCCGGGCGAGGCCCTGCTGTTGGGTGGCTACACCGCAGTGCTCGACGAAGGTCAGTTGCTGCAGTATGGCCCCACCGCCGAGGTGTTTCATTCCCCCAATTCGCTGCGTGTGGCGCGCGCTTTCAGCGACCCGCCCATGAACCTCATTGCTGCCTCGGCGGCCCCTTCCGGGGTGCGTCTGCAGGGTGGGGTGGAGCTGGCCGTGCATCTGCCGCAAGGGGTGGCCACGGCGGCAGGGCTCACGGCAGGCGTGCGCGCCAGTGCGCTGCGCGTGGTGGCCCGCCCGGGTGACATCAGCGTGGGCGGAGTGGTCGAGCTGGCCGAAATTTCGGGCTCCGACACCTTTGTGCACGCGGCCACACCCTGGGGTGACTTGGTGGCGCAGTTGACCGGTGTGCATTACTTTGAACTCGGCACGCCCATCACGCTGCACCTGGACCCTGCCCAGGTCTATGTGTTTGGTGCCGACGGCCGACTGGCATGGGCGCCCGCACGGCCCGCTACTGCACAAGGAGGGCGCTGAAATGGCCCGCATCAGCCTGGACTTGGCGCATTCGTACAAGCCCAACCCGCAGCAGGACGGCGACTACGCGCTGCTGCCTTTGAAGATGGAGTTCGAGGACGGTGGTGCCTATGCGCTGCTCGGCCCCTCGGGCTGTGGCAAGACCACCATGCTCAACATCATGTCGGGCCTGCTCGTACCGTCGCACGGCAAGGTGCTGTTTGACGGGCGTGACGTGACGCGCGCCAGCCCCCAGGAGCGCAACATTGCCCAGGTGTTCCAGTTCCCGGTGATCTACGACACTATGACGGTGGCCGAGAACCTGGCCTTCCCGCTGCGCAACCGCAAGGTGCCCGAGGACCAGATCAAGCAGCGTGTGGGCGTGATCGCCGAGATGCTGGAAATGAGCGGCCAGCTCAACCAGCGCGCGGCAGGCCTCGCGGCCGACGCCAAGCAGAAGATCTCTCTGGGCCGTGGACTGGTGCGTGCCGATGTGGCGGCCGTGCTGTTCGACGAACCGCTCACGGTGATCGACCCGCACCTCAAGTGGCAGCTGCGCCGCAAGCTCAAGCAGATCCACCACGAACTCAAGCTCACGCTGATCTACGTGACCCACGACCAGGTGGAGGCGCTGACCTTTGCCGACCAGGTGGTGGTGATGACGCGCGGCAAAGCCGTGCAGGTGGGGTCGGCCGATGCCTTGTTCGAGCGGCCTGCGCACACTTTTGTGGGGCACTTCATTGGCTCGCCGGGCATGAACTTTTTGCCTGCGCACAGCGAGGGCGACAGCCTCACCGTGGCCGGGCACCGCCTGGCCAGCCCCGTGGGCCGTGCGCTGCCAAACGGGGCCCTTCAGGTCGGCATCCGGCCCGAATACCTGGCGCTGGCCCAGCCGCAGCAGCCGGGCGCATTGCCTTGCAAGGTGGTGCAAGTGCAGGACATCGGCACCTACCAGATGCTGACCGCCAAGGTGGGCGAGCACACCGTCAAGGCGCGCTTCACGCCCGAGACGCGGCTGCCATCGGCCGGTCACACGGCATGGCTGCAGGTGCTGGGAACCCACACCTGCTTCTACCAGAACGAGCAGTTGCTGACCGCGGAGGTCGCCCCATGAGCGCCGCCCGGCCGCCCGAAAGCACTCAGCACCGCAGTGCGCAGCACGGAGGTTTCCAATGAGTACCACGACCAAACCTGTGAACCAGAAGGCCTGGTTCCTGATCCTGCCCGTGATTTTGTGTGTGGCCTTCTCGGCCATCCTGCCGCTGATGACGGTGGTGAACTACTCGGTGCAGGACATCATCAGCCCCGAGCGCCGCGTCTTCGTGGGCACGGAATGGTTCGTACAGGTGATGCGCGACGAGGAACTGCACGCCGCGCTGCTGCGCCAGCTCACCTTCTCGCTGGCTGTGCTGGCGGTGGAGATTCCGCTGGGCATCCTGCTGGCACTGTCCATGCCTGCGCAGGGCTGGAAGTCGTCCGCCGTACTGGTGGTGGTGGCGCTGTCGTTGCTGATTCCCTGGAACGTGGTGGGCACCATCTGGCAGATCTATGGCCGTGCCGATATCGGCCTTATGGGCAGGCTGCTGCAAGAGGTGGGCATCGAATACAGCTACACCGGCAACGCCACGCAGGCCTGGCTCACGGTGTTGCTGATGGATGTGTGGCACTGGACGCCGCTGGTCGCGCTGCTGGCCTTTGCCGGGTTGCGCTCCATCCCCGACGCGTACTACCAGGCGGCACGCATCGATGGCGCCAGCAAGTTCGCGGTGTTCCGCTACATCCAGCTGCCCAAGATGCGTGGCGTGCTGATGATTGCGGTGCTGCTGCGCTTCATGGACAGCTTCATGATCTACACCGAGCCGTTCGTGCTGACCGGCGGCGGGCCGGGCAATGCCACCACGTTCCTGAGCCAGTACTTGACGACCAAGGCCGTGGGCCAGTTCGACCTGGGCCCTGCCGCAGCGTTCTCGCTGATCTATTTCTTCATCATCCTGCTGCTGTGCTTCATCCTCTACAACTGGATGCAGCGCGTGGGTACCGCCAGCAACGAAGGAGCCGGCCATGAATGAAAAGCGCTTCCAGAAGCGGTCGATTTTTCTCGTTGCCTACCTAGTCTTCGCCGTGTTGCCCATCTACTGGATGGTCAACATGAGCTTCAAGACCAACGCGGAGATTCTCTCGACGTTCTCGTTTTTTCCCCAGCATTTCACGTGGGACAACTACAAGACCATCTTCACCGACGAGTCCTGGTATTCAGGCTACATCAACAGCCTGATCTATGTGGGCATCAACACGGTCATCTCGCTCACCGTGGCGCTGCCCGCTGCTTATGCCTTCAGCCGTTACCAGTTTCTGGGCGACAAGCATGTGTTCTTCTGGCTGCTGACCAACCGTATGACACCGCCCGCCGTGTTCCTGCTGCCGTTCTTTCAGCTCTACACCACCGTGGGGTTGATGGACACGCACATTGCCGTGGCACTGGCACACCTGCTGTTCAACGTACCGCTGGCGGTGTGGATTCTGGAAGGCTTCATGAGCGGTATTCCGCGCGAGATCGATGAGACGGCCTATATCGATGGCTACAGCTTTCCACGCTTTTTCATGACCATTTTCCTGCCGCTCATCAAGGCTGGTGTGGGCGTGGCGGCGTTCTTCTGCTTCATGTTCAGCTGGGTGGAACTGCTGCTGGCGCGCACGCTGACCAGCGTGAATGCCAAGCCCATCGTGGCCACCATGACGCGCACCGTGAGCGCCTCGGGCATGGACTGGGCTACGCTGGCCGCCGCTGGCGTGCTGACCATCGTGCCGGGTGCGATCGTGATCTGGTTTGTTCGCCACTACATCGCAAAAGGCTTTGCGATGGGGCGGGTTTGAGGAGGCAGCGACATGTTTGATTGGATGGCCTGGACGCTGCCCGTGGCGGTGTTCTTCATTTGCATCGTGCTGATGCTGATCGGCATGACGATGTGGGAGATCAAGTCGCCCACGACGATGCGCAAGGGTTTTTTGCCGCTGGAGACGACGCGCGGTGATCGGCTGTTCATTGGGTTGTTGTCGGCGGCCTACGTGAATCTGATTTTTGTCGGCGTCAGCGGCAAGCTGGCCCAGTGGTTCAGCCTGCAGGGCGACCCGTCGATCTGGATCAGCTTTGTGTTGTCGATGGCGCTGCTGCTGCTCATCCTGCGCAAGGGGTGAGGTGTTTGCAGGCAGCTTTGGTTTCAATGGTTCCCGTCGCGCGGCTCAACCCTTCCCCGGAGCCGCGTGACCCTTGCATCCAAAGGGGAGATGACTATGAGGAGACAGGCACTATGAAGACGCGGTACACAGCGCTGGCACTGGCAGTGGCGGTCATGACGGGTCAGGCCGCCATGGCGGGCGAGGCGGAGGCCAAAAAATGGATCGACACCGAGTTCCAGCCCTCCACGCTGAGTAAAGACCAGCAGATGGCCGAAATGAAGTGGTTCATGGACGCGGCCAAGAAGCTGCAGGCCAAGGGTGTGAAGGAAATCTCGGTGGTGTCCGAGACCATCACCACCCACGAATACGAATCCAAGACGCTCGCCAAGGCGTTTGAGGAAATCACCGGCATCAAGGTCAAGCACGACCTGATCCAGGAGGGTGACGTGGTCGAGAAGCTGCAGACCTCCATGCAGTCGGGCAAGTCCATCTATGACGGCTGGATCTCGGACTCGGACCTGATCGGAACGCACTACCGCTACGGCAAGATCATGAACCTGACCGACTACATGGGCGGTGCAGGCAAGGAGTGGACCAACCCCGGCATCGACATCAAGGACTACATCGGCACCAAGTTCACGACCGGGCCAGACGGCAAGCTGTACCAGTTGCCCGACCAGCAGTTCGCCAACCTGTACTGGTTCCGCGCCGACCTGTTCGACCGCAAGGACATCAAGGACAAGTTCAAGGCCAAGTATGGCTACGACCTGGGTGTGCCGCTCAACTGGAGCGCCTATGAGGACATCGCCGAGTTCTTCACCAACGACGTGAAGAACATCGATGGCAAGCCTATCTATGGCCACATGGACTACGGCAAGAAGGACCCCTCCCTGGGCTGGCGTTTCACCGACGCATGGCTGTCCATGGCGGGCTCTGCCGACATCGGCGCGCCCAACGGCCTGCCGATCGACGAATGGGGCATCCGCGTGGCGGACGACAAGTGCACGCCCGTGGGCGCCAGCGTGGCCCGTGGCGGTGCGACCAACTCGCCCGCAGCCGTGTATGCGCTGACCAAGTACGTGGACTGGATGAAGAAGTACGCGCCCAAGGAAGCCACAGGCATGACCTTCGGCGAAGCCGGCCCCGTGCCCGCACAAGGTCAGATCGCGCAGCAGATCTTCTGGTACACCGCCTTCACGGCCGACATGACCAAGCCCGGCCTGCCCGTGGTGAACGCCGACGGCACCCCCAAATGGCGCATGGCCCCCGGCCCCAACGGCCCCTACTGGAAGCAGGGCATGCAGAACGGCTACCAGGACGTGGGCTCCTGGACCTTCTTCAAGGACCATGACGCCAACAAGACGGCTGCCGCCTGGCTGTACGCCCAGTTCGTGACGGCCAAGACCACGTCGCTCAAGAAAACGCTGACGGGCCTGACCCCGATCCGCGAGAGCGACATCCAGTCCAAGGCCATGACGGACGCCGCGCCCAAGCTCGGTGGCCTGGTCGAGTTCTACCGCAGCCCGGCGCGCGTGGCATGGTCGCCTACCGGCACCAATGTGCCCGACTACCCCAAGCTGGCCCAGTTGTGGTGGAAGAACGTGGCGCAGGCGGTCACGGGCGAGAAGACTCCCCAGGGCGCCATGGACACCCTGGCCGACGAGATGGACCAGGTGATGGCCCGTCTGGAACGCGCAGGCATGGCCCACTGCGCGCCCAAGCTCAACCCCAAGAGCGACCCCAACAAGTGGCTGAGCGACAAGCAGGCGCCCTGGAAGAAGCTGGCGAATGAGAAGCCAAAGGGCGAAACCATTGCCTACGACAAACTGCTGCAGGCATGGAAGGACGGCAAGACGCGCTGATCCACAGATCAAGGTGTGGTTGTAACCACCATTGATCGGCAGCCAGGGCTCACAAGGTCTCTGGCTGCCTTTTTTGCTCGATACCGCCCTCGGCGCCTGTGCGGCTGCGGGGCGGGTTCTCACCCCGGGAGTGTCAGGAATTCAAGGGTAAACCCTTGGTTTCTACTCCGCCCATGGACAATCACCCCATGACCATTGCCACCGCACCCCTTCCTACACGGCGCGCCGACCTCCTGGCCCGCCTCGCCCAGCCGCACCAGTATGACCTCGCCGTGATCGGTGGTGGCGCGACGGGCCTGGGGGTGGCGCTGGATGCCGCGGCGCGCGGCTTTAGCGTCGTGCTGGTGGATTCACACGATTTCGCCAAAGGAACCTCGTCCCGTGCGACCAAGCTGGTGCATGGCGGGGTCCGTTACCTGGCCCAGGGCAACATCGCGTTGGTGCGCGAGGCGCTGCATGAACGCACCACGCTGCTGCACAACGCGCCCCATCTGGCGCAACCGCTGCCTTTTGTGATGCCGTCGTACCGTTTCTGGGAAACACCCTTTTATGGCATCGGTCTGATGATGTATGACGCGCTTGCAGGCAAGGCTGGCCTGGGCGCCACGGAGTTTCTGGGGCGCGCTCGCACCCTGCAATGTCTGCCCACCGCCCGTACCGAGGGGCTCAAGGGCAGTGTCAAATATTGGGACGGCCAATTCGATGACGCTCGCCTGGCCTTGGCGCTGGCGCGCACGGCCGCCAGCCTGGGCGCTTTGGTTGTCAATTACTGTCCCGCACGGTCGCTGGTTCATGAGGCTGGCAAGGTTGTGGGTTTTGTCTGCGAGGACGCGGACAGTGGCCAGCAATTCACGGTGCGCGCTCGGTCGGTCGTCAACGCCACGGGCGTGTGGGTGGACACCCTGCGCCAGATGGACGGCGAAGCCATCGGTCGGCCTGTCAAGCCCATGGTGGCGCCCAGCCAGGGGGTGCACATTGTGGTGGACCGGGAGTTCTTGCCGTCCGACCACGCGCTGATGGTGCCCAAGACGGCCGATGGCCGCGTGCTGTTTGCGGTGCCTTGGCTGGGCAAACTCATTCTGGGCACCACCGACAGCCCGCGCCAGGATGTGGTGCGCGAGCCTGAGCCATTCCGGGAGGAAGTGCGGTTCATCCTGGAGGAATCCGCGCGCTACCTGACCCGCGCGCCCCGCGTCGAGGACATCCGTAGCATCTGGGTGGGCTTGCGTCCGCTGGTCAAGCCGCAGGACGACGACGGTGACAACACCAAGAAGATCAGCCGGGAGCACACCGTGCTGGCCAGCCGCAGTGGCCTGATCACCGTGACGGGTGGAAAGTGGACCACCTACCGGGCAATGGCCGAAGATGTGTTGCAAAAATGCTTCACCACGGGGCTGTTGCCTGAAAAACCAGCTGGGGTGACCAATCATCTGCCGTTGGTGGGAACTCCTCGGGAGCCCGTACAGCACCGCATCAGCGATGCCCAAGGACTGCACTCTTACGGCACGGAAGCGGCTGAGGTGCGGGCAATGCCCGGAGCGCAGACGGATCTCGGGGGCGGCCTGACGGAGGCAATGGTGCGCTTTGCGGCCCGCTACGAATACGCCTGTACGGTGGAAGATGTGCTGGCGCGGCGTTCGCGTCTGCTGTTCCTGGATGCCCGCAAGGCGATTGAGCTGGCGCCGGTTGTCGCAGGCCTTCTGCGCGAGGAGCTAGGCGCCGATCCGCAACTGGAGGCCTTTCTGGCCCTGGCGCAACAGTATCTGCATGTGCCCACATAACACGCGCTTGACTTCCTAAAAGTCTTTTGCAATAATCGAGGGCTTCGCGTTTCATACGTGAAGTTTCTGCCCAGCGGGAAGTGCTGCAAATGGTTTGCGGTGCGGACGACGGGCCCAAGACTGACTGGCTGATTTGCAGCCCTTGAGAAGTTCTCTGGGGCTGTTGTCTTCTGGTGCAAGTTGGGAATATTGAAATGATCCAGACAGAATCTCGGTTAGAGGTTGCCGACAATACCGGCGCCAAGTCCGTCCTTTGCATCAAGGTGCTGGGTGGCTCGAAGCGTCGCTATGCAAGCGTTGGCGACATCATCAAGGTGAGCATCAAAGAAGCCGCTCCACGTGGCCGCGTCAAAAAAGGCGAGGTTTACAGCGCAGTGGTGGTTCGCACGGCGAAGGGTATTCGTCGCGGCGACGGTTCGCTCGTCAAATTCGACGGCAACGCAGCAGTGTTGCTGAATGCAAAGTTGGAGCCCATTGGCACCCGCATCTTTGGACCCGTGACGCGTGAACTGCGTACCGAGAAGTTCATGAAGATCGTGTCCCTGGCTCCTGAAGTTCTCTAAGGACGCGCCATGAACAAGATTCGCAAGGGCGACGAAGTCATCGTGCTGACCGGCCGTGACAAGGGCAAGCGTGGCACTGTGTCGCTGCGCAAGGATGACTCTCACCTCGTCATCGACGGTATCAACCTGGTCAAGAAGCACGCCAAGCCAAACCCTATGAAGGGTACGACGGGCGGCATCATCGAAAAGGCCATGCCGATTCACCAGTCCAACGTGGCTATCTTCAATGCCGCTACTGGCAAGGCTGATCGCGTGGGCATCAAGGTGCAGGCTGACGGCACGCGCGTTCGCGTGTTCAAGTCCAGCGGCGCTGAAATCAAGGCGGCCTAAGGGGTAAACATGGCACGACTCCAAGAAATTTACCGCGACAAGATCGCTCCCGAGCTGACCAAGCAGTTCGGTTACACCTCGCCGATGCAGGTTCCCCGTCTGACCAAGATCACCCTGAACATGGGCGTGAGCGAAGCAGTCTCGGACAAGAAGGTGATGGACAACGCTGTGGCCGACCTGACCAAGATTGCTGGTCAGAAGCCTGTGGTGACCAAGGCCAAGAAGGCTATCGCTGGTTTCAAGATCCGCGAAGGTCAGGCCATTGGTTGCATGGTCACGCTGCGTGGCGTGCAGATGTATGAGTTCCTGGATCGTTTCGTGACCGTGGCGCTGCCCCGCGTTCGTGACTTCCGTGGTATCTCCGGTCGCGCCTTCGATGGCCGTGGCAACTACAACATCGGCGTCAAAGAACAGATCATCTTCCCTGAAATTGAGTACGACAAGGTTGACGCCCTGCGCGGTCTCAATATCAGCATCACCACGACGGCCAAGTCCGACGAAGAAGCCAAGGCGCTTCTCGCTGGTTTCCGTTTCCCGTTCAAGAACTGAGGCGAAGCATGGCTAAAGTAGCTTTGATCCAGCGCGAACTGAAGCGCGAAAAACTGGCAGCCAAGTACGCAACCAAGTATGCGGAACTGAAGGCAATCGCTGGCGATGCCAAGCGCAGCGACGAAGAGCGTGATGCAGCCCGTCTGGGCCTGCAAAAGCTCCCGCGCAACGCAAACCCCACACGTCAGCGTAACCGTTGCGAAATCACCGGTCGTCCACGTGGCACCTTCCGTCAATTCGGTCTGGCTCGCGCCAAGATCCGCGAACTGGCTTTCAATGGCGACATCCCAGGTGTCACCAAGGCCAGCTGGTAAGCAGGCAGGAGAGATTAAACATGAGCATGAGTGATCCCATCGCTGACTTGCTGACCCGCATCCGTAATGCACAGATGGTCTCCAAGGCCACGGTTCTGGTGCCATCTTCCAAAGTGAAGATCGCCATCGCCCAGGTGCTGAAGGACGAAGGTTATATCGACGGCTTCCAGGTCAAGACCGAAGCTGGCAAGTCCGAACTCGAAATTGCCCTGAAGTATTACGCAGGCCGTCCAGTGATTGAGCGCATCGAGCGCGTCAGCCGCCCTGGTCTGCGTGTCTACAAAGGCCGTGATTCCATTCCACAAGTCATGAACGGTCTGGGTGTGGCAATTGTCACAACGCCCAAGGGCGTGATGACCGATCGCAAGGCGCGCGCTACCGGTGTCGGTGGCGAAGTGCTCTGCTACGTGGCCTAACCCGCGGCATTGAGGAGAAACTGAAATGTCCCGAGTAGGAAAAATGCCCGTGACCATCCCCGCAGGTGTGGATGTGTCCGTGAAGAGTGACCAGATCTCCGTGAAGGGTTCTGGCGGCACCCTGTCGCTGGCGCAAAACGCGCTGGTGAAGGTGTCCAGCAATGAAGGCAAGCTCAGCTTTGAGCCTGCCAATGATTCCCGCGAAGCCAATGCCATGAGCGGCACGATTCGCCAGTTGGTCAACAACATGGTGGTCGGCGTCAGCAAGGGTTTCGAAAAGAAGCTGAGCTTGGTAGGCGTGGGTTACAAGGCTGCTGCAGCCGGTTCCAAGCTGAACCTGGCCGTCGGCTATTCGCACCCGGTCAACATCGAGATGCCCGCTGGTATCACGGTTGCCACCCCTACCCCCACTGAAGTGGTGATCAAGGGTGCTGATCGTCAACGCGTCGGTCAGATCGCCGCTGAGATCCGTGCTGTTCGTCCACCCGAGCCCTACAAGGGCAAGGGCATTCGCTACGCGGACGAAAAGATCACGATCAAAGAGACCAAGAAGAAATAAGGAGCTGCAACATGTTGACCAAGAAAGAGCAGCGTCTTCGTCGTTCGCGCCAGACCCGCATCCGCATTGCACAGCAAGGCGTGGCGCGTCTGACCGTGAACCGTACGAACCTCCATATCTACGCCAGTGTGATCTCCGGCGACGGCAGCAAGGTGCTGGCAAGCGCTTCGACGGCAGAAGCCGACGTGCGCAAGTCGCTCGGCGGTTCGGGCAAGGGTGGCAATGCCGCTGCAGCCCAGATCATCGGCAAGCGTATCGCTGAAAAGGCGAAAGCTGCAGGTGTCGAGAAGGTTGCATTTGATCGCGCAGGCTTTGCTTACCACGGTCGCGTCAAGGCTTTGGCCGACGCAGCCCGTGAAGCCGGCCTGCAGTTCTAAGCGGAGCGGAATAAAAAATGGCTAAATTTCAACCCAAAGTGCAAGACGAAGGTCGTGACGACGGTCTGCGCGAAAAAATGATCGCGGTCAACCGCGTGACCAAAGTCGTGAAGGGTGGCCGTATTCTCGGTTTCGCCGCACTGACTGTGGTTGGCGACGGTGATGGCCGCGTGGGCATGGGTAAGGGCAAGTCCAAGGAAGTGCCTGCTGCTGTGCAAAAGGCGATGGAAGAAGCCCGCCGCAACATGGTCAAGGTGTCCCTGAAGAACGGCACCATCTATCACAACGTGACCGGCCACCATGGCGCGGCGGTGGTGATGATGGCTCCCGCACCCAAGGGTACCGGTATCATCGCTGGCGGTCCTATGCGCGCAGTCTTTGAAGTACTGGGTGTGACCGACATCGTGGCCAAGAGCCATGGTTCGTCCAACCCCTACAACATGGTCCGTGCTACCTTTGACGCGCTCGTCAATTCGACGACTCCGTCGAACGTTGCAGCCAAGCGCGGCAAGACAGTCGAAGACATCTTCGCCTGAACCGGAGCCTGAATATGACAACGCAACAAACCGTCAAGATTCAACTGGTGCGCAGCCCGATCGGCACCAAGGAATCGCACCGCGCCACCGTCCGTGGCCTGGGTCTGCGCAAGCTGAACAGCGTCAGCGAATTGAAGGATTCGCCCGAAGTTCGCGGCATGATTAACAAGATCAGCTACCTGGTCAAAATCGTCTGAGAGATAGATCATGGAACTCAATAGCATCAAGCCCGCAGACGGCGCCAAGCATGCCAAGCGCCGCGTAGGCCGTGGTATCGGCTCCGGCCTGGGCAAGACCGCTGGCCGTGGTCACAAGGGCCAAAAGTCCCGCTCTGGTGGCTACCACAAGGTGGGCTTCGAAGGCGGTCAAATGCCGCTGCAACGCCGCTTGCCCAAGCGCGGCTTCAAGTCGCACCTGCTCAAGTTCAATGCAGAAGTTACGCTGACGGCGCTGGACCAACTGGGCCTGGCCGAAGTGGATGTGCTGGCGCTGAAGCAAGCTGGTCTGGTGGGCGAGCTGGCCAAGGTGGTCAAGGTCATCAAGAGCGGTTCCCTGAGCAAGGCAGTCAAGCTGTCTGGCGTGGGTGCTACGGCTGGTGCCAAGGCAGCCATCGAAGCTGCTGGCGGCAGCGTCGCCTGAGTGTGGCACTGAAGGAAGGCATCTGTGGCTACTAGCGCGGCTCAAATTGCAAAGACCGGAAAATTCGGCGACCTGCGTCGTCGTCTGGTTTTTCTGTTGCTGGCGCTGGTCGTATACCGCATCGGGGCTCATATCCCTGTGCCTGGTATCGATCCAGCCCAACTTCAGCAGCTGTTCAGTGGCCAGCAGGGCGGCATCCTGAACCTGTTCAACATGTTTTCGGGTGGCGCGCTGTCGCGTTTCACAGTGTTCGCACTGGGGATCATGCCGTACATCTCGGCATCGATCATCATGCAGCTGATGACCTACGTGCTGCCCGCGTTTGAGCAGTTGAAGAAGGAAGGCGAAGCTGGTCGCCGGAAGATCACGCAATACACCCGTTACGGAACCCTGGGCCTGGCCCTGTTCCAGTCTCTGGGTATTGCCGTGGCTCTCGAAAGCTCTGCTGGCTTGGTTCTGAGCCCCGGTTTTGGCTTCCGCCTGACTGCGGTGGTCAGTTTGACGGCCGGAACCATGTTTCTGATGTGGTTGGGTGAGCAGATCACCGAGCGTGGTCTGGGCAACGGGATTTCGATCCTGATCTTCGGTGGTATCGCCGCCGGGTTACCCAGTTCGATCGGTGGTCTTCTGGAGCTGGTTCGTACTGGCGCGATGAGCATCCTGGCAGCCATCTTCATCGTTATCGTGGTGGGTCTGGTGACTTACTTCGTGGTGTTTGTGGAGCGTGGTCAGCGCAAGATCCTGGTGAACTATGCACGGCGACAAGTTGGCAACAAGGTGTATGGCGGTCAGTCATCGCACTTGCCCTTGAAGCTGAACATGGCTGGTGTGATTCCTCCGATCTTCGCGTCGTCGATCATCTTGCTGCCTGCGACTGTGGTGAACTGGTTCAGTGCTGGTGAATCGATGCGTTGGCTCAAGGACATCTCGGGTGCACTGACTCCAGGTCAGCCGATCTATGTGATGTTCTATGCCGCTGCGATCATCTTCTTCTGCTTCTTCTACACGGCGTTGGTGTTCAACAGCCGCGAGACAGCAGACAACCTGAAGAAGAGTGGCGCGTTCATCCCAGGCATTCGTCCCGGTGAACAGACTGCCCGTTACATCGACAAGATCCTGGTTCGCCTGACCTTGGCCGGTGCCGTGTACATCACCTTCGTGTGTCTGTTGCCGGAGTTTTTGATCCTGAAGTACAACGTACCGTTTTACTTTGGCGGAACTTCACTGCTGATCATCGTGGTGGTGACCATGGACTTCATGGCCCAGGTCCAGAACTACATGATGTCGCAACAGTACGAATCGCTGCTCAAGAAGGCGAACTTCAAAGGCAGTGCAGGCGGTTGACATCACGAGGGCAGCGCCCAGCGCTGCCTGCAAAGAGTTGGATATCGGTTGAGTTGGCGCCCCACGATTTTTCGCGGGCACAAATTGTGTTCCGTGCGAAGCAGCCGGGACGGATGGAAAAGTTTTAGGAGAATGCAATGAGAGTTTCGGCTTCGGTCAAAAAAATCTGCCGCAACTGCAAGATCATCCGCCGCAAGGGTGTGGTGCGCGTGATCTGCACGGATCTGCGTCACAAGCAGCGCCAAGGTTGATTGGAAAGTATTAGAGGACGCATATGGCACGTATCGCTGGCATTAACATTCCGCCGCACAAGCACGCGGAAATCGGTTTGACCGCCATTTTTGGCATTGGTCGCACCCGCGCTCGCAAGATCTGCGAAGCAACTGGTATCGCTTACTCCAAGAAGATCAAGGATCTGACGGACGGCGATCTGGAAAAAATTCGCGAGCAAATCGAGCAGTTCACCATTGAAGGTGACCTGCGCCGCGAAACCACGATGAACATCAAGCGTTTGATGGACATCGGCTGCTATCGTGGCTTCCGCCATCGCCGCGGTCTGCCAATGCGTGGTCAGCGCACCCGTACCAATGCTCGCACTCGCAAGGGTCCGCGCAAGGGTGCAGCTGCACTGAAGAAATAAAGATTGAAAGATCATCATGGCTAAGTCTCCTGCCAATAACGCAGCTCAGCGCGTTCGCAAGAAGGTCCGGAAGAATGTTTCGGACGGCATTGCACACGTGCACGCCTCGTTCAACAACACCATCATCACGATCACCGACCGTCAGGGCAATGCTCTGTCGTGGGCTTCGTCCGGTGGCCAAGGTTTCAAGGGTTCGCGCAAGTCCACCCCATTCGCAGCCCAGGTGGCTTCGGAAGTGGCCGGTCGCGCTGCCATCGATCAAGGTATCAAGAACCTTGACGTTGAAATCAAGGGCCCAGGTCCTGGTCGTGAGTCTTCGGTGCGCGCATTGGGCGCACTGGGCATCCGTATCACATCGATCTCCGATGTGACCCCGGTGCCACACAACGGCTGCCGCCCTCAAAAGCGCCGTCGTATCTAATCTCTCTAAGCCCACCGCCGCCTGTGAACGCGCAAGCGCCTCAGGCGGCTCCCGCAATGGTTTGCGGTAGATGACACAAAGGAAGCTCAAGTGGCACGTTACCTCGGCCCCAAGGCCAAACTCTCCCGCCGTGAAGGCACTGACCTGTTCCTGAAGAGCGCACGCCGCTCTATCGCTGACAAGTCCAAGTTCGACTCCAAGCCTGGTCAGCACGGCCGCACCTCGGGTGCCCGCACCTCTGACTACGGTCTGCAACTGCGTGAAAAGCAGAAGGTCAAGCGCATGTACGGCGTGCTGGAAAAGCAATTCCGCCGTTACTTCGAAGCCGCCGAAGGCAAGAAGGGCAACACTGGCGCCAATCTGTTGTTCCTGTTGGAATCTCGTCTCGACAACGTCGTGTACCGCATGGGTTTCGGCTCCACTCGCGCTGAAGCGCGCCAGCTGGTGTCGCACAAGGCGATCACCGTGAACGGCAAGTCCGTGAACATCGCTTCGTACCTCGTGAAGACGGGTGACGTGGTGGCTGTGCGTGAAAAGTCCAAGAAGCAAAATCGCGTGGTGGAAGCCCTGCAACTGGCAGCTCAAGTGGGCATGCCCGCATGGGTGGAAGTGAATGCCGATAAGGCAGAAGGCATCTTCAAGAAGGTGCCAGACCGCGATGAGTTTGGCGCCGACATCAACGAATCGCTGATCGTTGAGTTGTACTCGCGCTAATCGGTCGAGTACGTAATTCAAGAAAACCGTCCCTGAACCGCGAGGCATCGCGGTTTAGGCGCTTCACCAGCCTTACCGGTGTAACGAGCTGGGGGTATTGAGAGGAAGTCTGAATGCAAACCAATTTGCTGAAACCCAAGGCGATCAATGTCGAGCAGCTTGGCCACAACCGTGCCAAGGTCGCACTGGAGCCGTTCGAGCGTGGGTACGGCCACACGCTGGGCAACGCCATTCGGCGCGTCCTGCTCTCGTCCATGGTGGGTTACGCAGCGACGGAAGTCACCATTGCAGGCGTTCTGCACGAGTATTCGTCTATTGACGGTGTTCAAGAGGATGTCGTCAATATCCTGCTGAACCTCAAGGGTGTGGTGTTCAAGCTCCATAACCGTGATGAAGTGACGTTGAGCCTGCGCAAAGATGGCGAAGGTGTGGTCACTGCCCGTGACATCCAGACCCCTCACGACGTGGAAATCGTCAACCCTGATCACGTGATCGCCAACCTGTCTGCTGGCGGGAAGCTGGACATGCAGATCAAGGTAGAGAAGGGTCGCGGCTATGTGCCCGGCAATCTGCGCCGCTATGCCGACGAATCGACCAAATCGATTGGCCGCATCGTGCTGGACGCGTCGTTCTCCCCTGTGAAGCGTGTGAGCTACACCGTGGAAAGCGCCCGTGTGGAGCAGCGTACCGACTTGGACAAGCTGGTGGTCGAGATCGAGACCAACGGCGCGATCACTGCCGAAGATGCCGTGCGGGCATCTGCCAAGATCCTGGTGGAACAGCTGGCGGTATTCGCGCAGCTGGAAGGCGGCGAGCTGGCTGCGTTCGACGCACCCGCAGGCCCACGTGGCAATGCGACGTTCGATCCGATCCTGCTGCGTCCTGTGGACGAGCTGGAACTGACCGTGCGTTCTGCCAACTGCCTGAAGGCGGAGAACATCTACTACATCGGTGATCTGATTCAGCGCACCGAGAACGAGCTGCTCAAGACGCCTAACCTCGGCCGCAAGTCGCTCAACGAAATCAAGGAAGTGTTGGCATCGCGTGGCCTCACCTTGGGCATGAAGCTTGAGAACTGGCCGCCAGCAGGTCTGGACAAGCGGTAAGCCAAAGCTATAATCAAAGGCTGCTCAAATTTTGGGCGCCCGGTTTGATGTCCCCCGCAAGGGGGACTTTTCGTTCCCTCAAGGGAACAGTGCCTCGGACAGTACCTGATACGGCTGCCTGATTTAATTACATAGACAGTAGAAAGAAAGCACCATGCGCCACGGACACGGCCTTCGCAAACTCAACCGCACCAGCTCGCACCGCCTCGCGATGCTGCAGAACATGATGAACTCGCTCATCGAGCACGAAGTCATCAAGACCACCGTCCCCAAGGCCAAGGAACTGCGCCGCGTGATCGAGCCCATGATCACCCTGGCCAAAGAAGATTCTGTCGCCAACCGCCGCCTGGCATTCAACCGTCTGCGTGACCGTGACAGCGTGACCAAGCTGTTCAATGACCTGGGCCCACGTTTCAAGGTGCGTCCTGGCGGTTACACCCGCATTCTGAAGATGGGCTTCCGCGTGGGCGACAATGCGCCTATGGCCCTGGTCGAATTGGTCGATCGTGCTGCAGAAACCGAAAATAATTCGGCAGCAGCTGAATAATAGGGTATAATTTATTTCTTACCGCGCGATGGAGCAGTCTGGTAGCTCGTTGGGCTCATAACCCAAAGGTCGGAGGTTCAAATCCTTCTCGCGCAACCAAAACATAGCAAGCATTGCTAAAAGAAAACGCCCACTCCACAGTGGGCGTTTTTGTTTGTGCTCTCACTCGTTGCTTGTGCTCCTCTATGAGGGCGCGAGCTGGCGTGTTGATGGCAACTTGTTCCTCCTGCGCAGAGCGCCATCGCGCTCCTGCCGGCTCAGTGAGCGAACAGATCTGCCTTGGCGGCCTTGGTGATGGCCACCACACAGGGGTGCGTAATGCGCCTTTCAATGGAGATGGCAAAGAATTCCTCCACCAAGTCTGAGGAGCGGCCGATAACCTCCACGCCAAACTGAGCAGTGGTCTCCTCTTCCAGCACGGAGGGGGATGTGAAGATGCCTCGGCCTTCCCGCCCAAACGCATTCATCAACGCGCTGTCGTCAAACTCGCCGACGAGACGGGGTTGCAGGTGGTGCTTGTTCAGCCAGTGGTCGAGTTGCTGGCGAACGGACGACATGGGACCTTGGATGAGCATGGGCGCACCGTGCAGGCACTGGGGGAACGGCCCCTCCAACTGCGCCCGCAGGGCGGGAGCGCACAGAAAACTCATGCTGCTGGTGCCCAGTGGGTGGTTGAAGGCTTTGACGCCGATCTTGTTGGAAACAGGCTCGTCTGCCAGCACGAGGTCCAGCCGGTGCAGGCTCAACTGCGCAATCAATTCGGGGAACTTGCCCTCATGGCAGGTCATGTGCACGCGCTGCGGCATGCCCAGTGCGGGCTCCAGCAGGTGGTAGGCCACCGACTTGGCGATCGAGTCGGCCACCCCCACGCGGAATTCCAGCGGCTTCTCTTGTCCACGCGCCAGCCGGATGGATTTTTCCAGCTCGTCGCCCAGCGCGAAGATCTGTTCGGCATACCCCAGGGCCACACGCCCCTCACTGGTCAGCTCCAGTCCCCGTCCCCTTTTCCGGAACAGGTCGTGGCCAAGCCATTCTTCCAGCTGCTTGATCTGGCCGGACAGTGTTTGCGGAGTGGTGTTGAGCTGCTCACCGGCCCGCATCACACCGCCAGCCTTGGCAACCGTCCAGAAATAGCGCAGGTGCTTGAAGTTCATACTGTCAATGCTTCGTATAAATCGAAGAATAAAACTCAATAAAACGAATATACGCGAAGTATGAAATTCTCTACATTGACGTTTGGCAGCTTCCGTGGCGATCTGCGCTGCGGCCTGGAGCTGCCTGTGTTCACAAGGAGTAGCAACGATGCGTATCACGACCCGAGGACAGCTGGCGGTGTCCGCCATGACCGACCTGGCCCTGCGCCAGAAGATGCGGCCCGTGCCCTTGTCCACCATCAGCGCACGGCAGGGGATTTCTCTGTCTTACCTTGAACAGCTGTTCAGCGCACTGCGCCGCGCCGGCTTGGTAGACAGTACCCGAGGGCCCGGTGGCGGCTATACCCTGGCGCGGCAAGCGGAGCAGGTATCGGTGGCTGAAATCATCCTGGCGGTAGAAAACCTCAAGACCGACGAGCTGCAGAACCTGGGGCCCAGTCAGGCCGCCCAGGTCAAATCCATGACGGGAGAACTGTGGACCAGCTTCAACTCCCGGGTGATGGAGTACCTGCAGTCGGTGACGCTTCAGGACCTTGTCACCCAGGCGCTGGAGCAGGGCACGGTCGTGGAAGAGAAGGCTCCTGCTGCGCGGGCCAAGCTGCCGCTGGCACCCAAGCCCCGCCCTTTGATGGCGCGGGTCAACGTGCCCAACTCGGTGTTTGCCCTGGGGACCATGCCGATCCTGCAGCGTCGCTGAAGGAAGCGGCCGCCATATGGTGCTGCGGGGCGCTGTGAACGGCGCCACGCACACACGAGGGCGGTGGCCAGCGGCTCCTGGCGCGGGCTACAGCTGGTGCGCCAGCTGCTTGATTCCCCGGATCAGCATCTCCACCGAGATCGCGACCAGGATCAGGCCCATCAGGCGTTCAAACGCCATCACCACGCGTTCGCCCACCAGGCGCTGGATGCGTTCGGCCAGCAGCAACACCACGGCACATACGGCCATGGTGACGCACAGTGCGCCCACCCATTCCCATCGCCGCTCGGGGGCCTGGGCCACCAGCAGCATCACCGTGGCCAGCGCCGAAGGGCCTGCCAGCGCGGGGATGGCCAGCGGCACGATCAGCGGCTCGCCCGGTAGCTCCGCCTGTGGTCCGTCCGCCGACGGAAAGATCATGCGCAGTGCGATCAGAAACAACACCACGGCACCGGCAATCTGCAGCGACAAGTCGCTCAAATTCATGACCCGCAGGAACTCCGCTCCGAAGAACAGGAACACCAGCAGCAGTGCAAACGCAATCAGCACCTCCCGCAGGATCACCCGCGCCCGGCGCTCGGGCGCCACGCCCCGCAGGGCATTGGCAAAGATGGGGATGTTGCCCAGCGGATCGGTGATCAGCAGGAGCAGGATGGTGGCCGACGCGAAGGTGTAGCTCACGTTGCGTACACCGCGTCCAGCGAGCGAAAGCCCTTGATCTCGATCGGGTTGCCGCTGGGGTCGTGGAAGAACATCGTCCACTGTTCGCCCGGCTGGCCTTCAAAGCGCACCTGCGGCTCCAGCACGAAAGCGGTGTCGGCGGCCTTCAGTCGTGCGGCCAGCGCATGCCAGTCGGGCAACTCCAGGATGGCGCCGAAGTGCGGCATGGGCACCAGATGGTCTCCCACGTGCCCGGTGCGGGCGCTGGCAAAAGGCGTGCCCAGATGCAACGAGATCTGGTGGCCGAAGAAGTCGAAGTCCACCCAGGTGTCGGTGCTTCGGCCCTCCAGGCAGCCCAGCACGCCGCCGTAAAAGCGCCGGGCGGCATCCAGGTCGGTGACGTGAAAGGCGAGGTGAAAGAGGCTGCGCATCCCACAGAGGATAGCAGCCAGTGCCACGCCTTGGCATGGCCTGCAGGTCGGTCAGGCGACCGACGGATCGGCGGCCATGTTGTCAAACTTCTTGAAGTACTGGCGCGCCATGGCCACCAGCTGGGCGTCGGTTGGGTGGTCTGCGGCCACCGAGTCCACCACCACGCCGGCCACGGCCGCATGGTGTTTGGCGGCCCAGTCGCGGAACTGGTTGCGCACCAGGCCCGGGCCGGCCAGCAGCACCTCGCGGGTGTGGGTCAGTGTCTGGGCGATATCGGCGAAAAACGGCGCGAGGTCGTCGGCCTTGCCCTGGTGCTTGTGGTGGCTGCGGGACTTGATGCGCTGGGCTTCCGCGTGTTCGCGATCGAACATCACCACATGGGCTTCGGATTGGTCCATCCAGACAACGGCGTGAAAAGTGCTCATGAATCGGCTTTCTTAAAGGAGTGACAAAAAACGGGAAAGAAGCAGCCTGAGTGCGTGCATTCGCTCATGCCGCCCGCCGGTGTTGCTCGGCCTTTTCCTGGCAATGCACACAGCGTGCGGCCTCGGGCGTGGCGTGCAGGCGGGCGGCGGTGATGTGGGTGCCGCAATCCGTGCACTCGCCGTAGGTGCCGGCTTCGATGCGGGCCAGGGCGGCCTCGACAGCCGCCAGGTGTGCGGTCTCGCGTTCGTCCAGGGCAAATTCCAGCTCGCGTTCGGTGGCAACCTGGGCACGCGGGTCTTCCGGTTGTCCGAAGTGGTCGGCGGCGGCCTCGGCGCGGCCGATGACACCACCGCGCTGCGCGGCCAGCTGGGCCAGCAACTCGGATTGCTGGGCCAGTAACTGCTGGCGGAATGGTGCGGCTTGGGTCTTGTCCATGCGGGGTCTCCTCGAGGTGATCGGATACCTGCATGGTGCGCCCGTGCGCGGCGCGCTGGGTTGACCAAGGTCAAGGGATGGCGCGCGGTGTGTCCCCACCCTGGTGACACCGCTGCGTGGCGGGCTCAGCGCTTGGGCGGACGCGCCAGCATCTCGGCGGTGTTGGTCTTGCGGTCCGCATTCACGCGCTGCACATGAGGGCGTTCGGCCATGCGGGCGAGGTAGTCGCGCACAGGCAGGTCGGCCAGGTAGTCCTTGCCGTAGATGATCTTGGTGGCGGAGCTGACCAGCGGCAGGTGAACGACGGCCGCGCAGTCGGCCATCGTGAAGGTGTCGCCGCCCACGTAGGGGCTGAACTTTGCCAACTGGCCGAAGGCGGCAATGTTCTTCTGCAGCTGTGCGCCCACCTTTTCCTTGGCGGTGTCGCTCACGGTGCCGCCAAAGAACGCCTGCGGATACAGGTTGCGAGCCACCAGCTCCAGGTGCAACTCCAGAAAGGTGATCAGCTCGCGCACCTTGGCGGCCTGGAAGGGGTCGGCCGGGATCAGTGGGTGATCGGGGTGGGCGGCTTCGATGTAGTCGGCGATCACCGCCGATTCACACAGCGCTCCCTGCGGCGTGCGCAGGTAGGGCACCTTGCCCAGCGGGCTGGCGCTGCGATCGGTCTCGCCCACCCAGGCCAGTTCTTCGGTGAACGGCAGGCCCTTTTCGAGCAGCGCAAGCTTGACCTTGTTGTAGTAGTTGCTGGCCGAAAAGCCGCAGAGTGTGAGCATGGTGTGTCTCCGATGTGTTGTAGGGGCAAGCGCACATCCTAGGCCCGCACCTGGTGCGGGGCGGTCACGCAGATGACCCGTACGGTGGCTGGCGCGGACTGCGCACCTACAATGGCGCTTCCATGTCGTTGCCGTCCCTCCAAACCATCCGCAGCCTTCGCTGGCTCGCCCGCTGTGTGCTGGCGTGGTTTGTGTTGTCGATCGGCGTGGCCGTTGCGTCGCCGCTGGTGCACCCGCAGGCCATGGAGCTGATCTGCTCAGGCTCAGGGGCGATCAAGGTGCTGGTCAAGACCGACGAGGGCGCCAAGGAGCTGCCCAGCCACACGCTGGACTGCCCGCTGTGCGCGCATGTGGGCGCTCCCCCTCCCGCATCGCAGGCCCAGCTGCCTGTGGTCCACCCGCTGGCGCATGCCCTGCGCCCCATCCCTGCCGCGCACATTGCAGCGCGCACCGCTGCGCCCCTGCCGCCGCGCGGGCCCCCATCGCTCTCCTGAAATCGCTATTGATTCGATAGCTGCTGGCGCATGATTCACTTGCGCTTGCGGCCTATTTGGTTTGATTTTCAGGAGTTTCCATGCGCAAAAGCCGCATGGCGCTGGCCGTGGCCAGTGCCTTTCCCCTCGCCCTTGGCATCGCGTCCGCTGGGGCTTCATCCGCTTTCGCCCAGACCGCTGACAGCACCAGCACCACCAGCCATGCCCCGGCCAAGGAACTGGGCGTGGTCACCATCACCGGCGGCCAGCCCACCTCGCTGCCCACGCAGATCCCCACCACCATCGAGGTCGTGACGCGCGAGCAGATCGAGCATGCGATCAACGCCACCGACAGCGAAGACGCCCTCAAGTACCTGCCCAGTCTGCTGGTGCGCAAGCGCTATATCGGCGACTACAACCACGCCGTGCTGTCCACCCGCGCCTCGGGCACGGGCAACCCGGCGCGGTCCATGGTGTTTGCCGATGGCATTTTGCTGAGCAACTACCTGGGCAACGGCCCCACCAACGCGCCGCGCTGGATGCTGGTCACGCCAGAAGAGATCGAGCGCGTGGACGTGCTCTACGGCCCGTTTTCGGCCGCCTACGCAGGCAACTCGGTGGGCGCGGTGGTGGACTACGTCACGCGCATGCCGACAAAGTTCGAGGCGCACGGGCAGGTCAGCTATCAACACCAGCCCTTTGACCTGTACAACACCAACGGCACCTACGGCGGCAAGCAGGTCAGCGCCTCGGTGGGCAACAAAAATGGCGACTGGTCGTGGTTCCTGAACTTCAACAAGACCGACAGCGAAGGCCAGCCGCTCACCTTCCCCACACGCCTGGTGTCTGCAGGCACCGTGGGCAGCGCAGGCACACCCGTGACGGGCGCAGTGCTGGGCAACAACCGCAGCAACCAGCCCTGGTACCTGCTGGGCACGGCCACCCAGTACCACACGCAGCAAGACCACATCAAGGCCAAGATCGCCTACGACTTTTCGCCCACCGTGCGCGCCGCCTACACCTTTGGCTGGTGGCACAACGCATCCGAAGGGCGGCCCACCAGCTACCTGCGCGATGCCAACGGCAATGCGGTCTACAGCGGCACGGTCAACATCAACGGCCGCTCGTTTGCGCTCGCGCCCACGGACTTCAACGTGTCCAACGAAGACCTCACACATTTCATGCACGGCCTGTCGGTCAAGAGCCGCACACAGGGCGTGTTTGACTGGGAGGTGGCAGCCAGCCTGTACGACTACCAGACCGATACCCTGCGCGCTGCTACCGTGGCGCTGCCTGCCGCGCTGAACGGCGGGGCAGGGCGCATCGTCAACAGCAAGGGCACGGGCTGGAACACGCTGGCCGCCAAGGGCACCTGGAGGCCCGATGGGCTGCAGGGCACGCACATCGTGGACTTTGGCTTGCAGCGCGACAGCTACCAACTGCGCACTATCGAAAACGCGACGACGAACTGGATCAGCGGTGATGCAGGCGCCCGCAACCAGGCCTTCAACGGCGACACCCAACTGCTGGGCCTGTGGGCGCAAGACACCTGGAAAATCGCGCCACGGTGGAAGGCCGTGCTGGGCGCCCGCGCCGAGCGCTGGAGCGCCAGCAATGGCCAGACCGGCAACGCCACCACCACGCTGAGCCACCCCGAGCGCAACGAGACCTATGTGTCGCCCAAGGCTGCCGTGGCCTACCAGGCCAGCGACCTGTGGGTGCTCAAGGCCTCCACTGGCCGCGCCGTGCGCATGCCCACCGTGGCCGAGCTGTACCAGGGCGGCATCAACGGCAATGGCACGCTCATCAACAACGACCCCAATCTTAAACCCGAGAAGAGCTGGACCACCGAGCTGACCGCCGAGCGGGACATGGGCAATGGCCTGCTGCGCCTGACCGCGTTTTTTGAGCGCACCAAGGACGCGCTGTACTCGCAAACCAATGTGCTCGTCACACCCAACGTGACCAACGTGCAGAACGTGGATGCCATCCGTACCAAGGGCATTGAGCTGTCGTACCAGGCCGCCAACGTCTTTGTGCGCGGGCTGGAGCTGGGCAGCAGCCTGACCTGGACGGATTCCAAGATCACGCGCAACGACAAGTTCCCGGCCAGCGTCGGCCAATGGCAGCCCCGCATCCCCGAGTGGCGCGCCACTGCGGTGGCCACCTACCGGCCCGATGACAAGTGGTCGTACACCCTGGGCGCGCGCTACAGCGGCAAGCAGTACAGCACGCTCGACAACAGTGACCCCAACGGCTTTGCCTACCAGGGCGCGAGCCGCTACTTCACCACCGATGTGCGCGTGCGCTACCAGATCACCAAAGCGGTCAGCGCCGCCGTGGGCATCGACAACCTCAACAACTACCAGTTCTGGAACTTCCACCCCTACCCGCAGCGCAGCTACATGGCCGAGCTGAAGGTAAGCCTCTGAAAGGAAAATATCCCATGTCTCTGAATACTATGAAAAAGATAGCTGCTGCCGCATGTTTGACTAGCGCTACAGCCCTGTTTGGCACTGCATCGGCCCATGTGGTGCTCGAATACCAGGTGGCCCCGGCCGGCGCCAGCTACAAGGCCGCGTTCAAGGTCGGCCACGGCTGCGGCGCGTCGCCCACGCGGCAGGTCGTGGTGGACATCCCTGCAGGCATGCGCGGTGCACGCCCCATGCCCAAGCCGGGCTGGACGCTGGATGTGCAGCGCGACAAGCTGGCCCAGCCCTACACCAGCCACGGCCGCAGCATCACCGAAGACGTGGTGCGCATCACCTGGACGGCCAAGACGCCGGACGACATGTTGCAAAGCGCGCACTACGACGAGTTTGTGCTCGTGGCCCAGGCGCCGGAGCAGGCGGGCACCGTGTACTGGCCGGTGCGCCAGGTCTGCACCGAGGGCCGAAACGATTGGACCGAGGTGCCCAAGGCGGGCCAGCAGCTGTCGGACCTGAAGTCCCCTGCGGCAGCGCTGGAGATTCTGCCCACCGGTGGCGCCGCTGCCCACAATCATTGACAGTCGGGCCCAGAGCCTGTTGCCGCTTCCTTTTCTTCTCTCGCAAACCGAAAGACATTCACCATGAAAAAACTGCTTCACACCGCTGCCGTCTTTGCCGCACTGCTGAGTGCCCCTGCATGGGCCCAGACCGCCGCCGTCAAGGTCGAAGGCGCCTGGGCGCGTGCCAGCGTGCAGGGCCAGAAGGCCACGGGCGCATTCATGCGCCTGACCGCCAAGGACGGTGCTCGCCTGGTGCGTGCCGAGTCGCCCGCTGCCGGCCTTGCCGAGGTGCACGAGATGAAGATGGAAGGCGACATCATGAAGATGCGTGCGGTGCCTACGCTGGACCTGCCCGCAGGCAAGACGGTGGAACTCAAGCCCGGGGGCTACCACATCATGCTGCTGGACCTGAAGGCACCCCTGGCCAAGGACAGCGCGGTGCCCATCACCCTGGTGTTCCAGGACGCCAAGGGCGTGGAAAGCAAGCTCAACCTCACGCTGCCGGTGGGCACCGCTGCACCCGGTGGCGCCACGGCGGGCAGCATGATGGATGGGCATAAACACTGAGGTGACAGCCGCCGCAGCGCCTTCGCGGGCGCAACGCATTGGAGTAAGCTGTGACTCCTCAGAACCTTCAGCAGGTTCTCACGACCCACCTCTTGCGGAGCGGCCATGAGCGACACATCCAACTTCGGTTTCGGCAAATTCGTCCCCGGTTTTGATTTTCTGCAAAGCCTTGCCAAGGGGGCGTCCAGCAGCATTCCGCAGTTGCCCAACCTCAGCAATTGGGTGGCGCCCACCATCAGCGTCGAAGAGCTGGAAAAGCGCATCGACGAGCTCAAGGCCGTGCAGTTCTGGCTGGAGCAGAACTCGCGCGCGCTGGCCGCCACCATCCAGGCGCTGGAGGTGCAGAAGATGACCCTGGCCACGCTCAAGGGCATGAACTTCAGCATGGGCGATGTGGCAAACGCCTTCAAGCTCAAGACCGCCGACACGGTGATGAGCGGCGTGCAAAAAGCCGCTGACACGGTGACCGGCGCCGCCGAGGCCGTGGCGGGTGCTGCCGCCCGCGTGACCGGCCGCGCCAGCGCTGCCGACGAGCCCGAGGAGGAGCCCGCTGACACCGAGCCCGCCCCTCAACCCGCCAAAGGCAAAGCCAAGGGCAAGACAGCGGCGGCCGCCGAGCCTGCCGTGGTGGACCCGATGCAGTGGTGGGGCGCGCTCACGAGCCAGTTCCAGCAGATTGCCACCAATGCCATGAAGGACGCGGCCAAGCAGACTGCCATCGACACCACCAAAAACATGGCCACCGGCCTGGCCAAGGAAGCCCTCAAGACGGCGACCGGCATGGCCAGCCAGTTTGCCGCCAAGGGCATGCAGACCATGCAGGGCGGCGCCAAGCGCGCCGCCGCGTCATCAGCGGGCACTGCCAAAAAGGCCGCTGCCGCCAAGAAGCCCGCAGCCCGCAAAACCACCACGAAACCCGCCGCCACAAAGGCCGGCAGCACCCGCAGCCCTGCGGCACGCAAGCGAGCGGGCTGACGCCAAAGCGGGCCGGTGTGGCAGCCCGCAGATGGCGCAGCACTGCCCCACCCCCGCCCAGGCCTGGAGACCATCACCATGAAACTCTTCCCCACCGGCCATGCCACCCACCCGCAGTGGCGCATGGCCGCTGCGCTGGTACTGGCGCAGTTGCGCGCCCAGATGGCACTGCCTGACTACGCGTCGGCGCCCACCCTGGGCCTGCTGTACATCACCGACCACTATGCCAACGAGGCCCAGGCGCTGCTCGACTACCTGAGCAGCGAACTGCCCGAGGTGACCGACTGGAGCGGTACCGTGGGCGTGGGCGTGTCGGCCAACAATGCCGAATACTTTGACGAGCCCGCGCTGTCGGTCATGCTGCTCGATGTGCCGGCCGACCAGTACCGCGTGTTTTCTGGCGTGGCGCCGCTGCCCGCCCACGCGCCGCATGCCGGCGCAGGTTTTGTGGCCCACACAGCGCTGGTGCATGCCGACGGCCACACGCCGGAATTGGCCGAACTGCTGACCGAGATGGCCGCGCGCACTGACACCGGCTACCTGTTTGGCGGCCTCAGCGCCAGCCGCACCGCCAGCGTGCAGTTTGCCGTGGGCGGCGACGGCAACATGGCCGGGCAAGGCGGTGCCAGCGGCGTGTTTGACGGGGGCCTCTCGGGCGTGGCGTTTAGTGCGGGCGTGTCGCTGGTGTCGCGCGTCACGCAGGGCTGCCAGCCCGTGGGCGCGCTGCACACCATCACGGCCGCGCAGGAGAACGTGGTGCTTGCGCTGGATGGCGAGCCTGCGCTGGATGTGCTGCTCGATACGCTGCAGGTGTCGCTCGACGGTGGCGACCCGCAGCCTGCCCTGCGCAAGGTGCGCGCCACGCTGGCCGGGCTGGTCAGTGCGGGTGAGCAGCCACAGGGCCAGCGCCGCACGGGCCACTTTGGCACCGACACGCGTGTGCGCCATATCCTGGGGTTGGACGGCTCCCGCCGGGGTGTGGCCCTGGCCGACCATGTGGAGCCCGGCATGCACCTGGCGTTCTGCCAGCGCAACGTGGCGGCCGCGCGGGCGGACCTCATGCGCATCTGCGCCGAGATCCGCGAGGAACTATCGCCGGAGGAGCTGGAGCCCGCGCCCATGGTGGCGTCCGGCGCGCCAGGGGAACTGGCCGCTGCGCCGGGCGTTGCTGGACATGCTGGAGCGCAACCCCAGACGGGGCGGCGCATTTGCGGCGCGATCTATGTGAGCTGCTCGGGCCGGGGCGGGCCGCATTTTGGCGGGCCCAGCGCCGAGCTGCAGATCGTGCGCCATGCGCTGGGCGATGTGCCACTGGCCGGCTTTTTTGCGGGCGGCGAGATCGCCCACCACCATCTGTACGGCTACACCGGCGTGTTGACCGTGTTTGTGGACGGCGAGCCCTCGCCGCCCTGAGGTAGACGAGGGGAGGGGGCTGGCTGGCGCAGCAGCCCCTGCCATCGTCAACGCCGGTCAGCCCGCGCCGTTCTCGTCGGACTCGGCTTTTTCTTCGGGCGTCAGCCGCGTGGCCAGGATCTTGTCGATGGTCTTGCCATCCATGTCCACCACTTCCAGCTTCCAGTCTTCCCACTGCACCGTGTCGGTCACCTTGGGCAGACGGCCGGTCAGCAGCATGATCATGCCGCTGAGTGTGTGGTAGCGGCCGCGCTCTTCCTCGGGCACGGCGTCCAGGTTCAGGCGGTCCTTCAGCTCGGGCACGGGAATGTGGCCGTCCAGCAGCCAGCTGCCGTCCTCGCGCTGCAGCGCCCATGAGGTCTCGGGGTCCCGCGGCTGGAACTCGCCGGTGATGGCCTCGATGAGGTCCTGCAGCGTCACGATGCCCTGCACCTCGCCGTATTCGTCGATGACAAAGGCCATGTGCACGTCCGACAGGCGGAAGTTGTCCAGCAGCTCCATACCCGTGATGGTTTCGGGCACATACAGCGCCGTTTGCAGCGGCTGGTCGGCCAGGCCCCCACGCGCCTTGTCGCGCAGGGTGCGGGACAGCCACTGGCGCGCGTTGATCACCCCCAGGATGTTGTCCATGCCGCCGCGCACCACCGGGAAGCGCGCATGGTCGGACTCTTCAATGCACTGGAGGTTGTCTTCAAACGGGGCATCGATGTCCAGACACACCACATCCCCGCGCGGCACCATCAGCGAGCCGATCTGGCGGTCGTCCAGGCGGAACACGTTGCGCACCATGGTGTGCTCGTGCGACTCGATCACGCCGGCGGTGGTGCCTTCGACCAGCATGGCGTGGATCTCTTCTTCGGTCACCGGGCTGCCACTGGTTTCCTTCACACCCAACAGGCGCAGCAGCGTGCGTGTGGATGTGGACAGCAGCAGCACAAACGGCTTGGTGGCCAGCGCCAGAAAGTTGATGGGCCGTGCCACCAGGCGGGCAAAGGTCTCGGGGTACGACTGGCCGATGCGCTTGGGCACCAGTTCGCCCACCACGATGGAGAAGTACGTGATCAGCACCACCACCAGGCCCGTGGCCGCGTAGCCGCCGTAGGGCAGTGGCACCCCCAGACGCTCCAGCCACGAGGCCAGCGGCGCGGCCAGCGCGGCTTCGCCCACGATACCGTTGAGCACGCCGATCGACGTGATGCCGATCTGGATGGTGGAGAGGAAGCGCGTGGGGTCTTCGCCCAGCTTCACGGCCGCGGCGGCACCGCTATCGCCCTCATCAATCAGCTTTTGCAACCGGACTTTGCGGGCCGTGACCAGAGCGATCTCTGACATGGCAAACAGGCCGTTGAGACAGATGAGGGCGAACAGTATTGCTATTTCCATACAAAGGGCGCCTTGCGCGCCCTTGGGAGTTGAGAAGCGACCAATTGTAAGGACAGGGGCCAGAGGCCTTGCGCAGACTCCTAGCCACCTTCGGTTGGCAGGCCGGTTTCGTCCCATTCGGGCAACCCGCCGCGCAGCCAGTACACCGACTGGAAGCCCTTGGCGGAGGCTACCTTGGCGGCCTTGTAGGACTTCCAGCATTCGGCGCCATTGCACGCAAAAATCACCGGCTTGGCTCTGTCCAGCCCTTGGAGCTTGTCCAGCGCCTGAAAGTCATCCTGCGCGGCATTGAAGGCCACGTCCTTGAGGCTCTTTTCCACATATGCAGCGAACACGGCCCCGCGGATGCGCTTGGTCTTGAATTCCTTTTCGGTGCGGGTGTCCACCAGCGTGGCGCCCTGCGCCAGCAGGGTCTGGGCCTCGCGCGCGGTGACACGGTTGACCCCAGGCAGGCTGGTGGGCGTGAACAGCCCCAGCTCGGCCACGCGGCGGTATTCCACCGCCTCCGGGCGCACGGAGACTGGCGGCAGGCCGCTGGCGGAGGACGACGCGTTGAACCACTGGGCCAGCTTGTTGCGCGCATCCGCCGGCAGGTCTTTTTTCACCACGATGGAGAACCCCCCCGGAACGGGCTGCGACGTGGCCAGCACCCGCGCGATGCCGGGGTGCGCCGCAGACCATTCGGCCCAGTCGTCCTCGCGCACCACGGTGGCATCGGCCGTGCCCAGGGTCAGGGCGGTGAGGCCCGCCTGGGGAAATTTTTCGTATTGCACGGCGCGCAGGTCCTGGAACGACAGCCCTGCCTCGTTCAGCATGCCGCGCGCCATGTAGGTATAGACCGAGTCCTGCTGGGGCAGGTAGAGCCTGCGGCCCTTCATCGCAGGCATTGCCGCCAACTGCTGCAGCCCGACCAGCAGGTATCTGTCTGATTTTTGCGTTGCGCCCACCAGTTCGTAGCCGCGTTGCAACGCAGACGCTGCCACCTGGGCAGGGCCAATGAAGATGTCATAGCCCGCGCTGCGGGTGGCGCGCATCACGTCGGCCATATCGTCGCTGGTCGTCAGTGCCACCGACTGGCCCGCGGCTTTCGATAAGCCCGATTCGGCAGCGGTGCGCAGGATGGAATGCGCCGCCTTGCGGGCGGTGGGTTCCACGGCCACGATGGCCGTCAGCTGGGCCTGTGCTGCGCTGCAACCCAGCCATAGGACAAGTAGCAGTCCCAGCGGGCCTCGGGTCGGTTTTCTGGTGGTGTTCATTGCGCTGCTCCTCTCCCCAAAACAAAGCGCGAATATGCCCACGCCCCCCGCACCTGCGTACGAATGTTTCCGATCTTTTGTTCTTGTTACTTCTGCTAACGACGCCGTGCGTGCGGCAGGAGGAGCGGCCGCACAGAATGCGGGCTGACCCGATCCCCCGTCCCCGCCCAATGGCGAGGGGCCACAAGGTTTTGTCCACCCCACTATTTGGAGACGTTTCCATGAAAGACTCGATGACCCTGCCGCGCCGCCACATGTTGGCCGGAAGTGCTGCTGCCCTGAGCGCGCTGGGCCTGGCCGGATGGACGGGCAGTGCGCGGGCCCAGCAGGCCGCAGCCTCTGCGGCCAAGCCGCTGCCCGCTTATGCGGGTTGGAAGTCGCCGGATGCGTTGATCGTGCACAGCAGCAGCACGCTGGAGACGCGCCGCTCCGCGTTCGGCACCAGCGTCATCACGCCGTCCAACCAGCTGTACGTGCGCAACAACCTGCCTGCGCCTGACGCGGCCATCCTGGACAACCGCGACGCGTGGACGGTGTCCGTCGAAGGGGTCAAGAGCCCGCGCAGCCTGACGCTGGCGGAGCTCAAGACGCTGGGCGTGGAGACCGTGGCCACCGTGCTGCAGTGCTCGGGCAATGGCCGGGGCTTTTTCCCCAGCAAGCCCAGCGGCACCCCCTGGTCGGTGGGCGCTGCCGGTTGTGTGGTCTGGAGCGGTGTGCCGCTGCGCAACGTGGTGGCCGCCCTGGGCGGGCTGGCCGATGGTGCCGCCTACCTGACCGGCACGGGGGGCGAGAAGCTGCCCGAAGGTGTGGACCCGCTGTCGGTACTGGTGGAGCGCTCGGTGCCCGTGAAGGCGATGGACGACGCCCTGCTGGCCTGGGAGATGAATGGCGAGCCGCTGTCGCTGGCGCATGGTGGCCCGCTGCGGCTGGTGGTGCCCGGCTACCAGGGCGTGAACAACATCAAGTACGTCAAGCGCGTTGCGTTTACCAGCGCACAGTCGCAGGCGCGCATCATGTCGCACGGCTACCGCATGTCGCCGCCCGGCAGCAAGGCCAGCCCCGACCAGCCTTCGGTGTGGGAGATGGGCGTGAAGTCGTGGATCAACGGCCCCTTGCCCGACAAGGGGGCACTCAAGCCCGGACAGGTGCAGGTGCATGGCGTGGCCTTTGGCGGCACGCGCGGCATCAAGGGCGTGGAGGTGTCGGCCGATGGCGGCAAGACCTGGTTGGCGGCCAAGCTCATCGGCCCCGACCTGGGCCCCTTTGCCTGGCGGCAGTTTGCGCTGCCCCTGCGCCTGGAGGCGGGCACCCATGTGCTGGCCAGCCGCGCCACCGACACGGCAGGCAATGTGCAGGCCGAGCAGCGCGAGGAAAACCTGGGTGGCTACAACAACGCCAGCTGGCGCGACCACGCTGTCACCGTGACCGTGGCCTGACATGGGTGGATTGAACCGAGCGCGCCGCCTTGCCGTGGTGGTGTGGGCCGCTGGCGCCTGTGCGTCAGCCTGGGCTGCCGACCCGGCCGAACTGGCGCGCGGCAAGGAGCTGTTCACCAAGATCCAGCCCGCCTGCGCCGTATGCCACACGCTGCAGGCCGCCGGTGCCGAGGGCCAGGTAGGCCCGGTGCTGGATGAGCTGAAACCCGACGCGGGCCGTGTGCTGCGCGCGCTCAAGGCGGGCATTGGTGTGATGCCGTCCTATGCAGAACGCATGAGCGAGAAGGACATGCAGGCCGTGGCGCAGTTCGTGGCACACGCCACAGGCGCCGCCAAGTAGGCGCAGCCTCTCGCGGCGGTTGCAGCAGCCTTGCCTCGCTGCAACCGCGCGCTGCTTCAGGCTGCCGTGCGCGACGGCACCAGCGCCGCCCCGGCTGCGCGCCCCTTCAAGCCCTGGAACGCAAAGTCCACCTCGGGCACGCGGCCGCTCACGATGTCGGCCAACGCCTTGCCCGAGCCGCAGGCGTGCGTCCAGCCCAGCGTGCCGTGGCCGGTGTTGAGGAACAGGTTGCCCACTTTCGTCTTGCCGATCAGTGGCACATTGCTGGGCGTGGCGGGGCGCAGGCCGCTCCAGAACTGCGCCTGGGTGGTGTCGCCCGCGCCGGGGAAGAGCTGCTCCACACGCCGCACGATGGCCTCGCAGCGCACCTGGTTCAGGTGGCGGTCGTAGCCGTTCAGCTCGGCCGTGCCTGCAATGCGCAGGCGATCACCGCCGCGTTCGCTGGTGTAGCGCGAGAACACGAGCTTGAACTCGTCGTCTGTCAGGCTCACCTGGTGCGCCTTGCTGGCGTCCTTGACCGGCATGGTCACCGAGTAGCCCTTGGCCGGGTAGATGGGCAGCTGGATGCCCAGCGGCTGCGCCATCAGCGGGCTGAACGAGCCCATGGCCAGCACAAACGCATCGCCGCGCACGCGCTCGAAGCGGCCTTCGGCATTGGTCACTTCCACGTGGTCGATGCGGCCGCCTGCCTCGCGCAGCGCGGTGATGTGGTGGCCCATGCGGAACTGCACGCCCGCCGCTTCACACAGCTTGGCCAGCTCGCGTGTGAACTGGTTGGCGTCGCCGGATTCGTCCTCGGCCGTGTAGGTGGCGCCGGCGAGCTGCGGGCGGATGTGGGCCAGGGCGGGCTCGATGCGCACGGCCTCGTCGGCGCTGATGACTTGGCGCTCGCAGCCGAGTTGGCGCATTTGCTCGGCAGGGGCCAGCGCGCCGTCGAATTCTTTTTGGTTGGTATAGAAGTGCAGGATGCCCTGCGTGCGCTGGTCATACTGGATGCCGGTGGCCGCGCGCAGCTGCTGCAGTGTGTCGCGGCTGTAGGTGCCCAGGCGCACGATCTGTTCGATGTTGTGGCGCGTGCGCGCGGGGGTGCAGTTGCGCAGGAACGACAGGCCCCACAGCCATTGCCGCATGTCGGCGCGCAGGCGGAACAGCAGGGGGGCGTCTTCTTTGCCCAGCCACTGCAGCACCTTGAGCGGCGCACTGGGGTTGGCCCAGGGTTCGGCGTGGCTCACCGAGATCTGGCCGCCGTTGGCAAAGCTGGTCTCGGCACCGGGCGCACCCTGGCGGTCGATGACGGTCACCTCGTGGCCGAGTTGCGAAAGGAAATAAGCCGAAGTCACGCCGAGCAAGCCGGCACCCAAAACGATCACGCGCATGATTTTCAAAGCCTTTCTGGGCTCTGGCGCTAGAACAACATGCGCTGGCAGCTATGAATTCAATAGCGTGCAGCTGGCGCATGAATGCCCTAGCTGCCGCTCCCCCTGTCCTTGGTACCTGAGAGATTCACCGCCACCCACCCGGGCTGCGGCTTGCTCCTTCGGTGCGCTTCGCGTTGCGCGAGGCGGCTCTCCAGACGGCTTTGATGAATGGTGCAGTACGGGACCTGAGCGTGTATGGGAGTTTGCGCCTTCGGTGCAGCGGCGGCCTGTGGCTGCCGTGCTCTCCTGCGAGGCCGATTCTAGGGGCCAAGCCTGCGCGCAAGATCGACTCCGGCTGCTAATGGGTCGCAATCGTTGCTGATGCAGCGGGGCGGGGCCGCTGGTGAAGGTGCCGATAATCCGCCGACCCCTTGTCCCACTGAGAGTTTTGCCATGCCCCCCGCCACTTTGGACCCTGTCGCCAGCGCCGCCGTCATCACCCAGGCCCGGGAGGGGCGCACCCCCCGCCCGCTGGACTTTCCCGCAGGGCTTCGCCCACGCGATGCCGCCGAGGCCTACGCGGTGCAGGACGCCGTGGTGCGTGCGCGCGGGGAGATCGCAGGCTGGAAGGTCGGCGCCGCGTCGCCCCAGGCGCAACCCGCGCGGGCCGCTCTCACGCGCGATTCGGTGTGGGCGGCTGCAGCGGGTGAGGCGGTTGCTCTGTCTGCAGCGGGTTTTGCCGTGATGGGCGTGGAGGCGGAGCTGGTGTACGAACTGGGGGCCGACCTGCCCGCCCGCGCCACCCCCTACAGCGCCGCCGAGGTGCTGGCGGCGGTGGTGTCGGTGCGCGCCGCCATTGAGGTGTGCGACACGCGCTTTGCTGCCTGGGCGCAACAGGGCGAGTGGAGCCGTCTGGCCGACCAGGCCTGCCATGGGGCACTGATCGTGGGGGCTGGGGTGACCGATGTCGCTGCCGTGCAGCCCCTGGCGCAAGCGGTGACCTTGTCGGTGAACGGGGCAGTGGCCGTGCAGCATGCCACCTGGGGCAATCCGGCGGGCGACCCGCTGCGGCTGCTGGTGTGGCTGGCCAACGAAGGCGCGCGCAGCCTGGGCGGGCTGCGCGCGGGGCAGTGGGTCACCACGGGGTCGTGCACTGGCACCGTGCTGGTGGCGCCAGGTACTGAAGTGGTGGCGGACTTTCCGGGGCTCGGTCAGGCTGTGTTGTTGCTGCGGTAGCAGTGTTCGCTGCTACCGCGGGGATGGGGCCCGCTCAGCGCCCTGGTCGCGGCGGGAGTTGCTCCCTCAATTGCGGCGCGGGTTGTCCGGCTGGCTGTCACGGCGGTTGGGCACACCGTCGCCATCGCGGTCCCGGTCGTTGCGGTTGGAGATGCCGTCACCGTCGCGGTCCCAGCCACCGCGTTGCATCTCCCACCGGCCTTCGCGTTCGATCCACTGGGGCTGGCGATATTGGTAACCGTTGCGCGCCTGAACCCAGTGGCCGCGCACCCAGTGGTGGCGGTTGCCACGCCATTCCCAGTGGCCTTCTTCCCATACCTGGCCTCGGCGAGGGCGGGGCATCGCTTCATTGCGCGGAGGTGGCGGCGCAGGAATCACCTGGTAGGTGGGCGCAGTCTGGTAGCCGCGCTCGGGCTGGCCGGACTGAATGATGACGGTGCCCTGGGTGGCGGCCTGCGCAGGAGCGAAGGCCAAAAACGCCATAAGCGCGAGGGATGCTGTGGTGAGCGGGTGGCGGGCCATGAGTGTCTCCTGTGGGTGGTTCGATGCGGAACCGGGTGTGTCGATGGTGCACGGGTACCTTGCACCGCGCTGTAGGCGCGAGGCCGCCCCTGGCGTAGGCGCAGGGGGGCGCTCTGGGGCTGGCCTGCGCGCTACCGCAGGCGGCCGCCCCTCGGCTTAACGGCGGTACGGGTTGTCCGGGCGATGGTCGTAGCGGTTGGGCACGCCATCACCATCGCGATCCCTGTCATGGCGGTTGGGCACACCATCGCCATCACGGTCCCAGCCCCCGGGCTGCATGTTCCACCGGCCGCCGTGTTCGACCCAGCGGGGCTCGCGGTAGTGGTAGCCGGGGCGGGCCTTCACCCAGTAGCCCTGCATCCACACATGGCGGTGGCCGCGCCACTCCCAGTGGCCGGGCACCCACACCATGCCGCGGCGCGGGTGGGGTGCCACCTCGTAGCGGGGTGGGGGAGGTGCCTGGTACTGCACGAGTACCGGGGCGGGTTGCCGGTAGACGGGTGTACCAGCCTGGATGACAACGGTGGCGCTGGTCTGCGCCTGCGCCGCGCTCGCGGCGCCCAGCGACAGCAGGGCGATGGACACAGCGGCAAGTGCTTTGCGGGCCATAAGGTTCTCCTCAGATGTGATTCCTTGCGGAACCGGAGACTTCATGGTGCGCACGCTGCGTCAAGCCGGTGTAGGCCAATTGCGAAGCTTTGTGAAGTTGTGTTGCCGACTTCGGAGGCAAACGGTTGCCGTGTGATTTTTGTCACGCCTGCTCAGGCATTCGGCGTCGGCGTCTCCATTCACCCGCCCGCGATGGCTTGCTTCAGCGCCACCACACCAGCGTCGCAATCACCAGCAACGCGCACCACGCCGGGTGTCTGCCATGCGTGGCAAAGAACACCAGCACGCCACTGGCCAGGGTGGCAATGCCCACCGCGTCGGCGGCCCAGGCGCCCAGGGCCGCGTCCCAAGGTGCGGTGCCCAGGCGCCAGAGCAGGGCGCTCAGTGCCCAGCACAGCACCGAGGCCACATGCCAGGTGCCCCACAGGATGCGCAGGTGCGGGGTGTGCAGCAACTGCTGCGCCGTGCCAACCTCCGCGCGCCCCGCCGTCTGGCGGACCTGCGTGCGCAGCCTGCGAAACAGCAGAAGTTCTCCCAGCACCGAATGTGCCACCCCCACCAGGGTCAGCCCGGCGGCTGCCAGGGTCAGCGCGGTGTTCGCGGTGTTTGTCATGGGTGAACGGCCAGTGCCTTGTGGGCGCGGGTGTGCACCCGGGCACCCAGCTGCGTCAGCAGGTGCATCAGCCCCATCCACATGCGCTCGAACGCGGGCATCTCGCCGGGGATCTGGGCGAGGTGCTGCCCCAGCACGCGCTGGTGCTGGCTGGGGGTGATGGGCGGCGGTGTCTTGGTGCCAAAGTCAAACACCGGCTGGGTGAAGGGCTCGATCTGCCAGGCCTGCATCTCGGCCAGCGCGGGGGCGAGTTCGGTGGTGTAGGCCTGCACGGTCAGGTCCTTGCGCAAGAGCCCCAGCGCCTGGTAGGCCTGCAGCACCTGCGCGTTGCGCGCGGGGTCGGCGGGAGCGCGCAGCAGGGCCGACCACGCCTGCACCACCTGCGCCCGGAATGCGCTGGGCAGGGCACGCGTGCAGCCAAAGTCGAGCACGCCGACCGTGCCATCGGGCGCGAACAGAAAGTTGCCCGGGTGCGGGTCGGCATGTACCCGCCCCAGCACAAAAATGCAGTGCATGAACCAGTCCCACAGGTGCTGCCCAGCCTGGTCGCGCAGCGCCTGCGATGGCTGTGTGGTCAGCCAGGCCTGCAGCGGCTGGCCGGGCAGAAATTGCTGAGTGAGCACCTGGGCCCGCGTGTGCGAGAGCAGGGGCTGCGCCATCACCACGCCTGGCCTGGCCGCGTGCTGGGCGAACCACTGCATTTGTTCAGCCTCCTGCAGGTAGTCCACCTCGCGCAGCAGCGTGGCCTCGATCTCGGTCATCACGCTGTCCAGTACGGCATCCGCAGGCAAAGGCATGTCGGTGTGGGCCAGCGCGCGCAGCGCGGCGCGCATCAGTTGCATGTCGCTCGCAATGGTGGCGGCAATGCCGGGGTACTGCACCTTGACAGCCACCGTGCCGTGGCCGGCCAGCTGTGCGCGGTGCACCTGGCCCAGGCTGGCGGCGGCAAACGCAGTGGGTTCAAAGTGGTCGAACAGCGCCTCTGGCTCCTGCCCGAACGCCTGGCGGAACACGCGGCCCACCAGGGCTCGGTTGAGCGGCGGGGCCTGGTGGTGGGCGCGAGCCAGTTCGCTGCGCACGCCGTCGGGCAGCAGGCCCGGGTGCATGCTGAGCAGCTGTGACACCTTGAGCGCCGAGCCGCGCAGCTGCCCCAGCGCACCAAACAGGATGCGGCCCAGTGCTGCCTCGTGCTCGGTCTGCGCCTGGGCCGAGCGCTTGCGCGTGCGGTGCGAGAGCTCGGCCATGCCGATGCGCGCTGCCGCCAGCCCCGTGATGGCACTGCGGGCCAGCTTGCCGGTGCGGGGCGCTTCCGCCTCAGTTTTGGCCATGGTCTGCCAGGCGCTGCGCCGTGCCGCGCGCTATGACACGGTGGATCGGCGTGATCACCGCCATGTAGGCATGGCCGAGTGTGTTGTGGATGTGCACCACCGTGCTCAGCACCACGCGGGGCGTGGCGCCAGGGGCGGCGGGCTGTTTGCAGATGGACACCTGCACGTCCAGGTGTTTGTCGTCCTGGCCCATCACCACCTCGGTGTCGCTCAGATGCCGGATGCGGAAGATGCCGACGCGGTCGCCGACGCGGTAACTGCGCGCGTCGCGCAGAGGCCGGCCACTGGCGGGTGGATGGTCATCGTGCAGCTGGCCCAGGTCCTTCAGCCCCACCAGGCGCACGGCCTTGTTGCGCACGAACATGAGGGCGCGGGTCCATGCCGGGGTGCGGGCCGCCACGTCCAGCCACGACTGCAGGGCAGAGCGTGTGGGGTGCCGGTCGGCCACCTCGTAGGCATCAAAAAAATCTGCGCCCGGCAGTGTGGCGTGGATGGCGGTGCCGGGCGGCACTTGTGTGGCGCGCGCGGTGGTGGGCGCGGCGAGGGCAGGGATCGCATTCATGGAGCGCTCTTTTTCTTGCGGGGCGTGGCTTTGGGCTGGGCGGCCGGTGCCTCGGTGGGGGGCGTGGCAGCGCGGGGCTTGCGCTGCGTGCGAGGGGGCTGCGAAGGCGTGGTGGCCGGGCTTGCGGCGGCGGCTGCCATGGGAGCAGGTGCCCGGGCCGTGGGGGCGCTGGCCATGGCCTGCTGGGCCATGTGCAGCATGCCCATCAAGCCGCTGCCGTGTTGCATCATGCGGGCCATCTGGCTGCGCAGCACAAAGCCGCCCAGTTGCAGCACGCGGTTGACCAGCCCGCCGCGCAGCGCCTGCACCAGCACGCCCAGCGACAGGTCCACCAGCTGCGTGGTGTCGGCAAATTCGTCGGAGGTGTCCGCCAGCCAGTAGCTCACCACACCCGCCAGGTAGTCGGTGTAGAGGCTGCCCGCCAGGCCCTTGAAGTCGCAGGGCTCGATCTCGCCGCTGGCCTCGGCGGCTTCCAGAAAGCTGGCCACCGCATCGCGCAGGCTTTGGCGCGCTGCCAGCGGCTCGGCCAGCATCGACAGCGGCGAGCGCCGGGCCAGGCCGCGCACCTGGGCCACGAACTCGCGGTCGGCCAGCAGGCGCTCCAGCACGGCATCGGTCAGGCGCTGCAGCTTTTCTTGCAGGCCGTAGCCCGCAAAGCCCGGCGTCTGCAGCGTGTCGGCCAGCGCCTGGTGGGCCACGTCGTCCAGGTAGCCCAGCACTATGCGGTCCTTGGTCGGAAAGTATTTGTAGATCGTGGCGTCGCCGATGCCGGCGGCCCGCGCGATGTCTTTCATCGTCGTGCCGTCAAAGCCCTGGCGGGTCATGAGATCCACCGCGCTGGCCACGATCTGGCGGCGCGTGGCGTCTTGCTGCTGGCGTGTGGTTTTCATTTGACTATTATTAAATTGGTTGAATTTGCAATTTAAAGAATAGTTATTTCTGTTTGTGGCGTCAAGCTACCTCTTGCCGGGCGCAAGGAGGGTTTTTGAGGCGTTTTTAACCTCAGGCGCAGGTATTTCATGCGCTGATAGCTATCAAAAGGATAGTGATTGGAGGCTGGTTCATAGCACTGCGGCCAGTCCCCGCACCTGTGAGGCGGCCGCTGCGCTCAACCAGGGGCAGAAGTGGGCTGGCAGCGACGGCTGCCGCTTGCAGGGGCCCGCGAAATCGACGACAGGCTTACCGCCGCATGCTGGCAAACGCCTCGAACTCCCAGCTGCGCATCGCCAGCAGCAGGGTGTAGCCCTCGCGCTCGCGGTCGGGCAGCTTCTGGTCGGCCAGGTGCTGCTGGGCAAAGTCCTGCGCCACGCGCTGCATGCGCTCCATGAAGGCGGGCGCCAGACTGCGGCTGATGTTGCCGTGCACCAGCAGCACGCCTTCGCCCAGTCCGTCAAAGCCGCCCGCAAAGTAGTCCAGCAGCGCATGGTCGCGGAAGTAGTTCATCACCGGGCCATGTGGGCGCCAGCGGAAGGTCTTGGCCAGCTTGAGGCGGTAGCGGTTGAGCGGCCGCAGCTCGATGATGCCGATGCGGTCCAGCTGCGCCAGGTACTTGATGCCTTCGGCCTCGGTCAGGCGGTAGTAGCCGGTCACCTGCTCCAGCGTCCACTGGCTCAGCACACAGATCGCCATCAGCAGCAGCTTCTTGTCCGCCACCACGGCCTTTTCCTGCTCGTGGGTCAGCTCTTTCAGCAAGGGCTGCTCGTCGGCCACGCGCCGCGCCAGGTCGGCAAAGTCCAGCGCCAGCGCGCGGCAGATGGCGTCGATGCGCGACAGCGGCATGTCGCCCTTGGCCAGCATGCGCTTGACGCTGGACTCGGCCATGCCCAGCGCCTGCGCCAGGTCGGCGTAGGTCATCTGCGCGGTCTTGAGTTCTTTTTTGAGGGCGGTGACGAGGTCGGCGGTCGTGCTCATGGTGTGGGGGCTCCTGGGTATCGATTATCAATACCCGAAGGTGCGTGGGTGGCCCCTTGCGCGACTTTTTGGGGCGACCGGTGGCGCCGCTGCCCACACTGCGCGGCATCGTTCACTTTCTACGGTGTGTGTAATGTCTTCTTCCCCTATGACTCCCCCTCGTGCGCGCGGCCTGGCAGCGCTGTCGCGACTGTCGGATGCCGAAACCGGCCTGGTGCTGGGCGCGGCTGCGCTGCCCGCCAGTGCGCACCAGCGTGACTTTGCCGACCTGCGCACGCTGTGGGGCATCCCTTGTGCGCTGGATGTGTTGAGCAACTTGGCCTTTGCCTTGGCAGGTGCATGGGGTTGGTGGGAGCTGCGCCGTGTGCCGCCGGGCGCGCTGGACGCCACCTCCCGTGCGCTGGCAGCGCTGTTCTTTGGTGGGCTGCTATGCACTGCCGCAGGCTCGGCGCTGTACCACTGGCAACCGCAGGACGCAGGCTTGCTGTGGGACCGTCTGGGCATGGTCCTGCCCTTTGCGGGGCTGCTGGGTCTGGCGGCTGCCACCCGGGTGAGCGCGCGGGCGGGCGTGGCCGCCGCTGGCACCGTGCTGCTGGCCGGGCCGATGGCGGTTTGGGTCTGGGTGCACACAGGCAACCTGTTGCCCTGGGCCGTGGTGCAACTGGGCGGTCTGCTGGTGGTGCTGGTGCTGGCATGCCTTCCACGCCGGGTCGATGGCCTGGCGCTGCACCTGGGCGTGGTGGTGCTGTTGTACGCCCTGGCCAAGCTGCTGGAGACGGCAGACCACTCGGTGTTCGAGGCCACGGGCGGATGGGTGTCAGGCCACAGCCTCAAACATGTGCTGGCGGCGGGCGCGGCCTGGCCGGTGCTGGCGGCACTGGGGTCGCTGGTGGCTTTGCGCCACAGTGACGCGGCGGCGATGCCGCTGGTCATGCCGTCCGGGCAGAATGGCGCCCACGCCGTGGGTGTCGCCCGCAGATCCGGCGCATGAAGCGCAGGTCCGGAAAATTCCAACAAGCCAACCCATCGGAAACGAGGAGAAACGCATGAGCCCCGACACCGCCTCCACCAGCGTGGCCCCAGCGCCCACGCACGAGGACCCGAACCAGTTTGCCTTGCTGCGCCAGCGGCGGTTTGCGCCATTCTTCTGGACCCAGTTCTCTGGGGCGGCCAACGACAACCTTTTCAAGTTCGCCTTCACGGTGATGGTGACCTACCAGCTCAGTGTGGACTGGCTGCCGCCGGCCATGGCGGGGCTGGTGATCGGCGCCCTGTTCATCCTGCCGTTCTTGCTGTTCTCGGCCACTTCGGGCCAGCTGACCGACAAGTACGACAAGACGAAGATGATCCGCTTCGTGAAGAACCTGGAGATCGCCATCATGCTGGTGGCGGCCGTGGGTTTCATCGCGGGCAATATCCCCATCCTGCTGCTGTGCACCTTCTTGATGGGCGTGCACTCCACGCTGTTCGGGCCGGTCAAGTTTGCCTACATGCCCCAGGTGCTCAACGAGCGTGAGCTGACGGGCGGCAACGGCATGGTCGAGATGGGCACGTTTGTGGCCATCCTGCTGGGCAATGTGGCGGGTGGACTGCTGGTGGCCATCCCGGGCATCGGCCACACCACGGTGGCCGTGGCCTGTGTGGTGGCTGCACTGGTCGGGCGTGCGGTGGCGCAGTTCATCCCCTCGGTGCCGGCCACCGATCCGGGCCTGACCATCAACTGGAATCCCTTCACCGAAACCTGGCGCAACCTCAAGCTGGCGCACGAGAACATTGTGGTGTTCCGCTCGCTGCTGGGCATCAGCTGGATGTGGTTCTTCGGCGCGGTGTTCCTGAGCCAGTTCCCCAGCCTGGCCAAGAACGTGCTGCATGGCAACGAGCAGGTGGCGTCGCTGCTGCTGGTGGTGTTCTCCATCGGCATTGGTGTGGGCTCGCTGCTGTGCGAGGTGCTCTCGCGCCGACACGTCGAGATCGGCCTGGTGCCGCTTGGCGCCATCGGCATGAGCGTGTTCTCCATCGACCTGTACTTCGCGTCGCGCAGCCTGCCGGCGTCCGAGATCATGGGCCTGGCCGCCTTCATGGCCCAGGGCGCGCACTGGCGCGTGATGCTCGACCTGGCGCTGCTCAGCCTGTTTGCGGGCCTGTACAGCGTGCCCATGTATGCACTGATCCAGATGCGCAGCCAGCCCACGCACCGTGCGCGCATCATCGCGGCCAACAACATCCTGAACGCACTGTTCATGATCGGCAGCTCGCTCATCGCCGGCGCTTTGCTGGGCGCGGGTTTCACGGTGCCGCAGATTTTCCTGTTCACCGGCCTGGCCAACGCCGTGGTGGCGTTCTATATCTTCATGCTGGTGCCCGAGTACCTGCTGCGCTTCGTCGCCTGGGTGTCTTCGCGGTTCGTGTACCGCTTCAAGGTGCAAGGCGACGAGAACCTGCCGTCCACCGGTGCGGCCATCCTGGCGTGCAACCACGTGAGCTTTGTGGATGCGGTGCTGCTCATGGCGGCCAGCCCGCGCCCCATCTACTTTGTCATGGACCACCGCATCTTCCGCGTGCCCGTGCTGGGTTGGCTGTTCCGCCTGGCCAAGGCCATCCCGATTGCGCCTTACAAGGAAGACCCGAAGACCTACGAAGCGGCTTTCGACCGCGCGGCCCAGGTGTTGCGCGAAGGCGACCTGCTGGCCATCTTTCCTGAAGGTGGAATAACCAAGGACGGGCAGTTGCAGGAGTTCAAGGGCGGCATCATGAAGATCATCGAGCGGGCGACGGCCGAGGGCGTCGAGGCCCCGGTGATCCCCATGGCGCTGACCAACCTGTGGGGCTCGTACTTCAGCCGCATTGAAAAGGGTGGCGCCATGGTGCGGCCGTTTCGCCGGGGGTTCTACAGCCGGGTGGGGCTGAATGTGGGCCGTCCTGTAGCATCTCAGGCCGTGCAGCCCGCGCTGCTGCGCAGCCAGGTGGCAGACCTGTTGCAGACATGAGCACGGCAGACGTTGCCATCGCGGCTGTGCCGGCAGCGGACCCCGGCGGATTGACAGATCGCATCCTGGATTTTCTGCGCAGCATCGGCCTTGCGGTCTGCGAGGCCGAGGTGCCAGACGACAGCTTTCTGCCTGGCCTCCGCATCGAGCGGGGCGGGCTGCGCGTGGACCGGGCGCGGTTGCGCTGGCCCGGTGACCTGCTGCACGAGGCTGGCCACCTGGCGGTGGTGCCTGCCGCACAGCGCCCCACCCTGGACGATGCACTGCAGGACCTGCCCGCAGTGCCCCATGGTGGTGAGATCGAGGCCACCGCCTGGGCGTGGGCCGCGCTGTGCCACCTGGGGATGGATTCCGCGGTGCTGTTTCACGACGGCGGATACCACGGACGGTCCGCCGGGCTGCGCACCGCTTTCGAGCTGGGGGTGTACCTGGGGGCTTCGGGGCTGGCTGCTGCGGGGCTCACCCTGCTGCCTGCGCAGCAGGTGCCTGGCGGTCCAGATGCCTATCCCCACATGCTGACCTGGCTGCGGGACTGAGGCGCCGGAAGAGCGCTGCGTTCACTCCGCACGAATTTGCGCCCGTTGCGCAATCGCCCGCATGCGTGGCAGCTCGTCCTCGATCTGCGCCAGCACGGCATCGCCCGTGGCGTAAGACGGCTCCAGCCCTGCGGCGATGAGCTTGCTGCGGATTTCGGCGTCCGCCAGGGTCTCGGCCAGGGCCTTGTGCAATTTGGCCTTCGCCTCGGCGGGCAGTCCGCGCGGCGCGACCACGGCCAGCCAGGAATCGGCCGAGAACCCCGGGAAGCCACTTTCTGCCACCGTGGGCACGTCGGGCAGCTGCGTGGCCCGCGTGGCGCCCGTGACGGCGATGGCCTTGATCTTGCCCGCCTTGAGCTGTGGCAGCGCTGCCGCCACGGTGTCGATGGTGAAGGGGAGCTGCCCGCCCATCAGGTCTGCCATGGCGGGGGCGCTGCCCCGGTAAGGCACGTGCATCAGCTTGATGCCCGCGGCCGACCAGGTCAGCTCGGCTGCGAAATGCCCCGTGGTTCCGTTGCCAAACGAGCCGTAGGAGAACTTGTCGGGCGTGCGCTGAACGGCAGCGATCAGCTGCCGGAGGTTGTTGACCGGCACATCGCGGTGTGCCAGCAGAATCAGGGGCACACGGGCGACGAGGCCGACGGGCTCGTAGCTTTTGACGGGGTCGTAGGGCAGCTTGGCGTTCAGCGCGGGGTTTACGGTGAAGGTGGAGCCGGAGCTGATCAGCAGCGTGTAGCCATCGGCAGGCGCATTGGCCACATACGCCGCGCCCACCACGGTGCCCGCGCCCGCCTTGTTCTCCACCACGATGGGCTGGCCCAGGCGGTCGCCCAGCTTCTTGCTGATGGTGCGGCCCACGATGTCCACGGCGCCCCCCGGCGGAAAGGGCACGACCAACTGCACCGGCTTGGCGGGATAGCCGTCGGCATGGGCGAGCCGCCACGTGCCGAGTCCCAGCCCCGCGGCGGCTGCCGCCACGAGGATCACGCTACGCCGACTGACAAGCTGCAAGCACTTCATGGGGACTCCTTGGGACGGGGAAGCGGGTGGGCCCGGCCTAGCGGCCAGGGCACTTTCGAACAGGCGCTCAGATCAACGACAGCCCGGCCAGCTGCTCCAGCCGTTGCTGCTCCGTGGACGCATCAGCCGTTGCGAAAAAGAAAGCTGTAGGCGTTCAACGCCGGCACCCCTCCCAGGTGCGCATAGAGCACGCGGGAGCCTTCGGGGAATTCGCCCTTGCGCACCATGTCGATCATTCCGTGCATGGACTTGCCTTCGTACACCGGGTCGGTCAGCATGCCCTCCTGGCGCGCACACAGGCGAATCGCTTCGAGCGTGCCCTCGTTGGGCAGGCCGTACTCGGGGCCGCCGTAGCGGGTATCCAGGACCACGTCCTCGGCCGTGATCTCCTGGCCCAGCTCCACCAGCTTGGCGGTGTTCTGCGCGATGCGCAGCACCTGGGCATGGGTCTTTTCGGGCTTGGCCGAGGCGTCGATGCCGATCACCTTGCGCGCCCGGCCGTCGGCCGCAAAGCCCACCACCATGCCCGCCTGCGTGCTGCCCGTGACCGAGCACACGACGATGTAGTCGAACTGAAAGCCCAGCTCCTTCTCTTGCTGGCGCACCTCCTCGGCAAAGCCCACAAAGCCCAGGCCACCGTACGGATGCTCGGAGCAGCCTGCGGGGATGGGGAAGGGCTTGCCACCGGCCTTCTTCACGTCTTCCATGGCCTGCTCCCAGCTGGGGCGGATGCCGATGTCAAAGCCCGCTGCGTCCAGGCGTACGTCGGCGCCCATGATGCGGCTCATCTCGATGTTGCCCACGCGGTCGTACACAGCGTCGGAGTAGTTGACCCAGTTCTCTTGCACCAACACACACTTCATGCCCAGGTGTGCAGCCACGGCGGCCACCTGGCGCGTCTGGTTGGACTGGATGCCGCCGATGGAGACCAGCGTGTCGTAGCCGCCTGCGATGGCCTCGGGGATCAGGTATTCGAGCTTGCGCGTCTTGTTGCCGCCGAAGGCGAGGCCCGAGTTGCAGTCCTCGCGCTTGGCGTACAGGTGCACCTTGCCGCCGAGGTGGGCCGACAGGCGCGGCAGCGCCGTGATGGGAGAGGGGCCGAAGGTGAGCGGGTGGCGGGCAAATTTTTGCAGGTTCATGGCGGTGTTCCGGTCGATGAAGAGGAGGCGCAAGCGGGGGGGCTTGCAGTGCCTTCATCGTAGAAAAACACGCGCGTCAAGTGGTTGCAAAATTTTCCAAAATTTCAGTGTTTAAGGTTAATGGATCAGAATATGAGCGGTAAATATTTCTCTGGGTGACCTATGAGCGCAACAAAAGTTCGTACCAAGAATGCGCCGCTGGCTGATGTCTCGGCCGAGCTGGACCGCACCGACAAAGCCATCCTGCGTCAGCTGCAGCGTGATGCGTCGTTGTCCAACGTCGCGCTGGCCGAGAAGGTGCATCTGAGCCCGCCCGCCTGCCTGCGCAGGGTGGAGCGCCTCAGGCGCCTGGGACTCATCGACAAGGTGGTGGCGCTGCTCAACCCCCAGGCGGTGGGTGCGGGCATGCTGGTGATGATTGGGGTGGTGCTGGACCGCTCCACGCCCGAGTCGTTTGCCGAGTTTGAAAAGGCGGCTGCCAAGGTATCCGGCTGCATGGAATGCCATGTGGTCACCGGCGAGTTCGACTACTTCATGCTGGTGCGCACGCGCGACAACGACAGTTTCAACCGCCTGCATGCCGAGCAGCTGCTTTACCTGCCGGGGGTGCGGCAGGTCCGCTCGTTCATGGTGCTGCGCAACGTGCTCTCGACCACCGAGTTGCCGCTGGCGGTGTAGCGGCCTGCGTCCGACCGACCGTTTACTGGGCGCCGCGCAGCCGTCCCATCATGGCCGCCCAGGCCGGGCCGCCAAACACGTTGACCACCAAGCCCGCCATCAAGAGCCCGGCGCCTGCAAAGTGCACAGGCAGCAACTGCTCGCCAAACGCCACCCAGCCCGTGGTCAGGCCCACCACGGGCACCAGCAGCGTGAAGGGCGCCACGCGGTTCACGGGGTAGCGCGACATGAGGTAGGTCCACAGCCCGAAGCCCAGCAGCGTCGAAATCCACGCGATATAGGCCACGGCGGCCATCGATTGGAAGGACAGGTGCTGCACGGCCGCCCACACCGTGGCGGGCCCGTCCAGCCACAGCGACAGCGCCACAAAAGGCAGCGGCGCCACTACGCTGGACCAGACGATGAAGGCAAACTGGTTCATTGGCCCATACCGCCCCACGGCACGCGTGACGATATTGCCGCAGCCCCACATCGCCGCCGCCGCCACGGTCAGCGCAAAACCTGCCAGGGGCATGGAGGCCCCATGCGCACTCCCGATCAGCACCAGCCCGCAGCCTGCCAGCGCCAGGCCCGCCACCTGGTTGCCATGCCATTTTTCGCGCAGCCACCACGCCGCCAGCAGCAGGGTGAAGAACGACTGTGACTGCAACACCAGCGACGCCAGGCCCGAGGGCATGCCGATGTGGATGGCGGTGAACAGCAGCGCAAACTGCCCCACCGCCATGGTCATGCCGTACAGCAGGTACAGCCGCAGGGGCACCTTGGGAGGCTTGACGAATAGCAGTGCGGGGAAGGCTGCGAGCAGGTAGCGCAGCGCGCCCAGCAGCAGGGGCGGCACACCGGCCACGCCCACCTTGATGACGGCGAAATTGAGGCCCCAGACCACGATGACGAGCAGGGCCAGGGCGAGGTCGCGGGGGCGCAGGGAAGAGGGCATGGTGTTGCGGAAGTGGCCGTGAAAGGGTCCCGATTGTGGCTTGCGCACCTCGGCTATGGCGGCGGTGTTCGGCCAGGTTTCCGATCAAAACGGGACATTTTGCGCACCCCACAGCACCGTACTGCAGCGCAGCGGCATGGGTGGGCTAGATGCGGGCGGCCACGGCCATGGCCCGCTCGCGCAGCCACTCCAGCCCAGGGTCCTTGTCGCGGTGCCGGTGCCACTGCAGCTTCTGGCGCATGGGCGGAATCTCCAGGGGCGGCTCCCAGATGCGCACGGGCAGGCCGAGCTGAACGGCACGCAGGGCGATGCGTTTGTGCACCGTGGCCACACGGTGGGTGCCAATCACCAGGCTGGGCAGGGCGGCCATGGTGGGCGCCGAGATCTCGATGCGGCGCTTCACGCCAAAGCGTTCGAGAAACCAGCCGTCGAACGCCGGGATGTGCCGCGCGCCCGAATAGTCGGCCACCACATGGCCGGCGGCCAGGTAGTCGTCAAAGCTCAGCGCTTCGGAGATGTGGGGGTTCCCCTCCCAGGTGATGCACAGGTAGGTTTCCTCGAACAGCGTGACGCTCGGGTGCCTGGGCGAGGCGTATTGCTCGGGAATGATGAGGACGTCGGCCCCGTATTCCTCCAACTGCTCGACAGGCCGGTTGTTCTGCGCACGCAGGTGCAGTTGCACCCCGGGCGCTTCCTGAAACAGCTGCTCGATCAGCGGTTGCATGAGCACCGTGGTCGTGAAATCGGACACCAGCAGGGTGAAGCTGCGGGTGGAGGTGGCGGGGTCGAACCGGGGCTTTTCTGCGATGGTGCTGTCGATGCGCATCAGGACCTCGCGCACGGGGTCCAGCAGCCCCTCGGCACGCGGCGTCAGCACCATGGTGCGGCCTTGCTGCACCAGCAGCTCATCGTCGAAATAGGTGCGCAGGCGCGCCAGCGCGTTGCTGGTGGCGGGCTGGCTCAGGTGCAGGCGCTCCCCGGCGCGGCTGATGCTGCGTTCGGTGAGCAGGGCGTCCAGTGCCACGAGCAGGTTCAGGTCCAGTTTGTTAAAGCGCATGGTCGGCAGGCATCGATGAAGGCGTCTGGTTTCTTGTTCGGACCCTGCCAGGCGCAACAGGGGACCGCAGAGTCCCTGAGCTATTCATGAAATCAATACTGTGAATGGAATCAATCCATTTGATCTAAGTTAAGGCCGATCTTAATCTCGCTCCCGTCCTGCCACCTGGCAGACCCGATGAGGGGCCCACCCGTGCTACCGAGGCCCTGTCGAGCAAAGCGAAAACACGCCCAGCCTGGCTGGATGCGTAGAAAAAGGAGACAACGATGAAGACGGTACTTTCCCGCGCCGGGCAGGCGGCGGGCTGCATGTTGCTGAGCCTGCTGGGCGCACCCCAGGCCCAGGCTTTCGAAGGGGGCGTGTCGCCCTTCCCGGTCGGATCGACCGGCGAATACGTGGCCGGCCTGCCGCCCATTCCCGGGTTGTTTGTGCTGGAGCAGGTGCACCACACCACCTCCAGCGGTCTGTATGACAACCACGGCGACAAGCGACCCATCCCGTTCAAGCTGAGCGCAACCTCGGCCACCACGCGGCTGCTGGCGTCCTACGACATGACGGTGCTGGGCGCACGGCTGTATTCGCAGCTGGTGATTCCTGCCGTCTCCTTGCGCACTGACGTCGCCGGCCACAGTGAGCGGCACAGCGGGGTGGCCAACATCACCGTCTCGCCCGCCGTGCTGCGCTGGAGCCTGACAGACAAGACCTATGCCGTGGCGGGCCTGGACATCGCGCTGCCCAATGGCTCCTACGACCCGCACCGGCCCAGCGTGTCCACCGGCTACACCTCGGTCCAGCCGGTGCTCGGGATTCGCCACACCGATCCGAGTGGCCTGGATATTGGCCTCATCAACCGCCTGATGGTGAACCGTGAAAACAGCACCACCCATTACCGCTCGGGCAGCGGCTATGTGGGCGAATTCACCGCTGGCTGGAACGTCGGCCCCTGGAAGATGGGCATGGTGGGTTCGTACCTTCACCAGTTCACGGACGACAAGCAAGGCGGCGCCACCATCCAGGACAACCGCGCACGCAGCTTTGCGCTGGGGCCCTCGCTCAACTACAACGCCGGCCCCTTCAGCGTGAGCCTGAGCTACCAGCGGGGCATCTACGCCGCCAATACCACCAAGAACAACGTGCTGGGCATCGGGATCGCCATTCCGCTGCGGATCAAGCACTGACCTCGCACATTCGCATTGCACACCATGACCCACAAATCTCTGATGGCGTTACCCCTGCTTGCTGCCTGCGCGCTGGCCCGTGCCGCCGCGCCCGCTGAGCCGCAGGCGGTTTTCGACCGCTATGTGCAGGCCGTGCACGCGGCAGACATGGGTACGGTGCGTGCGCTGATCGCCCCGGATGTCGAGCGATCGGACTACCCGGCTTGCACTGCGCCGATGGACAACCCGACCTGCCTGGCGCTCTACATCGACCAGACCGTGGTGCAGCCGCGCGCACGGCTCACCGTGCTTTCGGTGGAAGTGCGCGCCAGTGAGTTGACCGCCCGGCTGGAGGTGCGCAGCCCGCTGTACGAGAAGGCGGGCGTGGAGCGCATCGTTGGCAGCGATGTGCTGCGCATCGAGGGCGGCCAGATCCGGGCCTTCCGCTTTGTGCCGGACTTCGCAGACCCCGCCACGGCCCGCTTCTTCGCCAGCATTGGCATCACGCCGCGCCCCCGCAGTTCCCAACCCTGAGTCTGAAATAGATGTTCAAGTATTTCCCCACCAACTACGTCTGGAACCTGTCCGTCGATCTCGCCATTGAAATGGGCGCGCGCATCGGCGAGATCGAGGAGATGTGCGCCCCCCTGCAAGAGGCCGCCAAGGCCCCGGATGCTGCTGGCACGCAGGCCTTTCGCGAGACCTGGGTGCGCATGGCCGACAAGCTCTGCGGACTGGCCGAAGAAGACGAAGCCCGGGGTCGCATGCTTTCGGCCGGTGAGAAGTACCGGCGCGCTGCGAGCTATCTGATCACCGCTGAGCGGCTGCAGGCTCACAACGCACCAGGCCGCCTGGCCATCTACCGCCGCGAACTGGAGCTGTTCCTCAAAGGCTCGGCCCTGATGGGCGATCCGGTGGAGCGCGTCGAAATTCCGTACGAGGGAACCCACCTCTCTGCCCTCTATTACCCCGCCAAGGGGCTCCGGCCGGGCCAGCGGGCGCCGATTCTGGTGCAGCTCAACGGCCTGGACTCGACCAAGGAAATGAAGCACCTGGTCGGACTGCCTGCTTGGCTGGCCCACCGTGGCGTGTCCTCCCTGGTGGTGGATCATCCAGGGACCGGCGAAGCCCTGCGTCTGCACGGACTGACCGCGCGGTACGACACCGAGCACTGGGCCAGCCGCGTGGTGGACTGGCTGGAGCAACACCCCGCCGTGGACCCGAAGCGCATCGGCTGCGAAGGCGTGTCCCTGGGGGGCTACTACTGCCCGCGCAGCGTGGCGATGGAGCCGCGCTTTGCCTGCGGCGTGGCCTGGGGCGCGAACCACGACTGGCGGGACGTGCAAGCACGCCGCTTGCAGAAAGAAGGCGACTTCCCGGTGCCGCACTACTGGGCCCACGTGTGCTGGGTATGGGGTGCCAAGGACATCGACGACTTCATGCGGATCGCGCAGAACGTGCACCTGGACGGCGTGGTCGAGAAGATCCGCGTGCCTTTCCTGGTCACGCACGGCGAGCGTGATTCGCAAATCCCGCTGAAGTGGGCGCACCGCACCTACGAGCAGCTGGTCAACAGCCCCCGGCGAGAACTCAAGGTGTTTACCGACCGTGAAGGCGGCTCGCAGCACGCGAGCTTTGACAACAGTATCAATGCGGGCCATTACATCGCGGATTGGGTGGCAGAAGTCCTGGGTGGACACACCGCCTGCAGGGCTTGAAGCCCCACCGCACCACCGACACCACAAAGGATCAAGAGATGAACATCATTGGACCCGACGCGCTGGTTTTTGGCGTGGACGATATCGCCGCCTGCGCGCAGTACCTGATGGACTACGGGCTGACCCCGGTCGGGGTGACGGCACAGGGCGGGCGCTTCGAGGCACTGGACGGGACAGCGGTGGAGATACGCGCTCAGGACGACCCGGCGTTGCCGCCTTCGCTGGGCACAGCCAGCCTGCTGCGCGAAACCATCTACGGCGTAGCCGACGCGGCCACGCTCGATGCCATCGAGGCCGAACTGACCCGCGACCGCGTGGTGGTGCGCCAGGGCGGCGTGCTGCGCACCACGGACGACCTGGGCTTTGCCCTCGCGTTCCAGGTCACCGTGCGCAAGCCGCTGTCGTTGCCTGCCGAATCCGTCAACGCCCCCGGGGCCGCGCCGCAGCGGGCTCCCAACGCGCTGGGTCTGCCGCCAGACCTGGTGGCGCGACCCCGCTCGCTGTCGCATGTCGTGTACTTCGTTCCGGACGCGGCCAAGGCCGAGGCGTTTTATGCCCGCCTGGGTTTTGTCTGCACAGACCGGTTCACAGGGGTCGGCCCCTTCCTGCGCCCTGCGGGCACGCAAGACCACCACACGCTGTTCATGATCCAGACGCCCCCGTTCATGAAAGGTTGCGAGCACTTCACCTTCCACATGGGCGGCCCCACCGAGTTGCTGCTGGCCGGCACCCGCTTTGTGGAGAAGGGCTACCAGAGCTTCTGGGGCCCCGGGCGCCACCGGTTCGGCAGCAACTGGTTCTGGTACTTCAACTCGCCCCTGGGCTGCCATGTCGAATACGACGCAGACATGGACCAGCACGACAACACCTGGGCGCCGCGGGAGGTGCCGATGAGCGCCGATGCCTCGCAGCTGTTCCTGTTTCAGCACCGCGAGAAGTGGGCGCCCTCGGGCCCGCCGCCAGCGCAGGCGCACCATTGAGCTGGCACCATGAAGCTGTGCCACTGGAGCGACCTGCCCGACGGCGCATCGCGGGGCTTTGACCCCGCAGGCCACGGCCAGGACACGGTCATCGTCGTGCGGCAGGGCCTGCGTTTGCATGCCTATGCCAACGTCTGCCCCCACGATGGCGTCCCGATGGCATGGCGCAAGGACCGGTATCTGAACGCGGCCGGTGACCGCATCGTCTGTGCGGCCCATGGCGCACTGTTTGACATCGCCACCGGGGTGTGCACTCTGGGGCCGTGCCTGGGCGATGCGCTCACCCCCGTACCCCTGGTCCTGCAAGCTAATGGCGACGTCCATCTGGCGAACCCAAAAAAATGAACAAGGAGACAAACCCATGAGCCTATCTTCCCAACGCATCCTGGTTATTGGCGGCGGATTTTCCGGCATGGCAGCGGCCATTGAGCTGCGCAAGCAGGGCGCCCAGGTGGATCTGGTCGAGATCGACCCCGGCTGGCGCAGCTATGGCGCCGGCATCAGCCTGGGTGGCGCCACGCTGCGCGCGCTGCGGCGCCTGGGTGTTCTGGAGGCCTTTCTGGCCCAGGGCAACGCCTCGGACGGCGTGAACCTGCACCTCCCCCATGGCCCCCTGGTGGCCACGCTGCCCACGCCCCGCATTGCGGGCGACGATGTGCCGGGTGGCGGCGCCATCCTGCGCCCGGTGCTGGCCCGCATCCTGGCCGAGGCCACCCGCGCAGCGGGCGCCAATGTCCGTCTGGGCTGCACCTTCGCTGCCATCGACCAAGAGGCCGATGGCGTGCTGGTGACTTTCACCGACGGCCAGCGCCAGCGTTATGACCTGGTGATCGGCGCGGACGGGCTCTACTCCAAGGTGCGCGAAGCCGTGTTTGAGAACGCCCCCCGGCCGCGCTACAGCGGCCAGGCGGTGTGGCGCGCCGTGCTGCCCCGGCCGCCAGAGATCGAGACGGCCACAATGTGGATGGGGCCCCAGATCAAGCCCGGCGTGAACCCTGTCTCCAAGACCGAGATGTACCTCTTCGTCACCGAGCCGCGACCCACCAATGAGCATGTCGATCCAGCGACGTTTGTGGACACCCTGCGCGCGCTGCTGGAGGGCTTTACTGCCCCCACGCTGCAGGCTATCTGCAGCCAGATCGGCCCGGACTCGCAGATCGTGTACCGCCCGCTGGAAGGACTGCTCATGCCCCGACCCTGGTCCCGTGGGCGCGTGGTGCTGATCGGCGACACGGTGCACGCCACCACGCCGCACCTGGCATCGGGCGCCTGCATTGGCATCGAGGACGCGCTGGTGCTGGCCGATGAGCTGGCGCAGGCGGCGGGCGACGTGTCGGCCGCGTTGGCGGCCTTTGAAAGCCGCCGCTGGGAGCGCTGCCGCATGGTGGTGGAGAACTCGGCACGCCTGGGCGAGATCGAGATCGACGGCGGCGACAAGGAAGAGCACTTGCGCATCATGCGGGAGTCCCTCATGGCGTTGGCTGAGCCCATCTGAAGCGAGGTCGCCATGATCACAACCAATTCGCTGCGGGGCCGCGTGGCCCTGATGGTGGGCCATTGCGCGGGCATGGTCGATCTGGTCGCGTTGCCGGTGTGGGTGGGCACGCTGATCTCGGTGTACCGCTTTGACCCGCAGCAGGCGGGCCTGCTGGCTACCTTGTTTCTGGCCGGGGCGGTCGCGGCCAGCCTGCTGCTGGCGCCGTTCTTCCAGCTGCTGCGTGGGCGCAGCGTGGCTACCGCAGGGTTTGCTGGCGCCGCCGTGGCATTTGCCGCAGCCTCCACCACGCAACAGTTTGCCTTGCTGGCCCTGTTGCACGGCGTTGCCGGGGTGGCTGCGGGCGCGGCCCTGAGCGTGACGCATGGCACCATCGCCCGCAGCCAGAACCCCCACCGCCTGTTCGCTCTGGTGGGCATGGCGCTGGGGGTGTTTGCCATCGTGTTCCTTGGCGGCACGCCGGTGCTGGTGGCGCAGCAGGGCGGGCCGGCGCTGTTCCAGGTGTTTGCCGGTGTCATGGCGGTGGGGGCGGTGACTGCGGCAGTGGCGTTTCCCGCACCTGACACCGCTGGTGCAGAGCTTTCCCGGGCCCGTGCAGCGCCGCTGCCCGCAGCCGTCTGGTGGGGCGTGGCAGGCATCGCGGCCCTGGGATTGGTGCAGTCCATGACCTTCAGCTTTCTGGAGCGCGTGGGCAGCGACCGTGGCTATGGCCTGCAGGCGGTCACCGGGGTGCTCATTGCCCTGGGGGTGGTCAACCTCTTCCCTGCGGCCCTGGCTGCGGTGCTGGAAAAGCACTGGGCAGCTCGCAACGTGCTGCTGGCGGGACCTGCGCTGCAGGCTTTTCTGGTGGTGGTGATCATGAACTCGCCCGTGTTTGCACCCTATGCGGCGGCGGCCGCCGTGTTTGCGGCCGTAATGATCTTCACGCACACCTTTGCCTTTGGGGTGCTGGCGCGGCTGGACCCCAGTGGCCGTGCGCTGGCCGCGACTCCTGCCATGCTGATGTTTGGTGCGGCCATTGGGCCCATCCTCGGTGGCACGCTGGTCAAGGCCTGGGGCTATGGCAGCTTGGGGGTGGCTGCCTTGGTGATCGATGCAGTGGCGGTCTATGCGTTTGCACGCATTCATCGTGCTCCGGGTACTGCAGTCGCAGTGAAAGGCATGGCATGAGCACGCCTTTTTCCTCAGTGCAGACCCAGCAGACTCGGCTCAGCCGCCGCGCCTGTCTGGTGGCGGCGGCAGCAGGCATGGCTGCGCCGTGGGTCCGCGCGCAGTCGGGGCGGCACATCACCTTCATCGTTCCCCAGCCTGCGGGCAACCCCAGCGACGTGTTCGCCCGAAAGCTCCAGACAGTGATGCAGCGCGAACTGGGCCAGACCATCGTCATCGAGAACCTGCCGGGCGCTGGGGGCTCCATCGGTGTGCAGCGCATGCTGAACGCGCCAGCCGATGGTGCAACGCTGGTCGTTGCGTCGCAGACCGAGCCCATCCTCACCCCCTTGTCACTGGCCAGCGCGCGCTACAAGCCCGAGCAGATGCGCACCATTGGCACACTGGGGCGGACCAGCTACGTGCTGGCAGGCCGGGCCGACATGCCCGCCACCACCCATGCGCAGTTGCTGGATATGGCGCGGCAAGCGGCGGCCGCAGGCAAGCCGCTGACCTTTGGGCACATCGGTCAAGGTTCGATGATCCACCTGATGGGGACGCAGTGGGCGCGCCTGTGTGGCGTGCCGCTGGTGCATGTGCCGTACCGGGGTGTGCCACCGGTCGTGCAAGACCTCATGGGCAATCAGATCGATCTGTCCTTTGTGCCGCTGGGCGGCGCAGCGCTGAACATGCTGGAGACGGGCAAGCTGCGCGCCTTCGGCAGCACCGCCGCCAAAGCGCCTGCGCTGCTGCCGCACGTCGCGCCCTTGAGCCAGCAGTCTGCAGCACTCAAAGGCTTTGAATACACCGCCTGGGGCGCGCTGCTGGTGGCGCGTCATACCCCCGATGCGGCGGTGCATCGCCTGCACCAGGCCTTTGGTGTGGCCCTGCGCGACACCGAGGTCCAGAGCTTTCTGCGCGCCAATGGGACCGAGCCCCAGGAACCGCTGTCGCTGGCCGCCCTGGACCACTTTTACCAATCCGAAATCCAGATCCACCAGGCCCTCGCCCGCACCGTGGGCGTGGTGCCTGAGTGAGCTTTGTACCCCCTGCCATGACCAAACCCCAACGCCGCTTTGTGGACCTTTCCATCTATCTGGAAAACGATGTCCTCTCCGACCCGCCTCCCCTGGCGCCCAAGATCACGTACCAGAAGCACGCCGACACGCTGCCCGAGTTCATGGCCATGATCCCGGGCACCCAGCCTGAGGACTACCCCGATGGCGAAGCAGCAGCGGCCGAGTGGGTGACGCTCACCACGCACAATGGAACGCACCTGGATGCGCCGTGGCACTTCCACTCCACGCAGGACGCGAAGAACGGCGGAGCCCGTCCCTCCATCACCATTGACGAGGTGCCGCTGGAATGGTGCTTTCAGCCGGGTGTGAAGCTGGACTTTCGCCACCTGCCCGATGGCTACGTCGCCACCGCCGCCGATGTGCAGGCCGAGCTGGCCCGCATCGGCCACACGCTGCAGCCGCTCGACATCGTGGTGGTCAACACCCGCGCTGGGTCGCGCTACGGGCACAAGGACTACCTGGGCGCGGGGTGTGGCATGGGCTACGAAGCGACGATGTACCTGCTGGAGCGCGGTGTGCGCCTCACGGGCACCGACGCCTGGAGCTGGGATGCGCCGTTTTTGTACACCGCCCAGCGCGTGGCCGAAACCGGCAACAAGGCCCTGATCTGGGAGGGCCACAAGGCGGGCCGCGACATCGGCTACTGCCACCTGGAAAAGCTGCACAACCTGGAGGCGCTGCCGCCGACGGGTTTCACCATCAGCTGCTTCCCCCACAAGATCCGCGGTGCCTCGGCAGGCTGGACGCGCGCGGTCGCCATTTTTGAAGACTGAGGAGTCCGTTCATGGGTTTTCCATCCATCCACCGCGTGGTCACGGGCCACAACATTCAAGGCCGGGCCGTGGTCGCCAGCCAGGGGCCGCTGCCCACCGTGGTCGAGATTGCGGCCATTCCCGGTACGGTGTTCCATGAGGTCTGGAGCACATTGCAATCGCCCGCCGTCGTGGACAACGGCCCGGACCCTACGCTCGGTCCGCTGGTGCTGCCGCCCCCGCAGGGTGGCACGCGCATCCGGTTCGTGGACATTCCGCCCGATACGCCCGAGTTCCTCGCACGGGGTGCCGAGCGCATGCATGACGCCTTCAGCCAGATTGGCGATGCGGCCGCCTCCACGGTGAAAACCGACTCTCCCCACCCGCTGATGCACCGTACCGAATCGGTGGACTACGGCGTGGTGATTGAAGGCGAACTGACGCTGGTGCTGGACGAAGGCGAAGTGCCATTGCGCCCCGGCAGCGTGGTGGTGCAGCGGGGTACCAACCACGCATGGGCCAACCGTTCGGGCGCGCCGTGCCGCATGCTGTTTGTGCTGGTGGACGGGCGCTTTGATGCGTCAGTGGCCGCACCTGCCAAGGAGCAGCCATGAGCACGCGCCGTCAATGGCTGGGCGCTGCAGCGTCCGCAGCGGTGGTCCCCCGGGCGTGGGCGCAGGCCCCGTATCCCGCGCGCCCTTTGAGCTGGGTGGTACCTTACCCGGCCGGGGGCTTTGGCGACGCGATGTCGCGCCTGCTGGTGCAGAAGCTGGGAGAGCGCATGCAGCAAGCCGTGGTGGTGGAAAACAAGCCCGGAGGTGCCGCGCAACTGGCGGCTCAGTACGTCAAGCAGCAGCCCGCCGATGGCCACACCTTGCTGTACGCAGACATCGGCCCGCTGGCCATGTACCCAGCGCTGTACGCCAAGCTGAGCTTCAGCCCTCTCAAGGACTTTGCCCCCCTGACGCGCTTGTTCAAGTCGCCGCTGGTCGTGGTCGTGCCTGCGGGCAGTCCGTTCCAGACTCTGGCCGACCTGCTGCGCGCGGCGGCTGCGGGTGATGGGCTCAACTATGGCTCGTACGGGCAGGGCAGCCAGCCCCATGTGTGGACCGAGCAGCTGCGCATCAAGACGCGTTCGCGCATGACCCATGTGCCCTATCAGGGCGCAGCGCCCGCGCTGCAGGATCTGATGGCCGGGCGCCTGGATTTCATGTGCGATGTGGTGGCATCCAGCTTGCCGCTGGTGCGCGAAGGCAAGCTGCGCGCGCTGGTCAGCGTGGGCAGCGAGCTGCGCCTGCAGGTGCTGCCCCAGGTGCCCACGCTGACCGAAGCCGGGCATGCGGACCTCGACACTCCGGGCTGGAACGGTGTGATGGTGCGCGCGGGCACGCCTGCGCCGGTGGTCGAAGTGCTGCACAAGGCGGTGGTGGCGGCGCTGGAGTCGCCTGAGGTGCTGGGCCGCTACCGGCCGCTGGGCCTGGAGCCTGCACCGCTGGCGCCCGCTGCATTTGGCGAGTTCATCCAGAGCGAATCGCAGCGATGGGGCTTGGCCATTCGCCAAGCCGGGATCAAGGTCGAATGAGTCTCTTTGATCTGCAGGGTCGCACCGCCCTGGTTACGGGGGCCACCCAGGGCCTGGGTCTGGCGATTGCGCGCACCCTGGCCGAGCAGGGCGCCCGGGTGGTGGTCTCTGACCGCGATGCGCTGGCCTGTGAGCAGGTCGCTGCGTCGTTGCCCAACGCCATCGGTATCGCTGCCGACATGGCGGTGCCTGCGGCCATCGCTGCGCTGGTGGAGCGCGCCGGGCCGCTGGACATCCTTGTCTGCAATGCCGGTATCCAGGGGCCTGCGGGGCCTTTGGCCAATGCCAGCGATGCAGACTGGCAGCAGGTGTTTGACATCAACCTGTGCGCCGCAGCGCGGCTGTGTGCCTTGGTGCTGCCTGGCATGGCAGCGCGGGGCGGCGGCAGCGCGGTGCTCATCTCCAGCATCGCGGGCCTGCGCGGCAACCGGTCGATGGGCCTGTACGGGCTGACCAAGGCGGCGCTGGCCCAGTTGGCGCGCAACCTGGCTGTGGAATGGGGGCCCATGGGCGTACGGGTCAACGCCGTATCGCCCGGCCTCATCCGCACGCCGCTGGCTGAGCGGCTCATGGCCGACGACGCCTTCATGGCGCGGCGCATCCAGGCCACGCCGCTGCGGCGCGCCGGAGAACCCGAGGAAGTGGCTGGCGTGGTCGCCATGCTGGCCAGCCCCGCCGGGGCCTTTGTGACCGGACACAACCTGGTGGTCGACGGCGGCACCACCATCAGCGATGGGAGTTGAAACCATGCACGGCATGCTGAACCGAAGAACCCTGCTGGCCAGTGCCTTGGCGCTGCCCATGAGCACCTGGGCAGCCACCTGGCCCTCACGGCCGTTGCGCATCGTCCTGCCGTTCGCGGCCGGAGGCAGTTCGGACCTGGTGGCCCGCCTGCTGGCCGACAAGCTGGGCCTGGCCCTGGGCAGCCCGGTGGTGGTGGAGTCGCGCGCGGGTGCCAACGGCATCATTGCCTCGGAGTCCGTAGCCCGCAGCTCCGACGGGCATTCGCTGCTGTGGGTCAGCGCCGCTCACGCCATCAACGGCAGCCTTTACCCCCGGCTGCCGTATGACACGCAGCGCGACTTTGCCCCCGTAGCCCTGGTGGCCAGCCCCGGGCCCATGGTAATTGCCGTGCCTGCAGCCCTGCCGGTGCGCAGTCTTTCCGACCTGATGGACCTTGCCCGGCGAAAGCCTGGGCAGGTCAGCTACGCATCGGCCGGGGTCGGCAATGTGCTGCACCTGGCGGGCGAGATGCTGGCGCAGCAGGCCGGAGTGCAGTTGCTGCACGTGCCCTACAAAGGCGCTGCGCCCGCCCTCAATGATCTGGCGGCCGGGCAGGTGAACCTCATGTTCAACAGCGCCCTGGCCGTGGCCCCCATGGTCAAGGACGGGCGCATTCGCCTGCTGGCGCAGACCGGCGCGCAGCGCTCGCCTGCCTTGCCCTCCGATCTGCCCACCGTGGCCGAAACGCCGGGCCTGGCGGGCTTTCAGGTCACGGGCTGGTTTGGCTTGTTGGCGCCTGCAGCCCTTCCCACCGAGGCCATCGCGCGGCTCAATGCCGAATGCGTTCGCATCCTGGCCCAGCCCGAGCTGCGCGAAAAGCTGGCCCTGCTGGGCAGTGCCGATGCCCCCACCCAGAGTGCACGCGAGTTCGGCGCATTTCTGACGGCAGAGACCGACCGCTATGCCCGCGTGATCCGGGCGGCAGGGCTGCGATTGGAAACCCCTTCTTCTTGATTCTTCCTGATGGGACTGGCGATGCGATTTGCAACTCTGAAAGACGGCAGCCTGGACGGCCGCCTGGTACTGGTTTCTTCCACTGGCTTGCAGGCCGTCGAAACCGCCCCGATAGCGACCAGCTTGCTGGCAGCCTTGCAGAACTGGGATGCTGTAGAGCCCGCCCTGCGCGAGCGCGCTTCTGCGCTGGAGGCGGGCACGGCAACCGGCAGCTTTGCGTTCGATCCCGCCGCATGCAGCGCCCCTTTGCCGCGCAGCCCGCAGTGGCTGGATGCGTCGGCGTTCCTCAACCATGGACGCTTGATGGAGCGCGCCTTCAACACGCCGCCCATCCCGCATTTCGACACGATCCCGGTCATGTACCAGGGCGCGAGTGACGACTTTCTGGGCCCGCACGATGACGTACCGATGCCCAGCGAGGCCGACGGCATCGATTTCGAAGGCGAGTTCGGCGTCGTCTGTGGCCCGGTACCCATGGGCGTGACGCCTGAAGCGGCATTGAGCTGCGTGCGTCTGGTCGTGCAGATCAACGACTGGAGCCTGCGCGCGCTGGGCCCGCACGAAATGAAGACGGGCTTTGGTTTCTTGCAAGCCAAGCCTTCCACCAGCTTTGCACCTCTGGCAGTCACCCCCGACGAGCTGGGCGATGCCTGGCAGGACGGGCGGGTGCATCTGCGGCTGCATGTAGATTCCAACGGCCAATGGTTTGGTCACCCCCATGGCGGCGAAATGAATTTCAGCTTTGGCCAGCTCATTGCCCACTCCGTCCGCACACGGCGGCTCACGGCAGGCACCATCATCGGTTCGGGCACGGTGTCCAACCAGTCGCGCGATGCGGGCTCTGCCTGCTTGGCCGAGCGGCGTGTGATCGAAATCCTGGACGAGGGCGCCGCCAAGACGCCTTTCATGCGCTACGGCGACACCGTGCGCATGCAGGCGCGCTGGCCCGATGGCCGTGAGGGGCCTTTTGGGGTGGTGCACCAGCGCGTGGTGGCTGCAGGTACGGGGGCACGCTGATGCATGTGGTCGTCACCGGTGCCGGCGGGTTCATTGGTTCCGCCCTGGCCGAGCGGTTGCAGTCCGCCCCGCTCGTGCCCGGCACGCCCTTGCGCCTGACGCTGGTGGACCGCGTTGGGCCTGTTGCATCTCGCGCACCGGGCGTGCACTGGTATATCGGTGGTTTTGCCGACCGCGCACTGTTCGAAGCCTTGGAGGACCATCCGCCCGACTGCGTGTTCCACCTTGCCAGTGTCCCGGGATCCCTGGCCGAGCGTGAACCTGGGCTGGGTGTGCAGGCCAATTTGCTGGACACCGTGGCCTTGTGCGAAGGGCTTGCGCGCCCAGTGCGCGCAGGGCGGGCACCCGTCCCGCGGCTGGTGTTTGCCAGCTCGGTGGCGGTGTATGGCGCGCTGGGCGCCCAGGCGGTCGATGAACGCCAGTGGCCGCAGCCCACGCTCAGCTACGGGGTGCACAAGTGGATGGCGGAATTGCTGGTGGCGGACTACAGCCGGCGTGGCGAAATCGACGGCCGCAGCCTGCGGCTGCCCGGCATCGTGGCGCGGCCCCCGGCGGAGACGGGCCACGGCTCCGCATTCATGAGCCAGATCTTCCATGCCCTGCGGGCGCGGCAGGCATACACCTGCCCCGTGTCGGAGCGGGCCACCGCCTGGTGGATGTCGCTGGCGTGCTGTCTGGACAACCTGGTGCATGCCGCGCGCCTGCCCCCGCAGGGCATGCCGGCCGAACGGTGCTGGCAACCCCCGGTGCTGCGCGCGTCGGTGGAGGAGGTCGTGCAGGCCATTGGCCATGCGGTGGGTGCCGATCCCGCCGAGTGGATTCGCTACGCGCCCGACACCCCCATCGAAACGCTGTTCGGCCGCCTGCCCGCCTTGCACACGCCCCGCGCGGAGGCTGCGGGTTTTCAGAACGACGGCTCACTGCAGTCCCTGGTCACACGCGTGCTGGGCGAGCTGCAGGGCGGTGGGGGCGTGAAGTAGGGGGCGACAAAAAGGGCGTGCCACGGGACGCGCTGCGGGGCAGGCGCCGGACTGGTGGGCGGCGCCGCGTGCTGCAGCGCTCCCGTGACGCGCCGAGCCCTCAGCCGATGCGGGCTTCGGCCTGGGGTGCGTTCAAGGCGTCTCCACCGCGAAGTCCAGCCCTGCATTCGCTTGCAGCCGCGCGATGAGCCGGTCGCCCATCGCCGGAGCGGTGGTCCAGATGCCGCCAGGCGTTTCCGTGGCTTCCTGCAGCAGGCACACCGCCGCTTCGGTGATCATCTTGGAGGTGGAGCCGTAGCCCGGGTCGCGGTCGCCCTTCACGCCCACGCGCAGGGTGTGGCCTGCGTCGTCGGTGCCCAAAAACAGCACGTCGTAGAAGCCGTTCTCGCGCTCCTCGCGCGAAGGGCCTTCGCCGGGCTTGGGGCCTTTGTCGGAGCCCAGCGACTTGTCGCCCGCCACCGCATTGGCGATGGCCTCGCCTTTTTCGCCGGGGCCGGTGATGAGCATTTCGTCGTAGACAAAGTCGGTGCCGTAGGCGTGCTGCAGCAGGAAGTTGGAGCGGTGTACGTTGCGCGTGTTGATGGCGGCCATCACGAAAGGTGCCACCCACACGCCTTCGCCCAATGCTTCGTCCACCATGGGCTTGTTGCCCGAGGGCTGGCGTGGGCCTTCAAAACCGGGGGTCAGCGAGAAGGGGTTTTTCAGCAGGTCCAGCACGCCGGGCTGGCTGGCGGCTGCGGCCATGGTGGCCTTGAGGCTCGCGGCCGTGCCGCCCGAGAAGGTGCCCTTCATCTTGCGCACCCGGCCGCGCACGCGCGGGGCGGGGTGGCCGAAGCGGTGGCGGAACTCCTTTTGCAGCAGGAACACGCCCAGGTCGAACGGAATGGAGTCAAACCCGCACGAGAACACGATGCGCGCGCCGCTGGCTTTGGCGGCGGCTTCGTGCGCGTCGATCATCTGGCGCATCCAGGCAGGCTCGCCGCACAGGTCCACATAGTCCACGCCGGCCTTGGCGCAGGCGGCCACCAGTTCGTTGCCATACAACTGGTAGGGGCCCACGGTGGTCAGCACCAGGCGCGTGGTGTCCATCAGCGCCTGCAGGCTGGTGGGGTCGCTGGTGTCGGTCACGACCAGCGGGGTGTCGGCCGGGGCGCCCACTTCGTCGCGCACGGCGGCGAGTTTGTCGGCATTGCGGCCTCCCATGGCCCAGCGCAGGCCGCTGCCTGCGGGGTAGCGTTGCAGCAGGTACTCGACCACCAGGCGGCCAGTGAAGCCGGTGGCGCCGTGGACGACGAGGTCAAAAGGTTTGGTCATGGTGGGGGTTCCGTCCGTCAAAAGTGCAAGGTCCGGGGGCAGGCGGAAGCTGCCTTGCCCGAAGAGGCCGCCATTCTCTGTGGCCCTGCCTGCTGCCTCTGTCGCGCAGGTGCATGGCGAGGGCCGCGTAGGGCCTGAACAACGGCTTACACCCCGTTTACTGAGAAAAAGTATCGCAAAACGATACCAGATGGCCTGCGGGTGGCCACTGTTACGGTTCAATGCAGACACGCAAGTTACGTCTGGGCACCATTCGTTCCGTGTTCAACCAACGCCCTCCGGGCACCACAGCAATGTCTTCTTCTCCCATCGTTGTTCAGCGTGACACCAAGGCCTGGCAGCTGCAGGTGTGGGTCTCGTTCGGCATCGCGGTTTTTCTGTGCGCCGTGGGCCTGGCATGGCTGCCGGGCGAGCAACTGGAGCAGGCGTTCATGGTGATGGGCTATGTGTTCTGCCTCTCGGCCGCGTTTGTGCTGGCCAAGTTTGTGCGGGACAACGAAAGCGCCTCGCGCCGTGGCGGTGGTGACACCCCCATGTGGAAACTGGTGGTGTGGGGTGGCTTTGCGGTGGCCATGGGCCTGACGGGCTGGGGCCTGCTGAGCATGGACATCAACGTGACCTACAAGGCGTTTCTGGGCGTGAGCTGGCTGTACCTGATCACCACCGCCTTCACGCTGGCCAAGATGCTGCGCGACCGCCACGAGGCCGACCTGCTCGAAGCCCGCCTGCAAGGACGCCGCGAAGCGGCCCAGGCCGCTGCCCAGAACAGCAGCGTGAACTGATCGCACCCGGTGTGCGCAGGCGGTAACCCGCTGCCCTTCTGGACGAGTTTCTTTCTGGTTCTTTCTGGTCTTTCGACCCGGTCTGTCCCGCACCTGAGGTGTGTGGGCGGGCCGTACCCTGAGGAGTGAATGATGATGAATGCCGTGTTTTCTTCGTGGGGCTCTGCGGCGCGCCTGCCCCGCGCCCTGCTGGCGGCCGGTGTGGTGTGTGTGGCCCTGGTGGCCGCTGCACCGGCCCGTGCGCAGAGCGAGGCTTCTGCCGCGCTGTCGATGTTGCCGGTGGCCTCGGTGGTGGGCACGGCGTCGGTGGCCTCGGCGGCCGCCGGTGCGGTGGTGACAGTGCCGGCGGCGCTGTCGGTGGGCGGCGCGGTGCTGACGGTGCGGGCGGTGGAGGCCTCGGCCGTGGGTACGGTGTATTTGCTGGAGCGCGCCTCGGACGGCGCCCAGGTCAGTGTGGAGGTGGTCGGCCGTGGTGTGGCGGGCTCGGCCTATGCCGTGGGCACGGTGGTCACCTGCAGCGTGATCGGCACGGGCGTGATCTTGTCGGCGGCGGGCGAGGCCATTGCCTTCGTGCCCAATGCCATCGGCCGTGCGCTGCTGCACAACGAGCGCCTGTGAATATGAAGTACAACCCCCTGAGCCGCTACGCGGCTTCCCCCTTCTCTCTTCGCGCTGCGCGCTACGGGAAGGGGGACGATGCCCTCGCTGCGGGGCGGCCCTTGCTTGGCATCCCTCGCTTAGGTCGCGCCAGTTTCATGGGCCATGGGCTCGCGGTACTGACAGCTGTTGTCGCGATTACGGCAACCTTTCCTGCCCACGCTGGCCGCTCCTGCGAATCGCGCAAGCCCGTTCCGCCGCAGGTGATCGAGCGCGGCATGAAGCTGGCCGAGCAGACGTTGGCCGCGCTCGATGCCGAGCACGCCAAGTCGGGCGTGCAGGTGGTGGCCCTGGCCCGTGCGGGGCAGGACCTCTCCAAATACGGCCTGCGCTATTCGCACTTTGGCTGGGCCTACAAGACGGCCGAAGGCCCCTGGCGCGTGGCGCACAAGCTCAACGAATGTGGCACAGCCGTGGGCCACCTGTATCGCCAGGGCCTGGGCGAGTTCTTTCTGGACGACCTGTGGCGCTACGAGGCCGTGTACGCAGTGCCCACGCCCGAGGTGCAGCAGCGCCTGCTGGCGGTGCTGCAGGACAAGGGCCGCACCAAGACGCTGCAGCACCTGCCCTACAGCATGGTCAGCTACGCGTGGGGGCGCAAATACCAGCAGTCCAACCAGTGGGCGCTGGAGACCCTGGCGATGGCCATGGAGCCCGCCACCGTGCGCTCGCGCGACCAGGCGCAGGCTTGGCTGCAGTTCAAGGGCTACGAGCCCACGACTCTCAGGCTGGGGCCGCTCACGCGCATGGGCGGGCGGGTCGGGTCGGCCAACATTGCGTTTGACGACCATCCGAACGAAAAGCGGTTCTCGGACCGCATCGAGACCGTGACCGTTGACTCGGTGCTGGCCTGGATGCAGCGCACCCAGCTGGCAGCCGCACCGGTGGTGCTGGCGATCAAAAATTGAATCAAAATGCCAGCAGGCGCAATCAATATATGCGCTAGCAGCTATAAAAAGAAGAGCATTTGCCGGTGCGCTACCGCGCGCACCCAACCCGGCGCACAGCGCCACCGAGGAGAAGAACATGAGCAAGTCCCTGAGACTGTCCGAAAAATGGTTCCGTCGTGGCCTGTGGCTGGTAGCGCTGGTGTTTGCCAGCTTCCTCATCGGGCTGGGCGGCACCATCGTGGGCGATCTGCCCAAGGTCGAGACCCCGCTGCGGGTGGACGACTTTCTGGACAAGGCCGCTGCCGACAAGCTGCGCGCCGAGGTCAAAACGGCGCGCCAGGCCGAGCAGGACGCGCAGACCGCGCTGGAGCAGGCCCAGCTGCAGCGCAGCAAGGTGCGCAGCGAGGTGCAGGCTGAGCGGGAGAGCTTCAACAACTGGCTGTCCACGCGCAGCGCCACGCAGCGCGCCGACCAGGACCCCGAGGTGATCGCGCGCACCCAGGCGCTCGATGCCCTCAAGCTGGTGGAGCGCAAGGCCCAGCAGGCGGTGGAGACGCAGCAGCAGGCCGCACTCGATGCCCGGCAGGCGGCAGCCGCCCGGCAGGAGCAGCTCAACCAGATGGAGTCTGACGGCTATGTGAAGCTCGCGGCCGAGCGCCGCAAGGTCGAGCTGCGCGTGTTCCTGTACCGCCTGGCCCTCACGCTGCCGCTGCTGGCCGCCGCCGGCTGGCTGTTCGTCAAGAAGCGCAAGAGCACCTACTGGCCGTTTGTGTGGGGCTTCATCTTCTTTGCGCTGTTTGCCTTCTTTGTGGAGCTGGTGCCCTACCTGCCCAGCTACGGCGGCTACGTGCGCTACGTGGTGGGCATTGCCGTGACGGCCGTGGTGGGGCGCTACGCCATCCAGGCGCTCAACCGCTACCTGGAGCGCCAGAAGCTGGCCGAGGCCCTGCCCGACCAGGAGCGCCGCAAGGAGCTGAGCTATGACGTGGCCCTGGCCCGCCTGGCCAAGAGCGTGTGCCCCGGCTGCGAGCGGCCCGTGGACCTGAAGAACGAGAAGATCGACTTTTGCCCGCACTGCGGCATCGGCCTGTTCGACCACTGCGGCCACTGCAACACCCGCAAGAGCGCGTTTGCACGGTTTTGCCACGCCTGCGGCACCGGGGCGGGTGTGAAGCTGGCGCAGGAGTGAGGCAGGCCGCGGTGCGGCCAATGCGGGGCTTGGCCTAGCCCACCATCACCCGGTTGCGCCCCTCGGCCTTCGCGCGGTACAGCGCCGTGTCGGCGGCCAGCAGCAGGGTGTCCATATCGGCCTCTGCGCCCAGTGTGGCGCTGTGCACCAGGCCGATGCTGACGGTGGCCCGCTGGGGGCCGCCCAGCGTCGCGTCCAGCGCCTGCCGTTCCACGGCGCTGCGCACCCGTTCGGCAATGGCCTGGGCCTCGGTGGGGGACACGCCGGGCAGCACGGCGGCAAACTCTTCGCCCCCCATGCGGCCCAGCACGTCGTCGGCGCGCAGTGCGCGCGCCATGGTCTGCGCAATGCTGACCAGCAGCCGGTCGCCTGCGCCGTGTCCATGCTGGTCGTTCACCTGTTTGAAGTGGTCCACGTCCACCATCATCACCGCCAGCCCGGTGGATTCGCGCTGGTAGCGCTCCAGCAGGCGATCGCCTTGTTTGAGCAGTGCGCGGCGTGCCAGCACGCCTGTCAGGTCGTCATGGCGCACGGCATGGTGCAGGCGGCGCAGGGCCTCGGCGCGTGCCGCGCTGGCGCAGGCCACGGCCAGGGGCCCCAGGGCCAGCAGCGTGACGCCCACACGCAGCGAGAACACATCGCCCGCATGGGCCGGCGTGAAATTGAGCACACCCGTGGCCACGCCCGCCATGGTCCACAGGCACACCACCAGCGACAGCAGGCTGGAGGTGAAGGCGCTGTAGCTCAGCGCACACCACAGCAGCCCGGGCACGACAAAAGCCAGCATGCCGGGCCCGCCGATGAGCGTGCGGATGCCCTCGGCCAGCACCAGCGAACTGACGGGTGCGACGCGCCAGAACAGGGGGGTGTCCTGGGTGTGCGAGGGGGGATCTGCCGCGCGCGGCGCAGCCAGCACAACGGGCACGATGAGCATGTAGTTCATCAGCTCGGTGCTGAACCACAGCGACAGCAGGTCCGTCCACGGAGAGTCGAAATACACCGGTGCCGCGCCGCAGCCTGCCAGCGCACCCACCGCGCTGGCCGCCAGGGCTGCCAGCAGCAGGTACAGCGCCGCCACGGTGCGCTGCAGCCGCAGGATACGCTCGTCCAGCCCCCGCAGCACCAGCCAACCGGCGGTGGCGCCCAGCAGGTTGGCGGCATTGAGCCACAGGGCCATGCCCCAGGCACTGCCGGTGACCAGGTCGGCTGCCACATAGCCCACTGCGGCCGCCACCCAGGCGGGCGGCCGCGCCAGATGCGGGTAGCGCACCAGCAGCCCCAGCAGCAGTGCATTGGCCGGCCAGAACGCCGACAAAAAGCCGATGGGCCTCGCAAAGATGCCCACCAGGCAGGCGGCAAAGATCAGCAGCGCCAGGCCTGCCCAGGCCACGGGCGGTGGGACGGTCCGGGCAGGGGCAAAAAGGCGGGGCAGGGTGGGCGGCATGTCGGCAGCGAAGGCGTGCGGGCCCCGATTGTCCCCGGTGTCAGGGCATGCCCAACAGCAGGGCCACCAATTCGCCCGTGCTGGTGGCGCCCAGCTTGCGCATGATCCGCCCCCGGTGGGCCTCCACCGTGCGGTGGCTGATGTTCAGGTGGCGGGCAATCTGCTTGCTGGTGGCACCGGTGACGATGTGCTGCGCCACCTCGCGCTCGCGCACCGTGAGCGGGGTGCTGACCACGCGGCGGTGCGAGATGTCTTCAAACATCCACACCGCTCGCGCAAACGGTTGGGCGCGGTCCAGCGCCCGGCCCACCACATGGCACCAGAACAGCGTGCCGTCCCGGCGGCGCATCACTCGCTCGTCGCTGTAGCTGCCGGTGTCCATCATGGCGGGCAGGCCCAGGTTGCCGGTGTGGGTGAATTCGTCCAGCGACGGATACAGCGGCGCCAGCGGCTGGTCCAGCAGCTCGGCCTGTTCATAGCCAAACATGCGGGCAAAGGCTTCGTTGCAGATCTCGATGTGGCGCTCGCGCGTGACGCACATGCCCACGGGGGCGAGGTTGAACGCCAGTTCCAGCGCTTCATTCAACGGGGCTTGGTGGGCGGCAGGCATGGGGCGGGATTGTGCGGCAGGTGGGGCTCAGGTCTTGCGCCCAGCGGCCACCACCACGCGGTTGCGGCCTGCATGTTTGGCGTCGTACAGCGCCTGGTCGGCCGCGGCCAGCCATTCGGCCCAGCTCCCGCCGCCCGAGGTCACGCAGACCATGCCGATGCTCATGGTCACAGAGATGCCTTCCCCGGCTTAGGTGAGGCGGATGTTCTGCACCGCGCGGCACAGGCGCTGGGCCACGGCGGCTGCGTGCTCGGCCGTGGCGTCGGGCAAGTACACCAGAAACTCTTCACCGCCCCAGCGGGCCAGCAGGTCCGATCCTCTCAACTCGCCGCCCAGGGCCTCGGCCGCCGCGCGCAGCACGCGGTCGCCCGCTGCATGGCCAAAGCGGTCGTTGATGTGCTTGAAATGGTCCAGGTCCAGCTGCGCAATGGCGCTGCCCACCGGCAGCTGCGCCGGCAGCATGGACATGAGCCAGCGGCGGTTGCCGATGCCGGTGAGCGTGTCGGTCTGGGCCACCTTGTGCAGCCGCACCTCGGCCCGCTCATTGGACAGGGACGACACCATGAGTGCAACGCCGAAGTGGCAGAACATCTGTGCGTAGAACGCCCGGGCAAAACCGACCGGGCTGGTGGCGTGCGTGGCGATGAGAAACAGCTGCAGTGCAAACAGACAGGCGCTGGTCAGCAGCAGCCCGGCCAGCAAGCCGCGCGAGGGCAGGGGCTCGGTGTGGCGGTCGCGCCAGACCTCGTGGGCGGCCGCCGCCAGCGCCAGCGCGGCCGTCAGGTGGAAGGCGCCCGCACGCAGCAGGTTGTCGAGCGGAAACTGCGTGGCAATGCCCAGCGCCAGCCAGCCGCCCGGTACTGCCACCAGCAGCGGCAGGGGCACCCGCCGGCGCCCGCTCAGGGTCCTCACACTGGCCCAGAACAGCGCATAGCCCAGCGTGCCCAGCAGCAGGCTGGTGTGTGTCCACAGCCACTGGGGCAGCACTTTGTATTCGCCCTGGCCCGCCAGCTCGGCGCCCACGGCCAGAAGCAGGTAGGCCGCCGCCAGCGGCCGGAGCCCTTGCGGACGGCAGGAATGCGGGCTGACATGGAAGATGCTCAGCGCGCCGGCGACCAGAGCGGTCTTGTAGAGCAGGAGGACGGTGGGGAGGTCAAGCTGTAAACCCATGGCGCTGCGTGGCGGTCGTGTGATGGCAGTTGTTGGAGCGGATCAGATCGGGTGGTCTCCGTCCCCCCGTATGGTGGCCGAAAGAAGTGACAGGTGACAGATGCCAGCGCGGCGCAGGGTGGATTCCGGGGGGGGGGCTCCTCAGCGCTGGCGCCACCGCTTCTTCCACTGCCGCTGGATCACCCGCGCCACGCGCCAGGCCCACGACGCGCGGGCACGCTCCAGCACGGCGTGCTTAAGCTGCATCCAGTGCGCGTGGGTCCAGGCAAACCAGCGCAGTTGCATCAGCGCAGGTTGCGTGAGGGTGAACAGCCGCGCCACCACCGCCGTGCCCACCACCTTGGCCAGCACGATGACGAGCATGCCCAGCACCACATGCCCGCGCCCGATGGCCCAGAGCGCCAGCAGCTTGATCGGCAGCAGCAGCGCGGTGGGCAGCGCAAACAGGGCCACCGCCGCCCAGGGCGGGAGGGAGCGCACCCAGCCCTCGATCCAGCGCAGGCCCGGCCAGCGGCCGATGCGCGCCAGCAGGCGCTGCAATGGCTCCCACCCCCATTCCTCGAACAGGATCAGCAGGGCGAGCAGGCCGCTGCCCAGGCCCGTGAGGGCCCGCAGGGGCCAGTGCAGCAGATGGCGCAGGATTTTTGGAATGATTTGGCCCGATGCGCTAGTGGATCATGCCTGGTGTGCTATTTAAAACATAGCAAGCTGGTGGGGAGCGAATCTGCCGCTCATACGCCGCGCGCCCGGTCGGCCTTGAACTGCGCGCGGAACTGGGCAAAGGTGCCGGCCTCCAGCGACTCGCGCACCTCGCGCATCAGGTTCAGGTAGTAGTGAAGGTTGTGCACGGTGGTGAGCATGGGGCCCAGCATCTCGCCGCAGCGGTCCAGGTGGTGCAGGTAGGCACGACTGAAGCCTTCGCGCCCGCCGTCGTCCCACGACACACCCGAGCTGCCTGCGCAGGCGTAGCAGGTGCAGCTGGTGTCCATGGGCTTGTGGTCGGCCTTGTGGCGGGCGTTGCGGATCTTCAGGTCGCCAAAGCGCGTGAACATCGTGCCGTTGCGTGCGTTGCGGGTGGGCATCACGCAGTCGAACATGTCCACACCGTCGGCCACGCCCTGCACCAGGTCTTCGGGCGTGCCCACGCCCATCAGGTAGCGGGGCTTGTGCGCGGGCAGGCGGTGGGGCGTGTGGGCCATGATGTCCAGCATCTCGTCCTTGGGCTCGCCCACGCTCACACCACCCACGGCGTAGCCGGGGAAGTCCATCTCGACCAGGCGCTCCAGAGACTCCTGGCGCAGGTTCTTGAACATGCCACCCTGCACGATGCCAAAGAGCGCGTTCGGGTTGTTCAGGCGGTGGAATTCGTCCTGGCTGCGTTTTGCCCAGCGCAGGCTCATTTCCATGCTCTTGCGGGCCTCGGCCTCGGTGGTCTTGTGGCCCTTGGTTTCGTACGGCGTGCACTCGTCGAGCTGCATCACGATGTCGGAGTTGAGCGTGGTCTGGATCTGCATGCTCACCTCGGGCGACATGAAGAGCTTGTCGCCATTCACGGGGCTGGCAAAGGTCACGCCCTCTTCGGTGATCTTGCGCATGGCGCCCAGGCTCCAGACCTGGAAACCGCCGGAGTCGGTGAGGATGGGCTTGTCCCACTTTTCAAAGCCGTGCAGGCCGCCAAAGCTCTGCATCACGTCCAGGCCCGGGCGCATCCACAGGTGGAAGGTGTTGCCCAGGATGATTTGCGCGCCCATGTCGTGCAGGCTGCGCGGCATGACGCCCTTGACGGTGCCATAGGTGCCCACGGGCATGAAGATGGGGGTCTGCACCACGCCGTGGTTGAGCGTGAGCTGGCCACGGCGTGCGTGGCTAGAGGGGTCGGTTTTGAGGAGGTCGAACTGCAGCATGATGGGGCGCATTGTCCCAGACGGGCCGGGCTGACCTGCCGCAAGGGATTGGACTGGCGCTGGTCGATGGCGTCGCTACACTGGTCTGTACTCACTCAAGGAGAACCCCATGCTCAAGATCCTCATCGCCGTGGACGGCTCCGAACTCTCCCTGGATGGCGTGCACCACGCGCTGGCGCTGGTGCGCCAGGGGCTCCAGGCCACGATGGTGCTGGCCAACGTGCAGGAGCCCGCCACGCTGTACGAACTGGTGACCACCCGTGACCCCGACCTGATCGCCGCCGCCAGCCTGGAGGCGGGCCAGCATTTGATGGCGCCAGCGCGCGCGCTGCTCGATGCCGCCGGGGTGGCCTACGAAACCGATGTGGGGGTGGGTGATGTGGCGCACACGCTGGTGGACATGATCGAGCGCTCGGGCTGCGACATGGTCATCATCGGCGCCAAGGGGCAGGGCGCCATCACCAGCGCGCTGCTCGGGTCGGTGTCGCAGGAGGTGGCGCATGCCAGCCCCGTGCCGGTGACCATCGTCAAACACGCCGAGGTGCTGGAGGGCGCAGACAGCGACGTGGCCGAGGACGCCGAGGTCTGAGGCCCTGAAGCGTTTCGGCCCCCCAAAACGACCGGGGCCGCTGTGCGCGGCCCTGAGGGGGAACGGGATGAAGAGGCGTCGGGCTCAGGCCGCCTTGCGGAACGGCTCGGCCGCCGGGCGCTGCAGCTTGCCATGGGGCAGGGTGGCCAGGCGCGAGAACATGCGGCGCACATAGCCGCGCACCCACAGGCACTTGTTGAGTTCATCCACGGGCAGTGGGCCCGACACCACCACGATGTCGTTGGCCACGTCCTGCGCCCCGGCGGCGCGCAGGCGGCGGCGGGTGTTGTTGGCCCACGACTGGATGCGCGTGGGGCTGCCATGCTGGTGCACCTCGCCCGTGTGCTTGTCGAACGCGATGGCCACGGTGTCGGTCTTGAGCTTGAAGCGGCGTTCACCCGTGACGGCGCTGGGCGCCTCGCGCATGTCATACAGGTAATAGCTGCCTGCCTTGAGCTGGTATTGCATGTCCATGGGTGTGTTCCTCTTTGTCGGCATTGTCGAGGGGCACGCTGCAGGCAATGGCAGGTAAAACGGTGGGAAAGGGGCTCTTTTTGAACGCCTCTCACTGGGGGCCACGCCGGTTTCTGTGCGCGTGACATTGTGGCCGCACGTCGGTGCCATCCAGGGAAACTTGAGGAGGATGTCGTAACGAGTTGTGAGCGCGGCATTTGGCCCGTCTGGCTCCAGGCTGCGCTCGGCATTTCTACCGGAGGAGGTGTACGCAACTGGCGCTGCCTAAGCCAGTGCAGCCAAGCAAGGGCCGCCCCGCCGCGAGGGCTGCGTCCCCCTTCCCGAACGGCGCAGCCGTTCGAGTGAAGAGGTGAAGGCGCTCAGCGCCTCAGGGGGATGGCCTCTAGAAATCCACCAGACTCAACCCCACGCTGAACACCGTGCGCTTGCGGTTGTAATCGATCATGCTGTCGCCATAGCCGCTGAACAGCGAGGTGTGCAGGCGCAGGTTGCTCTTGCTGCCAAACAGGCCGGAACCCAGGGCCTGCAGCCACTCCACGCGCACCGAGCCCCGGTCGCTGCTGGCCAGCGTGTGGCGCACGGTGGCGCCCAGGGTGTTGTCCTTGTTCACGTTCCACAGCAGCGACAGTTCGCCCCGGCCGATGTAGTCGCTGATGCCCGGGTTGTCGTCGCTGCCCGCGCTTTCGGGGATGCGCTTCCAGATGCGAGCGTTCACGCTGAAGCGGTTGTCCAGCTCGATGCCGGTCATCAGGTACGCGCGGTTCCAGCTGCGCGACAGGGGTTTGCTCTGGCCGTTGGACTGGTGCACCAGGCCGATGCCGCTGTAGCGCCACTTCCAGCCAAACGGCAGTTGCGCCGTGGTGGGGTACACGTACATCAGCTCGGGCTCGTGGTCGGTGGCGCGGAAGGGGCGCGAGATCTCGGGCGTGAACAGCTGCCAGTACGACTGCTGCGTGTAGCCAAACCACAGCGAGTCCTTGAGCGTGGGGTGGCCCTGGGTCAGCATGCCCTGGGCGATCTTGGTACGCACGGACAGCTGGATGCGGTTTTCAGTGCGGCGGTACGGCGTGGAGTCGGTGGCCGAGTTGCCGTCGGCATCCGACGTGGGCTGGCGGTTCACGCTGCTCGATGCCACCACCGACACCGTGATCGGGCGGTAGCCGCGGAAGCTGAACGTGCCGCAGTCCGTGCCCGTCTCCAGCTCCCAGAAGCGGGAGAGGTCGCTGTACTGCGGGTCGCGGCAGCCTTCGGTGCGGGCCACGTCGATGATGCGCGTGGCGGGCAGCGTGGCGTCCACCGGTGGTGGCACGGCCGACGAGGACGTTGCACCGCTGGCGTTGGCTGATGCCGCCGGGGCTTGCCAGGCCTGCCCACCCGCAGGAGCTGCCTGCGCCTGGTCGGCCGCCCAGGCATCAAAGCAGGCCAGGCGCGCCTGGTTGTCGCTGGACAGGGCGGTGCAGCGGCGCAGGGCGGCGTCGGTCCCTGTTGCGGCGCCAGTGGCTGTGGCTGGGGCTGATTGCGCCAGCGCCGCGCCGGCCGGGGCCAGGGCGGCCAGCAGCAGCAGGGCCAGCGAGCGGTGCCGATGGGGCGCAGCGGGCACGCGCGTTGCAGCGCTCATTGCCAGACCGCCTGTTTGCGCAGCACAAACGGTGCCGACGGCGTGGTGGGGGTGGGGTGGGCGTTGTTCCATGTTCCGCGTATTTCCTTGCCGCAACTTCCATCGACCACCTGGCCTGTCCAGGTGGCGCTGATGTTGGTGCCGTTGATCGATTCTTCCAGGGTCAGGTCGCCGCCATCGACGTCACCACTGACCTGGGCCGTGGTGCCGCCGCGCACCACGGTGCCACGCACGCTCTGTGCCAGCTCGGGGTGCGGGCCCAGTTGCAGCGTGGCTGAGGTGGGCTGGTCCCCCGGCGCAGGGGCCTGCAGCTCGGCGCGCCATTGGCCCTGCAGGTGTTGGTGGTCCATGTCTGCCGCCGTTGGGCATGCCGCGGTGGATTGTGGACCTTTTTGGCCGATGGCGCTTGTAGGACAAGCGCTGATAGCTATCAAAAGCGCAGCAATGCCCCAGGCGCTGCGGCCACGGGGCAGGGCGGGGCGTAGGGTGGTATCGGTGGCGGGGTGTTGTGCCATGTGCGTACGCCCTCTCAAGCAGTGGGCGCCGGGTTGGCGGCCGCAGCCGCGTTGGCCGCAGTGGTGGCCTGGGCCTTGGCAGCAAATTCGGCGCGCAGGGCCTTGAGCTTTTCGCGCGGGTCTTCGCGGGCGGTGGTCTTGTCCAGGCCCATTTCGGCGATGAAGCGGCTGGGCTGTGCGGCCACCATTTCGCGGCCCTTCTTGCGGCGCTTGGTCCAGCTCACGGCCAAGGTGCGCTGGGCGCGGGTGATGCCCACGTACATCAGGCGGCGCTCTTCCTGCAGGCGCTGCAGCACGTCGTCGGTCACCTTCTGCTGGCGGCCTTCGTCGTCGTCCAGCTTGAAGGGCAGCATGCCCTCGGTCACACCTACCAGCACCACATGCGGCCACTCCAGCCCCTTGCTGGCGTGCAGAGTCGAGAGCGTGACCATGTCCTGCTCCTGCTCGCGCTCGCTGATGGTGGAGAGCAGTGCAATGGTCTGCGACACCTCCAGCAGGCTCTTGGTCTCCTTGGCCACCACGGCACCGGCCGTATCGTCGATCTGCCCGCCCGCGCGCTGGGCCATCCAGTCGCAGAACTCCATCACGTTGCTCCAGCGGGCGGCCGCCACTTTTTCGCTGTCTTCGTTGTCGTACAGGTGCTGCTCGTAGCCGATTTCCTTGAGCCATTCGTTCAAAAAGGCGCGGGCCTCTTCGGCGCCATGGGTGCGGCGGGCGCTGTACTCCAGGTAATTGATGTAGCGGCCAAACTCGTGCAGGCCGTCCATGGCGCGCTTGGGCACAGCGGCAGGCAGCATGCCGTTGAACAGCGCGCCGAACATGCTTTGCTTGTGCTGGGTGGCAAAGGCCCCCAGCGATGCCAGTGTGGTGTGGCCGATGCCACGCTTGGGCGTGGTGATGGCGCGCAAAAACGCCGGGTCATCGTCGTTGTTGATCCAGAGGCGAAACCAGGCGCACAGATCCTTGATTTCGGCGCGGTCAAAAAAGCTCGTGCCGCCCGAGACCTTGTAGGGAATGTTGGCCTTGCGCAGTGCCTTCTCGAACGGCTTGGCCTGGTGGTTGGCGCGGTACAGGATGGCGAAGCTCTTCCAGTCCGGCGGCGGGTTGCTGGCCGCGCGCAGGCTCTGGATGCGGGCCACGGCGCGCTCGGCTTCGTGCTCCTCGTTGTCGGCATCGACCACACGCACCGGCTCGCCCTCGCCCAGTTCGCTGAACAGGGTTTTGGGGAACAGCTTGGGGTTGGGCCCGATCACGTTGTTGGCCGCACGCAGGATGGCGCTGGTGGAGCGGTAGTTTTGCTCCAGCTTGATGACCTTGAGGTGGGGGTAGTCCACCGGCAACTTCTTGAGGTTGTCCAGCGTGGCGCCGCGCCAGCCGTAGATGGACTGGTCGTCGTCGCCCACAGCGGTGAAATGTCCCTTTTCGCCCACCAGCAGCTTGAGCAGCTCGTACTGCGTGGCGTTGGTGTCCTGGTACTCGTCCACCAGCACATGGCCCAGGGCCGCCTGCCACTTGGCACGCACCTCCGGGAAGTCGCGCAGCAGCCGCAGCGGCATGCCGATCAGGTCGTCAAAGTCCACGCTCTGGTAGGCCGCCAGGCGCTCTTCATAACGGGCCATCAGCGTGGCGATGATGCGTTCGTTGTCGTCCGCCGCCTGGGCCAGGGCCTGTTCGGAGGTCAGACCCATGTTCTTCCACTTGCTGATCACCCACTGCCACTGGCGCGCCGTGGCCATGTCGGTGGTGCCGCCCGAGGCTTCTTTCAGGATACCCGTCACGTCATCGGCATCGAGGATGCTGAATTGGGGCTTCAGGCCCAGCACATGGCCGTCCTCGCGCACCATACGCACCCCCAGCGCGTGGAAGGTGCACACCAGCACATCCTTGGCGCGCCGGCCGATGAGGCCCTTGGCGCGCTCGCGCATCTCGGCGGCGGCTTTGTTGGTGAAGGTGATGGCCGCGATGCGTTTGGGGTCCATGCCCTTTTCGATCATGTGGGCGATCTTCATCGTGATCACCCGTGTCTTGCCCGAGCCCGCGCCTGCCAGCACGAGGCAGGCCCCGTCGGTGTAGTGGACAGCCTGGAGCTGGGCGAGATTGAGACCGGCAGACATGGAGAGGGTGAGGGCAGGAAGGGGCGGAGGGCGGAAACCGGGCAGGGCGCGGGGCGGTGGGCGCCACGGGCGCGGGGTGCAAACCGAGGGGTGTGCCGCGCAAGGGCGCAATGATACCGGCGCGCCCCTGGCAGCTGCGGTGCGAGGGTATCGGCCGCCGCCCCATGCGCGACGAGCGCCTGACAGGCTGCTGACGGGGCCGCTGCCGGACCCGTGCGCGGGCCCTGTGCTCCGGGAAACCCCGCTAGGGGCTTTGTTTTCACAATTTGATACTGGTTGGCGAGTCCTTCCCTTTGCCGGGAGGGGAGTGTTGTGAACCGAGCACCGCCATGAACCCTGCCACCCCGCCTTCCATCGCTCTGACTGCCGCCGCGCCCCGGGCGGGCCGCCGTCGGTTGCCACTGCCTGCATGGACCGCCTGGTCCGCCCTGGCGGCTGCCGGTGTGCTGGCGGGTGCGGCGTTGCTGCCACGGGTGGCGCATGCGCAGGTGGGGGGCAACGCCCCCGCGCGCATCGGCGTGGTGGGGCCGTTCACGGGGCCGTCGGCCGACTTTGGCGTGCCCATGCTCAATGGCATCAAGCTGGCGGTGGACGAGATCAATGCCGTGGGTGGCTACCTGGGCCGCCCGCTGGAGCTGGTCATCAAGGACGACAGGGCCGACCCCGATCAAGGCCGCAAGGTGTCGCAGGAACTGCTCAATGAGAAAGTGGTCGCCACCATTGGCTTTTGCAACACCGGCGTGGCGCTCAAGGCCATCGACCTGTTCCAGGACGCCAAAAGCCCGCTCATCGTGCCCTGCGCCACAGGCACGGCCGTGACGGCCAAATATCCCGCGCCCGACAGCTACATCTTCCGCGTGCAGGCGCGCGACGCGATCCAGGCGCCCTTCCTGGTGGACGACATCGTCAAACGCGGCTGGGACAAGGTCGCCATCTTTGCCGACAAGACCGGCTATGGCGAAGGCGGCTACAACGATGTGGTGGCCGCACTGGCCGCCAAGAACCTCAAGCCCGTGCATGTGGCGCGCTTTGACCTGGGGGTGAAGGACCTGACGGCCGAGCTGACTGCGGCGCGCAACGCGGGTGCCAACGTGGTCTACAGCTACACCGTGGGGCCGGAGAACGCCACCATTGCCAACGGCAAGAAGGCGCTGGGCTGGAAGGTGCCGCAGGTGGGGCCGTGGCCGCTGTCCTTCCCCTTCTTCCTCGAAGGCGCCAAGGACGCGGCCGAGGGCGCGCTGATGGTGCAGACCTTCATCGCCGAGCCCAGCAATGAGCGCCGTGCATCGTTCCTGTCGAGCTACACCCGCAAGTACCAAGGCAAGGTGGCTGTGCCCATGGCGGCAGCCAACGCCTACGACGCCACCTATCTTTTGATGTACTCGTTCCTCGGCATCCGCGACGGCAACCTGAACGGCAAGGCCATCAAGGAATCGCTGGAGGGCAAGATGAAGACCTACTACGGCGTGGTCACCACCTACGACAAGCCCTTCAGCGCGCAGGACAAGGACGCGATCACGCGCAACATGCTGGTCATGGGCATGGTCAAGAACGGCGCCATCACCTTTGCCTACCCGGAAGATGCCAAGCGCAACCTGATCATCCAGCGCAAGCAATAACAAAAAGCGGATGCCTGCGCTCGCCACCCGCGAGCCCACCCACCTGACTTTGCGCTGACCACCCCGGGCGCCGCAGACCCTGGCTGCTGGCGCAACAAGGACAATCGGGCTGTGCTGTCCGTCCTGCTCGTCACCTTCCCCTTCTTTGCGCTCGTGCTTTGTGGCTACCTCGCCGCACGGCGCGGCGTGCTGCCGCAACCTGCCATCCCGGGCCTTAACGCCTTCGTGCTGTACTTTGCGCTACCGTGCATGTTGTACCGCTTTGGCGCCAGCACACCCATCCACCAACTGCTGGACCCGGCCGTGGCCGGCGTGTATGTGCTGTGTGCGCTGGTCATGGTGGGCGCCACGGTGGCGCTTACGCGCAACGCGCGCATCGGCTGGAACGACGCGGCCTTTGGTGCGCTGGTGGCGGCTTTCCCGAACACGGGCTTCATGGGTGTGCCGCTGCTGGTGGCCCTCTTGGGTGCCCAGAGCGCGGGCCCTGCCATCGTCACCATCGTGGTGGACATGGTCATCACCAGTTCACTGTGTATTGCGCTGTCGCGCCTCGATGGGGCGGGCACCCACGGCGTGGGCGTGGCGCTGAAAAGTGCTTTCAGGGGCATGGCCACCAACCCCATGCCCTGGTCGATTGCGCTGGGCGCGCTCGCATCGGCGCTGCAGTTCAAGTTGCCGGGTCCGGTGGACAAGACCATCGCCATGCTGGCCGACGCGGCCTCGCCCGTCGCGCTGTTCACCATTGGGGCCGTGCTGGCCCGCTCGCAGATGAACCAGCACGAGCAGGTCCCTGCACGGGACTACGTGCCGGTGGCGCTGGCCAAGCTGCTGGTGCACCCGCTGCTGGTGTGGGGCGCAGGCACGGCGGCCATGGCGCTGGGGGTGCCGCTCACGCCCTTTGCGCTCACGGTGATGGTGCTGCTGGCGGCGCTGCCCAGCGCCAGCAACGTGTCGCTGCTGGCCGAGAAATTCGGCGCCAACAACGGGCGGGTGGCGCGCATCATCTTGGTGTCCACCGCGCTGGCGTTCCTGAGCTTCTCCGCCGCAGTAGCGCTGCTCACCTGACAGCATAAGGGGAGTGGCTCGTAACGTATGGGGCTGGCTTGTGGAGTCTCCAGCAGGGGCTTTGCCTCAAATCAGTAGGGAGTCTACTTGCGGGCCATGTGGCTGCGGTACCGCCACATGGCGGTAGCGAACAAAGCGAGTGCGAGAGTCATCAAAGCCCAGGAGGCGTTGACAGGGACTGCCGTCACCTCCTCAAGCACAAGGTCATCGTGGTAGCCAGCTGCATCGAGGGTGAAAAAGCTGCCAGTCTTCAGTGCAATGGTTACTTGGTTAGACGAGGCTGTGAAAGTGCCGCTAAAAGGTTCCCACTGAAACTGAAAGACGCCATTGAGCGCAAGATTTGATACCTCGCGACGGGCTATCAACACATCCATGGGACCGGGAGCTGCGTCGATGGTCGCCGCCCCCACAGCGCCGTTGTAAGCCACAACTTCCCACCAGCTGGCGTTGCCAGCCGCGTTACCGGTCACGCCCCCCGACCACATCCCCCGAAGTCTGTACACACGACCCGGGGTAACAGCGAGAGTTTGGAAAAGGCCCCCGTGTGCATTGCCAGCACCGCTACCCTTCTTCTGGGAATGGGACGTACCGCCACTACCGAAAGGACACACGGTTGGGACCCAGATATCGCAGTCGTTGCTGTGTATCCAGGCCCCGTCCCAGAAGCCGGGCGGCGCCGTCCATGTATTCCAGCCTGCCAGCCCCGATTCAAAATTGCCATTGGCAAGGAGGTTCTGGGCGCTTGCAGAGACGCCCACCGCCATAAGAGACAACACAATGAGTGCACGAACAATTGTTGCTGTCATGACTTGGGCTTTCTCAATAAGGAGCGACGCAAGGCGAGAAGCAACCTCCTTGCTACAACGGAAGGCCCTCGGGTTTGCACTCGGGCGCCAACGAGTGCCGTTTGAAGGCCGCAGTATTGAGGCTAGGCCCGTTGAACGCAAGTTTTTAGCGGTAGCGCGCTCGGTGCAGGCGTCTGAGGGGCCAGCCCCACTGTGGCAAAGCGCTCAGATGCCGACCTTACGGCCCGCCAGATAGCACACGCCGGTCGGTCCGTAGAACTCCGAGTGAGGTTCATGGGCCTTCAGATGAAACACGTCGCCCTTGCGGAAGGTGTGCTCTGACCCGTTCGCGGTGCAGATGCGGATTTCCCCCGAAAGAATGAGTGCCTTGGCCTCGAGAGGATGGGAGTGCTCGTCCCAGGATCCATTGGCTTCACGCTCGACAAGGACGGGCTCAGCGAAACCTTCCTGGGCGAGAAGTTCGGTGAAGTGATCAGGGGTCATCGTTGTCTCCTGTGGACGAAAGCAATGCGCAAATGATGGCGTGCGCGAATGGCAATAACTTGCTTGCTGAGCCAATAAACCCTTGTAACAATTGTGGATTTACATTGAGGGAATTCAGAATGACGCGAGTTTTGTTGGGTGCAAGGTCTGTTGCTGCGATGGTCCTGGGATTGCTGGTGGCGCAGAGGGCAGCAGCCCAATCCATGGGGAGTGTCTCCTATGCACCCTTTGCGGCCTCGAATGTGCCAACGATGTCCGAGTGGGCCCTGATCGGCATGGCGGTTGTATTGGCTGCCGTGGCCCTTTACGCGATCCGCGCGCAGAACCGGCGGGTGCTGAAGATGTGGGCTTTGGGTCTTGTAGCTTGTGGAGCCTTGTCTGCGGCCTTCTGGAATCGTCCTGCGGTTGCAGAGCCGGCGCCCGTAGAGATCGCACTGGATCAGCCGCCAGGCGGTGTTGCCAACATTCCTCACAGCACGGAGCTGTTCTTCGGGGATTATTTCCACATCTACACCGCTCAGAATCTGACAGATCGCCCGCAGCGGGTGACGGGAGTCAGTGTGATCACCGGGTTGACATTGCTTCCACCTACAGGCTTTACGCCGGAATGTACCGTGGGTCTCGTGCTTCAGCCCAACGGTATCTGCTATATCAAGGTGTACAACGACGGTTTGCCAGGCTGACGTAGGTCAGATCGCCAGCGGGTCCACATCCACCAGCCAGCGGATCAGCCCCTTGTGCTCCGGCTGGCTGCGTGTGGCTTGCAATATCGGCTGCCATGCGGCCAGAAAGCGCTGCAAGGTGGCGCGGCTGCTGCTTTCCATCAGCATTTGGGCGCGCTCGACATTGGCGACGCGCTGGATCGTGAGCGGCACAGGCGGGAACAGGATCACCGTGCCATCGGGCAAACCCGGCAACTGCGCGGCGTGGGCGGCGGCGGTGGCCGCAGTCAGAAAGCCCTGCGCCACCTCCTGCGTGCGCGCATCGGCCCGCACCAGCGCCTGGTACGAGAACGGGGGCATGGCGGCCTCTTCGCGCTCCTTGAGCTGCTGGGCGGCAAAAGCTTCGTAGTCGTGCTTGCGCAGCGCCTCGAACACGGCGTGCTGGGGGTGAAAGCTCTGCACCCACATCTCGGGCTGCGTGCCATGCACCGCTTGTGCGGCCATGTAGGCGGCGTCGCGCCCGGCGCGGCCCGCTGCCTGCATCAGCAGTGCAAACAGCCGCTCGGCGGCGCGGAAGTCGCTGCTGAACAGTGCGCCGTCGGGCTGCACCGCAGCCACCAGCGTGATGCGCCGAAAGTCGTGCCCCTTGGCAATCATCTGCGTGCCCACCAGCACATCCACCTCGCCAGAATGCACCTGTGCCAACTGCGCCTCCAGCGCGCCCTTGGCCTTGGTGGTGTCGGCGTCGATGCGGGCGATGCGGGCGGGCGTGCGGTCGGGTCGCAGCACCTCCCGCAGCAGCGTGCCGAGCTGTTCTTCGAGCTGCTCGGTGCCCTTGCCCATGGGGTGGATGTCGGGGCTGCCGCAGGTCGGGCAGTGAAACGGCACGCGCACCGTGTGGCCGCAGTGGTGGCAGCGCAGGGTACGGTCAGTCTTGTGGAACACCTGGTGCGCGCTGCAGTGCGGGCAGTCGCTCTTCCAGCCGCAGTCCACACAGTGCAGCACGGGCGCGTAGCCCCGGCGGTTCAGCAAGATCATGCTCTGCTCGCCACGCGCCACGCGTTCGGTAATGGCCTGCAGCAGCGGCGCGCTGAACACGGTGCGGCGGGGCTGCTGGTTCATGTCCACCCGGCGCACACGGGCCAGGGCACCGGCGCCAATGCGGCTGGGCATGTGTAGCCGCACGTAGCGGCCACCTTCTGGGTCTTCGGCCGTGGCCGGGCGGCTGGCGTACCAGCTCTCCAGCGACGGCGTGGCGGAGCCCAGGATCACCTTCGCGCCCTGCTCGCGTCCGCGCCAGATGGCCAGGTCGCGCGCGGAGTAGCGCGCGCCCTCCTGCTGCTTGTAGCTGGGGTCGTGCTCTTCATCCACCACGATGAGCTTCAGGCCGGGCAGGCTGGCGAACACCGCCATGCGCGTGCCCAGCACGATGCGTGCGCTGCCGCTGTGCGCGGCCAGCCAGCTGGCCAGGCGTTGCGGGTTGGTCATGCCGCTGTGCAGCGAAGCCACGGCACCGGGTCCGAAGCGCGGAGCGAAGCGGCCTGCAAAGCGCTCTTCCAGCTGGGGGGTGAGGTTGATCTCGGGCACCATGACCAGCGCCTGGGCGGTGGGGTCGGTCTCCAGCATCTCTTGCACGCAACGCAGATACACCTCGGTCTTGCCACTGCCGGTGCTGCCAAACAGCAGGAAAGGCCCTTTTTCTGAGGAAATTCGGGCCCTGGCGCTTTCTTGTTCTGCGCTGAGTGCTATGTTTTCAATAGTGCGTGAGGTGTCTCCTGCGCCCTTGGCCGGGCGCCGCAGCCGCCGTGCCAACTGCTCGGGGCGCAGGTCGCGCAGTTGAGGGGGCAGGGCCGCCAGGGCCACCTCGCCCAAGGCGCGCTGGTAGTAGCGTGCTGCAAACCCCACCAGACGGCGCCAGGACGCATCCAGGGGCGCCACGCCCTCCAGCACACCTGCAATGGGGCGCAGCGTGGCGCCATCGGGCAGCTCACCGGGGGCTTCGTCGGCGTCCCACACCACGCCCAGCACTTCGCGCGTGCCCAAGGGCACCCGCACCAGCGTACCCGGTGAGAGCGGGCGCTCACTGGCGTAGCTCAGCAGGTCGCCGACTCCGCTGTGCGATGGCGTCTGCAGGGCAACGTGGACGAGGGAGGAGGGCATAGACACGAGCTATGGAGGAGAAATAGGCTTAGTGCGCGTTGTGGATGTGATCTGGAGCTTTGGCGGCTAAGTGCTTGATTTGCTGTGGGTGTGTGAGTAATCCCGGATTTCTGTGGATAACTTTGTTGACATCCTGTCCCGACCCCCGCCCAAGCCGCATGAATGCTGGCTGCGAACAGATTGCCCGGAAATACAGCACTCCAAAAAAATCGTTATGAATCAATCATCTGAAGAAATTTGCCCCAGATTTTTGTGCTAGGCCGATTCAGCGTCTTCATGTTGCGCTGCATCACGTTTTGTGTGCATAAGTCGGACAGCAGGACTTCGTCAAGAGGACAGGTTGCCCCCTTTTTGTGCTAGCGGCGTGAGTCCATGTTCATGCGTTTCTTCGATATGGCCTGCAAGTGCTTGATTTGACAAGGAATTTGTAAGAAATTCAGAATTTCTGTGGATAACTTTGTTGATATCCCTTGGGTTTGCTCCGCAAGTCCTTGTCAATTCGTGCTTTGGCTGGATTGCCTGTCAAAAAAGCAGGGGATTTAACGCCATATAAATCAAGCACTTAGCGTCGTGGCGAGGTTTGTTTGCAAGTTGCCGTACGAAGTCGCGCCTAGTACGAGGATGCTCCAATTTTGTGCATAAGTGCGCTGGCGGGGACGCCGGATCTGCTGCGAAATGCCCGGGGATTGTCGCAGGGCCCGGAGTGTCTGGCGTTCTTGGTGTCACAGCGGTCCATGTCGCTTTGCTTCAAGACGGCGCGGCGACTTGTGGCGACGATGCCGCCATGGCTACTTACTCTTCTTCCCCCATGGCAGATGCGCCCACCATGGAGCGCGACGGTTTTGTGCTGGCCCGGCTGGACGAGGTGGTGCAGGCGGCACGCACCGACAGCCTGTGGTTCATGACCTTCGGGCTGGCCTGCTGCGCGGTCGAGATGATGCACGCCGCCATGGCGCGTTACGACCTGGACCGCTTCGGCATCATCCCGCGCTCCAGCCCGCGCCACAGCGATCTGATGATCGTGGCCGGCACCCTGACCAACAAGATGGCGCCCGCCATCCGCAAGGTCTACGACCAGATGCCCGAGCCGCGCTACGTGATCTCCATGGGCTCATGCGCCAACGGCGGCGGCTATTACCACTACAGCTATTCGGTGGTGCGGGGTTGTGACCGCATCGTGCCCGTGGATGTGTATGTGCCCGGCTGCCCGCCCACAGCCGAGGCGCTGCTCTACGGCATCCTGCAGCTGCAGGCCAAGATCAAGCGGCCCCAGGTGATCCAGCGGTAATCGGCAGTCTCCAGCGGGCGGCGGCTTCAACTGCGCCGCAGCAGCCAGTCCGCATCGTCGCCCGGCTGCTGGGTGTGGGCCTTCAGCGCTGCGGGGGGCTTTTCGAACAGGGCGCGCGCCTCGCGGCTGAAATGCGCCTGGTCGGCGTAGCCATGGCGCAGCGCGGCATCGAGGGCACCGGCGTTGCCGTCGCGCATGGCCAGCAGGGCATGTTCGGCGCGCAGCATGCGTTCGATCTCGCCAGGCCGCAGGCCCGCCAGCTGCCGGGTGCGGCGCTGCAGGTGCCGGGGCGTCCAGTCCAGCGCAGAGGCCAGGGCCTGGCGTGCGCCGCGCTGCCAAGCCTGGTGCAACACCTGCAACCAGGCAGCATGCCGGTCGGCCACGACCGCCCAGCGTGGGGTGAGGAAGTCCACGCACAGCGCCTGACGCACCCCGTGGTCAGGCGCCGCGTGGACGGCCGCGAGGAAAGGGTGCCAGGCCGCGGGCAGCCAGGTCGTTGCGTCCGTGACCCGGTCGGTCAGCGGCGCAAGGTCCTGCCCGGTAAGCAGCCCGAGCGCGCCGGGCTGGAACGCCAGGCAGAACGAATCACCATCACGGGAGGAGACCGAGTGGTAGGGATGCCGGTGGGCGCCCGACAGCGTGATGGCCGGCATGGCCGCTGCGGCGGTCGCGCCCGCACATTCCACGAGCTGGGCCGTGCCCCGCGTGAGCCAGATGATGCCGGGGTAGGGGCTGGGCGGCACGCGCGTGTCCGCTGGCGTGTGGGGCGGCTGGCGGCCCAGGTCGCGCCAGAAAAAGGCGCGCACGCAGTCTGCGAGCGCGCGGGGTGGGGATTGCAGGGCCGAGGCGGGCAGTGCCTGCGGGCCAGTGGGGGACTCCGCTGGCGGCGGTACGGGGTGTTCCGTTGCCATCACCTGGTCCCTGCGCGGTGTGCCGGGCGGTCTGGATGCCTCGCCCGGGGTGTCAGCCCTGGCGCTGCGCGCGCGAGTGGCTGTGCACAGCCTCCACCAATGCCGCCACATGCTCGGGCGGGGTGAACTGGCTGATGCCGTGGCCCAGGTTGAAGATGTGCGTGGGGCCGGTGGTGTTGCGGTCGGTGTGGGGCTTGCCAAAGCTGTCGAGCACGGCATGCACCTGGGTGACGATCTGCGCAGGCGGCGCAAACAGCACGTTGGGGTCGATGTTCCCCTGCAGCGCCTTGCCGGGGCCGCCCACCTGGCCGCCGACGATGGCGCGCGCCTTGCCCAGGTTGGCCGTCCAGTCCAGGCCCAGCACCTCGCAGTCGATGTCTTTCATGTCCTCCAGCCAGATGCCGCCGCCTTTGGTGAAGACAATGCGCGGCACATCGGTGCCATCCACGCCGGTGCGCTTGAGCTGTGCCAGCACGCGCTTGGTGTAAGCCAGGCTGAACTCCTGGAAGGCACCGTCGGCCAGCACGCCGCCCCAGCTGTCAAAAATCATTACGGCCTGTGCGCCCGCGTCGATCTGGGCGTTGAGGTATGCGGCCACGCTGTCGGCATTGATGGCCAGGATGCGGTGCATCAGGTCGGGGCGGGCGTACATCAGGCTCTTGACCAGGCGGTAGTCGTCCGATCCCTTGCCCTCGACCATGTAGCAGGCCAGTGTCCAGGGGCTGCCCGAGAAGCCAATCAAAGGAACACGCCCATTGATGGCCTTGCGGATGCTGGTGACGGCGTCGAACACGTAGCGCAGCTTGTCCATATCGGGCACGGCCAGTTCGGCCACGGCCGCTTCGTCGCGCACCACTTTGGCAAAGCGCGGGCCTTCGCCCTCGGCAAAGGACAGGCCCAGGCCCATGGCGTCTGGCACGGTCAGGATGTCACTGAACAGGATGGCGGCGTCGAGTGGGAAACGCTCCAGCGGCTGCAAGGTCACTTCGGTGGCGTACTGGACATTGGTAGCCAGGCCCATGAAGCTGCCCGCCTGGGCGCGCGTGGCCTTGTACTCCGGCAGATAGCGCCCCGCCTGGCGCATGAGCCACAGGGGCGTGTAGTCGGTGGCCTGGCGGCGGCAGGCACGCAGGAAGGTGTCGTTGGCAAGGGGGGCGAAGGTCATGGTGCGATTGTCGCAGGCAGACCGCCGGCCTCGGCACCCGATCCGGCTGCGGAAATTGACGCGCATCAAGCCGAAACCACGACGGGTCGGCTCAAGGGCGTCTATCGCTCTGCAATGTAGTGCGACATCCGCACGACTTCGCCCGGCGCCAAAAACGCACGCACTTCGGTCTCCAGGGCCTGGTCGGCCATGGTGGCGCGGGCGCGCTGGTGCAGGTAGTCGGCCCAGGACTCGACGATGAAGCGCTCCACATAGCGCGATGGCTCGCCCAGGTCCTTGTAGATGCGCCAGAAGGTGGCGCCGTCGCGGCGGCGCGGGGCTTTCATGCGGCTGATGGTGTCGAGGAAGGCGGCATCGGTGCCGGGGGCAATGCGGTAGCCTACTTCCACGGCCACGGGCCCCGCTTCGGGCAGGGGCTCGGCCTCGATGAAGAGTTCGTCCCAGGGCGTGGCCTGGGTCACCTCGTGCAGCGCGCCCATGCGCAGCGGCATGGGGCGGGCCAGCAGCAGGCCCGCGCCCATCAGCGCTGCGGCCACACACAGGGTAGGCATGAGTCCGATCAGGTCCGAGGAGGCGCCCCAGAAAGCCGAGCCCATCGCAAACGCGCCCAGCGCCGCCACCATGTGCATGGCCACGGCGCGCGAGCGCACCCACTGCGGGGCGCTGGCCTGGGTGGCGGTGTTGAAGGTGGACATGGCCGACATCCAGGCAGCGCCCGCGAACAGCATGGCGATGTAGACCACCCAGGCAATGTGGGTCAGCGCCGCCACCAGCATGGCCAACGCAAACACCACACCACCGGCGCCGACGATGGCCTCCAGCCCAAAACGCGCGCGCAGCCGCCCCAGCACCAGGCCGACCGCCACGGCGCCCGTGCCCAGGCAGCCCATGAGCAGACCAAAACCCTGTGCACCTGTGCCGAGCTGGCGCTGCGCAATCACCGGCAGCAGCGCCCACAGGGCCGAGCCCGCTGCGCTGAAGGCCATCACGCGCACCAGTTGCGCGAGGATCATGCGCGAGTGCCAGGCAAAGCGCAGGCCGCTCAGGGTGCCGCCCCACAGGCGTTCGGCGGGCAGCTTGGAGGGCGGGTGCGCCTTGGGCGGCCAGCGGCGGATGGACTCCCACATCACCAGCGTGGTGGTCACCGTGACGGCAAAGACCCAGCCCGCGCCCAGCTGCGCAAACACCAGGCCCGCCATCGTGGGCCCCACAGCGCGCGCGGCGTTGTAGGCAATGCTCACGGCGGTGATGGCCTGGGGCCATTCGTCACGCGGCACGGGGTCGATGACCGACGAGTTCCACGCGGGTGTGAGCACTGCCGTGCAGCAGCCGCAGATGAACACCAGAAACAGCACCGACGCCGGGCCACTCCAGCCCCCCAGCGTCAGCAGCGTGAGCAAGGCGCACGCCCCGGCCTGCGCCAGCAGTGCGCCCGATATCAACCGGCGCCGGTCGGTCGTGTCTGCCAGCACGCCGGCAGGGAGGGCCAGCAAAAACATGGGCATGAACACCGCCGTCTGCACCAGAGCAGCCAGGAACGACGAACCCGTGAGTTCCACCATGAGCCAGGCCGCCGCCATGCTCTGCATGCCGCTGCCCACAAAAAATATGCCGCCGCAAATCCACAGGCCCCGGAACGCGGGTTGGCGCAAGGGGCTCCACAACGATGTCGAGGGAGATGGCATGGGCTTTGGAGGTATTGACGTACTTCAAGGAGGCGCAATCAGGAGTGCCTCAATCCGGAGCATTGTGAAGGACGTCGCGCAGACTGGCTCAATGTGCTTTTCGCAGGCTAAGGCGCTGATGAGGCGCTGGACAACCCCACACAAGGCCGCAGGGCGTAAGGCGAATTACACAGATTTGGGTAGACATTTGTATCTGTTCTGTTATTTTTCGATGCATACGTAACGCCATGTACGGCTTCGTCCTCGAGTGGATGTGAAGAACGGTACGCACAATGGCACACCAGTTTTTTAAAGGAGAGGAGAGGGTATGTTGAAAAAATGCTTGATTGTTGGCAGTTTTTTGCTGGCTGCTGGCGTCGCACAAGCTGATTTGAAGAACATCAGCTCTGGTGGCGTGCACTCCGCAACCAACTTGGATGCTGTTGCTTGCACCATCGTTGGCACTGACGGTGTGCTGTATCGGGGGACAAAGATTCTTTACGTATTTGCGGAGTCGATTGGCAATGGTCGCGATCCGATGTTGAAAGTCAGCTCGCTCAAATACAACCTCGTGGTGCAAAACGATGACTGGGAGGAGTCTTATTACGTCAATGGCTCAGAAAAAGCCCCGGTGCCGGCTTCGTTGTACGCCAGCTACCTGCGTACGCCCAAGCGTGCCACAGATGCAGCAGTGATTTATTTCGCAGACCCTGGTGAACCCGTTTGTGCGTCCACCAAGGAATACGCGAATAACAGCAACCTTTACCAAGTCCAGATATCCATCACCGATGTGACCTCGGGTGTGATTGCCTCGGGCGTGCGGTCTTCGCCCAAGGACGCCGCAATTGACCCCAATGGAATGCTACGGTCCGATTTGGATCGTCTACTTGAGGTGTACTCGACTACCGAAAAGTGAGGGGTGGCCATGAGGCACGAGCCTGGTGTTGGGCGGCGAGTTCACGTGGAGTCTTGACCGCCACGCGAAAGTTGCTGTCGGCCGCCTCTGAGCCGGTAAGTTCTCGGGAGATCGGTGCGCGTTGCGACCAGAGCCTCCGCTTGCTGTTGCATGGCGGCCAGCGCCTGATCCAGCGCTCGTACCGCTCCCGGTGTCAGCTGAGACAGTAGATCCTGGTTCAGTGCCCTGATTTGCGGGAAAAGTTCGTCGTGGAGCGACAGTCCTGCAGGTGTCAGAAACAACATGGCGTGGCGCCGGTCCCCTGGCATGGTGCTGCGAGTGATAAGTTGTTTGTTCAGCAATGAGGTGATGGCGCGCGATGTTCGAGCGCGGTCCAGTCCCAAGTGTTCAGCGAGTGCTGCGGGCGGCAGACCTGGCTGTTGCGCGAGCACCATGAGCAACCCCCATTCCCGACGGGTGATGCCGTAACCCCCCTCGCACAGCCTTACTACCAGGCTGCCCGCCACGGCGAGCAGGCGGTGGAGGCGATACATCAGCAGGTCATGGGCTGTCGTTGGATGGATCAGGCCGTCGCCGGTGAGGGTTGAGCGAACGGGGACCGGATCTATATCGGGCATCAGGGTATTTCCGGGCGAGAATTGTTTAGATCAATTGATTGTGTGCCTCCTACAGTGGATCCACTCATCTGATCGTGCCCATCGAGGCATTTTTTGAATCTCGCACCGGAGCCGTTCCATGTGGAAACTCGTTGAATCCTTAGTCGCCACCACGCTGGCACTTGCTGCCTCTTTGTGTCAGGCCCAGGACACCCCGCTGCGCATCGTGGTGGGCTACGCCCCCGGCGGCGCCACCGACCGCGTGGCCCGCATCGTGGCCGACAAGCTGGGCAGCAAGCTCGGTACGCCCGTGATCGTGGAGAACAAGACCGGCGCGGGCGGCCGCCTGTCGGCCCAGGCTGTCAAAGCCGCGCCCGCCAACCAGCCCACGCTGCTGCTGGCCAACCCCGCCGTGATGCTGGTAGCACCCCTGGTGTTCGCCGATGCGGGCTACGACCCGGAGCGCGACTTCCGCCCCGTGAGCCATGTCAACAGCTACGAATTTGGCGTGGCCGTGGGCAGTGCCGTGCCGGTCAAGGAACTGCCTCACCTCATGGCGTGGCTACGCGCCAACCCCGACAAGGCCAACTTCGGCGTGCCTGCCACGGGCAGCCTGCCGCACTTTTTTGGCCTAATGGTGGGCGACGCCGCCAAGGTGCGCGCCGAGGTGGTGGGCTATCGGGGCTCCGCGCCGCTGCTCAACGACCTGCTGGGCGGCCAGGTGCCCGTGGCGTTCGACACGTTTGACAGCCTGCTGCCCCAGCACGAGGCCGGCAAGATCCGCATCCTGGCCGTGTCGAGCGCCAAGCGCAGCCCGCTCGATGCAAAGATTCCCACCTTCAAGGAAAGCGGCATGGACCTGGCCGCCACCGGCTGGAACACCTTCTTTGCCCCGATGAGCATGCCCAAGGCCCAGGCCGAACGTTTGTCCGGTTTGATCGTGGAGGTGATGAAAGACCCGGACACGCAGCGCAAGTTCGAGACCGCCAAGATGGAGCCCGTGGTGGCGACCATGGCGCAGACCGAAGCCATGCTCAAGGCCTACCGCGCGCAGTGGGCGCCGGTGGTGCAGCGCTCGGGCTTCAAACCATAGCAAGGAAGCCCCCCTGAGCGGCTGCGCCGCTTCCCCCGGAGGGGGACGGCGGCCTCGCTGCGGGGCGGCCCTTGCTTGCCGCCCCCGCCTCGGCCGCGCCTGTCGCGAAGACTGCGCGCCATGTTGAGTGAAACTGGATTTCGAGATGACCCTACCACCCCGCCCCAACATCATCTTCATCGTCGCTGACGACCTCGGCTATGCCGACCTGGGCTGCTACGGCGGGCGCGATGCGGCGTTTGGCCCCGTGTCGCCGGTGCTTGACCAGCTGGCGGCCAATGGCCTCAAGCTCACGCAGGGCTACTCCAACTCCCCCGTCTGCTCGCCCACGCGCTTTGCGCTGATGACGGCGCGCTACCAGTACCGTCTGCGCGGCGCTGCCGAGGAACCCATCAACAGCAAGAGCCGGGGCAGCACCACCCTGGGCCTGCCGCCCGAGCACCCCACGCTGCCCTCGCTGCTGCGCGCAGCAGGCTACCGCACGGCGCTGATGGGCAAGTGGCACCTGGGCTACCCGCCCGCGTTCGGGCCGCTGCGCTCGGGCTATGACGAGTTCTTCGGTCCCATGTCGGGCGGGGTGGACTACTTCACCCACTGCAGCTCCAACGGCACGCACGACCTGTACCTGGGCGAAGAAGAAAAGCAGCAGGACGGCTACCTCACCGACCTCATCACCGACCACGCGCTCGACTACGTGCAGCGCATGGCGCCGGGCGCGCAGGCGGGCACGCCGTTCTTCCTGAGCCTGCACTACACCGCGCCCCACTGGCCCTGGGAGACCAGGGGCGACGAAGCGCTGGCGCAGGAGGTGAAGACGAACCTGTTCCACCTGCACGGCGGCAACATCGAGACCTACCGCCGCATGATCCACCACATGGACGAGGGCATCGGCCGCATCATGGCGCTGCTGCAGTCCTTGGGCCTGGCGCGCGACACGCTGGTGGTGTTCACCAGCGACAACGGTGGCGAGCGCTTCTCGGACAACTGGCCGCTGGTGGGCGGCAAGATGGACCTGACCGAAGGCGGCATCCGCGTGCCCTGGATTGCCCACTGGCCTGCGGTGATCGGCCCCGGCGGAGTGAGCGCGCAGACCTGTATGACCATGGACTGGTCGGCCACCATGCTCGACGCCGCAGGGGCCGCCGCGCATGCGGACTACCCGCTGGACGGCCGCTCGCTGATGCCGCTGCTGCGCGATGCCAATGTGATCGACGAGCCCCCGCTGTTCTGGCGCATGAACCACCGGGGCCAGCGCGCCATGCGCCAGGGCGTGTGGAAGTACCTGCGCGTGGATGGCAACGACTACCTGTTCAACCTGGCCGACGACGAACGCGAGCGCGCCAACCGCGCGCCTGTGGAGCCCGAACGCCTGCAGGCCATGCGCGCCGCGTGGGAGGCGTGGAATGTGTCAATGCCCGCCATTCCTGACGATGCCACGGTGAGCCTGGGGTACTCTTTGAAGGACATGCCGCAGCGCTGAGCCTGGCGGGCAGGCCGTCAGGGGATTGGTTGGGCGGGCTTGCCCTGTTGCCTGCCCGGCCCGCTTGCCGGTAGATTGGGCGCCATGCCCGCCGCTCCCGCGCCTTCGTCCCCCGCTGCTCTGCGCCAGTGGACCACCGACGTGGTGGCGCCGCCCGCGCGCCTGGACTACTGGGTGGGCGCGATCTGCGAGGCGTTTCTGGAGATGGACTGCAGCTCCCGTGAGGCGCCGCTGTTTGGCGGGGAACTGCAAAGCCTGCCGGTGGAGACGCTGTCCATCAACCGCGTGCGTGCCTCCACCCAGGATGTGTTTCGCACACCCGCCGGCATTGCGCGCAGCCGCCAGCTGCCCTTCTACCTGATCGGCCAGGCCGAGACCGCATGGCATGTGCGCCAGGATGGCCATGTGGCCCACCTGCGCCCGGGCGATGTGGTGCTGCTGGATTCGGCCCGGCCTTACGAACTGCACTTCCCAGAAGGCGTGCACTGCGTATCGCTGCAGCTGCCGCGTGCCTGGGTGGGCCAGTGGCTGCAGCAGGCCGAGGCGCCCGGCCCGCGGGTGGCCTGGCGCGACCAGGGCTGGGGCCAGAGCCTGGGGGCGCTGGCCGTGCAGCTGGCGCGTGACCCGTCCTCGGCGCAGGCCTTGCCGCCTGCGTTGCTGTCCGACCACCTGGGCGCGTTGTTGTGCGCTGCGCTGGAGCCGCCCCGGCCACCGGCACCCACGGCGGCGCGCAGCCTGCACGCCCATCTGTGTGCGCTGCTGCGGGCGCGCGTTGACCTGCCGGGCCTCTCGGCCCCGGCGCTGGCGCAGGAGGCGGGTGTGTCGCTGCGCACCCTGCACCGGGCGTTTGCGGCACAGGGCCACACCTTTGCGGGCACGTTGCGCCAACTGCGCCTGGCGCGTGCAGGCGAGCTGCTGCGCCGCCCCCAGCTGGCCCATGTGGCCGTGGGCGAGATCGGGCGGCGCTGCGGCTTTGCCGACCCGTCGCATTTCGCACGCGCCTTTCAGCGCGCCATGGGCGTGTCGCCCGCGCAGTGGCGGCGCGGCGGCTGATTCCGTTTCCCAATCATCCGTGTCGTTGTTGCTTCGCCCTGCCGCGCTACACGGCGGTGAAGCTTTTGGCACATCCAGCACAGCCGGCTGGCACGCGCAGGCCATTCCGTGCCACCGGGTGTTTCTAAGGTAGCGGCAGGGCGGATTGCCCGGTCCTGCAACACCAACCCGAAGGAGACACACATGCCGGATACCTATGTCCTGGTCCATGGCGCCTGGCACACTGGTGCCGAGATGGAAGCCACCGCCACCCACCTGCGCGCGCGCGGCCACACGGTGCATTGCCCCACGCTCGCGGGCAACCGCCCCGGCGACGACCGCGCTGCCACGGGTCTCGCCGACGCGGTGGATTCGCTGGCGGCCTTCATCGACAGCCAGGGCCTGACCGACGTGCGGCTGGTGGGCCACAGCTACGGCGGCATGGTCATCAGCCACGTGCCCGCGCGCTTGCCCGGGCGCATCCGCCGCCTGGTGTACTGGAACGCCTTCGTGCCGCAGCCAGGCGAGTGCCTGAACGACCTGGTACCACCCCACTACCGCGCGCTGTTCGACCAGGTGGCGGCCAGCAACGGCAATGCCGTGATGCTGCCGTACCCCATTTGGCGCGAGGCCTTCATCAACGATGCCGACGAGGCCCTGGCGCGAAGTACCTATGCGCTGCTCAATCCCCACCCCTATCGCACCTTCACCGAACCGGCGCAACTGCCCGTGCCGTTGGCCGCGCTGGAGGTAGGCAAGAGCTACCTCAACGCGCAGCAGGACACCGCGCTGCCCCACAGCCTGCCGTGGCACCCACGCCTGTCGGAGCGGCTGGGCTTGTTTCGCCTGGTGGAGTGCCCGGGCAGCCACGAACTGTGCTTTTCCGACCCGGCATCGGCGGCGCAGCACATCGAGCGGGCAGGGCGCGACTGACGGGGCCTGCGAGGGCATTGCGCCAGATTTTTGCGTCTTTTGGGCCCCAAGCGCTAGATCGGTATGTGCTGGTAGCTATTAATTCAATAGCATTCCGCCCTGGCCTGCCTCCAGCAGCCGCGTGAGCAGCGGGTGCATCACCTTGCGGGCGCTGTAGATCAGGTGGAACTGCTCCTGCACGTCGGGTGCGGTACCCACCTGCACCAGCCCGTGGGTCTGGGCCAGGTGCTCGCCCAGCGAGACCGGCGCGGGCATCACGCCCATGCCGGTGGCGGCAAAGGTGCTCAAGAGGGCGCTGTCTTCAAACTCCCCGGCAATGCGCGGGCGGATGCGCTCGCGCTCCAGCCAGTGGTCGATGCGTGCGCGCATCGCGGCGTGGTCGGTGGGCAGCAGCACGGGCACTACAGCCAGGCTGTGCGGGAAGTTGTTGGCCGCCGCCTCCGCCCACAGCGGGGGCGCATACCAGGCAATGGCGCTCGTGCCCAGCAGCTGGCTGGTGGTGCGCAGGGCCGGGTTGGGCGGCGCGGCGCGGTCGGCCAGCACGGCATCGAGCTTGTGCAGCGCCAGCTCGCCCAAGAGGGGCTGGAACTCCCCCTCGTGGCACAGCAGGCGCAGGTGCGGCTCGTCCAGCACGGGCGTCAGCAGCCGGTGCACGGCCAGCTTGGCAATGCCGTCGGAGATGCCCAGGTTCAGCCGCAACGTCTGGCCGCTGGCTGCCTCGCGCACGCGCACGGGCAGCAATTCGCCCAGCGCAAAAATGTGGTCGGCCTCATGCAGCGCGGCCACGCCTGCGTCGGTCAGCACCAGGTTGCGGCCCTCGGTGCGCAGCAGGCTCACGCCCAGCGATTTTTCCAGTTCGCGCACCTGGGCGCTGATGGTCTGCACGGCCATGTCCAGCCGCTCGGCGGCGCGGGCGATGCCGCCCTCCTTGGCCACCACCCAGAAGTAGAAAAGATGGCGGTAGTTGAAGCTCTGGCTCATGATCTCTTTGCGGTGGGGCCGTAAAAAAAGTGTTTGGTTCGTAAAAACCGAACCAATACTACTGTGATCACAGGTTTTAAAGAAGTACCCCTGCCCCTACAGTCCGGGGCTTGGGCGTCCGGCGTGCCTGGGCGTGTGAGGGCATCTTTGGAGAAACTCGATGGAAACAATCGGAACGTGGTGGATGTGGGCGGGATTTGCCGTCTTCGTGGTCATCGCCATAGGCGTGGACCTGCTGGTCATGGAGCGCCAGGGCGCGCACAAGGTCACCATGGGTGAGGCCGCGCGCTGGAGCCTGTTGTGGTTCTCGCTCGCCTTTGTGTTTGTGGCCATCCTGTGGTGGTACCTGGACAGCAGCCAGGGGCGCGAGATCGCCAACACGGTGTCCATGCAGTTCATCACCGGCTACCTGGTGGAGAAGAGCCTGTCGGTGGACAACATCTTCGTCTTCCTGATGCTGTTCAGTTACTTTGCCGTGCCGCCGCAATACCAAAAGCGCGCGCTCATCATCGGCATCATCGGCGCCATCGTGCTGCGCACGCTGCTCATCCTGGCAGGCGCCTGGCTGCTGGCCACCTTCCACTGGCTGCTGTATGTGTTCGGTGCGTTCCTGGTCGTCACGGGCGTGAAGATGTGGTTTGCCGCCGGGCAGGAGCCTGACATCGCCACCAACCCGGTGCTCAGGTTCCTGAAAAAGCGCATCCGCATCACCGACCAGTTCGACGGCGAAAAGCTCTCGACCCTGATCAACGGCGTCAAGCACTACACCCCGCTGTTCGTGGTGCTGATCCTGATCGGCACGACCGACATCATCTTTGCGGTGGACAGCATCCCGGCGATCTTCGCGATCACCAGCGACCCGTTCATCGTGCTCACGGCCAACATCTTTGCCATCCTGGGTCTGCGTGCGCTGTACTTCCTGCTGGCAGACCTGGCCGACCGTTTCCACCTGCTGGCCTACGGCCTGGCACTGGTCCTGGTCTTCATCGGCGGCAAGATGTTGCTCATCGACTTCGTGAAGATCCCGATTGGCTATGCGTTGCTGGTCACGGCCACGCTGATCGCCGGGTCGATCTTCCTGTCGCTGCGCAATTCGGGCGAGGCCGCCAAGGGTGCCCCACCCGCACTGCCCCCCAAGGCCTGATCGCTGCCAAACCCGGAGACTTGAGCCATGGATCTGATCGAATCGGTGATGCTGTGCATGTTGTTGGGCCTGGTAGGGGCCACAGCCATGGCCTACCACGCTGAGAACGAGCCGCGCGACGTGAACCTGCTGGTGGGCCTCACCGCCTTGTGGGGCGCCGGCACTGCGGTAGCCTTCGTCGCATGATGCAGCCGCTGTGTCGCTTGCGCCGCTGGTTGCGCGCGCTGGAGCCCCGGGCCCGCCAGCTGCTGGACCGCAGCTGGCTCGCGCAGTTCCAGCCCTGGCTGGAGCGGCGCGCGCTGTTCCGCTTCCAGCGCCAGCCGCTGGCGCGCGGGGTGGCGGCGGGCATGTTCTGCGGCCTGATCCCCGGGCCGTTGCAGATCCCGGGCACGCTGCTGGTGTGCGCCTGGCTGCGCGGCAACGTGGTGGCTGGGGGCGTGGCCACCTTCTATACCAACCCGCTCACCACGGTGCCGCTGTATGTCTTGGCCTTCTACCTCGGGGCGCTGGTGATGCCCGGCGCGCAGACGCTGCCCGCCTGGAGCAGCGTGGCGCCTGGGGGTGAGTTCACGGTGCAGGCCTTGGGCACCTGGATGCAGGCGCTGGGCACGCCACTGCTGATCGGCCTGCCCACCCTGGGGCTGCTGCTCGCAGCACTGGGCTACGCCACCGTGCAACTGCTGTGGCTGGCCCCCGCCCTGCACCGCAAACGGCGGCTGGCACGCTGCCGCTGAGCGCCGTATTCGGCCCGCAACGTGGGCTCCCCCGCAGGGGGATGGGGCGCAGCCGCTTGGGGGGTTAGTCGAGTTTTACGCCCACCTTGGTGATGACTCGCCCCCACTTCTCCCGCTCGGTGCGCGCAAAGCTGCCCATCTGGGCAGCGGTGCCGGGCATGGGCTCCACACCCAGGGCCTGCAGCCGGGCCTTGGTGCGCGTGTCGGCCAGGGCGGTCTGCAGTGCCTTGCTGAAGTTCGCCACCACATCGGCCGGCGCGCCGGTGGGCACCACCAGGCCTTGCCACGCAAAACCTTCAAACCCTTGCAGGCCCTGCTCGGAAATCGTGGGCACATCGGGCATGGTGGTCACGCGCTGCGGGCTGGCCACGCCAATGGCGCGCACCTTGTTGCCCGCGAGGAACGGGTACACCGTGGCGCTGTCGATCCACATCGCAGGCACCTGGCCGCCGATCACGTCCTGGATGGCCGGGGCTGCGCCGCGATAGGGCACATGCGTGAGCTTGAGACCGCTCTGCTCGCGGAACAGCTCGCCCACCAGGTGGTGCGGGCTGCCCGGCCCGGCCGAGGCCCAGTTCACGCCATCGGCCTGGCCCTTGGCCCAGGCCATGAACTCCTTGAGGTTCTTGGCCGGCACGCTGTTGGACACCACCAGGAACATCGGAAAGCGCACCAGCAGGCCCACGGGCTGGAAGTCCTTTTCGGCGTTGTAGGCCAGCTTGCTGAACAGGAACGGGTTGGCCGCCAGCGTGGCGAAGTCGGCCGAGAACATCAGGTTGCCGTAGTCCTTGTTGCGCGCTGCGTACTCTGCGGCGATGTTGGTGCCCGCGCCGGGCTTGTTGTTGATGATGATGGGGCGGCCCAGCGTGGCCGACATCGATTCGGCAATGGTGCGTGCCACGATGTCCGAGCCGCCGCCCGCCGCGTAGCCCACCACCCATTCGAGTGGCTTGGAATCCTGGGCGTGGGCCAGGGGCAGTGTGGTGGCCAGGGCCAGGCCCGCAAGGGTGGCGAGGAAATGTTTGCGCTGCATGGTGGTGTTGTCTCCGTAGTAGTCAAAGTTCAAGGCGGGTCGGACCCCGCACCGTCTGCGCGGTGCTGAAGTGCCAGGTGAAAAGGTGCGGGCTAGGCCGCCACCGCGTGGGTGGGCACCACGGGCGTGATGGCCGGGGTGGTGTGCCGGTCGGCCGTGGGCACGGCGCTGCCGCGTGCCAGTTGCAGCGCGTGCTGCAGCGTGGCCTGCTCGCCGATGTGGTTGGCCAGCAGCAGCACCAGGCGTGCGTTCATGGCGTGGCTCTCGGGCGTGGACAGGCCCTGGTGCGCGGCAATCAGCGCTTCATAGAAGTCGTCGCAGGCCTGCAGGTTCGGTTGGGTGTTCAGCATGGACATGTTCCTTGTCGTCTTCCTGGTCAGACGGCTGCGGCCGTGGCACGGGCCAGTGCGCTGCGCACGGCCGCTTCGGTGGGCGTGCGCCAGCGGGCGCACACATGCTGGTCGGGCCGCACCAGGTACACGGTGCGCGGCAACGCATCCAGCCGCTGGGCGGCCAGCGCCTGGTGGTCGATCACGTCGATGCCGATCTGCAGCACTTTCACACCGGGCAGGTCATGGGCCCATGCCGGAGCCGAGCCAAACACCAGCAGCGTGAAGTCCGGCCCCAGCTCGCGCAGCAGCCAGGTGGGCTGGCCCTGCTTCGTTAAGGGCGCGTCCAGCAGCACGGCACCGGGCACCTGGGTGCCTGCGAAGTGATCGGTATCCGGCGTGTTCAGCGGCGACTGGTGCAGCGTGGCGGGCACCGACAGGCGGCCGCTGTTGACGATGCGCCTTGCAAACGCATGTTCGCGCGCCAGATGCAGTGCCGCGTCGCGGAACAGGCGGCTCACCTCGCTCTTGGGCGTGATGAAGTCGGTGGCGCGGGTGGAGTTGCACAGGTTCTCATCGGCCGCGTATTCACGCTCGGGGCCATAGGTGCTCACCAGCGCGGGGCTGGCGCGGCCCTGGAGCACCCAATCGAGCTTCCAGGCCAGGTTCTCCGCGTCCTGCACTCCGCTGTTGGCGCCCCGTGCGCCAAAGGGCGAGACGCCGTGGGCGCTGTCGCCCGCGAAGACGACGCGGCCGTGCACGAACTGGTCCATGCGCAGGCAGGCAAAGGTGTAGACGCTGGCCCAGTCCAGCTCAAACTGTGCATCTGCGCCCAGCAGCGCCTTCACGCGCGGGATGATGTTCTCGGGCTTCTTTTCTTCTTCGGGGTCGGCGTCCCAGCCCAGCTGGAAGTCGATGCGCCAGACGTTGTCGGGCTGGCGGTGCAGCAGCACGCTCTGGTTGGGATGAAAGGGTGGGTCGAACCAGAACCAGCGCTCGGTCGGGAAGTTCGCCTCATCCGCCAGCTTCACGTCGGCGATCAGGAAGCGGTCCTGAAAGATGCGCCCCTTGCTCTCCAGCCCCAGCATCTGCCGCGTGGGCGAGCGTGCGCCGTCGCAAGCCACCAGCCATTGCGCATCCATCTGGTAGTCGCCCTCCGGCGTGTCGATGCTCAGCAGCGCGCCGTCGGAGCGGCTTTGTACGGCCGTCACCTTGTTGTGCCAGCGGATGTCGATGCCCGGCAGCTGCAGCGCGCGCTCCACCAGGTAGGCCTCGGCGTAGTACTGCTGCAGGTTGATGAAGGCGGGGCGCTCGTGGCCTTCTTCGGGCAGCAGATTGAATTCATACAGCTGCTCGTCTTTGAGGAACACCTTGCCCAGGTTCCACGACACGCCCTTGTCCACCATGCGCTGGCCCACGCCCAGGCGGTCCCAGATCTCCAGCGTGCGCTTGGCAAAGCAGATGGCGCGCGAGCCGATGGAGAGCTTGTGGTCGTTGTCCAGCACCACCACGCGCTGCCCGCGCTGGGCCAGGTCGATGGCCAGCGACAGGCCCACGGGGCCCGCGCCGATGACCACGATGGGGTGCTGTGCGGGCGTGGCGCGGTCTTGGTCGTGCGAGCGCACGTAGCCGAAGTCGATGGCCTGCACTTCGGCGCCACTGGCGTGGAAGGCTTCGGTGGGAATGTCTCTGGGGTTCATATCTTTTGTCGCTTCCAGCCTCGGCGGATCAGCCTTCCAGGGCTTTCCACATCTGGACATCACGCTCGGCGGTCCAGATGCGTGGGTCGGGGTATTGCGTGGCCTCGTCGTACGCACGGGTCACGTCAAACGGCATGCAGTGGTTGAAGATGACCCAGTGGCCGTACTTGGGCTGCAGCTTTGCGAACGTGGCTTCGTAGACCTTGCGCAGGTCTTCGCCCTGGGCGGCGCTGGCCTTCACGCTCTCGTACAGGTCGCTGATGAAGGCGCGCGTGCCCGCCAGGCCCGCCTGCACCTGCTCGGGCGTCTGCAGCGCGGCGCCACGGCCGGGCACCAGCTTTTCGGGCTTGAGGGCTGCGATGTTGTCCAGGGTCTGCGGCCAGTCCTGGAAATACGCGTCGCCCGCATACGGCGTGGCGTCGAACTCCACCAGGTCGCCGCTGAACAGGATCTTTTCCTGCGGCAGCCAGGCGACCGTGTCGCCCTTGGTGTGGCCCCGGCCCAGTTGCAGGATCTGCACCTCCAGCTTGCCCAGCCACAGGGTCATCTTTTGGTTGAAGGTCATGGTCGGCCAGGTCAGGCCGTCCGGCACGCTCTCTACGTTCTGGAACAGGCGCGGAAAGCGGCCGATCTCGCTGTCCTTGTCGAACTGGCCGCGCTCCACGATCAGGTCGCGGGTGTCCTCGCTGGCAATGATGTGCTCGGCGCCGTACGCACTGGCCCCCAGCACGCGCACGGCATGGTAGTGGGAGAGCAGCACGTACTTGATGGGCTTGTCCGTCACCTCGCGGATGCGGCGGATCACGTCCTGCGCCATCACGGGCGTGGCCTGGGTGTCGATGACCATCACTGCGTCGTCGCCAATGATGATGCCGGTGTTGGGGTCGCCCTCGGCCGTGTAGGCATAGGCGTGGTCGGAGAGCTTGTCGAAGCTCACCTTCTTCACTTCGAGGTCGGCGGCGGAGGCAAAGGTTTTGACGGTGCTCATGGTGATGATTTGTTAATGGTGAATGCATTTATCTAAACGGAATGCGTTGATGTTAGGCAAGAAATTCGTTCATGTCTAACGCATTTGTTTAGGTGTAAACCCGGAGGGCGGATGGGTGCTGCGCTGCGTGGACAATCGCCCCATGCCCACCACGACCCCCGACCTGCCCCCCGCCGACGACGAAGACACGCCCCGCAGCCCGCGCGGCATTCAGAGCGTGGAGGTGGGGGGCCAGCTGCTGAAGGTGCTGGCGCGCACCGGCCGGCGCATGGCGCTCAAGGACCTGGCCCGCGCGGCGGACATGACGGCCGCCAAGGCCCACCCCTACCTGGTGAGCTTTGGCAAGCTGGGCCTGATCGAGCAAGACGCCGTGAGCGGCCACTACGGCCTGGGGCCCTTGGCCATGCAGCTGGGCCTGATCAGCCTGCAGCAGGTGGACCCGGTGCGCCTGGCCATTGCCGAGCTGCCCGCGCTGGCCCAGCGCATCGGCTACACCGTGTCGGCCTCGGTCTGGGGCGACAACGGCCCCACCATCATTCGTGTGGAAGAGGGCCCCACCGCCGTGTATGTGGCCATGCGCCACGGCACCACGGCCTCGGTGCGACACACGGCCACGGGCAAGGTGTTTGCGGCCTTTGGGTCGCGCGAACGCGCTGCGGCTGCGCTGGCGGCCGAAGGGTTTGCGGGCGCACTGGACGAGCCTGCCTTTGCGGCCGAGCTGGAGGCGGTGCGCCAGCACCAGATCAGCGAGGTGACGGACCAGCTCCTGCCCGGCATCAGCGCGCTGGCCACGCCGGTGTTTGATGGGTTCGGGCAGCTGGTGCTGTGCATCGCCGTGATCGGTCCCAGCGCCACGCTGCAGACCGGGCCGGCCAGCCCAGCGGCGCAGCACCTGCGCGAGGCGGCGCGGAGCTTGTCGCAGCGCCTGGGGGCGCCGGTCAGCCCCGCGTAGCCCGTGGGGCGATCAGCCCGCTGCGCGCCCCAGCGCCTGGTCGATGTCCCTCAGGATGTCGTCCAGGTCTTCAATCCCCACGGACAGCCGCACCATGTCCGCGCTCACACCCGCGCGGGCCAGCTCTTCTTCGCTCAGCTGGCGGTGGGTGGTCGATGCGGGGTGGATCACCAGCGTCTTGGCGTCGCCGATGTTGGCCAGATGGCTCAGGAACTCGCAGGCGTCGATGAACTTCTCGCCGGCGGCTGCGCCGCCCTTCACGCCAAAAGTGAGGATGCCCGAGGCGCCCGGCGCGCCATCCACCGCGCGGAACTGCTTTTGCGCCAGGTCGTAGTACGGCGAATCCGCCAGACCTGGGTAGTTGACCCACGCCACCTGCGGGTGGCTCTGCAGAAACTTCGCCACGGCCAGCGCATTGCGGCAGTGCTCGCGCATCCGCAGGTGCAGCGTTTCGGCGCCCTGCAGCAGCTGCCACGCGTTCATGGGCGAGAGCACGCCGCCAAAGGTGCGGTTGACCTCCATGCGCGCCTTCATGGTGTAGCCAAAGTCGCCAAAGGTCTCGTAGAACTTCACGCCGTGGTACGCACGGCTGGGCTCCACCATTTCGGGGAACTTGCCGTTGTCCCACGGGAACTTGCCGCCTTCCACCACCACACCACCCATGGTCGTGCCGTGGCCGCCGATGTACTTGGTGGCGCTGTGCACCACGATGTCGGCGCCCAGCTGCAAGGGGTTGCACAGGTAGGGGCTGGCCACCGTGTTGTCGATGACGAGCGGCACGCCATGCGCATGCGCCACCCCGGCCACGGCGGCGATGTCGAGCACGTTGACCAGCGGGTTGCCGATGGTCTCGCCATAGAACGCACGGGTGTTGGGCCGCACCGCACGCGCAAAGTTCTCGGGGTCGGCCGGGTCCACGAATGTGGTCTCAATACCCAGACGCGAAAAGCCCACGCCCAGCTGCCCCACGGTGCCGCCGTAGAGCGTGCTGGCTGCCACGATGTGGTCCCCGGTTTTGAGGATGGCCAGCAGCGCCGCCATCTGCGCGGCCATGCCGCTGGCGCAGGCCAGGGCCGCACGGCCGTTTTCGAGGCTGGCGATGCGCTCCTCCAACACCGCCACCGTGGGGTTGCTGATGCGGCTGTAGACGTTGCCAAAGGTCTGCAGGTTGAACAGGCTGCTGGCGTGTTCGGCGTTGTCGAACACAAAGCTGGTCGTCTGGTGGATGGGTGTGGCGCGTGCGCCGGTCACCGGGTCGGGTTGGGCCCCGGCGTGGATGGCGCGGGTGCCAAAGCCGAAGTGGCGGTCGGCACCGTGGGATGTGGGCTCGGTCATGGCGGTGGCGCAGCCTGCAGTGCTGCGCAGGGGGTTGGGTGAAAGAATTTGAATGAAATTGGCCGCAAGCGCTAGTGCAATATGCGCTGGCAGCTATCCATTTGCTAGTAAGGCAGCTGCCGCAAGCGCTTGGCGCTGATCACGCGCGTGTTCACGCCCATCCAGCCCAGGCCGCCAAACAGACGCGCGTGTTCGATCTTCACGCAGCGGTTTTGAATGACTTGCAGGCCCGCCGCTTCAGCGCGCAGGCCTGCGGCCTCGTTGAACACGCCCAGCTGCAGCCACAGGCACTGTGCGCCGATGGCGACGGCTTCGTCGGCCAGCGGCGGGATGTCCTCGCTCTTGCGAAAGCAGTCCACCATGTCGATCTTCTGGCCTTGCGCTGCCAGCGCTGCGGCCGCATCGGTCACGCTGGCGTAGGCCGCCTCGCCCAGAATCTGCCCGCCCTCACGCGCCACCAGCGGGTTGACCGGCACGATGCGGTACCCATGCGCCTGCATGTACTTGGCGGCAAAGTAGCTGGGGCGGTGCCACTGCGGCGAAAGGCCCACCACCGCAATGGTGCGGCAGGCGGTGAGCAGGTGGCGCAGCGTGCTGATGGTGTCGGGGGTGTGGAGCATACAAACAGTGTACGCATGCCCCGGGACCGTGGACCAGCGTCACCGCAGCCGGTCAGGCCGGCGACTTGTACTTGATGCTGCACCCATACGGCGCCGTCGTCGCCGCCGAGATCGGCTTGCCCGCCAGCGCTTCGCCCAGCCCCACCTTCACGTAGTTGGTGGCCTTCTCGATGTCGGCCGGGCGGGCCGAGGGAATGCTGTCGATGCCGCCCGCGTAGATGAGCTGGCCCTGCGGGTTGACGATGTAAAGGTGCGGCGTGGTGCGCGCCCCGTAGCTCTTGCCAACGGTGCCTTCCTCGTCCATCAGCACGGCGGTGGGGGTGGCCTTGCGCTCCTGCTTCCAGGCCATCAGCTTGGCGGGCTCCAGGTAGTCGCTGCTGGCTTTTTCGGTGGAGTTGATGGACAGCCAGACCACGCCTTGGCCGGTGGCGTCTTTTTGCGTAGCGGGCATGTTGCCGCTGTCGTAGTGCTTGCGCACGAAGGGGCAGCCGGGGTTGGTCCACTCCAGCACCACGTGTTTGCCCTTGAAGTCGGACAGGCGCACGGTCTTGCCGTTGGTGTCCTTGAGCGTGAAGTCGGGCGCGGGCTGGCCCACGGTGGCGGCGGCCTGGGCGCCCAGTGCGACGAGGGCGGCGGTGGCGATCAACGTTCGGCGAAGCAACTTCATGGCGGGGTCTCCTGAAGGGTTGGCGGGTGGTCGAAAGCAGGGAGGGCTACAGCTGGGCAATGGTGGCGCGCACCTCGTCCACGCTGAGCACCTCGGTCAGCACCACCGGCGGCTTGCCGGGGCGGTAGAACACGTACACCGGCACGCCGCTGCGGCCCAGCGACGCCAGGGCGGCGGTGATGGCAGGGTCGCGTCGCGTCCAGTCGGCGCGCAGCAGGGCCACGTTCTTGGTTTGCAGGTCGGCGACCACGTTGGCATCCGCCAACGTGGTCTTCTTGTTGTATTGGCAGGTCACGCACCAGGCGGCGGTGAAGTCCACAAACACGGGGCGGCCACCGGCCACGATCTGCTCGGCCGCGCCGGGTGCCCAGGGCTGCCAGCCGGTGGTGGAGACCTGTGGTGACGACGTGGCCGCCTGCGCGGCAGGCATGTTGGTGACGTGCGGCGCAAAGGCCCAGACCAGCAAGGCCATGGCCGCGATGGACACCGTGGCCATCCACACCCGCGCCCGCCCGGCCAGCGACAGGGCCCACACCACCAGCGATAGGCCCACCAGCAGGATCAGTAGCGCACCCGCGCCGTCGATGCCGCTTTGCTGGCCCAGCACCCACACCAGCCAGACCACGGTGGCCAGCATGGGGAAGGCCATCAGCTTGCGGAAGGTGTCCATCCACGCGCCGGGGCGCGGCAGGGCGCGCGCCACGGCGGGCACAAAGCTGGCCGCCAGGTACGGCAGCGCCAGCCCCAGGCCCAGTGCTGCAAACACGGCCAGCGCCTGGGGCGCAGGCAGCGTGGCGGTGAGGCCCAGGGATGCGCCCATGAACGGCGCCGTGCAGGGCGATGCCACGGCCACGGCGAGCACACCGGTGAGGAAGCTGTCGGCCACAGGGTGGCGGGCCTGCAGGCTGGCCACCGAGGAGGGCAGGAAATGACCGAACTCGAACACGCCCGCCAGGTTGAGCGCGATCAGCGTGAACAGCGCCGCCAGTGATGCCACCACGGCGGGCGACTGCAGCTGAAAGCCCCAGCCCACCGCCTCGCCCGCTGCGCGCAGGCCCAGCATGAGCGCGCCCAGGGCGATGAACGACAGCACCACGCCCGCTGTGTAGACGATGCCGCTGATGCGGTGCGCGCGCCGGTCTTGCGCATGCTGTGTGAAGCCCACCACCTTGATCGCCAGCACCGGAAACACGCAGGGCATGAGGTTGAGGATGAGCCCGCCAAGCAAGGCGCCCAGCAGCGCGGCCGTGAGGGTGAGGGACGAGGCGCCGGAGGCTGCGGCAGGCGTTGCCGAGCCGCCAGCCTGCGCCGCATTGGCTTTGAGCGCGGCCTCCAGCGTGGGCGACACGCTGGCCACCGATGCGCCCTGCGGCCAGGTGCCCAGCACCTTCAGTTCGGCGCGGTAGCCGGTGCGGGTGTCGGGGCCGGTGCCGTGGCCCGGGGCCGCCTGCTCGGCCAGCACCACGGGCATCAGGCTGGGGCTGGCGCTGCGCTGGGCCGACAGGGGAATTTGCGCGGTCCACACGCTGCCGTTCCAGCTCTGCTTCCAGCTCGCCGCGTTGTCGATGACCTCGGCGGTTTCGGGGAACAGGTCCAGCGTCTTGCCGCGCAGCGCCACGGGCAGGCCCTGCACGCTGACGTTCAGCAGGTTGCCGTCCGCAATCTGCGCCTGGCTGTCGGGCACGATGCCATTGGTGCCTGCCACCACGGCGCGGGGATGGGCCTTGGCGGCCGCCTCAAAGGCAGCACTGCTCAGTGCCGTGGTGCTCTGGATGGGCAGCTGCAGCGTGAATTCACCTTCTTCGGGAATGCACTCCTTGCGGCACACCAGCCACGAGGCGCGCAGCTTGATGGTCGCGTCCTTGGCCAGCGGGCCGGGGGCATAGGTGCTGGCCACGGTGACGGGCACGGGCAGCAGCACCGTGCCTTCATAGCCATAGTTGGCCAGCGTGCCGATGGGGATCTTCTTGGGCAGGGGCCAGGCAATCTCGCCCGCATCCAGGCCGGCGGGCAGCGTCCAGGCCAGGTCGGTGGGCAGGCCGGAGTCGCCAGGGTTCTTCCAGTAGGTGTGCCACTCGGGCTGGTGGGTGATCGAGAGGCCCAGCCACAGCGGCTGCCCGGGCGCCACGCCCTGGGGCGCATGGGCCAGCAGCTCGGCACGCACATAGGGCGTGGTGACCACGCTGGTGCCCTGTCCGCTGGTTTTGGTGCCCAATTGGGCGCTAGCGCTAGTCCATAAAGCGCTGGCAGCTATAAAAAAGAGAGTGGCTGCAAGGCGGTGGAACAGGCGTGAAGGCATGGTGCAGTGTGGGAGCGGGCGGGGCGGGATTGGTTCCGGCGCCCTGCGCTCAGCCTGCGGGGCGATGGGACTGGCTGGCGGGAGATTCGCCCAGAACCGCTCGCCAGCCAGCAGCTTATTGTGTCGCCAGGCTCAATTCCGCACGCGGTGTCCACTTTTCTGCCTGTTTGCCCGCTTTGGGTGCCGCGACAAACAGCCGCTCCACCGGCAGCTTTTGCGACACCAGGTACGCGCGGATCGCCTGGCCGCGCTGCGTGGCCAGGTCGGCGGCCATGGCCTCGGTGGCGGGCTGGTTGGCCAGCAGCAGGGCTTCCATCTCGGGCACGCTGAGGTCCTTGGCCAGGCCGACCAGGTTGCGCGGCTTGGGCATGTCGGCGCGGCGGTACACCTCCTTGAGCAGGGCGGGGTATTCGGCGGCCGACACGGGGGCGGTGTCCGCCGGGTTGGCGCGGCGTTTTTCGGCCAGCACCCGTTGTTGCAGGCTTTCGCGCTGCAGGCCTTCGCGCTCGTCCTGCAGGCTGGCCATGCCGGTCACGGTGATCTTGAGCGCGGGGCGGTCGGTCAGGGCCTTGACCACCTTGCCCAGGTTTTGCTCGGCCTCGGGCGTGAGCGTGGCGCTACCCGGGGCAAAGGGCACGTTGCTCATCTCGTCGCCACCGCCAAACGCGCTGGCCAGCAGGCTGAAGGGCGAGGTCAGCGCCTTGCCGATGAGGTTGACGATGATCTTGAAGATCACGGGGCCGATGCGGAACTGCGGGTCGTTGAGCGAGCCGCTGATGGGCAGGTCCAGGTCGATCACGCCCTGGCGGTCGGCCAGCAGGGCCACGGCCAGCTTCACGGGCAGGCTGTTGGGCGCGCCCTCCACGGGCTCGCCAAAGGTCAGCTGGTTGAGCACCAGCCGGTTGCTGGCGGTGAGCTGGCCGTTGGGCAGCACCTTGTAGTTCACGTCCACGCTGAGCTTGCCGCGCTCGATGCCGTGGCCCGCGTATTTGACGGAATAGGGCGTGAGCGGGGGAAGCTCCAGGTCGCGCACCTTACCTACGATGTCGAGGGCCAGCGGTTTGGCCAGCGGGTTGAGCTTGCCGGTGACTTCGAGCGATGCCGAGCCCTCGGCGCGGCCGCGCAGCTCGAGGTCGGCCAGCACGGGCTCGCCGCCCGAGGCTTCGGACGAGAACGCGCTGAGCTTGCCAGTAAGCTCCGACAGGTCGGCCGAGTAGTTGGGCTTGATGAAAAAGTCCGAAAACAGCACCTTGCCGTTGACCAGGCTCACGGGGCCAAAGACCACCACTGGGGCCAGCGGGTCGGCCTGGGCCACCGCCGCAGGGGCAGGAGCGGTGGGCGTTGCCGAGGCGGCTGAGGCGGGGGCTGATGCCGTGGGGGCGGCCGTGCTGGCCGCAGCGCTGGCCGCATTGGCCGCTCGTGCCTCGGCCGGGGTCTTGGCAATGTCGCTCAGGTTGATGCGGCCGGCCTCGTTGATGGTGACCCGGGCAAAAAAGTCCACCAGGCTGGTCTCCTTGACATCCACGCGCGGCGCGGTGCCGGGGGCGGTGGCCACGGCCAGGCCGCGCAGGTTCAGGCTCTTCCAGGCCAGCAGTTCCTCACCCACCTGGGCCTCGGTCTTGGGGGTGAAGGCGGCCGTGCTGTTGGCCTGCAGGTCTTCCACCACGGCATCACCGCTCAGACGCAGGCTGACTCCTTTGTCGGTCTGCGCCAGGGCCACCTGGCCCCGGTAGCCCACATCGGCGCGCAGCAGTTCTACCGACAGCTGGCTGGCCAGGTAGCCGTCCAGTGCGTGCAGCGGCAGGCGGGTGGCGTCGAGCTTGCCCTGGGTGGTCAGCGGCTGCAGGGCCAGCGTGCCCTGGTAGTCGAGCTTGCCCGGCGCGGCCTTGCTGCCCTTGCCCGGTGCGGCGGCGCGGGCGGTGAGCGTGAAGGCTTCGGGCTTGCTGCCGTCGCTGGCCAGGTTGCGGGCGGTGATGCCCAGGGCCGTCACGTCCAGCGCCACGGGGCGCGGCTGGGCGTTGTCGGCCAGGGTGACCGTGCCGCCCTGCAGCGAGAAGTCGGCCACGCGCAGCTTCCAGGGTGTGCTGGTGCTGGCGGGTGCTGCGTCGGCCGTTGCCGCCGGGGCCGTGGTGCTGCCGGGCGCTGCCTTCAGCCAGCGTTCGAACATCCAGCGCCCGTCCGCGCCCCGTTCCACCGCCAGTTGCGGCTGGCTGATGGCCAGGCGCTCCAGCGTGGCGGTGCGCGCATCCAGGGGCACCTCGGCGCCCGCAATGTCGAGCTTGCCCAGGCTGGCCAAGGTGGTCTTGCCCTGCTTGACGGCCAGTTGCTCCAGCGCCAGGGGGCCTGCCTTGAGGGTGACGCCGGTGGCGCCCGCCTGTGCGGCCTGTGGCGTGGGCGCTTGCCACGCCACACCCACATCGCCGCTGAGCTGGCCGGTCACCGTGGGCTCCAGCGTCTGGGCCAGGTAGGGCGCGGCCAGTTGCAGGGCCAGGGCGTTCAGGGTGGCGTTGACCTGGGCCTTCTGGTCCGTGGCTTCGCCCGTGAAGCTGAGTGTGCTGCCTTGCAGGTTGAGCCCGCCTTTGAAGCTGAAGGGCTTGGCGTTTTCCTTGGCAAAGGGCAGGGCGACATCGGCCGCATCCAGCGTGATGTCGGTGGCCTGCAGGGCGGCGGCGGGGCGCGTGGTGGCGTCGGCCCAGCGCAGGGTGCCACCACGCACGGCGGCGGTGGCGACTTCCACCGCCCAAGCGGGGGCGGTTGTCTTGGCCTTGGCTTTGCCTGTGGAGGCGGGGGACGCTGGGGCGGATGCCGCGCTGGCCGGTGGCGAAGCGGCTGTGTCAACTGAGGCGGATGCCGCAGGTGTGGCGGGCTTGCCCTTGGCGGGCGTGGAAGGCTGCGCTGGCGGGGCGGGCGTTGCCAGTTGTGCCAGGTTGATCTGGCCGCTGGCATCGCGCGTGGCCGTGACCACCGGCGCCGTCAGCTCCACATGCTGCAGGTGCACCACCTGGTCCAGCGGGCGCACGTCGGCCATGTCGATCTTCAGGCGCTCGTAGCTCAGCAGGTCGGCGCCCTGGCGGTCGGCCATGCGCACACCGCTGGCCTGTACGGTGCCGGTCAGCTTCACGGCCATGCGCGGGTGCTGTTCAAAGGCCACCTTCACATCCGCATCCAGCGTGGCACCCAACACCTTGACGGGCAGGTTGGCCGGCAGGTAGCCCAGGTAGGGCGCCAGGTTTAGCCCATCCAGCCGGATCTGCGCGTCGGCTTTGCCCGTCTGCGCAAACGGTGTGCCCTCGGCGGACGAGTCAAACCGGCTGCCGTCCAGCGTGAATGCCAGGTGGGGCTCCACCTTCACCTCGCGCTGCGAGGGCAGGGTGCTGATGAACGGCACTTTCAGCGCCAGCGCGCGCACCTCGTGGGTCTCGTTGACCGTGTTGTCGATGAAGTCGATGCTGCCGCCCGTGAGCGCCAGGTTGTACAGCGCCAGGCGCGCGGGGCCGGTGTCGGGCTCGGGGTCGTTCTTGGGCGCGGTGACCTTGGCAATGATGTCGTCCACGTCGTAGCGGCCGTCGCCCAGGTGGGTGAGGCGCAGGACCGGGTTTTCGATGGTGAAGGCGTCCACCACGGGCGCCAGGCGCAGCAGGGATTGCAGCTCGCCATCGGCATAGATGCGACCAATGGTCAGCTGTGGGGGCGCGCCGTTGGCCCCCGCCACCGCCACGTCGCGCAGGGCAAATTCCAGGCTCCAGGGCTGAAAGTCAATGCCGCCAATGGTCACGGTACGGCCCAGTTGCTCGGACGCGATGCGCTCCAGCGGGCCCTTGACCAGCGGTGGAATGGCGAGCCAGGTGACCAGCCACAGGGCGATCAAACCTGCCAGCACGCGGACGGCGGGGCGGAACCAGCGGTGCTGGCGCAAAGAGGCGAAAGAGACGGAGCGCAGGGAGATCGGCATGGCGGCAGGCAAGGGTAGGCGCCGCAGCCCCGGAACGTTGAGCCGGTCACTGCCGCCCGAGGACCGGGCGGGTGCTGCGCGCGGGCGCTATTGTCCCCGTTGTCCGCCTGCCTGCGTAAGCCAATGCAACGGGCGGCTGCGGTGGCTCAAGATTGTTGACAGTGGGGCCGGGCGCTTGTCACTGGGCAAAGCCTAGTACCACCCGCCGGGTCGTTGCGCTCTTTTTCTCGATTTTGGTCACCACGATCCCGCCGATCTCCGACGTATTGGCCACATGCGTGCCCCCACAGGGCTGCAGGTCGATCAGCGGCGCGCCGCCTTCGCCCCCGATGCGGATGGTGCGGATGCGCCCCGTGCCCCGGGGCGGCTGCACGCTCATGCTCTTGACCAGAGCGGGGTTGGCGTCCAGTTCTTCGTCGCTGATCGAAGCCACGGTGAGCGGGTGCGCAGCGGCCACCAGGGTGGCGATGGCGGCCGTCAGTTGCTCCTTGTCCAGCGGGTCGGTCATCGCAAAGTCCAGCCGCGCGTAGTCGGGTGTGATGGAGCAGCCGTTGACCAGCTGCGGCACCACATGGCACAGCAGGTGGCTGGTGGTGTGCAGGCGCATCATGCGGTGGCGGCGCTCCCAGTCGATGCGGGCCGTGACGGTGGTGCCGGGTGTGAGCTGCGCCACGCGGTCTTCCTGCCCGGGGGCGGGGATGTGAACGATGTCGCTGGTGGGGTTGCCGTCGGCGTCCTTGCCCTTGCGGGTGTCGGCAATGGTGATCTGTGTGCCGTCTGCCAGCACCAGCACGCCGCTGTCACCGGCCTGGCCGCCGCCCAGGGGGTAGAACACGGTCTGGTCCAGCACGATGCCGGCATCGGTGACGGCGGTGATGTGGGCGCTGCATTCGCGCAGGTAGGCGTCTTGGCGGAAGAGGTCTTGGGTCATGGTGGCATGTTAGCGGTGCCAGTGGCCGTTTCCCAGAGGCCGGCAGCGCCGCTACCATGCACGCATGACTTCTGCCGCCTTGACTCCCTTGCCCTCCCGCTTCTGGGCCGACTTGTCCACCCGTGATTTCGCGGCGCTAAAGGCCAGCGGGCAGGCTGAACAGGTAGTGGCCGTGCTGCCCGTGGCGGCTGTCGAGCAGCATGGGCCGCACCTGCCCCTGTCGGTCGATGCGACGCTGCTGCAGGGCGTGATCGATGCCGCGCTGCCGCAGCTGCCCGCCGAGTTGCCGGTGCTGTTCCTGCCGCCACAGAACGTGGGCCTGAGCCCGGAGCACATCCGCTTTCCTGGCACGCTCACGCTGTCGCCCGCCACGGTGATCGCGCTGTGGACCGAGATCGGCGAGTGCGTGGCCCGCGCGGGCATCAGGAAGCTGCTGCTGTTCAACGGCCACGGCGGACAGGTGAGCGTGATGGACATCGTGGCGCGCGAGCTGCGCACGCGCTGCGACCTCATCGTCTACAGCGCCAGCTGGTTCAGCCTGCCGCTGCCCGATGCGGTGGCGGGCCAGTTCAGCGCCCAGGAGCACCGCTTTGGCATCCACGCGGGCGACATCGAGACATCGATGATGCTGCACCTCGCGCCCGCCACCGTGCAGATGGCGCACGCGCAAAACTTCCGCTCCACCTCGCAGGACCGGTCGGAGCGCTATGCCATCCTGGGCAACGGCAAAAGCGCCAAGCTGGGCTGGCAGATGCAGGACTACCACCCGGCGGGTGCCGTGGGTAACGCGGCCGCAGCCACGGCCGACAAGGGACAAGCGGTGGTGGACGCTGCAGCGCAACAACTGGTGGCGCTGCTGCAGGAGCTGCAGGCGCTGCCGCTGTCTACCCTGGCGGATGGTCCCCACTTGCGCTGAACCGGCTTGCTATATTTTTAATAGCTTTCGGCGCATGATCCACTAGCGCAAGCGGCCTGAAAGGCTCAGAAAACCGAAATATCGGTGCTCAGGCGTGCGTCACCCACTGCGCATGCTCCAGCTCGTTCAGGTGCGGCAACGTGTTGAAGGTCTGCAACATCAACCGCTTGGGCGAGACGGAGAACTCCGTCACCGCGCTGTTGCGGATGCGCATGTTCAGCGCAATGGTCACCTCGGGCGCGGTGCCCAGCACCTCGCCCACGGCGGTCGAGATGGGGCCGCCGCTGCTCACCAGCAGCACGTTCTGGCCCGCATGGTGGTGGCGCACATGGTCCAGCGCGCTGCGCACACCGGCCGAAAAATCGTTCCAGCTGGGCATGCCCTGGGGGCTGATGACGCCTGCCATCCACTGCGCCAGCGCGTCGCACAGGATGCGAAAGTGCGCGCGGTAGCGCTCTGGCGTGTCGGCCGGGCCCAGGGGCTGGGGGTGGATGGCGGCGATCAGCGCATGGCTGTCGTATTCATTGAGGCCTGGCAACTGCAGCACCTCGGGGGTGGTCTGCAGGCCCTCGGCGATGCCTTCCAGCGTTTGCGTGTGGCGGCGCAGCGTGCCGGTGATGACGGCATCAAACCCCAAGCCGCGTGCGCGCCAGTGTTCGCCCAGGCGCACTGCCTGCTGGCGGCCCAGAGCGCTGAGCTGGTCGTAATCTTCCGCGCCAAACGAGGCCTGGCCGTGGCGCACGAGGTAGAGGGTTCCCATGCGACGGATTGTGATCAGAACCCGCCGCAGGCGTTTGTCGCAAAAGCGACCGATGCTATTAAATGTGTAGCTTTTTCGGTTGAAGCTGCAAGGGCTTCAGCCCGCCAGAACGCTGCCGAACATGGGCGCATCCACGTTGCCGCCCGTCAACGCCAGGCCCACGTGCAAACCCTGTAGCTGGTCGCGTTCCTGCAGCGCCGCCGCCAGCGCTGCCGCACCTGCGCCTTCGGCCACGTTGTGGGTGTCGGTGAACAGGGCACGCATGGCGGCGGCCACCTCGGCGTCGCTCACCTGCACGATGTGGTCGATGTGTGGCGCCATCACGGCCAGGGCCTCGGCATCGGCCACGCGGCAGGCCATGCCGTCGGCCAGCTGGGTGGTCACCGGTGCCTCCACCACGCGGCCTGCGGTCAGCGAATCGGCATAGGTGGTGGCGTGGCTGCTGACCACGCCGACTACGCGCACCGGGTGCTGCAGCGCCAGCTTGGCGGCGATGGCCGAGCACGCGCCCGAGCCCTGGCCGATGGGCACGTACACCACATCGAGCTGCGGCACGGCGCGCAAAAATTCCCACCAATAGGTGCTCACGCCGCGCAGCAGGTCGGGGTGGAAGCTGGGCACCATGTGGGCCCCGCGCTGGGCGGCCAACTGGATGGCGTGTTCACGCGCTTCCTGAAAGTCGTCGCCGTGTTCGATGAGTGTGACGCCCAGAGCGCGCATGGCGGCGTTCTTCTCCACCGAGTTGCCACGCGGCACGACGATGGTGCAGGCCACGCCGTGGCGGCGCGCGGCCCAGCCCATGCTCTGGCCGTGGTTGCCGCGTGTGGCGCTGATGACTTCAGAGGGCAGCGTGCCGCGCTGGGCGAGCTGGTCAAAGTAGGTCAGGCCGCCCCGGATCTTGAAGGCGCCCACGGGCGTGTGGTTCTCGTGCTTGAGCCAGCAGTCGGTGCCCAGGCGCTGGCTGAGCAGGCCCCAGCGGTACTGGGGCGTGGCGGCGAAGTCGCGGTACACCACCTCGGCAGCGGCTTCGATGTCGGCCAGGGTGGGCAGCAGGGCGGTGGGGTCGAGGCGGGTGTTCATGCGGCGGCTTTCTTTTCAGTCAACAGTTTGAGGGCCAGCAGACCCAGGACGGTGCCCATGAAATAGCGCTGGGCGCGCATCCATGCAGCATTGCGGTTGAGGAACAGCGCCACGCGGGCGGCGCCCAGCACCAGCAGAGCGTTGACGGCGGCGCTGGTGCTGATCTGCACCGCGCCCAGCGTCAGACTTTGGAGCAGCAGCTGGCCGCGCTCGGGGTGCAAAAACTGAGGGAAGAACGACAGGTAGAACATGGCCACCTTGGGGTTCAACAGGTTGGTCATGAAGCCCATGAGGAACAGCGTGCGGGGGCGGTCGTGCGGCAGGTTTCGCGCTTCAAAAGGCGCAGTGCCACCGGGCTTGACGGCCTGCCAGGCCATCCACAGCAGGTAGGCGGCGCCGGCGTAGCGGATGGCGTCAAACGCCAGCGGCACGGCCGCCAGCAGCGCGGTGAGGCCCAGCGCCGCCGCCAGCAGGTGCACGACAAAACCCAGCACCACACCGGTCAGCGAGATGAGCCCGGCGCGTGGCCCCTGGGTAAGGCTGCGCGAGACGCAGTACACCATGTTGGGTCCCGGCGTGAGCACCAGCACGAGCGCGGCGAGCGCGAAGAGCAGCAATTCCTGCAACGAAAACAGCATGGCGGTTTACTCCTGAGAGGTGACTGAGGTGAGGGTGACGGGGCCCCGTGGCGTGCCGAGCAGGGCGGAGAGGCGCGGCGCGGTGCCCGGCGTGACGAGGACGGAGGCGGCGACACCCACGGCGGTGCACGCGGCCTGCAATGTGGCGGCTTGCGGGTGCTGCAGTGCAAGCTGCTCCAGTTGCACGCCGCTGGCGGGCAGGCTGTCGCAGGGGTGCGCAGCGCCCCACTGGATGAGGGTGGGCAGGCATCCGTCCATCAGGCGCAGGCCGTCGTCCCGCACGGTGATCTGCCATTGCAGCAGGCCATGGGGCGTGGGGCGGCTGGCGGTGATGACGGCGCCGCGTTCGATGTCCAGCGCCGACAACGCGGTGCACGCGGCCGCCACGTCGGGCACGCTGGCCACCCAGTGGATGAGCTGGGGGCCGTGTTGTGCCACCTGGGTCTGCAAATTGGCGTCATCCATGTCAAACCAGCGTCTTGCGATAGTGGATATTGCCTTGGGTGCTCCTGGTTTGATAGCAATGATCTCCAGGTAGGCGCGCGGATGCGCCGGGCTTGAGACGTTGAAGATACGGTTGTGCGTGCCCATCAGGGGGTGTTCGCCGCCCGCCGTGGGGGTGATGCCCAGCGTGCGCGCGCACCAGTCCACACCACTGGCCAGGTCGGCCGCCAGCACGACCAGGTGGTCCACGCAGGGGGCGTGTTGGGTGGTGCTGTCGGTCACAGCAGCACCTCACCGGCCATGCAGGTGACCGAGCTGCCGCCCACCCAGATCGTGTCGCCGTCCTGCTCCACAAACACCCGCCCGGCGCGGCCCAGGCAGGTGCCCTGGGCGGCCACATACTGCTTGGGGGCCAGCCCGGCGCCTATGAGCCACTGGGCCAGCGCGGCGTTCAGGCTGCCGGTCACAGGGTCTTCGGCCAGGCCGTTGTTGCCAGGGAAGAAGGCGCGCACTTCAAAGGCGATGCCTTCGGCGTCGGTGCTGCCGATGACGCCGACTTTTCCACGCGGGCCCACGACGCCCACGTCCAGCTGGCCCAGGATGCTGGCGTCGGGCTTCAGCGCCAGCACCTGCTCGCTGCTGCGCAGCATCACGCCGCGCCAGTTGGGGCCGTTGTCGCACCAGGCGTGGTGCAGGATGTCGCTGCGCGCCACGCCCAGGCCCCGGGCAATGAGCGCCACGTCGTCTTCGGCCAGCGGGCCGCTCTTGATGAGGGGTGGCGCGGCAAAGGCCAGGCGCTCCCCATCCTGCCGCAGCGTGACCAGGCCCACGCCACATTCCTGCACCACCTGGCCTGCCACCTGAGGCTGTCCACCGGCCTTCAGCCACGCATGGCAGCTGCCCAGTGTGGGGTGCCCCGCAAAAGGCAGTTCGCGCCCGGGGCAGAAGATGCGCACGCGGTAGTCGGCGCCGGCGGCGCGGCCTTCCGGGGTGGGGGGCAGCAGGAAGGTGGCTTCGGACAGATTGGTCCAGTTGGTGAAGTCCTGCATGGCTTCAGTGCTGAGGCCGGAGCCGTCCAGCACCACGGCCAGGGGGTTGCCACGGTAGGGCGCGGCGGTGAATACATCGACTTGCTGGAAGGGGCGTTGGTGCATGGTGGTCAGGTCCTTGGTCAATCAAGCGGGCAGTAAAGCGGGGTGGGCCGGGCACGCCGGGGGCTCACCGGGGTGTGGCCCGGTGTGCAAACAGGTGGTTGTGGCTCCGCGCCCTGGCGAGGCCGAGGGGGAAATCAGCCGCTGGGGCGTGGTGCAGGGCGGCGCGGGTTCATAGCAGCACCGTGCCTTCGATGCAGGTGACGGCTCGGCCGCCCACCCACAGCTGGTGGTCATCGTCCTGGCGGATGTGCACGCGGCCCGCGCGGCCCAGGCATTCGCCCTGGGCCACCAGGTAGCTGCGGGGGGCCAGGCCATCGGCAATCAGCCATTCGGCCAGGCTCGCGTTGAGAGTGCCCGTCACCGGGTCTTCAGGGTTGCCCATGGGGGCGGCAAAGGCGCGCACCACCACGCCGGGCTGGGCGGTGTTGCTGGCGGCAGGGCCCACATGGATCACGCCCACGTCCTGGCCCAGGTCTTTCAGGCGGGCGTGGTCGGGGTGCAAGCCCAGCACCGTGTCGGCGCTGTCGAGCAGCAGGCCCAGCCACACGGGGCCGTTGTCCAGCATCTGCGCGCCCAGAATCTGCTGCGGGCGCAGGCCCAGGGCGCTCGCGATCAGCGGCACCAGCGCAGGGCTGGGGGCGCTGCGCTTGAGCGGAGGGGCGGCAAACGCCAGGGTGTCGCCGCTCAGTGCGATGCGGACCAGGCCCAGCGCACATTCCTGGATCACCATGCCGTCCTGCTGCGGGCGGTGGCCTGCCTGCAGCCAGGCGTGGCAGGTGCCCAGCGTGGGGTGGCCCGCAAAAGGCAGCTCGCCATTGGGGCTGAAGATGCGCAGGCGGTAGTCGGCACCGGCCGCGCGCCCAGCGTCGGTGGGCGGCATCAGAAAGGTGGTTTCCGACAGGTTGGTCCAGGCCGCAAAGCGGCGCATGTCGCTGTCGCTCAGGCCGTCGGCATCCAGCACCACGGCCACAGGGTTGCCGTAGCCGGGGCGGTCGCTGAAGACGTCGATCTGCTTGAAGGGGCGCTGGTGCATGGTGAGGCGCGGTCAGGAAAGGGGTTGGTCCAGTACCCCGCGGGCGCCGGGGCGGGTGCTGACCGTGTTGTACCACCGCTCCAGGTGGGGACGTGCGGCGCGTTCTTGCGGCAAGCCCCACCAGCGGTGGATCTCACAACCCACCGGGATGTCGGCCATCGTGAACCGCTCACCCGCCATGAAGGGCTGGCGGGCCAGGTGGGCGTCCAGCAGGGCCAGCAGGGGCTCCGTGGCCGCCACCGACGCGGCGATCAGCGCATCGTTGCGCTGGGCCGCAGGCGTGCGGATCCACTGGATGAAGGCGTCGCGCCCGGCCGGGTTCAGCGTGGTCTGCTGCCAGTCCATCCACTGCTCGGCCACAAAACGCGAGGGAAGGTCTTCGGGGTACAGGTTGCCCAGCGAATGCCTTGCGCACAGGTAGCGCACGATGGCGTTGGACTCCCACAGCACCACGCCCGTGTCCTCGTCCTCAATCAGCGGCACCAGGCCATTGGGGTTGAGGCCCAGGTAGCGCGCCTCGCGCACGATGCCGTACTGGCCGCCCGCGTCGGTGCGCTGCACTGAGGGCAGGCCCAGCTCCTGCACGGCCCACACGACCTTGCGCACGTTGATGGACGACATCCGTCCCCAGACTCTTAGCATGCTTGATGGACTTTCATGGTGCGTCGTGCGACCCCGGGTGCATGAAGTAGGCGTGATTGGGCGAGGTAGCCGCGGAGCTGGCTTTGCCAGGCCGCTGGCTGCGTCCCCCTCCCGCGCAGCGAGAGAGGGGGAAGCGGCGCAGCCGCTCAGGGGGTGACATCCTTGATGGCTGCCGCCAGCGCCGCGATGCCGGTGGCGATCTGCTCGACGGTGGAGGTCACGAATGACAGCCGCAGGGTGCGGTGGTCGGCGTTGTCGGCATAGAAGGCCGCCCCGGGCACAAAGGCCACATTGCGCTCCACGGCCTTGGGCAGCAGCTCGATGGCGCTCATGCCTTCGGGCAGGCGCACCCACAGGAACATGCCGCCGTCGGGGCGGTTCCAGTGCACGCCCAGGCCCTGCATTTCCTTGTCGAGTGCGGCCAGCATGGCCTCGCACTGCTGCTTGTAGAGCGCGCGGATGGTGGGCACGTGGCGGTCCAGGAAGTCGTCCTTCATCACTTCGGCCACCAGTCGCTGGTTGTAGCCGGGCGTGTGCAGGTCGGCCGCCTGCTTGGCCTGCAGCAGCTTTGGGTACACGGCCTTGGGCGCCACGATGTAGCCCAGGCGCAGGCCGGGGGCCAGCACCTTGGAGAATGAGCCCATGTAGATGCAGCCGTCGGGGTTGCGGGCCGTGAGCGGGGCGGGCGGCGGTGCGTCGAACCACAGGTCGCCGTAGGGGTTGTCTTCCACCAGGGGCAGGTTCAGCTCGGCGGCGGCGGCCACCAGCTCGGCGCGGCGCGCGTCGCTCATGGTGCGGCCCGTGGGGTTCTGGAAGTTGGGCAGCACGTACAGGAAACGTGCCTTGTTCGCGCCCGTGCCCACCTTGGCGCGCAGGTCGTCGATCAGCACGCCTTCATCATCGCTGGCCACGGACACCACGTTGGGCTCCATGGGCGTGAAGGCCTGGAGCGCGCCCAGGTAGGTGGGCGTTTCCACCAGCACGCGGCTATCGGTGTCGATGAGGATTTTGGCGATCAGGTCCAGCGCCTGTTGCGAGCCGGTGGTGATGAGGATCTGGTCAGCGTCCACGTCCCAGGGCAGGAAGTCGGCAATCGCCTGGCGCAGCGGGCCATAGCCTTCGCTGGCGGCGTACTGCAGGGCGCCGGGGCCGTCGTTGGCCAGCACGGCGGCAGAAGCGGCGGCAAACGCGGAGACCGGGAAGGTCTTGGGCGATGGCAGGCCGCCTGCCAGGCTGATGATGCCGGGCTTTTCAGTGACCTTCAGGATTTCGCGGATGACCGAGGGGTTCATGCGCTCGGCACGGCGTGCCAGGGTCCACGTGCTGTTGGTGGGAAGGTCGTTCAGTTTCACTCTCGTCTCCTGCGGGTGGCCGCCTGGGCCACTACGGTTGCAAAGTTGTCGTCAAAAAATGGGTGTGCGGCAGCCCTGGCGGGTGCGTTCACACCTTCTCAGTCCACGATGAACAGGGTGGCGCCCTGTGGGGAGGTGGACCGATGGGGTTCTGCATTGTCCGCCACCTGGTAACTCATGCCGGGTGTCAAGGTGTACTGGCGGCCGTCGGCCAGCTCGGTGTGCAGCTCGCCGCTCAGGCACAAGAGCACATGGCCCTTGGTGCACCAGTGGTCGGACACGTAGCCTAGCGTGTACTCCACCATGCGCACGCGCGCCTCGCCAAATGTCTGGGTGCGCCAGAAGGCCTGGCCCGCTGCGGCGCTTTTTTCTTCGCGCGGAATGCTGGCCCAGTCGGTGGTGGCAAAGGGAATGTTCTGCAAATGCATGGTTTTCAGTCCTTGATCGACACCACGGCCTCGATCTCCACCGCAAAGCCACGCGGCAAGGAGCCGACACCGACGGCCGAGCGTGCGTGCCGTCCTGCATCACCAAACACTTCCACCAGCAGGTCGGAGCAGCCGTTGATGACCTCGGTGTGCTGCATGAAGTCGGGTACCGCATTCACCATGCCCAGCAGCTTGACCACACGGCGCACGCGCGAGAGATCTCCGAGTGCTGCCTGCATGGTGGCGATCAGCTGCAGGCCCACTTCGCGGGCGTGCTGACGTGCGTCGTCGGCACTGATCTCGCGGCCCACCTTGGGGACCACCCCCATGTCGTTGCGCAGTGGCGAGCCCTTGCCCGACAGGTACAGCGTGTTGCCGTCCAGCACATAGGCGTCAAAGTTGCCGCGCGGGGCGGACACGGTGGGCAGCACCAGGCCCAGCCGTTGCAGTCGCTGTTCTGGGGTCATGGCACTCATGCGGGGGCTCCTTGTTGTTGAACGGGCATCCGTTTGCCCACGAAGACGGTGGCGATCACGGCCACTGCAAACACCAGGGTGACGGCATCCAGGTGTTCGCCCAGCAGGGGCACTGCAAACAGCAGGCTCAAAAAGGGCTGGATGAGCTGGATCTGGCTGACCCGCACGGCACCCAGCGCCAGGGCGCGGTACCACGCAAAGAAGCCGATCCACATCGAGAACAGGGCCACATACAGGAAGCCTGCCCAGCTCATCGCGCCAATGCTGGAGGGCACGGCGGGAGCGAACCACCAGGCCACGGGCAGGGTGAGTGGCAGGCAACACACCAGCACCCAGCAGATGACCTGCTCGGCCCCCAGGCGGGGCGTGAGGCGGGCGCCGCCGATGTAGCCCAGGGCGCCTGTGGTCATGGCGATCAGCAGATAGATGTTGGCTGCGCCCAGGTACAGGCCGCCCGCACGCCACACCATGAAGCCCAGCACCAGCCCGCTGCCCAGCACTGCACAGGCCCAGAAGCCTGCCGAGGGCCGCTGCCGGTACCACAGTGCACCCAGCAGGGCGGTGGACAGCGGCAGCAGGGCCGTGACCACGGCGCCATGGGTGCTGGGCACATGGCGCAGTGCCAGCGCCAGGAACAGCGGGAAGCCGACAATCACGCCAAACGCCGTGATGCCCAGCAGCGGCCACTCGGCCCGCACCGGCAGGTTCAGGCGCCCTTGCGTGCGCTGCCACAGCAGGTAGCCAATCGACAGCAAGCCCGCCACGGCGGCACGCCCGAACGTGACGAACCAGGGAGACAGCTGGGGTGCATCGGTAGAGCCCACTGCCAGCCGCGTCATGGGCAGCGTGGCCGCAAACAGCGTGACGCCGACCAGGCCCCAGAGCAGGGCTTCTTTTTCCTGTGCGCGGTTCATAGGGTGAGCATCCAGTACGCAGTGAGCACCAGCACGAGTGCCAGCGCGCGGTTGAACCACAGCAGCCGCGCGCCCTGCGCCAGCCACTGGCGCAGCAGCGAGCCCACCAGTGCGTAGACGAAGTTGCTGGTGAAGGCGAACACCATCATCACGCCGCAAATGATGGCCAGGCGCTCACCCGGGTTGGCGGCGGGCTGCCCTGCGGCATTGACCACCCAGCCTGCGCTGAGCGTGAGGGCCAGCATCCAGGCCTTGATGTTGACAAACTGCAGGCCTACGCCTTGCCAGAACGTCACGTTCAGGCGCGATGTGTCGATGGCGGTCATCTGGCCTGCGCGGCTGAGCTTGAAAGCCAGCCAGAGCATGTAGGCCACGCCCAGCAGCGTCACCGCCCAGCGCAGGGCGGGCACACCAGTGATGAGGGCACCCAGGCCCAGCCCGCTGCCCAGCATGAGCAGCGTCCAGCCCGCAGGCACCGCAAAGCAAAAGCGCAGCGCGCGCTTGAGCCCGAGGTTGGCGGCCAGCGCGGTGGACAAGGTGGTGTTGGGCCCCGGCGAAAAGCTCATGGCGGTGCAAAACAGCAGCAGGGCGGTGAGTTCAGCGACGCTCATGGTGGGTGCGGGAATGGGTGGGGGACTTGTCGGGGATCTGCCTTCAATGTAATCTTGCTACCAATACACAACCAGTACAGACAGTCGGCGCAGTTGCAAATCTGTATTGCCCGGCAAAACAATACACACCGGCGCCTGGCGGCGCAGCGAGCGGAATGCCACCATGCTGATGAAATCGTCGACCCAGTCGCTGACCGAACAACTGTCCGCCCGGTTTGCCGAGCGCATCCGCAACCGCCTGATGGCGCCGGGTGCACGCCTGCCGTCGGTGCGCCAGTGCGCGCAGCAGCACGGGGTGAGCCCGTCCACCGTGGTGGCGGCCTATGACCAGCTGCTGGCGCAGGGCCTGGTGGAGGCTCGCAAGAACCGGGGGTTTTTTGTCCGCGAAAGTGGCCGAGCGGTGGATGCAGCCGACGGCGACCTTGACGCGCGCGCGCGCCCCGACGACCTGGCTCTGGAAAGTGCTGCCGCCAACTGGAGCACGGCGCACTGGTTTGCGGCGCGTGCCGCCGGCCGCGCGGGCCCAGGGGTGTCGCCCGTCAACGCCACGGCGCTGATCCGGGGCATGTTCCACAAGATCAGCGACAAGCCCCAACCCGGCATGGGGGTCTTTCCGCCCGACTGGCTGGAGTCCACCTTCATGCCCGCCGCCGTGCGCAAGGTCACCAACTCGCGCGCCCTTCAGGAGTTTTCGCTGCAGTATGGCGAGCCGCTGGGCGATGCAGGCCTGCGGCGCGTGCTGGCCAAAAAGCTGTCCACGCTCAACGTGCACACGGTGCCTGAGAACATCATCACCACCGTGGGGGCCACGCATGCGCTGGACATCGTGAGCCGCACCCTGCTGCGCCCGGGCGACCCGGTCATGGTGGAGGAGCCCGGCTGGGCGGTGGAGTTTGCGCGGCTGGCCGCCTTGGGCATGCACATCCTGCCCGTGCCGCGCCGCGCCGATGGCCCGGATCTGGAAGTCATGGCGCGCTACTGCGAGGTGCACAAGCCCAAGCTCTACGTGAGCGTGAGCGTGTTTCACAACCCCACGGGCTACTGCCTTACGCCGGGCAGTGCCCACCGCGTGTTGCAGTTGGCCAACCAGCACAACTTCCATGTGGTGGAAGACGACACCTACAGCCACATAGCGCCGGAGCACGCCACGCGCCTCACGGCGCTGGATGGCCTGCAGCGCACCATCTATGTGAGCGGCTTTGCCAAGATCCTGGCGCCCAACTGGCGCATTGGCTTCATGGCCGCGCCGCCTGCGCTGGTGGAGCAATTGCTGGACACCAAGCTGCTGGCCACGCTGACCACACCGGCGCTGCTGGAGAAGGCCCTGGCACTGTGCATCGAGCAGGGCCAGCTGCGCCGCCACGCCGAACGCATCCGCACCCGGCTGGACGCCGCACGCGCGCGCAGCGTCAAGCTTGCCCTGGGGGCGGGCTGCACCTTTGCGGCCGAGCCGGTGGGCCTGTTTGGCTGGGTGGAGACCGGGGTGGACACCGATGCGCTGTCGCAGCGCATGCTGGACGAGGGCTATCTGCTGGCGCCCGGTGCGTTGTTCCATGCAGAGCGCAAACCCAGCACGCTCATGCGCATCAACTTCGCGACGACGCAGGACGCGGCGTTCTGGCGCATCTTTGAGCGTGTGCGGGCTGAGCAGGGGCGGTGAGCCGCAGACATTGCCCTGGAGTCGCGCAATCGCATGGGGGTGTCGCCCACCGAAACCGGCGCAGGAGCCTACTTTCTTTCCACTTCCAGGTCAGACAACACCCGCAGCAGCGCGCGGTTGACCTCTTCCAGGTCCATCTCGAAGGTCTCGCACAGCTGGCGGATGGCGCTGGCGTCATCTGTCTCCAGTGCGCAGGCCATCTGCAGACCGCCGGTGTAGGGGCCAGTGCGCAACACGGTGGCGTCGTAGATGCGTTCGGACAGGGGCAGGCGCTTGAGGATGGTGCCCAGGGGCTCGCCCAGCAGCTCATCGAGCTGGGAGAGCAGGCCACACAGGTAGATCTCGCGGCGCAAGTCGTTCTCGATGCCTGCGTCCAGCAGCCGCGCAGTGAGCTGGGCGCGGATCACCATGGCTTCGCGCACCGGCTGCATGTTGGCCTCGGTGCTCGCATGGGGCAGCTGGTCGGACAGCCAGCGCTTGATGGAGCTGTAGCCCATCATCACCAGGCCCCGGCGCAGCGAATCAATTCCGGTGCGCAGGCCCAGGGCGGCCGAGTTGGTATAGACCATGAAGCGGTACGCGAGCAGCGGGTCCTCGCCCATGATGTCTTCAAAGGTTTCCAGCGACTGCTCGTCGTCGATGGCCTTCATGAGTTTGAAGATCACCGCGTGCGAGGGCTGCTGCGGGTGGTGGCGCAGGCTGTAGAGCACATCCTCCGTCGGCCACCCGGCCAGCGCCATCGCGTTGCCCTGGTCCAGACAGTGCTCCATCAGTGCCCGGCTGGCGATGTTTTCGTACATCTGGCCAGCCAGCACCGGGCTGGGGGTGCGTTTGGCAACAGGTGCTGCTGCGGCGGCGGCACTGCCTGGGCGTGGGGGCGTGGCCTGCAGCGCAGCCACGGCGTCTTCCGGGCGCAGGGTCAGCAGGCTGTTGTCGAAGCAGCGGGCAATCTCGGGCTCGGGCAGCTTGTCCATGTCGCCCCGCCACACCATGCGCAGCCCGCGCTGGTGCGCGGCCTTCACGCGGTCATAGATGGCAGAGTCCGATAACCACTCGCCGCGCACCTCGATCCATGGTGCAGCACGTGGCGCGTTTTCGAGCAGGTCGCACAGCAGCTGGCGGGTCTGTGCCGAGATCAGCAGCGGCGGCGAGCTGGCCGACCACAGCTCCTGCAGCGTGCGTAACAGGTGCCCGCCGTCGACTGTTGCCGAGGCCTCGTTGTGGGCATACAGCTGGATGCCTGCAAGTTTGCGGGCGCGGTTCCACAAAGGGCGGTAGCCCAGGATCAGGCTACCTAGGACGGATTGGACCATGGGCTCTCAGGCAAAAAAACAGGGCCAGCCAGCGCTCGCGGGATGGGTGTCGCCACGGTGCACCAGCCGGTGCTGAAGCCTGCTGGCACAGGGTGCGATGGGCTCTGCGCCCGAACACCCTCTGCCGCACCGGCTCCTAGCCAATAAAGTTGAACAGCGACAACTTCTGAACCTGCGCATAGGACTTGAGTGCAGCCTCATAACCCACCTGCTGGTTCTGGAAGTCGGAAATGCCCTTGATCATATCGAGATCCTCTGCCCGCGAACGGTCGCCTTCCAGCTGGATGGAGCGCTTGTCCTGGTCGCCGGTGATGCGGTCTGCGCGATTGAGCAGCTCGCCGGCGTAACTGCGCATGTTGTGTACGCGCTCCAGTCCAATATCGATGTTGGCCAGTGCCTGCCCCACGGCCTGGATGGCGCCGTTGTTGTTGGGTGCGTTGCGGATGCCATTGATGGCACTGTCCATGGTGCTGAACATGCTCGCGCTGGGCTGCAGGGTGACGGTATCCCCGTTGGCCGGGTTGCCCTTGATATCGAAGGAAAGCCCCGGAATGCCTGGAACGGAGATGGTGACAGGCTTGTCGGTCGGGTAGTCCGGCACCACTACCGGGGCGGAGACGGCACCCGTGGTGGTATTGGTGATGGTGTACGTGGCTGTGCTGGTGCCCGTGGTGGCGCCTGGACCCACTGCGCTGAAGGTGACGGTGTAGTTGTCACCCGTCACCAAAGCTTTGTTGGTGGGCGTGATGGCCGTGGTGGTGAGCTGTCGGCCTACCGGGATGTTGCTGACCCCGGCGGTGTAGACACTGTCGCGGGTGGGGTCGAACATGAAGGCCGAGTCGCCGTCGAGGGCCCCCGGTACCGTCACGCCGTTGCTCGCCGTCTGACCCGGCAAGCCCTGGAAGCTGTAGTCGGGGGAGCTGCTCAAGGGGCCCAGGAACGGCGCCAGCGCGCTGCCCAATGCACTCAGCAAGGGGATACCGTTGGTGTCTTTCCGGTTGGCGACTTCCAGCAGTTGCTCGCGCAGGCCTTGCAGCTGGTTGGCGACCGTGGCGCGGTCGTTCGGGGTCATGCTGGCATCGCCCGCACTGACCACCAGCTCCCGAAAGTTCTGGATCAGATTCACCGCGTCGCCCAGTGAGGATTCCCCCTGTGCAATCGCATTGCGCTGGGTCTCCAGCGCACGTTGTTCGGTCTGGATGCGCGACAGGCGGTTGAGGGCTCGTTCGGCCTGCGCGGCCGACACCGGGTCGTCACTGGCGCGCACCACGCGTTTGCCAGAGGTCAGGTTTTCCTGCAGCGTGGTCAGGCTGGTCTGGCGCGCGCCCAGGTTGCGCAGCGCGTTGTCATACATGTTGGCCGTGCCGACGCGGTAGATGTTTGTGCTCATGTCGAACTCCTCACGCTAGGGGCGGCATTCATCGGCCCAGGCCCTGGATCAGCGAATCAAAAATGTTCTGCGCAATCTGGATCATCTTGGCGGAGGCCTGGTACGCCTGCTGGTATTGGATCAGCTTGGCGGCCTCTTCGTCCAGGTTCACCCCCGACACTGCCGTGCGGTCGCGCTCCAGGTTGGCTGCGATGGTGGACGACAGCTGCTCCGCAAACTTGGCGCTCTGGGTGCGTGTGCCTACCTGGGCAATGGCGCCAGCGTAGCCGTCGGAGAGGGTGGACTCGTCAAACATTTTCACGTCGCGCAGTCCCATCAGGGCATTCGCGTTGCCTGCGTTGCGGGTGTAGGCGTCTCCGTACTGCGGGTCCAGCGCATTGCCGATCACCACGGTGTCGCCCGTCTTGGGGGTGCCTTGCAGCGTGATCTGCCAGCCGTTGATCGAGATGGGCTGGCCCGAGGTGTAGGGCTGCGCAGTCGCCAGCGAGGTGGGTGGCGCGGTCCCGCGGTCGAACACGTCGTAGGTCGTGGGCGGCCCGGCGGTGAACTGCAACTGGATACCCCCCAGGATGGGCGGAATGGCTGCTGGGTTGGCATTTGCCGGCAGCACCAGCCCCGGCGGGTTGGGCAGGCCCGTGGCCTTGAGGCTGCCCAGCTGCATGGTGCCGCCGTTGGCCGTGCCCATGGCGGCGTTGATGGGGTTGGCGGCTGCCAGGTCGCGCGGCGAATACACCAGCGCCTGGATGTTGTTGGCAGCCGTGCTGAACGGCTTGAACAGCATGCGCTCGCCAGGGTTGCCGGGCGTGGTCAGGTTGAAGTTGAGCCCATCGATCTGCAGTGTGGCCAGGTTGGCAGCGCTGGTGAACGGGGTTGATTGGCCGTCGGACAGGCGCACCACCTGCCCGGCCGTGCCCGTGGTGAAGCGAATCTCATAGTCGGACGCAGCAAACTGTGTGGGGCCGGTGAACGACACCGTGCCCACGCCTGCGCCGTTGGTATAGCCCGGCATGCTGGTGGGCAGGGCGAACAGATCCTTGCCTGGCACGCCATCGAGCGTCAGGCCCAGGTTCTGCTGGTCGTTCATCGTCATGCCGATGGCCAGCGCCATGCGGCCCAGCAGATTGCGCCCTTCGCTCAGGTCCGTGTTCTGAAAGCGCAGCAGGCCCGAGACGCTGCCACCGCCCAGCACGTTCTCGTCCAGCTCCACGGGGGTGGCGCCGGGGCGGTTGAAAAACAGCTTGGACTGTCCGCTGCCCGGGAAAGTCGTTGCATCGTCGATCGACAGGCTGGCGGCTGTGCTGCCCAGCACCAGGGGCTGGCTGCCTGCCACGAACAGGCCCACGGTGCCGTCATCCGCCGGGATCTGGGTGGTCTGCACATACTGGTTGATGTCGCGGATGATCTGGTCGCGCTGGTCCAGCAAGTCGTTGGGGCTCTGGCCGTTGCCGGTGGCACGGGCGATCTGCTCGTTGATGGCCGCCATCTGCGTGGCCAGGCTGTTGATGGCGGTCACGCTGCTCTGCAGCTGTTCCTTGACGGTGTACTCGATCTCGTTGATCCGGTCGCTGGCGGTGCGCATGCGTGCGGCCGTTTCGTCCAGCCGCGTAAGGACCACCGTGCGTGCCGTGATGTCGGTGGGGCTGCTGACCACGTCCGAGAACGCGTTCATCATGTCGTTGATGGCGGCGCCCAGGCCCTGGGTGCCGCCGCTGAACACTTCCTGCAACTGGCTCAGGCGCTGGGCGCGGATGGCGTCGGCCGCCTGGGTCGATCCAGCCGCGGCCGACTGGCGCGTGAGCAGCTCGCTCTGGTTGCGCAAGATGGTCTGCACATCCACGCCTTGGCCGATGTAGCCACCGCCCGTGAACTGGCCCTGCACGGTCTGCAGCACCACCGTCTGGCGCGAATAGCCGGGTGTGTTGACATTGGCAATGTTGTGGCCTGCCGTCTGCAGGGCCACCTGGTTGGCCAGCAGGGCGCGGGCGCCGACGTTGAGCAGACTCATGGCTTACCTCGGTTCTTCTCGTCCATCACGCCTGGGCGCGCTGTACACGCAGCGCGCTGTTGATAGCGCCGCTGAGCTTCTTGGCGTACTCCGGGTCGGTGGCGTAACCGGCCTTTTGCAGCTCGGCCGCGTAGGCCACGGCAGAGCCCGTCTTGGCGGTGGCCTGGGCTTTTTCGTAGCGCGGGTTGTCGGTGATCAGCTTGGCGTAGTCGCGGAAGGAATCCTCGTACGAGTCGTACGCACGGAACTTGGCCACCACCTTGCGCGGTGTGCCGTTGATGTATTCGGTGGTCGTGATCTCGGCCACCTTTCCGGTCCAGCCCTTGCCCGCCTTGATGCCGAACAGGTTGAACGAGTTGCCGCCGTTGGCGGTCTTGATCTCGCTCTTGCCCCAGCCGGTTTCGTGCCCGGCCTGGCCGAGCATGAAGCTGGCGGGAATGCCGCTTTCCTGCGCCACGCGCTCGGCGGTGCCGCTCAGGTGCTGCACAAAGCCTTCGCGGCCTTTGGGGACGGGCAGGGTGGTATCGACGGAAGACGTGGTGGCGGAGGTCGCAGACCGGTTCTGTGCCTGCGGCAGGCTCAGCGTGGACGGCACCGAGAAGTTGGTGTCCGCACCGCCCATCTGGCGCGAAAGCTGGCGGGCGATGGCTTCCGACAGGCCGCCCTGCAGGCCTGACATATTCACGGACAGCTGCTGGTCCAGCATGTCCTGGCCCAGGTTGGCCTGCTCGCCCTCCATCAGGCCGGACTTCATGGTTGCGTCGCGCATGCTCTTGATGAGTTCGCGCATGAACAGTGATTCAAACTGCTTGGCTGCCTCGCGCGTGACCTGTGCGCTGTTGCTCGTGCCCGCGTCGTATTTGAGGGAGTTGAGCGAGCGGATATCGACCGCCAGCGCGTTCGAGGGGCTGGTGGTGCTGGACGAGGGCAGGGTCAGGGCCATGGTCGCTCCCGGTGGATGGTGCGCGCAGCGGCGGCAGCAGGGCGAGCCATGTCAGATCACCTCCAGCTCGGCGTTCAGCGCGCCGGCGGCCTTGATGGCCTGCAGGATGGCCAGCAGGTCGCCGGGTGTGGCGCCCAGCGTGTTGAGGGCCTTGACCACGTCGGCCAGCTGCGGCGACGCGGGCATCTGGATCACGTTGCCCGGTTCCTGGTTGATGGTGATGTCGCTCTTTTGCGTGACCACCGTCTGCCCCTGCGAGAACGCATTGGGCTGGCTGACCACGGGCGTGGAGCTGATGGTGATCGACAGGTTGCCGTGGGCGATGGCACAGGGCCCCAGCGTGACCGACTGGTTGAGCACCACCGAGCCCGTGCGGGCGTTGATGACCACCTTGGCAGAGGGCGTGGAGGATTCGAGCGGCAGCTCTTCCAGGTCGGCAATGAAGCCGACGCGGGCGCCGGGGTCGACGGGAGCGCGCACCTGCACCGTGCGACCGTCCAGCGCAGTGGCCAGGCCGTTGCCCAGCTTGGCGTTGATCACCTGCGCCACGCGGCGGGCGGTCTGGAAGTCGGAGGCGTTCAGGCCCAGGTTGATGGTGTCGCCTTCGTTGAGCGGGGTGGGCACGGCCCGTTCCACCTGCGCACCGAGCGGAATGCGGCCTGCGCTCAGGTGGTTGATCTGCACCTTGCTGCCACCGGCTGACGCGCCAGCGCCGCCCACCACCATGTTGCCCTGGGCCAGTGCATAGATCTCGCCGTCAGCGCCGCGCAGCGGTGTGACGATGAGCGTGCCGCCCTTGAGCGACTTGGCATTGCCCATGGACGAGACGTTCACGTCGATCTGCTGGCCCGGCTGGGCAAAGGCGGGCAGTTGCGCCGTGACGATCACCGCTGCCACGTTCTTGAGCTGCAGCTGCGACGCCGTGCCGGGTGGCAGGCTGATGCCCATCTGCTGCAGGTAGTTGGACATGGCCTGCGTGGTGTAGGGCATCTGCGTCGTCTGGTCGCCCGTGCCGTCCAGCCCTACCACCAGGCCGTAGCCGGTCAACTGGTTGCTGCGCACGCCCTGCACCGCCGCCACTTCCTTGATGCGCAAGGCCTGTGCAGGCGTTGCCAGCCCTGCGGCCACCAGGGCCAGCAGCAGCCACAGCACGCGCGCGGTGCGGGGCAAGAGGGAATGGGACGAGGCTTTCATGGCATCCATTGTGGTAGGCCATGGCCAGAACTAAAACCCAAAAAGAAGCGGGATCACCGGCTTATTGGCTGGGTCTGAAGCCGCGTTGGCAAGGTGCGCGCAGAAACGGCCCGTGGGCGCTCTGGGCGGCGGTTTTTGAGTGAAAACGGCCAGAGGCGCTAGTGCTATATGCGCCAATGGCTATCAAATTTGTAGTGGTGAAAGGACGCACCCAGCCCTCCGTCGGATGCCGGAAGGACTGGGGACATGGGCGCTTTCGGTGCGCCCAGTGCGGTCAGAACGGCGTGACGGTGTTGAAGAACCGGCCCAGCCAGCCCATGGCCTGGGCTTCGTTTTGTGCGCCGCGTCCGCGCGATTCGACGCGCACATTGGCGACCTGGGTCGAGTTCACGATGCTGCCGGGTTGCAGTGCGCGTGGGTCCACCGTGCCCGAAAAGCGCAGTACATCCACGTTCTGGTTCACGCCGATCTGCTTTTCGCCAGTGATGACCAGGTGGCCATTGGGCAGCACATCCACCACCGTGGCGGTGATGGAGCCGGTGAAGGTGTTGGCGCTTTCGGTGCCGCCTTTGCCCGAGAACGCGTTGCCTGACGAAGCGCCCACGCCCAGCTTGTCGGTGAAGCTGGTGCTGGTGAAGGGCAGGGCGGTCACGCCCGCAGAGACCTTGGAGTCACGGTCCACCGTGGACGAAGACTTCTGGCTGGCCGTCACGTTCTCCACGATCTGGATGGTCACGTTGTCGCCCACCAGGCGCGCGCGGCGGTCTTCAAACGCAGGCCGGTAGCTGGCGTTGTGGAACAGTCCGCCCGTCACCGGGGGCGGGGTGCGCGGTGCAGCGGCGAGCGGGGGCGGGGTGGTGGGCAGGATGTCCACCGGCGGCGGTGGCGACAGGGTGGCGCAGCCGGCGCACAGCAGTGCTGCGCCCAGTGCGGGGATGCCCGCGCGCAGCGAGCCAAGTGCCTGCAGCAGGCGAAGAGGGCGTGTGAAAGTGCGCATGGCGAAGGTCCTGGGCAAAAGCGCGGGGGGCGTTCCGGTCACAACTGGGCGAGCTTGGCCAGCATCTGGTCCGAGGTCTGGATGGCCTTGGAATTCATCTCGTAGGCGCGCTGGGTCTGGATCATGGTGACCAGCTCTTCCACCACGTTGACGTTGGAGGCTTCCAGAAACCCCTGCTTGATGATGCCCAGCCCGTTCGTGCCGGGGGTGCCCTGCTGGGGCTGGCCGGAGGCGGCGGATTCCTTGAACAGGTTCTGCCCGATGGGCTCCAGGCCGGCCGGGTTGATGAAGCTGGCCATGGCCAGGTTGCCCACGGTCTGCGGCTGTGTGTTGCCCGGCACGGTGACTGCCACGGCGCCTTCGGCACTGATACTGACGCTGGTGGCGTTGGCCGGAATGGTGATGCCATTGACCACGGGCAGCCCGCTGGACGTGACCATGCGGCCCTGGGCATCGACCTGGAAGGAGCCGTCGCGGGTGTAGCCCACGGTGCCATCGGGCATGGTCACTTCAAAGAAGCCGTTGCCGTTGATGGCGACATCCAGGTTGTTCTTGGACTCCTGCAGGCTGCCCTGCATGAAGTTGCGGCTGGTGGCCACCGTGCGCACGCCCAGGCCCAGGTGCAGGCCGGTGGGCAGCTGGTTTTGTTCGGTGGTGTTGGCACCCACCTGGCGCAGGTTCTGGTAGATCAGGTCTTCGAACACCGCGTTGTTGCGCTTGTAGCCCGTGGTGGAGACGTTGGCCAGGTTGTGCGAGATGACGTCGAGCTGGGTCTGCTGGGCAGACATGCCGGTCTTGGCGATCCAGAGGGAGTTGATCATGGTGCTTCCTTTTGGCGGGGGCGTGCTAGGTGTGGCAGCGGCATCAGCCGTTCATGCTCAGCAGCTGGCTGGCGGTCTTGTCGTTGGTTTCGGCGGTCTGCAGCAGCTTCATCTGCTGCTCGAACTGGCGCGATGCAGCGATCATTCCGACCATGCATTCGACAGGGTTCACGTTCGAGCCTTCCAGCGCACCCGACAGCATGCGCGCGTTGGCGTCGTTGGGCATGGGGTCGCCCGACGTGGTGCGAAACAGCCCGTCGTCGCCGCGCTTGAGCGGGTCTTCCGGCGTGGGTGTGCCCAGCTTGAGGCGGCCAATGGCCTGGGCGGGCTGGCCCGGGATCTTGGAGGTCACGGTACCGTCCGACCCGAGCGACACATCGGCACCGGGCGGCACGTCGATGGGCGCTCCGCCATCGGACAACACGGGCAGCCCGGTGGGGGTGAGCAGCTGGCCCGTGGCCGACACCTCAAAGCTGCCCGCACGGGTGTAGGCCTCGGTGCCATCCAGCCCCTGCACTGCAAACCAGGCATTGCCGGCCGCCATGGCGTCGAGGTTGCGGCCGGTGCGTTGCACAGGGCCGGGGGTGTTGACGTAGCCCGAGGTGGCCTCCAGCGCAAACACGCGCGTCTTGGCGCCGTCGCCTTGCAGCGGCACCGAGCGGAAGGTGGACATCTCGGCGCGGAACCCGCCGGTGGACACGTTGGCGAGGTTGTTGGACAGCACCGCCTGCCGGTGGGCGGCGGCGTTGGCGCCTGTCATCGAGGTGTAGATGATGCGGTCCATGGGGGATCTCCGGTGTCCTGGGCGGGTTCAGTGGGGGTTCAGCCGGTCAGCGCAGGTTCACCAGGGTGGACATCACCTGGTCTTGCGTCTTGATGGTCTGTGCGTTCGCCTGGTAGGCGCGCTGGGCAGTCATCATGTTCACCAGCTCGGCCGTGAGGTCCACGTTGGAGTCTTCCAGGGCGCCCGAGCGCAGCGAGCCAAAGCTGCCATCCGTGGCGGTGCCGACGACGGGCTGGCCCGACTCGAACGTGGCCACCCAGTTGTTGCTGCCCACCGAGGCCAGGCCCTGCGTATTGCGGAAACTCGACAGCGCCAGCTGGCCCTCGGCACGCGTCACGCCGTTGGAATAACGGGTCATGATCATCCCGTTGTTCTCGATGTTGATGCCGGTCAGCTCGCCCGAGGTGTAGCCGTCCTGGCTCAGGTTGGACACCGCAAACTTCTTGCCGAACTGCGTCACCTTGTCCAGGCTCACGTCCACGGTATAGGTGGGCAGGTTATTGGGGTTGGGCGGCGTGGGGTTGATGGTGAGCGGCAGCGAAAAGCCCGTGGCGGGTGGCGTGGCCACCGGGCCGGTGATGGCGCCGTTGTTGTCGAACGTGATCTGGCCGATGGGCGTGGCCACCACGGGCGGCACAGCGGTGGGGTCGTCCAGGGCGTCGTATACGTCCCAGGTGTTGGCGGTGGCGGTTTTCTGAAAGTACAGGCTCACCGGTTTGGCCACGCCCTGGCTGTCGAACACGTTGATCGACGTGCCATAGGTGGCGCGCGGCGTGGCCGGGATGGGGGGAGTGGCTGCGGGGTTGCCCGCCGCATCGGTGGCGCGGGCGTCCAGGTTGAAGGCCGCCGTGATCGTGGTGGTCTGCTTGGCGGGAATCGGCTCGGCGGTCGGGAACACCATGGGGATGGGGTCGGTGCCGGTGCGCAGACCCGTCACCGGGTCCACCGGGTAGCCCATCACCGACGCGTTGTCGTTGGTGATCATGTTGCCTTCCTTGTCCAGCTTGAAGTTGCCGGAGCGGGTGTAGGCGGCGGTGCCATCGGGCAGCGTGAGGGTGAAGAACCCATTGCCATTGATGGCCACGTCCAGGCTGTTGCCGGTGATGGTCAGGTTGCCCTGGGTGAATTGCTGCGCCACGGCGCCCACTTCCACGCCGATGCCTGCATTGGAGCCCCCTGCCGAGCCGATGGCAGAGGCCACCATCTCGGCAAACTCGGCCCGCGAGGCCTTGAACCCGACGGTGTTGGAGTTGGCAATGTTGTGCCCGATGACATCGAGGTTCTTGCTGGCGGCGTTCAAGCCGGACAGGCCTTGCTGAAAACTCATGGTGTTCTCCTGTTGACGCGATACGAAGCAGGCTGGTGTTACACCAAGGCCTTGATCTGGCTGTAGTTGATGGTTTTGCCGTTGGACAGGCTCAGCACCAGCTGTCCGTCCTCGGCGCCTGCGGCCGTCACCTTGGCAAGGTTCAGTGCGGTGGAGTCCAGCTTGGTGGAGCCATTGACGGCCGTCACGCGGAACTGCAGCCCTTCGGTGGAGCCGGTGTACTGGCTGGCGTCCCAGTCGAAGGTGTGGCGGCCCGCCGCCTTGGCACCCAGGTCGATGGTGTCCACCACCTGCCCGCCTGCGGTCGTGACCTCGATCTTCACGTTGGTGGCGGCCGAGCCCAGCTCGAAGCCGCCCTTGCCGGTCTTGTCCGCCACCGCCAGGCTGGAGCCCTCGGTCAGCACATTGCGGCCCACCAGGGCTGTGCCCTGCATGACCTGTAGCGAGTTGAACTGCGAAGCCATGCTCTGCATGGTCTGGTTCAGTTGCTGGATGCCGGTCACCGTGTTGATCTGCGCGATCTGCGAAGTCATCTGGGCGTTGTCCAGGGGGTTCATCGGGTCCTGGTTGTTCAGCTGCGCAACCAGCAGTTTCAAAAAGCGGTCTTGCGCGGCAGCCGGATCGGTGGCCGCGTTGGCCTTGGTGCTGGACGAGTCCGTCACCGTGGGGGCGTTGGTGGCACTGAGAATCATGGTGGTGTCCTTCTTGGAGCAGGCTCTTGCCTTACTGGCCCATCTGCAGGGTTTTGAGGAGCAGCGACTTGGCCGTGTTCATGACCTCGACGTTGTTTTGGTACGAGCGCGAGGCAGAGATCATGTTGACCATCTCCTCAACCGCGTTGACGTTGGAGTGCGTCACATACCCCTGCTCGTCGGCCGACGGGTGGCTGGGGTCGTGCACGCGGCGGCCCGGCACATTGCTTTCGCTGACACCGCTGACCTTAACGCCCGCAGAGCTGTCGGCCCCCATGGGCGCTGTCTGGAACACCACCTGGCGTGCCTTGTAGGCCTGACCATCGGGGCCTGCCACGGCGTCCACATTGGCCAGGTTGCTGGCCACCACGTTGAGCCGCTGCGACTGCGCACTGATCGCGCTGCCCGATACGTTGAAAATCGAAAACATGGACATGGGGTGGCTCGCTTTCTGCGCTGCGGGGCTGGCTGGTTATTGGCCCTGGATGGCGCTGAGCATGGTTTTGGCGTTGCCGTTGATGAACCGCAGCGTGGCTTCATAGCGCACGGCGTTGTCCACGAAGTTGGCGCGCTCGCGGTCCAGGTCCACCGAGTTGTTGTCCAGGCTCGGTTGGGTTTGCACCGCATAGCCCAGGGCGCCTTGCCGGTCGATGCTGGTGCTGGAATTCACGGTGGGCAGCGGAATATGGTGCGGATCGGTCGTGCCTGCGGTTCCGTACGAACCTCCGGTTGCCAGCCGCGTGACCGCTGCGCCGGCAGTGCCTGTGGCGGAAGAAGTCATGCCAGTGGCCTCGCGCAGCGCGTCGCCGAACTTGAAGTCGCGTGCCACATAGCCAGGGGTGTCGGCGTTGGCAATGTTGCTGGCGATGGCGCGCTGACGTTCCCCACGCAGCACCAGGGCGTTGCCGTGAAAATTCAGCTGGTTGGTCATCTTGTCAAGCATGTGTGCCTCACACCGTCGGTTGCAAAGTCGCCATCCCCGGGGGGCTTTTGGCGTGGCTCGATTATGGAAACCGCGCCCTTTTTCTAAAGCGCGAAGAAGTGGCAAATGGATGCGCAGTTCCGGGTTTTGCGTCCGGGTCATCTGCCTATAGTTCCAGGGGTGAAATGGCCCCTGCCTTCCGTAGCACCCCGTGCGCGGGCAGCCTGGCCAGCCGATGCCCAGGAGGCCCCTATGACCGCCCACTTCCTTTTCTCTGACGCCAACACCGACGCCGCGCTGTGCGGCGCCACCCGGCAGTCGCTGGCTGTGCGTGCCGGCGCCTTGGTGCGTACGTTCTGCCTGATGGGTGTATGGGCTGTGGCTGCGCTGGGCCCCCATGGTGTTGCGCACGCCCAGTCGGCGGCAGACCCCGCGGCGGACCTGGGGCCGCTTACCCAGCGCTGGCTGGACGATGCGTTGGCCCGCAACCCGTCCTCCGCGCTGCCACTGCGTATGGAAGTGAGTGTTGGCTCACTGGATTCGCGCCTGCGGCTGGCGCCCTGTGCGCGCGTTGAACCCTATCTGCCCGTAGGTGCCCGCCTGTGGGGCCGGACCCGTCTGGGGCTGCGCTGCGTGGAGGGCGCCACCGCATGGAACGTATTTTTGCCCGTCACCATCAAGGCGTTTGGCCCGGCCTGGGTGTTGACCAACAATGTAGCGCCGGGCGCCGTGTTGACGGCCAATGACGCCACAGAGGCCGAAGTGGACTGGGCGGCCGATTCCTCTCCCGTCATGGCCAATCCCGACCTGTGGGTAGGGCAGACCGCGGCCCGCCAACTGGTGGCGGGGCAGGCGGTGCGCCAGGCCATGGTGCGTGCCCCCCTGCTGTTCAAGGCCGGTGCGCAGGTGAAAGTGGTGGCCCAGGGGCCGGGCTATGCGGTCAGCTCTGCGGGCCAGGCGTTGACCGCAGGCTCTGCCGGGCAGACTGTGCGCGTACGCATGGAGAATGGCCGCATCGTAAGTGGAACTGTGAATGATTCTGGGACAGTGGATGTCACTCTGTGATGACGCCCCGGTAATAAATGGCTAAAGTCCGGGCCAAATGGGTCGAAAACATTGCTACTGATGCCCCACATCCAACGGGGTGGTGGAGAGAGCGATGAAGATAGGTCAAACACCGGAACTGCCGGGCGGGTTGCCGCCGACGGGGCTTGCCAAGCAAGCCAAGGCCCCAGCCAGCGCTGCTGAAGGAGCCACCAAGGACGCACTGATGGCGTCATCCGCCGGTGTGCCTGTCACTGTGTCCACAGCAGCCCGGGCGCTCAGCCCTACCACTCGAAGCACGGCAGATTTTGACGCGGGTAAGGTCAAGGCAGTGCGCGCAGCCATCGAAAAGGGCGAATTCTCGGTCGACGCCGAAGCCATTGCCGACAAGCTGTTGTCCAACGCCCAGGAGATCCTGTCCCGCTCGCGGGGTTGACCGGCGTTTTGCTCCCGGGCGCAATCCATCGCACAATGCGCCATGTCTCTGGAAGAATCTCTCTCGGCTGTTGAGCAGCTGATCGAACAAGTCTCTGCCGCACTTCTCGCGGCCGACCCCACCTCCCTGGAAAAAAACAGCACGGCCTTGCGTGATGCAGCGGCCGATTTCTCGCGTGCGCTGGAGCAGGCGGCCGCGCGGGGGTTGCCCTTGCCAGCGTCGCTGCAAAAGCGCGCGGATGCGATCCGCAGCATGCTGATACTGCACCGTGAAAGCCTGGCCCGGCTTGCTGCCAGCACGGACCGCCAAGCCGCCGGCCTGTTGCCCCCCAATGCGGCGGCTACCTATGGCGATGGCCTGGGGGCGCGCGGAGCCGCGCCGGGTGTGGCGCGCATCTACCGCTCTGCAGGCTGAGCGGCATCCATTGTTCTGAAGGGGTTGTGGGCCCGGTCGCGAAAAGCGGCGGCCCGTCACCCTATGGCCCTGCGCAACGACCTGCGCGGCGCCTGGTGTCCGCCGGTGGGGGCGCTCAGTGCGCGCGCATCTTGGCCCGCAGCCGGGCAATGGACTGGCTGTGCAGCTGGCACACGCGCGACTCGGTAACGCCCAGCACGGCGGCAATTTCCTTGAGGTTCATGTCATGTTCGTAGTACATGCCCATGATGTGCTGCTCGCGCTCCGGCAGGGTCTTGATGGCGTTGACCAGTGACGTCTTGAGCCGTTGATCACGCAGCAGCTCCACCGGGTCAGCCGCACTGTCGGCAACGTGGCGGTCCAGAAACCCATCCTCGTCATCGTTGCCATGCGTCATGTCTTCGAGGTACACCAGCTGGGTGCCCCGGACCTTGCCCAGCAGATTCTGGTAGTCCGCCAGGCTCATGCCCATTTCGCTGGCTATTTCGGACTCCAGCGGGCTGCGTCCCAGCTTTTGCTCCAGCCGGTGCACAGCGTGTTCAATGTCTTTCTGGCTCTTGCGCGAGCTGCGGCTCATCCAGTCGCCCTCGCGCAGCTCGTCGAGCATGGCGCCCCGGATGCGTTGGGTGGCAAAGGTTTCAAACTGCACGCCCTGTGCCACTTCGTAGCGCGACAGGGCTTCGGCCAGCCCCATCATGCCGACCTGGATCAAGTCATCCAGCTCGACGTTGGGAGGCAGCTTGGCGATCATGTGGTGCGCAATCCTCCGGACCAGCGGTACGTGCTGGCGGATCATGGCATCGCGATCAAGCTGGCCTTTGGCGGTGTACATAGAGAGGGTGTTATGCACTGGTAGGGCGGGTATGCGATCTTGTTCTGGAGCCGCTTGGGGGTGCCATCACCCGATCTTTTTCCGCCGCCCGGGGCCAGCAACTTGCCAGACCGTGGGGAGCGTTTCGGGTCAACGTGCGTACGTAGAGGTGCATCACAGGCTCTGGTCAGTGGCTCCGGACAAAATGCGCAGGCATGCCTGTCAAGTTGCTGGGTGTCAGCGCAGCCAGCGCTCCGTTCATAGTGCCCGCATTTTCCAGCAGTTGCAAGGCCAGGCGCTGAAGCTCCTGGGGGTTCTGCGTGGCAATGGTGGTGCTTCGTATCGGGCCGCCCAGATGGCGCTCGGCACATGCCTGCAAGGTCATCAGTTGGGACTGGGCCTTGCGGCGTTCGGCGGCGGTGTTGCCGTGCAGCAAAGCGGCCACCATGCAGGGCAAGCCAGTGTGCAGCGCAATCTGCTTGAGGCTCTTGTAGCTGGTCATCACGCCCGCTGCGCCACTGCCCATGACCACCAGCGGCACCGTAGCCGTGTGGGTGAGCAGGGGCCCCAGGGTGGAGGCTGGTGCGTGAATCACCATGAGGCCGTAAGTCCTGAAGCAGGGCAGCAAGCTTTCCATGGGCGAGCGTGTGCTGTCGCTGGCCTTGCGGCTCAGGTGCTGCAGCCCCTTGGCCGCTGGAATCACGGCGAGGGAGGATGCGGTGGCGCCCAGGTTCAGGCTGGCGCCGTCATTCCACGTGGCATGTTGCAGCAGGTGCAGCAGCCCGGGGCTGTCGTCGGACTCCTGCGCCGTGCCGTCGAGCACCACCACCGGATAGCCCAGCCGCTGCAGGCTGGCGCAGATCTGCCATAGCGTTTCCAGGCCGCTCGCCGTGTTGCCCTGGCTGGCGACTGCCAGCAGCCGCAGCTCTGCCTGCGGGGTGAGGCTGTGCAGGCTGGCCGCCTGGTGAAAACCCAGATCAAGCATCGACCAGCCCCCCCTCCGTCACGGTGTCAGGAGAGTGCGAGAAGAAGAAGTTCAGGTCCGTGGCCTTGGGGTCGAAAGCCGACTTCGCCGGCGACCGCATGGAGGCGCTGATGAGCTGGTGGGCGTTGGCACGCTCCCAGTCCTCGGGCACGCGCTGGCCGTTGGTCACGCCGCGCAGCACCATCTGGTGGCGGATCAGTGCGTCGATGGCGGGGCCCAGCTTCACGGCCTCGTCCACCTTGGACAGGATGGCCTGTTGCGAGCCGTCGGTTTTGAAGGCGGTCAGCACGTCATCCAGCGTGTCGCCATGGCAGCCGGCGTTGAGCACGAGCAGGCGGTTCACATGGGGCAGGTCCAGCACATCCAGCATGTCGCGCTTGCGGGGGTCCCTCGGGGCCACGCCGGTGGTGTCGATCAACACCATTTTCTTGCCGCTGAGCAGGCCCAGCAGGTCTTGCAGCGCGGCACGGTCGTGCGCCAAGTGGGCCACGATGCCCAGCATGCGCCCGTAAGTGCGCAGTTGTTCGTGCGCGCCCACACGGTAGGTGTCCAGTGTGATCAGCCCCACACTGCCGGGGCCGTGGATGCGGGCGCACATGGCAGCCAGCTTGGCGGTGGTGGTGGTCTTGCCCACACCCGTAGAGCCCACCATGGCGAAGATGCCGCCCTGTTCATAAAGGGGGGGGGCGGCCTGGTCGGTCTTGAGGTTGCGTTCCAGCACCTCCATCAGCCAGCGCACCGATTCGCCCGCCGACAGGTCTTCGGGCATGCGTTCGAGCACGGCGCGGGCCAGCGACGGGGAGTATCCGGCACGGATCATCTTCAGCATCAGGTTGGACTGGATCGGGTTCTGGCGCGCCTGCCCCAGCCAGGCCAGCGTGTTGAAGCGGTCTTCGATCAGCTCTTTCATCGCGTGCAGCTCGTTCATCACGCTCTGCTGGTTGTTCGACTGGATCAGGTGGGCGCTGGGAGTTTCCTGTCGGCGGCGCGGTGGCTCGGGCGGGAGGTCCATCGGGATGGTGCGCAGCGGGTTGTGGCGTGCCACGGAGGGCGCTGGCATGCGTTCACGTTCTGGTTCCTGGTCGCGGCTGCGTTCAGACAGTGTCTGGGGTTCCGAGGGGCCATTCAGTGCCTCGTGGCGGCGGCGCAGCATGCGCTCGCGCACATAGTCTTGGAACGACAGCGTGCTCATGGCCAGCTGTTCGGTGTCTTCCTCGACCGGGTTGCGGCCCAGGCCCGACGCTGCTGCCGATTGGCTGGCGCGCTGTGGGGTGCTGCGCGCAGTGCTGGGCGCCAGCAGGGGCGGGTTGGACGAAGCGGTGGGCGCACCACCGTCCAGAGCCGACAGCGTGTCCTCGGCCGTGGCCACCACTTCCACGCCGTTGGCCGTGGGGCGGTTGGACAGAATCAGCGTGCCGTCGCCAAAGGCCATGCGCGCCTTGGCCAGAGCCTCCCGGGAGGTGGGGGCGGTAAAGCGTTTGATGTTCATGCTGATGCACCTTTAAGGATCGGCCCAATACGGATGGTGTGGGTCTCTGGAATTTCACTGTGTGCCAGCACCTGCAGGCGGGGCGCTACGCGGCGCACCAGGCGGGAGATGGCATTGCGGATCTGGTCGGGAACCAGCAGGCAGGCGGGCAGGCCCATCTCTTCCTGCTTGAGGGCCACTTCGGCGGCCTTTTGTGTGAGGATGTCGGCCACGCCGGGGTCGAGTGCGGGGCCTGCCGTGTTGCCCAGGGCTTGCACCAGTAGGCGCTCCAGGCCGGGCTCGATGGCAATGACGTTGAGCTCGCGGGTGGGGCCGTAGATCTGCTGGACGATGGCGGGCGAGAGCGCAATGCGCACGCGGCGGGCCAGTTCGACGGGGTCCGAGACGCCACCAGCATGCTCAGCCAGCGTTTCGATGATGGTGCGGATATCGCGGATGTGCACAGACTCTTCCAGCAGCAGCTGGAGGACTTTCTGGAACGTTGCGATGGAGACCATTTTCGGAACCACTTCTTCGATGAGCTTGGGGGCCAGCTTGGCCACGTGTTCCACCAGTTGCTGCGTTTCCGTGCGACTGAGGAGCTTGGCGGCTTGCACTTGCATCAAGTGTGACAAATGGGTGGCCATCACGGTTTCGGAATCAACGACGGTAAAACCGGCCATTTGTGCGGCTTCCTTTTGCCGATCGTCGATCCAGTGTGCTGGCAGGCCAAAGGCAGGGTCGGTGGTGGCCGTGCCGATCAGCGGCGTGGTGATGCCGCCGGGGTTGATGGCCAGAAACATGCCAGGGAAGGCTTCGCCCTCGCCCACCACCACGCCGCGCAGCGTGATGCGGTAGCCGCTGGGCTTGAGTTCGAGGTTGTCACGTACGTGCACGGCAGGGGGCAGGAAGCCGACTTCCTGTGCAAACTTGCGGCGCACGCCCTTGATGCGGGTGAGCAGGTCGCCCTGGCGGCTCTTGTCCACCAGGCTGATGAGGCGGTAGCCCAGTTCCAGGCCCAGCAGGTCCACGGGCTGCAAGTCGTCCCAGGTGGCTTCGCCATCGGTGGCGGGTGGCGGTGGGGCTTCGACCACCGGGGGAACCTTCTGGCGCTCATACATTACCCAGGCGCCGTAGCCCAGCAGGCTGCCCATGGTCAGGAACACCACATGTGGCATGCCGGGGATCAAACCCAGCAGGATCAGGATGCCTGCCGTCACACCCAGCACGCGGGGCGACATGAACAGCTGCTGAACGATCTGGCGGCCCATGTCGTGGTCCTTGCCCACGCGCGAGATCACCATGGCGGCTGCCACCGAAATCAGCAGGCCGGGAATCTGTGCCACCAGCGCATCGCCAATGGCCAGCAGGATGTAGCTGTCTGCGGCCTGCTTGGCCGACAGGTCGTGTTGCAACACACCAATGGCGAAGCCGCCAATGATGTTGATGAGCAGGATCAGGATGCCCGCCACGGCGTCGCCGCGCACGAACTTGGACGCGCCGTCCATGGAGCCGAAGAAGTTGGCTTCTTCCGCCACTTCGGCGCGGCGGCGCTTGGCTTCCTTCTCATCGATCAGCCCGGCGTTCAGGTCGGCATCCACCGCCATCTGCTTGCCGGGCATGGCGTCCAGGGTGAAGCGCGCCGACACTTCGGCAATGCGCTCGGCGCCCTTGGTGATCACCACGAAGTTGATCACCACGAGGATCGCAAAAACGATCAGGCCGACGGCGAAGTTGCCGCCGATCAGGAAGTGGCCGAAGGCCTCGATCACTGCACCCGCTGCGCCAGGGCCCTGGTGGCCTTCGAGCAGCACCACGCGCGTAGAGGCCACGTTCAGCGACAGGCGCATCAGTGTGGTCAGCAGCAGCACCGAAGGGAATGCCGCGAAGTCCAGCGGACGCAGCATGTACGCCGCCACCATCATCACCATCAGCGCGACGGCGATGTTGAGCGTGAAAAATGCATCCAGCAGCCACGGGGGGATGGGCAGCACCATCAGCGCCAGAATCGCCACCACCAGCAGTGGTGCCGACAGGCCCTGCAGGGCGCTGGCATTGGTGCCCGCCCATTGCTGCAAAGACTTTACGGAGGTGTTCATACGGCAGCACCTTGCACCGTGGTGCGGTTCAGCGGATCGAGTTCAGGCGGCACGAAAGGCTCCACCAGGCTGTCGGGCATGCGGCCTTCGCCACGCAGGGCTGCCTTGAGGCGGTACACATAGGCCAGCACCTGGGCAACGGCGGTGTAGAGCGTCGCGGGGATGGCCTGGTCCAGCTCGGCATGGGCATACAGCGCACGGGCCAGCATGGGCGACTGCAGCACGGGCACGTTGTGCTCCTTGGCCACGTCGCGGATCTTCATGGCGATGAGGTCGGTGCCGCGCGAGATGACCTGGGGCGCACTCATGGTCTTCTCGTCGTATTTGAGGGCCACGGCGTAGTGGGTGGGGTTCATCACCACAAAGTCGGCCTTGGGGACGGCGCCTACGCTGGCCCGGTCGGCGATCTCGCGCTGCTTCTGGCGGATGCGGCCCTTGGTGTGGGGGTTGCCGTCAGACTCCTTGTGCTCCTGCTTGACTTCCTCGTGCGACATCTTCAGTCGTTCCTTGAAGAAGAACGCCTGCAAAGGCACATCCACCAAGGCAGCCAGAAACACGACCAGCAGCAACAGGCTCATGCCCGAGGTCAGCCAGTCTGCAATCTGGCGAATGGCGAGCGGCGAGGGTTGCAGCACCAGCATGGCGACCGTTTCGAGGCTGTTGCCCAGGAACTTCCAGGCCACATAGGTCAGGATGGCCGTCATCAGCACCATCTTGGCCACGTTGGCCATCTGCTGCTTGGAAAACAGGTTGGCCAGTCCGGAGATCGGGTTGAGTCGGTTGAACTGCGGTGTGATGGGCTTGGCACTGAGAATCCAGCCGCCCGCTCCGATGGCGCTGATCAGCCCCGCAGCGCTGGTGAGGGTGGCAAACACCGTGCTGGCCACCAAGCCCACGATGACCATGTCCTGCAGCCGCGAGAGCATGGTGCCTGGCGCCATCACCGTGGCCGAATTGAACGCCAGCTGCTGGCTCATGGCCCACTGCATGCGGTCCATCAGCTGTGGGGCCAGCAGTAGCATGCATGCGGCGCCCGCGCCCAGGATGGCCAGGTGCGACAAGTCGCGCGAGCGTGCCCCTTGGCCGTCTTCGCGCGCTTTTTGCAGCTTGCGTTCTGACGCGGGGAGGCTTTTTTCTTGGCTGGATTCCATGGTGGCATGACGGCTGGTGTCATGCCATTGTCGTGAGCGACCTGGAAATCTAAAGGCTGATAAGGGGGCTGCAGCCCCCTCTTTTCGGTGGTGCCTGGGGTGTGTCTAGTGGCGGTTCTGTGTCTGACCTGCACCGTGGATTGCTGCCATTGTTTTCAAAAATGATAGCAATCAAGGCATATTGCACTAGCGCCCCAGGGCTGCCGGACTGAAAACGGAGCGTCAGAAGCCCAGACTGGCCAGCAGGTCGTCCACCTGGGACTGGTCGGTGACCACGTCGGGGGTGTTCTCCGGGTCCACCACCGGGCCCTGAAGATGCGCTGCGCGGGCGGGCTCGGCGGGCACCTGGGCGCTGGGCGGAGCCGTCTGGATGAGCAGTTGCACCAGCTGCTCTTCAATGGTGGCTGCCAGGTTCACCACGCGCGCAATCACCTGGCCGGTGAGGTCGTGAAAATCCTGCGCCATCATGATTTCGGTGAGGTGCGTGTCGGCTTCCTTGGTCACGCGCTCCACATCGGTCAGAAAGTTGAAGATCTCGCCCTTGGCCACAGCCGCCACCGGGTCGGCCACCAGCGAGTTGACGACCCGGCGCGTTTCCGCCGCAATGTAGTCGTGCTGGGCCTTGGCCTGTTCGACGCGGTTGAGCACCTTCTCGGCCGCTTCTCCCGTCAGGCGGGCGATATAGGAAAGTCGGCTCTGCGCGTCGGGGAGCTCGCCCATGGAGCCGCGCAGCTTGTCGGCATAACCCAGCTCGTTGAGCGAATCGTGAAGCTGACGTGTCAGCAGGCCAATCTTGTGATGAACATCGGCAGGCTGGCTGTTGTCCGGTGTGTCGTCCATGGTGTCATAACCCCATCTTCTTCAGAATCAAGGTCACTTTCTCTTCCAGAGTTGCCTTGGTGAAGGGTTTGACGATGTAACCCGCAGCGCCTCCCTGGGCGGCGGCAACGATGTCTTCCTTGCGGGCTTCGGCGGTCACCATCAGGACGGGCAGGTGTTTGAGCTTGTCGTCCTTCTTGATCTCGGCCAGCAGCTGGAAGCCGTTCATGTTGGGCATGTTGATGTCGGTCACCACAAAGTCAAACTTGCTGTTGCGCAGCTTGTTGAGTGCGGCGACACCATCCTCGGCCTCGTCGGCGTCTGCAAACCCGCTCTCCTTGAGCAGGTTGCGAACGATGCGTCGCATGGTGGAGAAGTCGTCAACGATCAAAAAACGAAGGGCTGTGGTCACTTGGGACCCTTTCAGTCGAGATTTACTGTAAGCATTGTCATGGGTGGCAGGTTTGGTGACAAGTCGTAACTGTTACCTGCTTGGGGGGGGATTTTCCCGCTTTTCCGTCAACAGTTCTGTGGACGTGATTTCAGGAATCCCTTTGCCCATGAGGCGTTCTTCGGCCTCCCGGGTCAACACCGTGATGGTGATGCGCCGGTTGGAGGGGGAGCGTGGGTTCTTGGGGTCCAGCAGATCACTGGCGGCCAAGCCCACCACGCGGCCCAGTTTAGCGTCTGGCATGCCAGCAGAGACCAGTTCCCGCCGCGAGGCGTTGGCGCGATCTGCCGATAGCTCCCAGTTGCTGTAACCCTTTTCGCTGTTGCCATAAGGTACGGCGTCGGTGTGGCCTGCAAGGCTGATGCGGTTTTCGACGCCACCGAGGGCTGCGCCAATTTCGCGCAGGATGTCGCGCATGTAGGGTTTTACCAACGCGCTACCGCTGTCGAACATGGGGCGGTTCTGGTCGTCGATGATCTGGATCTGCAGCCCATCGGGCGTGATGTCGATGCGGATCTGCGACTTGTACTCATTCAGGCGCGGGTTCTCGGTGATCAGCGCATCGATCTTGGCCTCCAGGGCCTTGATGCGTTCCTGGTCCTGCTTGGCCCGTTCTGCCCGTGCGGCATCGATGCTCATGCGGCGCTGCTTGGCTTCTTCCACATCGGAGCGGCGCACTTGACCATGCACCTTGGCCAGATCGTTGCCGCCACCAGGGATGACGCTGGAGCTGTTGCCTGCACCGTCGCCTCCGGTCATCGCCACTTTGAGCGGCGAAGCGAAATACGCCGCAATGCCCTGCAGCTCACCCTTGGCCGTGGAGCCCAAAAGCCACATCAGCAAGAAGAACGCCATCATCGCCGTCACAAAGTCGGCATAAGCGATCTTCCAGGCGCCACCATGCACCGCGTGGCCGCCTTTCTTGACGCGCTTGATGATGATGGGCTGGAGTTTCTTTTCTGCCATGGTGGTGGTGGGGTGTTACGGCGCGGCTACGGCATTCGCGGCAGCTGCTACTTCTTGCCCTTCACGTGTCCTTCCAGCTCCGAGAAGCTGGGGCGTACGTTGGAGAACAGCACCTTGCGGCCAAACTCAATGGCGGTGGCTGGGTTGTAGCCCTGCATGCTGGCCAGCAGGGTGGACTTGATGCACTGCAGTTCCTTGGCAGCGTCCTCGGTCTTTTGCTCGACGAGTCCGCCCAGGGGTTCCACCACGCCGTAGGCCAGCAAGATGCCCAGGAACGTGCCCACCAGCGCCGAACCGATCATGCCGCCCAGCACGGAGGGCGGCTGGCCCACCGAGCCCATGGTGTTCACCACCCCCAGCACGGCGGCCACGATCCCGAAGGCGGGCAGGGCGCCTGCAAGGCGCGCCAAGGCGGCCACCGGGGCGTGTGCTTCCTGGTGGTGGGTGTCGATCTCGCTGTCCATGAGCGCTTCGATCTCATGGGAATTCAGGTTGCCCGACACCATCATGCGCAGATAGTCGGTGGTGAACTCGATCACGTGGTGGTCGCTGCCCACCGTGGGGTATTTCTTGAAGATCTCGGACTCGTGGGGTGTTTCCACATCCTTTTCAATCGCCATCAGACCTTCCTTGCGGGCCTTTTGCAGGATGTCATAGAGCATCGCCATCAGCTCCATGTAGCGCTCTTTCGTGTATTTGGAACCCTTGAGCGCCATCGGCAGTGCGGCCAGGGTGGCCTTGATCACCTTGGGCTGGTTGTTCACCACAAATGCGCCCAGTGCGCCGCCCAAAATGGTGATGATCTCAAACGGCAGTGCCTTGAGAATCACGCTGATATTGCCCCCGTGCACGATGTACACACCGAAGATGCAGCCGAGGCAGACGACGTAACCGATGATGACAAACATGCTTTAGACGTGTAGGGCGCTGCTGAACAATAGAGGTGGCTCTCGCAAGACCACAGACGCTGTTTTACCTAAGGTTACTGCAAATGTATCGGATTGCTGAGTACGAAATGCAGCAATGAGCCGCACGCCGCTGGCGGGTCGACACTGAGGCTAGCTAAGGGCATGGGTAAAAAAAAGAGGCCAAATGGGCCTCTGGTGCTCAAGAGCTGGGCATCGTCTTTCAACCGTTCGATGCAGCTATGGGTCACCTGTTACCCCTTGAGCAGGGCCAACACGCCTTGCGGTATCTGGTTTGCTTGAGCCACCATCGCAGTCCCCGCCTGCTGCAGGATCTGCGCGCGTGACAGGTTGGCGGTTTCTGCCGCAAAGTCGGCATCCTGAATGCGACTGCGCGAGGCAGACATGTTTTCTGAAGAAAGCTGCAAGTTCGAGATGGTGGTCTCGAATCTGGCCTGAAGCGCGCCGAAGCTGGCGCGCTGACCATTGACTGCAGCCAGGGCCGAATCGATGATCTTCAGTGCCTTGGTAGAACCATCGACGGTGGAAACATCAATGACGTTCACGGCGTTCAATGTGGATGCCGTTGCCGTCACCGGAGGTGTGCCAGTCAGGTTGGTGATGGCAAAGCCTTTGTCTGAACTCATCTCCAGGTATCCGGTGGCTGTCGCAAAACCGCCTGCAGGTGCTGCGGCAACACCCGCAACAAAGGTAGGGGTTCCGGTGGTTGCCGAAGTCGCCGCATCGTAGGCGCCCAGGGCGATGGTGTTGCCTGCGAGGGAGTTGTTCTGGATCTGGATGTTTGCGCCCGATTCGTTGATCAGCACAATTCCATTGCCTGCGTCGTTGAGCTTGGCGGTGATGCCGGTTTGCGACGATACATCGTTGAAGCCCTTGATGGCCTCTGCCAAGCCTGCGGCGGTAGCACCGGCGGCAGACACGCTAAACGTGACGTTGGCGGCGGTTGTGTTGTCCCCTTTCACAGCCAACGAATATGAGCCAGAAGCTGCAAATGTGGTCAATTCGACCTGGTTGCGCGCGCTCGCTGTAACGCCTGTCGCTTCGGAGAGTGCATTGATCTTGGCGGCAGCCGTTGCCATGGTGTCGGCCGCCGTGAGCGTCACCGTCTTGGTTTGCAGTCCAGCGACGTCGAAGGTGCCAGTCAACGGAGTGGGGGCGGCAGCTGCTGTTACTACCACGGGCGCCGATTGCTTGAGCTGAGCACCGTAGGTGGTCGTGCGGAAGTTCCCGGTGGTGGCTGTGATGGTCTGGTTTGCGTTCGCGCCCACCTGGAAAGTGGCGGTGCCGAACGATCCATCCAGCAGCTTCTGGCCGTTGAATTCTGTCGAAACGGAAATTCTGTCCAGCTCGGAGAGGAGCTGGCCCACTTCAGCCTGAATGGCTTTGCGGTCGCCTGCTGAATTGGACGCGTTGGCCGATTGCACAGACAATTCACGCACCCGCTGCAAGATGTTGCTGGCTCCGGCAAGGGCGCCTTCCGCGACCTGGGCCAGTGAAATGCCGTCATTGGCATTGCGCACCGCTTGGTTCAAGCCCCGAATCTGGGTGGTGAAGCGCTCGGAAATGGCCAAGCCAGCAGCGTCATCCTTGGCGCTGTTGATGCGCAGACCCGACGACAGGCGCTGGATGGAGGTATTGAGCGAGGACTGGCTCATGCCCAGGTTGCGCTGGGCGGTCAGGGAGCTGACGTTGGTATTGATAGTGGCGGCCATGGATATGCTCCTAAAAGGCTTGAAAAACCAAATCTGCGCCGGTAGAAGCCCCACCGTCCGGCAGACAAGACGGGAACGATGGGTGAATTGTGAAAGTCGAGCGCGGTGCGTGGTGCTGCGATAAAGCGCACAAAAACCCTGCAACTTGTGCGTTTCGCCCTAAAGTTTTCGCCGCAGTGTCCGAAAACATTTGCAACGGGACGTAAATGCCCGCCGTTCATCAGAAGGCCATGTCGGCGCTGTGAACCGTATGGCCGGGTGCCTTGCCTGGCACCAGGTTGGCGGCAACGCCATATTCAGTCAGTTCTTTTCAGGAGATTTGCAAATGGCAGCTACCATCAACACCAACGTCAGTTCCTTGACCGCACAGCGCAATCTGGGCATGAGCCAGGCCTCGCTCAATACCTCCATCCAGCGCCTGTCGTCGGGTCTGCGTATCAACAGCGCCAAGGATGATGCTGCTGGCTTGGCCATTTCCGAGCGCTTTACATCGCAGATCCGTGGCCTGAACCAGGCGGTGCGCAATGCCAATGACGGCATTTCGTTGGCGCAAACGGCTGAGGGCGCACTCAAGGCCTCCGGCGATATCCTGCAGCGTGTGCGTGAACTGTCTGTGCAGTCCGCCAATGCAACCAACTCCGCTGGCGATCGTAAGGCCATTCAGGCTGAAGTGGGCCAGCTGCTGTCTGAGCTGGACCGCATCTCCACTACGACCGAATTCAACGGCCAGAAGCTGCTGGACGGTTCGTTTGGCTCGGCTACTTTCCAGGTTGGCGCCAATGCCAACCAGACCATCACAGCCACCACCGGGAACTTCCGCACGACCACCTACGGTGCTCAGCTGAAGCAGTCGGCACCGGTTGTCGTCGCCGCCGCAGCCGCCGCGACTGCGCTGACGGGTACCTTTGACATCGCCGGTCTGCAGACCAAGACGGTGACCCTCACTGCGACTGACACCATGGCAACGGCTGCAGCAAAAATCAATGCTCAGTCGGAGGCTACGGGTGTTACAGCAAGTGCGCGCAACCAAGTGGAGTTAACCAACTTTGCAGCTTCCGGTTCTTACTCGCTGGCTGTCAAGGGGGACAACACGACCGCTGCCAACGTCACATTCAGCGTGAGTGCAGCGGGTGCTACGGCGGCAGGGCTGGCGGAGACCGTCAAGGCGTTCAACGATGTGTCTTCGCAGACAGGGATTTCTGCAAAACTGAACGCTGGCGGAAACGGCGTGGTCCTTGTGAACGAATCGGGCGCAGATATTCAGGTTCAAAACAATTCGGCTGCTGGCAATACCATCTCGGTGGGTGCTTACGATGCGGTTACATCGGCTACCTCGGGTACTGCCACTTTTGTTGCCGGTGTGGCTGCTGCTCCTGCAGGTGGGTATGCCACCGCACGTGGGTACCTGGAGATGAATTCTGACAAGGGCTTCTCGATCGGGAATCTCACGGGCACTCCTCCTGTCACTGCCTCGGCGTCTACGCTGAACGCGGTGAATACCATCGATGTGTCTACGGTTGATGGTTCCACTAAGGCGCTGAAGATCATTGATTCGGCTTTGTCTGCGGTTAACGGCCAGCGGGCCAGCTTCGGTGCTCTGCAGTCGCGCTTTGAGACCACCGTGAACAACCTGCAAAGCACTTCCGAAAACATCTCTGCCTCGCGTGGCCGCATCCAGGATGCGGACTTCGCGGCAGAAACTGCCAACCTGTCACGAGCACAGATCCTGCAGCAGGCTGGTACGGCAATGGTGGCTCAGGCCAACCAGCTGCCACAGGGTGTTCTGGCCCTCCTGCGCTGATCATCTTTGGTGGGGGTGAAGAGGCGGAGCGGGTTTGTGAAACAAGCTCGCTCCTCACAGGGCGGAGGCGACTTGGTCGTCGCCGCTTTCTGCGTTTTGCCAATCGCGCAGCAACGGGGTAGATTGGCGGCTTTCTGGGGTGCTTTTTGGCTGGCTGCCCGAATCAAAGGCCTTGATAATTTGTGGCGGTTCAACCCGGTATGGATTCAGGAGGTGGAATATGGCTAGCTTTTCATCAATAGGCATCGGTCTGGGCGGAAATGTGGATGTCAATGGGCTGATCAAGGCCTCGGTCGATGCTGTCAAGGTCCCCATCACCAAGACCAACGGCCTGAATCAGCAGGCGGCCATGACGAATGCCAAGGTGTCTGCCTTTGGCCAATTCAAGTCCCTAGTTTCCACGCTTGCTGATGCCGCTAGCAAGCTAACCAGCGTCACAGGCTGGAATGGGGTGAGCGCCACATCGTCCAAATCCGATGCGGTGTCGGTTTCTGCCGTGGGTGGTGCTGCCGCCACATCTTTCAACGTGCAGGTTCAGAACTTGGCCAAGGCGCAATCCACTATTTCGGTGGCGTTGTCGCCCGTCAGTCAGGCCGTCGGGGCGGGCACATTGACCTTTGATATTGGCAAGTGGTCCGGGGAGCCCAAGGTGTTCACTCTGGGCGGCGCGGGAACAGTCAACGTCGAAATCAGCGCGACGGATACGCTGGGGGACGTGGCGAGCAAGATCAACGGATCCAAGGCGGGCGTCACCGCCACGGTGTTGAGCGATGCTTCCGGTGAGCGCCTGATGCTGCGCAGCACCTCGACGGGCGAAGATGCTGGGTATCGGGTGAGTGCGGTGGATGCCGACGGCAATATGTCAGACTCTGCTGGGCTGTCGCGGCTGGTCGTGGGCGGCACGACCGAGTACGCTGCTAACGCAAATGCCACAGTGAATGGCGTTGCCGTCACCTCTGCCACGAATTCCTTTTCCAACACCGTTGCTGGGGTGACCTTTACGGCTTTGCAGGTCACAACAGGAGATGTTGCCATCACCGTGGCCAAGGACAACTCTGCCGTCAAAAAGAATGTAGAGGCCTTCGTGAGCGCGTACAACGCGATCAACCAGGCCCTGAATGAGGTTACGAAGTACGATGCAGGCACCAAGACGGCGGGTTTGCTGCAAGGGGATAGTGCTGCCGTGACCTTGCAGAACACCTTGCGCATGGCGCTGCAGTCCGTCAATAGCTCGGGCGCGTTGCGCAATCTGTCTGCAGTGGGGGTGGTATCGGAGGGCGGGTTGGGTAACGTGTCGCCGACCGGGAATTTGACGCTGGATGCGACCAAATTCAACAAGGCCATGGAAAACCCTGATGATGTCAAAACCTTCTTCCGCGGCCCGGATGGTGGCAGTGTGGAAGACGGCTTTGCGGGGAAGTTCAAGGCCTTCACGAACAAATTGCTGGCAAACGACGGGTTCTTTGCTAGCAAGGCAAAAATCTATGAGCAATCCCTCAAGCTCAATGCCAAGGATGTGGAGACGATCAATGATCGTGCGGATCGCCTGGAAAAGAGCTTGACGGCGCGTTTCAGTGCGCTGGATACAAAGATGTCGAGCTTGAATGCCTTGAACGCGTACATCTCGCAGCAGGTGACTGCCTGGAATAAATCATCGGGTTGAGCGCTTCAGTTTTTTTGGCTGTGGCCGATAACTAAAGTAATACTCGCAAGGACTTTCAGCATGTTCAGCGCCTACAGCCCCCGTACAGCCAACGCCTACCAGCGCATCAACGTAGAAACCAGCATGCACACGATCGACCAGCACCAGTTGGTCAGTCTGTTGTATGAGGGTGTTCTCAATTCCATTGCAACAGCGCGGGGCGCTTTGGCGCGTGGCGATGTGTTGGGCAAGGTAACCAGTATTTCCAAAGCCATCCGTATCCTTGAGGAGGGCTTGAACACAGCGCTTGACAGGGTGGATGGTGGCGCACTGGCGGAGAACCTGGGTGCGCTTTATGACTACTGCATCCATCGCCTTACGCTGGCCAATGCCCGTAACGACGACGCCATGATGCAAGAAGTCATGCGCCTGATCGAGCCCGTGGCAACCGGGTGGAATGAAATCAAGAAATCGGGTGCCGGTGCTTCCGAAACGCCCGCCTCGGGCCAGCCCGTGCTGGTGGAGGCCTGACCATGTCTCACATGCTGATTGACTATTACAAGGCGATTGAAGACAGCAGCGCCAAGATGCTAGAGGCTGCCAAGCTCAAGGATTGGGATGGTGTGGTGCGCTATGAAGGCGCCTGTGCCGTGCTGATCGAGCAACTGCGCTTCAAGTCGCAAGAGCACGAATTGCTGCCTGAGCACCGCCGTGAGAAGACCCGCATCATGCAGCGCATCTTGCGCAACGATGCGCAGATCCGCTGCCTGGCAGAGCCTTGGCTCGCGCAGTTCGAGCATCTGTTCGAGGGGCAGCCCCAGATGATGCACTGAGTGTGGGCAGCGCAACACGCCCGGGCTGCTGTGTGCGGCAGCGGCCTAGCGGTCAAAGGTGGTTGCTTGTTAGGGCTGGGATGGCCGGATTAGCGGAGCACCCGGGTGAGGGGGGGCGTCCAGTGGGTGCCAAAGTGCGCGGTGCTGAACCTGTCGCTACTTCGACCGCCAAGCGCCTCTGGGTCAAAAAATGCACTAAATGTGCCTGAGGCGCTAGTGCAGCATTTCTTTGCTGCTATCAAAAATATAGTTTCTTGTGTTGGCGCAGCGCAGTGCCACACGGCTGCCCCGTTGAGAACGGGGCCTTCATGCTTCGCCAGCAGCTCACACCTGCATGTTCATGATGTCGGTGTACGCCTGCACCATGCGATTGCGCACGTGCAGTGTGGCTTGAAAGCCGATTTGCGCCTTCTGGATAGCCACCATGGTCTCTTCCAGACTCACGGAGGGGTTTTCCATTTGCACCTCCTTTTGCATCTCGGAAGATTTGTTCTGCGCGGCACTCACTGACTGCAATGCGCCCTTGAGCGCGCCGGAGAAGCCGACTTCATTGCCCGTGGTTTGCGGCGCTGCAGCACGGCGCGCGACGCCAGCGCCCGTCAGCGGGGCGGTTGAGCTGGAGATGCGAAGGTCCATGGCGGTATCCGTAGGGGAATGGCGGTATGCTGCGTATCCTAGCTACCGGCCCAGGATGCATCGCTCTGAATAGATGGCCAAACGGACGGCTTATCCAGCGAACATTTTGGGGGCGTGACCGAATAATGGACCCCACGCTAGGTCTGTTGCAGGGCCTGCTTTAATGGAAAGCAAGATGTCTGCTGTTGCTGAAGTCCCTCTCAATCCGCTCCCGACGCCGGCCAGTCCCAACTGGCTGCAGCGGCTGTCCGCCCTCGACCGGGCGCAGCGCATGCGGCTGGGTGCGGGCGTGGCGCTGCTGGTGGCTGCTGCCGTTGCGGCCGTCGTGATGGGGCGCCAACCCGACTACCGGGTACTGTTTTCCAATCTGGGCGACAAGGATGGCGGAGCCGTGGTGGCACAGCTCTCCCAAATGAATGTGCCCTACAAGTATTCCGAGGGTGGCGGCGCCATCCTGATTCCAGCGGAGCGCGTGCATGACGTGCGTCTGCGACTGGCCACTCAGGGCCTGCCCAAGGGCTCCGTCGCAGGTTTTGAGCTGATGGAGTCCAACAAATTCGGGATGACGCAGTTTCAGGAGCGTCTGAACTTCCAGCGGGGGCTGGAGGGGGAGCTCACCCGGTCCATTCAAGCCTTGTCGTCCGTGCAAAGTGCCCGTGTGCACCTGGCCTTGCCCAACCAGAACGGATTTTTCCGTGAGCAGCAAAAGCCTTCGGCCTCGGTACTGGTGAGCCTGCACCCCGGCCGTATTCTGGACCGTGCCCAACTCGCGGGCATCGTGCATCTGGTGGCTTCCAGCGTGCCGGAACTGGCGCCGTCGGCCGTGAGTGTGCTGGATGACACGGGCAAGCTGCTGTCCCAATCTCCCGACAGCACGGCCGGTGCTGAAATCAATGCCCAGCAGCTCTTGTATGTGCAGCAGCTGGAGCAGCAGTATTCGCGCCGCATCATGGACATTCTGGAGCCCGTGGTCGGCCGTGACAACGTCAAGGCACAGGTGACGGCTGAGGTGGACTTCTCCCAGACCGAGTCCACGTCCGAGCAATTCCGCCCCAACCAGACGCCAGACTCCAGCGCCGTACGCAGCCAGCAGGTGCTGGAAAGCCGGGGCAGCGCGACGAAGACCGCCACGGGTGTGCCCGGTGCGGTTGCCAACCAGCCTCCCGCTCCGTCTGCAGCGCCCATCAATGGCGCCAACCCTGCACCCAACGCGGGCGGCCAACAGGGGACTGAGGAACAGTCCAACAAGCGCGAGTCCACCACCAACTATGAAGTGGACAAGACGGTGAAAGTGGTCCGTGGCAGTACGGGCGCAGTCAAGCGGCTGAGTGCTGCGGTCGTGGTCAACTACCAGTCGGCCGAGGACAAGGGCAAGACCGTGACCAAGGCGCTGACGCCCGAGCAGATCGAGCAGATGACGGCGCTGGTGCGTGAAACCATTGGCTTCAACCGCGAACGCGGTGATTCGGTGAATCTGATGAATACGCCGTTCCAGGTGACTGCAGTGCCCACCACAGACACCCCGCTGTGGAAGCAGCCTGAGGTGGTTGATCTGGCCAAGACCTTTGCCTGGCCGGTAGGTGCGGTTCTGTTTGCTGCCCTGGTGCTGATGGGGCTGGTGCGTCCTGCGCTCAGGGGCACAGCGCCGGCCAAGGCCAGTGCCGTCAAGCCGGTGGCAGGTGGGCAACTGGACGCGCTGGAGGCGGAGACACCCGAGCGCCCGGCATTGGCAGCGCCCGCCCGCAAGGACGAAGTGTTGCCCGCGACCCCCGAGCAGCTGCGCCTGGAAGATGCGCGCACGCTGGCCAAGGAGAATCCGGTCGCGGTCGCCAATATTCTCAAGACCTGGCTGAACGGCGAGCCCGTTTAGTCGCCGCTACCGCTACCGCTACCGATTGCACGGACCACGACCATGGACGACCAAGGACTCCACGATGCCGCCATCATGCTGATGTCCCTCGGCGAGGAAGAGGCGGCTGAGGTGTTCAAGCATTTCTCGCCCAAAGAGGTGCAGAAGCTGGGCGAGACCATCGCGCGCATGCGCTCGGTGTCGCGCGAAAAGGTGGACGAGGTCATCAACAAATTCTCCAACGCGGCCGCAGCGCAAAGCCTGTTGGTATCCGACACCGGCAATTACGTGCGCGCTGTGCTCAAGCGCGCGCTCGGCGATGACAAGGCGGGACTGCTGATCGACCGTATCTTGCAGGGCGGAGATGTCTCGGGCATTGAGAGTCTCAAGTGGATGGATCCGTTGTCAGTGGCTGAACTGCTGCGTAACGAGCACCCGCAGATCGTTGCTGCCATCCTGGTACATCTGGACAGCGACCAGGCCTCGGGCATCCTGATGCACCTGACGGATCGCCAGCGTAGCGAAATTCTGTTGCGTGTGGCTACGCTCGAAGGTATCCAGCCGACGGCCCTCAAGGACCTGAACGAAGTGCTTTTCAAGGTGCTGGCGGGCGGGGACAAGATCCGCAAGAGTTCGCTGGGCGGTGTCAAGGCTGCCGCAGAGATCATCAACTTGCTGGGCGGCAACATGGACGCCGTGGTGCTTGAATCCATCCGGGGCTACGACCCTGACCTGGCGCAGAAGATCATGGACAAGATGTTCGTGTTCGAGGATGTTCTCAAGCTGGACGACAAGGCCATTCAAACGGTACTCAAGGAAGTGGCATCCGAAACCCTCATCGTGGCTCTCAAGGGCGCAGTGCCCGAACTGCGCGAAAAATTCCTCTCCAACATGTCTTCTCGTGCGGCCGACGCGCTGCGCGAAGACCTCGAATCGCGCGGCCCGATGCGGCTGTCCGAGGTCGAGGCGCAGCAGAAGGAAATCCTCAAGACGGTGCGTCGCCTGTCTGACGAAGGCCAGATCGTGATCGGAGGCGGTGGTGATGATGCCTTCGTCTAACCAGCGGTCCTATTCGCGGTTCATTCCCAGCGAGGAAGTCGGTGACTTCAAGCAGTGGAAGTTTGCCGCGGTCGACGGCTCCGATCTGGTCGAGCCAGAGCCTGAGCCGGAACCTGTGGCGGAGCTGCCCGCCGAGCTGGATGAAGCGGCACAGCAGGCGCTTGTCCAGCAGGCTTGCGACGATGCGTATGCAGAGGGCTTTGCCCAAGGGCAGGCGCAGACGGCGCTCGAGTGGCAGCGCCGCATGGATGAATACATTGCCCAGCAGGGACAAGAGGCGGCACAGCGCATGCAAAGCGTGCTGCAGACACTGGAAGCCAGCCTGATCGACATGCAGCAGCACATGGCGCAGCAGGTGCTGGAGCTGGCGTGTGACATCGCGCGCCAGGTGGTGCGCCAGGAACTGTCGGTCAATCCCAATGCCTTGTTGCCGGTGGTGCGGGAGGCCGTGGGCATGCTGGTCACTGAGGGGCGGCCCGCCACCGTCCGGCTGAATCAGGAGGATATGGAGGCCATGGCCCAGCCTCTGCGCGAAGAGATCAACGCGCCTGGCGTGCAGTGGATGGCGGATGCCGCTGTGCCTGCTGGCGGCTGCATGGTGGAGTCGGCGGGCACGGTCGTTGATGGCAGCATCGACAAACGGTGGCAGCGTGCCATTGCGTCGCTGGGGCTGCAGTCACCCTGGGACGACGAGACGCTTGGGGATGGCGATGACCGTCGACCTTGACTCTGCCTGGACCCGCTTCATGGACGACGCGCGCGAGCGCGTGGCCGAAGGCGCGCCGTTGGAGACGCGGGGTACGCTGACCCGACTGACGGGACTGGTGCTGGAGGCGGTGGGGATCCGCGTGCCTGTGGGGTCGCAGTGCATGGTGCAAATGCCAGGGCACGCGCCGGTGTTGGCTGAGGTCGTCGGGTTTTCTGCCGACCGTGCGTTTTTGATGCCGGCGGGCGATATCCATGGGCTGTCCAGTGGCGCGAGTGTGGTGCCGGCTGCGCCATATATCCCCATGCCTCGCTTGGGCGAGCCTCCACGGCCCGTACAACGCGCCGGGGTGCTTCGTTTGCCCATGGGCGACGGCTTGTTGGGTCGCGTGGTGGATGCGCAAGGCCTGCCCCTCGACCATGGTGGACCGGTGCAGGATGTCGTGTCGGAGCCCATGGGGCGGCGGCAGATCAATGCCATGGATCGGGATCCGGTGCGTGAGCCCTTGGATACTGGCGTGCGCGCCATCAATGCCTTGCTGACCGTGGGGCGGGGTCAGCGTCTGGGGCTGTTTGCAGGCTCCGGGGTGGGTAAGAGTGTGCTGCTGGGCATGATGGCACGCTACACCCAGGCCGATGTGATTGTGGTGGGGCTCATTGGGGAGCGGGGGCGCGAAGTCAAGGAGTTTGTGGAAGACATCTTGGGCGAGGAAGGCCGCGCACGGTCCGTGGTGGTGGCTGCACCTGCCGACGCGCCGCCGTTGTTGCGCATGCAGGGGGCGGCCTACGCGACTGCGGTGGCGGAGCATTTTCGCGACAAAGGGCAGCATGTGCTGCTGCTCATGGATTCACTGACCCGCTATGCAATGGCGCAGCGGGAAATTGCCCTGGCCATCGGCGAACCGCCAGCAACCAAAGGGTATCCGCCGTCCTGTTTTGCAAAGCTGCCGCAGCTGGTCGAGCGCAGCGGCAACGGCCTGCATGGCGTCGGCTCGATCACGGCGTTTTATACGGTGCTATCGGAAGGTGATGACCAGCAGGACCCGATCGCGGATGCTGCCCGTGCCATTCTGGATGGGCACATTGTGTTGTCACGTGCCCTGGCTGAGACCGGGCATTTCCCGGCCATCGACATTGAGCAATCGGCATCGCGGGTGATGCACAACGTGGTGTCTCGCGGGCATTTTGACCTGGCGCGGCGGTTTCGTGCGGTGTATTCGCGCTACCAGAAGAGCCGGGACCTGGTGCAGGTGGGGGCCTATATGAGCGGCTCCGACCCAGCATTGGACGAGGCTATCCGCCTGCAGCCACAGATGGCGGGTTTTCTGCAGCAGGACATGTACGAGGCGGCCTCCATGGACCACAGCGTAGCCGCCATGGCGGCGGTGCTGGACCATTGACGGCGGACAAGGGAAGCCATCATGTCCAACCTTAGCGCCCTCTCTGTCGCCGTCGAAGTGGCCTCTCGCAAGCGGGACGATGCCCGCAAGGTGCTGCAGGACACGCTGGCTGCCGAGCAGGCAGCGCGTGCCCAGCTCGATCAGCTGGAAGACTACGCCCGTGAAACCGAGTCGCGCTGGGGCATGAAGGCAGATACGGCCATGCAGCCCGAAGTGATGTACCACCACTACCACTTCATGGACAGGCTGGGTCATGCGGCCAGCATCCAGACCAGTGTGGTGGGTGACCAGTCTGCGCGGGTGCAAGCTGCCCAGCGTGCTCTGTTAGATGCGGAGCTGCGTTTGGCCAGTCTGCGCAAGGTGGTAGACAAGCGACGCAACGACCTCGCCCTGCAGCAACAGCGCAGGGACCAAAAACAGACCGATGAACGCGCCGCGCTGCAGTATCGCAACGCGGGCCAGGAGAATTGAACATGGAACCGACCAAAGTAGCCTCCTCGCAGGGTACCCAGCCCGCCCACACGACTCGTGCCAAGTCATCGGCCCAGCCTGCTGCCACAGACGCTAGCGATCCTGCGGCTGGGGGTGGTTTTTTGGCTTTGCTGGCGGCGTTGGGGGGGGGGGCAGAGGAGAGTACGCTGAGCGATACTTCGGGTGATACTCTTTTATCGTCAGTGGACAACGGCACTGATGCAGCGTCATTGTCTGCGGCAGACACTTCTGCCGTGGCCGCATGGCAAGGCCTGTTTGCTCCAACACAAAGCCGGAATGAGCTTGGAACGTTCAACGGACAGACTGCCTTGGGAGCCTCCCAGCCCTCCAACCCGGGTTTCGGGGGCATCGCAGCAGTGGGACAGTCAGGTGCGCAAGGGTCTATGGTTTCCCTGGGAACTGCGCTCAACGACATGTTGCTGGGAGGCATCCCTCAAGGTTTGGTTGCCGAGACGGCGAAGCTGGATGCGTCCGCCGATCTCAAAGAGGGGTCTTCGCAAGGGGCCTTGACCGGCTTCGGACGTAACTTTTCGCGTATGCAGAGCGCTAGCGCTCAACGAGGCAGTGGCATGGGTGCGGTCGATGCACCCATGGGCTCACCCACGCTGGGGGACTCTGCTGCGCGTTCCAACGCCGTGCATGGTTTCTCCGCCACACTGGTCGCCTCCGCCGGAGCGCGGGCTTCCGCAGGCGTGAGTGCTGACGTTACCTTCGATCGGTCAAGGCTTGCACAGTCAAATCCTGCCGCGGGTACGGAGGCGGCAGTGCCTCTCGCCGACGGTCTGCTGGCTTCTGCTGGGGCGTTACATGCTTCAGAGTCATCGGCTGGCGGGCGTTCCAATGGCGATGGCGATGGCGATGGCGATGGCGCTGGGGCTGGCGGCGCCTGGTCTGAAGGTGCGTCAGGGGGAGGGGCTGTTGAGTCTGGCAACTTCACCGATGCAACGGTCTTTGCAGACCCCAACGCTTTGGGTGCAGAAGAGCAGGTGGCCGAGCAGGTGGCCTACTGGGTGAACCAGAAGACCCAGAACGCGGAGTTGACGCTGCAGCGTGATGGTCAGCCGGTGGAGGTGTCTGTGTCTTTGTCGGGCAACGAAGCGCACGTGTCATTCCGCAGCGACCAGCAGCAGACGCGGGAGCTGCTGGACCAGAGCATGGCGCAGTTGAGTGATCTGTTGCGCAGTGAGGGTTTGGTGTTGTCAGGCATGTCGGTGGGCACATCGGCACGCGACAGTGCCGGTGGTGGCGAGGCGGGGCAGCAGCGGCCCCGCGACGGAGCACGCCAGGCGCAGGTGATATCTGCCGCGCCTGCGGGCACGGCCTCACTGGCGCGCGGTGGTGGGGCCACAGACCGGGCCGTGGATGTCTTCGTCTGATTCTGCGGGGTGATGTGGGCGGTCGGTAGTTCTGCTTCCGTCTCCGCAGCCCAGGCGAGCGCGGTGAATGCCATGGTTTTGGGCTTTTATTCTGGCTATTATTGGTTACACCTCCGACCCATAATGGGCTAACAGGTTGTGCTTTCACTTTGATAGCGTCTGTTCTGCCTGTTCCCTACCGCAAGGAATTCCATTGTGTCAGCCAATACTCCCGCAGCAGCCGCACCCGCTAAAAGCAAGAAGATGCTGTTGATCATCATCGGCGTGGTGGTGGCTGTGCTGGTGATCGGAGGGGGCGCAGCAGCATGGTTCATCTCCAGTCGGTCGCATGCCGCTGAGGACGAAGAGGGCGGCGGTGCACCTGCGGCTCACAAGGAGGCGCCTAAGGTAGCCCCCACCTTCCTGCCCCTGGAAAACATGGTGGTCAATCTGGCTGATCCTGGCGGTGATCGCTTTGCCCAGATCGGCATTACGTTGGAGCTGGAGGATGCAAAGACTGCAGAACAGGTCAAGCAGTACCTGCCGTCGATCCGCAGTGGAATCCTGATGCTGGTGTCGCAACGCACGTCCACGGAGCTGCTGCAGCGCGAGGGCAAGGAAAAGCTCGCTACCGACGTCTTGCGCGAGGTCTCGCGCCCTCTGGGCTACTCGGTGCCGTCAGAGCGTGAGCGTGCAAAGGCAGCCGCTGCCGCTGAGCAGGACGGAGATGCAGAGGAACGCCCCGCCGCGCGCAAGCGCACAGAGCGCAATCCTGTGCGCAAGGTGCTCTTTTCGAGCTTCATCATCCAATGAGCCAGCCGGGTAAGGACCAGCCATGAGTGATTCATTTCTTTCGCAGGAAGAGGTTGATGCCCTTCTGGAAGGGGTCACTGGCGAGAGCCAGAAGTCCGTTGAGGAAGTGGCTGAGGCGGGGTCGGTACGCAATTACGACATCTCCAGCCAGGAGCGCATCGTCCGTGGCCGCATGCCGACGATGGAAATCGTCAACGAGCGGTTTGCACGCAACTTCCGCATTGGGCTCTTCAATTTTATCCGCCGCAGTCCTGAAATTTCGGTGGGGACGGTGTCGGTGCAACGCTACAGTGCTTTCCTGCGAGAGCTGGCGGTGCCGACGAACTTCAACATCGTGGCGATCCGCCCCCTGCGAGGCAGCGGACTCATCGTCTGTGAGCCTTCGCTGGTCTTCGGCATCATTGACACCCTCTATGGCGGGGTCGGTAAGTTCCAGACCCGCATTGAGGGGCGTGATTTTTCGCCTACCGAGCAGCGTGTCATCAACCGGCTCGTAGATGTGATCTGCGCGGAGTACAAGAAGGCGTGGCAGGGGATCTATCCGCTGGAGCTGGAATACCAGCGCTCGGAAATGCAACCCCAGTTCGCCAACATTGCTACGCCCAGCGAGATCGTGGTTTCCACGGCCTTTCAGCTGGAAATTGGCGACCTGTCGGGCGCCATCCATATATGCATGCCTTATGCAACGCTGGAGCCGATCCGCGATGTACTGTATTCGTCCACGCAGGGCGATTCCATTGAGGTGGACCGCCGCTGGGTGAATGTGCTCAAGCGTGAAATCCAATCCGCGGAGGTTACGCTGGTGGCGGAGCTGGCGAAGGCCGATGCCACTGTGGAGCAACTGCTGGCCATGAAGCCGGGTGACTTCATCGAACTGGACCGCGAGCCCCGTATCCGTGCATCGATCGGAGGGGTTCCCATTTTTGAATGCCAGTATGGAACCCACAATTCCAAGTACGCCATCCGCATTGAAGAGTGCCTGCGCACTTCGGACATGAGTTGGCTGGGAGAGAAGAATGGCAACTGAAGAAGACAACAAGGACGCAGGCGCGGATGACCCGTTTGCGGGTTGGGCCGAGGCGCTTGAAGAGCAGAAGCGGACGGACGAAAAACCGGCGGACGCAGAGCAGGGAGGGCCACTTTCCGGCGAGCCCGTGCGACCATTTTCCGGTGCTGCGGGCGGTGATACCGTCAACGACATCAACATGGTGCTGGACATTCCGGTGCAGCTGTCGGTGGAGTTGGGGCGCACCAAAGTGCCCATCAAGTACATCCTTCAACTGGCACAAGGTTCGGTGGTGGAGCTGGATGCACTGGCAGGCGAGCCCATGGATGTGCTGGTTAATGGCTACCTTATCGCCCAAGGCGAAGTGGTGGTGGTCAATGACAAGTTTGGTATCCGCCTGACCGATGTAGTCACGCCGTCGGAACGTTTGCGGCGGGTGAGCCGTGGATAGTGGGAGCATGACCCAGACGCTGCTGGTCGTGGTGCTTTTTGTGGGCGCCATGGCTTTGCTTCCCTGGGCTGTGCGCCGGCTGCAGCAGCGCCAGTCCTCCGGGACGCTGGCTGCCGGGGTGGCGTCACGCGTGGTGTCTGCAGTGGCCGTCGGCCCACAACAGAAGGTAGTGACGGTGGAAGTCGGCCCTGAACATGCGCGTACTTGGCTGGTGCTGGGCGTCACCGCTCAACAGGTCAGTTGCCTCCACGTGCTACCAGTGGCGGCCAAGGGGGCTGGGGACGCCGTGAACGTTTCACTCCCGACAGAACCATCGTTTGCTCACGAGATGCGAGCTGCGTCCGCTGATTCTGGAAAGCCCGCGCATGTCTGAGCACGCATCCTTGCTTCCAGGGCGCGTAGCGCGGACAGCTGGGCGTGCTTTGCCTTGGGCCGTCGCTGTTGCCACCGTGGTGGCGCATGGCTCCGCTTGGGCTCAAAGTCCGGGCGCATTGCCACTGGTGGTGGGCAGTGGACCATCTGGCGCCAGCTACTCGGTACCCATTCAGACACTGCTGTTTTTCACGGCGTTGTCTTTTTTGCCCGCTGTGCTACTGATGATGACGGGCTTTACACGGATTGTGATTGTGCTGTCCTTGCTGCGTCAGGCCTTGGGGACGCAGTCGGCTCCTCCCAACCAGGTCATCATCGGTCTGTCACTGTTCCTGACCTTTTTTGTCATGGGCCCGACGCTGGACCGTGTGTACCAGGACGCTTACGTTCCCTATACCAACAACACCATCAGCTTCGAACAGGCGCTGGACAGGGCAGAGGCGCCGATGCGCAGCTTCATGCTCAAGCAGACGCGGCAATCTGACTTTGCGCTGTTTTCCAGGCTGGCACGTCTTGATCCCAAAGTGACGGCTGAGACGGCGCCCATCCGTGTGCTGGTGCCGGCCTTTGTGACCAGCGAGCTCAAATCGGCGTTTCAGATCGGGTTCATGATTTTCATCCCGTTTCTTGTCATCGACATGGTGGTGTCCAGCATCCTCATGTCCCTGGGCATGATGATGTTGTCCCCGGTGTTGGTGGCATTGCCGTTCAAGCTGATGCTGTTTGTGCTGGCAGACGGCTGGAACCTGCTGATCGGCTCATTGGCCGCCAGCTTCGTCACCTAGAGGATTCCGCCATGACTTCACAAATGGTGCTGACCATTGGGCGTGACGCCCTCACTCTGCTGCTGATGATTTCCATGCCAGTGCTGGGGGTGGTCATGGCGGTGGGCTTGTTGGTCAGTATTTTTCAGGCTGTCACGCAGATACATGAAGCAACGCTGGCGTTTGTGCCCAAGCTGATTGCGGCCATGGTCGTTTTTGCGATTGCTGGGCCCTGGATGCTCAGTACCCTGGTGGACTTCATCCGCCGGACAATCGAATCGATCCCGTCGATGATTGGATAGCACATGCCAATCTGGGCACTTGGCGGCCTCAGGACAATGCTGGGCTGCTGGAGTCAGCGACGAGTACTGGGGGCGGCCGTGCCTTGGCCGTCAATGCACCCAGGCCTCGTCGGTGGAGGAGGGGCGTGATCACCTTCTCCGACGCTCAGATCATGGCGTGGCTGTCTCCCATTCTGTGGCCCTTTTTGCGCGTGCTGGCATTGTTTTCCGTGGCCCCAGTGTTCTCCATGCGGGTCGTGCCCATGCGCGTAAAAATCGGTCTCGCTTTCCTTGTGGCTTTGTGTGCGCAAGGTGTTCTGGGTGAGCAGCCTGTCATCAGCGTGAACGGCCGTGAGGCGCTGGGCACGGTGGCGCAGCAGGTGGCAGTGGGGCTGGCGATCGGGTTTTCGGTTCGCCTGGTGTTCACAGCCGTTGAGCTGGCTGGTGAAATCATTGGCCTGCAGATGGGGCTCAACTTTGCATCGTTCTTTGACCCCACCTCCAACGGTCAGATCAGCGCTGTGGCCCGGTTTTTTGGCCACATGTCCATGCTGCTCTTCATTGTCATCAATGGCCATTTGTTGATATTGATGGCCGTGGTCAAAAGTTTTGACCGCTTTCCAGTCGATGGAAATTTTCTGCAGGCGTTGGGACAGATGCGGTTGTATGAGTTGGGTGCTTCGCTCTTTTCCAGTGCGCTCTGGATTGCCATGCCCATGATTGCGCTGCTGCTCTTCGTCAACCTGACCATGGGCATCATCTCGCGTGTGGCGCCGCAAATGAATATCTATGCGGTGGGTTTCCCGGTCACGCTCACGGTGGGGATGCTGGGCATAGCAGCAACGTTGCCGATGCTGGAGCAACCGGTGTTGGCGTTGATGCAACAAGCCGTGGATCTGTTCTCTGTTGGCAGGTAGGGCCGTTACTTACACCAGTTGGTTGCGGATGGCGTAAACGGTGAGTTCAGCATTGTTCGAAAGCTTCAATTTTTCGAGAACCCGTGAGCGGTACACACTCACGGTTTTGGGACTCAGCATCAATTCGTCGGCAATGTCAGACAGGCGCCGGCCCGATGCAATCTTGACCAGGGTTTGCAGCTCTCGTTCGGAGAGCGCCGCATGGGGCACCTCCGGCGTGGGTTGAGCCAGGCTGTCCGCAAGCATCTGGGCCACTTCGGCAGTGAGGTACTTGCGCCCCTGCATCACCGTGCGCACTGCCGCAATCAGCTCCACCGGATCGCCGGCCTTGTTGGCGTAGCCTTGGGCTCCCGCCTTGAGGCAGCGCAGCGCGTATTGATCCTCGGGGTACATCGAAACCACCAGCACCCGGATGGTCGAGTGGGTCTCGCGCAGGCTGGCCAGTACTTCCAGGCCGCTGCGTCCGGGCATGTTCAGGTCCAGCAGCAGCACATCACAGGCAGCCGTGCGCAGAACTTCACGCAGCTCAGAATACCCGCCCGCTTCGCCGGTCACCTGAATGTCCGGTGCTTCGGCGAGTGTGTCGCGAATGCCGCGCCGCAATACGGCATGGTCGTCGCACAAGACGACATGGATCACTGGGCATCTCCTGGAGCGGATGTGGAAGGAGATGGTAACGGGACGGACAGAATGACCGACGTGCCCTTGCCCGGCCGACTGCTGATGTCCAGCCATCCCCCTACGGTGCGTGCACGCTCTTGAAGGCCCTTGAGGCCGAAGGCTTTTGGTTTGTCGCGAACTGTGGAATCCATGCCACGGCCATTGTCCGCGACCTCCAGGGTCAGTACCCCTTCCTTGTCAGACAGTTCAATGTCCACCTTGCTGGGCTGCGCGTGCTTGGAGATATTGGTCAATGCTTCTTGAGCAGTACGGTATGCCACCAATTGAATGTCGGTGGGTATATCGATGGTTTCGCTGCTGCTCTGCATCCTTGTGGTGATGCCCGTCCTGCGCTCAAAGCCCGTGGCCAGCCACTGGACAGCCGCCACCAGCCCTTGTTCCAGGATGGGTGGGCGCAGGTTCATCATGATGCGCTGGCTGGCGCCAATCGCGTGTTGCAGCATGTCCACCGCAGAGGTGGCATGCTCTTGCATGGCAGGATCGGTACTGTGGCGCCCTATCCAGGCTACGTCAAAGCGTACTGCGGTCAGTGCGCCACCAATGTCGTCGTGGATCTCGCGAGCGATGGCGGCCCGCTCATGCTCGATGGAGGTCTGCAGATGCTCTGCCAACTCGGCCAAGCGGCGTTGCGACGTGGCCAGCTCGGCAATAGCCTGCTCGCGCGCGTTGCGTGCTTCGTGCACTTCCAGGGTGCGGGCAATTACATGCGGGAGGCGCTGGATATCGTCCTTGAGCAGATAGTCCGCTACCCCGAGCCGCATCGCGTCAACCGCTGCGGGCTCGCCAATGGCACCTGAAAGCAGCACAAAAGGTGGGTGATGCGGTTTTTGCGCCACATGGGCCCAGGCATCCAATGCGGTGAAGCCTGGCAGGCGGTAATCTGCCAGGATGATGTCAAAGCGGCCGGTGTCCGTCAGTCTTTGGAATTCAGAAAGGGTGTCAACCCGCTGGAGGTGGCAACGGAGCCCTGATCGACGCAACGCACGCGCTGCCAATTCGTGATCGGCCGGTGAATCTTCAAGATGGAGGATTTCAAGGGTCTGGTCTGGTGTTGCAGGGCCCATAGGAGCGCTATCATAGGATACAAATTGGAACAAACAAGGGTGTTTGTCCGGTTGGGATGGTTTGTGCGTCAGCGTCCAATGGGCGCGGATGCTCCGGTTTGCTCGGGGGCCTTGGCTGGTTACTGATGCAAGTATCGTAGTCCTGTGTATTTGCGTGTTTTGCTGCTACGTGCTGCGATGGAGAAACGATGCAATCTACGCTAACAACGCCTGGAGGACCTGCTGTCCAGGTTCCCGTCATGGTGGCGGCAGAGCTGCAGGACTCTTTGTTGGTCGTGATGCACGACTTGCACCGCCTGGAAGGCTTGCTGAACCACGCCACCGACAACCTGCTGGAACGGTTTGGAGAGGCAAACGCCATGTTGACAGATGCTGTAGTGGCGGACTCCCCGGAGTTGGTGGCCGCGCGTACGGCGTTGCGCAGCGCAGTGACTGAGTTGCAGTTCCAGGACATGGCCTCCCAACTGATATGGCACACCACCAAGGTGCTGCAGGGCTGTGCCTTCCGGCTGGCCTCGGAAGCCATGGGGCATGAAGAAGGTGAAGATGCCGCGCCCTTTGCGGAGATGGCGCCCGACAGGCCGAACCCTGTCACCCAAAGCGAGATGGATGCAGGTTCTGTGGACCTGTTTTGACGTTCACATCACTGGTTACCTTATATATTCAAGTCAGTTGGAGCCATACATGCAATCGATCCTTGCCGTTGATGATTCACCTTCCATGCGCAAAATGGTGTCGTTCACCCTTACTGGTGCCGGCTATCACGTCGTGGAGGCAGTGGATGGGCAAGATGCCCTCGAAAAGGCTGAGACGCACAACATTGACCTGGTGCTGGCAGACCAGAACATGCCACGTCTTGATGGCATTGGCCTGACCCGCAAACTGCGCGAGCATCCCAAATTCAAGACCATTCCCATCCTGATCCTGACGACAGAGTCGAGCGATCAAATGAAGCAGGCGGGCCGCACAGCGGGTGCCACGGGATGGCTGGTAAAACCTTTTGATCCGAATCGCCTGATCGAAGTCATCCAGAAAGTGATCCGCTGAGCCGGGTTGACTGAGATCATTTAGTACACAGGAGCCCACCATGGCGGAAACCTACCAAGAAGGATCAGGTGCAGGCGCTGACTTCGACCTCAGCCAGTTCTATCAGATCTTTTTCGAGGAAGCGGGTGAGAACCTCGACCAGATGGAGCAGATGCTCCTGAATCTGGACCTGAGCAGTGCCAACGACGAAGAGCTCAACGGCATCTTCCGCTGCGCTCACTCGATCAAGGGAGGTTCTGCCACCTTCGGGTTTTCTGACGTGGCCGAGCTGACCCATCAGATGGAGTCCCTGCTTGATCGTCTGCGCCGCCATGAGCTGCAGCCCATCCCTCAGATGGTGGACGTTCTCCTGGAGTCTGCGGATGCTTCGCGCAGCCTGCTGGCACGGCATCAGGCGGGTGGACAAGGTGAGGCGGTTTCCACCACCTCCCTGGTTCGCCGAATCAGCGACCTGGCGGCAGGCTTGGTGCCCGGCGATGCTTCACCTGTGGTCGCAGCGCCGCCTCCTCCTGCACCCGCGCCGGTGGCAGCAGCCCCGGCTCCTGCGCCCAAGGTTTCCGCGCCTGTTGTGCCAGGGCAGGCGCGGCAGCTGGAAATCCAGATCGGGCCACTGGACCGCCCCGAGCAGGCCGACGCGATCAAAGAATTGTTCCGAGACATTCCCGGTTTGGGGGCGATCCGCGATGTCCCGGGCAGCCAGGCCAATACGCGGGTCTTTGCGGTGGAAACGACGTCCACCAACGATGATCTGCTGGACCTGTTTGCGTTCCATGTTTCCAAGGACCAGGTGCTGATTCGTGATGCTGCCGCTTCTGGTGACGCTGCCGCCGCAGATGCGGACGACGAGCCCGTGGTTGCCGTGGATACCTCCGGGGGCGAAGCGCCTTATGGATTCTTCAACGGCGCACCCGGAGCGCCCCATGGTGAAGCTGCGGCGGCTGCCCATGCGCCTGTCGCGCAAGCTCCCAAAGCTGCGCCCAAGGCGAGCGCCGAGCCCAAGGTGGCGATGCAGGCGCAGATGGAGTCCACCACCATCCGCGTGGATGTGAAGAAGGTCGATCAACTGATCAACCTGGTGGGTGAGTTGGTGATTACGCAGGCCATGTTGGCGCAGAACAGCCGGGGCCTTGATGCTGGGGCCTACCAGCAATTGCTGGCTGGGTTGGCAGATCTGGATCGCAACACGCGCGACCTCCAAGAGTCGGTGATGTCGATCCGCATGATTCCAATGTCCATCGTTTTCAGCCGCTTCCCGCGCATGCTGCGCGATCTGGCGAACAAGCTGGGCAAGAAGGTGGAGCTGGTGACCCTGGGTGAAGCCACCGAACTGGACAAGGGCTTGGTCGAAAAGATCACCGACCCGTTGACCCACTTGGTGCGTAACAGCTGCGACCACGGTATCGAAATGCCTGCCGATCGTCTTGCCAAGGGCAAATCCGAGCACGGCACCATCACCTTGTCGGCGTCGCACCAAGGTGGGTCGATCGTGATCGAGGTGCGTGATGATGGTCGTGGCCTGTCGCGCGAGAAGATCCTCAGCAAGGCCCAGGAGCGCGGCATCGAGGTGTCCGATCAGATGAGCGATGCCGATGTCTGGCAGCTGATTTTTGCTCCAGGCTTTTCCACGGCCGATGAGGTGACCGATGTGTCAGGCCGTGGGGTCGGCATGGACGTGGTCAAACGCAATATCGCAGCGCTCAATGGCTCGGTAGAGATCGATTCTGCAGAGGGCTACGGCATGAAGGTGTCCGTTCGCCTACCGCTGACGCTCGCCATCATGGATGGTATGTCGGTGGGGGTGGGCGAAGAGGTTTACATCCTTCCCCTGTCGTCGGTGGTGGAATCGTTCCAGGTCAATGCGGACGATGTCAGCACCGTGGCGCAAGGCTCGCAGCTGGTCAAGGTGCGCGACGAATACATGCCTGTCATCGCGCTGGAGAAGATCTTCCAGGTTCCGCGCTTTGACCTCAACAAATCCAGCAACATCATGGTGGTGGTCGAGGCTGACGGAAGCCGTGTGGCCTTGCTGGTGGATGAGTTGCTCGGTCAGCACCAGGTGGTCGTCAAGAATCTGGAATCGAACTATCGCAAGGTGCCCAATGTGTCGGGCGCCACCATTTTGGGTGACGGCACCGTGGCCTTGATTTTGGACACGGGTGGCTTGGTGCGTCGGGCGCGCCACTAGATACAGGTGCGGGCGCCCCTGGGGGCGCTGCGCCGCCATGAAAGGAGAATGCACCATGAGTGTGATCGGTAAAACTGCAGACGCTGCACCAACGGGTGCTCGTGAATATCTGACGTTCCGCCTCGACCAGGAAGAGTACGGCATCGACATCCTGAAGGTGCAGGAAATCCGGGGCTACGAACCTCCCACCCGCATTGCGAACGCGCCAGACTTCATCAAGGGCGTGGTCAATTTGCGCGGCACGATTGTTCCCATCGTGGACATGCGCATCAAGTTCAACTGTGCGCAAGCAGATTACAACAGTTTCACTGTGGTCATCATCCTCAACCTGCGCAACCGTGTGGTGGGCATTGTGGTGGATTCGGTGAGCGATGTGATGGAGTTGACACCAGAGAGCATCCGTTCGGCCCCTGATATCGAGAGTGCGATCGACAACAGCTGCATCTTGGGCTTGGGGTCCGTGGGCGAGCGCATGCTGATCCTGCTGGATATTGAAAAGCTCATGTCCAGCGTGGACATGGGCCTGGTGACCGCCAACGAATAAGGCGTAGCAGTCAGCAGCCAGTGGTGGCGCAGGCGCATGTCAGGCTGTGAGCTGTGCTCGCAGACCTTTTGGAGCGAACAGGACTTCCCCTCGGACGATCAATATGGCCCAAACCACCAGTGCTTCGGCGTCAGTCCGGTCAGGCCCAGCCAGGGTAGATCCTGCGTATGCCGCAGCCGCAGCGCCCTCTGGCCCTCTGGCCCAGGGGCGAGAATTTGTCTGGACCAATGCAGACTTTGCCCGTGTGCAGGCGCTGATCTATCAGCGCGCTGGCATCAGCTTGCATGATGGCAAACACGCCATGGTCTACAGCCGCCTGTCGCGGCGGCTGCGCGACACGGGGCACACCAGCTTTCACGACTACCTGAGCTGGCTGGAGAACCATGACGGGCCGGAGTGGCAGGAGTTCGTGAATGCGCTGACCACCAACCTCACGGCATTCTTTCGCGAGCAGCATCATTTCGAGATTTTCGCGTCGCACCTGCGCTCCAAGCCATCCGCCAACTGGCGGGTCTGGTGCAACGCGGCCTCCACGGGTGAAGAGCCTTACTCCATCGTGATCACCGCGTTGGAGGCGCTCGGCGCCAACGTCTCTTTCAAGTTGACAGCCAGCGACATTGATTCGCGCGTGCTGGCCACCGCGGCGCAGGGCGTGTACCGGCTCGACAGCGTCAAGGGCTTGAGCCCCGAGCGCTTGCAGAAATTTTTTCTCAAAGGCAAAGGCGGGAACGCGGGCATGGTCCGTGCCAAGCCGGAGTTGCGGCGCGCCATCGACTTCATGAGTGTGAATCTCATCCGCGACGATTGGCCATTCAAGGAGCCCTTTGACGTGGTTTTCTGCCGTAATGTGATGATTTACTTTGATGCCCCTACACAGCGGCGCGTGCTGGAAAGAATCCACCGCGTGCTCAAGCCGGGTGGCATGTTGTTTGTGGGGCACGCCGAGAACTTCAGCGAGTCCAAAGACCTGTTCACCCTGCGTGGCAAGACGGTGTACGAGCGCCGCTGACCTGTCCATGTTGTCCTGCACATTGCAATCATGACCAACATTCAAACAGGTTCATCCCCTTCCAATGCTGCTGCTGTGCCCGGCAGTTCCGAAAGGCGCCGCGCTCCGCGTATTGCGCCGCTGAGCGCCGATATCTACAGCTCTGGCAACGGGCCCGCGCGCGAGTCGTCGCTGCAGGAGCTCAAGGCCCGCAGCCGCAAGCCAGGAGAGGCCTCGTTTTTTTACCTTGATCACCACTTCCAGCACAACGCGGTGAAGGTGCTGCCTGGTGAGTATTTCGTGTCGGATGAGAACATGGTCATCATGACCGTGCTCGGCTCGTGCATCGCTGCCTGCCTGTGGGACAGCCGCGCACGTGTGGGAGGAATGAACCATTTCATGCTGCCGGACGGCGATCTGGCGGACGCATCCGGGCGTTATGGTTCCTACGCGATGGAGCTGTTGATCAATGAAATGCTCAAGCTCGGTGCACGCCGTGAAACCATGCAGGCCAAGATTTTTGGTGGGGCCCAGGTGATGCACAACTTCACCACCATGAATGTGGGTGAGCGCAACACGAATTTTGTGTTGAACTATTTGCACACTGAGCGCATTCCTATCGTCTCCGAGGACGTGCTGGACATCTATCCGCGCAAAGTGGTTTTCTTTCCAGTGACCGGCAAAGCGATGGTGAAACGGTTGGCGCATGCCCATCCCGAAGCCCTCGTGGCCCAGGAGGTTCGTGGCAACGCGGCCACTGTTGCCAAGACCACGTCGGGTGGTTCTGTGGATCTGTTTTGATAAAGGTTTGAGTTAATGAGCAGGAAAATCCGGGTGATCGTGGTGGACGATTCGGCGCTGGTCCGTAGTCTGCTGTCAGAGATCATCAACCGCCAGCGGGACATGGAGTGCATTGGCACGGCCAACGACCCTCTGGTGGCGCGCGAGATGATTCGCGAATTGGATCCGGATGTCATCACCCTGGACGTTGAAATGCCACGCATGGACGGCATTGATTTTCTGGGGCGCTTGATGCGTCTGCGGCCCACTCCGGTAGTGATGATCTCCACGCTGACCGAGCGTGGTGCGGAGGTCACCATGAAGGCCTTGGAGTTGGGCGCCGTCGACTTTGTGGCGAAACCGCGTGTGGGGCTGGCCAGTGGGCTCAACGATTTGGCGGCGCAGATTGTGGACAAGATCCGCGTTGCTGCCGTGGCGCAAGTGCGCCGCGCCCCTGTGCGTGATGCAGGCCCAGCCGCCAGCGTTGTGGGGGGTACTCCTGTGCACCACGCCGTACCCGCAGCGGGCCTGCTGGGGCGCCTTTCCACCGAAAAGCTCATCTGCATTGGGGCGTCCACCGGTGGTACCGAAGCCATCAAGGAGGTGCTGGTCCAGATGCCTGCGGATTCGCCCGCGATCGTTATCACCCAGCACATGCCTCCCGGGTTCACTACCAGTTTTGCGGCCCGTTTGAACGGGTTGTGCCAGATCACCGTCAAGGAGGCGGTGAATGGCGAGCGCATTCTGCCCGGCCATGCCTACATCGCACCGGGCGGCACACAGTTCCATGTGGCGCGCAGTGGCGCCAACTATGTGGCGGTGGTGGACGATGGCCCTCCGGTCAATCGCCACAAGCCCTCGGTCGAGGTACTCTTCAAGTCCGCGGCGGCAGTGGTGGGGCGCAACGCGTTTGGCATCATGCTCACGGGCATGGGCAACGATGGCGCTGTTGCCATGCGGGAGATGAAAGACGCCGGCAGCTACAACTATGTGCAGGATGAGGCGACCTGCATCGTGTTTGGCATGCCGCGGGAAGCCATTGCCCACGGTGCCGCCGACGAGGTGCTGCCGCTGGGGCAGATTGCCCCTGCCTTGATTGCCCGGTTGCGCGGAACAACGGACCGCCTGCACCACCGGATTTAAGGGCGATTACCGAGCCCTGGCGGCGGGCCTTCACCATGTGTGCCCCCGCCAGAGCATCGCGCCATGAACCGGTTTGGCGCCTATTCAGAGAGTGCTGTCCAGCGCTCCAACGCGGTCATCAGCTCCTCGTCGATGGCGGCTGCTCGGCTTGTCATGGCCGCCGCGCGGGTGGGGTCAGTCCCAAAGAGTGAGCCGTCGGCCAGTGCGTCTTGAAGGGATTTCTGTTCCGTCTCTAGCGCACTGATCAGGCCAGGCAGTTGATCCAGTTCGCGCTGCTCTTTGTAACTAAGCTTCTTTTTTGATAGCTGTGCAGGCTTATTTAATGTGCGCTCCGGCGTGCTTTGGTTGGAAACTTCCGGTGTGGGTGGTTTGGAGGACGTTGCAGCAGCAGCTTGCAGTGACCGACTGCGCTTGGATTGGAGCAACCAGTCTTGGACGCCGCCTTCGTACTCGCGCCACAGGCCGTTGCCTTCAAAAGCGAGTGTGCTGGTCACCACGTTGTCGAGAAAGGTGCGGTCATGGCTGACCAGGAACACCGTGCCTTCGTAGTTTTCGAGCAATTCCTCCAGCAGGTCTAAGGTGTCAATGTCCAGGTCGTTCGTGGGCTCATCCAGCACCAGGACATTGGCCGGTCGAGCGAACAGCCGGGCAAGCAGCAGGCGGTTGCGTTCCCCGCCGGACAGCGACCGCACTGGGGAGTGCGCGCGCGCGGGGGAGAACAGAAAATCGCTCAGATAGCTCTTGACGTGTTTGCGCTGATTGCCGATCTCGATCCATTCGCTGCCAGGGCTGATGAAGTCTTCCAATGTGGCGTCGAGGTTGACGGCGTGGCGCATCTGGTCAAAGTAGGCTACTTGCAGGTTCGCTCCCTGCCGGATGGTGCCCTTGTCGGCCTGCAGTTCGCCCAAGATCATCTTCAGCAGCGTGGTTTTACCGGCGCCGTTCGGGCCGATCAGGCCCACTTTGTCCCCGCGCAGTATCGTCCCGGAAAAATTGTGAACGATGGTTTTGTCGCCGAAGGCTTTGCTCACTCCTTGCAGTTCCGCCACGATCTTGCCTTGGTAGCCGTTGGAGCTTCCGGTGGCGACATCCATGCGCACACTGCCAACGACCTCACGGCGAGCCTCCCGCCGGGCGCGTAGCTGCTCCAAGCGGCTGATACGGCTCTGGCTGCGGGTGCGGCGCGCTTCCACACCACGCCGAATCCAGATTTCTTCTTGTGCCAGGAGCTTGTCGGCCTTGGCGGCGATCACTGCCTCCTGCGCCAACTGCTCTTCTTTCTGAATCTGGTATTGAGCAAAGTTGCCGGGGTACGAGCGCAATTGACCGCGGTCCAGCTCCACGATGCGGGTGGCCACACGGTCAAGGAACGACCGATCGTGGGTGATGGTCACGACGCTGCCCGGAAAGTCCAGCAGCAGGTCTTCCAGCCACTCGATGGAGTCCAGATCCAGGTGGTTGGTGGGTTCGTCCAGCAGCAACACGTCAGGGCGTGCTACCAGCGCCTGCGCCAGCGCCACGCGTTTTTTGGTGCCGCCAGAGAGTGCTCCGACCACGGCTTCCGGGTCGAGATGCAACCTCTGCAGGGTTTCTTCGACACGCTGCTCCCAGTTCCAGGCGTCGTAGGCCTCGATCTCCGATTGCAATGCATCCAGATCCAGTCCGTCCGCTCCCGAGAGGTATTGATCGCGGATAGCGATCACGCGTTGCAGGCCTTCGGAGGCTGCCTTGAAAATGGTGGCATCGGGGTCTAACGTCGGCTCCTGTGCGACGAAGGCAATGCGTACCCCCTGCTGAACTTGCAAAGAGCCATCATCCGGCTTGGCAAGTCCTCCCAGGATTTTGAGTAGGGAAGACTTTCCCGCGCCATTGCGGCCAATCAGGCCCACCCGCTCAGCGGTCTCCAGGGAAAAGCCGGCGTGATCCAGCAGTGCAACATGCCCAAATGCGAGTTGGGCGTCCAGTAAGGTGATAAGTGCCATAGAGCGGGATTATCCGTGTCGCGCTCTGGCGGGATTTTTTGCGCCAGTCACATGATGGAGTGACAGCCGGTCGGGCGTAACTTTGATTGGCGGAAAATTCCGCGATCAGTTACGCAGCGATTTCTTCAGAACCTGTCGCGCCCCTGCAAGCGTGCAAGGACGCGCAGGTCTTCCCCGATCCTGTCTACCGTATGGAAGCTGAGGGCATGTGCCTCGGCAAGTGTCGCCAAGGGAGCTATCTGGGCCAATCCCATGCCCTCGCCCATCAGCTTGGGCGCGAGATAGACCAGTAGTTCATCGACCAGTCCTTCGCGCAGCAGCGAACCATTGAGCTTGTAACCTGCTTCCACGTGCAGTTCATTGATCTCCCTGCGCCCGAGGTCTTGCACCATCGCGGGTAAGTCCACCTTGCCGGCACTATTCGGCATTGTGATCACGGTGGCGCCAAGGGCTTCGAGCGCGCTGCGTTTTTTCTCGTGTGCAAAGGCTGTATAGATATAGACCGACCGGTTCGCTGCGAAAAGCAAGGCATCCAGAGGAACAGCTAGCTCACTATCCACCAAAACGAGTGAGGGTTGCCGATCGGTGGGTACATCCCGCACATCCAGTCGTGGGTTATCTGCGAGTACGGTCCCAATGCCGGTCAACACCGCGCAAGCCCTTGCGCGCCATGCATGTCCGTCGGTACGAGCGGCGGGACCGGTGATCCATTGGCTTGCTCCATTGGGCAAGGCGGTCACACCGTCGAGCGAGGCAGCTGCTTTCATGCGGACCCAGGGCGTTTTTCGAATCATCCGACTGAAAAATCCCAGGTTCAGCTCCCTGGATGCTTCCGCCCGTTGCCCTACCTCTACAGCTACCCCCGCCGCACGCAGGCGCGCAAACCCATTGCCCGCCACTGCGGGGTTGGGGTCGGCAATCGATGCGACGACCTTGGCGATACCTGCCTTAATGAGTGCATCGCAGCAAGGACCCGTACGTCCGTGGTGTGAGCAAGGTTCTAGCGTGACGTAGGCGGTAGCACCTTGAGGGGAATAGCCCCTCTGCTCTGTGTCGCGTAGAGCCATCACCTCCGCATGTGGCCCCCCCGCGCGCTGGGTGGACCCCTGGCCAATGATGGTGCCGTCGTGGTCGACGAGCACGCAGCCCACGCGGGGGTTGGGCGATGTCCTGTAGAGAGCCTCATGGGCAAGATCCAATGCCGCCTTGGTGTAATCCGTCATGGTTGGTGTCGATGAAAAAGCGACTGGTACGGGTTGTAGTCACAGCAGCTTACGCGACGTTCGCGAGATGGCTGTTGACGCAACGCGTATGGAGACCGCCAGAAAGAGCGTGGCTTTCCTGTTCCTGGATGCCCTGGAGGCAGCGGTGGCGGGCGTGC
>NZ_REFD01000001.1:0-112500 GCF_003688355.1 Acidovorax sp. 100 | reverse complement strand
TGACGACCGTACCGCAAACCGACACTGGTGCGCGAGATGAGTATTCTAAGGCGCTTGAGAGAACTCAGGAGAAGGAACTCGGCAAATTGATACCGTAACTTCGGGAGAAGGTATGCCCCAAGTAGGTGAACTCGTACAGAGGGAGCCCAACGGGGTTGCAAAAAATCGGTGGCTGCGACTGTTTAATAAAAACACAGCACTCTGCAAACACGAAAGTGGACGTATAGGGTGTGACGCCTGCCCGGTGCTGGAAGATTAAATGATGGGGTGCAAGCTCTTGATTGAAGTCCCAGTAAACGGCGGCCGTAACTATAACGGTCCTAAGGTAGCGAAATTCCTTGTCGGGTAAGTTCCGACCTGCACGAATGGCGTAACGATGGCCACACTGTCTCCTCCTGAGACTCAGCGAAGTTGAAATGTTTGTGATGATGCAATCTCCCCGCGGAAAGACGGAAAGACCCCATGAACCTTTACTGTAGCTTTGTATTGGACTTTGAACAGATCTGTGTAGGATAGGTGGGAGGCTTTGAAGTGAGGACGCTAGTTCTCATGGAGCCAACGTTGAAATACCACCCTGGTGTGTTTGAGGTTCTAACCTAGGTCCATTATCTGGATCGGGGACAGTGCATGGTAGGCAGTTTGACTGGGGCGGTCTCCTCCCAAAGCGTAACGGAGGAGTTCGAAGGTACGCTAGTTACGGTCGGACATCGTGACGATAGTGCAATGGCATAAGCGTGCTTAACTGCGAGACTGACAAGTCGAGCAGATGCGAAAGCAGGACATAGTGATCCGGTGGTTCTGTATGGAAGGGCCATCGCTCAACGGATAAAAGGTACTCTGGGGATAACAGGCTGATACCGCCCAAGAGTTCATATCGACGGCGGTGTTTGGCACCTCGATGTCGGCTCATCTCATCCTGGGGCTGTAGCCGGTCCCAAGGGTATGGCTGTTCGCCATTTAAAGAGGTACGTGAGCTGGGTTTAAAACGTCGTGAGACAGTTTGGTCCCTATCTTCCGTGGGCGCTGCAGATTTGAGGAAGCCTGCTCCTAGTACGAGAGGACCGGAGTGGACACACCTCTGGTGTATCGGTTGTCACGCCAGTGGCATTGCCGAGTAGCTAAGTGTGGAAGAGATAACCGCTGAAAGCATCTAAGCGGGAAACTCGTTTCAAGATGAGATCTGCCGGGGCCTTGAGCCCCCTAAAGAGTCGTTCAAGACCAGGACGTTGATAGGTCAGGTGTGGAAGCGCAGTAATGCGTTAAGCTAACTGATACTAATTGCTCGTGCGGCTTGACCCTATAACTTTGATAGCCAACACGCAACCAGCGTGAAGCTCAAAGTCTGTTATGCCAAGTTAGACGCAGTCAAAACACAAACATCTGATTCCAGACTCTATGAATTCGCCAGGCAGTTCACAAAAACTGCCCAGCACCAAGTTATGCCTGATGACCATAGCAAGTTGGTCCCACTCCTTCCCATCCCGAACAGGACAGTGAAACGACTTTGCGCCGATGATAGTGCGGGTTCCCGTGTGAAAGTAGGTCATCGTCAGGCTCTTACAGCCCAGAAAACCCCAGTCAGATATGACTGGGGTTTTTTGCTTTCCAGGCACACAAAAGTATCTGTACCACCCTGGCTCCTGCATCGACTCACACGCCTTACCGGCATTGACTACCATCTTTCAGCGCGGCTGAGTGTGCTATCTGATTGCTGCTCAATAAGCGCTGCTCGGCCACGCATTTAGTGCGTTTATCCACCGTTCGGTGCGCGAAATCTCTGAATCCCGACTTGGTCGAGAAAGCGCTCCAGCTTGCCATCCATCCACAGATGATGAAGATGTGCCAGCGCCTCACCCATAGCAAAAGTCATCTGGTGGGTGTCCAACTGGCGTTGAAACAGAATTGGCAAAGTATCCGCGGCGCTTAGTGCACGGGTGTGCGCGGCTTGGAGAATCTCAGTGAGCCGCTCGCGGTGATGGTTTTGTAGTTGCGCAACGCGCGTGCCCAGGCCTGTAAACGGCTTGCCATGCGATGGAAGCACCAAGGTGTCTTTTGGTAGATCCAGATACCGCAAGAGCGAAGTCAAGAACAGCTGTAGCGGGTTGGCCTCTGGCTCGCTGGCGTGGACACTGACATTGGTGGAGATGCGCGGCAACACCATGTCTCCGCTGATCAAGGTGGTCAGCTCAGCGCAAAACAATGCCATGTGCTCGGGCGCGTGGCCGTAGCCGCTGATGCAACGCCAGGCGCGGCCCCCGATGTTCAGCGTGTCTCCATCCATGATTCGTCGAAAACGGGGTGGGAGAGCAGGGACCAGGGTCGGAAAATACGAAGCGCGTCCTCGCACATGGTCCAAAAAAGACGGTTCTTGTGCACCGTGAAGCGCGTAAAAATCGGCCCCTGCTTCCCCGCCAAACCCCTGCGGGTCATAGACGGCGACACGCGCTACGTTGTAGTCCGTGGCGCTGATCCACAAGCGCACATTCCAGCGCTCGCACAGCCAATGTGCCAGCCCGATATGGTCTGGGTGCATGTGGGTCACGATGACGCGAAGAATGGGCAAGCCCTCCAGGCAGTTCGCAAATATCTGCTCCCACTGTGCGCGGCTTGCAGCGCTGTCGATGCAGCAATCCACCACGGTCCACCCGTCCACCAGCACACCGCCAGCATCCGGCTGGCGATCGCGCAGCAGCCACAGATTGATGTGATCCAGGGCAAAGGGCAGGCCCATACGGATCCAGTGCACTCCGGGCGCGACCTCCAAGGTGGTGCCCTCGACGGGCAGCGCGTCGCCGAGCGGGTAGTGGATCTGGTGTTCAAGTGGATTCATGGAGGCGGTGTGATGGGTTAGCATTGACGTTAACGTAAACGTCATGCATTCGATGCATTGTAGGGAGCTGCCGCCACCCGGCTGTCTCCTGTGCGAAACCGATACTGCTGTGTGCAGCACCCACCATGGCCAATACCTACACCATCAGCGACCTTGCCAAAGAGTTCGATCTCACCACCCGGGCGATCCGTTTTTATGAAGACATGGGCTTGTTGCAGCCCGCACGCACCGGCGCCGCTGGCCGCAACCGGGTGTACAGCGCACGCGACCGCACGCGACTTCGGCTGACGTTGCGGGCCAAGCGCCTGGGACTGTCTCTCACGGAAGCCAAGGAGATCATCGACCTCTATGACAGCCCCCGCGATACCGGCGTACAGCTCCGCAAGTTTCTGGACGTGCTGGTGGTCCATCGCAAACAACTCGAAGAGCAAATGGCCGATCTGCAGGCCAACCTGGAAGAGGTGCGCGAGCACGAAGAAGAGGCGCGTACGCTACTGGCCAAGGTAGAAAAGCAAAATTGATCCATAATTGACGTTTACGTAAACGTAAATTAGGAGACTGTAGTGAGCACGCCCCCCTTTGAGCCGCGTTGCATTGACTTTGCCGACCGCGTGCGTGACAGCTTTGCGCGGCAAGGGGCCATGAAGACGCTTGGCGCGTCGCTGGGATTGGTGGCGCCAGGTGCTGTAGACATTGAACTCCCCTGGGCAGCCGCCCTGACCCAGCAGCATGGATTTCTCCATGCGGGCATGGTGTCCACCGCGCTGGATTCAGCGTGCGGATATGCCGGTTTCACCCTCATGACGGCAGATGCCGCCGTGCTCACCATCGAATTCAAGATCAACTTGCTGGCCCCTGCCAAAGGCGAGCGATTCCGCATGGAAGGGCGGGTGCTGAAGCCCGGCCGCACCATCACCGTCTGCGAAGGCCGAGCCTTCGCTATCGACGGCAACCAAGAAAAGCTGGTCGCCACCATGGGGTGCACTCTCATGGCGGTCACCGGACGCGACAGCATCCAGGGCTGAGCCCTGCCCATTTCCCTACCTTCTACGAGGAGACAAACCCCATGAGCATTCCCGCCAACCTTCCCGGCCTCAACTTCCAGCTGGGCGAAGATATCGATGCCCTGCGCGATGCCGTGCGCGACTTCGCGCAGGCAGAGATCGCTCCCCGCGCGGCCGAGATCGACCGCAACGACCAATTCCCCATGGACCTGTGGCGGAAGATGGGTGATCTGGGCGTACTCGGCATCACAGTGCCAGAGCAATATGGCGGTGCCGCCATGGGCTACCTCGCCCACATGGTGGCGATGGAAGAAATCTCCCGCGCCAGTGCGTCGGTGGGCTTGTCCTATGGCGCTCACAGCAACCTGTGTGTGAACCAGATCAACCGCAACGGCAACGAGGCACAAAAGGCCAAGTACCTGCCCAAGCTCATCAGCGGCGAGCACGTGGGCGCGCTGGCCATGAGTGAGCCCGGCGCGGGCTCCGACGTGATCAGCATGAAGCTCAAGGCCGAGGACAAGGGCGGCTACTACCTGCTCAACGGCAGCAAGATGTGGATCACCAACGGCCCCGATGCGGACACCCTGGTGGTGTATGCCAAGACCGAGCCTGAAATGGGCGCACGCGGTGTCACGGCTTTCCTGATCGAGAAGGGCATGAAGGGCTTCTCGATTGCGCAAAAGCTCGACAAGCTGGGCATGCGCGGCAGCCACACGGGCGAGCTGGTGTTCCAGGACGTCGAGGTGCCTGCACAAAACGTGCTCGGCGGCGTGAACAACGGTGCCAAGGTACTGATGAGTGGCCTGGACTACGAACGCGCGGTGCTGACCGGCGGCCCGCTGGGCATCATGCAGTCCGTGATGGACAACGTGATCCCTTACATTCACGACCGCAAGCAGTTCGGCCAGAGCATTGGCGAGTTTCAGCTCATCCAGGGCAAGGTGGCCGACATGTACACCGTGCTGCAGGCGGGCCGCTCGTTTGCCTACACTGTGGCCAAGAACCTCGACATGCTGGGCACCGACCACGTGCGCCAGGTCCGCAAGGACTGCGCCAGCGTGATCCTGTGGTGCGCCGAAAAGGCTACCTGGATGGCCGGCGAAGGCGTGCAGATCTATGGTGGCAATGGCTACATCAACGAGTACCCGCTGGGCCGCCTGTGGCGCGATGCCAAGCTGTACGAGATTGGCGCGGGCACCAGCGAGATCCGCCGCATGCTGATTGGCCGCGAGCTGTTTGCCGAGACCTGCTGACCTGCGACAACTGATCGACCAACCCTCACACACCAAGGACCCCATGCCTTCCTCCATCGACGACCTGTTTGTTCACAACCGCGCCTGGGCGGCCCAGATGGAGCGCGAGCGGCCCGGCTTTTTCACCAGCCTGCTGGCGCAGCAGAAGCCCAAGTACATGTGGATCGGCTGCTCCGACAGCCGGGTGCCCGCCAACCAGATCACCGGGCTGGAGCCTGGTGAGGTCTTCGTTCACCGCAATGTGGCGAACGTGGTGGTGCCGACCGATCTCAACTGCCTGTCTACCATCCAATACGCGGTGGACCAGCTGCGCATCGAGCACCTGATGGTGGTGGGCCACTACGGTTGCGGCGGTGTGCTGGCCGCGCTGGAGGGTACGCGCGTGGGCTTGGCCGACAACTGGATTCGCCATGTGCAGGACGTGCGTGACCGCCACCGCGACCTGATCGCCGCCACCGCGCCTGAGTGGCGCCACGACGTGCTGTGCGAGCTCAATGCCATCGAGCAGGTGGTGAACATTGCACAGACCACCGTGATGCTGGACGCCTGGGGCCGGGGCCAGAAGGTCACGCTGCATGGCTGGTGCTACGGCCTCAAGGACGGGCTCATCAACAACTTGCACATGTCGGTGGACAGCACCGAAGGTCTGGAATCGCTGTACAAAGCAGCGATTGCTGGCGTGGCTGCTACCCGTCGGCAGTAAGCCGGGCGCCCGGCCTACGCATGCGACGGTTGCGCTGACAAGGATGCCCGCCACCATGTTCCCGCAACGCCTTGATGCGCCCCAGGCCTACGGCATTGCCAAGGCCATGATGGACGGCTTCAACCGGCATTACCGGTTGTTCCGCACCGAGTCCGCGCGCGCCAAACACCGTTTTGAAACCGCTGATTGGCACGGCCAGCAGCGGGCGCAGCGCGAGCGCATCGAGTTCTACGACCTGCGGGTGAAAGAATGCGTGCGCCGACTGGAGAAAGAGTTCGAGGCCGGCGCGCAGCCGATGGATGTGTGGCACCAGGTCAAGCTGCACTACATCGGGCTGCTGGTGAACCACCACCAGCCCGAGCTGGCCGAAACCTTCTTCAACTCGGTCACCACCAAGATCCTGCACCGCACGCATTTCCACAACGACTTCATCTTTGTGCGGCCTGCGGTCAGCACCGAATACATCGAGAACGACGAGCCTGCCGCGCGGCCCACCTACCGCGCCTACTACCCCACGCGCGACACGCTGGGCGACACCTTCCAGGCCATCGTCGAGAACTTCCAGCTGCAGCGCGAATTTGCCGACCTCCCACGTGACACCGCTTGTGTGGTGGGCGCCATGCGCAGCCGGCTCGATAAGGTGAGGCTGCGCACCAACTTCCAGATCCAGGTGCTCACCAGCCTGTTCTTTCGCAACAAGGGCGCGTATGTGGTGGGCAAGATCATCAACGGCTTCAACGAGGTGCCGGTTGCGCTGCCCATCCTGCACGACGACAGCGGCAAGCTGACCATCGACGCCGCGCTGTTCGGTGAAGACGACATGCAGATGCTGTTCAGCTTTGCCCGCGCCTACTTCATGGTGGACATGGAGATCCCCAGCGCCTACGTGCAGTTTTTGCGCAGCCTCATGCCGCGCAAGCCGCGGGCCGAGATCTACAACGCCCTGGGCCTGGCCAAGCAGGGCAAGACGCTGTTCTACCGCGACTTCCTGTACCACCTCAAGCATTCCAGCGACCAGTTCCGCATCGCGCCGGGCATCAAGGGCATGGTGATGCTGGTGTTCGACCTGCCGAGCTTCCCGTTTGTGTTCAAGCTCATCAAGGACTACTTTCCGCACCAGAAGGAAACCACGCGCGAACAGATCAAGGCCAAGTACCTGCTGGTCAAGCAGCACGACCGCGTGGGCCGCATGGCCGACACGCTGGAGTACAGCGAAGTCGCCTTCCCCCGCGACCGCTTTGACGATGCGCTGATTGCCGAGATCGAGAAGTTCGCCCCCAGCCAGCTCGAAATCAGCGACCGCGACGGCGACGGCCAGACCGAGGTGATCATCAAGCACCTCTATATCGAGCGGCGCATGATCCCGCTCAACATCTACCTGCAGGAGGCCTTCGACACCGGCCTGTCCGACCCGCGCGCGCGCCAGCAGATGGAGCACAGCGTCATCGAATACGGCAACGCCATCAAGGACCTCGTGGCCGCCAACATCTTCCCCGGCGACATGCTCTGGAAGAACTTTGGCGTCACGCGCAACGGCAAGGTCGTGTTCTACGACTACGACGAGATCGAATACCTCACCGACTGCAACTTCCGCCGCGTGCCCACGCCGCGCAACGAGGAAGAAGAGATGAGCGGCGAGGTCTGGTACAGCGTGGGCCCGCGCGATGTGTTCCCCGAAACCTTTGGCCCCTTCCTGCTGGGCAACGACGCGGTGCGCGAGGTGTTCATGCAGCACCACGCCGACCTGCTCGACGCCGCGTTCTGGCAGTCGCACAAGGAGCGCATCCAGGCGGGTCATATGTTTGATGTTTTCCCCTACGACACGGAGCGGCGCTTTGCGCAAGGCGCTGCGGCCCGCTGAGCGCCCGCCAAAACCCCGTTTTTCGCCCCCACTTTTCCTCAGCCCTTACCCAGGAGACCTTCACCATGTCCATCCAAGACCCCATCGTCATCGTTGGCGCTGCACGCACCCCCATGGGCTCGCTGCAGGGCGACTTCTCCAGCCTGGCCGCGCACGACCTGGGTGGCGCCGCCATCAAGGCCGCCATCGAGCGTGCCGGTGTCTCGCCCGACGCCGTGGGCGAAGTGCTGTTTGGCAACTGCCTGATGGCCGGCCAGGGCCAGGCACCCGCGCGCCAGGCCGCGTTCAAAGGCGGCCTGCCCAAGGGCGCGGGCGCCGTCACGCTCAGCAAGATGTGCGGCTCCGGCATGAAGGCCGCGATGATGGCGCACGACATGCTGCTGGCCGGCACGCACGACGTCATGGTGGCGGGTGGCATGGAAAGCATGACCAATGCCCCCTACCTGCTGCAAAAGGGCCGCGGCGGCTACCGCCTGGGCCATGACCGCATCTTCGACCACATGATGCTCGACGGCCTGGAAGACGCTTACGAAGCGGGCCGCAGCATGGGCACCTTTGGCGAAGACTGCGCGGCCAAGTACAGCTTTACGCGCGAGCAGCAGGACGCGTTTGCCACCGCCAGCGTGCAGCGCGCCAAGGCGGCCACCGAGTCCGGTGCGTTCGCGGCCGAGATCGTGCCCGTCACCGTCAAGACCCGTGCGGGCGAGACCGTGGTGTCGGTGGACGAAGGCCCGGGCAAGGTCAAGCTCGAGAAGATCGCCACCTTGAAGCCCGCGTTCAAGAAGGACGGCACCATCACCGCTGCGTCCAGCTCCAGCATCAACGACGGCGCGGCCGCGCTGGTGATGATGCGCGAGTCCACCGCGAAGAAGCTGGGTTGCAAGCCCGTCGCCCGCATCGTGAGCCACGCCACCCATGCGCAGGAGCCCGAGTGGTTTGCCACCGCACCCCTGGGCGCCACACAAAAGGCACTCGCCAAGGCCGGCTGGCAAGTGGGCGACGTGCAGCTGTGGGAGATCAACGAAGCCTTCGCCGTGGTGCCCATGGCGTTGATGAAGGAATTGGACCTGCCCCATGACAAGGTCAACGTGAACGGCGGCGCCTGCGCACTGGGCCACCCCATTGGCGCCAGCGGCGCGCGCATCATGGTCACGCTGATCCATGCCCTCAAGGCGCGCGGCCTGACCAAGGGTCTGGCCACGCTGTGCATCGGCGGTGGCGAGGCCACGGCCGTGGCGCTGGAACTCGTCTGAGGCCGCTGGCTGGAGATGGGATGATCCCCGACTTTGCACAAGGACCGCGATGACCACTCCCTCTCCCGCCATCGGCGCCTTCTGGCGCGCGTTTTCCGATGCCCAGGCATCGCTCCAGGCCCAGCCGCTGCGCGAGCGCGTGGGGGCGGCCAATGCGTTGATCGATCAGCACCTGGAAGGCCTGGCGCTGGAGATGTCCGGCGACGATGCCGATGCCGTGGTGGACCTCATCGTCACGGCCCACGGCAGCATCGAGCGGTTTCCGTTGCTGGCGCAGGTGGTGGCGGCCGCACCCGCGTTGCCGCACTATCGCGTGCGTGCGTTTCGCGAGCGCACCACGCAGCCGGACTTTCCCATCGGCATGGAAGGCTTTGAGCTGGCCACGTCCGAAGTGCTGGTGGCGCTGGAGCAGGACGGCGGGCAGGCGGCGCTGGAGATCCGCTTTGGCCGCGAGATCCCCAGCGACTACCAGGACCATGCGCGCAACATGGCATTCATCATGCTCGACCATGTGCTGGGCGAGTACGACTTTGCCGTGAAGGTGGGCGCGGTGGACTTTGTGGGCGAGCCCGGCGACACCCATACACCTTGGGTGCCGCTGAGCCAGCTGCCCCCGGTGTTCGACCGCTACTGGACCGACACCTTGGGCCACACCGGCCACTTCCCCACGGGCGATGCCGAATGGGACGGGCTGGAACTGCAGTTTGATTGCCCCATCGACGAGGACGGCAACGAACTGCCCCCTGACGACATCGACAGCGAAGACGCGCCCGAGACCGGCGTGGTCATGGTCAACACCAGTGCCAACGCTGTGGCCATGCGGGCCGACCTGGCCTATGCCCTCACCGTGGACTTGGCGGTGCCCGACAGCGACACACTGACCGCCGTGCAAGACCTGCACGAGCAAGCCGCCACGCTGCTCCAGGTGCCGCAGCTGGGCATTCTGGTGTTGACGCTGATGCGCGCGGGCCGCCGGCAGGCGCTGTACTACGTGAGCGACGAACAGCTGGCCAAGCAGACGCTGGCGCCCCTGCTGCTGCGCGACGAGGCGGCATCGCTGGAGCTGAAGGTGGCGTACGACCCCGCGTGGTCGGGCTATTTCGAGTACGCCGGCTACCTGTCTGCCTGAGTGGGTGTCGCTGTTTTGTTTACTCCTGAATTGATAGCTGTTGGCGAATGATTTACTAGCGCTTGCGGCATATTGGGCTTGAAAATGAACTCCATACTCGTGATGGGCGCGTCCCGGGGCATCGGCCTGGAGCTGGTGCGCCAGTACACCGACGCCGGGCGCCGCGTGATCGCCACCGTGCGCGACGACGCCGGCCGCGAGCGCGTGCTGGCGCTTGGCGCCGAGGCGCTCACCGTGGATGTGGCCAACCCCGCCAGCGTGAGCGGCCTGGCCTGGCAGCTCGACGGCGAAAAGCTGGACCTGGCGCTGTATGTGGCCGGTGTCATCCGCCGCCCCAACGCGCTCACCCCACCCACGCAGCAAGACTTTGATGCCGTCATGCACACCAACGTGCTGGGCGCCATGCAGGCCATTCCGCAGGTGGCGCCCCTGGTGGTGGAGGCGGGCGGCGTGTTTGCGTTTCTGTCCTCGTCCATGTCGCAGATCGGCAGCGTGCCGAACAGCGGCTCGTGGCTGTACCGCACCAGCAAGGCCGCGCTGAACATGGCCGTGGCCGCCGCGCAGCACGACTACCCCGGCGCCACGCTGGTCACCATCGACCCCGGCTGGGTGCAGACCGACATGGGCGGCGGCGGTGCGCCGCTGACGGTCGAAGACAGTGTGCGCGGCCTGCGCAGCACGCTGGCCAGCGTGACCGCTGCCGACAAGGGCCGCCTGCTGCACTACGACGGCCGCCGCGCTGCCCACTGGTAGTGCGCAAGCCACTAAGCCCCCGAATTTTTGAACAACGACTCTGGAGACACTCCCATGCTGCTGACCCAAGACCAGGAAATGATCCGCGACGCGGTGCGCGACTTTGCGCAAACCGAGCTGTGGCCGAATGCCGCACGCTGGGACAAGGAACATCACTTCCCCAAGGAGGCCCACCAGGGCCTGGCCGCGCTGGGCGCGTATGGCATCTGCGTGCCCGAAGAGTTTGGCGGCGCCCACCTCGACTACCTCACGCTCGCGCTGGTGCTCGAAGAGATCGCCGCCGGTGATGGCGGCACCAGCACCGCCATCAGCGTGACCAATTGCCCGGTCAACGCCATCCTCATGCGCTACGGCAACGCGCAGCAAAAGCGCGACTGGCTCACGCCGCTGGCGCGTGGCGAAATGCTGGGCGCGTTTTGCCTGACCGAGCCACATGTGGGCTCCGACGCCTCCGCCCTGCGCACCACGGCGGTGAAGCAGGGCGATGAATACGTGATCAACGGGGTCAAGCAGTTCATCACCAGCGGCAAGAACGGTCATGTGGCCATCGTCATCGCCGTCACCGACAAGGGCGCGGGCAAGAAGGGCATGAGCGCGTTCCTCGTGCCCACGAGCAGCCCCGGCTACGTCGTCGCGCGGCTCGAAGACAAGCTGGGACAGCATTCCAGCGACACCGCGCAGATCAACTTCGACAACTGCCGCATCCCTGCCGAGAACCTCATCGGTGCCGAGGGCGAGGGCTACAAGATCGCCCTTGGCGCGCTCGAAGGCGGCCGCATTGGCATCGCAGCCCAAAGCGTGGGCATGGCGCGCAGCGCGTTCGACGCGGCGCTGGCGTATTCCAAAGAGCGCGAAAGCTTCGGCACCGCCATCTTCAACCACCAGGCCGTGGGTTTCCGCCTGGCCGACTGCGCCACGCAGATCGAGGCCGCGCGCCAGCTCATCTGGCACGCCGCCGCGCTGCGCGATGCCGGAAAGCCCTGCCTGAAGGAAGCCGCCATGGCCAAGCTGTTTGCCAGCGAGATGGCCGAACGCGTGTGCAGCGCCGCCATCCAGACGCTGGGCGGCTACGGCGTGGTGAACGACTTCCCGGTGGAGCGCATCTACCGCGACGTGCGCGTGTGCCAGATCTACGAAGGCACGAGCGACGTGCAGAAGATCATCATCCAGCGCGCGCTGGCCTGAGCCTGCGAGCCACGGTGCCGGGCCCTAGGTGCGTGGGCCTTTCGGGCGCAGCTCAAAAAACGCTCAGCCCCTGAGGCGTAACTCGCGCTCCAGCAGCGCTAGACGCTCGGGCTCGGCGTGGTGCCGGGCCACCGGCTGCACGCTGGCAAACACGGTGCGCCCCATTTCGGCGCGCCCGCTCCAGGCCAAGGCCAGCGCGTAGTCGCAGGTGCACACGGCCAGTGAGGGCCAGGCGCCCGGGGCCTTGCGCACCAGCCCCAGAAATTGCTCACACGCCTTGCCCAGGTGGCTGGCGGCCTCGCCCGCCCGGGCCGGGTCGCGCAGCGCAATCATGCCCCGCACCCAGTCGATGAACGCTTGCCCGTGGGGTGGCAGCATGGCGGGCTGCAGCGTGTCCACGAGGCGCTGCGCTTCGTCGGTGTGGCCCGCGCGGGCCTCACCCAGGGCCAGGTCCAACTGCAGAGTGGGCTCTCCCGGCCGCTGCGCCATCAGCTCGCGCAGGCGGGCGGTAAAGCCCGCATGGTCGCCCGTGGCCAGGGGCAAGGTATAGATGCGGGCCAAGAATTCGCCTTCGTCCGCCGGGCGCATGGGGTGGATGCGCAAGCGCAGGATGGCGGCGTCCACCCCTTCGGCGCGCGCCTCGAACCAGGCCATGCGCACGGCGGCGTCCCAGGCGGGCTGCCGCAAGAACGCATGCCGTTCGGCCGCGCGGGCCAGCCGCTGGGCCAGCACCTCGAGGCGGGGCAGGTCGCCCGTGGCGTGCGCGTGCAGCATCTGCTGGTACGTGCGCTGAAACTGGTGCATGTAGGCAAAGACCCCCAGCGGCGCCAGCATGGCCAGTACCAGAATCCCTTGCACCCATGGGCTCCACTGGCGCCACACGGCCAGCGCCACCAGGGCCGCGCACACCAGCAGCCAGGTACGGTTGTTGCGCAGCAGCTGGCGCAGCGTGGTCCACAGGCCGGGGTTCTGCAGCGCTTCGATCTGGTCGCGCGCCAGCTGGCGCAGTGCCTTCACGTCCAGGGTGCCCAGTGCGTCGTCCGCCATCTCGGTCATCGCACGGGCATACAGCCCCGAGGTGTGCAGCTGCACCTGGGTGAGCGGGGGCTGCTGCAGCGCCGCAATGGCCTGCATGGCTTCTTCGGCCGTCTGGGCATGCACGAAGCCCTCGGTGGGGCGGCCTTGCGCATCCTGCGCCTGGTACAGCCAGCGGGGCTGGCCGGGCGGTGGGGTGGTCCCGGTGGTGGTCATGGTGTGGCTCCCTCCTCATATGACTTGCCAGCGTGTCGGTGTCGCCGGTCGTTGGCTGCGGATGGTAGGGGGCTGCGTGATCGCCGCGTGCAGCGGGCAGACGGGCGGTGCACCGCTGGCAGACGACCGGTGCCGTGATACCTGCCTTTGCCTGAGCAGGCCGCAGGCAACAACCGCACGTTCTGCGGCGGCTGGGGCTTCGAAAGACACCGGTAGGTGTACTGCCGCGCTATTGGAAAGGTAGCTGCCTGTGCTTATGGGAAAGGCACCGCGCTCTGGTCCTGCCGCCTGTTGCTGGGGGCCAGCCACTGCGCCAGCACAGCGTGCAGCTCTGCAGGGTTCACGGGCTTGCGCAGCACCAGGTAGCCCTCGTCTTCGGCGTCCCGCAAGGCGGGGGCGTCAAACTCGCCGCTGACCATCGCACCCCGGGCGGCTGGGCAGCGGGCCAGCAGCGTGCGCAGGATGTCGAAGCCGCTCTCGCCCGAGCGCAGTCGCTGGTCGCAGAAGATGGCATCTGGCACCAGGCCTTCGTCGAGCCGGCCATGGGCTTCGGCCCCGGTGGTGGCATAGGCTGCCGTCACGCCCCAGGCTTCGAGCATGGCGCGCCAGGCCTTGAGCACCTGGGGGTCATCGTCCAGCACCAGGCACTGGCCCTGCAGCGGGCGGTCCAGGATGGACTGGCGGTGTGCCGCCGTAGGGGCGGTGGTCGCGCCTGCATCGGGTGCCACATGGGCTGGCAGCCGCAGCCAGAAGCGCGACCCCTGTCCCGCGAGCGAACGTACGCCGTACGCCGCCCCCAACTGCTCGGCGCAGCGCGCCACCACAGCCAAGCCTAGGCCGTGCCCCGCTTCGTCCATCTGGTCGGCCCGCGCTCCCCGATAGTAGGGGCTGAACACCCGGGCCTGATCGGCGGGGGCAATGCCAATGCCCGTGTCCCGCACCTCCACCAGCCAGTCACCGCCGCGTGCGCGTGCGCTCACCAGCACCTTGCCCTGCGGTGTGTAGCGGATGGCGTTCTGCACTAGGTTCGCCAGCGCCTGGCGCAGCAGCACCGGCTCGGCCCACACGGTGGCGCCACGGCGCGGCAGCCGCAGCCGCAGCGTCAGGCCGCCGAGGCTGGCCTGCTCGCGGAAGAGGCGCACAACGTCCGCCAGCAGCGCGCCAAGGTCCACGGCGGCTTTGTGGCCCAGCGGCTGCCCCGACTCCAGGCGCGACAGGTCCAGCAGCGCATTGAACAGCTGGCTCATGGCCTGCATGCTGGTGCGTAGGTCGGCCACCAGCGGGCGCAAGACCGGGTCGGTATTGCGCAGGTTGATCGCCTCCACCATCAAGGACATGGCGTGCACGGGTTGGCGCAGGTCGTGGCTGGCGGTGGCGAGGAACAGGTTTTTTTCGATCAGGGCGCCTTCCGCCTGGCGCCGGGCTTCGGCCAGGGCCTCATTGGCAGTGCGCGTGCGGCGGTACAGCCAGAAGCTGGCGCCCGCTGCAAGCAGTGCCAGTGCCACCGCAGCCGCCAGTCCGATCTGCTGCATGCGGCGCACGCGCAGCTCGGCATCCTGCACCCGGTTGGCCTGCGCCAGCTGCTCGATCTGGCGCTGCCGTTCAGCGCTGTCAAAGCGCTCCTGCAAGGCCGCCACGGCCTGGTCGCGCTCGGTATGGAACAGCTCCTTGGCCAGCGCCTGCTGCTTGCGGGTGGTGGCCATGGCCTCGCGGTACAGGCCGGCTTGCTCGTACATGCGCGACAGCTCGCCCAGCAACTGCTCTTCCATGGGCAGAGAGCCCGCTTCGTGCACAAACCGGATGCCTGCCTCCACCTCATGCACGCCGGCCGCAATGCGGCCCTGGCCCATGAGTGCAAAGCCCAGATTGGCCTGCGCCATTGCGGCCCCGTTCAGCTCGTGTGCATTGCGGTACGCGGCCAGGGCCTCGCGCATCACGGGCTCGGCCGCGGCATACGCCTTGCGCTGCAGCAGGACGTCGCCCAGGTTGTTCAGCGCCGTGGCCTGGAGCCCGGTGAGCCCTCCAGCGCGGGCGATCTGCAAGGACTGCCGGTAGGCGGCCACGGCGGTGTCGAGGTTGCCCTGCACGTTTTCCACATTCCCACGGTGCAGGTGCAGCCAGCCCTGCGCCTGCCGGGCGTCCAGCTTTTCGGCCAGGGGCAACGCCTCGCGGATGGTTTGCAGCGCCCGCTCCGGGTTCTTCATGTCGAAGTGCAGCAGCTCCAGGTGGGTGCGCGACCGCAGCTCAGACGTGGCCGCCTGGCGTGGCAGCGTGCGCGAGAGTTCCAGGCTGCGCAGCAGGTGGGTCATCGCCGTTTCGAACTGGCCGTTGCCGCTGTGCAGGGCGCCCAGCGTCAGGTGATAGAGCCAGCGCACCCAGGGGTCGGGTGCGCGCTCGGCGGCGGCCGCTTCGCGCGCCAGTGCGTCCAGTCCGGCGCGTGTTTTTCCCGCCACGGCCAGTTGCCGGGCCTCGAAGCAGACAGCCAGCACCTGCGACGACGGATCTTTCTGCCCAGCGGCGAGCGCCTTCAGCTGCGCAATGCCCTCGGTCACCACCGTCGCCTGCCCCGTCTCAAAGGCCGCGTCTGTCAGCGCCGCCAAGTAAGTGCGCCGGGTCGCGACATCGGCCGCGTTGGCAAAGCGCGCAGCGGCGGCTTGCAGCGCATGCACGGCCTCGGCGCTGTTGCGTTGCGACAGGTTTTGCAGCCGGTCCAGCTCGGCCAGGTCCGGGTTCAGTGCCTGCGCCCTTGCGGGCAATGCCGTCTGCAGGCACAAGGCCGCGACCAGCACCACAGCCCGGACGAGGCGCATCAGGGCAGCTCCAGCCGCCGCCCGCGCAGCAGGGTGATGGCCTCGACCCGTGTGCGCACCCGCAGCCGCTCCAGGATGCCCGTCACGTGCTCCTTCACGGTGCTCTCTGCAATATCCAGCTGCGATGCAATGCGTTTGTTGGGCAGTCCCTGCAGCACCAGCGCAAGGATCTGGCCCTGCCGGACAGACAGCCCCAGCTCGGCCGGTGTCACCGGCAGGTCGCGGCTGCGCAGCGGCTGGCTGCCCGGATGGCCCGGTTCAAACCAGACCAGCCCGCTCAGCAAGGCTTCCACCGCCAGCCCGAAGGTTTCAGGCGCTGCTTGTTTGTGGATGAAGCCCTGCGCGCCTGCCTGCCGGGCCTGGTCCATCACGGCGGGGTCATCGTCGCCACTGATCACCGCGATGGGCATTCCGGGGCAGTGGTTGCGCACCTGGGCGATCAGGCCCACGGCGGCGCCTTCTGCCAGCCAGAAGTCGATGAGCGCGATGGCCGGCGTGCCCCGCGTGTCCACCCAGCGCAGAAGGTCGTTTGCCCCAGCGGCCACCACCACGTCCATCTGCGGCAGTCGGGCGCGCAGGAATTCGGCCATGCCGTGTGCCACCAGCGGATGGTCGTCGAGGATGAGCGCGTAAGGAGAGGAAGGGGACATGCGGGGAGGGCGGGGAGGCAGCCCGGCGGGCGGCCCATACCGAAAGGTATGCCTGCGGGCAAATTCTGCCAAGTGTTCAGCAGGATGGACGGCGCGCAAACCCTACCAGCGTAGGGTTTCGCATGGGAGGGGGGGGCGCACAGAATCCGCGCTCCATTCACCATCACGAGGTTTCTGTTCATGACACGACAAGCCAGCGCAACGGGTGCCGGGCGCACCTGGCACCCCGCACGACCTATCTTCCGCTGGGCCGCCCTGGGCCTGGCTGCCGCCTTGCTGGTGGGCTGTGGTGGCGGTGATGACGACAACGGCACGCCTCCGCCCAGCGCTGGCGCATTCAGTATCGGCGGCGCGGTCAGCGGCCTGGGGGCTGGCAAAACGGTGACGCTGCAGAACGCCGGCAAGGACGACCTGACCGTGAATGCCAATGGCAACTTCGTGTTCGTCACGCGTCTGGACAGCGGCATTGCCTATGCCGTCACCGTGAAGACCCAGCCCAGCGGGCAGCGCTGCACGGTGACGGAAGGCACCGGCACAGCCACTGCCAATGTGAGCAACGTGCAGGTGCGCTGCGAAAACCTGGCGGCTGCCACCTACACGGTGGGCGGCTCGGTCAGCGGCCTGACGGGTGGCGCCGTGGTGCTGCAGAACAACGGGCGCGACGATCTGTCGGTCTCCAGCAACGGCGGCTTCACGTTCGGCACGGCACTGGCGGGTGGCACGGCCTACGCCATCACGGTGCGCACGCAGCCTTCGGGCCAGAGCTGCATGGTGCGCAACGGAACGGGCACGGTAGGGTCGGCCAATGTGAGTTCGGTGGACGTGAGCTGCGCGACGGCAGCGCTGGGGCTGCCGGAGGGCGACTGGAAGCAGGAGCTGTGCGTGGTGGTGCGGCCAGGAACCTGGGGACGCTCGCTGTGGCGCATCACCCGCCAGAGCGACACCCGCGTGACGGGGCAGATTGGCGTGGTGACCTATGCCGACGCCAACTGTTCCGGCACGGGCACCGTTGCAGGTCCGCTGACCGATGTGGGCAATGTGGCGTTCGACCGCAACGGCAGCACGGCCACGCTGACCGCTTTCTGGGGGCTGTGGACCCAGCCGTCGGGCCTGACATCACGCGCTGTCTGGGCACGCAAGGGGCCCCGCCTGTGCATCTTTGGCGATCAGATACCCACCGCGTTCCCGACAGCGGCCAGCGTGGAGAGCTACGTGGACACCGTCTTGCCCGCCAAGACCTGCTACACGCAAAACTGAGTGCTGGGGGCTGTACGGCCCCTCAACCAACCCAAAGCCCCCGCAGCGAAGTTGCTGCGGGGGCTTTTCTTTGATCGGATGTGATCCGCTTTGTGTTGGAGCGCGCCCATTGCTGCAGGGCCACCCGCCCCGGTGTCCCCGGGGCATCCCTCAGGCTTTAGCGGGCGAGTTCCGCCGCCGTGGCCGCATCCAGCCGCCCGGATGTGGGCAGCCCTTTGTCCTTCTGAAAGGCGCGCAGCGCCGCCGTAGTCTTGCCGCCCATGGCGCCATCGGGCGTGCCCGCGTTGTAGCCCAGCTCATTCAGGCGGGCCTGCGCATCGCGCAGCGAAAGTCCTGTGGTGGCTCCATTGTTTTGCGCGGCAGCACGCGCGGCCGATGTCTGAGAGGGCGGTGCGGCGCCGTCCACACTCAGTCGCCCGCCACCCCCCAGGCCCTGGCCCTTCACCGTCTGGGCGCGGTAGTTGCGCAGCGACTGCACCATCTGGTTGAACGCATCCATGAAAGCGGCCGCAATCACCTTGCCTTCGGCCGTGTTGGAGTAGCCGCCCATGCGCGCGCCGCCCGATCCGCCCAGCAGTTGCCCCATGGCGCCAAAGTCGGTCTTGGCGGCACTGCCTTCTGACGCCGCCACCTGCACACCGGATCGGTTGTCGATGAGCGTGAGCAGCGCGCTGGCCTCCTTGGTGTTCATATTGCCGCCGATGGCTGCCAGCAGGCCCCCGGCACGGCCACCGACCAAGCCGCCCAGCGATGCGGAGGCACCGCCAGCGTTGTTGTTCTGGAACACGATTTCGGGCGACAGGCCATAGTCCGAAGCCACCATCTGCCCCTGGCCAAACTGGCTGCCCTGCCGCATTTCGCCCGACTGCATCAGCGCGCGCTCGCGCGTCATTGCGTTCATGCCGGCGGCGCCGCGCTCCACCACCACAAAGCAGTTGGACTGCTGCACCAGCAGACGCAGCAGGTTGGCCGTGGGCGGCAGGCGGTATTGGTCACGCAGGATGGTGTACCAGCCAGCCTGCTGGTTCTCGATCAGCGAGACGGTGCCCAGCGGGCTTTCGCAACGCTCCAGCGAGTCGCTGGCGCCGGTAGAGGCTCCGCCCGCAGCGCTGCCGGTGGCCACGGTCTTGGCATCGGCGCTGCCCATGCGCATGCTGGTGGTCTCGCAGCCGCTCAGCAGCACGGCAGCGGCCACGGCCGCGCTGACTGCGCACAGTCGCAGCGGGGTGGAAGATGTGGGCGGGGATGCAGCGGCACGCGCGCGCCGTTGCTGGGCAGGAAGGGTGATGGTCATGGTGACGGATGTGGCCGCATGTGCAGCGAAAGGGAGGAACACAAAGTCCTGATCTTTCGCCGTGCAGCCAATCACCGGCAACCCGACAGAGGTAGGGGGCAAGGGGCGGAACACCCGGCCCGGGCTGCGCCCCGCGCTTGTCAGAACGGTCAGCTGCTGGACAGCGCCGCGCTCTGCAACTGCGCCAGCGTCACAAACTCCAGCGCGCGGGCATGGGTGCATTCCAGGATCACCGGCGGTGCCACACCCGCCTCGTAGGCTTCCTTCCAGCGCAGGGCGCACAGGCACCAGCGGTTGTTGGCCTTGAGTCCTGCAAACCGGTATTCGGGCCGGGGGGTGATGAGGTCATTGCCCCGCGACAGCGAGAAGTCCAGAAACGCCTGTGTCATGCGTGCGCAGATCACGTGGGTGCCGTGGTCGTGCTCGTCGGTGTTGCAGCAGCCATCGCGGTAGTAGCCGGTCAGTGGGTCGTAGGAGCAGGGCATCAGCATGGTGCCCAGAACGTTCAGTGCAGTCATATCGGGTCGCGTGTGTTGTGAGGGCCTATGGGGGCGCAGATTGTTGGAGTGGGCGCGGGGCGGCTTAGCCCTCTTCGCCACGGCGGCGCAGCACCACGGTGATCTGCCCGTTGGTCTCGATGGTGGCGCGTTCCACTTCGTGCGCGTGCAGGCAGCCACCGGCGCGCAGTGCGGCCTCCACGTCGTCGCGGGTCAGCAGCTCCTTGCGCATCAGCGCCTGGTTCAGCTCGCCCTGGTGGATCAGCACCTGGGCTTTGCCGTCCACCCAGCGCCCGATGCGCGGGAAGTGGAACGCCAGCCGCGCCAGCGCCACATGCAGCAGCATCAGCGTGCTGGCAGAGATCAGCCCGCCCACGAGCGAGTTGTCGCCCGCGTTCATCGAGTTCTGCACCGCGTTCGACAGGATCAGCAGCAGGATCAGGTCAAACGGCTCGTACTGCCCTGTCTGCCGCTTGCCCGACAGGCGCATGAACACCAGCAAGAACAGATACACCACCACGCCGCGCAGCACAAACTCCCACCACGGCACACTCATTTGCCACATTGCAAGGTTCCTTGTTGGATGCTTGGGTGGGGCCAGTCTACGGCCTGCGGCTTGCCCCTCATTCGCTGAGCGAAAATCCCGGGCAATCCCCCGCACGGCTCCGGCACAGTGCGCCCTCATTGCAGTGGCGGCCGAGTGGGCCTCCTCTGCTGCCCCCATCGAAAGTACCGCCCCATGCAACGCCGCCAATTCCACCAAACCAGCCTCATGGGGGCGCTGCTGTGCGCCACTGCGCAGCACGCCTGGGCGCTGTCGCTGGGCGACCTCACCAATGCCGACGCCTCCAGCGGCCTCAAGGCCGCGCTGACCCAGGGGGCGCAGGCGGCGGTGTCGCTGCTCGGCCGCAACGACGGGTTTCTGGGCAACCCCAAGGTGCGCATCGGCCTGCCGGGCTACCTGGACGATGCGGCCAAGGTGATGAAGTCGCTGGGCCAGGGCAAGCGCATCGATGAGCTGGTGGTGTCCATCAACCGCGCTGCCGAAGCGGCCGTGCCCATGGGCAAGGACCTGCTGGTGGGCGCGGTGCAGAACATGACGGTGACCGATGCCAAGAACATCCTCACCGGCGGCGACAACTCGGTGACCGCCTTTTTTGCCGACAAGACGCGCACGCCACTGGGCCAGCGCTTTCTGCCGGTGGTGAACCAGGCCACCGAGAAAGTCGGCCTCACGCAGAAATACAACGCCTTCGCTGGCAAGGCCGCGAGTTTTGGCCTGCTGAAGGCCGAAGACGCCAACCTGGCGCAATACGTCACCGGCAAGACGCTGGACGGCCTGTACCTCATGATTGGCGAAGAAGAGCGCAAGATCCGTCAGGACCCGGCCGCCGCCGGCAGCGCCATTGCCCGCAAGGTGTTCGGCGCCTTGCGCTGAGGGGCGTCACGATGTCTTTGCCACGGCCTACCGACCCTTGCCCCTGCGGGCGCCTGGCGCCTGCGGGCCCGGGTAGCAGCAAGGTCAAAAGCGCAGCCCCCTTGCCATTCGCCAGCTGTTGCGGCCGTTACCTGGCCGCCCCCGGGCTGGATGCCATGGCCGCCCCCGATGCCGAAAGCCTCATGCGGTCGCGCTATACCGCCTTTGCGTGCGAGCGGGCCGACTACCTGCAGGCCACCTGGCACGCCAGCACGCGCCCGGCCACGCTCGACTTTGATGCGGGGGCCAAATGGCTCGGGCTGGACGTGCGCCGATACGTCGCCACCGACGCCGACCACGCCGTGGTCGAGTTTGTGGCCCGCTACCGTGTCGCTGGGCGCGCCGTGCGCCTGCACGAGACCAGCCGTTTTGTGCGCGAGGAGGGGCGCTGGTTCTATGTCGATGGAGACCTCCATGGCTGAAATTCAAGCCAAAACCACCTCGAGCGCTAGTGCAATATGTCTTGATAGCTATGAAATTTGAAGCAATCCTGTTTGACTGTGACGGCGTGCTGGTGGACAGCGAGCCCATCACCAACGGCGTGCTGCGCGACATGCTGGCCGAGGCCGGGTGGGTGATGACGCCGGAAGAGTGCATGCGCCTCTTCATCGGCAAGATGGTGCGCAGCGAGGCCGCGCGCATTGAGCACCACACGGGCCGTCCGCTGACCGACGAATGGATGTCGGCCTTCTACGCGCGCCGCAATGCTGCGCTGGAGGCGCAGCTCACCGCCATCGAGCACATCCACGGCGCTGTCGAGCGTGTGCACGCCCACCACGGCGGGCGCATTGCCTGTGCCTCGGGGGCCGACCGTTTCAAGGTCGAGATGCAGCTGGCCAAGGTGGGCCTGGCGCCTTACTTTGAAGGCCGCATCTTCAGCGGCCACGAGATGCCCGCCACCAAGCCAGCGCCCGATGTGTACCTTGCCGCCGCTGCAGCGCTGCAGGCAGCGCCCACGCGCTGTGCGGTGGTCGAAGACACGGTGACCGGCGTCACCGCCGGTGCGGCTGCCGGGGCCACCGTGTTTGCCTACGCCCCGCTGGACGATGGGGCCGCGCTGCGGGCTGCAGGGGCGCAGCACGTGTTTCGCAGCATGGCCGAGCTGCCCGGCTTGCTCGGCTGCTGACACGGGTGCACAGAAAAAAGGGACATGGCGATGAACACCTTTGCGCGGACCATGAAGCACACGGTACTGGCCGCCGCCCTGGCGCTGCTGGCGGGCTGTTCGTCGGTCAAACCCTGGATCAACGAACCGCTGCCTGCGGGCGATCAGAACATCCCAGTGCGCAAGTCCGAGCGCGACCCGACCATTCTCGTGGCCGTCACGCTGTCAGGCGGCGGGGCGCGGGCCGCCGCGTTTGGCTATGGCGTGCTGACCGAGCTGCAGCAGACGCGGTTTGTGTGGAACGGCCACCCCACCACCTTGCTGGACGCCACTGACGTTGTCAGCGGTGTGTCGGGCGGCAGCATTGTGGCGGCCTACTTTGCGGCGCATGGCATCGAGGGGCTGCCACGCTTTGAACAGGACTTTCTGCGCCAGAACTTCCAGAACAGCCTCATCACCCAGGCGCTGCGCCCGGGCAATCTGATCGACCTGACCTCCCCCTGGCTGGGCCGCACGCACCTGCTGGCACGGCGGCTGGACGAGCTGTATGGCGGCCTGACCTTTGGCGACGTGGAGCGGCGCCCGCGCCACCCGCAGTTGTTCATCACCGCCACCGACATGTCGCTGGGCACCGGCTTTGAGTTCACCTGGGAGCAGTTTTCGCTGATCTGCTCCGACCTGCGCAAGGTGCCGCTGTCGTTCGCCGTGGCGGCCTCGTCAGCGGTGCCGCTGCTGCTGAGCCCGATGACGCTCAAGAACTACGCCGACCAGTGCCCCGATCGTCCCTCCCCATCGGTCGCCGCGGCGGCGGCGGGCGACTACCGCGTGCGGCTCAACCGTGCCCATGAACTGAGCTATGTGGATGCGCAGCGCAAGCCCTACATCCATCTGGTCGATGGCGGCCTGGCCGACAACCTGGGGGTGCAGCGCCTGCTGGACCGCGCCCTGGCCAATGGCGGCCTGCGCCAGACCTTCAGCGAGGTCGGCATACCGCCTGCCACCATCCGCAAGCTGGTGCTGATCACGGTAAACGCCGAGCGCGATCCCTCGGTCAACATCGACATGAGCGACAAGGTGCCCAACATGGCGCAGGTGGTGGACGCCCTGCTGTTCGGCACCGGCGCCCGCGCCACGCGCGAGACGCAAGAGTTCTTGCGCGACATCACACGCCAATGGCAGCGCTCGCTGGCGTCAGGCCCCACCGGCGCCAACGACGTGTTCGCGCCCGACGCAGAGATCCACGTCATCCCCGTCAACCTGCGCGACGCCCCCGACGACATCGCACGCCGCCGCTTGCTGCAGGTGCCCACGGCGTTCTCGATCACGTCGGAAGAAGTCACCGACCTCATCGAGGCGGGCGGTAGCGTGCTGCGCCACTCGCCCGAGTTCCGGGCGCTGGTGCAATCGCTGCTCAGCCCCGATCCCCATGCGCCACATGCACCGCCAGCGGGGCTGCAGGCCAAGGACTGAGGGCGCGCGCTCAGGGGCTCTGGAGAGCGCTCAGGGCCGCGTATCCGGCGCTGGGGTTGTGGGCACGCCCTGCTCCTCGGCAGCCCGCACCTGCGCCGCCATGGCACGCTGGTAGCCGGGCCGCTGCTGCAGCCGCTGCCAATAGGCCTGCGTGGCCGGGCCGAACTGCACATCCAGCCCCAGGTGCTGCGCCAGCAGCAGCGCGTACCCCACCGCCACATCCGCCGCCGTGAAGCGGCCCGCGCACAGATGGTCGCTGCGGCTGTGGGTCAGGGCCGTCTCTACGGCGCGCAGCCGGGCCAGGAACCAGCGGCTGTAGTCCTCCACCACTTGCGGCTGCTGCCGCTCCGCAGGCTCAAAGCGGCCATAGCGCAGCACCAGCGTCTGCGGAAAGGTCAGCGTGGCATCGCTCATGTGCAGCCAGTTCAGGTAGGCGCCATACGCCGGGTGCGTGGGCGCCACGTCCAGCCCCGCATCCGGGTGTGTGGCCGCGAGGTACTGGCACATCGCGGCGGATTCGGTCATGCGGACATCGCCCTGCACCAGCAGCGGCACCGTGCCCAGCGGGTTCTCGTCCAGAAACCACCGCGCCTTGGCGCGCGGCGGGAAGGGCAGCATGTGGAGCTGGTAGGGCAGTTGCAGCTCTTCGAGCATCCACAGGGGGCGGAAGGAGCGGGCGCTGACGCAGTGGTGGAGATGGAGCATGGGGGCACCGGAGGGACGTCGTTGTCTAGTTTCAGCGTGATCAATAGGCAAGCAACTTCTTGTTCTAGCTGGCGTCGATCAATCTGCCTGACTAGCTTCCGAGATGTCTGCGATTCCGTGACTGGCTTTGAATTGTGCTATCTCTTCCGCACTTGGGGGAGTTGTGAATCTGTTGATTATTTGGTCATCGAATCTAAGGCGAAATAGTGGGTCGTGGTAGAGCACTGTGCGGCATGAAGAAATAGCCAGCCCGTAAGAGTGCTGAATCATTTGGTTGTTCATCACCCCTATGAACGGCTGATTTGCTGGGTTGACTGTCGCCTCATTCCCAGTCCAACGACCTATCAGGAGCGCGCGACTTGTCAGTGGAAAATAGATTTCAGTGTTTTTGAGGCCAAAGCCTGGGCTGTGTCGCAGGAGCAATGGCACGTTTTCGGGATTGATGTAAGCGATAACGACAGGTCGATTCGTAGTGATGAATTCGCCATAGTCTCCGGACACGATGTACAAGGTCCACTTCCGCTGGCCAAGCAATTGCAACACTGTGTGATGCAGACCGATCTCAGTTTGAATATGGCGTTCGCGTGCGACCTCGATTTTGTATTCGCCTCGCATGTGGAAGTTTTTTGCTTCCTCGTACGTCACTAGAGATGACTTGCCAGATTTTTCTTTCATCTCCTCCATTTGAGACTCCCAGTGCTCTTTCTTCGCGAGCACCAAGTCCATCATGCGCTGCGCCACGCGCGCTTGAAATTCCCGCATATTTTCCCGTTGCTCGGGCGAGCGCACTGCAAGCAGTGCCATCAGGTTGAGTATGTAGTCCTTGTTTTCGCCGTCAAATATCCCTGAAGACACCACTTCGCGTATTGCCGTCACTGACCTCGATTCGAGTTTTCCAAATTCGGTCTCGAGCCAGTCAGGCGCGCGATCGTTGAATTCGAATCGCATGAAATCGCGCTGAGCGCAGACGTTGCGTGTGTTGGTTTCGTAAGTTTTTTTGTCATTGAAATCGTGGACTATCACCATGTGGTGCTTGCCGCGCTTCCAGCCGAAGCCGCGTAAGTAGCCTTGGGGTATGTAGTGATGATTGCGAGAATCAGTCATCTAGGAATTGTCTCCTGGTCCCTCCGAAATTCCGCTGGCGACTTCCCTGTCCACCCCCGGAACGCCCGGATAAAACTCTTCTCGTTCTCAAACCCCGCCGCCTCCGCCACCTGCTTGATCGGCCGCTGCGTGCGGTGCAGCAGCTCCACCGCGCGGCTACGGCGCACCTCGTCTTTCAGGCCCTGCAGCGTGGCGCCTTCTTCCTTCAATTGCCGGTGCAGTGTGCGTGGCGATACATGCAGCAGCGCGGCGAGTGATTCAGCGCTGTGCTGGGGTAGCGCATGGGCGGGCTGGCCGGGCAGGGGGGCGCCCAGCAGCTGGCGCACGCGCTGCACCAGCAGGCGGTCGCGGCGGTAGTGCAGCACCGTCAGGGGCAGGGCGTGCTGCAGCATCTGGCGCAGGGCCTGTTCGTCGCGGCGCAGGGGCAGGTGCAGGTAGCGGGCGTCGAAGTGGATGGCGGTGCGTGGCGCGTGGAAGGTGACGGGGCCGCGGAACAGCACGGCATACGCATCGGCGTGCGGGGGCGCATCAAAGGCAAATTCTGCGGCAATGAGCGGAATGCGCGAGTCCACCATCCAGCAGGCCAGGCCGTGCGCGTTGCGCAATACGGAGACCAGGCAGAACTCGCGCAGCGCGCCCAGGTCGCGGGCCTCGGTGATGGCCAGGGTGGCGGTGTCGCCCTGGGTGGTGAGGTGCAGCGCAATGTCGTCTGCCAGCAGGCCGTGGTGGCGGCACCAGCGGGCCAGGGCCACCTGCAGCGTAGGCGAGCTGATGCTGGCGCGCGCCAGCATGCCGTAGCTACCCCAGGGCAGGCGGCGGCTGAACCAGCCCAGGGCTTCGTCGTCCAGCTCCTGCATGGCGGCGTCGGAGATCTGCTCCATCTGCCAGGCGGTGATGCGGGCGCTGTCGTCCTGCAGCAGTTGCGGCGCAATCTGTGCCTGGGCCAGGGCGTGGTCGGGGCTCTTGCCGCGCGCTTCGTAGGCCAGGACAATGGACCGCACGAACGCTACAGGCGTGGCCGCAGGTGCGATGGGCGTGGAGGAGGGGGCTGTAGCGGGTGCGGGCAGGCGGGGAGCGGGTGGGGCGAGCAGTTTCACGCCACAGAGTGTGCCAGCCGTGGCACGATTTGCAACCATTGTGGCAACCCGGCCGGTGCGTGGGCTTCTATGCTTGCCCAAGCTTGCTAATTGCCCGCCCGCCGTGCGCGTACTGCCTGCGCTGGCCGGATGACCGAGGAGACAAACCCGTGACGACTGCAGCCACAACACAATCCGCACCGCTGGTGGAGAGCTACGCCCGTGGCGCCACCGATGTTCCCCTGATCGAGCAGACCATCGGCGCCTTCTTTGCCGACATGGTGGCCCGCCAGCCCGAGCGCGAGGCGCTGGTTAGCGTGCACCAGGGCCGCCGCTACACCTACGCTCAGTTGCAGGCTGAAGCCCACTGCTTGGCCAGCGCGCTGCTGGGCATGGGGCTCACCCCCGGAGACCGCGTGGGCATCTGGTCGCACAACAATGCCGAATGGGTGCTGATGCAGCTGGCCACCGCCCAGGTGGGCCTGGTGCTGGTCAACATCAACCCGGCCTACCGCACGTCTGAGGTGGAATACGCGCTCAACAAGGTGGGCTGCAAGCTGCTGGTGACCATGGCCCGATTCAAGACCAGCGACTACCTGGGCATGCTGCGCGAGCTGGCGCCCGAGTGGCACCACCAGCAGCCAGGCCAGCTGGGCTCCGTGAAGCTGCCCCACCTGAACACGGTGGTGTGGATCGATGAGGCGGGGCAGGGCGCCGACGAGCCCGGGCTGCTGCGTTTTACCGACCTGCTGGCGCGCGGCAATGCGGCCGACCCGCGCCTGGCGCAGATCGCAGCCACGTTGAGTGCCACCGACCCCATCAACATCCAGTTCACCAGCGGCACCACGGGCTTCCCCAAGGGGGCCACGCTCACGCACCGCAACATCCTGAACAACGGCTTCTTCATCGGCGAATGCATGAAGCTCACGCCCGAAGACCGGCTGTGTATCCCCGTGCCGCTGTACCACTGCTTTGGCATGGTCCTGGGCAACCTGGCCTGCCTCACGCATGGCTCTGCCATCGTGTACCCCAATGACGGATTCGACCCGATCACCGTGCTGCAGACGGTGCAGGACGAGCGCTGCACCGGCCTGCACGGCGTGCCCACCATGTTCATTGCCGAGCTGGATCACCCGCGTTTTGCCGAGTTCGACCTGAGCACGCTGCGCACCGGCATCATGGCGGGCTCGCCCTGTCCCACCGAGGTGATGAAGCGTGTGGTGGAGCAGATGAACCTGCGCGAAATCACCATTGCCTACGGCATGACCGAGACCAGCCCTGTGAGCTGCCAAAGCAGCACCGACACGCCGCTGGATAAGCGCGTATCGACCGTGGGCCAGGTGCAGCCGCACCTGGAGGTGAAGATCGTGGACCCTGACACGGGCGCCATCGTTCCCATCGGCCAGCGCGGCGAGTTCTGCACCAAAGGCTATTCCGTCATGCACGGCTACTGGGGCGATGAGGCCAAGACCCGCGAGGCCATCGACGACGGCGGCTGGATGCACACCGGCGACCTGGCCACCATGGATGCCGAGGGCTATGTGAACATCGTCGGCCGCATCAAGGACATGGTGATCCGGGGCGGCGAAAACATTTACCCGCGCGAGATCGAAGAATTTTTGTACCGCCACCCGCAGGTGCAGGACGTGCAGGTGGTGGGTGTGCCCGACCAGAAGTACGGCGAAGAACTCTGTGTCTGGATCATCGCCAAGCCCGGCACGCAGCCCACCGAGGACGACATCCGCGCCTTCTGCAAGGGCCAGATTGCGCACTACAAGGTGCCGCGCTACATCCGCTTTGTCACCAGCTTTCCGATGACGGTGACGGGCAAGATCCAGAAGTTCAAGATCCGCGACGAGATGAAGGACCAGCTGGGCCTGGAAGAACAGAAAACCGCTTGAAAGAGCCACAACGTATGACCATTCTCGACACCCAACTCAATGCCCGCTCGGCGGACTTTCTGGCCAATGCAGCCGCCATGCGCACACTGGTGGATGACCTGCGCGCGCAGCTCGACAAGGTCGCCCAGGGCGGCGGTGAGGCGGCCCGCGCCAAGCACACGGCGCGGGGCAAGCTGCTGCCGCGTGAGCGCGTGCAGATGCTGCTGGACCCGGGAACGCCGTTCCTCGAACTGGCGCCGCTGGCCGCGCTCAACATGTACAACAACGACGCGCCCAGCGCGGGGCTCATTGCGGGCGTTGGCCGCGTGAGCGGCGTGGACTGCATGATCGTGTGCAACGACGCCACGGTGAAGGGCGGCACCTACTACCCGCTCACCGTCAAGAAGCATTTGCGCGCGCAGGAAGTGGCGCAGCAGAACCACCTGCCTTGCATCTACCTGGTGGACTCGGGCGGTGCTAACCTGCCCAACCAGGACGAAGTCTTTCCTGACCGCGACCATTTCGGCCGCATCTTCTTCAACCAGGCCAACATGAGCGCCATGGGCATCTCGCAGATCGCGGTGGTCATGGGATCGTGCACGGCGGGTGGTGCCTACGTGCCGGCCATGAGTGACGAGTCCATCATCGTCAAGAACCAGGGCACCATCTTTTTGGGTGGCCCGCCGCTGGTCAAGGCCGCGACGGGCGAGGTCGTGACGGCCGAAGACCTGGGCGGCGGTGACGTGCACACCCGCCTGTCGGGCGTGGCCGACCACCTGGCGCAGAACGACATGCACGCGCTGCAACTGGCACGCAATGCAGTGCGCAATTTGAATAAAAACAAGCCGCAGGCGACCGCAGATCATGCGCCGGTAGCTCCTAAATTCGCAGCAGACGAGCTGTACGGCGTGATCCCCGTGGACACGCGCAAGCCGTTTGACGTGCGCGAGATCATTGCGCGCATCGTGGACGGCAGCGAGTTCGACGAGTTCAAGGCACGCTACGGCACCACGCTGGTCACGGGCTTTGCGCGCATCGAGGGAATGATGGTCGGCATCATCGCCAACAACGGCATCCTGTTCAGCGAGTCGGCGCTCAAGGGCGCGCACTTCATCGAGCTGTGCTGCCAGCGCAAGATCCCGCTGGTGTTCCTGCAGAACATCACCGGCTTCATGGTGGGCCGCAAGTACGAGAACGAAGGCATCGCCCGCAACGGCGCCAAGATGGTGACGGCCGTGGCCACGGCCAGCGTGCCAAAGTTCACCATCATCATCGGCGGCAGCTTTGGCGCGGGCAACTACGGCATGTGCGGCCGCGCGTACTCGCCCCGCTTCCTGTGGATGTGGCCCAACGCGCGCATCAGCGTGATGGGCGGCGAGCAGGCCGCAGGCGTGCTGGCCACGGTGAAGCGCGACGGCATCGAAGGCAAGGGCGGCCAGTGGAGCATGGAGGAGGAGGAAGCCTTCAAGGCCCCCATCCGCCGTCAATACGAAGACCAGGGCCACCCCTACTACGCCACTGCGCGCTTGTGGGACGACGGCGTGATCGACCCGGCCAACACCCGCCGTGTGCTGGCGCTGGGGCTGGCCGCCACGCGCAATGCGCCCATCGAAGACACCAAGTTCGGCCTCTTCCGTATGTAACCCGCCGGGAGCCGCCATGGACGCTGTTGCGCATTTCACCCAGCTGGCACGCTACAACGTGTGGGCCACGGCGCGCCTGCTTGATGCCGTGCGGGCGCTGCCGGAAGAGGACTACCGGCGCGATTTGGGGTTGTTCTTCCACAGCATCCACGGCACGCTCAACCACCTGCTGGTGGGCGAGCACCATCTGTGGTTCGTGCGCTTTGCCGAAGGCATCTCGCCCCAGGTGGCGTTGGATGCCGAACTGGAGCGCGACCGCGCGCAGCTGGATGCCCGCCTGCGCGAAGGCGCTGCCCGCTGGGCACCGTTGATTGCTTCGTTCTCGCCTGATCGCTGGAGCGGCACGCTCGACTACACCACCATGCGTGGCACGGCGGCATCGCTGCCGTTTGCGGCCACGCTGGCGCACGTGTTCAACCACGGAACGCACCACCGGGGTCAGATCACTGCGGCATTGACCGCGCTGGGCCAGCCCTGTCCCGAGCTGGACCTTGTCTACTTTCTGCAAAACCCGTCCAAGCCATGAGCAGCCAGAACCTTTCCATCACCCAAACCGGCGCCGTGGCGCGCATCACGCTCACGCAGCCTGAGATTCGCAACGCCTTCAGCGATGAGGTCATTGCCGAGATCACCGCCGCCTTCAAAGATGTGGGTGGGCGTGCCGATGTGCGCGCCGTGGTGCTCGCCGCAGAAGGCCCTGCCTTTTGCGCCGGTGCCAACCTCAACTGGATGCGCCGCATGGCCGACTACACGCGCGACGAAAACATCGCCGATGCAGGCAAGCTGGCCGAGATGCTGCGCGTGATCTACGAATGCCCCAAGCCCACGATTGCCCGCGTGCAGGGCGATGTATATGCAGGCGGCATGGGCTTGGTGGCCGCGTGCGACATGGCCGTGGCCGTGGACACGGCAGGCTTTTGCCTCAGCGAGGTGAAGCTGGGGCTCATCCCCGCCACCATCAGCCCCTATGTGATCCGTGCCATGGGTGCACGTGCTGCGCACCGCTACTTCCTCACGGCAGAGCGTTTTGGCGCGGCCGAAGCCTTGCGCATTGGGTTTGTGCACGAGGTCGTGGTGGCTGACCAGCTCGACGCCAAAGTGGACGAACTGCTCAAGGCCCTGACCAGCGCCAGCCCCAACGCTGTGCGCGTGTGCAAGAAGCTGGTGATGGATGTGGCAGAGCGGGAGATCAACGCGGGCCTCATCGCCGCCACGGTGCAGGGCATTGCCGACATCCGCGCCAGCGATGAGGGCAAGGAAGGCGTGCAGTCCTTCCTCAACAAGCGCAAACCCGCCTGGTTGGGCTGATCAGTACAAGCAGGCTATGGACACCCTCTGGTTCAACATCGTGCAGTGGCTCCACACGCTGGGGCTGCATGTGGATGGCGGCACCGCGCGCGCCGTGGGCGACGCGGCAGCCACAGCAACTGCGAAGCTCGACATGCCCAGCCTGCTGGCGCTGGCCGCCGCACTGGGCTGGGCCAGCGGGTTCCGGCTGTATGCCGTGGTGTTCCTGGTCGGCATGATGGGCGTGCTGGGCTGGATGCCCCTGCCGCCAGGCCTGGCGATGCTGCAGCACCCGCTGGTGCTGATGGTCAGCGGCTTCATGCTGATGGTGGAGTTTTTTGCCGACAAGGTGCCCTGGGTGGACAGCGCCTGGGATGCCATCCATGCCTTCATCCGCGTACCTGCGGGCGCTGCGTTGGCCTACGGCGTGTTCGGTGCCGACAACGCGACCATGGCCGTGGTGGCGGGACTGCTGGGCGGCTCGCTCTCTGCCACGGCCTTGGCCACCAAGATGACCACCCGCGCTGCCGTGAACACCTCGCCCGAGCCGTTTTCCAACTGGGGGCTGTCGTTCTTTGAAGACGGCCTGGTCGTGGCCGTGGTCTGGCTGGCCACGCAGCACCCAGTGGCGTTTGGCATCGCGCTGGTGGTGATGGTGGTCGTGTCGGTGCTGCTGCTGGTGGTGCTGTTCAAGTTTCTGTGCGCCGTCGTGCGGCGCTTGTCCTCTTTCTTTTCTGGTTCTGCCAAGGTGGCTTAAACATGTTCAACAAGATCCTTATTGCAAACCGTGGCGAGATCGCTTGCCGTGTCGCAGCGACTGCCAAGCGCCTGGGTGTGAAAACCGTCGCCGTGTACTCCGACGCCGACGCTAACGCCAAACACGTGGCCGTGTGCGACGAGGCCGTGCACATTGGCGGCAGCGCACCCAAGGACAGCTACCTGCGCTGGGAGCGCATCATCGAGGCCGCCAAGGCCACGGGCGCGCAGGCCATCCACCCTGGCTACGGTTTTCTAAGCGAGAACGAAGACTTCGCCAAGGCCTGTGCCGACGCGGGCCTGGTTTTCATTGGCCCCCCCGCCAGCGCCATCAATGCCATGGGGCTGAAGGCCGAGTCCAAGCGCCTCATGGAGCAGGCACAGGTGCCCCTGGTGCCCGGCTACCACGGCGCCGACCAGGACCCGGCCCTGCTGCAGCGTGAGGCCGACCGCATTGGCTACCCCGTGCTCATCAAGGCCAGCGCCGGCGGTGGCGGCAAGGGCATGCGCGCCGTGGACAAAGCCGAGGACTTTGCGGCGGCGCTCGACTCCTGCAAGCGCGAGGCCATCAACAGCTTTGGTGACGACGCGGTGCTGGTCGAAAAGTACGTGCAGCGCCCGCGCCACATCGAGATCCAGGTGTTTGGCGACACGCACGGCAACTGTGTGTACCTGTTTGAGCGCGATTGCTCCGTGCAGCGCCGCCACCAGAAGGTGCTGGAAGAAGCGCCTGCCCCCGGCATGACGCCGGAGCTGCGCGCCCGCATGGGCGAGGCCGCTGTGGCCGCTGCCAAGGCTGTGAACTACGTGGGCGCGGGCACCGTGGAGTTCATCGTCGAGCAGCCCGGCGGCTACGACGCGCCCGAGCAGATGAAGTTCTACTTCATGGAGATGAACACCCGCCTGCAGGTGGAGCACCCTGTGACCGAGGCGATCACCGGCCTCGACCTGGTGGAGTGGCAGCTGCGTGTAGCGTCGGGCGAGCCCTTGCCGCTCCAGCAGCAAGACCTGCGCATCACAGGCCACGCCATCGAGGCCCGCATCTGTGCCGAGAACCCGGACAACAACTTCCTGCCCGCGACCGGTGCGCTCAATGTGTATGCGCTGCCCGATTGCGTGACGTTTGAACGCGGCGCGGTGCGCGTGGATTCCGGCGTGCGACAGGGCGATGCGATCAGCCCGTTCTACGACTCCATGGTGGCCAAGCTCATCGTGCACGGCGACACGCGCGAACAGGCGCTGGCGCGGCTGGACGAGGCGCTGGCCCAGACCCACATCGTGGGCCTGGCAACCAACGTGCAGTTTTTGCGCCGCGTGGCACGCACCGATGCGTTTGCCAGCGCCAAGCTGGACACGGCGCTGATCCCGCGCGAGCAGGCCGTGCTGTTCCACCAGGAGCCCGTGGGCTTGCCCCTGGCCGCTGCGGCGGCCGTGGCGCAGGCCTTGCTGAATGAGCGCACGAACGAGGGCGTGGACCCGTTCAGCCGCCGCGACGGCTTTCACACGCATGGCGTGGTGCAGCGCCGGTTTGAATTTGAATTTGGCGGTGAACACGCCAAGGCGCTGCTGACTTACGAGCGCGGTGGCGGCTTGCACTTGAAGGTGGGCGAGGGCGATGCGGCGGTGGCCGGGCCGCTGGTCTTTGGCGCAGCGCCCCAGGGCGCCATCGAGTTGCAGTTCGCTGGCCAGCGCACGCGCGCTGCCGTGTATGCGCAGGGCGAGGTGGACCATGTGTTCACCCCGCTGGGCGCCACGCAGATCACCGCCATCGACCTGCTGGCCCACGCGGGCGAGGCAGCGGCTGAAGGCGGACGCCTCACGGCCCCCATGCCCGGCAAGGTGGTGTCGTTTGCCGTGAAGGCGGGCGACAAGGTTGCCAAGGGGCAGCCACTGGCGGTGATGGAGGCCATGAAGATGGAGCACACCATTGCCGCCCCAGCCGACGGCGTGGTGCAGGAGCTGCTGTACGCGCCCGGCGACCAGGTGACCGAGGGGGCAGAGCTGCTCAAGCTGGTAACCGCCGACAAGGCCTGAGCCAAGTAGTGTCCCGAGTCGTCTGCAGGTGACAGCGCAGGGGGCCCAATGCGGCTACGCTTGGGCCCCATGAAAATCACCTTTTGCTGTACCGATGCCAAGCCCGAGCCCTGGCTCCAGGGCTTTTCCGCCGCGCTGCCCGGCGTTGAGATTTCTGTTTGGCAGCCCGGCGCCCCGCAGGCCGACTACGCCGTGGTCTGGGCACCACCCCAGCAGTTCATGGACGAACAGCCTGGCCTCAAGGCGCTCTTCAATATCGGCGCAGGGGTGGATGCCCTGCTCAAGCTGCGCCTGCCGCCCCAGGCCTTGGTGGTGCGGCTGGATGATGCGGGCATGGCCGTGCAGATGGCCGAATATGTGTGCCACGCGGTCATCCGCCACTTCCGCGAGTTTGATGGCTATGAGGCCGACACCCAGGCGGGCCGCTGGGGCTACCGCAAGCCACGCCTGCGCAGCGACTATCCCGTCGGTGTGATGGGCCTGGGCGTGCTGGGCGAGCGGGTTGCCAAGGCGCTGGCGTTGTTTGACTTTCCCATCAACGGCTGGAGCCGCAGCCCCAAGGCCATCGACGGCGTGCGCGGCTTTGCGGGCGCAGATCAATTCAATGACTTTCTGGCCGCGAGCCGTGTGCTGGTCAACCTGCTGCCCCTCACGCCTGATACGGCCAACGTGATCAACAAGGACACCCTGGGCCGCTTGTTGCCCGGCAGTTATGTGATCAATGTGGCGCGTGGCGCGCACCTGGTGGACGAAGACCTGGTGGCCGCCATCGACAGCGGCCATGTGGCTGGAGCCACGCTCGATGTGTTCCGCACCGAGCCGTTGCCCGCGGGCCATGCGTTCTGGACGCACCCACGCATCACCGTTACGCCCCACACTTCGGCGCGCACGCTGCGCGACGAGAGCATTGCCCAGATCGCACGCAAGATGGTGGCGCTGGAGCACGGCGAGGCGGTGGCGGGCATCGTGAACCCCGCGCGAGGCTACTGAAGCCGCCGGTCCACGCGCTCGCGAGCGTAGAGAATGGAGGGCATGAGCACCTCCACGTTCCGTCGTTTCTTTGGTCTTTTGGGCTGGATCCTGCTGGTGCCCAGCGCCTTGACCGCGCTGGGTGCGGCGTGGTTATTGGCCTCTGGCATGAACATGCTGGGCGACACGCACACCGCCAAGGGCCGGGTGGTGGCGCATGAAGAAATCATGACAGGCCCATCCCACCGCCGGGGGCTTGCCAAGAAAAGCATTGTGGAGTTTGTGGCGGGCGATGGGCGAACCTACAGCTTCACGGATTCGGTCGCACGCCAGCAGCAGGCCATCCACAAAGTGGGTGAGACTGTTTCGGTGCGCTACTCCGCCAAGGACCCGGCGCAGGCGGAAATCCGCAGTTCCACCACCGTGAAGATCGTGATCGGTGCAGTGATGCTGCTCTCCAGCGCCATTGGCATGGCGCTGGGCTGGCTGTTGCTGCGCTTGCGCCCCAGGTCTGTCGCATAGCCCTCTGTGTGCGGGCACAGAGGGGGTGCCTTTTCAATCCACCGTCACGCCGGCATCGCGCACCAGCTTGCCCAGTCGCTGCGCGTCGGCCTTGATGAGCGCCCCAAAGTCTGCCGCCGTGCCCCCCACCACGGGCGTGCCGATGGCTTCCCATTTGGTGCGGAACGCGGGTTCCTTGAAGATCGCATTCACCGTGGCGTTGAGCTTGTCGACGGTGGCTTGCGGGGTGCCCGCGCGCACCGCAATGCCATGCCAGCCGGTGATCTGGTAGCCCGCAATGCCGGCCTCCGCCATGGTGGGCACATTGGGCAGCACCTTGGCGCGTTCGCTGGATGTAACGGCCAGCGGGATGAGCTTGCCCGCCTGGATGTGGGGCAGGGAGCTACCGACGATGTCGAACATCACGTTCACCTGTCCGCCGATCAGGTCGTTGAGCGCGGGGCCAGCGCCACGGTAGGGGATGTGCCCCATCTTCACGCCCGCGGTGGTGTTGAACAGCTCGCCCGCCAGGTGCTGCGGTGTGCCGTTGCCGGCAGACGCGTAGCTCAGCACCGGCTTTCCGGCCTTGGCCATGGCCAGGAACTCGGCCAGTGTCTTGACGCCCAGGGAGGGATGCACCTCCAGCACCAGCGGAAATGCCGACAGCTGGATCACCGGCACCAGATCGGACAGCGGGTTGAACGGCATGCTGGCGTACAGCGAGGGGTTGACCGCCATCGGGCCGCTGGCGGCCAGCAGCAGCGTGTGGCCGTCCGCTGGCGCCTGTTTGGCCACCTCGGCGCTGCCGGTGTTGCCGCCGGCGCCGCCCTTGTTGTCCACCACCACAGGTACACCCAGGCGGCTTTGCAGCTCGGGCTGCAGCATGCGGGCCATCAGGTCGGTGGGTCCACCGGGCGGGTAGGGCACCACAAAACGGATGGTCTTGCTGGGGAAGGCTGTGGCGGCCGTCTGCGCCGCAGCGTGACCTGCGATGCCCAGCGCCAGGGGCACGGCAAGGGCCGCGTGCAGCACGGCGCGCCGGGCGCCGCGATGCGTGGACGAGTGAAGGTGGTGGTGGTGCATGTCTGTCTCCTGTGGGGATGGATAAAGCCCGTCTGCTGCGGGTTGATGTCAATGGATGGGGAGCGCGATGGAGCGGTGCCGCTCAGCCTGCGCCAAAGCGCTGCCGGATGTCGGCGGCGGTGGCCAGCGGGCGGCCCAGCGCGGCGGCCGCTTCGACGGCCTGGCGCACCAGTGCGGTGTTGTCGGGGGCCACGCTGCCGTCCTTGCACAGCAGGTTGTTTTCAAACCCCACGCGGGCGTGGCCGCCAAACACGGCGGCGGCGGCCACGCAGGCGTTTTCTGCCGCTCCGAAGGCGCACACGGCCCAGGGCTCGTTGCCGTCATGGGCGTTCAGAAAAGGCAGCAGGTCGCGCGGGCTGGAGGTCTGGCCCGCGCTGTAGCGGCCCAGCACAAACAGCAGGAACCAAGGCGCATCCGGCACCACGCCACTGGCGCGCAGTGCCTGCCAGCGGCGCAGGTCGGCCACGTCATACAGGATGACCTGCACCATGGTGCGGCGCTGGGCGAGGCCAGTGAAGAAGCGCTGCAGTCCGGCTTCGCCGATCTCGGGCTTGTCTACTTCGCGCAGTCCGATGGACACGGCCTCGGGTTGCAGGGCCTCCACCATGGCGATCTGCGCGGGGGCCTGGTACACGCCTGCGGCTTCGCTGGTGATCTGGATGACCATCGCGTCGCCCACGGCCTGGCGCACCACGCGCTGCGCCTCGCGGTAGCCTTCGACATCGAGGCTGTGGCGGCCTTGCGCGTCGCGGATGTGCATGTGCAGCATGGCCGCGCCGGCATGAAGGCAGGCCTTGGCCGTGGTGGCCAGCGTGGCCGGTGTAATGGGCACGGCCAGATGGTCGGCGGGCTGCTTGTAGGCGCCGTTGGGCGCCACGGTCACGATCAGTGGGTCAACCCACTGGCTGGCAATGGTGGGTGATGCGGGCGATGCACTCATGCGCGGGCTCCAGTGGTCGTTGGGGTGTCCGTCTGTGACGTGTCGGCAGGGGGCTCGATGGCGGGCAGCTCGCTCGCCAGCAGGGCCAGGCCTTGGCGCAGCAGCGTGTCGTAGCGCGCGCGCTCGGCCTGCTTGCGGTCTTCGGGCCAGTCAAAAAAGCCCTTGCCCGTCTTCATGCCGAGCTGGCCCTGGGCCACCTTGTCGCGCAGCGCCTGGGCAGGCACGTCGGTGTTGGACAGCGTGGGGTACATGGTGGCGGCGGCGGCGGTGTGCACCTCAATGCCCGCGTGGTCGCGCTGCAGCACCGGCCCGGCCGCCAGAAAGCGGAAGCCAAAACCAAAGCGCACGGCGGCGTCCACGTCTTCGGGCGAGGCAATGCCTTCGTCGATGAGCGCAAACGCCTCGCGCGAGAGCGCATGCTGCATGCGGTTGGCCAGAAAGCCGGGCTTGTCCTTCTTGACCAGCACCGGCACGCTGCCGCAGCCACGCATGAAGGCGTGCAGCCAGGTGCCCAGGGCCGGGTCGCTGCGCCCGCCCAGCACTACCTCCACCAGCGGCACCAGGTGGGCGGGCATGAAAAAGTGCAGGCCCAGCATGCGCTGCGCCGTGGCCAGCCCCTGGGCGATGGCACTGATGGGAAAGCCCGAGCTGTTGCTGGCCAGCACGGCGTTGGGGGGCGCCACGGTTTCCAGCTCGGCAAACAGCTTTTGTTTGGCTGCCAGTTGCTCTGTGATGCATTCCACCACCAGCACCACGCCCCTCCAGTCCACATCCTGCAGGCTGGCGCACACCTGCACCGGGCCGGCGTGGGTAGCTTGGCCTGCGGCGGCCAGCTCCTGCGCAATGTGCGGCCGCAAGTGTTCGCGGCGGGCGGCGTGGGGGTCCACCACCGTGACCTGTGCGCCACCACGGGCCAGGACCACGGCCACATCGGCCCCCATGGTGCCTCCGCCTACCACCACGGTGCGCGCGCTGCGCGGCGAACTGTTCTCCATCGTGTCTCCTTGTTGCTCTCAATCTGTTCAAGCGGTGTGCTTGCGTCGAATTCAGTCTAGGGGGCTCGCATTGCGCGGTCCAGACGTCTTTTTCGATAGACTGATCGGCTATGAAGATCAATTGGTCCGCCCGCGAGGTGGATGTGTTCCTGTCGTTGGCCGAGACGCTGAGTTTTCGGCGCACGGCCTTGCAGATGCACCTGTCGCAGTCGGCGGTGTCGGGCACGGTGGCTCGGCTGGAGGAGATGCTGGACGTGCGCCTGTTCGAGCGCACCACGCGCACCGTGCAGCTCACGCTGGCGGGCGAGGTGTTTGCCGAGCAGGCGCGGTTTCTGCGCCACCAGATCGAGGAGACCGTGCGCCGCGTGCAGGAGGTGGCGCAGCTGCAGGTGGGTCGCATTGCGCTGGCGGCGCTGCCGTCGCTGGCAGCCGGGGCCGTGCCGCGCGCGTTTGCCCGGTTCGCCACACAGCACCCGGGCGTGCAGATGGAGCTGATCGACAGCCTGGCGGGCCCAGCGTTTGACATGGTGCGTGCCGGGCGCGTGGACTTTGCCCTCACCGCCGCCAACCCCGCCTATGCGGACCTGGACTACACCCCGCTGGTGTCCGATCGCTTTGTGTTGCTGATGCCGCGCACGCACCCCCTGGCCCGTGGGCGAGGCGCCGTTGCTTGGGCCGATGTGGCCGAGCTGCCCCACATCTCCATGCCCGCAGGCACCAGCGTGCGGCAATACGCGCAAGAGGCCCTGCTGACACACCGCATCCGCTTTGAACCCCGCTACGAGGTGGAGCACCTGGCCACCATTGCGGCCATGGTGGCAGCGGGGCTGGGTGTGAGCGCGCTACCCGAGCTGGCCGCCCAGGTGGTGCGCCGGCCCGAGGTGGTCACACGCCCGCTCAAGGCGCCGGTGCTGCACCGGCCCATCGGGCTGATCACGTTGCGAGGGCGGCCGCTGTCGCTGGCGGCGCAGGCCATGGTGGCCTTGCTGCGGCAAGAGGTTGAGGGTGATCACACCCGGGCTGGCTGATGGCGCGTCCGGCGAATGGTCTGGCACGATATGGGGTGGTCCTGTGAAGGCGGTGGCGAGACAATGGCGGCATTCCTTGATCCACCCTTGGTAGCCCCATGAGCATTCCCTCCCGCGTCCGCCTCATCGACGTCGGCCCCCGTGACGGCCTGCAGAACGAAAAGACCCCGGTGCCCGCCGCCGTCAAGATCGAGCTGGTGCACCGCCTGCAGCAGGCCGGTCTGAAAGAGATCGAAGTCACCAGCTACGTCAGCCCCAAGTGGGTGCCGCAGATGGCCGACAACCACGAGGTGATGGCGGGCATCACCCGCCAGCCAGGCGTGGCGTATTCGGTGCTCACGCCCAACCTCAAGGGCTTTGAGGCGGCATTGCTGGACAAACCCGACGAGATCGTCGTCTTCGGTTCCGCCAGCGAGGCCTTCAGCCAGCGCAACATCAACTGCAGCATTGCCGAGAGCATCGAGCGTTTTGCCCCTGCGGTAGAGTCTGCTTTGGCCGCCGGCATCCGTGTGCGCGGCGCCATGAGCTGCACCGTGGGCTGCCCGTACGAAGGCGACATTGCGCCCGAGCGCGTGGCGTATCTCGCAGGCCTGCTCCAGGGCATTGGCGTGCAGCGTGTGGACGTGGCCGACACCATCGGCGTGGGCACGCCGCGCAAGGTGCAGAAGGCGCTGGAGGCCACGTTGCAGCACTTTGGCATCGACGAGGTGTCGGGCCACTTTCATGACACCTACGGGCAGGCGCTGTCCAACACGCTGGCCGCGCTGGAGCTGGGCGTGTGGAACTTCCAGTCGTCCGTGGCCGGGCTGGGCGGCTGTCCCTATGCCAAGGGCGCCACCGGCAACGTGGCCACCGAAGACGTGGTGTACATGCTGCAGGGCATGGGCATTGAGACCGGCATCGACCTGGACCAGCTCATCGATGCTGGGGCCTACATCAGCGGCTTTCTGGATCGCAAGCCCAACTCACGCGCGGCCAATGCCTTGCTGACCAAGCGCGCGGGCTGACTATTGATCCATCTGCACCCGGCCGCCGTCAACCGGCGTCCGGGGTGCCGCCCAGCACCTTCCACAGCGTCACACGGTTGACCTGCTCGGCCTGGCGCAGACCGATGAGGGTCTGCTGCGCTGCATACAGGCTGCGCTGCGCATCCAGCACCGTGAGGTAGTTGTCCACCCCGGCCTTGAAACGTGCCTCCGACAGGTCGAACGCCTTCTGGGTGGAGGCCACCAGCCGCGTCTGTGCGGCAATGCGCTCGTCCCACTGCGCGCGGTCGGCCAGCACATCGGCGGTCTCGCGGAACGCGGTCTGCACGGCCTTTTCGTACTGGGCCACCGCGATGCGCTGGTTGGCCTCGGCCACCTGCACGTTGGCGCGGTTGCGGCCGGCGTCGAAGATGGGCAGGCGGACCAGCGGCACAAAGCTCCAGGTGCCGCTGCCTGCACCAAACAGGCCGTCCAGCTCGCGGCTGCCGGTGCCTACATTGGCCGTGAGGCTGATGGTGGGGAGCAGGGCCGCCCGCGCAGCGCCGATGTTCGCTTCGCTGGCGCGCAGGGCGTTTTCGGCGGCCTGTACATCGGGGCGGGCGAGCAGCACGCTGGACGCCAGTGGCACCGGCACGGGCTGCAAGGCCGCCGGGGCCTGCGCGTCAGCACGCAGCGTGCTGGCGGTGGGCCAGAGGGCGGCAGGCACCGGGCCTCCCACCAGCAGTTGCAGGGCGTTGCGGTCGCGCTCCACCTGCGCCAGGTAGGTCGCCACATCGCCGCGTGCGGCGTCCACCGTGGTCTGCGCCTGGGCCAGCACCAGTCCCGATGTGGAGCCGATGGCGTGGATGCGTTCGGTCAGCGCATAGGCCTTTTCGCGGCTGGCCAGGGTGTCGCGCGCCAGTTGCAGCCGGGCTTCATCGGCGGCCAGGGTGAGCCAGGCGTTGGCCACATCGGCAATCAGGCCCGTCTGGATGTTGCGCTGGTTCTGCTGGCTCTGCAGAAACTGCTGCAGCGCTGCCTCGTTGAGGTTGCGCACGCGGCCCCAGAAGTCGATCTCGTAACTGGCAAACCCCAGTTGTGCCGTGTACTGCGTGGCCACCTGCGCAGGGGCTGTGGCGCTGCTCATGCCGGCGGCGGTGCGCGCGCGGCTGGCCTGAGCCTGCGCGGTGACGCTGGGCAACAGGTCGGCGCGGGTGATACCGTACTGGGCGCGGGCCCGTTCGATGGTCTCGACGGCCACGCGCAGGTCGCGGTTGTTCGACAGCGCGAGGGCAATGACATCGCGCAGCGGCTGGGCCTGCACCCAGCCCAGCGCCGCTGCCGTCTGCAGACTGGCGTCGCTGGCCACGGCCGGCTGTACGCTGGTGGTGCCCACGGTGTCAGGCACCGGCAGGGCGGGGGTCTGGTGCATGGGAGCCAGGTTGCAGCCCGCGAGCAGTGCGGCGGTGGCCAGGGCTGCAGCGATGGCGGCAGGCCGGCGCTGGCGGCGTGGAGAAAAGGGTGGGCGCGTCATGCTGCGCTCTCCTGAGTGGGGTTCGGTACGGTGGTGGCAGGCGGTGGCGGTGCGTTGTCCTCGCTGCGCGACCGGCTCTTGAACCAGCGGCGGATCAGCAGGAAGAACACCGGCACCAGGAAGATGCCCAGCACCGTGGAAGCCAGCATGCCGCCCAGCACGGCGGTACCGATGGCCACCCGCCCGCCTGCACCCGCGCCGGTGCCGATGGCCAGCGGGATCACCCCGAAGCCGAACGCCAGCGAGGTCATCAGGATGGGCCGCAGGCGCAGGCGCACGGCCGCGACGATGGCGTCAAACAGGTTCTTCCCCTGCTCCTGCAGCTGCACCGCAAACTCCACGATCAGGATCGCGTTTTTGGACGCCAGCCCCACGGTGGTCAGCAGCCCCACCTGAAAGTACACGTCGTTGGTCAGGCCTCGGGTGTAGGTGGCGGCGAGTGCGCCCACCACGCCCAGCGGCACGGCCAGGATCACCGACAGCGGCACGGTCCAGCTCTCATACAGGGCCGCCAGGCACAGGAACACGAACAGGATCGAGATCGCGTACAGCATGGGAGCCTGGGCGCCCGACTGGCGTTCCTGTAGCGAGGCGCCCGTCCACTCGTAGCCAATGCCGGGAGGCAGCGTGCGCAGGATGTCTTCCACGATCTTCATAGCGGCGCCCGAGCTCACGCCTGGTGCCGCACGGCCTTCCAGCTCGTACGCAGGGTTGCCGTTGTAGCGCAGCAGCTGCGGCGAGCCGTAGGCCCAGTAGCTGGTGGAGAACGCGCCAAACGGCACCATCTCGCCCTTGCTGTTGCGCACGCTCCAGCGGGCCACGTCCTGCGGCAGCATGCGCGCCGGGGCGTCGCCCTGGATGTACACGCGCTTGACCCGTTCGTTGTTCAGGAAGTCGTTCACGTAGGTGCCGCCAATGGCGCTGGAGAGCACGCTGTTGATGTCGTTGTACGAAAGCCCAAGCGCGGCGGCCTTGCGGTCGTCGATCTCCAGGCGCAGCTCGCTGGCATCTTCCAGGTTGGTCATGCGCAGGTTGGTCAGTTCGGGCCGCTTGCGCGCTTCGGTCAGGAAGGTGTTGGTGGCCGCCAGCAACGCCTGGTGGCCCAGGCCGTTCATGTCCTTGATCACAAAGTTGAAGCCCGAGCTGGAGCCCAGGCCCCGCACGGCCGGCGGCATGACGACCAGCACCCGCGCGTCACGAATGGAGGCCAGGTCGCGCGTGGCCTTGTAGGCAATCTGCGCGGCGGCCTGGTTGGGCAGCGTGCGGTCTTCCCAGGGCTTGAGGCGCACAAAGCCACGTGCCGAGGCCTGGTCTCCGTTGATGCCCGAGACCTGGTAGAAGCTCAGCACATCGGGCTGCTGCGCAAAGTAGTCGCGCACCTGGTCCAGCACGCTCTGCAGCCGCGCATCGGCGGCGCCCGAGGGCAGGTTCACGTTCACGTACAGGAAGCCCTGGTCTTCGTCGGGCAGGAAGGATGTGGGCAGGCGCGCCATGAGCAGCCACACCACGCCACACACCGCCAGAAAGATCAGCACCATGCGTTTGGTGCGGCGCAGGGTGTAGGCCACTGTGCCCTGGTAGCGTGCCGAAGTGGCGTCGAAATGGTGGTTGAACCAGCGGAAGAACCGGTCGTTCAGGCCCAGCAGGCCGCGCCGGATGGGCCGGTCATGCCCGGCAGACGCGGCTGCGGGCTTGAGCAGCGTGGCGCACAGCGCCGGGGTGAGGGTGAGCGCCACAAACACCGACAGCGCCATGGCCGCCACGATGGTGATGGAGAACTGCCGGTAGATCACGCCGGTAGAGCCGCCAAAGAACGCCATGGGCACGAACACCGCCGACAGCGTGACCCCGATGCCCACCAGGGCGGGCGTGATTTCGCGCATGGATTGGCGGGTGGCCTCCTTGGCCGACTGGCCGGTCTCGTGCATCACCCGCTCGACGTTTTCGACCACCACGATCGCATCGTCCACCAGCAGGCCGATGGCCAGCACCATGGCAAACATGGTCAGCGTGTTGATCGAATACCCCGCCAGCGACAGCACCCCGAAGGTGCCCAGCAGCACCACCGGCACGGCAATGGCGGGGATCAGCGTGGCGCGGAAGTTCTGCAAAAACACGAACATCACGATCACCACCAGGATCATGGCTTCGCCCAGTGCGCTGACCACTTCCTTGATGGATGCGCGCACGAAGGGCGTGGAGTCCGAGCTCACGAAGTAGTCGATCTGGTTGGGAAAGTAGGGCTTGAGCTCGGCCAGCTTGGCGGCGATGGCGTCGGCCACCTGCATGGCGTTGGCGCCGTCGGCCAGCACGATGCCCATGCCTGCGCCGGGCATGCCGTTGAGCTTGGCCTTCACGGTCAGGTTCTCGGCGCCCAGCTCCACGCGGGCCACGTCCTTGACGGTGACCACTGACCCATCGAGCGCCGACTTGAGCACGATGGCCTCGAACTGCTCCACCGTCTTGAGCTTGGTGCGGGCGGTGATGGTGGCGTTGAGCTGCTGGTCGGACACTGCGGGCAGGGCGCCCAGCTGGCCGGCAGATACCTGGGCGTTCTGGGCGTTGAGCGCATTGACCAGGTCCGACGGCATCAGCGCGTACTTCTCCATCTTGGCCGGGTCCATCCAGATGCGCATGGCGTAGTTGGTGCCGAACACCGTCACGTCACCAACCCCGTCGATGCGGCCGATCACGTCCACCAGGCTGCTGGTCAGGAAGTCGCCGATGTCCACGGCGCTCATGGAGGGGTCTTTGGAGAAGAAGCTGTAAGTGACCAGGAAGTCCTGCCCGCCCTTGTTCACGAAAACGCCCCGGCTCTTGACGGCGTCGGGCAGGCGGTTGGTGGCGGCCTGCAGCTTGTTTTGCACCTGCACCTGCGCCACGTCGATGTTGGTGCCGGGCGCGAAGGTGAGCGTGGTGCGCGAGCGGCCCGAGGCATCCGAGGTCGAGCTCATGTAGAGCATGTTGTCGATGCCCTTGAGCTGCTGCTCGATGATCTGCGTGACCGAGTTTTCGACCGTCTCGGCCGAGGCGCCGGTGTATTGCGAGCCGATGGTCACGCGTGGCGGAGCGATGTCGGGGTACTGCTCCAGCGGCAGCGTGACGATGGACAGCGCACCGCCCAGCATGATGATGATGGCGATGACCCAGGCAAAAATGGGCCGGTTGATGAAGAACTGAGCCATGTGCTGCGTCCTTCGTGCTCAGCGGGAGGCCGCTGGGGCAGGGGCCGAGGCGGGCGCGGCACCTGCAGCGGGCGGCGCGTCGGCGCCTGTGGCTCCCTTGCGGCCCTTGGCGGGGGCTTTGGGATCCACCTCCACCGCGCGCACCTTGTCGCCCGGTTTGACGCGCTGGAACCCTTCGGTCACCACGCGCTCGCCGGCAGCCAGTCCGCCTTGCAGCAGCCACTGGTTGCCCACCGCCCGGTCGATGCTGATCGGGCGTTTTTCCACTACATCGCCTTCCTTGACCACCAGCACGCTGGGCTTGCCGGTGAGGTCGCGGGTCACGGCCTGCTGGGGCACCAGCAGGGCTTCGGGCGCGAGCCCGGTGGGCAGCAGCGCCTGTACGTACATGCCGGGCATCAGCGTGCCTTTGGGGTTGGGCACCACGGCGCGCAGCGTGACGGTGCCGGTGGTGGCGTTCACGATCACGCCGGCAAACTGCAGCTGGCCGCGTTGCGCGTACTCGGTGCCGTCGTCCAGGCGGATGCGCACGGGGATCTTGTCGCCCTCGACCTTCTGGAAGCGGCCTGCGTCCCAGTCCCGCTGCAACTGCATCAGCTCGGTGGTGGACTGGGTGAAATCCACGTACATCGGGTCAAGCTGGACGATGGAGGTCAGCGCATCGGCCTGGTTGGCCGTGACCAGTGCCCCCGGCGTCACGTTGGACAGGCTGATGCGTCCACTGATAGGTGCCTCGATGCGGCTGTACTTGAGGTTGATGCGGGCGGTGGCCAGGTTGGCCTGGGCCACGGCCACGTCGGAGCGCGACTGGGCGGCCGCAGCCTGGCTTTCTTCAAACGCCTGCTGGCTGATGGCGTCGATCTTCACCAGCTCCGCATTGCGCTTGGCCGTGGCCTCCTGGGTGCGCGCGGTGGCCTCGGCCTTGGCCAGGGCTGCCTGCGCGCTGGCTTCGGTGGCCCGCAGCGAGGCGTCATCGATCTGGTACAGCGGCTGGCCCTGGCGCACCAGCATCCCTTCGGTGAACAGGCGCTTTTGCAGAATGCCCGACACCTGGGGTCTCACCTCGGCCGTGAGCGAGGCGCGGGTGCGGCCGGGCAGGGCGGCTTCGAGCTGCTGGCTTTGCTGCTTGAGCGTGACCACGCCCACTTCAGGGGCGGCCTTGGCCGGTGCGGGGGCCTCGTTGGGTTTGCTGCAGCCGGACAAGATGCCCGCGATCAGCAGCAGCCCCAGCAACGCTCCCCGGCATGGCAATGCCCCGAGGGCGGGGCGGCCCGGCACAGTGTTGGCAGGGGAGGTCGCGGGCAGGCTCGGGCACAGCGGGGACAACGCAGCATCGTTCATGGGCGTGGGAGCGGTTGGGTTGGGAAGGTTCGGCGCATTGTGGGGCGCACACATTTCCTGTTTGTAAAGTGGCCTGATTTGGCCCGGGTGCCGGAGCGCCGTGCAGGGACATGCGGGCCGGGGTGCGAGGGAGGCCATGGCGCGCGGCAAAATAGAGGGAGACCCGACCGAATCACGCCCCCCCCCTGTGGACCTGCTGGAGACAACGCGAATGTGTGGAGCCGAACTGAAGAACCTGCCCGAGGGCGTACAGCGTGTGGCTGCCGAACTGCAGCGGCGCGGCCACCCGCACCTGCCGCAGATGCTGGACGATGCCGCGCGCACCGCGCAGCAGGCCGCCGATGCGCTGGGCATCCTGGTGGGGCAGGTGGCCAAGAGCATCATCTTTCGGCGCAAGAGCGACGATGCTGCGGTGCTGGTGGTCACATCGGGCGACCGACGCGTGGACGAGAAAAAAGTGGAAGCCCATGTGGGCGGCAAGATCGGTCGGGCCGATGCCGAGTTTGTGAAATCGCGCACCGGCTTCTCGATTGGCGGCGTGTCGCCCGTGGCGCATGCCACGCCGCCCGTCACGCTCATTGACCAGGACCTGCTGCGTTTTGACGTGGTGTGGGCCGCAGCAGGCCACCCCCATGGCGTGTTCCCCTTGCACCCCAGCGACCTGCAGCGCCTGACGGGCGCACCCGTGGTGGACGTGGTGCAAGCACCGGTGGCAGACGCGTCTGCGCCCCAGGCGGCCGCATGAATGCTATTGATTTGCTAGCTGTCAAGGCAAAAGAGACTAGCGCTACCGGCCAATTTGACCCCAAAAGTGCCGAGCCAGTGCCTTCGCCCTGCATTTCGGTGTGCCGCATGACGCCCGACCGCAGCCACTGCGAAGGCTGCTTTCGCACGCTGGATGAAATCCGCGCCTGGTCGCGTGCCGACGCTCCGCAGCGGCGCGCCATCTGGGCGCAGTTGTTGCAACGCGCCGGCATTGCCTGGCCCGTGCCGGAGACCGAGGCATGAAGCGCATCACGTTCTACCTGGACTTCATTTCCCCCTATGCCTGGCTGGCGTTTGAGCGCTTGCCCGAGGTGCTGGAAGGGCTGACCTACAGCGTGACCTACCAGCCCGTGCTGCTGGGTGCCCTGCTGCAGCAGCACGGCAACCCCGGCCCTGCGGGCATTGCCCCCAAGCGCGACTGGACCTACCGCCATGTGACCTGGCTGGGCCATGCGCAAGGCACGCCACTGCAGATGCCTGCGCGCCACCCGTTCAACCCGCTGCCCCTGCTGCGCCAGGCCCTGGCCTGCAGCGACGACGGCAGCATCAACCGCTACGTGGTGGGCACGGTGCTGCGGCACGTGTGGCAAGGCGGCGCCGACGCGCTGGACCCTGCGCGCCTGGCCACGCTGGCCGAGGCGCTGGCGGAGCAGGTGCGCCCCGGGCAGGACGTGAACAGCGATGGCCCCAAGGCCTTGCTGCGCGCCAACACCGAAGCCGCGCAAGCAGCCGGTGTGTTTGGCGTGCCCGCGTTTGGGGTGGACGGCAAGCTGTTCTGGGGGCTCGACGGCCTGCCCATGCTGCGTGCCTACCTCGACGGCGACGCCTGGTTCGACGGCCCCGCCTGGGACGCTGTCAGCCAGCTCCCATCGGGTTTACCCGGCAAGCCCTGAGCAATTTCCGGATGCTGAAAGGGGTGCTGCGGGTTTCACCCTAAGTTGTCAGAGAGCGGTCAGTTTGATGAAAGCTCTTGTTGGTTTCGCGTCAGAGGGTGGTCAGTGCCATCTCCAAGAATGCGTGCAGCCCGCCGCAGTGCGGTCTGTAACACCAATAGGAGACACACACCATGGCAACTGTTCATCCCGCACCGCGGCCGATGTCGCCCGAAGAGAGGAAGGTCATCTTCGCCTCGTCGCTCGGCACCGTTTTCGAGTGGTACGACTTTTACCTGTACGGCTCGCTCGCAGCCATTATCGCCAAGCAGTTCTTCAGCGGTCTGGATGCCGGTTCGGCGTTCATCTTCGCGCTGCTGGCGTTTGCGGCGGGCTTCATTGTTCGTCCCTTCGGCGCCATCTTCTTCGGCCGCCTGGGCGACATGATCGGCCGCAAGTACACGTTCCTGGTCACCATCCTGATCATGGGCCTGTCCACCTTCATCGTGGGCATCTTGCCGACTTACGCGTCCATCGGTGTGGCCGCTCCCGTCATCCTGATTGCCCTGCGCCTGCTGCAAGGCCTGGCACTGGGCGGTGAATACGGCGGTGCTGCCACGTATGTGGCCGAACACGCACCGCACGGCAAGCGCGGCGCCTACACCGCCTGGATCCAGACCACCGCCACGCTGGGCCTGTTCCTGTCGCTGATGGTGATCCTGGGCACCCGCACCGTGCTGGGCGAAGAAGCCTTTGGTGATTGGGGCTGGCGTGTTCCGTTCATCGTGTCGATCCTGCTGCTGGCCATTTCGGTCTGGATCCGCCTGTCGATGAACGAATCGCCTGCCTTCCAGAAGATGAAGGCCGAGGGCAAGACCTCCAAGGCACCGTTGACCGAATCCTTCGGCCAGTGGAAGAACCTGAAGATCGTGATCCTGGCACTGGTGGGCCTGACCGCCGGCCAGGCCGTGGTGTGGTATTCGGGCCAGTTCTATGCGCTGTTCTTCCTGACGCAAGCGCTGAAGGTCGATGGCGCCACCGCCAATATCTTCGTGGCCGTGTCGCTGCTGATTGGTACGCCGTTCTTCATCGTGTTCGGTTCGCTGTCGGACAAGATTGGCCGCAAGCCCATCATCCTGGCAGGCTGCCTGCTGGCCGCGCTGACGTACTTCCCTGTGTTCGGTGCACTGACCAAGGCGGCCAATCCTACCCTGGCTGAAGCCCAGGCCAAGAACAAGGTGGTGATCACCGCTGACCCTGCCGAGTGCTCGTTCCAGTTCAACCCCACCGGCACCACCAAGTTCACCAGCTCGTGCGATATCGCCAAGCAGGTGCTGGCTGGCGCTTCGGTGAGCTATGAAAACGCTGTGGCTCCCGCCGGTACGGTGGCGAGCATCAAGATTGGCGAAACCGCAATCCCCTCGTACACCAGCAAGGGCTTGAGCGCTGACGAAGCCAAGAAGAAGGACGCCGAGTTCAAGAAGCTCGTGGCCGACGACCTGAAGGCCGCTGGCTACCCCACCAAGGCCGACCCTGCACGCATCGACAAGGTGATGGTCACCATCATCCTGACCTACCTGGTGCTGCTGGTGACCATGGTGTACGGCCCCATCGCCGCCATGCTGGTGGAAATGTTCCCCACCCGCATCCGCTACACGTCCATGTCCCTGCCGTACCACATCGGTAACGGCTGGTTCGGCGGCCTGCTGCCCACCACGGCGTTTGCCATCGTGGCCCAGACCGGCAACATGTACAACGGCCTGTGGTACCCCATCATCATCGCCGGTGCCACGGTGGTGATCGGTGGCCTGTTCATCAAGGAAACCAAGGACGTGGACATTTACGCCAACGACTGATCGTTACTGACCGGTGTACAGGGCCCGCCCCGCAAGGGTCGGGCCCTGTGTTCCATCAAGGGGCTTGTGTCGCGCACCAGTACAACCCACAACCCTGCGCGTCAGCCAGGCCCCTTGATTGAACAAACCCATCCCAGGAGATATTGATATGTGGAAGATTGTTGTTGGCTTCGTCTTGTTTGCCGCCTTGTCGATGTACGTGATCATCACGGCGGGCGACAAGGCCGACATGGGTGGAGAAAAGCACGGTGCCGATGCGGTTCACGCCCCCGAGGCACCCGCCAGCGCAGCTGCACCCGCAGCCGCCGCCGCGCCGGCACCCGCTGCAGCCCCTGCATCGGCTGCCAGCGCGCAATAAGCACATTGCCCGGCATGACAAAGGCCCTTCCAGCAATCGCTGGCAGGGCCTTTTTTTGTCGTGTCGTCACGCGCGGGCGCTTGCGCCGCGTCAGCGCTTGAAGCGGCCGTCCGTGCCGATGATGGACAGGTCGGAGAAGTCCAGCCCGCTGTGGTCGGTGGGGCTGTAGCTCAGCTCCAGCCCACCCAGGTCCCACTTGTGGATGCTCTCCAGCCCCGCATGCAGCTTGGCGCGGTCGGGCTTGGCACCCGCGCGCTTGAGGCCTTCCACCAGCACCTTGGCGCTCACGAAGCCCTCCAGCATGGCGGGCGTCAGGTCGCCGATGTTCTTGGCCTTGGCCAGGTCGATGGCCTCCTTGATCACCGGGTAGTTGAGCGAGCGCTCGGACGGGAACACCTGCGTCACCACCACGCCCCGGGCCTGGTCGCCCAGGGCCTTCACAAACCCGCCCGACGCGTTGTTGGACAGGGTGACGATCTGTCCGGCAACGCCCGCGGCGCGCAAGGCCTTGATGCCGTCGACCACCGCAGCGCCAGTGCCGATGAAGATCACGGCCTGGGGCTGCTTGCCGGCCACGCGCGGGGCGATGGCGCTGTAGTCGGGCTTGGCACGGTCAAACTTTTCGATGAACAGCGCCTCGATGTTGTTGGCCTTGAATCCGGCCTGTGCGCCCGCCAGCCCGTCAGCGCCAAACGTGTCGTCCACATGCACCACGCCAATGCGCTGGATGCCCAGCGTGTGCAGGTGCGAAATGGCTTTGGTCACCTCGCGCTGGTAGGGCGCCCGCACGTTGAACACATATTTGCTCACCGGCTGGTGCAACGCAATCGCCCCGGTGGACGGACCCACCAGCGGCACGCCATGCTGCTCCAGCACCGGGATGATGCCCTGCGTGTGGGGCGTGCCACGGGTCATGAACAGGCCGATCACGCCCTTTTGTTCAATCAGGGTGCGGGTGTTGTCCAGGGTCAGCTTGGGGTCGAACTTGTCGTCCAGCGACAGCACCTCCACCTTCTGCCCGCCCACGCCACCCTTGGCATTGACATGGTCGATGTAGAGGGCAGCGCCCTGCATGGATTCGGCCACCGTGGCGGCGGCCGAGCCGGTGATGCCCACCGTCTGGCCAATGAGGATCTGTGCATGGGCCGAACCGATGCCCAGGGCGGCAGCCAGGGCGCAGAGCGCGCCGGCCAGGCCAGTTTTCTTCATGGGGTTGTCTCCTGCGTGTGGAGCGCCCGAGTGTAGGGACGCCCCCGCGCGGGACAACTGTAAAAACGCGTAGGCGGGCGCTCAGCGGCGGAAGCGCCCGTCCGTGCCGATGATGGCCAGGTCGGCAAAGTCCAGCCCGGTGTGGTCCTCGGGGCTGAAGTTCACCTCCAGACCGCCCAGGTCCAGCTTCTTGATGCTCTCCAGCGCGACCTGGATCTTCTCGCGGGTGGGCTTGGGGCCCGCGCGCTTGAGACCTTCCACCAGCACCTTGGCGGCGGCAAAGCCTTCCAGCATGGCGGGGCTGATTTCGGTGAGCCCCTTGGTCTTGGCCAGCTCCTGGGCTTCCTTCACCATCGGGTAGGTCACGGCCCGTTCGTTGGGGAACACCTGGGTCACGATCACGCCCCGCGCGTTGGCCCCCAGGCTTTTGATGAAGCCGCTGGAGGCATTGTTGGACAGCGTCACGATCTGCGCGGCCGAGCCCGCCGTGCGCAGTGCGGTGGTGGCATCCACCACCGCAGAGCCCGAGGCCACCATCAGCACCGCCTGCGCATCGGCCTTGGCCACCTTGGCGGCAATGGGGGCGAAGTCGGGCTTGGCGCGGTCGAATTTTTCAGACACCACCGCCGTCAGTTTGGCGGCCGCCAGCCCCTTTTGCGCGCCCTGGATGCCGTCGGCGCCAAAGCTGTCGTCCGCGTACACCAGTGCCACGCGGGTGATGCCCATGGAGGCCAGGTGGGTGATTGCCTTTTCGGCCTCGCGCTGGTAGGTGGCGCGCACATTGAAGATGTATTTGCGCACCGGCTGGTGCAGCACCATGGCGCCGGTGGACGGTGCCACCAGCACCACGCCGTGTTTATCCAGCAGTGGCAGGATGGCCTCGGTGTGGGGTGTGCCCCGGTTGAGGAACAGGGCCGACACGTTCTTGTCCTCGATCAGCGTGCGGGCGTTTTCGGCCGCCAGCTTGGGGTCGAACTTGTCGTCCAGGGAGATCAGCTCGATCTTCTGGCCATTGACACCGCCCTTGGCGTTGATGGCGTCGATGAACAGCAGCGCGCCATCGGTGGTCTCTTTCACGCCCGCAGCCACCTGGCCGCTGAAACCTGCGGTCTGGCCGATCAGGATCTGGGCATGGCTGGCTGCACTGGCCGCAAGCGCCAGGACCAGGCCAGCCGCTCGCCGTTGCCATTGTTTTGTCATGGCGGTCTCCTCTTGTTTTGTGTGGAGGCCGCAGTCTAAACCGATGTTTCGGGCCCGGACACCCGCTTTTCGCCCGCCGCTGCTCCATTGCTTGTGCTTTGTCCACGGTCAAAGCACCGCAGCGCGCCTCGGGGGTAATCGGCGCGCGCAGGCGCAAACGCCGGGTGCGTCCCTAGAATGTCCCGCCTCACACCCGAAAGACCGCTTCCATGACCCAGGGACTGATCCGTATCCGCGGCGCACGCCAGCACAACCTCAAGAACCTGGATCTGGACATCCGTACCGGAGAACTCACGGTGGTCACGGGCCCCAGTGGCTCGGGCAAGTCCAGCCTGGTGTTCGACACGCTCTATGCCGAGGGCCAGCGCCGGTATGTGGAGACTTTCAGCGCCTATGCGCGCCAGTTCCTCGACCGCATGGACAAGCCCGCCGTGGACAAGGTCGAGGGCGTGCCCCCGGCCATTGCCATCGACCAGACCAACCCGGTCCGCTCCAGCCGATCCACCGTGGGCACGATGACGGAGCTGAACGACCACCTGAAGCTGTTGTTCGCGCGTGCCGGCCAGTTGTTCGACAAGCAGACGGCGCAGCCCGTGCGGCACGACTCGCCCGAAACCATCTATGCCGAGCTGGCCGCGCGTTGCGCTGCGGCCGGTGACCCGCGCATCGTTCTGACCTTCCCCGTGGAGTTGCCTGCGAACACCAGCGCAGAGCAGGTCGAGCAATGGCTGTCTGCCAGTGGCTTCACCAAGGTGCAGGCCGAGCGCGAAGTGGCCACGCCCACCGGCCCGCGCAAGGTGCTGGATGTGGTGGCCGACCGCTTCCGCCTGGGCAACGCCGAGAAGGCGCGCGTGATCGAAGCCATCGAGGTTGCGCTCAAGCGCGGCACGGGGCGGCTGAATGTCTATCGTCTCGTTGACGAAGGTGACGCCGAACTCTGGCGCTTCTCCACCGGCCTGCACTGCCCTGACAGCGACCTGCGCTACAGCGACCCCATCCCCTCGGCCTTCTCGTTCAACTCCGCCGTGGGCGCGTGCGACAGTTGCCGGGGCTTTGGCCGCGTGATCGGCGTGGACTACGGCCTGGTCATCCCCAACGACAAGCTCACCCTGCGCGCCGGTGCCATCAAGACCATCCAGACGCCGGCATGGAAAGAAGCGCAGGACGACCTCATGCGCCACGCAGAGGCGGCAGGCATCCCGCGCGACACGCCCTGGAACAAGCTCACGGACGACCAGAAGAAATGGGTCATCGGCGGCGCGCCCGGCTACAAGGACGGCCAGTGGAGCAAGCAGTGGTACGGCATCAAGCGCTTTTTTGAATACCTGGAGAGCAAGGCCTACAAGATGCACATCCGCGTGCTCTTGTCCAAGTACCGCAGCTACACGCCATGCCCCACCTGCGCCGGTGCACGCCTCAAGACCGAAAGCCTGCTCTGGCGCATCGGCCGCAAGGAAGACGCCGGTGCGGTGCTGGAGCCTGGCAAACGGTTCATGCCCGAGGGGGTGCAATGGTCGCGCGAGCAACTCGAAGCGCTGCCCGGCCTGTGCCTGCACGACCTGATGCTGCTGCCCATCGACCGCCTGCGCCAGTTCTTTGCGCGCATGCAGTTGCCGGTGGGTGACGACGCCAAGGGCGGCGATGCCCAGGCGCTGAAGCTGCTGCACGAAGAAATCACTACGCGCCTGCAGTACCTGTGCGACGTGGGCATTGGCTACCTCACGCTCGACCGCCAAAGCCGCACGCTCAGCGGCGGCGAGGTGCAGCGCATCAACCTGACCACGGCGCTGGGCACCAGCCTGGTCAACACGCTGTTTGTGCTGGACGAGCCCAGCATCGGCCTGCACCCGCGCGACATGCACCGCATCACCGAGGCCATGCTGCGCCTGCGCGACGCGGGCAACACCCTGGTGGTGGTGGAGCACGACCCCGCCGTGATGCTCGCGGCCGACCGCATGATCGACATGGGCCCCGGGCCGGGACGTTTGGGTGGGCAGATCGTGTTCGATGGCACCACGGCGGATTTGCGCAAGGCCGACACGCTCACCGGCGCTTACCTGGGCGGGCGCAAGCATGTGGGCTTTGGCTTCAAGCGCATGGTGACGGAATCGACCCCGCGCCTCATCCTGGAAGGCGCGCGCGAGCACAACCTGCAGGATGTGACGGTCGAATTTCCGCTGCAGCGCCTGGTCACCGTGACGGGCGTGAGCGGCTCGGGCAAGTCGAGCCTGATCCAGGATGTACTGGCCCCCGCGCTGTTGCGCCACTTCGGCAAGGCCACGGATGCACCGGGCGCGCACGACCGCATGCTGGGCGCCGACCACCTGTCGGACGTGGTGTTCGTGGACCAGTCGCCCATCGGCAAGACCGCACGTTCCAACCCCGTGAGCTACGTGGGCGCGTGGGACAGCATCCGCGAACTCTTCGCCGTGGCGCCGCTGTCCAAGCAGCGCAGTTACACCGCCGCCAAGTTCAGCTTCAACAGCGGCGACGGGCGTTGCCCCACCTGCGGCGGCTCGGGCTTTGAGCATGTGGAGATGCAGTTTCTGAGCGACGTGTACCTGCGCTGCCCCGACTGCGACGGCAAGCGCTACCGGCCCGAGATTCTGGAGATCACCATTGAGCGCTGCGGCAAATCGCTGAATGTGGCCGATGTGCTGGCGCTGACCGTGGCCGAAGCTGCGGCCGTCTTTGCGAACGACCGCGACGTGATCCGCGCGCTGCAGCCCATCGTGGACGTGGGGCTCGAATACGTGGCGCTGGGCCAGCCCGTGCCCACCCTGTCGGGCGGCGAGGCGCAGCGCCTCAAGCTCGCAGGCTTTCTGGCCGAGGCTGCACGCGTACAAAGCAAATCGCGCCAGACGGTGGCGCGCAAGGGCACCCTGTTTCTGTTCGACGAACCCACCACAGGCCTGCACTTTGACGACATCGCCAAGCTGATGCGCGCACTGCGCAAGCTCATCGACGCGGGGCACTCGCTCATCGTCATCGAGCACAACCTGGACGTGATCCGCGCGAGCGACTGGCTGATCGACCTGGGGCCGGAAGGCGGCTACGCAGGTGGCCTCATCGTGGCCGAGGGCACGCCCGAGGACGTGCGAGCCCACGCTACATCCCACACCGGGCAGGCACTGCGCGACTACGAACTGGCGCTGGGCGTGGGCGGCCACTCGGTGCACGAAAAGGCTGCGGCGCTACGAAAATCAGAGCGCCTTGCGCATATGGATCTAGCGCCTGCGGCCAAAAACGCCATAGAAATCGTCAATGCGAAGGAACACAACCTCAAGAACCTGAGCGTGGACATCCCGCGTGGCAAGTTCAATGTGGTGACGGGCGTGAGCGGCTCGGGCAAGTCCACGCTGGCGTTTGACATCCTGTTCAACGAAGGCCAGCGTCGCTACCTCGAATCCCTCAATGCCTATGCGCGCTCCATCGTGCAGCCTGCAGGCCGGCCCGAGGTGGATGCGGTGTACGGCATTCCGCCTACCGTCGCCATCGAGCAGCGCCTGTCGCGCGGCGGGCGCAAGTCCACCGTGGGCACCACCACCGAGGTGTGGCACTTCCTGCGCCTGCTGTACGTCAAGCTCGGCACGCAGCACTGCGTGAAGGACGGCGCCGCCGTGCAGCCGCAGACGCCCGAGAGCATCGCCGCGCAGCTGCTCACGCAGTTCCGCGGCCAACACATCGGCCTGCTCGCGCCGCTGGTGATGAACCGCAAGGGCGTTTACACCGAACTGGCCGACTGGGCCCGCCCACGGGGCTACACGCACCTGCGGGTGGACGGCAACTTCTTGCCGACCACCAACTTCCCGCGCATCGACCGCTTCAAGGAACACACCATCGAGCTGCCCGTGGCCAGCCTCGATGTGTCGCCCGAGAACGAAGCGGCTTTGCGCACCGCGCTGGCCGATGCGCTCACGCACGGCAAGGGCGTGGTGCATGTTCTCTCGGGCATCACAGGCCTGCGTGAGGCCATGGAGGGCGGCCAGCCCACGGCCGGTATTGGCACGCTGCAGGCGTTCTCCACCAAGCGCGCCTGCCCCGTGTGTGCCACCAGTTATGCCGAGCTGGACCCGCGCCTGTTCAGCTACAACAGCAAACATGGCTGGTGCCCCGACTGCGTGGGCACCGGCGTCAAGCTCACCAAGGACCAGCGCAAGGTGTTTGACGACTCGGTGCAGGACGACAAGGAAAAAGGCCGCGAGCAGACCTTTGCCGAGCCCGAGGTGGAAGACCTGGCCGACACGGCCTGCCCGAGCTGCAGCGGCACACGCCTGAACGCCACCGCGCGTGCTGTGCAGTTTGCCGGTGTGGGCATTACCGACATTGCCGCGCTGTCCGTGACCGATGTGCGCCGCTGGGTCGAGACCCTGCGCATTGAAGGTGGCATGACGGCGCGCGAGGCCGACATTGCCCGTGACCTGGTGCCCGAGATCCAGAGCCGCCTCGAATTTCTGGAAGAAGTGGGCCTGGGCTACCTCACGCTGGACCGGGGTGCGCCCACGCTCAGCGGTGGCGAGGCCCAGCGCATCCGCCTGGCCGCGCAGCTGGGCAGCAACCTGCAGGGCGTGTGCTACGTGCTCGACGAGCCCACCATCGGCCTGCATGCGCGCGACAACCAGATTTTGCTCAACGCCCTGCACAAGCTGGGCGACAAGGGCAACACGCTGGTGGTGGTGGAGCACGACGAAGACACCATCCGCCGCGCCGACCACATCATCGACATCGGCCCCAGCGCGGGCAAACGCGGCGGGCGCCTGGTGGCGCAGGGCAGCGTGGCCGACATCACGGGCGCGGAGGATTCGCAAACCGGCCGCTACCTGCTGCACGCGATGAAGCACCCGCTGCAGCTGCGCCGCAGCATGGCGCCCGGCGAGGTGAGCGCTGAGGCCACAGCCGCCTTTGCCCAGGCCGAGGCGGCCGCGCCCACCGGCCGCCAAAGCGCGGCCGTCAAGAAGCGTGCGGCGCAGGCTGCATCGCTGGCTGCAGACGCGCTGACCGAGGCCAAGGAACGCGCCGCCATGCGCTGGCTCACGGTGCACGGCGCGCAGCTGCACAACCTGCAGAACGTGACGGCCACCGTGCCGCTGCACCGCCTGGTGGCAGTGACGGGCGTGAGCGGTTCGGGCAAGTCCACCCTGGCGCGCGATGTGCTGCTGGCCAACGTGCAGGCCTGGGTGCAGCAGCGCAGTACCAAGGCCGGGCGCGATGCCATGGATGCAGGCAAGGCACCGCCGCTGGTGGGTTGCACGGGCCTGTCGGGCTTCGAGAGCATCGACCGCGTGCTCGAAGTGGACCAGACGCCCATCGGCAAGACGCCGCGTTCATGCCCCGCCACCTATATCGGCTTCTGGGACACCATCCGCAAGCTGTTTGCTGAAACGCTGGAGGCTAAGGCACGCGGCTATGCCGCAGGGCGCTTCAGCTTCAACACCGGCGAAGGCCGCTGCCCCAGCTGCGAAGGCGCGGGCGTGCGCACCATCGAGATGAGCTTCTTGCCCGATGTGAAGGTGCCCTGCGAGACCTGCCACGGCGCGCGCTTCAACCCCGAAACGCTGGCCGTGACCTGGCGCGGCAAGAGCATTGGCGATGTGCTGCAGATGGAGGTGGACGAGGCGGTGGGCTTCTTTGCCAGCATGCCCAGCATTGCGCATCCGCTGCAGCTATTGCAGGACGTGGGCCTGGGCTACCTCACGCTGGGCCAGCCGTCACCTACGCTCAGCGGTGGCGAGGCGCAGCGCATCAAGCTGGTGACTGAACTCACCAAGGTGCGCGATGAGGTGGGCCGCCGGGGCCAGAAGGCGCCGCATACGCTGTATGTGCTGGACGAGCCCACGGTGGGGCTGCACATGGCCGACGTGGACAAGCTCATCCGCGTGCTGCACCGCCTGGTCGATGGCGGCCACAGCGTGATCGTGATCGAGCACGACCTCGATGTGATCGCCGAAGCCGACTGGATCCTGGACCTGGGGCCCGAGGGCGGTGGCGCAGGCGGCCGCATCGTGGCGGCGGCCACGCCCGAAGACGTGGTGGCGGCGGGGACCCATACCGGCAAGGCCCTCGCGCCCGTGCTGGCCCGCTGAGGCGTGCAGGGCTGACGGCAGGAGGCTGGGCCAGCCTGGTGGTTGGCGCACAGCCCTGTCGGCCTCTGTCCTACGCACTGCGCAGAACAAGGCGCACGCGCTGCATGGGGTGGGCTTCCTACGATGGATTGCAGGGGATCGGCTCCCCACCTTCCATCCACATTTCAAGGACACCCATCACCATGAACGCATTCAAATTCCTCAAGACCTGTACCGCTCTGGCGGCCACCTCCGTGTTGCTGGTGGCCTGTGGCGGTGGCAATGACGACGACCCATCTCCCAGCAATGAGCCCGGTGTGCTGACAGTCAGCAACGCCACCATCGACGGCCTGAATGGCGTGTATGGCAACGGCGCTCTCAACCTCACCGATGTGGACAAGAAGAACCCTGTCGGTTCGGTGCCGGAGCTGTGCACCTTCCGGTTTGATGGCGCCAACAAGGTGGGCTCATCGGCCACGGCCTTTGGCGATATCCGTTACCGCCCCGACGCCACCAGCCTGCACCAGGTGTTCCTGACGTTCGATGGCAAGGAATACGGCAGCGGCGAACCCACCGACACTGCCGTGGTCCGCGAAAGCGACCAGGTGCGCTTCAGCGGCAAGACGCTGACGGCGTCGGACGGATCTGGCGCCACGCTGCGCGTCAGCGGCATCGTGCCCATGCGCCCCAACCGTCCTTCGGGTTGTTGAGTCCGCGTTTTGCGCCTCTGAGACTCGGTTCAAGATCTCATTGCTTGTCTCCCTCCCCGGTCCCTTCGGCCGGTTCAGCCCCAGCTGCGATAGCGGCAGGGGCTTTTTTATGGGGCGTGCGCGGGGCGGGTGCACACCGCTGGCCCACGGGTTGCGGCGCAGGGCTGGGCGAACCTGTGTACCTGCGATCCCGGTGCGCGCAGCGGTTTGCTGGCGGCACAATGCATCGGTGCGCGTGCGGCGCTGTGGCCGCGCTGCACGCTACCCATCGTCCATGCCCGTACCACCCCCTCACCCAACCACCGTGGTGTGGCTGCACCCCGAAGCACCTGCCAAGCCGGCCGAGGGTGCGCCCTGCAATGGCTGTGGTCTGTGTTGCCTGGCGGAACCCTGTCCGCTGGGGGTACTGGTCTCGCGCCGCCGCAGTGGCGCCTGCGTAGCCCTGCGCTGGAGCGATGTGGACCAGCGCTACTGGTGTGGCATGGTGGCCGATCCGGCCGGGGTGACGGGGCTCACCCACCCCTGGGCAGTGCGCGCCATGTCGGCGCTGGCGCGGCGCTGGATCGCATCGGGCGTGGGTTGTGATGCGCGGCTGGACGTGCAGGGCCCGCCACCAGGCAACCAGTTGAAGTAGCATGCTATAAATTCAATAGCTATTCGGGCATGTTCGACTAGCGCAAGCAGTGAATTGGACTGAAATTTCAGCCCCCCGCACTGCGCCGGGCCAGGTGCACGCCCGCCAGCATGCAGCGCACCGATCCACCCGCCAGTTCGATGGTTGGCACGTCCAACGGCAGCAAGCGGGCGCTTTGCTCGATGGTGGCACGCTGCGCCGGTGTGAGGCTGGCAGCGGCGCGCGCCGACAGCGCCAGCACCCGGCCCTGGGCGCCCGAGAGCTCCAGCGCGTTGCCGGCAAATTCCCTGATCTGGTGGGGGCTCAGGGCGATGACCTCGCGGCCCGTTTCGCGCAGGCGCTCGCACACGGCCGCTCGCCGCGCAGGGTCGGTGATCATGTGAAAGCCACCCAGCGCAAACGTGGTGCCGATGCAGAGCATCACGTTGGTGTGGTAGCAGGGCTGGCCCTCGTCGTCGGCCGTGGCAAAGACCATGGGCTCGTAGTTGAAGTGCGTGCAAAAGCGCTCCAGAGCCACGGGGTCGGCGCGGTTCGATTGCGCGGTGTAGGCAATGCGGCCGATGTGGTCCAGGACCATCGCACCGGTGCCCTCCAGAAACATGCCATCGGCCTCCAGTCCCGAGTAGTCGATCACGTCCTGCACGCGGTACTCGGCCTTGAGCAACTCGATGACATCGCTGCGCCGCTCGCGCCGCCGGCTCCTGGCGTACATGGGGTAGATTGCCACATGGCCGCCCGCGTGGGTGGAGAACCAGTTGTTGGGGAACACTGCGTCGGGCGTGTCGTGCTCGCCGGGGTCGTCGAACAGGTGCACGCGCACCCCTGCGCCCTCCAGGCGCTCTGCAGTAGCAGTGACCTCGGCAAACGCGCGGCGCGAGGTGTCTGGGGCCGCCAGCTGCGCGGTGCGCACCTGAAAGGCGTTGTCGGCGGCGGTTTCGGGGTTGGGGCGAAAGCGGTGGGGGCGCACCATCACAACGGCGCTGGGGGCTTGGACTGAGGCGTGCATGGCGGGGCTGGGTGTGAAAGAAGCGGGAAGAAGTTCCAGAATTTTCTTGGCAGCCCCTGCTATCCTCTAGCCTCATAACTGGTCAAAATGGCTGATAAATTGCCGTTCTGCCAGTTTTGAAGCCCACTATGACCAAGCTCGACGACACCGACCGCGAAATCATCAGCATCTTGCGTGCGGACGCGCGCACCCCTGTGGCCACGTTGGCGCAAAAGCTGCGCGTATCGCGCGGCACGGTGCAGAACCGCCTGCACAAGATGGAAGAGAGCGGCGTCATCACCGGCTACACCGTGCGCCTGCGCCCTGATTCCGAGCCGCAGCGCATCCGTGCGTGGATGAGCATTGCGGTCGAAGGCAATGCCGCCCCTGCCGTCATCCGGGCGCTGCGCGGCGAGCCCACGGTGGGGACGCTGCACACCACCAATGGCCGCTGGGACATCGTGGCCGAGGTGCGTGCCGAGAGCCTGGAGGCGTTTGACGCGGCCCTGGGCCGCATTCGCCTCACGCCCGGCATTGGCAACACCGAAACCAGCATCTTGTTGTCCACCTACAAGGCGTGATGCGACCCGGGCGGTGCACCAGCGCAAGGGCTGCGCGCTGGCGCCTGGGCGACAGCGGCTAGGGGGTTTCCGCATGCCCTCGCAGCGCGGCCTGCAGTCCAATGGCGAAGTCTTTGTTTTTGCATTTTCAGGAGCCTCGCCATGCAACGTCGCCAGATCATCCAATGGGGAGCCGCCAGCCTCGCTGCCCCCGCATTCCTGGCGCAGGCCCAGAGCTTTCCCAACAAGCCCATCAAGCTGGTCATCGCCTTCCCGGCCGGTGGCCCCACCGACATCACCATGCGGTCGCTGGCCGACAACGCCAGCAAGATCCTGGGCCAGCCCGTGATCGTGGAGAACAAGCCCGGCGCCGGCGGCACCTTGCCCGCGCAGCAGCTGCAAACGTCTCCGGCCGATGGCTACACGGTGGCGCAGATTCCGCTGGGCGTGTTCCGCCTGCCCTACACCACCAAGATCAACTGGGACCCGGTCAAGGACATCAGCTACGTGCTCAACGTCACCGGCTACGCGTTTGGCCTGGTGGTACCTGCCGACTCCCCGCTCAAGACCTGGACGCACTTCGTGGCCTGGGCCAAGGCCAACCCCGGCAAGCTGAGCTACGGCTCCACCGGCACCATGACCAGCCCGCACCTGACCATGGAGCTGATCGCGCAGCAGCTGGGCCTGGAGCTGCTGCACGTGCCCTACAAGGGGAGTGCCGACCTGATGCAGTCCATCCTGGGCGGGCAGATCATGGCGGCGGCCGACTCCACCGGTTTTGCACCGCAGGTCGAGGCGGGCAAGCTGCGCGTGCTCAACACCTGGGGCGCCGAGCGCCTGGCCAAGTTCCCCGACGCGCCCACGCTCAAGGAGCTGGGCCTGAACCTGGTGCAGAACTCGCCCTTTGGCATCGGTGCACCCAAGGGCACACCCGATGCGGTGGTCAAGCGCCTGCACGATGCCTTCAAGCAGGCCATGGAGCAGGAGAGCTATCGCACGGCCCTGGCGCGCTATGACATGGTGCCGATGTACATGAGCACGTCGGCGTACAAGAAGTTTGCGCAGGACACATTCACGCGCGAGAAGGCGCTGGTGGAGAAATTGGGCTTGGCCAAACCCACCTGAGGCCACTCCCTTCGGAGGGTGCAATGCGTTCCGTGTGATGATCCGCAGCATTGAACGGAACTCACACACGATATGGCATCCCCCTCCGACAGCATCAGCATGGCCTTGTTCTGCGACTTTGAAAACGTCGCTCTGGGCGTGCGCGATGCGCAGTACGAAAAGTTCGACATCAAGCCCATCCTGGAGCGCCTGCTGCTCAAGGGCTCCATCGTGGTCAAGAAGGCCTATTGCGACTGGGAGCGCTACAAGGGCTTCAAGGCCACCATGCACGAGGCGAATTTCGAGCTGATCGAAATCCCGCATGTGCGCCAGTCGGGCAAAAACTCAGCCGACATCCGCCTGGTGGTGGACGCGCTGGACCTCTGCTACACCAAGTCGCACGTCAACACCTTCGTCATCATCAGCGGCGACTCGGACTTCTCGCCGCTGGTGTCCAAGCTGCGCGAGAACAACAAGCAGGTGATCGGCGTGGGCGTGAAGCAGTCGACGTCCGATCTGCTGATTGCCAACTGCGACGAATTCATCTTCTACGACGACCTGGTGCGCGAAAACCAGCGCGCCCAGGCCCGCCGCCAAAGCCCCGGCAGCAACCCACCACCAGCAGCCCGCCGCAGCCCCGAAGAGGAGCGCAGCCGCAAGGAAAGCCAGGATGCGCGCCGCACCCAGGGCGTGGAGCTGGCGGCCGAAACGTTTGAAGCCCTGCTGTCCGAGCGCGGCGACACCGGCAAGATCTGGGCGTCGGTGCTCAAGGAGGCCATCAAGCGCCGCAAGCCCGATTTCAGCGAAGGCCGGTATGGCTTCCGCACCTTTGGCAACCTGCTCGAAGAAGCGCAGGCGCGCGGCCTGCTGGAGTTTGGGCGCGATGAAAAATCGGGTGCGTATGTGTTCCGCAGCCACGGTGGGCCGACGGCCGCCGCCGCGCGGCCTGAAGGATCCGGTGAGCGAGCCAGCCAGGGCGGCGCCACGCGGCACGACTTTCATGCGGTGGCGACGGCACCCGATCTGCGTTCTGACAGTGGTGAAGGGCAGGGCGCGCCGGGCCGCAGCCGGGGGCGCCGTGGTGAGGGCGCAGACCGCCCGGACACTCGCTCCACGCAGCGCAGCGAGCCGCGCAGTGACTCGAACCAGGAGCCACGGGCGTCCGAGCAGGCGGATGTGCCGTCAGAGCGCCCGGCCAGCCGCTATTTCAGCCAGCCGGTGGCCCACGAGGCCGGGCCATTGGAGCGGGTGATCGACAGCAGCCCTGAGCAGGATGCGCGCGCCGAAGCGTTGGATGGCTCCGAGGCCCCGGCAGAGCAGATACCTGCTGAGAACGATGGTGCCGAGCCTGCAGCCCCTCGCCGCAGCCGCGCACGCAGTGGAGGCGGTGCCAAGCCCGCTGCCAGCGCCCCCAAGACTGCTGCCACGCCCCGAGCGCGTGGCGCGCGTGCCGTGGCGCATGCGGGCGGTGCTACAGATGCCGGGGCATCGGCTTCTGCGGCCGAGGCACCAGCCGCTGAGGCACAAGACGCGGCTCCCACCAAGGCGGCCGCTCCCCGTCCACGCAGCCGGGCCCGCAAGCCGGCCGCCAAACCCGCCGAGTAAGTGTTATTGGCCCGCTGCGGTCGCTGAGCGCCGCAACGCCAGCCGCTCTTGCACTTCTTCGTAACGGGGGGGCGTGCAGCCCGCCCGCTCCACACAGTGGCTGGCGCTGGCCAGCGCATGGTGCAGCACGGCGCGCAGCCGGGCCTCCGCAACGGGCGCCGTCAGGCCACCCGTGCGCAAAGTCAGGGCTTCTTCGCCCCGCTCAGGCCCTGCCAGCCAGGCGGTGATCAAACCCGCAAGAAAACAGTCGCCCGCGCCCACCGTGTCCACCACCGTGATCGGCGCCTCTTCGCGCGCATGCACGGCCAAGCCGTCGCGTTGCAGCAGCCAGGCACCTTCCGGCCCCAGGGTCAGGGCAAGCCATTGCGCCTGTGTTTGCTGCTGCAAACAGTGGGCGCGTTCCAGCGCAGTGGTGCCCGGCACGGCCAGCGCTTCCAGGTCGTCGTCGCTCACCTTGATGAGGTGGGCGTGCTGCAGGGCGGCCTTCACATTGGCGCGGTAGGCCTCCGCATCGTCCACGGCCGATAGGCGCAGGTTGGCATCGACCACCACCATGCGGCCGGCTGTGCGTTGCGCCGCCAGCCAGGGTTGGTAGATGGCGGCATCTTGTGCCACCAGCGCCAGGCAGCCCGTGGCCACTACTTGCAGCTCTGGTAATGCGGCGCAAGCAGCCGTCAGCGCAGCGGCCGTCACTTGGCGGTCGGCCACGCCGTCGCGGTAGAAGCTGTAGCTGGCCTTGCCCTCGGCATCCAACGCGGCCAGGGCCAGCGCGCTGGGCGCACGCACCGGCGTGGGCGCTGCCAGGGCCACGCCAGCATCGTGCAGGCCGCGCGCCAATTGCCGCCCCAGCATGTCGCCCGACAGTGGGTTGAGGTACTGCGTGCCCACCCCTTGCAAACCCAGCGCTCGCGTGAGGTTGTACACCGCGCCGCCCGCGCAGGGCTTGAGGCGGCCATCGGGCTCTTCGATCAGGTCAAACAAGGCCTCGCCCGCCGTGGCCACCCGCAGCGGCGGTGCGGTGTGGGCGGGCCTGGAGTCGGCGGACTGGATAGGGAAAACCATAAGTAAATCCACTTGATTTATTAACTAGTCGGCCACTATAGTTCGATCCCATCCACCCGACAAGAGTGGTTCACCTGCCAGCCGCGCAGCACGGGGCCGACAGGAATCTGCCATCCCACAACCCGGAGACAACGCCATGCAACGCACCCCCGCCTTCGCGCTTTCTGCCCTTGCCCTCACCGGCGCCCTGGCCTGTGGCCTGGCCCAGGCACAGACGTCCGAGCCCGTCATCGGCCTCATCACCAAGACCGAGACCAACCCCTTCTTCGTGAAGATGAAAGAGGGCGCCACGGCCGAGGCCAAGAAGCTGGGCGCCAAGCTGGTGTCGGCGGCGGGCAAGACCGATGGCGACAACGCGGGCCAGGTCACGGCCATGGAGAACCTGATCGCCGCGGGCGCCAAGACCATCCTCATCACCCCCAGCGACGCCAAGGCCATCGTGCCCGCCATCAAGAAGGCGCAGGCACGCGGCGTGATGGTGATTGCGCTGGACAGCCCCACCGAGCCCATGGATGCGACGGACGCGCTGTTTGCCACAGACAACTACAAGGCGGGCGAGCTGATCGGCCAATACGCCAAGGCCGCCGCGGCGGGCAAGAAGCCCGTGATCGCCACGCTGGACCTGTTCCCCGGTCACCCCGTGGGCGCACAGCGGCACAACGGCTTCCTGAAGGGCTTTGGCCTGCAGGCTAACGATGCCAAGAGCAATGAGTTGTCGCGCCCCGCCGAAGTGGTGTGCATGGCCGACAGTTTTGGTGACCGCGCCAAGGGCCAGACCGGCATGGAAAACTGCCTGCAGAAGAACCCCGACATCAACATCGTCTACACCATCAACGAGCCCGCCGCCGCCGGTGCCTACAACGCGCTCAAGGCCGCAGGCAAGGAGAAGAACGTGCTCATCGTCTCGGTGGACGGCGGCTGCGCAGGCATTGCCGACGTGGGCAAGGGCGTGATCGCCGCCACCAGCCAGCAGTACCCGCTGCGCATGGCGGCCATGGGCGTGGCGGCAGGCGTGGAATACGCCAAGACCGGCAAGAAGGTCAGCGGCTACACCGACACGGGCGTGACGCTGATCGCTGCCAAGCCCATGGCGGGCGTGGAAAGCAAGGATGTGAAGACCGGCACCGACCTGTGCTGGGGCGCCAAGTAAGAGCCGTTCTCAAAACTCTTCTGGCGTCGTTGCTGCGTCTTGTCGTACTACCGTACTGCCTGCGACGCAGCGCCTAGCCAGAACCGCTTCGCTGAGTTTTGCGATCGGCTCCCAACCGTCAACTGCTTTCTGAGCGCCACCTTTGTCCACCCGCACGGAGCCGCCATGTCCTCGACCGCTTCCAAACTACCGCCGCTGGCCACGCTGGGGCCGTTCATCGCGCTGATCCTGGCGTGCGCCTTTTTTGCCACGCAGAGCGAGCGTTTTCTGTCGGCGCAGAACTTCGCGCTGATCCTGCAGCAGGTCATGGTGGTGGCGGTCATCGCCATTGGCCAGACGCTGGTCATCCTCACCGCGGGCATCGATTTGTCGTGTGGCATGGTGATGGCGCTGGGCGGCATCGTGATGACCAAGATGGCGGCGGACTATGGCCTGTCGGCCCCGGTGGCGATTGCCTGTGGCATGGCGGTGACCATGCTGTTCGGGCTGGTCAACGGCCTGCTGGTCACCAAGATCAAGCTGCCGCCTTTCATCGTGACCCTGGGCACGCTCAACATCGCATTTGCCGCCACGCAGCTGTACTCTGGCGCGCAGACCATCACCGACATCCCGGCTGGCATGACCGCACTGGGCAATACCTTCCAGCTCGGGCAGACCGCCATCGTGTGGGGCGCGGTGCTCATGCTGGTGCTGTACCTCGTCACCTGGTTTGCGCTGCGCGAAACCGCGCCTGGCCGCCACGTGTACGCCGTGGGCAACAGCCCCGAGGCCACGCGCCTCACCGGCATTGCCACCGACAAGGTGCTGCTGGGCGTGTATGTGCTGGCGGGCCTGTTCTACGGCATCGCGTCGGTGCTGTCGGTGGCGCGCACCGGCGCGGGCGACCCCAATGCCGGACAGACGGAAAACCTGGACGCCATCAGCGCCGTGGTGCTGGGCGGAACCAGCCTGTTTGGCGGGCGCGGCATGATTTTGGGCACGCTGGTGGGGGCGCTGATTGTGGGCGTGTTCCGCAACGGGCTCACGCTCATGGGCGTGTCGTCGGTCTACCAGATCCTGGTCACCGGCATCCTCGTGATCCTGGCCGTGGCCACCGACCAACTCTCGCGCAAAGGAGTGCGTTGATCATGACCAACTCCCCACACACCACGAACGCCCCGCTGGTCATGCAGGCCAAGGGCCTGGTCAAGCGCTACGGGCAGGTCACCGCGCTGGATGGCGCCGACTTTGAACTGCGCGCCGGTGAAATCCTGGCCGTGATCGGCGACAACGGCGCGGGCAAGTCGAGTCTCATCAAGGCGCTGTCCGGCGCCACCGTGCCCGACGAAGGTGAGATCCTGCTCGACGGCCAGCGCATCCAGTTCAAAAGCCCCATCGACGCGCGCAAAGCGGGCATCGAAACCGTGTACCAGGACCTGGCCGTGGCCCCGGCCATGACGATTGCCGAGAATTTGTTCCTGGGGCGCGAACTGCGCCGCCCCGGTGTGCTGGGCAGCGCGCTGCGCATGCTCGACAAGAAAAAGATGCTGGAAGAAAGCGTGGCCCGCATGGCCGAGCTGAAGGTCGGCATCCGCTCCATGACGCAGGCGGTGGAGACCCTCTCGGGCGGCCAGCGCCAGTGCGTGGCCGTGGCGCGCGCGGCAGCGTTTGCGCGCCATGTCGTCATCATGGACGAGCCCACTGCCGCCCTCGGCGTGAAGGAGGGCAACATGGTGCTGGAGCTGATCCGCCGCGTGCGCGACAAGGGCCTGCCCGTCATCCTCATCAGCCACAACATGCCCCATGTGTTCGAGATTGCCGACCGCATCCACATCGCCCGCCTGGGCAAGCGCGCCGCCGTCGTCAACCCCAAGAAGATCAGCATGAGCGATACCGTGGCCGTGATGACCGGTGCCATGGCCGCGTCCGACCTGCCCGCTGAATGCCTTGCCTGAAACGCCCCCATGCTGAAGAACATTGATCCCCTGCTGACCCCCGACCTGCTCAAGGTGCTGGCCGAGATGGGCCACGACGACGCCATCGTGCTGGCCGACGCCAACTTCACTGCAATGAGCCTGGGCGCGGGCAAGCCCGTGCTGCGCTTGCCCGGCATTGGCATGGCACGCGCCGTGCAGGCCGTGGCCAGCGTGCTGCCATTGGCGCAAGACGTGCCGCACCCCGTGGCCTACATGCAGGTGGGCGGCACCGAGGTGCCGTACCGATCGGCCCTGCAGCGCGAAACCATGGACGTGCTGGCACGCGAGGGCGTGGCCAGCGAGCAGGCCGAAGGCGTGGAGCGTTTTGCGTTCTACGAGCGCGTCAAGAAGGCCTATGCCATCGTGGTGACGGGAGAGCTGCAGCCCTGGGGCAACTTCCTGCTGCGCAAGGGCGTCATCGGCGACACTCTGAACGCCTGATCGTTTCATCACCATGCTGGACACCGACGCATCCCTACCCGCCGTTGACAACGCTGCCGCCAGCCCCGCGCTGCTGCGCCAGCGCGGCTCCAACCATGTGGGGCTGCGCCAGTTCAACGAGCGCGTGGTGCTGCAGGCGCTGCGCACCCATGGCAGCCTGGCCAAGGCCGAGATGGCGCGGGTCACGGGCCTCACGGCGCAGACCATCGGCCTCATCACCGCCCGGCTGGACGAAGACCAGCTGCTGCGCCGCGAAGCGCCCGTGCGCGGCCGCGTAGGCCAGCCCTCGGTACCGATTGGCCTGAACCCCGACGGCGCCTTTGCCATCGGCATCAAGATCGGCCGCCGCAGTGCCGACTGGCTGCTGGTGGACTTCACCGGCCATGTGCGCGAGCGTATCGTGCTCGATTACGCCTTCCCCGACATCGATGTGCTGCTGCCCGCCATCCGCACGCACCTCAACCAACTGCTCGACGGCCTGGGCCCACTGCGCTCGCGCGTGGTGGGCGTGGGCGTGGCCGCGCCGTTCCAGCTCGGCGGCTGGCACCGCATGCTGGGGCTCACCGAGGCCCAGTCCGAAGCCTGGAACAACATCGACCTGGCCGAGCAGGTGCAGCAGATGACCGAGCTGCCCGTGAGCTTTGCCAAGGACACCTCCGCCGCCTGCGTGGCCGAGCTGCTGCAGGGGCGCGGGCGCGACATCCCGAGTTTTCTTTACCTGTTCATGGACACCTTTGTGGGTGGCGGGCTGGTCATCAACTCGCACCTGCACCGGGGCTTGCACGGCAATGCCGGCGCGGTGGCCTCGCTGCCGCTGTCACCAGCCCTTCCCGGGCAGGCCCCCGCGCAGCTCATCAGCCAGGCCTCGCTGTGGGAGCTGGAGCAGCGCTTTCGCGAACATGGCCTCGACCCTATGGCCGCCTACGACAAGCGTGTGCTGCAGGCCCCGTGGCTGGAACACAGCCGGGGCTGGATTGCGCGCGCTGCGGCGGGCCTGGCGCACTGCATCGTCTCGGCCACGGCGTTTTTGGACCTGGATGCCGTGGTGGTCGATGGCGCCGCAGCCCCCGAGCTGCTGCAGGCCCTGTGCGAAGGCGCCCGCCACGCGCTGGCCGACTACAACTGGGAAGGCCTGCACCAGCCCCCCCGCCTGGAGCTGGGCACCATGGGCTCGGACGCCCGCGCGCTGGGCGGAGCGCTGCTGCCGCTGCATGCGTGTTTTGCGCCGGATACCGATATCTTCCTCAAGGCTTGATGGTCGTGCTATTAAAATAATAGCTATCACGGCATATTCCACTAGCGCAAGCAGGCGTTTTCAGTCAAAACTGCTTCCTGGAGGTCTTGCGTGCACTGTGCCGTCTCGGGGGGGGGGCCAGCCCCGCCGCGTCGATCATCCAGGGGCTGTAGCGACCGCCCTCTGTTGCCTGCTGCGCTTGCTTCGCTGACAGTCAGCGCCCCGCCAGGATCGCCCGCGCCACTTCGGCAAACCCCGCGCCCCGTTCGCCCTGCGTCACATAGCGTGGCAGATGTGTGAGCTGCGGAGCAAACCGCGCGATGTTGGCCACGCCTACGCTGTGGGTGAAGTGCTGGAACATCGCCTGGTCATTGCCCGAGTCGCCCACAAACACCCAGCGATCCAGCTCCTGCGCCAAGTCGCGGCCCAGCAGCTCGCGCACGATCCAGTTGGCACCCTGCCATTTGTTGAAGTCGCCGAAGCAGCCGTGGATGTGGATGCTGCTCACCGTGGTCTGCATGCCGGCGCGCTGCAGCACCGCCAGCACCTGCTCCACGGTGTCGTGCGCGTGCCGGTCGAACTCTGCGTAATCAAAGGCCAGGTCCGTCTCACGCCCGGCGCTGTCGCGGCTGAGTGCGACACCTGGCACTTCCGCAGCCACCTGGGCGGCGATCTCACGCATGCGCGCCTGGTTGGCGCTGCGCGTGGTGGTGTCTTGCTGGTAGCGCTTGACCAGCGGTTGTTGCGGGCTGGAGCCCGGGGTAAATGCCACGGCACCGTTCTCTGCCACCATGGCATCGACAGGCCAGGTCGAACCGGCAGGCCCCGCCATGAAAGGCTCGCACCAACCAATCGGCCGCCCGGTGATGGGAATGACCACCAGGCCCGCCGCCTTCAGGTCAGCCAGCGCCTGCAGTGCGTCGGGCGTGATGGCGCCCTCGGTGGTCAGGGTGTCGTCGATGTCGGTGAACAGACCTGCGAGATTGGCCGGTGGAATCCAGGCACTCAATGGCAACAAGGGGGGGCAAGAAGGCATGGTGTGGCGGGTTGGATATTGGCGGATGTCATGGCGGCTTGGTGCTTGGGCTCACCCCTCCGGGTGAACGGAAGGAGATCCGTTGTCAGCGAGGGCTTTGGGCCGGTTGCACGCGCGTTGGGTTGTGCCATTTCTCCGCGAGTTTGTCGGTGGACATGGGGACCATGTGGCCGCCACTGAATTCGAAAAACTGCAAGATATCCAAGGCGATGGAGTCCGGGCTCGGGCTCTTCTCGTCCACGACCCACAGGTCGCCCGGCTGAGGATTTGGCGCAAAGAGGTCGGCGGTTTGTCTGGCTCGGGTCAGCACAAAGCGCTTGTATCCCTCATCGGTGCCACCGAATTCTGGGGCGACGAAGATGCCCTGCCGTGCTTTGTCCAGCGACAGCGCAAAACGGTACAGCGTGTCCCAATAGGCCAGATTGGGCCCCAGCACCTGTTTCTCCTGCGCATGCACGCCCGCCAGGGCAGCAACGAGCACCCCACTGGCGAGCGTTGCAGCCATGGGGCGCAGCCCCTGGGGCCAGACGGCTGCCAGACAGGCCGAGAACGCAATCCATGGCACAAACAGGTAGCGGTCCGGGCTGTGGATGCCTGGAAAGGCTGTGAGTGGTACCAGCGGCAACAAGACGATGCCAAAGGATACGAGGAGCATGGGGCCGTTCAACCGCCGTTTCACGGCAGCGAGACACAGCAGGCCAAAGAATGCGAGTGCAAGAAGGTTGCCGGGGGGCTTGGAGCCCAGGAGCAGCTTGGGAACCTTGAGCAGCTGGCGCAAGGCCTCGCTGGCCTCAAAAATCCCCTGGCTGTAGCCCCCCATGAGACGCCCCAGCAGCAGATAGCGCCATCCCACATAGGCGAGCGCAATCAGCACGAACGGGATCAGTGCGTGCATCCGTTGCCGCAGCCCGCCCACGGGCAGGAAGGGCAAGAGAATGACCAGGGGCACGTAGACTTCTTTGCACGCGGTCGCTAGCAGGTAAGCAAGGGTGGATAGCCCCAGCCAATATCCGCGCCCGCCCTGCAGATGCCGGGTCCAGCCCAGGATCGACAGCATGGCGAACAGAAAGCCGGTCGCATAGTGCCCATGCATCAGGCCCGCTGCAATGTGGGCTGTGGGCTTGCCAAGCAGCAGTGCGACGGCACCGACCAGCGCAGGCAGGGGCGTCAGCCACTGCCGCAACACGGCGTAGAACAGCACTGAACCCAGCGCCATCACGAACAGCAAATGTGCGTAGTGGCCAGCCGGGGCCATGCCGAACAAGCTCAGATTGATGTCGTAGAACAGCAGGTTCCATGGCGCCACGTTGGCGCTGGAGTGCCCTTGGGCAACGAGGGGCTCGAAGAAATATTGCCAGGGCGCATATTGGGCCGCGTAACTCAGGTGCGCGCCGTCATCCCAGCGCCAAAAACCCTGGAGTGACTGGCCGTGTGCAAGCAGGGTGATCACTGACAGAAGCAGCGTCACGCTGAGATACTCGACCCCGGGGTGGCGGTCGATCTTTTCGCGCAGTGCGAGGCGGCCGGTCGTCAGTGCTTGAACGTCCATCGCCAATGTAGGAGGAACGTGAGCGCCGGAAGTGCGACAAAAACCATCCCGAGCCCCACCAGGTAATGCCAGCCCGCCCAGGCAGCCAGCCCGCTGACCAGCACGGTGATGGCCAGCCCGGCCAGGGATACCAGGAGAAAGCGCCCGTATTGCCCTAGCGACGCCGCCGTCTTGAAATTCCATCGGCGGTTGGCCCAATAGGAAAAGATGTTTGCGGCCATGAATGCTATGGCGTTAGCCAGGGAGGGGTGAGCGCCCAGGCGCTCCACAAACAGCACAACGATGGCCGTATGGATCAACGTATTGATGACACCGATGCCAGAGAACTTGGCAATCTTGCTCGATAGGGAATCAGGTGCGATCCGGAAAGTCATAAAGTTCGCGAACAATGTAGATGGGTCGCTGCTTCACTTCCCCATAGATGCGGCCGATGTATTCGCCAAGCACGCCCAGCCCGGCGAGCTGGAGCCCGCCGAGAAAGAGAACGGATGTGATCAGCGAAGCGTAGCCAGGCACGTCGCGCCCGAAGATCAAGGTTTTGAGCAACAGAAAGATGGCATAAACCAGGGCGAAGGCCGCAATGGTGGAGCCGATGTAGGTCCAGATGCGAAGCGGGACCGTGGAGAAGGAGGTGATACCTTCCAGCGCAAAATTCCACAAACGCCACCCTGAGAAATTGCTCGCGCCGGCAAACCGGGGCTCGCAGACAAAAGTGACCGTCGTTTGCCGAAAGCCCGCCCACGCGAACAGACCCTTCATGAAGCGGCGGCGTTCCGGCAGTCTTTTCAGGGCTTCGATGACTTTGCGGTCCATGAGTCGGAAATCGCCGACATCGGCGGGAATATCGACTTCGGAAATCTTGTTCTGCAGGCGGTAAAACCATCCGGCGGTTGTGCGCCGCGCCCAGTGTTCCTCCTCGCGGCTTTGCCGTTTCGCCAGGACTACCTCGAAGCCCTCGCGCCAGTGGCGCACCATGTCCGGGATCACTTCGGGCGGGTGCTGGAGGTCAGCATCTATGGGGATGACGACGTCGCCCCTTGCCAGCTCTATGCCGCAGGTGAGGGCCGCCTCCTTGCCGAAGTTTCGTGATAGGTCGGCGATGCGAATGTGAGGATTGCGCTCCCTTGCCAGCAGTAATTGCGGCAGGGTGTCATCGCTGCTACCGTCGTTGATGCATAGGATTTCGTAAGTGTCCGCAACGGACTCCAGAACGGGAACCAGTCGCGCAAAAAATGCAGCGAGATTTCCAGCCTCGTTTTTCATCGGGCAGATGATCGTCAGCGAGGAAGGACGAGGCTTCAGGGGTGGCTGTTCCATGGTCGAAGGCTGGGTGATTCATTTCTGCATGAGGAAAATCCGAGGGGCTGAGTGCGCACGAATGTTGTGCCTTGTGCGGACTAGGCTCCCTGCAAAGCCAGCCCCGCATGCTCCCGCAGTGGATGGAAATGGATCTTCGGAAACCGCTCCTGCGCCAGCCGCACGTCGTAGGGCGAGGTGCAAAGGTACGCCAGTGTGTCGGCCGCGTCGTGCGCCAGGCGCAGCGGGTAGGCGTCGGTGAACGCGCGCAGGTCGGCCGCGTTGTCGGCCGTGATCCAACGCGCGCCCGTGTACTGGCAGCCCTCCAGCCGCACATCGGCGTCGTACTCGGCCTTCAGGCGGTGCTGCACTACTTCAAACTGCAGCTGGCCCACGGCGCCCAGCAGCATGTTGCCGCCGGCGTCGGGCTTGAAGACCTGGATCGCGCCTTCCTCGCCCAATTGGGCCAGGCCCTGCTGGAGTTGCTTGGTGCGCAGCGGGTTCTTCAGCACGACGGTCATGAACATCTCGGGTGCGAAGAACGGCAGGCCAGTGAACTGCAGGTTGGCGCCGTCGGTGATGGTGTCGCCCAGCTGCACGCCGCCGTGCGTGGTAAAGCCGATGATGTCGCCTGCATAAGCTTCTTCGACGGCCTCGCGGCGCTGGGACATGAAGGTCACGACCGAGGTGGGACGCAGTTCCTTGGCGGTGCGCTGCACCTTGAGCTTCATGCCCGGCGTGTACTTGCCGCTCGCCACGCGCACGAAGGCGATGCGGTCGCGGTGGTTGGCGTCCATGTTGGCTTGCACCTTGAACACCACGCCAGCAAAGCCTTCGTCTTCGGGCTGGATGGTCTTGACCACGGGCTGTTTGTTGACTTCGAGCGTGCTCACGCGCGGGCCGGGTGGCGGTGCCATGTCCACCAGTGCGTCCAGCACCTCCATCACCCCGAAGTTGTTCACGCCGGAGCCAAAGAACACGGGGGTCAGCTTGCCGGCCAGGAAGGCCTCGTGGTCCCATGCGGGGGATGCGCCCACGGCCAGTTCCATGCTCTCCAGCGCGGCGTCAAACTCGGCGCCGAAGCGCGCGCGCAGTGTGGTTTCATCCGACAGAGGTATGGATTCAAAGTCCTGCGGGCGGCGTTCGCTGCCGGACTCAAACACCGTCATGGTCTTGGTGCGCAGGTTGATGATGCCGCCGAAGGCCTTGCCCTGGCCTACGGGCCAGGTCATGGGGCAGCAGGGCATGCCCAGCTCGCGCTCCACTTCGTCCATGATGTCCAGCGGGTCGCGTACTTCGCGGTCCATCTTGTTGACGAAGGTAATGATGGGCGTATCGCGCTGGCGGCAGACTTCGATCAGGCGGCGCGTCTGCGCTTCCACGCCGTTGGCGGCGTCGATCACCATCAGCGCCGAATCGACGGCGGTGAGCACGCGGTAGGTATCTTCCGAGAAGTCCTTGTGGCCGGGTGTGTCGAGCAGGTTGATGACATGCTCGCGGTAGAGCATCTGCATGACCGACGAGGCCACCGAGATGCCGCGCTGCTTTTCAATTTCCATCCAGTCGGAGGTGGCGTGGCGGCTGGCCTTGCGGCCCTTCACGGCGCCGGCGATCTGGATCGCGCCCGAGAACAGCAGCAGCTTTTCGGTCAGCGTGGTCTTACCCGCATCGGGGTGGGAAATGATGGCAAAGGTGCGGCGGCGCCGGGTTTCTGGGGCGTAGGACACAGGGGTTCCTGAGTGGGATGGAGCGGGGCAGCGTGCCCTGCACAAGAATCTGGGGGCAGGGCCTGCGGGGAGGCCACGAGGTCTGCGGTCGCGGGATTTTACTGTTCCGTGCAAGGCTGGGGGATGGATTGCCCCGCTGGCGTAGCGCCGGGCGAGCACTTGCTTTTATAATCCGCCGATCCGAGGAGCGTTGCAGCGTCCCCAGCACAGGCGGGGCGTGAGGCTCGGAGTCATCTAGCAACGACGCTCATCCACTTCGCGTGCGGTGAGTCGTATCGACCATCCCCTTCGCGCAGTGGCTTTTCAAACATGCTTTGGAGCACACCATCATGAACGCACGCGTCAACGCCCCGGTCAACACCGACTGCATCATTGCCGACATCGGCCTGGCCGAATGGGGCCGCAAAGAGATTCGCATCGCCGAAACGGAAATGCCTGGCCTCATGGCCATCCGCGAAGAATTCGCCGCCAAGCAGCCGCTCAAGGGCGCGCGCATCACCGGCTCGTTGCACATGACGATCCAGACCGCCGTGCTGATCGAAACCCTGCAGGCGCTGGGTGCACAAGTGCGCTGGGCATCGTGCAACATCTTCTCCACACAAGACCACGCCGCAGCCGCGATTGCTGCCGCTGGCACGCCCGTGTTCGCCATCAAGGGCGAGACCCTGGCGGAATACTGGGACTACACCCACCGCATCTTTGACTTCGGCGCGGCCGGCACCGAGGGCGAAGGCCCCAACCTGATCCTGGACGACGGCGGTGATGCCACGCTGCTGATGCACCTGGGCAAGCGCGCCGAAAAGGACGCATCGCTGATCGCCAACCCCACCAGCGAAGAAGAAACCTGCCTGTTCGCCTCCATCAAGGCCAAACTGGCGCAAGACCCGACCTGGTACAGCCGCAAGAGCGCCCAGATCATCGGCGTGACCGAAGAAACCACCACGGGCGTGCACCGCCTGAAGGAAATGTCGGCCAAGGGCTCGCTGATGTTCCGCGCCATCAACGTGAACGACTCGGTGACCAAGTCCAAGTTTGACAACCTGTATGGCTGCCGTGAGTCGCTGGTGGACGGCATCAAGCGCGCCACCGACGTGATGATCGCCGGCAAGGTGGCCGTGGTGGCGGGCTACGGCGACGTGGGCAAGGGCTCTGCCCAGGCGCTGCGCGCCCTGAGCGCCCAGGTGTGGGTGACCGAGATCGACCCCATCAACGCCCTGCAGGCTGCAATGGAAGGCTACAAGGTCGTGACCATGGAATACGCTGCCGACAAGGCCGACATCTTCGTGACCACCACCGGCAACAAGGACGTGATCCGCCACGAGCACATGCTGGCCATGAAGGACCAGGCTATCGTCTGCAACATCGGCCACTTTGACAACGAAATCCAGGTCGCCACGCTGGAGCAATACCAGTGGGAAGAAATCAAGCCCCAGGTGGACCACGTGATCTTCCCGGACGGCAAGCGCATCATCCTGCTGGCCAAGGGCCGACTGGTGAACCTGGGCTGCGGCACGGGCCACCCGAGCTTCGTGATGTCGTCGAGCTTCGCCAACCAGACCATCGCCCAGATCGAGCTGTTCACGCACAGCGACTACTACGAGAACGGCAAGGTCTACGTGTTGCCCAAGCACCTCGATGAGAAGGTGGCACGCTTGCACCTCAAGAAGGTGGGCGCCATGCTGACCGAGCTGAGCGATGAGCAGGCCGCCTACATTGGCGTGCCCAAGCAAGGCCCCTACAAGCCTGACACCTACCGCTACTGATCCCGGTGCAGCGCGCCCCGGCGACGGGGCGCGCGCACGGTGGTCTGGCGCCGTTGCTCGGAGCAATGTCTGATTGCTCTTTAATTGATAGCTGCTGGCGCATGATTCACTAGCGCTACCAGCCGATTTGACTCTAAAAGGATGGGCGCGATGCGCGCAGATGTATTTTTGGTGGAGCGTGGCCACGCTGCCACGCGCTCGCAGGCGCAGCGCCTGATTGCCTCGGGCGTGCAGTGGCGCCTGTCGCCGCTGGCGCCCTGGCAGAAGGTGGTGAAGAACGGCGACGACATTCCGTCAGTGGCCGAGGTGCAGCTGCTGGACGATGCAGAAGCCAAGTACATCTCGCGCGGCGGGCTCAAGCTGGAAGGCGCGCTCAAGGCGCTGGGCCTGTCGGTGGCTGGCCTGCGGTGCCTGGATGTCGGGCAGAGCACAGGCGGCTTTACCGACTGCCTGCTTCAGCAGGGCGCCGCCCAGGTGATTGGGGTGGACGTGGGCCACGCCCAGTTGCACGACCGGCTGCGCAGCGATCTGCGTGTGGTGTGTGTGGAGGGCGTCAATGCCCGCTCGCTCACGCCCGATGCGCTGGTGCAGGCTTGTGAGATGGCCTTGTCCGAAGTCATCGTGCCCGAAGAAGACAACGAGACCCAACCCGAGGCCCCCTACAGCTGGATGCGCAATGGCGGCTTGGTGGACGAGGCGTACGACGACAGCGACGACGCCAAGGACCAGGACATCGAGGCCTTCAAGTCCGAGCGCGCGCAGCGCGCCCAGGGAACGCTGCCGGTGGAGCGCCGCCGCCGGCCCGAGTGCGCCGATGTGGACATCACGCCCAGTTTTACGCTGGTGACCGGCGACCTGTCTTTCATCTCGCTCACCCTGGTGTTGCCTGCGTTGGTGCCGTTGCTGGCGCCCCAGAGCGACCTGGTCATGCTGGTCAAGCCGCAGTTCGAGCTGCAACCCGGGCAGGTGGGCAAGGGCGGCATCGTGCGCGACGAGTCCTTGTATGCGGTGGTGGAGCAGCGCATTCGCGATTGCTGCGCCACGGTGGGCCTGGAGGTGTTGGCGTGGATCGATAGTCCCATCCAGGGCGGCGATGGCAACCGAGAATTTTTTGTACACGCAAGGAGAGCCGCATGAATGCAGCCCACGCGCAAGGCACCGGGTTTCCGGTAAGTTTCGAGTTTTTTCCGCCCAAGACGCCTGAAGGTGCCGACAAGCTGCGCGTGGCGCGCCAGCAGCTGTATGCCCTGCACCCCGACTTCTGCTCGGTGACCTATGGCGCAGGGGGCTCCACGCAAGAAGGTACCTTCGGCACGGTGCGCGAGATCCTGTCCGAAGGCGTGGGTGCCGCCTCGCACTTTTCGTGCATCGGGGCCACGCGCCAGTCGGTGCGCGAGCAGTTGGCCACACTCAAGGCCATGGGCGTCAAGCGCCTGGTGGCGCTGCGCGGCGACCTGCCTAGCGGCTATGGCGCGGGCGGCGAGTTCCAGTACGCCAGCGATCTGGTGGCCTTCATCCGCGCCGAAACGGGCCGCGACTTCCACATTGAAGTGGCAGCCTACCCCGAGGTGCATCCCCAGGCCAGGTCGCCCGAGGCAGACCTGCAGGCCTATGTGACCAAGGTGCGTGCGGGCGCGGACTCCGCGATCACGCAGTACTTCTACAACAGCGACGCGTATTTCCGCTTCGTCGAAGACGCTCACCAGCTGGGTGCCGACGTACCGGTGGTTCCGGGCATCATGCCGATTTCCAGCTCCACGCAGCTGATGCGGTTTTCGGATGCCTGCGGTGCCGAGATTCCGCGCTGGATCCGGCTGCGGCTGCAGGCGTTTGGGGACGACACCGCCAGCATCAAGGCGTTTGGCCTGGATGTGGTGACCGACCTGTGCGACCAGCTGCGCAGTGCCGGCGTGCCCGCACTGCACTTCTACACCATGAACCAAAGCGCCGCGACGCTGGAGATCTGTCGCCGGCTGGGGATCTGATGGCGGGGGGCACACAGCCTCCCGGGGCCCACCGCGGCGCTGCCCTGCGGGTGCTGCTGCGGCGAGCGGTGGGTCTGTGGCTGCTGTGCAGCGCCTGCACGGCTGTGCAGGCCCAGGGGTTGCAGGCAGAGCCGGATGCGCTGGCCCCTAATCTCTTGTCCGTGCCGGGTGAGGCCATGCTGATCGATCCCCCGGCCAAACCGGAGCCGAACACTCCTGCCGGGTCGCCGCTCAGCCTGGAGGCGGATGAGGTGGGCCTTGCCTCATGGTACGGGGCGCAGTTCCACCGGCGGCGTACTGCCAGCGGGGAGCTGTTTGACATGCGAGCGCTCACGGCCGCGCACCCCACGCTACCCTTTGGCTCACGCGTGTGCGTACGCAGCCAGGCCACAGGGCGCACGGTGATCGTGCGCATCAACGACCGTGGTCCACACACCCGCAACCGGGTGATTGATCTGAGCCGGGGCGCCGCCGAGGCGCTGGGCATGGTGGGCCTGGGGCTGAAGCCAGTGGAGCTGTTCGCCCTGCAGGACGACGACAAGGACTGCCCGGCGGCGCCCTGACGCCAGGCTTTAGAACCCGTTCAAAGGAGGCCGGTCAGCCGCCCGATTCGAGCGTGTGGGTGGCGTGTTTGTCCTGCGCCAGCAGCTCGGCCATCTGGGGCAAGGCGTCTTTTAGCGCGGCCTTCAGTGTGTAGGGCGGGTTGATCAGGAACATGCCGCTGGCGGGCAGGCCGGGGCGCTTGGTGTCGCCCGTGACCGTTTCCGTGATCTTGCTTGATTTGACGGTGAGCGTGGCGTGCAGCCAGCTTTTGCCCGCCTTGGTGGCCAGCGTTTTCAGGCGGCGGGGCAGGTCGTGGGCTTCGGGTCGCGGAATGATGGGGTACCAAAACGCATAGGTACCCGTGGCAAAACGCTTGAGCGAGTCGGCTGCCATGTCGAGTACCTTGGCGTAGTCGCTCTTGATTTCATAGCTGGGATCGCACAGCACCAGGGCGCGCCGGGCCGGTGGGGGCAGGAACTTTTTGATACCCTCAAAGCCGTCCTCGTGCAGCACGGCCACCTGGCGGCCCGCCTCCAGCTGGGCCACGTTGCCGGCCAGCGCGCGCAGGTCGGTGGGGTGCAGCTCAAACAGCTTGAGCTTGTCGTGGTCGCGCAGCAGGCGCTGCGTGATGAAGGGCGATCCGGGGTACACGCGCAGCGCCTTGCCCTGGTTGAAGGCGCTCACCATGTCCACATAGGCCTGCAGGGCAGGGGTGAGGGCGGGGGTGGTTGGCGCAAACAGCCGGGCCACGCCATCGGCGGCTTCGCCACTGGTGCTGGCATAGTCCCCGTCCAGCCGGTACAGGCCCGCGCCCGCATGGGTGTCCAGCACGGTCAGCGCCGCGTCTTTTTCGGTGAGATGTTGCAAGGCGGCAATCAGGACGGTGTGCTTGAGCACATCGGCATGGTTGCCTGCGTGGAAGGCGTGGCGATAACTGAACATGGCCCAATGGTAACGAGTGTGTTGTGCCAAGGGGGCTCCCATGTCCGGGCGCGGCACAATCGGGGGGGCCGTGTGGTGGCGGGGGACGTGATGTTTTTGGCAGACAGGCCGTACTTTGTTAGCCATTTGTTGCCAAATCCGGCGCGGCCATGCTTCATGATCGCGCCTGCGGCGGGGTCAGCGTTTCGCCGTCGCCGTAGTTGCCTCATTGATTTGCATTTGAAATTGCCAGCCCGCCCCGTCCTCTGACCATGACCGCAAGCTCCAGCACAGCCCCCGCCAGTGGTGTCAGCCATATCGATGCGCTGCCCCCTGGCACCCGCCTGGCGGAGTTCGAGATCCTGGGGTTGCTGGGGGTGGGCGGGTTTGGCATGGTCTACAAGGCGTTTGACCATTCCCTGCACCGGGCGGTGGCCATCAAGGAGTACATGCCCTCGGCGCTGGCCGGACGCTCGCAGGGGCAGTCGCTCTGGGTGCGGTCCTTGTCCGACCAGCAGACCTTCCAGGCCGGGCTGGTCTCTTTTGTGGGCGAGGCCCGTCTGCTGGCGCAGTTTGACCACCCCTCTCTGGTCAAGGTGTTCCGCTTCTGGGAGGCCAACAACACAGCCTACATGGTCATGCCGCTGTACTCGGGCATGACGTTCAAGCAAGCCCGTGCCCAGATGCGCACCCCCCCACCCGAGGCCTGGCTGCGCAAGCTGCTGTGGTCGGTGCTGGATGCGCTGCGCGTGCTGCACGATGGCAACACGCTGCACCGCGACATTTCGCCGGACAACATTTTCCTGCAGGACAACGGTCCGCCGGTGCTGCTGGACCTGGGCGCCGCCCGGCACGCCATCAACGACCAGGACCGCAAGCACACGGCCGTGCTGAAGGTGAACTACGCCCCCATCGAGCAGTATTCCGACGGCGATGAGGAACTGCGCCAAGGCCCGTGGAGCGACTTGTACTCGCTGGCGGCGGTCATGCACGGGTGTCTGGCCAATGACACGCCCCTGCCCGCCACGCTGCGCTCCATCCGTGACCGCATGGTGTCGTTCTCCCGTATCGCCAAAACCGTCAAGCGGCAGTTTGGGGTGGAGTATTCAGCGCCTTTTGTCGCGGCGATTGCCCAATCGCTGGCCCTTCGGCCCGAGGACCGCCCGCAGAGCATCGATGCCTTTCTCCAGACCATGGAGATGACGTCGGCGCCGGACGATGTGCAGCACTTCGACTTCCGGGCGGAGTTGGGCGACATCTGGGTGGAGCCCGCCGACCAGCCTGGCCCGGGTCTGGCCACCCCTACCGTGGATGTGACCTCCGCCCCCAAGATCGTGGCCGAGATGCAGGCGCAGGCCCAGCGTGAGGACTTGGTGGCGGCGGCTCCCGCATCGGATGCCAGCCGCCCTGGCGATGATTTCGGTGGGGACACGGTCATGCTGGCTGGTCCTGACACCGTGGCGGCCGATGCTGGCGACACGGTGTTCATCGATGCCGGCGATACCGTGGTGGCCGACGACGATTCGCGCTTTGAGGACCTGCCACACCACCGTTCACCGGGCGCAGGCGGGTCGCGTGCAGCCGATCGGCGTTCTGCGCCTTTGGAGCGGGATGTCGTGCGCAGCAATGGCAAGCCGACCCCATCCCCACGACGTTCGCCTTTGGTGGCGGGCATCGTGGTGGCGGCGTTGTTGGCTGTGGTGGCTGGCGCCGGTTGGCGCTGGAGCCAGGGCAGCAAGCCGCCCCGGGACGAGATCATTACGGAGATGGCCGAGCGGCCTGCCGCAGCGGCAGCTTCAGACGCTGCCCTGGTGGAGGTCAGCGCTCCGGCTGCTGCCGGGGGCGGCGCGCAAGGTCTGAGCTCGGATGGCGCAGTGGCGTCAGCCAGCGCCGCCTCTGCGGCCGCACCTGCTCCTGCCTTTGTGGTTGCGTCTGCACCCAAACCGAGCCCCCGGGTGGCCAAGCGTGCAGGCGCAGAGCCCGCACCCACACCCATCGTGGTGCATGAAGAGCCTGTGCCGGCGCCGCCTCCGGTGGTGGCCGAGCCCAAGCCCCGCCCCGCGCCGCCGCCCCGTCTGCCCTCGCCGCAAGAGGTGTGCGCCGACGCCAACTTCCTGGCCCGCCCGATGTGTATTCACCAGGAATGCCAGAAACCGTCCCAGGCCAATCAAATTGTCTGCGTGGAAAACCGTCGCCGTTACGAGGCCGACGAGCAGCGCCGCCGGCAGACGCCGAACTGACCGGAGCAGATGCCCTGAGGGCCGTGGCTGGGGTGCTCTTGCGCAAACGCATGGCTCTTTCGTATAATGGAAGGCTTCGCAGCGCTTTTGTGGTCCCGCGGCGAAGACTTTTTGCCACCTAAGAGGCTTCCTTTAGAGAAGCACCGACCGTGGAAAAGGACCCGCCAAACCCTCTTTTGAAGAGAAAACTCATGACAACTACTTTCAGCGCAAAGCCCGCTGAGGTCGTGCACGAGTGGTTTGTGATTGACGCGACCAACAAGGTCCTCGGACGAGTAGCCAGCGAAGTTGCTCTCCGTTTGCGCGGCAAACACAAGGCCATTTACACGCCTCACGTCGATACCGGTGACTTCATCGTCGTTATCAACGCAGCCCAACTCAAGGTCACCGGCACCAAGTCCCTGGACAAGGTGTACTACCGTCACTCGGGTTATCCCGGCGGTATCACGGCCACGAACTTCCGCGACATGCAAGCCAAGCACCCCGGCCGCGCGCTGGAAAAGGCTGTCAAGGGCATGCTGCCCAAGGGCCCCCTTGGCTACGCGATGATCAAGAAACTCAAGGTGTACGGTGGTGCAGAGCATCCCCACACCGCCCAGCAGCCCAAAGTGCTGGAAATCTAAGGAGCCTTGAGATGATTGGTGAATGGAACAATGGCACCGGCCGTCGCAAGTCCAGCGTCGCCCGCGTGTTTCTGAAAAAAGGCTCCGGCAAGATCACGGTGAACGGCAAGGACATCCAGTCCTACTTCGGCCGCGAAACCTCGATCATGATTGCCAAGCAACCCCTGGCGTTGACCAACCATGTCGAAACCTTCGACATCCAGATCAACGTGCACGGTGGTGGTGAATCCGGCCAGGCTGGCGCTGCCCGTCACGGTATCACCCGCGCCCTGATCGATTACGACGCATCCCTCAAGCCCGTCCTGAGCCAAGCCGGCTTCGTGACCCGCGATGCCCGTGAAGTCGAGCGTAAGAAGGTCGGTCTGCACTCCGCACGCCGCGCCAAGCAGTTCTCCAAGCGTTAAGCTGTGGCCCTGCCGGATGTTGCCTTGTGCAGCATCCACTGCGAGGCACTCCTTGCGGGTGCTTTACAGAGAAAAACCGCCTTCGGGCGGTTTTTTCGTTTATGGTGCGCTCTTTTCGTTTTTTGGGGAGGCCTTCCATGGTCCGCCTGTTGAGCCTATGCGCTTTCGCCTGCTTCGCCGTCGGTTGACCATCAGCGCCCCCCGGGTGGCCATCCGCAGCGCCTTGCCCTGGCCCTTTCGATGGCTGGCCCTGGCCGTGGTGATGGGTTTCTGCGCTGCCGTGGCGTTGTGGGCCTTTGAATTCGGCAAATCCATTGCTGGGATCGATACCGTTTCGCGTGACGAAGTGGTCCAGATGAAGGCGGAGATCAGCCGCCTGCGCGAAGAGGGCCAGGAGCGCCAGACGGTGGCATTGACCGCCGAGAGCCTGCTGGCCACCGAGCGCGCTGCCAAGGAGAGCCTGATGGCCCAGGTGCGCCAGCTTGAAGCCGACAATCGCACGCTGCGCGAGGATCTGGGCTTCTTTGAAAAGCTGATTCCTGCTGCCAAGACCGATGGGCTGGCCATTCGCGCGCTGCAGGCCGAGGTGCTGGGCGGGATGCAGCTGCGTTGGCAGGTGCTGGTGATCCAGGCTGCCCGCAATGCGCCGGAGTTCAACGGGCGGCTGGAGTTGGTGCTGGCGGGCACTCTGGATGGCAAACCGTGGGCACAGACCCAGCCGCCCCAAGGGCAGTCGCTGCAGGTCAAACAATACCGCCGCATCGAGGGCGTGCTCGATCTGCCGCCGCAGGCCGTGGTAAAAACCGTGACCGCGCGCGTGCTGGAGGGCGCCACCGTACGCACCAGCCAGACCATGGCCATCGAATAGTGCAGGGCGGACGGTGGATGCGCTGATCAGGTCTTGGCGCTCTCGCCCCGGCAATCCAGCCCCAGCTACCACCCACAACCATCCGCCTTGCAGGCACGAATTCCATCCCCAAGCGGGCCTTTGCAACCGCTTGGCACTTCAGGAGTCTTCCGACCATGTTCTCGCGTAAAAAGCAGCCACCCATTAAAAGCCTGGTGGCACAGGGCACCAAGATTGAAGGCAACGTGCATTTTGCCGAGGGCATGCGCATTGACGGTGAAGTGGTCGGCGATATCCGGGCGGCGGCGGACCAGCCCAGCATCCTCGTGATTTCCGAGACGGCGCGGGTCGAGGGGGCGGTGCATGCCGACCATGTGATCATCAATGGCCAGGTGCTGGGCCCTGTGCATGCGGGAGAGCTGCTGGAGCTGCAGCCCAAGGCGCAGATCACGGGCAACGTGCATTACAAGGCCCTGGAGATGCACCAGGGCGCCGTGATTGCGGGGCAATTGATTCCAATGGCCGTGCTGGTGGAGGAAAAGCCCCCACTGAAGTTAGCGTCAAACAGCCAGTGACCTGAATTCCCGAGAGGTTTGCAGTAGTATTCCCTGCAAACCCTGAACCCGGAGTACCCCATGAGCGCAGTTGCCGAAAACATCCAGACCGAAATGCCCGCCCCCATCCTGTTCACCGACAGCGCGGCGGCCAAGGTGGCGGACCTGATTGCCGAAGAAGGCAACCCCGACCTGAAGTTGCGGGTGTTTGTGCAAGGCGGCGGCTGCTCCGGCTTCCAATACGGCTTCACGTTCGATGAAATTACCAACGAAGACGACACCACCATGACCAAGAACGGTGTGTCGCTGCTCATCGACGCCATGAGCTACCAGTATCTGGTGGGTGCCGAGATCGACTACAAGGAAGACCTGCAAGGCGCGCAGTTCGTGATCAAGAACCCGAACGCCACCACCACCTGCGGCTGCGGCTCCAGCTTCTCGGCCTGAGGGGCGCCGTGACAGGCGCAGCCCTGCTCCCCTGACTGAATCAACCGCCTTCGGGCGGTTTTTTCATGGGGCGCGTTCGTTTCGTTTGAAAAACCCTGCAAACCATGCACCAGGAACCCTCCCAGAAAGTACTGCTGTGGCTGGTGGCCGTCGGCTTCTTCATGCAGACGCTGGACGCTACCATCGTCAACACCGCGCTGCCCGCCATGGCGCAGAGCCTGGGCGAGAGCCCGCTGCGCATGCAGTCGGTGGTTGTTGCGTATTCGCTGGCCATGGCGATGCTGATTCCGGCATCGGGCTGGGTGGCCGACCGGTTTGGTGCGCGCCGGGTGTACTTTCTGGCCATCGTCTTTTTTGTGGCGGGCTCGGTGTTCTGTGCGCTGTCGCACAGCCTGACCCAGCTCGTGGCTTCCCGGGTGCTCCAGGGGCTGGGGGGCGCGCTGCTGCTGCCCGTGGGGCGGCTGGTGGTGTTGCGCACCTTTCCGCGCGAGAAGTTCTTGCAGGCCATGAGTTTTGTGGCCATTCCCGGGCTGATCGGCCCGCTGATCGGTCCCACGCTGGGGGGCTGGCTGGTCGAGGTGGCCTCCTGGCACTGGATCTTCCTGATCAACGTGCCGGTGGGTCTGCTAGGCTGTGTCGCCACCATGCGCTACATGCCCGGGGTACCCGCGCCGACGGTGGCACGGTTTGATCTGGCGGGCTACCTGATGCTCGCCTTTGGCATGGTGGCGCTGTCGCTGGCGCTGGATGGCCTGGCCAGCCTGGGGCTGCGGCAGGCGAGCGTGCTGGTGCTCATGATCTTCGGACTGGCGAGCCTGGTGGCCTACTGGCTGCACGCGGCGCGGCGGCCCGACCCTTTGTTTTCGCCCCGCCTGTTTTCGGTGGACACCTTGCGCATCGGGCTGCTGGGCAATCTGTTTGCGCGGCTGGGCAGCTCGTGCATGCCGTTCCTCATTCCGTTGCTGCTGCAGGTCACCATGGGCTATTCGCCGCTGCAGGCGGGCATGATGATGTTGCCCGTGGCGGTGGCAGGCATGTCCATGAAGCGGTTCACCACCACGCTGATCACCCGCTTTGGCTACCGCCAGGTGCTGGTGGGCAACACGCTGCTGGTGGGGGTGACCATGGCCAGCTTCGGGCTGGCGGCACCCTCGCAGCCGCTGTGGGTGCATGTGGTGCAGCTGGCGGTGTTTGGTGCGGTGAACTCGCTGCAGTTCACGGCCATGAACACCGTGACCCTCAAGGACCTGGGGCACGACATGGCCAGCAGCGGCAACAGCCTGCTGTCCATGGTGCAAATGGTGGCCATGGGGATGGGGGTGGCTGCGGCGGGAGCGGTGCTGGCGGCGTTCACCGATTTCTTCCAGCCCACCGGCACGACACAGACCCTGCAAGCCTTTCAGGCCACGTTTGCCTGCATGGGGCTGATCACGGTGGCTTCAGCCGGTATCTTCTGGCAACTGTCGCCGCAAGACCGGTCCGGCACCCAGGCAGGCGCCTCGGTCGATGCCGGGGACCACGGCTGATCGCCCTGCCTAGGGCTGTGTAGACCGGGAGGTTCAGGCGGGGTACACCGCGCCCAGCACACGGCTACCGGCCGCACCGGTCACGCTGGGCAGGTTGCCTGGCGCCCCCTGCAGCGCCTGGCGTGCCAGCCAGGCAAACGCGGCGGCCTCCACCTGCAGGGCGGGCAGGCCCAGCGCATCGGTGGCCACCACCTGCAAGGACGGGCAGGCGGACTGCAACCGCTGCATGAGCTGGCCATTGAGCGCGCCACCGCCGCATACGGCCAGGGTTTTGCTATTGTTTAGATAGCTGTTAGCACATATGGCACTGGCGCTTGCGGTGAATTCGGTCAATGTAGCCTGTACGTCGGCCGCTGCGGCCTGCGTAAAGGGCTGCAGGTGCGTTGCCAGCCAGGCGGGGTTGAACAGGTCGCGGCCCGTGCTTTTGGGGGGCGCCTTGTGCAGATACGGCTCCTGCAACAACGCAGCCAGCAGGTCCGGCAGCACCTGGCCCGTGGCGGCCCAGGCACCATCCTTGTCAAACGGCTGGCCGGTGTGCTGCTGGCACCAGTGGTCCATGAGGGCGTTGCCCGGGCCGCAGTCGAAGCCCAGCACGCTGCCATCTGCCCCCAGCACGCTGAGGTTGGAGATGCCGCCAATGTTCAGCACCAGCACCGTCTCGTCCGGCCGGCCGAACACGCCCTGGTGGAAGGCGGGCACCAGCGGCGCACCTTGGCCGCCCGCGGCCACGTCGCGGCTGCGCAGGTCGGCCACCACGGTGATGCCCGTCAGCTCGGCCAGCAGGGCGGGGTTGCCCAGTTGCAGGGTGTAGCCTGTGCCGTCAAATTCCTGGGGGCGGTGCCGCACCGTCTGCCCGTGGGCACCTATTGCACGGATGGCGCTCGCCGGGTGGCCGCTGCGTTGCAGCAGGGTGTGCACCACCCCGGCATAGGCCCGGGATAGCGCGTTGCCTGCGAGGGCAGCGCGGTGCAGTTCGTTGTCGCCGGGGGTATTGAGAGCTAGCAGCTCGGCGCGCAGTGCGGGGGCGAAGGCGGCGCTGGCGTGGTGTGTGACCTGCAGGCGCGGGCCCGAGAAATCAGCCAGCACGCCGTCGATCCCGTCGAGCGAGGTGCCCGACATCAGGCCGATGTACAGATCGGACATGGCCTGACGGGTGGTATCTGGAAGTGCGGGGGATCAGTCTGCGCTGGCCTGCTCGATGAGCGCAGCGGCGTTCAGCTGAACACGCATGTTGGCCGCGAGGCGGTCAAACGCAGGGCGTGCGGCTGCAGACACCGGTGCTGCGGCTTCGCTCTGGGCGACGATGGTCATCGGGTCCTGGTGCACGCCGTTGACGCGGAACTCGAAGTGCAGGTGCGGGCCGGTGGCCCAGCCCGTGGCGCCCACGGCGCCCAGCGTCTGGCCTTGTTCGACCGACTGGCCCTGGCGCACATCAATGCGGCTCAGGTGGGCATACACCGTGACGTGCTGGTTGCGGTGCTTGATGAACACCACGTTGCCGTAGCCGTTCTGCACACCCGCAAACTCCACCACGCCATCGCCCACGGTGCGCACGGCGGTGCCTGTGGGGGCTGCAAAGTCGGTGCCCAGGTGGGCGCGCCAAGTTTGCAGGATGGGGTGCAGGCGCATCTTGAAGCCGCTGGTCACGCGCGAGAACTCGACGGGCGAGGTCAGGTAGGCGCGGCGCATGCTTTCGCCGTCCAGCGTGTAGTACGCGCCCTTGGTGGCATTGGGTTCCTGGAACCAGACGGCCTGGTGGGTCTTGCCGTTGTTGACGAACTCGGCGCTCAGCACGCGGCCGCTGGACAGGGGCTCGCCATCGGCTTCCAGGGTTTCGTACACCACCGAGAAGCGGTCGCCCTTGCGCAGCGAGCGGCGGAAGTCGATATTGCCCGAGAACAGTTCGGCCACTTGCACGGCCACGGCGTCGGGGATGTTCGACGCGTCGGTGGCGGCAAACAGCGAGCTATTGATGATGCCGCCCGCCAGACGGCTGTTGGTCGTCATCTTGGCGGTTTCGATGCGGGTCGCAAACTTGTTGTCGCCCGTGCGCTCGACGATCAGGCGGCGGAAGTTGCCGCTGTCGTCCGGCACCCAGCGCACCGTCAGGCGGATCAGGCGGTGGTCGTCGGTGGTCTCTGCCGACACGATGCGGCCGGTGCGGCCCAGCACGTTCTGGCGCACCGGCGTGTCGCTGCGCATGAAGGCGGCGGCGGCCGGGTCGGCCACGCCCATGCGCTGCAGCAGCGACTCGGGGGTGTCGCTGCTGCGCACCTGTTCGGAGCGGAACAGCGAAAAACTGGGCGCATCCAGCTGGCCCAGCACCAGGTTCTCAGCGAGCGATTCGACCGGGTAGTTCACCATGCGCACCGGCAGCTCGGCCGGGTCGGGTGCGAAGGAGGCCACAGCAAATGCGCCGCCGCCACCCGTCAGCAAAATGGCTGCGACGGCGGCGGTGATGCGTTTGGGATGTTGTTGGATCGTGTGGGACAGCCGGTCAAGCAAAGCGATGCTGGCGGTGCGGACCGTAGTGAGGCCGTGAATCAAAGGTCTATCCCCAGGGTGATTGCGGATCCGTGGCACACCCCCGGTGTGAATGCGGGGCGGGGCCAGGAGCACAGACTGTCAGGCTGCAGCCATTCGACAGGTTGATGAAAAACAGGTCGAAACGGCGGGCCCACTAGAATCCGCCTCTGCAATGTGGGCTGAAGTATAGCGGTGCATGCTGTCTAGACATCCCAAAAAACCCTTATGAATCAATCTGCTGTTACAACAACCCCGGTCTCTGATGGTGTAAGACAAGCCCTCGAAATCTCGCTGCGCGGCGTGCAAGAGCTGCTGCCACAGGACGAATGGGTCAAGAAGCTGGCGCGTTCGGAGGCCACCGGCCAGCCGCTGCGCATCAAGCTGGGTCTGGACCCCACGGCCCCCGACATCCACATCGGCCACACGGTGGTGCTGAACAAGATGCGGCAACTGCAAGATCTGGGCCACCAGGTCATCTTCTTGATCGGCGACTTCACCAGCCTGATTGGCGACCCCTCGGGCCGCAACAGCACCCGCCCGCCGCTCACGCCCGAGCAGATCAAGGTGAATGCCGAGACCTACTACAAGCAGGCCAGTCTGGTGCTGGACCCGGCCCGCACCGAGATCCGCTACAACAGCGAATGGAGCGAACCCCTGGGCGCCACCGGGATGATCCAGCTGGCTGCCAAGTACACCGTGGCGCGCATGATGGAGCGCGACGACTTCCACAAACGCTTCACCACCGGTCAGTCCATTTCGGTGCATGAGTTCCTGTACCCGCTGATGCAGGGCTACGACTCGGTAGCCTTGAAGAGCGACCTGGAGCTGGGTGGCACCGACCAGAAGTTCAACCTGCTCATGGGCCGCCACCTGCAGCAAGAATATGGCCAGGAACCGCAGTGTGTGCTCACCATGCCGCTGCTGGTGGGGCTGGACGGCGTGGACAAGATGTCCAAGTCCAAGAACAACTACATCGGCATTGCCGAGGACGCCAACACCATGTTTGCCAAGGTGCTGTCGATCAGCGACACCCTGATGTGGGACTGGTACACGCTGCTGTCGTTCAAGAGCCTGGCCGACATCGCCGCGCTCAAGGCGGAGATCGCTGGCGGGCGCAACCCCAAGGACGCCAAGGTGATGCTGGCCAAGGAGATCACCACGCGCTTCCACAGCGCGGCTGCCGCCGATGCGGCCGAGCAGGACTTCATCAACCGCAGCAAGGGCGGCGTGCCGGACGAGATCCCCGAGGTGAGCGTGTCTGGCGCGCCGCTGGGCATCGGTGCGCTGCTCAAGCAGGCCAACCTGGCCCCCTCGACCAGCGAGGCCAACCGCCTGATCGACGGCGGCGGCGTGCGCGTGGAAGGCAGCGTGGTCAGCGACAAGGGCCTGAAGCTGGACGCCGGCACCTACGTGGTGCAGGTGGGCAAGCGCAAGTTTGCACGGGTGACTTTGGCCTGATTTGGGGTCAAAACAGCCGCAAGCGCTAGAAGAATAAGCGCTGATAGCTATCAAAATGAAAGCGCTGAGGCCGCAGGGCCCAGCGCTTTTTTCATGACCCGTCCAGGTTGTCGTTCAGGTCCGGGTCGGGCACATCGCCAATCGCCTGGCGGGTGGCCTCGGCCTGCACTTGCAACCAGGCGCAGAAGGCCTTGATCTCCGGCCGTTGCGCGCTGCGCGGCCCCACCATGAGCCAGTAGGCCAGGGGTGAGTCGATGCGGTGGCCGGGCAGCACCTCCACCAGGTCGCCCGCGGCCAGGGCATCGGCAATCAGTGGCATGCGCGCCAGTGCCAGGCCCTGGCCGGCCAGCGCGGCCTGCACGATCTGGTGGGCGTAGTTGAAGTACAGCCAGCGCTGGGGTTGCAGCTTGGTCAGGTCGCGGGTGTCGAACCAGCGGCGCCAGCTCAGGTATTCCAGGTAGTGCGTGCGGTGGGCGTCGCCCGCCTCGATCAGGGTGAACTGCGCCACATCGGCGGGGGTGCGCAGCGGCTTGCCGCTCTTGAGCAGCCAGGGGCTTGCCACCACGGCCAGTTGCTCGCCAAACAGGCGGATGCCGCCCTGGGTGGCCCCGGCCGGCATGGCATAGCGCAGGGCCAGGTCCACGTCCGAGGTTTCCAGGTCCACCTGCACGTCGCTCGCATCAATGCGGATGTCGATGCCCGGGTTGTCGCGCTGAAACTCCTCCATGCGTGGGATCAGCCACATCGATGCAAAGCTGGCCCAGGTGGTGATGGCCACGCTGCGGCGCCCAGCCGTCTGGCGCACCAGGCGCACGGCGGCGTCCATGCGCTCCAGCGCCGGGCCCACGGCGCGCTGCAACTGTGCGCCCGCGCTGGTCAGCTCTACAGCACGGGTGTGACGCAGGAACAGGGGCACGCCCACTTCTTCTTCCAGCGCCTGGATCTGGCGGCTCACGGCCGACTGGGTGAGGGCCAGCTCGTCGGCGGCCGCGCGAAAGTTCAGGTGTTTGGCCACAGTCAGGAAGGCGCGCCAGTGCCCTGTGGCCACGGGCCGGGTGCGCAAGACGGCGGGAGAGTATTCGGCAGAGGCCATGGCAGTGATCCTGAGTGCGATTCATGCGTTGACGGAATGAATAGCGTACCTTGTTTTCATTGGACTGTGTACGGTGTAAAGCGCACTATCCAGGCTCCTCAACACGTTCTACTGAAGCCAAGGAGCCTGTCATGTCCCCCCGCAACGTTCTGGAATCGCAACAATCCGTCCACGCCGCCACGGCTGGCCGTCGCGCGGCCGGTTGCTGGAAACTGGCCACAGGCCAGGCCTTGTCATTGCACCCCGACACCCATGGCGTGCTGCAGATCGCCCAGGGGCAGGCGTGGGTCACCTTGCGTGGCGTTCTGGCGGACATGCCGGGCGCCGCTGTGGACCACGTGCTGCAGCCCGGCCAACAGCTGACGGTTGCGCCGGGGCAGCATGTGGTGATGGAAGCCTGGACCGGTTCCGGCTGCGCGGAGCCGGTGGCTTTCCGCTGGGACGTCGTGGCAGCCCCCGCTCTGGCGCAGCCCGCCAGCACGGCTGCCAGAGATTGGGAATGTGGCGTCGTGCAGCCGCTGCGCGATCTGGGCCAGGCGCTAGGGCAGGGCGGACGTGCGCTGGGCACGGCGCTGGCCGGTGTGGCGGGCGCTGGGGGCCGGTTTGCCGCTGGCCTGGCCCGGTTTGCTCTGCTTCGGATAGCAGCACCGCTACAGCGCAGAACCGTTTGAGCAGCTCATGCAGGAAAAGCATCAATCGGTGCCGTGCTTTTCATTGGACGTTGTTCTGCAACCGGCGCACCATACGGTCGTATTAGGGTTAACCCGGAGAAAGCCATGACAACCTCTCACGCTCTTCATCTGTTTGCATCTTCCCGCGCCACGGGCGCTGCCGCCGGTGAGGCGGGACATGTGGCCGCAGGCGCCGCCGTCACCCTGGCCCCCAAGGCCGCGATGACCCTGCGCATCGCCGAAGGCCAGGCCTGGGTCACGCTGGGCCAGGGCCTGGGCGATGGCAGCGACGTGTTTCTGTGCGCCGGTCAGTCGCTGCCTGTGGCCGCAGGCCAGGCGGTGGTGGTCGAACCCCTGAACGGTCGCCGCCTGCAATACCGCTGGGTGCGTGGCGATGCCGCCGATGCACGCCCTGCCACGTGGTGGCGCCGTGCGTCGGTGGGCAATGGGGCTCCCGCCTGGGGCGACGCCTGCTGCGCCTGACGTGATCCCAGGGGCGTCTTGCCCCGGGTGATGTGACTTGTTAAGAACGGCCAGTGCTTGTGACGCAAGCGCTGGCCGTTCTTTTTTACTTCGAGGGGCTGGATGTGTTGTCCAGCCAGTCCGTCAGCTGCGTCTGCAGCGTCACCATCAGCTCATTCGACAACGCGGGTTGCGCCGCTGCAGTGGCGCGGGCCAGCACCATCCCCCCCACCATGGTGGCCAGCACATGGATCGCGCGGGCGCGGTCTTGTGGCGATGGGGTGGCGCCGCCGCCGGCATCGGCAGCGCTGTCAGCCAGCAGCTGGGCAAACCGCTGGATGTTGCGCTCAATGCCCTGGGCAAACACTTCAGACAAGCCGCCGCCCGCCCGCGCGGCGTCCACCGCCAATGCGGCCACGGGGCAGCCTGAGCCCGGCGCGTCGCGGTGTTCAGGTGAGAGGTAGCGCTGGATGCGGTCGCCCACCGTGGCGTGGGGCCGCTCGCCGTCCAGCACGGGGATGGACCAGTCGAACGCCTTGGTGCACGCCTCCTGCACCAGCACATCCTTGGACGCGAAATGCCGGTACAGCCCGCCATGCGTAAGCCCGGCATCGCGCGTGATGTCGGCCACCCCTACACCGGTCAGCCCCCGCTCGCGGTACAGGCGGGCCGCCGCGTCCAGGATGCCCTGCCGGTTTTCTGCGGCCTGTGCTTTGGAAACCTTCATGGAAGCCTCTTATTGATTGCGGTCGTACGCAAAAATGGGTTTGCGGTTTATGATGACGATTGCAATCATAAAGGTGCAGAACCTCTGTGCCCCAACTGTCTGACGAGGTGAATCCATGAAAAAAGCGAGTGGTATGTGCAGCAACGAGGGGGTGGCCTGATGCGCCGCGTGGTGGTCACGGGCATGGGCCTGGTGTCGCCGCTGGGCTGCGGCGTAGAACTGGCGTGGCAGCGCTTGCTGGCTGGGCGCTCCGGCCTCTCGCGCTTGCCGGACGCGGTGACAGAAGGCATTGCCGCCAAGGTTGCCGGGCAGGTTCCCGGCATAGCGCAAGACCCCGAGGGCGGCTGGGATGTGGACGCCATCGTCTCGTCCAAAGACCAGCGCAAGATGGACCGCTTCATCCCCTTTGCGCTGGGCGCCGCGCAGCAGGCGCTGGCGCAGGCGGGCTGGCCGCCGGCCGACGAGCGAGCGCGTGAGCGCACGGCCACGGTGATCGCCTCGGGCATCGGCGGCTTTGGTGCGATTGCCGAGGCCGTGCGCACCACCGACACGCGCGGGCCGCAGCGGCTATCGCCGTTCACGGTGCCGTCGTTCCTGGTCAATCTGGCGGCTGGGCAGGTGTCGATCCGCCACGGGCTCAAGGGACCGCTGGGGGCGCCGGTCACCGCGTGCGCCGCCAGCGTGCAGGCGATTGGCGATGCCGCACGCCTGATCCGCAGCGGCGAGGCCGATGTGGCCGTGTGCGGCGGCAGCGAGGCCGCTATCGACCGTGTGAGCCTGGGCGGTTTTGCGGCGGCCAAGGCCTTGGGTACGGCGTTCAACGACACGCCGGAGCAGGCATCGCGCCCGTTCGATGCGCAGCGCGACGGCTTTGTGATGGGCGAGGGCGCAGGCATGCTGGTGATCGAGGCGCTGGACCATGCCCTGGCGCGCGGCGCACAGCCGTTGGCCGAGCTGGTGGGCTACGGCACGTCGGCCGACGCGTACCACATTACCTCAGGCCCCGAAGACGGTGACGGCGCCGCGCGCAGCATGTGGGCCGCGCTGGCGCAGGCAGGGCTCACGGCCCAGGACGTGCAGCATCTGAACGCTCACGCCACGTCCACCGGTGTGGGTGACCGGGGCGAGCTGGCCGCCATCCGCAGGGTGTTCGGCGCGGGCGCGCAGGTGGCCATCAGTTCGACCAAGTCGGCCACCGGGCACCTGCTGGGGGCGGCGGGCGCCGTGGCCGCCATCTTCACCACCCTGGCGCTGCGCGACCAGGTGGTGCCCGGCACGCTGAACCTGCACACGCCCGATGCGCTGGCCGAGGGGCTGGACCTGGTGGCCCTGCAGCCCCGGCCCATGGCGCTCACGCATGCCATGCTCAACGGGTTTGGTTTTGGCGGCGTGAATGCCACGCTGATCCTGCGGCGCTGGACCGAGGCCGCGTGATGGTTTGAATGAAAGAAGCGCGAGGAGGCCGGTCAGATCACCAGCTCGCCCCGCACGATCTCAAATGCGGCGATGGCCGCTTCCCCATCCAGCAGCTCCATGCGGGCCAGTGCATCCACATCTTCTACGGTGCTGAACGCCAGGCTGAAGTGCTGAAAGCGCCGCCCCGCCAGCGGGCCGTGGTGCAACACCTCGACGTTGATGTGGCGGGGGTCGTTGCGGATGCGTTCAATGAGCTTGAGCACGGCCTTTTGCGGGCCTTCTAGCTGCTGACAAAAGCGCTGTCCGTCAAAGATCAACAGGCCCGTGATGTCCAGCTCGGCATTCACAAAGCGCGCGCGCCCTGCAATCTCGGCCACCACGCTCAGCGGTTGATCGGGGGCGATGGTGCTCACGTAGAGCACCTCGTACAGGGCAGGGGATAGGTTCATAGATGCAGCCCAATGTAGGTGGCGCATGGTGCCTGCGCAATGTCAAAAGACATAGAGGAGACAGCCGTTGCACATTGCGCGCAGCTTTGTTGCAACGAGCTGTTTCTGCGTGATTTCCATCCCTAGAATCGCTTCCTCATGAACGTCACCTTGCCCCCCAATGTCTGCCCTCCGGCCTGCCGCGATTGCCGATTGCGCAAGACTGGGGCCTTCACACCCGTGAAGCCGGAGGTGCTGGATTTCATCGAAGGCTTTCGCACCGACAGCCTTGCCGTGGAAGCGGGCGGTGCGCTGGTGCGCGAGAACCAGACCAACGCCAAGCTGTTCACGCTGTATTCGGGCTGGGCGTTTCGCTACAAGACGCTGAGCGACGGGCGCCGCCAGATCCTCAACTTCCTGCTGCCCGGTGACCTGGTAGGCCTGCAGCAGGAGTTTGGCGATGTGTCGGCCCACGGCATCGAGGCGCTGACCGACTGCTCGCTGTGCGTGTTCCAGAACGACAGCCTGTGGGCGCTGTTTCGCGAGCACCCGCGCCTGGGCTACGACATCACCTGGCTGTCGGCGCACGAAGAGGGCCATGTGGACGACAACCTGCTCACCGCCGGCCGCCGCAACGCCACCGAGCGTGTGGCCATGCTGCTGATGCACCTGTACCGCCGGCTCGACCGTATCGGGCTAGTGGAGGATGGCTCGGTGGCCTTCCCGCTCAACCAGCAGCACATTGCCGATGCACTCGGGCTGTCGCTGGTGCACACCAACAAGACGCTGCGGCGCCTGGCCATGCTGGGCCTGCACGAGCTGAAAAACGGGCGGCTGCGCCTGCTCAACACCCGCGCGCTGGCGCGCATTGCCGAGTACTACGACACCCCGCCACGCTTGATGCCGCTGCTGTAGCGCCGTCGTTGCGACAGGTTTGGGGTTAAAAAGGCCGCAAGCGCTAGTCAATCATGTGCAGTTAGCTATGGACTGGATAGCGTGTTGTGCCCCGTGGGCTGCAGCCGATAATCCACCCAACGCCCGCGCGCCGGGCTTGTGCTGCGCAACCCCCATTCCATTTTCATGACCCCACTCGACATCCTCATCATGGCGGCCGGCAAAGGCACGCGCATGAAAAGCCGCGTCCCCAAAGTGCTGCAGCGCCTGGCCGGGCGCCCGCTGCTGCACCACGTGCTGGACCAGGCCGCGCACGTGCAGGCCCGCAGCGCCATTGTCATCACAGGCCATGGTGCTACAGAAGTAGAAGCGGCTACCGTAAGCACGACTAGCGCTACCGGCACTTTTGACCTGAAGTTTGTGCGCCAGGAGCCCCAGCTGGGCACCGGCCACGCCGTGCAGCAGGCCGTGCCGCACGTGCGCGACGACGGCACGGCCGTGGTGCTGTCGGGCGATGTGCCGCTGACGCAAGCCGACACCCTGCGCGCCCTGGTGGCCGCCAGCGAAGGCAGCAAGCTGGCCCTGCTGACGGTGACCCTGCCCGACCCCACCGGCTACGGCCGCATCGTGCGCAACGCCGACGGCGCCGTGCAAGGCATCGTCGAGCACAAGGACGCCACCGACGCCCAGCGCGCCATCACCGAGGTCTACAGCGGCATCATGGCCGTGCCCACGCGGCTGCTCACGCCCTGGCTGGCGCGGCTGACCAACCACAACGCCCAGGGCGAGTACTACCTCACCGACATCGTCGCCATGGCCGTGGCCGACGGCGTGCCCGTGGTGGCCCACCGCATCACCGACGCGCTGCAGGTGGCGGGCGTCAACAGCCCGCTGCAACTGGCCGAGCTGGAGCGTGCCCACCAGCTGCGCCAGGCCCGAGCCTTGATGGAGCAAGGCGTGCGCCTGGCCGACCCCGCCCGCTTTGACCTGCGCGACGACACCCGCACCGGCGTGCGCGGCGAGCTGGTCTGCGGGCAGGACGTGGAGATCGACGTGAACTGCGTCTTCACCGGCCGCGTGGAGCTGGGCGAGGGCGTGAGCATTGGCGCGAACTGCTGCATTGCCAATGCGCGCATTGCGGCAGGTGCGGTGATCCACCCCTACACCCACATCGACGGCGAAAAGGCCGGAGCCACCGTGGGCGAGGGCGCCTTGATCGGCCCCTTTGCCCGCCTGCGTCCCGGCGCCCAACTGGGCCGCGAAGTGCACATCGGCAATTTTGTGGAAGTGAAAAACAGCACGCTGGCCGACGGCGCCAAGGCTAACCACCTGGCCTACCTGGGCGACGCCACAGTGGGCGAGCGCGTGAACTACGGCGCAGGCAGCATTACCGCAAACTACGACGGCGCCAACAAGCATCGCACGGTGATCGAGGCCGACGTGCATGTGGGCAGCAACTGCGTGCTGGTGGCGCCCGTGACCATTGGCGCAGGCGGCACGGTGGGCGGCGGCAGCACCATCACCAAGAGCACGGCGCCCGGCGCGTTGAGCGTGGCGCGGGGCAAGCAAGTCAGCATTGCCAACTGGTCCCGCCCGAAAAAATGAAGCACCCCCTGAGTCGCTTCGCGCCTTCCCCCTCCAGGGGGACGACAGCCTTTGCTGCGGGGCGGCCCTTGCTGGCTGTCCTCGCCTGCGCCTTCGTCTTCGTGCGTAGCGCGTTGGCGCCTCGTTGTGCCGTGCACGCTTCTGTGGCCTGCGGCGGGAGATGAAAGTGGCTGGTGCAGACATGACCCCCGAACAGCTGCGCGCCGAACTGGCCCGCAGCCAGCAGCAGGTGGCCGATATGGCGGCTGCGCAAGAGGAGTTCTTGCGCGCCGTCTCGCACGACCTGCGCGCGCCGCTGCGGCACGTGACGTCTTACGGAACGCTGGTGCGCGAGGTGTTGGGCGACCTGCCGCCCGAGGTGGTGCAGGGTGCTGAGGTGCAAGAGGCCCTGGGCTTCCTCGCCACCATGGACCACTCGGCTCGGCGCATGGGGCTCATGATCGACGGCCTGCAAGCCCTGGTGCGTGCCAGCCGTGCGCCGCTGCGCCTGCAGCCCGTGCCGCTGACCGATGCCATGGCCCAGGCGCGCGCCACACTGGCCCCGGCCGAGGTCGGACGCGCGGTGGAACGGCGGGTGGGCGCCGATTTGCCCACGCTGTGGGCCGACCCGACGCTGCTGCAGGATCTGCTGGTGCAACTGTTGGGCAACGCCCTCAAGTTCACGCGCTCCGTGGGGCACCCGTGCATCACGGTGTCGGCGGACGCGGCACCCGCAGGCCAGGGCGCCTTCACCGTGCAGGACAACGGCGTGGGCTTTGACCCGGCGCGCGCGGGCAGCTTGTTTGGCGTGTTCCAGCGCCTGCACCGCGAGACGGAGTTCGAGGGCGTGGGCACAGGGCTTGCGCTGTGCCGTGCCATTGCGCAGCGCCACGGTGCGCAGATCAGTGCGACGGCGGTGCTGGGGGGCGGTTGCACGGTGCGGGTGCAGTGGCCGGTGAATCCTGCAGTTGCCGCCGACGAGTCCTGAACCTGCACGCAGTGCTGGTGGCTACACCGCCGGCACCAGCGCCGGTTCCATGCACCCCGCCACCTGATTGCGTCCGCCGTTCTTGGCGACGTACAGCGCCGCATCCGCCGCGTCGATCCACGCGCGCAGGCTGCTGTGGCGGTGGTCGGCCGGGGCCACGCCGATGCTGCTGGTGATGCGCAATTCGGGCAGGCTGCGCAGGCGCACGCCTTCGGTCTGCTCGCGGATGCGCTGGGCAATGGCCAGGGCGTCCCGGGCCTGCATGCCGGGCAGCACGATGGCGAACTCGTCCCCGCCGTAGCGCCCCGCGCAGTCGCCTGCGCGCACGTTGCCCCGCACCACATGGGCCAGCGCGCGGATCACCTCGTCGCCCACGGTGTGGCCGTAGGCGTCGTTGATCTCCTTGAAATGGTCGATGTCCAGCATCAGCATGCAGGCGGGCTCGTCGGTGGTGTGGTGGCGGCGCAGTGCGGCCTCCGCCTGTTCTTGCCAGTGGCCGCGCCCGAACAGGCCGGTCAGCGCGTCCACGCGGCGCAGTTCGTCCAGCATCTGGTTCTGGCGCGCAGACTGCCGGATGAGCTGGTAGCTGACGACGCTGACCGACAGCGTGTGCAGCGACATCACCGGCAAGCAGGCCACCATCACGCGCATGGAGGTCTCGGGCGCCCAGTGCAGGCCCATGACCGCCGTGCTGGCCACACCGGCCGGCAGCATCACCCACAGGGCGCGCACCCACAGCCCCCGGATGCCGGTCGTGATCTTGTCCACCATGGTCAAGGTGAGCAACATCACGCTGGGCAGCAGGTTGAAGTGCATCAGCGGCACCAGCGCAGCGACCAGCGCCGAGTCGATGAGCAGGTTGCGCACTTCGGCGGCATAGGGGTCGGCGGCGCGGCGGGTGAGCAGGTAGGCCACATGCGGCCACACCAGCGTTGGCAGCAGCAGCGCCACCCAGGCTGCGGCGGACGCCTGGCGCTCCCACAGCACCACCGCCACCACCATGCCGCCCAGCCCCATGCCCAGGATGCGCAAGGGGTAGATGCGGCGTGGCATCTGGCGGCGGGGCGTCGGCATGGGGGTGCAGGAGAAGGGCGGTGCTGCCACGCGGGCATCCACCGGCCAGGTAGGTTGAAAGTGCGGGGGAGCTTACAACGCCCGGTCAGGCGATACCAGCAAGAAATGACCGTGCTCCTTTCCCATGAGGCGCATGGATGACGTTGCTGGGTTGTGGGATGTGCTGCCGGGCCTGTCAGGGGTGGGGCTGAGGGGCGAGGTGGTGAGAGGGCGCCGGTGAGGGTGCAGGTGTTTTTGCTAATAAATTGATAGCGGCTAGCGCATATCAATCTAGCGCTACTGGCACTTTTGTCTCAAATTTTGCCCGCCGGGTCGCGAAGAACGCCTTCACATTGCGCACATTGGCGTCGCCCGTGAACAGCCGCTGCGACAGCGCCAGGTAGCCCGGCATGTCCCGCGTGTGCACCACCAGCACAAAGTCGGGCCCCGGCGACACGCGCCAGCACTGCTGCACCGCGGCCTCCTGCACGGCGCGGGCTTCGAACGCGTCGAGTTGTTCTGCGCCCTGGCGGTCCAGCGACACCTCCACGATGCACCCCAGCCCATGGCCCTGCAGCGCTGCCAGTCGGTCGGGCTGCAGGATGGCCACCTGCCGCTCGATCAGCCCCACATCGTGCAGGCGCTTGACCCGGCGCAGGCAGGTGGGCGGGGACACGTGCACCTGTTCGGCCAGGGCCTGGTTGCTTTGTGCGGCATCGGTTTGCAGCAGGTTGAGCAGCTGGAGATCGATCGCATCGAGAGATATGGATTCCATCAATTAATAAAAAATGAATGATAATTTCATCGGTATGAATTGGTGAAATTTAAGTTCATTTTTGTGCAAATATCAATGAATAATTTTTCTCTTTGCTGCCTACGATCGCCCCATCGAATCCAACCCAAGGGCAACCACCATGTGCGGCATCGTCGGCGCAGTCTCCACGCGCAACATCGTTCCCATCCTCGTGCAGGGCCTGCAGCGGCTTGAATACCGGGGCTATGACTCCTGCGGCGTGGCCGTGCATGCGTCCAGCCTCGACGCCACGCGCCCTGCCGGCCTGCAGCGCGCCCGCAGCACAGCCCGCGTGGCCGAGCTGCTGGAGCAGGTGAGCACCGAGCACATCGACGGCGCCACTGGCATCGCCCACACCCGCTGGGCCACGCACGGCGCGCCCGCCGTGCACAACGCCCATCCGCATTTCAGCCACGGCACGGGCGCAGACGCGCAGGTCCAAGGCGCAGGTCGCGTGGCGCTGGTGCACAACGGCATCATTGAAAACCACGAAGAACTGCGCAAGGCACTGCAGTCACGCGGCTATGTGTTTGCGAGCCAGACCGACACGGAGGTCATCGCCCATCTGGTGGACAGCCATTACAGCGGCGACCTGTTCGAAGCCGTGCAGGCCACCGTGGCCGAACTGCACGGCGCCTACGCCATCGCCGTCATGCACAAGGACGAACCCCACCGCGTGGTGGGGGCACGCGCCGGGTCCCCATTGATCCTGGGGGTGGGCAAAGACGCCACCGCTGGCGCATCTGCGTCGCGCGAGCACTTTCTGGCCAGCGACGCCATGGCCCTGGCGGGCGTGACCGACCAGATCATCTACCTGGAAGAAGGCGACCTGGTGGACCTGCAGCTGGGCCGCTACTGGATCGTAGGCAAGGACGGCAACGCGCTGACCATCGAGCAGCGCCCAGTGCGCACCGTGCTCGCCCACAGTGGCGCGGCCGAGCTGGGGCCTTATCGCCACTACATGCAAAAGGAAATCTTCGAGCAGCCGCGCGCGATTGCCGACACGCTGGAAGGCCTGGCCGGCATCGTGCCCGAGCTGTTCGACGGCGCAGGCCAGCATGGCGAGCCCGGCGCGGCCGCCTGGCGTGTTTTCAAGGAGATCGACAACGTGTTGATCCTGGCCTGCGGTACGAGCTACTACAGCGGCTGCACCGCCAAATACTGGCTGGAAGACATTGCTGGCATCCCCACGCAAGTGGAAGTGGCCAGTGAATACCGCTACCGCACCAGCGTGCCCAACCCGCGCACCCTCGTTGTCACCATCAGCCAAAGCGGCGAAACCGCCGACACGCTGGCCGCTCTGCGCCACGCGCAGTCGTTGGGCATGCAGCACACGCTCACCATCTGCAACGTCGCCACCAGCGCCATGGTGCGCGAATGCAAGCTGGCCTACATCACGCGCGCCGGGGTCGAGATTGGCGTGGCCAGCACCAAGGCCTTCACCACCCAGCTGGCAGGCCTGTTCTTGCTGACGCTGGCGCTGGCCCAATCCAAGGGTCGTTTGAATGACGAGCAGGAAGCTGCGCACCTCAAGGCCATGCGCCACCTGCCTGTGGCCTTGCAGGCCGTGCTGGCGCTGGAGCCACAAATCATCAGCTGGGCCGAAGACTTTGCGCGCATGGAAAACGCGCTCTTTTTGGGTCGGGGGCTGCATTACCCCATCGCCCTCGAAGGTGCCCTGAAGCTCAAGGAAATCAGCTACATCCACGCCGAGGCCTACCCGGCCGGCGAACTCAAGCACGGCCCCCTCGCCCTGGTGACCAGCGCCATGCCCGTGGTCACCGTAGCACCCAACGACACCCTGCTCGAAAAGCTCAAGAGCAACATGCAAGAGGTGCGCGCGCGCGCGGGTGTGCTGTACGTGCTGGCTGACGCCGACACCCGCATCGAGAGCAGCGAGGGTATCCACGTCATCCGCATGCCCGAGCACTACGGCCCCTTGAGTCCGCTGCTGCATGTGGTGCCGCTGCAGCTGCTGGCGTACCACACGGCCTGCGCGCGGGGGACGGATGTGGACAAGCCCAGAAATTTGGCCAAGAGCGTCACGGTGGAGTGACTTGTCGAACGGACCGCTTTTTTTTGACTCGGACAAATAAAGTGCGTCGAGATCACCGCTCATAAGCTGTTGATTTTTCGACACTTGCGCATTGCGCGAAAGTTCGTCGGAGATTGCCAAACAGAAGGGAGACCTTGCGCCATCGTAAATATAGTCCGTCGGAAGTCCAAGTCAGATCCGAGACGCCGTGCATGCGAAGCGGCTCAGTACAAATTCACGACTGACCGCCGCGCCAAATGTTTCCCGAGCTGAAGAACGCTAACGGTTCCGACGCCGACCCTACACAGAACTGCGCCGTTTCAGTTGCCGCCTACCGACGATACCCACACGAAGCGACTGAGCTGGCCTTTCGAGAAGGGCTCCTAGGCTGCCCAGCAAAGTGCTCAGGAAATGCGAGGCTAGGTCTTTGCAGACGGATCTTTTGCCAGCGATGCCAAGAAATCTTGAGCCGCCTCCTGCATGCCCTCGAGCGTACGAGGTTTACGACTCTTTGGCATCTTGATGACTTGCGCCGGCGATGCTCGCGAGGGCTCGGCGGCTTTTTCAATGTTCTCGATAGCCTCTCGTTCTTGCCGGTTCATAGACGCTTTCACAGTGGCGATTGCCACCTTTTCAGCACGTGCCTCGCGGAGCTTTTCTGAATACGTGCTGATGGCGGCCTGGATCTCGGGACCATCGAATGGGCACCGTAAACCCTTCTTGAGTTTGCCTCCCTGCCCAGCATTTGAGATCAAGGCGTTTATGTCGGCACGCGCAACACTAAAAGATGCAGAGGCGAAAGCTCGGCGTACGTGTGACCAGGAAATCTGCGAGTCTCCCCCATGCCGAGATATGCGGTAGCTGGTCACGAGAAGGCTGACGAGCTCGCGCTTTAGGCCAGCGCTGAGATTCCAGAGTTCAACTTGATAGGTCAACAACTCAAAGTCCAGCACCTCCGCTAACACGACCTGGTACTCAGCCAAAAGATTTACCCAATCTGAGGACTCGGGCGGATCGGGCATCATGATCACAGGGTCATGGATAAGACGTTGCGTCGCCTCGGGATCGCGTTCACACAGCTTCCACCCCAAAGAGTAGTTTCCGATCACGAACCAAGGAACCTGGAGATTCGCGAGACTCAGCAAGGTGCGAGTTATCAGTGTTGCTGCAGAGGCTGACTGCGCCATGAACTGCGTTTCATCCGCACCGAGGAGACACGCACCGCTGAGGCGGATGACACGGGCGCACTCTTCAACCGCCCCTCCCTTACCGTCCATGTCACCGATGCCCAAGACTTCTTCAATCAAGCTCTTCACGACGGCAGAGGGGCCGGTCTTCCTACCGATATTGCCGTCGATGAAATCGATCAGGGGCACAGCAGGATGTGCCGCATCTATCTGAACCATTCTGCGTCCTGAAAGCACCCTTCGGAGCACGATTCGAAGGCTTGACTTGCCGACCCCAGCCAGTCCCGTCAGGAACATCGGTGTAACAAAGTCCTCAATCGTTGTTCCGTGGTACGCAAATTTCAGTACAGCATGTGGATCCTTATAGATATCCACGGCATGAGCCCTTGCTCTTTGGATCAGGGTTGTCGCGATTGCCTCCACCTGAGCAGTTACCAGAACTACCTCTTCCATCCCTTCCCGAATTGCCTTACATGCTGCTTCAACGTCCAACGTCATATGGGACTGCAAAGGCCTGCCTCGGCTCTCGCCTCGAGATTTGATAACTCCAGGCTTGAGGGCGTCTTCGTACCGCCCAGCCCAGATTGATGGATCAATCTTGGTCACGCTACCTTGCGCCCCACAGCGCTATTTTTCGCCTCCTTGGCCTCCCGTTGGGCTACAGCACCGCCACGCTTGGGTCGCCCGACAACGCGACTGCCGGACACCAGTTCTTCTCCGGTCTGCTCCTTGTAGTCTTGTTCGAAAAAGACCCTTGCGCCGCGCTTATGTTCCGTGTGCTCCTTGATGCGGCCTTGCATGTGCGCGTCGAACTCGACGGCTTCGTCGAGCGACATATCCATCACTTCCTTAGAAACGGGCGTCGGATACCGAACGTCTAGCTGAACGAGCCTGCCTTTCCACTCGAACCAAACATGCCGAATGCAGCAGTTCAAGACGTAGACTTTCACATCTATCTGGCGGCCTCCGCCCTTCACGGCGGAAAGAGCTTCCATAAAAGCTTCCGACTTTGAGTAGTACCTGCGTCCTGCTATCTCCAGGTAGCCGTCTTTCAGTTTCGCTGGCACAAGGTCCAGGTAGCCGCGGACTGCAGACTCGAAGTTCACCTGGACGGCGTCATTGCGCCCTACCGAGTCCATCGCGTCCCAGACCCCATTGGGGCTAAGGCGGCTTACGCGATGTTCCAGCTCCGGATCTACCCGGTTAGCGACCTGCGTCAATTCGTTGTAGGCCAGCAGGTTGCCGACCTCACGCCGTGCGAGTGCTACGGTCGTCTGGTTGGATCGGCGAAATGAAGGAGCTTCGTCGTCGGACGGTGTCTTTGGATTGGATGTCTCCACAATGGCCTTTGACTTGCCTGAATAGGACGGCGTGAGCTGCCGAACCACGGGCAGCAGTTCCGCATCGCGCGGGAGCCCTCCAGCCGTCGCACCAGGTCCTCGATCGGTGACCATGTGCGGAGAAACGCCCTTTGCACTGTCTTTGATTTTCAGACCGAGAAGCGCCCCGAAGGCTTCCAGACCAATTGCTGCGCAGAACTGCGCCATGCGGTAAGCAGCAGCGGTTTCGCTGCCCTGGGAGAACCCGATGCCAACCTTTTTTCCGCTGGCGACGTCTCGTATAGTGACTACAACTAACGCCGGAAGGTCGCTGCCTTCAATGTAGCCTTTGGGTAAGTCGAAAACACGATACCCATCTGCTTCGACACGTTGCATCAAATTCCAGGCCGATTCGGTAAAACTACCGAGAGCGGGTTTGAACTTGGACTGCGCCCGTTTCTTTCCTAGCCGCGTTTCACGCACTAGGTGTGGCCTGAAGTGCTGATTGACGTAGTAGAAGTACGCTCCAATCTGCGGAAACGCCTTTCCTTCAGGGTGATACAACTCAAACTGTTTTACATGGCCTCGGCACACGATTCGTGACTTACACCCGAAGTCCTTTGTCATCGCGTCCGTGTAGACCTGATCGTCGCTGACACCAATTCCTGCGCGACGCGGATATGACTCGATGATCATCTGCCGCATTTCCGTTGTGGTGTTGTAGCCGCCTTTGCGGCCCGGAGCGCCACGTTTCTCGTCTTGCGCATGCTCAGGCGCCATTCGGTCCCAGTGCCCAATGCGATGGATCGGATAGTGAAGCGCGTCCCTGTTTCGACCGAAGACTAGGTACACGTAAAACCACAATCTGACGCGCGTCTCATTCTGGACGGGCATCAAGCTGCGCGCATGAGCATTGATGTATTTGTCGAGGTTCTCATGGTCCAAAATCTCGGGCGCCTCAGCCACCAGCTTCGAGATGCAAAAGAGCTTGTCATCGACCCTGTCCCGATGTAGCTTCGCGGCGTCGGTGCGGTGTAGGTCGATTTCCGCCAAGTCCAATCCTTCGAGAGCATCAAGCCAAGGCGGCATTGTCTTGGCCTCTCCAGCGACGACCATCCCCCGTAGCAAGCCACTCTCCCATACGTCGCGGGGCAGATGGATCGGAATTGGCAATGGCAACGGCAACCGAGTGACCGTCCGTCTCCGCCTCTTCTTTCTCATTCCATCTTCTCCGCCCTCATCTTTCTTACTTTCGCCGACAACTACCTTTGCAGGGCGTTCCACAAACTCCAGCAGCGTGACAATCTTCGTTTGCGGACTGCTACGCAGAAAGAAGTAAGTTGCTCCGGTTGCTAGTTCATGGAACCCCTTTGGCGCGTGGATGACAGTTCCAGAAGTGATGCTCATGTCGGCCGCCTGAACCAGTCAGCAAACACTTTTAGTACATCCTGCTGCTCGGGGAGCATCGGCTTGTCTATGAAGAAGTGACATTCAAATAGATCAAGGCGGACCTTTCGAGCCATGACACCGTGCGCTAGAACAATTTTTTGCCGATACAGGTCAATGCCATGGGAGACTTCCACACCGTTCATCACGTCCAACGCCGACTCATACCTATCTAGGCCATCGTTGAGCGCGTCAAGGACGATTTGCTGCTGCGCAGTCGAGAGGCCGTGTTTTCGCCGCTGCCAGCTCTGTGCCCATCGCAGATTGGCAACCAAGATGCTCGGGAGCTCATCGGCAGCCACTTCAACGGTACGAATGCCAACTTCTGCGTAGACCTGCTTCTCTACTTCATGCCTTCCAGTCTCTCTTACCGTAGCGCGCCTCATGTTGGTCTTTACTGTCACACCCACCGCCGGAACGGTGAATTCGCCCCGCGATTGCTTGACATTGAAGTTGACGCAGTAGAGTCCTTGCGCGTCCTTCAGGAACACGAGGAAATCGCCGATCCAGCAGCCGGGTGTCTCGCGCTTTTCCTTGCCCTCGGTGGTCCACGTGACGACGGGATGAAAGTGCATGTGGTGCAGATCGGCGGCTACTGCCAGAGTGCCTCGAAACCGCTTCAGTTCCATAGGGCCAGCAAGTGGGTGCCCTTCCAGCGGGTGGGCAGCCGGAACGTTTGGCAACATGCGCTGCTCCTGCAGGTCCACGAGCCAGGGGCAGTAGAGCAGGACCGCAAGGACGTATCGCTCGGGCTCCGACAATGTGTGTATTTCTCGCTGCAATAGGTCAGACCATACGGTCGCGGGACTGCTCTTAGCGGGCGCCTCTTCACGGCATGCCTTGATCGAGGGTTCATAACCTGGCCCAAAGGTCGGTGTCAGTTGGCGCCTCAGGATCGTTCGATAGCGGGACTCCGTAAGCCTGTGCTTTTCCATCTCCGTCTCCAAGCATCGGCCGCAGCCGAAAGGTCGAGTTCGGGACAAGCAACGCGATGCAATCCGGTTCCTCGAAACGGATTGACAGGAGACGCGATTTGATGGAAAGTCGAACCAAGCCGCTTTGTCAAGAACTGGCTCGCACATTCCAAACACGCCCGGTGACCTTTGGCGAGGTCTCCGGGCGTGGTGCTTTTATCCCACGATTGTTGAGGTTGTGGGTCAGGTCATGAAGGAACTCCTCCGTGATTTAGCTGCGCAGCCTGCGGCTGGGCTGAAGCCAGCGGATGCTCCTCATCGGGTGCCGGTGGCGATCTCAGCCCCAGCGCGATTGCCGCTTGATGCGCTTCCCCCCAGTTACCCTGCGACCGTCCGGCCAAGAGCGAGGCCACGACTGACGGTTTAAACCCATGAACATGGGCCCACTCCGTAATGGTTACACCGTGGCGTAGCAGCCAGGCGCGGGCCTCGGTCGGCGTTCTGAGAGATGGCATGCTGAATCGTCTCTCTTATTCCAACATTTGTCAAAATTTTGTGCATATGATCGAAATTGCGACATGTGCTCAAAATTTTGATAGCATCCGTACATTCAAGGAGTACTCACAATGTTTGGCTCTCGTCTCGCTTCCGAGCGAAAACGATTGAAGCTCAGCCAAGAAGCGGTGGCCACGGTGCTCGGCACCAGCAGATCAGTCGTCGGCATGATCGAAACGGACCAGACCTCTCTCGGCGCAGAGCGACTCTTGAAGCTCGGTGCGGCCGGCTTTGACGTACTCAAGGTTCTTACCGACGAACCAGGTAAGACAGCGGCTGGTCGATTGCTGAACTGGGATTTGGCCATGAAGATTTCAGAATCAGTAGACGACTGGGCAAGAATGCGGGGCGTCAAGCTGCATCCCGAGAAGAAGGCACTGCTCGTCAAGCACTTGTACCTGCAGTTCGCGTCACGAGAGCAGATCGACGCACACCTGCTGAACGAAACTCTGCAGATGGCGGCCTGAGTTGTGAATCGCCCTCCTCCCCCTGATGTTGCGAGCGAAACTGCCATATTGCTGGATGAGGCACTGCAGGATCTGCTGCTGCATCAGCCAGATCCTCGCACTCTAGGGCTGCGTCGCCGTCAGCGTCTTGCCGGTACCACGCTGCTTATCCTTGCTAGCGGGTGCATGGTTGCGATTACAGCGCTATCTCCGCTTTCTACATCGTTACCATTTTGGAGACTAGCGCTCGGCGTCCTGGCCATCGTGCTGATGTTCCTTGGCGCTTGGTTGATAGATCACGCGGGCAAACGGGAGATGAGTGAGCGCCTTGAGGGACTCGCGGGAGAAGTTGGCGAGTCACTGAACGAACCATCTCAGGCCCTCGCCAACAGGCAGCGGCATTTTGGGATCAGTATGCTGGCTCTGGCTGCGTTCTGCGTGTGCGTCTCCGTCGCACCGCTTCCAGGCAAGGACCATCTTGACGTACTGATGTGGTCGGGTTACTCGATCATCCTACTTGCCACCGGCGCTTGGCAGATCAAAAGGGCCTCCAAAGCAGCGCTGCGTGCGCAGGAACTTGTCGCAATCGAACGCCGCAGGAAAACGTCCCAGGCCGGTAGACACCTCCGTAGGATGTCGTAGTCCTGCCAACTGATGGCGCGAGAACGATGCTGGCCACAATCGAGCTAGGGCTACCTCAGTCCTGGTTGCCAGACGAAACGCTATTCAGCCTGTGTAGCCGGTATCACCGCGCCAGTGGACAACGACTGGCATCAACGACATGTCGATTGCTTTTTGGACATCCAAACCAGGGATGCGCCCACGACTTTCCTGCGCGGCTCAATCACTTCCTAGCAGTTTCTGGAAACACACTCGGTAGCGTTGAGCACATCGTAGAGCACCGAACAGTCCTGCCGCTGTACCTTCGGTTCGCCAGCACAAACCAAGTCAATGCAACCCTCAATGCGGCCGCCCTGAATTCTTCAGGCAGGCTGAAGTTCCAACTCGGGCTCCTCACGAGCAGGTTCCGGCAAACCACCCGCTCAAGGCCTGCCCCTATTGCATGGACGAGGACATGAAGGCGCACAGCACGCCGTACTGGCATCGCGAGCATCAGTTGCCAGGGGTCTGGGTGTGTCTTCGCCACGGGCGCAAGCTAGAGACATCAAACCTCAAGGCCACGGGTGTGTCAAGGTTTCACTGGGTATTGCCTTCGCCCTCCCAGTTCACTGACCCAGCGGAGCCAACCGCTATAGCCGACAGCACCGTGCGGCTTGCGCGGATGGTGGCTGATCTCGTTGGCAGATCCGACGTACGCCTCTCTACACCGATGCTGGGAGCAGCATTTCGGACCGCGCTCGCTCAAAAAGGCTTTCTCACAGGTCCAAAGCAGCGTCTAAAACATGCCGCCGCAGGCGATGCCTACGTAGCATTCCTTGCGCCGCTGCTTAACCTCGAGCAAATGGATGGACTTCCGTCATCCGCAGATGAAGCCTGTGCCGAAATCGCCCGGCAGATCGCCTCAGAGCGATCCGGCGTCCATCCGTTGAGACGTCTTACTCTTGCTGCGTGGCTGTTCGATAACCTCGACCAGTTGCTTGCATGCGTTGATCAGGCGACTTGCGCCGAAGGCACTTGAGGTCACTAAAGACGCGAGGGAGGCACCGAGTCCCGTAGATCCGCGACGTGCGCAATTCTTCAAAGTGCTGGCCTCCGGTCTGTCGACCTCGGCAGCCTCAAGAGAGGCCGGTATCGACACGACAACAGGCATGGTCTGGGCTGCATCTGCCGGGTTATCCACGCCTCGACGCCCAAAGACGCTTAAGGGCAATGATCGGACGCAGCTTATCAAGCTGCTGCGCAGGGATTGCCCAAGGCTGACGCGGCCACCTACAGCAAGGTCTCCATCCAGACCGTCACCACATTGCTCAGAACGGAAGTGGGTCTGCATGAGCCTGGCGGCTTGCAGGGTTCGAGAACGCACGACTGCGTTATCGACGTACCTGGCAGCGATCATCGCGATAAACCCGCTCTCTGGTGTCAAGGCTGCACGGGATGGCTGAGCCAGCCACTTACGCTTGGCTCTACGCAACGACCGCGACTGGCTTAGCGAAAGGACTGGCGATATGGCCCAAGAAGCCCGACGCCTCAGTCTCGCGTCGATGGGATACCCGAGATCGAGAACTTGCCGATCTGGTCCGCGTGACTGCGCTGAGCTTTGGTCGAAGTAGAGCGTGTGCGGGCGCAATCAAACTCCACCATCTCTATCAGCGAATCCCCGAGTTGAAGGCCAAGCTGAATACGCTGGATCGCCTTCCGCTCACGCGCGCTGTAATCTTCGATGTTGTTGGGCCCAGGACCGGCCTCTGAGAGCATCGTCAGAATCCTTGAACAGGTCGCCCAAGCCAAGCGACTGACACTCGGTCCAACTCTAGATGCAAGGTAAATCACACAGCCAAGCGACACTAGACGAG